>CAWDRN010000006.1:0-376779 GCA_963804725.1 uncultured Alphaproteobacteria bacterium | reverse complement strand
GGCGAGTGAGGCGGAAGCTGCGCCTGCGCGGACAACCGACCGGCTGTTTCACGTGCAGGCGCCGGAGGATGCGAAGGCCCACCGAGGCGTTCTTCACGCGGCCATCGATCGAGCAGCCCTACTACGACACACCGGACACAAAGCTGCGCATCGACTCGTTTGCGCCGTGGCCGCTGGCGGCGTGGGCGGAGTTTACGTTTGACGGCGTGCCCATTCGGATGGGCAAGGTGGTGCAGACGCTGGAGCGCGTGACCGGGCCGGGCGGCATCTACGAGCCGCTGGTGGTGACGCCGGCGATTGGCGTAGCATTGAGCCTGAGGCGCGGATTCTGCCGCTCGATGGATCGCCGCTGCCGGTGACGGTGACGATTCATGCGCGAGGCTGCGGCCGATGGCAAAGTGGATCTGAAATTGCCCGAGGGCTGGCGCTCCGATCCGGCGCAGCGGGAGTTCCATCTGAAGAGCGCCGGAGATAGCGAGCCGCTCAGTTTTCAGTTACCGCCGCCGAATGTGGGCGCGGGTGCGTACACCATTCGAGGCGGTTGCGCACGTCGGGCGGACAGACTACTCGAGACGGCTGGCAGAGCGATCGGGCTATGCAGGGACTGCGGCCTTACAACCAGTACAGGCCGGCCACACTGAAGACGCGCAAAGTGGATGTGAAGCTGGCGCCGGGGCTGCGCGTGGGCTATGTGATGGGCACCGGCGACACGGTTCCCGAGGCGATCGCGGAGCTGGGCGTCGAACCGCATCTGCTCACCGATGCCGAGCTGGCTTCCGGCGATCTGTCGCAATGGAACGTGATCGTGATCGGGATTCGCGCCTACTCGACGCGCCCCAGCGCTGACGCCGCACAGCCCCGGCTGGATGATTTTGTAAAGCGCGGCGGAACGCTGATTGTGCAGTACCAGAGCGGGACGTTCCCTGCGCCGCTGCCGCTCGCCATGGGCCGCATGCCGGAGCGCGTGGTGGACGAAAAGCGCCGGTGAAGCTGCTCGATGCCTGCGAACCCGCTGCTCTCCTGGCCGAACAAAATCACCTCAGCCGACTTCGATGGATGGGTTGAGGAGCGCGGCCACTCGTTCCTCGATAGCTGGGACGCCGGGTACACGGCGCTGACCGAAACTGCCGACGCCGGGCAGGACCCGCAGCGCGGGGATTGCTGATTACTCACCCCGGCAAGGGCACTTATATCTATGTTGCTTACGCGCTCTATCGCCAGTTTCCGGAGTTAGTGCCGGGATCGTATCGAATTCTGGCGAACTTATTAAGTGCGGGCAAAGAGCGATAGGAAGCAAACCGCAGGTCCCCTCTGGCTCTACTCAGGGCAGGCTCCCAACTCCGCTCAGAGGCTGTGACTTTTTCGATTTGCTTTGCGGTATGGAATGAGATTTCCAGATAGCTTCAGTCTATAAGCAAGACATGGGCGAATTTTCTACGGAAAGAGGTGGTTCGGCGGTTCGTTTGCGCCGTCCCGATCGTGCGCAGGCGGTGCTTGTGGCGCAGAGTCCTGACGATCTTGTGGGTGCCGGGCATCCGGTTCGTCTGGTGCAGGCGGTGGTGGAAAAGCTTGACCTGCGGCGCTTTCACGAGCCGATCAAGGCGCGTGAGGGTCAGGCGGGCCGGGACGCGACCGATCCCGAGCTTCTGGTGTCGCTGTGGCTGTACGCCTGCATCCGGGGCATCGGTTCGGCGCGGGAGCTGGCGCGTCGCTCGGAGGACAGCGCGGCGTTCCGCTGGCTGTGCGGCGGAGTGACGGTGAACCATCGTCTTCTGTCGGACTTCCGCAGCGATCACGGTGCGGCGCTGGATGAGCTTTTCACGCAGGTGATCGCGTCGCTGGTGGATAAGGACGTAGTCAAGGTAAGCCGTGTGAGCCAGGACGGAGTGCGGGTGCGGGTCAGCGCCGGTGCGAGCAGTTTCCGGCGCGAAGAGCGGCTGGAGAAGCTGCTTCAAGAAGCACGGCAACACGTGGAGCAGTTGCGCCAGCAGGTGGACTCGCCCGAGCATGCGGGGCTGAGCGCGCGGCAGCGGGCGGCGCGCAAGCGGGCGGCGGCCGAGAGGCTGCAACGGCTGGAGCAGGCTGTGGCGCAGTTGCCCGATCTGAAGCAGAGGCAGGGGGCAGCGGAACAGCGCGCGGGTGCGGGCAAGCAGGGGGAGAAGGTGCGGCAGCGTCAGCCGCGGGTCAGCACCAGCGATGCCGAAGCCCGGGTGATGAAGATGCCCAACGGGGGCTTCAACCCCGCGGTCAACGTGCAGTTGGCGGCCGATACTGCCAGCCGCGCCATCCTGGGCGTGGAGGTCAGCAACGAAGGCAGCGATAACGCCGGGCTGAGCGAGCCGATGCGGCGCCAGGTCGAACAGCGCACCGGCCAGCCCGTCGCCCAGCACCTGGTGGACGGCGGTTACATGCGCAAGGACGACATCGAGCGGACCCACACCGAAGGGGTGGAACTGTTCGTGCCGCCGAAACCGGCCCGGAAGGCTGAGAACCGGGGCCGCGAACTGGAACCGAAGACCGGAGACAGTGAAGCGCTGCTGGCCTGGAAGCAGCGCATGGCCAGCCAGGAGGGGAAAGAAATCTACAAGCAGCGCGCGGCCACCAGCGAAACCGTCAACGCGGACCTGAGAACCTATCGCGGCCTGAGCCAGTTCACGGTGCGCGGGCTGGCCAAGATCCGATGCGTGGCCCTGTGGTGCGCGCTGGCCTACAACCTGATGCACTTCGCCGCGGCGCTGCTGAGCTAGATAGCCGCGGGGCGCAAAAAAAACGGCTATCGCACGACCTGGCCGGCAATCACCCTGCATTTACCCCGCAGCCAGACCCGCCGCCGTCTTCAGCGCACCCAGCGCAGAACAACCCCCGAAGCATCGGACACCCCCAAAAGTAATTTAGTCACAGCCTCTCAGGATGACAGCGCTCAAGTTGAATCATCAACAACTCGGCCAGAGCCTATAAGTCGATGCAGCCTGAGAATACCTCTTTGCGCATAGGCGAATGCCGCGTTGCAGTTATAGATAGAGAGCGTCGAATTGGTGTTAAAGGAGTATTAATTTTCCCTCATTCTTCTTGTGTTTAGAACGGGATAGACGGCTTTGTAAAAAATACGTGAATTCGTCAAATATTCATCTGATTCTGCGAGTCTTGGATTCGGAAGCGGCGACGCAGGTTCTTGAAGCTTGAGATCTATCTCCAGCTTTCAGGGCCATTGCGTGCGCCGATGGAGATACTGTGCATTTTTCCCGATCAACCCTTCACGATGCGAGAGTTCCGTGCATTCCGTCGGCAGATGGGTACCTTAACGATCCAATCCGTTCCGAGAGGAAGAAGAGAGGCCCGATGAAATTCAGATTGTGCAGGGCTGCCGCGATGCTTTTGGCAGCCAGTCTCGTTGTTTCCTGCGCTTACGCCAGCGACGCCACACCGCCGGCGAAGAAGCACGCCAAGAAAGCCACGACCCCGCCGCCCCCTTCAGTGCAGGATCAGATCGAGGCACTGCGCCAGCAGATGCAGACCCAGATCGACAGCCTGAAGAGCGACCTGGCCGACAAGGACGCGCAGTTGAAGCAGGCGCAGCAGTCGGCAGCCGACGCACAAGCGGCGGCAGCCAAGGCGCAGGCCGCGGTGGACGCGCAGCAGCAGTCGTTCAGCGAGAACGCGGCTGCGGTTTCCACGCTGCAGAGCACCGTGACTGACATGAAGGCGGCGAATGCGTCGGTTGTCTCCTCGTTGACGGACGAAACTTCAGCCATCCGGAAGGCCATCGCCAGCCCGGACGCGCTCTACTACAAGGGCATTACCATCTCGCCGGCCGGCAGCTTCCTGGCGGCTGAAACTGTGTGGCGCCAGGGTGGAACCGGCGGCGGCCTGAACACGCAGTTCACGGGTGTTCCGCTGGATCACTCCGAGGCTGCGCAGTTGACGGAGTTCCAAGGTTCTGGCCGTCAGTCGCGCGTAGCCATTAAGGCGGTCGGCAAGCTCCCGTATATGACCATGAGCGGCTACTACGAGGCGGACTGGCTGAGCTCCGGCGTTACCTCCAACAACAACCAGTCGAACAGCTACACCATGCGCCAGCGCCAACTATGGGCGGATGCCAAGCTGACCAACGGCTGGGACTTCTCCGGCGGCCAGGGCTGGTCACTGGCCACTGAGACCACGCAGGGCGAGACGCGCGGGACCGAGATTTTGCCGGCCACCATCGATCCACAGTACATGACCGGTTTCGTGTGGACGCGGCAGTACAGCTTCCGCGTGAGTAAGGATTTCGGCAAGAAGCTCTTCATCGGCATCTCGGCTGAAAATGCGGAGACGCTCAACCCGGGCGGGCAGAACCTGCCCACCAACCTGCTCATCACCACGGTCGGCAACACCGGACAAGACGCAACTGAACGCGCGCCAGGAACATCGACGCATTGCTTCGGAAGGTCGGGGCGCCCAATAATCGGGAAACACGTCGCCAAGCCTGTTGGCGAACAAGGCGCGCCCGAACTCGCGCAGCCAGGCGGTGAAAATCAGAGGCTCGACCAGACCGCGATCCATGTGGAAATTCCACGCCTTCAGCCGTTCGATGGCGTGCTGATCGCGAGCATCGCTCGGCTGGATCGCGGTCATCAGCGGTAGCAGATTCTTCGCCATCAAGCGATAACGTGTCGGCCTGGATCGCGGCGAAATCATCGGGGCTGAGTTTCTTGTCCTTGGCGGCGTCGAGCAGCTGATTGATGCGCTCGGCGCGATTGGGAATGTCCCAATCGCGGCTGATGAAATATTTGTAGGAGTCCGGTACGATCTTGGCGTTGGCCGTGACAAAACGGCCGCTCGCGCGGGTTGACACCTTGCGGCAGATCGTCGAACGGGATGAAGCCCTTCCAGTCATACTCGCCGCTCCAGCCCGGCGCTGGCATGTAGCCGTCGCCCTTGGCGCGGATCGGAATGCGCGCCGGCGCGATGAAGCCGATCTCGCCGGCATCGTCGGCAAACACCATGTTTTGCTCCGGGCGCGCCGAACAGCTTCATTGCGTCGCGGAACTCCGTCCAGTTCTTGGCGAAATTGATACCCCGCAGCGCCTCCGGCGTACGGTCACCCGGCATCAGCCAGGTGGTCTGCAGTGCCAGCACCGTTCCGTTCTCGACCGTCGCCGCGTACTCGACCGCCGAGATCGGATATCACCGGCCCATGGCGTGTCTCGCGCACCGTCAGGTTGACCGGCATGCCACCGCGGACCGCGATCGTCTCCTCCCGCGTCGTGAACGCCGACGATCCCGTCGGTGTCAGATAGTGACTCGCGTCCTTGGGGTCGATTTTCTCGATGAACAAATCCTCGACATCGCCGGTGGTGGTGGTGAAACCCCAGGCGATATGCGCGGTGTGGCCAAGCACGACCCACGGATTGGCCGGCGCAGTGACGCCGGCGACATCCAATTGCGGTGTCTTGACATGCGCAGATACCAGACACCCGGCGCCGTTAGGCTTAGATGCGGGTCGTTTGCCAGCATCGGCTTGCCCGAGCCGGTATGCTTGCCGTCCACCACCCAGTTGTTCGACTCATAGGTCGGGCCGGCGAATTTCGGCAGCGCCGCATACATCGCATCAAGGTCGAGATCCTTGAGCCAGGCGCTGCTGTCACCGCTTGCGCTCGGCGCATCTTTGGGATAGGGCGGAAACAGCACTCCTAGTTCGTCGGGCTTGATGTGCCGCAGGATCCGTGCCCGCAGCAGTTCGTCGCGGAAATTGCTCGCGAGCTGGAGCGCCATCAATTTTCCCCAGACCAGCGAATCAGCAGGCTTCCACGGCTCGGGTTGCGCGCGGATCAGATAATATTCCGGCGGCAGCGCCACGCTGCGTTGGACAAGCCAGGCGTTTACGCCGGCGACATAGGCGTCGAGCTCCTCGCGCGTGTCGGGCGACAGCGCGCGATATTGCGCTTCGGCCGCACGATAAAGGCCGAGCAGGCGCATGTATTTGTCGGTCGGCAGCGCCGCGGACCCGAACCATTCCGACAAGCGCCCGGCGCCAAGACGCCGGGTCAGCTCCATCTGAAAGAGTCGCTCTTCGGCATGCAGGAACCCGACGGCGAAAAACGCGTCGCGCGGATTGGCCGCCGTGATCGTGGGAATGCCGTACCGATCGCGCTCAATGGCGACGGGCGCAGTCAGGCCGACGACCCGCAAAGTCCGTTCCGGCCCCGGCCCGGTTGTGCCAAGCCATAACAGCACCGCTGCTATCAGGATGCCGACGATCAGGAGGATCCGCCCGACCCAGCGCATAATACCCCCTAATTTTGCTGCGGCGTTAGCCGCCGCTGCTCATTCTGCCGCCAGCAGACGTCCCGTCGGATTCTGGCTGCGGCGCATCTCGCGCCAATAGGCGCCGTTGAAGTCAAACTCTAAGGGCGCGACGAAATCGCCGCCGCGCGCACCAAGGAAGACCTCGGCATTATCGACGCCCGGCGGGGCCACGCCTTTCTCCGCGTAATCGCGCACGGCCTGCAGCAAACGCCGGCGTGTGACGCCGATCATGGCATCGCTCGGCGCCAGATGCTCGAATGAATGATCGATGATCGCTCCCATGCTTTCGGTCATGCACTGGTCTTCGAGCGTAATGTTGTGGAGCCCCGAAAAACTGCGGCCGCTGCGCTGGGCCGTACGGTCGATGCGATAGTCGTTGCTGCTGTTGGCATCGAGACGATAACGGCCCAGCCAATCGGTGGTGTTCGGCAACATGCCATGCTGGCCAAAATTGACGTTGGGGATCGGCTCGCCATTCTTGAGGAGCCGCGCCTTGGGCGTGGTGTCATTCCATGCCCAGATGAAAAACATGCAGTGGGTATCGTCGAGCGGGACCCAGGCGCGCGCCACGACGTGCGTCGAGAAATCGCCGTCGGGCGGGATCGTCCAGAACGGAAACAGGAAGTGCGCGACCCGCCAATAGTTGGTGCCGCTCTCGGCGGCGCGGTGTGCGCCGTACATCGTGCCCCAATCGGTGACCTCGCAAGCGTATTCGGGTGCACGGTTCCTGATCGAATAGTACCAGGTCGAGCCGGGCATCAGATCGCGATGGTCCAATGCGCCGGCATGCAGGAAGGCAAAATGCGAGGTGTCGATATCGCCTTCGAGCGCCTGAAGATAGTTGCAATCGCGCTGCACGATGCCGAGCCGCACCTCGGTTTCCGGCAACATCGTTGCCTCGAACATCGGCAAGCCCGGTGCCGTGGCGCGGGTGCCCATATAGACCCAGATCACACCGTTGCGCTCGGCCGCCTTATAGGCCTTGGCCTTGACCTTGTCCTTGAACACCTGATGCGGCGTCAAGTTGGGCTGGTCGAGGCAATTGCCGTCAACATCGTATTTCCAGCCGTGGTAGATGCAGCGAATGCCGTTCTCCTCGTTGCGGCCGTAGAACAGGCTGGCGCAGCGATGCGGGCAGCGATGATCCATAATCCCGACACGGCCCGCCGAATCGCGGAACGCAATCAGCTGCTCGCCCAGAAGCTTGAGGCGAACCGGGTCCCCATCCGCCTTCAGTTCCGACGACTTCGCCGCCGGAATCCAATATTCCCGCATCAACCGACCCATCGGCGTCCCCGGCCCAACTCGGGTCAGCACTTCACTTTCGGCTTTGGTGGTCACGGCACAACGCTCCTGTCGGTCACGATCTCGTAGAAATTTAATATGGTTCGCGAGGGGCGCCAAGCGCTAGGCAGGGCAGCCGCCAACGGCCTATTTGGCACGACCGTACTTACCCATTAACACGCCCCTCGCCAGGGTGTGGGCATGGATGCTAAAGCCCACCACCGCGGCAGAAGTGTTTTGGTCGGGTCCGAGCTTATCGACATCGAGGGCGTAGACGGTGATGAAGTAGCGGTGCGGTTTGTCGCCTGGCGGCGGACAGGGACCGTTATAGCCCGGAACACCGAAATCTTCGCGGCTCTGAATCGTGCCCGGGGGAACCAAGTTGGCATTCAGGTCCCCGGCGTTTTTGGGCAGTTCATTCGCGGTCGCCGGAATGTTGAACACCACCCAATGCCAAAAGCCGCTCCCGGTCGGGGCGTCGGGATCGTACATCGTCACCGCAAAACTCTTCGTGCTGGCGGGCGCGCCCGACCATTCGAACCTCCGGCGAGACGTTGCCGCCACTGCAACCGAAACCGAGGAAATTCGTGACCTGTTCGTCGGCGATCGTGCCTCGTGGTGTGATCTGCTCGCTCGTCACTTTGAGGCGTTGCACCTTGTTTGATTTTTGGGCGGCGGCGGCGCCGGCACCGATGGACAAGGCCAACGCGCCGACTAATGCCCCACCCAGTCCCGCGGTCGCAAGCCTGCGCCACATATCCCCCTCCCTTTGTTTTGGTGGATAGATCGCACCTTAAGGCGACGTTACGTGGCGCCCGGAACGATCGTCAAGCCCGCGATCACCGCTATGTCGCCGAATTTGATCGCAAGCACCGGAGTGTACCTCGTCCCGCTCGGTGCCAGATTAGGCATATCGAAGTGAGGAACGTACAATGTCCAAAGCGACAATGACGATGCCACGTCAAGGCTATGTGAACGCCACGCAACGATGGGCGGCGGTTGAGCAACGCGACCGCCGAGCCGACGGCCAATTCTACTTCGCGGTGACAACGACCGGCGTGTATTGCCGCCCGTCCTGCGCGGCACGACGGCCGCGGCACGAAAATGTGCGATTCTACGATACTTGCGCTGCGGCCGAGCGCGCCGGGTTCCGGCCGTGCCGGCGGTGCAAGCCGCAGACGGCCGCCGATGCAGGCCATGCCACAGCAATCGCCAAGGCGTGCCGAACAATCGAGCAGGCCGAAGAGATGCCGCGTCTCGAGGCGCTCGCTGTCGCGGCCGAACTCAGCCGGTTCCATTTTCATCGCCTGTTCAAGAGCGCAACGGGACTGACACCACGCCAATATGCCGTGGCACATCGGGCCAAGCGCGTGCGGGACGATCTGCCAAAGAGCGGCACCGTGACCCAAGCGATCTACGATGCGGGCTTCAATTCAAGCGGTCGGTTTTACGAGCAATCGGGCGACCGTCTGGGCATGCGGCCGAGCGCCTACGCCAGAGGCGGCGAGGGGGCCACCATTCGTTTTGCGGTTGGCGAGACGTCGCTCGGCGCCATGCTGGTCGCGGCCACCGATAGGGGCGTGTGTAGTATTGCACTGGGTGATGAGCCGGAGGCGCTGGTGAGGGCGCTGCAGGATCGGTTTCCCCACGCGACCCTGGTTGGCGGCGACAAGGCGTTCGAGGCAACGGTCGCAAGGGCGGTAGGTCTCGTCGAGGCGCCAAGCCTCGGGATTGACCTTCCCCTTGATGTCCGTGGCACGGCGTTTCAAGAACGGGTTTGGCGGGCGCTGCGTGCCATCCCTGCCGGGACCACCGCGAGCTACTCCGACATCGCACGCCGCATCGGCAACCGCCGTTCGATGCGAGCAGTGGCGCAAGCCTGCGCCGCCAATCCGATCGCAATCGCGATCCCTTGTCATCGCGTGGTGCGCACCGACGGCGGGCTCTCCGGGTATCGCTGGGGAGTCGCGCGCAAGCGGGAACTGTTACGGCGAGAAGGGGTGCCCCCGGCGAGGTCGCCGGCGGACAATGATGCCACTCGGCGGCCGTGAATCCAGCGACAGGAAGCGATTGATCCCAAGAACAACATCCATCAAAGCGCGGCGAGCCTTGGTTTTCAGGGGGTCAGTCAGGCGGACGCGAAGGAAAGTGGTCATGCAAACAATCGTATCAACAATGGACGATGCGCTACCCCGGTCGGCCGCGTCCGGCAGGGGCGCATCTCTGTGATGCCAAGAAACATGGCGAAAAGCGAATCACCTCGGCACTGCCCCTGCTCCGAGAGCGTCTTCGGGCAGCCCCCCAGGACACCAGTGGCGGAGGCGCAACCGAATTCCTGCGACGCGATCGATTGGCAGGGCGTCGCCCAGCAACTGCATGATTTTGGCTATGCGCTAGTTCCCGACCTCCTGACACCCGACGAATGTCAGGACTTGGTGGCACTTTACGGTGATGAGGGGCGGTTCCGCAGCCGCGTGGTCATGGCACGCCACAACTTTGGCCGCGGCGAATACAAATATTTTGCCTATCCATTGCCGAAGCCCGTGGCGCAGCTGCGCTCGGCGCTCTATCCGCCGCTCGCATCCATCGCCAATGATTGGCACGAGGTGCTCGGCCTTCCGCTCCGCTTTCCAACGAAGCACAGTGTATTTCTCAGGCGCTGCCATGAAGCCGGCCAGACGCGCCCGACGCCGTTGCTGTTGCGCTATGGCGCCGGCGACTACAATTGTCTGCACCAGGACCTTTACGGTGAACAGGTTTTTCCCATCCAGGCAACCGTGCTGCTATCGCGGCCGGACGGCGATTTCACCGGCGGCGAATTCGTCTTGACGGAGCAGCGGCCGCGCATGCAGTCACGCGCCGAGGTGGTGCCCTTGGGACAGGGCCATGCCGTCTTGTTCGCGGTTAGCCAGCGCCCTGTTCGCGGCGCGCGCGGGTCCTACCGCGTCACCATGCGCCACGGTGTCAGCCGGGTACTATCGGGTCATCGGATGACCCTGGGCCTCATCTTTCACGACGCACGGTGAGGCTGAGATCATGCCGCAAAATCGTCCTTGGTAAAGATCGCGGCCAGCTCGACACCTTCTTTTGCGAGGTTGACCTTGGCGCCTTCGAGCCGGTCCACAATCGTCACGATTTTGGTGATGGTACCGCCGCGCCCGCGAACGGCATTTACGGCCTTCATCACCGAGCCGCCAGTGGTCGTCACGTCCTCGAACAGGATGGTCTTGGCGCCGTCCTGATACTGGCCGTCGATCAGCTTGTTGGTGCCGTGTCCCTTTGCTTCCTTACGGACGAAAAAGGCGCGGATCGGACGCTCAGGCCAGCTTCGCATCGCCACCGCCGTTGCGATGGGTACGGCACCGATTTCAAGGCCGCCGACCTGCTCGACGGCGTCATGGCGTATCGCCTCGAACAATACATCCGCCACCAGCGTCGCACCTTCGGGATCGAACAGGGTCTTCTTCAGGTCGAAGTAGAAGCTGCTTCCGGCGCCCGATGCGAGTCGGAAGTCGCCGCCGGCGGAAAAAGACTTTTCCCGGATTATCTGCCGCAAACGCTCGCGCTTTTCAGCGACGGTCATGGCGAAAGGCTAGGCGTCGATGGGCATCATGTCACGAACATTTCAGCGCAGTTTCCGCCGCTGCTTGCCGCGACGCACCAGGTCGACGGCGGGCATCGCCTCCGGCATCCGCGCAACCTTAGCCTGATACGCCCGGAATGCCGCCTCGCGCAGATAGGCGCGCAGCGCCTCCCGCACCAGCTCAGAACGGGTGCGGTGTTCGCTGCGGCACGCGGTCTCGATCTCAAGAGCCATTTCGGGCGGCAGCGAAATGCAGAAGGTGGCGGTCACACGAGGCATTTTGATCAGTCTTGAAAGTCATACAAAGTATTACTAATTATTGGCTCCCGGACCGCTCGGGTCAAGGGCTCGGAAGCGGAATTTGATTGGCGCTTGATATCGCCAACCGGTAAACCAAGGTTCAAGCGAAAGGCCCCGATGCAAGACAATCGTCCTTACGATCCCACCAATTGGCATGGCACGACCATCCTTTCGGTGCGCAAAGACGGCAAAGTGGTGATGATTGGCGATGGCCAGGTGACGATGGGCAATACCGTCGTCAAGCACAACGCCAAGAAAATACGCCGCCTCGGCAACGGCAGTGTGATCGCAGGGTTTGCCGGGGCCACTGCCGACGCGCTGACGCTGTTCGAGCGGCTCGAAGCCAAGCTCGAGCAATATCCGGAGCAGCTCGCGCGCGCCGCCGTCGAGCTGGCGAAGGACTGGCGCACCGACCGCTATCTGCGCCGGCTTGAGGCAATGATGGCGGTTGCCGACAAGAATGTCTCGCTCATTTTGAGCGGGACCGGCGATGTATTGGAGCCAGAAGGCGGCCTCATCGGCATCGGCTCCGGCGGCAACTATGCGCTCGCCGCCGCGCGCGCCATGGTCGATATTCCCGGCCTCGATGCCGAGACCATCGCGCGCAAGGCGATGGCGATTGCCGCCGACATTTGCATTTACACCAACGACAAGGTCACGATCGAAACGCTATGAGTGACGCCAACCCCAATTTCAGTCCACGCGAAATCGTGTCGGAACTGGATCGGCACATTGTCGGCCAGGCCGATGCCAAACGCGCTGTCGCAGTCGCCCTGCGCAATCGCTGGCGGCGCCAGCAATTGCCACCCGAGCTGCGAGACGAGGTGTTGCCAAAGAACATCCTCATGATCGGCCCGACAGGTATTGGCAAGACCGAAATCGCACGCCGACTGGCGAAGCTTGCCCAGGCGCCGTTCCTCAAGGTCGAAGCGACCAAATTCACCGAGGTCGGTTATGTCGGCCGCGACGTCGACCAGATCATGCGCGACCTCGTCGAGATCGGCATCGGCATGGCGCGTGAGCGTCTGCGTAAGGAGGTCGAGGCCAAGGCTGAGCTTGCCGCCGAGGAGCGCGTGCTCGATGCACTGGTTGGCCATTCGGCTGCACCCGAAACGCGAGCCAAGTTCCGCAAGATGCTGCGCGACGGTGAACTCGACGAGCGGGAGATCGAGATCCAAGTCGCCGACACCGGCGGCGGCATGCCAACTTTCGAGGTGCCGGGGATGCCGGGCGCCCAAGTGGGCATGATCAACCTTGGCGACATGCTGGGCAAAGCCTTCGGCGGCCGTACCAAGCCGCGGAAGATGAGCGTGCGCGAGAGCCACACCATTTTGATGGCCGAGGAAAGCGACAAGCTTCTCGATCAGGAGAAGGTGCAGCGCGAAGCCATCACGTCGGTGGAGCAAAACGGCATTGTCTTCGTCGACGAGATCGACAAGATCGCCTCGCGCAGCGATGGTCGCATCGTGGGCGATGTCAGCCGTGAGGGCGTACAGCGCGACCTGCTGCCGTTGATCGAAGGCACGACAGTCGCGACCAAGCACGGCTCGGTCAAATCCGACCACGTGCTGTTCATCGCCTCGGGCGCATTTCAGTTGGCGAAGCCATCGGACCTGCTGCCGGAGCTGCAAGGCCGCCTACCGATCCGCGTCGAGCTGAAGCCGCTGTCGCGCGATGATCTGCGCCGGATTCTGACCGAACCAGAAGCGAGCCTGATCAAGCAATATAAGGCGCTCATGGCGACCGAGGGTGTGACCCTCGACTTTACAGAGGGCTCGATCGACGCTGTCGCGGCTCTGGCGGAGGAAATCAACTCGGCGGTCGAGAATATCGGCGCTCGGCGTCTGCACACGGTGATGGAGCGGCTCCTGGAAGAGATCAGTTTTACTGCTGCCGATCAGGCAGGGACCACCATCGCCGTGGATGAGGCGTTGGTGCGCGACCGCGTCGGGGCGCTCGCGAAGAGCGCGGATCTCTCGAGGTTCATCTTGTAAGGCGCCCGGATCGCCTCCCGCGCCCTCGATCGCTTCGCCCGACCGCCGTTGGCGGATCGGGCCTGGCGGTCGTGCCATGAACGTTCCCGGTCGTAAGCCAGGAGGCGATCCCTCCCGGGGCCCGAGCCCATCAAATAACCTGATCGAACGACGCTGCCGATCGCTCGACCGGGCGCCCTAATGCGGCAGACCGGACGCGATCCGGGCTTGGCGAAGCCGCCAAACCGAGACTCCAGAGCAGCGTGGCAATTTTGGCCCGGCGGACGAAGTTTGCGAAGTCTAAAGGAAAATCCGGATATCGACGGTTAACGGCACTTAGCCATGCAATCCTTCGGCTTGACGGGGGGTAGCGCCGGGGCCGATTCTGGCGTCAAAGGTAGTTCGTCGAAGGAGATGATGATGGCTGACGTGAGGATCGGGCGCAAACACGACCACGGCACGGGCTATGGTCGCCCAGCGCAGCATTACGACGAAGAACTGGCCAAGGTCGGTCCTGGTACACCCTGCGGCGAGTTGATGCGGCGCTATTGGCACCCGATTGCGCTGACCAGCGACGCGACCACCCGCCCGAAGAAAATCCGCCTCCTCGGCGAGGATCTGATCCTGTTCCGCGACCGCAAGGGCCGGCCCGGCCTGCTCTATCCCCGCTGCATGCATCGCGGCACCACCTTGTTCTATGGCAAGGTCGAGGACGAAGGCATCCGCTGCTGCTATCACGGCTGGCTGTTCGGGGTCGACGGCACGTGCCTCGACCAGCCGTGCGAGCCGGAGCATGGGCTGCACCGCGACGTCGCGCGCCAGCCCTGGCACCCGGTCGAGGAACGCTACGGGATGGTGTTCGCCTATCTGGGACCGCCCGAAAAGAAGCCGATCCTGCCGCGCTACGACATTCTTGAAGAACTCGAGCCGAACCAGGAGATTCTGGCGCGACAGATGGGAGCTCAGACCGGGGACGCCAGCATGCCCGTGGCGCCTTATAGCTGGGTCCATCTCAACGACAACGTCATCGATCCCTATCACGTCTATGTGCTGCACTCGACTTTCTCGAACGTGCAGTTCTCACACCAATTCATCATCAAGCCGCACAAGGTCGATTTCTTTCAAAGCGATGTCGGCATTTGTTACTCGGCGGTGCGCGATATGGGCGACGGCCGGCTCTTGGACCGCGTCTCCTCTTTCATCATGCCATGCATCATGAGCGTGCCGGATACGCGCGGTGATTTGCAGCACCGGCGTTCTTCGCGTATCGGTTGGATCGTGCCGATGGATGATCAGTCGTTCACGACATTCTCGGCGGGCACGGTAACCAAAGGTGCGAATGCGCTGTTTCAACCGTTGGACTTCAACGGCAAGACATGGGCGCAAATGACCGAAGCTGAGCACCAGGATACGCCGGGCGATTACGAGGCACAGTCCGGTCAAGGCACCATCAGCCTCCACTCGGAGGAACATCTTGCCCAGTCGGATCGGGGAATCGTGATGATGCGCCGATTGCTGAAGGAACAAATGAAGCTGGTTGCCGCTGGCGGCGATCCCATCAATGTGGCCTACGATCTGTCGAAGGCAACGATCAAGGTGCCATCGGGCAATTTCTTCCGCGGCAAGCAAGCGGCCGAGTAGGAGCGCGCTCGCTTCGTCTTTCGTCGGTGATCCGCGAATTGCGGGTCGGTTGGTTGCAACGTGGCGGCGTCTGCGCCGTGGTGACTAAGGAGAGTTTTTCCCTGAGATATCGATCAAGGTTGGCGGCGGCACAGCAGCGATAGGGGCCGCGAAGGATGTGCCGGCGATCGCCGCCGTGCGCTTCGGCGTTTGCCAAGTCAGGCTGCCGAACTCGTGGCAGTGGGGACAATGGGTCGACCACGCCTGTGGCTCGGCGCCGCAATGTCCGCAAACGTAGGCAGGATCGGCAACCGGGGTGGCGTCTGCCCGTCCGAGCCAAGCGCGAGCGGCCGCACTGTCGCCATGTTCGTGTTCTTCAAGCCGGGCCATCAGCCGGCACACACGCGGACTGGGATCGGCGTCACCGGCACCGGCCGCCATCAAATGCCGCCGCGCTTCGCCCCAGAGCTTGGCATCGAGGGCGGCCTCGGCGAGCGCCAGTTGACTTTCCACGTGGTCCGGATTGGACGCTGCCAGCTTTTCCAGACGCTTTAGTCGCCGCACCGGAGTCTCGTGGGTGAATAGACGCAGGAAAGCGGCGGCGAGATCTGGCTTCGGCGCCTCGCGCCATGCCGCCAACAACGTGCGCATGGCGCGGCCGGAGCGCCCCTGCGCCGTCTGCAATTCGGCGAGATGAACAACGGCTGGAGCGAAACTGCGGTCGTGCGCAACCGATTTTTCCGCCAGCGCAGTTGCCTTGGCGGTGTCGCCGGCGGTTTCGGCGGCGCGGCTTTGTTCATGCAGTAGAACCGCTCGATGGTGACGCCCGGTCGAGGCCTCAATGGCTTTGCGGCCCATGGCCTCGACCAGTGTCGCCTCGGCTTCGATCCATTGTCCGGCGCGCGCCCGCAAATGATAGAGCCGGTGCAGCACCCAAGGCGTTTTCGGTCGCAATTCCTTGGCGCGCTCGACCAG
Source organism: uncultured Alphaproteobacteria bacterium (assembly GCA_963804725.1). Taxonomy (GTDB): domain Bacteria; phylum Pseudomonadota; class Alphaproteobacteria; order ATCC43930; family CGMCC-115725; genus JAATGI01. The sequence continues at coordinate 360,756 of CAWDRN010000006.1, read as the reverse complement.
CTTGAGGGCTGCAACCTCGTCACCGGCATGTAAGGCTTGCATCAAAAGGCCGCGCACGCCGAGGAATTCGGTCTCGGCGCGTTCCAACATCGCGCTAAAATATTTCTGCGCGGCGGTGTGATCGCCATTTAACTGCGCTGCCTGCGCTGAAAGAAGCAGCGTCACCGGCGGATCGGCCAGCAACGCGTCGGCGCGACGCGAGTGTCTCGCCGCTTCTTCAGGGTCTCCGGCAGCGACTGCAACCATGCCCTGAGTCAGTGCACGAAACCCCGCTTCCCGTCTGCGTTCATGCCGCCAGCGCAGAAAGGCGCCAGGTCCGGTAACCACCCGCCGTAGGAGGTGAAACACCCCGGCGGCAATCATTCCCAGCAGTGCCACGCCCAACACCAAAACCGAAACATTGGTGTCGACCCGCCAGCCCTGCCAATCGAGTTCGACTGTGCCCGGACGGTCAGCGATGAAGATGGCGGCCGCGATTAGAATGGCGACTACAATCAGCGCAGGCAGCGCGCGGATCACCGGCTATTCCCGGGCTCAGGCGGGCTTGACCGAGCCGTTTCGTCCCGCCACAACATGGCCAATGTTGTCTCGGTCGTCAGCCGTTGTTTGGCGAGGACCACCCACGGCGCCGCAGCTCTGGCGGCGTTGGGCGGGAGAACGTTGAGCGCCCCGACCGCGGCAGCGAGATCACCAGCGCGCAAGGCAACACCAGCCTTGGTCACCGCAGCCTCCGCCGCGTCGCGCGGCGGGGGCCCGCCGGGCCCAATGCGGCGAATCACCACCAGCCGCTCGATGCGCGAGCGCATTTGCTGCCACCAGCTAGCGTTCGCGTCGTCTTGCGGCGACCGCAGAATTGCGGGCGCGACGCTGCGGTCAAAACGTTCGGCAAGAGTGGCGGTGGTCCGCAGGCCGGTTTTGGCACGATCCGCCAACGACGCGAGTGCATCCTTCATGGCGGCATCATCGCCGGCTAAAGCTTGAGCGGCCGCGAGCTCTGCAGTGAATGGAGCAGCCCCCTCGGCGGCGATGCGTAGACTGGCGAGCGCTATCAATCGCGCGCGATGTGCACTGTTTGTAGCGATCGCAGTCTTGATGTTCGTTTCCAGTTTGGCAATACGGTCGCTAGTCGCGCTATTGTTCGCGGCCAATTTTTCGATTTGATCTTCGAGGGTCCTGGTCGCTGCGGCGCTTTCCGACCCCCGATCCGGCGAAACGGCGGCCGCCGGTGGCGATGCGGTGTTCGCAATCGGCCGCGTTTCGAGCCGAGACAGCCGCGTCTCGTGATCCTTGATCGCGGCCTCAACCTCATCCAGTCGCGACAGCTGGGCGGCCTGTTGTTTCAGTTCCGCCTCGTCGGCGTCAACACGCGCTTGCAACTCGCGCACTGTTGCTTCGGCGGCCTTGGTTGCTGTCAATGGCAGCCGACCCCAGGGTAACAACTGCGCGGCATCCGGCGCCCAAAACGGCGACGTTATGAATGCAAGCACGATTAATGCCGCCGCCAGGACCAGGAGCGGGATCAGCAACTGCGGACGAGTGGTGCCGGTCTTCGGGGTCGCGGTTTGCGGCGATAGCGGTGGCACTTCCTGGTTCGGATCGAGGACCGTCATGCGGCGACGATCTCGTCAAGGACCGCCAACAATGACGGCAGGTTCGGCGTGCGCGCGGTCGCGATGGCGCGCCATTCCATGCTGCTCAGCGCTGCCGCAACGTTCCCACTCAAAGCCACCGTCACCATGTCCTTGCACTGTCCCGTCAGTCCGGCCTGGCGCGCGAGCCTAACAAAGGTCTCGGCGCTGCGGGGAGAGAAAAACAGCGCCAACCCGACCTCACCGCGCCTCAACGCGGCTGCGACCTCCGGCGCAAGCATTTGAGCAGCCACAGCACGATAGAGGACGATATGACGTACGTTATAGCCTTTAGCTTCGAGTGCTGCGTCGAGCCCGCCTGCCGTATCCCTCCCCGCCGCATAGAGCAGCGCGCCATTGTTGGGTGCGAGACGCGATGCGACGAGCGCTCCCAGATCGGCGACGTCGCCAGCGGCACTAGCGACAACACGAAAGCCCGCGATACGGGCCGCCGCAGCGCTGGCGTCGCCGACGCAATAGGCAGGCAGCTCGAAACGGTCGCTGGCCTGCGCAAAGGCGCGTGTGCCATTGGCGCTGGTGAACAGCACGGCCTGAACGCCGGCCAGAGCGCCGCGAAGGCGCGCAGCACCATCAGGTTCGGGCTCGATCCGAAGAAGCGGCGCCAGGAGCGGTTCGATGCCGCGGGCGCGAAGCGCGGTCGCGACCGGTGCCGCGTTCTCGGCAGGCCGCGTCACCAGCGCCTTCATGCAAAAAAACCCGGCCCAGCCCGGCGCGAGAGATCGCGACCCGCGTCCGTCGCCAGCGCCAACGCCTCACTCGGCGCACCCTCCCGCGCGGTCATGAGACGGGTGCTGCCGTCCGGTTTGAAGATCGCCGCACGGAACCGCAACATGCCACCCTCAATCTGTGCAAGTGCCGCGATCGGCGTGTGGCAATCGCCGCCGAGTTCGGCCACAAATGCCCGCTCGGTGGCGATGCAGAGTGAACTCGGTTCATGATTGATTGCCGCCACGTAGCGCGCGGCACGCTCATCTTCGACGCGGATTTCGAGGGCAATCGCGCCCTGGGCGGGCGCTGGCAGCATCTCTTCCACCGGCACGATCGCCGTGGCCCGCCCTTCAAGACGAAGCCGTTTCAAGCCGGCGAGCGCCAGAACCGCGGCGTCGACTTCGCCGGCGTCGAGTTTTTTGATCCGAGTTTCGACATTGCCGCGCATCGCCACCACTTTGATATCTGCCCGCTCATGCAGAATTTGCGCCCTGCGGCGTGGCGAAATTGTGCCAACCACGGCGCCGGAGGCCAGTGCCCGCAGGCTGTCGGCGCGCCTTGATAGGAATGCGTCACGTGGGTCCTCCCTCAGCAAGCACCCGGCAAGCAGCAAGCCGGACGGCAGAACGGCGGGCATGTCCTTGCCGGAATGGACGGCAATGTCGATGCGGTGATCGAGCAGCGCTTCCTCGATCTCCTTGGTGAAGCCAGCTTTGCCGCCGACCGTGTCGAGCGACCGGTCCGGCATTCGGTCGCCCGTGGTGCGTATCGTCATCGTCTCAATTGCGCCCGGCGGCGCCAATTCGGCATGCGCCGCCGCCAGTGCTGTCGCGACCTCTGCCGTTTGGGCCAGGGCCAGCGCACTCCCTCGAGTGCCGATGCGCAACAACGCTTGTTGGATCATCTCGTCTCTTTAAGCGCTCGCGGTCCGCGATGGAAGGGGCGGCCCCAACGGATTATTGTCGCGGCATGTTGATGCTCGGGATCGAGACGAGTTGTGACGAAACCGCCGCCGCCATCGTCAGCAACGAAGGCGTGGGGTTGGCGCGCATTCGATCCGACCTTGTCTTCTCGCAATTGGCGGAGCACCGGCCTTATGGCGGTATCGTGCCCGAGATTGCAGCACGTGCCCATCTCGATCGGCTCGACGCGTTGATCGCTCGCGCCTTGGACGAAGCCAGCATTGGCTTCGGCGATCTCGCCGGCGTTGCAGCGACGGGGGGCCCGGGGTTGATCGGTGGCGTAATCGTCGGCGTCATGGAGGCAAAAGCAATCGCGCTCGCTCGTCGCTTGCCGTTTATCGCGGTCAATCATCTCGAGGGGCACGCGCTGACGGCTCGGCTCAGCCACGAGGTGCCGTTCCCCTTCCTATTGCTGCTGGTGTCGGGGGGGCATTGTCAGTTGCTGGCCGTCGAGGGGGTGGGGCGCTATCGGCGGCTCGGCACCACTCTCGACGATGCCGTCGGCGAGGCTTTTGATAAGGGCGCCAAACTGCTGGGCTTGGGCTATCCGGGCGGTCCCGCGATTGAAATCGCGGCTTGTGGCGGGGACGCATCGCGCGTCGCCTTGCCGCGGCCGATGAAAGGACGGGCCGGCTGCGATTTTTCCTTTGCCGGCCTCAAGACAGCCTTGCGGGAGCGAGTCCAGGCGCAACGCGATTTGTCCGATTCATTTCGGACCGATGCCGCGGCCGCCCTACAACAGGCGATTGGCGACTGCCTGGTCGATCGCACGGCCAACGCGCTCGCGATGTTCCGCGATTTGTGCCCCGAGGGCCGCACGCTGGCGATCGCGGGCGGCGTCGCCGCCAATCAGGCCGTGCGCGCACGCCTCGCCGATCAGGCCGCCCGCCATGACTTCGCGTTCGTCGCGCCGCCGCCTAAGCTTTGCACCGACAACGCGGCTATGATCGCCTGGGCAGGGATCGAACGCCTCAAGCTCGGACTGACCGATCGTCTCGATTTCGCACCGCGACCACGTTGGCCCCTCGATGCCAAAGCGCCGCCGGCATTGGGCGCTGGCGTCAAAGCCTAGTACCGGGGGCACGCCAGATTCGCCCTGACCGCTGCGACTTCGTCGGGATCGAACAGTCGACCGGTGCAAGCGGCATTATTCTGCCCGACCGCATCGTTATAGCGCGCCACCGCGGCAGCGTACCGTTGGTTTACTTCCCGATAGGATCGAGTGGCGGCATCGCGCCTCGCCAGCAATGCGCTGAATGCCTCGATATCACGGCGATTGTCGACATTGACGCGCGGTCGCTCGTCCTCGACCTCGCGCGTCATCGCATCCGCCTCACTCCGCGCTCGCTCCCAGTCTTCACGGGCCCTGCTCATTTCGCGGCCCGTGATCGTAACCTCGCGTTGAGCGCAGAGGCATTGCTGCACCGCCGACATACCGGTGTTGATATCTTGCGCCCGGGCCGGTGCGCCGGCCATCGTCAAGCCGACCGTGCCGGCCGCTGCGATGAGGGTGATTGCCCATGTCCTTGCACGCATCGCCAATCCTTTCAACAAGTTGGGGGCGCCCAACCGGTGTAGACGCACCTGACGCTAGATTATAACGACCGAAATGCGCTTTCATCACCCGCAATGGCAGCGACGCGGTTGGCTTCGCCTCGGCGCGGGACCTTGTACCTGCGGCTGTGGCGCCGTGGAGAATACGGAAAGCTTCTGTGGCCGCGCAAACCATCCACTGGAAACGGATCGTGGATCTATGGCAGCCTTCAGTCGCGGGGTTCATATGAGCTCGGCGATTTTGAATCAGGAGGGCGCGGTGGGCGAGCGGATGGCGAAATGCGGCTGCGGCCAGTTGAGCGTCACTGTAACCGGCGAGCCAGAGGCGATTGCGATGTGCAATTGCTACGCATGCCAGCGCCGAAGCGGAAGTCAATTCGGCTCAGGGGCTTTTTTCCAGAGGAGCAACGCGGCGATCAGCGGTGATTATAAGAGCTACACGCGGATCGGGGACAGCGGCAAGAATTTGACCAACTATTTCTGTCCGACATGCGGGACCAATATCGCTTGGGAAGCCGAGATCAGGCCGGGCTGGATCGGGGTCGCGGTGGGCGCCTTCGCCGATTCGAGTTTTCCGCCCCCGAACGTGGTGCTTTACGACGACCAACGCCATGCCTGGATTGCGCCACCGGCCAATGCCCGCATCGTTCAGGGTAGCGGGCGTCCCCGTTAAGGGCCTTGGAGAGAGTGGCGGGCAAAAAGCGCCGCCGTCACCAGTAGCACCGCGCCCGCCTGGTGCGCGGCGGCAAGCGGCAGCGCCACGACGCTGAGCAAGGTTGCGATGCCAAGGGCCGCTTGGATGGTCGCCGCTGCGGCCAAGAGATCGAGTGCCTGACGCGCCGCCCCAACGACGCGGCGCCGGCCAAATAGCCATAAGAATACGATTGCGAGCCACGTTGTCTCGGCGAGAACGCGGTGATTGAACTGTGCCGCCGCGGGGTTTTCGAACCAGTTCCGCCATAACGGCGACATCACGGCATATTCGCCGGGCGCAAGGCGGTCACCCATCAATGGGAAGGTGTTGTAGATCGAGCCGGCGCGTAAGCCTGCGACCAACGCGCCCGCAATCAAGGTGATGGCGACAAGGATCAAAACCAAATTCAAGAGGCGCCTCATGCCGATCTGCCGCCCCCGCGCAAACGAGGGTAGGGTGTCGGCTCTCAGCTGCTCCCGAGCCCGGCTTTCATCGGGGCGGCGGAGCAGATCGAAAGCCACCCACAGGATTGCGCCGTAGATTACGATCGCGGCGAAAAGATGGGCTGCCAGCCGGTATTGGCTCACCTCGATGCGATGCTCGAGCCCGCTTTCCACCATGTACCAGCCGAGTAGGCCTTGTAACGCGCCGAGGACGAAAATCAGCGCGAGCTTCGGCCACAGTGCGCGGCCGATACGACCACGCCACAAGAACCAAATGAACGGCAGAAAGAACACGATGCCGATGAGCCGTCCCCAGAGCCGGTGCAGATACTCCCAGAAATAGATGCCCTTGAACTGCTCGAGCGTCATGTCGGCATGGATGGCGTGGAATTGAGGAATCACCTGATAGCGCGCAAATGCTTCTTGCCAGTGGGCCTGCGACCAAGGCGGCAACACTCCTTCGATCGGCTGCCATTCGGTGATCGACAAACCCGATTCGGTGAGCCGCGTGATGCCTCCAATCAGTACCATCAAAAAAATCATGACGGCGCAGACGATCAGCCACCAGGCTATGGCGCGATCAGCGGATGCACGTGCCGCGGGATGTGTCAGGGAGTTAGTGGCGGTGGCCCAGCTCATTGTCAGGAACGACAGTGACTCCGGCGTCGAGCGGATGACAAGGCCAGGTGACAATGTGCCGCTGTGCCCATTCCGCCTGGCACCGTCGTGCCAGGGCGCCCTTGACAGGGAGGCTAGCTCGCGGACGGGCTCGGCGATTTGGTAAAGATCAGCGCGGGGTCGCGTTCGTCGCATGAATTGCCAAGCCGGGCCTTGGGTAGATTGGCACATTCAGTGCGCAGATCCTTCAGTGTCATGCGCGCGGGTGCCCGCATATGATTGACGCAGGAGGCACCGTCGGCGTCCCATGCCGCCTCGAAGCTCATGCCATCGGCGGCACGCAGCGGCTGGATACCGAGCCGGTCGTAGAGCGCAAGCCCATGTTGCTCGTCGCCGTGGGTTTGGCCGGTGCCGCAGTAATCCGCGCGCAAGGCGCGGACACAGGCTTGGTGATAGTCCCACAAATCGGCGCCATCGGACGCTTGGCGCCAGGGCCTGTAGCCCAGCGCAACACAGCGCGCTGCCGCCGTGCCGAGACAGACGACGCTGATCTGGCCGGGCGCGTGGGTGTGCACGCCGGCCGTCCACACACCCGCCATCGGAAAGCCCAAACCGCTGGGGTCTCCTCGGCAATATGGCGTGGCCGCACCGTCGGCCTCGAGCCGGCTGAACCGGTAGAGCATGACATCGCCTGTCGCATCATGAGAATCGGCGGCGGCCGCGTCGATCCGCAAGCGCACCCCGTTCGCTTCGATGATCCGCCCGACCGGACCACCGGAACCAAAGCCGAAATTGCCGACACTTTCGAAATGACCAGCGACAATGCGCAGATCGGAATTGGCAACGATTTCACCCGGCGCGGCGCGGTGCTCGAACCCGATCGCCACGGTAACGCCACACAGGATCACGACTGCCAGGACAATCCTGGCGCTCCAGCGCAACGACAATGCCAAGCGACGATCGCAAGACACCGTTGATTTATCAGCAGACACTTCGGGGGCCGCGATCGGGGCTGATGCCGTGGCCTCAAATGGCGGCCGAGCGAGGCCAAGAGGCGGCGTCCGGATTTCGGCCGCTGCGGGTTGACGGAGAGGGTCGGGCGCCATCGAGACTTGCGGATTGGCTATGCTCTGCTGGTGCAGGCTACTCAATTCCGAGGCGGTTTCGCCGTGCCGGGGCATGGGACGTGGACCAACGGTTTTGTCGTTGCCGGAGGGCTGGTTGCGCTCAGCGGCATCGTCTTCTGTCAAATCATCCTCGGCGCTAGGTGTTCGACGCAGTTAGCGCGTTGGCACCGGCTTCTCCCCTCGATAGTCGTAGAAGCCACGACCGCTTTTGCGGCCGAGCCAACCCGCTTCAACATATTTGACCAGGAGCGGACAGGGCCGATATTTCGAATCGGCCAAGCCCTCGTGCAATACCTGCATTACGGCGAGGCAGGTGTCGAGACCGATGAAATCGGCGAGCTCAAGCGGCCCCATCGGGTGGTGCGCGCCCAGCTTCATTGCGGTGTCGATCGCCTCGACCGACCCGACGCCCTCATAGAGGGTGTAAACCGCCTCGTTAATCATCGGCAGCAGAATACGGTTGACGATGAAGGCGGGAAAATCCTCTGCCGCCACCGGCGTCTTGCCGAGCTTCAGCGCCAAGGCGCGAATGGTCTGAAATGTCGTATCATCGGTGGCGATACCACGAATCAGCTCGACCAGCTGCATTGCCGGCACCGGATTCATGAAATGCATGCCGATAAAGCGGGCGGGGCGGTCGGTCGATGCGGCCAAACGCGTAATCGAAATCGAAGAAGTGTTAGAGGCGACGATGGCGCGCTCGTTTAACTCCGGCACCAACTTGATGAAAATGTCGCGCTTCAACTCTTCGCGCTCGGTCGCAGCCTCGATCACGACTTCGCAGTCGGTTAAGGGCTTGAAGTCCGAGCCGGTGCGAATGCGCTTCATCGCAGCGTTCTTCTCGTCCTCGCCAAGCTTGCCTCGCGCCACTTGGCGTTCGAGATTCCTGTTGATATTGGCAACGGCCGTGTCGAGTGCTTTGGCGTTGACGTCCTCGAGCCGTACTCCATAGCCCGCCAATGCTGCGACCTGGGCAATGCCACTTCCCATTTGGCCGGCACCGATAATGCCGATGTTCTTGATGTCGTCGATGGCAAGGGGCATGGCGGTCTCCATCAGCGTTTCAGCTTTGCCAGCTCGGCGTCCAACGCGGGCACGATCTTAAACAAATCGCCGACCAGGCCGTAATCGGCGACTTGGAAGATCGGCGCCTCTTCGTCCTTGTTGATGGCGACGATAACTTTTGAATCCTTCATCCCAGCGAGGTGCTGAATCGCGCCGGAGATGCCAACCGCGATGTAGAGGTCAGGCGCCACGATCTTTCCGGTCTGGCCGACCTGATAGTCGTTGGGAACGAAGCCGGCATCGACCGCCGCTCGCGACGCGCCGACCGCGGCGCCGAGCTTGTCTGCCAGTGATTCGAGCAGCTTAAAATTTTCACCGTTCTGCATCCCGCGCCCGCCAGAAACGACAACCCGCGCGCTGGTCAGTTCGGGGCGTTCAGACCGGGTCAGTTCAGCGCCGACGAAATGCGAGAGACCGGTAGCGACGGTCGCATCGACCTTCTCGATCGATGCGTTGCCGCCTTCTTTCGCCTCGGCGGGAAAGGCCGTGCCGCGAACTGTTATGATCTTGATTGCGTCCTTCGACTGCACGGTCGCCAACGCGTTTCCGGCGTAGATCGGCCTGACGTAGGTGTCTGGCGAGACCACACCGGCAATGTCTGAAATTGGCGCAACGTCGAGCAGCGCGGCCACACGAGGCATGATGTTCTTGCCGTTGGTGGTGGCTGGCGCCAACACATGGGAATAGGCGGGAGCAAGCTTGACCAGCAGATTGGCAATCTCTTCGGCCAGCATGTGATCGTAAGCCGCGGCGTCAGCGAGCAATACCTTGGCGACGCCGGCGAGCTTGGCGGCCATGTCAGCGGCGGCGCCGCAATCTTTGCCAGCGACCAGGAGATGTACGTCGCCGCCGATCGCATGCGCGGCTGCGAGCGCGTTTAAAGTCGCGGACTTTATCGAATTGCCGTCATGCTCGGCCAGAACTAGCTGCACCATCAGATCACCCGTGCCTCGTTCCGAAGCTTGTCGACCAGTTCCTCGACTGTCTTGACCTTGACGCCGGCTTGGCGCTTCGGCGGCTCCTCGACCTTGAGCACAGTAAGATGTGGCGTCACGTCGACACCGAGCTCGGCCGCCGTCAGCTTGGCAATGGTCTTCTTCTTCGCCTTCATAATATTAGGCAGTGAGGCGTAACGCGGCTCGTTCAGGCGCAGATCGGTGGTGATCACCGCCGGTAGTTTCAACGCCTCCGTTTCGAGGCCACCGTCAACTTCGCGCGTCACCACTGCCCTGTCGCCCTCGATTTTGAGCTTCGAGGCGAAGGTGCCCTGCGGCCAACCCAAAAGTGCCGCAAGCATTTGACCGGTGGCGTTGCTGTCGTCATCGATAGCTTGCTTGCCGAGAATGATGAGTTGTGGTTGTTCGTTGTCGGCAATGGCTTTCAGCAGCTTTGCCACCGCCAACGGCTGCAGCTCGGCGTCGGTCTCGACCAGGATGCCGCGATCGGCGCCCATCGCGAGCGCGGTGCGGATGGTCTCTTGGACCGGCGCCTGCCCGATCGATACGGCAACGATTTCGGTGGCGGTGCCAGCCTCCTTGAGGCGTACCGCTTCCTCGACGCCGATCTCGTCAAACGGGTTCATCGACATTTTGACATTGGCGGTTTCGACGCCTGAGTGATCCGACTTGACGCGGATTTTGACGTTGTAATCGATGACGCGTTTGACCGCGACCAACAGCTTCATCCGGAGGTTCCTTCGATCGCCCGTCCGCTTCGGTGCGGCGGCCAGTCATTGTGCAGATGCACAATGAGAAGGCAAGAGGCTCAGCAAGCCAGAGTCGCCCAATGGCTTAACTCTTTGCCCTCTCACGATTGCTTGGACATCCTCTAAAGGGCTGTCTCGTTTATCGTTCGCGTGAGAACGTGGCTGCGTTGGCTCCTGGTCTCAATGGTGCTGGCCTGCGACCGCGAGATTGCGACAAGCAGCGCGATGGCGCGCCTGCCGATTGCCTAACGTACGTATCAGCGAAACAAGTGGGCGCGCACTGGTTGATCGAAAGAGTCGCCGTAGCACGCAGCAGTTTCAGCAAAGCGGCGGCGCACCGCGGGCGCCAGCACTTGGCCCTCCGCATAGCCATTGAACCGCATATTTGCAACCATGCGAGCAGCGAATGCGTCGAAGCTGGCGTAGTGGCGAACATCGACATAAGAAAGGACGCGTTGGCTCCCAAAATGGGGCGCGGCATGACCGGCAAGAGCAGCGGTCGCTGCGGCGCGTACCTGAAGTCTCGTCATGGAAAAGCTCGACAATGTATTGATGGGGGCCTTCCGCCACCGGCTCGGCAACATAAAGGCGACCGTCTCGGCGCAACACCCGCCGCGCCTCCGCTAGTGCCCAGGCCAGCTGTTGCTGCGGTACGTGATGCAGTGAAAACACGAACAGCGCAAGGTCGAACGATGCATCGGGCGTGGGAAGCGCTTGGGCGGTGGCTCGGACCAATTGCCAAAAACCAGTTCCGACGGCCGAACGGCGTGCGGGCTCGATGAAGGGGTCGAAACCGGTCACATCGGCGCCCTGCGACGCGAGTTCGCGACCGAGCGCGCCTTCGCCGCAGCCAATATCCGCGATTGCCAATCCGGCAACTGGACCGACGGCGGTCAACAGCGCATCGACGTGGGAAACACGGCCGAGATCATCAATCATCATTTTTCCTCGCGCTGAAACCCGGGATTGCTCGCGCGACATCGCGCTTCCACGGAGTGGTATCATGTTTTAGGGTCTTTGCCTTCTCCGGAGAGGTGGCCGAGCGGTCGATGGCGCACGCTTGGAAAGCGTGTTTACGGGAAACCGTAACGTGGGTTCGAATCCCACCCTCTCCGCCATACGCATAGGTTATTCGCCATTTTTTAGCGATATAAACGTCTGTCCCCAAATTGGTCCCCAAACCCGAGGTAACAGACCCGCTCTAACTCAGCGGCACAACAAAAAGCCCCAGCCACGATGGACCGGGGCTCCAAAGTCTTCATCAAGTGGCGATTACTGTCCGGGCGGCCGATAGGACATGCTCTTCTTCACCGCTTGGTCAACCTCCTCAACGGTCAGAAGCGGTGTGACTTTGGTGCGGAGCAAACCGCTAGACGAGACTCCGATTGCAAATGCCGACGCCGTTATATTGTCCGGCGCCTCGAAAATGCCGATCACATCGTGGTCGCCAAAAGCATAGTAGACGCAATCCAAATGACCACCAATGGAGCTTATGGCGCGGGCGGCGGCATCACGCCGAGACGATCCGCCGTCCTTCTGCACGCCCCTTAGACCCTCTGCGGAATAACTCGCTTCGATGAGATATTTCGCCATGACTGGCCTCCCTGGTTCATTGTTTGATTGGTAGCGCCACCCGTGGCAACAACGGGAAGCGTCCCTAAGCCTATCGCATCTAAGAGGTGGGAGAAAAGTCCACCCGCGCGGACTGCTAGGGAGATCGCCGACGGATTTGCAATGATCGACGCCAGCTACAAGCGCCTTTTGGATTGGCTGGCCGAGCTGCCGCCGCGCCAGGAGCTCGTCAGTTGCTAAGTTGAGTCTCCCCCTTGCGCTAACCTTGGCCACAGCGTTGATTGGCAGGGCGAACCAGAGGAACGGGAGGTCTCATGTACCGTGTTTTGTTCGTCGGGTATGACCCGGAGACTGTCGACTACTCCGATCCCGCGTTGCCGCCAGGTATGACGGCTGAGAAGATTCACGAGGGTATTCGGTTTGTGCTGGAGCAAATGGTAGACCGTGGATGGCAAGCCGATTGGTGCTCCATCCGTCCAGACCAAAACGCGAGCCAGACGGTGGAACGCCACCTTGTTTCGCAACAGTATGACTGTGTCGTGATCGGAGCCGGCGTGCGCTTGCCGCCCAGGAGTCTAATCACATTTGAAGCGGTCGTTAATGCAGTTCATAGAACCGCTCCGGCTGCTACTATCGCATTCAATACGGCACCGGAGGACAGCGCTGATGCAGCCGCAAGATGGTTGCCACTGAGCTAGTGCTGGGCAAGGTGATCCAGCCATGGCCGCTGGTGAGACTCTGCGTCCTGTGATGCAAACTAAGCACAGAGGCTCGCACTAGGTCGGCACCATCGGCAGCCTCATCGCGGAGCGGCCGCCTGACGATCTCCTGCGACGTCAGGGGACGCTATCATAGCCAGACGTTCGACCTCGGGGCGCTATCCCGCGAGCTTGGTCCCGACTAGCGCATCGACGACCTCGTGGATCGCAGCAAATGGAAAGCCGTCCGTGACGGTCTTGGTCCTTGTGTGCAAGGAAATCGAGGCGATATAGGGGCTTTGTTGCATAATTCCAGCTCGGGACAAAGGTCTCACAGCGCGCTACCGGCGAATTCCGAGTTTGGTCATCTGGTTGAGCACCTCGCATTTGATCGCAGCCTCGACCCGCTGATTGTCAAAAGTCCTCGCCCAGAGCTTCCCTCCGAACACCGCCTTGAATCGAAACATCGCATTCTCGGCCAGACTTTGCCGAGTGCAGCCGCTCGACGTTCGCCAACCATATCGGCCCGGCGCCTCGATCGCGCGCAGGGTTATCGCGTTCCGCCGCGGCACGATTGTTGCCACAGCTCCGCAGGCCAATACGGCATCGTATGCTGCGCGCGTGTCGTAACCCCGGTCGCCGGAGCCCTGAGCAATGGCGCCGGGGATCCGGGGGAGCAAGGCCACCATCCGCCGGCCGTCGTGAACGTGGCTCTGCGTGACGTCGGCAGCGAGGATCTCCCTGGTCCTATCGTCAACGCCAAGGTGCAGCTTTCGCCAGACCCTTCGGCCTGCTCGCCGGTATTTCCCCGCATGCCACTCGCCAGCGCCATAGACCTTCATACCCGTGGAATCCACGACGACGTGCCGAGCGCCCGAACAAGGCGCCAGCGGCAGGCTCACTGCCAGCCCTGCCTGTCGGCGGCTCATGGTGCTGTAGTCGGGTACGGGGAGATCGAGCCTCATGAGCGTCACGATCGACCTCAAGAATCCCGGTGTGGCCCGAAGACTGAGGTGAAAGACTGATTTGAGAATGAGCGCGCACTCGATAGCAGCTACCTTCGGCCGGCCAGGTTCGTTGCAGCGCGTCGTATCTCGCCACGCGGCAATCGCGCGCTCGTCGAACCAGAGCGTCAACTGTCCGCGATAGACCAGCGCCCGATTACACGCGTGCCAATTTCGGACCTTATATCGGAACGTGAATTCAGGTTTGCCCATCTCTGCATGTTAGCACCCACCCGCCATAGCCATTTCTGCAACAACGCCGCGACCTGCCGGCGATGCGATGCCAGAAATCGCTTTTCCATTGACTGGAGCGGAAATCGCCGCGTTGGCACATTATCTCGCGTGCCAATGACAGCACCTGAAACACAAAACCGGACTCTTCGGCCAGCTCCGGTCTTATTTATCGACGGCGCGCCGAATGCGCCGGAAAATTACTTTACTTCGGCGCAGGCGTAGGAATTGATTTCCATGCCAACGGCGATCTCGACGATCCGCGGTTTGCTCCACTTCATGGTTTCCTCCTCATAACGGGACGCATCGATGGAAGTGCATACAAAAGGTTTGTTCCGTGCGAGATACCTCAGTTGCGAATAGCGCAGCTATCGGATTAGCCGGAGCAATGCTCGTCCTGCGCCGCTCGACAATTCGGCCGCATCGAGCGTGCCGTCGTGGTCCTTGTCGGCGCGCGCGAACCGCTCCTTTACGAGGGCGAGGTATTCAGCCTGGTCGAGCGTGCCGTCCTTGTCCGGGTCCGATTTGCGCAGGAGTTTGGCGGAGATTCCCAATTTCGCTGCCTCCTTGGCGTCGAGCGTGCCGTCATGGTCCGGATCGGCCGCGTTGAAACGCGCCACCGCCGCCGCGCTGACTTCCGCCCAGTCCAGCGTTCCGTCGTGGTCAGTATCGAGTGCGGCCACCGCCGCTGGACCGGACGTTTGCGCCTGGGCCGGCGCCATCGCCGCGGCGGCGAGGAGCGCGGGCAAAAACAGTCCTGCGAGGGCACGCGTGAAAATAGCCATGGATGATGATTCCTGCAGTCGATGGACCCGCAACCTATATGGGGCGCCATCTGGATGAATTAATCGTAACGCCCCCCCCGATAGCCCAGCGGAGGATGAACCGGTCCCGAGCGCCCCTGCCGCCGAGTGTATTCCGGAACACATGTCACCGCATCAACCATTGCTTTTGATGCCGCGACCTACACACTCGCGCGAACCTACATAGTTGCGCGGCGCGGGCGCCTGATGCTGCGAGGGTACCCACTCCCGACGCGTGAGAGGTCTCGGCGAAATGGTCACGGCTGCAACCTTGAAATCGTGCTGTTGTGGACGTTGTAACTGCGGGCGATCTCGCGGATCGGTTCACCGCGCGCTCGCCGTTCGATAACCTCTTGCCGTTGGTACTGACTGAGTTTTGGCCTTCGCCCAAGCCGAACGCCTCGCGCCTCGGCGCGTTGTCGGCCCTCGGCCGTACGTGCTCGAATAAGATCGCGCTCAAACTCCGCAAGCCCGCCTAGTACCGTCAGCATTAGCCGGCCGTGCGATGTGGTCGTGTCCGCCCACGCATCGCCTAGGGATCGGAAACCCGCTTTCCGATCGGCGATCGCTGCGAGCGTGTTCAACAGGTCGCGGGTCGATCGTGCCAGCCGGTCGAGCCGCGTCACCATCAGCAAGTCGCCGGTGCCGAGCTGCTCATCACGCGGCGAAGCTGCAGGCGGTCGGTTTTGGCTCCACTCACATGCACGTCGCGAAACACCTTCTTGCATCCGGCCTCGGTCAGTTGCCGCGCCTGCGCGTCAACGCTCTCACTCTTGCCGCCCGGTGATACCCGCGCATATCCGTATTTCATGGAGCCATTATGCAGCGGACTTTTGCAGCAAAAAGCCCTTATTTTCAAACCTCTAATTTTGCTGCGAAATTCTTGATTTATGCGCAGACCATCGGCGAATACGAGTTTCGTCGTTGCGGCGATCAAAACACAACGTTCCAATCCCGCTTCATGCGGATCATGTCCGCCGCCTTCTCGGCGATCATGATAGTCGGCGCATTTTGTGTTGCTGCCGACGAGCGTCGGTATGATTGATGCGTCGACTGACGCGGAGTTTTTCTAACCCTCTGACGCGCAACTGCCCGTCGACGAGCGCGGACGGGTCGACCCCGCTGTCCGATTACTCAATGAACGTCTGGTAGGGCAACGAATGCTGGCACCCCCAGTACCATCGTTCACTGGCGGCAGCTTCAGCGCTAGAGTTTGAGCGAGGTCCAATCTGCCGCCGGGCACCAACATTCGATTTCGGCCGTCGTTTTTGTGGGCAGAGCATAAACGATCGATCATTCGCCGTTTTCGTGGACCCAGGATAGATAGAGGATCTCGAGGTTGCGTTGGCCTGGCGTGTAAGTGACGTTGTGCTTCATGGCGTAGACGCCGACATAGTCCCATAAGGTCATGATGTAGAGGTCGCGCTGCTCCAGCGACATGATCTTGCTGATGAGGGGTGCCTGCTTGGTGAGGTCGAACGCGGCCTCCGCTTGGTCGAACAAATTGTCGATTTCCGGATCAACGTAGAGCGCCGCCGGATTTCGGCCGTAGAAGGCGAGGCCGATACCCCATAGCGGCGTCGGCAGACTCGCGATCGGATAGCCGCCGATGGCGACGAACCGGGCCGTCGGATCGCGGCCCGACGCGAAAATTTTTCCAATGAGCTCCGCTAGCCCCAAGCCCTGGGCCTGCGTGGTGATGCTGAGGTTCTGCTTCAAATATAAGGTGACGGCTTCCGCCGTTTCCTCCATGCCGGCAAAGATCCCGGTTTGAACGAATAACGGCATGGTAAAGCCGTTGCCGTACCCCGCCTCGTTCATCAACTGCCGCGCCTTGACCGGATCATAGTCGTAAACCTTAAGGTTCTCGTCGTAGCCGGTCTCGCCCGGCAATAGCCGTGGATAATGCACCGGCACGCTGTGCAGCAGGCCTTTGACGATCGCTTTCGTGTCGATCGCATACGCGATCGCCTGACGGACGCGAAGATCGTGCCACGGCGTATTGGGGTTCTTGAGGTGGAACTGAATTGACGTCGTCGGCTGGGAGGTCAATTTGGCGATGGTGAAACCGGCCTTCTGCAACGCTTCGACGGCGTTGTAGGGCGTCGCCATGATGATGTCGGCTTCGTCCGCCCGCAGCTTCGCCACGCGGGTATTGTTGTCTTGTACGAAAGAGAAGCGCGCTTTCTTGACCGACGGCTTCGGTCCCCAATACTTGTCGTAGGCTTCGACATCGAGATATTGGCCGGGAACGTACGTCACGACCTTGTAAGCACCGGTGCCGACCGGATGTTTGGCGAATTCCGCCTCGCCGACGCGATCGAAATAGGCCTTCGACGTAATCAGCAGCGGGTGGATCGGGAGAAACTCCGCGTCGGGCTGTTTGAAGGTGAATTTGACGGTGTGGTCGTCGACCGCCTCGACGCGATCGATGTACCGCGCGATGCCGACAAAGAAGCGGGCGTATTTCAGGTATCGCTGGAATGTCCACACCACGTCCTGGGCGGTCAGCGGATCGCCCGAATGAAACGTGACGCCAGGACGGAGGTGAAAGACAATGACCTTGCCGCCATCGAGAATGTCCCACGATTCCGCCAACGCCGGGATCATATCGCCCTTGAGGTTCTGCCACGTGAACCCCTCGTACGTGTTCCAAAGCGTGGTAAAGAACTGCGGCGAGCCGGACTTCGCCGGATCGAGCACGTCGGGTTCCGCGTTGGTCGCGACCGATAATGTCTTTCCCTGGGCGATGATCTTGCTTGGGCCAAATGCCAGCGCGACAAAAGCGAACGCCACGACGATTGAAAGAGTGCCGAGCCTCATGTGACCTGCCTCCCTAGGCGTTTTTGATTGGATGAGGTGCAGCAACGTGCGCCAACACAGATCATTCTCACTGTCCAGATTGGATTTGCCGCCTCCGCTCTCATCCTCCGTGCTTTGATCTTTGCGGTTAGGATCGTCCTAGATCATCGTTGAGCATGCGGCGCAGCGCCTATCGACGCCGCGCAATTCAATGCCAGTAGAAGACACCGGCGGCGCCCGCTTGCGGATCGCCGCCGATGGTAATATCAGTCGCGGTCCATTTGTCCGAACGCAAACGCCTTTCTTACCATTGCGGCGTGAATTCATTCATGTTCGCCGATTTCAATCGGCTTCACCCCGGTCTTGGCGTAGACGCGGCAAACCTCGACGTCCGGCTGTGTAATCTTTTCGCGACGCGCCGCCATGATCGAGAACTTGGCTGCTGTTTCGGCCTCGGTCACCGGCATAAGGCAGGTGCTGCCGAACATTTCGCCGGAAGCGATCAGGCCTTTGCCCTGATTGCTGATGGCGCCGCCCGTGACCAGCACGTCCTTGCCCGGCGTCTTACCGAGGTCCTTAAGCCCGGCGATGACGCCCTCCGCGCCAAGGTCGCCATCGCTTGCGATGACGTTGACGTCCGGATGGGCCTGAACGAGGCTCTTGATCAAGGTGCGCGCGGTATTCGGGTCAAAGTTATTGGCACCCTGCACGATGATCTTGATGTTCTTGTATTTGGCGGCGACCGTCTCCTCGAAGAATTTGCGCGAGATCGACGCCCAATCGAACGCCAACGGGCCGTAGGTGTAGATGACCTTGCAGGGCTTCGCCTTCGCCGCCTTGCACGCATCCTCAGTCATTTCTGCAATGGCGATGCCGTTGGTCTTGGCAAGTTCGACCACCGAGCCGGACAGGCCCGGAATTTGCCGCTTGGCGGTATCCGGGTTCGGGCCTAGCGCGTTGCCGAACGCGACTACTGGGATATGTGCCTTGATCGCTTCCTTGGCGCAGTTCATTAGCGGCGGACCAGCCACCGACTTGAGCGCAAGGGCGTCGAACTTCTTCGACGCGATCGCGTCCTTACAGTTCGCGATCTCCTTCGGCACGCTGTTATTGCTGTCGAACACCACGAATTTGGCGGAGCCGTCTTCCTGAGCGACCTTCATGAAACTATTGATGATCATCTGCTCAACGGGGTTCGACTGAATTGCGACGAACAGCGCGATCGTCACTGGTTTCTTGTCCGCCGCCATTACAGCACCCGACCCTATCACCACTGCCATGGCGCCGAACACAGTCGACACGGCAAATAGGTTGAAGATGCGCTTCATCCCTGGTGCCTCCCTCGTCTGTCTGGTTTTTGACCGCCACATTGCGGCGGATTTGTTCAAACGAGAATTCCTAAGCTGACGGGTCACAAACCGTCAACAAATAAGCGTCGCCGTGACGAAATCGGGAGAATATCCCGTCGATCGTCAGCCCGGCTCCGCTGCCTGCTGCGGGTTTGTTCCTGAGCGGATATCCCCGCGGGGATGACGAGGACCGATCTTACGCTCGGATGGATCATGGGATTCCGTTACGCCAGGAGGCGCCGCTTCGAGAGGGCTAAAATGATACGCGGATGCCGCCGAAGACCGAGCGTCCCGGCGCCGGGGTAAAGGTGCGCGAATTGGTGAGATTGAAATTGGGCGGCAATCCGTCGAGTTGGGTGAAGGTGCCGTAGGTGTAGTAGCGGGCATTATTCAGATTATCGAGTTCAACGAACAGCATGACGCGGTCGACGATGCGATAGGAGGTGTGGAGATCGAGGGTCACATAGGCCGGCAATTTGGGCTCTTGGTTGGATTCGTCGCCAACGAGGTACTGGCTCGAGACAAACCTCAGATCGGCGCCGAGCTTCCAGTGCGGGGTTACGCTATATTCGGCGTTCAGCACCAGGCGATTCGACGGCATCATCGGTATCGTGTTGCCGGGACGGACAAAGATCAGGCCGTCAGCGTCGGCAGCCGGGCTGTTCGATGACAGTGCCAGATTTTCGAGAAAGGTGGCGTTGAGATAACTGTAGTTCGCTGACACTTGCCAGCGATCCCAGTTCCAGGCGAGGCTCGCTTCAATGCCCTGACGCCGCGTGGTGCCGACATTGTCGAAGAACCCAAAACCGTTGATAGCGGTGCCGAGCAGCAAGATGTCGTTGTCGCTATCGGTGCGATAGGCGCCGACATGCCACAGGAACTGGCCCGGCACGTTTGCCGCCTCGAAATGGCCGCGCGCGCCAAACTCGATGGTCTGCGACACCACCTGCTTTAGGGGAGGATCGGCAACAAGGAACGCATCGATGATGCAGGGATTGGCCGGATTGGAACAGGTCAGCTCGGCTGGCGTCGGCGCACGGTTCGATTCCGACCAGCCGCCATAGAGCGTGACATTGTCGGCGACCTTGTAGGTCAAGCCCGCGCCCGGATTGAAATGGCCGTAGAAGTTACTGCCATTAAGCCCAGGCGCTTCTCCGGTAAGATCGGTGAGGCCGATATCGGCGAGGTTGACCCGGCCGCTGACGGTCGCGGTCAGGGCAGGCGTGATATCGAGACTGTCGATGGCGTAAATGCCGTAATAGTTATTGGTTGCCGATACGTCGACGGGCTGTTCGATCGGCGGCGACGCGGTCGGGCTGAGCCCTTGATCAATGATGATGCCGGAGCCGATAACGTCGAGGCTCGGCAACAGCGCGCCAAGCTCGCCTTGGGCGCTGTAATTGGTGAGGCTGTGATCGATGGTGGCGCCGACCACAAAATTATTGGGGCGGTTGAAGATCGGATGGGTCGATTTGAACTGCACACCCGCGCCGACCGTATTGGTGTCGGTGGTAGTAAAATCGACCTCCCCAAAAGCATCAGCTGCGGTGACCGGAACCGCGCTGGTCGGCACCTGGTTGCCGCGCGAATCGAAGAGCACGTCGTCAGGGAAGAGGTTGTTACCTTCTAGACAGAAGAAGCTGGCGTTGTTGGTGCAGGGGGTGACGTCGGTAGTGTTGCCGTCGATCAAATCCTGGTGGTAGTGCCGGTAATAGACGTAACCGCTGGCCAGCATGTCGTCCGTGACGCGGTAGGTGCTCGTGAGTTGGACCAATTGTGCTTCATTGTGGATCAGCTGAGGAAAGGTAAAGACGCTGGTCGGGTTGGCAAAGAGCAAGTCAACCGGCGTCGGCCCGGCGGCGCCCAGGTTGCTGTCGGCAGCCGACACGGAAAGATGGACAGTCCAATCGTTCTTTTCCCAGCCAAGGTCAAAGTAGCCCTGGCCGATGCCGGTGTCATTTTGCTGCCGATACCCGCCGCTATGGACGCCCCCGATGGCACCATAGAAACCAAAATCGCCGACCTGCACCCCGCTCTCGGCAAAACTGTTGAAGGTGCCAAAGGAGCCGCCGCCAAGCTGGACGTTGGTGCCGTGAAAATTGAATCCGTTCTTCATGTCGATCGCCACAGCGCCACCAAGCGCATTGAGGCCGAAGACCGGATTGTTGCTTTGGATCGTCATCTGATTGACGGCAAATTGCGGGATCAACTCCCAATTGACGACATCGCCGAACGCCTCATTAATGCGCACGCCGTTCTGATAGACGGCGATTCCTTGCGGCACTCCTTGGATCGGTGATGCCTCGAAGCCACGATAGACAAAATCGGACTGGTAAGACGTGCCCTGCTCGCTGTTGAGATTGACGCTCGAGAGGTTGCGCGCCGCCGCGCCTGGAAGGAGATCATTTTGACCATCACGATAAAGGGCTCCGGCGCTCAGTGTCTCGACATTGGCGGGGACCTTATCGATATCGATGCCGCTGCCGGGCAGCGGTGTATTGCCGATTATCGTCATGCTGGGCAATTGGAACGTTGACGCCGGCAAGGTATTGTCCGGCGGCGCAGTCTGTGCACAAGCGACCCGAGCGACGACGAACGCCAAGCAGATGGCGCCTATAAGAACACCCCTTATGAACCCACGCATCTCATTCCCCCAGATCAATCAATCTTGATTTGCATTGATTGATTTGATTGAAAGCACGGGGAACAAGCGATTACCAGAAAGAGTAATGCCCGAATTTCACTAGAAATCTTCCCGATTAATCAGGCCATCGTGCCGATGATCGAGCGTGTTATGATCGAGTTATGTCACCGCCGCCGCGGACACTCCGGTGGCCACACCAACAATCGATGTGCGCTTGACAGAGTACCAACGGTTGCGCAAGACCGCATCGCGGCGACGATGTGGTATGAGCTCCTACGTCGTATGAAGATATTGATCGTCGACGACCATTCGATCGTGCGCGCTGGGTTACGCCGACTATTGGCGAGAGATCCTGGCATGGAGATCGCTGAAGCGGTTTCGGCCAAGGACGCGTTGACGACGGCAAAGACGTATCAGCCCGACCTGCTGATCTTGGATTTGAACCTACCCGGTATGGGGGGCTTCGACGTCATTGAACGGCTGAGGCGCGAAAGGCGACCGCCGCTAATACTGGTGTTTAGCATGCACGAGGATCCTGTGTTTGCGAAGCGCGCACTGGAGGCTGGCGCCAACGGTTATGTCAGCAAGAATGCCCCGGTGGAGCAGATCGTAGAAGCGGTCGCGCGACTTTCGGACGGCGAGACCTACATCAGCGATGAACTCCTGCAGCAATTAGCCACGTGGAATTTGCGGTCATCCAGCCATCCGTTGCGCCACCTGTCGAGCCGGGATCTTGAAATTTTGCGCCTACTGGTTGAGGGTCGGAGCATGCAGCAAATCGCTGACGCACTCGAGATCAGCTACAAGACAGTGGCCAACAATTGTAGCTTGATCAAAGCCAAACTCGGAATTAAGCGAACTGCAGAACTGATTCGCTTCGCGTCTCGTGAATTGAGTTGAAGATCGGAAGGCGGCGAAGTCAAAGACGGTCCTGCGTTGTGATCTCTAATAACTGAGACGCTTGCCCTGGAAGAGGGCAAGACAAGCGTCCGCGGCACTGAACTTCGAAAATCTGCGAAGGCCGTTGATATGTGCCGGCGCGCGACCCGAACTGTCGCACGCGTTTGCTTAGCCGGAAGCGTCTCGCGTTCGATTTCTCTCTCGGGCGAATTTTGACCAAGATATCGGGAAAAATACTAGGTCCTGTGGACATTCGGGCCAATGATAACATCGTGGCTGCGGAGGTGCGGCAGATTGACTCAGATCGGCTGCGGGCGATTCCCAATGTCGCCGATGCGTGATTCAAGCGCGGAAAAACACGGGAGGCTTCCGTGCTTGGGAGCCTTTTATGATCGAGCGGCATCGTCTGACGAATGCGCAGTGGGAGCGGATCGCAAGTGTGATCCCGGGGAAGCCGGGCGATCCGGGCCGTCATGGAGAGAACAATCGCGGCTTTGTGGAAGGCGTGCTGTGGATCGGGCGAACAGGCGCGCCATGGCGCGACCTGCCGGCCGAATTCGGCGATTGGAACGCAGTGTGGCGGCGATTTACGCGCTGGGCGGAGCGCGGGATTTGGGCACGTATCCTCGAGCAGGTGAGCGAGGATCCCGATCTCGAACACGTCATCATCGACGCGACGATCGTGCGGGCACACCAGCATTCCGCTGGTGGAAAAGGGGGGCCGAAGCTCAGGCGATCGGCCGGTCACGCGGCGGCCCGACCACGAAAATCCACGTCGCCGTCGATGCGCTCGGAAACCCGTTACAACTCATCCTCACGCCGGGCCAAGCCCATGACAGCACACAAGCCGAGGCGCTGATCGACGGTTTCGCGGCCGATCATGTCATCGCCGACAAGGCCTATGATGCCGAGTGGTTCAGAGCCCTTCTCGCCTTTCGCGCCGAGGCGGTGATCCCGGCCAGGGCCTTCCGAAATAACGTTCCGCCGCACGACGAGGAACTCTACAAGGAACGCCATCTCGTCGAGTGCTTCATCAACAAGATCAAGCATTTTCGGCGCGTCGCGACGCGTTACGAAAAAACCGCCCGCGCATTTCTCGCATTCGTCACGGTCGCGGCTTTTATGGTGTGGCTGCGGTGAATGTCCACAGGACCTAGTACCCTCTATCCAAAAAGCCTAGTTATGATTCAAAACATGAATGATTCCGAAGGCAAGAGAAGTACGGCTTTGTCCGGAGGATCGGGCGGTTCTTGAGGCTCGGTGCCGGGCGATGAGGACGCCGCAGCGCGATGTCCGGCGAGCGCGGATCATATTGCTGGCGGCGGAGGGAGCGAGCACGCGCTCGATTTCGCGCACGGTCGGTGTTGAAGAGGCGGTCGTGAGCACTTGGCGCAATCGCTTTGCCGATCAAGGGCTTGAGGGGCTGAAAGACCGCCTGCGGCCGGGCAAGCCCAAGAGCTACACGGCGGAAACCGACAAGCGCATTCTTGCGGTGCTGGACGAGCCTGTCCCCCAAGGCTATGGGCGCTGGACGGCGCCGCTGATCGCCAAACATCTGGGCGATGTCCACGAACAGCGCGTCTGGCGCGTTTTGCGCCAACACAAGATTGATCTTACGGGGCGCAAATCCTGGTGCGAGAGCACCGATCCGCAGTTCGCTGCCAAGGCCGCCGATGTGGTCGGTCTTTACCTGGCGCCACCCGAGAACGCGATGGTGGTTTGCGTAGACGAGAAGCCGTCGATCCAAGCGTTGGAGCGCGCTCAAGGCTATCTGAAGCTGCCCAACGGCCGGGCGCTGACGGGCCGAAGTCATGACTATAAGCGCAATGGTACTTCGACGCTGTTCGCCGCCTTCGAAGTCGCTACAGGCAAGGTCAAAACGGCCCACAAGAGCCGTCGACGGCGTATCGAATTTCGTGAGTTCATGAATGAGCTCGTAGCCGCCTACGCCGACAAGGAAGTGCACGTCATCCTCGATAATCTGAGCACCCATAAGCCTAAGAATGACCGCTGGCTGAAGCGCCATCCTAACGTCCACTTCCATTTCACCCCGACCCGGGCGTCCTGGCTCAATCAAGTTGAAATCTGGTTCTCAATCCTTGAAGGCCAATCACTGGCCGGCGCCTCATTCACTTCGGTCAAACAACTTCGCGAGCACATCGATGCCTTCATCCAGACCTACAATGGATCCGCAAAGCCCTTCGCCTGGACTAAGGCAAAAGTCCGTCAGCGCCCCTTCAAGGGGCGCCGTTTCAGCGATTTATGATTCCGGGTACTAGCGGGCCCGGTCTTGAAGTTAGTCGCCGAATTTCTTGATGCCCCCCCGGTCAAACCAAAACTGTTTGTCAGTCCCTGCAGAGTCCGAAGTAGCACACCTGCGGGTGATTTCGTGTGACTGAGAATGTGGTCGACAGGCATCTTGTTAGAATAGGATCCGCTTCAACGTGCATCAGCACTATATGCAGCGGGTAACGACGTGGGCGAGTGATACAGCACGGCATCTTCAAGCAGCCTGGAGAACTTCCTTGTGCGTGGACGCCCGAGCGATAGCGTTGCGAGGTGCTGTTACCGACCGCAGGAACTGCTGGCGCGGAGCTGTCGGCGGTGCCGTCCTTAAGCCTTGAGAAGGGTGCGCCGTCACCCCTACCCCTGGCCCCTGGCCCAGCCTCCCGCCTGCCCCGGCTCCTACCGCCCGTCTACCCCCATGGATCCCCGCTTACGGCCGAAGCCGCCGTCGGAGCGATTGGTCTTGCGGTTGTGGCACGGCCAGCACAGCGGCTGCAGATTGGTGGGATCAAGGCGGCGCTCGGGAGCGTCGCGCACCGGGATGATGTGATCGACGATTCGGGCAGGACGATCGAGGCCACGGCGCGCACATTCACGGCACGACGGCTCCATTGCCAACACCTCGGCACGCAGCTTCTGCCAATCCTGATCATAGCCGCGTGCCGCTGCCGAACCGCGACGGTGACGTTGCTGAATCGTCGGGATCAGTGAGATGATCGATAGAACGCCAGCGCCCGAAGCTAGCGCAGCAACCATAGCGCCCGCGAAGTCAGGCCGTCCGAATAATGAGAGATCGAGCATCGGGCTGGCCAAAGAGTGCTCGACCGTAACAAACGCGCCCATCTAAACCAGTCCGTCGACCAGAAGAATGCAAGGCGACGGCTGATTCCAGCCCATGCGGCTCTGCGTCAGCCCCGAAAGAAATGCCGCCATCGCGAAAGCCGAGCAGCAACGTGCCTGCAAAATCGATACGGCGGTGATAAGGAGCGCGCAACTCCGCCAGGAACATGCGTACGGTAATCGCGAGTACCGCCGGCGATGCCCTGAAAACCAGTACGCGACGGGCCAGCCACCCAGTGCACTGAGCCCGGCTGCAAGGATCGGGCCTACGGCAACACCGTTTTGTACCAGGAGCTCCGTGGCTCAGCCTTGCGGCGGCCCGCGCAGGCCAAGAAGGGGATAACGTGCGGGCGCCGCCGGAGCAACGTCAACGCAGCCCCGCCAATGCAGGCGTTGCGACGGTCTTGCTCGCCTTCCCGTTTGGTGTATGGGCGGTGACCAGTGTTTCGAACATCTCGGCAAGACGCTGGACCGGGCCGCGGGGACCCAGACTTTGGAGTGCGACGCGAGCGCCTTCGAGCAGCAGAAACAATTCATCTGCCAGAAGCTCGGGATCGCGCAATCCCGCCCCTTGGCATAGCTCGACAATGCGGGCGCGTTGGCGGCCCTTTAAATCCTCGATCACCCTACGCGCTGGATGATCGGCATCCGGCAATTCGACCGCGGCATTGGCAAGCGCACAGCCACGATCGGTGCCGCTCGTCTTGTATTCGGCTATCACCCGTAGCCATGCTAGAAGCTGATCCCTGGGCTTGCCCACGTGAGCCAGCGCGACTTCCGCCCAAGCCCCGTCCAGTTCTCGGCCGAACTCCCGTAGGCACTCGGCAATGAGCTCGTCTTTCGACGCGAAGTGACGATATAGCGTCGTCTTGTTCGTGTCCGCTGCCTCGGCGACGGCCTCAACGCCCACCGCGCGCAGGCCTTGCCGGTAAAATAGCTCGCGCGCCACCTTCAGGATTCGCTCGCGGGGCGGCGCCGCAGGCTCTTCCAGAACGTCGATCTTCGCAGATTCGAATGGCATGACGGCTCCTACTTGATAATGACCGGTCAGTACCTATCTCAACGTACGTAACCGGTCAGTGCCATTATGTGGGCGTGAGTCACTTAATTTTCCAGAGCTGGCACTCACAAGGAGAGGTCCGATGAATACGCAGGGTAGAATCGAAGGTTTTGGAGGTGAAGGGACGGTTGCATTCCGGGGCGACGTGTCTCCTGAAGTGCCTCAGGCTGTCGCCGAGGCGCTCGCTGATCCGATCGTGCAAGCACTGATGATCGCCGATCACGTTGCGCCCGACACCGTGGCGGGGCTCGCGCGACGCGTCGCGGCAAAGATTCGCTAGCCTGCATCACCGGGTAAATGGCGTTCGGGCGATGGACAGCCTCGTGCATATCTTTCTGATTTCTCCCCAACCACTATAGTCTGCCCGAATTACGGGAGGAGACCATGAGCGGCACAACGAAAACGATTGATCGAAACGACGCGTCAGACAGCGTGGTGATGACGGCCTCTGCGCCACTGAACGAGATCACGGTGTTGTTCGAGGACAGCACCGTGACGTTTCCGATGCCGGCTGCGGCAACCCTGGCAGACCTCGCGGGGCGCCTGACCGAAGGAGGCGGGCCGCAGCGCCAGATGCTCTCGGTAACAATCAAGTTGAGCGACGCAACGGGGTTGCGAAAGAGGGTCTCGAGCTTGCCATTCAGTTGACCCAGCACTGGTTCGGGCATCGTTTGGCGACAGAATTTTCGAGCGATCAGGCGGCATCGGTTCCGCTATGGAGCAGGGCGATTGGCTTGATGCCCAACCAGTGAAGGGCAGTACGCATCATGTCCCTGAGCGAGGGCACGAAACTGTTTCGTATCGTTCTTGGGTGAAGCCATGCCTTTTGATACCCAAAATCGCAACTCGTTCGACCAGCCGACCCTGGATTTGCAGTTGGCCGCAGATGAAGAGCCATCGGCCGATGCGCGGACAGATCTCCCTCTAGTGCGTGAGCGCCAGCCACAAAAACAGCAACCTGACCGCACCCTGCCGCGTGACCGCGAAGAAAAGGACCGGGTGCAAGATCATGAACACCGTGGCGAGCCGCGCAAGGGCCTGCTCCGGCGGCACCCGGCCGGGTTTGCTGTTGGCCTATTGGTGCTGTTTGCGGCGCTGCCATTCGGATATCTCTACTCGGATTACGCCAGCCATTTCGAGTATACCGACGACGCCTATCATCGCGGCGCGCCAGTTCGCTATCGCGCCCGAGGTGTCGGGTTACCTCACAGCCGTCCCGGTCACTGACAACGAGCACGTCGCCGCCGGGCAGGTGATTGCCCGCATCGACGATCGCGACTTACCGTGCGGAGCTCGCTCAGGCGCAGGCGCAGGTCGCCGCCGCGCAGGCCAATATCGAGAGCATCGATGCGCAGCTGAGCGTGCAGCAGGCGCAGATCACCGCGGACCAGGCAAAAGTCGCCCAGGCAGCAGGCGTCACTGGCGTTCGCTCAACAGCAGGCCGCCCGCTATGAATACCTGGCACACACGGTTGCCGGCACCGTTCAGAACGCCCAGCAATACACCTCGCAACTGCGTCAGCAGCAGGCAGCTCTGGACAGTGCCGAGGCCACGTTAAACTGGCGCAGCGGCAAATCGAAGCGCTTAAGGCGCAACGCGCCGGCGCCGTCGCGAGCCTGGCCCAAGCCAAAGCCCAGCGCGACCAGGCGCAACTGAACCTTCCTATACGGTCGTCACTGCTGACCAGCCGGGCCGCGTCGTGCAGCTCGGCGCTGCGGTTGGGCAATATGCTCAGCCTGGCACGAACCTGACGATGTTCGTTCCCGACGACACCTGGGTCTGAGCGAATTTCAAGGAGACACAGCTCGACCACATGCGGCCTGGACAACCGGTGACGATCAACATCGACGCCTATCCGGAACGCACTATCCGCGGGCATCTCGCCAGCGTTCAGCCCGGGTCCGGTACCGCCTTTTCACTGCTCCCTGCACAGAATGCTACCGGCAACTAGGTCAAGATCGTGCAGCGCGTACCGGTCAAGATCGTCATGCACAATCCGCCGTCGGATGTTGCGCTCGGCCCCGGTATGTCCGTCAGAGCCCGCCGTACGGGTCAATCCAAATCCGTCGCTGTATGAGCGACTGGAGGGTGGCTATGACCGCCCGCGCGCTCAATCCGGCCCGCTCGCAGCGGCCCGTAAACCTAGCGTCAATCCATGGTTGATCGCGGTTCTGGTCGCATTTGCGTCGTTTATGGAGGTTCTCGACACCACGATCGCCAACGTGTTGCTGCAATACATCGCCGGCGGCCTAGGAGTCAGCCAGGACGAGGCCTCCTGGGTCGTGACGACCTATCTGGTCGCCAACGCCGTCGCCTTGACGGCGAGCAGCTTTCTTGCGCGGCTGCTGGGCCGCAAGACCTTCTTCCTGATCTGCCTGGCGCTGTTCACGTCAGCTCGGTGTTGTGTGCCTATGCCTGGAACCTCAACGCGATGTTGCTTTTCCGCATCGTGCAAGGCCTTGGCGGTGGCGGCATGGTCCCGCTGGCGCAGTCGATCCTGGCGGATTCCTTCCCACCGGAGAAGCGCGGCCAGGGCTTTGCACTGTTCGGCGTGGCGGTGGTGGTGGCGCCGGTAGTGGGCCCGATATTGGGCGGCTGGCTCGCCGACAATTGCTTCTGGCACTGGAGTTTCTTGATCAACGGCCCGGTCGGCGTGATCGCCTTTGCGCTGATCGCGGCCGATCCTGCCGGCGCCGAAACATGCGGCCGAACAGAGCACAGCAACTGCAAAAGCAGGGCGGGTTCGATCTCGTCGGCTTTGTGCTGGTCTCAACCTTTCTCGGCGCGCTGGAGATCGTGCTCGACCGCGGGCTCGAGGACGACTGGTTCGCCTCGTCCTTCATTGTCGACGCCGCGGTCGTCTGCGCGCTGGCGTTCGTCTTGATGATCCCGTGGGAGACGAGCCGCCGTAATCCGATGATCGATATCGGCATGGTAGCGACGCGGCAGTTCGGCGCCTGTTTTATCGTGATGCTGGCGACCGGCGCCATCCTCTACGCGACGACCCAGTTTCTGCCAAATCTAGTGCAGGAGGATTTCGGCTATACGGCGACCTGGGCCGGTCTTGTGCTATCGCCGGGTGGCATCGTCACGATGCTGATGATGTTCGTCGTCGGCCCGCTGACGGCCAAAGTCCAGCCCAAATATCTGATCATCGCCGGGGCGGTGTTTGCCGCGCTCTCGATGTACGACATGATCAATGTCTATGGCGATGTCGGTTTCTGGTTTTTCGCGTCTTCGCGCATGCTGCTCGGGGTCGCGCTGCCGCTCATTTTCCTGCCGATCATGACGGCGTCTTACGACGGGATCCCACCCGGCAAGACCGACCAAGCCTCGGCCCTGCTCAACGCGGCGCGCAATACCGGCGGCTCGATCGGCATCTCGCTCGCCAACAACGTGCTGTGGGACCGCGAGCAGTTCCATCAGAGCATGCTCGTCGGTCAGGCGATCCCGTCGAGCGTTCAGTATCAGGACACGCTGCACCAGATGACGAACTATTTCCTCGCACAGGGCAGCTCACTATGGGAGGCCAAGCAGCAGGCCATCCAATGGATCGGACAGCAGGTGCAGGCGCAGGCGTCGTATCTCGGCTATATGGACGTCTTCTGGGTACTGATGCTGATCTCACTTTTGGCGGTGCCGCTGGCGCTGAGCTTGCGCAAGAGCAAGCTCGGCGGCGCCGCTCCCGTCGGTCATTAGGACACCAGGAGCAAGGCTCGTCCGAACGAAGGAACGCAGGATTGACTGGTGGAACCTATTTTGGATCGTGAAAGGAACGAGCCCGGGCGTTTTCACCGCATAGCATACGCGCTTCATGGGCGGCCACGCGTTGCGCGTGTGATGGACCGGGCGCTGGACCGGCGGTGGCGTGGTGCTATTTGGAGTCGGGCTGCAATTGAGCCGCGAAGTTCTTCAGGAAGCGCGGTAGCGCATAGGTATCGCCATTGGTGGCGACTTCCGAAGCAGCGATGCGGGCGACATGGTGAAGGCGAATGTTTGCGAACTCAACCGGCACCTCGCCCCACGCGCATCGGCGGCCTCTCCAATTTCAAGCTTGCACAAGCTTAGCAGCACGCGAGGCTGGGCGCACCCCTCTCAGCTCAGCCAGGTCTGGACCATATCACTGCCACCACCTTCCGCCGAGACCGCGACACCATCGATTTTCTTTCGGCAGCATTTTGCCGCCGTCGAGACCCCAGCCGTCGATGCCAAGAATTTCCGCACCACGTGGAACATTCGCACCCGGCTCGGCCACTCCGAGAACTGTTGCCATCCATTCGGCCCGGCCTGCTGATACGCCAATTCGCATATCTGTCTGAGGGGCGTGCAGAGCAATACGCAAACTTCTCCATGGGGCGGGACATGCCAACAAAATCAATAATTTCCCGCATCCTTCGACTGCCGATTTGCGACATTGTCTGTCCAGAAATATTCTCCGTCCAAGCGGCAAGACAGGCGGCATCCCGGCAGCGTCGGTTGTGACATTCAGACGCGTCACCGGGAAGTCTGAATATCGGACCCCTGACCCGACGGCGGCTCGGCATGCGCCAGCGTCGCGCTCACGCGCCGCTATCCCAATTTCAGCAGCCTGCTAAACTAAAGTCGGTTCCGATAGATGGTCATGGAGGATCGAATTGCCTGAGGTAACCGCGGAGACAACGGACATCTTCGAGATCATGCACACGATGCGGGCGATGCGGCGGCTGAAGCCCGACCCGGTGCCCGACGAGCTGATCCGCAAGATCCTGCTCGCTGGCCAGGCCGCTGCCAATGGCGGCAACACCCAGCGCTGGCGTTTTCTGGTGCTGAAGAACCATCCTGGTAAGAAAGTCGTCCAGGTCTATTACAAGAAGCTGTTCGACGAAGTCGTAGGGCCCCGCTATCGCGATAGCACGCCGCCCCCCGGATCGGATCAGCCGAAGCAGTTGCGGCAAATCGCGGCGAACCAATACTTAACCGACCACTACCACGAGGCGCCGGTGTGGATCGTCGCCTGTCTGGAAGGCGACAATCCGGGGTATTCGTCCGGCGCATCGATCTATCCGGCGGTAGAGAACATGCTGCTGGCGGCGCGCGCTCTCGGTCTCGGCTCGACACTGACGACGCGGCACATCGGATATGCGAATGAGTGCGACGAAGCGATGGGCATCCCGCCGAACTACCATTCCTACGCGATCCTGCCGATCGGCTACCCGATGGGGCGATTCGGACGGGTTAGCCGCGGGCCATTGTCCGAAGTCGTCTATCTCGACGGCTGGGGCAAGCCCTATCCCGGAATCTAATTGATCCGGTTT
This sequence comes from uncultured Alphaproteobacteria bacterium, assembly GCA_963804725.1. Taxonomy (GTDB): domain Bacteria; phylum Pseudomonadota; class Alphaproteobacteria; order ATCC43930; family CGMCC-115725; genus JAATGI01. The sequence continues at coordinate 328,748 of CAWDRN010000006.1, read as the reverse complement.
CGGGATGAAGGCAAGGGATTGAAATGTTGCCGTAAGGATCGTAACGCCGCGCCGCGCTGATGGCGTTGCCGTGTGGTGCGGCAACTCTGATGGCGGTGGTAACCTTGCCAATTCGGCATCGAAATTACCTGGTGAATTCATATCTTGCGCCGCCGCGGACAACAACAGAATGCTCCAAGAGGCGGCTAGTCTAGGAAAGTTGCGACACTGATGAATCGCGTCAGAGCCTCCGTTGCTAATGTCTTGCGTCAAGACTTAGTTTGTGTGGCACGTGGCAGCCGGGAAAGCGGGATCGCTGTGAGCTTCGAATCCCGCTCATTGCTCCGGGCATCCCCGCCCTTGCGCAGCGCCTCGTGGAACCGGTTATCGTCGCTGGCGAGGCGTGGCGATACCGGATTCGCGCGCAGCCCCGCGATCGTCTTGACTGCCGGGTTGGTCCGGAAATATGAGGCGAGCGCCTCGCGCGCCGCCGTTTCGCGGCCGAGCGCCGATTGTGACACTGTGAAAATCAGATGTGCCCAGGAAAAATGCGGATTGAGCGCGATGGCTTCCCGCAGCGCGGCTAAGGCCGCTTCATAGTCGCGCATCTCGTAGCGCACGTAACCGATACCGCAGTAGCCGAGAAACAGGTTTGGATCGCGCGGGCTACGTCGGATCGCTTCCGTGAGATGGTCGATCGCTTCACGGTCGCGGCCGGTGAATGCCAGCGCCCACCCCAACTCGGTTTGGGCACCTACATGGTTGGGATTGTCGCGCAGCACGGCCATGAATTCGACAATCGCCTCATCGAACCGCATCTGAATCCGTCGTAGGAAACCAACCGAAAAACGCACCTCCCCGCTCTTCGGGGCGAGCACCTGGGCGCGCCGTGCCTTTGCCTCGGCGGCGGCGATTTCGGCGGCGCGGTCCTCGCTCCACAGCGAGCTGACCCGGGCGACCCGCGCGACAACGATACCGCACATTGCCGCGATATTGTCGGGGTCGCGCCCTAGAGCTGCCTCGAAAAGCCGTAAGTTTTCGGAGATATTCTCCCGCGAATTTCCCCGGTTAATCGCGGAAAGGGCTCGCAGTAGCAGGTCGAAGGCATCGGGATTGAGCTTGTTCCGACCGCGGCGGGTCTCCGCGTCTGCGAGCTGCAAGTTCATAACGCCGGCCAGTTCCTGTACCACCGAATCCTGTAGATCGAACAAATCGACCAGCTCGCGGTCGAACCGATCGGCCCAGAGGTGCGCGCCGGTTTGGGCGTCAATGAGCTGCGCATTGAAGCGGATGCGGCTGCCCGACTTGCGTACGCTGCCTTCGAGCGCATAGCGAACGCCGAGTTCGCGGCCGATGGCCTTCACGTCGGCGGCCTTGCCCTTATAGGTGAAAGCGGTGTTGCGCGCGATGACAAATGCGCTCGGCATCCGCGACAATTCGGTGGTTAGGTCCTCGGTCAGCCCGTCGGCGAAATATTCCTGCTCCTCGTCGCCGGACATATTTGCGAATGGCAGCACCACGAGGGGCAGGCGCGGTGGTCCTGCTTTGACGGGCGCGCTCGCCTCACCGCCATTCTCCATCGTACGACCCGAGTGAGCAGGCGCAGGAATGGCATACGCTCTGACAGGTCGCACAATGTTTTTCAGCGCTCGCTCACCCAAATCGACAAACTCTGCTGCGATCTTGTCGCGTACTTGCTCATAAGCTGCGCCTGAGAGGCATACGTCTCCTGGCTCGCAAATGCCCTCAAGCCGGGCCGCGATGTTGACGCCGTCGCCCATGAGGTCTCTGTCTGCTTCCTCAATTACGTCGCCAAGGTGAATGCCGACACGGAACAAAATTTGCCGTTCCGGCGGAAGCACGGCGTTGCGCTCGACCATGCCGTTCTGCATTTCGATCGAACACCGCTCGGCGTCAACAACACTGCGGAATTCGATCAGAATTCCGTCGCCAGTGCGCTTCACGACGCGCCCGTGGTGGAGCGAGATCGCAGGATCGAACAGGTCACTCCTGAGTGCACGAAGCCGACAGTGCGCTCTTCATCGGTCGCCGTGAGGCGGCTGTACCCAGCAACATCCGCAGCCAGAATCGCGGCGAGCTTGCGGGTTTCGCTCATTGCCGGTGATCCCCCAGCCTCGTGGAACCTTAACATGCGAATTCCCGACGCGGCGATAGCGTACCTAGCCGCCTCTATCCGCCTCAATCTGTGATTAAAAGATTATTTTAGACCGTCCCAAGACACCGGCGTCACTCGGCGCACAACGACCCGACTGGCCGCGCGAGTTCAGCCTTACCCAACTTTAACAGTATCCGTAAACGCGATGGCGCCTATCCGCGTGCGCCCCACGTGCACGGGTACCGCAGAAAAGTCGGGGCCAAACGCCGCTTCCATCTTGCGGCGCACTCCATCTGGTTTGCGCCTGGCAGTGTGTGTCCTGCGAAAGGCCGGCGGCGGAGGCCCTGGCCCCGATGGGGCGAACCGCGTCTGAGGTGGCCCTGGCTGATGCTCGGCGAACTGCGTCGGCGGCCTGACCTGGACATGCAACCGAGAAGCGCGGCCGTTCGCCGAGGAAGACGCCCTGGATTGTTCGCCCCGACATCGGTGGTGCCACTCATGCGGCAGTTTGCCAGTAGTTCAGTCCGCTCTCGCCCGTGCCTGGCAGTGCAGCCTTGGGGCAGACGCTTTGTCGGTGATCTCGTCAAAGCGCCCGAAGCGCGTGGCATGGAGCAGTTTGGGACTTCGGGGCCAGGAGGGTTCCTCCTCCCTCCTCCTTTATTTATATTGCAAGCCGCTAGCGCTTGCTGGCCCCTCTGCGACGCTTCCCGCTCATCAAATAGATGTTGGCACGAGGCTCGAACAGCGGATCGGCCGAAGCTTCGATGCCGTCGAACTCGCGGGATGGGATCAAAGATGATCTGTTGCTGCTCACTGGCGTTATCTGCGGCGATCTCCCGCAAGCTGATTTCGCCAAACGCCTGCTGCGGACGCCCCTCGGGCCAGCGGATCGTAGCGTCGTCGACGATGTCGCCGTCCTCGGCCAGCTGCACCGCGACCCGAAACCTGACCGGTTCCTTGGCGACACGCTCCTTGATTTCGTTGATTAGGAAGTTCGGGCCGCGCGCCGCGGCTTCGGTATCACTCAGATATTCGTTGCCGCCTACCGGCTGTACCCGATAGCGCCCGTATCTGCTCACACCTTCGGCGTTGGTGAACCTGAATGCCGATAGGGCGAAAAACAACTCCTTCGCAAAGCTGGTCGGGATCGGTTTAGGGGTCTCAACAAACCTCAAAGCGGCAGGATGCGCAGCGACGAATTGCTCGATGGCATTCGGGTGCGGCGCATCGGGATCGGTGGCGATCACCGCATTTAGGAACTCGATGAGCCCCTCGGCAGTGCGCGCCGGGAAAGCATCGACCGAATGACCGATTATGTCGGTGTGAATATGCGTCCCAAGGTGGAAGCGAACGGCAAAGCCGCGCGGGGCCGCACGCTGCGGGTCACTGTCGGCAACGGCCGGGATTCCGCCGGCGTTCGAGAAACGGACCGTCACCGCAGTGGAATTGCGGTGCAGATGCGGTGCTCGCGTCAGCGACCCTGCTTCCGGCGAAGGTGCAAACGTGCCCGTCAGCAGGATGCCCTTGGCATGCGCCGGTCTAAATCCCGGATGAACACCGCCGTTTACCTTATCGAACGCCTCAATGGCTTCCCGGCTCAGTGCCAGTAGCTTTTCGTCCGTAGTCAGCGGCATAGCTCGGTCCTCCGTCCAATGGTTCTGTGCTTTTCGACTCGCATACTGGCGTTCCGGCGCGGCGTTTGCGCCGCTGCTCGGCCGAGGTGATGGCGAAATCACCGATCGATTTGTGGCGCATCGGGGAGCGATGTTCGCAAAGGATCAGACGCCGTCACGATAGCTCAATACGCTGCGATCGGAACCGAATTCCTGCCGCAGAAACATGCGAATAGTCAAATGAATCGAGCGAACTAGTGTGCATGGTTTTGCCTGCTCTGCGCAGATTGCGGCCGTGCGCTGCCGAGCGATTGAACCGCGCATTCGGCGCTCTCTCGAGTGCGACGTTGGGCATTGGCAACGGCTTTGCCAACTCGGCCTCGAGGGTTTCGGGCGGCGTGCCTAATCGGTGAAAGACTGAACTGGCCAGGCAGGCCCCGGAAAGAGGCGCCGAAATAACTCACCTCGTTGCGCCGCGATCCCGGGGTGCTAAAAGATTCCACTGCTTCGGCTCCACCTCCTAAACCTCTCGCAATTGAAATAACTCGGCTATAGGTTAGCAGATACAGCCGACGATACTCCAACCGAAGCGGATAACGGCCTCAACCCCAATTCCAGCGTGATGGGAGAAGATCCGATGTCGATCAAAGTGTCCCTCAAGGTGGTAGCTGTTCTTGCAGGATTTGGGGTTGCAGGCCTCCTTGGCGGCTTCCCGGCGGGGCATGCTGCCAACCAGCCAAAGCCGACAATTAGCAAGGATGCGAGTGCCGCAGTTGCTCAAATGGGCAAATCCTTGTCGGCCGATCAGTTCTCGTTTCAGGTGCGCACATTGCGGGTCTATGCGGACGCGAACGACCAACCTTTGCACATCGCCCATTCGATGAAGGTGATGGTGCACCGGCCGGACAAATTGCGGATCGAGGTAACCGGCGATGACGGGTCGACCAAGCTGTTTTACAACGGCAAGACCGTGGTCCTCTTCAGCGTTGAGGGCAAGCGATACACGTCTCTGCCTGCTCCAAACACGATCCAGGGAATGCTGAAAGAGGTGATGGGGCGCCTGCGTGTCGATTTTCCACTGGCGGACTTTCTAACCGACAATCCCGCCAAGTCCTTCCTCTTCGGGGTCACGTCAGGACGAGAAGTGAACACCGTGATGATTGACGGCGTGCCGTCCCGTCATTTGCTGTTTATCCAGCCGCCGGGTATCGAACTCGAACTTTGGTTAGAAAAGAATGACCGCGCCGTGCCTCGGCGCTTGGTCGTCACCTATCGCACTCTCCCGGACCAGCCTAATTTCGTCGCGGAGTTCTCCGACTGGGATTTCTCCGTCCATCCAACAGATGCGGATTTCGAATTCCAAGCACCGGAAGGCGCCAAACAGGTTGAACTAAAGCCTGCCGCCATGGCGCCGTCGAAGCTGAAGGAACCCAAGCAATGAAGCGATTGATCCTGATCGGTATGAGCGCAGCCTTGACTGTATCAGCAACTACGGGAGCCTTCGCCTGGGGTTCGGTTTCAGGTAGATATGGCGGTGCCGCCTATCGGGGTCCGATGGGTGGTGCGGCTGTAAGAGGGCCAGGCGGCGGCGCCGCTGCTGTGGGGCCTCGCGGAAATACCGCGTATCGGCCGCCAGGGGGGGGAACCTACCACGGGGGAACCGCCTATCATGGGGGTGGCACCTATTACGGCGGGTCCACGGTGTATCATGGTGGCACCTATTATGGCGGTGCTGCTTATCCGGGTGCTGCCGCCGCAGTTGGCGTGGCGACTGGTGTCGCTGTCGGTGCAGCTGCTGCGTCGGCCTATCGGCCACCACCCTACTATACCCCGCCGGTTGCAGTCGCCTGCGGCTATTATCCCTATCCAGCTTGTCCGTAGCGGATTTGTTTGAGGGAGCAGACGCACAAAGGACGCGCGCGCGGGCGCGGTAAATGGAGCCGAGGAGCAGCCATAGACAACTCGGGCGTCGGAGCAGCCAGGATCGCCCTCGAACTGGGAGCTTCGAGAAAACTTCGGAAGTGCCCTAGGTCGAGACCGCGATCAATTTTTTTAGGTCTGCAAGTTCGGGTGTGTTCGTTCGCAGCCCCATCGGTCGTGCCAGGCGTGTGAACGGGCTTGTCGGGAAAACTCTCCCCAAAGGCAAGTGGCGCGCAAGGTTGGTAGCGGATAAAAGTCGGTTCTGCGGCGCAGTGCTACCCGCTTTTCGAAACTCAAGAAATTCCTCGTAGGAACGGCGGGCATGAAGGAAGCCACCGAGCAAGAGCGATCACCAGTTATACTCCGCGACCTGGTCAGTGAATCCATGTTCGCGCCGAGCTCGGCGTTTGGTGGGGACCTATGACCACTTTGGCGGTATTCCTGATCTCTGCTGCACAAAATTTTTCGTTTAGGGGTTTGAGCACCTGAGCTCGGGTCAAACGGCGCATCGTGGGGTGCCCTCCTTTTAGTCTCCGCAGCCAAACCAGGCACTCAACGTGGGTCTCTGGCTCGATTACGACTTTGCCGCCATCCTCCCAATCCGATCGCGCTATCATCAGCCTTCTTACTCTGGCAGCAGTTCCCATTTCTTGCCGTCGAACAGAAATTTGCCCGACATCGGTTTACCTCCCTCTTTCGGATTGTTCCTCCGGCATCCCGGCGTGGCGCGAGCCTTCGTAACACTCCTCCATTTGGCGGATATTCGGGATGGTTCGATTGTTGATTTTTTCGGACATCGCGACAGCGCATGAGGTCGCCATCCGCAATCCTCGATCGCGTCACCAAGTCGAATGCCAGCGCGGAACAGAATTTGCCGTTCCGGCGTGGCATTATGCTCAACCATGCCGTTCTGGACCTCGATCGAACACCGCACGGCGTCAACGACGCTGCGGAATTCCATCAGAATGCCGTCGCCGGTGCGCGTCACGACGTGGCCGTGATGAACCGAGATGCCCGATTGATAAGGTCAGTTCGGAGACAACCGCGCCATGGTGCGCTCTTCGTCGGTTCCCGTGAGGCGACTATACCCAGCAACATCCGCTGCCAGAATTGCGGCGAGCTTGCGGGTTCCGCTCATTGCCCGTAAATCCCCAGCCTCCACAACAACTTTAACATGTATTTTGTGTTAGGTTAATTGGATAGCGACGCGCGGTGGTTATTCCGGCATCTGCTCTGGAGCTGCTCTGGCGAGATGACGCCGCTGCTGCTAGTTGCGGCATCACGCGCATTCCGCCTGGTTCAGACTAAACACCCACGAAACATCGCTCGATTTCACAGCCACGTCGCCGCGGCGCCGTGGGTCATCAACGACGCCGATTGAGCCGCACGAAGCGCATAGTCTCGGGCACCGCGAGCAATGTGACTTCGCTTCTATCGCCGCGCTGGTCGCACAGTCGAACCGCATGGCCAACGCCACCGATATGCCTTCCAGCGCCGGCTTCTAAGCGATGGTGCGCGAAGTGAAAAGGTGCGGCCAATTCACTTGCCGGTCACGGCCCTGCCAATAGGGCTCGCGCAGGATCCGTTTCAAAAATTTACCGGTCGCGTTGTGCGACAGCTCCTTCATGAAATCGACCGAGCGCGGCACCTTGAAGCCACCGATTGCGTGCGGGCGAACGCGACCAGTTCGTCGGCGGTTGCGGTAGCGCCGGGCTTCAGCACGACGCAGGCTTTGACCGATTCGCCCCACGCATTGTCGGGCACACCGATTACCGCGACGTCCTGGATCGCAGGGTGGCCGTAAAGGGCATTCTCCACTTCGGCCGGATAGATGTTTTCGCCGCCCGACACGATCATGTCCTTCACGCGGTCATGGATATAGTAATAGCCGTCGGCGTCGCGATAACCGGCGTCGCCGGTATGGAACCAGCCGTCGCGCATAGACCGCGCATTCTCCTCCGGCCGCTTCCAGTAGCCCGACATCACTTTGACAGTGCGGCACACGACATAGTTGATCCGTTCGTTGCCGACGATGATTGCGTCGCGTTCGGGGTACGCTGCCGCGCGCTCACGCAGCAGCTCTCCCAGCGTAGTGATTTCCTACACTGCCTCCCCCACCCGCTATGTGGTTCCCGCGAGTATACGTTAGGCCAGTCCGCGACGGCCAGACCATCATCCGCGGGGTGGCCGGGCGCCCGTCGGTCAGTGGACCGTGGCTCTGTGTACGGCTTCAAATCGAAACGCACCGGGTTTTCCCGAACGGCGCAAAGCCAAGATCGACCACGGCACCGTCGCCGGAGACGGCGAATGTATGTTCCTGATTGCTCAAATCGGCGTGCCTGATCCCTTCACCCAGACTAGCCAACCGCGGAACGGCGGTTTTTTGGATACTGAATCCAGCGGTGTAGGATTATCGAGGTATTCCTTTCACTCCGTCACGCACGGTGTTCGCTGTAAGCTGAGCACGAATACGTCCGCCTGTGGCGGCGTTAGCTCGTCTCCGTCACGCTGAACTGGTTGCATCGGCGTCGTCGGTGAAGGTCACCAAATATTGTGTAAGTCGGGGCTTCGCTAGCGCCTGATCCGGGGTGCGGACAACCGTGTGAAATCGGCATAGTACCGGGGCGACGAACTTCTCCTCCTCATTCGGCCTTACTTCGCGGCATTCCACTGCGTTTCGTTTTCGTATCTCGTCCAAGAGGTGCTCCGAGCGCGCACCACGTTGCGCATCTTGGTTCGGGAACCCTCGAGAAACACGTATCGGCGCCTACTTTCAGGTTCGGTTGCGTCAATATTCCTCGGCCACAAAGCGCTCGACCAGCCGTTTGGCGCGATCCCGGTTCGCGAACTGTTGCGTTGCCTGAAGGCTGCGGCCGGCGGATCCGAGATAGAAGCGTTCGTATTGTTCGTTGCGGCTGCCAAGCGCGCTGCCCGCGAAATCCCAGGCGAGGCGGAAGATACGCGCGCGCTGTTCTGCCGTGACGCTTCCTGCGCCATAGAGATACTCGTCGAGCAAGGGGCGCAACGTGGGATCCGAGAATTGCGCCGCGCTGGGCGCGGTGAAGTGGTTATGCGCGCCGATAAGGCAGATGATTTCGTTGACGCGTGGGAACCACATCGGCAGAAACGCGCGGAGCGCGTCGAGCGGGGGACCGTTGGGAAACCAAGCGTTATTGCCATAGTCGAACGCGCCCTGTTCGGCCGAATGAACCGCCGCCCGCGCGAATTCGGCGAAACACCAGATTTCGCCCATCATCATTTGGGTGTGCACGGCGCTGGAGTTGATCGCTTCTGCCATCTGAGTCACTAGGCCCCAGGCGAATTCGAGCTTGGTCTGCGCGCGGATCATGGTCTGCTGCATTATGTTAGGCCACCAGCAGCGCTGCATGACCGAGTTGTAAACTGCGAGATTGCCGTCGATGAAGATGCGATCGCGCGGCACCTCGACGTTGTCGAAGATGCAAAACGCGTCCTGCTCGTCGAACCGGCTCGACAGCGGGAAATCGAACCTGTTGCCTTGCCGGGAGAAGCTGTCGCGGCACAGGAATTTGAGGCCTGGCGTGTTCATCGGAATATTGAAGCACAACGCGTGCGATTCCGTGCCCGGCTGAAGGGGCAACGGAGTAGGGTACACCGCAATTTCGTCCGCGAAAGGCGCCAGCGTCGCCAACACGCGCGAGCCGCGCACGATGATACCGTAAGACGTAGTCTCGATCTTGTGCAGCGCGACGGTGTTGCCCACGGTCGGAACGTCGCCCTGTGCGCGGTTGATTGTGGGGTGGACGATCGTATGGGTGAGGCTGATATCGTTGCGCCGCAGGAACTTCTGGTAGTTAACGAGATTTTCGCCGCCTTCTTCGTTGCCGTGGGCGCTCCATTCGTCGGCACGCGCCGCGAAACCTGCATAGGTGACGTTCATATAGTCGGGCGTGCGCCCCATGAGACCCACGGAATATTCGGCTATCCGTTCGAGCGCCTGGTGACGTCTTTCCAAATCTGCCTTTGAATGCGGCAGCATATGGCTGACATTGATCGGCTCTCCCGTTTCCGGATCGGGCATTAAGCAGACGTCGGCGGCCTTATGTTGCAGGTCGAATACATCGGCAAGGGCGTGCGCTGCACCGCTGAGCGCCAGATGGCTGGTAACGTCAGCGACCTTCTCGCCTTCGACCCATACCTCCCGTCCACCTTTGAGGCCCTTGAGGAACTCCGCGCCAGTACGCGCCGGCATCCGTCCCGCCCATCGTCTTGTTTGTGAAAGCAGAACATACCCGTATAGTAGGGGTCAACAACAATTGGTGTAGCGAGCAATCCTTCGGGAGGACACCATGCTCGACCAGCGAACCATCGACGACATTGCGCAGCGTCTCAATATTGCGGAAAAGACCCGGCAGCGCATCCGACCGCCTTCCGCACAATATCCCGGCCTGACGATCGAGGACGCTTACGCCATCCAGCGTGCCTGGGTCGCACTCAAAGTCGCGTCAGGCCGCAAGATTCTCGGCCACAAGATCGGCCTGACTTCAAAGGCAATGCAGAACATCTCGAATGTGAAAGAGCCGGATTACGGCGCGCTCCTAGACGATATGTTCTTCAGCGATGGCGGCGACATTCCGGCTGGTCGATTCATCGAGCCGCGCCTTGAATGCGAGCTGGCGTTTATCATGGGACGGCGTCTCAAAGGACCGAACTGCACCATTTTCGATGCCCTCGCGGCGACGGATTACGTTACGCCGACGGTCGAGATCGTCGATCTGCGCACCATGAATGTCGATCCGGAGACCAAGGCGAGCCGCAACGTCCTGGACAATATCGCCGACAACGCCGCCAACGCGGCTTTGGTGATGGGTGGACGCCCGTTCAAGCCGGACGCTATTGATATGCGCTGGGCGGCGTGCCTCTGTTACCGCAATGGGCAAATCGAAGAGTTGGGGGTCGCGGCGGCGGTGCTGAATCATCCGGCGAACGGCATTGCATGGCTCGCCAACAAACTGGCGCCGTTCGAGGTGGCGCTGGAACCAAGGCAGGTAGTGCTTGCCGGGTCCTTCACTCGTGTCGTGCCGGCGCGCGCGGGCGATCAGTTCCATATCGACTACGGACCACTCGGTGCGATCTCGTGCCAGTTCGTCTGAGAGCGCATGGGCGCGATGACGAACGGTGTCAACGTCCGCCCTGCAGCGGGCAACCTGCAGATGTGTCCGTAGCTATCGTTGTGGACGGTCACGCAAGAAAAACGGTGCGCCGGCGCCAGGGGCGATTGCTCAGCCTCGCGCGGTCATATTCGCGACCTGGCACATCCCGATGTCGCGGCGGCGATCAACGACAGAGCGGCGACGTTGTCGCGACAGGGAAAACTTTCGGCACCATGACGGTGGTGTAGCCAACAATTCGGTAGTGATTCTGTCCGCTTGTGGTGAATTGGTTGAATTGATGAGACTGCATAGTCTTGTCGCGGCGAGGGGGACCTATGCGAGGAAAATCATCTCTAATCGCGATTGCCGCATTGTCGATTTTACCCACGTGTGACGCGTTTGCCGAAAATGCCCCGGGCGTCTCAGCAACCGAAATCAAAATCGGACAAACGATGCCGTATAGCGGGCCAGTCTCCATGCTCGGCGAGATCGGCCGTGCCAGCACGGCGTATCTTCAGATGATCAATGACCAAGGTGGCGTGAGCGGGCGCAAGATCACGCTGATCAGCGACGACGACGGCTACATTCCTGCAAGAACAGTGGAAGCGACACGCAAATTGATCGAACAGGACGGCGTGGCCTTCCTGTTCAATTCTCTGGGCGGCCATACCAATAACGCGGTGCGCCCCTATCTCAACACGAAGCACATACCGCAAATCTTTGCTCAGTACGGCTCGATATTGCCTGCCGAGGCAGTCAAGTTTCCATGGACCGTCAATTTGCAAGTGCCGAACGACACCGAGGGCCGCATCTTGGCGCGGTATGTTCTGAACCAAAGACCCAACGCCAAGATTGCGGTGCTCTATCAGAACGACGTACTTGGTCGTGATCTTCTGATCGGTTTGCGCGAAGTGCTCGGTGACAAGGCCGATCGAATGATCGTCAAGGCACTGAGCTACGAAATCACCGATCCCTCAGTGGAGGGCCAGGTGGTCGAGCTGCAAAACTCTGGTGCCGACGTGTTCATGAATTTCGCGCTCGGCAAGGCTTTCGCCCAGTCAATTCACAAGGCCGCGGCGCTGAACTGGCGACCGCTCTATATCCTTTTCGAAGGCTCCGGCCAGCCCAACGTGCTCAAGGCTGCCGGTATTGGCCAAGGCGCAGGTTTCATTGCCGGCGCCGCGCTGAAGGATCCGCTTGACCCTCAATGGCACGATGACGCGGGCATGAAGCGGTATCTGCTCTGGGCCGACAAATACTACCCGCGGGGCAAGGACAGCCCGCTCGCAGTCGCAGGTTACACGGCGGCGCAGGCACTGATTGTCGTCCTGCTGCAATGTGGCAACGACCTATCGCGCGCAAATGTGTTGCGCCAAACGCTAAATCTGCGGGATGTGACACTGCCGATGCTCCTTCCGGGCATCACTCTCAATTCCAGCGAAACCAAACGCTTTCCGCTTAAGCAGTTGCGCTTAATGCGGTTCAACGGCGAGCGATGGGTTATTTTTAGCGGACCACAAAGCGGCTGATGTCCGTCCTTCGGTCGGCGTGAGCGCGACGAGTTTTCGGCTGATGTGTTCTGGTTCGATTGTCCTACCCCGCGACCCTAGCGCACGCGAGCGATCGCGCGCCGTTCCGGACCGCCTTCGCCAGGGAAAATGTCCCGCCGCGTGGCCGAGAGCTGAGCTCGAGTTGACGCACTCTGAAAAAGTGCTCGGAGGCTTCGCGACCTGCAAGTGTGCTAGCCAGATCCGCAAGGCTGGTTGTTTTCGGTCATGCCAGAGGCGGCCTAGTGGCAACGAGGCTACGCGCCTTGAGCCAATCGTTGGAGGCCGTAAGCGCAGGTGCAGCTCAACATTTCGAGCTGTTCAGATTAAACGGTCTAGTCTCGACCATTCCTGCAGCAGATTTGCGTCCGTTCCGGTCATTCGCACCTGACTCGATCAATGTCGGACTCTGACCCATTTAGGCCAGTGGGGTGCCGATTTGGTCTTGACCTCGGTGGCGTCCACACCGGCGGATAGATCAATCGTCTATCTTGCGATTGAGATGGCAGCCTCCGGCAGTTTTGGTTTCACCAGAGTTTGCTGTAAGCTTCACCACGTCCTGTAGCCGAAGAGTTGTCGCGCGCCGCACATATGAAGGGGGTGGGGGCTTGGTGCGACGGATCGAAGAATGGCTGGGTGACCTTGGGCTTGGCGAATACGCACCGCGCTTCGTCGAGAATGACATCGATTTGTCGATAGCCGGCGATCTGAGCGATGAAGATTTGAAAGAACTTGGCGTTGCGTCGCTTGGTCACCGCCGGAAGCTGCTGAGAGCTATTTCCGAGCTGAACGCTTCGCCGGCCTCCCCGTCGGAAAGACGTGCTGCTGTGACAGGGCCAGAGCCGGAGCCGTTACCTGTTGGGGAGCTGGTCGGAGAGCGCCGCTACCTGACAGTGCTGTTTTGCGACCTGGTGGATTCGACTGGCATTGCCTCGCGGCTCGATGCGGAAGAATGGCGCGATCTGCTTCGCGCCTATTTTGAGGTGGCATCCGTGGCGGTGACGGAGATGGGCGGCACGGTCGCCAAGAAGCTGGGGGACGGGCTCATGGCGCTGTTTGGGTATCCGACCGCGCACGAGAACGATGCCGAGCGGGCGGCTCGGGCGGCTTTGGCCATCCAGCGCGCGGTTGCCGAGTTGAACCGAACAAACGTTGATAAGGCCAAGCCGCCGCTGATTGCTCGCATTGGTATAGAGACCGGACCAGTGGTGGTCGATGCGGCAGGCGAGATTTTCGGCGACACGCCGAATGTCGCGTCGCGGGTGCAGGCATTGGCGGAGCCGGGCTCCGTTCTGATTACTGCGCCGGTACAGCGTCAGGTCGCTGGCATGTTCGTCGCAGAGGAACGCGGCGCACACGAGCTGAAGGGATTGAAGGAGCCGGTGACCCTGTTCCGGCTGGTACGGGCGAGCAGTGGTGGCAGGCGGTCAAGCCAGCGTATGCCAACACCACTGGTCGGGCGCGATGACGAGATGGCGATGTTGATGCGACGCTGGGAGCGGGCGCGGCAGCGTGACGGGCAATTGGTGCTGATTGTGGGCGAGCCGGGTCTCGGCAAGTCGCGTCTGATTGACGAATTTCGCGGTCGGCTGAGTGACACCCCACACACCTGGCTCGAGTGGAGCTGCTCGCAGCTCTTGCAAAACACGCCGCTCCATCCGATCACCGAGTGGGGGCGACAGCGGTACGGCGGCGCGGACGTGTCCGCCGAGCGACGATTCGCGGACCTCGAGAGCACCCTAGTGCAGATGAAGCTCGACCCGTCCAAGAACGCCCCCTTGCTGGCGCCGCTCCTCGACATTCCGCTCTCGCAGGAACGCGCGCCGACCTTGGCGCCGGACGAGTTGCGCCGTCGGCAACTGGCGGCACTGACGGCTTCGGTGATGGCCAGTGCGCGAGTTCAGCCGGTGGTGCTGGCGATCGAGGATCTGCACTGGGCCGATCCGACCACGATCGACGTCCTCAAGGGCATTGCCGAGCGTGGCGCCTTAGCCCCGCTGTTCGTCCTGACGACCGCGCGGCCCGAGTTCAAGCCAACCTGGGGCCCGCGATCGCATCACGGCACGATTGCCCTGGTGCCGCTCGATCGTAGCCAAGTTCGGCATATGGTTGGCGAAATCGCCGCCCGACATGCCCTGCCGCAGGACGTGATCGACGGCGTGACCGAGCGAACCGGCGGGGTACCGCTGTTTATTGAGGAAGTAACACGGCTGCTGCTGGAACGGGGCGCGGGAGGTGGCATCCATGTCATCCCGCCGACTTTGCAGCAATCACTGATGGCGCGGCTCGACCGACTTGGCCCGGCCCGAGAGATAGCGCACGTCGGCTCGGTGATCGGACGTGGCTTCTCCTATGGCCTTCTGCGTGCGCTCGCCGGGATTAAAGAAAGACCGCTGCAAACCGCGCTGGAACAACTCGCGGAAGCCGACATTTTGCTCGTCCAGGGCCTCCCGCCTGACGCCGACTATCGCTTCAAGCACGCGCTCATTCAGGATGCGGCGTATGAGAATCTTCTCAAGAGTCGGCGGCAGGTGCTGCATCGGCGCGTCGCCGAGATTTTGCGCGACCGCTTCCCTGACACTGCGGCGGCAGAGCCGGAAGTCCTGGCGCATCACTTCACGCAAGCGGGCGTGACCGACGCCGCTATCGAATGGTGGGGCAAGGCCGGTGACCAGGCGCTGCGCCGTTCAGCCTTCCAGGAGGCGATCTCGCATCTCGGCAAGGCCATCGAGATGGCAGACAAAGCCGGCGATGGTGGGTCTGCCGCCGCGACCACGTCCGCTTCGGCCAACCAAAGGCTCAAATTACAGACCGACCTCGGCAAGGCGCTTATGTGGTCCCGCGGGTTCGCCGCGCAGGAGCCGAATGCCGCCTTCATCCGTGCCAGGGAACTGGCCACCGCGATCGATGACCCGATCGAGCGATTTACCATTTACTACGGTCAGTGGACCAGCAACTTGATGCGCGGCGACTTGGGCTTAGCGCGAGAGATTGCCCAGACGTTTCTGCGAGAGGCCGAACAGGGGGCACGGTCGACGGAGTGTGGGTTCGCCCGTCGCGTGGTAGGATTCACCTGCCTCTGGCAGGGTGATTTCAGCGGGGCGGAAGCGAATTTGGTTGAAGTGTTGAGCGCCTACGATCCCAAGTGCGATCGTGAGGCCAGGTTCCGCTTCGGCGGAGATATTGGTGCGACCGCGAGGGCCTACCTCGCCATCACAAAGTGGCTGCTCGGCGAGGTCGGACCGGCGCGGGCACTCGCCGAAGAAGCTGTCGCCCACGCGATCGAAACCGGTCACGTACCCAGCCTGGTCAACACCTATGTGTTCAAGGCCCAGTTCGAGATGGTTCGTGGTGATGCTGAAGCTGCCCGGCGCACTCAGGAGATTATCGTCAAACTCAGCCAAGAGAATGCGCTTGCGGCCTATGCGATTCATGGAGCGCTGCTATCCGCTTGGACAAGCGCTCGCCTGGACCGCCGCGAGACGGGAGTGACGGAACTTCGCCAGGTGTTGGCGGCATTGACCGACCAAGGAATCAAATTGCAAGTGCCGTTCTGGCAAGGTCTCCTTGCCGAGATCGAAGCTGAAGAAGACGCGGCGGGAGCGTTGATCCGGATTGACGAAGCCCTGGCTCTCGCAGGTGAGACGGGAGAACATTGGAGCGACGCCTTCCTACATCGCTTGCGCGCCGAGATCTCTGAAGCGCGATCCGGCCAGCACGGCGCCGCCCGAAGAGGCATTCCTCGCGGCAATCGCCATTGCACAGCAGCAGAAGGCGCGCAGTTTTGAGCTGCGCGCAGCTCACGGATTGGCACGACTTTACAATTCCACGAGCCGCTTCGCGGATGCTCATACCTTGCTCGCGTCTGCGCGCAAGGGCTTTATGCCGACACCCGAACTTCCCGAGATTGCAGAGGCGCAATCGCTGCTTGCCGTACTCGCCGAAACCGATGACGTGAAGAACGCTGCTGCGGCGCGTCAACGCAGGCTGAAATTGCAGACCGACCTCGGCCAGGCGCTTATGTTGTCTCGCGGTTACGCCGCAGAGGAAGCGAAAGCGGCCTTCATCCGCGCCCGCGAACTGGCCGCTGCGATCGATAACCCGACCGAGCAATTTGCCATTTACTACGGTCTTTGGGTCACCAACGTGGTGCGCGGCGAGTTGGGGTTGGCACGGGAGATAGCCGAGGCATTTCTGCGCGAGGCCGAACGAGCGGTACGAACGACGGAGTGTGGGGTTGGCCGCCGCTTCGTGGGAACTCACCTGCCTCTTCCAGGGTGATTTCGTCGTGGCGCAAGCGAATTTAGTTGAGGCGCTGAGCATTTACGATCCCGATCGGGATCGAGAGGCCCGGTTCCACTTTGGCGGCGATAGCGGCGCGACCGCGAGGATCTACCTCGCGATCGCAAATTGGCTGCTTGGGCAGGTCCGTCGTGCCCGGGCGCTCGTCGAAGAAGCCGTCGCCCAAGCGATCGAAACCGGTCATGCACCCACCCTGGTCAACACCTATACTTACAACGCCGTTTACGAGATGGTTCGTGGCGATGCTGCGGCTGCCCGGCGTGACGCCGAAATTGTGCTAAAACTCAGCCACGAGAATGCGCTTCCGCTCTATGCGGCTGGGGGCGCGCTAACATCCGCTTGGGCCAGCGCTCGTCTGGATGGCCGCGAGACCGGAGCGACGGCGCTTCGACAGGCAATAGCGACGTACACCGAGCAAGGAAACAAAGTCCTCGTGCCGTTCTTCCAAGGTTTACTCGCCGAGATCGAGGCGGAGGACGACGCGGCGGCAGCTCTAACCCGGATCGACAAAGCGCTCGCCCTCGCACCCGAGACAGGAGAGCACTGGAGCGACGCTTTCCTGCATCGCTCGCGAGGTGAGATTCTGCTCAGGCGCGATCCGGCGGATACAGCGCCGGCCGAAGACGCATTTCTCACGGCAATCGCGATCGCGCAGCAGCAGAAGGCGCGGAGTTTTGAGCTGCGCGCGGCGCTCGATTTGGCGCGACTTTATCATTCCACGGGCCGTTCCCCGGACGCTCATGCCTTGCTTGCGCTTGCGCTCGAGGGCTTCTCGCCGACCCCGGAATTTCCCGAGATCGAAGAGGCGCGAACGCTTCTCATCGCGATGACGTCATGAGCCAATCAAAGGAGCCGGCGAGTTCCACTTTTGGCAGTTTCAACCTTGGCGACGGTTCCAATTCTTGATCACGCATGACGGCAAGCGTTTGGCAGACTGAATTCGGGTGACCCGCCGCGCCTAGAGGGATCCTTAGCGTGCCAGAGAGGCCATGACAAACCGCTGCGACGCAAAGTCGCCCGAGATGCACGGGCTTGCTTCTCGTCTTCGAGAAATTGGCGGTCGCGTCCAATACGTCGATCCGCGAGCCCGCTCTTATAGTAGAACTCCGCCATTAGCAGGCGATGCGCCCGCTGGTGGTTGTTTGTTCGCTTCCGAGAGCGAAGCCGCCCGCCGTCCGAGTCGGACTGCCCTTGGCTCAAGATAGCCGCGATTTCGTCAATGGTGCGGGGTGGCGGCGTGAAGCCTAAAGGCGTCGATAAGGACGAAGACGTTGCTTCTTCCGTTCCTCCTACAGCGTTTGTACCGGACCGGTCGACCACCGCGATTGCCGATCGACGGTCATACTGCCCGTATCTTCCTGGTCGGAACCAGAAAACCTATCGGGCTGACTCACGGTTGTTGCCGCAGGCAGCCAAAGCGGTTCGATCTGTCTGATCCCGTTATGGGGCAACCACAATGTCGCGGCGATGCTGGCGGAGCAGGTGAACAGGCCCGCCACCATAACCAAGGACAAGGCGGTCGAAGTACCGCACTTCAAATCCCCCGACCCACGAGATGTCAGTAATTGAAAGGTTCACCGAACGGTTAGAGGCCAGCTTCGCAATTCCGACATTTCGGAGCAATCCTCCGCGTTCATTTGCACAGGCGGCACGATTGTTGCTCGACCAGTGCCCGGATGGCGTGTCATGCTTAGGCCCAGGGGGTGCTGCCATGATGATCTGGCGGTGCGAGTTTTCGGCAACCGGTTCGGCCGCGCCCGTTCACTCGTGATCGAGGTCGGTTCCCTCTGCCGCGCGCACCGCGAGCTAGTCGATGCATTTCGGTGGGTCAGAAGGGAGGCTTCCGACCATGAGGCCCGTGAGTCGTAAGTCGCACAAGATGGCGCTCGAAATCGAAAGGAAATTTATCCTCGCAGATGACGCCTGGATGTCTGAGGTAGTCAATAGCGAGCACATGCGGGACGGCCTGATCGCCCGATTTGGAGAAGGCAAGGTTCGCGTCCGTCTTACAGAGAGGAACGCCTGGCTCACAATCAAGGGCGCGAGGAAAGGCATTAGCCGACTAGAGTTTGAGTATGAAATTCCGCGTGCCCATGCCGAGCAAATGCTGGGAATGCTCGGGCAAGGATCTGTTCTTGAGAAGGTGCGGCACACTGTACCATTTGGTGGCCATGACTGGACAATCGATGTCTATATGGGGCCGCTTGCCGGCGTCGTATTCGCTGAAGTTGAACTAACACAACCGGACCAGTACCTACCGTTACCTCCGTGGGTGGGGAAGGAAGTCACCAACAATCCGCGCTTCCAAAAAAGGGCGCTCCTACCCTAGGTTCTCAGCAGCAACCGGGGGCCGCGGTGAAACAGTTGCCGGCCGGCGCAGATGCGTGAGTGGTCGACGCACACCCCGCGGCACCAGAGCCTCTACGACCGCGCGCGGGCATGGTCGGGATAGCGAGTTCAATGGAAGCCCTAGCGGCACTGAGGCCGCGTCCGCCACGTAGCAGAGTTCAGTTCTCAGTTATGGCCTTTGCCGCAAGAGAGGTATCCTGCGCGCAACTCGCTCGAGATCGGTCAAGATACCGATGATTTGTGCGAAGTCGCCGCGGCCGGCGTCAAGCGTCGAGTATCGACAGGCTGGTTAATGGTGGATTATCCGGCCACCGGAAGAAGACCAACGCGACCGATCGCGGCGGTGATTGCTGCAGCCCGGGATGTTGCGGATAGAGCAGTGCGGTGCATTGCCTGGGGTCACGTGGTTCCGACGATTTCAAAGCGTTCCGGAACCCGGACCGTTTGCGCGCTTCGAAATGCACCGAGCAGTGACATGATAATCGCGAGGACGATTGCCACCGCCATCAAGCCGTGATTGCACCGGCCGCAGAGCTCGTCGACCTGTTCCATAAAGCGCCGACATTGTGTATTTGTCGGGGGTTTCATAGGCTCGCGGTCAGCATCGTGAACCC
The DNA here is from genome assembly GCA_963804725.1 of uncultured Alphaproteobacteria bacterium. Lineage (GTDB taxonomy): Bacteria > Pseudomonadota > Alphaproteobacteria > ATCC43930 > CGMCC-115725 > JAATGI01. The sequence goes on along the minus strand of CAWDRN010000006.1, from coordinate 309,176 downwards.
CGTGATCAGCAGCACGACGGCCATTGCTCGGCTGAGATCGGCGGCCGCAGTCCGTTGCGCGAGCCGGACCCCTACCCAAGCTGCAGCCGCCTGCGTCGGCGCTATCGACGCCCACACAGCGAGATTGATCGAACCCAGTTCGGCCGGGGATTGCGCCCCGGGCGCGAGTGCAGCGACGATAGTGGCGGGAAGGGCAACCACCACGCCGACGCTAGCGGCACGGCCGACGCTCCTGTGCATTGGAACGCCGGAAAGGGTCATGATGATATTGGTCAGAATCCCGCCACCAACTCCGGCAAGGCCGGAACATAGACCGATCGTACCCCCGGCAAGGCTGCATAAGGGGCCGGTCGGCGGTATTGCCGCGACCGCGGCAAACCGGCCGGGGAGGGCGAATCGTGCCGCAAAGATCAGGCAGATAAGACCGAAAAGCCCGGTCATCAAATTGCCGCGCAGATGAGGTGCGGCAAGCTGCGCCGCCACGACACCCGCCGCAATCCCGGGTCCCCATTCGCGCATAAAGCCGATATCGGTATTTCCGGCGCGCCAATGCCCGATCGACGAGACGACCGCTGCCGGCAGGATCGCCGCCAACGACGTGCCGACCGCAATGTGCGCGGCGTGATCAGGCGCAGTACCGGCGATAATTTGACCGTAATAGACGACCGGAACGATGACAACTCCACCGCCGATCCCAACTAGCCCGGCAAGCAAGCCCGCTACGGCTCCCGAGAGCGCCCCGAGGGCGACCAACCCAACCGCGCCCATGGCGATGACCCCCGGCTTCAGAGGTGAGAAAGACCAACCGGCTTGATCACTGTGGCCATGGCCCGGTCTCCCGTTCGATCCCGCGATTTGCGGTTGCCGGGATTCTGAGGCTCACACAGTTTTCTGCGCGTGAAGTAGTTCACACACAATGAGGCTTTTTACAGTTTCCAACCGACGCACTCGATCATCCCTATTGGCGTTATTCATACCGGACAGGTGGCGACCCATGACGATGATGACGAGGACCGCGAGGCCGAAGATCACCGGCCGAGGCCGGGGGGCAAGTAGTAGTAGAGAGAACCTTGCGAATAGGCGGAGCCGTTGGTTGGCTCGACGAAGCGATCCAGATCCGATTTATTTACGGCCTTCTGGTCGGGTGACGGCGCCGCCGCAACGCACGCGCCGAGGATTAACAAAGCAGCGGCAAAAAGGACGAAGCGGACGAAGCGCATGACATGCACCTCGGATTGGGACGGCCCGGACGCGATTGGCGACATGACATCGCCCTGCGTTGCCATCCGTGCCAATGGTGACGGATCAAGTGCCCGTTACAAAGATAGGCTAGAGCGCCTTATTTTGAAATTCCAAACGGCAATCGTGTTCGCGCCCAGCAGATGGGCTTGGCCTCCCGGACGGAACGACCAGTGGGGAATTGGCGTCGGGCCGACGAAATCAGATGATGGAGGCGCAAACTCGGATCGGCTATCCTTCCGCTTTATTCCGGCCGCGCGGTTAGGTCCAACTTTTCAGGGAATCGGTGATTGGGCTTTCGAAAGCAACTAAACCAGGTGGCGATCCCTTTACGCGCCGTCTAACCGCGACTGAGGGACCCCTTCTTTCGGGTCATGCGTCTTTCCGCGGTCGTTCCGTATATGACTGTTTCTCTGGTTCGCGAACGACGGAGCCGATGCTAGGGGCGTCCGTACGTTTAGGGAGGACAGCAACCCGCGATTGTGCCAAATAAAAAATGTCGCTGTGCTGATTCTGAAGTTGGAGCAGCGCCAGCATCGCGTTCAGTTGCGGATGTCCCAAATCTTATTGCACCGAGACCGAAACGCTATGGATGGCATTCCGGGCGGCTGTCGCCCGTTGCACTTTTCCGGTGTTGTCAATGGCCCTTGCTTGAATGGTGAAGTCTCCTCGCCGCGGCGGCGTCCAGGACAAGACGAATCGCTGCCAGGACCATTGTGACCGCGGCTCCAGTGCCGCCACGGCCCAGCTCGCGCCGCCATCCGTGCTGACCTCGGCCTGCACCACACCGCGCCCCGCCCAGGCCCCAGCCCCAAATCTTGGTCGGCTCCAGTGCCAATACTGCCCCTGGTGCCGGCAAAACGATCGCTGATTCGGGCGGCGCTTCCCAGACTGGCCGCGTCGTGCCAGGCGCCTCATCGTCAGGATCGTTATAGAGTGTTGTAGTGAACGCGCCTTTGGCGCGATGGTCCGTCAGTTCAAGTCGGCACAGCCACTTGACATCGTTGGTGCCGTAATAGCCGGGAATGACAAGCCGTACCGGAAATCCGCGCTCCGGCGGCAAAGGCGCGCCGTTAATCTCGTAGGCGAGCAAGACGCCACCCTCGGCGAGCCGAGCGAGCGGCATGTCCTTTTGGAAATTACCGCCGCCCAAGCCTTGGTAGGTGCCGCTATCGAGCCCGTAAGCCCAGATGTACCTTGCCTCTGGGCGAATGCCTGCGCCGGCGAGCAGCCCCGCCAAGTCGACGCCGCACCATACAACATTACCGACGAGGCGCTTGGCGTCGCGGTGGTTTCTCGGATCGCCAGCGCATTGATGAAAGGATTCGACCGTCCGCTTTGGCAGGCGTTTCAGGTCATCGAACGTAACTTGGCGCGGCTGCTCGACGAGACCGCCGACCGAGAGTCGCCACGATGTGGCGTCGACCCGCGCGATGCCAAGATGTGCGATAAGGAACAAATCGGCCTCGGCGGTGATTCGATCGACGAGGCGGTGCGGCGGCTGAAATCGGATCTGGAAACCGCCCGGTTCGATTGGCGCCGACGGCGTTCCGAGATCGCAACTCATCACCTTTCTCCCCAGAATCGCTGGCACGACGGTCATTGGTCGATTGATCGCCGCCGACATAATCGAACTCGGCCGGACCGTCCACAAGCGAATGTCGGGCGGTTTTCAAAGGCGCGGGTCTTATCCGCTTAGAACTTGCAATGGTTGCTATTAACGAGTTTCAGGGCCTCAAATCCCGTCCTAGGCGCCATCTTGGCGGGAGACTAGTTGCGGAAACCATGACCATGAACTTGATTGGTTTTTCCGGGTTTGTCGGCATTTAATAACCTCGCAAGGATGGCTAAAAAAAAGCGCTTAAATATATGGGATGAAAGGCGATCGGCTACGGCCGGGCGTGTTAGAAATAAGCTAGAAAGTCGTCCCACCAATGCAAAGCGAAAACCTACCAAACCCACCCACGACCGTTAAGCCACGCGCTGCGCCCAACCGCCACAAATTGACCCAGTTGATTTGCGAGCGCATGCCCCCCCGTGGAGGGCTACTTAACCGTTTGGGATACCAACTTGCCCTTCATTTGGTTTGCGCATTTCCTCGAAAGGTCGGCGTAGCTGGATTTGCTCCTACAGGGTGGCGGGCGGCGTCGAGGTCGCCGAAACCACCGCCTCAATGACGGTGCTGCCCAGCCTCGCCGAAGCGCGCGACCGCGCAAGGGCATCCATGAACCTAGCCCGCTCAGGCATCCATCCTGTTAAACAGCGCCGGCAAAAGCAGGAGCAGGAACAGGCAGCAGCAGCTGCAGATGCCTACAAACTGGAACAGTTGATCGAAGATTTTATCCGCAAACATCACCGACAAAGCCGCGCCAGCACCGTTTATGAGGTGCGCCGCGTCATGCGGCGTGCATTACCGCATCTTGGTAGCAAACCGATTACGCAAGAATGACCAAGGCCGACATTCTCGCCATGGTTAACGACCTCGCCGAGAAACGGATCAATAAGTGGCGCGGCAATAGCACAGGTGGTGCGCTGTCGGAAGCGTCAGGCGCGCTCCGCCATCTGCGCCCGATGTTTCGGTGGGCGGTCGACGAGGATTTAATCGAGCGCGACCCAACCGCGGGCGTGCGCGATCCCGCGGGTAAAACCAAACGCGAGAGAGAGCGGGTTCTTAGCGCAGCGGAGCTTCAAGCCTTGTGGCAGGTCTCCGACGAAATTGGTTATCCCTTCGGGCCGATTATCCAACTTTTGATCCTGACGGGCCAACGCCTGCGCGAGGTTAGCGACCTATCGTGGCGCGAGATAAGTTTGGAGCGGCGCGTGTGGACGTTGCCCTCTGAGCGCCCCAAAAAATCACCGTGCCCATGACACCCATTTGAGCGCGCTGGCGATGGCGGTGCTTGGCAAAATACGCAAGTTTGCCGGCGACGCTGGCTTCGTGTTTTCGGTCAACGGCAGCAAGCCGGTCGCCGGGTTCAACGATGTCAAGGTAAGGATCGACCGACGCCTTTGCGAGCTGCTCGGGGCTGTCGAACATTGGACGATCCACGACATTCGCCGCAGCGCCGCAACTCACCTCGCGGATTCTGAGAACGGTCTGGGCATCGCTCCCCATGTCGTCGATAAACTGCTCAACCATGTCAGCGGCGCAATTACGGGCGTTGCCCGTGTGTACAATCGCAACGAATACATGCCGGAAAGAAAGGCGGCGCTCGACGCTTGGAGCGATTATGTGGCGCGGTTGGTGGGCGCTAATGTCGTGGCGCTGTGCGCTCGCTGACAGCGCGAGACAGCGGTGAAATGCGCTACCCACTGCTAACCTACCTCAGACAGCGAGATAGCCGCTGCGCGCCTGTGTAAATAGGCCGAGCGGCCGCGCTCATTGCCAGGACAGCGGCCATTTTTGCATACTAACCTCTGTGCAGTCGAAGTTCAGCGCGAGCTTCGTCGTTCAAGACATATGCCTCGCGCGCCGCTCCCCTGCATCATTTTGGACATAGAATTTTCAACAAATACGCGACATTGGTCTTTGGTGGAATGTAGGCCCAATCTGACGACTTATTCTCAAATTCCGATGTGCCATTCACGTGCAGCTCGGTGCTCAACTCGCGCAACTGAAACTGTTTGTCTGCGCAATTAATTTCGTAGTAGATGCGCGTGGTGGGCTCTATGGCGGCAACATCCGCTACTTGCTCATCAATAATGATGTGTTCCCGTACTCTGGCCCACTTGGGTTCCACTTTGATCATCGGCGGAGTATAGGTGGCGTCTGCGAGGAGGATGCGGAACATTCGCTTCCTAATCTCGCGGTATGTTTCGCTTTGTTCGTCTTTCAATATCTTATCCATTGCAGGGTAGGACAGGCATTTGGTCCAGACCCGTATATGGCCGTCGGCTTGCCTCGCGACGCTGCCAGCATCGTAGAAACACTTTAACACCTCCTTGAAAAACTCATTGCGTTCCAAACTGCCATAGAATTTCCAATCAGTGTCTTCTGACCGGCCGCGACCATCAGAGATCGCCAGCGCGGCTACCAAGATTACAGTTGCGATTGTCAACAGGAACCGGACCATTGGGTTTTCCTTGGTCCCAGTGATCATACCATCGTTTACGTCTGATGCCTCTCCTCAACCTGTCGATAAATGGTTCTCAGCTTTTTGATGTTGTCTTTAACGTGGCTCGTGCTCCTTCAGAACGTGCGCACCCTGACGCAGTAGCCATGTTGAGGGGGGATCGAGTTTGACCGCTTCCTGCCATCCGGCAATCGCGATGTAGAGGCTGCTGCAAGCCGATACCGTGCGCGCCAGTAAGTCGCTGTCCATTGTTCGAGGCGATAACAAAGGTCGGGCCTCAGATCGCGCTCGAGGTCGATTTCCCGCGCCGCGATCGCGATCCGTCGCGCTTCATGAGCGATACCGGCGACTGCTGCGCTCAGCTTTTCCGCTAGCCCTTCTAGATCCCGCATGAGCATAATCAGGCGAGATAGTCGTCGGCGTCATCTCCGTCTGGTGGGCCTCCGGTTCGTCACTTGCTGCCTGCTGACGTGGTTGATCGTTTCTGTTACTGACGCACGAAATCCACGTCGCAGGGCCGCAATTCCATTCGCTTCCCACGCGCGTGTGCGTTCTCGAACTGCGCGGTGATGGTGTAACTGAAGCCATTGCCCTCTGGAACCTGGTCGAGATTGAATTTAGACGGTCCGGTGACACCGTTGGCGATGATGCTCGCATGGCCGTCGGGATGAATTGTGCCATCGAAGGTGAGCGAGTTCGGCTGATACTGCTTATCGTACTGAGCATGTAGGTGACCGTCGCTCACCATCGCCGGGAATACCTTGGTGTAGCCCAATGCCCCGTTCCACTTCGGGCAGACAAGCGTCACCTTCCAAGTCCCATCGAAGCGGTGCACATCACCTGCCGGCTGTGCGGCCGCGCTCGTCGCCAGCGCCAAGGCCGCGGCTGCAAACAACACTTGTGATTTCATCGTCGTAACCCTCCCCGAGCGGGCCTCAACCTTTAGCATTGTCAGCGCTCGATTTCGCGTCGCGCCTGCTCAACATCACGCAGCAAATCGGCGATTGCGTCCACCGTCGAGATATTAAGCTCGCTGTTCAATGCAGCGATGCGTGCCTCCCATTTCAGGCTGACGCCGGGATCGCGGATGTCATGCCACAATGCCATGCGCGCGACCAGTTCGTCACGGGGCTTAAGGCGCTTCAGCCGCCGCAGGAATTTGGGGTCGGAGTAGAAGTGGTGCGTGGCCCTACGTTGGCTCATCGCCAGTCATTACGACCGCGCCCCCTGCCTTGCCCGGCAGAGCCTGAAAGCAACGCTTCCAACGAAGCCACGAATTCACCCGCCTGCATCTTGTAAGGGCGGACATGAGAGTGGATAAGATCTAACGCTTAGCCCCCAACCGTAGGTCAGCTCTGGGTGAAAAGCCGTCGCAACGCCGAAGACGTTGGCGGGGCCGCTGCCGCACGTTCTCTCTCCTGCCGTTCGCGTCCCGGTGACTATTCGGCCAATCTCCAAGACCCCAACGGGTGCAACGTCGCGCATGCTGGACCACCATCCCTGTCCCTACCTGGCAGGAGGACCTCGACGACACTGCCAGCAAGCGCCTTCTGCAGCAGGTCGGCCGGGAGACCGTGGATATCAATCTTGGCGCGCCGGCTCCACAGCGACGCGGAATCACCAGCTTGTCCGCCAATGGCGATGTACACGAAGCGCCGTGTTTGCCCTTCGCGGCGCACGAACTCGCCAACAAACCGAGGGCCGGGCGCGACTTCAACGAGCACGTCGAACGAGAGCTGCAGGTCACTGGCGAGGACCACGGCCACCGGTTCACTCTTCTTGTTTTGCAGTGAGTACCTGACTCCAGGGACAGGATCTTCGATCGTGAGCCGCAGTGTGATTTGCTGATTTGCCGCCATCGGGTTCCTGGATGTTGTGACGCCCTCCGCCACCTTAGCAGGCCTTTCCGCAGGTCTGTAACGGGTCGGAACCGGGTATCAAGCGTCAGATTTTCACTACTAGTTAAGTTATGAATTCTTGCCGCCAGATCTCCGACCGTGACGGTCGCCTCCGGTGGCTGGTGTGAGGTTGACGCTTGCGCCCAGGTTCGGCAGTATCTTAGGAGCAAGCTGTGTTCTTCTTTTGGGATCTCGCCGCCGTCGGTGCATCGATGAAATCCCTGCTCTGGCATACGCCGATCGTGTTGAAATAATGATTCGCTTGCCCGCTTTTATTGTCGTCGGGTGCGTGGTCTGCGCAGGGCTGGTCCCTATCGATTTCGGTTCCATCAGCAGCCACCGCCCTTTAGCTGCGGCTCGCTTGCCCGCAGCGCCGGAAATTCGGAAGCTCGCCGATCCGCTGTTAAGCCCGACGCAGCGCCGTCCGGAAACCGCGTCCTCGGATAGTGATGCTGATTCACTATTGCGCGGTGTGAGGCTGACTGGCGTCGTGATCGGACCGGATGTGCGCCTCGCAATCTTCGCTGTGACCGGCGCTAACTCGCGCGCGCTGTCGGAGGGCCAAGCGCTGAAAGGCTGGCGACTCGAGAGCATCTCACGGGAAAGGGTCGTGTTCAGCGGCCCAGCCGGTAGCATAGTGCTCGAGCCTCAGCCGGATGCGAATCTGGTTCGACCGCCTCCACCTGTTGCCGTCCCGTCCGACCCACCCCGCGCGGCGATGGCTGATCCGCCGGGCCAACCAATTGCTGTGACGCCTATTGCTGTGACGCCTATTACTGTCGTCAACTTGCCGCCAACCACACCCGTTCAGACGCAAGGCTATCCTGATTACTCTCAAGGGTATTACCCCGGGTACGACGCGTATTATCCATGGGGCTGGGGCTGGGGCTGGCCTGTCGGAGTTTCCGCTGGATTTGGCCGATGCTGGAACTGCGGGTTTCGCGGCGGCGCTTTCCGTCCAGCCTTCCGGCGCTTCGGCTTTGCCCATGCGAGTTTTGGTGGAGGTTTCCGCGGCCGCGGTCGCAGATAGCATCATCAATAGTATTTTCGTTTCACTTGGATGGCCGGGATATCCAGCGCCCGCTCAAGCCGCGCTCAAGGACCGCCCGCCCGCGGTTGGTCAGTGAGTAGACGCAAGCGCCTGAAGGTCGCCGATGCTCGGTGATGAATTCGCGCGCCTCTGAGTCGAAAAGTGTTCGGTTGTCGATTTTCAAAATATGCTGGGGGATAAACCGCCCGCCCTTCGTTTCCAGACTATGGAGTGCGCGCAATCCCGCGAAAGTGATTGGGGGCGTTGTCATCGCATGGGCCTCGTGATCGCGGCCTGACCTTGCACCCAATCCCGGTAACTCTACCTCCTCCCCTCGCGCAGCGCGCTCGATCTTGACGCGCTCGGCATAGCGCTCGCGAGCCACTTGCAACGCCAAGGGCTTTAAAGCGATCTCGCGCGCTAGCTCAGCCCGTTCATGTTCGGCGAGTTCGCTATGGGCCGCGCATTGTAGCGGGCGGTCTCTTGACGCAAGGCGTCAATCTCCGCTTGATAGGCCGCGACCTCTTTTTGATGTTGCGCGGCGTCCTCAGCGGCATGGCGCTCCCAATGACAGCCATCTCCGCTGCGGTCCAATATTTGCTGGCCTCGCGCGTGCGCGCAAACCCTTGCTGGAGTTCATCCATCATATCGAGCAAGCCGCGCGGCTTATTGGGGGGCGCCAGCATGGTCTGTGCCACAGCGACAAAATCCGTACCCGAAGCCCTGAACAGTCGACCCAGCGCGTCGGCAGCATTGTGGCGCTCGCCGTCATTATCCGAGGACAGTAGCGCCAGCAGTTTGGCGACGCGGTCAATGTCGAGTTGCTGACCGGGTTTGATAAGGGCAAGGAGCGTGCCCTGCACGCGCTGATGATGCGGTTTGTCAACGTCCCCGATGAGGTCCTGTTTGCGGTCGCTGCCGAGATTAGGGAATTGACCGCGGCCGGCCTGCTCAGACAGCCGCCGCGGTATGCGGAGCTGAAAACGATGGTCGCCGCTGCCCAAGGTATGCATACGGCGCTGGCTAAGTTGAGATTGTCGGCGGGGCGGAGGCTGAGCGGGTAGGCTGGGTTAAATCTGTGCCTGTATCAAAGGCCGTCGTTGGGGGTTCGAAATGGGAGTAATGCTCAATCCCAACTAATGCCTTGCTATGAGCAGGGGCAGGATCTGCTTTCTCCACGAGCAGGAACATTCGAGCAATCCCGCCGCCCCGCGCCTTGCGCAGCGTCGTCTCGCCGATAGCAAAGCGCAAAATTGCGCTTTGCGCTGGATCGCGGCCGCGGTCTATCCGACCGCCGATGGCGAATAAGCCCAAAATTGGGCTCATTCTGGCCGGATCGCCGCGCCCGCCGCCGAATAGGCCCTTGCTATTAGCAAGGGCCAATCCAGCGGCCTTGGGTCTGCCTCTGCCGTAGATAAAACGGCTTATTGCATAAGCCGTTTTATGTCCTCGTCCTGGTCCAGGCTTGCCGATAAAACGCCTGGTATCACCAGCCGTTTTACGACCGCAACAAATTTGATATGCGTCAGGACTAGGCTGGGCAGTGTATGTCGAAGCCAATGAAATCAAGGGCTTTGACGCTCAATAATTTTTGAGCGTGATTAATCGAGACGCGATTTACAGCGAATTTTTAGCACGAGCTGCCAAATCGCCGGCAGCATTGCACCGCCAAAGGCACGCATGCTGCTGTCCCGTCGCCGCCGTCAGGGACAACGGCAATGGACGCTCACGAGCGCGAACGCGATAGACGGCTGCTCACGCAGGTGAAGCTGGTGACACCGCTTGAGCTACCTGAAACGCCGTTCCCCCGCGTCATTGATTTTGTAAATAGGCCTAGCGCGCCTGCTCATCGCGGTGCCGACCCTTTCGACAGCGATCCCTTCTTTGTCCCTGCCGATGCCTTCTTCATACAAGATGGCAAGCTCTACCCAATGTCTGCCCTGGAGCACGGCGTTAGCTGGGAATCGAACAGGTGACGACCGCCCGCCGCATTTTAACCAGTTAAAAAAGCGAGCCGCCTGTCTCTGCTCCCGCCAAATATGAAGGCATCGTTGAACTTGTCGACGACCAATGCAATCATTTGGGCTGGCGCAGCACCTACAGGGGCCGCGCGCGAGACGCGATCGAGCCGTCGACGCCTACTGAGCAGCCGGCGACACCGCTCGCCGCGTCTACGCCTGGTACGCCCGCCGTTGTCGCCGAAGTTATCAGCGCCGATAGTGGAGGCGCCTGCTCAGGTTGCATCGCCACCGTCTGAGCCGGTCCCTGCACATGCAGGAACCGAGCCGCCCCCGATGCCCGGTTCATGACCGGTCATGAACCGCCTGCCGACGCACCTGATACCGCCCGGCCGGCGCCGTTCGGACTTCGATTCGGCCTGGGCGAGCCGCCCGCACCCTACAGCCCGCAGCTTGGCCTGTCCGAGCGCGCTCAAGGGCTGTGGGCTGCTGCCGCCCGTTCAGCGCGCCTGGGGCGGAGCCTCGAGTTCGATCGGTTTATAAATGCTTATAACCCGGCCCTGCCGCAGAAATAGAGGAGCTAACAACCATGCCCGATTTTTTCGCTGAAGTAGGAAGGCGGTGTGCGCTGAGGAATCGCACAACCGCACGCGCGCGCTGATGGAACAAGCGCTGCGCAGCCATTTGACGCGTCCCCCGCGCATGGCCATGGACAGTGCCCTGCAAAACCGTGCCCTGCCCAGCGGACCCAAGTATGGCGATCAACTGTTCGCACCGGCCGACCAACCGCCTGAATACAACCAGGGTGACCAAGCCGCGATTAGCGGCGAGGACTGCCTGCAATTCGTCAGGTTGTGCCTGCAAAAACTGCCCGATCCCGACCGCAAGACTGTCCTCATGGGCCTGGCCGACCTGATCAGCACCGAACCGACCGGCGACAATGCGCTGAACAACAATAGGGTGCGCTCGACCGCAGGTTCCGCAGACCCGGCATGGACGCCGCGATTGGCCCAGCAGTCGTGCCGTAAACTCGGCCAATTTCGCCAAGCGCTTCCCCTTCGTGAAGGTGAGCACCAACGGGATGGGCCGCTAACCCTGCCGACGACGCCCACCTACGCGATGATCTGTTGCAGGCGCAGGCCGCGTTAGCGCTGGAGCGCCGCAAACTTAATGACCTGCAAGAAGCCCGAAAAAGCCCGCGAGCAGGGTTGGGCAGCGTCGCGAAGACTTTCGACGGTCTCAGCTGAACTTCAGCGCGCTGGGGATGACGAGCCGCGCAGCGGAACCACCATCACAACGGTGGCGGATGCCGGGCGTGCGGTGGAAGCCGCGCGAGCCGGGGTCGTCCAGCTTGAACGCGTCGCCCTCGTGCTCGACGACGAAATCATTCAAATCGAGCTGTCGAGCGCGCACAGGTTGTCGTCTATCCGTCACTCGCGCAACTCGTGTGCAGCAGCGACGCCTTTCAGCGCCTGCTCGCCGAGCAGACGCAGTGCTTTGCTAAGCTGCGCCGCATTCGCAAAGCGCTACGCACCATTACGCGCGCGCTGCACGGCGCCATGCCCGCCGACCTGGTCGATAAATGGCAGGCTGTGATCACGCTCGATCCCGATGCCCTCCACAGCGGCCTCGGTCCCATTCCAACGGATGAGGAGCCGGCGCGCTTGTGCGGTGACGTGATCCAAAATCTGCTTGCGGATCCCGACGCGCCGCTGCCCCGGGAGAGCGCATGAATTACCGCCGTCGCTGCCCGACCTCATCTCGGCTCGGTGGGACACCTGGGCGCTCTTAGTTGTCCCACAGCGCCCAGCACGCGCGACGAGCGCTGACCATCCAGCCTCGCTCGCCGCGCTGTTCCGGCGGTTTTTTGCATCTTTACGCCGGCGCGGCAATCTCGGCGAGTGCTGCGGCAAAACAACCACCGAGGCAGGCGAGCGCGGGTTGCGCGAGCTGTGGCGGCAAGGGTTTCCAATCTCCTTTCTCTTGCGCGGCCAGAAAGGAAGATGCGGGCTCGGGTTCTGACTTAAGCGTCCGGAACCCCAGCCCCGATTTTTAAACATGGCAGAACTCACCGTCTTTGACATCGACTGCGACGCGTTCCTTAAGCTGCACCGCGCTGCTAAACGCGGCGATGAGGCGGCGCGCTACAGACTGGCTAATTTTTGGGATGAGTATGCTGATCGCGAACTACTCTGCTTCCTGTGTAACTCCAGCGAATGCCATGGTGACGCCGCTCACTGCGAACCGGGGTCCACATGATGCTGTTACCGCCGCGTGATCCCACCACGAATGTCTTGGTTGCCGTGCCCATTTGTATCGCCTGCCAAACCAATTTACCCGAAGCGCAGCGCTGGGCTCGGGCGCTTCGGCTTCTAAAAAAATGCCTCGTCAGTAGAATTTGTGGGCGACATCAGGTTCCGGTAGTCTGCCAAGTGTATGGTACAAGGCGATTTCTGTGACGCGGAAGGTGCGAAATCCAAAGGATTTTCGCATAGTCAGTTTGGCCTTGTTGTTGAGACCCTCGACCACGCCGCTGGAGAGCTGTTTCTTGGCACGGAAGTAGTTCAGGAGTAGCGCACGGTGCGAGCGTAGCGTCCTGGCAACCTTCTTCATCGGCTCGATGCGGGAGCGCATGACCTGGGCGCACCAATCGTCGAGAAACTTGCCGGCCCATTGCGGAGATTGGTAATCCCACAGTTGCTGGAAATCTTCCTTGAGCAGATAGGCTCGCGCCGTCTGCAGGTTGTAGCGCAACAGATCGCGCAGCCGAAAGCGTTGATGCTCGGTCAGGTTGGCCTTGCGCTTCAGGACGCACCAGCGGGTCTTCTTCAGGACCGGCTCGTAGCCGTCGCGCGCCAGCCGGCGTGCCTCGGCGGCGCGCACCTGGTCCAGTGCAGCGTTCATCTTGGCGACAATGTGAAAGCGATCGAGGATGTGGATCGCCTGGCTACACCGCTCGCGGATGACCGTCAGGTACGGCTGCCACATGTCCGAGCAGACAAACTCGATGTTTCCCGCCAACTCTTCGCCGATCAGAGTGAAGAACTCTCCGAAGCTTTCCATCGTCCGCTCGCGGCCAATCCATAGCAGGCGAGTACACTGCTGCTCGATCTGATAGACCAAGGTCAGGTATTTATGACCGCGGGCATACTGGATCTCATCGACACCGATCGCCGCAATCGGACCCAACTGTCGGTGTTCGAGTCCCCACTGCACGACATATTCGACCGACTGACAGACCTTCTCCCAGGTGCTGCGGAACGACCGGGCCGTCTCCTGCCAGGACAGCTTTCGCGCCCAGTGCGCCAGGAATAGCATGTACGCCGTGGTCAGTTGGTGCTTGCCCACGCCCCAGGGGACCGCTTCGACCCGTACCCCGCAGGTTCGGCAATCCACGCGCCGCATATGATACAGCAACACTACCATGCAGCCCCAAAGCGGCACGAACTCGAACCGACGGGGGCTGAGGCGATCGTAGGCAGTTGCCGGTCTGCCGCAGCCCGAGCACACCGGCCGCGAGCCACGGCGTGGACGGACGGAGATCTCGATGGTTTGAGTTTCGTGGCAAAGCCGCGCTTTCTCATACACGAAGCCCGGGTAGCGCTGATAATGGTTCAGCACGGAGATCAGCCGCATGACAGCAGAACCCAAGAAAGAGGCCAATAAGGGTGAGAGCTTAGCCGGACAACTGCCTGCCGCCGATCCCTTGCAGGCCTACTGTCCCGATCTCGATGAGTGGCCTCGCAGCTGGTCATATGAAGCGCGAGACATTCTGCCCGGCCGACAGATGGTGGAATACTTCAAGCCGTTTCTCCGCGATTTGCTGGCGCGCAACCTATCGCACAAGACTTTGCGCCAACACCGTGACAATGTCTGGGTGCTCGGCGGCGAGATCATCAGCCAGCTGCACATGGACAAAACCCTCCGCGGGCGGCCGATCGATCAGGTTATCCTCAACCTCATCGGCGACGATGGTGGACCACTGCTCTCTCATCATCAGTTGGAAGCTGAGCAACGCTTGTTTGATGCGACTTGTCGTAAGCTCTTTCACTTCCTGACCGCGCACCAGCCCAAGCCCGGCGCTCTTCAGGAGCAACAAACCGAATGCGTCATTGATGGCACCAATGCCAAACTCTTGGCCATGCGTGTCGCAGTCAAGGACCGTAGCCGCACAGCGATGCGCCGAAGGCGAAGGCCTTGACGGCGATCCGCATGGCCAAGACACAATCAAAGGCACCAACCGGCGCGGCGCTACAATCACTCATTCCTCACCCACAGTTTCCGCTAAGGAGCCTAAAAAATGTGGGCCGGGAAACAAGGCGGTGATCTTCAACTTTAACATGCCGTCTCACAACTATCCGCGCTGAATGATCAACAATTGGGGGAGCAGGAATGTGGGCGGTCGCGCAATTGCAGCCTTATCAGACAGCAGCGGCAGTGGCGGTCGAGAACTCGCTGCGCCAGAAATTTACGGTATTCAATCCTCTGGTCGAAAATAAGAAGCTCCGCCGCAATAAACTGGTCACGGTCGAGAGCGGTTTGTTTTCAGGATATTTGTTCATTGAGCTGATCAACGGACAGCGTTGGACGCCCATCCAACACCAACGGAATAACGAAATTGCTGACCCGTGAAGCGGCAACGCCGGACGGATTTGACACGCCCTGTTCGGTGCCTGACCAATTTATCAGCGGCCTCCAAAATTGCTGCCACAAAGGCATCAACGGCGCGCTCGAGCCCTCACCTCGGCTCGCCGTTGGCACCTGGATTAAAATCAAGCGCGGTCCGCTGATCGCGTATGAGGGGCCGATAACGGCCTATTAGGGGCAGGAACGCGTGCATGTGTTGCTTCATATGTTGGGGCGCGACCTGGAGGTCACCGTCTCGATTCAGGATGTGATCAAGACGGCCTGAAAGTTTGATCGGTAAATTAAACCATTGACGTACGGACGGGCGATTTTCGTGCCGTATAATCGCCATCAGACACGGAAACCATCTGCTAGAGAATGTGTTACAAATTCGCAAACACGCATCGCAAAGCCCTTCGGTAAACCATTGAAACAATTCATTAAACGGGGTTTGTATATAACCATGAACTTGATTGTTACTTCGACCCTTCACGTTTGGACTAGCCCAGACGGCGGCAATCGCTGTCGCCCCTCATTCGACACGTGGAAGGGTGAGAGGGGATCACGCTACTTTGTATTTCTGGGTTACATCTATGTCGCTCTAAAGCGGCCTGCCATACCGGGGCTTCATCGTTAGACGCTGGTTAAGGGGTTAAGGGGCAAAAAGCCCGTAGCCACGCAGTTCAACTTGCCATGATTGCCTGGCACCAATTCGTCGAATGCTGGCGTGAAGAAATGCACACGGCCGTTTCGTCAACGCTCGATCCTTGAGTACAGGTATCGTTGAAGGTCGAAGGCGAGGCCGATAAAGCTTTGCCGCTCTTTGGTTGCTCGATGAGTTCGTATGGATCGAGAGTTACGCGGAAACCCTAAGCAGGTTCGCCCAGCAAGTTACGTCCGGCTTCTCATTTCCCAATCGCCACCCCTGGCCCGCGAGGCCGAAGCTACCTGGCTGCAAATAGATCTCCGCATCCTTGCCTCCTCGCCTGGCTGAGGACGTTTTGCGTCTATTCCTAAAGGCGGTGTTCACCGGCTTCTCAACCACTGTTCGCTTTAACTACGCTTTTTAACGACCGACGGATTGATGTCCGCGGTCTTAAAGCCGCTATGAAGTTGGAGTCACCACCTCATGCGACCACACACCAGCAGGTACCTTACCTCGCCCATCGGCGGCTCAAGGCTGCGTGAACGGCGTCCCCGCGACAAAGCGAGCCTTTGCGGGAAGACCGGAGCCGCCACAACTATTGGTCTGGATCTGGCTCGACCCAGTCGGTGTCACCCACGGCCACGCATAAGCGCAGGAAGCGCCCGCGCCAAAGAACGCAGGTTCACCGCTTAGATAGAACGAGTTCGGTAGGGTCTGCGAGTATCCAGAAGTCCAGTCGGCAACCTTGCCGTTAACGTAGTCGTAGTTGCCATGTTTGAAGATGAAGGCACCACTACTTGCAGTCAGGTTGGGGTCACTCTTAGTAGGATTATTGGCATCTGAGTTCCATCCAGGAAGCCAAATAGTATGATTGTTATTAAAAGTACCCGAATAAATCCAACCATTTGCAGTTGTCGTTGTCCCGGCAGTCCCTAACACGTTGCCGACATAGGCGAACCAGTAGTCGTGCATCATGGGGCCAACGGCGCGCAACGGACCGGGCCCGTTCAGCGAACACCCACTCGGTCCACTCGTCCCACAAGCATAAGCAGTTCCGGTAGCGTCATCGACCATCTTGTTAATTGAAGGATCAGTAAAAGGCGTTCTTAACGCGGTGCCCCAATTTCGAAAATAAGTGTGATACACGGCGTTGCCATGCGTATCGTCGTTGTCCAGGTTGTCTCCCCAATTCCCCTCGAAGAGCATATGGTGCGTACCGGCGTAATGACTTCCGTTCACCCCCATATCAACCCAATAATCGCCGATGCCCGAATTACTGTCGTACATCGTGTCATCCACATAATTGTAAGCAACGACCGATCCTGCTCCCGTTCTTCCGACCATTCCCTTGCCGCACTCGCGCGTGATGCTATTCACGACATAAATCTCAGTAGAAGCATAGCTAATACCGATCGGATATTCCCCGCCGTTGTTCACTGAATTACCGCAGTTGTTCACGAACGTCGTGTCCATCTGGCTGCGGACTGAATAATCGAAATTCATTCCGCCTCCTTGCCATCCTACGACCTCGACGTTCTTCGTCCAGCAGTAGGCGCAGAACTGGAAGTTTACTCCTCCATCGGTTGGTCTTTCGATGGTTAAGTTTTCAACCCCAGCATATTGCAGGAACGACATCGGAGATCCGTTCTGGTGTGCCGGGAAGTAGACCTGGGCGTTGTGACTGTTGCTCTGACGGAATGCCACGGTGAGCGGGTCATCGAAGGTCAAAGTGTTTGAGCCGACTGCTGTAATTAGATGTATTTCCTCTGTCACCCTGTCACAAAATGAGTACCAGCACCCTGAGCTCCCTGCGGTGTAAGGATATTGCCCGGAATCAAAATCTCCCCAGCTAGCATTACCTCCAAATTTCGCCCATTGGACCCGACCTGTCGCTGGACCGCCGGATGTGCTCAGCCAGTCTGGAGCCGCCCAGACCTGACCATAAAGGTTAGGTCCGACCGGATCGTTCTGCCATCCCGCTCCCGACGCCTCATCAATGAGTACCCACATACCCACAGAGAAGGTGCTTGTACTGCTGACCTGAATCGTCGTCTGTCCCTGTGATGCATCGGCAGTAAGGGCGACAGCACCACACGAAGTGCTGGCTACATTGCCAATGCCGCATGAGGACCAACCAAAATCGTACAAGTT
Organism: uncultured Alphaproteobacteria bacterium; assembly: GCA_963804725.1. Classification (GTDB taxonomy): domain Bacteria; phylum Pseudomonadota; class Alphaproteobacteria; order ATCC43930; family CGMCC-115725; genus JAATGI01. The sequence goes on along the minus strand of CAWDRN010000006.1, from coordinate 291,555 downwards.
TACTGCGGCAGAAGGTTGAACCTAAATCGCTGGATTAGAGACGCAAGCTTCTTCAGCTGAGGTGGACGTGCCACAGTTACCGCCAGTCCATGCTAGGGTTCCGTCGTACACTTCGATCACAGTCTGGCAATAGGGCGAACCAGAGTTGTTGCACGTTCCGCTGCCTCTGAGAGTAACGCTATTGCCGACGGTGATGTACTCAGACATCGAAATTTTGAACGTTCCGGCTGCCAGCATTACGACCTCTCCGGAGGGACACGACGCAATGGCGTTGCTGATATTGTTTGCGTCGTCATTGCTAGCTGGTGGAGTGACGCCGCTCGGATTGACCGTCGCGCAAACCGTCGTCCGGTTCGGAATACCGCCAACCGAAAGCAGTCCGGCATTCTTCCAGTTCGCGTAGGCGTCATTATAGGACGGCAGCACGCCGCTGGTGGGATCGGAACCGCTAGAGCTGCTGGAGCCAGAACCGCTCGAGCCAGAGCCGCTCGAGCCGGTATTCGACGCCGAAGTGTCATTGACCGGGGTCCATGAGCCACCCGACCAGAGATACCAACTGTTGCTGGAATTCAAGGCATAGACCTGGCCGCCATTTTCAACGTAAAGCGAGTTCGCAGAACCGCCGCCCGCTGAACTCCCCTGCAACAAAATTTCATAGCCGCCAGTGCTGGTTGAAGAACTAAACGTCCAATTGCCGTACTTCGTGATAAGGCTTCCACCTGAACCGGCGTTGATGTACGGACCCATCGGGAGATAGGGGGCTTGCGGACCACGACCACCAGCCGTTACCGCCCCATAGATACCAAGTATTCAGCGAGTTCAGTGCATATACCTGCCCGCCATTTTCAAGGTAAAGCGCGTCTGCGGACCCGCCACCCGCGGATTCCCCATTTACTAAAATGTCATAGCCGCCGGCCCCCTGTACTGAACTAAACGTCCAGGTTCCCGCCGAAGTGACAAGGTTTCCCCCAGAGCCTGCGATGAGCATGGAGCCGTCAGGATTGCTTTGAGAATAGGCAGCTATCGAATGGACGACAATTAGGGTCGCCGAAATAATGGCTGTCGCGCACCACTTTTGGTGAAGAAATGAAATTCTCACGATGTCTCCCCCCTCCGCCGCTATAGCTTTAGCAGTCGCACATCTCGTTGTCGCAAGACAGAAGTTGATCCAATCGTTTCCGAGACGCGGTGGCTGCTATGACAAACCCGATTGCACCAAATCAAGCTGGACCTGCCCTGCCACCGAAGTGTCAGCCGTTTGCACCGCACTCCAATGCCAACAGCATGCGCTCCTTTTCGCCTAAGGAACTGTCGGCGTCAACCCACGACCACCCGCACTGTCGAATTCGGCTCAAGGGTCTACTAATCCTTAAGTGTTAGTCGCGAATCATCTTCTCATGTCCATTATCATGAGTGGCCGGCTGATTAGCGGGGCCCTTGTGCGCTTGGTTCGGTTACAGAACCAACCGCGATCTCGACGCTCTCCTCCCTTGGAACTTCCACGCCCACTGAACGGCCTGGCTAATACCGCGTCTCGGTGAATGAGACTCACGAGCGGGATTCCCAAAAGGAGCGAAACCTAATTCACCATGGCAAACGGGATGAGGTTTGCCATGGCAGCGGCAGTTCGGCTTCGTGGGGATTATGATGGCGATCGATTGCGCCGGTTGGCGAAGCGCTCGGAGGATGCCGATCAGACGCGGCGTCTTCTGGCGCTGGCGGCAATTTATGATGGTGGCTCTCGAACTACGGCGGCGCGGATCGGCGGCGTCGGTCTGCAAACGGTTCGGGATTGGGTGCTTGCTTTCAATGGCGAAGGGCCGCCCGGCCTGGTGAATGGCAAGGCACCGGGCAATCCACCCTTGCTGAGCGAGGTCCAGCGCCAAGGGCTGATGAAGATCGTGGAGAGCGGCCCCCTTCCGGCAGTTCACGGCGTGGTGCGCTGGCGATTGCTCGATCTGGCGCAATGGGTGTTCGAGGAGTTCCGCATTCCGATCAGCAAGCAAACGCTGAGCCGGGAATTGCGGGCATTGGGTTTCCGCAAGCTGTCGGCGCGTCCCCGACATCATGCCCAGAATGCCGAGGCCATGGCGGCGTTCAAAAAAACTTCACCGCCAGCCTGGACCAGATCGCCCGGCGAGACGCGGCGGGCAAGCCGATCGAAATCTGGTTCCAAGACGAGGCCCGGATCGGCCAGAAGAACAAAATCACCCGCCGTTGGGCCAAGCGCGGAACGCGACCATCGGCGCCGCGCAATGGCGATGGGTTGCTGAAACTGAAGCGACTGAGGGGTGGCGCGAGTTCGCGAATCGGATGGATCAACGTTTCGCTGTATGTTGACCTTACGTAGGATCCTACCTATGCGTTTTTTTGAGAGCTAACGCCGACATCAAATGTGTGAACAAGTCTAAGGTACCAGCACCGCAGCGCCTTCGATCTTGCCGTCGCGTACCCGTGTCAGGGCCTCATTCGCCTCCGCCAGCGGAAATGGGGTGGTCGCAATGCGAATTGGTGCCCGAGCAGCAATCGCCAAAAAGTCCTCGCCGTCCTGACGCGTCAAATTGGCAACGGAGCGCAGAATCCGCTCTTCCCACAGCAGTTGATAGGGGAAGCGAGGGATATCGCTCATGTGGATACCGGCGCAAACGACGGTGCCGCCTCTCATGGTCGCTGCCAAAGCGGCGGGCACCAGAGCGCCGACCGGCGCGAAGATCAACGCGGCGTCGAGCGATTGGGGCGGCATTTCTTCCGAGCTTCCGGCCCAGACCACCCCGAGACTCCGCGCAAACTCTTGGCCGGCGGCGTCGCCGGGTTTGGTAAAGGCATAAACGCGCTGACCGAGATAATGGGCAACTTGTGCCAATATGTGGGCCGCCGCGCCAAAACCATAAAGGCCGACACGTTCCGCGTGGCCGGCAAGACAGAGCGCACGATAGCCGATCAGCCCAGCGCACATCAGTGGCGCCGCTTCGACATCGCTGAATTTTGCTGGTATCGCAAAGCAATAACGCTCGTCGGCGACAGCGTATTCGGCGTAACCGCCATCAATGTCGTAACCGGTAAAACGAGCGTGCCCGCACAGGTTCTCACGACCGCCGCGACAATAGACGCATTCGCCGCAGCTCCAGCCGAGCCAAGGAACACCGACGCGGTCGCCGGGATGCAGCCGTGCGACGACTTCGCCTACCGCGGTGACTGTGCCGACGATCTCATGACCGGGCACCAACGGCAACTTCGGCCGCGCTAACTCGCCGTCGACGATGTGCAAATCCGTCCGGCAGACGCCGCACGCATGAACACGGATCAGAACCTGCGTTGCTTCCAGGCGCAGCGGTTTGGCCAACTCTCGGCTTTCCAGCGGCCGATGAGCGGCGGGTAGGATCATGGCGCGCATGGCAATATGCTAGCACGCTTTTCTCAATGAACGGTGACAACTGGGATGTCGGGCTCCGGCCGTTCAGGGATGCGATTGTTGCAGCAGTTGCAGTCGAGGGTTTTGAGGAGATCGCAGTAGCTCTTCGGGAAGCGGCAAGCGGATCGACCGCACGACGACGAAATGCCCTCAAGGATGTCGCTATGGCCTATCTCGCCTTTGCACTACGTAATCCTGCACTCTACGAGGCCATGTTTATCCTTCCGACAGATTTGCGGTTCGCCGAAGCTGGAACCAGACCGGAGCTACGGGCCGGTTTCGAAGCAATTGCGGCAGTCGTGACGCCGTTTTGCGTCGATGTAGCTGTCGTGACCGAGACTTTTTGGGCAGCACTTCATGGGCTCGCTGAACTCGAACGTTCAGGCCGAATTAGGCCCAGCACGCGCGGCGAACGCATCGCACTTGTTGTTCGGGCGATCGTAGTTTCCGGAAATAGCTCGCCTGCTCGGGGCTCATGTCATTCAGTTGAATGACTTCTGTGGATGGCTAGAGAAATTTGATGTATTGGCGTTGGTCGGGAGCAGTCTGCTGTCCGGCCTGTTGATGCAGTCGATTTAGACTACTGGCCATGCTGGGGTCCGCGAACAGGGTCCCGTTCTGCTTCTCAGGCTGTGAGGCCTCCGGGGTGGAGAAACGAGAGAAGCCGTTGTTCGGACAACGGGAAAAAGCTCGTGACGCCAAAGGAAATTGAGTCTTCCTGAAGGGGACTTGATGTGAAGCACTGACGGCCGCCGCAAAGCAGAACAATGTGTTGACGGTAGATTCACATGCGAGCATTGCTAATGTCTCACGCACGATGTTGCGCAACAACATTGGCGGTCTTCCGGTGATTGATTGGGAGGGAAGACCGGTCGGCATCGTCACCGAAAGCGATCTCTTGCGGCGGAGCGAAATCGGCACCGAGCGTCGTCGCTCGCATTGGCTAGAACTCCTCCTGGCGCCAGCCAATGCCGCCGCTGAATAACACGGTGGAACATGGCCGAAAGGTCTCTGACATTATTAAGCTGTGGGGCGCCGTTACCGACGACCGCGAACGGATCGCCCTGACCGTCCTTGCTGAAAAAGTAGCAGGGGTTAGTAAAGTGGTCGACGAGATGGTTTGGGTCGAATCGGTTTCCGGCATGGTGTTTGAGCCGTCGGCTCGGGAAACGGTTGACGATCCGGGTCCGACGAAGCGACGCTGAAGGGGGTGGAAATGGACTGGGCGTATAAAGACATTCTGGTTCACCTCGACAATTCGTCTCGTAGCGATGTGCGCCTGAACATCGCCTTGGAGTTGGCAGCGCGCGATGGGGCACATCTCGCTGCTTTCTACGCCACGAGACTGCCGTCGCTGGCGATGTTCATGGGCGACGCTTCGGTCTATGACATGCGAATGGCTGACGAAATTCTCCGCCAAGGCCGCGAATATGAGCAGGAATCAACCCGCACCATGGAGAACCGCTTCGAGGAGGTGTGCCGGAAATACTCCGTCGAAGGAGAGTTCCGCAGGTTTGAAGGACCCTCAAGAGAAAGCCTCGCGACGCACGCGCACTATGCCGATCTGGTCATTGTCGGACAGAATGATCCGGATCATCCGGCAGCGTCCGGCGAATCGGCCATCGCTGAGATCGCCGTCCTGGAAGCCGGTCGGCCGGTACTGGTGATTCCGTATTTCGGTGAAATTAAGCCGATCGGACGCACGGTCTTAGTCGGGTGGAAGAGCGGACGCGAATCCGCGCGGGCCGTCAACGACGCACTTCCTCTTCTGTCCCGGGCGAATTCCGTGACGGTCCTAACCATCGATCCGGAGGAGGGCATCAGCGGCGACGGCAAGGCCCCGGCGAGCGATATCTGCCGGCATTTGGCGCGGCACGGCATCACGGCAACCGCGGCCCATACGCTGTCGGTGGACGTCGGCGAAGGCGACGTGTTGTTGAACCGCGTGAGCGATCTGGGAGCGGATCTCCTGGTCGCCGGTGGCTATGGCCATTCTCGTGCGCGCGAATTGATTCTTGGAGGCGTAACGCAGTCCTTGCTCGCCACGATGACAGTGCCCGTTCTGTTTTCACACTGAACATCGAGACTTTGAAGGGCGCGGTGATTGTGCATAGGTGATTGCCTTGCCAGAACATTCGACGGACCTGGTTTGGCAACGCGGCGGTGCCAAAATTTCGGCCGACCCGCGTCGAAGACGACCCTCCATCGCCGTGGCATTAACGCTGGTGGCGCAAGCTCATCCGAGAACGTCAGGAACCTGCGTCCTGGAAGCCCCGCCCCTTGGCAGATAGTGGTGCTATCGAGCGGGAAAATCGGGGAAGCCGTCACTCTATAGAAAAATATGCGAGACCCTTGGCGCCGTCGATCCAAGTCAGGGCGCATCGGTCAATACATGTGCAAAAGAAATGTTCGGTGCCTACGCAGATGGGGTGGCTATGCGGCTGGTTGGTGGTGCGCGCTTTGCGGTGTTTGCCATCGGTCTCGACTGGTCACGGATCAAACCGGCGGTATCTCAAAAAAACGCGACAAGCGGGGGGCAACACTTCTAAACTCCGGTCTCTGAATTCCTGGGTTCGGTTCAGGGTGCGGCTTGACGATCCGTAATCTCGATCGTTTGTTCAGGCCCGGTTCCGTAGCGCTCATCGGGGCGACACCGCGTGCCGACACGGTTGGCCGACTGATTTTGCGGAACCTGCAGGTGGCACGATTCGCGGGACCGCTAATGTTGGTCAACCCGCGCCACCAAGCAATCGATGGCATGCCCGTCCATCCCGACGTGGCGAGCTTGTCGAGCGCGCCCGATCTCGCGATTATTGCTACGCCGCCTGACACGGTGCCCAATCTCGTCGCCGCGCTCGGTGCCAAGGGCACACGCGCAGCCGTCGTCATCACGGCGGGGTTCGGCGAGCTCGGCCAACAAGGTAATGCGTTACAGCAAACCATCCTCGCGGCAGCAAATCCGCATTTGCTCCGTATCGTTGGGCCGAATTGCATCGGCGTCTTGGTACCTGGCGCACAGCTCAACGCCAGTTTCGCCCATCTAACGCCGGAGGCTGGCGGCGTTGCCTTCGTCAGCCAGTCGGGAGCGATTGTTACGGCACTCCTCGATTGGGCGCAGCCGCGTCAAATCGGCTTCTCCCATATCGTTTCACTGGGCGATATGGCCGATGTCGATTTCGGTGACATGCTAGACTATCTGGGTGGTGACGCCGAGACTCACGCCATTTTGCTCTATGTCGAGAGCGTGGCCTCGGCGCGGAAGTTCATGTCGGCCGCCCGTGCGGCTGCACGCCGCAAGCCGGTGCTGGTCGTGAAGGTTGGGCGCTATACTCAGAGCCAGAATGTTGCCGCCTCGCATACCGGCGCGCTCGCTGGGTCAGACAAGGTCTATGCCGCCGCCTTCCGTCGCTGCGGCATGCTGCGCGTGGGCAACATGGCCGAGCTGTTCGAAGCCGCCGACGCTGGCGACAACACACTCGCAGCAGGGCGAGCGCCTCGCCATTCTCACCAATGGTAGGGGGCCGGTGGTACTGGCGACCGATGTCCTCATCGAGCGCGGCGGCATCTTGGCGACACTGTCGCCCACCACCGTCGCGAAACTCGATGCCCTGCTGCCGCGCTTGGAGTCACGGCAATCCCATCGACATAGTGGGTGATGCCAATGCGGCGCGTTATCGGGCTGCGCTCGAGGCGGTGCTTGAGGACCACGACGTCGATGCCGTGCTGGTCCTTAACTGTCCGACGGCAATGCAGTCGCCAAGCGAGGCGGCGATTGCGGTTATCGGCACCGTGGTCGCAAAATGCGGACCATTTTCTGGCCGCAATGTCTTCACCAATTGGATCGGCGATCACTCGGCGGCACCGGCGCGCAAGCTGGTCGCGGTGGCTTGCATCCCAAGTTACGAAACGCCGGACGCAGCAATTTGCGGTTTCATGAACCGTGTCGATTATCGCCGCAATCAGGAACTTCTGCTCGAAACGGTGTCGTCGCACAGCGAAGGCATGGCTTATGACCGCGCCGGGGCCGCCACGGTCCTCAGCGGCGCGCTCAATGCCGCGCGCGAATGGCTGGATTCGCAGGAGATTTCCGCGTTATTCGCAGGCTATGGCATTCCTCTGATCGCCAGTCGGATTGCGCGAGACCCAGAAGAGGCTGCAATCATCGCGGCATCGATCGCTAAACCGGTGGCGATCAAGATTTCGCTCTCCCGATATCACCCACAAAAGCGACGTCGACGGTCTTGTCCTTAATCTTGCGACGGCCTCCGGCGTGCGTGATGCGGCCACGTCGATGCTCGCTCGGGTGCTCGCCCGCCGGCCGAAGGCGCGTTTGGACGGCTTTGTGGTGCAGGAGATGGTGACGCGGCCAGGCGCACTCGAATTGCTCGCGGGCATCAGCGATGATCCTTTGTTCGGACCAGTGATTTTGTTCGGCCACGGTGGCGTGGCCGTTGAAATGCTCGACGATACGACCATCGAGTTCCCACCGCTGAACTTGAATTTGGCACGGGCTCAGATCGCGCGTACGCGTGTTTCCCGCCTGATGCACGGCTACCGGAATCAGCCGGCGACAAATATCAACTCGGTGGCGGACGTGCTGATCCGCCTATCGCATCTTGTTTGCGGATCATTCCGAAATTGCGGAGCTCGATATCAACCCTTTGCTAGCGGACAGGAGCGGCTCGGTTGGTCTCGACGCTCGTGTACGGATTAGGCGCGTGTGCGCACCTTTCACATCGCACCTCGCAATCCGCCCCTATCCGAATGAACTCGTCAGCATAGAGAAGTTGCGCGACGGGACGCATTTCCGCTTAAGACCCATCCGGCCGGAGGACGAGACGGCGGTCATTGCCCTGGTCAACCGCATGACGCAAGAGGATCTGCGCATGCGTTTCTTCGTTGCAATGAAGGAACTCACCCACCAATTCGCGGCGAAACTGACGCAAATCGACTACGAGAGAGAAATGGCGCTGGTCGCTGAGCCGGAGCAGAAGGGAGAGATTTGGGGTGTCGCGTGATTTATTGCGATCCGGACAATGTGCGCGCCGAATTCGCGGTGGCCGTGAGGAGCGATTTGAAGGGACACGGACTTGGTTATGCGTTGATGACTGGACTGATCGCGGTCGCCCGGTCGCGCGGCATCGATGAATTGTTTGGTGACGTACTCAGCGAAAACGGCGCGATGCTGCAGATGTGCCGGGAATTGGGTTTCGCCATCGGGCGTCACCCGTTCGAACCCGGGTTGGTGCGGGCAGCGAAACCCCTCGTCGCGTATCGGCCGAGTGATTGACCAAAAGAAAGAACAATTTCTGCCACCGACCTTCGGGCGCTCTGATCAGAGCGAAAAAGCACCGCTGCGATGTTATCTGCGCACAATATCGTGGATCGAGGTGCAATGGCGTACGAAATTTTCCCGCGAGCAAACGAACTGCTTCAGCGGCGTGTCGATATCAAAGAAGTAGATGTTGGCGACGAAGCCGTAAATTGCGGCATCGACGCTGGTCGGGTTTACACCGTGCACATATCCATCGGCCGGAATGAGATTGGCGATGACGCCCAAATCGGCGAGGCCGCGTAGGTAAGCGGCCTCCGGTGTGTATCGTCCGATGCCTTGGAAATGATAGCGCTGAAAATTGAATTCGCGCGCTTTGGTCAAACCTTCTTCGGTGAGACCAGGGTGCTCGCGCATCAGTGCTGCTCGGAACGCAGGCCAGTAGCGTTCGTCTTTCCAACGCGAATACGACATCACCCAGTAGAGATCGTCGAGCATGCGAATCACAAGGAGGTTCAGGTCGCGTTCGCGCGCGCCGAGCGCCGCATTGATCGTCAACCCGAATTTGCTAGTCAGGTGGGCGATGATGCTCTCGCTGTCGCCGATCGCCTCGCCATCGTCGATGATATACGGAAGCTGGCCGCGGGGTGCCGCGGACGCATCAAAAATGTGTTCGTGCACGAACGGCAGGCCCACCAGCCGCAAGAATGCAAAGACCTTCAGGCCATAACCGTTGTTGTCGGCCACGCCGAAGAGGGTTGGATACGAGTAAAGTGTGATCATGCGCTCTCTGTGGTAGCACCCTTTATTGTATAGGAGCGCAAACGTGATGTCAGTTCTGGGCTCTAGAGACCCGGTCTTCGCCCGGCCAATACGAACGCGAAGACCATCGCGCCACAAAAGGCGTTCGGGGCAAAGAAACCGATGCCGGGTTGACCTGGGTCAAAAGTTCAATTGTTGGCGGTTTCTATTTCACTCGAGAGACTGATGGGCCAATATGTTCCCAATTCATGACAAGCGAGCCACAAACACGAAGTCATCTTAGCCGTATTTTGGTCGCGATCGACGGCTCCGAAGGTGCGGCGACGGCGCTGCGTGCAGCGATCGATTTGGCCGCACAGGTACGAGCCGATCTCGTCGTGTTGAACGTTTTTGAGCGCGACGAAGCCTCCGAAATACATGCCCCGGAAATAGGCGAATTTGCTCGCAACGAGCATTTTCCTGGAGGTGACGAAGGTAAAAGGATTGCGTCGCGAACCATTCTTAGCGAGGCGAAGACCATCGTGGACGAGTGTCCCGGCCTCAGCGCATCCTTCGTGTTTCTGGAGGGCGATGCCGCCACGGAGATTCTCCACTACGCGGCCGGGATACGAGCCGACCTTATTGTGTTGGGAAGGTCCGGCCGAAACCGCATCGTGCGTCTGGTCCTCGGTAGCGTATCGCAGAAGGTCGTGAGTTTGGCACCCCAGCCCACCTTGATTGTGCCGCCCCACGTCGATGGCAGCTAAAATGCGAACTCCTGCGCCGGGTCTGACATGCTGAGTGCGTCGCCACGACCGACATCGGAACGAACCTGATTTGAGGCCTCGAATGACATGGTGATCCTGATTTTGCGGTATGTCGCAAATTGGCAGATGTCGCCATCTCGGGCTCCTGCCTTCCTCCGCATCATTTGACCTGAATCAGGGGTGTAAATCGTCATCATCAATTTCAGTCATCGAGGACAGCAGCTCCGCTCGTGGCGCCAAATATTGCCGGCGTCAAAAATGCGATATCAGCGGATAGAGCGACAGAACGAGCTCTGCGACGATCAGTGCCAAAATGTACCATTCGACCCGAAGACTGCTACGGTTCTGCAGCAGACCGAGCAAAGTTTCGGCGGTCCGCGATATGACCTCGAGTTTGCGGTCGAGGGCACGGCTGCGTTCGCGCAGCTCATATTCCTCGGCGAGACGGAGATAGAGCCTTTCGAGTTCCGGGTGTTCCCACAGCAGCTCCGGCTTTTCGCCAGTCTCGACGCGCCCGACCATGCGATGCTCCATGTTGAGGACATCGCCAATCTGCCGTACCAAAGCTGTCCCGTACGCTGTAATGCGGCCCCGTTCGCGCAAGTCGGTCGCGAGGGGCTCGATACGGTCGAAGATCCCGGCGATCCGCGTTTCGTAATGCGCGAGGATTAGGCTTTTGGCGAGAGCGTCGGCAACGACCTGAAAACATTCGACTGTCGCGTTGCGGACCAGGATCGTACCGGCGATGTCTGCCTGCATGTCGGCTTCGGGCTTGACCTGAAGTCGGGCATTGTCGGTTTCAGGCATCGCCAAAGGGCCGGCGATATGCGGTGCAAGGCGTTCCAAGATACTTTTCTCGGCATCGGACGCGACGTTAAAGAGCACGACCACGCCGTACCGGAAGAACACACCGAGGCCACTGTCGCCGCATGGCAGCGCGAGCGGCGTGAGTGCCAGAGGGTCAACGGGTTCGAGCGCGCGCGTCTCAATACGATCGCCGATGTAAAGCGCCTTGATCGGGACCGTCTCCGGCATCCGCTGGGGCAATGTCGGTAATTTGGTTTCGGCCAACGCCATGACGAAAGTCGCAATCAGCTCCCCAAAGGTGTCGATGCAATTTGCCCGAGGACCTTGTCGTTTCCGGCACGATCATAACGCCATCAATACCAGGTTGTGTTCGATAGTTTTCCTGCGCACATCACATCGGGTTAGACGATTGATTTGATGTGAAAGATGGCGCCGCCAGAGGTTGCCGCGAAACAGTCTGCCGACACTGGCGGTTGCGCCCATTCCCCGAGCGCCCCGGAACAATACGCCGAGGGTTCCCCGGGGTCATTTCCGCCGTCGGCGCCGCCAAGGCGCCAAGAACGACAAGCGAGCACAATGAACAGGCGACGACAGCGAGCGCGAAAGTAGAAGAGGGAACCGCAATGGCGATTGCCAGGGGAATCGCGGCTCCGACGGTGAAAGCTTGCCGCCGGTGCGGCGGCGGCTGGCGCGGACGCCCGTGAAGTTGTTCGCTGATCCCGAGTTCCTCCCGGGCCTGGGTCCCAAGCGCATCCTGCGCCATAAGTTGGCTCGCTACTTTATGCGGCGAGGTCGTGGTCGACCCGGCGTCCGACGTATCGAAGCCAGTTCTTCGTATCCCTCTCCGCTGAAAGGCCAGCCCGTTCGAGCGCCAGACCGGCCTGTTCCAAATCCGCCTGTGAACCAACCGAGACATATTCACCAGTCGCCAAGCCATGCCCCGTCGATAAGACCCGCGACCCCGGCGAGCAACACTTGCTCGCATGAAGCCGCCGCAGCTGCCACGCCAAAGTGCAGGCTCGCAGTCGAACTTACCCCATCATCGGCGCCGAGCACCGCGGCCAGTAGCCATCCGCTGGGCTGCGAGCGGTGATGTTGCCCATCGAGCATGTTTCGCCCGCCTTACGTGACTTTTGTGTAGCGAGCGAAAGTGACGATTTGGCGAATGCTGCAACCGTCAAATTAGTCTTTAGACCACATGATCCAACCCTGGCCAAATTTGGGCAAGCACCGCAGGGAGAATGCCAGGCTCGGATTCTCTTCTCGGCATCCGTGATGAGCGGTATTTGTCCCGCAACACTTTAGCTCTTACATGCATCAATCTCTCCATTGACCCTCGCGAGTTTGCTTTATCCGCGATAGACTTCTCGCCTTGACAGAGACCATTGCCCGGAAGTCAAAAGAGCGGTCGTCGATGGTAAGCGAAAGAAAACAACATGGTCGGTGAGCCGCTGCCGGCGGAGGCTCGCGGAGTTGGGGCGGGAACCGACGCGGCGTTCACCGGCGATGTTATCTGGCAAACCGGCGAGGCCATACCGCCTGAATTATTACGACGCACCGCCGCATTCGGCGATCTGACATTCACGACCAGCGATGAGCGCCCTCTTCTTCCTGGACTCGTTGGCCAGGAACGCGCGGTGGAAGCGGTCGAGTTCGGTATTGCTATGCAGCGGCCCGGCTTCAATGTCTTTGCCTTTGGACCGCACGGCAGCGGTAAGCGTTCGCTCGTTCAACTGCTGCTGGAGCAACGCGCGGCGGGCGAGCCGGTGCCCCTAGATTGGTGCTACGTCAACAATTTCGACGATCCGCGGCGTCCGCGCTGTCTAAAATTGCCGACTGGACGGGCAGTGCCGTTGCGCGATGCGATGAAGCGTCTTGTGTCGGAACTGCGGATCGTCCTCCCCGCCGCTTTCGAGCGGGAAGACTACCGTTCGCGGCGCGAAGTCATTGATCAGCAGTTCAAGCATCGCCAGGATGAGGCTTTTGGCGGATTGGAACGCAAGGCAGACTCTAAGGGCGTCGGCTTGTTGCGGACGCCCACGGGGTTGGCGCTTGCGCCGGTGCAAAATGGCGAAGTGATCCAGCCCGATATATTCAAGCGTCTGCCGGCGGAAGATCGCCAGCGCATGGGCGACGAGATCGCGGCGCTCCAGTCCGAACTCGAAGGCATTGTTCGTCAGATACCGAATTGGGAACGCGAACACCGTGACGCCGTGAGGAAGCTCGCCCGCGACACCACCGCTGGGGTCGTCAATGGTCTCTTCGCCGACATTCGCCGCAGCTTTGACGATCTTTCTAATGTTTCCGCTTATTTCGACGCGGTGCAGCAGGACATTCTCGAACATGCCGACGATTTCATCGCCCCAGGTCGACCAGAAAATCAGCCTCCCGCACCATCCGACATTCCCGGCGAGGTCCCGTCGTTCCGGCGTTATCAGGTCAATGTAGTGGTCGATAATTCCCAATCCCGGGGGGCGCCCATCATTTGGGAAGATCGGCCGGCCTATCAGAACCTTATCGGTCATTTGGAGCATCTGGCGCGGTTAGGAACGCTCGTAACCGACTTTAATCTCATCGTTCCGGGGGCCTTGCACCGGGCGAATGGCGGCTACCTCGTGCTCGACGCGCGCAGGCTTTTGACTGCGAACTTCGGCTGGGAAGCACTGAAACAGTCGCTGCGCGCCGGCGAAATTCGCATCATATCTCTCGACCAGATGCTCAGCCTTGCCAGTACCGTCTCGCTGGAGCCCGAACCGATCCCGCTTCGGGTCAAGGTAGTGCTGATTGGTCCGCCTCAGATCTACTACGTTCTGGCCGACGCCGATCCCGACTTCCTCGATCTATTCAAGGTCGCCGCGGAGTTCGAAGACCGGCTCGATCGCAGTCCGGAGACGATGGGTCGCTATGCGCGTCTCGTCGCGACGGCCGCCCGACGCAACCAACTGCGCCCGCTGGAACGTGCCGGGGTTGCACGCGTCGTCGAGGAAGCGGTGAGAATCGGCGGCGATGGCGACAAGCTTACCACGCACGTTGCCACGCTCAGCGACCTGATGCAGGAGGCTGATCACTTTGCCGGTATCGCCGGAAAGGCGATCATCGGCGCAGCCGACGTCGAGGCGGCCGTTGCGGCCCGGCGGCGCCGGGCTGACCGTCTCTATTGGCGCCTTCAGGAAGAGATAAGGCGCCAAACCATACGCATTGAGACTGACGGCGAACGGATTGGTCAGATCAATGGTCTTTCGGTCTACTCTCTAGGCGTCATGAGTTTTGGTCATCCGACCCGTATTACCGCGCAGGTGCGCTTCGGCCGAGGCGAACTGATCGACATCGAGCGAGAGGTCGCGCTCGGTGGTCCAATTCATTCGAAGGGCGTTCTGATTCTGTCCGGCTTCCTGGGCGGTCGGTTCGGACGAAAAGGGCCACTCTCCCTGACCGCCAGTCTTGTCTTCGAGCAATCCTACGGAATGGTCGAGGGCGACAGCGCTTCGGCGGCGGAGCTATTTGCGCTCATGTCGGCGCTGGCGGAAACCCCGATCCACCAGTGTTTTGCCGTGACCGGATCGGTCGATCAGCTCGGACGCATACAGGCGATTGGCGGCGTCAATGAAAAGATCGAAGGCTATTTCGATGTTTGCCAAGCGCGCGGTCTTACTGGCCACCAGGGTGTCATCATTCCGGCCGCCAATGTGCGCCATTTGATGCTGAGATCCGACATCGTGGCGGCAGCCAGATCAGCTCAATTCCGGGTGATCCCGATCGATACTGTGGATCAAGGTCTGGAGCTTCTCATTGGCCTGCCCGCGGGGGGTGTCGACATCTCCGGCAACTATCCGGAGGGCACGGTCAATCGGCGCGTCGCAGCGCGGCTGGCGACGTTGGCGCGTCAATCCCGGCCGCCCGAATTGCGATTGCGTGGTCCGCGGCGTCGGCGCGAGGATGAGCGTGACCAAGTTTGAGCTCAAGCGCGTCGTTATCGCTTGCGACGCAGCGGCCGACGTTCAGCTTGCGACGGCCGCGGCGGCGGCACTCGCGGCGCGACACGGTGCGACGCTCCACGGCATCTCTTTCGATGACGAAAATCTGCATCGGCTCGCCCAATTGGAAAACGCAGCGCATATCGGCCTGACAGCCGACATGCCGTTGCCGGCGAGTGGCCCTGCGCTAAAGGAGATACTCCACATGCGCGGCAGCACTATGCGCCGGGCGCTCGAAGCGGCGGCCGCGCCGCATCAGCTGTTTTGGTCGTTTGACCAAGCGATGTCACCCGCTTCATTGCCGGCAAGAGAGGGCGACATTCTGATCATCGAAGCGGCACGGAGGCCATTTTCGGGGCGATGGCGGCCGCGCTCGCCCTGGCTGTCGACGATGGGCCGGAGCGCCAAAACATTGCTGCTGCGCCGTGGCCGCGAGGGCCGGGTGACCGTCGTCGTGACGCCGCCTGATGCCGCTACCTGCGAGCACCTTGTCAGTGCGGTGTTCGCATTCGTCGAGCGGGACTGGGCTGTCGTCTTTATGTCGTCGGTGGCACAAATACGAGATCTTGCGCAACGAGGGGCCGAATCCGCGCAGAAATTGATGTTCGAACCGCGTTCGGATGAGATCGCCATTATTCTCTCGCGTTTGGCTCAGCTCGATCCAAATTTGTTGGTGGTCAGCGCAGAGGAAGACGTGACCGTCCGCAATGCCCTTGCCGACGCCACCAGCTGCGATCTACTCATTGTGAAGTGAAGAGAATATTGGTCAGCCAGTCGCCGGACCGATGCTAGAGCCTATCCTGATCATCAATGCCGGTTCTTCGAGCATCAAATTCTCGGTATTTGAGACCGGAGCTGACCGTTCTCTCGTGGTCCGCACCCGCGGCCAGGTCGAGGGCATCGGCATCACTCCACGCTTGGAGGTCGCCGATAACCTAGGCGGCAAACCCGTCAGCGAGCCGGTGGGGGGTGCCGGACATGAAGGCGCGATTGAGGCAATCCATCGCTGGTTCGTGAATCACATCGGTGACGAGTTGACTTTCGACGGGGTCGGTCATCGCATCGTCCACGGCGGGCCGGATTACGGTGCGCCAGTATTGATCGACGACACTGTGATGGCGGCGTTGGAAGCTTTGGCGCCATTGGCGCCGCTTCATCAACCGCACAATATCGCCGCGATTTGCGCGGTGTCGACGGTGGCACCGCGACTGCGGCAAGTCGCCTGCTTCGATACCGCGTTCCATCACGATCAGCCGCCGCTGGCACGGTCATTCGCTTTGCCGCGCGGCCTGACGACTAAAGGGATTGGCGCTACGGATTTCACGGACTTTCTTGCGAGTATATCGTCTCCGCGCTGCCCAACGTCGCACCGCAGTGCGCCGACAAGAAGGTTATCGTCGCGCATCTGGGCAACGGCGCTAGCCTAACGGCGATCGATCGCGGGCACAGTGTTGCTACCACCATGAGCTTTACCGCCCTCGACGGTCTGCCAATGGGCACTCGGTCGGGCAGTCTCGATCCTGGTGTCATGCTTTATTTGTTGCAACATCAAGGCTTCGATGCCGCCGGTATCCAAGATTTGCTTTATGAGCGTTCCGGTTTGTTGGGCGTATCGGGCCTGTCGAGCGATATGCGAGTACTGCTGGCGAGCGATCTGCCCGCCGCGAAAGAAGCCGTCGACCTGTTCGTCTATCGGATTGGTCGTGAGTTGGGGTCGTTGGTCGCGGCATTGGATGGCCTCGACGCTTTTATCTTTACGGCCGGCATCGGCGAACGTGCCCAGGCAATTCGGGCCCGTGTTTGCCAAGGCGCGTCGTGGCTGGGGATCGCCCTCGACGACGATGCGAATGCGCGGGACGGTCCATGTATTTCGAAGCCGAATTCGGCCGTATCCGCTTGGGTGATCCCAACGGACGAAAATCTCATGATCGCGAGGCACACGCGGCGCCTTTTGGACGAAGGGCGCACGTAGGCCAAAAGGCTCAGCAGCACTGCCCAGCCGACCGCCAAGAGCGCGATGATCGGCGCCGCTCCCTTGCCAGCACACGGCATAATTGGCCAGAAGCAAAGCCGATGGCGGGCGTGATCTTTGAGATGTCGCCACGGCCGCGGACGCGGCTAATACCGCGTCTTGGTGAATGAAACTCACGCACGGGATTTTCAAAAGGAGCAAAACCTGTTTCACCATGGCAAACGGGATGAGGTTTGCCATGGCAGCGGCAGTTCGGCTTCGTGGGGATTATGATGGCGATCGATTGCGCCGGTTGGCGAAGCGATCGGAGGATGCCGATCAGACGCGGCGTCTTCTGGCGCTGGCGGCAATTTATGATGGTGGCTCTCGAACTGCGGCGGCGCGGATTGGCGGCGTCGGTCTGCAAACGGTTCGGGATTGGGTGCTTGCTTTCAATGGCGAAGGGCCGCCCGGCCTGGTGAATGGCAAGGCACCGGGCAATCCACCCTTGCTGAGCGAGGTCTAGCGCCAAGCGCTGATGAAGATCGTCGCGAGCGGCCCCTTCCGGCAGTCCACGGCGTGGTGCGCTGGCGATTGCTCGATCTGGCGCAATGGGTGTTCGAGGAGTTCCGCATTCCGATCAGCAAGTAAACACTGAGCCGGGAATTGCGGGCATTGGGTTTCGGCAAGCTGTCGGCGCGTCCCCGACATCATGCCCAGAATGCCGAGGCCATGGCGGCGTTCAAAACAACTTCACCGCCAGCCTGGACCAGATCGCCCGGCGAGACGCGGCGGGCAAGCCGATCGAAATCTGGTTCCAAGACGAGGCCCGGATCGGCCAGAAGAACAAAATCACCCGCCGTTGGGCCAAGCGCGGAACGCGGCCATCGGCGCCGCGCGATCAACGGACGCGGTCGACCTATATCTTCGGGGCGATCTGTCCGGCACGGGGAACCGAGGCGGGGTTGATCCTGCCCCGCTGCAATACCGCCGCCATGGCGCTGCATCTCAGTGAGATCTCCACAACCGTGGCACCGGGCGCCCACGCCGTCCTCTTGCTCGATCAGGCCGGCTGGCCCTTTCCGACAAGCTCGACATCCCGGAAAACATCACCTTGATGCCGCTGCCGCCTAGGTCACCCGAACTCAATCCGGTCGAAAATATCTGGCAGTTCATGCGCGACAACTGGCTCTCAAACCGCATCTTCCAATCCTACGACGACATCGTCGAGCATTGCTGCTTCGCCTGGAACAAACTCATCAACCAGCCATGGACTATCATGTCCAACGGCCTTCGTAACTGGGCCCATGGGTCATAATCACCGAGAGTTGGTATAAGGCGCTCGAGCCGCTGGTCCATTCCTTCCCCAATGCAGGGTACGTCGCCAAAGTCTCTTTCCGTTGGCGTGATTGGGTTGGGGTTGTTGGCGGTGCGAGTTCTGTCGGCTTCCGCGTCTTATGCAGTTGCCGAGGCGGTGAATTGGCAAGCGAGCCTCAGCTACAAACTAAAACGAGCGCACGGCTTCTACGGCGTCATCGCCATTGCAATGTTGCTCGGTCTCTTGATCAATTTCGTCGGCATCGACCCGATCCAAGCTCCGATTGTCACCGCCGTCATAGATGGGGTGGTGACAGTTTCTCTGATTCTGCCTATTGCCAGGATTGCCGCCAATTCAAAGATGATGGGTGATAGCTTCCAAAAGGTCGGCTCCTTCAGGGCAGTTCGGCAATCTCATGGGCAATTGCCATGGCGCCGCAATCTGGCGTGTGCATACCCTGCTGAATTGCGAAAGTTTTTCGCCCCTCGGAAACATAGCTCGTTCAGTTGCGGGGTAATACCGCAGCCAAAGTCGCAGAGCGCTTGCATCAGCTAATCAGTCGTTCGACCTCCTCGATATGGTCCGCCTCGGCGGCGGGTTTGTCCCAGCGGATCCGATGGACGCGTGGAAATCGCATCGCTACGCCCGATTTGTGGCGGGTCGAGCGATGGATGCTGTCGAATGCGATCTCGAGCACCAGCTCCGGGCTCACTGCGCGCACCGGGCCGAAGCGTTCGATCGTATGCTCGCGTACCCAGCGGTCGAGCCGGCGCAGCTCGTCATCGGTGAAACCGAAATAGGCCTTGCCGACGGGCACCAGTTCATCATCGCGCCACACGCCGAACGTATAGTCGGAATAAAAAGAGGAGCGCTTGCCGTGGCCGCGCTGCGCATACATCAACACCGTGTCGAGCGTGAGCGCGTCTCGCTTCCATTTGAACCAAGGGCCCCGAGGGCGGCCCGAGACGTAGGCGGAGTCGCCGCGCTTCAGCATGATACCTTCGATGCCACGCGCCCGCGCGCTGGCCCGCAATTCGCGCTAAGCTTGTCCCACGTCCGGAAATGCAATCAGCGGCGACAGATCCATCATCGCAGGCGGCGTCGCCGCAAACCAGTTTTCGAGCCGCGCACGCCGCTCGTCGAAGGTCAGCGGCCGCAAATCCTCGCCGTCGCTTTCGAGCATATCGTAGAGACGCACCCAGGCGGGAAACTCTGCCATCATTCTTGGACTTGCCATCTTGCGGTTGAGGCGTTGCTGCAAATCGTTGAAGCTCGCGACCTCGCCGTCGCGCGTCACCAGGAGTTCGCCGTCGAGCACCACCCCCATCGGCATGGCAGCGACCAGCTCGGGAAAGGCGGCGCCGACATCATCGCCGGTGCGCGAATAGAGCCGGCGCTGGCCGCGCGCGAGCCACCAGCTGCACCCGTATACCGTCCCATTTCCATTCGGCGCGATAGTCGGCGGCGTCGAGCTTGTCGAGATCGGCGTCTTCGAGCGGCTGTGCCAGCATGATCGGGCGTAAAGGTCGGTTGGCCTGCGATCGGTCGGTCGGGGCGCTCGCTGCCTTCGAGCCAGTCGAACAGATCGCCATAGGGCGGCGCCAGGCCATGCCAGACTGCTTCGATGTCGTCGAGCGGCACTCCGGCCCAGTCGGCGAGCGCCGTCTTGGCCAGCCGCGCCGAGACGCCAACTCGCAACCCGCCGGTCACCAGCTTCAGCAACGCCCAGCGCCCGGTGGCGTCGAGCGCATCGAG
The DNA here is from genome assembly GCA_963804725.1 of uncultured Alphaproteobacteria bacterium. Classification (GTDB taxonomy): domain Bacteria; phylum Pseudomonadota; class Alphaproteobacteria; order ATCC43930; family CGMCC-115725; genus JAATGI01. Next base: position 271,558 of record CAWDRN010000006.1, on the reverse strand, counting down.
CCAGCGTTCCAGCAGCGCGGCCGGGCGTCGGCGCGCGTTGCCGCGTGCAACTTTTCGACCATATCGGTAAGGCGCGGCGCGGGTTTGGCGTCGCTGCCGGTCGGCCAGATCAGCGACACGGTTTCCGCCAGGTCGCCGACGAAATCGTAGGACAGATCGAACAGCTCTGCGTCGATGCGGTCCAACGCCAGCGCCCGTATCTGCGCGTCTTCACCTCACGGAAGCTCAGCTCGCCCGTCATCGCCGCCAGCGCCCAGCCTCGATCCGGATCGGGCGCGTCGCGGAAATATTCCTTCATCAGCGTCAGCTTGCCGTTTCGCGCCGGGGTGAAGATCAGGCCGTCGAGCAGCGCCGCGAACCGCTCCATTCGTCTTCATCCTCGTAACCGACGAGCGACAAGGCGCGGGCCTTTATGCCCATCTTGCTGGCCTGATAGAGCAACGCCTCCTCGGCGCCGTGCGTCACCCACAGTTCGCCCGGTTTCGACCTCATCGATCGTCGCGATCAGCTCGTCCCAGTCGGCGTGGTCGGAGATCACCAGCGGCAACTCGATCCCGCTTGCCTTCGCCCGCTGCCTGACCCGCATCCAGCCCGACGCCCGGGCCGTACGCGGATCGGCAGACGCCGCGCCCAAACCTCGTTTTGCGCGCCCGGCGGCGCCAGCACGATCTTTCCGGCAAGCTCATTCTTCGCCACGTCGTGCATTCGCCGCAAATCGCCAAGGGGCACGCCTTGGCCTGATACACATCGCACAGGCCAAAGAGTGCGCCATGCATATAGATCGGCTCTTCATAGCCCTGGCGGCGCAGCAGCGAGATGACGCGCTGGCACTTGCCTAAGCGCATAAACACCTACCAGATGCGCTCGCCCGGGAAACAGCGCAAGCGAATGCAGCAGCTTGTCGATCTCGTCCACATCGGGCGGATGGCGGAACACCGGCAGGCCGAATGTCGCCTCGGATATGAAGACATCGCATTGCTGCGGCTCGAAAGGCGGGCAAGTCGGATCGCCTCGACGTTTGTAATCCCCGGAAACCACCACGCGCTGGCCGCGATATTCGATCACAGCCTGCGCGCTGCCCAGGATGTGACCGGCGGGTGCGAGCTTGACATCGACGCTGCCCAGGCCCAGCGCCTCACCGTAGGGCAACGGTTGATAGGAAGTGATGCTGCCGGGATAGCGGTACCGCATGATCGCCACTGTGCCCGGCGTCGCCAGAACACGCTGGTGGCCAGCCCGGGCATGGTCGCCATGGCCATGGGTGATGACGGCGCGATCGACCGGCCAACGTGGGTCGACGAAAAAGTCGCCCGGCTCGCAATAGAGTCCATTGCCGGTGACACGCATCCAGTTTTCGGGGAAACCGGGAGCGGACATCTCCTCATCATAACGGAAAGAGTTCGTTCGTTCCTCACGCCGCGTCGCCCTTGCCGCCGATGGTCGATTGGTTCGCGTAGAGCACTCGGCAGTTCGCGACTTGCGGGCATTGGCTGCAATACCCTCGCGACCGCGCTGCATCCTCCTGACATCCCAATCGCTGACGCCGGTCTTGTGCCATTCGTCGCTTTGGTCGGATCCGGGTTTCTTGATCGCGTCGCCTCGTGAGACGGCGCCGCCGGCGATGTCGACGCGCCCCTCGTTTGTGGGAAAGCGCATCGACCTGTCGCTGATGCAGTCCTTGTCGCAACTTTGCTTCGGTGCAGTCCTAGGCTAGTTTGCCCATGCGTGAACATGGAGCTGGTATCTTGATGACAAAATTATGTCTGGCGGCAACGCTGGTATTGTTGACACTGACGATGACAAACCCCAATGCCGCGTCGGCCGAGAGCAAGACGCTGCAGCCAACGTCACAGCAAAAAGTCATCCACGATCCAAAAGAATTCAAAACCTATATGGACGCGCTCCATCTCAAAGACGCGGCGGCGCGTGGCGCAGCCATGGAGGAGTTCGCTACGCGTTATCCCAAGAGCACCGCCGATGCTGAGGCGTTGGAGCAGGCGATGGCGGCCTATCAGGCGGCCGGAAACGGCCGGAAAATAGCCGAGGTCGCCGAGCGTCTGCTGAAATTCGATCCGAAGAATGTCGGCGCGCTGGCCATCCTCACCTTTATCAAGATGAATGGCGATTTGGCGGCCGCGACCGCAGAGGCCAAGGCGTATGCCGAACGTGGCTTGCAGCTGTTGCCGAGTTGGCAGAGCCCGCCCGGCCTATCGAAGGCCCAATTCGCGGCCATGCGGCACCAGACCGCCGCGGTGTTCTATGAAGCGATCGGCCTTGCAGCTCTTTTCGCCAAGGATTATTCAGCCGCACGCAATGCTCTGACGAAGGCGGTAGAGAGCGGTTCGGGCAACTTTGTCGATTCCTATCGATTGGCCGTCGCCGAGCTCGAGCCGACGCCGCCCGACCCACAGGGCTTCTGGTATATCGCCAAATCTATCAATCTGGCGAAGAAGCAGAATCCTGCCGCCGCCGCAAAGATCGAGGCCTACGCGCAGGCGAAGTACAAAAACTATCACGGCAGCCAGGACGGCTGGGACGCGCTGGTTGCGTCGGCGGCAAAGGAGAGGACGCCGCCCAGGCACTTCGACGTCAAGCCCGCAATGGCCAAGTAGTCAACGGTTGGCGCCGGGGCGCCACAGTACGTCGGCAGCGCCGCGGTCATTGACATGACGTGCCAGCACGAAGAGGTGATCCGATAAGCGATTGAGATATTTCATCGCTTCAGGGTTGACGACGGTTTCGCGCGCGAGCTTGACCGCCACGCGCTCGGCGCGCCGCGCAACGGTGCGCGCGAGATGAAGATAGGCGGCGCATGGCGTTCCGCCTGGCAGCACAAAGGAATCAAGCGGCTTCAAATCCGCGTTGAGCGCGTCGATCTCTTGCTCGAGACGTGCCACCTGCGCCGGAACGAGGCGCAACGCACTGGCGTGGCGCTTGCTATCGCTCGGCAGTGACAGGTCGGCACCCAGATCGAAGAGATCATTCTGAATTCGCGCCAACATCGCATCGGCCGCAGGCGGCGCGTGAAGGCGTGCAAGGCCAATCGTCGCGTTAACCTCGTCGACCGTCCCGGTGACGTCGACTCGGAGATCGTCCTTCGGCACCCGCCTGCCGTCGACAAGGGAGGTCTCACCCTTGTCGCCGCCGCGCGTGTAGATGCGGGTAAGCTTGACCATCCTCACGGATGCCGGAACAGCAGCATGAAGAGCGCGAACAACAAAATCGCCAACGCCTGGAACAGTATGCGCGACCGCATCAACTTGTTGGAGCGGTGCGGATTGTTGCCCCGTGCCATGGAAATCAAGCCGAGACCGAGCGAACCCAATGCACCCAGCATCGCGATCACGACAAGGATGGGAAACACATAACGCATTGTTCTTTATAGCGCGTTGAGCGCCGCCTATAAAACAAGATGATGAAATCGGCGCGAAATCTTCCTGCTTCTAATCAGCGTATTGGTCGTCGCGGCGGTCGCTACCTCGGGTTATTGGTTTTGGACCGCGAACCGACTTCGGGACGGGTTGGAAAAATGGGCAGCGCAGCGGCGTTCCCAAGGCTATGCGCTCGCTTGGAGCCGGGAAACGATCGGCGGATTTCCGCTGTCGTTCCGCATTGCCCTTGTCGACATGTCGATGGCGCGCGGCAACGCCTATCATGTGGAGGTCCCCGAAGTCATCGGCGTGGCGTCGTCCTGGAATTTGATGCGCTGGCAAGTCACAGCGCCGCGCGGAGGCAGCGGCACGGTGCAAGGCATTGAGGCTCCCATAGCGATGCAATCGGCTCTGGGTGAGATCATGCTCGGCGACACCGTCAGCGATTTCAGCATCTCCATTCAAGGGCTCGCGGGCGGCGGCGCCACCGCCGGGGAATTGGTCGCGCATGTGACCGTGCCGCGCCAGATACCGCGAAGCCATCGCGACATTGGGCTCCTCATCACGGCTCAGCTCTACCATTTTGTCCTGCCCAAGCCAGTGATCGCGCTCGGCAACACGATTGAAAGCTTTGCCTTCGATCTCGCCGTCATGGGGCGGGTGCCGCCGGAGGATTGGCGCCGGGCGCTCGCGGCATGGCGTGATGACGGCGGCACCATCGAATTGAAGCAGGCCGATCTGCAATGGGGCAGTTTGTGGCTTCAGATGAACGGTACGCTGGCGCTCGACGATGACTTGCAGCCGGCGGCGGCAATGACCGCCAGCATCATCGATCATGATGCGCTCATCGACGCCGCTATGGCTGCTGGGACGATATCGCAGAAGAACGGGATTCTGGTGAAGCTGGCTCTCGATCTCATCGCACGTCGCCAAGCCGACGGCAGAATGCGGCTCACCGCGCCGGTGACGTTGCAGGGCGGCGAACTGTCAATCGGTCGGGCAACCATCGGCAAAGTCCCCCGCATCGAATGGCGGTGAATTGCTATAGTGGGCAGCCATGAACCAACCAGGAGGAAACCGTGAAACTACTGTCTTTCGCCACCGACGCCGGTCCGCATGTTGGTGCCAAGCTCGATGATGGCGTGATCGACCTGACGCGGGCGTTGGCGGAGACGCATCCGGAAGTGCGTGAAAACGGTTCGCTCCTTGCTATCATTCAAGCTGGCACCGACATCGATCGCGTTGGCGCCGCTTCGATGGAGCAGCTCAAAGCGGCGAACCGGCTTGATGCATTCCGCGTCGCCGCACCGAAATATCTGCCGCCGGTGTTGCGACCATCGAAGATTCTCGCACTTGCGCTCAACTATCAGGAACATATCAACGAGGCCAATCTCAGCTTCTACAATGAGCCGATCGTGTTTGAAAAGTACCCGGCTAACATGATCGGCCACGGCGACGAGATAGAACTGCCGCCCTTTCCTCAAAAGGTGGATGAGGAGCACGAGTTGGCATTGGTGGTCGGCCGCGCCTGCCGCCACATCCGCCCGTCCGAAGCACCAGATCACATCTTCGGCTACACCATTTGTAATGACGTCTCGGCCCGCGACCGGCAGGGTGAACGGCTCAAAATGGGCCAACCCTATTCCTACGCCAAGAACTTCGCGACTTTCTGTCCGATCGGCCCGTGGGTGGTGACGCGTGTCGAGCTGCCCGACGCGCGCAACCTCGACATGGAAGTACAGGTTAACGGCCAATCGCGGCGCAAGGGCAACAGCAAGGACATGATCTTCGACCCGTACGAGGTGTTGGCGTACTGCTCCGACTACACCCCGATGGAGCCGGGCGATGTGATTTCACTTGGCACTTTTGCCGGGTACAAGCGCATCGCAGTGGGTGACGAGGTCGAGTTGACAATCGACCGGATTGGCACGCTCAAGAACAAGGTGGTCGCGGCCAAGGCGCCGTGGCGCAATTTCGCCGAGGGTGTTGCCACCGGGCCATTGGTGCGGCAGAAAAGCTAACTAATCGTTGCACGCCGCGCCGCGCCTTATTAGAGGGTGGGCGGGGGGATGATCCATGCGGCTGGCGCTGCGAATTTTTCTGGTCGCGATTTTCGGAGCCGCTTATTGGCAGGCAGTCCGCGGCTCCGGCTTCGATCTTAACGCCGAATACGAGACCATTGCGAAGGACGTCGTCGGCACCGGCTTTTGGCTGGCACTGGCGCTGCTCGCCACTGAACTACTGCGCCTCTTCGTCATGCGGCGAGCGCGGCGCGAAGGGTTGGCGAGCCAGATGCCGCGCCTGCTCTTCGACATCGCGAGCATCCTGGCTTTCTTCTGCGCCGGCATCCTGATCGTTTCGCAGGTGTTCGGGCTGGCGTTGACTGGCCTGCTATTCACCTCCGGCATCATCGCGGCAGCCGCCGGCTTCGCGCTGCAACCAACCGCGACTGATCTCATCGCCGGCATCTCCCTCAACTTTCGCGAAGGTACGGTAAAGATCGGCGATTGGGTCCAGGTCGCCAATGGCGTAGTCGGCAAGGTGACGCAAATAACGTGGAGCGACACGCATCTCACCACTCTGGACGATCGCATGATCGTGGTGCGCAACAGCAAGCTCGTCGATGTGCAGTTGATGAACTACAATGCGCCGCGCCGCCCTTTCCAGAATAAGCTAAAGATCACTGTCGGATATGAGGCACCGTCTGAACGGGTTGCCGCAATTCTGACAACGGCAATGAAGGCGGTGCCCAACCTCCTTGCCGATCCGGAACCCTATGTCATCATCGAGGAGTTCGCAGATCACGGCGTGCCCTATTCGATGTATTTTTACGTGCCTGACTATCCCGAAGCGCCGTTGATCACCCACCAGGTCGCAATCAACGCGCTCAAATTCCTCGACCAGGCCGGCTTCGCACCGGCATATCCGCGACGAGAAATTTTCGATGGTCGCGAGGCACGGACCGCGCGGGGCATCGAGCGGCGCATCGACATCGCGGCGATTCTGCGCCGAGTGCCGCTGTTCAATTCTTTCGGCCCGGAAGAAATTGGTGAATTGGCCAGCGGCGTCGCACTGCTGCAATGGAAACCCGATTCAGTGGTGGTGCGCGAAGGTGATGAAGGCGAGTCCTTGTTCGTTGTGGTCTCGGGCTTGCTCGACGTGTTCAAGCGGATGGAGGATGGCGAACAGCGCAAGGTCGGGCTGCTGGCGCCCGGCCAGGTTTTCGGCGAATGGTCGCTGCTGACCGGCGCCGCCCGCAGCGCCACCGTGGCCGCAGCCGTCGAGACCGGGCTGATTGAAATCGACAAACAGCGATTGGAGCCGGTTCTAACTCGATATCCCGAAACCTTGGCCGAGCTCAGCCGCATCGAGGCCGAACGGTCGGCCAGCAACGTCAATGTCATGGCGTTCACGCCGGCGGAGCGCCAAGAGATCGCGAGCGTCGGCATGGCGTCGTTCCTGCGCATGAAGATCATGCGTTTTTTTTCGACATCGACGCCATGATGCTGGCCTTCTCGGTGAAGCGAGACCGATCGTTCTCGTCCTGTCGCCAGGCCTGCACAAAACTTGGCCGCGTCGGCTGCGTTGCTTAAGTGCCTGACGCGGAACGCCGCCTGGGCCGGCGGACCAATCTCACCTTCCCGCTGCTGCCGCCGCCGCAGAAAAACCCATCGCCGCCATCTGACTCAAGCCCCGACACCCCCGTTCCGAGCGGCATCTCGAGTCTCTCATGGACGCGTCCTGTTCGTGGATCGATGCGCCTCAAATCACTCTCGTCACCCTCCCAGGTGCCGTGCCAGAGCTCGCCGTCGATCCAAGTGACCCCGGTGACGACGCGCTTGCATTCGATGGTGCGAAGAACGGCCCCGGTTTGGGGATCGATCTGATAAATTTTTCGGCCCTGATAGTGCCCGACCCAGAGCGATCCTTCGGCCCAAGCTAGTCCCGAGTCACCGCCGCCGCCAGGCGCCCGGATGGTGGCGAGTACACGGCCTGTGGTCGGATCGATCCTCAGGATGCGATCTTCGGCAATCTGAAACAAATTCCGGCCGTCAAAGGCGGTCCCTGCATGCGCATCCACATTGATGCTTCGCACCAATTTGCCACTACTCGGATCGAAAGCGTTGAGCCTGTCCCCGGACGCAAACCAGACGTGCGCACCGTCGAACGTTACACCGTGTACCTTATGAGCATGCGGGAAGGGTCCATATTCGCGGACGATCTTGGCTGCGGATCGTTTCATGCAGCCATGCTAGTCATTCGGTAGCGGGCCGGGGAGTAACAAGATTGTCGGAAATCCCGGCACTGGGGGGGCCATCCAGCGGCGCGCTCGTCCGCGACCAAACCCATGCACTTTGCCCGAGGTCGCAAGCGAGTCGAGCGCGCGCTGCACGGTGCGCGGGCTGGCGCCGAGCGCAAGCGCCAAGGCCGAACTCGACCACGACTCACCGTCGGCGAGGAAGGCGAGCACCGCCGCGTGGTCCTCATCAACGGGCGGCGCCAGCACCATGATCTTGCCTGCACCGCGCAGCGCTAGCCTAAAGCCGGGTTGTGTCGCGCTGACATCGACCAGCTCCCGAAGCGCCGCGCGAAGCCGCCCAATTTCGACGCGCAACCGTGCACGATGCGAACTCGTCAGCGTGCTTCGCCCCGAACGCGCGTGCGACAAGCGTGCCCCTCGGCACATCTCCGGGCCAGGCTTCGCCGAGCGCGCGTGCGAGCGCGAACAACACCGGCCGCGTCGCAAGCGAGACCACCCTTCGAGGATTCCGCACCGTGTGCCGGCACGCGTCCACCACAAGGGTTCTCGAAGCGAGAAGCACTTCGATCTCCTCAAGCAGGACGGGGCGTTCCTCGCCACTCGAGATAAGCCGTGCGGCGGGGGTGTCCATCAAAAGGGAGGCGGTTTCGACCTCCGCGGTCAGCGCGGGGATGCCTGCCGCACGCGCGGCCCGCGCGGCGCGAGAGAGTGCCGCGCGCGCCGCCTTCGCCTGCAAGCGGCGGATCGCGATTCCCGCGACCACCAGCTCGTGCGCGGCTCTCGACGCGAGCGGGAGCGGTGTAGGGTCGAGTTCGGCGAGTGTGCGCTCGGCCTCGTCGAGGCGTCCGATCAGAAGAAGGCGCCGAACTTCGAGGTGTCGTGCATGCGCAGCGTTCACCCGGTCGCCGTGTGCGTCGAGCGCCGCCCGTGCTGTTTCGAGGGCCTTCGCAGGCCAGCGCAGCTCGCGTGTGACGAGCGCGATCTCGGCCTCGGCGACAACGCACCTGGCGCGGGCCACGGCCTCCCTCATGCCGAAGGCGCTCGTGGCCCTCCGCAGCAGAATCTTCGCCCGATCGAGATCGCCGAGTTGGGCCATTGCGATGCCGCGCAGCGCGAGCGCCGGCGCGTCATCACGCAGGGCAACTCGGTTCAGGGCACCAAGCGGATCGCCTCTTGCGAGCGCATGGGCCGCAGCGGTGATCAGCGCGTCCATGAGATTTTGGTCATACCGCAACCTTCACTTGTTGTACCGCAACTTCCGCTGGTCGATGCCGGTCGCCAGTGGTCATAGCGTCCTGCGGAACTGCGTCACAGGAGGCACCGTCGACTAGCATGGTCTCAATGTACCGCTGTTGAGTGATTTTCATACGAGGCCTTGGCCTAAGCTGATCTCCGGCCGACGAACGTGTGTCAATTGGGGCCGATCCGACAATCGCTAAAGCGGAGTCGAGGCAACCCCGCCTCGATCGGCATCGCTCGTGGTCGGGTCTGTTCAAATCGTGCATACTGTGTATTCCAAACGAGCCGTTCCCTTGACAGTGCCCGGACCAAACGTCATTGTCCCGAACGGGCCGACTAGTTGAGACGCTCTTGTTGGACCTGACGGAACATTCCGAGCGGGTCGATAAACGTTGTGCGTCGACGAAAGGGTCGTTCCGTGTTCCAGTTCCGGATCATCATCGCGAAGGTGATGCTGGCAACGATCGGCACGATCGGCGTCGGGTCCATCGGCCGCGGAGGGTGGTTGCATGTGGCCAATCCGGGAGCCGGATCATGCCGGAGTTCCGAATCCGACTGACACAACCGGTCCATCGAAAACGCGCGCAAACGCGGGGCTCCGTTGATCCGGGTGTTTACCACCTGTGTACCGATGTACACTGACATATTGTGAAGCCTTTGGACTGCTGCTATCGAGTGATGACGCAGAGCCGCCTTCACTCTGCTCCGGCGACGCAAGAGGAACCTGGACAAAGAGCAAGCATGAGCCGCCGAAGCCTGATTCCCATTGTTGTGGGGGGCGTGATCGTGGTGCTCACCGGCGCTTGGTCCGGCGAAAGCCAATCCGCGGAACTCGACCCGCAGCTTTGGGATCAATACCGCTCGCAATTCATGACCGCTGACGGTCGCGTGATCGACAAGGACAATGATCCCAAAGGTATCACGCACACCGAAGGTCAAGGCTACGGCATGCTGCTGGCCGAAGCGGCCGGCGATCGGGACCGTTTCGAGCTGCTGTGGCGGTGGACGCGAGGCCATCTGCGTCGACGGGACGGCTTGTTTTCGTGGAAGTTCGCCGCGTGCGGCGCGCAAGGAGATTGTGTTGTTGACAAGAATAACGCCTCCGATGGCGACATCCTGATCGCCTGGGCCTTGTTGCGTGCTGGCAAGGCCTGGGGACGGACGGACTATGGGAGGGCAGCGCGCGATATCGCCAAATCGGTCTCGGACAAACTGATCGTCCGTCAGAAAAATGACACGCTCCTCTTGCCAGCGGCCGATGGATTTTCCGATCAATCCGGAGTGGTCGTCAATCTGTCGTACTGGCTCTTTCCCGCCATCAACGCCTTCGCAACGGCGTACAAAGACCCGCTCTGGCCCCAACTCTCCGAAAGCGGCTTGACGCTGCTGCGGCAGGCGCGTTTCGGCAAATGGCAGCTGCCGCCCGACTGGCTGCACGTGGGGAACGGCCCGATGCGCCCCGCGGACAAGTTTCCGCCGCGCTACAGTTTTGACGCGGTACGCATTCCGCTCTACCTGGTCTGGGGCGGTATCACAGACAAAGACACGCTGATGCCGTTTCTCTCGTTCTGGTCGGCATCCCACCCGCGAGGCGTGCCAGCCTGGGCCGACCTCAAAACAGATGCTGTCGCTCCATACGCCTGGTCGACCGGGGTGGCGTCGGCCGCGCAGGTGACCGAGCGCGCGGTCGACAAAGACAGCGACTCCAAAGCTCGATTGCCTCTGCCTGGCGCACAGGATGGATATTACTCATGGAGCCTGTCTCTCCTCTCACGCATCGCGGCGGCTGAGATGGGGCAATGACGCGGATCGGACGAGGTGATCGTGGCGTGGCGCGGCGCCGGAAAGTTTTACACCGATCCCTTGTCTTGGGTGTCTTCGGACTCGTGTCGCTCTCACCACTGAGACACCGGTGGCGCAGCAGACACTGCAACAGCAACAAGCCCTGGCGTGGTCGTGCAACATCCGGAGACGACTCCCAACATCAAGAGGCGACCCGATCGGAGCACTGCGCCACAGACGCAACAACAGAACCTCCTTCTCCCACCGACCGGTCCCCCGCCCGCCGTCGAGGAAAACGTCGACACATCGGGCATATGGTATCGTTTACGCCTGCATGATTTGAAGGTCGCGGAGGCCAAATTCAACCGGTTGAGCCAAGCGAACCTGGGATGGAAACCACCGGCCGACCTCATCCTCGCGTTAACGTCCGCGGAGTTCGACCCGGCGAAGGCGCAGGGCGACACCCGCAAGATGCGCCGGCTCGCCGCATCAATCGGCGCGTTAGACCGTTGCGCGCATCCTGATCTTGCCTGGAGCATGCCCGAAGCACCGGGCACCGGAGAAAGGCAGACGCTGCTGGACATGGCGCAGCATTGTGCTGATCCGGGAATTGCGGCCGGGTCAATGAACCGGTTTCTGCGCAGCGTCCCGCCGGCAACCCGGTTGGCGACCGTCACGTCGCTGTCGCAGCAAGAGTAGCCGCAATCAGTGCGCAAGGTCCTCGAGTGAGCCGTGCTGCAAAGGTCGCTCGCCGCCGTCACGACAGGCCATCCGACGGCGACGCAGATTGTTGGCGCGGAAGCCGTCACTAACGCCACGCGAAACGCGCGCGCCGCAATTGCTCCCGGCTGGCACTATTTCAACAGCGGGAACAGCGTGGAAGCGGCGCGATGGTTTTCGACCGCCATCACATGGGGCGGTGATTCGTCGGCGTATGAAGGTCTCGCGCGGTCCTGCTCGCGCAAGGCAACATTGATGAGGTCAAAAGGCAACATTGATGAGGTCAAGAAGATGGTCCAGTCGGCGCCGACGCTACGTGCACCGCTCGCTGATGCGCTGGAGGCCCGGGCCTTGACCCCGGTCGATCACGCGGCCCCGATGAACGAAATCGCCGCCGATGTGCGGAGCGCTGTCGACTTCGGCAAGAGCGATGCCAGGGAAAAAGTGGGTTGGCGGCTATTGGATCGCCACCGGCCCGCCGACGCGCTCACGGCGTTCACAACGGCGCCACCGACAGAGAACGCGGTCCTTGGACGGGTCCTCGCGACGCGTGCCGCGGGGCTATGAGGCCGAGGCCAGCACTCTCGCCTGTGACCAGCGCTCGCTCACCGCGCCTGATGCAAGCCTGCGCGGATTCGATCGCCAGCCGCCAAGTCGCAGCCTACAAGGCCGGCGATTTTGCCGCGGCCGAAAAGCTGCGCGACCAGTTGGCGCAGATAGCGCCGAATCGGCGCGACGCCCGCGCGCTGACGGCATTGAGCGCGTTGCGCGCCGACGACACCAAACAAAGCTGCAGTCATTATTGCCGAACTCTACGACCAGAATCACGCCCGTGATCTGGTGGAAGGCCTGACCCAGAGCTTGCGGGTGTCACGCCAGACCCACGCGCTGGCCGAGCCAGTTGCGGCCGGCGACACCATTCTCGGCAGCATCGCCACGCCCGACCGTAACGCGGATGTCGCCACGGCTCTCGGCCGGCATTACCTCAACGCCAGGGATGCGGCAAAGGCGGCGCAGTGGTTTGCAAACGCTACCTCCTGGGGCGGTGGTGCCTCGGCGCGTCAGGGCCTCACCCGGTCCCTGGCGAGGCTTGCGGCACGGCGGCCGTCAACAAGACCCTGCGGCAGTCGGCACCGCCGGCGCGCGCGCCGCTCGCCGATGCCCAACTGGCCCGGGCGTTCATGCTGATCGACCAGGGCGCGCCGATGAGCGAGATCGCGGCCGATGTACAAAAGGCAGTCGATCTCGGCAAGAGCGATGCCTGGGAGACGGTCGGTTGGCGGCTGCTTGACCACCACCGCCACCGATGACGCTTTGGCCGCGTTCACGCGAGCGGCCCCGACAGAGAACGCGCTCTTTGACGCGTCCTTGCCGCGCGCGCAGCTGGCGATGAAGCCGACGCCAGCGCGCTCGCCCGCTGGAAACGCAACTTGTCACAGCGCCTGGCGCAAGCCTCGCCCCGCTATCCGCTTTCATTTTTCCGGCAGCAGGTTGTCGCGCGTCAACGCCGACACCCAGCTGGGCGGCCGCGTGCTCCTCGCCGACCATGTGATTTTGTCGGGCTTCGCCGGTTATTCCAACGCGACCGGCTATAGCGGTTTCGTCATCGGCCTGTTCATCAGCATTCCGTTCGGCGCCCGCCAGGGAGTCTTCAGCGTCGATCTGACAGACAGCAAATTCAGGCCGTTCAACGTCTCGAAATAGCGGAACCGCGGGCAGCGCCACCGCGGCCGCTTACCCGAGTGCGATTTCAATGCGATCAGAACGGATATTGTCCTAGATTGGCGTAGGACATGGTCCAGCCTTCCAGATCTCGCTCGCGTACCGCGAAATCGTATGGTCGCTGCAAAACGGCCCCGAGGCGGCAACGTTGAGAACCGCCTTGCGCGCCCAGCCTTCGCGATCCGCGTAAAGGGCGCATACCGCGCGATCCGCCTCGAGATATGATCTAAGATCAGCGAGATGCATGTAGGGGTCGCCCTGCCGCAGCAAGGCATCGAGCAGCGATGCAAAGATGTCTGGCTCGTAGCGGCTGAAATAATTGCTTGAGACCAAGTCCAGAGCAGCCCTGATCTCGGGGTCGTTCTCGTAGTGCCAATACGGGCTGTACCAACTGCGGCTGTCCGCGACCTGCTGTGCGCTCAGCCCGAACAGAAAGAAGTTCTCCTCACCCGCCGCAGCTGCCATTTCGATCGTGGCCCCGTCCCGCGTCCCTATGGTCAGCGCGCCGTTCATCATGAACTTCATGTTGCTAGTGCCGCTGGCTTCGAAGCCGGCGGTGGAGATCTGGTTCGACACGTCAGCAGCCGGGATCAGACGTTCGGCCAGCGAAACGTTGTATTCCGGCAGAAAGACCACCTTCAGCCGCCCCCGGACGACGGCATCTGCGTCGATCGTACCGGCGAGGTTGTTGATGAACTTGATGATGAGCTTTGCGCGATGGTATGCGGGCGCGGCCTTTCCTGCAAAGAAGAAGGTCCGCGGCGTCATCGCGAGGTTCGGCTGTGCCTTCAGTCGGTTGTAAAGAACGATGATCCGCAGAGTATTGAGCATTTGCCTTTTGTATTCATGGATACGTTTGATCTGACAGTCGAAGATGCTTTCGGGATCGACTGTCTGTCCTGACGTCGCCTTCAGCCAGCCGGCGAACCGCGTCTTGGCCCGACCCTTGGCGGCAAGGAAGGTTTGCTGGAATTCGTGGTCTTCGGCCAACGGTTTGAGTTTGGCGATCTGGCCGAAATCGCTGATCCAAGCGTCACCGATTGCGGCGGAGATGGCAGCGGACAGCCCCGGATTGGCAACCAAGAGCCAGCGTCGCGGCGTGACGCCATTGGTCTTGTTGCTGAAGCGTTCCGGAAACATCTCGGCCAGATCCTTCACCGTCACCTTGCGCAGCAGCTCGGAATGGATCGCCGCCACCCCGTTGGTGCTGTGTGAGCCGACGATTGCCAGATGGGCCATTCGAACCTTCTTATCCGATCCCTCTTCGATCAGGCTGAGACGCGTCACACGCGCCTCATCATTGGGGTACCGGCTGCGGACCGCGGCGAGAAAACGCCGATTGATCTCGAAGATGATCTCAAGCTGGCGTGGCAGCAGCTGCTCAAAGTAGCGCACCGGCCATTTCTCGAGCGCTTCGGGCAACAAGGTATGGTTCGTGTAGGCCAGGGTCCGCTGCGTTAGATCCCAGGCCTCGTCCCATCCGAGTGCGGCCTCGTCGAGCAGTATGCGCATCAGTTCCGCAACCGCCAGGGTCGGATGCGTGTCATTGAGCTGGATCGCCGCCTTGTCGGGAAGTCTGCTCCAATCCGAATTGCCGCGACGAAAGCGCCGCACCAGGTCCGCTAACGAGCAGGCTACCAGGAAATATTCCTGAATAAAGCGCAGTTCCTGCCCAACCTCGGTGGAATCGTCCGGATAGAGGACACGCGTCACCGTGCCGGCTGCGACGCGGCCAATCAGAGCCTTGACGAAATCGCCGTGGCTGAATTCCTGAAAATCGAAGTTCCCAGGAGATCCGGCCCTCCAGAGCCGCAGACTGTTGACGGTCTTGCCGCCGAAGCCGATCACCGGGCGGTCGAAGGGAATACCAACCAGGGTAGCGGGCCGGCCGGGGACGATTTGCAGGCTGCCCCCACGCATCTCGACGCTGCTGTTGAGCTTGATCTGCACAACCTCGCCGAAGCGCCCCACTTCCCACGGATCAGGGCGGACCAGCCAGTTGTCGGGATGTTCGATTTGCCAACCATTTTCGATGGTTTGCCTGAACATACCGAATTCGTAGCGCAAGCCGTAGCCCATCGCCGGAAGCTGCATCGTCGCCATCGAATCGAGAAAACAGGCCGCAAGCCGCCCGAGGCCGCCATTTCCGAGACCGGCATCGGGCTCCTCCTCCGCCAAGCCGATCCAATCGAGATTGATCTCCCGCGCCGCGCCCTCGGCATATGGATGTAGACCGAGATTAATGATGTTGTTGGTCAGCGAGCGACCGATCAGGAACTCCATCGACAAATAGTAGATGCGCTTGGGATTTTGCTGATCATAGGTGCGCTCGGTTTCCACCCAACGCCGCGAGAGGACATCCCGTACCGACCGCGCCGCAGCTTCGAATTTCTGACGCGCGCTGGCGGCGGTAGGGTCGATGGCATCGTCGAAGAGGAGATGCTGATCGAAAAGTCCAACCACATCCCCGGACAACCGTACGGGGCCGTGGCCGTATCGCTCCAGATTCGCTGAGCCGACGCCGACTTTGGGTGCCATGTTTCTGTCCTACCGCCAAGCCGCGCCGGCCTTGCATCGCCGAATTGCCGACCGCGTGTCTGCGAGAGCTACGATTCTGCGACCGAGGTCTCCGGCACGGTCTTCGACTTGGGACTGCTCGCCACGGTCATTATGTGGGGACCGCTCCGGCTCCGCAAGGCTGAGGCTTAGAGCGTGAGCGTCCAATACACGTCACTCGGCCGAAGCTGCACTGTCATGACTCGAATTTCGCGCGCTCCCCAGGATACACGGCTCAATCATGTGATCCGGGATCAATTGGTTGGCCGAGGCAATTCGGGCGCGTCGACGCGGCGGCTGGGCTTCTCTCGCTGGCCTCTAAGCTGCTATCATGAGGGCGAACGTCCGGATCCTGCACCGCTTCGAGAGGGTCCCGCAGACTGTTTATGTCGTCCCGAGGCCACCGAGGCGCTGCGTGCGGAGGCCACGATGAGTGACTGGTCAAATAGACTTCAGGAGTTTGTTAACAGTATTGCCGCAAGCGTCGCGGTGGTCGCGCGCGACGAAACGGGCTCGCTTCTCGTGCCGGCCTGCAACCAGAACTTCTTCGACATGACAGGCGGGCGGCCATTAGGCGCCTATGGCTTTCCACTCCCCTTTGAGACGTTGGTCCCAAGCTATGCGCGCCATGAGTTTCGCGAGAACGTCAAAGAATGCTTCGACTCCGGCGTCGCCCAGGAATTCGAACAAGCCTACGATCTGAAGGTCGACGGAACCCACTGGTGGCGCCTGTCGCTGAAGCCGTTCCGGCACAGCGAGGGAGGCGACACCGTACCCGAGATCCTTATCACGGGTCTCGAGATCACCGCGAAGATGGAATTGATGCATCAGCTGGAGATAAGCACATCCCGCTTTCGGTCTGTTGTCGATGCCGCCTATGACGCCATCGTAACCATCGACCAAGAACATAACATCACCCTATTCAATCGTGCGGCAGAGAATCTCTTCGGTTACGATGCATCCGAAATGATCGGTCAGCCGCTTCTGCGACTCATTCCGGAACCGCATCGTTCGCACCACGACAACTACGTCCACCAGTTTGCCCGATCTCCTGTCATGTCGAGGCAAATGAACGAGCGAAATCGCATCTACGCACTCCACCGCGACGGTTCTTTGCTGCCCGTGGAAATCGCCATCTCCAAGATCAATGTGGAGGGTCTATTAGAGTTTACCGCGATCATAAGGGACATCGCGGACCGCATTCGTCTCATGGACCTGTTTCAGAAGCAGGCTGAGACGGACGAATTGACTGGCGTGCCGAATCGAAGAGAATTTCTTGAAATCATGGAGAATATCCTACGATCGAGTGAGGGTGTATCCGTCCTGATGCTTGACATAGACTCTTTCAAGAAGGTCAACGACACGTACGGACATGACGCCGATGACGCAGCGCTGAAATATCTGGCCAAGGCGGCGTCGGCCGCGGTTGCTAACGTGGGCGTTTTCGCCAGATGGGGTGGCGACGAGTTCATGGTGGCGTTGCCGAAAACGAGTTTGGAGGCGGCGCGGGAAATCGGTGAGCGGTTGAGAGCGACAATTGCCAATCAGGACTTCAAGTATGATTGGCCCAATCGCAAGTCTATCCCTTTCACGGTTAGTATCGGCGTCGCGACACGCACGCCGGAAGACTGCGACCTAGACTCTTTCTGCAAGCGCGCCGATCAAGCGCTTTATAGAGCCAAGGCAACGGGCGCGAACCGCGTAGAGACCGCAGCGAATCCTGCCGCTCCACACCCCGCCTAGTAGCGAAAACCGATCGAGCCCGGGCGTGGTGTTGATCGGTATCGCAAAAAGCCGAAATACGTCAACAGCGATACCAACAGAATTTCGGCCATGGAGCGGTTCAATTCCAATAATCGGTTACATGAAGTGAACGTGTATCAAGCCTCAGCGCTGAGCGAGCGTCGGCACGTTGGAGAAACTCGCACATGCTGATTTATCGAGATCGAAGCCTTCGCCAGCCACACGCCCCAATCGGGAGGTCATGCCTATGAGCATCAAACCAGATCTCGCAACGCGCGTCGCGCTGGTGACGGGGGCGTCGCGCGGGATCGGCGCCGCGATTGCACTGGCCCTTGCCGAAGCCGGTGCCGCAGTCGCTGTCAACTATCGGCAGCATTCCGTCGAAGCCGAAGCCCTTGCTGCGCAGATCCGTGACCGCGGCGGCCGCGCCATGGCGGTGGGCGCCGACGTCTCGCAATCGGCGCACGTGGCGGCGATGAACGAACGCGTCGCCGCGGAGCTCGGCCCGATCGATGTATTGATCAACAATGCCGGCATCGGCATGACGCGCGGGATCGACGACTTAAGCGAAGCGGATTTCGATCAGACCATCGCGGTCAATCTGAAATCGGTCTTTCTATGCACCCAGGCTGTCTTGCCGGCGATGCGCCGGCGGCGGTGGGGCCGCGTCGCCAACATCTCCTCGGGGGCTGCGCGTGGCGCGGGCGGTATTGGCGTGCATTACAATGCCTCGAAAGCCGGCATGGAGGGGTTGACCCGTGGCTATGCCGCCCGCCTCGTCAAGGAAGGCATCACCGTCAACGCGGTGGCTCCGTCACTGATCGAGACCGACATGATGCGTGGCCGACGCGACGAGGTCGTGTCGCGCATCCCGCTTGGCCGCTTGGGCTACCCGGAAGAGGTGGCGCAGGCGGTGCTGATGGTGATCGGCAACGCTTACATGACCGGCCAGACTGTACAGCTCAACGGCGGCACCAATTTTCTCTAGTTCATTGATGGTCGGCGGTACCCGAATGCGACGCCGTCATGGTTTTCAAGCCCGCATCGCGATCGGCACTTTCACCGAAGCAGTCCATAACCGACAGCAAGCGCCACTCGGCCCTGGACTATCTATCTCCCGATGCGTACCAATCAAATTCGGCGACTGTGGCGCCACGTCTCGCCAGCACATCCCCTCACCCATCTGCGCCGTTCTCGGAGGGACGTGCCCCTTGAGGTTCCGTCTGCGCCCGAACCCAGCGCTCAAAACCCGCCGCATCGAGCGGCGGCGAGATCACGTTGCCTTGACCGATATCGCAGCCATGTTCGCGGAGCCAGCTGTACACCTCTCCATCTTCGATGCCTTCCGCGATCACCAAACATCCCAGTTCATGCGCCAGGTTGATGGTGGAGAGTACGATCGCCTGGTCGTCTTTGTTGCTGGTGAGCCGAGAGATAAAAAGCTGATCGATCTTCACATAACTTGCCGGGATGTACTTGAGATATGAGAGCGTACTATAGCCGACGCCGAAATCGTCGATTTCGATCGCCACACCCATGGCCCGGACCTCGTTGAGCCGACGCCCAATCCGGACCGGGTCTTTCATGAGTGCGCTTTCCGTGACCTCGATATCGATCCATTCGGGCCGAACGCCATGGCGGTCAAGCAACGTCGCCAGGCGCGCCACAAAATCCTCGTCTTCAAGGTCCAGCACCGAAATGTTAATCGAAACCGGAACGTCGAGCCCAGCCGCCCGCAGGCGCGCGACCTCGGGCAGCGCCGTCCCCATTTCCCAATCCGTGAGTGCATGCACCAAGGCCGTCTGCTCGACGAGCGGAATTGTCTCGCTCGGCGAGATTTGTCCAAGGGTCGGATGTTTCCAACGCATCAGCGCCTCGGCGCCGACGCAACGGCCGGTCCGAAGATCTGCCTTGGGCTGATAAACAAGGCGGAGTTCCCCCTCGCTGGCAAGCGCGGGGCCGATATCGCGTAGCAGACGAGAGGCGCGCCGCGACGCCAGGTCGAGGACCGCGCTATAAGCGCGCCATGGTTTTTTCTCGATCAGCGACGCCTGGGCGCCGCTGAAGGCATTCCGCACCAGCTCCGCCGGGTCGGTCCCATCACGCGGGTAATAGGCGGCGCCGATCCCGATCGACGTCGCGAAGGGGATCGCCCAACGGCCTCCCGGCCGTCGCATGTGGTGGGCCAGCCCGTCGAGGACTTTCTCTGCGTGACCGGACGAGCCAGCCTCAAGAACGCAGCCAAACCGTGCACTCGAGAGATGGTAAAGCTGTGTGCCCGCGGGCAGGCGCTCGGTAATCCGCGCCGCGGACGCGGCTTCGAACGAAGCCGCCTCACCTTGGCCGAGTGTCAACTCCAGATCGGCATATTGGTTCGATGTCGCCGCTTCGATGACCACGATCGCGACCGACGAGGTGACATGCGTCCTCTGCGCGATGACGGCGCCGATATCTTTGAGAAATCGAGGTCGGTTCGGCAATGCGCTCGCCGGATGAAACTCTCCGGCTGCGTGGCGCGCCTCGATCTGCGCCATGATGAGCGCGGCGAGGTCGCGGAGGGTCTCAGCCTGCTTCCGCGACACGCCGTCCCGCCGCGTACTATCCAAGACGGAGAGCGTGCCAAGCGCCAATCCGTCTCTCGTCCGCAAGGGAGCTCCCGCGTAGAATCGGATATGCGGATCGCCGACGACCAGGGGACTGGCACTGAATCCCGGATCTTGGCTCGCATCGCCAATGATGAGCATGTCCTCCCGCGCGATAGCGTGGGCGCAGAACGACTGATCGCGTGGGATTTCGGTCAGCGTCAAGCCTACGCGCGATTTGAGCCATTGCCGTTTTTCGTCGATCAGCGAGATCAATGCGATCGGCACATCCAGCAGGGCTGCCGCGAGGCGCGTCAGGCGGTCGAAATCGAGTTCCGGCGGCGTGTCGAGCAATTCGAGGCGACGAAGTGCCGCGAGACGATCGGGCTCGTTGCTCGGAAATGGGGGCCGCATTGGTCAAATTCCTCCCTGTGCAACATCTATGCCTGGCCAACGATCACAAGGCCCTGCCGTCGCCGCCGGATTTCCCCGGCGCCGCATGGTTCGACGCATCCACACGCCGTGCCGCATCAGTCTGACCGGTCGATGCCCACATCAATCTATACAACGCCGACGACAACACCCAACAGGAGGAGAGTCGCAATGACGACCAGAGGCGTGCACGCACATCTTTTAAAGTACTCCGCACACTTGGTATAAATTCATTGGTTACCGACCTGGTCCGAGCCGCCTCAAAATGATTATGTTGAGGACAAAGATCAGGTTGGAGCAGAGTTGATCTAGCCCAAACCGGCATTGCAACTGCGTCGACAAAAGACCTTCTGGTCCATTGCGATATATGCTGATGCAAGATTACTCGACAATCATCCCGATCCGAAGAATCCATGCCCAAGACTTTTGACTACATCATTATCGGCGCCGGCTCAGCGGGCTGCGTCGTCGCTTACCGGTTGACCGAAGACCCGAGCGTCAAGGTCTTGGTGCTGGAGGCGGGGGGAAGCGATGCCGCGGCGGTGTTGCGTCTCCCGATTGCCTGGCCGCTGGCCGCTTGGGACAAGCGGTTCAATTGGAGCTTTGAGACGGATCCGGAGCCGCAACTCGACGGTCGGCGATTGCCGATCGCGCGAGGCAAGGTGCTGGGCGGGTGTTCGTCGATCAATGGCATGGGCTATAAACGCGGACATCCACGCGACTACGATCACTGGCGTCAACTCGGCCTACCCGGTTGGGGCTATGACGATGTCCTGCCCTATTTCAAGCGATCGGAAAATTCCTGGCGCGGCGACAACAAGTACCACAGCACCGGCGGGCCATTGGCTGTGAAGCAAGGCGGGGCGGCGCAACTGCTTTACGAGCCGCTCGCCGCCGCCGCACAGGCTGCAGGTCATCCAATCTGCGCTGACATTTCGGGTGCCGAACCGGAAGGGCTGTTCGTCACCGAACTCACTGTCGGCAAGCGCGGCCGTCGCCATTCGACCGCGCGCGCCTTCCTCTATCCGGCAATGAAGCGGCCGAACCTGACGGTCGTGACACAGGCACTCACTACGCGCTTGGTCATCGAGAAGGGCCGTGCCGTCGGGGTTGACTATGTCAAGGACGGCATGCTCAGCCGAGCTTATGCCCAACGCGAAGTGCTGTTATCGGCGGGCGCCTATAACTCGCCGCAGCTGCTGATGCTATCGGGCATCGGTCCGGCCGACGAAATCAAAGCGCACGGTATCGCCCCGCTGGTCGATCTGCCTGGCGTCGGCAAGGAGCTCCAGGAGCATGGCTCGGTACCGGTCGTCATGGCGGCGGCGCAACCGACCTTCCTCCATGAACTGCGCGCCGATCGTGCAGCTTGGTGGACGTTGCGATGGGCCTTGTTGGGCGACGGTCCATTCGCGTGCAACGGCAACACCGCCGGGATTTTCGCGCGCTCGCGGCCTGGTCTGGAGCGGCCGGATGTGCAGTTGACCTGCAACACGGTCGGACTCTTCGATCGGCCATGGTGGCCGTGGCAGGCTGCGAAGCAGAAGTATGCCTTCAACTGCATCGTCACGGCGATTCATCCCGAGAGCCGCGGTACCGTGACACTGCGTTCGGCCGATCCGAAGGATAAGCCGCGCATCCTTCTCAATATCTTCAGTGAAGAAGCCGACATCGAGACCGTCCTGCGCGGCATCGCCATGACCCGTGAACTCTACGCCACTGAGCCTCAGAAGCGACTGATTGCGCGCGAGGTCATGCCGGGTCCGGATGCGACTTCTCGCGAGGCGCTTGCCGCCTATGTCCGGCGCATGGCGACGACCATGTCCCATCCGGCCTGCACTTGCCGCATGGGCAATGATGCGGGTGCCGTGGTCGATGCGGAACTGAAAGTGCATGGTGTCGACGGGTTGCGCATCGCCGATGCCTCGGTGTTCCCTGCGATCCCCGGCGGCAACACCAATGCCCCCTGCATCATGGTTGGGGAAAAAGCGGCCGACTTGCTGCTGGGCAGGCGCTTGCCGCCTGCCGCGTTCACCTGACGGTGGCCAGCGCACGAATGACGTTCAGCCCGTCCCGTTGGCCTTATGGATCGCCACCACAGGCTATTCTTGGGGATGGTGCGTATGACTCTCCCTGTGATTCAGACTGCAATCCGGCGGCTCAGCCCGCCTAGCCAGGCGGTGCCCGCTTGAGGCAACTCATGACTAAACGCAAGCCGCTGATGAGTTAAAGCACCGAGGTCGCCCACCGTCTTTAATTATGCGACACGGCCGCGCGAAGCCGGTTCCCAATTCTCCTGCATGCGGCGTCCGGAGATATGCTGCCGCGCTTTGATCCGGCATGGGATGAACGCGAAACCCGCCGCTGGGCCGGAATCGCTTGCCCCAGACTACGCGCCGTGTCGCGCACCTCGGTCTGCACTGTCTCATATTGATCGAGCGCGGCGTGACTGAACGTCATTAGCGATCCAATTCAGGGCGTGGACAGTCTTCGAGAGGTCCTCGGCGAGGCGTGCGCGAAGCGCGTTAACGCTGCAGTTCGCCACGAATTGGGGTCGGCGGCGCCGACTTTTCCAACTGGCCCCTTGCTAGCATCGGGTCTTCTACCCATCACCAGGTCGCTCTTTTGGAGCCCAATCGCACCATGTAGCGACGCGTTCACCACCTCGCGCAAGTCGGTGGCTCGCTTGCGCCCCGTGCTTGGCCAAATGTCCAAGCGGGCCCACTTGAAAATGGGGAAGGGAAACCTATGGTCGACGTTCAGCATCTCTTGTAGAAAGGGCGGGCCGTGGCGACGTTTCAAACCTTGTGCGGTGACGATTTGGTCGTTGTCACCGGCGGCGCGGGCTTCATCGGGTCAAATATAGTCAGCGACTTGGTTGAAGCTGGCCTGCGCGTTGTCATCTCGGACCTTCTGCACACTGGCGACAAGTGGCGTAATATCGCCGCGATTCAGCTGCATGATCTCGTCCAACCCGATAAGCTGCTTCACTGGCTTGGCCGGCATAGTGACAAGGTGGCGGCGATCGTGCACATGGGAGCAATCTCATCGACCACCGAAGCTGATATTGACCGGTACGTCGCCAACAACATCCGCCTGACGCTCGACCTTTGGGAATGGTGCGCCGCGAACGCAACGCGGTTCATATATGCGTCCTCCGCAGCGACCTATGGCGATGGTAGCGCCGGGTTCGGCGATGATCAGAGCCCTGTTGCTCTCGCGGCACTCCGCCCCCTCAACGCCTACGGTTGGAGTAAACATTTTGTGGACCGTCGCATCGTCGCTGATGTTGTCAGCGGCGGGCGCACCCCCTCGCAATGGGCTGGCGTCAAATTTTTTAGCGTGTATGGCCCCAACGAAGGCCATAAAGGACATATGCAGTCGGTCGTGAGTAAAATTTATCCAGTGATCAAGGCTGGCGGACCGATCCAACTCTTTCGATCCCATCACCCCAGCTATCGCAATGGCGGTCAGTTGAGGGATTTCATTTACGTGAAGGATTGTACCGCTACCATCAGGTGGCTGCTGCAAAATCCAGTTGTCAGCGGATTATTTAACGTCGGGACGGGTACCGCGCGGAGCTTTCTCGACTTAGTAAACGCCGTTGGTGCAGCACTCGGATGCGCCACCAACATTACGTTTATTGACACGCCAGCAGACCTCCGTGCCAACTATCAATATTTTACCCAAGCAGACATCTCGAAGCTGCGAGCGGTTGGTTTCGACGGACATTTCCATTCATTGGAGGAGGGTGTCCGGCTTTATGCGCGAGCCGTTGGCTAATTTAGTGCGGCCCGAATAAGGCAACAGTCTCGGACACGGCCCATTGATGCGGGTCGGAATTTTTTATGGGCGCTTTCCGGCCCAGCCGCCCCGCCATAGTGCCGACGGTTGTCTGCGCTGACCTCGAAGGTTCGCTCACCATGCACTGCAATCGCATCAATTCCGCTTCGGCGACTGTATGGGATCTATGCCGGCGTACCCCCAGCGCGGGCATGGTTCAAGATCGTTTATGTCCATCATGTCACGGCCTTGCCGCGTCGCAGCCGGGAGCGTGGATGGCTCAAAAACCTTTTTGCCTCTCCAAACCCGCCAATGTCATCGTGCTGGTCTAGAGAAGTCAGACTACTATTTGGCACTCCTTCGTCGGCGATTTTGCAACGTGTGACTGACCCAAGTGAGCAGAAACACCGACTTCGGGCTGCGAAAAGCGCATGAACCTGTGTCAACGCACGCACATTGTCGAGGAGAATGATGATGTCTAAGGCACGGTCGTTCCCGACCCCGCGCAGCGTTCTGGCCATGTCCGTCATTGCGAGTGCGGCTATTGTAATAGTGCTCGCAGTCTTGGGGGGCAGGGCGATTTCTGCGCAGGATAGGTATGCCTTGCAGGTGCCGGGTGGTCTCGCCTTCTCCGAGTTCAGGGGATACCAAGATTGGCAGACTATTGCCGTTAGTCACAATGGAAATAAGATCGCGACGATCCTCGGCAATTCCGCAATGATCGAAGCCTACAAGGCGGGGATTCCCGGCAACGGCAAGTCTTTCCCCGATGGCGCCAAGATGGCGAAGATCCACTGGAACGCAAAGAAGAACGCCGACCAGCCCGGTGACCCGACGGTGCCGGACACCCTACATGACGTCGACCTCATGGTGAAAGACACCAAGAGGTTTGCGGACAGCGGGGGATGGGGATATGCCGTGTTCGAGTATGACGCCGCGTCCGATACGTTCAGGCCCGGCAACTTAGCTGACAAACCGCCTCAGGCGCACGACGCCAAGTGCGGGTTCGCGTGCCACACGAAGGTGTCGACAAAAGACTATGTTTTCACTGCCTACCCGAAGCGGTGAACACGTCGCTGCTTTCGCTCGAAGCGACGCGTGTTACCGCCAATAGCCGTGGGCATTTTATTTGGCGACAGGAGCGCGCGCCTTTCCAACTGGATCGATATGCCGGATCGCATCGGGCGTGGTCGATCATGTAGACATGATGTTCTTCACCACGGTGGCGAGCACTAGCCTTGCATCGTCGGCGTCGCCTTGAACTCACCTCCATCAACGACCAGCGGCGTGGTCTAAGCGTTTCATCGAGATGAACTCATAGCGCCATGCCATGGGGTGGGGGCGACAACCCACTCACCTGCCAGCACGAGCCGAGGCCCTCGCTTGCTGTCACTTGCCCTTTGCAACCCGCCGCTTTGCCCGTTTCACCTCTGCCAGCAATTCGGCCCAGTCATCTTCCGATCGGAACAGCTTGTCCTGCAATTCGGCAATCCGCGAATCCCATTTCCGGCTAATGCCGCGGATCGCGGACGTCGTCGCGAAGAGCCATTCGCATGACCAGCTCCTCACGTGGAGAAAGTCCAGCGTGCCATTGTCTGAATTTTCGAAAGGCATAGAAGGCGCGCATCGCCCCCTGACTGTGGCGTCCCAATGTGAACCTTTGGCCAAGATTGGGCGTTAACGAGGGCGGCAAGCGGTGAACCACTTCCCCACACGTGTGACGACGTTGCGGCGATGGTATTCGTGCTCAGCGATCTAGGGCGCAAACTCAACCTGATTGCCTTCTTGCTTTTTTCATTTGGGTCAATGTGTAATCTGCACTGGAATCCGACCCGGCGTTGTGACACGGCTCGCTCAATCGTCGCCGCCGACAATCTGCTGCTTGGCACGCTGCACAGCGCGAAGCAGTTCAGCCCAATCATCCGCAGTCATGACCGCCGTAAGCTCTCATTCCGGTCCGCCCAGCCGGCGCCAGGTGACGAATGTCATCACGCAGTGTCATGCGCGCTATCAGCTCCTCGCGAGGTGGTAAGCTACCCAACCAACGGCGGAATTTGGGGGAGTTGGCCGGTAGAGGAGGCACGGTATCTGACCAATCGGAATATGAGAACGAATAGAGAACGACCCGGCGGTTCACAAACGCCCAATGGATACTCTTGGGACACCCGTTTCCGCCTATCAAGCAACCATTGGAAAGATTGACGTTCATCCCTTTCCGTTGGCCTTGTGGATCGCCTGCCACAGCCGGTGCGGCGAGTAGGGCATGTCGATGTGGTGGATGCCGAGTGGCGCCAGTGCGTCGAGCACGGCATTGGCCATCGTCGGCACCGCCCCGGTGGTGCCGGCCTCGCCAGCGCCTTTGGCGCCCAAAGGATTGTTGGGCGACGGCACACCGTGATCGTAAAGCGACATCGCGGGCAGATCGAAGGCGTGGGGCATAAAATAATCCATGAAGCTGCCGTTCAGAAGCTGGCCGGTCTCCCGGTCGTAGACGGCGTGCTCGCCGATGGCCTGGCCGATGCCCTGCATGATGCCGCCATGGACCTGGCCGGCAACGAGCGTCGGATTGATCTGGTTGCCGCAGTCATCGACCGCGACATAGGAGACGAGATCGAGCGCGCCTGTCTCGGGGTCGATCTCGACCTCGGCAACATGCGCACCGCTTGGGAACGCCATCGGCGAGGGAATGTTGGCGGTGACGTCGAGCGGCTTTTCCGGCGAGGCCCCGTATTTACGCGCAATCTCGGAAAAGCCGATGGACAGGTCGGTGCCGGCGACGCGATACGCGCCCTCCTCGAAAACGATGTCAGTCGCCGAGACTTCGAGGTCCTTGGCGGCGAGTTCCATGCCTTTTTTAACCACTTCATTGGCCGCTACCAGAAACGCACTGCCATGGGTCATTGCCGAGCGCGAACCGATGGAGCCCATGCCGACCAGCGGTGCGATTTGTTGATCGCCTACCGGCATGTTAACGCGCTCGGGATCGATGCCGAACACGTCGGCGACGATTTCGGGGTACGCCGTCTCGTTGCCTTGGCCCGAGGGTCCAACCTGCGAATAAATGCTGGCGTCGCCGTTGGCGCCGAACTTGATCGCCACTTCTTCCTTCGGGCCGCCGCCGCCCGACGGTTCGATGAACATCGCGACGCCAAGACCGCGCAACTTGCCGCGTCGCTTGGCATCGTCCCGGCGCTTGGCGAAGCCCGCGATATCCGCATTCTCCGCCAACTTCGCCAACAAGCCGGGCGGGTCGCCGCTGTCGAGCGGCGTGCCGAGCGGCGTCTTGTAAGGGAAGGCCTCTTTCTGCAACACGTTACGACGACGAAGCTCAACGGGATCGATGCCTGTGATACGTGACGCTTCCGCTACCAGGCGTTCCGTGATGTAGGAAACATTAGGCCGCGTCGCACCCCGATAGGCGGTCGTGGGCGTGGTGTTGGTGACAACGAGGCGATGTAGCCCATAGACCGCGGGGATGCGATAGAGGTTCACCGCTTGGCTGGTCGCGGCAAGCGTGTTGATGAACGGCGCGACCGGTGTCGGATAGGCGCCGAGATCGGCGAGCCAATGGTAGCGCACTGCGAGGAACAAGCCATTCTTGTCGAGCGCCAGTTCACCCGTCATTTGCGCCGCGCGGGCATGGAAGTCGCTGAGGAACGTCTCGGAGCGGGTCGAGACCCATTTCACTGGCCGGCCGACCAACTTTGCCGCCAACATCACCGCCGAATATTCGGCATAGGCACCGCCACGGATGCCGAAGCCGCCGCCGACATCGTAGGCATGAGCGCGGATCTGCTGCATGGGCACGCCGCTGACAGCGCTCAAGCCGCCCTGCATCATCGACATGCCTTGGGATGGAGCGTAGACCTCGTAAATGTCGCTGGCGGCATCGTAGGTTGCACTACAGGCCTTCGGCTCCATCGGATTGCCTACGAGGCGCTGCGCGTTCAGCGTTAGCTTCACAATGTGCGCGGCCTTCGCGAACGCAGCCTCGACCGCGGCTCCGTCGCCGTATTCATAATCGAAGGCGACATTGTTCGGGACGGTTTCGTGCAGCAGCGGCGCGCCGGCCTTGTCCGCGTCCTCCGCAGCGATCACGGCGGGAAGGTCGCGGTAGTCGACCACGATTGCCTCGGCAGCGTCCTGCGCTTGCGCCAGGGTCTCCGCCACGACCAGCGCCACCTCCTCGCCAACGTGGCGCACCCGGCCTTGCGCCAGCACGGGGCGGAAGGGATGGCGCAGCTTCATGCCGTCTTTGCCGGGGTACGTCACCATCGGCGGCGGCGATTTGTAGCCGGCCTTGGCAATGTCCTCGCCGGTCAAAACCGCCAGCACACCGGGCAAGGCCAGCGCCGCACTCTTGTCGAGCGACAGGATTTCGGCGTGGGCGCGATCGGCGCGCAGGAAAACGCCGTATGTCTGCCCTGGTAAACTCCAATCGGCGGTATAACGTCCTTGACCGGTGACCAATCGAAAATCTTCTCGCCGCCCCGTGAACGGTCTTGCCATCGTCGCGCTTTCCTTGATTTAGTCTCGATACCTCCCGCCATTTTCGCCGGGCGTGCTTTGACGAGCAAGGACGAAGCTTCGCTCAGGGCACGGGCAGCGATGGCGCCGGGGGGTTCTCGATCGAGCGCTCGAAGGCCGCGAGAATGGCAGGTTGGGGTTGCCGTATCGGCGGGATCGCCTGGTATTTCTCCCAGCCGCCGCCCAGCGCCTTGTAGAGCGCCGCGAAGTCGTCGGCCGCGGTCTGTTGTGCCTGGGTGTATTGGTCCTCGAGAGCGTAAAGTTCACGCTGCGCGTCAAGCACGTTGAGGAAATCGGTCAGACCCCGATCATAGCGCTCCGAGGCCAACGACACTGATTGTTCTGCGGCTGCCAAAGCCGTTTCCAAACTGCGAAGCCGCTGCTGCTGGGCGGCATAGTCGTCAATGGCGGCGTCGACTTGCTGCACCGCTGTTAAAATCGCCGCCTTGTAAGCGGCGAGTTGTTCCTTGGCGCGGTAATCGGCGACCTCGACTAGGGCATCGAGCGTGCCGAAATCGAGAACGGACCAATAGAGACCAGGCCCGACCGACCAGATTGCCTTGGCGAGATTAGGCGAAACGCCCAGCCCCTGACCCTGGCCCCCCGCCGCTGCGCTGATCACGAGATGGGGATAGAGATTGGCGGTAGCGACTCCGATCCGCGCGGTCGCGGCAGCCACCTCCCGTTCCGCCTCTTCGATGTCGGGGCGGCGCCGCAGCAGCTCCAGCGGCAGGCCAGGCACGATCTTCTCCGGCAGCGGAGGGATCATCTCGGGCCTGCTCAGCTCGGCCTCGAGCGTTCCTGGCATGTCGCCGATCAAGAGATCGATGGTGTATTGGGCGGCTTTTATCTGCACCGCCAGTGGCGCTACGGTGGCCTGCAAGGTCGCCAGCTCGCGCTTCGCCAAGGCAACGTCGAGCTCGTTGGTAAGGCCGCGATCGAAGCGCTCCTGGACTACCTGGACCGAATGGGTTTGCGTCGCGATTTCCTGATGCAGGATCGCGAGCTGCGTCTGCAGGCCGCGCAGATCGACATAGGCGCGCACGACATCGCCGACGACCGATACCAGCGTGGCGTTGCGCGCCGCGAGCGTTGCCTCTGTGTCGTACGTCGCCGCCTCCAGTTCGCGCCGGTAAAGGCCAAAGATATCAAGCTCCCAGCCGGCTTCGAAGCCGGCTAGTTCGTTGAGCTGCGTGAGGCCAGTGCTGCTCGTGGCCGAGCGCAGGAGTGGTGAGACGCGGCCGCGTGTCACGTCGGTACCGGTGCCCTTGCCGAGGGCAGCCTCGATGTCGCCCGATGGCAGGGCTGTGCCCAACACCACGTACTCCTGGGTTCGTGCTTCCTGGAGCCGCTGCAAAGCCACAGCGAGATCGAGATTGCCCTTGATTGCGCGTTCGACCAGCGAATTTAGTTTCGGATCGTTGAGTGAGCGCCACCATGCGCTCAGGTCGACCGGCGCCGGATTTGGTCTGCGCTTGTGCGGCTGTTCCATTTTGCCGGGCGCCCCGGCGCTCACCACGTCGGCGATGGCGGCGATCGGATCAGTAAATCCCTTGGGCATCGCGATCACCGGCGTCTTGTAGTTGGGGCCGACCGTGCAGCCTGCAACCAGCACCGCGATCGCAGGCAGCGCTGCCGATAAGCGGCTGGCGTTTCGCGATGCCCGTTTGTGAAACTGCTCGGCACGAGGCTTGTCGGCGAATGGCGCGGAGAAAGTTCTCAGCCGCAGGTCGCGGCGGGAAGGCCCCATGATCGATCCCCCGTGTGCGCCATACTAGCGAGCGGCTGTCGCCGCGCCAGCGGTCTGCTGTTCGGTCACCGTCACCTTGGTGCCGTTGGCGATCGCGCTACTGATATTAAGGACAATGCGGTCGCCTGGGGCGACGCCGGAACTCAGCTCCAGCACGTTGCCGTCGTCGCGCGCGATGGCGACATCGTGGAACATAACGCGGTCGTCGGTACCGACCACCGCGACCTGCGGCCCGCTCGACCGGAAGTTCATGGCGGAGGCCGGCACGACGACGTTGCCACGCGCCTTGAGCTCGAATGTCACCTGGACATACAAGCCAGGGACGAGCAGGTCGTTTGGGTTGGGCACGTCGACTTCGACCCGCAGCGTGCGGGCCCGTGGATCGATGGCGTTCGACGTGCGCGCGATCTTTCCTGTGAAGTTCTTGTGCGGTAAGTCGTTCGCGGTCATGGTCGCCGGCAGGCCCACGGTCGTGTCGGCGGCGACGCTTTGCGGCGCGTCGACGTAGACACGCATCGGATCGTCTTGCGACATGCGATAGAGCAGGGTGGTGTTGGTGGTGCTGCCCGCCGTGACGAGATTGCCGATATCGATGCGCCGTTCGATGATCGTGCCATCATAGGGTGCCCTTACCTTCTTGAATTGTGTCAATGCCGTCAATCGATCGACATTGCCCTGATCCGCGTCGACATTCGCGAGCGCGGCGTTGAGCTGGGCGGTGGTGCTGCCGAAATCGGCTTTTTTCGAGTTGCGCTCCTGTTGCGACACCACCCCGGTCGGCGAGTTGCGCCAGCGCTCGTAAGTGGTCTTGGCGAAGGCGGCTTCCGCTTGGCGCACCTTGACGTCCGCTTTGGCGGATTCGAGCTTGGCTTGCGCCGCTGACAGTTCCGCGTCGAGATCGGGCGTGTCGATCGTGGCCAGCACCTGGTCCTTTTTTACATGGTCGCCGATATCGACGAGCCATTGCGCGACATAGCCGCTCACCCGGGCGAAGATCGTGCTCTCGTGCCAGGCAGCGGTGTTGCCGGGCAGGGTCAGCGAGGTTGCGGCCGGCGCCTTTTCTGCGACGGAGACGATAACCGCCGGCAGCAGCGCCGCTTGCTCTTTTGTGTCCTGCGCCAAATCTGCAGTCGCCTGTTGTCGCGCGTGGTAGACGATGAAGAACGCCGCCACGAGCGCGATGGCGACGCCCGCGACGAAAATTTGAATGCGATGCCCGGTTCTCGACGCCGGCCGTTGCGGCTGGGGCCGTGCGCCCTGCTTGGCCCGCGCCGCGGGTGCCGAATCATGTGGATTAAACATGACCTGCCTCCGCGTGAACCGGTGTGTCGACGCGCCGTTGCCGGCGCAGCAAGCGGTACATCGTCGGAACGAATACCAGGGTCGCGAAAGTGGCAAAAAACAGGCCACCAACCACGGCGCGACCAAGAGGCGCATTTTGCTCGCCGCCCTCGCCAATGCCAAGGGCCATTGGGATCATGCCAAAAATCATCGCGCCCGCTGTCATTAGCACTGGGCGCAGCCGCGTGTAGCCGGCCACGATGGCCGCCTCTCGCGGCGTGTCGCCCGTCGCTAGTCGTTGGTTGGCGAACGTCACCACCAGGATGCTGTTGGCTGTAGTCAAGCCCATACACATCAAGGTACCCATCAGCGCCGGCACGCTGATATGGGTGCCGCTGAGGAACAGCATCCACATTACGCCGCCGATCGCGAACGGCACCGCCATCAGCACGATCAGTGGATCGACCCAACTCTGGAAATTGATGACCAGGAACAGGTAGACGAGGATCACCGCCAGCGCCATGCCGCCAAACAGGCCAGAATAGGACTCCTGCATCGTGTCGACCTGGCCACTCAACGTCATAACGATGGCCTGCGCCGGCGGCGGCCGATCGGCGGCGAGCACCTGGTTAATCGCAGTGGCGGCGGTGGCCAGATCGGTC
Organism: uncultured Alphaproteobacteria bacterium; assembly: GCA_963804725.1. Lineage (GTDB taxonomy): Bacteria > Pseudomonadota > Alphaproteobacteria > ATCC43930 > CGMCC-115725 > JAATGI01. The sequence goes on along the minus strand of CAWDRN010000006.1, from coordinate 239,147 downwards.
CCCTGCACATCGGCGTTAACATCGAACACAGGCCGGATGTTGAGCTGCGACATCGACAGCGCCCCCTTGGCGCGGCCGAATTTAGCGATGTTCATCAGCAGTTGGCCCTGGCCACCGTTCGCCGGCGTGACCGGGATGCGCCAAAGATTCTGCGCCGAATCAAATTTGTAGGGCGGGTATTGCACCACCAGCGAATAACTGATGCCGCTCTTCGGCTCCACCCAGAAGTTGGGTGCCGGCTGGAAACTCGAGCTGGTGGTCACCAGCACGTCGGTGGCGACGCCGCGCTGGTCGAGACCCATTTGCCGCGCCATCGTGCGGTCGATATCGGCGGTGAGCACCGGCGCATCCGGCACTTGCGAAACATGCGAATCGACCACGCCGGGAATCGACTTCAGATCGCGCGCCACCTTGGCTGCGAGCCTGAAGGCGGCGTCGTTGTCCGGGCCGGAGATGCGAATATCAATCGGCGCCGGCTGGCCGAAATTCAGCACTTGGTCGATAATGTCGGCGGGCTGAAAGAAGAAGACCACCTGCGGAAAGAGGCGCGGCAGCTGGCGGCGAAGGTTGGCGATGTGGGTAAAGGTCGAGGTATGGTTGGGTTTGAGCGAGACAAGGATTTCCCCGTCCATCGGGCCGACGGTCGCGGAATCGCTCAATGCTATGTTGATGCCGCTGTAAGGCAGGCCGATATTGTCGAGGATGACATCGATCTGACCGTTGCCGACGATCTTGCGGATCGCGCCCTCGACCTCGGCGAAGTATTTTTGCGTTTCCTCGATGCGGGTTCCTGGCGGCGCCCGGACGTGCAGCCGCATTTGGCCGGCGTCGACCTGGGGAAAGAAATCCTGCCCCAGCATCGGGAACAAGGCGAGCGAGCAGATTATCAGGATCAGGAAGAATCCGACCGTCGGCAGCGGGCGCGACAAGCACCATGTCAGGCTATCGCGATAGGCGTTGCGGGTGCGGTCGAACCCGTTCTCGAAATGGCGATGGAACTGCTTGAACGGATTGAGGCTGCGGCGCGGCCGGTTGAGTTCCTGCTCCTCGTGGCGAGCCTGGGTTACGTTGCGCATCAAGTAGCGGAACAGCACCGGCACCATGGTGAAAGACAGGAGCAGGCTCGCGACCAGGGCAATGCACACCGACATCGACAGGGGCGAGAACAGATATTTGGGGATGCCCGTCAACAGGAAAATCGGTACGAACACGATGCAGATGCATAAGGTCGAGAGAAAGGTCGGCATCCCGACCTCGCCGGCGCCGTTGATGATCGCGTCGACTAGCGACTCGCGTTGGCGCATGTGACGCTCGATGTTCTCGATCACCACCGTGCCGTTGTCGACCAGGATGCCGACCGCGAGCGCGAAGCCGCCGAGCGTCAAGGTGTTCAGCGTCTCGCCCATTACGTACATGATCAAAATCGCGGCAATGATCGATAGCGGGATCGATGCCAGCGTGATCAGCGTCAGCCGCCAGTTGCCGAGGAACAGGAGGATCATCAACGCGGTAAGGCCCGCGGCCATCAGGCCGGCCGTGATGACGCTATTGATCGCCGCCTTGACGAAGATCGATTGGTCGAAGATCGCCTTGATGGCGACGCCGGCGGGCAGGATCTTCTCGATGTAGGGCAGTGCTTCTTTGACGCCGTCGATAACCGCCAGCGTCGAGACGCCGCCGGTCTTGCGAATCATCATCAGGGCTCCGGGGGTGCCGTTGACCGACACCGAGTTGGTCTGCACCTGGAAGCCGTCATGGACGTGGGCGACGTCGCGCATGAACACCGTTCGCCCGTTCACCTGCTTGATCGGGAAACCGTTCATCTGGCTGATGATGTCGGGGCTGTTATTCAGCGAGAGCAAATAGTCCTTGCTGCCGATCTTTACGTCGCCTGACGGCAGGATCACGTTCTGCCCCAGAAGCGCGTTGCTGACGTCGGTCGGCGACATGTGCCGCGCCTGCAGCGACTTTTCGTCGAGATCGACCATGATGAGGCGCGGCTTGCCGCCGTAGGGATAAGGCACCTCCGCGCCTCGGACGATGGCAAGATCGGGGCGGATGACGTTCTGGCCAAGATCGTTCAGCCGCGTGTCGGTGAGCGAATTGCTCGACAGGCTGAGCTGGATGATCGGCACGTCGGTCGCACCATACCGGATTACCAGCGGCGGCGTGATATTCGGCGGCATGTATTTGAGCACGACGAGCGCACTCGAGGCGAGCTGCGCCACCGCGCGGCTGACATCGGCGCCCTCGTGGAGGTAGACCTTCTCGACGCCGACACCCAAATAGCTGGTGGCCTCGATGCGCGAAATGTCGTCGACCAGCGACGCCATCTGGCGTTCATGAAGCGTCAGGATGCGGTTCTGTATATCCTCCGGGCTCATGCCCTGATAGTTCCAAACCACACTGACGACGGGGATGTCGATCTCGGGGAAGATGTCGATCGGCATGCGTATCGCCGCCCCGATGCCCAAGAGGCATACAAGGATCAAGGCAGCCACGACGGTATAGGGCCGCTTCAGGACATAGGCGACGATCGGCATCGATTGTTCCGATGTTGCGCGCAAACTTCCTGCTCGCCGTGTGGCTGGGCCAGCAGATCCAACGGGGCTCGACGTTGACCGGCCAAGCCATTGGAAACAAGACACAATTGTTAATGTTTTTTTTAATCCGCCGGTCGCGGCGTACAAATCAAATCGAACATACAGCCAGGTTGGGCGTCCCCGATGGCGATGCGGAAACGGTGCAGCGTCATCACGGCATTGACAACGCCCAGGCCGAGGCCGCTTCCCGGCAAGGTTCGGCTCTTGTCACCCCGATAGAACCGTTTCAATACTTGTTGCCGCTCCTCGAGTGGAATACCCGGGCCACGATCGCGAACGCGTACGATCGGCCCCTCCGGGCCGTCGATCACTGCAAGGTCGATGCCGGTCTCGGGCGGGGCAAATTTGAGGGCGTTGTCGAGAACATTGGCGACCGCCTCTACGAGAAGATCGCGATCGCCTTTGACCAAGCGGGGTTCGGCGGCAGCGACGGTGAGCTCGATGCCGGCGTTTTCCGCGATTGGGCCGTAGAGCTCGGCGACATCATGGACGATGCGAGCGAGATCGATATCGCCAAACGCGGCATGCCGGTTGCCGGTCTCGATCTCGGCAATTCTTAAGAGAGCGGTAACAATGCTAAGCGTCTGATCGAGGCCCGCGATGGCGGCGTCGATGGCTGCGTCGAGCTCGGCCGCATCGCGGGTCGCCTCGCGGCTGCGCTCGAGACGGGCGCGGACCCGGGTCAAAGGGGTGCGCAAGTCATGCGCGATATTGTCGCCGGCGCCGCGAATCTCTTCGAGCAGGCGTTCGATCTCATCGAGCATGCGGTTGACCGCCATCGCCAGCCGGTCGAAATCGTCCGCCGCGTTGCGTGCCGGCAGCCGCTCCTTGAGATCGCCGAGGAGAATCCGCGCGACCGCGCGATGTACCGTGCGCACCCGGCTCAGCTCGCGCCAACTCAAAAGCGCGCCGGCGCCGAGCGCCAGCAATAGCGCCGGAATGACGCCGAGCAACAAGGCGCGGCGCACGATGCCCTGCAATTGCTGAAGTTCGGCGACATCGCGGGCGATGAACAGGATCTCGCCATCGGGCAGCCGCGCCGCCGCCGCTCGCACTTGCCGTGCGCCGGCGATGGTCGCCCCGTGCGCGAAGCCGTCGATGGGAAATTGTTTGGGCAGCGCGGCGAGATTTCCGGCGATCCGACGACCATGGCCGTCGAATAGCGCGGCGTACGCGATGTGCCGCTCGCTCTGATCGCCGCCGAGGACCAGCGCATGGATCAGCTCATCAGGATGGCTGCCGGCAATGCTCCTAACCTGCCGTTCGATGAAACCATCGACGGTGCGGGTTTCATGGCTCGCCGTCTGCCAATAGACAAACGCGAACAGCACCAAGACGCCGAGTACGAAGACGGCGGCCGAAATCCCGGCGATGCGAAAGCTCGGGGTGCGGAAAATCTCGGGCGCGCGCATCGGTCGGCTCGCGCCGGTCTAGCTCAGCGGCCCGTTGGCGGGCGCGGTTCCTCGCTTCCCGACGTCAGCATGAAGCCGGCGCCGCGCACCCCGCGGATCAACGGCGTCTCGCCTGGCCCATCGACCTTGCGGCGTAGCTTGCCGATATGAACATCGACCAGATTGGTTTGCGGCAGGAACCGGTAATGCCAGACATCTTCGAGCATCATGTCGCGGGTTACTACCCGATCCGGCCGCCGCATCAGATATTCGAGCAGCTTGAACTCGCGAGGCAGCAACTCGATGACGCGGTCGCCGCGCTTCGCGGTGCGATCGATCAGATCAAGCGACAGCGGCCCGACGCGCAGTACGGTGGCGCGAGTTTCAACCGGCCGGCGCAACAAGGCTTCGATCCGCGCGGTCAGCTCGCCGAGTGCGAACGGCTTGGTGAGATAGTCGTCGCCGCCAGCCTTGAGCCCTCGAATCCGGTCGTCGACAGCGCCGAGCGCGCTCAGTACCAGGACGGGGGTGCGCACCGCTTCGGCACGGAGCGTTTCGATGACGGCGAGCCCCTCAAGCTCCGGCAACAGGCGGTCGACGATCAAGACGTCGAACTCGCCGCGGCGCGCCGCCTTTAAGCCGTCGGTACCGGTGCCCGACACTTCGACCGCATAACCGCGCTCGGCGAGCGCACCGCGGATTTCGGCGCAGGTCTCGGCGTCATCCTCGATCAGTAATATCCGCGTCCCGTTCATTGGATCTGGCCTGGCTTTCTCAAACCAAGTGGCGGCGCGCCACTAAAAATTGTTTTAACTCACGTCGTCCTCAAGCTTCGCGGCCCTCGACGAAACGGGCGGGCCATGCCAATCATAGCGCCATCCAGGAATGCGGAGGGAGAAGCCATGAAAGACGTCGACGGTAAGACCGCGTTTATCACCGGCGGCGCCTCGGGGATTGGGTTCGGCATGGCACGGGCTTTCCTTAAGGCTGGCATGAAGGTCGTGATCGCTGATATTCGTCAGGATCATCTCGACGACGCAGCATCGATGCTTAAGGGCTCCAATCTACCGTATCACTTCATTAAGCTTGACGTCACCGACCGCGAGGCATTCGCCCGCGCCGCCGACGAGACCGAGCGCATCTTTGGTAAGGTGCATGTCGTCTGCAACAATGCCGGTATCGGTGCCAACGCGCCCATCGACGAGGCCGACTGGGAGGATTGGGACTGGGTTCTGGGCGTCAATCTCGGCGGCGTCGTGAACGGCGTAAAGACCTTTGCGCCGCGCATCAAAAGCCATGGCGAGGGAGGTCATATCGTCAATACCTCGTCGATGGCCGGAATTATTCCCCTGACCGCAACCGGCGGGATTTATGCAGCGTCAAAGTTCGCGGTGCGCGGATTGACGGATTCGCTGCGCCTTGCCCTTGGACAATACAAGATCGGCGTTTCGGTGCTGTGTCCCGGCCTCGTTCACACCAACATCATGGACGGGGAAAAGGCCCGGCCGGACCAATTCAAAGCCAAGACGCAACATCCGCCGCGCTGGACCGGCGCGTCCTCTGCCAATGCCGGCATGGACCCTCTCGATATGGGGGAACGCGTGCTGAGGGGTATTCGGCGGAACGACGCCTACATTCTGACACACGGTGAATTCAAGGATGAGGTCGCGGGCCTCTTCAATGACATCCTCGCTGCGTTTCCGACCGACGACAATATCGATCCGGGTCGGCTTGAATTCGAGAACCGTCGCCGCGCCATGACGGAAGCGGCGAATGCGCTGGCGCGGAAGGTGGAATGACCGTGTCTTGGTCCGATGTCGGTGCGCGGGTGACGCCGGATGATCGCGCCTGAGTGAGGGGCCGGTCGCCTTTGTCCTCCAAGCAGACGCCGGCGACGAAGAAAGGGAATTTATGGCGGAAAGCTTTCCACCCGATTTCCTTTGGGGCGCCTCGACCGCAGCCTACCAGATCGAAGGCGCGGTGAACGAAGACGGGCGCGGCCTGTCGATCTGGGACCAGTTCAGCCACACTCCCGGCACGGTACTGAACGGCGACACCGGTGACATTGCTTGCGACCATTACCATCGCTGGCACGAGGATGTGCTGTTGATGCGCGAACTCGGGATCGGCGCTTATCGCTTCTCGACCGCATGGCCTCGCATCCAGCCGGCGGGGCGTGGGCCCGTCAACGAGAACGGTCTTGCTTTCTACGACCGGCTGGTCGACGCGCTGCTCGCGGCCAATATCGAGCCCTGGCTCTGCCTTTATCATTGGGATCTCCCGCAAGGTCTTGAAGACCGGGGTGGCTGGCGCAATCGCGACGTCGCGTATTGGTATCGCGATTACGCCGCGATTGTGGCACGCCGCCTTGCCGATCGCGTCGTTCATTGGGCGACCTTCAACGAGCCCAACATGGTGGCGTTCCGCGGTTACGGCCAGGGCGACCACGCACCCGGGATCAAAAGCCGCGAGGCGGTGATGGAGGCGATCCACACCCTCAACCTTGCGCACGGCCTGGGGATGGTGGTGTTGCGTGAGCACCGCGCCGATTTGAAACTCGGCAATATCTATAATTTTGGCCCACGCGAGCCCCTAACGGATCGCGAGGAAGATATGGTCGCGTGCCAGATGAGCGACGCGATCATGAACCGCAGCTTTTCCGATCCGCAGATCCTCGGCACCTATCCGGGACCGATCGCTGAAGAAATCGCGCCGCTCGTTCAGTCCGGTGATCACGACATCATCAGGCAGAAGCCCGATTACTTCGCCTTCAATCATTATTCGCGTTCACGCGTCCGTTGGGCTAAGGACTCGCTGTTCCAGTTCCAGCACGTGCCACCACCGGCCGGGGTGCCGGTCACCGAAATGGGTTGGGAGATCAACCCCGATGCGTTCCGCCAACTGATGATCGACAGCAAGGCGCGCTACGGCGATTTGCCGATGTACATTCTCGAAAACGGTGCGGCGTTCGCCGACGCGGTTGATGGCGAGGGCAGGGTGCGTGATTCGCAACGCGTCGAGTTCCTGCGCGCTTATCTTGGCGCTGTTTATGATGCGATCGCCGCCGGCGTACCCGTTAAAGGGTATTTCGTCTGGTCACTGCTCGACAATTTCGAATGGGCGTTCGGTTATTCGCGACGGTTCGGAATCGTCTATGTCGATTTTGCCACGCAACTGCGCATCCCCAAGGACTCATACTCCTTCTATCGAGAATTGGCGCGGGGTGCCCCGCTCTCACGATGATGCGGCGCGCCGTCGACTATGTAGTGATCGGTGCCGGCTCGGCAGGCGCCGTGCTGGCCAACCGCTTAAGCGAGGACAAAGCCGTCTCGGTACTGCTGCTGGAAGCGGGGCGACGCGACATCCATCCGCTGATGGCGATGCCGATCGCGTTTCCGAAAGTGGCGAATAGCCGGCCTTTCATTTGGACCTACGAATCGGAACCGGAACCGGGCCTGAATGGCCGGTGCTTGCCGATCCGACGCGGCAAGACCTTGGGCGGGAGTTCGTCAATCAACGCCATGATCTACGCGCGCGGCCACCCCAGCGACTATGATCTATGGCGGCAGAAGGGGCTGAAGGGCTGGAGCTACGACGAAGTCCTGCCCTATTTCCGTAAACTCGAAAATAGTTGGCGGGGCGGCGGACGATATCATGGCACGGGCGGCCCAGTAGCGGTCTCCGTTGTCGACGACCCGGAGATGTTGTTCGAGCCCCTCGCCTCGTCGGCGGCGCGCGCCGGTCACGCCCTGGCGCTCGATCTCAACGGTGAAGCACCCGAAGGGGTCGGCCGGCTCGAACACACAATCGGCGCCGGCGCCCGCGCAAGCACGGCGCGCGCTTATCTGCGGCCCGCGATGACGCGGCGAAACCTCACCATCCTTTCCGGCGCCACCGTCGCCCGCATCCTCATCGAACGGGGCCGCGCCGTCGGCGTCGAATATGCATTGGGCCGGGACTATCGGCAGGTGCGCGTCCACCGCGAAGTGCTGTTAAGCGCGGGTACTTTCAATTCCCCGCAGATCCTGATGTTGTCGGGTATCGGCCCGGCCGATGAGCTCAAGGCGGTCGGCATCAAGCCTGTGCACCATCTCCCGGGGGTCGGACAGAACCTCAACGAGCATCCCAACATCACGTTGGTTTTGGCACTCAAAGGGCATGACACGTTTACCCGATTCCTCCGGTTCGATCGTGCTGCGGTCCAGGCGGCGCGTTGGTTTCTCTCCCGCTCCGGCCCGTTCACCAATAGCGGCGCCGCGGCGAATATGTTCTTGCGCTCGCGTCCGGAAATGGCGCGTCCCGACCTGCAATTGGTTTGTCTTGGGTTAAGCAATTTCGCCGACCTGTGGTTCCCCGGCGTCACAAGAACGCCCGACGCATGAGCTCAATTGCAGGATCGGCGCCATCCATCCCGAAGTCGCGCGGCTGGGTCAGGCTACGCTCGGCGGACCCGGCCGCGCCGCCACGCATTAAGTTCAATCTGCTGACCGCGCGTGTCGATATCGACACCATGGTCGAGGGCGTCCGCGTGGCGCGTGGTATCTACCGTCAGCCGCCGATCGCCGATTTGATTGCGGGCGAGATCTTTCCCGGCACCACCGTAGCCGATGATGCCGAGATAGCGACGGCGATCCGCGCCCACGCCAGCCACCGCGCCCATCCCACGGGCACTTGCGCCATGGGAAACGGCGTCAACGCGGTGGTCGATGCCGACCTGCGCCTGGCCGGGATCGCGGGGTTGCGCGTGGTCGATGCCTCGGTGATGCCGGACATCGTCGGTGGCAACACTAACATTCCCACCATCATGATTGCGGAAAAAGCGGCCGACTTGATCCGCGGCCGACAGGCTGCGCCAGTCTAGATTGTCCACAGGAATTCGTGAACGCGCACCGAAAATTCGCATTGCGCCGCCAATTTTTTCGGCTACTGTATTTTGTAATAGCCTGTGTATAGGCACACTAGATACGGTGCTAACAATGGACTCGATCTGGACCGCCGAACTGGTCGACCAGCTTTCCGCCTTGTGGCAGCAAGGGCTATCGACCGCCGAAATCGGCCGCAAATTGGGGATCTCGAAGAATGCGGTCGTGGGCAAGGCGCATCGGCTGATGCTGACGCCGCGCCCGTCGCCGCTGAAATCGCCGCCGATCCGCCACGCCGCCGGCAAGGCCGGACCAACTTGCACTTGGCCGCACGGACATCCCGGTCAACCGGGCTTCCGCTTTTGCGGCAAACGCGTGGTGCCGGGCAAGCCATATTGCCCCGAGCATGCAGCGATGGCCTATATTCAGCCGAAAGAGCGGAAGGTGCAGGCGGCCTAGCCGCCCCAATTCGAGGCGCCGCGCGTCAAGCGCCGGCGGCGCGCCGGCAGCTCGGGCACAGGCCCGAGAGTTCCACCGTTTGCCGCGTCACCGCAAAACCAAAACCGCTCGCGCTTTTCGAGAGCGCGCGGGTTACGGATGGATCGTCGATCTCCGCGGCATTGCTGCACTTGGCGCAAATCAAGAATTGACCGGCATGGGGCCGCTCGGGATGGTCGCAGCCGATATAGGCGTTGCGCGACTCGATGCGGTGGATCAGCCCGTGCCCTGCCAGGAACTCCAGCGCGCGATAGATGGTCGGCGGCGCCGCGTTGGGATGCGATTGTTTCAAAGCATCGAGCAGCGCATAGGCTCCAACCGGTTCATGGCCGCGCCAGACCAGCTCCAGCACCGCGCGGCGCAGATCGGTGAGCCGTGCGCTGTGCGCGGCGCACAGCGTTTCTGCGCGATCCAACGCTTCCTCGACACAGTGATCGTGGTCATGCCCGGCGCGGGCGTAAAGCGGTGTGTGCCATGGCAAGAATGTAATACCTAATCATGCACCCAGGCGATATGCAGGACATTCGTTGCACCGGGCGTGCCGAAAGGGATACCCGCTGTGACAACGATGCGCTGCCCCTTCGCTGCAAAACCTTCCTGTCGAGCGATGCGGGTCGCCTTTTGAATCATGTCGTTGAAGCGGTGAACATCGCTGGTATGAACGCAATGGAGGCCCCATACCAAGGCGAGGCGCCGCGCCGTCTCGATCCGCGCGGTCAGCGCGACGGTTGGCGACTCCCGGTCGCTCGCGCGCCGCGCGCAAGGCGGTGGCGCCCGAATTGGTGTAAGAGACGATGGCCGCGGCACCCACGGTATCGGCCACCTGCCGCGCGGCGGCACTGATTGCGTCGGGGCTCGTATGTTCCGGCGCTGTCAACATCTCGGTGTGAAGGCCCGGCGCTATAGAGCGGATCGACCTGCACGCGGCGTATGATCCGGTCCATCATCGCCACGGCCTCGACGCGGATAAGCGCCGGCCGCGGTCTCGGCCGATAGCATCACCGCGTCGGCGCCTTCGTAGATCGCGGTTGCCACGTCCGACGCCTCTGCGCGCGTCGGCACCGGTGCGTCACCATCAACTCCAGCATTTGGGTCGCCACCACCACCGGCTTTCCCGCTTGCCGGCAGATATGGACGATCTCCTTTTGCAAGGGCGGAACGTCTTCCGGCGGCATTTCGACGCCGAGATCGCCACGCGCGACCATTACCGCGTCGGCGAGGTCGACGATTTCGCCGAGCCGCTGCACCGCTGACGGTTTTTCGAGCTTTACCAGCACGCCGGCGCGCCCCGCCACTAGTTTCTTCGCTTCGGCAACATCGTCCGGTCCCTGCACGAAGCTGAGCGCGATCCAATCGGCGCCATGATCGAGTGCGAAGGCGAGGTCAGAGCGGTCCTTCGGGGTCACCGCCGAAAGCGGTAACAGGGCGCCCGGCATATTGACACCCTTGCGGTCGGACAGTTCGGTGCCCGCGACGACGTTTGTATCGGCAAAATTATTGCCATGCTTTTCGACCTCGAGGCGCACGCGCCCGTCGTTCAAGAGAATCTGCGGTGCCGCGATCGAGCACCGCAAAAATTTCGGGATGAGGCAAGCGGCGCACGCGTCGCATCGCCCGCCGCCTTGTCGAGATCGAGGCGGAATTTCTGGCCTAGCTTTAGCCCGACTTTGCCCTGGCTGAATTTGCCCAAGCGCAATTTCGGCCCCTGCAAATCGGCCATGATCGCCAATCGGACGTTCGACCTTGTGTTCGAGCGTGCGGATCGCGGCGATGCGCGCCGCGTGCTCGTCACGCTCGCCGTGACTGAAATTAAGGCGGAAGACGTCGACGCCTGCGGTGAACAGCGCGGCAATTTGCGACGGCGTCCCGCTGGCCGGTCCAAGTGTGGCGACGATCTTGGCGCTGCGTTGGCGTCTCATGACTTCTTTGGGCGTTGGACCAGGATGGCGCGGAAATCATTGACGTTGGTTCGGGTCGGCCCGGTGACGATGAGATCGCCCGAGCGCAGCGAACGCCGCGTAAGAATCGTTGTTTGCGACGGTGCGAGGCAAGGTCGAGTTTTAACGCCGCCGCGCGGGCAATTGTCGCGGGACCGCAGAGCGCGCCGGCATTGTCCTCGGTGCCGTCGATGCCGTCCGTGTCGGCAGCCAGCGCGTAAATCTGCGGATGGCCGCCAAGCGCGAGCGCCAACGCCAAGGTGAATTCGGTGTTAGGTCCGCCGCGGCCTTGGCCGTGCACCGTCACCGTGCCTCGCCTCCCGACAGGATTACGGCGGGCAAGTTCCCGCCGGATGTCGTCTCCAGTGCGAGCCGCGCCTGTTCCGCCGCGACCGCGCGCGCCTCGCCCTCGATTGCATCGGAGAGCATGAGCGGCGCGGCGCCGGCCGCTCGCGCTGCTGCCGCAGCAGCTGCGAGCGACTGTTTGGGCGCTGCTATCACGCGATATTCGGTGTTCGCGAGCCGCGGATCGTCGGGCTTGGGCGTTTCGTCGGAGGCTTTGTCGAAGCGGCGGGCAACCGCCGAAGGCGCGACCGATGTCATATTTCTTTAAGATAGCGCGAGCGTCGGCGAAGCTGCTCGGGTCGGGCACTGTCGGGCCCGACGCGATTACCGAGGGATCATCCGCCGGCACATCGGAGATGGCCAATGTTACGACCCGGGCGGGGAGCGCCGCTGCCGCCAGGCGTCCGCCTTTGATTGCGGAGAGATGCTTTCGCACGCAATTAATTTCGCCGATCGTGGCGCCGCATCTGAGCAGGGCGCGGGTTATCGCCTGTTTGTCTGTGAGGCTCACGCCCGGCGCCGGCAGCGCCATCAGTGCCGAGCCGCCGCCCGAGGCGAGGAACAGCACCAAATCGTCGGCACTCAGCACTCGCACTCTCATCGACGATCCGCCTTGCCGCGGCCACGCCGATGGCGTCGGGGACGGGATGGCTGGCTTCGATTACCTCGACGCGATTGCAAGCGACGCCATAGCCATGCCGCGTGACGACCAGGCCCGAAAGCGGTCCCGGCCAGTGATCCTCGACCGCGCGCGCCATCGCCGCCGCCGCCTTGCCGGCGCCGACCACGATGGTGCGGCCTTTGGGCGGCTTGGGCAAATGGGTTGGTAACACCAAGGCCGGCGCCGCCGCCGCGACCGCGGTATCGAGCAACGCGCGCAGAAATGCCGGGGGATCGGCGAAGTGCATCGCCCAAAGATAGCCGCACTCTCCGTTTTCGTCTTGGCTTCCCAGGCGTAGCTCGTATGATTTTTTGTTGCTTAGGCACAAACGCGTGACTGCCCTGCTCCTTCTACAGCGAGCAGGCCTGATACTTGTCACATGTCAACACGCATCCGACGGATTCAGTGGCATCCAGGGTTGGGATGACAGCCGGCGCACGATAGAGTTGGACTATGTCCTTGCTCATCGTCCACCGACCCGCCGCCGGTCGAGGAGATATTCGGAAGCTTCGCCGCTATTACTGGTATGCGACCACGCCAGTAACCGCGTGCCGGCGGCGCTTGACGGGCTGGGCCTGCCGAGCCGGGCGCCTCGCGGAGCATATCGCCGTCGATATCGGCGCCGCCGCGGTGACGCGGCTGTTGACACCGGCGCTCAGCGCTTCAGCGATACTTGCCGGCTATTCCCGCCTGGTTATCGATTGCAACCGCGCGCTCGACGACCCTAGCTCGATCCCAAGCCGTGAGCGACGGCATCGCCATTCCCGGCAATCGGGATCTGTCGATAGCCGCACGCGGCGCCCGGGATCGACGCGAAATTTTCACGCCTTATCACGCCGGCGTTGCCCGGCGTCTGGCGATGCCGCGTCGACTGTGCCCGCGCTGATCTCGATCCACAGTTTCACGCCGGTAATGCGGGGCTTCGTCCGGCCCTGGCATATCGGCATTTGTGGGACGATGATCCCGCGCATCGCAGTGCCGCTCCTGTCCGCGCTGGGCGCTGAGGTGGGCTTGGTCGTCGGGGACAATCAGCCTTACTCGGCACGCGAGCCGCGCGGCTACACCGTGAGCCACCACGCGCACGCGCCCGGTTTTCCCCATGTTGCCATCGAGCTCAGGCAGGATTTGGTCGCCGATAAGGCCGGCGCGCGCGAATGGGCCGACCGCCTGGCGCGCTTACTCAAGCCGATTTCGCCGACCAAACGCTCTACCGCGCCGCGCCGCGGTGAATGCACAGATCTGGGACGCCGCTACGCGCTGGCCAACCAAAAAATCGTGATTGGTCGCTGGTGTCAAAAGCAACCGCGATCCTAATCCCGGTCCTTCCGGCACTGGAAATTGCGCGGTCCGGGTCCCACAATAGCATGAAGGAGTTTTCGCCATGGACCATCAGACCCAAACCGAGCTCGAGGCGGCCGCATTCCGGCGTCTCGTTCAGCATCTGCGCGAACGCACCGACGTGCAGAATATCGACTTGATGAATCTCGCGGGCTTCTGCCGCAACTGTCTCTCACGCTGGTATCGCGAAGCCGCGGAAGAGCGTACCATTGCGCTGTCCGATCCCGCTGCGCGCGAAATCGTCTATGGTATGCCGTATGAAGAGTGGAAGGCGAAATATTCGAAGGAGGCGACGCCCGAGCAAAAGGCCGCTTTCGCCGCGTCGCAAAAGCAGTGAGCGACTGACATGAGCACCGCCACGGTGCGCCGGCGCAATCGCGACATCGATGTCGTGCTGGCGGCGTTGCGCCTGCGCTTCGGCGATCGGCTCACGACTTCCGCTTCGGTGCTGGAACAGCACGGCCGCGATGAGGGTCACCACGCCACAATGCCGCCCGATGCCGTGGTCTATGCCCGATCAACCGAGGACGTCGTCGCGGTGGTCGAGCGCTGTCGCGAGCATAAGGTACCGCTCATTCCCTATGGCACCGGCACTTCGCTCGAGGGCCATGTCGCGGCGCTCGAAGGCGGTATTTGCCTCGACTTGTCGCAGATGAATCAGGTGCTGCGAGTCTCGCCCGATGACCTCGACTGCACCGTCCAATGCGGCGTCACGCGCAACACGCTCAACGAGCATTTGCGCGATACCGGCCTGTTTTTCCCGATCGATCCGGGCGCCGACGCGTCCTTGGGCGGCATGGCAGCGACCCGCGCTTCGGGCACGAATGCAGTTCGTTACGGTACCATGCGCGACAATGTTCTGTCGCTCGAAGTGGTGACGGCGGATGGCAGGGTCGTGCGCACGGCGAGGCGCGCACGCAAGAGTTCGGCCGGATACGATCTGACACGGCTGTTCGTTGGCTCGGAAGGTACGCTCGGCATCATCACCGAGGTGACCCTCCGGCTCTACGGCATTCCCGACGCAGTGATGGCAGCGGTGTGTCCGTTCCCGAGCGTCGCCCAAGCGGTCGATACGGTTGTCGCGACCATCCAGTTGGGTGTGCCCATCGGCCGCGTCGAACTGGTCGATCCGTTTGCGATGCGCGCAGTCAACGCTTACGGCAAGCTCGATTATAGCGTGGCGCCGACCCTCTTCTTCGAGTTCCACGGCACCAAGGCCGGTGTCGACGAGCAGGTCGCGACCGTGAAGGAGCTGGCGGCGGCGCAAGGCGGCAGCGAGTTTCGCTGGGCGTCAACGGCGGACGAGCGCAACAAGCTTTGGCATGCGCGGCACAATGCTCACTACGCGCTCATGGCGATGCGGCCCGGTTGTCGTGCGTGGCCGACCGATGTCTGCGTGCCGATCTCTCGACTGGCGCAGTGCATCACCGAGACCGAGGCCGACCTCCGGGCCTCGCCGCTGCATATCGGGCATGGTCGGACATGTCGGCGACGGCAATTTCCACGTCGATTTTCTGATCGACCCGTCGAAGCCCGAGGAAATGGCCGAGGCACGCCGCCTCAACGAGCGGATGGTCATGCGCGCCTTAGCGATGGATGGCACTTGTACCGGCGAGCACGGAGTTGGCTACGGCAAGATTGATTTCCTTACCGCCGAGCATGGCGAGGGGGTGGCACTGATGCGCCTCCTCAAGCAAGCGCTCGATCCGGACAATATTCTCAATCCCGGCAAGGTCGTTCGCGTGTGAGCCGCATCGAAGTCAAGGTCAACGACATTACCCGGCTCGCGGTCGACGCAATCGTGAATGCAGCGAACTCGACGCTGCTCGGTGGCGGCGGCGTCGATGGCGCGATCCATCGTGCAGCGGGACCCGAGCTCCTTGCCGAGTGCCGCACGATCGGTGGCTGCCCAACCGGCGAGGCGCGCATCACCAAGGGCTACCGTCTGGCGGCGCGCCGCGTGATTCACACGGTTGGGCCTGTCTGGCGCGGCGGCACTGCCGGTGAACCCGAGTTGCTGGCGCGCTGCTATCGCAACAGTCTCGCGCTCGCGGCTGACAACGGCATCGCGTCGATCGCCTTTCCGGCAATTTCGACCGGCGATTTATGGCTATCCGAAACGCCGGGCCTGCGACATCGCGGTCGCCGAGACGCGCCGCTTCCTTCACGCCAATGCGACGATTACCCGTGTGATCTTCGCTTGTTTCGACGACGCCACCGCCGCACGTTATCAGACGGCGCTGACCGAGAATTGACCCGACGTCAGCCGGGTTAATGGGAAGGCCTAACCGAGGCGAAGTTCCCCGCTTCGATAAGATTCAAGCACCAATAGCCGCAGGCCGCTCGAGAGGTTCCCGGCGCGCCGTTGGTCGACGGTGGCAATGAGATTGGCGAGCGACGTGCCGCGCTTGGCGGCGATTTGGCGCAGCGCTGCCCAAAACTCCTCCTCTAGCGAGACGCTTGTGGCATGGCCCGCGATCTTGACGGAGCGCTTGGTGATCACGCCGGTGTTCCCGCGTGCGCTGCCGTGATGTCTGTGCCGCTGCGGACCATGCGGCTGGCAATTATAGCGTGTTCTTATTGCTGAGGGTGGGGGGTATTGCGGGCTTCGTCGATGAAGTTCGCCCGTTGCGCCGGCGTCAGGCTTGCCAGGAATTTGCCCATGGCGTTGGCGACATCCTGCTGAAACTCGGTGCGGTTTTTCACCGTACTGTTGAGCAGCTCGGTAATCTGATTGGTCGAGGTCTCCGGATCGGCGATCCTTGCCCACGCGGCGGCGTTGGCTGCGCGCATAGCGGCACCGTTTGCCCGCAGGATCGTCTGGAAACGCTGAAACGCCGCCCTTTGGGCGTCACTCATTTTCAAATCGGCGGCGATCCGCTCGAAGCGTTCGCGCTGGTTGAGTGGTGCCAGCCGATGCCGGTGACGAAAATGGCCGGCGACCATTCCGATAAAGAAGAGATTGAGAGCGATAGAAAGCGCCACCACGACAATGAGCCAGCGACGGCGGGACGGGAGCGTCCCGGCGGCGTCGCTCATATGCCAGCATCCTCATCGTCAGTGGCAATGATGATCCCGGGCGCTCCGATCAGCGCCTGCTCGGCAGTGGGGTTCTGGCCGGTATCCGGCTGGTCGATGATATTGGACCTGCCGATCTGAAAGCCGATCAGGACGGCGACGATCATGCTTGCGGCAATGCCGCTCCAGGCAGCAGCGCTCCGCCAGCTCGGCCGCGCTGACATTAGCGGACGCACCTTCTCATTGGGCCGCGCGACAAGCGACTGAGCTCGCGCGACGAGCGCCTCGCTGGCCGGGCCCGTGCTCGGCGAACGGGCGGCAACGACATCGTCGAGCGCCTCGGGGCATTCGACAAGCCACGCCTCGACCTCGGCAATTGCCGGATCGGCTTCGGGATCGATACCAGGCCGGCCGAGCCGATTGTCGGCGTAGGCCGCGAGGATTAGCGCATCCGGCTCGGCCGCGGCGTCCCCCGGTGCCACGTCCTGACCGTCACGCCAGCGCCACCACAGCGCCGAATCGTTGAATTCTTTCCCACCGGACATGCCTTCGTCTCCATGACGTTAGTTATTTAGGCGGTTGCGCGTCGGGTCATCCCCGGAAACGCCCTGCCTCTCGTCTTGCGCGAAATATGAACGCAATTTCAACATTGCCTTGTGGTGCGTGCTCCGCACTGTCTG
Organism: uncultured Alphaproteobacteria bacterium; assembly: GCA_963804725.1. Lineage (GTDB taxonomy): Bacteria > Pseudomonadota > Alphaproteobacteria > ATCC43930 > CGMCC-115725 > JAATGI01. The sequence continues at coordinate 221,814 of CAWDRN010000006.1, read as the reverse complement.
TGGATCGACGCCGAGCGAGGTCGCGATTTCAGCCACCTCGAGTTCACGGTCGTAGATCATGCTGAGGACCAGCTTTTGTCGCGGCGACAAGAGCGAATCGGGATATTTCAGCCGTTCGACCGATTTCGGGGCCACTGCCAACAAAGCCTCCGGCACCGCATCGATTGGGGTCGAGGGCAACTGGCGGCGCCGCAGCACATCGCGGGCGGTGCTGCGGGCTACGATGGTTAGCCACGTCGATAGGCCGGCCCGTGTCGGGTCGTAGCTGCGCATCAGGCGGAAACCGTTCTTGCATAATCGCAGGAATACCTCCTGCACCAAATCCTCGGCATCGGCTTGGTCGCGCGCCACCGCGCGCACTGCCGAGACAATAAGCCCAGCGTAACGGCGAACGAAGCCGTCCCAAGCGTCCTTATCCCCTTGGCAGAGCAGGCTAAGATCGACCGAATCGGCCACCTGATTGCTACTTTCCGCGCCGCTTCCGGTGCTGTGGCGCCGCCTTCTTGACCTTGCCCGCCTTGACGCGCAGCGCCGCGGCCTCGGCCTTCGACGCCCATTGGCCTAGCGCTTCGCCATCCTCAAGTATGTCAGCCGGGACTTCATAATAGGCCATCTCGACGGTTTTGCCGTTCGGCATCGCGTAGGTGAAGGGCCTTGCCCGCCGAAGTTGCCGCCGCCCGCGCTCCGCCGCCGTGCGGTATGGAGGAACGGTTTGGCGGCGGCCTCCTCATAGTCGGGTCGGTTGTGGTCGTCGACGCGGAAATAGATGGCATCGCGCGCGATTAGCCCAAACATGATCGGCCCGCGATAGATGCCCCAGCCGCCGAACAGGCGGCGCACCGTTACCGGCGCCCAATCGCGCAATTGGTCGACAAGATATTCGCTCGAGAGGATCGGCTGCCTTGGCCATCAGTCGAGCCGCTTCGACGAGAAAATAGGTCTTGTGGCCTGGCGGAAAATCGTCAAACACGGCATAGGGCCTGAAGCCGAGCTTGGGATAAAAGTCCGGCGCCTGAAAGTTGGCGGTGTTGAGGTATATGCCGATGCACCCGCGTTTGCGCGCCTCTTCCTCGGCGAGCGCCATCAGTTTGCGCCCGTGGCCCTGGCGCCGCAATGACTCCGGCAGCCAGAACAGCTCGACATACATCCAGCCCCAGCCGGTCCACCCGGTGAGGCCGCCCAACACTCGGCCCTTGGCATCATTGAGCACGACCGCAACGGTGTGCCATTTGCGCGGCTCCCACCCGTTCCCGATTATAGGCGACAAGGCCTTTCAGAATGGTCTTTCGCGCCGCGTTGCGTGATGCGCCGGTGACGTTATATGTCAGGCGCGGCGCCGGCTTGGCGCGGGTGGTGACTGCCATCAGAGGGCTCTAAGTCAGTTGGGCGAAAAAATCGTTACCTTTGTCGTCGATAACGATGAAGGCCGGGAAATCCTTCACCTCAATTCGCCAGATCGCTTCCATCCCGAGTTCAGGATAGGCCAGGGTCTCGACCTTGGTAATGCAATTCTTGGCGAGACGCGCCGCCGCACCGCCGATCGAACCGAGATAAAACCCGCCATGTTTGCGGCAAGCTTCGCGCACCTCGGCGCCGCGATTGCCCTTGGCCAGCGTGACGAAACTGCCGCCTGCGGCCATGAACTGATCGACATAGGAATCCATCCGCCCCGCCGTCGTTGGTCCAAACGAGCCCGAGACATATCCTGCGGGCGTTTTTGCCGGGCCGGCATAGTAGATGGCGTGTTGGCGAAAATAGGATGGTAGGGCCTCGCCGCGGTCGAGGGCGTCTTTGAGTTTGGCGTGAGCGATGTCCCGCGCCACCACCAGTGGCCCGGTCAGCGCCAGACGCGTCTTGATCGGGTGTCGCGACAGGTTGGCGCGGATTTCTGGCATCGGCCTGGTCAAGTCGATATTCACCACCTCGCCCTCGAACCTCGCATCGTCGATCTCGGGCAGATAGCGAGCCGGGTCGGTTTCGAGCTCCTCGAGGAAAATACCGTGTGCATCGATTTTGCCGAGGATCTGCCGGTCGGCCGCGCAGGAAACGCCGATGCCAATCGGCAGACTGGCACCGTGGCGCGGTAGGCGGATGACGCGAACATCATGGCAGAAATATTTGCCGCCGAATTGCGCGCCGATGCCGCTGAGCCGCGTCAGCTGCAACACCTCTTGCTCGAACTCGCAATCGCGAAAGGCCTGGCCGAACCTGTTGCCTTGCCTCGGCAAGCCGTCGAGATAGCGGCAGCTTGCCAGCTTGACAGTCTTCAAATTCATCTCCGCCGAGGTGCCCCCGATCACGATGGCAAGATGATAGGGCGGGCAGGCAGCGGTGCCGAGCGTGCGGATCTTCTCGTCGAGAAACTTTACCAGCGCCTTCGGATTGAGCACCGCCTTGGTCTGCTGAAACAGAAAACTCTTGTTCGCCGAACCGCCGCCTTTGGCGATGAACAGGAATTTGTATTGGTCGCCGTCTGCGGCGACGAGGTCGATCTGCGCCGGCAGATTGTCGCCGGTGTTAACCTCGTTGTAGAGCGAGAGCGGCGCGACCTGGCTGTAGCGCAGATTGCTCTCCCTATACGTGCGTCGAATGCCGGCCACCAGTGCCGCTTCGTCGCCGCCGCCCGTCCAGATGCGTTGTCCCTTCTTGCCCATGACAATGGCGGTGCCGGTGTCCTGGCACATCGGCAAGACACGCCCCGCCGCGATGTTCGCGTTCTTTAGCAAGTCGAGCGCCACGAACCGGTCATTGCCAGAGGCTTCCGGATCGTCGAGAATCTGGCGCAGTTGCAGCAAATGGCCTGGGCGCAACAAATGTTGGCAATCACGGTAGGCCTCAGCTGCGAGCAAGGTCAGCCCTTCGGGTGCAACCGTAACGAGGGTCTCGCCGGCGAACGGCGCGGTCGCGACATGATCACTCGACAATTTGCGATAGGGCGTCATGTCGGCGCCCAGATCGAAAAGATCGTGGAAAGCGAAATCAGCCATTTGGGAGAGATACCGTAACCTGCCAGCGCGTCAAGCGGCAGGGGCCTCACTTCTTGCGGAACGCGTCTAGCGCGACTACTTCGCCCGATTTGCCCGTGGGTTTGGCATCCCGCTTGCCCACGGTCTTCGCCACTGCCGGCTCGGACTTTTCCCCCGCTTTGGGCTTGACGGTATCGGTTCCCTGCTTCGCCGAATTCGTCGTCTCGGTGTCGGCATCTGCTGCGGGGAATTGCAGGCCGAATTTGACGGAAGGATCGGCGAAAGCAGCGATGGCAGCGAACGGAATGGTGATGCGTTCCGGCCGGTTATTGAAACTCAGCGTCACGTCGAACTCGTGTTCGCGCACCTCGAGGCCCCAAAATTGATGTTCGAGGACAATGGTCATCTCGGCGGGATATTTCTGCGCGAGATGCGCGGCGAGGCAGACCCCCGGCGCCCGTGTCTTGAAGGTGATGTAAAAGTGATGTGCCCCGGGAAGCCCGTTTGCCACGGTCCGCGCCAGCGCCTCGCGCACTACGCCGCGCATGGCGCATTCAACCATCTGGTCGTATCGCAAAAGATCCTTCACAGCACGTCTGGCTTCCTACCAATTGTTTTCAACATTATTGCCGCCAACTTCTGCGGTTGGCAATGCAATGGAGGGCTTCTGTTGCCCGGTGCCCTCCGAACCGCGCTAAGAGTTAAGCCTTGGTCCCGCGAGGGACGTTAGGCTGCAACTGCCTCAGCAGGAGCGAAGTTGTCGTTCGCACCTAAGGTTTGACCCGGTAACGGCGGTATCATGCCGGGCGAAAGTCACATCTTTACCACGCGCGTCGATCCTGTTTCGCCCCCGTAAAATGGTGGAGGCGCCGGGTACTGCCCCCGGGTCCGCAACGCTTATGCCATGCGCCGTTTATCGCCATAGTCGGTTGCCCGACCAATTAAATATAAGACATTTGCCGGTAACCGCAATCCCGATAGCGGTAACCGAAACCTCACGCGAGTTGCCCTTTGAGTGCGGGCGACTCTTGTCTAAGGTTCGGTCCATGCCCTTGACTCCGGAACAGCGGGCCGAGATCGATCGGCACCGCACTGAGACACAGCCGACGCGCCGAACCACCGTGCCGGCATTAGAAGCGGTTCTCTATCAACCGATTTCGGTGCTCGATCACGGGTTCGTCCGCGTCATCGACTACATGGGTGACGATGCTGCGGTGGTGCAAGCAGCGCGCGTCTCCTACGGCCGCGGCACCAAACGCGTCAGCGAAGATCGCGGCCTCATCAACTATCTCATGCGCCACCGTCACACGACGCCGTTCGAGATGGGTGAGATCAAATTCCACGTGAAGCTACCAATCTTTGTGGCGCGGCAATGGATTCGCCACCGCACCGCGAACGTGAACGAATATTCGGCGCGTTATTCGATCCTTGATAAGGAATTCTACATACCGGCGCCCGACCAGCTCGCCGCGCAATCGCGAACGAACCGCCAAGGCCGTGGCGCTCTGCTCGAGGGCGACGAAGCCGCGCACGTTCTGGCGCTGCTCAGGGCCGACGCCGAACGGGCCCACGCTTCCTACGCCGACATGCTCAACGAGGATCAGAGCGGCGCGGCGCGTGACCCCAAGCGACTGGGCCTCGCGCGAGAACTGGCGCGCATGAATCTGCCGCTCAATTTTTACACGCAATGGTATTGGAAGACCGATCTGTTCAATCTGATGAATTTTCTCGCCCTGCGGGGCGACCCCCACGCACAACATGAAATCCGAGCCTATGCCGCCGTAATGCTCGACATGCTTGACCGCTGGGTGCCGATGACGGCGGAGGCGTTCCGACAGTACCGGTTGGGCGGCGCGCATCTCTCGGAAAAGAGCCTTGCGGTGGTCAAGCGGCTGATCGCCGGCGACAACGTAAGCTGTGGGGAAAGCGGGCTTTCCAAGCGCGAATGGACGGAGTTGATGCAGCTTCTCGGGCGCGTCGACGGCGCTGATAAAATCGGGTAAAGATAGTTTTACCAACGTTCCCGCGTTCGCTAGGACAAAGACCATGAGCAAGTTCGTCATTGCGCCGCATATGCGGCTGCACGAATGGGTCGCGGAAGAAAAGGGCTATTTCCGCGATGAAGGACTCGACTACGAATTCCGAGAAGTAATCCCGCGGCGGGAAGGAAAGTCAAAGCACGATCTCGGCGATAAAGTCGGCGCCTATCAGACGTTCGAGACTGGCCGCGGCTGCGATGTCAGCGGCGCTTGCCACTGGACGGTCAACGTCGCGGCCTCGTCGGGGCACGGCAAGCTCTATGCCGACGCCTACTCGATCTCGACCGCTGGCATTTTCGTGCCGCGCGATAGCAAGGTCGAGAACCCCGGCGATCTGGCCGGCGTGCCGATTTCAGTGGGCTATCAATCCGGCAGCCACTACTCGACCATCCAGGCGCTCGAGCAATACATGCCTTTGAGCGACATCAGGCTCGTGTTCGCCGATGGTCTGTTGTTCAGCCGCATGGAGCGGCTGATCGACGGTCGCGCGCCCGCCGTCGCGCTATTCAGTGGCCCCTATTATTTCGTCGAGCAGCTCGGTTTCCGAAAGATCATTGACACCACCTTCATGATGGCGTCGATGGTCACGGGAGACCCGGATCCGGAAGACGTGCGCAAATATTTCAGGGCGTTGCGCCGGAGCCAGCGAGACATTGATCTGCGCCCCGAGCTCTACACCCACTACTACAAGAACGAATTTCCAGAGCGCTTTCATTCGCAGATGGACGCACGGCGCTGGGGTCCGGGCGAGCGCATCGTCTTCGAGCCCTATACCAAGGAAACCTTTGACGAATCGTTCCGCTGGATTGCCGAGCGCGGCATCTTTCCCGACGGGACGATGGGCTCAGGCGATTACGAGCTTTCGATCGTAACGTTCGAAAACGCGTAACCTGCGTTCCTCGCCTTGAGGGGCTCACCCAGCCGACGAATGCAGATCGGATGATCTGACGACCACTCATCGCCGCTGCGACACATTTTTTGTCCTATTGTCGTCGATCTTGCGCTAAACCCGTCCCCGATGAGATCTGGGGAATAGTGGGTGATCGAGGTAGCGCGACGGCGGTTCTTGCAGGGTGGGGCCGCGCTAGTCGGAACTGCATTGCTCGATGGCATCGGCTCAAGGTCCGTCACGGCGGCGTCCGGAAGCCTCAAGGACATCGATCATTTTATCATCCTGACCAAGGAGAACCGCTCCTTCGATCACTATTTCGGCACGCTCGCCGGCGTCCGCGGGTTCGGCGACGCAAGGGCGATGCGCTTGCCCGGCGGCCGCAGCGTGTTTGAGCAGGACGACGAGCAAGGCCATCGCCTTGTCTTGCCGTTCCATCTCGATACCAGGCGGACGAATGCCGAGCGTCTCTACTCGACCGACCACAGTTGGACCGGGCAACATGGCGCGTGGAACGGCGGCAAGATGGACCGCTGGATTCCGGCCCATCGCGCCGTCGATGGCGCCTTGGCGCCGTTGACAATGGGCTATATGACGCGCGCCGACCTGCCGTTCTACTACGCGCTCGCCGACGCTTTCACCATCTGCGACAATTACCACGCCTCCTTGCTGGGACCGACCCATCCCAACCGCTACTTCCTGATGACCGCAACTATCGATCCCGCCGGCAAAGACGGAGGACCGGCGATCGACAATTCGCTCAGGCACGTAAGCTGGGAAACCTATCCGGAGCGGCTCGACCGTGCCGGCATCTCGTGGTGCGTTTATCACGATCTCGATGACTATCTGTGCAATATCCTTCGATTTTTCGTCCAGTATCAAAAGGCCCCGCCAACTTCGTCCTTATTTCACAACGCTCGACTAGACCGACCGCTTTACGAGTTCCTATGGGATTTGCGGCACGGCAACATTCCCCAAGTAAGTTGGGTGGTGGCGCCTTCATATCAAAGCGAGCACCCCGACTTCCTGCCAGCAGCCGGTGAAGACTATACTCGTCAGATCCTCGGGGCGCTGTGGTCGAATCCCAAGCTCTGGGCGCGCACCGGGCTTGTCCTCAACTATGATGAGAACGACGGACAGTTTGATCATGTCGTGCCGCCGACGCCTCCACCCGGGGTCACGGACGAATATGTGGGTGGGCTGCCGGTCGGGCTCGGTTTTCGGGTGCCGTGCCTGGTGATCTCGCCGTGGAGCCGCGGCGGCTATGTGTGCAGCGACGTGTTTGACCATACCTCGACGCTGCGCCTCCTGGAGGCACGCTTCGGCGTCGAGGTCCCCAACCTTAGCAAGTGGCGACGATCGGTTACCGGGGACCTGACCGCGGCGTTTTCCTTCGGGCAGCCGCCACGCCTCGACGTGCCACAGCTGCCGGAGACGGCGCAAGCGCTGCTGGCGGCCCAGGATAGCGCCATGGCGTTTCCGGGGCCGCAGCCGCCCCCGATCCCGTCGATGCCTCATCAAGAGCACGGGGTTCGGCCCCGTCCGGCGGCGGCATAAGACAACCTCGCCTCCTTGGCACGATCCGCAGCGGGGTGTTCTTCCCTAACAGCGCGGTCCAGAATCTTGCGATATGGCGCCGAGAAGGTGAGGCGCAATCGCGGATGCGATGGCACCTTGCGTGTGAAGCCACCGGTATGGCGACGCGATCGCAGCAAAAAAAACTGCGGCGCTTACTGCGTTCGCGTGGTCGAGCGGCGCGCAACGCCCGCCCCCGCGACCACGACGGCCGACAATCAGGTTCGTCGGACATTTTCGCCATCCCTCTCGATCGCTCTGATCGCTTCGGCGGTGACGACACGCAATGGCAGTGCTAGCGTGGCTATGATTCGTACCCGGCGGAGGGAAGCATGTCTGGGTTTGAAGGGTTTCCAGGAAGCGCCGTCCGCGCCAAGCTCAACCATCCAGTTATCGATGCCGACGCGCATATCCTCGAGTGCGATTTCGCGCATCTCGATTTCGTGCGCGAGCTTGCTGGCGACAGCATGGTCAAGACAGTGGCGTCGTTCGCCGCGCATCACGGCCCGACAGTGCGCGGCTTCTGGTGGGGATTGCCGTCAGGCGCTCAAACCGGCGACCGCGCTATGGCTCTGTTGCCGCGCTATTTCCGCTCCCGTATGGACGAGCTCGGCATCGACTTCGCGCACTGCTATACGACGCGCGGGTTAAGCCACATCTATTTTCCTGATGAAGCGGCGCGGCGCGCCAGCTGCCGCGCCCTCAATATGCTTTACGCGGAAATGTTCGCGGATGTCGGCGACCGGTTGCGCCCGGTCGCGGTGATTCCCACCTACACGCCGCAAGAGGCCATTGAAGAACTTGAATTCGCGGTGACCACCCTCGGCCACAAGGCAGTGATGATAGGCACGGAGCTGCGCGGACCCGGACGTGAAGTCACCGGAAAGGATCCATTCTTGTCGCCGCCACAGGCGACCCGCTCGATCGTGATGGATTCGCCCTATGACTTCGATCCGTTCTGGCGCAAATGCATTGAGCTCAAAGTCACGCCGGTATGCCACACCTCGTCGCGCGGCATCGGTTACCGCGCCAGCCCGAGCAACTATGTTTTCAATCATCTTGGCGATTTCGCCGGTGGCGCCGAATTCTTCTGCCGCTCATTGATCTTCAGCGGCGTCACGCGGCGCTTCCCGCAGTTAATCTTTGCCTTCCTTGAAGGGGGCGTGGGTTGGGCGGTCAATCTTCTCAACGATATCGTCGAACATTGGGAAAAGCGCAATGCCAAGGCGATGGCAAGGAATTCGACCCGGCACTTCTCGATGTCGAGCTCCTGGTGCATCTCTTCCACGAGTTTGGCAGCCCACGCCTGACCTCTGAACGTATCCGCGCCAACCCGCATGGCAGCCGGTTTTCGGAACGGCCCCAATCGATCGACGAATTTGCCGCCTGCGCGCTGACCGAGCTGCGGCAATTGCGTGAGCTCTTCATCGATCCCTTCTTTTTCGGCTGCGAGGCCGATGACCGCATGATCGCGACCGCCTTCAACCGCCGCCTTAATCCTTTGGGCGCCGAATTGAAGCCGGTCTTCGGCTCCGATATCGGGCATTGGGACGTGCTCGATGCCAGCAGCGTTCTTACCGAGGCGTGGAGCCTGGTAAATGCCAGGCTGCTGACGGAAGAAAATTTCCGTGACTTTACTTTCGTCAATCCGGCGATGATGCACCTGTCGATGAACCCCGACTATTACCGCGGCACCGCTATTGAGGACGCGACGGCCGGGCTGCTGAGGTCGAACGCGCGGTGAGCCACAGCGGCAAGGTCGCGATTGTCGGTGCCGGTATCGGCGGGCTGGCGCTCGCCGGCTTCCTGTCGCGGCGCGGGATCAGCGTTACCGTCTACGAGCAGGCGAAGGCGTTTCAGCGCCTGGGCGCCGGCATCCAGATGAGCCCCAACGCCGTGCGTGTATTGCGCGCGTTGGGGCTTGAGCCGCGCATCCGGGACCTCGCCTTCGCCCCGGGCTCATGGAGTAACCGCGTTTGGGACAGCGGCGACGCTCTTTTCGAGCTGACCTTCGGCGGCGATGCCGAAGCGCGCTACGGCGCGCCTTACCTTTTAATGCATCGCGGCGATCTGCATGCCGCGCTGTTCTCGACCGTGCCCACGGAGCTGATCGCCTTTGATCGGTTACTCGTTGGCATCGACCGCCATCGCGACGCCTTCGCATTGCGCTTTGCGGATGGCGGCTCGGCGCGAGCCGACGCGGTGATCGGAGCCGACGGCGTTCATTCCAAGGTTCGCGAGATTTTGCTTGGGCCGGAAAAGCCGCGCTTTACCGGGCGCATCGCCCACCGCACCGTGTTTCCATCGTCGTTGATGCAGGGTTATTTGGTTGAGACCTGCACCAAATGGTGGGGTCCGGACCGACATATCGTCATCTATCCGGTCAATCCACGGCGTGACGAAACCTATTTCGTTACCAGCGTGCCCGACCCGACATGGGACGTCGAATCGTGGTCGGCGCAGGGCAATATGGCGGAGGTGCGCCGCGCCTTCGCCGGGTTCCACGACGACGTGCAACGCGTCCTCGCCAATTGTCCCTCGGTGCATCGATGGGCGCTGTTCGAGCGCGATCCCCTGCCGCGGTGGACCGAAGGTGCGATCGCGCTCCTCGGCGATGCCTGTCATCCGATGACACCCTATATGGCGCAGGGTGCCGCGACCGCCCTCGAGGACGCCGCGATGCTGGCGCGTTCGCTCGATGCCACCGCCGATCCGGCGGACGCGTTCCACCGTTACGAGCATGCTCGACGCGAAAGAACAGCGCGCATTCAACTTACCTCGCGGCAAAACAGTTGGGGCAAGACCGCGGTCGATCCCGGCTGGGTCTATGGCTACGATGTCTGGCAGGCGCCGCTGGCCGCTTCGGTACCAGCCACCTCGTCGCCGGCCGGATGACACGATGGGGCGCGTCCTTGCAGCGCCGGGATCAGAAGCGATGGCGAAAGCCCATAGTGGCGAAGGATGAACCGCCATTGACGCCGTTGATCAGGCCGAAAATGCCGGAGCGATGGTGGAAGCGCAACACCAGTTCGTTGTCGGGATCGGAGGGTGGGGCGAAGGTGATCTCGGGGGTAAAGAAGTTGAGGAAGAGGGACCCGCGGTCATTGCCGGAGCGGAGGCGTTCCTCGGTGTCGATTTGGCTGGCGATGTCGGGCCCTTCTTCGAGAGCTATGGTAGTTTTTACGTATTGGTTCCAGGGAAAATAGGTCCAACGGAAGCCGGCGGCGATCCAGCCTTCGGTCGCGTGCATGTCGCCAAACCGCTGCCCAATGCCGATTTCGACCTCGAGATCGAGCATGTTGAACAGCGTGGCGTAACGGCGCGAGAAGGTTCCGGCCACGATCCCGGCATTGCCCCACTGCCATTGCCATATCGGAATTGGGTCTTTGATCAGGAAGACGCTGGTCATGTCGCTCGTCACTTCCTGCCCAGCGTAGAACCCCACCCCGCAATTGCCGTTGCAGCTGGTGAAGAAATTGTCGGTATGCCAGACCAGCCAAGAACTCTCGGCCGAAGTGGGCGGAACGCTTGCCTCGCCAGCTCGGGCCGAGGCGATCGATGCCGCGGTCATACCGGCAACGAGCGCAATGACGCGCCATCCGAGGCCCAGCGTGCTCCCCCATCGCTCTGTTCGTGCGGCCGCCGCTCGGACACACCAGACGCGCCAGGTGACGTCAGTACATCACCCGATCACCCGTCACCACTCTAGTTTTAACAGCGCTCCCGTGCGATCAGGGTTTCCCCTACGCCCGATCAAAATTTCGCCGGGTTCTTTGGCCCTAGTCGACTTGGCCGATAGCGCCGCCCGCGCAGGTCCACACCCATCCACTGGACGTAACGCCGACAATGGTTTGATTTCGCACATAAAAAGCGACCTGGCAGAGCGGATTGCCGACGATATCGCGGGCCTCATAAAGATAGATCGTCGAACCCGATGGCGAATACGCTGTCTGCATCGGCGGGCCCCGCCAGGTATAGAGCGCTCGTGCCGGCATGGTGATAAACGCAAAACCGTCCTGCGATAGCTCGCCCGCGTCGCTGACGCCGCACCCCGACAGAAAGAGTGCTAGAAGGGTTCCCAGAACAGCCCTGGCGCGCATTCCTCTCCCCCGATCAGATGCTCGCCTCTCAGCCCCCGGTTTGCTGTCGGAAGAACTCGAGGCGGCGGGCGAAAAATCCCCGCATGTTATGCGCGAATGACCCGCAACTTACAATCGACGCGTAACGGCGGACCGCGACTTTGCGTCGCTTGACACGGCCGCGACGCCGCGGCTAGGGTGCGCGCCGTTTCGGCGGCCGGGGCAGCCGGGACCGTAAGTCTTTGCCTGTTCAGCGGACGGTTCTCCAATGGATGAACGCGACCCGCTCGAATCCCTCCGGAACCTGGAAAAGGGACTCGATCGGGCACGACGAGATCGCGGGATCGGCGTAACGGCGCCGCGCCGCGGCGGTTCCGGTCAGAGCGGCCAAAGCGCGTTGGGGCTGGCCTTCCGTATCAGCCTTGAATTGGTGGTGGCGGTCGTGGTCGGTGCGGGGATCGGCTGGGCGTTAGATCGCTGGCTCGGTACCGCGCCGTGGGGGATGATCATCCTGTTCTTCCTCGGCGTTGCCGCTGGCATGGTCAATGTCTACCGGGCGATTACCGGTATGGGCATGGCTATTGGCTATCGTCGAGGCGACACGCCGCCACCGCAAAACGTAGGGTTTGACGAGGACGAGGAGGACGAGAAATAACGTGGCGATAAAGGAAAATCCTCTCGCGCAATTCATTATCAGGCCGTTGGTGCCGATCCATATCGGCGGTGTCGATGTGTCGTTCACCAACTCGGCGTTACTCATGGTGATCGCCGGCCTGGTACTGACACTGCTGATGTTGGCGGCGACCCGCAAGGCGGCGTTGGTCCCGGGTCGTTGGCAATCGCTGCCGGAGATGCTCTACGAGTTCGTCGCCAAATCGCTGATCGATGACAATATCGGGCCGGAGGGGCAGCGCTATTTCCCCTTCGTCTTTACGCTCTTCACGTTCGTGCTGTTGGGCAACCTGCTCGGCCTCATTCCCTACAGTTTCACTTTCACCAGTCAGATCATCGTCACGTTCGGCATGGCGATCGTTATCTTTATTGGCGTGACGCTGATCGGCATCGCGCGGCACGGTTTTCACTTCCTGTCGCTGTTCGTGCCGCACGGCGTACCGAAACCACTTCTGGTCCTCCTGGTGCCGATCGAGCTGCTGTCGTATTGTATCCGGCCGTTGACGTTGTCGATTTGGTTGTTCGCCAACATGCTCGCGGGCCACACGATGCTGGTGATATTCGCTGGGTTCGTGGTACCGCTCGCGGGCTTCTATTGGCTACCCGGCCTATTTCCGATCCTTATCGACGTATTGCTCTATTTTTTGGAGCTGCTGGTCGCCGTGTTGCAGGCCTTTGTCTTCGCCATTCTGACCTGCCTCTACCTCAACGACGCTATTCACCTTCACTGACAATTATAAGAGAGGAACATCATGGACCTTGCATCGGCCAAAATGATTGGCGCCGGCCTCGCCTGCATTGCCCTGGTCGGCGCCGGCATCGGCATCGGCAACGTGTTTTCGTCGCTGATCAGTGCCCTCGCGCGCAATCCCGCGGCGCAGGTCACGCCGTTCGCCTTCCTGGGCTTCGCGTTGGCCGAGGCGACTGGCTTGTTCGGTCTCGCGATTGCATTCTTGATCCTGTTCGTGTTCTAGCCGGCGCACGGCTTGCATGCCGCAACTCGACATCTCGACGTTTCCGACGCAGCTCATCTGGCTGGCGATCACCTTCGTCGTGCTCTATGTGTTGATGTCTCGGCTGGCTTTGCCACGCGTCGGCAATATCATCTTGGCGCGCCGCAACCAGATCGATGGCGATCTCGAAAAGGCGAGCGCGATGAAAGCCGAGGCAGAAGCGGTCATCGCCGCCTACGAACGGGCGCTTGCCAATGCGCGACAATCGGCGCAAGGCGTGCTGAAGGAAGCGGTCGAAAGGCTCGTGGCGAGCGCCGCTGAGCGCCAAAAGCTGATGAGCGACAAGCTTGCCGCCGAGACCGCCATTGCCGAGAAGCGCATCGCCGACGCCAAGAGCGCCGCGCTCGCGGATCTCAAGAGTGTCGCGGCCGAGGTGGCGCGCAGCGCGGTCGGCAAGCTCACGGGCGAGATCGTCGACGACCGTCTCGTCACCACCGCTATCGACCTCGCGGCTGCAGAGCGCGGCTGATGGCGACCTTCCGCGATCCCGAATTTTGGGTGGCGATCGCGTTCGTGATCGCTGTCGCCGTTCTGGCGTGGAAAGCGGCGCCTGTGATTACCAGGATGCTCGATGGCCGCGCCGCCAAGATCAAGACTGATCTCGAGGAAGCGGCCAAGCTGCGGAATGAAGCGCGGCGCACCCTTGCCGAGTTTCAGCAACGACAGAGAGATGCGCTGCAAGAGGCGGAGGCGATCGTCGCGCAAGCCAAGCTCGAGGCGGAGCGAGCGGCACAAACGGCCGAACGCGACCTTGCCGATGCACTGGAGCGGCGCCAGCAGCAAGCTGTGGAGAAGATCTCGCTAGCGGAGGCTAAGGCGGTTGCCGAGGTGCGCCACCAGGCCGTCGATGTGGCGATTGCCGCCGTGCGTCACATCCTTGCAGACGATCTCCCGGCCGCCCGCAAGAGCGCCCTCATGGACGATGCGATTGCCGATTTGTCGAAACTGCTGAATTAGACTTCTTTCGATTGGCAATGCTTCAGGTTGCCGGTGACCTGCCGCATCGGCAACCGGAGTTGTTAAACCGTCAGGCCGCCGTCACAGATCACCGTCTGCCCCGTCACCATGGTGGCGCCAAAACCGAGATAGACGATGAGGTCGCCGATTTCCGCCGGGGCGGCGCGTTTCTTGAGGAGTGAGCGCTCAATCGAGCCGCGGCGCTGTTCTTGCGTCCATTCGATCTGCCATGAACTGTCGACTCCGCCCGGTGCTACCGCGTTGACGCGCACTTCGGGCGCCAAGGCCCGCGCCAAATTCTTGGTGAGATTGACCAGCCCCGCCTTGCTGGCACCGTAAGGCATTGAGCTGCCGCCCGAGCCGGTACCGGCAATGGAAGCGGTGTTGACGATGGCACCATGAGCCGCCTTCAGGGCGGGCGCCGCCGCCTTGCTGCAACGGAATGGGCCGAGCAAGTTAGTCGCCAGGATCGTCGCCCACAATTCCTCGGTAACGAGATCGAGCCGGGCCATGTCGACAGTCGCATGCACCCCAGGTGTGCCGGCGTTGTTGACCAGGAGGTCGAGCCGGCCGAGCTGGTCGATCGCCTTATCGACCATGGCAATGGCGGCTTTTGCTTCTCCGACGTGGCCGGGCGCGGCAAGCACCTTCAACCCTTCGGCCTTCAGCTTCGCGATCTCAGCGGGACCGCGCGAATCATCGGGTAGATAGTTGATCGCCACGCCTGCGCCGGAGCGCGCCAGGATGGTCGCGGTCGCGAGGCCGATGCCCGACGCCGCGCCGGTCACTAGTGCTGCCTTGGCCGCCAGTTCGTAGCGAATCATTTATCCTCCTCAGGCTGCCACCCGGGTGGCGCCAATTCAAAGCCGGCAAACTCGAACGCGGGTGCCACGGTGCAGCCAACAAGGGACCAAGCGCCAAGGCTGCGCGCGGCCTGCCAGGTGAACCGTGGCACCACGGCCTGCGGTCGCTCGCCGGCACTGAGATTATTGCCCAACCATACCGTGTCGCGTTCGACCCTCAATTCCAAGGGATCGCCCGCATACCAATGCCAGATTTCCGCCGCATCGACGCGGTGCCAGTGCGAGCGCTCACCCGCGCACAGCAGATAGTAAATAGCGGTGACTGCCGCGCGCCCTCCTGGTGGCGCTTCGCTACGATACGTTTCGCGGTACCACCCGCCCTCGGGGTGAGGCGACAACTGGAGCGCGGCGATGATCGCATTTGCCGCGGCATCCCGAGCCATCAACTCTCGCGCGGAGCGGAGAGTTGCATCGATTTGCGGCGACCGAAATCCTCGAACCAGGCAGCGAGTTGGCGGTGGCGCATCCGCCATTCCTCGTTGGCGAACCGGAAATCAAGATAGCCGAGCGCGCAGCCGACGGTGACATGCCCGATGGTGAGCGGACCGGCAAGCGCACCGGCTTCGGTTTCGATTTCCAACGCCGCCAGTGCACCGCGTACGCGCCGCATCTGACTCTCCACCCAGTCCTGCCAGCGCATTTCCTGCGGCCGTAGGTTCTCATAGCGCACCAGGATAGCGGCCTCCAGCAGTCCGTCCGCGAGCGCCTGCTGGCGCAGCGCCGTCCAGCGCGCTGCGCCCGAGGGCGGAAATAATTTCGGCCCATCGTGCAGCGTGTCGAGATACTCGCAGATGACTGGCGAATTATAGAGGATGGTGCCGTCATCAGTGGTTAATGCCGGCACTTTGATCAGCGGATTCTCGCGCGCCATCTCCTCATTCGGTCTGACTGGCGAGACCGAGGTCGAGACGCGCTCGATGCGCTCGCTCAAGCCTGTCTCGAGCGACACCACCACCACTTTACGCACAAAGGGCGAAGCGGCTGCGAAACGCAATTTCATCATGATACTTTCCCCTCAGAAAATATCTTTGCGATGGCGAATCTCGGCGAAGGTAGCCACCGGATCGCCGACGGTACCAGCCAATTGTTGCAACGCGGGGTGATCGGCGCGCAAAAACGGATTGGTCAGAAGCTCTTCTGCCATGGTGCCAGGCACGGTCGGGATGTTCTTTGCGCGCATATCGTCGATCCGCCGGGCCCGGGCACGCAGTTCGGGGTTGCCGGGCTCGACGGTGAGAGCAAAGCGCGCATTATTCTGGGTATATTCATGCGCGCAATAGATCCGCGTCTCGGGTGGCAGCACCTTGAACTTGCCGAGCGAATTCCACATCTGCGCCGGCGTGCCTTCGAACAAGCGACCGCAGCCCATGATGAACATTGTGTCACCGCAGAACAATGCTTTCGAATCTGCAAACCAATAAGCGATGTGACCGCGCGTATGTCCAGGCACATCAAAGACTTGTGCCGGGCGCTTGCCTAACTCATAAGTGTCGCTCTCGCCAACCGCGACATCGATGCCGGGAATTCGGTCGCGGTCGGCCCGCGGCCCGACGATGGTGCAACCGGTCGCGGCTTTAAGCTCGAGGTTGCCCCCGGTGTGATCGCCATGATGATGGGTATTGAGGATGTGGGTGAGGCGCCACCCGGTTTCTTTCAACACATCAAGCACAGGGCCGGCAACGGCGGGATCGATCGCAGCCGTGGCGGCGGTATCGGGGTCGCGGATCAAATAAACATAATTGTCCCGCAGCACCGGAATTTGGCGAATCGCCAATTCAGCCATGGTCCCTCCTTAACGGGCCTAAGGTAAATCTTCGCCGCGTCTCATGCTACACTCAAACCATGTTCGTCGACGTGGTCGATCTGCGCGACTTTTATCAAACGCGTCTGGGTCAGGTAGCGTGCCGACAGTTGCGCGCGCGCATACGGAAGGTATGGCCTGATGTTGCCGGAATGCGGGTGCTCGGGCTCGGCTTCGCCACACCCTATCTGCGGTCCTTCCTCGGCGAGGCGGAACGCGTGTTCGCGCTGATGCCGGCAAGCCAAGGGGTTCTGCCTTGGCCAATCGGAGAGAAGAATCTGGTTGCGCTTGCCGACGAGGGCGAATTGCCGCTGCAGGATTATTCGATCGACCGCGTCCTGTTGTTGCATGGTCTCGAGTTCAGCGAGCGCAGCCGTGCGCTTTTGAACGAGGTCTGGCGCGTGTTGGCCGGCGGTGGCCGGCTGTTGGTATTGGTGCCAAATCGGCGCAGCCTTTGGGCAGTCAATTCCGGCACGCCGTTCGGGCAGGGAAGTCCCTATTCCCATCCGCAACTGGTGCGCTTGCTGCGCGATGCCAATTTCACGCCCGAGCGGGCGGAAGCGGCGCTGTTCGTGCCGCCAGCCAAATCGCGAATGATCCTACGCTCGGCGGGCGCACTCGAACGTATTGGCGCGCGCCGGTTTAATCGCTTCGGCGGCGTGGTCATGATTGAGGCGACGAAGCAGCTCTACCGCCCCGCGTCGGAACGTGCGGAGAAACGGCGCACAGTCTATGTTCCTGCCAACGCCCCCTTGGTTCCCGGGAGATAGCAATGACGGATTTTGCCACCGAAGCAGCAGCGGTGCTGTCGGAAGCCGTGGCCTTGCGCCGCCGCATTCACGAGCAGCCAGAACTCGGTCTTCACAATCCGATCACGTCGGCCTTGGTCGAGGAGCAGTTGCAAGGGCTCGACGTCGCGATCGCCCGCAGTACGTCGACGTCCGGCTTAGTCGTGTCGCTTGCCGGCAAGCGACCTGGCAAGACAATCCTGTTGCGCGGTGATACCGACGCATTGCCGATGCCGGAGGACACCGGCTTGCCGTTCAAAAGCAAGATCGAGGGTCGCATGCATGCCTGTGGCCATGACGCCCATACCGCGATGCTGGTGCACGCCGCCCGTCTGCTCCACCGCCATCGCGACGCATTTGCCGGCACGGTTAAATTCATGTTTCAGCCCGGCGAAGAGGGCTATCACGGCGCGCGCTATATGATCGAAGAGGGTTTGATCGACGCCGACCCCAAGCCCGATGCCGCTTTTGCGCTCCATATCATTCCCAACATCAAAACGAGCACTTTCGCCGGCCGGGCGGGACCGATCATGGGCTCTGCCGATGCCTGGGAAATGATCGTGAAAGGGCGGGGCGGCCACGCCTCAGCGCCACATGATGCGATCGATCCGATGCCCGTTGCGTTCGAGATCGGCCTCGCTCTGCAGAACATGGTGACGCGGCGCCACAGTGTATTCGACCCGGTCGTCGTCACGGTGGCACATATCAGCGGCGGCACCACGAATAATGTTATTCCGGAGGCGGTCGAGCTCGAGGGGACCTTGCGTGCGACCTCGCCCGGGGCACGGCAAGCGGCGCAGGAGAATATCGTGCGCATCATGAAGCATGTCGCCGCTGCCCATCTCTGCACCGCCGAAATCAAGTTCACCCAAGGTTATCCGGTAACCGTGAACGACGCCCGCTTCTTCGATTTTGCCCGGGACGTCGCACGCGAGGTTGCGGGGGAGAGCGGCTTTACTCCAATGGCCTCGCCGCTGATGGGCGCCGAGGATTTTTCTTATGTGCTGCAACGCATTCCTGGGGTCATGTTCGCGCTTGGCGTCATGCCCGATCAGCGCGACCCGAGCGGCCAGGTTGCTCCGGTCCACTCGAATCGCATGCTGCTCAATGAGAGCGCGATGGCCACCGGCATTGCGATGCATGCCGCCATCGCCACCAAGTTTTTGGCCGGTTGACAACGGAACGGCCGCGCCCGCGCGGCGCGGGGCAAAATTCGTGAGTCTTTGGCAAATATTGCTTTAAGCGGAGACAGACGCGCCTGATCTTAATCGCGTGTTGAGCGTCGTCACCCCCAATACGAATTTGTGGTTCATCTAGCAGGCACAGCGCGTCGTCGCCCTGGCTTTGACGTGATGTTTCCGATGGTGCACCACGTGAGGGCGGTAGTAGGGATAACCATGGGCGTATGTGTAGGGGTATGGGTAGGCGTAAGAGTAGTAGGGGTAGTAGGCCGAATACGGGTAATAAGCATAGGGGTAGTATGGGTATCCCCAGTAGGGCCCAACCCCGAAGCCGAAGCCAATGACCACGCGTGCGGCCGCGGGCGTCGCTGCCGCTAGCACTAAAGCGAGGGCGACCAGAGCCCCCGCAACTCCCTTGCCGACGCGTGCTTTAGTCATCGTCCAGTTCCTCAGGCCAAGAAGCTGTGTCCACTCGAGTTGCACACCAATTTCTCGTTGGCGGTCGGTTATCCTCGCGTCAGATTTGGGCGAAATCCCGGTACATACGGCAACCCGCAGCAGCCCCGGACGAGCGGCATCATGACGCGATTGCTCTCGAGCAACAATCACCATCGCCCTTTTCTCGTGTGATTAACCGGTGACTTGCACGAGGACCGCGATCCCGCCAATCCATCGCCCAATTCCATGTTCACATCAAGAAATACGCCTAAGTGTTTGTTTAAATTTTTATTTTCCATGGATACAATCCGGTACCGCAATTTGCGGGCCCGCCCTCGGCGATGACCCCGATTGACCCGATGAACTGATTGAGCACACCGGGCAAGTGCGGCTGTCGCGCCCCCGCCCGCTATGCTGCTAACTCCTCCGCAGCCGGGACGCGGGTGATCTGATGAGCCTGGAGCGCCGGCAGAACTTCGCGGGCGAAGCGGCGGATTTGATTGAGAAACAACTCTTGGGGCATCGCACCGCGATTCATGCTGATGAGCACGGTGTCAGCGCCGGCGTGCTCGGCGATGGCGATAATGCGGTCACGCACCTCGTCGGCGGTGCCCCAAGGCTGGTCCACCGCGGCGCGCTCCACGTCCTTCATGGTCATGTTGCGGAAATCCTCGCGCGAGCGCGCGGCAGCTCGCAGATTTTCCGGCCGGATATAGTCGAGCGAGGCGGCGCCGACATAGCCCGTGGTCTTGGCCACGGCGGTCTCGGTTATGTTGCCGTGACTGAAGAGAGTGCGATGGAAGTAGAGATGATAAGGGCCCATCTCCTTCACTGCCTGCGCCTTGCTGTCGGCGATGTAGGCGCTGGCGCCGATCGAGAGATGGCGTGGTGTGACGGTAAAGCCGTTGCGCCGCATCGCCTTGGCGAAGTAACGCACGATGTCTTCCGTCAACCCGCGGCCGCCCAGCCCTGGCGTAATGGGCGCGTTGTGACGCGCAGCCCATTCGATCGATTCCTTGCTCGTCGTTATTGGAATCCATACCGGCGGATGGGGCTGTTGCAAAGGGCGCGGCCAAATCGCCACGTCCCGGTATGACCAGTTTTTGCCTTGGTAAGAAAAGGCTTCCTCATCCCATGCCTTCAGGATGATCTCATACGCCTCCTCGTAACGCTCGCGGGATTGACGCTGGTCCACTCCATAAACATTGTATTCGCGCGGAATGCCACGGGCGAACCCAGAGATGAGGCGGCCATTGGACATGCAATCGAGCATCGCCAGCTCTTCGGCAAGCCGCAACGGCTCGTGCAGCGGCAACAAATTGCCGTAGATCAGCAATTTCAAGTTCTTGGTGCGCTGCGCGGCGGCCGCCGCCAGCAGGTTGGGCGAATTCATCAGTCCGTAGGGCGAGGTATGATGCTCGTTGAACCCGATTCCGTCGTAGCCAAGCCGGTCCATCTCCTCCCACGCCGCCAAATGCTCGGCATAGGTTTGCGCCGCAACTGCGGGGTTGAAATGCTTTTTCTCCAACGGAAAAGGCAATTCGTTTTCAACTTTGAGATGATCGAGATGCTCGCCATAAGGCAGAAGATCGAAGACAAAAACTTTCATCGCGCTGCTCGTCCGGGCGGTCGAATATCCGGTCGGATCATGGCAAGCCGGGTGACGCTAGTCCAATCGTTTCACAATTGAGGTCGCACCGGCGGCGATCGGCTCACCCTGGGCGCGTCCTGATCGCAAAATCCGCCCTCGGCGGTTTCCCACCCCTGCTTTGCCGACCCATGCCGCGGGTCGGGTGGTCGGCGCAAGGCACCGGGTTGCCGCGAAATGGGCTGTCCAACATTTCGGCACATCAAATCTCGCCAGGCCCACCAACCGCCACTAATGGTTGAGGTCTATTGCAGAAGAACAACCCAACATCCAGAAGTTGCTCGATACCCCCGCCGCATTATGCTAAAGATATCAGCACTTAGAACGGTCGGTCCTAATGGAGAACGGCAACACTTAACGGGGGAACGTCATGGACTTCCTTGCACCTTACCGCGCTCAAATGCTTAGCATCATGCGGATCGCATTCGCGTTGTTCTTCCTCCAACATCCATCAGCCAAGTTTCTTGGCTTTCCGCACATCGCCTATTTCGATCACCTCAATCCCCTCTCATGGCCGGTCGGCATCGCCGGCATCATCGAGACAATTTTCGGTCTTTTGCTGCTGTTTGGGCTCTTAAGCCGTTTGGCGGCATTCATATTGTCCGGGGAGATGGCGGTCGCCTACTTCATGTTCCACGTGCCAATGGGCATGCCGCAACATAGCATTCTGCCAATCCTCAATGGCGGCGAGGCCGCCGTGCTGTATTGCTTCGGCTTCCTATATCTCGCCGCCGCCGGCCCTGGCCCGTGGGCGCTCGACGCCAGCATGGGCAGAGAAGAGGCGAGAGCCACGGCGTAACCTGAGAGATGGGACGGCGGCGAGTGGTCGCCGCCGCCCACCAAATCAACGGAGTGAAGCGTGGACTATCTCGCGCGCTTTCGGCCGCAATTGCTAAGCGTGATGCGGCTCGCTGTGGGCTTGGTGTTTCTTGAATTTCCGTCGGCCAAAATCCTCGGCTTTCCGACCTCCATGTTCGGGCATTTCATTCCATCGTCTTTCCCGCTCGGTGTGTCGGGGATCATAGAGGCCGTTTTCGGCCTTTTGCTGTTCCTTGGCCTGTGGACGCGGATCGCCGCCTTCATCTTGTCGGGCGAGATGGCATTTGCCTATTTCATTGCGCATGCGCCGCAAGGGTTTTATCCGATCCTGAATTGGGGTTTGCCCGCGGTCGTATTCTGTTTCGTATTTCTCTATTTCGCCGCCGCGGGCGGAGGCCCGTGGAGCCTCGACGCCCTCTTGGAGCGCGCTAAATCGGCCTAATCGGGCTTCTGGAATTTCAGCACGTAAGCGTCGACATGGTCCGCGAAATGCGAATGCGTTTCGCGCTTGTCTTCGGGATGGCGCAGGAAATCCCCCTCTCCGACGAGCTTAAATCCAGCTGCCTCGATCTCCGATCGCACCAGTGCCTCGTCGGACCGGTGCAGTGTCTTGACGACGCTGGTGCCGGAACCTGGCTTGGCCGACCAGTCGCCCATGATGAAATAGGCGTGCGGTTTCAGCGCTGCGTAAACCGCCTTAAGCATCTTGGGTCGGTCGACGCCCAGATAAGTGATGTCGTGATAAGCAAAGAAAAACGTCACCAGATCGAATTGCATTCCGGGCGGCGCCGGATCGTCGAGCGGCCGTACGATTGAAACGATATTCGCTCCCGCCTGCGTCTTAAGGCGCGGCTCCAACTGGTCTTTGACGCGAGCGTAGCCGCGCTCCGAGTTCTGCGCATAGACCTTGGCGCCGGCGCGAGCCATCAGCTCCGACTTGTAGCCGTTGACGTCGAAGATATCGAGCACCGTCATGCCGGGCTTGATGCGGAGGAAGGCGAGCCATTGCGCGGGCGCCCGATTGCTGTCGAGCTTACGGTCTGCCGCGCTGCGGTCCGGTGCTGCGACGATCGCGGCATAGTTCGATGAGCTTTGGGCGTGGGCTGCGGTCACCACGAAGAGTAAGGCAAACAGCCAGCCGGCAAAAATCTTGGACGCCATGTTTTCTCCCCAATTGCTGCGGATCAACGGCTCGCGGTTTGTCCCTCGCGAGATAAGCTCTCTCAGCGGCACTATCGCAGACTAATGCCCTCACCGTCCTCACTTGCCGCGTAGCCGAGCCTCCCTATAATGCGCCGCCTTCGCAAGCGAATTTCACAAGGATGTGCCTTGCAGCCTGCAGTTGGCATCATCATGGGCAGCCAATCGGACTGGGAGACAATGCGGTATGCTGCCGAAACGCTGGAGACGCTCGGCGTGGCGCACGAAGCGCGCATCGTCTCCGCACATCGCACGCCGAAGCGGCTGGTCGCCTACGCCGAAAGTGCGCGCGGGCGCGGCATCAAGGTTATCATTGCCGGTGCCGGGGGCGCCGCCCATCTTCCCGGAATGGTGGCGTCCATGACCACGCTGCCGGTGCTCGGCGTGCCGATCGAAAGTGCGGCGCTCAAAGGTATCGACAGCCTTCTATCCATCGTACAGATGCCAGGCGGCGTGCCGGTCGGTACGTTGGCGATCGGCAAATCGGGCGCCGTCAACGCGGCGTTGCTGGCTGCCGGTATCCTTGCCCTGAGCGACGCCAAGCTTGCCAAAGCGATCGACAAATGGCGTAAAGCGCAAACCGAATCGGTTGCTGAGATGCCGATGAAGAACTGATCGGCGAAATGATTGAACCTGGTGGCGTTATCGGCATTCTCGGCGGCGGCCAATTGGGGCGCATGACCGCGCTGGCGGCGGCCAATCTTGCCTACCGCTGCCATTTCTATTGTCCCGACGCGAACAGTCCGGCGATGCAGGTATCGCCGCTTGCGACCGTGGCCGTCTACGACGACGCCGCGGCGCTTGAACGGTTCGCCGCCGCGGTGGACGTCGTCACCTTCGAGTTTGAGAACGTGCCTGCCGCGACGGCAGCGTTACTGGCGACCCTGAAGCCGGTGTATCCGCGCCCGGCGATCCTGGGCATCTGCCAGAATCGGCTCAAGGAGAAGGATTTTCTGCGGACTCATGGGGTAGCCACAACCCCTTACCGCAAGGTAACAAGTGCGACGGAACTGGCCGGGGCGCTCGGCGAAATTGGGCCTAGCACGATCCTTAAGACGGCGCAGTGGGGTTATGACGGCAAGGGCCAGGTCGCAATCGAACCAGGCGTCGACTTCGCAAGCGCCTGGTCAAGCCTCAAGACAAGCGAAGCGATCTTGGAGAGGCGTGTTGATTTTGCCTGTGAGATTTCGGTGGTCTTGGCACGCGGTGCCGATGGCTCCGTTGCTTCTTATGTGCCGGTCGAAAACCGGCATGAGCATGGCATCCTCGCGACCACCGTCGCGCCCGCGTCCATCGCTTCTTCGCTCGCCGCTCACGCCGACACCGTTGCGCGCAATATTGCCGAAGCGCTCGATCTTGTTGGCGTCCTCGCAGTCGAGATGTTCGTCACCAAAGAGGGTGGCCTGCTGGTGAATGAATTGGCGCCGCGCCCGCACAATTCCGGCCATTGGACCATTGATGCCTGCGCGACCAGCCAATTCGAGCAATTGGTTCGTGCCGTGTCCGGCCTGCCCCTCGGCTCGACGGCAGTGCGATCCGAAGCGGTAATGACCAATCTCATCGGCGCCGATGTGGCATACTGGCGCGACGCGATCGCCGAGTCAGGGACGAAGGTGCATCTCTATGGCAAGGCGGGCGCTGCGCCTGGGCGCAAAATGGGACACATCACGCGGCTAGAGCCGCGGTCATAACCCGAGCCGCGATCATCAACGGCCGTTGTTTCGACGTTTGCGATGAGCACGGAGATGCCCAAAAGGCTTCGTTTGCTCTATTCTCAAATTGCTGCGATCGAGCACGGCGGACTGCAATCGCGCCCACCCACCTGGGGTCCGGACCCCGCCGTGGCAAACGTACCCGCAATCCTATGATCGGTGACCATGACGCAAGAACGGTTAGTAAGCGTTACCAACGAAGCCGGTATTTCCGTCAGTGTTGACGAGCGCGGCAGGTTCGAGATCGTCGACCCAAAGCGTTCCTGGACGTTCGCCGGTCGGGTCGGCAGACCGATCGCCGATTTGAGCGCCAGCCGCGGTCGCGATCGGGCCGGTTCATTCCGCGAAATCTCCTTCGCGTTCGGTGGCCCGAAGCGCACGGCTCGTCGCGGCGTCATCATTCTCTACGGCCGCCGCGACGTGGTGCTGTTCCAGCAGGAGTTCGTCGATCCCGGAACAACCGCCGAGGTATTTCCCTCGTTGTCGCAGTATCCGCGGAAACTCCACCATCTCACATACACTGGGATTTTTGGCGGCTTCAGCTTTTCGCGGTTTGGAGCCGATGGACCTTGGATTTTTTTTGACGACCATGCCAATGCCTTCATCCTGTCCCCCGCTTCGCATTTTATGAATGGCTTCCTTTCGCGTGGCTCTGGCGGCGAACTGCGTTGCGGCATCGTCGCCAATCCGCAAAAGATTCCGTCGGGCTTCGTCGCGACCGCGGTCCTGGCCATGGCGTCCGGCATCAATCAAGCGTTCGAAAACTGGGGAAGGTTTCTCACCGATCTCGCGGGCAAGAAGCGGCCAGCAAATGATTCCGATACCGGCCTCAAGTATCTGGGATATTGGACCGACAACGGGGCGCGCTACTACTACCGTACTGCGCCAGGTTTGGACTATATCGGGACACTCTTGAAGGTGCGTGACGAGTTCCGCGGGGCGAAACAGCGCCTCGGCTATCTGCAGCTCGATAGCTGGTTCTATCGCAAGGGCCGGCGCGGCGAATGGCATGCCGTGCGTAACGGCACGTATCTCTACGATGCGGCACCGCAGCTTTTTCCCGACGGCCTTCGTGCATTTCAGAAAAAGCTTGGGCTGCCATTGATCACGCACAATCGTTGGCTCGACGGGCATAGCCCCTACCGCAAGAAATTCGCCATTTCCGGCAACGTCGCGGTCGATCCGGCACTGTGGCGACAATGGATGCGCTATTTGCGCTCCAGTGGCGTGCGCACCTATGAGCAGGACTGGCTTTCCGGTCCGGCGCAACCCCAGCGCACGCTCGATGCCGGCGATCGCTTCATGGATTTGATGGCGACCGCGGTCAGTCGCGAGGGCATGACCATGCAATACTGCATGCCGTTGCCGCGGCACTTCCTTCAGAGCAGCAAATATTCCAATCTCACCACAATCCGTCCCAGCGGCGATCGTTTGAAGGGCCAACACTGGCGGTCATTTGTGTTTAATGGCCGACTGGCGACTGCACTCGGTGTGTGGCCGTGGACCGATGTCTTCAAAAGTTCGGAGACGGCAAATCTGTTGCTGGCGACTCTGTCAGGCGGAATGGTCGGGATTGGCGACGCCATCGGCAAGATCGATTATCAGAGCCTGCGGCGCGCCGTGCGCGCCGATGGTGTCATCGTCAAGCCGGACGAGCCGCTGACGCCGCTCGATCAGTCCTATATTGCTTATGCCAAAGATTCGTCCGCACCGATCGTGGCGGCCGCACGCACAAACCATGAAGGGTGGGTCACGTCCTATGTCTTCGCGTTTGGTCGACAGACGACGACCGTCACGCCCGCGACGCTCGGATATGAGGGACCGGTTTATGCCTATGACTACTTCCGGCGAGCGGGCGCCTATCTGATGCCCGAGGAACGGCTGCGACTGTCGCGCGTGGGCCGCGCCGCCTATGTCATCGTGGTTCCAGTGGCGGCCTCGGGGATCGGCTGGCTCGGTGACAGGGACAAATTTGTCTCGAACGGCCGGTCGCGTGTGCGGCGCGTCGTCGACAGCGACACGTTCAGCGCACAAATTCTGGTTGCGCGAGGGGAAAGCCGCGTCCGCCTTCATGGCTTCTCACGGGCGCAGCCAGTACTGGATGTAGGGGCGGGCTCGATCGAGAACCTGGCCTATGATTCGCGCCGCCAATTGTTCCTGTTCGATTTAATTGCGCGGCCCGGCGCCGCCACGACGGTCACTGTACGCGCTTTACTTCCGCAAAGCGGTTAGAGCGTGGTCTAACGCTCACCTGCCTCAGGCGGGAAGGAGTCAAAACGGCTCGTGATTTGGCAACATCCCGCCCGATCGCCCGTCGCGCGGCGATGGGCTTCGCGCAATAGTAGGCGCCGCACATAGCTGCGGAAAGGCCGGGGGCGATATCGCGCGCTCATTTGCGGTGGGCGCCGCTTTTTTGTGGTGCGGCAACCTCCGTCGCCGAGCTGGTGTCTGCCTTGCCGCTGCCCCGTTCCACTCTTCGCTGCTCCGGGCTTCGGGCTGGAAAAATGTTTTCCAACGGACTATCCTTGTTAATCCTTGTTAATGAGGAATTCTTCGGCTGAAGAAGCAGATTGCTGCCACGGAGGCGACGCCATGACGATTGACACGGAAACCAAACCCAGGGGCGCCAGCAAGCATGGCCGCCTGCCGAGCCGGTTGCACCACAATGCCTATGTCACCAAGGACATGGAGGCAACTCGGCATTTCTACGAGGATATTCTAGGGTTTCCGCTGGTCGCCACCTGGTGCGAGCAAGACGAGCTGTTCGGCGCGCTGCGCGTCTATTGCCATTGCTTTTTCGGTATCGGTGACGGCGGCGCACTGGCGTTCTTCCAGTTCGCAAACCAGAGCGACCAGGATCAGTTCGGGCCGCAAATGCCGTTCTCGCCATTCCATCATATCGCGCTCAATGTCGACGCAGCGACGCAGGCCGAGATCGAACAGCGCATCAAAGCGGCGGGCTTGAAGGAACCACAGACCTTCGTGTTGGAACACGGCTATTGCCGCTCGGTCTATGTCACCGATCCAAATGGTATGATCGTCGAGCTGACGCGTGACGCGCCCAATGTCGAGAAGATCAACACGGATCGAACTCGCCGACGCGCGCTCCGAGCTGAAGCGCTGGCTGTCCGGTGATCACCACTCTAACAACAACTACCGCTAGCGATCAGACGGGGGACGAAGTGAAGATTCCGAAAAAACTGCAACCACAAATCGACAACGCTTACGAAGAGGAATACGAGGTCCCACTAATTGGAATCGCGCTTCCCGACGGCTATGTCCACATCACGCCGCGCGGCAGCACCCAGGTCTATGACGATGAACATTTTTCGTTCTGGATCCGCGGCCGCGGCACGACGGACAAGTTGTTGCAGGACGGCGGCAAGCTTTCGATATTTTTCCGCAAATTGAAGCTTCGGTCAGAGGGCATTCTGCCGATCGGCGGTATTGCACGGTTCTTTGGGACGGTCTCGGTCCACAAATCGGGACCGGTCTATGACAAAGTGTGGGAGCGACTGATCCCGGGCGAAAAGAAATGGGACCCGGACAAGAAGGGCTTTGCCGTACTGCTCAAGGTCGAGCGCGCCGAGGATTTATTTGGCCAGCCGCTTCAGACCGATTAGGTCGATCACACTCAGGCCGTAATGCAATTCCCTTTTGCTGCGGCAGAGCGCGGCTGCTTTGGGATGACGAGCTTGACTGAAGACCGGGTTCGTCTCGCCTGCGGCGTGCCCGGGCGCGACCGCGCCCCGCCGTTGAGCTGCGACCGACTAGACACCATCTGACCGACGTCCTTTCCCGTCTCCGATTGCATGCGCGGATCACAGTGTAGCGGCCCGGGCGCGGTGACGGCGCGCCAGGCTGAAGAAGATCGCCGCCAGCAAAGTCAGGCTGCCGATCACCGCGTAATGGACCGACGAGTTGGCGTTAATGAACGTCGAGGCACTCGACGTCGCTTGCACCAATGCGGCGCCCAGGAATGTTGACAGAATTGAGCCTCGGCCGCCGCCGATGCTGGCGCCGCCGAGCACCACGACCGTAATGCTCATTAACGTGTAGTCGGTGCCGGTTGAGGGCGAACCAATGCCGACCTGGCCTGCCAACAACATGCCGCCAATACCGCAGAGCAAACCCGACAGGGCGAACGCCATCGCTGTCAGGCGGCGATTGTCGATGCCGAGCCGCTGGCTTGCCAGCGGATTAGAGCCCACCGCCCGAACGCGCCGCCCGGGTCTGTACGGTAGAGCGCTGCCTCGAGCCCAGCGACGACGAAGAGGGTCACGACCATCGCCAAGGGTAGGAACCAGATGCGGATTTGTGCTGTGTCCGAAATTTCGTCGGCGATATTGCCGGCCGCAGTCGGACGGAGCAGCAGCGAAATGCCTTGCAGCCCGATGAACGACGCGATCGTCACGACGATCGCGGGCAAGCGTAGATAAGCGATCGTCGCGCCTTGCAGCAGGCCGAAGGCAAAGGCGCCGAAGACGATCACCAACGTGCCGCCGATCAGCGACCAGCCATCGGCGCCATCGGGCGTGAGGAACGACGCCGCGACCACGCACAGCCCCGCCAAGGACCCCACTGACAGATCGATGGCCCCGACCAGGATCGTCGCCAGCTGCCCGATCGACAAAAAGGTCAGGATGCCAAGAAACGATAGCATGCTCTTGAGGCTTATCGGCGACAGGAAATAACCGTTCATTGCTTCGGTGCCGCCGAGGATTGCGACCGTCAGAATTGCGAGAATGACGGCCGGGAAATGATCGCTGGCGAGCAGCCGGTGCCAACCCCCGCCGCGCTCGCCGGCGTGACCGACAGTGGCGCGCGACACCTTTGCCGTTAGGTTGGCTTCCGTGATCGATGCGTCCGTGACGTCGGCGCCTGACAGCGTGCGCACCACGCGTCCGCGCGCAAAAATTAGCACGCGATCGCACAAGCCTTCGAGCTCGATGCCGTCGGACGAGGAAACCAGCACGGCGAGACCCCGCTCCGCGGCCGTGCGCAGACGCTGATAAATTTCCGCACGGGCGCCGATGTCGACGCCCTTGGTCGGTTCGTCGACCAGAAGCACGGTCGGCTCCGCCGAGATCTCGCGGCCAACCAGTGCCTTTTGCTGATTACCGCCGGATAGTTGCGACAGATCCGCCTCGATCGACGGTGCACGGATGCGCAGGGCTTCGACAATCGCCGCCGCTTTTCCTCTCTCCTGCGCGCGATTGATGACGCCGAAACGCGAAATTGTGCTCAAAAATCCGAGACTGAGATTTTCCCGCAGGCTGAGATTGAGGAACGCGCCCTCCCGGTGGCGGTCGTCCGAAATGAAACCAAGGCCCGCCTTGCGGAAAACGCCAGGGCGATCGCCGCTTATCGCCTGGCCTCGTACCACCACTTCGCCGGAGAGGCGCCGTTCGATCCCGGCAGCGGTGCGAATGAAGGCGCGTTGGCCTTCGCCTTCAATGCCCGCGAGACCAACGATTTCACGGCGCCGCGCCACCAGATCGACCTGGTCGAACCCATGGCCGCTGAGGGCGCGTGTTTCGAACAGAGTTTCGCCAAGTTCCTGGGCCTTCGCCGGGAAAATCTGGCCGAGCGGCTTGCCCGCGATCAGAGTGACGATTTCGGCCGGGGTGATGGCGCGTGCGGGACGCTGGTCGATGATCTCCCCATCGCGCATCACCGAGATGCGGTCGGCCAGCTCGTCGACCTCGTGCAGCCGATGTGAAACGTAAACAATGGTGGCATTGTTGCGCTTCAATTCGCCGATGAGCTCGAAGAGCTTGC
The DNA here is from genome assembly GCA_963804725.1 of uncultured Alphaproteobacteria bacterium. Lineage (GTDB taxonomy): Bacteria > Pseudomonadota > Alphaproteobacteria > ATCC43930 > CGMCC-115725 > JAATGI01. The sequence continues at coordinate 191,393 of CAWDRN010000006.1, read as the reverse complement.
GTATATCGGCCTGCTGAAGCGGCTCCGTAGGTTCGTCAAGGAACAGAACCTTCGGGTTTGTCGCGAGCGACCTTGCCAGTTCGACGACATGCCGCTGGGCCAGCGATAATTCGGCGACGCGCTGGCTGGCTGGCATGACCAGTTGGGAGGTCGCGACCCGGTCCAGCAGCTCCCTGGCGCCACGCACGTCAAGCCACGGCGCCGCGAGCTGCAGGTTTTCCAAGACCGTCAAATCGGTGGCGAGCGCCGGATGCTGGTACACCACCGAGACGCCGATCTCGCGCATCAATTTGGGATTGGGCGCGGCAATCGGTTCATGGTTGAACTCAATTCCGCCCGCGTCCGCGGCGAGTACGCCGGCAGCGATGCCGATCAGCGTCGATTTGCCGGCACCATTCTCCCCGACAATGGCGTGCACTTCTCCCGGCATGACGGCCAGATCGACGCCCTTCAGCGCTTGCACCGGCCCGAAGGATTTGCGCACACCACGCAATACCATCGCTGGGATTGGCGCGGCGGAACGCGCCGGCAGGGGCACGGGCTCGTCAGCCATAACGCAGCCGCCGCGCCGCTTCGGGCAAGGCGACGCCGCCGATGACGATGATCGCGTCGGCGAGGTCTTCTGCCGAGCCGCCGAACCCCAGAGCTGTCACCAATTGCGCCAGATAGGTCAAGAAGAAGGCGCCGATAATGGTGGCGACGACGCTGGCCTTGGTAATGCCGCCGATCGGATTGCCGCCCACCACCACCGCCGCAATGGTGCCGAGGAGATAGGGCAGGCCACACAGCACCGTTGGCGATACAAGATAGCCCGCCAGCATAATGGCCGCGACCGCATAGAGGAGCCCCGCCAACGGCATAGGTGAGGAGACCATACGCCGCCAGCGGTATGCCGACCGCGTGCGCCGCCGCTGGATTGATGCTGATCGCGATAAACCGCCGTCCGATGACGGTACGCGCCATGACGAATACGACGACGCCTGCGACAATTGCCAATACCCAGACCGTGTTTGGAAGGAAGAGGGCACGTCCTTCGAAGAACTGCACCAGCATTGGCGGCGCCTGCACCGAGGCGCCCGTCGATATCCAGTAAGTGAGCCCGAACAGGATCGCGTTGGTGCCAATGGTAGTGACCAGCGGCGGAACTCCTAAAAAGGTGATGATCGCGCCGGTAGTGCCGCCGCAAAGCGCGCCGACGGCGAGGCCGACCACCACCCAGAATATGACCGTGCCAACATCCGTACTGCCATCGGGCAGCTTGGTCACGATCACTGCGGTAAAGGACATAATGCCGGCAACCGAGAGATCGAGGCCGCGTTGCTGGATCACCAGATGTTGGCCGATGGACGGCATCGCCAGAATGGCGAAATAGGGCAGGGTAGAAAGAACGGCGGCGGAATTGATCGTGCTCGGTGCAAGTATAGAGCCGATGATCACCAATACGGCGGTGGCGACAAAGGATTTGGCGGCAAGAGGCAAGTCGGCCAAGTCCAAAGAAAAACCAGACACGTGCGGACCTACTGTCGCCCGCCGCATGGCGTGATCACCGCCGCTCCCAACCCTCCGGGTATCTCAGCTTTAGCGCCCGGCGACGAAGTCGGGCGGGCCGGGGGGCGAAAGCGACGGCGTCCGCAGTTTACTTGCCGCCAAGCGCGGTCAGTTGCTCTGTCTTGTTCAGCATCGAGGATGGGATCGAATCCGCGGGCATCTGCTTATCGCACTTGATCGCGAGCTTCGGATTGTTCGAGGTGTTGTCCTCGGTAAAGGGAAGCACGATCAGGCTGGGCTCAAGGTCGTTGATGCCCTCAGCGGCGGCCACGGCCTTGCGCAATGCCAGGCGGACCATCCAAGTGTGAGCGTCCATACTTGCCATTTTGAAGCCGGGGTGGTCGGCGGTCAGGCAGCTCAGATCCATCAGCGATTGCCCGACATAGGTCGGCACCGGTTTGCCGGCCGCGAGGAAGGCGCGGATCGGCCCGGTGGTTTCGCTGTAAATGCCGTCGATCTCCGGATATTTGGCGATCAGTGCTGCCGTCTTTTGCTGCGCCAGAGCTGGATCCCAGTTGGTCGGTACCGGCTGGCCCTCGAGCACGTGGATGTTGGGATATTGCTTGAACACTGCCGCCCAGCCGGTCACTTGAGCGCCAGTCATCGGGTTCCCCGGGGTGCCACCAAAGATCAGCACATTGCCCTTGTCGTGAAGCGTCTTGGCAAGCCACATTGCGAATTGCTGGCCGACCACAACTTGGTCCTCAGTGACGCGATCGACATAGTCGCGGCCTATCTTGCCGGGGAAGTTGTCGGCGGGAGTACCGGTGTCATAAGGCACTACCGCCACGCCGGCCTGGGTGGCTTCGCGCGTCGCCTTGGTGATTGCCGCGCCGCCATCGAGGAAGGCGACGATTACATCATAATGCTGCGCAACAAGGCCCTCGATATCCGCAATCTGCTTTTCCGGCTTGAACTCACCATCCGTGTATTTGGTCTCGGTGATGTTCTTGCACTTTGCGGCCTCGTCTTCGAACTCGGCACGTGTGATATGGCGCCAATAATTGCCGCCCCAGCCATCCGACAGCGCCACCTTGATCTTCTTGTTGCCGCAGAATTTCGACATCGGCTGAAAATCGGCAACCGTGCCTTTCTTGTTCGGCGCCAGATCGGCCTTGGTGATATCAGCGGCAAATATTGGCGAAGCCAGTACCGCCGCCATGCTCAGCACCGCTGTGCCGAGCATCAGTTTTTGCATTGACGACATTCCACCCCTCCCTTGGCTCAACTCCGGCGAAGGCGAGGGTTGGCCCGACCCTGCTCTCGCTTTTTGCTTAGGCCCGCAGATATGACTGAAAAAATTTAATTTTCAATAATAAAAGATTTACCCGCTTGCGGTGGGCAAGCTTACCGGCAAAAACGCACTGCAAAAGGGTTAGCGGTTGATCTTGAGCCAGGGATAGCGCGCAGTGTCTTTGCCCGCGTAATCGGGATCGAGGTAGATGAAGACGCGCTGAATTTTCCAATCGCGAATCTCGAAAACGTCGCACCATCGTCCCGCCTGCCACTCGGGCAAGCCGGCACGCCACGGCCCGTCGCGATGCTCGCCGTGACTGGTTCCTTCGCACACCAGCAGATCGCTGCCCGAGAAGATCCAGTTGAAATGAGAATAATGATGAGCGATCGATTTGATGGTGCTGCCGACTTCGGTGAACAGCTTTTCTATTTCGACCCTGCCATTGGCGAGGCCCCACTTGGGAAAATAGACCTGAGCGTCGTCGGCGAAGAGATCGAGGATCGAACCTCCGGTCGATGTCTTCCCGCCATTGTCAAAAGCCTTCAGATATTCAAGCGCAACCGACTTGCGCTGCTCTTCGGTCATTGTCTGCGTCGTTAGCGCCATGCGTTCCTCCCCTTTGTCCCGGCACTTCAGGTATTTGCTGCGGACCCGAAAAATTGAAACTGGCGAAACCGCACCTTGTGCACTGCTCTCCAAGCAACGCAATCAGGGCGGACAAAATCCAAAGAATCAATCGCTTAGACGAAGACACTACGAGACCAAAGGATCGAATTCAAGCGCGCTCGATAAGGCAAGGGTCTGGTGCCGCAAGGTGTCGGAATCTATTAAGTTGTCACGTGGAGCTGCTATCCGGCATCAGATGGGAACCCGTCTTGGGCGCCCCCGGCACAAGGGTTCCCAATCGACCGGGCTGCTTGAAAGTGCCGTGCAATCCATATGACCGGCACCACACTTTGGATGCCGGCGCGGAAATGTCATTGTCTTCGGCCGTTATGGCGACGAGACCTTCGGAAGGGCGGAGAACGGCATGCAGGCGAGAGATGAGATGGTGCGGGATGTCGTGACAATCACTCCCGATGCCGATATCGAAGAGGCAATTGAGCTCCTCGTCGCACATGATATTAGCGCGGTGCCGGTCGTCGATGGCGACGCCAATCTCGTTGGTATCATCAGCGAGGCGGACCTGATCCAACGCCCCGAGATCGGAACCGAAAAGCGGCGCCCGTGGTCGCTTGAAGCAGTAACCCCTGCGGCGACCCTGGCCGAGGAGTTTGCCAAGGCATATGGCAAGAAAGTCCGCGAAATGATGACGAAGCACGTTGTATCTGCGACGGAAGACACGCCGCTCTCAGAAATTGCGGCGCTGCTTGAGCGCAAGCGCATAAAGCGCGTGCCGATCACTCGGGACGGCAAGGTCGTCGGCGTGGTGAGCCGCGCCAATCTGATACAGGCTCTGGCGTCGGTCGTGGGCGACGTCGAGCAAAGCCCGATCACCGACCGCAAGATTTGGGACGATTTGCTCGATAGGCTGAAGCAGCAGCTTTGGACGGATTTTGGTGCCCGCAATGTCATCGTCTCGCGCGGCGAGGCGCATCTCTGGGGTCTTGTAAGCTCGGATTCAGAACGCGAGGCGTTGATTGCGCTAGCCGAGAGCGTACCGGGGGTTACGCGCGTCTCTGAGGAAATGTTCGGATACTGACGAAGAGCCCGCCACAAGCGTCACGTTACAAAAAACGATGCGTTGATGCCGAGATGCCGGGCTCAGCCGGTCTGATGAGATTCAAAAAAAAGAATTTCTTGGTGCCTTCGGCCGACATCCAGGCTTCGCTATGTCCTGCGACGAAAGCGAAGCCTGGCTGGTCTTTTTTCTGTTGCTCGATCGCCTTTAATTGCGGTCGAGGTCGAGGGGAACGTCCGGCAGGATCTGCGTATGTTCCAGTTGCACTGACTGCAGCGCCTCCGGGTTGAGGCCCAGCGCAGCCAGAATCGTTGGTGCGATCTGTGCGGTCTCAACGGCGCTCGTCACCATGCGGGGGCTGAACCCCGGGTTCGATAGCAGCATGATCACGTTCGTATCGTCGTGTGAAAAGCCCCCATGCTCGGCAAGCTTTGCGTGGCTCCCTGAGTAGGTAACGCCGATATTCGGGGTTACGATGATATCAGGGGTGCGCGGATCGCCATTGGGTGGCAGTCCGGGCAAGTTGAACAACTGGCCAATCGCGGGACCGGCGAAAATCTCGCCGATGCCGGCGATGTTGCTGGTCACCGGCGACTGACTCTCAAGCATTGAGACTGCCGTCGGGGTCTGCGACGAATCGGAGAGCCAGATTTGCGAGATGTCGTCTTCAGTCGGCCCGATCCCGTTGGAATTTGCAGGAGATTCGGAGAACGGAAGCAGGCTTTCGAGGATCGTGGCCGGCGACGTCGTGATCGGGTCGCCGGGCTTGGTCGCGATGCCCAGGTAACGGGCGGAATCGATCGGGCTTTGTCCGTGTTTGGCCGAAATGATGATCAGCGTCGAATTGTACAAACCCCGATTCTTAAGCGCACGCACCATCTGGCCGATCGAGGCATCGGCAAATTGGATCTCTTTCAATAACGGCTGGGTGGGCGTGCCTTCGCCGTCCAGATAACCGCCGGTCATACCCACGCTCAATTCGATCAATTTCTCGCCGACGCTCACCACCTGAAAATTCATACCGAACAAGGTCGGTGTCGGCGCCCTGCGCGCGCCGTTGTGCGTCATCCCATTGATTTCGTTGATAATCGCTTGGACCTTCAGGCTGTCATAACAGATGATGTTGGCGAAACTGTCGGTCCACGCATTGCTTGAGGAGACCGCCGTCTGGTCCGGTAGCGGATCGCACCCGGGCACGTTGGGCAGCCCAACGGGAACCGAGTTGATTTCCGGTGAGTAGTAATCGTCCACGTTTGTGCCGTTGCCGGGCCCCGAGACGGACGAGTAGGACGGGTGCTTATCGGACCAGGCGGTGTAGCCGCCGGCGGCGTGCACCACCCCGAAAATCGTATTGGTGCGTACGAAATTCCAAGGATAGACCGGCGCACAGCCATGTGCCGGATCGCGTTCGAGCTTGGTCGGATCAATGGAGGCGATGCCGCCGTCCACGCCTGGCGGCGCGCCGCCATTGAGGGCGAGCTTGTTGATATCGATTCCCTCGTCAAACTCAGTCGTTGTTCCGGTTGGTGCTGCCCCGGGTGTGCAAAGACCGGGCGACCCCGCGACGCCGTTGCCGGTCGTCGCCGCAGGCGGATCGAGGGAACGATCGTAGGCTACGTCATAGAACGCGCCGACGCTGCGCGGCGAGCCGCCGGTGACCAATGCCATCAGTCCCGGGAATCGAGTTCGGACGGCTTCGATGTGGAGGTGTCAAGATAGTCGATGCTCGTCTGAGCGAGCGAAGCGAGATTGGGGCAATAGGGCGCTCCGCCATCGACGCCGCTCACCCCGTTCGCGCAATTGATGAAGTCGAGGGCATGCACGCCGTCGATACTGATCAGCAAGACGTGCTGTATATGCGGCCCTGGCGGGTCGGCTAAACTTGGCGCGACTGCCAAGCTCAGAGACATCGCAGCAGCGGCAGTTCCCATGGTCCATTGGCTCCACCAATTTCCTCGCATGGCCATCCGTTCCCCTTTCGTTTTGCTGATTTGCAAAAGGTCGGGTGAACTAGACCAACTGCAAATGACCGATGCGTGACTGCGCGATGAATTTAAAAAGAAATCCTCAGCGGTGTTGCGCGGCGGTCACGATGCGATGTCCGGAGCAATCCATCGTTTCGGACTGACTCTGCCGAAATGAACGGAGAGGATCGGCTGAGCCGACCGCTATTCGCAAGAAGCGTCAGCCACCAAGCGTGTAATGGCTGTGTCAATTCATAACAACGATCTGGAATCGTAAGTGCTTGTTGTCTCTAGTACTGCCGGACGCCTTCCGATCACATGCCAGATTTCCGTCTTACCCACGCCTTTCACATCGATCATCCCCATCGCTTCGCAGTCGAAGGCATCTTTGATCAGCTCGTATATACTCCTCGTGATCTGAATGGCGTGGCTGCGTCCGTGTGATTCCATGCGGCTCGCCAAATTGACCGCTTCGCCCCAGAGGTCATAGATGAATTTCTTGCGGCCGATCACACCGGCCACGACCGGCCCCGAATTAATGCCGATGCGAAACGAGAGCTGGCGGTTGCCGAATAACCGAGCCCCAACGGCCGCCTGTATGTCGAGAGCCAGATCCACGAGGACCGACGCGTGATCGGATCTGGCGCGCGGCACTCCGGAAGCGACCATGTAGCAGTCCCCAATGGTCTTGATCTTCTCCAGGTCGTATTTGTCCACCAGGCCGTCAAAGCACTGAAATACGTCGTTGAGGAGATCTACAATCTGGAGCGGCGTCATCTCGGCCGCCATCGGCGTAAACTCGACGAGGTCGGCGAAAAGGATACTGGCGGCAGTGTATTGATCCGCGATCGTGCGATGATCGGCCTTTAGCAGCTCCGAAATCTCTTTGGGAAGTATGTTGAGCAGCAGTGTCTCGGCGCGTTGCTGAAAGAAATTTCGCCTGGCAACGAAATAGTAGAGTAGGCCGAATGTAATGCCGATCACGACGCCGATATTCAGCACGAAAAACCAAGTCACAAATGCATCGGGTAAGCGCGTTGACACGAGATGGGGCTGCAAGATTGCGCTGACAACCAGCAAGATCGAGAATCCAACGATCCAAATCAATGTGTGGGGTAGATCATCAAGCAAAAGAGAGCCCAGAGGACATAACGCGGCCCAAATAATGACGGCGCTTGATTCCCGGAAGCCTCCCAAGGAAAGCGTCACCAGCCACGGCAATATAAGAATCAAGAACAGTTGGCTAAACCGATAGAAGCCAAGATTGCGGGTATGCGCGAAGACAACCGTGTTGATTGGGGTGACGAATGAATAGAAACCGGGAATAGCTGCCGCAAGCGGCGCGTCCACGGCGATGTAGACGAGATTCCATAGAATTGTCAGGGGCAGGGTTCCGACACAGAGCACAACGGCCAGGCGTTTGCGCAGAGCCGTTTCTTGGCCGTCAGATGATTCCAGACCGATGCGACCTGCATATGCGAGGACACGCTCTGCATAACTGGAGATCCGCCATTGCGCCAATCGCTCACTCTTCGAGCCTGCCGCATTCGCGGCATCTCCTCGAGATGCAGTATGCACGGCTAGTTCCGACCCTTGCCTTTATGGACGCTGCCGCTGCCAACGGGGCTCGTTTTCTTGGGCCATATTGGCTCGGAATGTGCAATCGCCTTCACCGCTGCGATTGCACAGTCGGGCGCAATGAACCTCGTCTCAATCCTCACGAACACGTTCCCCCGGAAGTCGAACTTGATGCCGAACCATACCACAAAATCATGCCTCACCCTCATTCGGCACCTCATGCGCAATGGATTGGCGAAGTCGCCCCTTTTTTTATCGCCACAGCTTCCGCCTGGTCGGAACGTGTCTGTCGAGACATGGATGACTGAGGCCCAAAAGTTGTTTTGGCGCGCGGAAGCGCTTCGCGTCGAGCGAGCCTCGAACTCGAAAGCGGAGTGGCAAATGACGATGGGCACGAGATCGGGTCCGTCAGCTGCCGCATACCCGTCGCTTTGCGAAGTGACGCGCGCACTTCCGGTGTCGCGCCGCAACGATTGCGGCTTCTCGGGATCTTGTTGCCTCGAGCGGGTGGACTTATGGTTCGAACGCGGTCTCGTCGACGCGATCTGACTTCGGAGAGCGCCCATGGATACGGTTGCTGCACTCCGTCCCAAGGCGGATAGAACCACATCGACCAGCTGGTGCGATCGGTTCGACAAGGCGAATGCGCCGCCGCTCGGCATCCGTCGCATCGCCACGCAGGCCTGCCACGATCTCTTCGGCACCAAGGACGTCCAGGACGCGATCACCGCAACCTATGTCTGGATGGCGGACCAGCTCGGCCATCTGACTCTCGGCTTTGTGCCAACGATTTTGTTGTGCTGGGCAGCCAGCCTGATATGGGGGTGGATTGGCTGGCGGCCCGAGAGCATTTGGCTTCGCGGGATATTCATCATCCTGGCGGCGCTGGTGGTCGGCGTCTGGGCGACGAAGGAGAGGTCAGACCTGAATGACACGACCGGACGCACCACTGGAGTTTTTCCACCCAACTCCGGCGATATCGAATGGAACGTCAAGACCGCGTTGCTCTATTTCGGTATCGGCGCTTCGCTCGGCCTGGGGGCGTTCCTGTGGTGGGCGCTGGTGCCGATAATTCTTATCGTTGCCATCTGGCCCGCACTTGCCGTGGCGTTCTGGTGGCTCCGGCGGAAGCTGGCGTTTCAACAGGCCGGCTTGCCCTATTTGTTTCGACTTGCCGATTTCGCCAGCAAGCTTGACGCCGACTTAGTCAAAGTCGTCAGCGACATTGCCAATCTTAAAAACCGCACGACCAATTTTCTCGCGGTCATGGTTGGCAACGATCCGGTTCCGCACACCAGTCCGGAAATTCGCCACTTGCTGATCTCGGGACCGTTGGGCGCGGGCAAGACTAGCTTGTGCATCGGCATGGGCACCGAGTTCGCCTTCGTGCTCGGCAAAAGCCGCTATCTCTCAGCCGCCAAATTGGTGGAGACGGCAGTGAGCGATGACGGCTCGACCGACGTGCGTACCTATGAGGACGGGCTGATCCTTTGGAATTGGCGAATGTGCGATCTGCTGATTGTCGACGATGTCGATGCGGGCGTCCGGGCTCCGGCCGGCTTGCCGCAGGAACGGTCGCTTCATTTGATCGATCCCGCGACATTTGTCGATGCCTTGACCGACCGGAATGGAAAATCGCTACTTACATGGCTGGGGCCAAAGCGGTCGGTCTGGGTGCTCGGCGATTCGACCGAGGTGCCATCTTGGCGGACTGCCATCGCCGGGCTGATGGGGGTGCAACCGAGCGAACTCGGCCTGGTCGAGCTGAGCGGCAGTCTCGGCTTGACGCCGGCGGCGGTGGCGACGTTAGCCCATCCGCCGGCATCGGGAAGGCTCGTGCGATGAGCCCGACCCTAAATCGCCGCAACAAACGATAAGTTCGCGCACCGGCGACGCAGCCCCCCGCTGCCGTCGATTGGCGATGCTTCCGATCCCAAGCGGTGACGGTTGAGCTTAGGGGAGCCGAATTTCAATGCGCGATGACATCCAAGCGCTCCAAAATCTGCTTACGCTTGAGTACCATGGCTTTGGCAACGCCGTCATACAGGGTAAAGGGTGGCACAAAGTAAATCCGATTTATGTGCCGGATCGTAACAGATTGATTTTGAGTGAAGGCGGCACCGGCGCGCCGAGTGGTGGAGTTTCGGTTCGTCCGGGCGTTTGCGGGAATCGGCCACGCCGGCGTCGCCTTGATTGTCTCGTCGCGTTTGCGGGATGGATCCTTGTTCTCATCGTCACGCGGCGGCGCTCCATAGCACCAAAATAACAGTCAAGATGGCCACCCGTCGTTCTGAATGACGGATTGGGGCCGATTTTGCTGTTTCGAAGTTACCGGTCACTTAAGTCGGCATCTTAAAAGGGACAGTGGGACGGGGTTTCGTGCGCACCAGTGGACTGCCGACGGTCTGGTCGTGATCGCCAACGCTGGTCCCAAAGCAATAGTCGATGGTCGGATGGCCGACGGCGAGACGTCGATCCCCCGGCCCTATCTATCGGGACGGCGAAGCCGCGAACGCGATTTCGTTGATCAGCTTTCTGGTCATGGCGTCGGCGAAAGTGCCGAAGTTGACGATCTGCAGCGTGAAAGCGTTCGGACCGCCGATCACATTCTGGCGATAGTAGTTTGGCAACCCTCCAGGCGGATGAGTGTGCAGATAGAGGAAAGTTCCAGGTTCCCCGCCAGTTTTCTCGTTGATGATGGCGAGGCCATTGATTGTGATGCCCTTCGAAACTGCGCCGTCGCGCGCCGCCGTCACTGGTTTGCCGGAGTTGTTGGCGCCGTCGCCGGACACGTCGATGATCCTTCGCGCGGCTGTTATGCCGCTCGAAGCGAGCTGTGCGACCGCAAAATCGATGCCGTCGCCAATTGCCGTCCGTCCCGCGAAGGAACGTGGAGCGGAAAGCAGCGTTTTGGCGAATTGCGCTGCGTCCTGCTGGTTCCGGATGACCGCCCACTTGACAACAACTACCTGTTGACCGGTTCCCGCCCACTCTATGAAGCTTAGGGCAATAGCCCCCCGCGCCCCCGCATGGACCGCGTTCAGGAATTGCCGATTGGTCACGGCCGCGGCATAGCCCCTACGCTGCAGCTCAAATTCCTCGTCGTCGATGCTTCGGGAAACGTCGGCCGCGATCGCGATCGCCGCGTCCACCGGCTGCGCATACGTCAATCTCGGTAGCAGCGCGACCACGCCAAATATCAAAGACGTCGCTAACGAGAAAGGTCGACTGCGTGGCATAGCATTCACCCGCCGGATCGCGTTTTCCCTCTAAGTTCATTAGAGCAACTCAATCGATTGGAAAAGGCGCGCCCGGCCCATGGACTCCGTACACCGCGATTAGGAGGCAAAATAGATTTTAGGTATGCGAAAATATCGCACCTGGGGAGACGCCCGATCGCAATTCGCTACCGCGGACCTAGGGGTTGCTGCGCGCTTAGTCGGCCGCGCGGACGTGTTCAAAGACCACGCCGGGCGAACTTTGATGATTGCGAAATGTTCGATTGACCTTAGCGTTGCTAAGACCACCCTTGCGCACGGAAGAGAGAGACAGAACATCGGCCCGCTGTGCCTCGGGCCTTTATCGATATAACTACATTGCCGCCAATTCTCCGCGAACGAAAAACCGGATTATGGCTTAGAGACGATCAGCGGTTTTCAGGACGGGACCCGCTGAGATAGGCCGCAAGCGGGCCGGTCAATGGTAGTCGCGGCAGTTCGCTTGGTCCAATCAAGCGCGCGGCAACAATCTCCCGATTATCGAGCTGAAGCTCGGGTGCCTCCTTCAACCGCAGTTCAAAGAAATGGACGAGATCACGTCGTCCCTCCCACATTCCGGATGCCATACCCGCGGGGATCAGCGCGGGCGCCACGAGACCAATTTCCTCTGCGAGCTCGCGCCGGGCTGCAGCCTCCGGCGTCTCGCCAGGCTTGATACCACCGCCCGGTAAATGCCAACCCACTCGATAAGATTGGCGCACAAGCAACAGGGCTGAGCCCACATAGATAGCCACCGCAGCGCCTTCATGTGACGGATGCGTCAGCCCCCACCACAAACGGGCAAGCTGGAAGCCAAAGCGCAGAGCCGTTCGCCAAACAAAATCGCGTGACGTGCCGACAGTCGGAGCCCAGTCATCCGCGCTTTTGATCAAGCCAGCCCGCAATTTCTTCATGGACCTAAAGGCTCCCGGAGCAGCAAACCTGCCTCGATCTAATTCATCGCTCGAGATAAGAGAACGCGCCCCGCCCTGGGACCCCGCGGTGTGGCGACAAAGAGCAGATCATCCAATGGTGGTGGCGCGTCGTGCACGCCGCCGAATACCATAGATGCATCAAAGCCGGGTATAGTGTCGAGGGAGTGAAATCGAGTATCACGTTTGATGGCTTCGGTTCTTGACCTCATAGGCGAAACGCCACTCATTGAAGTCACGCAATTTGACCGTGGCCGTTGCCAGCTATTCCTAAAGCTCGAGAGCGCTAATCCGTCCGGCTCCATCAAGGATCGCCCGGCACGTGCCATGATCGGGGCCGCCGAAGCGGATGGTTGGCTGAGACCGGGAGGAACCATCGTCGAAGCAACGGCCGGCAACACAGGTCTTGGTCTAGCTTTGGTCGGAGGTCGCAAGGGCTACCGCATTGTGCTCGTCGTGCCAGACAAAATGGCGCGCGAGAAGATTCTGCACTGCAAGGCTATGGGTGCCGAAGTCATCCTGACGCGCTCAGACGTGGGCCGTGGCCATCCCGATTACTATCAGGACCTCGCTGAAACAATCGCCGCGCGAACACATGGAGCTTTCTTTATCAATCAGTTCGCCAATCCTGCCAATCCGCAAGCGCACCAGGATACGACCGGTCCCGAAATCCTTCGCCAGATGCAAGGAAGGGTCGATGCCATCGTCGTGGGGGTGGGCTCCGGCGGCACGCTGACTGGGATTGGCCGCTTCATGGCCAAAAATTCACCTGCCACGCGCATGATTCTGGCAGATCCAATTGGATCGGTCCTCACTCCAATTGTGGAGACTGGGCAGGTGCCGAAGGCAGGCAGCTGGGCCGTCGAAGGCATAGGAGAGGATTTCGTTCCGCCTAATGCCGATCTCAATCTCGTGCACAAGGCGTACGCAATCCCCAATTCCGAGAGCTTTGCGACCGCGCGTGACCTCTTACGCCGCGAAGGTGTACTTGCGGGATCCTCTACCGGAACTTTGCTAGCGGCCGCCTTGCGCTATTGCCGGGAGCAGGACCAGCCGCAGCGAGTAGTTACCTTAGTGTGCGATTCCGGCGCAAAGTATCTCTCAAAGGTCTTCAATCCGGTGTACGCGGCTCAAGAAGGCTGGGATTACGAACGACACGGCTGCGTTCGTGACGTGGTCTTTGCCCGCTTCTCCGAAGGAGAAGAAGTCCTCGTGCACCCCGATGATACACTACGCACTGCGTTTCTACGCATGCGAACTGGCGACGTCTCCCAAGTCCCGGTGGTAGATGGTGATCGCATCGTGGGCTTGGTTGATGAGAGCGACATGCTCGGTGCCGCGCTCGAAGGGTCTGATCTGGCATTCGACCTGCCTGTAAAGGAGGTCATGGTTACACGTCTTGAAACGATCTCGGCCGATGCGCCTATCCGAGAGCTCGTCCCGCTGTTTCGACGTGGTCTTGTTGCGATCGTAATGGATGGGGATCGTTTCCTAGGTATCGCCACCCGCCTCGATCTGATCAACTATTTCCGCATCGCTAAAAAGAGATGAAGTGATGACCTCTCGCAACAGGCTCGGCTTTTCCACGCGCTGTGTCCACGCTGGCCAGGAGAATGATCCTACCACCGGCGCGGTGATGACGCCCATCTATGCGACGTCGACCTATGCGCAGGCGAGTCCGGGCGTTCACAAAGGATTTGAATATTCGCGCAGCCAGAACCCAACGCGGATGGCGTTTGAGCGCTGCGTCGCGGATCTGGAAAACGGTTCGGCGGGGTTTGCCTTCGCTTCGGGTATGGCGGCCACGGCGACCATTCTCGAATGCCTCGAGCAGAACTCACACGTTGTCGTCGGCGATGACGTCTATGGAGGCACGCGGCGATTGTTCGACAAAGTGCGCAAGCAATCGGCCGGTATCGAGACCAGCTATGTTGATTTGTCCGATCCGGAAACTCTCGCAGCTGCCATACGACCCAACACCCGGCTTGTATGGCTGGAGACTCCGACCAATCCGATGCTGAAGGTCATCGATCTTGGGCGAATTGCAGCAATCGCCCGGGAAAGAAAGATACTGGCGGCTTGCGATAACACATTCGCCAGTCCCTGGATTCAACGCCCGCTTGAGTATGGGTTCGACCTCGTCATGCATTCGACCACAAAGTATCTCAACGGCCACTCCGACATGGTCGGGGGCATCGTGGTCGTGGGAGAAAATGATGAACTGCGAGACCGGATCTCGTTTTTGCAAAACGCCGTTGGCGCTATTCAGGGGCCGTTCAATTCGTTTCTAGCGTTGCGGGGAGTCAAAACTCTGGCCTTGCGTATGGAAAGGCAGTGCGCCTCGGCGCTGCGTATCGCAAATTGGCTTACGAATCATCCGCGGATCGCACGCGTGTTTTACCCCGGCCTCGAGTCGCATCCGCAGCACAAGTTGGCCCGAAACCAGATGAACGCTTTCGGCGCGATGATAGCCATCGAATTGGCGGGCTCGGCTGATGATGCGCGACACTTCCTCGAGCGCTGTCGGCTATTCACATTGGCCGAGAGCCTCGGAGGCGTTGAGAGCTTAATTTCGCTACCGGCGATGATGACGCATGCCTCTACGGCGCCAAACGTACGTGCTGCGCTTGGTGTCACCGACCAACTTGTGCGGATTTCAATCGGCATCGAAGATTGCGGCGATCTAATTGCTGACCTGGATGTTGCACTGAGCGAGCGACGCTAAATTTCGTTATCTAAAAGAATAGTGCGCCGGCAGAAGGAGTTTACGCTCGTGCATTTGCCCTGCTGCGGATAACTCAGTGGTCCTTTCCCGCCAAAACCTATATGCGCGAGAGAACTGCGGACATCACTTAAACGCAGGCTGATGTCTGTTGATGTTAAGGGTTCGCGAAATGCTCTTCCGCCGCGTCGAGCGCGCCGCATTCTCAAGACGCCCCGGGAGTATCGTCTTGAAATGCGCCCCGCCGATTGCAGATGGACGGTGAACGTCAACTTCTGGGGTCGTGTGACAGGCCGGGGTCTGACCGGCGTCGATTTAACAGCGGACCTCAGACGGTGCAGGGCAGGATTGGTTTCGGTCGTTCATCCAGGAGTCCCTTGGACTTCAGGTAAGTTGGATTCTTCTCAGCCTTTTGACCCACTGGACCCGCGATAAGCTCGCGTCTGTTGCGAACTGAACTCGACTAATAACTCCGCGGCACTGCTATACAATGGTTGTTTCCTTTATTGAGGCCTTTGAAGCGATTCTAATGACGAACTGGATGACAGGAGTCAGCGAAACAGGTAGCGCCAACATACATTACCTGAGAACCGGAGGAGCCAGACGGCCATTGGTTTTGCTCCATGGATTAACCGGGAACGGAGCCTGTTGGAGCCCTTTAGCCCGCTCTCTTGAGGGTGAATTCGATGTCGTGATGCCGGATGCTAGGGGGCACGGCAAGTCGAGCACACCGCTTCATGGATATCGATACGGCGATCACGCGCGCGACGTCGTGGGTCTCATCCGAGGGCTCGGGCTTGCCGGTCCAATTCTCCTGGGGCATTCGATGGGAGGTATGACTGCGGCATTGGTGGCGAGTCAGCTCGGCGGGGTCACAGGCGGAGTCATTCTGGCCGACCCGACCGTCTGAGCCCCCAGCGTCAGCGTGAAGTTTGCGATAGCGATGTCGCCGAGCAACATCGCCGACTTTTGAGCCTAAATAGGGACGACATGTTGGCAGAGGGACGCACCCGTCACTCTCATCGTTCGTCTGAGATCGTCGAACTCTTAAGTGAGGCGAGGTTGCAAACCCGGATGAGTGCGTTTGACGTTCTGACGCCGCCCAACCCCGAATATCACCAGTTGGTGAGCACAATCTGCGTCCCTATTCTCTTCATCATTGGGGATGTGGGCGCCGTAGTTTCGCTCGAAACGGCGAGAGAGCTGCAGAGTCTTAACCCGCGCGTTCATGTTGAACAGATTCAAGACGCTGGCCACGGAGTTCCGTATGACCAACCCGAACGCTTTGAGGCAGTAGTCAGGTCCTTCCTAAGGTCCGTGGGCGCCGACTAGCTAAGTGCGTTCGGACGCCTTCGCTGCCTGCAGCGGACTCTCCCTCGCTTGGAGCACCCCGCAGCTCAATTTGCCACGAGCGGCGGCGATCCCCATGAGCGGCTCGCTGCCGCGCACTTCAATCACGCGCGATCAACTCCTCGCGCGGAGAAAGGCTACGTATCCAGCAGCGGAATTTTGGAGAGGCATAAAGGAGCGCATCGCTCCCTGATCTCGCGTCAGCATCGATCAGCCGTTAAATCAATCATTCCTTTTTAACATGGCGCTAATTCAAAGGGATTCACACCACAGGAGAAGCGCTCGTCGCTGAGCGCCTCGAACCGAACCTCTGAGCGCAAGTCCGCTCAATGGTTACAAGGCGACGTCGCGGCGAACATCTCACGGGCCCGTTTGACCCGAAGCAGTCAGAGTTGACCGCATCAGGGGCGACCAGCGCTTGAGGTACGCACCTCGTTGGGCAAGGCTATGCCTTTGCTTTCCTTGATCGACCGCATGATAAAGCTGGTCCGGACATCCTTTACGCCGGGGATGCGGCGCAACTGGTCGAACACGATGTCGGAATAGGCCCGGCTGTCGCGCACAGCGACATAGAGGATGGCGTCATAGCTGCCCGACACGATGTAGCAGGAAATGATCTCCGGGATAGCGCGGATCTTGTCCGCAAACTCATCGGCCGTGGCCGCCGTCACATAATCGAGTACGAGCGTGACGTAGGCGATAAAGCCGATACCGACCGCCTCGGGTTCGAGCAACGTGGTGTAGCCGCGAATGATGCCTTCGCGCTCTAACCGCTTTATGCGCCGCGAGCACGGCGCCTCCGACAGCCCCACTCTTCGCGCGACCTCGACATTAGTGGCGCGCGAATTGTCGAGGAGCGCGGTCAGAATACCTCGGTCGAAGGCGTCGAGCGACGCCGCATCAGGCGGAGCCGAGCGGGGCGGCCGCTCCCGCGCCTCGCGCCGCAGTGTCGCGCGCTTCGACAATTTTGCTGCTCTCACCGGAATCACGCTTGATCGCTGTTTTCCTGCGTTTGATTGCCATTGTACGCATGAATGTTGCGAAAAGCGAGTCTACAGCGCATGAGATTGCAAGGACATGTCTATGCCGATCTGGCTACTGTCGTCGGACTGGATTCGGCACGATCGAAAGAGGGGCAGATTATGATGGTCGAAACGGGACATCGTCCGGCATCGTTCGAACGCAACCCCCTGCCGTTTCCGCCGACGGCCGCCTTCCTACCGCCGCCCCCCGCGGGCGATGATGGACCCTCCGTTAGCTTCGAATTCTTTCCACCGAAAACGGCCGCCGCCGAGGCGCAGCTCTGGCAGACCATCGGGCGCGTCGCGCCGGTCGGTCCCGCTTTCGTCTCGGTGACCTACGGCGCCGGCGGCTCGACCCGCGAGCGCACCCACAACACCGTGCTGCGCATCCGCCGCGACACGGCACTGGAGCCGGCTGCGCATCTGACCTGCGTCGGGGCCAGCCGCGCCGAGATCGACGAGACGGCGTGGCGCTATTGGGTCGGCGGCGTCCGCCACATCGTCGCGCTGCGCGGCGATGCGCCGGCCGACGATGCGAGCTACGCCCCACATCCCGACGGTTACCACCACGCCGCTAATCTGGTTGCCGGACTTAGTCGCGTCGCCCCGTTCGAGATCAGCGTCTCCGCCTTCCCGGAAGTGCATCCCGAGGCCCGCTCGCCGGAAGCCGATCTCGACAATCTCAAACGCAAGATCGATGCCGGCGCCAATCGCGCCATCACCCAATTCTTTTTCGATCCCGCGACCTATTTGCGCTTCCGCGATCGGGCGCGCGCCGCTGGCATCGCCGTGCCGATCGTGCCGGGCATCCTGCCGGTCACCGATTTCGTCCAAATGACCAAGTTCGCAGCGCGCTGCGGCACGTCGGTGCCGTCCGGGCTCGCCGAGCGATTCGCCGGTCTCGAAAATGATCCCGAGATGCGCCGCCTGGTAGGCGCGGCGGTCGCGGCGGAACTGTGCCGCGTGCTGCAAAACCACGGCGTCGGCGAATTCCATTTCTATACGCTGAACCGCGCCGAGCTGAGTCTGGCGATCTGCCGCATGATCGGCGCGCGCGGACGCGCGGTGACCGCGGTGGCGGCACCCTGAAGAGGTGTGGCGATGGCGCATCTTCTCGATTTTCTTGCCGATCGCGTACTGCTCTGCGACGGCGCCGAAGGCACCCGGGTCCAGGCGCAGGCGCTCGACACCGAGCGCGATTTCCTCGGCCACGAGAATTGTACGGAGATTCTCAATGAGAGCCGGCCCGACCTGATCCGCGACATCCATCGCGGCTATCTCACCGCCGGCGCAGACGCGATTCGAGACCAACAGTTTTGGCGGCTCGCCGCTCACGCTCGGCGAATTTGGCATCGCCGACAAGGCATTCGCGCTCAATCGCCGCGCCGCCGAACTGGCACATGAGGCGATTGCCATGTTCGCACGCGACGGGCGGACGCGTTTCGTGTTCGGGTCGATCGGCCCCGGCACGCGCCTGCCGTCGCTCGGCCATGTTGGCTATGACGTGCTCGAGGATGCCTATGCCGAACAGGCGCGCGGCCTGCTCGCGGGCGAGGTCGATGCCTTTATGATCGAGACCTGCCAGGACCCGCTGCAGATCAAGGCCGCGGTCAACGGCGCCAAGCGCGTGCGCCAGGCGGTGGCGCGTGACACGCCGATCCTGGTGCAGGTCACGGTTGAGACCACGGGAACCCTGCTGGTCGGCGCCGACATCGCTTCCGCCGCGACGGTGGTGCAGGCGCTCGACGTACCCGCGATCGGCCTCAACTGCGCCACCGGCCCGCAAGAAATGGCGGAGCACGTGCGCTGGCTCGGCCAGAACTGGCGCGGTTTCATCTCGGTGCAGCCCAATGCCGGCCTGCCCGAGCTCGTGCATGGCCATTCGCACTACCCGCTCACGCCGCACGAGCTGGTGAACTGGCTGGAGCGCTTTATTGTCGAAGACGGCATCAATCTCATCGGCGGGTGCTGCGGCACCGAAGCGGGCCACATCGCCGCGCTCGACGCGATGCTGCGCCGTCTCGGCAAGGATGCGGCGCGGCCGCGCCCGGTCGAACGAAAGAGCCTATGGGTGCCGTCGCTCGCCTCGCTGTACGGCCAGGTGCCGCTGCGCCAGGAGAATGCGACACTGGTGATCGGCGAGCGGTGTAACGCTACCGGCTCGAAGCGCTGGCGCGAATTCCAGGAGCGCTCGGACTGGGATGGTTGCCTCGCCATGGCGCGCGAGCAGATCGCCGACGGCTCGCATGCGCTCGACGTCTCCACCGCGATCGTCGGGCATGACGAGCGTGCCGCGATGGGCGAGGTGGTGAGTCGCTTGCGGGGCGCGGTCAACGCGCCGCTCGTGATCGATACGACGGAATTGGGCGTGCTCGAAGCGGCGCTGAAACTTTATGGCGGCAAAGGCATCCTCAACTCGATCAATTTCGAGGATGGCGAGGCGCCGGCCGAGAAGCGCATGCAACTGGCGCGGCGCTTCGGTGCCGCGGTGATCGCACTGACCATCGACGAAAGCGGCATGGCGAAAATCGCCGCCGAGAAGCTGCGGATCGCGCATCGGCTGCGCGATTTCGCCTGTGGGCGGTTCGGCCTTTCCGACGACGATCTGCTGATCGATCCGCTGACCTTCACTATCTGCACCGGCAACGCGGACGATCGCCGGCTCGGCGTCGAGACGCTCGACGGCGATCGCGCGGATCGCGCAGGAATTGCCGCGCTGCCAACTGATCCTCGGCCTTTCCAACATTTCCTTCGGGCTGAACCCGCCGGCGCGCCAGCGTGCTGAATTCGGTGTTTCTCGACCACGCGGTGCGGCGCGGCCTTATGGGGCTATCCTCCATGTTCTCCAAGATCGTGCCGCTGCACAAGATTCCCGAGCGCGAAGTGAAGCGCGTATCGCCGAGGATTTGATCTTCGACCGCCGCCGTCCGGGCTTCGATCCGCTCCAGGCCTTTATCGCCCTTTTCGACAAGCGCATGGAATCGAGGCCGCGCCGGCAAGCGGCGACGCTCACGGTTGAGGAACGGCTGGCCCAGCGGATCGTCGAGGGCAATCGCCTCGGCCTTGAAGCCGATCTCGACGAGGCGCTGAAGACGCTACCCGCCGCTCGCACATCATCAACAATATCCTGCTCGACGGCATGAAGCTGGTCGGCGATCTCTTCGGCGCGGGCAAGATGCAGCTTCCCTTCGTGCTGCAATCGGCCGAGACGATGAAGGCCGCAGCCTCGCTTCCTCGAGCCGCTGCATGGAACGGCCGACGGCCCGGCAGAAGGGCACCGTCGTGCTCGCCACCGTGCAAGCGGCGATGTCCACGATATCGGCAAGAACCTGGTCGACATCATCCTGACCAATAACGGCTACGAGGTCGTCAATCTCGGCATCAAGCAGCCGATCAGCACGATCCTGCAGGCGGCGAACGATCATCACGCCGACGCCATCGGCATGTCCGGGCTCCTCGTGAAATCGACTGTGGTGATGCGCGAGAACCTCGCAGAGATGACGCGGCAGGGAGATACCCGCCGGTGATGCTCGGCGGCGCAGCGCTGACGCGGCGCTATGTCGACGAGGATTGCGGCGCCGCCTATGGCGGCGGCCGCGTCGCCTATGCGCGTGATGCGTTCGACGGCCTCGCTCTCATGGACAAGTGGTTGCGGCCAGTCGTTCGACGATTACCTCGCCGGCCAGCGCGCCCGCGAATGTCGAGCCGCGCCGTCAATCGGACACGCAAACTCGGCCGCGCGCGCCGATCCGCGGCCGCTCGCGCCCGCTCGATCTGGAGGAGATTGCGCCTGCGCCGCGCCGAACTGTCGCGCAACTTGGCGGTTGCCGAGCCGCCGTTTTGGGGCAGCGCACCATCGCGCGCGTGCCGGTCAAGCGCGCTTCTTCCGTTCCTCAACGAGCGCATGCTCTATCAATTCCATTGGGGCTATCGGAAGGACGGGCGAAGCCTCGGCGATTATCCGGCTGGGCCCGCCTGGAATTGCGCCCAACGTCGCGCCGCTTGCTCGACCGTCGCCGCCGAAGCAGGATATTTTGCAGCCGCAGGCGGTCTACGGTTTTTGGAAATGCGCCGCCGACGGCAACGATGTGATCCTGTTCGACGAGGACGGCACAGTCAGAGGTCGCGCGCTTCACCTTCCCGCGCCAGAACAAGGAGGGCGGTCTCTGCATCGCCGATTTCTTCCGCGATGTCGGCGACCTGCGACGCGATGTCATCGCGCTGCAGACGGTGACGATCGGGCGGCGCGCCTCCGAGGTGGCGCGCGATGGTTCGCGCAAGACCGCTATCAGGATTATCTCTATCTGCACGGCCTCTCAGTCGAGCTGGCCGAGGCGATGGCCGAACTATCTCCACAAAAGGATCCGCGGCGAATTCGGCTTCGCCGCCGAAGCGGCGCGCGACCGCGCCGCCATGCTCGAGCCAAGGCTATCGCGGCAGCCGCTATTCCTTCGGCTATCCGGCGTGTCCCAATCTAGGCGACCAGGCGCAGCTCTTACACCTGCTCAACGCGAGCGAGATCGGCCTGAAGCTAACCGAGGAAGATCAGCTCGATCCCGAGCAATCGACCTCGGCGATCGTGGTTACCCATCCACAGGCGAAGTACTTTTCGGTGTGAAAGCGATTTTGCGTCCCATCGAAACACCGCCCCAAAGCAGCGGTAAGCCTAGGAGGTTGTAAACTCGCCTCAAACCCGCTTCGCCCCCCAATGACGCGGCCGTGGCGTACCAATTGATCTCAATCGACGCCGAAGTTGGTTATCATGACCATGGAGCAAATCACGCCGATGCTAGCGCAACGGTATAAATGGGAATTCAACGCTAACCTTCACATCTCGGCTACGCGGACCCAGTCGAAGCCATCCGCTGCGAGAGTTGCAAAGCGGCCCAGCTCCATAGTGGGTCAATCCCTCGCAGACGATCGCGTAGCAAGCTGGTTGCGTTGCCTGCCACATCGCGCACAACGATCTCTGAGCGGGCGGGTCAAGGACATTCGCGGCCTTCAACCGGAGAAACTCGCGATCGCCCTCTCGACGATGATGGCGCCCGCTTCCTGGACAAAATGGCCTGTGTCCGCAAGCTCTAGCGGCGGCGGGCAGTTTCGGATGCTGGCCCGCAACGCCCGCATCGTCGGCGGGCCGAGAACCGGGTCCTGCATGCCGATCGCCATGAAACTCTTGCCGGTCCAATCATTCGACCAGAAGTGGCGCGCGCGGCGCGACAAAGCGGCGCCATCGGCATCGGGCCGATCCGGCACCAGGTTCGGGAAGCGCCGGACGCCGGCCTTGTAGCGCGCGTCGGGATAAGGGGCCGCATACGCGGCGGCCTCGGCGTCGCTTAGTGACGGCGAGGCCCGCTTCATCAAGGCTGCTATGCCCATGTCCGGCTTGCTGTTCGAAAAGGCGCGCCAGGCCAGAAAACCCTCGCCGAGCGGAACATCGCCCGTTCCCAGCGCCGTATTCATGACCAGCAGGCGTTCGAAGCGATCCGGCATGTCCATCGGGATCGTCAGGCCCATGAGACCTCCCCAGTCCTGGCAGACGAGCGTGATGCGTCTGAGGTCGAGCGCCTCGATCACGGCGATGATGGAGTCTCGGTGAAAGGCGAATGTATAGGTCGCTTCCTCCTCCGGCTTGTCGGAGCGGCCGAATCCGAAGAAATCGGGCGCGACGACGCGCACACCCGCCGCGAGCAGGGCCGGGATCATCTTGCGGTAGAGATAGGACCAGGTTGGCTGGCCGTGCAGGCAGAGCGCGACCGGCGCCGCTCGCGGGCCCTCGTCGAGATAATGCATGCGCAGGGCGCCGGTGCCCTCGATGTAATGCGGCGCGTAGGGGTATCCGGGCAGATCGGCAAAGCGTTCGTCCGGAGTGCGCAGGAAGGTCATGGCTTTCTCCAATGAAAGAACGCAAGTGGATTTGCACCGGCGTGAGGCGCAGATTTCCTTGGGTTCGTTTTCTCTCCGGTCCACATCGACGCCGATGCAGACGAGTTAATCCGTGAGGGACCTGGCGTCTGGTCCCGGCTCTTGAAGCCATTCTCCAATCCGTGCCGTGCCGATTGGCGACGGTCACAACGTGGCGTTCGGTCCCGGCGTCCCATTCTCCTCAAGAGCGCAGCCCAGCATTGCCGGGCTCGCTAGAAGGCCATCAGGACAGCCGGATAGGTTTCCCTCGCCGGTGGGCGAGGCGCCGCGCCGCTCACAGGAGCGGGCGTCGCGCAGCAGCACGAAGGCAATGGTCAAAAGGCGGCGCGCGGTGACCACCTTGGCGCGATTGGCGCCCCTGGTGGCTTTCAAGCGCTGGTAATACGCCGTCATGTCCGGATCGCAGAACACCGCCGCTGCCACCGCCTCGACAAAGGCCCAGCGTAGCCACTTGTTGCCCCGCTTAATGATCCGGCCATGAAACGTCTTGCCGCCCGAGGAATAGGTGGAGGGCACGAGACCGGCATAGGCCGCGAGCTTGGCCGCCGAACGGAGATACGCGATATCGTCGATCTCCGCATCGATCAACCGGGCGAAGAACTCGCCGATGCCCGGCAGCGTCCGCAGCCGTCGGACATTGGCGTTCGACCGCGCAACCAAAAGCAAAGTCGCGAGAGCCAATTGATAAAATAAGAAGGTTCTACCGCGGCAACCACGCCGGCCGGCCGGAGCCGTAATAGACACATGGTTTGTCCCAATAGGGTTTGGTCTCGGAATAGTGGGTGATCGGCGCCGGATGCGTGACCGAACCGAACCCGGATTCCGTCTCCATCAGATCGGTGGGCAGCGGTTCGAGGCCGAACACGTCTTCCGGCCGTGGCGTGGCGGGAAGTAAGCCCAACCCCATGACAAACATCGACGCGGCGGTCAGCGAGACGTCGACGCGGTACGAGCCGCCGTCGCGCGCCCGCCGCAGCAGCGCGCCCAAAGCGCCGGCCGCCGCGAGATAGGCCGTGAGATAGTCGTTCATCGTCCCCGTCGGCGCGAGCCGCGGCTGATCCGGCGTGCCTTCATACATAGCGAGGCCGCTCACCACCTGGCCGACTGGATCGTAACCGCCATGCGTTGCCCACGGTCCCCCGCCACCATAGGCGCTGATCGAGAGGTAAATTGCGCCGGGCCGCAGCGCAGTCACGCCCTCAGCGCCAAAACCGCGCCGGCCGAGCGAGCCCTGGCGCCAGGAATGAACAAAGATGTCGCAATCACGGGCGAGCGCCGCCAACCGTTCGCGCCCCGCGGCATCGTCGAGATCGAGATACGCGGAACGCTTGCCGAGGCTCGTGTCCATCATCATGACGGCGGAATCAGGGTGACGGAGCGACGCGATATGCAGGATGTCCGCACCCTGCTCGGCGAGAAGGCGCGCCGCTGCAGGCCCCGCCAGCACATGCGTGACGTCGAGCACGCGGATGCCGGAAAGCGGGCGCGACGCCGGAGCGAACGACTCCGGCGGCGAGTTCGCAATCTTCTCGATCGAAATGATCGGACGCCCGGCGAGGAACTTGCCTTGTGGATGCGCCAGCCACTCCTCGCGGCTACGCGCGACGACGCCGACCAGTTTACGCTCGGCGATGGCGTCTTCGAGTTCGGCACTGTGCCAGCGCGACACCGCGGCCGCGAGCGAATCCGGGTTGTTCTGGCATTGCAGGAGATCGAGGATGCCGAACAGCATGCGCTGATAGTCCGGCACGCGCAGGAGATAGATCGAGCGGCCGTCGCGCGTGCGGTAGAATTGCGGCCCGTCGAGTCGCGCCGTCGGACGCAGCTTCTGTCCGTTCTGCGCGATCGCGTAAATGGTGCGCAGGCCGGGAACGGCGGCGCGGCGCAGATCGACCGTGACGTTTTGGCCACGCCCTGAACGTCGGCGCCAGATTGCGGCGATGGCCGCGCCCTGCACCGCCAAGGCCGCCGCCGATGCCGCGCCCAGCCGATGCGGGCTTGGGACGATCGGATCCTCACCCGCGATCGTCACGGTGCCGCCGGTCTCCGCCTCGTCAAGGCCGATTTCCGCCAAAAGACGCCGATAGGCTTTGCTCGCCGCGGACTCCGTCATGTTTTTCCTCCCACGCGGCGTTGCGATCCATCCGCGCCGCACCCTAGGATGCTATGTCATTTCAGGGGAGAGAAGCATGGGAAAGATCGGTTTCGCGTTGGCCGCAATCGTGTTCGGCGTGGTGATAGCGCCGGGGGCGACCACGCGGGCGGACGAGCCGGTCTTCACCGTCGCCACCGGGCAGGAGCCGGACAATATCGACGTCTCCAAGACTCGCAATCCGCCGATCATCGCGCCGACCATGTTAAATATCGTGGAGCCGCTGATCGGTCTCGCCCAGGACGGCAGTTTCGTGCCGACGCTCGCGACCTGGACGGTGTCGCCCGACGGCAAGATAGTCGAGTTCAAGCTGCGGCCGAACGTGCGTTTTCATTCCGGCGATCCGCTGGTCGCGGCCGACATCGAATTCAGCCATGAACGACAGATGATGTTCGACGAGAACTACAAACGCCGCATGCGCTTGTTCGACCATATCGAGATCGTCGACGACCACACGGTGCGCTTTTTCTTCAAGCAGCCGGACGCGCTGTTTCTCAAATCCCGCGGCCCGATGGTGCTGTCGAAAGCCTATCACGACCGCGTTGGCGAAATAGAATTCACGCGGCGCCCGCACGGCACCGGCCCGTATCGCTTCGTCGCCTATCATCCGGCGCAATCCATCGAAATGACGGCGTTCGACGGGTATTGGGGCCCCAAGCCGGAGATCAAGTCAGCACGCTTCGTCTTCATCAAGGACGATGAAACCCGCGTTGCCCGGCTGCGCGCCGGCGAGGCCGACATCATCACGAGCACGCCATACACTGCCGTGGACGAGTTGCGCGCCGCCGGCTTCCGCACCGTCAGCGTCGCGGTGCATGCGACTGTCTCGCTTTTCTTCGACACGCTTAACAAGAGGTCGCCTTGGGGCGATGTCCGGGTGCGCGAGGCGCTGGCGCATGCGGTCGACGCCGACGCCATCGTCAAAGGTCTATTCCACGGCATCCCAAACGCTACCCGGCGCTGGCGCCGGGCGAGCTCGGCTACCATCCTGATCTGCCGTTCTACAAATACGATCCGGCGTTGGCGAAGAAGCTGCTGGCCGACGCAGGCTATCCGAACGGCTTTTCGATACCGCTCTATTACATGACCGCGAGCTATTATGGGTTGCGCGAGACCGCCGAGGCGGTGGCGCTTTATTTCAAGACCGTGGGCGTCGACGCGCAGATCGGGGGCTATGACGCGCCACGCCTCGTCGGCATGATCCGCAACGCGCACAAAGACCCGTCGATCGAATTCACGGCGGTGTTTCCGCATTACATCGCGGCCACGCCCGAGCCGACCGAGGTTCTGTCACTCAGCTTTTACTCGCACGCGATTTACGCGCTCTATAACAACCCGGCGATCGACAAGCTGTTCGAGCGGGCCTCCGTCACCGTCGACGACGGCAAGCGTGGGTCTTCATTCGCGACGCGTTCCGCATCCTGCATCAGGATGTGCAGTTCGCGCCGCTCTGGACCAACGTCTCGGTCTATACGATGAAGCCGACTATCGGCTTCACGCCGGTGCAGCGTAATTTCCTGATGCTACAGCTCAAGGACGTGCACCGGAATTGAGACGCGTTGGTAACTGCTCCCGGAATACAAGCGGCTGCTCTATCGTACCGCAGTTTAATGGTCGATGCTCGCCGTATCTGCTTTGGAGCGGGGATATGTCTTGCAAAGGCCGGCATGGGCACGCCCCCGGAAATGGCCGAAAACGGTTGACAGGACCAGCGCGTACATCAATGTCGCGGCCTGGCCGCCCTCTGTCCAGACAATGTAGTAGGCGCCGCGCTTGTCGAGGAAGCGGAGCTTGGGGCCTGAGTTTCGTCGCGCCATGTTGGTTCTACCGTGTTTTCCGAAATGAATGTTTGGATCGCATCACGAGGAATCATGAGGCGCTTGCGAATGGGGACATAGCGAATTCGACGCTCATGCAAGAAATCGCGGACTTGATATTGGGTGAGCCCCATGATTGCGGCAGCCTCTTTCGGCGTTACCAGCAGAGAGAGACCGTCGATTGTCGCAATCATGGCTGGTGTCTCGCCGATGAACTCTGCCGCACCTTGATGATCGCGCGGGCTTCCTCGCGGCGGCGGAGTGTCGGTCATGCCGAGTCCACGTCAGGGTCTTTTAATAACCGTCATTCGGGGGCGGCCGGACGCCGTGGAACCTCTATCACGGCATTCCTGCGAGCGGCCGGCGCGGCGGCAATCGGGTGTTCCGCTATGCGCTCGGCGGCAAGGCGAAATCCATTGGCCTAAGCGCGCGCTCGCGCGATCCCAATGAAGTGCGAGCGGAAGCGACCCAATACCGCAAATGGCTCGGCAGCGGCATCGACCGCGCGATGCCCCGGCGGAGGAAGCGCGCGAGGAGGACGGAGCAGCAGCGAAGTGTCTACCTCGTCCGCTCGTAGCGGCGCGCTACCATCCGCAAGTGGTCGCGGAAGTGCGGGCGCATCCGCTCCGTCCAGGGGGAGTTTGCGGCCTCCTTCCAAGCGGCAGATGCCTGCACTTCGGGCGCGACGAGGTGATAGAGAGCGACGTAACAGGGCGAGCCCTCGGTGGCGCGGAACCGGCGGGCGGCGAGCACGCCAGAGACCGCTGCGAGCGCGGGGATGTGTTCGCTGTCGTACCACTCGTTGAACTCGGCCTCGTATTCGGCTGCGACGTTCATGGCGTTGACCAGGAGCCCACCCGCCCCGGCCGGCGCGGCCGCATTGCCTGGCAGGATCTGCTCGCCCTCGACGCGCAGCAGCCGTGTCACCATCCCTGTCACGCGCTTCGACCAGGGCGAGAGATTCTCGTACGCGATGGCGCAGTACGCCTGGCTTCTCAGTACCGAAAGCGTGTCGAGATCGTAGGTCGCGACCGAGAATTTCGGGTTAGCGGCACCGACCCAACGCTCACACAGGCCGAAGCCAGGCACTCGCTGGCGTTCCGGCAGATGCTCGAGGTCGTACCAATCGTGGAATTCATCCTCATGGGCGTTGGAGAAATCCATCGCCGCCAGAAGCACACCGCGCGCCATGCTCGCCTCCTCATGCTATGCCTAAATCGCGTGTTCCGCTCGCACGGCATTGCTCTTCGGCGAGCAGGCCGCTACCGACGAGAAGATTTATTCCATCTTCGAGCCCCATACCGATCTGATCAAGCGCGGCAAGGTGCGCGCGCCGGTCGAGTTCGGCCACAAAGTCTTCCTCGCCGAAAGCGCGGAAGGCCTAATCACGCAATACGAGGTGCTGAAAGGCAATCCGCCGGACAAGATCCATGTGGCATCTTCCCTCCAGCGTCGCCGGCAAGCGTTTGCCCGGGCCCTGGAGCTGTATGGCTCGGATCGCGGCTTCTTTGAACAGAACTTGGCATCGTTGAGACCGATCCGGTCGAACTAAACGCACCTACGAAACCGCCCTGCGCAACGGCGTATTCGGTGCGTTGCGCGACGCCGGCCCCGACTACTGGGGCCGCCGCGTCATCGAAAAGCACGGCGGCAAGGCGCAGCTCGGCGAACTCGACTACCTGCTGGAATCCCCCGACGACCGCGCCGGCGCGCTCGGCTTTGGCCTCAACACCGAGCCCCCGGCACCCTTGCGTAAATTCAACCGAACAATAGATCTGGAAAAACTCGAGGCGCTGGCCGGCGCGCTCGTCAAGGACGACCTGCCCAACGACCCGCAGGCGCAACAAATGCAGGACCTGATGCTGCTCGGCACGTCGATGGGCGGCGCTCGGCCCAAAGCCGTCGTGCAGGACGATGACGGGCTGTGGCTGGCTAAATTCAGCCGCGCCGACGACCGCCTGGAACAACACGCGCGTCGAGCACGCGATGCTGCGCCTTGGCCGCGATTGCGGCCTGACCACGGCGGAAAGCCGCGTGGAGAGCGTCGGCGGCCGGGATGTCCTGCTCGTCAAGCGCTTCGACCGCGAGAAAACAGGCAAAAGCTACGCGCGCGCGCATGGTCAGCGGCCTGACCATCCTGCGCGCCGACGAAGCGCCAAAGGCGCGCCAGAACTGGTCCTACGTCATTCTGGTCGAGGAGCTGCGCCGTATCGTCGAGGAACCGAAGAAAGACGCGAAGGAACTCTTCCGCCGCGTCTGCTTCAACGCGCTCATCTCGAACATCGACGACCCTCCGCGCAATCACGCAATCATCGCAAAGGAAAAGAACTGGAAGCTCTCGCCCGCCTATGACCTCACGCCCTCAACGCCCGTGAGCGGAGAGCACCGTGATGTCGCCCTCGATTGCGGCGATCAGGGCCGCTATGCCAACGCGAAGAATATCCTCTCGCAGCACGCACGGTTTCTGCTCGACCGCGCTGAAGCCGAGAAGATCGTCGCCGACATGAAGGCACGGGTCGACGCCACTTGGTACGAAACCTTACGCGCCAGCGGCGTCTCCGAGAAAGACGCCGAGACGATCCGGGGCGCCTTCGTCTATCCGGGGTTTTCGCTGTGATAGGCGCGCATCAATGAACAAAGATTTTCAGGTCATCGAGCTATCGATCGACGAGGAAGGACTGAAGAAAGCCGGCAATCCGCGTGCGCAATCAGCTCGTCGGGTGCATGCACGCCCATAACGAACTGACCGTTCTGAATCGCCTTCTGCGATCCCGGATAAGGTCGGAGCTGCGTATCGCCTTGGCGACATGTTTGAGAAGCGACGCCAGCTGGCGGAGGATTGGGCTGAGTTTTGCACTAACAGGAAGGTAGCCGCTCCGGCTGCATCGATCGCGAATGACCCGTCTGCGACATCGTTGCCTTGATAGACACACCGCGCTCCCAACCATAAACTCAGGCCGAAATGACGACGCGGCAGGGCAACTTTTATGGCCGAAACGCGGGTCGAACAGCAGCTGGCAGCAATTTCCGCGCCCATCTCGGTGCGGCGGCTGTCGACCGGCCCCGGCATCGTCCTGGCGATCGGCGGCGGCCTCCTGGGCCTTGCGCTCCTCGTGGCGGGGATTGTTGGCATCGATGTGGCGTTCCGGCAGTCGCGCGGGCTGGATGAGACTGAGCGGAAGGAGGCATTCCAAGTGTTCGGCAACAGCCTCGATTACGACAAGGTCCGCGTTGCGGAGGACCCGATCATGAGCATCGGCGACTACGCCCTCACGCCAGGCAACACCATCTATTTCCCGCCGCGAACGACCAAAGACAAGGACTCCCCGGAACGACGCTGGTGGTACTACCCGTTGCTGATCCATGAAATGACGCATGCTTGGCAGAGCCAGCATGGGATCAGCACCATGCGAAAGGTGTTAACTGCGCTACGAGGCCACTCGGCTTATAATTACGACGGACCGGAGGGTCTGAAAAAGGCCGCGTCGCAGGGTGTTCATTTCGTTGAGTTCAACACCGAACAACAAGCCAGCATCTGCGCAGACTACGACAGCACCCTGACCAACGGAGGCGATAAGGCACCATATGAGCCATTTATCGCGGAAGTAAAGAACGCCGGCTTGCCGGTCGAGAAAAAACCTGCAATCGATCACGGCGGGTAAGACCGGTACATTTTACGACCGTCGGAGCGCGACGATGCGGCAACGTTTAACGCGGAACCTGCATCGCACGGCCACACAAGATTGATTTCGTCTGACATGAAAAAAGAGGTCTGCAAGCGAACCAACGGCCGATGTGCAATTGCGGGAGACGATGAACTTACACTTCGATTATGATCTCCCGTCTTCAAGAGGCGGCACGAGTATTTCAGTAAAAAATGGAAGATTGCTGCCAGGACGCTCGCGCCGGGGTGACGGTCCTTTGCCAAATGTCACCAATTTGGTTGCGCGGCAGTTTTGGCCGACGAGCATTACAGCAACGTGCTCAGTAGCATCGACTATCACATAGATAGCATCGACCACGACTTGCTACCATTTACCATTCTTTCCAGGCGCATCCTCGATGCTGGTCAACTCGCCACCTGCGTCATGATGCCGAGCGTCGCCTCAACCAGCGCTGCGGTCGAAGGGGAGTCCGGCCCAGCCGCGGCGACGAGCTGCTCGCGTTCACTTCGCGCCTCGCGATCCTTGGCGAGGAGTGCGGTGCCAAATGCGTGCCCGTCCTGGTCAGCTCGCCGCAGATCCTCGAGGCGGACTGCTGCACGCCGCGGCAGATCCAGTTGGCAAACGCTTTCTGCCGCTATCTCGAAATGGGGACCGGCTCACGGTCGGGTGATTTGAGGGCCGACTCAAAGCGGCTGGCGACAACTCCAAGCAGCGACCAGACATGGCTCGGGGTCGCTATTTTCCGATGCCTACTTTTTCAGACCGCCGCAGTCCGTACTCAAGAATGTGCGGCTGCTCGATGAAGCTGAAATATTTGCGCGACGGAATGAGGGTGAGCTTCTTCCTCCGTGCTGGGCTGAGCGAGCCCGCAGAACGCACCGATCCCGAACCCGCTGATTGCCGTCTCCGCCGCCTTGATCCGGCGTCTCGCGCCTTCGATGCCGTCATGGGCGTGGATGACGCCGAGATAGAGCTTTGTCTCGGGATGCAGCCTCAGCCGGCGGAGAGGGGCGAAATCGGCCGCGTCGTGCTCTGGGACGGTCGGCATGTGGATATACGCGATCGGCCGGGGGATCCTTTCCGATAGTGCATTGCACCAATCGACGTGAACGTTGTTGTCCTGTCCACGGCTCTGGTCGATGTGCCAGATCGAGCACAGGTGGAAGCCGAGCTCGACGGCTGTTGGAACCCGGTTTGCGATTGCCGCGACGAGATCCGCCTGCTGATCGAGCGTTCGGTCTAGTGTCTCGTAGACGGGCATGTCGAAGTCGCTCGGCCGCCGCCGGTATTCCTCCATCTCGACCTCGACCGCCAGATCGATCTGGATCGTCAAGTCGTTCGCCGGGATTGCGGCCACAATCTCATCGAGCTCCCGCGCGAGCGCCTTCTCGGCCAGCGGGAAAAGCTGTTCATCGGGCATGTCGATCGTAAAGACGCAATCGAGCGGCCCGGGCGCTGTCGCTTGGAACCGGGTCCCCACCGGGATAGAGCCGGCGTCCTTCATCTCCTTAAATGTTTGATAGGACTGGATGGCGTTCTCGGCAACGCCGTAGGAGCCCAGAGAGATTTCCGAGGCCGAATAGCCATCCCTAAGGCGATAGTACTGAAACGGGCGCCTGAAGATCTCGATCGTCGGCCGGTTCCGCACGACATGAACCTGCCGACTGGGTTCGAGCGCAGGATTACCGGCGATTTGCCGGAGCACACCGAGCAGCCAGCCGCTCTGCTCTCCATCAGGCATGCGCGGCAACAGGCCAGAGAGATGCTCGGCCGCGCAGCCGAACACGGCAGCGGCCGGCTTCAAGGGGACGCTGCCGACCAGGAGCACCTTCCGAACTTCTGAGGACATGTGGAGACCCTCGCTTTTGAGATTTCGGTCAATTCTGAAGCACGATTTCGGCGCGGTCCAGGAGTATGGGATGCCACCGGTGAGCCGCAGCCTGCTTACCCGCGCCGGCCGATCGAAAAGACTTTGCGCGTCATGATAACGACGCCCAAACTCGGCAAAGCCGGCGTGCATCCCGCCGCGGCCAGATCCGCTTGCCAGTTGCTCAACATGGTGCTGATCTGCGGCGACCCGATATGATTATTGAACGGCTCGTCGAGATGGATAAAATCCTGCTGATGCCGCCGGTACTGTGCGAGTGAAGCCCTGCTTAATCTTCATCGATGAGATACATGCCGTATTGCCCGCCATAGCTACGGTACTGCCAAGAGAGCCAAGATAAAGCAACACCGGCCGCGCTTTTTCACGGGGCCACGATCCCGCGAGAGGGGAGGGCGAGGCTCCCGTCAAGTGGAGAGACCGATGCCCGAGCCGCCCGTCGGGAAAGGCTGCAACAGATTGAATGCGAGATCGAGCGCGAGCGGCGGGAAAATGAAGGCAAAGCTTCGGATCGAATCTATGAGCTCATCCGTGCATATCTGAACGACGGGTCCGTCGCTGGTTGATGCGCCGCATGCGGCGACGAGGCATCGGGTTCCGCGAGATCCCGGACGAGTATCTGTACGAGACCGGACCCGCCGATTGCGGCGCAGCGTTTTATACTCGACCTCCTCGAGAACAGCAGGC
The DNA here is from genome assembly GCA_963804725.1 of uncultured Alphaproteobacteria bacterium. Lineage (GTDB taxonomy): Bacteria > Pseudomonadota > Alphaproteobacteria > ATCC43930 > CGMCC-115725 > JAATGI01. The sequence continues at coordinate 157,971 of CAWDRN010000006.1, read as the reverse complement.
CCTTGATCCTGTTCCCATGCGCGACGCGCTCGGCCGTCAACGTCCTGCGCTCGCGTGAGATCCGACGGCGATCCTCATCTTCCGGTGTCGGTACCTGGACCATCGCACAGACGCGCGGTTCGCCTCGTTTGTATGCCAGCAATGCTCGAACAAGCGGCGCCTCTCCGTCGATCCGGTCGGTCTTCGCCAGACGGCGCCGACGCGAAGTCGTAATCGAGGCGGCGTCGGCAATGTCGCTTTCGATGCCCTCCCTCTCCAACACTCGATGGATCCGGAAGCCATCCAATCCCGCCTCCTGGACCGCGATAATGGGAAATCTTTTCCCGTCCACCCTCGCACTTTCTCCCTGAGTTGCGAAAAGCGCATCAACAGTCCCGCAACGTCGACGCCTCGAACAAAAGGTTTCGACATCTTCTCGCCACCACCCGGCGAGAGAGATGTGATCAGCCAGGTCGAACGGCTGAGTTCCAACGAGACGAAGATCGCGCCAAGATCGGTGCGGATGGCGGTCCGATCTTCGAGTTGATGATTGGCAGCCTGCATAATTGTCTCCAAAGTGGGTGTTTCACCAGTACCACTCTGTCTGAGAGCGGGCCGCTATCCACCCCCATAGAATCTCTACCACGCTCGATACGGCCGTCGTCGAGGGCCGGGTAAGCCCCTCCCAGTGGTTCAGGCCATAACGGATCTGCTCGGCGATTGTCGCCTTGGCGGAGACACGGGCGAGTTGTTGCTCCAACCAGGTCTTGAGCGCCACGACCAGCGGCTTGCTCTTGTCCTGACGCACGCTGCGCCACTCGTCGGGGTTCATCCCGCAGATCGTGTTCTCAATGGCGTAGAGCGACGCGATGCGTTCGAGCGCTTCGCTGGCGATCGGCGCGCTCCCGCCCTTGGCGAGGTCGAAGAAGCGCTGGCGCAGGTGCGCCCAGAAAAAAGCCAGCGTGATGGTCTCGCCAGGGGCCGCGGCAGCGATGCTTTTGTAGGGGCGTAGCCGTCACATTGCACGATGCATTGATAGCGATCGAGCAGCTTTAGCGCGTGAACCCCGCCACGACCGGACGTGTAAGCAAATCTGTTCACAGTATTCGATTTGCGACTCGTCACGCATTAGGAGCGCTTTCGCGATGTCCCTGATTTTTGCTCTTCCTCCGCGCGCAATAACTCGATCAGCATCACAGGTTGGCAAATGTGGGACATCCGCATCTGTTCACGGATGAACTGTTCGAGCCCTTCAAATGCATGCGACTGATTGAGATTCTTTGCGCATCCCGTGGCCTGGCGTCCGACGAGCGTCACTCATTCATACCGTTGATTCTTTATCGCCGCATCCCGCCGGTATGGATTCGGCCCACGAATACATCAGAATTTGATTTTCGGAAGATGCTATGGGGCAGGCGACGAGGAGATGGCACCATCGTCGCTGTGATACCAATCAACGATGGAGTGCCCGATGCTTCAGCTGAAGGATGACCTCAGCAGGTCCCTCGTCGCCCTTGAGCAAGATAAGACGCTAATAGCGGTTGTCGAGCTCAGTTTGACAACTTGGTTAGTAGGAGGAGTGATTCCTGGTATCGAGCGCGATCCACTGAAGAAGCTCGTCCCCGACGAGGAAGGCTTACTCAAGCTGCTGTATCGTTGGCGTGATGAAGCCTTCAAGGCGGGCCACACGATCACCCGCATGGTCATTGGGTTCGAAGCCGGTCGCGACGGCTTCTGGCTAGCACGGTGGCTGGGCGCCCGAGGGATCGAAGCGTATGTCATTCATCCGACGAGTATTGCCGTGTCACGCGAGCAACGGCGAGCGAAGACGGATCGGCTAGATGTTGGGCTTCTCAAGCGTTCCCTGCTTGGGTGGCTGCGCGGCGAGAAAAAACACTTAGGAGCTGCAGCTCCTAAGTGTTTTTCAGCGGAGCAAATTATTATGCGGAGCGGGCAGGTTCCGTCGTGTATTTTCCCGGACGAATACCGATTTCCACTCCGCATAACAATGAGCGTCACCGACCGGCTGTCAGTAGCGCGATCAGTTGATCAGGAGGACGGAAGCGGCCCTTTCGCAGCGACGGCGGCGGAGTTCTCGTTCATGACCTCCAGCAGCGTTGCGGTGTCGGCTCGTAGGTACATCTCAGTTGTCTGGCAGCTGGCATGGCCCAGCCACAATGCAACCTTGCGGATGTCGCGGGTGGACTGAAGGATCAGAAGAGCGCACGAATGGCGAAGGGAATGCGGCGAGAGGCGCTTGGTTAGGAGACTTGGGCATCGCTTTGCTGCGATCTTGAGGTGCTTGTCCAAGATATAGTCGAAACCTGAGCGCGTGAGTGCGTGACCTTGGGAGTTGAGGAAGACCTCTGTCGAGGGGCCTGATGGCCGCTGCGCCAGCCAGGCACGCAGCGCCGCTGCTGTCTCTCGCCACAAGGGCAGCGCACGTTCCCGGCGACCTTTGCCGAGAACATAGACGCAGGGGTGTGGACTAAAGGCCAGGTTTTCCATGCGCAGTCCGACCAGCTCCGAGACTCTGCAGACCAGCCGAGTATCCGAGGTACAACATCGCACGATCACGAATTCCGTCACGCGTATGCGGGGAAGGAGCATCGAGCAGCGCCTGCATCTCCTCGCCGCTGAGGTGATTGACCAGGCGGGTCTCGGTACGCTTGGTCGGGATGGCCCGGATACGCTGGGCCTGTTCCAACGCTGCCGGTTCGCGGTATTCGATGAATTGCATGAAGGTACGGATCGCGGCAAGTCGTACGTTACGCGTGGCAGGACTGTTGTGTCGTTGCTCCTCCAGGTGCTCGAGAAACGCCTGCACGCGCGGTGCGCTGAGGTGTTCCAGGCGAAGTGAGGAGGGTCGCATCCTGAGCTCTCGTGCCGTGAACTCGAAGAACAAGCGCAAAGCCAGGGCATAGGTCTCACCGGTCCGCTCACTCGCCCGCCGCTCAAGCGGTAACCGTTCGCGCAGGAAGACGCTGACATGGGTAGCGAGCGAAGTCATCGTCCGACCTCCCCCACGGCCTGTTCACAGCGTGCAGCGATGTCGGCGAGCAGTTGAGGGGTCGTGTGCAGGTATACGTAGGTGCTGGCCAGCTTTGCGTGACCGAGATAGGTCGACACAGCAAGCACATGCTGGGTGACCTGGCTGTAGCCGTGGGGGGAGGCTTGCAACGCAGCCACGGCCCAGCTGTGTCTCAAATCGTGTAGTCGTGGACCTCGTTGGCCTGGACCGGGATGCAGGCCAAGAGCGCGGACCGCTTGCAGAAACGTCTCCAACACGGTCGGATACTGCAGCGGCCCACCACGCAGGGATATGAAGAGATGATCGTCGGTTGCACCGACGCGTCGTCGCCGCTGCAGATACTTCTCCAGGCCCGCGTGAGCGCTAGGATGAAGGGGCAGAATCCTGCTCTTCTGGAATTTTGTCTTGCGGATCACCAGACCATCCGGCGTGAGGTCCTCAAGGAGCAAGGCCAATGCCTCGGAGATCCTCATCCCGGTGATCGCCAACAGGGAGAACAATGTGCAGTAGGTCCACGGCCGCAATGAGCCCGTAGGCGGCAACGCTGCCGCGTAATGCAAGACCTTTTGGATCTGGTCAGTGGTAAAAATGAAAGGGCGGTACGGTGGCCGGCGGCTGGAGAACACCCCGACGGGCGGTACTTCGTGACGTGGGTCTTCAAGCTTTGCGTGACGCGCGAAGAGACGAACGACGTCGAGGCGGGCACCGCGTTGGCTGGGTGAGGCTGCCAAAGCAGCCCAGTCGAGGGCGGACTGTGCCCGCACAAACGCCTCTCCACGCCCCGTCACGAACTTCACGAAGTTGCGCAAATGGAATTCGTGGGCTTGTAGCTGAAATCCAGCCGTGCGCCGCAGCGCCAGGTACTCGTCAACGAGAGGCGTCATCATGGCGACACCTCCGGCCACGGCCGGGCCAATGTGCTTAGAACCTTGAAGTCGACCTTCGCATATGTCGTCGTCGTATCGAGCGACCGATGTCGCAGTAGAACGCCAATGCTCTGCAGTGAGACGCCATCCGCCAGTAGCGATGTCGCTGCCGAATGTCTAAAGACATGTGCCCCACGAGTGGACGCTTTTACGCCGGCACGCAACATCGCCCGCGCGGCGATACGTGAGACGCCGTTGTGCCCGAAAGATCTGCCCAAAGGGGGTGCCGAGTTTAGAAAAATCGGATCCGACGGTACAGCGCTGGGCGCATTGGCTAAGTGAACAAGGAGCGCGTCGCCAACTTCCTGAGATAGCGGCAGTCGCACGGCGCGTTGCGACTTGCCGACGACCTGCACGGTAGCCTGCCGCCAGTCAATATCGCGCCAATGTAAATGCGTTACGTCCCCGGCTCGCAGTCCGAGTCGGCACAGGAGCAGCAATACGGCTCGATCGCGTGCGCCAATGGCGGTCGTCGGGTCGCAGGAAGCCAGGACACGTTCGACATCAGCCGCCGGCAAATACCGAGGCAGAGACGCCAGCTTCCATCCGGCAATGATCGGGATGGCCGCATCCAGCCCTTCCGGACAGCGGTCCTGGGCGATGAGATAGCGGACGAAGGCGCGCAACGCGGTGGCCACGTTTTTGGCCTTGCTCCGACCACATCGCGATGCACGTTCCAGAACGAATGCACGAAGCTGACACGCGTCGTACTGTGATGGATCATCTCCTAGTGAGCGCAGTGCATCCAAGATGATTTGTCCGTAGACCTTGAGCGTCTCAGCCTTGACGCCCCGATGCTGCTGCATCCATCGACAGTAATCCGAAAGCAACGGCGGCGGTTGTAGAAAAGGTGGTGCAGACCGTGCGATGACGCCGATATCCTGGAGATATCGAAGGAACAGCCCGGCGCCGCGGCCGTGGCGCCGGGAGCCGTGACGTCGGGAGCTGCGCCTGAAGCCCGCGCACCTGCACGATGCAAAATGTCGGTTGAACCTCGGGAACTCGCTGGCGCCGTGTTCGATCATGGACTGCCCACGACACCTTAGCCACAGGCTGAAATGTGCGGCGCCTCGCACGAACATCCGGGTTGTTCTGGTGTGATACCCCGCCTTTATCAACTCAGCAACGAAGCCGTCTAGAAACGGAGATGCTGGCGTGGACCTCATCTGCGACAGCCAGCGCGGATAGGAAGACACCGTCGATAACATAGGCCTCTCCTTCTTGAAGGGCGCCGGGATCGGCGCCGTGGAGAAAACCTCTAACATTATGCGGACGCGGGCCCCCTTCTCGGAGCCGGTATCCTGTTGGTCGTCAACGAGTTCTCGGTCGTTCCCGCGATGCCGCTCCGCATAATAATTTGCTCCGCTGAAAAACACTGCAGTATGGCCGCCATCCCCACCCTGGAAGAGGAGGACGCGAAACGCCCGACCCGCGAGCGCGAGCAACTGGTTGGCAAGCGCACAGGCATCGTCAATCGGATGAAAGCAACGTTGGTGCGGCTCGGCATTCGCGGCTTCAACCCAAAATTACGCAAAGCACCAGAACGACTTGCGGCGTTGCGTACGCCGGAGGGGTGCCCAATCCCAACCAATACACTGGCTGAGCTCAGGCGCGAGATGGCGCATCTAGGTTTCATTGACGAGCAGATCAAGCAGATCGAGGAGGCACGTCTAGAACAGCTGCAACAGGATCCACAGCAACGGTCGAACGCCAAGGTTCTGCAATTGCAACGGGTCAACGGCCTCGGCATCGAGACGGCGGACATGCTCACCCATGAAGTATTCTGGCGTGACTTACGCGACCGGCGGCCGGTCGCCCGATACGCCGGGCTCACCGGCTCGCCCGACGAGAGCGGCCGACGCCGACGGGAAAAGGGCCTCGCCAAGGCTGGCAACGCACGCGTGCGTCGCGGCATGATCCAGTTCGCGCGGCGCTTCCTAATCCACCAGAAGGACAGTGCCCTGGCACGGTGGTATCAGGCGAGCGTCGCCGCCGGCAAGAAGCGCAAGACCATGGTCGTGGCGCTCGCCCGCAAGCTGCTCATCGCGCTGTGGCGGTTCCTCGCGACGGGCGATGTACCGCAGGGTATGGTCCTGCGCTCGGCATCATGAGGGGACGAGATCAAGAGCAGCAATCGCAAACAGTTTCGGTGGCCGTCTGCTTCACGCGATGAACCGCCGATGACGGTCCGAGGTGGTGGTGTTCCGACCTGTCCCTTGGCTCTTGACGCCGCTCGGAAGAATGGACCCACCGCTTTGGAGCTTTCGCCACCCGATGCGCATGGCTGCATCATGGTCGGGATCCTTTGGATCCGCCGAATGCAAGGTTGCGGGCGCGTTGGTTGCGCCTGACCTGAGGCGAAGCTCTTCCTCCGATCGTCACACTTAATCCAAAAGGAGCACCGCAACGTGAAATAAATTGCTTGACATTCATCGCCCCATGCAAGGGACAGCGAGGCGACTTATGAAGATTCATCACATTGTCGCACCTCACGTAGCAAGATATGATGGGCGAACATCTCAACCGGGGAGCTTGCCGTGGCCCCATCCTATGTGTTCGCCGGCGTCGGCGGTTATTATGCCAGCAAGCAAGGCGGTCTCGCCGGCGTGTTTCGCTGCGCCACTGACGCCAACGCCTGGAAACACGCGCTGAGCGAGATCGAGGCGTTTACCGTCTTCGTCCATCCGCTGGATCCCAATCTCGTGTTCGCCGGCACCGCTGATGGCGTCTATCGAAGCACCGATCGCGGGCAAAATTTCCGTCGCGCCGACTTTCCTGACCGCGGCGTTCAGGTCTGGTCATTCCTTCAGGACAGCGCCGAGCCGAAGTGGATGTTAGCCGGCGGATCGCCAATTTCGATTTATCGTAGCGAGGATAGCGGCGCGAGTTGGAAGCGCGCACCCGATCCGCAATTGCCGGTCCATACCAAGATGCCGTTCTCCTGCCGCGTGATGCGGTTCGCACCTCATCCTCGCGGTCGCGGCGAGATTTATGCCGTGCTCGAGGTTTCGGGTGTGATGCGATCGACGGATGGAGGCGAAAGCTGGGGCGATTGCAGCGCCGACCTGTTGCGCCTGGCGAAAGTGGAGCCGCGTCTGCGCAGCAAGCTCGTTAGCGATACCGAGGCCGAAGGCATGCTCGACTGTCACGCCGTCTGTACCAGCTCGGCCGATCCTGACGGCATCATCATTGCCGGGCGCATGGGCCTGTTCCGCAGCCAGGACCAGGGCAAGTCCTGGCAGGACACGCGGGTCGACCGCTTCTCCCCATTCACCTACGGGCGCGACATCAAGGTTTCGCCGCAGGATCCGAACACGCTCTATGCGTGTCTCAGCGTCGCGGCTTCATCTAAAGACGGCGCGCTCTACCGCAGCCAGGACGTGGGCAAAACCTGGCAGCGCTTCGACAAAGTGACGCCGCACGGCACGCTGATGTCGGTCGGCCTGCATCACGGCGACGCCAAGCAGGTTTATGTCGCGGCACGGTATGGCGAGGTATTCGGCACTCGGGATGGCGGCGAAAGCTGGCTTCAAATGCCGTTGCCGCAGGGCGTGCAGCACACCTACGCGCTCGCTTGCTGCTAGACTTATAGGTAAACTATCGGCATCGGCTGACCGTAGCGGTCGAGATGATTCTCTTCGCGAGCCACTTGTTGCGCATAGTAGATGCTCGCCGCGCAGCGAGACACAGGTAAGGGGGCGAATGGAGGGGGAGCTTGTCCGGGCAGACAACACGAATGTCGAATTTGTGAAGCTAGAGATTATCCCAGCGATGGTTCGTACCGCAGCGTTGTGACCCACCTAATAAAGGGGTGCCGGGGGGAAAGAGCACCTGTCATCAACCTGATCATGAGACCATCGAGCGTTTTGGGGATGTCGCAATCGAGGATCTGATTAAGAAAGCGCGGACCAAACTTCGCGTACGAATATCGACGACCCCGGGCGTCACCCGCTCGCTGCCACCTTGACCGGCACATCGATTCTGTGCGCGCCGTAGCGCTCGCGGAATGCGGTGGTGTCGATTTCCTCGAGCGCGATCTCTCGGTTCATCACCCTCTGCTTCCACGCCTGGTGTTCGGGCTCGTGGCCCTGGAACTCCGGCATCACCTCGCCGGCGAACAGCTCCAGGCTCTCGCATATGTGCTCGTGCGAGTTCTTGCCGGCCTGGTTGAGCAGGATGACCTGATCGATATGCGAGGTCTCGAAGCGGGCGAGCTTCCGCCGCAGCGTTTCGGGCGAGCCGATCAGACCGCCGCGCAGGGCTTTTTCTTGTTGGTCCGGGTTGGCGCGCTTCCACGCGTTGTACTCGTCCCACATGTTGACGGTCCCGGGCGCCGGACGCTTGCGGCCGGGCTGATTGCCGTAGAAACGCAGCGCGAACTGGAAGAACGTGGCGCCGTCGGCGCGACGGCGCGCCTCCTCGTCGGTCTTGGCGCACATAAAGAAGCTGACTAGCGCGATGTTGGGATTGATGCTGTAGTCGGCGAGTTTATGCAGCCGCTTGGTCATCGCGTTGTAGTAGGCGTGAACCCAGGCATGCGCCGCATCGGCGCTGACGAACTGGAAGCCGAGCGCACCGAAGCCGTTGCGGCCCGCCCGCTCAATGGTCTCGAGCTGGGAGCACGCCATCCACAGCGGCGGGTGCGGCTTTTGCACCGGCTTGGGCACGATGTTGCGCAGCGGTATGTCGAAATATTTGCCGTGGTGCTGGGAGCCGCCTTCCTTGAACATCGGGAAGATGGCACGGACCGCCTCCTCGAACACCTCGCGCTTGTCCTCCATGCCGCGACTGAACGGCTCGAGCTCCGTGATCGACGCGCTCTCGCCCATACCGAATTCGCAGCGCCCGTTGCTCAACAGGTCGAGCACGGCCACGCGCTCGGCGACGCGGGCGGGATGCGAGGTCGTGAGCTGGATGATGCCGTGACCGAGGCGGATGTCTTTGGTGCGCTGGCTTGCCGCACCGAGAAAAGCCTCCGGAACCGGCGAATGCGAATACTCCTCGAGGAAATGGTGCTCGACCTCCCAGGCGAAATCATAGCCGAGCCGGTCGGCCAGCTCGAGTTGCGCCAGAGCGTCCTGGTAAAGCTTGAGCTCGCCGTCAGCGCGCCACGGCCGCGGCAGCTGCAGCTCGTAAAAGATGCCGAATTTCATCTGCTCGCTCTCCGTCGCTTGTCAACCCTCCGCGCTGCGGTACGCCCAACCCACTTCACCGAACCGGCACACCGCTGTCGCGCTCTTCATCTGCTCAGGCCTCCTTCGCCGGAGCGACGTTCGCAATACCAGCCATCAGCGAAGCCGGAATGAGCTTGATCAGCTCATCGACCGTGAACTCGCCATTGTTCTCATACTTGTAGATCGAGCGCGCGACCTCGCCATAGGCATAGGTATGGTAGTGCGATTTCTCGGCGTGGAAGATCTGACCGTTCACGTCCTTCGCCGCGTCCGTGCAGAGGTAGGCGACCATCGGCGCCACAAACTCGGGTCCTGGCATCGCCATTCGCGAATCGAACTCGGCCTGGATCAGCAGCCCCGCCTCGACACGCCGCTTCCAGTTGGCGATGACGGCGTCGTTTACCGTCATGCGCGTGGCCGCGAACGGACACATGGCGTTAGCCGTGATGCCGTAGGGCCCGCATTCGCGCGCGATCGTGCGGGTCAGACCGATGATTCCGGCCTTCGCCGCGGCATAGTTGCACTGGCCGACCGAGCCTTTGAAGGCGTCGGAGGAGAAGGTCACGATGCGGCCGAAACGCTCGCGACGCATCAACTTGATGGCATGGTGTGCCATGTTCCACGTGCCCTTGAGGTGCACGGCGATGACGGTGTCAAAGTCATCCTCGGTCATGTTCCAGATCATGCGCTCCCGCAACACGCCGGCCGCGTTGACGACGAAATCAATCTTGCCGAACGTTTCCACGCATTGGGCCACCATGCGCCCGGCGCTGACGTAGTCGGCGACCGACTCGTAGTTGGCAACCGCTTTGGCGCCGGTCTTGGCGATCTCCGCCACGACCTCGTCGGCAGGGCGCTCGGTTGTGACCTCGCCATTGCGCCCTGCGCCGGGATCATTGACGATCACGCTCGCTCCCTCTTTGGCCATCAGCAGCGCTACGGCGCGACCGATGCCGCGCCCGGCCCCGGTAACGATACCGGCTTTGCCCTCGAGATTCATCTGAAGTCTCCGTCTTCGCTTCACTGTGCCGCAGACCGCGGCTCTTCAATGGAGGTACCCAAGCGAAAGCCTTGGTATCCATTGGCCGCAACCTCATCGCACCGCTCTTTATAGGCGCTGACGCCGCCGACATACGGCATGAAGATGCGGGGCTTGCCGGGAATGTTGGCGCCGACATACCATGAGTTCGCCTGCGGATAGAGCGTACGGTTCGCGACTTCGTTGTTGTGCCGCACCCAAGCGTCTTCGGCATCCTGCTCGGCCTCGATGCGCGAGATGCCGCGCGCGCGCAGATATTGCAGGCAGTCGGCAATCCAATCGACGTGCTGCTCGCAAGAGAGGATCATCTGGCTTTTGACGCCGGGGCTCTGAGGGCCGGTAATCATGAACAAGTTTGGAAACCCCGCGATCATGATCCCGAGATATGTGCGCGGCCCGTGCTCCCATTTCTGCTGGATCGACATTTCGGCATCGGTGTGAATGTCGATCTCTTTCATCGCCCCGGTTATGGCGTCGAACCCGGTGGCGAAGACGATAGCATCGAGCTGGTATTCGGCATCGGCGGTAGAGAGCCCCGTCGGCGTGATTTCTCGGATCGGCTTGTCTCTGATATCGACCAACGTCACGTTGTCGCGATTGTACGTCTCGTAGTAATCAGTATCGAGAATAAGCCGCTTCGTGCCGATCGGATGATCGTTGGGGCACAGCGACTCGGCGGTCTGGGGGTCTTTCACGGCAGCGCGGATTTTCCGGCGAACGAATTCCGAGGCAGTTTCGTTGGCCTCTTTGCTGAGCAAAAGATCGTTGAAGGAATATAGGAAGCTGATGCTGCCGCCCTCCATCCACTTCGCCTCGTAGGCCTGCAGCCTTTCCTCTTCGCTTGCGTCCAATGCCGATTTCTGTGGCGGCGGGTACCCGGCGATCCCGAAGGGCGTATCGAAGGCTGCGCGACGGCGTTCATGGTACTCAGCCTTGTGCGCCGTCTCTTTGTCGGGGTCCATTGGCGCATTGCGGGCCGGCAGGCTGAAGTTGGGGGTCCGCTGGAAGACGTAGAGGTGCTTCGCCTGCTTGGCGATGATGGGTATCGACTGGACGCCCGACGAACCCGTTCCAATTACGCCCACGCTCAGCCCAGTGAAGTCAACTCCTTCATGCGGCCATTGACCGGTGTGGTACCAGCTCCCTTTGAAGCGTTCCAAACCAAAGTAATTCGGCCGCCGCGGTGTCGAAAGATTGCCCGTCGCCATGATGCAATATCGGGCGGTGGCGATCTTCCCCTCATCCGTTTTCACCGTCCAGACGTTCGTCTTGCTGTCGAAGACAATCTCCTTGACCCGGGTGTTGAACTCGATCTCGCGCCGAAGGTCGAAGCGGTCGGCGACGTGATTGACGTAACGCAGGATCTCGGGTTGCGTGCCGTAGCGCTCCGGCCAAAGCCATTCTTGTTGCAGCTCGTTGGAGAAGGAATACGAGTATTCCAGGCTCTCGACGTCGCAGCGGCAGCCCGGATAGCGGTTCCAGTACCATGTGCCACCAACCCCGCCGCCGGCCTCGAAGCCGCGGACTTTGAGCCCGAGCGTGCGCAGACGATGGATCGCGTAGAGGCCGCCGACGCCGGCGCCCACGATGATCGCGTCAAACCTCTTAGGTTCCAAACTGCGCAGCGACATTTCGGGTCTCCGTCGATATCTTAACCCTATGATGCACTCTCCGGCGCCATTTTCCTGATCGCGGCTCTTTTCATTCGGCGGCATCCCGGGCCTTGGCAGCAGATTGCACTTTGAGCACCGGCAGCATTTCCTTCGCAAACAGTCTGAGGCCGCGCTCCGAAACGTCGTGCGGCGTACCACGGCAAGATGAACACCATCATCATGCCGACATCCATCGCGCTCTCCCTCCTTTGTCCCGTCGCGCCTAAGCCAGCGCCAAATTCCCGGTAGCCGTCCGCGACCGCCGCCTCGCAGCGCGCGCGGAATGCCGAATGGCCACCCTGTAGCGCATGATCCTGCGGACGGCTTGCCCTCGACATTTCGGTTGATGACCGTCATCTATAAATCGACTTCGATGAAGAGCAGGCCCTCGCTTGCCGCGATCACATGATCGGTCCCGGTAATGCGCGGCGGTCACCCGGCTTTTGAACTGCATGTCGCGGCTCAGCTCGAACTTGTCGGCGACGTGGTTCAGATAGCGCCGGAATCCTTAAGCGTTCCCGGCGTGGCCTTGTCGCGTTGAACAACGCGCCTAGACACAGCTCCTCCAGCCGCGTCGATGCCCAAACCGGTTTCAAGCGTTTGACGTTGGTCGCGATAATATGCTAGAGGCGCCGCTCGTCTGCTTCAATCAAAAACAATTGTCTTCGATAGAGAACAGAGACAGGTGGGAGGAACGGCTATGACGACTTTCATCGCCGGCGGTACCGGGTTCATAGGGCGACGGCTGGTTCCGCTCCTGGCGCAACGCGGCGAAGAGATGGTCTGCATGGATATCAACCCGCAGACCGCTAATTTTGCTCACCTTGGCGATCGGGTAAAAGTGGTGCGGGGCGACGTCAGCCAATTCGATGACGTCATGGCGGCGATGACCGCGGCTAAGCCGCAGCGGGCCATCAATCTCGCCTATTGGCTCGGCAGCACACACCCGCCGCGGGTCGCCTTCAGGCTCAACATCCTCGGCATGGACAACGTGTTTGAGGCAGCGCGCCTGGTGGGCTGCAACCGGGTGGCCTATGCGAGCTCGCTGGCCGTCGCCGGCGAACAGAAATTCTACGGTGACCGCATGGTGACCGAGGACGACTTTTGCCACGGCCATGTGCAATACGCGATGCACAAGATCTTCAACGAGTGGCAGGCCCAGGACTACCGGGAAAAGCACGGCATGGAAATTACCGCCATCCGGCCAGCCAATGTCACCGGGCCGGACAAGATCGTGGGATCTGTCGATCATGTGTTCTGCATCACCGAGCCGGCGCGCGGTAAGCCCGTCAAATTCCCTTACCGAGACGCGATGCGCTGCCCGATTCATGTCGACGAAGTCGCCGAGATCTTCGCTCGCGTGATCATGACCGAGAAGCCGCAACACTGGGTCTACAACACCGGCGGCCAGGCGATCAGCCTGGGCGATCTCGCGGACATCGTGCGCGGCTACCTGCCCGATGCGCGGATCACCTTCGACAAGGAGACCGGCGGCCGAGAGCTCTCGGGCAACTATCTCATTGACAATACCCGGCTGGTTTCGGAATTCGGTGTGCAGTACCGGCCGTACCATGAGCGGGTGCTGCAGATCATCAACGACATCCGCAAGGAAGAAGACCTTCCGCAACTCGCCATCGGTTGAGGACAACGGGGTATCGGTGGCCGCGCGGGCGATAGGTGGGGTCGATCTCTGAGCCTAACGGTCAAGTTCGGAGAGGGCAATTCAGCAAGGGACTGGGTCCGCAATCGGACGACGAGCGGCCTCTATTCGCAGCACGCGCAATCGCCCACGCAGCGTGCCAGGGAGAGCCGACTCAGTTGAGAAAAGCGGCGGAACTTTGCCACTCCAGCGCGCTCCGACATCGTGCCACAACCTCTGTTGGTGATGGAGAAACTGTCGCTAAGCATGTGAGTTCAGGATTTGCTCTTCGACACGCTTCATTCCAACTGGCGAAATGTGAGCACGCGGTTGTTCTTCATCATGGTCAATGAGCCGTGACTTGTGCAGCGGCACTAATATCTGCGTCCGAAAACATTCTCGCGCTACTATATTCGACCCATTTCAACAGATCGTTCTCTGAAACCAAGCGCGGCTTTTGGTAGAGCAATAACAGGGTCCCATCTCCCTTCCTATCGAGGCATCGAGCACTCGTCTGATGTTACCGACTTCCCATATCAGAGGGTGTTTCCGTTCGATAAGTGTGTCGACTGCCTCCCAGCCCTTGTGGAGAAACATTGTGAAAGATGCGAACAAGTTCGACCAGAATCCAGCTGGCCATCGAATACACGCCCGTCGCGTCAAGAAAATTCGGATCTACGTCGCCTCCTACGTGTCCTGCGCCTCGGTTATATTTCTTATCTCAGATAGGGGTAACAGCATTAGGATCAAGTAATGCCGGCGGACCGCTACCCGCTACGACAAGATCGCCGCCAACCTCGCCTTCATCAAGCTTGCTTCGATCCGTCATTGGGTGCGGGCTTATAAGTCCAAGGCCTTTGTTTGCCGCCCTCGGCATAGCCCAATACTTGTGTCCTAATGTCGCTGCCCGACACGCGGGGAGGCTTAAACATGCGGCAAATCTGGATTACCAAAGCAGGACCGCCACACGTTCTTGCCGTCAAAGACGCGCCCGATCCCGCGCCACACCCCGGCGAGGTGAGAATTCGCGTTGAGGCAAGCGGCATCAATTTCGCCGACATCCTTGGCCGGATGGGGCTCTATCCAGACTTGCCGCCGATCCCAGTGGTTCCTGGATACGAAGTCAGCGGGCGAGTCGATGTGCCCGGGGAAGGCGTCGAAGCAAGTTGGGTTGGTCGCGAAGTCCTGGCCCTGACCCGTTTCGGCGGCTATGCCGACGTGGTGTGTGTCCCCGTCAAACAAGTCTTTTCGCGCCCTTCAAGCATGTCCGCCCTCGAAGCGGCCGCGATCCCGGTCAACTATTTCACCGCTTGGCAATTGGTCGTCGTGATGGGCGCGTTGAAGCCACGCGAAACAATCCTGATTCATTCGGCAGGGGGTGGTGTCGGCATTGCTGCAACACAGATCGCCAAGCACATCGGCGCGAATGTCATCGGTACGGCGTCTGCCGCGAAACACACTGAACTGGCTTCCATCGGCGTTGATCACCTAATCGACTATCGGCACGAAGATTTTGAAACGCGAGTTCGCGAGATTACCAAGGGGCGTGGTGTGGAACTGATTTTGGACGCCGTCGGCGGAGCGTCGTTCAAGAAGGGATATCGTTCGCTCTCGCCTACCGGACGGCTCGGCATGTTTGGCATTTCATCGGCTGCCACTGGCAAGGAGCGAAGCGTTATTAGCGTGTTGGCGATGCTGACCAGCATGCCATGGCTTCAGTTCAACCCGCTCTCGCTGATGAACGAAAATAAAGGCGTATTCGGTGTCAACCTCGGACACATGTTGGGAGAGATCGATCGGGTTCGTGGCTGGGCCGATCAATTGGTCGACCTCTGGTCTGGGGGGGTAGTGAAGCCGAAAATTGCGCGTACTTTCCCGTTCGCTCAGGCCGCAGACGCGCATCATTTTATCCAGGACCGGCAGAACATAGGTAAGGTTCTTCTCGTACCCTAGCTCGCTCGTGCGAGCCTTTGCGGTTTGCGCGGCTCCGCACAACCGCAATGGGGAAAATATCTGCGGTAACTCGAATTATGAGACGCTTGTCCTTCCGGCTTCGCAATCGAGATTTCCGATCGGACGGACAGCCATTCGGAGCTGTTGCTGCTCTTTCTTCAAATATACATCGGAAGTTTTCTCTTCAGCACCGGACGACGCCAAGGTCGAACTCAGGTTCGATAAAGGAAGGCGGCTGCGGTCGCGCGTGGCGCGAAGTGGGCATTAACGGAAGGTAGCCCAACGCTGGGCTCCATGCCCATTTCGTTGGAAGCCGACCAACTTTGATCGAGCCGCGAGAGCAGGGAAGGGCAGTCCGTTCCTAAACACGGCCCAGGCCGCGCCATATGTCGGTCTCTCGCGCCGCATCCTCGAGAAGATGCGCACGGTCCGCGGCGGCCGGTCATACCGGAAGCACGGTCGCTACATGCGCTGCGACATCGACGATATCGATACCTGGTCGGTGGCGCGAGCGAAGCGAAGCACGTCCGTGCGTGACCGCTTCGCATGCCTGTGGCTCACCAGCGAACTCAGGCCAATTCCGCGTTGCCGCCGCCGCAACCCGCCCAGCCGGCTGATCATGCTGGTTGGAGCCGCCGGCATTCTGGCGCTCGGCGCCCCTGAGGTCACTCACCCGATACCCCGCCTCGTCTACAACGCCAGCGCTAGCGCTCCGCTTGGCTTCTATTCCGTGACCCGACACGGCGCCGTTTCTCGCGGCGATCTGGTGCTCGCGATGTTGCGGGATGCGGCGCGCCGCCTGGCCGCCGATCGCAGGTATTTGCCGACCGATGTACCAGTCGTAAAGCACGTAGCGGCCATCTCTGGTGACATTGTCCGCGCCAATTCGCGCATCGTTGTCATCAATAACCGCGTGGCCGCGCGAACTTTGTTGATGGACCGTGAGCGCCGTGCTGTGCCGGCTTGGCACACATCTGCCGATTGCCGAAGGGGCCTGCGGAAACCAGCCCGGCCTGGCCGGGCCAAAGGCTAGCCGTAATCCCTGGGCATGCGCGAATCCGCGGCCGATGGTCCCGCCGGTGTTCTCGTCTGGATCGCCGGCACAGATCGAGGCGCTTGGAATGTGTTATGCGTTTGGGCGGCTCGCGAGCAATGCCACCGTCGCAGCGACGAAGCCGAAAGCATCGATGACATAGAGCGCGAGGATCGTCGGGCCAAACCCGCTGATGCCGGCATTGAGAGCCAGGCCGAGCACTCGCCCGACAATCAATCCCCCGAAGATCGTCGCAAGCAGGATGAAGGCTGAGTGGCGTGCAAGCATCCCCGCCAGCGCCGCAACGCAGACGACGGCGCTCGCAAAAAGGAAACCCGCATATTGCGCCCTGATTTCGTTCGCTCCGCCTGCGTCCAACAATCCCAGGCCGAGATTGCGGGCAAATCGCTCCGGAGCAAGGCACGCAGCGACGGCCGTAAACAGATAGAAGGCTGCAGTAACGGCCAGGACAACAGTCCCGAATTTGTAAGTCATGAACGTTCTCCCGAATGTCAGGTCGCCTGGAGAAGCTCCATTTCCTCTTTCATCGCTCTGGCAACAGCCGGGCGCACAACGATGCGGCGGTGAAACGCGCTAATCGCCGGATATGGCTTCAGATCCATTCGGATGTGGCGCGCCCAGTTCAGCACGGCAAAGAGAGCGGCATCGGCATCGCGGAAGCCGCGACATAGGAAATCGCGTCCTTCGAGATCGGCGCTCAAGAGGGCAAGCCTACTCGGTGCCGCGTCGTGCGCGGCGACCTTGGAACCGTCATCTGGCCGAAACGACACGAGCGCTTTGAACACGCGCATGTGTAGCTCTCTGTCGATAAAACTCCACCGGTGGTTGTCTTCGTAGCGGTCCAAGCCGGATTGTGGAGCAAGCGTTGCTTCCGGAAAATGATCGGCCAAGTATAGAAGTATGGCCATATTCTCTGTCAGGATCGGTCCCTCGTCGGTCCGCAGGGCCGGCACCTGACCTATTGGGTTGACAGCCAGATAGTTGTTGCCGTCGGAGAGCTTGTGCGTTCGCATGTCGAGCAGTTGAAAGCGAACGCGGCCTTCGGCTCTGGCCTCATGGACGGCGATTCGGCATGCCAGCGAGTAGGCCATAGGGGAGAAATAGAGGTTCACGACGGGTCCTCAGGTTTACATAATGGGATTATGCATGATAAATGAAATATGTCAATAGAGGTAGACTTGACAGGCAAAAGAACGCGCAAGGAGATGAACGTCGAAGCGACGCGGGCGGCTCTGCTTGCAGTGGCGCGTAGACATTTCGCGCGCGACGGCTATTCGAAGGCCGAGATCGGGCGCATTGCAGCGGACGCGCGTGTCACGACAGGAGCGATCTATCACCACTTCTCCAGCAAGCAGGGACTGTTTCTGGCAGTTGCGGAGGATCTGGAGCAAGAAATCCTCGATGCCACACTCGCCATCAGCGTGTCCGACCCGTGGCAAAGACTGCGGACCGTCTTCGACAGGCTGATCGACGTTTGCGCATCGCCTGCAGTGCAGCGAATCACGTTCGTAGAGGCGCCTCAGGTTCTGGAACCTGACGCCTGGCAGAAGATCGAGCTCAAGTACGCGTTTGGCCAGCTCAAGGCCGGTCTCGAAGCCATGCAGGCCGCAGGCCTGGTGAAGCCCTATCCGACGGCGCTTATTGCGAAGACACTGCTCTCGCTTTTGCGCGAAGCATCCGCCGAGGTTGCCCGCTCGAAGAGCGAGCCTGCGGCGCGCGCCCTTGTCGGGGAAATGGTCGATCGCCTAGTCGAGGTGTTCCATGAGGCCAGCCCATCGAAGCCGCAATAACCACTCGACTTGAACAGCATGTCGCCGCGCAAGTTTAGCTTGACAGTCGCTCTGATGGAGGCCGGAAACGACGCAGCGGCCTTTAATCATCAGATTGATTGGCGTCGCCCAAGAGGGTGTTTCGAATTCACCGCTTTAAGATCAATCGCAGCCTTGGGACGATCGTCCAAATCCCATCGCACAGTGTGCCGGTGGTCGGTATCGAAATAGGGATCAATGCCGGACCGACTGATATAGATCACTGGCTTTCCCAAACCTTGTGCAAAGCCGGCTTCCCAATGTGCTCCCAGATTGTTATCGGACAGGTCAGCCATAAGGAACCGACAGCGCCGGATCTCGTCCTCAATGACTGCATCAATCAGCCCAGCTTGCCGCGTGACAGTGCGAAGTTCGTAGCCAGTCTGGTCAACCGCATGCTTCAGGAAGTTCAAGAAACATTGTCCAAATCCGGGTTTTTGAAATGCCCGGCAAGGAACGCGAACTTGGCAGAGAATTGCGCGCGCTTTGAGGCTCCAACTCGTTCCCATCCGTCGGCCGTCAATACCAATAACTGGTGCGCAGTCCCTTTCCCCGTTATCTCGACGAAAGCTCGCGAATCTGGGCTGCGCGCAATCCAGCCGATGTCATCCCAACATACCGCGCCGACAATCCCAAGTAAGGCCGCCGGAATGTCAGACGGGAAGGGCACCCACTTCCCCGGCCTTCCGTCCTGCTGCTCGGCGATCCAAAGCAACAAGTTGTCACACGCCTCCGCGGATGTCGGAAGGGGAGCGCGTTTTAGTGAAATCGAAAAACTCCTCATCAAGTTTCGGATGAGTTTGGGGCTTCTGCCATTTTCGGATGTGGTAACTGGCCAAGGCCCGCTCCTTCGCGTCCTCGTACGGTAGCCCTTTCTCGCCGATAACGAAGTTGGAGACCTCGAAATCACCGCACCGACTGCAATCAACAAAATAAGCGTTGAGGCGTCTGGCGCCCTTAATGATGTTGGCGTCTCTCCGGCAGACCTTGCATTCGACGATCTCCGGATTCGACCTATAGGGCATTTGGACGTTCCCCACTTTTAGGCTGAAAATTGCCACCCGACCCCGCGGATTGAGAAGGATCTATTGCAGCCAGCCCGAATGAACCGGCCCGACCTGGACGGATAGCTTCGGCCATTTCGCACCGCACTTGCTGCACCTGCTACGCGCGTCGCGTCTTACACCAGCAGGAGGATCCCGATCACTGCCATGACCACCGCCGTCGCCACGTGCACTCCGTAGGCGGTGGCCTTGGAACCACCCGATCGCAGCACCACGACCGCGTCGCCGATGGGGATCAGAGTCATGACCAGCATCCATCCTCCCAACACTCGATATCCCGCGATGGCGATCAGCAGGAGCAGGACCAGGCCGGAGACGAGGTCGCGCACGCCCTTGGCCGAGAGGTACGCACCGGCCGCCCCGATCTCCTCCCTGACCTGATGGCGACGCCGTACCCGGCGGCGGCAGCCCGAGGCGCCAGCAGAAAGCGGATGCCGATGGCGATGATGCCCAGGCCGAGCAGCCCCGACAGCCCCTTCGCGATGTCTTTGATGATCATGACCATCCTCCTTCATCCGGACTGCTGTGGATAACCGCCCAGCGGTATTGCCCGCCACGAAGTGGGCGATGCGGTAGTCGGCATCGAGCTCTTGGCTCAGCGCTTCGAGGTCGAACGTCTGGCTGTGATGGCATTCCCTGACGTCGCAGTAGATCGTCAGATGCAAGCCATCGGCAATCGTGCTGCCGATGGTGCCGACCTGGGACGGTTGTCTGCGTCTAGCGGCCACCGCCAACGCAATCGCGATTTGCTCGCTGCAAGATTTGCTACAATTTCACCTTGAGTGCGGTGGCTTCCTCCGGGGAGGGCCATGCGTATGACCAACTCGTGACGCTGCGGCGGCTCGGCGAGCCAGGCAAGGAGCCGCTTATCACTAGCGTCGATCATGTCGTTGATGGCGGGCGGTCATCGCGGCGGCCAATCCGGGACCTTGAGCGGTATCAATCCGAGGACCTGCGGGCGTTGGCGCCCAGCGCAATCTGGCTGCCGGGACACAGACAGGACACAAGAAATCCAAGCCTCTAATCGGCGTATGTAACTACTTGAATTAATTTCATAAATTGGCGGACCCAACACGATTCGAACGTGCGACCTCTGCCTTCGGAGGGCAAAAGTCTGCTGTTGGCAGTTCAGACCGGCCTGCGCGCCGCCGAACTCACACTGGCAAACAAACGCGTCACCCCGCATGTGTTGAGGCACACCCTGGCCATGGACCTGCTTCACCACGGCGTCGACCGCTCCGTCATCGCCCTGTGGCTGGGCCACGAATCAGTCGAGACCACAGCCATGTACCTGCAGGCGGACATGCGACTCAAGGAGCAGGCGCTGGCCAAGACCGACGCAGCCGATGTCCGGGCAAGCCGATACAAGCCCGATGACCGTCTCTTGGCCTTCCTGAAGAGCCTCTGATTATGCCGATTGACTGGCAGAAAATTGTCCGAATATTCCGCCCTCCCGACGTCCACTCGGAATAATCCGGGACTCGGAATTATGGCGATAATTCCGAGCTCGGAATTAGCGCCATAGCTTCGCCAGCATCGCCAATGATCTCGGATTTACCGAAAGCACAATCGCAGCCCTGATGGGGCACTCCCGCGGAACCATGACAAGCCGCTACACACACAGCTTCGACACCGCCCTGATTATGGCCGCTGATACCGTAGCAGGTTATATTCGAGGCCTTGTGGAGGGCCTAGAATTCAAACGCAACTCCTACGCCCTCGACCGAACCTCGAGAGAAGCGGCCCTTTGCCGTCTATGGTATCCGAATTCGCATACGACGGTGACCCCTCTCGGCTCGGCGGACCCTGGCGAGTGACGAGATGGCGCTCCTGATTGAAATGGTTGTGGGCCTCAGCATCGACGAAGCTGAATTTTTGCAGCGTCTTGGTGCTTCGAAACCGCTGCATGGCCCGTTCTGCTCCGGCACGGAGCAAGTCTGCTTCTCGATCGAACGCGTCTTTGTCGAGCGGCCCCGAAGCCCTCTAAAAAACCGCAAGCAGACAAGGAATACAGGTCGTCTTGCTGAGAGGTGTCACATGATGCCTGCAGGTGCTGGGCCAAGCGTTCAAGGTAAGTGGTCGAGAGAGGCAAGCTCTTGACGTTGCCGGCGCGTATTTGCCGCGTTGACCGCGCTGCTGGCTCGTCAGTTTTGGATGCTAAAGGGGATTGAGCGCGCGCGAGAGTTGAACGCGCTTTCTTGAGCACTTGGCCCTCATCGCCGGCTTCGTGCTGGTGGCGATTCTGGGCCGGGGTGCGGGACACAGCGGCAGCTCCGCGATAAACTCGGTAACCGGCATGGCGTCATCAGGAGGGCAGCGATCGCCGTCGCCCTCGACGCCGTTGCCGCCGCTTGAGTCGCCGTCGCAACCATCGGTGTCATGACAGTTGCAATGCTCGGCTCGAGCGTGTCCTCCCAATTAATGACATGCGTTCCTCAACCGTACCGTCAAGGCGACGGGCGCCCGTCCGAGAAGCGAGCTTGCACGATACGCTCGAGCTTTGAAACCCCAAAAGCCTTATAGATATATACAGAGGAACGGGGGGTTCGAGAACTTCCGACCGAAATCGATAATCCGGAATCTACGAGAGAGCCAACGTGGACAAACAAGAGATTCGCAGGGCGGTCATTCGAGAGTGGATGACTCTTCCACGCGACAAGCGGCAGACCGAGGAGCAGGCCGCCGACTTTGCCGCAAAGGCGGTGAAGCGCCACGAACTTCCGCGCAGCCGCTTCGACCCGTATCGGGTGATGATGGGCTGGCTGCTGCCCCGGACTGGGAAGCCGTGACCTAACTGATCGCTAGGCATCCCTTCTGGGCCGCGGGTATCGCACAAGTGTGTGGAATGCTCTGGCGTGAGACGGTCCTAGTTACCGTCTACCCCGCCAATCCAAGGAAATCGCGCTTGCCAATTGGCACACCGTTATGGCGTAGCAAGCCGTGAGCTATGGCGGCATGAAAATACAAGTTTGGCATCACAAAACCCTGCCAATACGCGAGCGCCTTCATGGTACGAGTGTCGCGCCCAAACGGTATCTGAACATCCGCGTCCTCGCGGCCGTCGATCTGCGCCGGTTTCAGCGCTTCAAGAAACGCGACAGTCTTGGCGAGACGCGCTTTCAACTGGTCGAAGCTCGCTTCTGTATCGTCCATTTTCGGCACTTCGACATCGGCAAGGTGCGCTGCGCCGCCCTTTGCCATATCAGTCACGGCCTGGACCTGGCGGATGAAATCATACATGTCGGGATAAAGCCGCGCCTGGAGAAGCGCTGAAGGCTCGAACTTGTGCTCGCTGGCGTGCGCTGCCGCTTTGTCGAGGATCGCTGAGAGGGCACGAAGCTGCCGAAGCATCGGCGGAATCGAAATCTGATAGAACGAAAGTGACATCGTGAAGAAACTCCTCTCGGTTCAAACATTTTACCGGACATTCGCTGAGTGACCGGCATACCGAGGAATCATGTTCCAACGCCGCCTTACGCACAAGGCAGCCTAAGGACCGCTGGCAATGCGGGCGCATCCCGAACGGGCGGTGGAACGCGTACCGTACGAATGCAGGACTCGCGTGGCGCCGCAATTTCTTGTCACGCCAACGCAGGGCGCGGAAAGGGACCGTGACCGTATCACTGCCTTAAACAACCCGTCACGCGACACCCCGCGTCCTCTCCGAAGTCGGCCAACGGTTCAGCGCGGCCCGCCCGGAATCGGTCAGAGCGTAGACGCCGCGCCGAGCGCGCACGAACCAGCCGTAGACATTCCTGAGCACAATCTTCGAAGCATCGGGCGAGGTCGCCTTCAAATCTTGGACGGAACGCGGCCCCGCCGCCAGCGCTGCAGCACAGGCGAGGGCTTCCTGACGATACGCAGTCATGATCGGTGCGCGGGTGCCACCCCCCATCACGGGATCGCCCTGCCGACGACGGTGCTCGTCGACGAGCAGTGATCGCCGCTTCGGATCGCGGCGCGGGCGCCAACGAGTCGGTTCGACCAGGACCTCGACACGTCCTCTCTTCGATACGCCGAGAAGGCCGAAGCCGAGCAGACGACAGAGCTTGCGAACTCGCGGATCGCGCTCGCGACCTCGCGTCGTCGCGCGAACCGCGAGCCAGACTTCATCGCATGCGGCCGTCCGGTCCACGCCCTGCAATACCAGTTCGAGGTTGAAGTTGAGCTTTAGTTCTGTGATTACGACTATGGGCGGCGATTTCGAGCTTGAGCGCGACAACATCGCAGCCATTGATCTCGCCTTTAACCTTGAAGCCGAGCTTTTCGAGGAAGCGTTTGACGGGGATATAGAGGGTGGTTTCCAAAGCTGCGCCCCAGTAGCGTCCGTCGGACTACCATGGCGACTTGCATCAGCGGAAGTGCGGTCTTCGACATTTGACGCCACGACTTCGTGGCGTAGATATCTGTCAACACTTATTCCTACCCCGTACCAGGGCGGCGGCGCAGTACGGCGGTGCTTTGCGTGTAGGCGTTGACTTCGGTGCGGGCAGCAGAGCCATCCTCGGAAGTTGAGGATAGGCGCGGGTCGCTCGCGGCAAGTGCTGATAATCTCTCGTTTGAAGTTGCTGGAGGAGCTTTCGAACATGAAAAAGCGCCATTTTTAGTTCCCCTCGCCGGGTCGATCGCCGTGTTACTCGCCGGGGCAGCCGCTCCGGTGCAAGCCCCGACTGAACTACCGCGCGCGGATCGAACAGCGTCGCCTCAAACCCCTCCGTCCTCCCCCGTAGACCCTCTTGTGCTAACGCGCGGTGCGGCCCGCGAAATGCGCTTGGCGCACGACCACGAGTTTCACGCTTCACATGAGGCTCATTCATCGCACGACAGTCATACCTCTCATGTGTCGGGAAATTAATTTCCTGCCGTAGGGTTGATCGTCGGCGCCAGGACGCTGTGTCCCATACACTGACTTCCTCCGAAGTCTTTAGCATTGAAACGATCAAGAAAGTCGCCTCTCGGTTCTCGGATGTTCTTTCGGTTGATATCGTTCCGCACGCTTGCGAGATCCAGCGCGTCCTAGCCTTTTGTTCCGGGACAGGCCGGCGACGAGGAAGCACGAATCGTCACCGCTTTCAAAAGTGAAGTCCTCGATCAGGATTTGAGGGCTGTCGTCAGGGGTTGCGTCGGCACAGGATGCGGACGGTGAAGCGGACGGCAGCTCCGCCATGCCCTTACGAAATGGTGTGGGCCGCAAAGCGTTCTCCGGAGTTCGACGTAGGGGCAGCAGCGCGGTTCTTCAGAAGTTGGCGATCTGAAGACTTATACCGCATCTCGGTGAATGAGACTCACGAGCGGGCATCGCAAAAGGGATGGCCATCCCGCTCGACCCATCCTCTTCTCGGTCAAATCACATATCCACCACATCCGCGCGGAATGGGGAATTGACCATCGCCTCACCAAGCCCCATCGTCATTGGACGGGACGACGGGACGGCTAAGTCGATCGAATGAACCGCACCCTCAGAGAAGCGACCATACAGCGCGACCACTATGACTCACGACGACGCGCGCTCGGCCGGGCGGAGTTGCGTCGCGAGTTCGACACGCCGACTTCCGTCAGTGCGGTGCGGTCAATTTGAACCTAGATTTGCGAGTTAGCAGCTTGTCGCGAAGTAGCAAGTCGTCGATCAAGCCGACCGCCCGCTGCCGTTCACCGGCCATGAATGTCGAGAACCTTCTTGCGGTTACACACGGTGCTTGCGCTCCCTGCTTCTGTTTGTCGGTCGCACGTCATCCGGCCGTGTTTTATGAGCTGGCCTGTAGATTAACCTCACACGGACCGTATGTATACAGTCAAATGGAACTGACGCTGTTTACGGACATCATTCAACGGGCGATGTCGCCTGGCGACGTTCGCGCGATTACCTGTAGTGTCCGCTCACTTTGGCAAAGACGAACAAGAGTTCAGTTTAGATACGACGCCGAGTGGGCCCGCCAGCCGTCCCTCCGAGCGTCATCCGGCGCCGTGGATATACGCACCAAGCCGTGATTCGTCCGGTTCCACAAATTAGGCAACGAACTGAACACGCGAATTGCGGGCGCCTCAGTGAATTGCAAGCACATCAGTATGGCAGGAACGGGGCAGGCAGATTTGCCCTTGTAGCACTCCTCAAGCTGGTTCTAAACTTTATATTGTCTTTGTACATATCGTTTGCATACATCTATTGTGAGTGCGGTTAAATTAGTAGCAGTGACGAACGCAACGTCAATATATCGGACGAAACGATGGGCCGCGTTTTCAGCTTCTGAATGGTTGTGGTTGCTTCAGCCTTCCTCGTTGTGGCTAGGCCAGCCTTCGCCAAGCCGGATTGCGGATTGAACACCGTGAGTTTCGACAACCGGAAGGCCGAGAAGTAAGCCGCAATAAGATTCACCCTCTCCAACAGGCGAGACCGACATGGCAAAAATCGTTCTGGGCATTGCGACGTCGCACGGGCCGTTACTCTCGACCCCACCGGATATGTGGCATCTGCGCGCCGCCGACGACAGGAAGTCCACCCACCCGTTCCGCGGCGGCACCTACAGTTTCGACGAACTGGCGAAGATGCGCGCCGCCGAGAATTTGGAGTTCAAGGCGTCGCTCGACGAGCGCAAGCGCCGCTACGCCGCCTGCCAGGTGGCCATCGCGACCCTCGCCACGAAATGGGACGAGGTGAAGCCCGACGTCGCGGTGATCGTCGGCAACGACCAGATGGAGATCTTTACCGACCAGAACATTCCGACCTTCCTGGTCTATTACGGCGAGACGATCGAGAACGCGCCCTTCTCCGAGGAGCAGCGCAAGCGGACGCCGCCGGGCATCCTGATCGCCGAGAAAAGCCATCATCCCGAAACGCCGCAGGTCTATCCGGGCCTGCCCGAGCTCGGTCAGCATATCATCAAGAAGCTGATGGAGGCGGAATTTGACGTTGCCACGGCGAAGAAACTGCCGAACGGCGGCAACAACACCGGCATTCCGCACGCCTTCGGCTTCGTCTACCGCAAGATCATGAGCGACAGGGTGGTGCCGAACGTGCCGGTGTTCGTGAACACGTTCTATCCGCCCAACCAGCCGTCGACGCATCGCTGCCTCGAAATGGGCAAGATCGTCGCCCGCGCCATCGAAAGTTGGAAATCGGACGTGCGCGTCGCCGTGTTCGCCTCGGGTGGCCTGTCGCACTTCGTTGTCGACGAGGAGCTGGACAGCTGGATGCTCGACGGCATGAAGAACAACGACGAGAAGGCGCTGGTGAACATTCCGGCGGACCGGTTCCGCTCCGGTTCGTCGGAGATGAAGAACTGGATCCCGGTCGCGGGCATCATGATGAACCGCGGCATGAAGATGAATCTGGTAGATTACGTGCCGTGCTATCGCTCCGAGGCCGGCACCGGCAACGCGATGGCGTTCGTTTATTGGCAATAAAAATCACCCGGATACGCCGGATACAAGGGAGGAGAATTATGAGAGGACTTTTAGCTGCAGCGCTCGCGGCCTGCGCGATGGTGTTTCCGGGCGTGGCTCACGCCGGCTTCGCTGACAGCGCCATCAAGATCGGCGTCTTGACCGATCTCTCCGGCCCTTACGAAGGCAATGGCGGGCACGGCTCGATCGCCGGCGCGCAGATCGCCGCCGACGAGTTCGGCGACAAGTTCGACGGCACCCCCATCGTCATCATCTCCGCCGACCACCAGAACAAGCCCGATATCGGCGCTGCCATCGCCAGCCGCTGGTTCGACGTCGAGCATGTCGACGCCGTCACCGACCTAGTGAATTCCGGCGTCGCCGGCGCCGTGCTGAACGTCGCGAAGAAGAACAACAAGCTGCTGCTGTTGACCGGCGCCGGCTCCGAGACCTTCACCGGCAAGAACTGCGCGCCGGACAATCTGGTGCAGTGGGTCTACGACACCTATGCCGCGGGGAGCGGCGCGGGCGAAGCGATGCCCTATCTCGGCAAGACCTGGTTCTTCATCACCGCCGACTATGTGTTCGGCAAGGGCGTGCAGGCTGGCACCACGCGGGCGGTCGAGGCGCATGGTGGCAAGGTGCTGGGCTCGGTGCTGCACCCTATCGGCACGCAGGATTTCTCCTCTTACATCCTCCAGGCCCAGGCATCGGGCGCTGAGGTGATCGCGCTCGCGAATGGCGGCCAGGACACGATGAACGCGATCAAGGCGGCCCACGAATTCGGCGTGAAGGCGAAGATTTTTCCGGGCTTCGATCTGACCGAGATCAAGGCGATGGGCCTCGCCAACGCGGCGGGCACACTCTATGTCGCCTACTGGAATCCGAACATGAACGACAAGTCGCGCGCGTTCTTCAAGGAGTTCGTCAAGCGCACCGGCAAGCCGGTCGCGGATTTCCAGATCGGCACCTATTCCGCCGTCCATTCCTATCTGCTCGCGGTCAAGGCGACGCATTCGACCGATCCGAAGACCGTGCTCGCCGCGATGCGCAAGGCGAAGGTCGACGATGCCTTCACCGACAACGGCTACCTGCGTCCCGACGGCCGCATGCTCCACGACATCTATCTGCTGCAGGTCAAGACGCCGGCAGAATTGCACGGCGACTATGACTGGACCAAGGTGATCGCGACCTTGCCCGGCGACAAAGTGTTCCGCCCGATCGACGGCCCCGGCGGCTGTCCCGCCTTCGCCAAGTAGTGGCGGCACAACGTTTTGCCGTTACCCCGTCGGACATTGCCGGAATGACAGATACGACGGACTATCCGACGCGTTAGGCTCTATTACGCGGTACCACCGAGTTGATCTGGGTGGAGATGGTCCAGCTGCGAGATTGAGATCGTCAGTTTTAGTGAGGGATGATACCTCGTACGTCCAGCTTTTTAGGGTCCAATTGAGGGGAGGACTGGATGTCGACGTTCGCACAATTCATCATCGGACTGCCGCTCGGGGCGCTCTTGCTCGCGAGCGCCGCCGCTGCGTCTTGGGCTGACGAGCCGACGCCGCTGAAAATCGGCTGGTTCGGCTTCTATTCGGGCGCGTACGCCCAGGGCGGCCAGGAAATGGACGCCGCAATCAAGATCTGGATGCAGCAGCATGGCGACGTCGTCGCCGGCCGCAAGATCGTGCTGCTGCGCCGGGACACGCAGGGACAGGCGAATATCGTGCGCCAGCAGGCGGCGGAGCTGGTATCCCGCGACCATGCTGAGCTGCTTGCCGGCCTGTCGCTGACGCCCGAGGCCTTCGCCATCGCGACCGTCTCGACGCAAGCCCGCGTGCCGGTGCTGATCGTCAATGCCGCGACCACCGCGGTGCTGACGCACGCGCCCTATATGGCGCGCTTTGGCTTCACCACCGGGCAGGAAGTAGCGCCCTACGGCGCTTGGGCGGCGAAGCGCGGCTACAAGCGGCTTTACGCGATCTATACCGACTATGGGCCGGGTCTCGAAGCCGGCCGTGTCTTCAAGGAGACCTATACCAAAGCCGGCGGCACCATTGTCGGCGAGGTAAGACCCCCGTTCGTCGCGCCCGATTATTCGCCCTATGTCCAGCGCGCCAAGGACGCGCACCCGCAGGGGATTTTCATTTTCGCGCCGGCGGGCGGCCATCCCGTCGCCTTCCTCAAGGCCTATCAAGATGGCGGCCTGAACGCCGACAACATGCCCGTGCTCGGCACGGGCGACCTGACAGACGAGAGTCAGTTCGCGCAGCTCGGCGATGCCGCGCTCGGCATGATCACCGTGTTCGATTATTCCGAAGCGCACGATTCCGCGCTCAACCATGCGTTCGTCGCTTCGTTCTACAAGGTGGCGCCCCCGGCCTTCGCCCCAATTTTACGGCGGCGACGACCTATGATGTGATGCACGCGATCTACAATCTGGTCGAGGCGCAGCACGGCAAGATCGATCCCGACAAGACCATGGCGCTGTTTGAAGGGCATGCACTTCGAATCGCCGCGCGGGCCGATCGCGATCGATCAGAACCGCGACATCGTCCAGAACATCTATATCCGCAAGGTCGAGAAGGTCGACGGCAAGCTGCAGAATGTCGAGTTCGACACGATCCCGATGGTCAACGATCTCGGCGAGCCAGTGAAGTGACGGGATTTGATCCCACTACCTCTTTAACCATGCGCGGGCTTGGCCCGTGCATCCACGAGCGTGTCAGGCGTGCCCGAAGGCGGCAAACAGCTCGAAGTACGGCGTGGCTTGCTTTAGCTATCTAGCCGACGAGAAAATGCAATCTGGGTCAGGAGACGCACGAAAATAACGCGATCTTCGGGTGACAGCACCTCCATGACCCGCCGATCTATCCGATCAGTGGCGGGTGCCGCTGCTCTCAACAACTGCTTACCTTGACGCGTAGTACTGAGAGTTTTAAGGCGACGGTCATGGGGTGAATCGGTCCGTCTGATTAGGTTCCGCAACTCAAGCCCGATTAGGACGGCACCGACCGTGGCCCTATCGTAACCCACTGCTCTCGAGAGCTCGGCCTGAGAACACCCGGGATGCTGATTAATTACCGATAGCACATTATGTTGAGGCGGCGTCAATGAGAGGTGGCCAACCTCTTCGGCGAAAATGGCCACAGCAACCTGATGCGCGTTGCGTAGTAAAAAGCCGACGCGCGACCTTAGATCAGGATCTGCGGTATTCGAAATCCCAGACAAAATCTTTTTAGGCGCCATCCAGCGATCCCCTGATTGAAAACCGGAATCCCTGCCGTACGCCGGTTTAGGTAAACCATAGTCGGAGCTCAGGCGGCGCTCAAACTCCATTTGCCATTCAGCGACGATGCCCTCTGTGAAAAAAGGAAATGATGCCGATTGCAGACCAATTGCTTTTGACAAACGTAGTTTGGCCGCTAATGTATGTATACTTACAATAATTTATGTCAGACGAGCTAGAAGCAGATGCCGCAGGCTATACTTGTCAGCAGACGTTCGAGCATATTTATCCCCGCTACAATGATTCTGAATTTGTCCATACCTCTGCTGCAATCTGCATGACTATTTCAAGTTTTCGGCGTTGATCGTCGAGTGTCAGTGGATTGCCCATGAAATGGCTGGCGAAGCCACATTGCGGGCTCAAAGCCAGCTGTTCGATTGGCGCATAGTGACTCGCTTCTTCGATGCGGCGCTTGATATCGTCTGCGGATTCGAGCCGCGGCGTCTTCGATGAAATCAAACCAAGAACGGCGACCTTACCCTTTGGAAGAAATTTAAGCGGAGCAAAGTCACCCGCGCGCGGTGAATCATATTCCATGAAGAACGCATCAACGTTTGTTCGATTGAAGAGGACGTCTGAAATATAGTCGTAACCGCCTTCACCCAGCCAATGGCCACGATTGTTGCCACGGCAGAGATGCATCGCTAGCGTCATGTCCGCAGGCCGCGCGCGCACCGATTCATTGATTACATTGGCATATGTCTCCAACAACTGTTTCGGATTGTCTCCACGAGTCACGAGCTGGGCCCGGAATTTCGGATCACACATCAAAGCGAATATGCATTCGTCGATCTGAATGTAATTGCAGCCCAATCGGCCGAGATCCTGGATCTCCTCGCGATAGGCCCTGGCGAGATCCGCCCACATCTCATCCAGATCGGGATAAACTCTGGCGTCGATCGCTAGGCGACCACCAAAGAAATGCACGACCGGCGGCGACGGCATCGTGACCTTTGGTGTTTGGTCGGTATGAGACCTGAGGAATTGGTAAGACGCCGTGTTAAATCCTCGCACGCGCTTGATCTTGCCATCCACGTGGGCGACTGGTGCCGGCAGTTTGTTGCCGGCAGGATCAGTGAAATCGATGGCGAACTCAGCAAAATCGATAAACGTTCCGTCCAGTTCGAGGACGAAATCCTGCCACCAAGACCGACGCCGGAATTCGCCATCGGTAATCGCCTTTAGCCCGACCAACTCCTGAAATCTAATGGCATCGATGATCGCTTCGTTTTCGAGGGCCTCAAGCTCAGGAAAGTGGCGGCTCTCGCGCACCCGCTGATGATGATTACCCTCCAATCGTTCACGTGCCGCCCTGAGTTTCTCTGGGCGTAGCAGGCTGCCCACGTGATCGGCACGAAATGGTGGATTGATCTTGATGCCTTCGGCCATGACTTTGCCAGGCTCGGAACTATACTGAGATTGTCCCGACGACGTGAGCGCGGTGCGACCGATCTCTGGCGCCCGCTTGGTGCGATCCCATTCGTCAAGGAAGCTTTCCGAAATCGCGTGCATGTCTCGCTTCGTCTGCTCCGACATGGTTTGGCACGTGATTTCGAGCCGATGCCCGCTTGGATCGAAAAAATAGATCGATTGGAAGATGCCGTGGTCGGTAACGCCTAGAACTGGGACTCCGGCAGCCTCGAGTTTCTCCTTGTATTCATGCACCTCCTCCTCGGTATCAACCGACATCGCGATGTGCTGGACCCAACGCGGAATTCCTTCGTCAAACTTGAACTCGCCCGCCTCCGCCAGTTCGAAGAAAGCGAGATAGCTGCCAGGGCTCACCTCTAAGAATATGTGAATGTGAGGGCTGTACTCATTGGTCGACGCGACACGGTTGGCCGAGACGGCAAACTCGTACTTCAGTCCCAATAGCTTCGAATAGAAATCGACGGTGTCCCGGGCATTGAGGCAGCGATAGGCGACGTGTGAAAATCTGGTGATGGCCACGGCGGGCTCCCTTTTGCAGACGCTTGCTTCCCTATTCTTTTGGTCTCGCACATTGTTTGCTCGGCGGCGCAATCCAGCGTAGTAATCCTATCTGGGGCACGTTCACTAGAAGGCCACCGGGATCGAGACATAGCCGCGATGGCGAGTTCGAGGCCGCCGTACCGGTTCGCCATCGAGCCGTAGTGTAGGAAAGACGGAGACCAGCCGTCGGAACGCGCATCTGCCTTCGAGCCGAGCCAGCGCCGCTCCGAGGCAGGAATGGATGCCATACCCAAAAGCAAGATGGGGGTTCGGGGTCCTGGTAATGTCGACCCGCTCTGGATCGGCGAATTGATCCGGATCGCGATTAGCGGCACCGTTCGACACCCAGATGAAGGTTCCCGCCGGAATGGGAATGCCCGAGAAATCAACATCGACAGTCGGCATGCGGCCGCCAATCTGGTTCGGGCTGTCGTAACGCAACAGTTCCTCTACCGCCTGCTCGGCTAACTCTGGACGGGACCGAAGCAACTCCATCTGATCGGGGAAGCGCATCAATGCAATAGTGCCGGAACCGATTAGAACTCGACGTCGTTTCGTGCCCAGCTGCAAGCAAGAACGATGCGTTATGGACTAGCTCCAACTCGCTGATGCGCTCGCCGTCCTGCTCCGCCTCGACCAGCATCGTCATCAAGTCGTCACCTGGTTTGCGTCGGCGTTCATTGGCGAGATTGCCGAGATAGGCCTTGAATTCGTCGACCAATTTGCTGGCATGATTGACCAGGTCGGGCGGGGAATAAGGCTCGAGGCTCTGGGAGACACCGGCGGACCAGCGCACGAACAAATCACGATCGCTCGGTGGGACCCCGAGCATCACAGCGATCACCGTCATCGGCAGCACGTATCCGAAGTCGCCGATCAGATCCATGCGTCCCTTAGCGCTCGCCTTCTCGAATAGATCGTCGATCGCCTGCTCAACCCGTGGTTCGTAGCCGGCGAGAGCCGCTGGGGTGAAGGCACGCGCAACGACCTTGCGGATACGGCTGTGTTCAGGAGGATCCTTGAACACCATCAGGTTGACGAAATGCTCGTAAATCGGCGTCGGACCGAATTTCGTCAAAAAGAGCTCGTCCTTGATGTTGCTCATCTCCTTGCCGCGAAATACGCGGATCACATCGCTATAGCGGGTTACGAAATAGGTGCCATCGGGATTGCGATGCACTGGAGACTTCGCGACGCAACCGCGCGTATGTCGGGAACGGGTTATCAATGAAACGCGGATCGGTAGAGTTGAGATCGAAACCCACTGGATCGGCGGCCCAGGAATCAAGCTCGGTGAGACCGCGGTCAATCGCCAGTGCCGTCATAGCGGTCCTCCCAATCGGTGCGGCTTACCATCCGCGCTATTTTGCCGAAGGTTAGTCGCGCCCTGCTGTGATTTCAAGGATTTTGTATAATGAAGATTGGTGTGTGGTCTTATATATGATTGATATAACGAGTAAAAATAGCACTAATGGAAATCAATATCTGAAATTTGTATACAAAAAAGATGGGCAACAAATGTGATGACGCGCTCGGAATCGGTCACGGTGCGGCTACGCGAGATGATTGTCCGCGGCGAAGTTGCCCCGGGCGCACGGCTCCAAGAGGAGTCGCTAGCTGCCATGCTGGGCGTATCTCGAACGCCGTTGCGCACGGCGCTGACCACACTGGCTCAGGAAGGCATCCTCGAATATGCGGCCAACCGTGGATATACGGTCCGCCAACTCGAAATGCGCGAGATTCGAGACGCATATCTTGTCCGCACGGCGCTCGAGGGGATGGCTGCCCGAATCACCGCCGAAGTAGGGTTGCCCGACGTACACGCGGCGAGGCTGCGCCGCGCGCTCAACTCAGCCGATAGGATCGTATCGCTGAAAACCCTCTCGCCTTTCCAAGTAGCTGCGCTGGTACGCCTCAATGAGGTGTTTCACACCACAGTGCTCGAGGCGGCCGGCAACTCGCTACTGCGGGAAATGGCGGAGCGAGCGCAACGCATTCCACTCGCCTCTCTCCGCACTAAGCCTATATGGAGCGACGGGATCTTTGAATCAGTCGATCCGCGTGTGTCGCATTATCAACATCGATCTATCCATGAGGCAATTCGGCGCCGTGATGCCGATGCCGCTGAAGACGCTATGCGTAGGCATATCGGCAGCGCTCTGGATTTGTTGACCGAGCAATATCGGCTCACCGCGGCAGCGCCACCATCAATTGGAAAGCCCGCAAGGGCGACGCGCATTCGCCAATAGCCTAAAATGTATCCCGAACTTGTTGCGCGAGGTCCTATGTCTGTCAGCACCATCGTCTCGCCTCTTCTTCCAACTTGTCTCGTGGGTTCCTATTCGCAACCTGAGTGGCTGATCGACCACGAGAAACTGCGCGGACGACTTCCCCCACGCGTTCGCGCCGGCGAGCTATGGCGGGTCGATGAGAAATTCCGAGAGATCGCCAAAGACGATGCGACGCTGCTCGCTATTCGCGACCAGGAGCGTGCGGGGCTCGATATCATCGGCGACGGCGAAATGCGACGGGAGAGTTATTCTAACGAGTTCGCCAACGCACTCGACGGGATCGACCGAACCGGCAGCGGGACCGCGATCGACCGAACCGGGCGGCCGAACCCGGTGCCCCGCGTCGTCGGAAGGATCTCCCGCCGGCATTTCGTGATGGCGCACGACATTGCGTTTTTGCGAGCGAACACCGACCGGCCGATCAAGATCACGCTGCCTGGCCCCTTCACGATGGTCCAGCAAGCGCAGAACGATTTCTATCGTTCCGAAGATGAGATGGCGCATGACTACGCAGTCGCTGTCAACAACGAGATGAAAGACCTGTTCGCGGTAGGCACGGACATTGTGCAGCTTGACGAGCCCTACCTTCAGGCGCGGCCCGACAAAGCCCGTCAATACGGAATTCGCCGCAATGAACCGCGCGCTAGAAGGGATCGACGGCACCACCGCGGTACACCTGTGCTTCGGCTATTCCTATATCCAGCATGACCGGCCGGCCGCCTATTCGTTCCTGCAGGAACTTGCGGCCTGCCGGGTACATCAGATTTCGATCGAAACGGCGCAATCGAAACTGGATTGTGCTGTGCTTCGCGATCTGGCGGACAAGACGATCATCTTGGGCGTGCTCGATCTTTCCACCGAGGAAGTCGAGACGGCGGAGGTAGTTGCGGGACGAATCCGGCGCGCGCTACCCTACGTGTCGCCGACGCGTCTCGTCATCGCACCTGATTGCGGCTTCAAATACCTGCATTTCCCCTCTGACGATGCAGCGCTCAAGCTGCTATACTTTGGTTTTGAACCACGCCGCCGCTGACTGGAAACGGCCACCGCGTGAATGGTTCGAGGCGAAAACGCAGTTCGCCGTCATGTTCAAAGACCGCTTCGTGCTCGCATGACGGAAAACCGCCTCGCACACAAAAATCCCGACAGTCTCAAGGCGCCGGCAGATATTACAAGCCCTTTCCACTCTTCATGAAGAAGGCCTTCGGGGCTGCATATGGGACGTCGATGACAACGAGTACATCCACTATCACGCCTCCGACGGTCCTGCGAGCCTTGGGTACAACGAACCGCGGATCCGCCGCGCCGTGATCGAAGCGATGGAGACGGAAGGGGTTCTCTTCGCTCAACCCCACCCGCGCGAAGTCGCGCTGTGCAAGACCTTCACGGAAATCATCCCCTACGCGGACAAGACGACTCTGCATGGCGATCAACATTGCACAGCAGCAGAAAGCGCGCAGTTTTAATTCGTCTCCGGCTGACAGCAGCACGCCCAGTACGTCCAGTACCGCCTTCTTGCTGACGAACGGCTTGGCGACGGACGTGTCGCGCCTTTCGTTTTTTATGCTCGTACGTAACGAGTATCGCACTATATAATAATACGAACCATTCCCTGTTGAAAATGACTATGGCCACCGACATGATTTTGCACGTGGCTCGTGGCACTAACGTGCGGGGCGAACCATGAACGATACCCAAGGTTTGTTTGCGGCGCTTCGTCAATCGGCCGATCCACCCGCGGTCGCCGCTATTGAGCAGCTGGTGCACGACGGCCCAGACCATGCGTTGTGCCGTGTCAATGTGATCGATTTCGCGTCCAAACATAATCTTGGCAGCGATCAAGCGATAGGCGCCTTCCTGCACGCGGCACGGCTCGGCATTTTTGAGATGCAGTGGAACGTGTTGTGCCCACAGTGTGGTGCTGTGCTCGATTCCAATGCCACGCTTAAGAGCGTGCAAGCGACCGAATACCATTGTGATCTCTGCAACTCCGGCTACGAGCCCAGCCTCGACGAAATGATTGACGTGACCTTTACGGTCGATCCGCGTGTCCGCCGCATTGCAGGGCACGACCCGGATGCGTTGCCCCCCGCGGAATATTACCGACAGCTATTCTGGGGCAGTTGGGCCGATCTCCCCGACAATATTGGTGAAGTATTAGACCGCATCGAGATCGATTCGCTCGAGCTTGCTGCTGGCGAAAGGGCCACCATGTCGCTCCAATTGCCGGGGCGGTTCTGCATCGTGTTCGAGCCGGTCACCCATACCGCCCAATTCATCGATGTGAAGGGTGAGGCTAGCAAGGAGCGCCGCACAATCGCGATGGTTTTCAGCAAAGTCGCTACAGCACACACAAGGGTCGAGATGCAGCCTGGCCCGCTACGCATCTCCGTCGAGAACAAGACCGACCGGCGGCTGCTGCCCGGCGTCTGGGTTGTGAATGACGATCTGCACAAGTTGGTCAGCCGACGGCGTCCGTTCCTTACCGGGAAACGCCTGCTTACCAACCAGACCTTCCGTGATCTTTATCGCACAGACGCGCTCGAATCCGACCAGCGGCTGAAGATCACAAACCTGACCTTTCTGTTCACCGATCTTAAGGGCTCGACCGCGCTGTACGACCGGGTCGGCGATATGAAAGCCTATGATCTTGTCCGCACCCATTTCGACTTGTTGAACCGGATTGTGGCCGCCGAGGAAGGTGCTGTGGTCAAGACCATCGGCGACGCGGTCATGGCGACATTCGAGACATCCGACCGCGCCGTATCCGCGGCGCTCAAGATGCGCGATGCGATCGGCCACGTCGGCGAGGAGGATGGCAAAGAGCAGGGCGGCGACCTGCTACTCAAGATTGGCATCCATGAAGGCCCATGCCTCGCGGTGATGCTCAACGATCGCCAGGACTATTTTGGCCAGACGGTAAACATCGCGGCCCGCGTCCAAGGCCTGGCGGATTCTCGGGCTATTCTCGCTTCCGGCGCGGTAGTGGCACGGCCTGAAACGGCCAAGCTCCTGGAAACTGCAGGGGTCACTCCCGTCGCTCAGCGTCAATCACTGCGTGGCGTCACCGGCGAATTGACGCTCTACGTGTTGCCGTAATACTGACCTGAGAGCGCGTTCAAGACCTGTGTGTACCGAAACGTATGGCCCGCCCCGTCTGCAAGTGCTATCTGCAATCTGACCTAACACCAGCCTGCATCAACGTATCCGGTCTCGGGAACGTAGTATTCCCGGCCAAGATGGAGATCCGCGCAGTCCGGTCCTCATAAACTTATCGGCCGCGAAGGCCGTTTTCGGTACCAGGTTTCCGAGCTGCCGTTTCGACGGTTGGGCCATCTTGCTTCCACCACCCGCAGACACCAAAGACCTGCCGGTTATTGCCGGTCGGTCAATCCCTCATGACAATGCCACCACATGGTTGGCTTCGTAACTTCCGCCATGGGCCAGGATTGCCCAGGCGATACGCGCCAACTTGTTGGCCAGCGCCACCACCACCTTGTTCTTGTGCGCCCGCGCCAACAGATGCTTCGCCCAGCGGCCGAGCGGCGTATCGCGTTCGGCGAGATACGGCAGCACCGCACGCGCGCCATGAACCAGGTTCTTGCGAAGATATCGGTTGCCGCGCTTGCTGATGCCGAGCAGCCTAGGTTTGCCGCCGGTCGTCGCCTGGCGAGGCACCAGGCCTAGCCAGGCGGCCATGTCGCGGCCGCGCCGGAAAGCACTACCGTCGCCGACCGCGGCGACCAGCGCGGTTGCGTTGAGCGCGCCGATGCCGGGCACGCTCATGAGACGCCGGGCGGCCTCATCCGCGCGCGCTAGAGCCACGAACTCGGTGTCAAACGCGGCGATCCGATCATCGAGCGTTTGCCATTCCTCACGCAGATCGCTGATCAACTGCCGCAGGCGGGGGCTCAGACCCGACGTCGCGTCGCTAAGGATCTCGGGAAGTTCCTTCTCCAGCTTCCGGCGTCCTTGGGCCACCGTGATCCCACGCTCCAGCAACAGCGACCGAAGCTGATTGATGAGCGCCGTGCGCTCGCCGATCAGACGTTCCCGCGCCCGATGTAGCGACTGAAGATCCAACTGCTCTTCGCTCTTCACCGGCACAAAGCGCATCGTCGGTCGCAGCGCCGCTTCGGCAATCGCCTCCGCATCCCGATCGTCATTCTTCTGCGCCTTGACGTAAGGGCGGACGTATTCCGGCGACATCAACCGAACCTCGTGTCCGAGCGCCGCCAATTCCCGACCAAGGTGATGCGCGCCACAGCAGGCCTCCATCGCCACCACACAACCGGGCCATTTCTGTGCAAATTCAGCAACCGACGACCGTCTCAGACGACGGCGCAAAATCACCCGACCGCCGCCATCCAATCCGACGAGGCTGCAAACATTCTTGCCCAGATCAACGCCAAGTATCACGATATCCATCGCTCCCGCTCCTCTCTCTCCTCTGTTAAAGGTCAGGAATCCTACAAGATTGCTGAAAGAGGGGCGGGCCATACCATAAACTTAGATTCGGACGTATTGGTGATGCTGCCCGCCGATGAGCGCATGAGATGCGATGCGTCCGGTCCGCTGAACCGGACGCGGAACTGGTGCATCCTTGTTCAAGGAGCGATGTGTCCGCGTCTCATTGTAATACTCTGCGTAAGAGCGTAGCACGCGACGCAAGTGCTGCTCACCGAACACCACGAGGTGGTCAAGGCACTCGCGACGGATCGAGCCAATCAGCCTTTCGGCAAAACAATTCTGCCACGGCGAACCGGGCGAAATCGGCTTGTCGCGAATACCCATCGCTCTCAAACGGCGCCTGACGACGGCGCCATAGATCCGATCTCGATCACGGATCAAGTATCAGGGTGCCTCGTTCCAGGGGAAAGCCTCGGTGATCTGCCGCGCGATTCATTCGGCCGTCGGATGCGCCGTTACGTTGACCCAGACAAGCTCGCGCCGCGCCAGCCGGACAATAATTTAAGGCATAGACCAGGTTAAACCCAATGGTCGGCACCACAAACAGGTCCATGGCCGCAATCTGCGGCGTATGGTTGCGCAGGAAAGTACCCCAGCTCTGACCGGACGGGGCGTCATTCCTCTTCCTCGCCATGTACTTGCCGACGGTCGACTGGGCGACTGCAAATCCGAGCTTGAGCGTTCACCGTGAATGCGTGGCGCACCCCAAAGAGGATTTTCCAGGCTCATGCGCCGGATCAACGCCCGCAGCTCCGCGCCGAACAGTGGCCGACCTCCCAGCGGGCGTGACTTCCAGTGCCAGTAGCGGCGAAACCCTTCACGATGCCAGCGCACCAGCGTCTCCGGACGGACGACGGTTATCAGCTTGAGGATCGATGGAAACCAGCGATAGAGCTGGACGAAGAACAGGCGATCGGCGTCGCTAAGCTGAACGCGACCGTGCACCTTGCGTCGAAGGACGATGAGCTGATGCCGGAGTGCTGCATTCTCGGCTTCGAGCCAACTCTTCGACTTGAGGGGCGCAGCCAACAGCTTCAGAGCCAGGAGGATTAGCGCAATCACAGCCGCCAACCTGATGCGATTCTCTCACTGGTTCAATACGGATGGGGTTTTCGGCACACACAGCCAAGTGGGGCGGCGGTTTCGCGCCCATCGCGGTTATCAGTTGCTCGGCCAGTTCCTCCTAAAAGCCGACCTTCATAAGTCGCAAATCGTCAAGTCAGGGATCCCACGATGTTCCGTCTGGCCGACTTCAGTCGGAATCCGAACCTGGCCGGCCGCGCAGGCCTTAATCGCGCCGCGGCTGCCTTTCTCCTGCAGCCGGCGGCGCGGGCTCCCGAGCGTGGGGCGTGTTTGGCGCCGCGAGGTCGGCGGGTCGGCCGCACGACGGATGATTTTGGCCAGCCGTTCCATCGCGTGCGCGCGGTTCAAATGCTGCGACCGTTGCCGCCGGGCGATGATGACAAAGCATCGCGTCCAGCGTCAGCTTCCCCCTGCAAGCGCCGACAGCCGGGCGCGGACATCCTCCGGTAAGGATTGGGAGCGACGGACGTCGAAGCGGATCTGAATCGCGCTCGAAACTTTGTTGACGTTCTGCCCGCCCGGGCCAGAAGCGCCGATGGAGCATTCCTCGATCTCAAGCTCGTCGATCGAGATGTGGGCTGTCACGCGGATCATGCGAGCGACGTTACCAGATCGCCGCCGCAATGGGACCTGGTTCAGCTCTTCATCACCGAGAAAGACGTTTGGCCTGTCACGGAATGACGTTGCCCGCCGCATCGACGGCATGAACCGGAAAGAACGACTTCGCGATATCGAGACCGACAGTGGTGATCGCTTCCATGC
Organism: uncultured Alphaproteobacteria bacterium; assembly: GCA_963804725.1. Taxonomy (GTDB): domain Bacteria; phylum Pseudomonadota; class Alphaproteobacteria; order ATCC43930; family CGMCC-115725; genus JAATGI01. The sequence goes on along the minus strand of CAWDRN010000006.1, from coordinate 117,409 downwards.
TCGGCTTCCCCAAAATCGCGACCGCCCAAGCGGCGATGACTTCATTGGCCCGCACCTGCCGGTGGGCGAGTCGTCCACAGCATCAGAAGCAGACAAGACCTATTCGAGATCAGCCAAAGATCCGGGGTGCCGGCACAACGCCGTCACATCGGCCTCCATATACGGATGCAACGGAAGTGATCCGAGAATTTCGTGTAGCTCGGCCGGGCTCTCGACTCTGAAGATGCTGACATTGGCGGACTTTCCCACCAGGCGCCAAAGGTGCAGCCACTTGCCCTGCCGCTGGAGTTCGGCGGCGCGCGCGTGCTCCTGTTCCGACAGATGCCGGATCTTGTCCGGATCCGCATCGAGCGGAATCCGGACGGTCATGGTCATATGAAACAGCACGGAGGGGTTTCCTAGTCTTGAATTGGACGATCACTAGTCCGAAACCACCGGCGTGAGTCCGGTCATCGTGTGGAGCAGAACGAGCGCATATTCCGACGCTGACTGCTGGTTCTGGCCCGTGACGAGCTTGCCGTCGCAGACGACGAGCGGATCGTTCGGAGCAACGCGCGAATAGAGCGAGCCCGCTTCCTCAAGAACCATTTGCGGGAAGTGAGGGATAAGGAAGCCGCTCCCGAACATGCGTTGAAGTTCTTTATCGCCCTCGAGCGTATATCCGGTCGTGCGTTTGCCGCGAATGCGCTCCGGGATGTTGCCAAGCGCGATAGCGCCGTGGCAGATCGCGCCGACGACCCGGTCCTTCGCCCAGAAGTGTTCGAGCGCGCGAGCCACGTCCTCATTCGGATAGAGATCGAAAGTGGCGCCGCGTCCGCCAGCCACATGCACCGCGTCGTAGGAATCCAGGTCGACTTCCCCGAGTTTGAGCGTGGCCTCGAATCTAGTGGATGGCATCTGACATTTATATTCGTAATTGGTATTCCCAGGTGAGGTCGGGCATGCTAGTCTGGCGCATGCGCACGGTAATATCGATCACGGTGAAGCCTTCTGAGCGCAAGTAGCTGAGGGCGATTTTGCAGAACCGTAACGCGCCGCAGAAGCATGCTTGGCGAGCCGAGATCGTCGTTTTGATGGCGGAGGGTCTTGGCACGAACGCGATCATGCGTCGCACGGGAAAGTCCAAGACCTGTGTGTGGCGCTGGCAGGAACGGTTCATGACGGACGGTGTCGAGGGCTTGCTGCGCGACAAGACGCGGCCTTCGCGCGTGGCGCCGCTTCGGCCGGAGGTGGCCGCGCGTGTCGTGGCGCTGACCCAACAGGACCCACCGGGCGAAGCCACCCATTGGACCAGCCCGATGATGGCCAAGACTTGCGGCATCAGCGCGAGCGCAGTCCGCCGTATCTGGCGCGCCCATGGCCTTCAGCCTCACAAGATCAGGCAGTTCAAGCTGTCGAACGACCCGAACTTCGTGCGAAAGCTGCGTGACGTTGTCGGGCTCTACGTCAATCCGCCCGAGCACGCCATCGTGCTCTCGATCGACGAGAAGAGCCAGATCCAGGCGCTGGATCGTACCCAGCCCCGCCTGCCGATGAAGAAGGCACGCGCCGGAACCATCACCCACGATTACAAACCCCACCGCACCACAACTCTCTTCGCCCCCCTCTACGTGCTCCAGCGCAAGGTCATCCGCCTCTGTACGCCGCGCCATCCCCATGAGGAGTTCATTCTGTTCTTGCATGTCATCCAGGCCCAAGCGCCAAAGCGTAAGTCCATCCACGTCGTGCTCTACAACTACGCCACCCACAATCACCCTGCGGTCCTGGCCTGGCTCACCCGCCACAAGCGCTTCACCTTCCACTTCACACCCACTTCCTGCTCCTCGCTCAATTCCGTGGAGTCTTATTTCGCCAAGCTTTCCAAGCAGCGCTTGCAGCGCGGCGTCTTCCACTCCGTCCGCGAACTGCAGACCGCCATCAGCCTCTTCATCTAAGAAACCAATCTCATGCCAAAGCCCTTCTTCTGCACCGCCCATCCCAACAAAATCATCGCCGCCCTCAGGCGCGCGCACCAAGTGTTAGATTGGTCCCTAGCAACGAGCGCCTTGTCTGAAAGGAAGCCTTTGCTGACGAGATCGTCGGCTTCCGTCGAGTGCTCAAAATAAGGATCGCTGTAACGGTCGTACACAACCTGGCCGCCGGCGGGGCTGGCGAAATCGACTGCGACGCCACGCTCGGCGAGATGCCAGTAGGGATGCGTGACTTCCGACAACCAGAACGCCGTGTCCGAGTTGGAGATGATGAAGAGAACTTTCATGGCTTGCCTCGCGTGAGGTTGTTTCGAACTGCGAGGGAAGGCTAGTCGCGCCGGACGCCACGGGCGATCACGCGTACGGTTGGATTGCCTATACGTTGGGATTACGCCGTGCGAGCCAGAGGGCGACGTTGCGGACGTAGCGATGCGTGTCCGCGAGCGCCTCCGGCGTGCGCATGATGGCGTCCCCGGGTAGTTCATCGACAAAGCTCGGACAACCCGCGGCCGTGTCCCAGTTATAGTCGGCGAAGTGATGAAACGTGCTTTGCGCGATGGCGGGCCCCCCGTTCGCGCCTGGCTCGAACGCGACAGCGATATTGAATCGACGTCCGGTGACCTTGCTGGCACCCGTTGCGATCACACGGGCGGATTCGTTTTCGGGCGCGCTGACCCCGCCTTCATGCGGGTGGCTTGGCAAATAGCGGATGGCGCCGGTTGCCGATGTGCGATCGACCAGCACCGGATGAACCGGCCTCACAACGTCGATCTCCTGGAAGTCGCCGTTAGCGCCGGAGTGAAAATTCGGCCAGGAGATATTTCTCGAATAAGGATCGTCGATTGTCCGGTTCGCCGCGTCCGGATCGGGATTGCGCGAATGGAAGTGATGCGCCTTTCCGACGCCGCCCAGATTGCAGACCGAAGAACCGAGATCCATGTGATCCCGCGTGACCAACAATCCACCGCCATTGCGGCGAAAGCGCGTGATCGCCTCGCAGTCCTCGACGGTAAGCCCGTCACCGACATCCACGGCGAAGAGCCACATCTCATCGAAATCGCGCAGATCGAGCGAGGACAAAATCGACTCTGGTGTGCCAAGCGGATCGCGATCCCGCATCGTGACGTCGAAGATTGGCTGGCCGTCGGCCGCGCGCTGATCGCGGAGGAAGTTGCCGAGTTCGACCGAACCTGGCGACGGACCAATCCTCCTCGGAGGGGATCGTCGTCTGAAGAAGAACTCTGATCGAATCGATTGCCATTACCATTTCCGTCACCAGTCTCGTCGTTCAGGTACAATGCCTGGCCAACGTCTTCATCGAAAGCAGGATCGTCGCAATCGTACGAAGGTATTAGGCCCCCATCCCCATGTCCGATGGCTGAAACAAACGGTTCGGCCGATGCTGTGACCGTTGAAACGGTTCACGAGCCCGCGAGCCGAGCTGCCGATCTCGCCGATTGGCGACCGACGCCCATTATAGGAGGCCTGGAATGACAAGCGACGAGAAGCAGCGATTGGCACGGAAATTCCTGTCGGTGCTCAGCAATCCGGACGAAGCCGTCGTGAAGAGCGTGGCCGTCGACGATGTTATCTGGACCTTTCCTGGATCGAGCGCCATCTGTGGCGAGGCGCGAGGCACGGCCGACATCGTAAAGCGTGCGAAAGCCATCGCAGCACACGACGTCAAAGTGGAAATGGTGCGCACGGTCTACGGTCATAGGGGCGTGGCGATAATCCTGCACAATACTAGCACCGCCAATGGCCGCGTGCTGGATGAGCATCTCGCGGCGGTCTTTTCGTTCCGCAGCGCCAAGATCAGCCGTCTCGACACTTTTCTCTCCGACGTGCCGATGGCGGAAGCGTTTTTCGCCTAGACCTCCGGACCCGGAATCCCTCCCGCATCAGCACGATGTTTTGATCCCCAAGGAGAAAGCCATGTCTCAAACCAACAAGGAAGTCGTGGTCGCTTTCTACAAGACCGCTCTATTCGAAGGCTGCGTCGACGATGCCTTCCGGCTCTATGCCGGCCCCTATTACCGCCAGCACAATCCGCTGATCGCTGACGGCCTGGACGGCGTGAAGAACTTCGTCGCGTGGATACTGAAAAATCACCCCGACGCGCATGGCGAGATCAAGCGGTCTTTCGCCGACGGCGACTACGTCATCCTGCATTGCCAATGGTTCGGACTCTCCGGCAATCCCGGCGGTGAAGCGGTCGTGGACATTTTCCGGCTGGAGAACGGCAAGCTGGTGGAGCACTGGGATGTGATCCAGCCGATTCCGGAGAAGTCGGCGAACACCCACACGATGTTCTAATGACGATTGGACGAATGATGCAAAGCAGCACGACCCTTGCGACGCGGGAACGATCCGTCCTAGTCTAGGCTTGCTCATGGGCGAAGCAAGGGTCGTGTACATCATCGACGATGACGAATCCATGCGCGCGGCGCTGGACAGTCTTCTCCGCTCGATTGGCCATAACACCCGCGTCTATGCGTCGGTCAGCGAGTTTCTGTCGGCACAACGGCCGGATGCGCCGGGCTGCCTGATCCTGGACGTGCGCATGCCCGGAATCAGTGGTCTCGATTTTCAGGGACAGTTGGCGGGCCTAGGAATCCACCTGCCCGTCGTGCTGATGACGGGGCATGGCGACGTCCCTATGTCGGTACGCGGCATGAAGGCTGGCGCTGTCGATTTCCTGACCAAGCCATTCCGCGACCAGGACATGCTTGACGCCGTCGCCACCGCGATCGCGCGAGACGCGGCACGCCGCAAGATGGACAAAGAGCAGGCGCTTCTGCGCGATAAATTCGCCACGGCTCTCGCCCCGCGAACAGCAAGTGATGCGGCTTGTTACGGCGGGAAAGATGAACAAACAGGTAGCCGGCGATCTGGGCCTCTCCGAGATCACTGTGAAGATTCATCGCGGCGCGGCGATGAACAAAATGGGCGCGCGCACGCTTGCTGATCTAGTGCGGATGGCCGAAGCGCTCGGACTTTGAGGTAACGCGATTGCCGGTTTTCCCGATTTCCATCATCGACGACGACGAGTCGATGCGGCTCGCTTTGGCCGGTCTTGTCCGTTCATTCGGATTTGACGCCAGGACCTACAACTCCGCGGAAGATTTTCTCGCGTCCGGCATGTCGGAGCCGTCGAGCTGCATCATCACCGATATTCAGATGCCTGGCCTTTCCGGTCTCCAGCTGAAGCAATGGCTCGACGATCACGCGAACGATGCGCCGGTCATCTTCATCACGGCGCGCTCGGAGCCGCATATTCACGCTCTGGCGCGCACAAGCGGCGCCGTCTGCCTCCTAAAAAAGCCGTTTGCCGCCGAAACCCTCTTCGCCTGCCTCAAAAAAGCGCGGGTCGCCTGACCGAGATCGCTATTGTCCTTTGCCTGGAGCGCGGGTTCAATCGAGCTTGATGACGCCGGATGTTCTCGATCTCGTGCAGGAGAGCGTGGTGCTGCGCGACCGCGACGGACGCATCACGAGGTGGAATGCCGCTTCCGAGCGCCTCTATGGTTGGCACCGCGCGGAGGCAATGGGACGGACGATCCACGAACTCCTCAAAACGCGGCGCGAGGCCGTGCCGAGTATCGAGACCGCACTGGCCGAAAACGGCGTCTGGGAAGGCGACGTTACGCGCCGTACCGCGAGCGGCGTGCTCATTACGGTGCGGCTGCAATGCGTGGCACGCGGCGAGGCCGAGATCGTGGAGACGGCCATCGACGTCAGCGCGCAACGCCATGCAGAAGACGCACTCAAGCGGGCGGAGCACCGCTACTACAATGTCTTTCAGGCCATGGCGGTGTCGTTCTGGGAACTCGACTTCACCCCGGTGGGCGCGATGGTGCGACGGCTCCTGCGCTCCGGTACGACTGATCTATCGCGATACTTCACCGAACACCCCGAGATCGTGCGTGAGATGATCCGCGCCACGCGCGTCATCGACGTAAACGATCAGAGTGTTCAGCTTTTCGGTCGCGGCGACAAACAGGAAATGCTCGCTGGCCTCGAACCGTATTGGCCACCGGCGAGCCAGCACGTCTACGCGGAAAGTGTGGTAGCGGCAGTCGAAGGCAAACCGCATTACGCGAGCGAGACAAGGCTTTCCTCGATCGATGGGCGCGAATTCGACGTGTGGTTCACGGCCTGTTTTCCGCCAGAGATGCTAGCGCGTGGCAAGCTTCTCATCGGCATCATCTCCGCGGATAGGAAGGCGAAGACTTCGCTCGAGGCGAGCGAGCAACGTTATCGCACACTCTTCCATTTCCTGCCGGTTGCGATGGTCCAGGTCGATCGCACCGAAATGGCAGGTGTATTTGCGCAGATGCACGCGGAGGGCGTGCGCGATCTCCAGGAGTATTTCGACACTCATCCCGGCTTCTACGAATACGCCGCCAATTCCATTCAGGTCGTCGAGGTTAACCGTCGCGCCGTCGAGCTTTTCGGCGCGCAGGACGAAAAACAGTTGCTCGGTCCCGCCGCACGCGTCTGGAGCGAGGCGTCCCTCGTGATTCAGAGATCCATGGCGTCCCGCTTCAGCGGGGCCTCGCAGTTTGAGGCGGAGATGAATATCCGCACTTTCGACGGCCAAATTCGCGAAGTGCTCTACGTCGCTTATTTTCCGGAAGCCTTCAGCCAAGACGCGTTGGGCCTGAGTTGCCTTGTCGATATCAGCGACCGAGTACGGGCGCAGGCAATGCTGGCAGAGGTCCAGGCGGAGTTCGCCCACGCCGCTCGCGTGTCAATGCTGGGCGAACTCACCGCGTCCATCGCGCACGAGGTCAATCAGCCTCTCGGTGCGATTCTGACAAATGCCGAGGCGGCGCTACGTTGGTTGAATCGGCCAGATCCGGATCTCGATGAATTGCGGGCACTTTCGAACCGCACCGCAGCGGATGCGCGGCGCGCGGCGGACGTCATCCGCCGCATTCGCAGCATGGCGACACGTACCCGGCCGGAACGATCGCCGCTTGCACTCAACAGGGTAATCGAAGAGATAATGCTATTTCTGCGGCCCGAACTTATGCGACAGGGCGTGGAGGCGTCGCTCGATCTTGCACCGGATTTGCCCGACATCGTGGCGGACCGCGTTCAGCTTCAACAGGTATTTGCCAACCTGGCCGTCAATGCAATGCATGCGATGGCAAATGGCGGCGAGCGCCGCCTGATCATCCGCACTGCGCGCGCCGACGCGCAGACGATACGCGCGGATGTTGAAGATACCGGGCCGGGGGTTGCCACCGATCATCTAAGCCGGTTGTTCCAGAGTTTTTTCACCACGAAGGACGGTGGGATGGGTATCGGGCTTGCCATCTGCCGCTCGATCGTCGAAGCGCATGGCGGCCAGATCGAGGCCGTGAACCTGCCTGGCCATGGGGCGCAATTCCGATTCACGCTGCCCGCGTCCCGCGGCCATACGGAAGTATAAGCGGTCGTTTCTCTCGTATAATTGGCTCGCTGCTCCCGATGCCTAAGCTTGCCTCGTCAACAAACGAGAGGCTTTGGCAATGCCGGGAAGCTGGACGACCACAGACAACGCCGTAGCGCCGATTCACACGTTCACCGCGCCCGAAGAAGGTTGGCTGGTGACGTCGCATATCATCGAGCTGCCGTCGCAACTCTTCGTCGTGGACGCCCAATATACACTGCCGTTCGCGCGCGAGGTCGCGCGGCGTGCTGCAGAATTGAGTAAGTCGCTCACTCGGCTCTATGTCACGCACTATCATCCCGATCATCTGCTGGGCGCCGCGGCGCTCGACGCGCCGCTTTGCGCGCTTCCGAGCGTCGCCGAAAAAATCGGCGAGGCCGGCGATCGCGTGGCGCGCGAGGAACATGAGAAGGTCGGCGACGACGTCGCGACCATTGCGCGGCAGGTCGACATCCACATTGCCGAAGGCGCGGAATTTTCGACGGCGTGCGCATCGAACACCACCGGTTGCGCGGGGCGGAGACGGAGGACGCGCTGGTCGTGGCGTTGCCCGATGCGAACGCCATCATCGTCCAGGATCTCGTCTATGACCGCTCGCACCTGTTTCTCGGCGAACGCGATTTCGAGGGCTGGCGCGCGGCGCTGCGCGAATATCGCGTGCTGCCTTACGACGTCGTTCTGCCGGGACACGGTCGGCCCGGCGGAAAGCCGCTCTACGACGCCATGATCGAATATCTCGACTATGCGGAAAATGCGCTCGGGACATCCTCAACAGGAGACGAATTTCGGCAACGCATCCTCGCCCGGTTTCCCGATTACGGGTGCCGTAAGGTTCTCGACCATCAGCTTCGTTTTCTTTTTCCGCCAAAGGAGGCACTGACCCATGCGTAGGTTCTCACTCATTGGCGTCGTGTTGGCGACGTTTCTGCCGTCGCCCGTGACGGCAGCGCCGACATCGCAAATCCACAGCGTCCCGCTGGACCAGGCGACGCTCGATCGCATCGGCACGCTCTATCACACGCTGATCGATGCCGAGAACCGCCACGACCTTGCCGCCGTGCGGAAGATGGTCTGGGAATCGCCCAACACCCTCTTCGTCGCCAAGACGGCGACACCCGCCGAAGGCAACTGGGCCGGGTTCTGGGGCACTGATGTCGTCATGCGGCATTTTGCCGATCTTTATTCCGGCATCTTCGTGATGGATCCCGACTACGCCCGCGTAAAAACGGTGGGTCTCTCCGCCGATGTCGCCGAAACGTATGCCCCGCTTCGTATCTCTGTCGCCTATGCGGGCCAGACGCCGGCGCCCAAGCCGTTCCTGATGATCGTGACCTGGGTTCGCGCGGCAGCGGGTTGGAAAATGGCGACCGACGTCGCATTGCCCATTCCGCCCGCTCCCGTCAGCCGCCCTTGAACCCCTAAGGAGGTCGTTCCATGCATCCCGTCCGTGCGCTTCGAGAATCCGGTCATGCAACAGCGGATTTGTTTGCCGCCCTTCTGGCGGAAGACGTCATCATGCACAGTCCGCTTCTCATCAAGGCGATCCTGGGTCGGGACGCCGTCGCCAAGACGATGGCGGCGTCGGCGCACAATCGCGACAATCCCGGCACCTACGTGCTGGAACGCAAGCTCGACGAGAACACTACTTTCCTGCGCTGGAAGGGCACAATCGAAGGCCACGAGTTCGAGAGCCTCGAACTCCTGACCGATGGGCCGGATGGAAAGCTCAAGGAGCGCACGGTCGCATACCGTCCGTTCCCGGCGCTCAAGATTTTCAGGGACAAGCAGCGCGCCGCCGTCAGTGACAGCATTCCTGCCGATGACTGGGACTACGAGGCGGCCTGACCCCTCCATTTGACGAAAGGGACCCCCTATGACCAAGCACCCGTTCCAAATCGCCATTAATCCGGCGCCAGCAGAGAGGATTTCGCCAAAGCGTTCTCGCCGGACATCTCTCTCTTTGCGCCGATGTTGACCAAGCCTGTCGTGGGAGTAGATGCCGTGCTGACGGTCATCGGACATGCCGCGAAAATCGCGGGCCCCATTCAGTACACGCATGAGGTCAGCGACACCAAGCAGACCTTCCTGATCTGGAAGGGGCAGGTGAACGGCTTCAGGCTGGAGGCGGCAACCATCCTCGTGGACGACGACGACGGTCTGATCCGCCAGGTCCGCGTGCTGATGCGTCCGTGGCCGGTGTCGACGCTTTTTCGAGAAGCGATGTACAAGGAACTATCCGCCACTATTCCGCAGGATTACTGGGAACTCGGGCCAAATCCGGCCGACGCGGGCATTCCGCGCAAGTTCACACCCATAGGACTGAAGCCGATCGAGACAGCGCCAGACATGGTGTTGCACAGCCCGATGTTGGCAAAATCGGTGAAGGGCAAAAAGGAGGTAGCGGACGCTGTCGGTGCTGCTCATGAGGTGCAGAGCCGCTCTTCCTACACCTCCATCATCGCGACACCGGATTTGATCATCGAACTGTTTGACTGCGATGCGGATGGATATCCTATGGAAGGCATGTGGATTCAGAAGCTGAACGATCAGGGACAGATCAACGATCTGACAGTCATGCTGCGCCCTTATCCCGCGGTGACCTTGCTCCGGAACAGAACAAAAGAACTGGCCGCGAGCAAAGGTATTCTCGTGGGCAAGGACTACTGGGAGCTGCCAGCCTAGTTTTTTTTTTTTTTTTTTTTTTTTTTTTTTTTTTTTTTTTTTTTTTTTTTTTTTTTTTTTTTTTTTTTTTTTTTTTTTTTTTTTTTTTTTTTTTTTTTTTTTTTTTTTTTTTTTTTTTTTTTTTTTTTTTTTTTTTTTTTTTTTTTTTTTTTTTTTTTTTTTTTTTTTTTCCTCCTTGCTTATAAAGCTCTTCTTGCCAGCCTCTTGTCTGCAACCATCAAACCTTTCTCTAGCATACCCCAACTCTAACAATCCCTCTAACTCCCACCTCCTTACAATCTCCCTCTTACTCACACCCCAGCCTCCAAAAGCACAATCCTCTCTCTCTTCAATCTCCTGCATCTTGCGCTTCTAACTTCATCTTGCTTCCAGCACCTTGCTATCGCCACTCCAAAGTCTAACTTCTCTTGCTTCTTTAATTATCTTTATTTCTTAATTACTACTTACCTTCTTTCTATCCCTTACGCCGAGGCCCGTGCTCTGTCGCCCTTTTCGCCGCCGTGGGTCAGGTGGAGACGACGCTAAAGTTGGGGCGAAAGTCCGGTATCGGCGTTCCTGCCCGGAAGCGGATCGGCAGAAATCCACCCCAACCAAACCTGTGGACTGCGTACCAAGTGTCAGTTTTGAACCACTAGCTTTAGGCCGAAAACCACTACGCGCAAAAATCCGGCTAGCCGGGCCAGTTTTTGGAAGAGACGAAAAACTTTTTTACATCCCCCCCTAAGGGCCAGGCGGCGGGGGTCCAGACACATACGATTACTATCTAGTCGCGGAGCCGAACCCGTGGATGCACGCGACGGTCATTTATACGCCGAACGCCCGCGTCTTGTTCGGCAGCATCGGCTTCATAGCGGTCGACTCATAGTTGCTGAGTTCTCAGCGCATGAAGTCGAGGCTCCGGTTTCGGAGCATAATGACGTCCGTCGCGGAGCCGCTAATGCTCTGAATTTACTTCGGCTTTCGGTGGCACAGCGGATATAGCCGGGCTTGCTGGTGGCCCGACCCCGTCGCGAATGACCCAAACCGGACTTCGGCAGCGGCCCAAAACGCGATTATGACTTCACGCCTTAGTCTGGATTTCAGTGTGCCGGCAGCGTTTTCGGGCAGGTGTCGGGGCCGCCAGGCACGGTGTAGCCCCAGGAATAATCCCCGCCGTTCCCCTTCGTCACCTTGCCCTTTGGAAAATTGGGGTTCGCATCGTCGGCGCCGGAATAGGCACCGCTCCCATTGTACCAGCAGGTGATGGCGGCAAACGACGACGACGCGCTCAAGACAACCAACGCCGCCGCAATGACCAACATTTTCACCATGCGCACTCCTTCTCTTTAGTAGTCCTTGTTTGGCTTTTTGAAGCGCACGCTCAAGATTGAGGTGGTTGCCCGTCCGGAGGACGTTTCGACCACTCCCTGAAAATAGATCGTCGTGCCGTCGGGGAGGTCCGGATTGTCCGCATAGATCAACGGGTGCATGTAAGCGCCCGTCGGCCCCGCCGGCAAACCGCCGCCGTCGAGCCGCGATGCACGGGCAAGCTTGGGGTCGGTGCTCCATAGCATGTACATCGATCCGCTCAGCCCGTGCCCATCACCGACGAAATCGAACATCATCGCCTGGCGGCCTTGGCTCTCGTAGAGGTTCATTTTTTCGTAGCGGATGCTTGGCTTCTGGGCCGCCGCTGCCAATGCTGTCCGAAAGCTTTGGATGAAGCTTGAGGCCTTGCCGTAGGGTGTGCTGATCGTCGCGCGATAGTAATAGACCGTGTTCGGCATCAAGCCGCTGAGGGTCGCGTGCGATTGCGCTCGGCCATAGCTTATATCCCTTTGTTCGCCGACCCACCGTGCGCCGGACAGATCGGGGTTCGTCCCCAAGTCAAACCAGACATGCGACGGCTGGCCGTTATCGTTATAGGACATGCTCAGTCCCGCCACGGTGGGGCCGACATTCCAATGCCAGATTCTATCGATCGATTGCGCGAGAGCCGTTCCGGGCGCCAGAAACACGACCAGCAGTCCGGCGAGAACCGAACGCCGATTTCCGAGAATGTTCTGCAGCCTCACGTCATTCTCCGTTCACCAGGCTTTCATCGCAGATTTTTTTGACGCCTTCTCGGTCGAAAATCAACTCTTCGGCCAGCATGTTGTCGAGAAAGTATTTGAGGTGAGCTCAGGGTTGTGGCCCCCAAGTTTCAGAAATTGGCCCGCGTGCCGATCGCTTTCGATCGCGAAGATATCGCCACCGTTGACGCTCTTCTCGAGCGCTTCATTAGGTAGACAACCCATGTACGCCTCCGCTGTTAGCGCGTCTATATCTGGACCTAATGGTCTTGAAAGGAAGGATGCCATGTCTGCCATCCAGATCGTCTGCGCGGTGGCCGTCCCCTTGCTCTGGGGTTATCAGTTCGTGGCCATCAAAGTGGGCGTTATGGAGTTTCCGCCTCTCTTCTTCCTCGCACTCCGCTTCCTGGCCATCGCGCTGCTGCTTATTCCGTTCGTCAAAAGGCCCACACGTCGACAGTTCGACCCTATCGCAGCTATTTCAGTTTTCCTTGGTGGACTAAACTTCGGGCTCTTCTATGTTGGCCTTGGGCTCGGCTCGGGAAGCATGTTGGCCGTCGCATATCAACTCGCCACGCCCTTCACCGTCCTGTTAGCTTGGCCATTGCTCGCGGAGAGGCCGTCTCTAACTACGTCCGCCGGAGTGATGCTTGCATTCGTCGGCGTGGTCGTGTTGGCAGCAGGGCCTGGCCTGTCGGCAAACGCGCTTCCACTGCTGCTTGTGGTCGGAGCAGCCTTCGCGTTCGCGGTTTCCAATATCTTGACGAAGCGCTACGGCCCTTTTGACCCTTTGATGTTGATGGGGTGGTCGTCGCTGCTCACGGTGCCGCAGGTCATGTTGATGTCGTTGCTCCTTGAACATGGACAACTGGCGAGCCTTATCACGGCGGAGGAACGTGGTTGGCTGGCACTCGCCTACACAATTTTCATCGGAGGAATTGTTGGGTTTGGCCTTTGGTTCTGGCTGATCGCCCGTTGCTCGATGGGCCGTGTCGCACCATTCGGCCTGCTGCTTCCGGTGTTCGCCTTGATTTCGAGCGTGTTGTTTCTTGGCGACCGTATGACCCCAAAGTTGATTGTCGGTGGGCTCCTCGCGATCTCCGGCGTCGCCATTACACAAGTAAGATCGACCGCTCGACCAATTTGAACTTAGAAGCGTCGTGGCGACTTCCGAGTTTGGCACATCCCCGAGTGCCCGGTGCTGCGAGTGAGGGCCGCTTACTGGGGCCAAAGCGGAAGTTCCAAAACGCGTTTATGAGTTCACCACCAGACCTACCATGGAGATACGCCAAAATTTTGTATCTCCGACGACCGGGTTACACGTCGCCCGAAGCTCCGATTCTAACTTGCCCTCACCGCTGCCCATAGCGCCTTGGGCGCGAACTGGCCGAGGCGGCTGGACAGCTTTTGGCGATCAAAAAACGGAATCGGACATTCATCGACTCGTCCATTGACTCGGTCAGACCTCAAGGGGAAATTGCCATCCGCCCCCACCTCCTTCACCGGATATGCGACGCCGTTTATGCCGCTGCTAGCGGTGTTTTCGGTTTCGATCGCTTCGCTAATTGGCCGAGCATGAATCGCGGCGCGATCCGGCTCATCGTCTTCAACACATTGGCGAGGCCGGGACGGATTTCAAGCCTACCCGCCTCGATCCCGACGATGACGCGGCGAACAAGCACGTGCACGTCCATGGCGCTCTGGCCTTTCATCTCCTCCTCGAACTCGCCTCGGAACAGCGGCGTCTCCGTGCCGGGCGGAGCGACTTCGATCACGGTTACGCCTGATTCGGCGAGTTGCACGCGTAGAGACTGTGTAAAGGAGTGAATGGCTGCCTTGGTGGCGCTGTAGACCGGTGACAAGGGCAGAAGAACGAAGGCGAGGCCGGACGAAACGTTGACGATGACCGCGCCATCGCGCGCTCTGAGATGTGGCAGAAATTGCTGCACCATCCGCACCGGCCCACTCAGATTGATGTCGATTTCGCGCGTCACGTCGTCGAGGGTGCGATCCCGGTTGAGGTCTAGGTTGCGCATGATACCAGCGTTGTTGACAAGCGTGTCGAGGGCAGGAAATTGCGTCAACACGAGATTGTGCAAGGCTTTGATCGCATCAAGGTCGCTGACGTCACTCTTGAAGGCATGGACGACTGGTACCGATCGCTTCGCCGCGTCGAGCTTCGCTTGGTCGCGACCAGTCACGATCACGACGTTTTTTCGCTGCGTCAATTGGCGCGCGAGTTCCAAACCGATGCCGCTCGTGCCTCCGGTGATAAGGACGGTTCTGTCGGAGAGTTGCATGGCTGGTTCCCGTTCTGCCGATCGCGCTTGCCAACCGGATGTATGGGCATCACTCTCCAAAGGCAAGAAGGCACCGATAAGTTCTATACTTACCGACCGGAGAGTGTAGATTTAGTCATGCGGCAATTCACAGCGAGGGAGATTGCGCGGGCAAGGGCCTTTGCCGCTCAATTGCCGCCCGCCGACATCGATCCCAAAATCGAGGCACTGGTGCACGACCTGCTGGGCCGGGTCGCGGACAAGTGGACCATGCTGATTCTCGACGTGCTGACTGAAGCGGGTGAGCTGCGCTTCACACGCCTCGGTGAGCAAGTCCCCGGCATCAGCCAGAAGATGCTCACCCAGACGCTACGGCAGATGGAGCGTGATGGGTTGATCACGCGAAAGGTTCATCCAGTCGTGCCACCCAAGGTCGAATATGGTCTCACGCCTCTCGGCTTGACTCTTGGCGCCGCGTTCTGCGGTGTATGGCATTGGGCGGCCGAAAATCTCGAGCAGGTCGAGCGGGCTCGCCGCAAATTCGACGCGAATGCGTTAAAGGAATAGTTGCGTCACCGAGCGTGGTGGCGGGAGTTGTCGCGTTCTGATCCGATGTCGGCAACCAAGAGTCGGGTCAGCTTCTGGCACGAACCGGTGGTCACGATGCCGCGCGAAAGTGTCAGCTTCTGAAGGTCAAGCGGGCGAACCATTGATGTCGCCGAATCGACAAGTTTGACCCACAACAGACCTGCGGGGCGCAAATCACCGGTGCTTATGCCTCCGGCACCCCGGCCTTGCGCATCCCGTCGTAGATGCGTTCACGCTGCGAAAGATAGGTCGGATTGTCGCCCGGTGCGCCCGAACGGTAGCGGCGAACAGTGAAGGCGGGATCGAGGGATAGACCCGCCGTTGCCGCAGCCCGGGCCTCCTCGAGGCGGGCGAGCTGCGCCAAGGCGGCCGAGAGATAGAAATGTGCGCTGGGCCAATTTCGATTTATCTCGATGGCCCGACGCAATCGCACGACGGCTTCCTCGTCTCTGCCCAGCAAGAGTTTGGCGAGGCCCGCGATCCCCATCCAGGAATGCGCACTCGTGTCGCGAGGCGAGAGGCGAAGCGCTTCTTTGACATGATCCTCGGTTTCCTCGCTGCGACCGATAATCAGCTTGGCGAGACCGATTTGCGCGTGTGCGACAGCCACATTTGGATTCAGCGCCAACGCCCGCTCGCACTCGGCAATTCCTTCGGCTGTGCGGCCGGTAAAGTTCTTGATTTGCCCCATCAATAGATGCGCCTCGGCGTTGTCGGGCGCCACGGATAGGGCTTTGGTCAACGCCGCTTCGGCCGACGCGTAGTGAGTGGCCGGGTCGTCGGTCAAAAAGCTTGTGGTCATATCCGCGTCGACTTCCGCCGTCCCAACCAATGCCTGGGTATTGCCGGGATCGAGCGCTAGAGCGCGCTCGAAGAAGCCGCGTGCTTGCCCTAGATACTCAGGAGTGCTTCCCCTGTGCACGCAAGCCACCCCCTGGAAATATAGGTCCATGGAATCGGGATCGGGTGCCCGTGCCGCACGCCGCGCCTCCGCAGTAATCAACTGTACGCCTAACTGATTGGCGAGGTGAGCAACGATTTCATCCTGCATGTCGAACAAGTCCGCCACCGGTTTGTCGAAGCGCTCGGCCCATAGGTGGACGCCACTCTCGGCGTCGATCAACTGGACGTTGACGCGCATGCGATTGCCCCCGCGCTGCACGGAGCCTTCGAGCACATAGCGCACGCCGAGCTCACGCCCGAGCTGCTTCACGTCGATTGGCTTGCCCTTGTAGGTGAAGGCAGTGTTGCGCGCGATCACGAAGGAACCGGAAATGCGCGACAGATCGGTGGTGAGGCTTTCGGTGACGCCGTCGACGAAATATTCCTGCTCGGGGTCGCCGCCCATGTTGGCAAAAGGCAGGACAACGATGGAGAGGCGTGGCGGTGTTGAAACTGCAACCGGCTTCGCCAATGAAGTCGAAAAATCCTGGGTTGCCGCACCTCCATCGAGTGCGATGCCGAACACGCGTACCGGCCGCGCGATGTTTTTCAGTTCCTTGTCGCCGAGATCGATGAACCCCTCTCTCAGCTTGTCGCGCACCTGCCGGTAGGCATCTTCCGAGAGGCAGATGCCGCCCGGCTCGGCAACGCCTTCAAGTCGGGCGGCGATGTTGACACCGTCGCCCAGCAAGTCGCCATCAGGCTGGACCATCACGTCGCCGAGATGAATGCCGATGCGGAGCTCAATTTGCTTTTCGGGGACAAGATCCCCTTTGCGCACGGTCATTCCGCGCTGGATGTCGACGGCGCAGCGGACCGCGTCCACCACGCTGGCGAACTCGATCAAGATGCTGTCTCCAGCGGTGTGAAAGACCCTGCCGCGATTGGTCTGACTTACGGGATCAATCAGCTCGGCGCGGAGCGCGCGCAAGCGATGCATTGTCCCTTCCTCGTCCGCGCCGGCTAGCCGCGAATAACCGACGACATCTGACGCGAGGATTGCCGTTAGCTTGCGTTCGACGTGCTCCGATGCCACCCAATCCCCCGACCTTGCGCAGCGATCATATCACCGCTCGCCTGGTACCGAAATTCTGCGTGCCATGATCAGCTTGGTCCGATGTCTCTATTGGCACACCGCTGCCAATCCGGCATGTCAGCGTTCACGGCGAGTTTCGCGGGGTAACCGGACCCTCCGCGGACATGGGAAATCCGGCGCTGTCGACCCACAGCAGCCTTAGCGATTCCAAATCAGAACGTAACGTAATCGCGTCTTTCACGGAAAAATTGCGAAGCGCTCACTCCTCTGACATTCCCGCCTTAAGAAGGCCGTCGTATACACGCTCGCGCATCGTGAGATAGGCAGGGTCAGTCGAATCGGTTCGGGCCTTCCACGCTGCGATACTTCGCGTGCGAACGCTCGGAATCGCAAGATACCGCTTCAGTGTTTCGCGGGCCTCGGCCTCGTGACCGCTCAAGGCCTGCGCCGCCGCCAAATAGAAGTAGTTGGGCGTCGGACTGGGATTGAGCGCGTTCGCCCGGCGCATCAATTCGATCGCCTTGTCATCTTCGCGCCGCATGAAGTGAGCCACGCCCTTAAGTGCGATAAAATTGAACAGCAGCGGATCGCGCGGACTGAGACGCATCGCCTTGTCGGCGCTCTCGATTACCTTTTCGGCATTGCCGGTATAGAGGTCGATCAAGGTTTGCAGATTATAGGCCTCGATCAGACTCGGAGCGAGTGCGAGGGCATGCTCGGCCGTAATCCGCGCCTCCTCGAAGCGTCCCTGGGCAACGAGCGCGAAAGCCCTGCCGACGAAAGCATAGGCGTTGTTCGGATCGATCGCGAGCGCCCGCGTCGCGAACTCTGCCGACCGGGCGAGGTCGGCATCGCGATCCACGCTCAAGTATTCTTGGACTCTGGAGCCGAACTTGATCGACAGAAACGCCAGAGCCACGACGTTCCTGGGATCAATCTCCAGTGCTTTTTCGCACAGGGCAAAACCGGCATCCGCGTCCTTGCCGCCATAAAGTGAACCTGAACCGCTGACCATCGCGTCGGAGCGTAGAGCCAGTTCCTGAGCCTCCGAATTGGCGGGGCGCGTCTGTGTGAGGTGCGCAGCCTCGATTTCCGTGAGTTGAAGCTGCAGTGTGCGCGCTAAGCGCGTCACGATCTCGTCCTGAGTTTGCAGCAGGTCCGTCTTATCGTTGTCGAATTCCTCGGCCCAGAGGTGTGCGCCGGTCTCGGTATCGATGAGCTGGGCGTTGGTGCGGATGCGCTTATCCGTCGGCTGCACGGAGCCCTCGAGCGCGTACCACACGCCAAGGTCCTTGCCGATCTCTTTCACGTCGGTCGGCTTGCCCTTGTAGGTGAAGGCGGTGTTGCTCGCGATGACGAAGCTGCCGGGGATGCGCGAGATGTAAGTCGTGAGTTCATCGGTTAGCACGTCGGCGAGATAATCCTGCTTGGCGTCGCCGCTCAGATTGGTGAACGGCAGCACCACGATCGATAGGCGCGGCGCCTCGTCCTCCGGCAGGCCGGCCTTGCGTAGGCCTTCGATGAGGCGTGGCAATTGTCTCTCGAAAGGCCTCAATGACTTTACTGATACGAGCTTGGGGTTGAGGTGCATCGCCTCCGCCAATTCGTTCTTCGCTTCTTTGTCCTGACCCGACAAGGCATACGCGGCAGCCAACGCTTCATGAGGTGTGAAAGCGTTGAAATCGTCGTCGACGGCACGATGTTCTTCGTCGATCGCCGCGGCATAGCGACCCAATCCCAGATCCGCCTCCCCATACGTGTATTCCCAGATGCCGAGTTGGGCGTCACGCGGACTGAGACGCATCGCCTGCTCGATATCGGATTTGGCCTTTTCATAGTCGCCGCGCAACGTATTTGCCAAGCCACGTAAATTATAGAGCGGCGCCAGGTTCGGATTGCGTTGCAGCGCCGCCTCGGCGATAGCGTTTGCGTCGTTCGCCCGGCCGGACTGAAATAGGATGAAGCCTTTCGCAAAAGCCGCCATGCCGCTGCCGGGATCTATCGCGAGCGCCCGGTCGGCGGGCCGGATCACCATTGCCGCGTAATCGGCCCCCGGCTCGGTCCATTCATTGATGAAATCCCGCGAATGGCTGTAGGCAATGCCCGTATATGCCTCGGCGTTGTTGGTCGGATCGAGCTTGAGCGCCTGCTCGAACAGGTCCCGCGCCGCCTTGTCGGTTTCTCGGGTCGGTGGCTGCCATAGGAGCGCCCAGCCGCGCATCGTGAGATCGACGGCATCCAAATTATGCGGCTTTGAGCGTTGGCTTTTGGCGTTGATAAGCTCGACCCGAAGACTGTTAGCGATCCGCGCCACAATCTGATCCTGGAGCTTGAAGAGATCGGCGACATCCTCCTCGAAACGATCAGCCCAGAGATG
Organism: uncultured Alphaproteobacteria bacterium; assembly: GCA_963804725.1. GTDB lineage: Bacteria > Pseudomonadota > Alphaproteobacteria > ATCC43930 > CGMCC-115725 > JAATGI01. The sequence continues at coordinate 98,044 of CAWDRN010000006.1, read as the reverse complement.
CGCGCCGCTCTCGGCATCGATCAATTGCGCATTGACGCGCACGCGGTTGCCGTCGCGCTGCACCGAGCCCTCCGGCGCATAGCGGACACCCAATTGGGTGCCGAGCGACTTGGCATCGATGTTCGTGCCCTTGTAGGTGAAGGTGGTGTTGCGCGCGATGACGAAACTGTTGCGGATGCGCGACAGGTCGGTGATCAGATTCTCTGTGATGCCATCGGCGAAATAATCCTGCTTCGAGTCTCCGGAGAGATTCGCGAACGGCAACACCACGATGGACAGATGCGCGGCCTGGGCCGACGCAGGCGCGTTCGCGACGGACGCGGTCTTCTGTCCCGCTAGGAAATACCAGGCACCGCCCGAGACTATCGCGAGCACGACAATCCCCGCAATCAGCGGCGCCAAAATGTAGTGTCGTTTCGCTGTCGCGGTTTTCGCGCGTGCCGGCTTGCCGACTTCGAGCGAAAAGACGTGCACGGGATCGACGATGTTCTTGAGTTCCTTGTCGCCCAAATCGGTCACGGCGAGGTCGAGCCGCGACCGTACTTGGCGATAGGCGTCTTCGGAAAGGCAAATGCCGTTCGGTGCGCAAATGCCTTCGAGGCGGGCAGCGATATTGACACCGTCGCCCAACAGGTCGCCGTCGCTTTCCACCATTACGTCGCCGAGATGAATTCCTATGCGAAACTCGATCCGGCGCTCGGGGGGAATGCCGGCATTGCGCTCAACCATGCCGGTTTGTGCTTCGATGGCGCAGCGCACCGCATCGACCACGCTACCAAACTCGACGATCGAGCCATCGCCCGTGCGTTTGACAACGCGGCCGTGATGCACCGCGATTATCGGATCGATCAAATCGCTGCGCAGCGCCCGCAGTCGCGCCAGAGTCAATTCCTCGTCGGCGCCGGTGAGCCGTGAATAGCCGACGACATCCGATGCGAGGATGGTCGTCAGCTTGCGCTGAGATCGTTCCGAAGCCACATCGTTCCCCCCGGTTTTATAACCATATCACTACCTGCCACTTGGCGAAATTGCACCTCGCCCCCAACCCGAAGCAATCTCAGGTCTCCTCCTCTTGGCACGAACCGGTGATCACGATACCGCGCGAAAGTGTCAGCTTCTGAAGATCAAGCGGGCGAACCATTGATGTCGCCGAATCGACAAGTTTGACCCATACCGGCGCTAATATATTAGCCATGACGGTTCACAAGTGACTGCTATCATTCGAACTTATGCTCATGTAATATTTATGTAGAACTGTTATTAGAAATGTAATTATTTTTAAGCCCTTGGTATTTAGAAAAATAATATTACATTCTGTTTCGAATTTGAATGATGATATTCAAATTTATATTTCAATCCTTTAGGAGGAATGACGATGAGCGCGCAGAATGCGACAGAGAACCTGACGATTCATCACAAGGTTAAGGACTACAACGCCTGGCGTACGAGCTACGATGCAACCCAGAATAGCCGTGTTTTGGCAGGCATCACGAATGGTAGAGTGTTCCGCAGCCCCGAGGACCCGAATGACGTGGTGGTCCTGCTGGATGTTGCCGACATGGGAAAGGCCCGCACCTGGATTGGCTCCGAAGATCTGAAGGTGGCGATGCAAAAGAGCGGCGTCATAGGCTCACCGAGCGTCCGCTTCGCGGCCTAACCAACATGCTTTTATCGGGACGGCTCGTGGCGTGAATGTTTCGTCGTGCCACCGTTCCGACGTTGAAGGCCCCGGCCATCTCGAGCCGACCGGGGCCTTCGCCGGCACTCCCGCGATGCATAATTGGCAGTTTCGGTGCTGTTCTGCCTTGGCTTGAAGACCACGAAAAAAGTTTGTCCTCCTCGGCCAACTTGCGAGTTTGCTCGACGATCGGCGCCGGGTCGTAGCCGTCGTCATAGAGGATGAAATCAATCTCGCGGCCATTCACGCCGCCCTGGTGGGCGATGATTTTAGGAGAGGCATTCTGGGCGATCCTGCGAAATGGGCGGGCCGCTGGGGCCGGCAACGAGTTCTGCTAATGGCACTTCGCGTCATTTCGCTGCGATGCGGAATTTGGTCACTACCGAGGCATAGCGGAAATTGGTCAAGCCGCACCAATCAAACTCGATTTAGGAGTACGCGACCTAATTACTTGCATAGATGCCATCAAATCTGGTTCCGCGCGCCTTGCTTTTGCTCGGCGTGCCACAGGCTGCGCGTGTGCACCGTTCGCCACTTACCAGGGCTGGCCCGTTTGCGTAACCGAACGCTGACGACAACATGGTAACCGGGTGGGGTGCTCGAACCGCCACCGATCTCCGCGCGATGGGGGGGCCTCGATAAAATTTTGAAAGTGGCCCGAGACTGGATCGCGTAATCGAATTTTTGTGCCGTCATAAATCAGCGTTTTTTTGTAGAATTGACCCATGACCAGGGGGCGTCCACCTAAGCCTGTCCGCATTCATCGGCTCGATGGAACCTATCGGCCCGATAGGCATGGCGGTCGCGACGAGCCGGTCGCGTCGGGTTTACTCACGGAGATGCAGCCTCCCGCCTGGATGTCGGAGCGCCAGCGCGAAATCTGGCGTGAGATCTTAGCCGACGCGCCTCGCGGCCTGCTTCGGCGAATTGATCATCAGCTTCTTGTCAATTACGTTGAGCTAATCGAGCGTCGCGAGCGTGCCGCCATTGCACAGCGGCAGGTCGAGGATGTCGCCGAAATGGCGCCGCTTTTGTCCCATAGCGGGGAATTCTCGCCTTACCTCAAAATCATGAACCATTGCGTGATGTTAATGGCGAAGTTGCAGAGCGAGATGGGCTTTACGCCGACCGCGCGCGCGTCACTGGCATCACTACCGTTCCCAGAAGAGCCGCCCAGCGAGCATGAGCGTTTCGACGTTATCCTACCGACGGGCGGGCGCATCCCCTATGGCGGGCGACGCAACGACTGAAATCATTGGCCGAATTCGGTCCTCAAAAGGGGATCGGGCGTGGAATCGTGAGCCTCAATGACCCATAGCGACGGCGGTAACGGAGCTCGGAAACTATGGCGCGGGGTGCGATTCTACTAACGGCTGGCATGGCTGCGCCAGCACTCCTCCGGGCGAGCCTAAAGACCACAATCCAGCAAATTGGCAAACGCGCTGACCGCCCTAACGATCGGTTGCATGGTGCGTGGGTTCATTTTTCCAGGGCGATATGATCTTGCGCTACGACGTGTGCCGAGCGGCTAACCTGGATTTCTCAAACGCGGCTAGTTTTTGGTCTGATCGGGCCCGTCGGCGGCTGTTTTTGGAAGTTGGGATGGCTTTGCGCGGGGGTGTTGGAACGCTGTCATTTGCGGTTCGCGTAATACGAGTCGTGTTGTTGTGTCGCTCCCGCGATGCGAGTTGGTCCGAACGCGCGTCAGCGCTCAGAGAAACGGTGTTGGGGGTTTGGCGCCGCGTTCCGTTCAGGCGGAGCTGAAGGCACGCTGGAGATAGAGAAAGGCGAGCTCGAACTCGACCTTGTTGGGGCACCCCGAGGCGATGGCGAAGTGGATGCGGCGCACGCTGGTGCGCACCTGTGCGCCGAGCTTCAGGAGCTTGAGGCGAATGGTCTGTACCGCGGCATCGGCAAACTGGGTATGGCGCAGGCCGACACGGCGCAGGGTGTCGACGAGTACGTACGCCATGGCCGAGAACGACAGGCGCAGCTGATTGGCAGCCATCGTCGCGGAAGAGGCGCGATCGGCAAACAGCTCGAATTGCTCGCCGATGCGGTTCTCGGCCTCGCCGCGGGCACAGTAGAGATCCTCGTCAGAGAGTGCGCGCATCGAAGCCGGTTCGGGTGGGTTTGAGTGAGGTGACAACGAAGCGCGGATTGGCACCGTCCGGCGTATGCTCGGCCTTGCCGATGACGCGCCGCGCCCGGCTCCAGCTGTCGATCGTGCGATATTTGAAGTCGCGGAACACTCGCGCCGACTTGCCCGAGGTCAGGCACAAGCACTTGGCCTCGGCGAGCTCGACGACGAGGGCCGCCTCCAGCCGGCGATTGCGCGCCAGGCCGAACACGTAATCGACGCGGTTGGTCTCGCACCACCGCATCAGCGGATCGTTGGAGAAGCCGCTGTCGGCGCGCAGGATGATGTGCACCTTCGGCCATTTCTGACGGATCTGCGCGACTATGCGCGCCACCTCTTCGATCGCGCCGTCGCTGCCGGCGACGTTCGCCCGCCGCTGCCGCGCCAGCAGCAAGTGCCGGCCGCAGAAAACATAGAGCGGCAGATAACAGTATTCGTCGTAGTAGCCGTGGAAGAAGCGGCCGTCCTGCCCGCCGTAGAGCGGAATGTCGGTATTGTCGAGATCGAGTACGATCTCACGCGGCGCATGCTCATGCGCCTCGAGAAACAGATCGACCAGCAAGGCATCAACCCGCGCCCCGTCGCAATCGATCTTGTGATACTTCGCCCCATGCCGCTTCGCCGTATGCTCGAGACGATTGAGCGTGCTCTTGCCGGCCAGAGCCTCGCAATCCGACCGCAGCACCGGATGCAGCTTGCCGGCCAGCACCGCAAAGATCGGGTCCTTCCGCAGCTCGTCGTGATCGTTGAGGTCCTCGTAGCCCAGCACCAAGCCGAAGATGCGCTGGCCCACCAACGTCTCGACCCGATGCTCGACATAACGAGCATCACGCCGGTCGGTGAAGCACTGCGCAAACCGTTGCACCAGCTCGATGCCGCGATCGACTTGCCCCAGGAGCAGCGCACCAGCGTTCGAGGTGATGTCGCCGCCATCGAAACCCGCAACCACACGACGCCCCTCGACCGCTTCAAACTCGAACAGCTTCGCAGTACACTCTGTTGGCATCGGGGCGATCCTTGGACCAGAGAGAAATCATTGCAGCACAACAATTCTCAGAGTCTCAGCCCCGATGCACTTCTCGTGTTTGAGAAATCGAGGCTAAAGGCCAGCTCGACGCGATGGCGGCTTTACGGTTTGCGACCGCCTGGGAACGTACTGGCGCAAGGGATTGCCACCGCGGGCAGACCCTAGCCCTCAGGCGCCAGGTTGCCATTGGCGTTGCCCATAAGGCACATTGCAGCGATGGCCGCACCGCATCTATAGCGTGTGTTACCTCCACCAATCGCTTGGCAGCGCGCTTCGCGAGCATGCACCAAAAGCCGGGTTTCGGTCTTGCTGCTTCTCAAGTGGCTTTCTATCGGCCCTCGATCGTTTCGGCATGTCGGCATTGGAGTTTGCCTCAAGGGTCAGCTATGGGATGCGGTTCATCGTTTGAGCTCTAAGGCAAATTTCCGGCGGGTCGGGATTTCGGCGCTATCGGTCTTTCGGCTGGGAACGGAACTCGACCGGAAAGCGGGAGTTGGATCATCAGGCAGGAAGAAGGGTGAAGACGATGAGCCAGGATGATGAAAACGGTCCGGATCTTGCCGCAGGCGTCCCGCTTGGCGATTTCGATGAAACCGGCATTTACGGCGGCACTTTGGATGGCGATCCGGTCGTCATCGTCAAAACCGGCGACCGGCTTTGCGCCTTCGCCGGGACATGCACCCACTTGGGCGCGCCGCTCAAGGATGGGGTGGTCGTCGACGGCACGCTCCGCTGCCCGTGGCATCACGCCCGCTTTTCTCTCGATACCGGCGAGGCGGTAGCCGCGCCGGCCTTCAAACCGTTGTCGCCCTTCAAAGTGCGCGAGCAGGGTGGCCGCATCTTTGTCGACCGCGATAGCGTGGATCGGGCGCTTGAGGAAAGTTCCGCCAAGACGTCAGGCAGGGTGGTTGTCGTGGGCGGCGGTGCCGCGGGTTTTGCCTGCGCGGAACTGCTGACGCGGTTCGGTCACGGGGGGTCCGTGACGGTCGTCTCCGACGACGCCGACAAGCCATACGACCGCACGCAGTGCTCGAAGCAATATCTGATCGGGCTGTCGTCGCGCGAAGAGTGCTTTCTTGAGGGGGCGGAGGCTCCCAGCAGCAAGCGCGCGACCTTCCTCACCGGTCGGCGGGTAGTGGCGCTCGATCTCGTGACCAGAGAGCTCGAGCTCGACGGTGCCGAACGGCTGCCCTTCGATTCACTCGTGCTCGCGACAGGAAGCGAGCCGAAGCGGCCGGAAACGCCCGGCTTCGATCGCCCGAACGTCTACACGCTGCGTAGCCTGCGCGATGCCGATGCTCTCATCGCCGAGGCCACGGAGGGAAAGCGGGCGATCATTGTCGGCGCGAGCTTCATTGGCCTCGAGGTTGCCGCCTCACTGCGCCAACGCAAGGTGGAGGTCGATGTCGTCGCGCCCGACGATATTCCGCTCGAGAAAATCCTGGGGCCGGATATCGGCAAGATGATCCGCGGCGTCCACGAAGAGAGGGGTATTCGCTTTCATCTCGGCCGAAAAGCAAAGGCCTTCGACGGGCGAGTTCTCGAACTCGATGACGGCACGACACTGGAGGTCGACTTCATCGTGCTCGGGACCGGCGTGGCGCCGCGCACCGAGCTAGCCGAAAAGGCGGAGCTCGTCGTCTTGCCGGCGGAGGAGGGTGGCGGCGTAGCGGTCAGCGACCGGCTTGAGACTTCAGCGGCAGGAATCTACGCGGTCGGCGATATCGCGCACTATCCAGATCGTTATGCCGGCAAGTCCGTCCGCATCGAGCATTGGGTGCATGCCGAACGCCAGGGGCAGCATGTCGCACGAGTCCTGATGGGACAGGCGGAGGCCTATGCCGATCTGCCGTTTTTCTGGAGCGCGCATTTCGATACTGGGCTGCTTTGTCTCGGTCGGTCGGACAAGCCATTGGTAGCTGACAGTGCAGGCTCGATCGAAGAGCAGAGCTTCGTCGTGCTGCAGTGTGACGATGCCGGGGCCGCCGCCGTTATCACGTGCAATCAGGACCGGCCGACCCTCTCGATCGAAGCGCGATGGGAAGAAACGGGTAGACCGCCAGAGGCTGTCGAAGCCAGCGATGGATGATCTCGCTGTATTGGTTCTGGGACCTGTTGAACGACTGCGCAGGATTCTTTCCGAGATCCGTGGGCACAGCGGGCAAGATGACATCAACGGCACATTCCCTGCCGCCAGCGTCACGCTGCTCGCGCGCATCGGCCTGCTCCGAGCCTTCGCCTCGCCGGCTTTGGGCGGTGAATTATTCGACAGTGCCGCCGACTATGTCGACATGCTCTTCGACAGTTTGCGGCTCATTGGGTGCGCGAGCCTTAGCCTAGGGCGTTTGTTCGAAGGGCATGTGAACGCAATCCTTCTGATCGATCGCTATGGCAGTGGGCTTCAGCGCCGCTGGCTTTTAGAGCAGCTCTCGAAAAACTCACTGTTCGGCGTTTGGAATACCGAGTCCCAACCGGGAGTGCATCTTGTTCGGGATCGGCCTTGGCGCTTGGAGGGCTTGAAAAGTTATGCGTCTGGCGCAGGGTCTTTGGACCATGCGGTCATCACCGCGCGCCTGCCGGAAGGCGGCAAACAGATGCTGATCGTGCCGTTAAGCGAGCAGCGCGAGCGGGCCGATCCAGCGAGCTGGCGGGTCAGCGGTATGCGCGCCACGGTCAGCGGCACGCACGATTTTTCCGGACTTGCAACCGATGAAGGCGCGTTCCTTGGCAAGCCGGGCGATTACGAGACTGAGCCGATGTTCACCGCCGGCGCCTGGCGATTTACCGCAGTGCAGCTGGGCGGCATCGAAGCCCTCGTGAGCTTACTGCGCGAGCATCTGCGCGTCGGTACGAGCGCGAGTGATCCCATTCACCGTGCCCGGTTCGCTAATGCTGTGGCCATGGAGCGCACGGCGTTCCTGTGGGTGCGCGAAGCGGCGCGGCGGACCGAGCTGTTACGCTCTTCGAACGCGGTTCCGTTCGTGCTGATGACGCGCGGCGTGGTCGAGGACGCGGCACTGGCGGTGATTGAGGTGGTGCAAAGATCGGTCGGCACGCGAGCCTTCTTCCTCGGTAACCCGATCGATCGCATCATGCGGGACCTCCAGCTGTATCTACGCCAGCCGGTACCCGATCAGGCGCGCGACCGGGCCGCCACCGCTTGGCTGGATGCCGATTGCTGGGATGAGGACCGATGGTGGTAGCCGCCGGGCGGGAAGCGTGGCAGGCGCTGCTTCGCCGCTCCGCTCCGCTCGCACAGTCTGACCTTGGCGGGGCCGGCTGGCTCATCCTCGTTCCGCATCCCGATGACGAGACGCTGGGGACGGGCGGATTGATCGCGGCGTTGGCGGAGGCCGGCAATCCTGCCTGGATCCTGTACCTGACGCTTGGCGATGCGTCGCACATGGGGGCGCCTCAATGGCCTGCGCGGCGCTTGGCGCGCGTGCGGCGGACAGAGGCGCTGGGCGCGCTGCGGTTGCTCGGCCAGCCCCGTGGCCGCACCCTGTTTCTCGGCTGGCCGGATGGGGACACGCCCGCGCCCAGGAGCGCCAGATTCCGCCGGGCGATCGATTCAGTTTTGGAATTCTGTCGCCAGCAGGGCGTCGGCACAGTCGTGACGACCTGGGGCGGCGAGGCCCACTGCGATCATCGGGCCGCTCATGAACTGGCGCGGTCTGTCGCTGCTCGAAGCTCCGGCTCGCTCAAGCTTTTCGAATATCTCGTATGGGGATGGACCGAGCGGGAGATCGCGGCGGCCTTGGACCACTTCGATACGCTCGCGCTGGATACCGCCCGCTACGCTGAGCGTTGCGGCAAGGCGATCCTGCGGCATCGGACGCAGACGACGCCGCTCATCAAAGGTGCGCGCCAAGCTTTCCGGCTTCCGCCGGAAATGGTCGCCCTGGCGGCTCGTGCGCCGCTCATTCTCCTGAGGGGCCGACATGCGGCATGAATCGTCTCTCGGTGCCGATTATTTCGAGAGGATCTATGCCGGCGACCCAGATCCTTGGGGTTTCGAGACGAGTGCCTACGAGCAGGCCAAATACGACCATACGCTGAATGCGCTTCCGCGGCCGCGCTTCCAGAGAGCGCTCGAGGTGGGCTGCGCCAACGGGGCGTTGACGGCACGATTGGCCGGACGGTGCGGGCATCTCATTGCCGTGGATGTGGTCGATTCCGTCTTGGAGCGCGCACGGCGACGGTGCCAGCCATTGGAGAATGTCGAGATCCGTAAGGCATCGCTTCCTAGAGACAGAATCGCCGGGCCATTCGACCTGATCGTGATTTCCGAGGTCGCCTATTATTGGGACAGCACCGACTTAGCCAAAGCGGGCGGCTTTCTGCGCGACGTGCTCGCGGGTGGTGGGCACATTGTCCTCGTGCATTGGACAGGTGAAACCGATTACCCCAAGTCTGCGGACGACGCCGTCGCGGGGCTTTTCGCTGCTCTTGCTGATGTTGTGATCGCCATCGAGAAGAAGCGTATGCCGCAATATCGTCTGGACCTCTGGCGGCGCCACGACTAAGCAGTAAGCGCCATGTCGTTGCTCCGGCGCGACGCCCTAACGAGCGCTTGGGCGTGGAGGATTTCTTCTGGCAGCTGGGCGAAGCTCAGGCGATTTTCCGAGGTTTTGGCGACGTGACCGAGCTCGGCATTGAGCCGCCATGTTTCCTGTATCGGCGCGGTCTCGGACTGCCCGCACCAACCGCGAATCGTATCGGCCGTGCCGCCCGCCGCCCGTCCGATCAGGCGGCCGGATGTGTAGACCTTCACATCGAGAGCGTGCTTCACCCGTCCGCCAGCTTTGCGCACCTGGTCGAACAGGGCCCGATCCTCGCCGCTCGGCACCGGCGGACAGCCGCCAATCGCCCGGAACATGTCGTATCTCAGCGCCAGGCTGGCCCCGCCCTCATATCCATGGTTCGGCCACTCGTCTCCCGGCGCGCACCGGTCGCGCTGTAGATAGGCAAGGAGGGTCTGATACTTTGCCAGCAGCGCCAGACGCGTTCTCGGCTCCGCCGTCACTTCACCCCAGTCGGCGGCGCGGATGCGCGCGATACCGGCAACCGCGTCGAAACCGCGTTCGAAATGGCTGACTGTCCGGGTGATCCAGTCCGGTGCGACGACCGTGTCGGCGTCCGTCGAGACGATCAGATCGTCGGGCGCGTGAAGGTCAGCGCTCGCCTGCTCCATGGCGATGCGGCGCGCCCAGCCGGCATTCGCGCGGGCCGGGTCCAGGCTGATTTCATGAACCGAGACGTTGCCGTTATCGGAAAAGCTCCGGCGAATGATCGCCGCCGTCTCGTCGATGCAGTTATTGGCAAGGACATGGACCGATAAATGGCCGTGCCAACCCGACTGCAAAAGGAGGGCCGAGACGCATCGAACGATGCTTGGTGCTTCGTTGAGGGCCGGAACGGCCACTGAGACTCGCCTGTTCCAAACCGCGTCCAAAGCTTTCAGCCGGGCAAGAACGCGCCTTTTGATCGCGTAATAGCACACGCAAGTCGGCGTTGTGGCGATAGCGCCGTTATCGGCATGACCAGGACGCCTGGACGCCCCGCTGCGGGGCGTTTCCCGATTGCGATGCTTACTAGAAAGTGAAACGGCTCGCATCAGAGCCGTAGTAGCCGTAGACGCTTTTGTTCCAAGCGGGATCTGACCAGTCGGGTTGGGTATTCTCTTCGTAGCTAGGTGCATTGCGGAGCTGGTCTTGGGGCAGATCAATAATATAAGCATCGCGCTCGGGATCGTACTCGAGTACTTCCCACGGCAACGCAAACAGCTTGCCGCCGATGCCGAGCACGCTGCCATACTTCAAAACGGCGTAGGCGACCTGACCGGAGATTTCATCGATCATTACATCCCGAATTGACCCCAGATTCTCGCCTTGCGGATTTTCGACCGAGGTCCCTTCCACTTTTTTCGACGAGATCAGGCTACCCGCTTCGCTTGCACCACTTACAGTCATTTGACACCTTTCAGAAGTCTCGATGGGGAAAGATGGTTATGCAACGCGGCCGCGTGAAAGCGGTTCCGAAATTTTGCTGGGACACGTCACCTAGAAATACGCCGGCGCAAAGCGGCCAGCTTTTTATGACGTGATTGCGGCAATCGACCTAAAAATATGGAAATGCGCACTCGCCGAGCTTTTCCCTGCGCACACGCTTGAGCCCGATGGGTCAAACTACGTCGTGTTGCCGTTCCTGCGGGTGTTCGCGCAGAGGCCGGAGGCTATCCTCGATGGCAGAGCTTCTGGGTTGTCGAAGGAATGATGCGAGCCGGCGTCAGGGCCATGCCTTGCCACCTTCGGCGCCGTAGACTTGGTCGGTCGCGTAGCTCGAATCATTCGATGCCAACAGGACATAGATGGCAGCGAGTTCGGCTGGCTGGCCTGGCCGCTTCATCGGCGTATTGCCACCGAACCGCTCAGATCATCGGTGAACTGTCCGCCACTCGGTTGGAGCGGCGTCCAGATCGGCCCTGGCGCCACGGCATTTACGCGGATGCCCTTCGCCGCGAGCTGCTTTGCCAGACCTTTGTCCAGATCATGATCGCACCCTTGGTGCAGGCGTAGTCGAGAATGTCCTCGGATGGTTCGTAGGCGTTGACCGAGCTGGTGTTGATGATCGTCGAACCGGGCTTTAGGTGCGGCAGCGCGGCCTTGGTGATCCAGAACATCGCGTAGACGTTGGTCTTGAACGTCCAGTCGAAATTCTCCGTCGTGATATCGAGAACCGACAGGGCCGCATGCTGGCGGCCCGCGTTGCTGACCAGGATATCGAGGCCACCGAGCCCGCGGACCGCATCGGCGACCAGTTTCTGGCAGAAACCCTCATCGCGGATGTCGCCCGGCAACAGCACAGCCCTGCGCCCTGCCTCGCGGATCAGCGCGACAACCTCATCCGCGTCCGACTGCTCCTGCGGCAGATAGCCGATCGCGATATCGGCGCCCTCGCGTGCGAACGCGATCGCTGCTGCACGCCCAATGCCTAAATCGCCGCCGGTGATAAGCGCCTTTCGGTCCACAAGCCGGCCGGAACCACGATGGCTATGTTCGCCGTGATCCGGCCGCGGATTCATCTTGCTGGCGAGGCCAGGCCACGGCTGCTCCTGCTTGGGGAAGGGCGGTCTCGGATAAAGCGTGAGCGGATCGGTTGGCGCTGGAGTTGCAGGCGCCGTCGCCACCTTCTGGGCGAGGGAGCCTCCCGCCACGCCACCAGCCAGTGCAGTTGAGATTCCGCCGATCACCAGCGGCGGGACGTGCCGGACTCCTCTACCATAGCGCACTCCTCGTTACTTCAAATTACACAACCGCCGCCAAGCTGCATCCGTTCTCAGGCATGCTGCCGCGGGATGCGGCCAAAGGCGTTAGGTTCTCGGCACCATGGTCTGGACCATCTTCAGATGCTCGCGCAAGGTGGGCAGGGTCGCTGTGGCAAAACGTTTGAGCTGCGCGTCCTTCCCGGATTCGCTTTCGCCGGTAAACAACCCGACCGCCTGCTGATGCGCGGTGAGCGGGTCCTGGACATAGACATTGTCGAAGTCTCGTCCGGTGAGTCCCTGCAGGCGTGTCATCTTTTCTAGGTCGGCGGCAGACGGTCGGTTCGGTACACTAGCGCCTTCTTTCTGAGCCAAGGCTTCGAGCTTTTCGTTGGCCTTGGCGTGATCGCTCACCATGCGTTGTGCAAAGCGCCTGACCTTGGCGTTATGGCTTTTTTGCAGCGCCAGTTTGGCGGCATCGACTTCGGCAATTTCGCCCGCGGCGGCCCGGTCGACGAAGCTCTGATCGGGATTCTTGTTGGCGTTGGGGTTATTGGGTTGTGCATGCGCCGCGCCCGCGACCAGTGCGGCGATGCCCACAACGGCAGTTGGCAAACGAATCATCGGCAGTGTCCTATTTGATGTTGCGGTACCACCTACTGAGACGCGTGCGGTGGCTCTCGTACTCTGGTCCGCATCAGATCAACACGGAACGGTTTCGGCTGTTGATGTAGGTCCGAGTGTTGTGTTTGGTCGCTAAATTTCGTGCGCATCCACGACCTTCACGTGAGTGGCGGCAGGTCGACCGGTTTCAGTTGCAAGGGTGGATCGCACCAGCATCAGCGCGAGCGCAATTGTCGCTACCATTATGCAAGCGCCACTCACCACAGCTGCGACCACCTCGAGCCTTGTCATGGTTGCCTTCTCTTAAAAAAAGCCGCCGACATTCGCAGTGGAGGATTACGACTGTCGGCGGCCCAGTTCACGCCGGTGTGGGGTTCAGCAGCCTGAGCAAATTTTTGCCGACACTTTTCCTCACGCATCAGGGATCATCCCGTGCCATGCGTTCGCGTAATTGCTGGCGCCTAAGCAACGCGATGCACCGTGTTTTCGATCCGCCTCGGCGTTTTTTCCCCATGAAAATATTCTCAAAGGTTTGGGCTTGGGGCCTTGCCGCCCAACTCGCGTCACGCGAGACCACTGCCTCGTACACCGCCGTTTATGGAGGCAACACCTTGCACCTTGTCATCGCATGTCGATTTGAGTGGCCGCGATCTGGACCGAAAGTTTCGACCATTTCGCGCCGCATCGACCGACAACGAACAAGGCCGTTAATCGAAGCCAAGCGACCAGCGGGGTATGTCGCACCTATAACGGATTGGCCGTCGACCCTATGTTGGTTCACGGATAAGAGGCACCGCCGCGCTTGACGAACGACGGACCGAAAATTTAAGCGGCGAGCAAAAAAAGCCCCGCAAAAAGCGAGGCTAAAGAGAGTGTGGTACGAGCCAACGACAGGCCCGATCCTGACTGGTTACTTGCTTCCCAGATTTTGACTGCTTTTATGGGCCTCGCCCGAATGCCGGTGCGCGGTCTCAGAATGGGTGTGCGCTTCCTTTGAATATTCCAGCCCTTTGGCGTGGTCGTCTTTGCCATGATGTTCGGCAGCAGTGCGGTGAGTCTTCGCCGCATGCTCGTGAGCTTCGGCCGCGCGAGTATGATGTTCCTTTGACATTCTAGTTCCTCCTCATCAGCGGGGACAATCTTAGAACTCCCGCGTTGCTCAGTCGTTCCTGTCTTAGGCAAAACCGGTGAGCAACATGACAAACGCTCATTCGTTCTGGCAGGCGCCGAAGTAACCGGGACAGCCGCTCCGAGCAACGCTCAAACTGCGAGGCGAACTACAGGAAACTCTCGTTGCAAATTCGAAGCCTGCTGCGCAGATCTGTAGCGGTCGGCTAAATCCTGCCCATGCCTCCGAGGCCTCCAAACAGCCACAGCACCACGAGAATGAGAACAACCAAGCCGAGGACACCACCTAACCCGGCCCCGCCATAGCGACCATGGGCGTAATAGCCGCCGCCACCGCCGAGCAGAAGGATCACCACGATGATGATAAGAATCGTACCCATTACCTATGCTCCGCCAGATTTTGATTGTTGCCGAAAAGTCGATCGGGACCTCTATGCCTTAGCTGTTTCGGGCATACAGCCTGACGATCGCGAGAGGCCGCACGGCGAGAATCGGACTGCCGCGTCCCCACATACGGTCAGCTGCCAGTATTGTATTTGAATTCCGGCAGGGCGTTCAGCGAGTCTTTCGTGGCACCGGGGAGCACCATCCGCTTATCTTTCACGTGGAGCGAACTATAGGGCACCACGACGTATTTCGAGACCATACCCAGGAAGCCCCCGACCGACAGCACCGCGAAGGGGACCTTTTCGGTCGGTGTGATGATCAGATCGTCGATTGTTCCCACGGTCTCGTTGGCCTCGTTGACGACGGTGCTGCCCACCACTTTGGATGCCCGGTAGCCGGTCGCTAGCGATGCAGGGTCGACCTTCATCAATGTGACCGTTTGCGGCGCGCCCTGCGAAAAGGCCGGACCACTCAGCGACGCCGCGAGGAGGGCAACACCCGCGAGAAGTGCGATTGAACGTGTCATCGGTCGGCTCCTGTCAAATGACTGATGATCTTCACCCGAAGCGCCTGACGCCAGGAATGATCCTGTCCCATGCATTCCCGAAACACTATTTCTTCAACGCATCCTTCAAGCCGCCGATGGCGTTCTGGACCTTGCCTTCGGCCTTATCGCGCTTGCCGTCAGCTTGCAGTTTGGCGTCACCGAGCGCCTTGCCGGCCTTTTCCTTGATGGCGCCTTTGGTCTCCTTAGCGGCACCAGCGATACGATTCTTGTTCATGTCCTAGATTCTCCGTTTGTCGACGCCCACTTGGTGGGCAATTACTGTGGCGACGGCAATTTTGGCTTCGGCCACTTCAGCCAGCCCCACCGCGGCCGCTTTTCTTGGCAAAACTAACATCCGTTGCGGAAGAATTTTTGCGCATGGGCAGCGCTGGCTGCGATGAGCAGAGCCAGAGTGGCGCTGTGCACGAATTTCACATTCATGAGGACATCTCTCTTATTTGGGACGGCAACTACCGTCGGATTCCTCGGCGGGCGGTCTACATCAAGCGTTTGTTGTGCGTGAACACCGCGGCTCTCCAATTTCGAAAACTTGTGAGATGCGCCCATCTACGCGACGCTATTCATGCAACATTGCTGGCTTTCAGCCGTTCCAGCGGGTCGCTCCTTAGAGGCCGGGCAGGGAAGATGCAGGAGCACGATGGTGCTTGTGATTGCTGCCGTCGCTCACGGGGCCAACGCACTAGGATGTCGCGATCGACCCGGCCCGATATCCCCGCAACTTCCGACCAACGAACCTGTTGACTAGAGGACCGGCGGCGTGATCCGCCGATATCAACTCTGGAGAATTCCATGTCGAACCAAAACCAGCACGGCGGACAGCAGCAAGATCAAAATCGCAACGACCAGCAACGCCAGGGTCAGCCAGGCCAAGAGCGGCCAGGCCAGCAGGGCGGACAGCCTAAAAAAGAGAACCAAGGTGACCAGCCTAACCAGGGCACCCAGCAGGGTCAGAAGTAGGGGCTGATATCTAACCTACAGGGGCGCTCCGGGACACCGGGGCGCCTCAATTTAATCGCCGTGATTTCCCGATTGCGGATATCGCCCAATGAACAACCCCCCCGACCATCGCTGGGATTTGTATGCGCGGCTCTCGGTGTGCTTCGCCGCCGTGCTTATCTTGGTTTTGGCAATCGATCAGGCCGAAAGGAGGGTGACTTTACGTCTCGATCAACGAGGCGCTCCCGCTCTCGTAAGCACGCCCTTCATTCCCCTCGGCGTGGGGCGATTTGCATTTCTACGTCGACTCTACGCAAGCCAGAGCGAACACCGGGTCTTCGCCGTTGCGGCGGGCGTCGCCTTTTATGCCATCCTCGCGATCTTTCCCGCGATAGCAGCAATCGTGTCGCTTTACGGCCTTTACGCTGACGCCAGCACCATTCAGGCCCATATCGAGTCCCTGACCAACATCCTGCCGGAAGGCGGTCTCGAGGTCATGCGCGATGAGCTGAAGCGCGTCACGTCGCAACCGAACGGGACATTAGGCTTAACCTTCTTGATCAGCCTGGTGATTTCACTATGGAGCGCGAACTCTGGGATGAAAGCACTTTTTGACGCACTCAACGTAGTTTTTGGAGCGCGCGAACAGCGCAGCTTCATCAAGCTTAATGCAATCTCACTCTGCTTCACGTTGGGTGCTATTGCTTTCGTTCTCTTCGCCTCGGGCGTGGTCGTCGTGATTCCAATCATGTTTCACTACGTTGGCTTTGAAAGTGCCGAAGCCGTCATCCTTGATCTTGTCCGATGGCCCGTCATGCTTGGCCTTGGAGCCCTCGGGTTTGCACTGGTCTATCGATTTGGCCCTAGTCACCATGAGCACAAGGGGGGGTGGATCACGTGGGGTAGCGTTTGTGCTGCGTGTGTCTGGCTGGCGATGTCGTTGCTGTTCTCGTGGTACACAGCGAATTTCGGAAGCTACGACAAGACGTACGGTTCCTTGGGCGCGGTTATTGGCTTCATGACTTGGCTTTGGCTTTCGACGGTCGTGATCCTCATTGGTGCGGAGATCGATGCACTCCGGCATCAACAAAAGAGGGAGCAAACTATTACCCGCGGATGCCTGCAGGTCTAAATTGGGAAAAGCGCACGAACGGAGGCCAATCCAATCAGTGTTGGATCGGTCGGTCGCTGCAGGATCTCGTCGGCTTCAGGTCGCGTTAGAAACTTACTTTGCCATCGATCCATGACAGCCGAGTCACTGACGTCGGACCGGGAAAAGCTCGATGGAGCCGAAGCTAAGGTCTATTCGCGGACACTGGTTCGGGCCAGGGATCAACCGCGGAACCATTTTTGTTCGTCGCAGGTTCAAATCATGGGAAGGGCGGTAATAGGGAACAATCGGTCCCCTAACGGTTGGACCCGTTCAGACAAGGAGAAATTCATACAGCCTGATCCATTCACTAAGTCTCTCTCTGAGGACGGCCGCTATCGGCTTTTGATCGAGGCGGTGACAGACTATGCCATTTACATGCTCGATCCGGGCGGCATCGTCTCAAGCTGGAATCCCGGTGGCCGCCGCTTCAACGGGTACGAAGAGGCGGAGATCGTCGGGCAGCATTTCTCCCGATTTTATACGGAGGAGGACCGTGCAGCGGGTTTGCCCGAGAGGGCGCTTGCCATCGCCCGCGACCAGGGAAAATTCGAAAGCGAGGGATGGCGCGTTCGCAAGGACGGCACGCGATTTTGGGCTAGCGTAATCATCGATCCGATCCGGGACCGCGCCGGCAACCTGGTCGGATACGCCAAAATCGCCCGTGATCTGACAGAGCGAAGAGCGGCCGAGGCCGCCCTGCGGAGCAGCCAGGAATTATTCAAGCTGGTGGTGCAGGGTGTAACGGATTACTCGATATTCTTGCTCTCGCCCAAGGGCCTCGTTTCGAGTTGGAACGCAGGCGCCGAACGCATCAAAGGATACACGCCGGATGAAATCATCGGGCAGCATTTCTCGCGGTTTTACACGGAGGAAGACCGCCAAAATGCCGAACCGGAGCGGGCCTTGGCCACCGCAGCGCGCGAAGGCAAATTCGAAAAAGAGGGATGGCGCGTCAGGAAGAGCGGGGAGCGGTTCTGGGCCAATGTGGTGATCGATGCCATCCGTGATGCTGACGGGCACCTGCTGGGGTTTGCCAAGATCACGCGCGACATCACCGAACGCCGGAATACGCAGGCAGCGCTTGAGCGAGCGCGGGAAGCGCTATTCCAATCCCAAAAGATGGAAGCCGTCGGTCAGCTTACCGGCGGCATTGCCCACGATTTCAACAATCTCTTGAGCGCCATTCTCGGGAGTTTGGAAGTTGCGCGACGCCGCGTTACCGACCCAGCTGTAGCGCGCCTCGTCGACAATGCCATTCGTGGCGCCGAGCGCGGCGCAACGCTCACGCAACGTATGCTGGTTTTTGCTCGCCGGCACGATCTCAATGTCCAAGCGGTCGAGATTCCGACGCTGGTGCGCGGCATGACCGAGATGGTGCAAAGGTCCTTGGGTCCCTCGGTGATGATTGAGACGCGCTTTCCGCTCTCGCTCTCCGCGGTCAAGACCGACCCCAACCAACTCGAAATGGCCCTGCTCAATTTGATGGTCAACGCGCGGGACGCCATGCCGAACGGCGGTCTTGTCGTGCTCGCCGCCCGGGCGGAGACGGTCGGGGCCGGTCACGCACAGTTGGAGCCCGGCTTCTATGTGTGCCTGTCGGTGGCTGACAGTGGCGACGGGATGGATGATGTGACACTCGCAAAAGCCATAGACCCATTTTTCACGACGAAGGAAGTCGGTAAGGGCACGGGCCTCGGTCTGCCGATGGTGCATGGCCTGGCTCAGCAGTCGGGCGGCCAATTGGTCTTGAAAAGCCAAAAAGGCAAAGGCACGACGGCGGAAATGTGGTTACCGATCGCGGAGAGACTTTCCGCCGTCCCGGCCGAGACCATACCCCCGTCCGTGCCGTCAAAGGTCACAAGAGCTTTGAACATTCTGGCGGTCGATGACGACCCCTTGGTCCTCACCAATATGAGTGCCATGCTGGCCGACGTGGGGCACAAGGTGTTCGAAGCGGCGTCGGCGCGCGAGGCTTTGGATATCCTGCGACGTGAGAGTTCGATCGACCTCGTGCTCACGGATCAGGCCATGCCCCGCATGACCGGCTCGCAGCTCATCGAGGAAATCAGGAAAGACTGGCCGGACCTGCCGGTTATCTTGGCGACTGGATTTGCCGAGCTTCCGTCAGGCGTAGACCCGCTGGTGGTCACCCTGGCCAAACCCTTCATGCAATATGATCTCGGCCAAGCGATGGATTTGGCGCTGATCGATCCGCACACCCGCAAGGCTGTGAAGTTTCGGTCTCGCTAGCCTTCGCGGCGGTCGCGGAATGTTGCATCGTTGAGGAATAAAGTCTCCGCAGTTTCAGTGGCGGTGGTGAGTTTGATTGGAAAACGAAGAGGTGGCTTGAGAAGAAGCGATGGTGCCGGCCTTTCCGACTACCCGAGGGGGCGACTATGGATGACCAAAGCTCTAGCTTTATTATTGCTGTTGAGCCTCGGCGCGGCAATCTAAAGCCAAAAGAACTTGTATTAGGTTTGCTAATTCTGGGATTAAGCACTGCCGTTGCGACTGCTCAGGCACCCCGCGGCAATCGAACCGAGCACAACATAGAACTCGTTGCTAGTGATCTCTGTAACGCAGAATGATCATTTCGCTGCGGGCCTTGACGCGCTGCGAGCGAACAAACTCGGCAAGGCTATTGAGGAATTCAAGGCTGGCATCGCAATCAAGGATGATGCCCGCGCGGAATTTTATTTGGGGCATGCCTACCAACGAAAGGGCGATAAGAAGTCGGCGCTGGCACGCTATCGGCGGGCACTCAAGCTCGATCAGAAAGGTGAGTTGGCACAAATGGCGCGAGACGTTATCGGTAGTATTCGGCGTGCAGAAGAAGCGCGATCAGCCACCTACCCAGATCAGCACAATAACGAACAACGGCAAGGTTCGCCTGCTCTTGCGGGGGTCTGGATCGAAGTGAGGTCGTACCCAACTTTTTCGGACCGAATAACTCTTACGTTATCAAGGACCCATGCAACATTCGTGAATGAATTGTCGTATCGGGTGCCGCCAAATAAGAAGCTCACAGGATGCGAGGACGACGTAAAATCGGAAAACGTTACTGGGACGAATGAGTACAGTGTAACCCATATGGATAATAATTCTGCGGAGCTTCGGAAAATCGGGAGCATCATATCTTCAATATATCCTTCGTGTTGGACAGTTCATCAGAATGAATCTCCCCAGACAATCACATTGCATTTTGACGGACGTCTATTGGATGACGGTTTCGGAGACACGTTTGACCGTATTCAATGAACGGGAATGGTGCTGACTGTTGGTATTTCTTTAGTCATTTCCTGCGCTCAGGGGGAAACATCTTGGAAGGTTACCCGAAAGCAATTGCGGCGGTTGGTTTCATAGTGGGATCGCTTGCCGCAGCAGCTGTTGCCCAGCCATACCATGGAGATCGAACCCAACGTCGCATAGTGTTGGTCAACGATGACGCCGCTACACAGGCAAACGCGCATTTCGTGGCTGGCTTTGACGCGCTCGAAGCGACCAAACATCTGCCGACCGAATCTCGCCTGATCGTCCTCATGCGGGATCTCGAAGGGCTATCCGAAAAGCTGAGGGCAGCGGTCGCCGGTATCGCTCATGAAGCGCGACTGGTCGCGATCGCGGCGCGGGAAATGGACCTCGAGCGCGCTTTGAGGCCCGACCTTTGTTATCGCCTCGAACAATGGGACGCCAACTCGCTTGCGCGCACGATATCGGCTTGCAGCAGCCTCTACAACGCGATTGCCGGATGGCAGGAAGCGGTCAAACTCGATCCCCGATCAACCTGGCTTCTGCGGCAAGGTGCACACGTGCTGAAAGAGCACAAGCCGAGCTAAAGCAGAGCATTCCTCGCCAGCTCTGGCAGCGGGTAGTGTCCTGATTTGGGCAATATCGTAGTTCGCAAACCCAATTCTATTGGGTTGGTCGGGATAACCAGTCGATGACTTCGCTCGCACTCCGGTCCGGCGGGAACACTGGATAGAAGACGTGTTTCACAATGCCGTCATCGACAACCAACGTGAATCGCTTCAGAAGCGTCATTCCGCTCGTCTCGAAGGTCGGCAGATGCATTGCCCAGGTGAGTTTCAGGTGTTGATCCGAAAGAATCTGGAACGGCAGATGCAGCCGTTCCGCCGCCTCGCGTTGGTAGTCCGGGTCTTGGGTTGAAAGACCGAATAGGTGGTCGACGCCGAGAGCCTTCAATTCGGCAAAATGATCGCGAAAGGAACAGGTTTGTGGCGTGCAACCGCGTGCGCCTGGTATTAAATCCCAGCCCGGCGGGTTATCGATGCCGGGGCGTCCGGTTCGTGGATACGCATAGACGACGCTGCGGCCACGGAGCGCCGCCAAATCAATTTGGCTGCCATCGGTCGCATGGAGCGACACGGCGGCCATTCGCGCGCCGAGAAGGTGCCACGTCGCCCCATCATCAACCGGCGCCGGGATTGCGGACCAATCCGGAGCATCAACGCTGCTTTTCGTAACGTCATTCTCCTCATCTTCCGCCATTGCAAATAGCCTCCCTACTTTTTCTGTGTCGTCCGCGCCACCAATTCCTAAATCGACCACAGCTGATTTTCAACGCCTGCAGCCATCGACGGCGCGCCTCAATTCAACCGTGAATTTCCGCAAAGACGATTTCCATTAGGGACCAAAGAAAAGCCGCCGAAGCGGGGCTCTCCCAGGGGTATCACCATTCCTCGAACTGCGGGACCGGCTCGGTGCATCGATCGACGCGCTCCGACTGACGAGGCGAGGTGCGCGATGGAAGACGAAAACGAGCGAGCTGCGAGAGCAACGAAGGGCAGTCCGTTCCTAAGCACGGCAACGGCCGCACTACGCCGGTCTCTCGCGCCGCACCCTCGAGAACTACGAAACGGGCATGGAGCCAAGCGTTGGGCTACCTTCCTTCTATGCCTGCTTCCCGCCACGCTCGACCCGAACCGCCTGCCTTTATCGAACCTCAGTTGACCTTGGCGGTCGAAAAGCCGCCGGAAGGCGACGCCTGGTGCCACGAGATCAAGTACGATGGCTACCGAATTCACGCGCGAATCGTTGGTAATAAGGTGCAGCTCCTGACGCGTACGGGGCTCGATTGGACGCATCGATACGAGACGATCGCGGCGGCTTGTCGGCGGATTTCGGCGCTTTCTGCTTATATCGATGGCGAGTTATGTGCACTCAGACCGGACGGAACATCGAGCTTCGCCGAGCTACAGGCCGCCACCGACAGGAAGGATTCGGTCGCCCTCACCTACTTTGCTTTTGATCTCTTGTTCCTCGATGGCGAGGACTTGCGCGAGCTGCCTTTGCAGGAGCGGAAGCGGCGCCTCCGCAACTTGCTGCGGAAGGCGCCGCGGCAAATCCAGTATTCGGATCATATCGTCGGCGGAGGTGCGCGTGTCTATGCCGCCGCGTGTGCAAAACACGCGGAAGGTATCGTGTCAAAGCGGCTCGACGCGCCCTATGTCTCCGGCGATCGCGGCGCCTGGCGGAAGACACGGTGCGTCAACGAGGAGGAGTTCGTAATTGTGGGCTTCACGAATCCTCAAGGCGGTCGCCAATACCTCGGTGCCCTCCTGCTGGCCTACTACACGGTGGATGGCCAGCTAATCTTCGCGGGTCGCGCCGGCACCGGGATGGACGATGCCGAGCTCAAGCGTCTCTTTGCGAAGCTCAAGCCGCTCGCAATAGACACGATGCCGTTTGATGTGCCGTCGCCGCGAAAGAGCCGCTTCGGCTCCCCGCTAAAGCTGGCCGACGTCCATTGGGTTAAGCCGCAGCTCGTCGCTCAAGTGCGATATCTCAGCTGGACCGCAGATGGATTGCTGCGACAGGTCGTCTATTTGGGACTGCGCGAAGACAAGCCGGCGCGCCAGGTCGTCCGCGATCGATCGACGGCATCGCAGGCAATGTGTTCCGCATCGAATATTGACCCCTTTCGGCGTCCAACCGGGACCCCGGTTTTGCAGCATCAAGGCGCTGCGGCAAAAAAGCCAGATGGTTAGATGGCGGGCGTAGCAGCGGCGCTCGACCAATTCGAGCCCGGCCCGTGCCAACGACCGTTGACGAGACCGAGGATCTGGTCGGCCGCCGGCTTGGCACGCATAAATCAGTGAACAGCTCGACAATCGCGATGCCGACCAAGCGCGCCGCGTTGTCGGGAGCAAAGGCGCCGATCTGCTCGATGAGGGCGCTCCTCCCGCAGCGGATCGCCAGCAGCTGCATCGGCGACAACCGCGCCCGCACGAGGGGCTGAGCATGTCGTAATGCACACCACGCCGGCGGCCGTGACCAATCTGCTGCGGACCGGTCTGCTGCGGGGCCAGGCCTGGCCCACGCTATCGCTTCATTGCCGGCCATTGGCGCGGTGATAAGGCCGCGTCCGCGGCGGCGCCGGCACCGGCCGGTGCGAGAGATAACTAGCGAGCGCCGCCAAGGCCTCGATGACACGAAGCACCACCGTCTTGTCCGAGACGCCGAGCCGCCTGGCGATCTGCGACCACGCCTCGTCGCCGACCACCGACCACATCAAGAGATAGCTGCGCTGCTGCCCAAGCGCGGTGGCGGCGGCTTTGAGATTGTCGGCGGCAAGTAGCTTCGGATCGCCGACGCCATCATCGGGCCGATGCGAACAGTCGACCGGCCGCTCCCAGGATTGCACCGCAACGCGGCTCACGACCTCGACCCAGCGCTGCCAGCGCGAGGCGGCCTCGAGCTCGGACCTACCGATGGCACCGCGCTCGGCCAGGACCGCGACGCGGGTGCGGATGCGCCAGGCCGGCTGAAAGGCCTGGCCATCGATCCGCGGTGCCTCGACATTGTGGTGCTGGCGATATTCCGGTGTTGGGGCGTTGGAAGGTGGCGAAGGAGTTCGAGGAGTAGGCGAGGAGGTGGGAGATGCGGTGCGGGTAAAGGAGCCGGTCCGCATCACGATCATCGCTCGGCCTCGCAAAAGAGAACGGCGCCAAGGATGGCGGCGCCGCCAGCGTTGGGGATGGCTATGGGTTCAGCACAGATGATTCGGAGATGAAAGCCCTCTCTCCTGGCTTTGTGGTTTTCAATTCTGCGTTGGATCAATCCAAAAGCGCTCAAGTTCAGAATATTAACTGCCGTGATCAAAGCCGGAACGCATCCCGAAATGAATGCCGCTAAGATGCCACTACGATCCGGCAAATCGCGGTTTGTTCCGCCTTGAAGGCGTCGAATTCGGGTTGGTTACGGTTCGGCTAAGGTATTGGCAAAGCAGTGGAAATGATGGCGGACCCGACACGATTCGAACGTGCGACCTCTGCCTTCGGAGGGCAGCGCTCTATCCAGCTGAGCTACGGGTCCTCGTCGCGCGGACGATAGAAGAACCTGTCAGACCGGGCAAGCCAGGCCAGCTAGGATTTGGCGGCGATCGTTACATTCTTTAGCAGCATGAAAGGCATCCGATGTGCGATCGGCGTGTAGTCGATGCCCTTTTTCATGGTGTAGACCGAAACGGAATCCCAAAGTTTGATGACCGCAACCTGGTCATAAAGGAAATCCACTACATTCTTTACGGTGGCTGCACGTTTTGCTGGATCGAGTTCGCTCAAGGCTTTTTCGATACCAGTGTCGACCTGGTCAAAATGCGACACCACGGACGGCGCACTCGAGCGGAACGCAATCGTCAGCATATCGAGTGAGGTCAGGCCAGTATTGGCTATCGGGAGAGCGCCAACCGAAACCAACTCAATGCTATGGTCGGTCTGCGCGCGCCGTGCCAGCTGCAGGCCTCGCACTGCCTCCTGATTATGCAGTTCGCATTGAATGCCAACCGCATTCAGGTAGAGCGACACTGCCTCCGCCGCTTGCTGGAAACCGTAGAATGAGGTGGCAGAATAATAGAGCGGCATTTTGAAGCCATTGGGATAACCGGCGTCTGCCAGCAGCCTCTTCGCCAACGCCGGATCGTACTTGTAGTTCTGGAGAGCAGGGTCATAGCCGGCTTCGCCGGGTGCCAGCATCGGATAGCGATAGGGCACCCCGTGGAACAGGCCCTTGATGATGGCATTGGTATCGACGGCATGGGCAATCGCTTGACGAACCGGAAGCTTGTGCCAAGGCGATTGGGGTGTCAGTAGGTCAAATACGATGCTGACCGAAGGATTTGCCGGAAACCTGACGAGGTGATAACCGTCTTTCTCGAGCTCTGCGACTTCGGGGTAGGGTGTATTGGTAATAATGTCGGCCTCGCCCGCCTTCAGCTTTGCGACCCGAGTGTCATCGTCCTTGACGATGTAAAAGCGTGCCGACTTCACCCTCGGCTTGGGGCCGTAGTAGGCGTCGAATGCTGTCACGTCGATCCACTGACTGGCGCTATAGCCTGTAATCCTGTATGGCCCGATCCCGCTCGGATGGGTCATGAACTCCTTTTCACCGACACGATCGTGGTAGACCTTTGAGCCAAGAAATATCTGATTGCCGTCGAAGAAAGTTACGTCAGGCTGCCGGAAGAGGAAACGCACCGAATACTTGTCGAGCACGTCGATCCGCTCGACCAGACGCCCATGTCGCTTGAAAGACGGGGTATTGTTCATCATCCGGTTGAAACTGAACAACACATCCTCTGCGACCAATTCGTCGCCGGAATGAAATCGGATCCCCGGACGAATGTGGAAGGTGATGGCCTTGCCGTCGGGGCTCGCTTGCCAATCGGCAACCGTTCGGCGAACCGTACCGTCACTGTTGTAATCCCACAGCATTTCCGAGGTGTTGCGCAGGATCACGTACGAGATCGGCGGAAACACGCTTGTCAGCATATCGAGCGTGTCCGGCTCGGAATTGGTGGCGACATTGACATGGTCGTAGGATTGCGCACGGCCCGCGGGCGACAACGCCATCGCCGCGAGCACCACCAAACCCGATAAGAAGAATACATAAAATCGGCGCCACGTCGCCGTTCGTGCCTTGACCATATGCGATCCTCCGCGCGCTATCGAAAGCCGGGAAGATCGCAGTGTCAAATGCTATTATAATTAAGCGCGCTTGAGCTGTTGCGCCGGCATGTCCTGTTGCTCGATGAGCGCGCGATAGACCTCGAGATATTCGTCGGTCATGCGTTTTGCCGTGAAGCGCTTTTCGAAGTGCTCGCGGATGCCTTGACGCGGCAATTGGATGGCGCGCTCGACGGCGGCGGCGGCCTCGGCCTCGTCTTTGACGACGAAGCCGGTCACGCCTTCGTCAACCACTTCCCGCGCCGAACCTTTGTCATAGACGATAACCGGGGTGCCGCAGGCCATCGCCTCAATCATCACCAGGCCGAAGGGCTCGACCCAGTCGATTGGGCAGAGCAGAGCACTGGCACGCCCGAGAAAATTCGACTTCTGGCTGTCGTCGATCTCGCCGATGAATTCGACATGGGGCTGATCGAACAGGTGCTTGACCTCAGCCTCAAAATAGGCGGCATCGACCCGGTCAATTTTGGCAGCAACCTTAAGCTTCATGCCGCAGCGAGCAGCGATCTCGACAGCGCGGTCGACGCGCTTTTCCGGTGCGATCCGCCCCAGGAAGGCGAGATATTCCCCCTTCTCGTAGCGCGGCGTCAGCAGATTGTCCGGGAGCCCGTGATGAATAGTGGCGACCCAACCCGCCTGGGGGATAGGCCGTCGCTGTGAATGGGAGATCCCCACCACTGGGGCTGTCGCGAAGGCGGTAAAGACCTGCTGCAGCTCCGGCAGGTCGAGCCTGCCATGTAGGGTTGTCACGAACGGCGTCGATTGCCGTAAGAAGAGCGCAAAGGGCAAATAATCTAGGTGAAAATGGAGAATGTCGAACTCTGCGGCGCGTTGCCGCACCCGCTCCAGCATCACCATATGAAGCGCCATCGGGTCGAGTACGGGGGAACCCCGGAAGGACTTTGGCCAAACCGGCTCCAAGCGGGCCGATGTCCTGGAATCGCCGCTGGCAAATAGGGTGACATCGTGTCCCTGCCGGACGAGTTCCTCTGTAATCCAGGAAACCACGCGCTCGGTGCCGCCATAGGATTTCGGCGGGACGGCCTCATAAAGAGGTGCGATCTGTGCGATGCGCATTTTTAGAACTCCTATGGGAACACATTGAACTGCCAGTTCCCGCCGGGATTGGTCCATTTGGGCCCTGCGAATGGAGAACGGAGCGAAAGCCGCCATATTCCTTGTCGTTTTGTCGCATGTCGCGATGACCCGAAAAGGGCCGCTGCTGCCGCCCCTTATGGAATAGTTTTGGCGCTCGATCGTTCCGTCTAGTGATGCTGGGCGATGGCTATTCCGAACGAGTGTCGAATATGACAATGACCCAAGAATGGGACGTGACCCGGGCAATCGGCGACGTGACGCGTTTCGCGCGCCGGCCCCTGTCGTTCATTTGGCACTACGTTTGCGCGCGACCTTGGTCCCATACCATCATGATTGCCGCCGTCGTGATCGCCGCAACCTGCTCCGTCAGTACGCAATACGGGGTCAAATTCCTCATCGACACCCTGGCGTCCGGTCCGCCGGGCAACAACGAAATCTGGGTGGCTTTCGGCCTTTTGATCTCATTGGTCGCGAGCGACAATCTGTCCTGGCGCGTCGCCGGATGGGTGGCCAGCCGAACCATCGTCGCCGATACGGGGGACGTCCGAGCCGACCTCTTCGGCCATCTCATGGGCCATGCGCCGGGCTATTTCGCGGACCGTTTGCCTGGTGTGCTGACCAGCCGCATTACCGCGACGTCGAACGCGCTTTTCACTATTGAGTATCTGTTCATGTGGAACGTGTTGCCGCCATGTGTGGCAACCCTTGGCGCCGTCGCATTTCTTGCCAGCGTCAGCTGGCCTATGACCGCCGGATTGGCGCTGTTCTCGGCGGTCCTCGTCTTCGGCCTATTCAAGTATGCGTCCCGAGGCTGGCCGATTCACGAGAATTACGCGAACAAGGCCGCGTCGATCGATGGCGAAATGACCGACATCGTCTCGAACATGCCCCTGGTCCGTGCCTTCGGCGGCTTTCATCGTGAGCGTGCCCGGTTGGCGAATGCCCTCGGCCTGGAGCTGACGGCCCGCCGCAAAAGCCTGCGCTACATCGAGATCTTGCGCCTGATGCATGCAATAGTGGTGATCGCCGTTACGATCGTCCTGTTAGCCTGGGTCATCCTGCGGTGGCGCGCCGGCAACGCCACTACCGGCGATGTAGTGCTTGTCTGCACGCTCGCTTTCACAATCCTGCACTCGACCCGTGATCTCGCGGTCGCGCTCGTTGACATGACGCAACACTATGCTCGTCTCGCTGAGGCGCTGATGACGGTGGCTGGCGAGCATGAAATTCGCGACCGGCCCAATGCTGCCTCGCTCGTGCCTCATAGAGGCTCGGTCCGTTTCGAAAAAATGGGCTTTGCCTATCCCGACGGTCGCCAGGTTTTCACGGATATCAATCTCGAAATTCCGGGTGGCCAGCGTGTCGGGTTGGTCGGTGAGTTGGGTGGCGGCAAATCGACGCTGTTCGCGTTGTTGCAACGCTTTTACGACGTGCAGCAAGGCCGCATCGTGGTCGATGGACTCGATATTGCCTCCGCGACGCAAGAGAGTCTGCGCGCCGCTCTCACGATCGTGCCGCAGGATGTGTCGATGTTCCATCGAACAGTGTTCGAAAACATCCGGTATGGCCGGCCCGATGCGAGCGACGCGGAAGTCCGTGCGGCTGCGAAGGCGGCGCGATGCCTCGATTTCATCGAGCAAATGCCAAATGGGTTCAACACCCCGGTCGGCGAACGAGGCGTCAAGCTCTCCGCCGGCCAGCGCCAACGCATCGCGATCGCTCGTGCGCTGCTCAAGGACGCGCCGATCCTGTTGCTCGATGAGGCGACATCGGCGCTCGATATCGACTCCGAAGAAGCGGTCCGCGAGGCGCTGGCCGGACTAATGCATGACCGCACCGTATTCGCGATTGCGCACCGACTTTCGACCTTGCGCGACTTCGACCGAATTCTCGTGCTCGACAAGGGAAGAATCGTCCAGGACGGCGCGCCGTTGATGCTGCTTCGCCGGCCGGGACCCTACCGCGAATTGGTGGAACGCGAGACTGCCCGTCTCCTGGATCGGCCGTTCGAGCTGGCTCGCTCGTCCGCGGCGTAATTTCACATCTTTTCAGTTGTCAGTGCGTCTGATACCTGCATCCCTGATGCTGCTGAACTGGGTCGGGCCCGTAGTTCAGTTGGTCAGAACGCGCCGCTCATAACGGTGTTGTCGCAGGTTCGAGTCCTGCCGGGCCCACCAATCCCTCTTTCGCCGCCGTTCGCCGCCGTTCGCGGAATCCAGTATAAATTATTTCCATCAATGGCTTATGGTACATTGACGTTCGCAGTGCCTCATTGCCAGCCGGCGAAATTGTTGATACTTTTTGGCCGAGGTACCAACATTCTTCGCCAGAAGTACCAACATGCCTCTCACCGATATCAAAGTGCGGGCCCTTAGACCCAAGGCGACGGATTTCAAAGTCGCGGACGGCGAGGGACTTATCTTCTCGTTAAGACAACTGGAGCCAAGCGGTGGCGCTTCGCCTATCGATTCGGCGGCAAGCAAAAGACGCTCGCTTTGGGGGTCTATCCGAAAGTCTCGCTTCTCGATGCCAGACGGGCCCGTGACGCGGCGAAGCGGACCCTAGCCGAGGGAAACGATCCCTCGATAGATCGAAAGGTCGAAAAGCAGAAGAAGTCTCTCGCGGCGGGCAATACGCTCAAAGTGGTTGCTACTGAATGGTACGATCTGAAGAAGCCGGGATGGGCGCCAAGCTACGCGGTCAGGCTGAAATCAAGACTCAACGATGATCTGCTCGAACCTCTTGGCGCTAGGCCGATCAGCGAGATCGAGCCTCTGGAAATGCTCGACGTTTTGCGTGCAATCGAGAACCGAGGCGCCATCGAGATGGCAAAGCGCGTCAAGCAAATGGCAAGTGGGATTTTTTGCTATGGGGTGGCGACGGAACGCTGCCTCAGCGATCCTACGGCATCTCTCAAGGGTATCTTGAAGCCTCCGAGCCCTCCAAAACACCGCAAAGCCCTTTCGGCCAGTGAACTTCCCGGCTTCATGAACGCCCTTTCACTTTATGACGGTGACAAAATCACGAAACTTGGACTGAAGCTGGTTATACACACGCTTGTCCGGACCGCCGAAATCCGATTCGCTCGGTGGAGTGAATTTGAACATCTTCGAGATCATGAGCCCTTGTGGCGCATTCCGGCAGAGCGGATGAAGATGTGCCGCTCCCATCTCGTTCCACTATCGCGTCAGGCGCTCCAGATCCTTTTGACGCTGCACGAGCTCACAGGGGCGGGAAAATTTCTTCTGCCCGGACCGGCGAAAACTGGGGTGATATCGGAGAATACGTTGCTCTACGCCGTCTACCGAATGGGTTATCACAGCAGGGCGACTGTGCATGGATTTCGCACAACGGCTTCGACCGTGCTCAATGAACAGCAATTCAATCGCGACTGGATCGAAATGCAGCTTGCACATTTCGATGGCAGCGTGCGTGGTGTTTACAATGCGGCTGAATGGCTCCCCGGCCGTCGCGAAATGATGTGTTGGTGGAGCGATTTCGTGGATGACAATCTGAAAGGGAGAAAGCGCGCTGCTTGAGCGCGGCTTGTTAGGAAAGCTGAAACGACGGCCAGGTTGTTGCTTAGCTGATGACATGGAGCTCGTCAAAACCGAGTACGCCGATCGATGACCTGGCTACCAAATCAGGACCACTGGGTGGCGGAGGTTGGGTGGCATTCTACGTGTCCCTGCCAGAACCTACGTCCGACAGCTCTGGCTCGGGGTCGCCGATGTCGCCCATAATCTTTACCACTGTCGACTGCGCGAGATCTCCATGCCGAGCTTGAGCAGCTCGCCATGAATGCGCGACGCACCCCAAGTAGATTGGCACAAGACGCCGAGATCGTCGGCTCTTGGATTATGATTCCTGCAGCTTAGCGATTTAACTATTTAATATAGTTCAATATTTTTTTGGACACACGAGTTCTAGCAATCGCTCAGCAATCGCCTGAGGATTGTCAGATCAGAGCAATTTTTCACCGATGGTTTCCATTGGCACAGTAGGGCGAAACGGGCGACCGATGTGTTGCGAAAATGGCAACGTTCCGTCGCCAAAGTCGCGCTATGCGCCGACGTGACATGATCTCACGATGCGCGTCGCGATGAGGAACGTCACATGACCCATGCTGTACCGATCATCGATTTGGCGCCTATGATTTCCGGATCGGCAGCCGGCACTCGGGCGGTGGCGACCGAGATCGGCGGCGTATCCCGCGAGATCGGCTTCTTCTATGTCGTGAATCACGGTATTCCGGCCGACCTGACCGAAGCGGTATTTCGGGAAGCAATCATGTTTTTTGCGCGGCCCGCGACCGACAAGGTACGGTTCTCTTATAAGAAGTCGAAAAGCAATACCGGTTATTTCGCCTTTGGCGACGAACAGCTCGATGCCACAGTGGCGGACTCCAAGGAGGCCTTTCAGATCAACCGAGATATCCCCGACGACGATCCCGCCTATCTCGCTGGTAAGCCGTTCCATGCGCCCAACCAATGGCCGGATCGGGCGCTGGCGTTTCGCGAGACGATGCTGTCGTACTTCGCGCTGCAAAAGAGCTTGTGCGAGTGTCTGCACAAGGCGTTCGCCATCGATCTCGAACTCGAGCCCGACTATTTCGCGCCCTATATCGACAAGCCCTTGGCGACGTTGCGGCTGCTTCACTATCCGCCGCAACCCGGCACCTTCGATGGCCGGCGCTATGGTGCCGCCCCGCACACCGATTACGGCAACCTGACAATCCTGGCGCAAGACGACGCGGGCGGGCTCGAGGTCCGCGCGCGTGACGGAACATGGATCGCGGCTGTTCCGATTGCCGGCTCCTTCTTATGCAACATCGGGGACTGCTTGATGCGATGGAGCAACGACACCTACGTCTCCACTCCTCATCGAGTAATCAATCGGTCGGGCCGCGACCGGTACTCAGTCGCGTTCTTTCACGATCCGAATTACGATGCGCCTGTGGTCTGTCTGCCAAGCTGTACGGACGTCAACCGGCCGCCGCGCTATCCGCCGACGACCGGCGGGGAATATCTGGCAGCACGGCTGCAAGAGGCCTTCGCGTATGAAGGGCGCTGACCGACCGCCGTAAATCGGAGGTCAAATGGCGCTGACTTCGCCGTCGACGTGAGTCGCCAGGTAGTCGGCACGTCGCGTGAACAAACGGGACGCAGCGGCGTTCGCCTCCGCTAAGAGCTGATCGAGGTCGGCCGACCGCAGCACACCGTTATCCACGACGATCCTTCCATCAACCATGGTGAGATCGACATCTGATCCCTGGGCCGCATGGACGATATTGTGATGCAGATTGAAAAGCTTGCCGAGCACCACCGGCGTCATACGCGGCGTGTCGAGACGAACGGCAACCAAGTCAGCTTTTTTCCCGACCTCTAGCGACCCGATCTCGCCGTCCAGGCCGACGGCACGTGCGCCGCCGATGGTCGCCATTCGCAGGATGTCCCACGAGTTGAGGGCGGCGGCGTCCATGTGATGGAATTTGGCCAATAGCGATGCGACCTTCATCTCCTCGAACATGTCGAGGTTGTTGTTTTCCTTTTCGCCGTCAGAACCCAACGCCACTGCGACGCCGGCGTCGAGCAGTTTTTGAATCGGGGCGGCGCCGCTTGCGAGCTTCATGTTGCTGGTCGGATTGTGGGTAACACCAACGTTCCGCCGCTCGGCAAGCAAGCCGATTTCCGTGTCGTCGAGCCAGACGCCATGCGCCAACAACACGGTGTCTGGTTCGAGCAGGCCGAATCGTTCCAACAAAGGAATAGGCCGGTGGCCGTACCGCTCCTGCATCGCGACGACTTCGGCGTGGGTCTCGTTGCTGTGCGTGTGAAATCCGACATTGAAGCGGCGGCAAAGCTCGACGACGCGCCGGTATCCCGCCTCATCCGAATAGAGCGCGTGCTCAAGGCCGACCCACGGCATGATCCGACCGTTGGCCTTTCCGTGCCACGCTTCCAGCAAACGTTCGTTGTCGTCCAGCGTGTCGAAATAGTCGAACCCGACTTTTGCGCCGACATAGGGCACCATGATGACCCGATTACCCAGCGTTTCCGCGGCGCGTGCACTGCCGTCCATAAAGCGCCACATGTCGACGATCGTCGTGGTGCCCGACAACAATGCTTCGGCATAACAGAGATACGATGCGATTTCGGCCTCATGCGAGTCCAACACGCGATGCATTGGATCGATATACAGTCGCAGCCAGTCCCACAACGGCAGGCCCTCGGCGGTTCCGCGCAGCAGACCGGAATGGCAATGGCCGTTTATCAGACCGGGCATCAGCAGGCGTCGCGGCAGATGTCGAACCGCGGCGTCGGGAAAGCGTTGCCGTAGCACGTCGACCGTGCCCACACCTGCGATTAAGTTGCCGTCGACGCAGACCCCGCCATTTTCGAGCACTTGATTGTCAAGATTCATGGTCAGGACGATGTCGGCACTGAATATCGAAGGATTCATTCGCGAAGGGTTCCGCTGCTTTCACGTGTGAAGTCATGCTGCGCCACGCGCGCCCCGGCTAGCAACTCCAAAAAACCGGCCGCACCGTCCGCGAAAATGGCACGGCAGTTGCACTGTTCCTACTGTCCTATTTTTTCGTATTCGACCGAAAAATTTGAACAGCAGGGTACGGCGCGAGAGGCAGAACGAGCATGCCCTTAATATCGTTGGCGGCTCGATATTTCGACGAAGTCGCCAAGGTCGGCTCGATCCGGCGCGCCGCGGATCGTCTCAACATCTCGCCGTCCGCGATCAACCGCCAAATCATGAATCTCGAATTCGAGTATGGCGTGCCTCTATTCGAGCGTTTGCCACGCGGGGTTCGATTGACGGCTGCTGGCGAGATGTTGCTGGAACGTGTCCGCCGCTGGCGCCATGAACAGGAGCTAGCCGGCCGTCATTTGCAGGAATTGCGCGGCTTGCGGCGCGGCCATGTGACCATCGGTCTCATGGAGTGCTTGGCAACGGACTTCGTTCCCTCGATGTTCGCGAAAATCCAATCGGAGCATCGAGGGATCACGTTCGACAGCGTGGTCGGCGGGACCGAGATGATCGCACACGAAATCGTCGCTGGATCTCTCGATATCGCGGTCGCTTTCAACATGCGGGAACAGCGGGAAATCAAGACGGTATGGTCGGCGACCGAACCCATCGGCCTGGTCATGGAGCCCGGCCACGCGTTGTCCAAACACAGCGTCGTAAAGTTGTCGGATTGCGCCGGCTATCCCCTGATCTTGCCCGGGTGGTCCCTGACCATCCGGCCGGTCATCGAGAATGCTCTGGAAACAGCCAATATCGACATCATGTCCGTGGTTACGTCAAACTCTATCGCACTCATTAAATCGGCGGTTCGGCACCGCTCGGGCATCGCCTTCCTGACCCGGATCGACGTCGGCGCGGAATTGTTGTCGCGGCGATTGGTTTTCCGGCCGATCGCCGACCGGCGTATGCAGCCGGAAATCCTGTCCTTGAGCGTCAACGCCAGCCGCGTCGCAGTGCCGGCGGTTGCGCTCGCCACGGAAACGTTAAAGGCAGGCCTGTCGGAAATGGTCGCGTGCATAAAGCGTTGATTGTGTCAGGGGGTCAGCTCAGAGCGCACAGTACCGAAAAATAGAACCCACTGACCTAATTCTTGTTCTTTCAAAGCTGCGGCTGTTCCGATCAACTTCGCGCGGCGGCCTGTAGCACGCACGCAATGGAGGGCTCGATGACAACGATCGCCGATAGGAAAAGCTTGGTAGAGGTGGCTCTGGCGACCGCTCCGCCGGACCTCGTTTTATCCAATGCGCGCTTGGTGAATGTGCTCACCCGCGAAATCACGTTGTCGGATATCGCCATCAAGAACGGACGGATCGCGGCGGTTGCGCCGGCAGGCGACGGGAATTGGCTCGACTGTCCGCGCCTCGATCTCGGAACGCGCCATGTCGCGCCAGGTTTCATCGACGCCCACGTCCATGTCGAAAGCTCGATGGTCACGGTCGCGGAATACGCGAAGGCGGCCGTTGCCCACGGGGTGACGATGATTGCTGCGGACCCGCATGAGATCGGAAACGTGCTCGGCATCGCGGGCATGAAGCTCATGTTCGACGAAGCCAAGACCGTGCCGCTGCGTGTGCGGCTTCGCGTGCCCGGACGCATCCCGGCGATGCCCGACTGGTTGGAGACGTCGGGTGCTCGGGTCGACGTCGAGGGTACGCGCCATTTGATGGACTGGCCGGAAGCCGTGTGTCTAGCGGGCGACATTAATCCCCGCCTGATCTTGACGCGCGACGAAGAACAATTCGAGAAGATCGAGATGGCGATCACGCGCGGAATGACCGTGTCCGGACAATCGCCAGGCCTGCTCGGGGCCAATTTGAACGCGTTTGCGGCTGCGGGCCCCGAGGATAGCCACGTTGCCTACACCGCCGAGGAGATCGTCGAGAACCAGCGCGTCGGCATGCGTACGGTCCTGGCTTTTCGGCCGCATCGATTGGATCGAACGCAATTCGGGCGCCTGGCGCGCATTATCTCGGAGCGGCGTCTCGAAACCCGCTTCCTGCAATTCTGTACCGACGATGTTTATCCGCATGACGTCCTCGATGAGGGACTCATCGACATGCGCGTGCGTCTCGCGATCGAAGAGGGTTTCGACCCGATCACGGCTTATCAGATCGCAAGCTTGAACGTCGCGGAAGGGCTGCGGATCGAACGCGAGTACGGCGCGATCGCTCCGGGCAAGATGGCGGACCTATTGGTGCTCGACGATTTCGAAAAAGTCGCCATCGGGGGCGTGATGATCGACGGCGAGTGGGTGGTCCGCGACGGCCTCTATCGAGGCGGGGAGCGCCGGTTTCACTATCCGCCGTGGTCGAAACAAACGATGCGCGTGGCACGGCGTTTGTTGCCTGCCGACATGCGCGTCGAGGTGTCCCACAATGCGCACACCGCACGGGTCCGAGCCATCGCCGCAACGTCGCCGAAGTCCGAGAAGGAGTTCGTCTTGCCGGTGAAGGAGGGGGTGATCCTCCCCGATCCGGATCAAGCTGTTTCCTCGATTGTCGTCGTGGAACGTCACAAGGCTTCCGGGCGCGTCGGAAAGGGTTTCGTGACCACGCTTTTCGTCAAACGCGGCGCGATTGCGTCGACGGTGAGTCACGACGCGCACAATCTTATGGTCATCGGCGCCAATCACGAGGACATGGCGCTGGCGGCAAATCATGCCATCGAAGCCGGCGGCGGCTACGCCGTCGTGATCGACGGAAAGGTCGTTTTCCAATTGCCACTGCCAGTAGCCGGGCTCATGTCGGAGGAACCGATCGAGGTGGTCGCCCAACAGACGCGTCAGCTGATCGACATACTCGTCAATCAGTTAGGGTGTCCGCCGGCGGAAAAACTGCTCTTGCGCATGAACGGTCTGAGCCTTCCGAACATCCCCAACTTCGGCTTCACCGATCGCGGCATGATCTACACTTTGGGGATGGAGATGAAGGAGCCGGTCATCGACCAGGGCGGCGACATCGATCGTCGGCCGGCGGCCTAGCGGGTCGAAGTCAGCGCGCTTTTATGGCGCTGTCGTGCCAGTTTCGGAGCAGGAAGCGCGACAGCGCCGATAGACCGACGAAGATCAGGATACCGACGACCGAGATCAGGAAGAGCGCGGCGAACATCCGCGGAATCTGCAAACGGTAGCCGGCGTCGAGAATGCTATAGGCGAGGCCCGAGCCGCTGCCGCCGGCTCCGGCAACGAACTCAGCTACCACGGCGCCGATGAGCGCGAGGCCTCCCGAAATTCGCAGGCCCGCCAAGAAGAACGGTAGCGCGTTCGGAAATTTCAAGAATAGCACGGTTTTGAGTGGGGACATGCCGTACAGCTTAAACAGGTCCAGCAGATTTCGGTCCGTGCTGTTCATGCCGACAACGGTATTCGACAGGACCGGAAAGAATGCGACCAGCCACGCACAAATTAAGAGCGCCCGCTGCGTGTCGTTGGCCCAGATGATGATCAACGGCGCGATCGCGACGATCGGCGTCACCTGAAGCATGACGGCATACGGGAACAAGGTGCGCTCGAGGAAACGGGAGCTCGAGAACAGGATGCCGAGCAGAAGGCCGCTCAGCGCGGCGGCAATGAAGGCCAGCAGGGTAATTTTGAGCGTAATGAGAAGGCTACGCGTCAACGGCCCGATAGCGCCGATGAATGCTTCCGCGCTTGCCATGGGTCCGGGAAGAACGTAGTACGGAACGTGATCCAGCCGTACGTACAGTTCCCAGGAAATCAAGAATAGAGCGCCAAACAAGAACGGCGCAGCCGCAAATAGAATGCGGCGCGCCGTCGCAGCCCCAGCCGTCTTTTTCGGCGGCGAGGCTGAGGCATTTTTGGCTGCGGACGAAGCGCTCATTGCTACGCATCCTCGTCGAGGCCGGCCATCGCCTCGGCGAGCGTCGCCGAAACCTGGCGGCAGTATTCGTTGTATGTCGAGGATGTCCGAAACATCCCGTCGCGCGGATAGGGCGCGTCGATCACGATGTCCCGAAAGACATGCCCGGGCTGCGCCCCCATCACGACGATGCGGTTCGACAGGTAGACCGATTTCATAGACGCTGTGCGTCACGAAGACGACGGTGAGCTCGTTCTCCAGCCAAAGGCCGAGCAAATCGTGATTGAGCTTCAACCGGGTGATCTCATCGAGTGCGGCGAAAGGCTCGTCCATGAGCAAAAGCCGGGGACGCGTCACCAGGGCGCGGGCGATCGAGACGCGCATCATCATGCCGCCCGACAGCTGCCGCGGATAAGCCCTAGCGAATTTTTCGAGGCGCACCATCCGCAGCGCCTCCGCGATCTGTTCCTTTGCGCGTCGCCGGCTGATCGACTTTGCCCGAAACGGCAGATAGAGATTCTCGAACACGTTCGCCCACGGCATCAGGGTCGGTTCCTGGAACACGAAGCCGAGGCTCACTTGGGGCTTTCCCGCCGCGTCGTGAACGGTGGAAGGCCACTCGATGGTACCTTCGCTCGGAGAATCGAGGCCGGCGATGATCCGAAGCAGCGTGCTTTTGCCGCAGCCCGACGGGCCGAGGAAACTCACAAATTGGTATTGCTGCGGGATGGTGAGGGTAACGTCGCGTAGCGCTACCGTGCCGTTGGAATATGTCTTCCCGACGGATCTCAGATCGATGAGGGGACGATGCGAGCGAGCTGGCGCTGGTTTTGGGCGCGCCGTGGCGTAAATCGGTCGTCCAACGTCACAATCCACGATCTCGTGTCCCATCGCGGTTCACTGCCGCAAGATCAGTGCCAGGAGACCCCGCCGCTCCGCCGCGGTCGCTGGGCGGAGCGGCGTTTCGTTCCTCACATTCCTGTGGCGTTCTTGATCGCGTTCGGATACTCGGCCTTCATTTTGGCGATGAATGCCGGATCGTCGACGAAGGCCAAGGTATACCCCTTCTTGTAGTCGAGATCCGGTTTGTGAATGCCGGTTTCAACTGTCACCTGGAAGAAATCTTTCCAGCGTTTGTCAGTCATGGCGCCGATCCCCAAGGTAAGCGCGTCGCCCGAGACCACGATCCCATTCTTGCGCATTTCCATCAGCGAATTGGCGATGATCTTGTCGTTCTGTTCGCTCGCGATCTTCTTGATCAGGAGATTGCCGGGAGTCGGGTCGTTGAAATAGCTGTACCAACCTTCAATTGTCGCCTGGACGACCCGCTTTACCAGATCGGGGTTCTTTTTGACTAAGTCAGTGCGCGTAACAAACGGTGCGCAATAGGGGTTCCAGCCATAATCCGCAAGCATGTACACGTTCGGATCTTCGCCGGTGGCCCGGACCATCGCGGGCTCGCCCGTGATGTAGGCTTGTTGCCCCCAATCCTTGTGGGTGAGAAACGGCGCCAATTGTCCGGTGTAGGGCCTGGCTTGATCGTCCGTGTAGCCGTACTTCGCCTTCATCCACAACCAGAACGAACTCATTGCATCCTGCGACAGCACAATCGGCGAGCCCTTCAGGGTGTTTATCCCGTCATGGCCCGTGCCCTTGTGGGTCATGATGATCTGCGGATCCTTCTGGTAGATCGCGGCAACCGTGATCATCGGCTCGTTCTCTTGAACGCCGCTCAGGACCTCGTTGACGTCGTGGAGAAGGACGAAATCGGCCTTGCCGCCAAGAAGCAATATGCTGGTGTTGAGCTGCGGTCCGCCTTGGTGCAGGTCCACGTCTAGCCCGTATTTCTTGTAGATGCCCGTGGCAACGGCCTGATAGAAGCCGCCGTGCTCGGGTTCCGCAAACCAGTTTGTATAGATCACAACCTTGTCCTGCGCTCGACCGGGCGAAAGTCCTAGCGTCAATCCAACCGTCGCGATGATCAGCGCGGCACCGAACCTGAGGGCGACGCGTCGCCACAATGCCGAAGTTCCCATCATCCCCTCCTCGAAGCTTCGCTAAAGACGGATTTGACAACAGCACCGCGCATGTTCGGCTCGGTCGCCACGGCACGCGGTTTAATTGAGTGAGAGCACGCCATCCCGCACAAGAATGTTTTTTTGCACTCACCGTACAATTAATCAGCACGTGTCGCCTTTTCCTTGCGGAGGTCGCCTGTCAATCGCCGCGGTTCGTCCGCCGCCCAATTTCTGTGCGCGCAGGCTATTTTTTGTGCTTGGAACAACATGTGCTTGGTGCGCGCGCGTGGGCTTTCGATCGGGAGCGGTCGTGCATGGTTGCTCAGCGAGGAGAAAAGCAATGATAGGACCGGCCCTCGCCCTTGCGTCGCGCATTCGGAGGGGTGCGCTGACAGCAGTCGAGGCCTTGCAGGCGTCGCTGGCGCGCCTCGCGGAAACACAGTCGTTCGGTGCCGTTCGGATGGTCGATCCCGACGCCGCGCGAAACGCCGCCGAACGAATCGACGACAATATTCGGCGCGGCGTAGCCGCGGGGCAGCCGTTTGTGGGCGTGCCGTTTCTCATGAAGGACCTCGGCGTACACGTCAAAGGGTTCGCCACCGTCGCGGGTTCGCGCGCCCTGGTTCGGCGCATTCACCCGGCGGAACTGGATGACACGATCACAGAGCGATTTCGTGGGGCAGGCCTCAATATATTCGGAATGACGACGTCGCCGGAATTCGGCCAGTCATCGACCACCGAACCTCGGATCGGGCCCGTGGCGCGCAATCCGCTCGATCCGCGAGTGAGTCCCGGCGGATCGTCCGGCGGGGCCGCTGCCGCCGTTGCGGCCGGCATCGTGCCCGTGGCGCACGCGAATGATGCCGCCGGATCAATCCGCATTCCCGCAGCCTGTTGCGGACTGGTCGGATTGAAGCCAAGCCGCGAGGCCACGCCCAACGGTCCCTATTTTGAGAATTTCTGCGGCGGCCTCGTCAGTCACTTTGCCGTCACGCGCACGATCGCAGATGCGGCCGCGCTTTTCGATACCGTCTCGGGCCATACCGGCGCGGCTTGCGTCGGCCCGCAATTTGGATCCGTTGCGGCAGATATCGACACGCCTTTGCCGCACCGCCGCGTTGGCTTCATCGCGAATATGCCGGATGGCGTCGCTTTCGATCCGCAACACCGCGAGGCACTCGAACAGGCGGCAAACCTGCTGACGGACACGGGTCACGAGATCGTACTACTGCCGACGGAGTCGCTCTCGTCCCTGCTGGAAACTGCCGGCGTTGCGATCGCGCGCATCCTGTCCGCAAATCTAGCGAGAATCCTCGCCGGGCTGACGCCGCCGCTCGAATTTGACGAGGTGGAGCCGCTGACCGCTGGCGCCGCTGAACTCGGCCGCAGCTGGACGGCGATGCAAATGATCGAAGCCGAGATGGCAATCGCAAAGACGGCGTTGGCGATGTCCCAGCTCTTCCAGTCGGTCGACGCGGTTTTGTTACCCATGCTGAGCGGCGCGCCGCCGCAAGTCGGCGCGATTCCGACGGATCACGGCGACCTTGTCGCTCACCGGCGCCGAACCGGACGGATGTCGCCGTACAGCGGGCTCGCCAACGTTGCCGGTATTCCGGCTTTGAGCGTGCCTTTTGGACGCGACCACGTCGGCCTGCCAATTTCGGTCCAATTTTTTGCGGCCAACGGGCAGGATGGAACACTGCTGCGCTTAGGCAAGGTCTTGACGGACGCGCGGCCGTTCCTTCATCCCATGCCCGTCGCCGGACTCGATTAGCGCGATTCCGCGGCTGCGACGGCGCCGGTCAGAATTCCATCAATGTGTCGCGCAGCGTGGTCGACCCGTAGCTTCGGCGCGTGAGTCCCAGCCGCTGGAGAGCCGGCACGAGCCCCTCGGTGATCTCCGCGACATAGCGTCGGCTCACACGATGAAACGGCGCCGTGATGATGAAACCGTCGCCGCCGACGTCCGCCATGATGTCACTCATTTGCGCCGCAACCTGGCAGGGGGTTCCGATCAGTTCGATCGACGCCGCGTATCCCTCGAGGGTTAGTTCACGCAACGTCTTGCCGCTTCCCCACTGTACAAACTTGTCCATTGCCCCGGAACCGCCATTCGTTCTCAAGCGGGGAAGAGGCTTGTCCAGCTCGAATTCGGCGAAATCGATGTCGCTCACTGAACTGATGAAGGCGAGCGTCCGCTCCAGGAATGGAAGTGAATTTCGCGTGGTGTCGTATTTAATGCGCGCCTCTTCCATCGTTTCGCCGAGGACGGGGGCGACGACGAACAGAACCTTTACCCGGTCGGGATCGCGTCCGGCGGCGCGCGCCTTCGCGCGAATGTCGTCGCGGAACGCCTTCATCGCGTCGATTCCAGTCGCGGCGACGACGACACAGTCGGCGTGTCTGGCGGCGAATGTGCGCCCAACCGGCGAGGCGCCGGCCTGAACGTAGGTAGGACGGCGTTGCGGCGATGGCGCGGTATTGAGCGGACCGCGCACCTTGAAGAACTTGCCGTCGAAATTGATCGAACGAACCTTGCGATAGTCTGCGTACGTATCCGTTTCCCGATCCATGATCACGGCGTCGGCGTCCCACGAGGCGAACAGCTGGCCGACCACGTCCATGTATTCGTCAGCCATCTCGTATCGGGCTTCCCGCGGCGGCATGGCGTCTTTGCCGAAATTTTGAGCGGCGCCATTTTCGCTGCTATTCACGATGTTCCAGCCGAAGCGGCCGCTGCAGATATGGTCGAGCGTCGAGCAGAGGCGCGCGAGCAGAAAGGGCGGATAGGCCAAGGTCGAAAGTGTGATGACCACGCCCAAATTCGTCGTTGAGGCACCGACTAAGGCAGCCAGCGGGGCGGGATCGTGCTTCGGAGCCATGACGCCGAGCCGTAGATACGCTTCAGCGCTCTTTCCGTACGCTTCCGGTACAAGTAGGTTATCGTCGAACATGATGTAATCGAAACAGGCTCGTTCGAGGGCTTTGGCGATCTCGATGTGAAGGCCGCCAGACCAAGGCTTGCCGCCGGATGCGAACGTGTCGTTCCACTCATCGATTCCGAAATTGGTGAACCACGCCAAGTGGAACGGTTTACAGGTCACGTCACGCCTCCACTATGTTGACGAAATAGGGACGATGCCTGTCCGAAAGTCTGTAGCGCGGACCCGGCCGCGGGAAGTGCAAATTTGGCTACGGAGTGGCCGCCTAATTCGCACGGTGGCGGCCGATAGCGTCCCGTTTCTCTAGCCTCGGCCGCCACTGCATCGTCGGGCCGCGATAGCGAGAAAAAGCGGCCGGTTCCTTTCGTCGGCCCATTCGGGGCGGTCGGCCAGCTGGCGATCGGTCGGCCCCCATTCGTCAACTCGGACCACCATAAATCCCGCATCGGCGAGAGAATTGATGTAAGTGCCGAGCGGCCGGTGGAACTTGATGACTCGGCGATCAAGCCAATCGGTTTCGCGTGGGCCAGCGATCGAGTAGCGGTCGAGCGGCCAAATTTTCCTGCCCTCGTCGACGATCGACCAATCGGGATTGCTCGGCGCGGTAAAAATGGGATGCTCGACCGAAAAGATGAAAAGCGCGCGCGGCACGAGGGCCCGTTGCACGCTCGCGAAAACACCGGTCAGATTTTCGACGTAATGCAGGGCGAGCGCGCTGTAGGCGAGATCGAACGACGAGCTGGGCAGACGCAGCCGTTCCA
Source organism: uncultured Alphaproteobacteria bacterium (assembly GCA_963804725.1). Taxonomy (GTDB): domain Bacteria; phylum Pseudomonadota; class Alphaproteobacteria; order ATCC43930; family CGMCC-115725; genus JAATGI01. Next base: position 54,975 of record CAWDRN010000006.1, on the reverse strand, counting down.
AATCGGCGCGCGCGTACGTTATTCCCACGTCGCTGGTGCGCTCCCGCGCCGTCTCCAGCATTTTCTCCGAAACGTCCAACCCAAGAATATTGGCCGCGCCCTGCTCGCGCGCCCATCGACAAAACCAACCAAAGCCGCAGCCGAGATCGACAATTCGCCGGCCACGCAGTTCAGGCAACATGGCGCGGAGCATAGGCCATTCAGCGGCGCCCTCGATGCCCTTGACGGATCGTTCCATCTGCCGGTAGTTGTCGAAAAATTTTGGATCGTCATAGATATTTTGCGTCACCGATCGGCACCCTGGGACCGTTGAAGCTTGGAACTAATCGGATCGCACGAAGTGGACAATTGCTCGTCGTGGCGTTGGTGGCTTCGGCCCCATTAAGAGCTGGCACTGGCAGCTGCGCAATCTATTGAAGACCGAAACGTGTCTTAAGACGCGCCGATGTGGCCAATTGAATCAGTGGCCGCCAGTTATTTTTCTCAATCTGCTTTTTAGCGATGCACGTTTTTAAGATCCCGTTGCAACCACTGCCGTGCGAGGATCCATCAGGCCGTGAATATCGTCGGCGTGGTTGGGGCATCGAAAGCAGATCATGCCGGCTTTTATCGGCAACACGACGTCGATGAACGTTTGGCTCCTCGCCTCGATCAGGCTCTTTTCGCCTAAGCCCGAGATCCGGCACGCCGGCCAGCCCGATAAACGACATGATCATGAAAGACGCACGCCTTTCGCACCCAATCGACACCGCGTCGGCGTTGGCTGCCAGCAAGTCATCGCGAATTCTGGGCGGGCTCGCCCGTCAGCTTGAGGATGAGCGGATCGAGATCGAGCGGATTAGCGCTGCCCAGTGCTGGCAATGCTAGACCACAGCGACGGCCTCGATTTCAACGAGCCATTCGGGATTGATCAGTTGTGCCTGCACCGCAGTCGACGCCGGAAAGGGGGTCTTGAAGAATTCGCCACGAACCTCGGCGAAGCCCGCATAATTTTTGAGGTCAGTGAGAAACGACGAAATCTTGACAATGTTGTCGCGGCTCGCACCGGCTTCCGCGAGGACCTTTTCGATATTCGCGAGGACCTGGCGCGTCTGTCCCTTGATGTCACCGACGGCAACGGTTTTGCCTGTAGCGTCCGTGGCGACGGTGCCGGAGACGAAAATCATTCTGCCGCCAGTCGCCTCCACGCCCGGGGAATAATTGGCGGGTTTTGGCAGGCCGGCAGGCTGGATCGCTTTCTTGGCCATGAGAACCTCCATTTCAATGGCTTGCGTGAACGAGACTGACTTCAGCAGACGCAACGAGGCGGCGCGGCGACATTCCGTCGATCGACAGCCCCGCAGCCGACAAGTCCGGTGGAATTCCACGATTTTGAACCAATGAGGAGGCTAGGCGTGCCGCCGCGGGCGCCGTCTGGATTCCAAATCCGCCCTGTCCAGCAAGCCAGAAGAAATTGGGCAAGCGTTGATCATAGCCGATCACTGGCTTGCGATCCGGAGCGAAGGTTCTGATGCCGGCCCACGCTCGGTCCAGATTGCGACGAAGCGTAACCGTCGTCATCTCGTTAAATCGTTCGATCCCCATTGCGATATCCTCGGCTTCCGGCTGCTCGTCGCGCGGCACCGTCGGGGATTCGTCGGCGGGACTGATAAGGAACCGCCCGCGCCCATAACGAAAATATCCGTCTTCGCCGGCCGTAATTACGAACGGCATATCCTCGGCGATCGCGTCACTCGCGGGCTGTTCGGGCCGAACATAGCAGACGCTGCGCCGCATCGGTCTGAGGCCGAGCGGCGGCGCCGCGTCGGTGCCCTCCCGGCAGCGCCCCCATACGATATCGGCCCAAGCGCCGGCGGCGTTGACGATGATCTCCGCGGAAAAATGGCCGCCGGCCGTATCGATCGACCAGCGCCGCCCATTCCACACGGCAGCGTTCAATTCGGCACTAGGCACGATCGTGGCTCCGGCGCTGGTCGCGCGTCGCGAATACCCCTGATAGAAAACATCAACGTCGATGTCGCGCGAGTTCGGCTCGAATAGCGACAGAACCGGATAGTCGGGTCTGAGAATGGGCACCAAGGACAGCGCCTCGGCCCGATCCAGCAACTCTATCCGCGCGTCGGTGGCGCGGACCTTGAAGCAGAGCGCACCCATCGCCTTGATGTCGCGCAGGCCGGCGACGTAAAGCGCGCCGCGCGGCGATAGAATTGGCGTCTCGGCGAACCCAGGGGGTGGCGCCTCGAAGAAGGCGCGGCTCGCCGACGTTAGGGCGGCAAATTCCTCACAACTGAAATAGCTCTCCGCGAACAACGCCGCGCTGCGCCCAGTGGCGCCGTACGGCAATTGGTTGTACATGTCGAGCACCGCAACGCTCTTGCCGGAGAGGGCGAGCTCGGCCGCGCACGAGAACTCCGGCAATGCCGGCGCCGACGACCACGACGTCGAAATCCGTGGAATGCGCCGCCAGGGTGGTTTCGTCCTTCGCGTCACGGTCGCGCCGGACGTGCCACGCCCGGCGCCGCTCAATGCCAACTCGCTACCGGCTATCGGCCGTGCCGCGCTATTTGATATGCGAAAAATAGCGCGGGTTCCACCACGCCATGTATTCCCGGGTGGTCTCGTCGGGAAATTTCGGCGGATTCGTCTCGCTCTTGCAGGACGGAATGCAAGACATCCGGTAGTCCTGGTCCGGGTGGACGAAGAACACCAGAGCGTAGCGCGAATTCGTATCCTTGTTGTAGGCGCGATGCGGCGTCGACAGGTACCGCCCGTTGGTCCAACGGTGTAGGACGTTGCCGGAATTCACGATCAGCGTGCTCGGCACGTAAGGCGCGTCGGCCCACGGCCCGTGTTTCGTCTTGATCTCGAGTCCGGCTTTCTTGTTCTGGGCGAGGATGGTGAAGAAGGTGGTGTCGGTGTGCGGCGCGATACCGTATTCGTTCTTGGCGTATTCGCGCTTCGGGTAGTGACTATAGCGCAGCACGGACCATGGCCATTTGAACGCCGGCGCGAAGAAGTCCGGATCCTGCTCGAGCGAGACCGCATAGATCCGCAACATCTTCTGCGTGAGCGCATCCATCGCCGCAATATAGGCGAGCGCGACTTCCTTGAATCCGGGTAGGTTCTCGGGCCATTGCGGCTGATCGCGAAACATGAAAATGGCTTCGTTCTGGTCGGGCTGATTGTCGGTCGCGAGCTCCTCCGAGACCCGGACCACCGACGCCTTCATCGGCATGTAGCCTTGCAGGTCGGCGTTGATCTGCAGCTCCATCTTCAGCTCGAGCGGCTGCGCGTGATAGCGCGCCGCCTGGTGATAGGCCTCCTCGATCAGCCCCTCGTCGATGCCATGGTTGCGGACGTAGTAGAAGCCGATGGTCTCGCTGACGGTGCGCAGCTCCGCCGCAATCTGCTCCAGAGCCCCGGGTTCGCCGGCCAGATAGGGACCAAGATCGAGGACCGGGATGTTACTGGGGTCGATCCCCTTCTCGATTTCGTTGGCTTTAACCAGGGACGCGGTGCCCATCGTACATGACTCCTTCCGTTGCGGTTGCACACTTACCGGGTCGCGTCCGGGAAAGGCGTCGGAACGTCCCGCTCGGGGCCAACTCGCAAGCCTCGTACCAGCTCGGCGGGGAATCGCACTAAAATCGATAATATGAATTAAAACAAAAGCTTAACCATTGATGGCGGGCTCGCAGAGCGACCGCTCAGGGAGCCGTCGACCGCGACCTGCCCAAACTCCGCACACAATCGGAACGAAAATTGTGCACAATCCAACATCACGGCTGATTGGTTCACTATTTCAGCTCGATATCGACGAAGGAGAACGGGAAGTCGTTGGTGTTGATGACCTCATGTTCGACGCCGGCGTGGCGGAAATAGGATCGGCCCGTGACCAGCGATGCTGTCTCGGTGCCGGTCGGGGTCTCGATTGTCAGATCGCCCGTGGTCAGGGGCACGACACAGTAGTCGAACTCATGACGGTGAAACCCAGTCGTGGCGCCCGGCGCGAAGCGCCACTCGGTGACGCTGACGCGTTCGTTCTCGAATTGCCGATACGCCACTGCCTGTGGTCGATTCATCCTGCTGCACTCCCTTTTCCGATGACCCCGGCAAGGAGCCTCCCGAGCGCTGTGCCGGTGCGGGCGACGTCCTCGCGCGACACCTTGAGGCGCGCGAAGGGCCACTGCATTTCGCGGCTTCTGGTGATGCCGGAAGGTCGGAACACCAGGATCAACGCCATGAAGATGCCAAGCCCAATCTCCTGGCTGTTGTGGGGCAACGCGAGCGCCAGACGGTCGATGCTAACGCCGCGCTCGCACGCGCGTAGCACCTCGACGATGACCGTGACCGCGACGGTACCGATAACGGCCCCCGACAAACTGCCTATCCCGCCAACGACGAGCATCGATAGAGTCACGAAAGATAGGCTGAGATAGAATGCGTCGGCCGTGAGCACGCCGAGGAAATGGGCATAGACCGCGCCGCCCACGCCGACGATGAACGCGCTGCAGACGAAGGCCACGAGCCGCACGCGGATCGGATTGACCGACGACGACCGCGCGGCCACCTCATCGTCGCGCGATGCGCGCAACATCAGCCCGTAACGCCAGTTCTGGAAGGCGAAGGCCGCCGCGATGGCGATTACCACGAAGAACAAGGCGATCCACGGATTGACCACGGTGGGAATCCCGATCACCGAACTGGTGCCGCCGGTCACCGTCTCCCAATTCGAATAGAGGCTGTTGACGATCGCGAGGAAGGCGAAGGTCGCGATCGACGCGGCCAAACCGTTGAGCCGCATGATCGCCGCGCCGAGCACTAGGGCAACAGCCGCGCTGAGGACGCCGGCGCCGAGCACCGCCACTGGAAACGGATATTGCCCCTCCTGCAAGAATTCGGGCAGGCCGGTCAGCATGATCTGCTTCCAACCGGGATCGACCGTCGCCCAGGCCGCGGCATAGGCACCGATGCACATGAAGGCGATATGACCGAACGACATGATCCCTGAATTGCCGATAAACAGGTACATCCCGACGACTACAGTCATGCGAATTAGCATCTCGGTCATCGTGAAGTGCAGTCCCTCGCCGCCGAAAGTCATGCCCAGAGCGACGATCACCGTGAGTCCGGCGATCAAAAAAACCGGGGTCCAAAAACGCCTCAACAGAGTGATGACAATCATCCCGTTCCTTACACGCGTTCGATCAGCGATTTCGCCCTGATCAGTCCAGCCGGACGGAACAGGAGGATCAGGATCACGAAGCCGAAGGTGAAGGCGTCGCGAAATGCCCGCAGGTCCGGCGGCAGATAGGCTTGTAGAAAAGTCACGACGAAGCCGATCACGAATCCGCCGACGACGGCGCCGACCAGGCTTCCCATGCCTCCCACGACCACGACGACGAAACCGAAGAGGGCCAACGGCACACCCAATGTCGTCGTCAACGCTCCGGTTTGTGCCAGGAAAAGCAGGGACACCATGCTCGCGAGAATGCCGCTGATAGCAAAGGCGAGACCGATCACCATGTTGCCGCGGACGCCGAGATACTGCGCCATCCGGAAGTCTTCGGCGGCGGCGCGCATCTGGACGCCGTAACGAGTCCATCTGAGGAATACGGTAAGCGCGATCATCAGTACCAGAGTGATGCCGATGGTCAGAGCTTCGAGGAGCGGCATCCGCATTTGCCCAAGGACCAGTTGCTGCTGATCGATATACGACCAGAAATTTATGGCCTTCGGCCGCGCGCCATAGACCATGATGAGCGCGTTCTGAATGACATAGCTGACGGCGAACGATGCGATCATGAGGCTGGTCGGCGGCGCTCGGCGCAACGGCCGGAACACCATCGTGTGCGTGAGCAGCGCCACGATGATAACGATGAGGCAAATCGACGGCAGCATCAGGACGGTGTTCCAGTCACCGATGAACATCTGCGCGGCGGCGTTGGCGGAAGGGACGATCAATGCATAGGCGCCCACCGTGATGAAATCGCCATGGGCGAAGTTGATAAGCCGGAGAATCCCGAACAGGAGGCCGATGCCCAGCGCGACGAGAGCGTAGAGGCTTCCCAGACTCAGCGCGTCGATCACGCTTTGTATCAGGTTGGTCATTGACGAACCGCCATGTCGCTGGAGGTCGGCGCGGAGGCCGGGCCCCGCGCCGGATGACCGAAACCGAAATACGCTTGCTTGATGGCTTCGCCATCCTGAAGATTGGCAGCCGAATCCTCGAGCTGGATGCGGCCGTTGCGGATCACATAAATTCGGTCGGCGTGCTTTAAAATACGGTGCGAACTCTGCTCAACGATCAACAACGTCAATCCCTGACGCTTCCGCAGGTCGAGCAGAATTTCATACACCTGATCGACGATACGGGGCGCGAGGCCGAGCGATGGCTCGTCCACCATCATCAGTCGCGGCCCGGCGAGCACCCCGCGCGCGATGACGAGCATTTGCTGCTCGCCGCCCGAGAGCCGCCCCGCCGGCGAGTTCCGGCGCTCGAGGAGGCGCGGAAACATTTTGAACATCTCGGCGATATCGCGGGCGATGCCCGCGCGGTCCGGGCGCATATAGGTGGCGATTGCGAGATTTTCCTCCACCGTCAGGGTGCTGAAGACGTGACGCCCTTCTGGCACCAGCGATATTCCGAGCCGCGCAATTTCGTCCGGCCTGCGACCGGTGATCTCCTGACCGGCGAAGCTGATTCGGCCATGCTCCGGTCTGACGCCGCCCGCAATCACCGCCAATGTCGTCGATTTGCCCGCCCCGTTCGGGCCGATGATCGAGACGACCTCGCCGGCACCCACCGACACCGCCAAGCCTCGCACGGCCGCGACGCTGCCGTAGCGCACATGGAGGTCCTCAACCTCGAGCAGATTCGCACTGTCAGGCCCGGTCATGCTTCCATCCCGAGATACGCGGTGATCACGACAGGATTGTTCTGAATTTCGGCCGGTGTGCCCTCGGCCACCGAGCGGCCACCGTCGAGCACGTGAATGCGGTGGCTGACATTCATGATCACGCTCATATTGTGTTCAATGATGAGAACGCCGCAATTGAACAGCTCCGGCATGGACGAGACGAAGTTCATCAGTTCCTCGCATTCGCTGTCCGACATGCCTGCGGCGGGCTCGTCCATCAGGATGAAGGCCGGCGCTAACATCAGCGCGCGGGCGATGCCGACCCGACGCTGATCGGTATAGGGAAGAGTGCCCGCCACGATGTCCGCCTTGTCGGCGATGCCGAGCCAGTCAAGGAGCGCGAGGGCGACACCGCGCGCTTTGCGCCGGCTTAAGCCGAGCCCGACCCCCGTCACTTCGACATTCTCGACGACGGTCATACCGTTGAAGAGCCGGCCAGCCTGAAAGGTCCGGGCGACGCCCGCCTTGCGGAACAAGTCAGGTCCCCAACCGGCGGTATCGCTCCGAGCCAGCAGCACCCGCCCGGCGGTCGGCTGTTGAAAGCCGGTCAGGCAATTGACCAGCGTCGTTTTGCCGGCGCCGTTAGGACCGATCAGGCCGAAAATCTCACGCCGTTTGACGGTCAGGCTCACATCGCTGATTGCTGCGAGCCCCTGAAACCGCACCTTGACGCGCTCAGCACTCAATTCGGCCGCCGTGGGTTGTTCGATTCCAGGCGGCAACGCGGTCATCGTTTCTAACCGGTCCGATCTTACAGACATGAAAATTTGGACTCCGTTCGGCCGCCTCGATCTTGCGCGCGCGAAACGCCCCGCAAGAATTCGTGCAAACCCGTCCCCGGTCGGATCGCGCGCCGCGACGTTGCATTATTTTGTGTGTGTCGACCGCTTAGGCCTCCGCCGATAGCGGTGCCAAGAAAAAACGCTCATGAATTGAGGCCGCGGGACCTTTACGACGCGGCGCCCCGCACGGGGCGGGGAGTGTACGGTCTCCTCAGCGTTGACTCTTGATTTCCGAAAGCGTGGCGCGCAGATCGTTCAGGGCATCCTCGGATTGGTCGAAGGCCAAGGAGTTCTCGACCATGTTCAGGTGGTCGACGATGAATCGCCCGGCATCGGCGAACTGTCGGGCGTCGAGCAGTTGGACGATCGCGCGGTGGTCGTCGGTACGGCAGCCGCTGCCGCCGGAGCGCTGGTAGAGCGCCGTCGCCAGTACGCTTCGTGTCACCAGATCGCGCAGTATCTTATGGAGCGTGCCGTTGCCGGAGACTTGCGCCAGCAGCATATGAAAGTCCCCGGCGAGACGTAGTAGGCGTTTGTTGTCGTTATCGCGGCGAGCCTCTTCCTCGTCATCGACATGCTCGTTGAGGCGCTCGACCAGTCCTTGATCGATATTAGACAAGCCTGACACGATGCCGCTTTCGATCACACGCCGGACCTCGAACACTTCGCGTGCATCTGTGACTGCCGGCCGGGCGACGTAGGCGCCGCGATTGGGAAATAGCTCGACCACGCCATCGGCGGCGAGTTGTCGCAGGATGGGCCGAATGATCGAGCGGCTGGCGTTGAACACGTCTCCGATTACCTCCTCCGTCAGCTTCTGGCCTGGCCGCAGTTGGTGCGAGGCGATGGCATCGTACAAGGCGTGATAGAGAGCATCGGAAGACCACTTGGCGCCCTTCCTCTTGGGCGCGGCAAGCCTCCTCCTCTTGGTTACAAGCGGAATTTGCACAAACTCACCCCGAATTGTGCCCAAAGCCTGAGCGATCGTATCGCACAACCGCCACAATATCGTAACGCGTGTTTCTCCCGGTCAATGAAGTAATTTGCCCATTTGGCGAGTATTTCCAGTCTCGCGGGCAATCTACAGACGCATCGCTCGTGAACCGCCGAAACGACGGTGCGATTTCAAATTGTGCACATTCCGACGAAAATATGTGCACAAACTTAAGACCGCCCGGTGTAGCGACGGCGTATAACGGCCCAACGCTCGTGGGGGCCATCGATCAACCCTTTGTAACCATTTGATCTTGTCGACGCGGCACCTCTGGCATGGGCATTGCGAAACCGCTGCCGGGCGACCCGTTCGGCGCCCTAACACGTTGCTCGTTCAGAAAAAGGGCGCCGCGATGGCCAATCTCTCGCTCATCGGAATTTTCACCAGAGACATCGTTAGGGTCAGTTCGTTCTACCGCGATCTGTTCGGCTTCAAGGAATTGGACCAGCTAAGCTCGAATATTTTTCGCGGGCTCGACACTGGAAAGATTTGGCTCGGCTTCAACGCCCTTGAAGCATACGGCCTCCTGGGCATGAGCGACTATTCGAATACCCAAGGCAACAAGTTCACGCTCAATTTCGAGGTCGATAGCGTGGCCGAGGTCGACCGCATTTTTGCGCGCGCCTGCGAAATGGGCGCTACGCCGGTGAAGCGACCCTTTGGCAAGCGATACGACGACAGCGCCGGCACGCACTGGTACTTGGCGGTATTGCTGGACCCCGAAGGAAACGCCTTCCGGCTGAGCCATCCGATATCGTGACGCCGATGCCCGCCGACGTCCTCACGCCCCGTTTTCAAACCCATTCCATAACAACGAGGTAGCAACGTGACGAAGCGAAACTCATGGATCGGCATAGCCACGGTGGGCGGGCTAATGGTTGCTGGCGCTCTTCCGGCCCGGGCGGCCGACATCGTGATCGGATTTGCGACGGCGCAGTCGGGATTTATTCAGCCTTATGACAGCGACGGCGTCAAAATGGCGCTGCTGTGGATCGATCAGACCAACGCGAACGGCGGTTTGTTGGGCCGGAAGCTCAAGGCGGTCTTCGCAGACACAAAGTCCGATCGCGTCGAAGGCGCGAAGGCCGGTCAGGCCGTCCTCAACGATGGCGCGGTCGTCGTCGTGGTGTCATGCGACTACGATTTCGGCGCACCCGCGGCGCTCCAGGCCCAGCACGCGGGGGTGATTTCGGTTTCGATTTGCGCCGGCGATCCCAAGATGGGGGTGATCGGTGTTGGTTCCCTGTCGTTCAGCGCCTCGGTCGCGGCCCAGAGCGAAGGCGCGGCCGACGCGCTGTACAGTTGGAAAAATAAGAAATTCAAGACCGGGTACGTGCTTCTCGACGATTCGATCGAATATGACAAGTCGCTGTGCGCCGGCTATGAATGGCTATTCCCGAAATTGGGCGGAAAGATCGCCGGCAAGGATACGTTCAAAAACGGCGATCCAACGGTGGCGTCGCAAATCACGCGGCTCGCCGGCGTCATGAAGACCGAAAAGGTCGACGAAATCATGCTGTGCAGCTACATCCCCGGCGGCGCGTCGGCAATCCGCCAGATCCGGGCGGCGGGCATCGATCTCCCGATCTTTACCGGGGTCGGCATGGACGGTACCTTCTGGCTCGAACTCAGTGCCGCACCTGAAAGAGTACTATGTCGCCGTGCAAGCCTCGATCTTCGACGATCCGCGCGCCGACGTGAACGCGATCAAGGCGGCTTTCAAGGCGAAGTATGGCGCGCAGCCGATCAATCAGCATGCCTACCCGATTTACGCCTGGATGCAGCTCTGGGCGCGGGCGGTCAAGAAAGCGGGGACTACCGACGGCCAGAAGGTCGTCGCCATCATGGAAACCTACAAGAACGTGGAGACGGCGCTCGGACCGAAATCCTTCACCCACCTTCTTCATATCCAAACCAGCATTCCCCTGGCGATCAACGAGATCAACGATGGCAAGGGCAAGGTGGTGGCTATGGTACGGCCGCCCGAGATTCCGCGCGACATTCTCTATCGGCTGAAGAAATAGCGGGGTGTCTCGAACGTCGCTTACCCGTGGCGGGCCGGCGGAGTTCAATCCGCCGGGCGCTCGCGGTACGGCGATGACGCCAGCCTGGGCTGGCAACCGCCCGCTCCGGATTCGTACCGGGCTTGCGACCGCACCGCGAGAGAACATGAAGCGTACTGGCGGGAGATGCACTGTCCGATGAAGATTATCGGCGTCGACGTCGGCGGAACGTTTACCGACATCGTGTTTTGCGACATGGCGACGGGCCGCATCGCCATCCACAAAGTCTCGACCACGCCCGACGACCCTTCGCGGGCAATAATTCAAGGCGTGCAGGAAATCTGCCGCGACAACGATGTGGTCCCGGGCACGATCGACTACGTGCTGCATGGTACGACCACGGCGACGAACGCCGTGTTGGAGCATAAGGGTGCCCGCACCGGGATGGTAACCAACGAGGGATTTCGCGACATCATCCATATCGCCCGCCATCAGCGGGTCGAGCATTACTCGATCATGCAGGAACTGCCGTGGCAGAACCGCCCCCTGGTCAAGCGCCATCACCGCAAAGTGGTCAAGGGACGCCTGGTCCCGCCTCGCGGTGACGAGCTGACCCCGCTTGACGAGGCTGATGTGCTGGAAGCGGCCCGCGCCCTCAAGAGCGAGGGTATCGAAGCTGTCGCGGTGTGCTTCCTGTTTTCGTACCTCAATCCCGCGCACGAGCAGCGAGCAAAGGAGATTCTAGCCCGCGAGCTGCCCGGCGTCTTCATTTCCACCTCATCCGCGGTATCGCCGCAGTTCCGCGAATTCGAGCGATTCACGACAGCATGCTTATGCGCCTTCATCGGCCCCAAGATGGCCAACTATATCGGCCGCCTCGATGGCGCCCTGCGCGAAGCCGGATTGCGCGCGGACCTCCGCATCATGGCGTCGAACGGCGGCGTTGCGACCCCGGCGATGGCCAGCGAAAAGCCGGTTATCACGCTGCTCTCGGGCCTGGCCGCCGGCGTACTCGGCGGCGGATGGGTCGGCGGCTTGAGCGGGCGTCGCAAGATCATCACCTTCGACATCGGTGGCACCAGCGCCGATATCGGCATCGTGGTCAATGGCCGTTACGCCGAGACCGATCCGCGTAGCACATCGATCGCGGGCTTCCCACTGCTGCTGCCGATGATCGATATTCACACCATTGGGGCCGGCGGCGGGTCCATTGCCTACGTCGATCCGGGCGGCGCCTTCCGCGTCGGTCCACGCAGCGCCGGCGCGGTTCCCGGTCCGGCCGCCTACGGCCGTGGCGGCACTCAACCGACAGTCACGGACGCGAACCTCGTGCTGGGCCGGCTCGACAAGGATGATTTTCTCGGCGGCAGCATGAAGCTCGACGCCGCGGCATCGCACCGGGTCGTCGAGGCGCTCGCCGACGAGTTGGGCATGGGCACGCTGGAGACCGCGGAGGGCATGCTGACGATCATCAACAGCAATATGGCGAACGCGATCCGCTCGCGGACCGTACAGAAGGGCGTCGATCCGCGCGAATTCGCGCTCGTCGCCTTCGGCGGCGCCGGACCTCTCCACGGCGCGGAAGTCGCCGAGATTTTAGGTATCCCCGAGGTCATCGTGCCGCCATATCCCGGTATCACCTCGGCGATCGGCCTCCTTACAACCGACCTCAAATACGACAGCATCCGCACTCAGTTTCAGGTGAGCACCCATATCGATCTGCCGCGTCTCAATGCCGATTTTGCCGAGATGGAAGAGCAGTTGGTGCGCCAGTTCGACGCCGACCATTTGGATACCGGCAAACTGATCTTCGTGCGCGACGCCGATGTGCGCTATGTCGGGCAGGGTTATGAATTGAAGACCCCGATCCCCAACGGGACGCTCGACGCAGCCGGTCTCCAAGGGGTTTGGGACAGCTTTCATTTGTTGCATGAACGCGAATACGGCCATTCCTTTCGCGGCAACCCGATCGAAATCGTGAATATCCGTGTCATGGGCATTGGCGCCATGCCGAAGATCGAGAAGCCGACCGCGCCGGAAGGTGGCAGCCTCTCCGCCGCTCGCGTTCGGGTCGGGCAATGCGTCTTCCGCGTCGATGGCGAATTGCGCTCGTTCGAGACGACGTTCTACCGCCGGCATCTGCTGCCGGTCGGCGTGCCGATCGAGGGTCCGGCCATCGCGTTGCAAAAGGACAGCACCACAATCATTCCGGCACGGTGGCGCGCGGTGAACGATCCGGTCGGCAATCTAATCCTGACGGTCGAGGGAGATGGATGAATGGTGGGATTCTCTGAACGCTCCAATCGGCGACCGCAGCCCGCGACCCGGGTCGATGTCATCACCGGCGCAGTGATTCAAGGCGCGCTCGAAAGCATCGCCATCGAGATGGGCCACAAGCTCATGCGCATGAGCTACTCGAGCATCATCCGCGAATCCGAGGATTTCGGCGCGGCGCTCACGGATCCCGAGGGGCGTCAGCTGTGCGAGTGCAAGATGAGCACGCCGTTGCAATCGGGCCCGATCCCCGGCTACATCCGCGGGATTCTTGCTCAAGTGGCGGCGCGCGGCGACACGATCCGGCCCGGCGACGTTATCATGCACAACGATCCTTACGGCGGGGCCTCGCACGGTCCCGATGTTGCGTTTTGTGTTCCGGTGTTCGACGGCGAGGAGCTGATCGGCTTCTCGGTCACAACCGCCCATCACCTCGACATCGGTGCCCATACGCCCGGAAGCTGCGGTATCGTCGATGCCGTCGACACCTACGCCGAAGGCCTCCAGTTCAAGGCCATCAAAGTCATCGACCAGGGCAAGCGCAATGAGATGGTGTGGCACATTATGCGCGACAACATCCGCATTTCGGATCTGGTGGTCGGCGACATGGAAGCGCAGATCGCCTCCGCGCGGATCGGCGCGCAGCGGTTTCTCGAGCTGGTGCAGCGCTACGGCCGCGCGACCGTGACCGGCGCCTGCGAAGACCTGATGGATTACGCGGAACGGCTAATGCGGTCGGCGATTCGAGCGATCCCCGACGGCGTTTACAGCGCGATGACGTATATCGACGGTTTTCTCGACGATCCCGATCCGACGCGGCGCGACCTGCCGCTGGTGGTGACCATCACCGTCGCGGGCGACGAGATGATGGTCGACCTCACCGGCACCGCGCCGCAGGTATCGGATCGCCCGATCAACATGCCGTTCGTCGGCACCACCGACTGCGCGATTTGGATGACCGTGCGCTCGATCCTGCTCGACAGCGTCACCTTCGGTCCGATCCCACAGAACAGCGGCCTGACGCGCCCGATCACGATTGTGGCGCCCAAGGGTTGCTTGGCAAATCCGATCTTTCCGGCGCCGGTTATCGCCCGTTTCACCCCGGGCAACGCCTTGGCGGACACGGTGATGAAGGCGCTGGCGCAAGCAACGCCAAAGCAAGTCAGCGCCGGCATCGGCAATCTGCGCGTGATCGCCTTCAGCGGCGAGACGGCGAAGCGTCCTTGGGTTCATATGGAAATACTGGAGGGGAGCTACGGCGGGCGAGGCGGCCTCGACGGCATGGACGCGGTCGATACGCTGTTCGCCAACACGCGGAACAACCCGATCGAGGACATGGAATCGCACCTGCCGCTCCGGATCGACCGCTATGAGTTGCGCCAGGACGTGGTCGCGCCGGGACAGTGGCGCGGCGGAATCGGGTCGGTGCGCGAATTCACCTATCTCGAGGACGGCGGCTACTCGATCGAGGGCGACGGGCAGAAATATCGCCCGTGGGGCTTCGCCGGCGGAGTGGATGGCAGGCCGGGCGATCTTTATCATGTGACCGGCGACGGCAAGGCGACCTCGCTCCCGTCGAAGGTGCCCTATCGCAAGGCGCATGCCGGGGACCGCTTAGTGTGTCTCGGCCCGAGCGGCGGCGGTTATGGCGATCCGTTCCGGCGGCCGGCGGCGGCGGTACTGGAAGATGTACTGGACGGGCTGCTGTCGGCGGAATCGGCGGCCGAGCAATACGGCGTTGCGATCGTCGGCGGCCGTGTCGACAAGGTAACGACGGCGCGGCTACGCGGCGGACGCGCCGCCGCCGAGTAACGCCGCGGCGCTGTCACGCCGGCGGGATCGCTCCGGCGCGCTCCGTGATTAGCTTGTAGTGCTCGGGCCGTCGGTGCTGGGCGAAATTGAACATCGCCTCCTTGTTATAGCGACTGATGCCCAAATCACATTTCGCCAGGAATACTTCGTCGTCCCGAGTGCTCGCCATCGCCACGATCTCGCCCGAGGGCGAGACGATGCAGCTTCCCCCGACCAGGTCGCAGCCTTCCTCGACCCCGGCCTTAGCGACGCCGGCCACCCAGGTGCTGTTTTGATATGCGCCCGCCTGCATCGACAGGTGGTTGTGAAAGTCGGTGAGATGATCGTAGCACGGTTCCCAAGGCAGATGCGTCGGCGTGTTGTATCCGAGCAGAACCAGCTCGACGCTTTGCATTCCCATCACACGATAGGTCTCGGGCCAACGGCGGTCGTTGCAAATGCACATCCCGACATTGGCGCCTAACGCGCGCCAAACGGGAAAACCGAGATCGCCCGGCTCGAAATAGTATTTCTCGAGATGCTGGAATGGATAGCTCGGGCGGTAATCCGCATGCCCGGGAAGATGAACCTTACGATACTTGCCGACGATGGTGCCGGCCTTATCGACGAGGATGGCGGTGTTGAAGCGATGCTTGACGCCTCCCTGCCAAGCGAGTTCGGCGTAACCGAGATAGAAACCGATCCCCAATTCCCTCGCGGTCTCGAACAGGATCCGCGTCGCCGGTCCGGGCATTTCGGCTTCGAAGAAGCTGTCGACCTCTGCCTCGTCTTCCATCCACCAGCGCGGAAAGAACGTCGTCAGTGCCAGTTCGGGGAACACCACGACGTCGCCGCCTCCCGCCTTGGCCTCGCGCATCAACGCCACCAGCCGGGCAACCACCTGCTGGCGACCGTTCGCGCGCGCGATCGGCCCCATCTGCGCGCCTGCAACCGTGATCATTCGTGCCATCGCTCTCTCCTCCGACGTGATTGGCTTCAGGCCGGCATTGCGGCGACGCGCCCTTCGATCCCAGGTACGCCGGCGCGCGGTGCGGCGGCGTCGGGCCGCTCGCAGCGCAGGAACTCGCCTCGACCGACCGACAAGTCCCGCGCCGGCTCGCCGTTCTCCACCGCGATTGTGCCGCGCGACAGAACAGTGTCGGGCCAAGCCGAAACCGTCATGCCCTCGTAGGGCGTATAGTCGGCGGCGTGGTGGAGCATCGACTGCGCGATGCGCACAGCGCAATCAGTGTTCCAGATTACCAGATCGGCGTCCGCGCCGATGGCGATAGATCCCTTGCGATGTGACAGACCACAAAGCCGCGCGACATTGGTCGCGGTCAGCGCTACGAATTGCTGCAGCGTGATGCGGCCCTTCATCACGCCTTCCGACAGCATCAGCGGCAGCCGCGTCTCGACGCCCGGTACGCCGTTCGGAATCTTTGCGAATGGGGCGTCGCGCCCATGAACGAACTTGCCGTGCGATCCAGTCATGTTGAAGGGCGAATGATCCGACGAGACGATGGCGAAGGTGCCGCCGGCGAGCGCGGTCCACAACGCCTCCTGCGTCGCCTTGTCGCGCGGCGGCGGCGAGCAAACGCACCTCGCGCCCTGACCGTCAGGCTTGTCGAGGTCGTCGGCAGTGAGGAAGAGATATTGCGGACAGGTCTCGCCGTAGATGCGCAAGCCACGGGCGCGCGCGCGGTTGATTTCGTCGACGGGTTCGCGGCTCGAGACATGAACGATCAGAATTGGCACTTCGAGCAGTTCGGAAAAGGCGATCGCGCGCTGAGTCGCCTCGCCCTCGCCGATGGTCGGGCGGGACACCGCGTGGAACTTCGCCGCGGTATGACCGGTGCGTTCGAGCAAGTCGGTGAGCCATGCGATGACGTCGGTATTCTCGGCATGGATCATGCTCATCGCGCGCTCGCGGCGCGCGAGCGACAGGATCTCGATCACCTGCCGGTCGCTGAGCTTCAGTGGGTCGTAGGTCATGTACAACTTGAACGAGGTATATCCGTCGGCGATCAGCGCCGGCAGCTCCTGACCCAGCACTGTTGGCGTCGGATCGGTAACGATAAGGTGGAAGGCGTAGTCGATATAGGCCTTGCCGTCGGACTTGGTGTGATAGTCACGCACCGCCGCGCGCAGGCTGCGCCCCTTTTCCTGGAAGGCGAAGGGAATGATCGTGGTCGTGCCACCGCACGCCGCAGACAGGGTCCCACTAGTGAAATCGTCCGCGAGCTCGGCGCCAAGGAAGGGCGGCTGGCTGAGATGGATGTGGCCGTCGATGCCGCCAGGCAGCACCAGCCGCCCGCGTGCCGCGATCTCGCTCTCGCCTTTCGGAAGTTCGTGCCCGAGCGCGGCGATCCGTCCGCCGCACACGCCGATATCGCAGACGAACAGATCGGACGCCGTCGCGACGCGCCCTTCGCGGATCACCAGATCGTATGCCGCCGCCACGCCCGTTCCTCCGTCTCAGCAGTTGGTCAGGGCGCAGAAGTCGCTCACCGTGGCGACCCAGCCGAAGAATTTTTCAACGTTGTAGACCGTCGCCGCCTGCATCTCCGGCGGACCCGCATGCATCGCCGCGTCTTCGATTAGAATCGGGAAATATTCGAGAAAATACGCATCCCGCAGGGTCGAACTCGACGCAGATGTTGGTGGCAATGCCGACGAACAGGAGATTGCGTATCCGGCGCGCGCGTAAGATCGCATCGAGAGGCGTACCCCAGAACCCGCTGTAGCGGGTCTTGTTGAGAACGATGTCCTCAGGTTGGGGGTTCAGGTCCGGGACGAGCTCGTAGTCCCACGTGCCGCGCGTAATCAGCTTGCCGTCGAGTGCCGGTTCGGCGCGCATCAACTTCAGCGCATTTGACTTCCACCAATTGGGCGAATCTGGCGTTCCGGCATCGGATCGCGACGGCTCGAAACCATTCTGAAAGAACACGACCGGCATTCTCATCGCGCGCGCGGCGCCGATCACCCGCACGATCCGCTCCGTCACGATCTTGGCACCGGAAATGTCGAAACCTTGGAGGTCGATGTAGCCGCCCGGCGAAGCATAACCGTTCTGCATGTCGACGACGATTAGCGCGGTCTCGGACGGCGACATAGGGAAGGGCTCTGGCCGTGCCGGCAAGGTCAGCGCGTCGCGGCTTCGCGGCAGCTCTTGCGGCAGCGAGCGCAGCCTTGACCCGGCAGTCGGATCGACGCTTGCCATAATGCTTCGTCCTTTCTATTGGGTCAGAATGCGTTCCGCACCGTGGGCGAGTACGTCAGCGATCGCTTGATCCATGATGGCAATTCCGCGCTCGATCTCTTCTCTCGTGACGGTCAGCGGCGGTGCGACGCGCCACACCGCCGCCATTTTGCCGATCGCAACGATGTTCATGCTGAGACCCAGCTCCATGCACCGGCGCGTAATGGCGCGGCCCGTTTCGGCATCGGGCTCGCGGGTCTCGCGGTCCTTCACCAGCTCGACGCCTTGCAAAAGCCCAAATCCCCGCACATCGCCGATGACCTCGTACTTTTCTTGCAGAGACCGGAGGCCAGTGCTCAGAATACGGCCCATCTCGATCGCGCGCTCGTTCAGCCGCTCTTCCTCCAGCACGGCCAGAACGGCAAGTCCGACTTCTGCCGGCAGCGGATCGTTGACATGGGAGGTCGCGTGGAGAAAACCCTTGGCGCGGCAGTCGGCCTCCATTTCGGACGAGCAGACGGTGGCCGCCAGCGGCAAACCACCACCGAGCGTCTTCGATAGGGTCACGATATCCGGCGCGACACCGAAATATTGAAACGCAAAATCCTTCCCGAAACGGCCGAATGCCGTCTGCGCCTCGTCGAGGATCAACAAAATCCCCCGGCGCTCGCAGTGCTCCTTTGCTCTTTGCCAGTAGCCGTGGGGTGGCACCACGACGCCGCCAGAACTCGCGACCGGCTCCGCGATCATGGCGGCAATTGAACCAGTCGAGGCATTGTCGACCATCTCGAAACCGA
Source organism: uncultured Alphaproteobacteria bacterium (assembly GCA_963804725.1). Classification (GTDB taxonomy): domain Bacteria; phylum Pseudomonadota; class Alphaproteobacteria; order ATCC43930; family CGMCC-115725; genus JAATGI01. The sequence continues at coordinate 36,212 of CAWDRN010000006.1, read as the reverse complement.
CATCGAGACAGGTCATGTCGCAGCGGTCGCGGCAGTGCCGTACCGGACAACGGTAGGCGTTGGGGGCAGGGATCATGATCGCGCCCGGCATCATCGGCCCATAGCCCTTGCGTCCCGCGACGTAGTTGACCGATTGTGCTCCCGAGGTCATGCCGTGCCACGAGCCTTGTAACGCAACAATCTCGAAATTCCCGGTGTGAAGCTTCGCCATCTTGATCGCGGCTTCGTTCACCTCCGCGCCCGTACTGAGGAACAGCGCCTTGGAGAGCGCATTCGGCAGCATCGCTGCGAGCCGCCGCGACAGCTCGACCACCGGCGGACTCAGCATGCCGCTATAGAGATGCAGCACGCCCTCGCAGGAGCGCTGAATCGCCTCGACGATGCGCGGGTGGTTGTGCCCCAGGGTCGCGCACATCTGGCCGGAGGTGAAATCGAGAATTTCCTTACCCTCGGTATCCCACATCACGGTTCCACGCGCCTTGGCGATCAGCCGCGGCGCGAATTCCATGCCGTAATGAATCAGATTTTCATCCCAGGGTTCGTTGCTACCTGACGTGTGCGACATCCCTCGTTCCTATCGTTCCCGTCGTTCTGTCGGCCGACGCGCTTCTGCGTCCGCCGACCTTTTTTGCCGTTGCTTCGCGCGCACCGAGGCGCGATCGCCTCTTCCTTACACCAGTGCCGGGGCCGGTTTGCGGCTGCGCATGCGCGGCACGACTTCCTGGCCGAAGCGGTCGAGGCCTTCCCGGAAATCGTCCAGGGTCAGCAGAATACCCCTGACGCCTGGAACGGTATCCAGCTCGTCCAACATCTGCGCGACGCTTGTCGACGAACCGATAAAGGTGCCGATATTGAGGTTGATTGCGCCTTCATCCGCGATGATCTGCTTAACGTTCGCCGTCGGCGAACTGTCCATCGCCGATTGCGCGGCAATATAGGCGAGCGCCTCTTCATCGGCGCCAGCCTTGTAGTATTCCCATTTCGCCATGGCAGACGCGTCAGTGTCGTCGACAATGCAGGTCAGCAGGAGATAAGCACCGACATCGCGTCCCGTCCGCGCCGTTGCGGCAAGCAGCCGGTCGACCGTGGGGCCGACAGCGCGTGGCGTGTTGATGCCCTTGGCGATGCAGAAACTCACATCGGCATATCGCGCCGAAAAGGCCATGCCGGCATCGCTCTGTCCCGCGCAGACCAATTTCATATGCGATTGCGGACGCGGACTGAGAACGCAATGGTCCATCTGAAAGAACCGGCCCTTGAAATCGGAATGGCCCGTCTCCCACAGCTGGCGCAGGATTTGGGTATACTCCGCGAGGTATTCGTAGCGGTTCAGGAAATGATCCGCGCCCGGCCACAGCCCCATCTGGCTGTATTCCGCCTTTTGCCAGCCCGTCACGAGATTGATACCGAAACGGCCCCCCGAAATCGAATCGATGGTCGAGGCCATCCGCGCGACGATTGCCGGCGGCAACGTGAGCGTCGCAACGGTCGCGTAGAGTCCGATGCGCTCAGTGATCGCGGCCAACGCCGACATCAGCGTGAAGGATTCGAGGTTATGGTCCCAGAATTGCGTCTTGCCGCCGAAGCCGTGCAACTTGATCATCGACATCGCGAAATCGAAACCATAGCTCTCCGCGCGCAACGTGACCGAGCGGTTGAGCTCGAAGCTCGGCATATATTGCGGCGAGTTGGTCGAGATGATCCAGCCGTTGTTACCGATGGGGATGAAGATGCCGAGATCCACGAGACTACCTCGTTTCAGTTGCACCGACATAGGACGACGTCATTGCGCGTTCTGCCGCGTCAATAAGCGAGCGCATGCAGTACCGCGGCCAGGACCGTGACGCCGGCGACAATGTCCTCCACCGAGGAGAATTCCTCTTCAGTGTGGCTGCGGCCATTCTTGCTGCGAACGAAGATCATTGCGATCTTCGCGATCGCGTTCATTTGCTGGGAATCATGTCCGGCGCCGCTCGGCATTGTCAGAGACGAGACGCCTTGCGTTTCGGCGGCCTGCCGCAACATGACGACCAGCCCCGGGTCGCTAAGACACGGCTCGTGATCGAGAGTCACTTCCCATTCGATCTTCAAATCGCGCCGCGTGGCGACCTCATGCATCAGGGCTTCATGGCGTGCGTAAAGCTGTGCGCGCGCATTCGGATGAGGGTGTCGGGCATCGACCGAGAACACGACTTGCCGCGGGATGACGGCCGGAAAATTCGGTTCGACCGTTACCCGGCCGACAGTCGTGACCGCCGGCCGGCCCATGCGATGCGCCGTGTCGATCACCCCGGACGCGATTTCGGCGAAGCCCGCCATGGGATCGCGGCGCAAATCCATCGGGAAGGCGCCGGCGTGGTTCTGGACGCCGGTGAGCGAGACGCGGTAATGACGGATTCCGGTGATGGCATCGACGATCGCGATCGGGTAGCCGGCTTGTTCGAGGATCGGTCCCTGCTCGACATGAAGCTCTATGAAACTGTCGATGTCGTCGCGCTTCGCTTCGGGAATGCGCCCGGGATCGAGGCCCACCGCCCGCATCACGTCAGCCATGATTTCGCCGTCGTAGCCCACCATCGTTTCGGCCGAACCGGGTTTGATCCGCCCGGTGATCGCGCGGGATCCCCAGAAGTTAGTGTTGGGAAAACGGCTGCTTTCCTCTTCGCAAAAGGCGACCGCCTCTAGTGTCCGCTTCGGGCGCCCGAACTGTTCCTTCAATGCCTTGAGCGCGATCAGCGCCGCCAGCGCGCCAAGCGCGCCGTCATATCGCCCGCCTGGCCGCTGAGTATCGATATGCGATCCCGAGACGATCGATTTGCCCGGGTGGGTTCCCGGCAGCACCCCCCATACGCTGCCGACGGCATCGTGGCGAACCCGCAACCCGGCTTCCTCGCACCACGCAGCATATTGCTTCGTGGCCCCGATCCACTCGGGCGAATAAACCGTGCGCCACACGCCGGTCTCGCCGTAGGCTCCGAACGTTCCAAGTTGCGTCACGTAGCGCTCGACGAGCGTCTGATCGATCTCAATCCCCATAGCTCTCGCTTCTTGCCGCTCGCGGGCGGCGTCGCATTTGGGTCGGGCTCACTGCAGAGTTCGATGAAACCAACGCATACTAAATAACTAACCTTGCTTCGCCCTGGCGCGTCCCGGTTCGCGCACAGCGGCGTTCACCGTCTCAGCAACCGCCATGCCAGAGGGATGCGAAGATTTGGCGGACCGCTACCGGCGGAAGTTTCCGACAGTTCAGTGATCATTCCGCCCATGCTGGGCGACAAACGGGCCCGGCCGCCGATTTTTTGTTCACAGTTTGGAGTTTTATTGTGCACAATCTATTCGTGGCGAAGCCGCCTCAACCCGAGGAAGATCGCGCGCGCATGTCGGAATGGTGTGGCAAAGGGAACGCGCAGCTATAGTGGCACTTGGCTAATCTTAGGATAATCGATGACTGTTCGATCAGGGCGCGAATTCCTGGCCATTCCCGGGCCCACGACGATACCTGACGAGGTTTTGCGGGCGATGCATCAGCCCGCGGTCGACATCTATTCCGGCCCGTTATTGCAGATCACCGAAAGTCTTGTGACCGATCTATGTCGGTTGTTCCGCACCAAGGGGCGTTCCTACATCTACATTGCGAATGGGCATGGCACCTGGCAGGCCGCGCTGACGAATGTCCTGTCCAGGGCGACAAGGTGCTCGTGCTGGAAAGTGGTCACTTCGCCGTCAGTTGGGGCCTGACCGCCGCCAAGTTGGAACTGAGGTAGAAGTGCTTCCCGGCGATCGGCACGGCGATCAAGGGAGTTGGCCACGATGCCCGGTTGATGGTCGACGCAGTCGCATCAGGCTGTTGAAAGTGCGTCTCAGGATGCCGATCAGCACTCGATTTTCGTATCGCTGGGTCGCGAATTACGCCCTTCTGCGGCACCAAACATCGGCACTTTGTTCGTGCCGTTTTTGCATCGCGCCGAATAGCTTCGAAGGAAGAGTATCGTATGTGGTCGGGCAGAGAGCGCCGCCAAAGCTCAGAGCCGCACGAAGGCTCTCGTCCGGCAAACGCGTTGGCGTGGAGTTCAAGTGCGCCGAATCCTTATCGAGCTGACGCACGCCGATGTCGGATCGGATGGGGTAACATCAGATCGGCATCGCCGCCACGCGCGCCTCGATCCCGGGCACGCCATCGCGTGGGGCCGCGGCGTCGGGCCGCTGGCAGCGCAGGAACTCGCCCCGTCCCACCGGCAGATCCTTCAGGGGCTGGCCGTTCTCCACCACCACGGTGCCGTGGGACAGCACCGTGTCCGGCCACGCCGAGACCGTCATCCCTTCGTAGGGCGTGTAGTCTGTCGCGTGATGGAGCATCGACTGCGTGATGCGCACCTCCCGGTCGGTGTTCCAGATGACCAGATCGGCGTCGGCGCCGATTGCGATCGAGCCCTTGCTGCGCGACAACCCATATAGCCGCGCGACATTGGTCGCGGTCAGCGCCACGAATTGCTGCAACGTGATGCGGCCCTTCATCACGCCTTCCGACATCAAGAGCGGCAAACGTGTTTCGACGCCTGGCAAGCCGTTCGGGATCTTGGTGAAGGGGGCGTCGTGGCCGTGCACGAACTTGCCACACGTTCCCTTCATGTTGAAAGGCGAATGGTCCGACGACACGATCGCGAAGGTGCCGCTGGCAAGCGCGGTCCACAACATTTCCTGGGTCGCCTTGTCGCGCGGCGGCGGCGAGCAGACGCAAGCCGCGCCCTCGCCATCGGGCTTGTCGAGATCGTCGGCGGTGAGGAAGAGGTATTGCGGACAGGTCTCGCCGTAGATGCGCAAGCCGCGCGCGCGGGCGCGATTGATCTCGTCGACCGCCTCACGGCTCGAGACATGGACGATCAGGATCGGCACTTCGAGCAGTTCCGAAAACGAGATCGCGCGCTGGGTGGCCTCGCCCTCGCCAACCGTCGGGCGCGACACGGCGTGGAACTTGGCTGCGGTATGGCCGGTGCTTTCCAGCAAATCCGTGAGCCACGCGATCACGTCGGTATTCTCGGCATGGATCATGCTCATGGCGCGCTCGCGCCGCGCCAGCGACAGGATTTCGATGACCTGCCGGTCGCTGAGCTTCAGCGGGTCGTAGGTCATATAAAGCTTGAACGAGGTATAGCCGTCGGCGATTAGGGCTGGGAGCTCCTGGCCCAGCACCGTCGGCGTCGGATCCGTAACGATGAGGTGGAAGGCGTAATCGATATAGGCCTTGCCGTCGGCCTTGGCGTGGTAGTCGCGCACCGCGGCGCGCAGGCTGCGGCCCTTTTCCTGGAACGCGAAGGGAATGATGGTGGTGGTACCGCCGCAGGCCGCCGACAGGCTGCCGCTGGTGAAATCATCGGCGAGCTCGGCGCCATTGAAGGGTGGCTGGCTCAGATGGATATGGCCGTCGATGCCGCCCGGCGTCACAAGCCGGCCGCGCGCAGCGATCTCGGTTTCGCCCGTCTGGAGTTCGTAACCGAGCGCGACGATCCGGCCGCCGCGCACGCCGATGTCGCAGGTAAAGGCATCCGACGCGGTCGCGACCCGCGCCTCCCGAATCACCAGTTCGTATGACGCCGCCATGCTCCCTCCTTGTGTTTCGCTCTAGCGCGGCCCGGCTTATCGGATCGTCACCGCGTGCCGCGCCGGCCCCAGCCGTTCTGAAAGAACATAAGAGACCAGGATTTTAATCAGATCCCCGCTTTTCCAATTTCCCTGAGCGCGGCCGAGACCGCCGCCGCAACCCCATCCAGAATTGGCACTTTATTGCGGCGATTCAAATCTTCGGCCAGGCCCGCGAAAGGCCCGCCGCCAAGCAAGATCGCGGCAGCGCCATTTTCCTGAATGCACGCGGCCGCGGCCGCCTCGATGGCCGGCACAAACGACATCCGATCGCGGATCAAGTCGACGAGTGTTCCAGGCAGGAGCCGTATCGCAACCAGCCACTCCCGAGCGCCATATCCGGCGACGAGACGCTCGATACCGGCGCGAATCGACTCGCCAACACTGATGATCGCAAAGGGTCGCTGAGCGGCGCTCGCCGCCAGGATGCCGGATTGTCCGAGTCCAACTACCGGGATCGGCGCTGCGCGCCGCGCCGCATCCAGACCCGGATCGGCAAAACCGCCAATGATGGCCGCATCGCAATCGACATTGGCTGCGATCGTTTCGACCAAGACCCTGGCAACGGCCCTGGCGTCCTCTTCTGACTGGATCGCTGGGACGCCGGACGGCGCGGTGACGGCGCGGATCTCCGCGGTGTCTCCGGCGACCCGCCTCGCCTCGACCGCCAGCATCTCGGTGACGCTCACGGAAGTGTTGGGATTCAGGAGCAGAATGCGCATGTGCCAATCCCCATCAGTGGTCCGCTGCGTATGTCCTATTTGAAATCGCCTGGGTACGCCAACCTCGCCGGCCCAAACAGTCTCGGGAACATCGACCTGTTCCGGGTGAACAATTCCCTTCGACACTCGAATTACGGTTGCGCATTGCGTCCCGCCTTGCGCGTCGGCATCCACTCGAACAGTCGCTTCGCCACGACGTTGACCGGCCAATAGCTCAGAAGCGTAAAAATTACGATCAGCAGCGACACAAGCAGCATCCGGTCGAGATAGGCAAATTGCTCGGAATAAACGACGATGAATCCGAAGTCCCGATTGCGCGCCGATGTATTCGGAACCGATGACGGCTGTCCACGCTATCCCAAGGCTGAGGGTGACCGTGCCGCGCAACTCGGGTAGCAGAGCCGGGATGACGACTGTGCGATAAAGCGTCGCCCTGTTCGCGCCGAGGCTCCGGGCATTGTCGATGTATATTTGAGGGATATTCTTCACCGCATTGATGATCCCGGCAAAGAAGAGAACCCCAACGCCATAGGCGACGAAGGCGACCTTGCCGATGAAGTAATAGCCGAACCAGAGCTGGAACAGTGGGACCATGGCGAGCAACGGCATCATCCGCAAGAATTGCGTCGGCCAGTCGATCACGCGTCTCGCCCAACTCGACCACGAAATCGCCAGACCAAACAGGGTCCCCGTAGCCGCGCCAACGGCCCATCCCGCGATGACGCGGATGAAGGTGTCCCAAGAGTTGCTGGCGATTGCCAACAGTGCCGCTAGATAACTCGGCGGCGCGCCGTCAGCCACCGACGGGACACCCAATCCGCCGCCCCAATAATCCGAGAACGATTTTAATGTTTGGGTTACCAGCACCTGCCAGCCCGGGACCATAGGCCGCCCAGGCAGCGACTCCACCGGATAGGCGACCGACAGGATCTGCCAAATGCCGGCAAGACAGATGAGAACCAAGACCGAAACCCAGTGCCGAGAAGTGATGCGCGTTCTCATGGACCGGCCTCGTTACGAGCCGATGGCGAGCCCTCCAGCGCCAGGTGCTGCAGCAGCAGGTGCTTGCAGGCGACCATCCGCGGGTCGACGAGCGTATCTGCATTTCGCGGTCTGCCGGAAGGCACAGCGATATCGTCGACGATCCGGCCTCCATGGATGACAACGATGCGATCCGCGAGCAGCAACGCCTCGTCTACATCGTGAGTCACGAACACGACGGTGCGTCGCGCCGACGTCCCCGGCTCCGCCCACAGCCGAAGCAAGACGTCATGCAACTGCCGTTTGGTGACATAGTCCACCGCGGCGAACGGTTCGTCGAGCAGCAGCACCTCCGAGTTGTTGGCGAAGACCGCAGCGATCGCCACGCGCTTGAGCATGCCGCCGGAGAGTTCTTTCGGCCATGCCCGCTCTACATGCGCGAGCCCGACCAGCCGAAGGTAGTTCCGCGCGATTTCCAGGCGCTCCTGGCGGGGAACGCCACGACATTTCAGGCCGTACTCAACGTTGCCGATGACCCGCATCCAGGGAAAGACGCTGTCCTTCTGGAACACCACGCCCCGCTGGGGACCGGGACCGGTAACCGGCGCGCCGTCGACGAGGATGCGGCCGCTCGTCGTCGGCAGCAGGCCAGCGATGAGTTGCAGCAGCGTACTCTTGCCGGAGCCTGACGACCCGATCAGGCAGGTGAACCGCCCCTCGGGAATCTCCAGCGACAGGTCGGAAATCGCCTCGACGACCTGTCCATCGGCGCGACGGAACCAGCGCGACACTCTGATCAGCGCGATCTTGGCCGATGAGACCGGCTCGGGTACGACATCGTAACGCGCGGGCCGATTCATGAGTTGCCGATACTGGTGCGCGCGGTGACGCTCCACGCCGTCAGTCTTGCGATGGCGAAGCGGAGAAGCCCGTCGGCCGCGACCGCCACGATACCGAGGAGAATGAGCGTCGCGAAGATCCCCTCGACGTCATTGGTGAAGCCGAGCATCGAGATAATCTTGCCCATGCCGCGTTCCGAGCCGAGCAGCTCCGAGATCGCTTCCAGCCCCCAGGCGCCCGCGAGCGCAATTCGCAGGCCACCCAGGATCTGCGGCATCGTCCCCGGAACGAGGATGTCGCGGATCACGCGCCAATCCTTCGCGCCCAGGGTCCGCGCCGACTCTTCATAAACGGGATCGAGATTCTCCGCGGTCCGCTGGGCGAAAATGTAGAGCGTGACGACGACATAGAAGATGACCAGCGCCATCGCGCTGATGCGGCCGACCCCAAACCAGATGAGAAAGAACGGCGCGGCCACCAGGATTGGAATCGCGCCCACTGTCACGGCGATGGGGTCGAGTATGGCTCTGACCAGCGCCAGCCGAGCCGCGCAAAGCCCGAGGATCGTGCCCGTAAAACCGCCAATAAGCACAGCGACGAACACGTTCTCGGTCGTATATACGACGGAGGTGAGAAAGCTGGCGCCGGCCGGCAGGCCGTAGGCCACGAGATCGGGCGCGGCGAAGAAGTCGATGGCGATCCGGTGGGCAACGCTCAGCGGGCTTGGTATCGACGAACGTGGAACCACCAGCGTGAGCGCCCACCAGACGCCGATAAGCGCGAACATGCCGATGACGGCATAGGGGTCGGTCCCCCCGAGGAGGAACCGGCGTTTTGCTACGTTTCGATTCGGTCCGGTCGGGTCGTCCTCGGCAGACATAGTCAGACAATGTGTCAACAGACCAGCGAGGAACGGACCCATGCGCTCATCCGGATGCCGCGCTCGCCAACCTATAGGCGTCCAAGAAATTGTACCAATCGAACTGCTGCTTGGCGCGATCCAGTAGTGCCTTTTTGTCGCCCGCAAGCTCTTTGGTGTCCAGACTTTTGATGATATTCCCAGCCTTCATCCGATAGTCGTTCATCTGACGCCAGATCGGCGCGGCCCAGACGATTTCCTCGCCGGTAACGGCATCCTGCGGTAGCACGCCACCTTTCACGAATTCCCGTATAATCGCCGGCCAAGCATTCTTGTAGTAAACGACGGACTTGGCGTTGTCGTAGAAATTCACCCCGTAATCGAAGGGCAGCAAGGGATCGAGCGCGTTGATCGCGCTCTCTACGCCCTTCCCGTCCAAGCTCGTCCCCGCGACGCTGTTCAGATAGGGCGCCTGCAGATTAAACAGGCTCGGATCTTTGTGAACCGCGTCGATCGTCCGCCACATGACCGATAGGAACCGCAAGACCGTGTTTTGGTGCGTGTTGACGTAGTCGGCGTTGGCAGCGAGACCGACATTGGCCACCAAGGGAGCGATCGGCGAGTTGGGTCCGCCAGGCGCATGATTGAAGAGATCGCCGATGTCCACCAACGTCGTCCAGCCCGCCTGCTGAAGTTGGTACACAATCGGAGCACTGCTCGGCTCGTAGAAATCCAGGCGCCCCGCTTTTGCGAGCACAAACGACTTGGTGTCGTCAATCGTTTCCAAGTCCCAGTTGACCTTGGAAAGCTCCTTGACGGCTGTCTCGAAGGCACGATAACCGGCGCCCGGCGTGGAGGTGAGCTTCTTGCCGTTGAGCGGGTCCATGGTGAGATGGAGCGCCGCGTCAAAGCTCTTTCCCTCGGCTAGGTAATCTTTGACTCCCTTCAGCTTCAGCGCGGGATTGGCCAGAATGGCCGAACCTAGGAAGTCGTCGGAAAAGCCGATGCACTTCAACTTGTCGGAAGACTTGTAGTTCGGCAGCACATTCGCACAGTACTGGGTCCCGATATCGAGCTGACCATTGAGGAGCAACGGGTTGACGTTGGCGTCGGTCAGCTTCAGGCCGAGAGGTTCCGGCGTAATCGTGATGCCGACGTCCTTGTACCAACCCTTCTTAATCCCGATGACATAGAAGCTGTTATCGGCGTACGGCCGCATCCCAAAGGTCACGTTGATGGCCGGAATGTCCGTCCCGGCCTCAGGTGACGCCGGCACGAATAGCTTGTCAGTATCCGCCGCGAGCGCGGGCGCAGAGACGCCCGCCAGAATGCTCCCGCTGATGGCGGCAAGTGCTGTCCTCCTCCATGCTCCGAAAGGCTGTTCCATCGATGCTCTCCCCGTCGATTCCGGTCGCGACACCAAGCTATCAACCCGGACCCGGTTCAAAATTTCGCAACCTGCCGCTATTGGCCGCAGTCCCGCCTGCTCCTTCAAGTGTGCTCGCCGATTGGCCAACACCCAGTTCTCGCGCTCACTCTTCCAAATTTCCCAAAGTCACCCATGCCGCACTACGCGAGATTGCAAGACGGCGCAGAGAAATGTAGCGATATTAACTCAAGTAGGGCACGAGCGATGAAGGAAAGCGACGGGCTTTGGCAACTTAGCGCCACCCTGGCTGGGGCGATGCTCAAGGACGGCAAAATCAGCGCGGCTGAGCTGACGCAGGCTTGCGTGAGCCGGATCGACACGATCGATGGCGTCGTGAAGGCGTTCATCACGGTGGACCGCGACGGTGCGCTCGAAACCGCGAAGGCAGCCGACGCCCGCCGCTCACGCGGCGGCGCAATGGGGCCATTGCATGGTTTGCCGGTCGCGATCAAGGATGTCGTCGCGACGAAAGGGCTCCGAACGACATACGGATCGCTAATCTATCGTGACAACATCCCGAGCAGAGACGATCATTTTGTGGAACGCGTACGGGCAGCCGGCGGGATCGTCATCGGCAAGACCAACACGCCCGAATTTGCTTTCGGTGCCGTCTGCCAAAATCGACTTCTTGGACCAACTCTCAATCCCTATGACCTCACCCGAACCAGCGGTGGTTCTAGCGGCGGCGCAGCCGTCGGGATCGCCCTTGGCTTGGTCCCGCTCGCACACGGCACTGATTTCGGCGGCTCGTGCCGCCTGCCAGCGAGCTTTTGCGGGGTCTTCGGGCTTCGCCCCACCGCCGGACGCATTGCGAACCCGGAGAAGGATCTTCTCTGGAACGATCTTTCGCTTCACGGGATGCTTGCGCGCACGGTGGAAGACATCGCTCTCTTCCTCTCGGCGACCAGCGGTTCGGCGCTCGGTGATCCGACATCCGCCGGCAGAGAAAGCTTTTCTGTGCCGGAATTCAGGGCTGTTCCTATCTCCGGGCTCAAGCTAGCGTTCAAGCCAGACTTGGGAATCGCCCCGATCGACGGCAAAGTCCGACGCGCTTTGTCCGATGCCGCAGACCGCATCGTCCAATTGTATCCTGATCTCGATGAGGAATGCCCCGATTTCGAGGGTGCGATGGAGGCTTTCTTGACCCTCCGCGGCCCTATAGTCCGACACGAATTGGGACCGATGCTCGAGGCTCACCGCGACGCACTGACCCCCAGCGTCATCTGGAACATCGAGCGCGGCATCGGCGTCACCGCCGATGATTATCTAAAGGCGGAATACCGACGCACCCAGATTTTCCAATCAGCGGCGGCGTTCTTTCGGAAATACGATTTTTTGCTGTCGACCACCGCGGGCATCCCGGCATTTCGGAACGATGAAAGCGAGGTGCTCCTGATCGACAACAAGCCGATGAAGCACATCCTCGACTACGGCAGACCGACGGTGGCGATCTCGTTGATCGGATTGCCTGCGTTGTCGGTGCCGTGCGGATTTACCGAGGATGGGCTGCCCGTGGGTCTCCAGATCGTTGGCCGGCCTTTCGACGAAGCGAGACTCTGTCAATTCGCTTACACTCTTCAAGAGCTTGCGGGGTTTGGACATCGGTGGCCCGTCGATCCCACTTAAGAAACGGCGGCTCGGCGTGTTCCGCGTGGTCCCAGCGCCGGAGCAACTGCTCGCGGAATCGCATCGCGTTCACCACCTGAGGGCGGCCAGACCATCCACCCGACATGGTGACGATGCGGCTGTGGCGCTGGCGTGCGACGACGGCGTGGCATTACGTTTAAGGCTTGCGTGGCGGATACCGGTGTCGCCGGTCCCCAAGCCTCCCCCAAGTGATTGCCCCACGGGTTCGCGGTTAACGCGCTCGATGTCAGCGTGCCGCTCCCGTTCGTCCAGAAATGGCTGGCATATAGCCGGCTGACGACGACCGCAATCTACGTAAACGCGGTGCGAGCAAAGGAGCCTGCGATCGTGATGCGGTATTGGAAAGCCTTTTAGCTTGCTGCGTCAAGCCTTTTAGCTTGCAGCGTTAGCGGTCGGGCGGCCCCGTGTAGCGGATCGCGCCAAGGCTCGAACACCAAGCGCTTTTAGAATATGCACAAAATTGCTGATCGACATCGGGTTGAAATTTTTGATACAAGCGGCAAAATTCCTAAGGGCATGTGTAAACGTGCGGTCTATTAGCCTGAGCCGGAGGCCCATGATTGATGATCCATTCATTATGCTCTGCTACAGCGATTTTGCTGGTCAGGTGCGGGGCAAGGGATTTCCCGCCGTGGAGCTGGAGCGGCGTAGGAGATCGGGCGTCGGACTCGCACCGACGACCATGATGATCAATTGCTTCGGCCGAATCACAGATTCACCTTGGGGGCCTCGGGGCGACCTTGTCCTCGTGCCGGACGAGGATCCGCGTGAAACGATTCTTGTCGACTTCGACGATGGCACGCCCCCCGAATCCTTCATATTAGGAGATATTCTTACGTTGGATGGTAGGGCTTGGCAGTGCTGTCCGCGATCATATCTGCGTGCCGCGAACAGGGAGCTCGAGAAGGAAGGCGAGCCAACGGCGTGAAAGTCCGGCAAAAATGGAATAGATTATTCCGGGGAGAGGACGCTTTTAACCGGCCGCCAAGACCGAGTTGGAATGCGATGCTGGACGTTAACGCTTTGGTCGTCTTTGCGAGGGTGGTCGAAGCCGCCAGCTTTTCTGAGGCCGCGCGGCGGCTGAACATGCCTGTCTCGACTGTCAGCCGCCGGATTGCTGACCTCGAAGACCAATTGGGCGTTCGGCTTGTTGAACGCTCGAGTCGGAATTTACGTCTGACGGATGTGGGGTCCGAAATACTGGAACACGCGCGGCGCACGGTCGAATTGTGCGAGGCCGTCGACAGTCTAGTCTCCGACAAGCTGTCACGCGTGTCGGGGATTTTGCGGCTATCGGCACCACCGAGTATATCGGACTCGTTGCTGACGCCACTGGTCAATGCTTTTCAGACCTCCCACCCGGATGTGCGCGTGCACATTTTTATCGTCCCCGAAGTCGAACGGATCGTCGATCTTATCGCGGAAGGCATCGACATCGCCTTTCACATCGGGTCGCTTGACGATTCCGGCCTGATTGCCCGCAAGGTCATCAGTTTCCGTCATCAGCTCGTGGCAAGTCCTGACTATGTACGCGCCCATCCGCCGTTGGACGATCCGAGAGAACTGAATAAACACCGGCTTTTGGCCTTTTCGAAGTGGCGGCCCGAGGTCCAGTGGTCGTTCACGGATGCGGCGACCGGCAAACGAGAAGATGTTCGCTTCAAGCCCAATCTCGCGATGAACGATTTCGTTGGCCTTAACGCCGCTCTCGTCGCCGGCGCCGGAGTAGGTGACTCATCGCCGATCGTCGAACCGGAGCTAGTGCGCAGCGGAAAGCTGGTCGAGGTGATGTCGCAATGGCATTTCCCCGTGTACGACCTTTGGTTGGTGCATCTTGGCAACCGGCACATCGCGCGGCACGTACGGCTCTTCAAGGAATTTGCTTCGCAGATGACACCAGTGCTTTTTCCCGGCCTCCCGCGCTGAACACGCGCGGCTTACCACGGAATCGGGAAGAAGCTTTCCAAATATCTGACTAATCGTGCCTCAAATCGTGATCTAGCCTAGGAGACTGCCTAGTCGGTTCAAGGCGCAAGAACGGGAGAGCCCGATGCAGGTTCCGACAACTGTTGAGCCCGGATTGGCGTTCGTCGTCACCGCGACACTCATCGTTCGCGATATTGCCCGCTCCACGGCGTTCTATCGTGACGTGCTCGGCGCCGAAGTGCTGCGCGTCCACGAGCCGACGTTTTTGCGGCTCGGGAATCTTTGGCTGACAATCAATGTCGGGGGCGGCCCGACGGACGACAAGCCCGAGGTAGTGGCGACGCCGCCCAAAAATCCAAATGACCTCAGCATTTTCCTGAACCTGCGCGTCACGGATATTGAGGGCTTCTACGAGCGCTGGCGCTCGCGCGCCGCCACCTTTATCACCGAACCGAAGGTTCATTCGTCGGAACTCCGCTGCTATATGCGCGATCCGGACGGCTACCTTATCGAAGTCGGGCAAACCACGTTCACAGCCACGCCGCTCGAACTGTACCGGTGATCCGCAGCTACCGCTCTTTGTGTTTCACCTCGGGATGAAGCCAAGTGGAGATACATCGATGCTTGATTCCGCATTGTCGGATATGCCAACCATCGCGAGTTCCACGCCTAGCCATGCTTTCCTGGGTCGTGACGTAATCGGAACGGCAGTCGGGATAGCACGCGCATTGGCTGGGATTGCCGGACCGGGCGCCTCCAAAGGCCTTCGCTGCGGAACAAGGATCCGCCGGCCACGGCACGCTCGATCCGAAGGCCGAGGCTGCGAAGATTACGTTCGACCGAATCGGCACCGGCGAGAGGGTGCTCCTCATCTCCGGCTTTCCCCAGACCCGGTTATCCTGGAACCGTTTGATCCCGCTGCTTTCTCCGAAATTTGAGACCATTGCTGCCGACCTGCCGAGCTTCGGCGGTTCCGGGATTCTCGAAGCGCCGGCGACCACCGAGAACGTCGCCAAGGTGTTTCATCAGTTCGTCGCCCAGTTCGGGACGCCGTTGCACGTCGTTGCGCATGATTTCGGCGCGTGGGTCGCTTATAGCTGGACGCTCCAATTTCCCAGCGATTTCAGATCCCTGACGCTGATCGACGCGGGGATTCCGGGGGTTACCCTTACCGACGAGATTCTGCTCTCCGACTATAAGCGCAAATGGAACTTCATTTTCCAAATGCTCCCTGGCCTACCGGCCGAGCTCACGCGCGGCAAGGAAGACATCTATGTCGGTTGGTGGTTCACGAACAAAGTCTATAAGCCCGGCACAGTCCCGCCGGCCGATGTCGAGGCTTACGTGCGGGCCTACGCTCGACCGGGTCGTATGGACGCGGCCTTCGACTATTGCCGCAAGATCGTTCACGACATGGCGTTCAACGCCAGTCACTTCAAAACCAAACTGCCGGTCCGCCTGCTCGCCGTCGGCGGCGAACATTCGATACCCACAATGGGCAAGTCGTTGGAACCGTACTTCGAGACGGTCAAATCCGTCGTAATCGCTGATTCGGGGCATTTCGTGCCCGAGGAGCAGCCCGAGGCCCTCGCCGAGGCTCTTCAGGCCTTCCTTTGATGGGGCGCAGTCGATGAGCGAAGGCCGGCCTGAGGTACTACGAACCGTGCGCACCCGTTCGCTGTTCCAACTGCGCGAGCAAGTGCCGCCGCTCTATGTCGTTGGCAAAACACCGAACGCTTTCCGCCGCATCGGCGTCGTCACAGGCGGCTCGTTCGTGGGCGAACGGCTGTCGGGCCAGGTCGTGAGCGGCGGGAACGATTGGCAGGATGTCCGCAGCGACGGCTGCACCAAGCTCGACGTTCGTCTCCTGCTTAAGACGACCGATGATGCCCTGATCGTGCTGACCTATCAGGTCCTGCGTCACGGACCGCCTGCGGTGATGGAGGCGCTCGATCGCGGCGAAATTGTCGATCCGGCGAGCTACTATTTCCGCCTCACGGGGTTGTTCGAAACGAGCGCGCCCAGATACGACTGGCTCAACCGCATCATCGCCATCGGCATCGGCGACCGACATCCCGGGGGACCGTCTACAATATTTTCGAAGTGCTCTGAGCCGGGGCAAATCGATGATCGATACAAACGAAAAACTCTTGGCCTCGCTTGCCGCTCCGGGCGTCAGCGAGCTCGTGATCGCAGCGCCCTTAAGGGGTTACCCGGATTTCGCCTTCATCCGGGCCAGACCCTGGTCGGCAACGGTGAGAAAGCCAAGCTCGGGTTCCTTCCCGGCAGCGACGGGGTGCAAATGTCGTCCGACAATTGCGTCGCCAATTTGGCGATCGCCTGCGACGACGATCGTTGCGCGATCTGGAACGACGTCGGCGTCGACGGGCTCGGCGCTCTCCATCTCGAAAATCTTGAGGTGGAAGGTTGTGTGCGTATCATTGCCGACGGCAATGTACGCGAAGGCCACGTCGCCGCGCGCAATGTTAACATTGTGTCGGCGGACGCACGGAGTCAGCACGGACGACCTCAGGGCTATGGCGTCGAGGTGTTGCCGGGTGCCTTCACGTTGTGGAACCGGCAAAAGGACGCCGCCGTGACGATCACGGCCGATCTCACGCGCTTGTGCGCCGGCAGTGAGGGGCGCCCCGTAAGGGGCAGCGGTATTTTTGTGGCCGGCGCTGGCTTGAACGGTGGAAGGCTTGCCGCCCAACAACTCGCCACCGGCGCCATCTATAGCGATGGCGGGATCGCCGAAGGGACACCAGATTGCATTTCCGGCGGTGTATTCGTCGTCTCAGGCGCCGTCGTCAATCAGGTGCACAATCAAAGTCCAGTCACCACCTATGGGCCGAACGACATGGTCCTCGACAACTTGGGAACGGTGGACAGTTGGGCGGTGGACGGAAACGTCACTTCCTACGGGCCGAGCGGGATCGGCTTCGTCAATTTCGGCCTCCTCAACGACCTCCTCGTCAACGCGCCAATCGAAACGTTCGGCCGCGGCGCCCGGGGCTTCAACGTTTATGACGGATCGATCCGCCGTGCCGAATTTGATCGCATCGTCACGCACGGCGACGGTGCGGTCGGGATACAGATCAGTCAACCCGTGGGAGACATCGTCGTCCGCCGTGGGCTTGAGACCTTCGGCGGGAGTGGTGACTCACTGGTAAAGGGTGTTGTCACGCGGCTGCCGGCGATCGCGCTCAGTGTCCGGCCAGAGGGCTCCGCGAAAAACGTCTCCATTCGCGGCGGTCTGCGTACGCATGGCGCTGCGATCCCGCCGCTCGAAATGCTCGGACATATCGAGCGGTTGGACATCGACAACGGCTTCGCGATGAGCACGGCCGCAGCGTGACGCGGTCCTCCCGAATTTGAAAAGCTGTTTTTCAAAGAAGCGTAGCTGACGATTGCAAAGCGCTGCCCTAGCCTCCCATCGCCTTTGCGGAGACGCCGATGCCGGGAAGCAAACGCCATGTCGAGCTGGTGGCTTTGGCGGGTCTCATTGTCCTATCCGCAATCTCGCTGGCGATACCGGCTCAAGATGCAATGGAGGCATCCCCCATGGACGAAACCGGAATCCGTGCAACAATGGCCGCCTACAACGCCGCGCTGAACGGCGGCAAAACCGCCGACGTCCTTCCGCTCTACACGGAGGATGGCGTATTCATGCCGCCCTACAGCCAGTCCGCAGTTGGCATCGCCGCGGTGAAAAAAGCCTACGATCTTGTGTTCGCTGAGCTGAAATTCAACGTCAAATTCTCGATTGCCGAGTTGCTGCAGATGGCGCCCGAATGGACCTATGTCCGGACCAATTCCGCAGGGACCACCCTTCATCATTCGACAGGTAAGACAACCGCAGAGGCGAACCAGGAACTTTTCATCCTGAAGAAGGGAGCGGACGGAAAGTGGCGCATCGCCCGTTACAGTTTCTCGCCGACGAATCCGCTAAGCCGGTAGACACGCCATCGCATGCGTCTTGGATGCTGCGACGCGGCTGCGCCCCGAGCAAGCACTGGCACTATTATACGGTCGATTCCAACCGGGGACGCTGCTTATGGCCATCATGAAAGCCGTTGTCATCCGGCAACCGGGCGGTCCGGAAGTGCTGACCGTGGAGCAACTCCCAATACCGACACCCTCGCGCGGCTGGGTACTAATCCGCGTAAAGGCGTTTGGCCTGAACCGGTCGGAACTGTTTACCCGGCGCGGTTTGTCGCCGAACGTGAAGTTTCCGCGCGTGCTCGGGATCGAGGCTGTTGGGATCGTCGAAAATGCGCCGGGCGGCGAGTTTCAACCCGATGAAACAGTCGCGACAGTCATGGGCGGTATGGGGAGAGACTTCGACGGCGGGTACGCCGAATTCACTTGCGTGCCAGCGGTCCAAGTGCGCTCGGTCACATCTTCATTGCCGTGGAAGTCTTGGGCGCGGTCCCTGAAATGCTGCAAACAGCATGGGGCTCGCTATTCCGGAGTTTGCGGCTGAGGAAGGCGAAAGGCTGCTGATCCGCGGCGGTACCACCTCGGTCGGACTCGCCGCGGGCCGCCATCGCCAAAGCACATGGCGCAGTGGTCGCTTCGACGTCGCGAAAAAAGGAGCGAGAATCCGCGTTGCGAAAGGCCGGTGCCGACTACGTTTTTATCGATACCGGAGCAATCGCGCGTGAAGTTCGCAGCACGCTCAATGGCGGTGCCGACAAGGTGCTCGAGCTGGTAGGCACCACGACATTGCAGGATTTGTTGCGTTGTGTCCGGGAGCCAGGCCTCGTGTGCATGACGGGGATGCTCGGCGACAATTGGAGCCTCGACCATTTCAGCCCGATGGAATCAATTTCAACGGCTGTCGGCCTCACGACGTACGAACGGAGGTCCGACAGATTTCATGGCGATGCCGTTGCAGGAACTCATCGACCAGATCGCCGGCGGCAAGATGCATGTGCATGTCGGCCGCACGTTTCATCTCGACGAGATCGTGGAAGCGCATCGCCTCATGGAATCCAACGCCGCCAGCGGGAAGATCGTCGGGCTGCCTAATGCGGTTGTGGTCAAAATTGGCACAGTGCCCCGAAGAACCGCGAAAACGAGAAGCGATGCGCCGGTCAGAGACCGCCCGGCTTACGCCAGTAGCCAGCGGCGGATGTGAGCAAGCCGCCTAAAATGCCCGGAAGACACCAGACACTAGATCGGCAATCTGCTTCCGAACTTCAGGATCGCGTTTCGTCTGAGCTACTTGGGCTGATGTTTCCCGCAGCAGGGCGAGCAAGGTACGTGCGATAAGGTCCGCCGAATGAGGTTTCACGACCTCCGCATCGATCAGGGCTCTATGAATATAATCCTCTGCACCTCGGCGGCTGCACAAAAGTCGATGAGTTTCTCGAATCCCAAGCGCAGGCGGCGCCACGGATCGGGGTCAATAGGAGCAGCCGTTTTTGCCGCTGCCGTGATAGATCTTGGACAGTTCCGGTCCGGGCGCCAGTTCGCCGCCTGGCTCGGCCTGACACCGCTCCAGAACTCGAGCAGCGGGAAACAACGTCTCGGCCGGATCATTGCTGGTCATCGGGGCCACCGCGCTGGTCCGGCAGTTCCGGAGAAGACCCGACAAGGCCACGCCGCATGTTGCATCGCTACCGGCGCGAAAGCCGGTGCGGGTCGCGACCGTCGCTGTGGCCAACAAGATGGCGCGGATCGTTTGGGCGCTGATGACGCGCCGCGAAACCTATCGCGCAGCATTATCCCGATACTGGCTGCGTAAGGGATAACCAGTTTCAGCCGGGTCACACTGGCTGCACGAGGTTGCGGGAGTGACGCGATGTGATGGCGAGACCGGTCAGGCCGGGAACAGGGGCAACCCACCGAATGTCGGAGGCGTCACAGCCTGATAAGCAGAACGGGCCACCGTTCGCGGACCCCATCAGGGCCAGCAGTCCAAAGTCGACTGCATCAAATAGGCCGGACAGAAAACTGCTCCCGACCAATGCCAACACATCAGATTTCCCTTGCAACAAGGGAGCCATCCACAGAAGACATAGGCGGACAGTTGGCGAACGATCGCCGACGCCATCGACGCGTTCACCACAACGAATGCCTCATGTGGTCCGAAATTCCGGGCATAAGCCCGGATGATTAGGAAGCGCTTTAGGTCCGTCTCTGGCGATCTTGAAATGCCGTCGATTGCGACACTCGGAAGCGCTTTCGGTAGTCCCCCGGCTTCAGTCCCATCACTTTTCGAAACACTTTGCGGAACGAAGCTGCGTCGTTGTAGCCGACGTCCCAAGCCACTTGGTCAATCGTGCGACCGGTCAGTTCCAACATCTCGCGCGCTTTCCCTATGCGCAAACGCTGACAATATTCCGTCGGATTGAACTCCGTCGCCTTGCGGAAACGCCGCAGGAATGTGCGTTCCTCAAGGCCGGCGTATGCCGCCATGCCCTCAAGTGTGACATCACGCATCGCTTTCTTTTGCAGCCAGTGCTGGACGCGCAGCACGGCTTCGTCGCCATGATTAAGCTTTGGTGAAAAGCTGCTGTAGAACCGCTGTTCACGCCACGCAGTGTCGATCAGAAAATACCGTGCGGTTGCCAGCATCACGGATAGTCCCAGAAAACGGTCGATCAATCTCAGACCAACATCGGTCCACGCCATGATGCCGCCGGCTGTTACGATGTCCCCGTCATCGATGATCAGCCTGTCCGTATCAACGTGGATATCGGGAAATCGTTTGGCGAATTCATCGGCGTAACTCCAATGCGTAGTCGCCCGGCGGTCGCGCAACAATCCGGTCTCGGCCAGCAAAAACGCGCCGCCGCATATGGAACAGAGCGTAGCACCTTCGGCATGCTTTTCCCGCAGCCATCGGGCCAGCGTCCGCGTCGGTTCGTCCTGCACTGGCGGCCCAACGAGGGTGGGCGGGGCGATAACGACCGCCGGGCGGGTTGGACGTTCGACGTCGGTATCCAAACTGCATTCCATCTTTTTGCCGTCGTGCAGGACACGCCAGTGCGTAACGCGCAGCATGGGCGCGGCGGTGCTGCTCACGTCGCGTGAGATCCTGCTCGCCTCGACGAAGAGGTCGGTGAGGCCATGGATCGCGGCAAGCTGGGAATTCGGATACGCCACGATGGCGATCTCCGTTTGGGCGCCGTGCGTCGCCTTTGTCAGTTTCGCCTCGAAGAATGTCAGTTTCGCCAGTCCACATCATCGGCGATAGATCGTATCCTTTCAACGCTGCTGGTGCTCGGAACAGAGACAGCGAGAAGAATTGATGTCGTGCCCACGATCACCGCCAAAGACGGCGCGGAGGTCTTCTACAATTGTTGGGCAGCGGCACTCCTAGCTCGCTGGGCGCCCGTGTTGTTGTCGAGCCGTCAAATACCACCAGCCAGTTATGGCTTAGCGAACGGAGTGACCGAACATGACAATTCCGCCACTACCGCCCTTGGCGCCCTCGCGCCGCCACGTTTTGCTGGCCGCCACGGCTGTTGTCGCGATACCAGCGACCACGTCTCTCGCCGCGAATGAGGGGCCTCCATAACCCAGTCCGCCGACCCGAACCCAGCGAAGGAGCGAAGCCCATGGATACGATCACCACGAAGGATGGCACCGAGATTTATTACAAGGATTGGGGCAAGGGCCAGCCGATCGTTTTTCATCACGGATGGCCGCTGAGCGCCGACGACTGGGATAACCAGATGATGTTTTTCCTAGCGCACGGCTATCGGGTCATCGCGCATGACCGGCGCGGGCATGGTCGCTCTACGCAGACGTTCAGCGGCAATGAGATGGATACCTATGCCGCCGACGTCGCGGAAATGGTCGCCGCGCTCGACCTCAGGAACGCAATTCATGTTGGCCATTCGACGGGCGGCGGTGAGGTGGCGAGGTATGTCGCCCAGCACGGAGGGGGCCGTGTCGCCAAGGCGGTGCTGATCAGCTCGGTGCCGCCGCTGATGGCGAAAACAGCGGCCAATCCGGGTGGTCTGCCTAAGGAAGTCTTTGATGGATTTCAGGCTCAGCTTGTCGCCAACCGGGCTCAGTTCTATTACGACGTAGCGGCGGGGCCGTTCTACGGCTACAACCAGCCGGGCGCAAATGTCTCTCAAGGGGTGATCTGGAACTGGTGGCGCCAGGGCATGATGGGCGGTGCGAAAGCGCATTACGACTGCATCGTCGCCTTTTCACAGACCGACTTTACCGACGACCTTAGGAAGATCGAAGTCCCAACCTTGGTCATGCATGGTGACGATGACCAAATCGTGCCGTACGCCGACTCCGCGCCGCTGGCGGCGAAGCTGCTCAAGCACAGCACGCTGAAGACCTACAAGGGCTTCCCGCACGGAATGCCGACCACGAATGCGGATACCATAAACGCCGACCTGCTGGCCTTCATCAAAGGCTAGAGATGGCGCGGCGCCGAGGGCCGCAAGCGCTAACGACACCAAACGCCAGCAGGGAAAATCATGACCGCAACGCAGCCGCAGCTTCAAACGCCGACAGGTCTTGCCTCGCGACGCGCTCGGCTACATCGCCGATCCGCTGATACCGTGCTGGCGGACAGCTTTGCCCTCTTCACGGAGACGAAGAATATCCGCGGCAAGCTGGGAATTCGGATACACCACGATGGCGATCTCCATTTAAGCGCGGTCCGTCGCCTTTGTCAGTGTCGCCTCGAAGAATGTCGGTTTCGCCAATCCACATCATCGGCGATAGATCGTATCCTTTCAACGCTGCTGGCGCTCGGAATAGAAAAAGCGACAAGGATCGATGTCATGCCCGCGATCATCACCAAAGGCGGCGTTGATGGGGCGAAGCGGATGGTTGACAATGCTGGCGATAGCGCCACCAGCAGCGTATTGGACGGCTGGACCGCCGACGAGCGCGCCTGGTTCCTGTTCGAAGCGAGCCAGGAAAGATAAGAGGCCGATTTCGCCGGTTCTTGGTCATGCGCGGAAAAAATTTGCGCTGTTCGATCGCATGATCGCTCAGCGAAACAGAGCGAGGTCGGAATTGGTCGTGAGCGGCCCGAGACATAGGTGACACCTCGTACCGGACGCATTCCGTCGGCGAAGCGTCCATGCCGCCGTTCTGGTAGATGCCTCCGTTGCTTCAAAGCGGATATTCACGCTGACGCGGGCGTCGTCTCGGTTTGACCCAAACGCGACGAAGGTATCCGGTGAAGGTTTGTCGATCGGGATCACGTACCATGAAGCTATCGCGGATTGCTTGCGCAAAAATCCTGTTGCCTTAATTTGATGCACGAGCATTGAGGTGCGTCCGATGGATGATGGAAGCGGACGACGGGTCGGCGACAATGGTGCCGGTCATTTGCAGGTCGGCGCCCGCATCAGGCATGCCCGCATCCTGAAAGGCATGCGGATGCGGGATTTGGCCGCGGCTGTGGGTTGTGACGAGAGCATGATCTCGAAGATCGAGGCCGGCAAGGTCACGCCTTCGCTTGCGATGCTCGACAAGATCGTGGTCGCGGTCGACCGCGACATGGCCTCTTTTTTCGGCCTCGAGATTGACGAGCACAAACTGGTGCAGACGCCCGCCGACCGGGTGAAGGTCGCCGGCGACGCGCTGCGCGGTGGCAAGGGCGTTACCTATGAGCGGTTGGTGCCGCTCGCGGCCGGCAACTTGCTTGAGGGCAACATTCACAACGTCGAACCGGGCGGCGAGAAGAACGATCCGATCACCCATCAGGGCGAAGCCGTCGGTTTTCTTCTGGAAGGTGAAATCGACCTCTTCATCGACGGAACCGTCTATCATATGAAGGCGGGCGACTCCTTCTTCTTCAAGGCGCACCTCACAAACGGCTATCGCAACACGGGAACCACAGTGGCACGCATTATCTGGGTCAATACGCCGCAGATTCACTGACGACCGACGTGTCCGCGGTTTCGGGGGCACGGTGACAAGCAACCGAAGCGGCACCGATCGGCGCGGGCGCCGGCCGTTCGCGCCGGCATCGTTCGATCGCCACCGGACAGCGGCTGTGGAAGAGGCAGGCTTGCGCCGGCGGATCGATCGGGCTCACCGGCTCGCCCGACAGCGCCTGCTGCTTGCCCCGGCCGGGCGTCGCCGCAAGCAGCGCCTTGGTATAGGGATGCCGAGGGTTGGCCAGAACAGTCTCCACGGGTCCGGTCTCGGCGACGCGTCCGAGATAGAGAACGAGGATCCGATCGCACATCAGCCGAACCACTTCGAGATCGTGCGATACGAAAACGAAGCTGATGCCGTGCTTCCGGCGCAGGCCGTCGATCAGCTTCAGCACCATGGCCTGGATCGAGACGTCGAGCGAGGCGGTCGGCTCGTCGAGGACGAGCAGGCGTGGCCGCGAGATCACTGCGCGCGCGATGCCGACTCGGGCTTGCTGTCCGCCGGAAAGTTGGTGGGGGCGGCGCGGCAAATGCTCCGGACCGAGGCCGACCTCACGCGCCGTTGCTTCGACGCGCGCGCGCGTCTCCTCGTCGAGTCGTGTACGCCCGAGCCCGAGGGCGATGTTCCGGGCCACCGAAAACGCGGGATTGAGGGCATCGTCCGCGTTTTGAAACACGAGTTGAATTGCTTGCCGCGTCGGATCGCGGGCAAAACGCTTCGCGGCGATCCCGGCGATATCGCGACCTTCGAAACGGATTTCGCCCCCGGTCGGGTCGATCAGCCGGACCACCAGGCGCGCGAGGGTCGATTTGCCGGAACCGCTCTCGCCGACAATCCCAAGACTGTCGCCGGCGTCGACGGACAGATCGACGTCGTCGACCGCGTGAAGCTGCCCTTGCCGCCCAACGGGAAACAATTTCCGCAATCCGACGACATCGAGGAGCGGCGTCATAACGGTACCCAGCAGGCTCTGGCGCCGCGCGCTTCATCGCCGATCAGCGGCGGTCTTTCCGAGCGGCACCGCGGCACTGTCCGCGCGCAGCGGTCGGCGAACCGGCAGGCCGGCGGCGCGGTCGCCAGATTGGGCAGGCTACCAGGAATGCCGTCGAGATCGTCCACCGTGCGCGCGTGAGACGGCGTGGCTTCAATCAGCGCGGCGGTATAGGGATGGCGCGGCGCGGCGAACAGGCTCTCGGTCGGCGCCTCCTCGACGATCTGGCCGGCATGCATTACCACGATGCGCTCGGCGTAGGTGCGTGCAAGCGCGAGGTCGTGCGTGATGAACAGGGTTGCCATCCGCCGCGCGCGCGCATGGTCGAGAATCAGGTCCAGGATTGCCGCCTGAGTCGTCGTGTCCAGCCCGGTGGTCGGCTCGTCCGCAATTAGCAGCGCCGGATTGCCCGCCAACGCAATCGCGATCATGACGCGCTGGCACATGCCGCCCGACATTTCGCCGGGATAGGATCGCGCGCGTATCACCGGCTCCGGGATCCGGACAGCGGCGAGCGCGGCAGTTACCGCCTGGTCGAGCTTGGCGAAACGCAAACCGCGATGTTCATGGATGACGTCGGCGATCTGGCGCCCGATGCCGCGGACCGGGTTGAGCGCCGATCGCGGGTTCTGGAACACGATGCCGATCTCGCGGCCGCGCAAATCCCGCCACCCCGGGGCATTTCGATCCTTGAGGTCGATCCCACCGAATTCGAACCGCCGCACGCGAAACCAAGGCGGCGGTACTGAGGATGCCGGCGATAGTGTGCGCGAGCAGGGATTTGCCCGATCCGCTTTCACCAACCAAAGCGACGATCTCGCCCCGCGCCAAGGTGAGGCTGACCGCGTCTACGGTCGCCGGACGGTCGGCGCCGCCGAAACGGATGCTTAACCGGTCGATGTCGAGCAACATCGGAGCGACGGCGCCCCCGGTCATGCCCGCCTCGGATCGAGCCAGTCGCGCAACGTGTCGCCGAGCAGCGAGAACGCCAGAATCGCGATCAGCAGCATCGCCCCGGGAAACGCGAACAGCCACCATTCCCCGGAAATGATGTAGCTCGCGCCTTCGGAAACCATGATGCCCCATTCGGGACTCGGCGGCCTAATGCCGAGACCGAGGAACGACAAGCCGGCGGCGTTGAGGATCGCCCAGCCCATGTTGAGCGATGCCTGCACCGCGAGGCCTGGCGCGACGTTCGGCATGATGTGGAGAAAAACCGTCGGCAGCGTGCCGACGCCGGCAAGCCGTGCCGCCTCTACGTAGCCGGCATTCCGGCGGCGGCCGACTTCGGTCCGCGTCTGCCGCGCATACAGCGGCAGATTGACGATCACGGTCGCGATCACGACGCTCGACACCGAATTGCCCAATCCTGCCGCGATGCCAACCGCGAGGACGAACAGCGGAAAGGCCATGATCGTGTCCATGACACGGCTCACGACGCGGTCGGTCCAGCCGCCCGCCCAACCGGCGACGGCGCCGAGGGTGGAACCGATCATCAATGTCACGATCACGGCGGTGAAGGCGATGCCCAGATCGACCCGCGCGGATACGATGACGCGGCTGAAAACGTCGCGGCCAAGTGCGTCCGTGCCGAACCAATGGGCCGCCGATGGCGGCTGCAGTGCAACCGGTGCCGCGGTCGCGACCGGGTCGTAGGGAACCACCACCGGCCCGATCAGCGCAATCAGGGATATCGCCGCGATCAGGACCAGAACGAGCGTATGAGCGAATCCGATGGCCGGCACGAATTTGTGCTCGAGCGCGCGCTCAGACATCAAGGCGCGTCCTCGGATCGAGCAGGCCGGCCGCGGTGTCGATCAGGAGATTGAGAATGAGATAAAGCACCGCCATTGCCAGGATGAAGCCCTGCACCGGGGCGAAATCCGAGGCGAGCACGGCGTCGATCGCATAGGCGCCGATGCCGGGCCAGCCGAACACCTTTTCGACCAACACGCTGGCGCCGAGCATGTAGGAGAACACCATTCCGGCGGTGTTGAGGACCGGCACGATCGCGTTGCGGAACGCGTAGATCCAAAGAACCTTGCGTTGCGGCAAGCCTGCAGCCCGGGCCGTGCGCACGTAGTCGCCGGCCAACACCTCGATCATGCTGGCGCGCGTGATGCGCGCGAGCGGCCCGAGGCCGAAGAGGGCGAGGGTCGTGACCGGCAAGGCCAGTTGCCTCAGCACCGCGCCGAGCAACTCCCAATCGCCGGCCAGCGCCGCGTCGATCGACCAGAATCCGGTGATTTCCTCCGGCGGGGAATAAACGATGTCGAGCCGGCCCAGAGGCGCGGGCGCCCATCCCAGCACGTAATAGAAGACAAAGACTAACAGAAGCCCGAGGAAGAAGGTCGGGGTCGCCTGACCGATAGTCGAGATGACGCTGCATAGTCGGTCAATCCAACCGCCCGGTTTTAGCGCTGCTCCGACGCCGAGGGGGATGCCGAAGCCCAACGAGAGGATCAGGGCGGCGAATGTCAGTTCTAGCGATGCCGGCAGACGGTTGCGTAAGTCTTCGAGAACGGTCTGGCCCGAGGTCAGCGAATTGCCGAGGTCGCCATGCGCCAAGCCCGTGATATAGAAGACGAACTGCTGCGGCACGCTGCGATCGAGCCCAAGCCGATGCCGCGTATCTTCGATTGATGCCGCGGTCGCCGCCGGCCCGGCGAAATACGCGGCCGGATCGCCGGGAAGCATGCGCGTTAGGACAAAGGTAACGACGATTACGCCAACCAAGGTCAGAACCGCCGCGATCAACCGCATCGCGATCAGCCGCATCGCCTAAATTCCGCTGTCACCATTCCGCCGGCCGAACCTGCGGCATCCCTTACGGTCGTTTCGCGCCCGTTTCCGGTGCCGGACCGGAGCAATTTCAATGCCATCGGCTCCCGCACTGACCAAAAAGGCGGATTCTCCGGCATCTGAACTATTTTTGTGCATGTTCAATGACTGTCATGCATGTTATGAGAGCAGCGGCATTGACAAATTGGCACATCTCACGAAATCGGGCGCATAGCTGGAGCAAATCGGGATGGCATCGATTGCACAGGGGTCATGACATGACTTTTATGCATGTCCTCGTTTCCTGCTAGCGCAGACCGATAGGAGGTAATTGCCATGTTTCGCAACCAAGTTCGGTCGAGGGGCCTGATCCGGTTGTTGGTCGCGGCGGCCGCCGTAGCGACCCTCTGTCTGCGGTCACCCGATTACGCGGCCGCCGCGGCGCCAAGTCGCGCCGAAACCCTTATCATTGTCACGGAAGAAGGTCCGTCGACCCTCGACATCGACGCCTCGACTGCCAATGTCGAAACCCACGGTGCGTCGTGGAATACTTATGATCGGCTCATTACCCACGCTCGCATCCATCTTCCTGACGGATCCTGGTCGTACGACTACACCAAATTCGAGCCGGAATTGGCGGAGAGCTGGGAGCTCGCGCCGGACGGCAAGTCGGTCACATTTCATCTTGCGGAAGAACGCGAAATTCCATGACGGCACGCCGGTTACCGCCAACGATGTGAAATGGTCGTTCGATCGCGCCGTCGCGGTCGGCGGCTTCCCGGCAATCCAGATGGGCGCCAGCGAAATGAAATCGGCCGGCCAATTCGTGGTGGTCGACAAATACACGTTCCGCGTCGACTTCCCGCGGCCGAACAAACTGATCCTGCCGAACCTTGCTGTTCCGATTGCGAAGGTCGTCAATTCCACACTCGCCAAGAAACACGCGACCGCCAAGGATCCCTGGGCGCTCGATTGGGTGGGAAAACACGATTGCGGCGGGGGCGCCTATATCGTCGAGACATGGAAGCCTGGCAACGAGGTCGTATTCAAACGGTTCGACGGTTGGAAATCGGGGCCGTTGCCGTATTTCCGCCGCGTCATCAGCCGCCAGATTGCTTCCGCCGGTACCCGGCGCGCGCTTTTGGAGAAGGGCGACGCGGATCTGTCGTTCAACTTGCCGCCCAAGGATTTCTCGGAACTGGTGAAGCAAGGCAAGCTGACGGTCATCGGCACGCCGGTCGATTCCGAACTGCTCTATATCGACATGCTGACGACCAAGCCGCCATTCAACAACGTCAAAGTCCGCCAGGCCGTTGCCTATGCCATCCCCTATGCCGACATCCTGCACACCGCGCTGTTCGATCGCGGCAAGGGCATGTTCAGCGGCCCCGGCGACCCGACCACGACCGATTGGCCGCAACCGTCGCCATACACGACCGATTTGGCCAAGGCGAAGGCGCTGCTGACCGAGGCCGGGTATCCGAACGGCTTCAAGACCATACTGAGCTACGACGTTTCGACGGCGGCGACCCGCGAGCCGATCGCCCTTTTGGTCCAGAACAATCTGAAGAAGATCGGCATCGACCTGTCGATCGAGAAGGTGCCTGGCGCGGACTGGTACACGCGCCTGAACAAGAAGGACATGCCGATGCTCATCATGAGCTTCAAGGCATGGCTGAACTATCCTGACTATTATTTCTACTGGACCTATGACGGCACCAACAATTCCGTGTTCGACGACATGAATTACGTCAACCCGAACATGGATAAGCTGATCGACGCGGCGCGCTTCGAACCCGATCAGGCGAAATATGCCCAGGAGGTGAAGGGGTTCATCAAGATCGCCTTCGACGACGTTCCGCGCATTCCGCTGGTGCAAGATTTCCGCGACGTCGCGATGCAGAAGGACATCAAGAATTACACCTACTGGTTCCATCTCGTGCTCGACTTCCGGCAGCTCACTCGATCGAAGTAGTTTCCGGCGATCCTCCGCGGCGTCACCGCGGCGGAAGATCGCCGCCTCCCAACACGCCTCATTTCTCGCGGTACCATGCCCTTCGACGACCTCATCGCTCTCGACGCCGGCACACTGGCGAGCCTCGTCAGCAGGCGTGAATTGTCGCCCATCGAAATTGTGGACGCGGCGCTCGGGGCGATGGAGCGGCTCGATCCGCTACTCAATGCCTTCTGCACGCCCGCGGCCGATCAGGCGCGCGAAACCGCGCGCGATCTCGAGCGCCAAATCATGCAAGGAGAACCCGTAGGGCCCTTGGCGGGCGTGCCGGTCGGCATCAAGGATCTGGTGCTGACCAAAGGCCTGCGCACCACGTTCGGCTCGCATCTTTACGGCGATTTCGTGCCGGAAGTCGACGATATCGCAGTCGAGCGGCTGCGCGCGGCCGGTGCTATTATCCTCGGCAAGACCAACGCCGCCGAATTCGGTTATGGCGGTTTTGGCCACAACCCGGTCTTTCCTACGACCCGCAATCCGTGGAACCGCGATTTCACGCCTGGCGGGTCGAGCGCCGGCTCGGCAGCCGCGGTGGCAGCCGGCATCTGTGCGCTGGCGTTGGGCAGCGACGGCGGCGGCTCCATTCGGTTGCCGGCGTCGTTCACTGGCCTGGTCGGCATCAAGCCCACCATGGGCCGCATCCCCCTCTGGCCCGGTTGCCGCGATGAGACCCTGCCAGGCGCGTCGGGGTGGGAATTGATCGAGCATTACGGACCGCTGAGCCGGAACGTCGCCGATGCGGCGCTGTTCCTCGCGGTCACGGCCGGCCCGGATCCGCGCGACCGGCTGTCGTTGCCCGACGAAGGCGTTGCCTGGCGGTCAGCCGCCGAGGCCGTGTTGCCGCGCGGATTGCGCGTTGCCTGGTGTCCCCGCTGGGCGGGGCTTCCGATCGATCCGGCGATATTGGAATTGACGGAGGCGGCTGTCTGTCGGTTCGAGCGTGATCTTGCGTGTGTCGTCGAGGAGACGCCGTCGCCGTTCGGCGACCTCATCGAGGCCGACCGGGCAATTGTCGCGTTGGAAACCGACATCGTCGGCCTGCGGAAATTGGCACACGGCCGGGAGCATCTTCTGTCGCCGTCCGTGCGCGAGCTCCTGGTTCAGAAATGGACCGCGGAGACCTACACCGACGCAATCACAGCGCGCAAAGGCGCGGTCAATGCGATGACGCGGTTTATGGCGAGATACGATCTGCTGCTTACCCCAACGGTTCCGGTCGCGCCCTTCGCGATCGATCGGACGGGGCCGGGATTGATCGACGGGATTCCGGTCGCAGACGATGCGTGGACGCCAAGCCTGTATCCGGCCAACCTGACCGGCCAGCCCGCCGCTAGCGTCCCGGCCGGATGGACAGCGGAAAATCTGCCGGTCGGATTGCAAATCGTCGGAAGGCGCCTTGACGATAGTCTAGTCATTATGGCGGCGGCGGCCTTCGAGCGGGTTCAGCCTTGGTCCGACCAGCATCCGGAAGTCTCCGTTTGGAACGATCAAACTGGCTCACGTCATAAATCAAGCAACAGCAGATCCACGACTTGAGCGCTAAGGGAACTGCCGCGCAACGCGAGGGCCGGGGTGCAGATTGGCGATGCTACCGGCAGTCGGATAGGGACCTGACAATAAACGGCGGCAACCAAAGGCGTCAAAAAACGCGCGCAGTGAATTGCTTAACGAGGTGAAATCGAGCCGTTAACTGAATGCGGCCGGAACGTGGATTTATCGGTGCCGCAATCGGGACAGCGCCACGTCTCCGGAATCGCGGCGAACGGCGTGCCGGGCGGGATCGCTTGCTGAGGCAGGCCGCGCGCCTCCTCGTAGATGAAATAGCAGCCGCGGCAGATGAAGCTGCGGTGGCCGCTCGCCGGCGTCGCGACGGAGGGGGCGGCCGCGGTCTCGCCCGGAACGCCCGCGTCGGGGCAATCGACCGGATCCCCGACCACCACCTTGCCGCCTCGGCGCGCCACCAGATAGACGCCGAGATCTTTGTGCCCGAACGCGGCGCGCAGCGAGCCGGGAATGTCGAGATCGCGCTGGCCGGTGCGCGGATCGACATTGGTGGCGCTGCATCGCCCGTTGCGCCGGTCGACGCGGAACAGCGCGTCGCCTAGGCGGATGTCGCTGCCCACCCAATCGAACTCCTGCCACGCCCGAGCGCCGTCGATATAGAAATTAGCGCGGAAGCGCAGCGGGTCGATCTTGTAGCCCCACAATTCCTCGAGGCTGCGGACCGTCGCGAGATTGATCAGCGACATGACGTTGTCGGGCTTGTCCATGAAATGTCCGCCACGCGCCCGCACCAGCCGCGGCGGCACCGGCAGCTTCGACACCAAGCGCTGAAAAAAACGCTCGATCTCGGCGCGGTCCGCCTCGCTGTTAAGGTCGGCTTCCAGCAATTGCTCGCCGCCGTTACCAGCGATGGTGAGGCGCAGCCTGTCGATATCGAGATGCGTCCGAACCTGGGCCAGCTGTTCCTCGAGCATGAGCATGATGAACAAGCCCTTCTTGGCCCATTTCGGCTCGTCGGGATCAATTGGCACGCCGGGGCGCGTCAATGCGAACACCCGGTCGAACGGAAACGGCTTGTCCGCTTCCAGCACGATGCCCGGCAGCGGTTGGGGGCTGAGGCCCTTTATTGGGTAGCGATAAATGCCGGACACAATGGGCATGCCGATGCCGCCTTCCGCCGTGACATACGTCCATAACGGTGCCTGACGCGGCGGGATGGGGTGTAGAGCCGGTCTCTGACGAAATTGGGGAGCCAGATGCGGCCGTCGCGCGACGACGGCCGGCCGCGCCAGCGCGCGCAACGAAATCGGGGCGTTGACCAGAAGCTCGCTGAGAAACGCGGGCTCGTTGTCTAGGGTTTCGTCGATCACGTCCGACAGCCGCGCGATGCCTTGCTCGATCTGGCGCGGCGTCAGCGAGGCGTAACCGAGCACGATGCCGCGGCGCGATAGCGCCGAAGGCTGCGGCTCGTGCGCGGCGGCGGAGCGCAACCCGTAGATGCCGACCCGGGTGCGCCGCGCCAAGCCCTCCAGCGTCGCGGCGTCGGGCACTCCCGGCGGCAGCTCCCAAAACACGTGCAAGCCGCCCGCGTCGCCGCTAATCGCGACGTCGCCAAAATGGCGACGCAGCGAAGCGAGCAGGCAATCGCGATTTTCCCGGTAATGCGCGCGGATGCGGGTGAGGTGCGCGGCGTAACTGCCGCTGCGGATCATCTCCGCAAGCGCCGCCTGCTCCAGCCAAGGATTGCCGCTGTTGAACAGCATCTTGGCCTGACGCGCCGCCTCGACGAGATGCGGCGGCACGACCATGTAGCCGAGCCGCAAGCCGGCGCCGAGCGATTTCGAGAACGTGCCGAGATGAATGGTGCAGTCCGGCGCCATGCCCGCGATCGCTTGCAGCGGCGAGCCTTCATAACGGAAATCGCTGTCGTAATCGTCCTCGAGAATGTAGCAGCCGGTACGCCGCGCCCAGGCGATTACCGCGTGCCGGCGCGCGAGCGAAAAGGTGTGGCCGGTCGGGTACTGATGCGACGGCGTGAGATAAAGCAGCGCCGCCGGCCGCTTCGGCAGGTCTTCCGGCATCAGCCCGTCCTCGTCCACGGGCACGCTGGCGAGCGTGCTGCCCGCCGCCTCGAACGCGAAGGCGGCGCCCTGGTAGCACGGGGTCTCCACCGCGGCGACGGTGCCGGGTGCCAGGAACAGGCGCGCGGCGATGTTGATGCCTTCCTGTATCCCGGCGACGATCACGATTTGCATCGGGTCCGCGATCACGCCGCGCGCGGCGGCTAGGTGCGGCGCGATCGCCGACCGCAGCGACGGCAGGCCGCCCGGATCGCCATAGTCGGACAAGCCCAACGCGCCGCCGTGCGACAGCGCGGTATGAATCAGGCGGCGCCAGGTCTTGATCGGAAACAACGGCGGGTTCGGGCGGCCGGGGAAGAAATCGAACGAGATGCGGCCGCGGTGCTGGCTCGCCAATACCGGCCCGCGCGGCGTCAGCAGCGGCAGCGGCATTTCGACCGCTCGGCTGGACGGCATGGGCGTGTCCGCGCCACCGTCGCGGGGGTGCGTCAATTCATCAGGCGGATGGAGCGCCGCGAACATGCCGGACGCAGGACGCGAATTGACATAGCCCTCCATCGTCAGCTGCTCATAGGCGCGGACGACGGTGTTGCGCGAAATATCGAGCTGCTCGGACAGTTGGCGCGAGGACGGCAGGCGCGTGCCTGACGCGATCCGTCCCTGGCGGATAGCGTTGCGCAGTTGCTCGGCAAGCTGCACCGTCAGCGAGGCCGTCTGCGATCGATCGAGAAGAACGGGAATTTGCATCGGGCGCACTTGCCTGGAGCCATGGTTCCAGTTGTCCTCTGCAAGGGCGATGCCGGACGGAACTCGGGAAAATCCGGCCTTCGGCAAGTATCCGGAAGGCACTTAAAGAAAAAAGGCTGTCGGTTGGATGCCGGCGGCGAAAACTGGCCCCACGAATTCGGAAGCAACTGGACTCATCCAAGCATCGAACCGTGGTCGTCTGCACGTTTCACAAGCAAAACGCGCCCAAAAACCGAATTTTGTGGTCGCATTGCGGGCGAGTTGCCGCACCGCAGGGTCGATCCCGGCCGTCGCTCTGGCGCCATGCCATTTTCTCGGTGTGGCGCTTTCGGGAGAAAGGCGCGCCGCGCAGTGTCACCGTCAACCGAGCGCCGCGCGCTCTTCGGTTCCCGTGCGGGAACGCGACGACAAGGAGGTGACTTATGTTGTTGACACGCCGTTCCCGATTACTCGGCATGATCGGAGCGATCGCCATCGGCGGCGTCGGTGCGATGCCTGCCAGTGCCGACGACACGATCAAGATCGGTATTCTGCATTCGCTGTCGGGAACGATGGCGATCAGCGAGACGATCCTGAAGGATCAAATGATCATGCAGATCGACGAGCTCAACGCGCATGGCGGCCTGTTGGGAAAAAAGGTCGAGGCGGTTGTGGTCGATCCTGCATCGAACTGGCCGTTGTTCGCCGAGAAAGCGCGCGAGCTCCTGACTAAGGACAAGGTAGCGGCCGTGTTCGGCTGCTGGACCTCGGTGTCGCGGAAGTCAGTGCTGCCGGTGTTCGAGGAACTCAATGGGCTGCTGTTCTACCCGCTCGAATACGAGGGCGAGGAAGCTTCGTACAACGTGTTCTACGGCGGTTCCGTGCCGAGCAATAAAGCGGTGCCCGCCGTCGAATATTTGATGAGCACCGAGGGCGGTTCGGTGAAACGCTGGGTGCTCGAAGGTACCGACTACGTCTATCCGCGCACCAGCAACAAAATCATCCGCGCGGTGCTCCACGCCAAGGGCTTCACCGACGCCGACATCCGCGAGAACTACACGCCGTTCGGCTTCTCCGATTGGCAGACCGAGGTTGCGGCGATCAAGGCCTTCGCGTCGGCGGGCAAAAAAACGGCGGTGATCTCGACCATCAATGGCGACGCCAACGTGCCATTCTACAAGGAGCTTGCCAACCAAGGCGTGAGGGCGACGGACATCCCAGTCATCGGGTTCTCCATGGGCGAAGAAGAGCTGGCCGGCATCGACACCAAGAATTCTCGTGGGTCATCTCGCCGGCTGGGCTTATTTCGAATCCGTCAAGTCGCCGGAGAACAAGATCTTCGTCAAGAAATGGCACGAGTACACCAAGGATCCGAGGCGCGTCACCAACGACCCGATGGAGGCGCAGTACATCCTATTCCATATGTGGGCGCATGCGGTCGAGCAGGCGGGCACCACCGACGTCGACGCGGTGCGTCAGGCGATGATCTGGCAAAAGATCAAGGCTCCGTCGGGCTTTGTCGAAGTGATGCAACCGAACCATCACCTCACCAAGCCGGTGATGATCGGCGAGATCCAGTCCAACGGCCAATTCACCGTCGTCTACAAGAGCAAGACAGCGTTGATGCCGCAGCCGTGGAGTACGTATCTCAATGAGGATCACGGCAAGGTCGCGGATTGGTCTTATCCCTGGCGCTGCGGCAATTGTACAGCCGCCAAATACGCGGATTTTTGATCCGAAAGACGTCGGTATCGGCATGGAGACTAGGGACCTCCGCGGCCCCCTTTTTTTGTGTTCAATGTGGGGAGACCGCCGGCAATATGTTTCTGGCCGAAAGCGGAATGGCGGCTTTCGGCGGTCAAAACAATTATATCCCTCGAAGTTCGACCGGCTGCGATTTAAGAGGGCCATGGGGTGCGACGGAACGAGTCCCTCCTCGCCGCGACCGCCAAGAACCTCAGGAGACTCGCCAAGCTTATCCCCATGCCGCAGCTGGCAACCGCGATCTGATGGCGAACCGGCGGCCGCAGGCCCATCAACATTGGCGGCCGATCAGACCGTCACGCCGCCAACGACGAGTTCTTCAACAGAATCCGCATGACGGACTTAACCCCCACTCGGCGAACTGGGAAGCTCAAAAAAATAGGTCCGATCACCTGAGGTGCCGCGATCCAGCCGCGTCAACGGGCCCTGTGAGTGTCG
>CAWDRN010000005.1:0-229983 GCA_963804725.1 uncultured Alphaproteobacteria bacterium | reverse complement strand
TCTTGCGGCCGTCTTTGATGCGCGCTTGGAGCCGCCGGCTCTGTTCCTCCGGGCTGACCTCGAGCCAGTATTTCAAGAGAATGATGCCCGAACTCGACGACCAGGTGTTCGAGTTCATGGACGATCTTTAGAAAACGCTTGGCCTCTTGCTCCGTGCAGAAGCCCATGACGCGCTCGACACCTGCGCGGTTGTACCAGCTGCGATCGAAGATGGTGATTTCGCCCGCCGCGGGGAAGTGCGGGACGTAGCGTTGAAAGTACATCTGTGTCTTCTCGCGCTCGGTCGGCGCCGTCAGGGCGACGACGTGAAAGACCCGCGGGCTGACACGCTCCGTGATCGCCTTGATCGTGCCCCCCTTGCCGGCGCCATCGCGGCCTTCAAACACCACACACGCTTTCTGACCCGAGTTGACGATCCACTTCTGCAGCAGGACCAGCTCCTCATGCAGCTTGGCAAGTTCGCGCTCGTATATTTTGCGCGGCAGCTTCTCGGCCAGTCCTGATTGAACTGCGTCCTTTGACTTGTTCATCGGACATCTCCTTGGCTCGCGCCGGCGTCAGGCGACGGCGGCGGTAAGATGAGCGGTTGCCCGCCAGGCATGGTGCACGCGTTGGTCAAGCAGACGAATGGCGTCGACGTGAGCGATGGCATCGCTCGCGGTCAGCCTGCCGGCAGCCACCGAGTCCAGCATCGTGCGGCGGTGTTCGGCCGACAGGCCCGCCAGTTCATTCGAATAGCCCGCGAGACGAACAACGGCCTCGGGGACATCGTCGGACTTTGTGCCGAATGCAGCCGCGTCGGACGGCAGCTTGGACGCCCGCACCGTCGGACCGGCGACCCGGCCACGGTTCGCATGGCATCCGCGTAGAGCTTCAGGGCCCGCCGCTCGTCCGGATCGTCGAGCGTTGCGTCAGTGTTTGCGCTCTCTTTTGTCGCTTCGGCCAGTCGGATGGTGTGGTCCAGGGCATGCACGGTGCTGATGAGCCATTGTGTTTCCTGCTCGGACACCAAGGGCTCGGTCACCTTCGACAGGAAGTCGCGAGCCTGGTTCAGGGCTGCGGACGCCTCGCGAACCGTGGCGCTGTCGGCCGGCGCATTTGCCGACGTGCACAGGGCGTCGAGCACGCGCGCCACCGTGCTGCGTACGGCCTCGACCGCCACGGCGGGAACGGCTTCGAGCGCGGAGGGATCCAGAGAACCGGCAAACGTCGAAACCTGCTCCGGGACGATTTCGCTCGATCACCCGGGTGAACGGACCAATCAACGGCAGCAGGATCGCTACACCCATCACGTTGTAGGCTGTGTGATAGACAGCTACCAGCGTCACCGGGTCGACACTCTCGGAGGCGCGGAGCATCAGACGAACGACCACGGGAAAGAGAATGAGCGCGACCACGGCGGCGATGATCTTGAAGGCAACGTACGCCACGGCCAACCGCTTCGCCGTGCTGCTGGCGCCGATCGCGGCCATCGCGGAGCTCGTCGATGTCCCGATGTTCTGGCCGATGACAAGCGCCAGGGCCTGGTCGAGGTTGATCGCGCCGGCATAGAGCGCCGCGATGGTAACGGTGATGGCGGCGGTCGAGGACTGCATGACGGTCGTCATGACGATGCCGCTTACCACCAGCACCACGACGCCCAGAGCGCCGGACCACCACGGGACGCCGGGCTCACCAAGGACAGCTGGAAGGTCTGCCGGGTTGAGCTGCTCGGCCAGCCCGCCCATGCCCTGTTGCAACGTCGTCAGACCGACCAGGATCAGTGCAAAACCCGCAATTGCGGCACCGCTCGCCGCCCATCTGCCCTTTCCCATCAGCTTGAGCAACGCGCCGACAAAGACGATAGGCAGGGCATAGGTGGTGAGCGAGATCCGTACGCCCAGCAGAGCCACCAGCCATCCCGTCCCGGTCGTGCCGATGTTCGCGCCGAACACCAAACTCAAGCCCTGCGGAAAGGTCAGCAACCCGGCGCTGACCAGACCAATAGTGGTCATCGTGGTCGCGCTGGACGATTGCACAAGAAGAGTGACGACCGCGCCCCAGAACGTACCGCTCACCGATGTCGCCGCCGCTTTCGCCAGAACGACGCGAAGGGCAGAGCCGGCGAGGGCTTTGAGCCCGTCCGTCATGATGGCCATGCCCAGCAGGAAGAAGCCTATTCCGCCGACGATAGTGACAGTCGTATTCAAGGACATTCCCCCTTATGTGCCAGTTTCCACCGCTGTCACTGCCCGCCGCAGCGGCGCCGACGAGCGGATGGCGAGCTTCTCCGCTTCCACTACGAGGAAGAATGCCAGGCCGCCGGCAAGAAGCCAGGGCCAGACCCGAAGCGGGATGGCTTCGTTGCCGAACATGGCCTGAAGCGGAGGCAAGTATGTGAAAAGCAGCTGCAGGACCACGACCGCACCGATGCCCAGTGGTAGGTACCTGTTGCCGAGGTGGGCGGTGACGGACAGCGAGCTCTCTATCAGGTAACGGCTGTTCAGCAGGTAGAACACTTGGCCGATGGTGATCATGTTGACCGCAACCGTGCGGGCGAGCTCGTCGGACGCGCCTTGCGACTTCATCCAGAAGAACGCCGACAGGGTGACCGCGAGTAGCGCCAAGCCGACGAACAACACGCGCCAAATGCCGAAGCCGGTCAGGATCGGCCGGTCGACCGCGCGCGGCGGGCGGTTCATCACGTCGAGCTCGTGCGGCTCGAAGGAGATCACCAATCCTAGGGCGACCGAAGTGACCATGTTGACCCAGAGGACCTGCGGCGCCGTTATCGGCATGGTGAAGCCGAGGAAGATCGCAACCGTGATGACCAGCGCCTGGGCGACGTTGGTCGGCAACATGAACAGGATGGCTTTTTCGATGTTGTTGTAGACTGTGCGACCCTCCTTCACTGCGAGGGTGATCGATGCGAAATTGTCGTCAGCGAGGATCATCTCGGCGGCCTCTTTGGTGACCTCGGTGCCCTTGATTCCCATTGCGACCCCGATGTCAGCCTTCTTCAGCGCCGGTGCGTCGTTTACGCCGTCGCCCGTCATCGCGACGATCTGCCGGTTGGCCTGGATAGCCTTGACCAGGCGAAGCTTGTGCTCTGGGCTTGCGCGAGCGAATACGTCGACGTTTTGCACCTTTTCCTGCAGGGTTGCCTCGTTCATTTCCTCGATCTCGGTCCCGGTAATGGCCGTCTTGCCATCGCCGATGCCGAGCATCTTGGCGATTGCCGCCGCCGTGATCCTGTGATCACCGGTGATCATGGTGACTCGAATGCCACCACTGTGGCATTCGTGCACCGCCTCGATGGCCTCCTTTCGCGGCGGGTCCAGGAGGCCGATCAAGCCGATCAGGACGAGGGTCTTCGGCAGATCGGCTGCGGACAGGCCTCCCGGCTTGCTGATCGGACCCTCGTGCCAGGCGAGCGCCAACACGCGTTCGCCTTGCCCGGCCAGGTGATCGGCGGCAAGCATGAAGTGCCCGCGATCTAGCGTCGCCGACTGGCCGGAGACGGTCTGCTGTCGGTCGCAGTGCTCGAGGATGACCTCGGGTGCGCCTTTGACCAGGAGAAACTCCTGGCCCTCCACCGGCTTGTGGAGCGTCGCCATGAACTTGTGCTCCGATTCAAACGGGATGGCGTCGATCCGCGGAAAGGCGGCGAGCTCAGCTTTGCGGTCGGCGCCGAGCTTGGTCGCGAACGGATAGAGCGCTCCCTCGGTCGGGTCGCCCTCGACCTTCCACGTGCCTTGCTCCTGGAATAGCTCCGCGTCGTTGCACAGCATGGAGACGCGCCCCATGAGCGCAAGCACCGGCTCGTTGTCGGCTCGTATGCCGTCCTTCCTGACCTCGCCCTCCGGCGCATACCCATTGCCGGTGATCTCGTAAGTTGCTTCGGCCGTTACCGCGGACACCACCATCATTTCCATCAACGTCAGCGTGCCGGTCTTGTCGGAGCAGATCCGCGATACCGACCCTAGCGTCTCCACCGCCGGCAGCTGTCTGATGATGGCGTTGCGCTGGGCCATCCGTTGCACGCCGATCGCGAGCGTGATGGTGATGATCGCAGGCAGGCCCTCCGGAATGACGGACACCGCGATACCGACCACCGCCTGGAACAGCTCGACGAAGTCTATGCCCACCACCCACTTGCCGTAGGCGAAGACCAGCACGCTAACGACCCCGACGACAGCGGTGATGGCGTAGCCGAACTTCTTGATCTGACGCAGCAGGGGCGTTTCGAGCACGCTGACACCGGCGAGCAGGGCGTTGATGCGGCCGAGCTCCGTCGCGCCGCCTGTCGCGACAACCACGCCCGTCGCCCGACCGGACACGACCATGGTGCCAGAGAACGCCAGACAATGCCGGTCTCCGACGGTGGAATTGGGGGCAACCGCGTCGACGCCCTTGTCGGCTGGTACCGATTCGCCAGTAAGTGCCGCCTCCTCGGTGCGCAGGTTCTTCGCATCGGCAAGCCGCAGGTCGGCCGGAATCTTGTCGCCCGATTCCAACAGCACGATGTCACCTGGCACCAACTGCTCCGCCGCAATCAAGCGGGCCTCGCCGCCCCGCAAGGTCCGTGCCTCGGCGGATAGCATGTTGCGGATCGAGTCCAGCGCCTTTTCGGCCTTACCTTCTTGGATGAACCCGAGCATCGCGTTGAGGATGACCACGCCGAAGATGATCGATGCATCTACCCACAGATTCAGCATCAGTTTGATAAAGCCGGCGCCCAGCAGAACAAAGACGAGGACGTTGTTGAACTGGGCGAGGAACCGCGTGAGAGGTCCCCGTCTCTTGCCTTCCGGCAGACGGTTAGGCCCGTATTTCTGCAGCCGAACCGCTACGTCGGCGGGGTCGAGCCCTTTGGCGCTGTCGGTGGCAAGCCAATTCACGACCTCGTCTACCGAGATCGCATGCCAAGCCACCACGTCGCCTGTTGTGTTAGCGTTCGAGACCTGGTCCATGGTCGTGCCCCCTTGGTGCACTCATCTTGCCGTCATCGAGGAAAGCATCTCGCTTAAAAATGACTAGTGCCTGAGTCGCTCATATTGCGCGGTATAGCCGCTTCAGCTTGGCACGGGCACAGAACCGGTGAACTGCCGATACTTCGGTTGCGCGGTGAGCGTGTCAACTTCTCATGACCCCTATCCCTCATTGGCAAAGGAGACCCCTCCGCCGCGGCCGTATAGCTGATCCAGAGCGAAGCCCTGGCACACTCGAGCAAACAGAAGCTGTGTCCTCTGCCGACCAATGCTTTCCCGCATGCCCAGCACATTAGGGGAGCTGAAACATGTCTCAGCAGTCTTTCGCAACGGCATCGGCCGCGAGCCGGGCGACTGAATGCCGGCAGCGGTATCAGCGGATTGAGCCTCCGGTGCAATTTCAAATGCCTCGGTGAGATGATCTGCCGCACCATGCATCAGGCAGCCGGACGCAGTTCCACATATCCCAAAACCAGTTACCTCGCGGGAGTTGGTCGCAAAATGTGTGGTGGTTTCGGAGGTTTTGCGGCACTTCTCATCTATGTCCGGCTCGTTTGAAGGCTGTCGTACCGCTTAGTCTTGTAGATCACAGTGGAAATGAGCCAGCTTGCGATGAAGATGCCTACGACCGCAAAGCCGAAATTGGTCAAATTGTCGTTCAGGTTGCCGACAAAATCCCAAAAGCCCCCGGTAAGGCCCAGCTCGTCGCTGATCAAGCCAAGCGCCTCGATGCCACCGATGAAGATCGCGACGACCACTGAGGCAGCGGTGATCGTGAGATTGTACCAGAGCTTGCGGATCGGATTGACGAAAGCCCAGCCATAGGCGCGAGTCATCAGCACGCTGTCCGTGGTATCCATTAACGACATGCCGGCGGTGAAAAGAGCCGGGAAAGCCAGAATCGTCCAGAACGACATGCCGCGCGCAGCCTGGGTCGCGGAGATGCCCAGGAGCCCGATTTCAGTCGCCGTGTCGAAGCCGAGGCCGAACAGAAATCCGATTGGATACATGTGCCAGGAGCGAGAAACCACGCCCAAGATAGGCCGGAGGATGCGAGCGATTAGGCCACGACCGCTAAGCAGCGCATCCAGATCCTCATCGACAATTTTGTCGCCACGCCGCGCGCGGCCGAAGGCTGTCCAAATGCTCTTGAGAATGAACAGATTGGCGATGCCAATGATCAGCAGGAACAGAGCGGATACCACCGTACCGATCACCCCGCCAATGTCATGAACCTCGTCCAGCTGCCCCTTTAGCGCTGCCGCGGTGGCGGCGACCGCGACCGACGCCAGCACGACGATCGTTGAGTGTCCGAGAGAGAAGAAGAGCCCGACTGAATAAGGAGACTTACCCTCTTGCATCAGTTTGCGGACGACGTTGTCGATGGCCGCGATATGATCGACATCGAACGCATGGCGCAGGCCAAAAGCATAGGCGAGGAAAGCTGTGCCGAAGAGAGCCGGTCTGTCCGCGAAGGCGGTCCAGACCCAAGCCCATGCCGCAAAATTGGCCATAACAAGGAGGGCATAGGTGGCGGCAGCCTTGGCCTTCACATTGGCTGGCCGATCATCGAATGGACCGTGCATCAAGCTCTCCAGCCCATAATTTAAGCGCAATCACAATAACGTGCCGCTTATTGGATTGCCCTGAAATATCAACTGGCAAGCGCCGCGCAGGTTTATGTCGACGACAGCGAAGAGGCTCCGACGAAGCGCATACGGCTTCCCAGCGCGCTTACCGTTTCCTCCCTCCGGGGCTCGTCACCGCCAAATAAAAGGCGCTGGGATTTCCGCGCCGGCGCATTCCTCGCGCGCCACCGCCCAGAACCCCCGCACGGCCTCTTTCACGGTCGCCGTCTCGCGGCCCAGGACCTTGTAGATGAGGCCCCCATCGTTCGGCAGGCTGCAAGCGCCATGCGCCAGTCCGCGTTCCTGATCGACTCCAGCCGAGAGACGCGCGGCGACGCTCTCCGCCTTGGCCCTCGGCGTCAGCAGCAGGACATTGGCGAAGACGTCGAAGGAGCCCATCACGCCGGTCTGTCGCGGTGCGGTCTCGTGCGGGTCGAGTACGAGCCGCTCCCGCATGAGCAGCTTTCCGTCCGGACGCTCGGCGTCTAGCTCCAGCGATAGCAGCGTGACGGCAAGGCTCTCGCCGTTCTGGTGATGCTTTCGCCCGGGCTGGACGATCTCCGAATAGAGGAGCGTCGCGCTCGGCGCGATCCGGACCCGTGTACGGCTGGCGAAGCGTGCGCCGCCATGGAGCAGCAGCGGATCGGGCAGGAACTCGAGGTAGGCGTCCTCATCGAGCATCAGCGACTGGGTCATCACCCCGTAGTTGGCGTCCATCGCATGGATCTTCGTCGCCGACTGTGTCGTCACATGCGCGCGCGCTCCGGCCTTCAGCGAAACGTCCATATGCAGCCGGTCGCCTTGGAGAACGCAGCCGGTCGAGGTGATCGTGAACAGCCACGGCATGTCCGGTAGGGCTGCATCGCAGTAGAGCGCCCGGCTCACAAGACAGGGCGTGCGGCGCACCAGGTCGGCGAGCACGGTGCGGTCGCGCCGCTTCTCGAAGGCGAGGCTCAGCCAGCCGCGCTTGCCGACGGCACCGCTGCGCATCTGCGGCGGCTCGTCCCGGAACCTTGCAAACTCCGGCCCGGGCAGTTCGTACGCGAATGGCGGCGCGTCCGTCGGGGCACGCGCGAAGGCGGAAGGGTCGTGCCGGTGCGCGCCAATCACTCGGCGGCGCGTTCGACCGGCTTCAAGTCGAACAGCAGGTCGCTGCGGATCAGATCGACCAGCTCCTCGATGCCCTCACCGGTCTTGCAATTGGTGAACAGGAACGGCTTGTCGCCGCGCATCAAGCGCGAGTCGCGGTCCATCACGTCGAGACTCGCGCCGACATAGGGCGCGAGGTCCGTCTTATTGATGACGAGGATGTCCGACTGCGAAATACCAGGGCCGTTCTTGCGCGGAATCTTGTCGCCCGCCGCCACGTCGATCACGTAGATGAAGAAGTCGACGAGCGCCGGCGAGAAGGTCAGCGTGAGGTTGTCGCCGCCGCTTTCGATGAGCACCACATCTCCGTCCGGAAAGCGGGCCTCCATGTCC
Source organism: uncultured Alphaproteobacteria bacterium (assembly GCA_963804725.1). Taxonomy (GTDB): domain Bacteria; phylum Pseudomonadota; class Alphaproteobacteria; order ATCC43930; family CGMCC-115725; genus JAATGI01. The sequence continues at coordinate 221,903 of CAWDRN010000005.1, read as the reverse complement.
TCGACGGCGGCGAGGTTCATGCTCGGATCCTCACGCACGGCGGTGTGCGGACAGGCGCCTGTCTCGACGCCGAGAATGCGCTCCGCCAGCAGCACCCCTTTCAGCGTCCGCTGGACATGCTTGGCGTCTTCGGTGGTCACGACATCGTTGGTGATGATTAGGACCTTGATGCCGAGATCGAGCAGGCGCGGGGTGATCGCCTCGACAATCGCGGTCTTGCCCGAGCCGACTGGGCCGCCAATTCCGATGCGGGTGATCTTTTTCATGAGGCGTGGTCTCCAGCTAATTCATGAACAGGCGCACATGCGCCTTTACGTGCACGGCCGCAAGCACCTCCGCCATCGGCGCGAAACCTCGCATCGCGTCCAGCGGCAAGGCGACCGCGCGATCGTAGAAGCGATCCACCTCGCCAGCGACCGTGTAGAGCAGGGTCTGCGTCTCGACATGCCCGATCCGCATGAGCCTGATGGCTGCGCTAAAGATCGCGGAAGCGATGCCGTAATGGTGAACGAGGAAGGCGTCGCGCGCTGCGAGTTCCTGTGCGGCGAAGGCGACCGCCAACGACATCGGATAGCAGCCCGCCGTCTCTCCACGCTCGATCCGCTCGCGCCAAGCCCGGATAAGCGGCGCGGCCGTCACGTGCGCGGTCAGTTCCGCCGCCTTTCGGCCCATACGGGTCGACATGGCGCGGGCTTCGCTCGACAACTTGCGGGCGACGACGAGTGCATCGATCCGCCCGACTTCGTCGAGATCATGTGCGCCGGCGGCGGCATGCGCGTGGAGCAGCGCGACGCCGTCGCCCGTTGCCGCCTGTCCGGCCGCGGTCCGCACGAAGGCGAGTAGCGTATCCGCGTCTTTGACGACGCGAGTCTGGATCGCGGATTCGAGGCCGTGGGAGAAGGCGAAACCGCCGATTGGAAACGCCTGCTCTCCGAATTGCAGCAGCCGCGCGAGACCAGTTGCGGACTTTGGTCCGCCGTCAACCCCCGTCATGAATGCTCGTGGTCATGCGGATGCCCATGGCGGTGGGTATGGTCATCGTCGTGCACGGAGGCGTGGCTGTGCACGGGGCCCTCCGCGCCGCCAAACAGTCGGCGTGATTCGTGCGGCGCGAGATAGGGCACGATCTCGGCGCCCGGAGCGAAATCGTAGACAATGTTTTCGAAGCGGTGGGTCTTCATCACCGACTCCATCACCTTGCGGTCGACGGTCAACGGAACATAGACGCGGTCACCCTTGACCAGAGCCGGCCAGTGTTGGTTGCCAAGCGCATGACCGAGCTCGACGCAGGTGCGCATCGCGACCTCGAATGATTCCCCTGCCAGCGCCTCGAGATGGATCAGCATTACTTCGCGCAAGGAGATTTTCGCTACTACCGCGCGATGGGCCAACTCGTCCCACAGCAGAATGTCGCCATCTCGTAGGAAAGCGCCGCGGTCGAGCGAGACGGCGAGTTCGAGGCCGCTTTCGGTTTTCTTGCGGAAACGGTTCTTCTGCGCCTCCCAATGGTCGAGGGCTAGCAGTTCGACACGGCCGGCCGCAAGGCGTCCGGACCACGCCGGATCGGCGACGTTGCCGAGGATATGTTCGACGAGGATCATGAGCCTAACTGAAAAAATACATCTGGTTCAGGTTGACGGTCTTGAGCGGCGCGACCGTCGCATGCACGCCATCGACCGTCACTGCGAAAGTCTCGGGCGAGACTTCGATCGTCGGCGTGCCTGAATTGCGTACCATATCCTTCTTGCCGATCTTGCGCAGGTTCTTGACCGGAACGACCTGGCGCTTGAGCTCGAGCCTCTTGTGGACGCCGGCATCGTAGCCAGCTTGCGACACGAAGGTGATGTTGTTGGCGGGCAGCGCTGTCCCGTAAGCGCCGAACATGGGCCGATAGTAGACCGGCTGCGGCGTCGGAAGTGCGGCGTTGGGATCGCCCATCAGCGCCCATGAGATCATGCCGTTCTTGATGACGATCTTTGGCTTCGCGCCGAAGAAGCCGGGCTCCCACAGGGCGAGGTCGGCGATCTTGCCGACCTCGACCGAGCCTATTACATGCGACACCCCATGCGCGATTGCCGGATTGATGGTGATCTTGGCGACATAGCGCAACACGCGGAAATTGTCGTTGCCGGGCGCATCCTCCTTAAGCTTCCCGCGGCCGGTCTTCATCGCATCCGCCGTCTGGATGACGCGCAGCCAGCACTCGCCGACGCGCCCCATCGCCTGCGAGTCGGACGAGAACATCGAGATGACGCCCATGTCGTGCAAAACGTTCTCGGCCGCGATCGTCTCCGCGCGAATGCGACTCTCGGCGAAGGCGACGTCCGACGGAATGTCGGGATTGAGATGGTGGCAGACCATGATCATGTCGTAGAGCTCGGCCTGCGAATTGATTCCGAACGGTAAGGTCGGGTTGGTCGACGACGGCAGCACGTTCGGCAGGCCCGCGACCTTGATGATGTCTGGCGCGTGACCGCCGCCCGAACCCTCGGTGTGGAAGGAATGGATAGTCCGCCCCTCGAAAGCGGCGATTGTTTGCTCGACGAAGCCAGACTCGTTGAGCGTGTCGGTATGCATGCACACCTGCACGTCCATTTCGTCCGCGACCGTCAATGCCGAACGCAACACCGCGGGCGTCGTGCCCCAGTCCTCGTGACACTTGAAGCCGCAGGCGCCCGCCTCGATCTGCTCGATCAGCGGCGCCTTGGCGTGACCGTGGCCTTTGGCCAGGTAGCCGATGTTAAGCGGCAGCCCCTCAGCCGCTTTCAGCATGTTGGCGATATTGCCGGGGCCGGGCGTCACGGTCGTCGCGTTGGATCCGTCCGAGGGACCAGTGCCGCCGCCGATCAGCGTCGTCGTGCCGTTGGAGAGCGCAACCTCGCACTGCTGCGGCGAGATGAAATGAATGTGGGTGTCGATGCCGCCGGCGGTCAGGATCAGATGCGCGCCGGAGATCGCGTCGGTGGCGAGGCCGACTTCGAGGCCCGGCGTAATCCCGTCCATCGTCTGCGGATTGCCCGACTTGCCGATCGCGCAGATCTTGCCATCCTTGATGCCGACGTCGGCCTTCACCACACCGAGTTTGGCGTCGATGATCGTCACATTGGTAATGACCAGGTCGGGCGCGCCGGCGCCGCGCGTGACACTATTGTCCATCCCCATGCCTTCGCGCATGCTTTTGCCGCCGCCGAACACCACTTCGTCGCCGGGCGCGCCTCGCAGGTCGCGCTCGATCTCCACGAAGAGGTTCGTGTCGCCAAGACGGATTCGGTCGCCGGTCGTGGGCCCATACATTCCGACATATTCAGCGCGGGAGATTTGGGCCATGAGACGATCTCCGTTGAGGAAAGCGGATGTCAGGGGGTTGGCGGATTGAAGCGAAATCCGCGCTGTCGCGCGCGCTCCACCGCCTTTGCTTTATTGGTTTCGGCATGCGGGCCGGAGGTTTCGCCATCAACCAGGTTGTTGAAGCCATAGACGCCGCGCTTTCCAAGATAAGGGACGAGCTTGATCTCCCTCTCGTCGCCGGGCTCGAAGCGGAGCGCGGTCGCGGCTGGGATGTTAAGGTGTTGGCCAAACGCGGCGGCGCGATCGAACTCCAGCGCGGGATTGACTTCAAAGAAGTGGAAATGCGAACCGATCTGGATAGGACGATCCCCAGTATTGCGCACTTTCAGGGTCGTCACCTTCAGGTCGGCGTGGAAAATAACTGGCGCGGCGGCGCACACATAGCCACCAACTGCGACCGGATGTTTCGTCGGATCCTCTTCTGCGGGAATTGTAGGCCCCGCCTTCACTTGTGCCATGTTGCCCTGCCTTACTGGATTGGCGAGTGCACGGTCACGAGCCGGCTGCCGTCGGTGAACACAGCTTCGACCTGAACCATTGGGATCAGATCGGCGACGCCCTCCATCACATCGTCCTTTGCGAGGACCCTGCGTGCCTCTTCCGCAGTCTCCTCGATCGTCTTGCCGGCACGAGCGCCTTCGAGCGCGGCAGCGGAAATCACTGCGATGGCTTCAGGATAGTTGAGCTTGAGCCCCTTGGCTTTTCGTTTGAGGGCGACATCCGCCATCATATGGATGATAAGTTTGTCGAACTCACGCGGAGTAAGCTGCATGGCGCGTTTGCTCCTCCCCTGGCATCAGACGTGCTTGTCCGGCTAAGCACATTCTATAACAATATAGTGGCGCACCATCATGTCTTGACGAGGCGCGTTGATCAACAGCACCGAGGCAAGCGTGAGAAGGCCGGCGCTGACGCAGCGAGCGCCGATGCTGCCCACGCCAAAACAGGCCGCAAAGGAGCGCGTCGCGGGTGGTTAGAATCGCGCTGAGACCCCGCAGCGGCGATATTTTGGGTTGCTCGGACTAGCAGGACTCCGTGATGGGGTGAAGGCGATTCCGGCTTCCGCATCTCCCATCCGTCAGGAACCGTGAAGGCAAATCCATACTTGCGCGTTCGAATATGGCGCATGCATTGCCGAAGACGTCCGGAGCGGCGATCATGGGCCCGGCCGCGACTTGTCTGAAATCAGTAGAATGTCCACCAATAGTCATCGGAGGAGAACATGTCGGCAGAAGGCAAGGCAGAACCTGTCAAATCGGCGGAAGAGCAGCGTCTCGACGAAGCGCGCGAACAGGGCGTGCCATGGAAGCTATGGGGGCATATCTCAGCGAACGCCAGTGGAGGACGGTGCGCGAGGACTACAGCGAGAACGGCGACGCATGGAACTATTTCACGCACGATCAGGCGCGCTCGCGCGCCTATCATTGAGGCGAGGACGGGCTCGCGGGTTTCAGCGGCGACAAGCAACGCCTATGTTTTGCCCTCACCCTGTGGAACGGCATGGACCCAATCCTCAAGGAGCGTTTGTTCGGTCTCACGAACAGTGAAGGCAATCACGGGGAAGACGTCAAAGAGTACTATTACTATCTACGACGCCGACCCATTCGTACATGAATTCTTTATAAATCCCGCAGAATGCCTACCCTTACACTGACCTAATTGAGACCAATCGGCGCCGTATCGCAACGACCCGGAATACGAACTGATCGACACCGGGATATTCGCCGCCGACCGCTATTTCGAGGTGTTCGTCGAATACGCCAAGGCCAACCCCGGCGACATCCTGATCCGGGTCAGCATTGTCAACCGGGGCCCCGAGCCGGCGGTACTGCACGTGCTGCCGACCTTGTGGTTCCGCAACACCTGGACCTGGTGGCCGGAGCGGGACAAACCGTCGCTGCGCGCTTCGCATGACGCTGGCGGAAACGCCGCGATCGTCGCCTCGCATGCCGATCTCGGCGAGCATCGCCTCTACTGCGAAGGCGCTCCAGACCTATTGTTCACCGAGAACGACAGCAACAACGAACGGCTGTTTGGCACACCCAACCCGACCCGGTACGTCAAGGATGCCTTCGACAACTACCTTGTCGCTGGCCAAACGGAGGCCATCAATCCGGCCCGAACTGGGACCAAGGCGGCCCCGCATTACCGCCTCGAGGTGCCAGCCGGCGCGACGCAAACGATCCGGCTCCGGCTTGCCGAATCCGCGATGGCCGAGCCCTTCGGCGAAGATTTCGACCGCATCGTCGCCGCGCGGCTTGCCGACGCGGACGCGTTCTATCGCGCCATCACCCCGACTGGGATCGACGACGATGCGGCTAATCTGCTGCGCCAAGCATACGCGGGCATGTTGTGGGGAAAGCAATATTTCTTTCTCGACACCAATCGATGGCTCGAGGAGCACGCCGCCGATCCGTTGCGTCCCAATCCGCGCCCGGTGCGCAACCGCGAATGGTTCCACATGATCAGCAACAATGTCTTCTCGATGCCCGACAAATGGGAGCACCCGTGGTTTGCCGCCTGGGATCTCGCTTTCCATGCGCTCGTCCTGGGGATGGTCGACATGGATTTCGCCAAGCAGCAAATCGACCTGCTGCTCGACCAGGTCTACCTGCACCCAACCGGCCAAATCCCGGCCTATGAGTGGAACTTCAGCGACGTCAACCCGCCCGTCTCCTTGGCCGCAACGTTTCTGTTCCGCATGGAGCAGGGCCTGCACGGCAGGAGCGATCTGGATTTCCTCAAGCGTGTCTTCGGCAAGCTCAGTGCCAACTATGGCTGGTGGGTCAACCGGAAGGACCGCACTGGCAACAACCTCTACGAGGGCGGGTTCCTCGGGCTCGACAATATCGGCGTCTTCGACCGCAGCGCGCCGCTGCCGACCGGGGGATACCTGGAGCAAGCGGACGGCACCGCCTGGATCGCGTTGTTCTGCCAGAACATGCTCGAGATCGCCTGCGAGTTGGCACCGCACGATCCGGTCTACGAGGACCTGGCTGCGAATTTCGCAATCCAGTTCCTGCTCATAGCGCGCTCCCTGAACGCACTAGGCGGGGAAGGAATGTGGGACGAAGCGGACGGATTTTATTACGACGTCCTACGCCTGCCCGACGGAACCGCGACGCGGCTCAAAGTCCGCTCGATGGTGGGGCTCCTGCCAATTTGCGCCGCGACCGTCGTCGAGCCGGAGCAGCGCGAGATGATGCCAAAGCTGACGGGGCAATTCCGCGACCGGATAGCGCAGATGCCCGAACTGGGCGCGTCGATCCATCCGACCGGCCCCGGCCATCTCGGCGTCGCCGGGCGCACCATGATCGGCCTCGTCAACCCGGAGCGGCTGCGACGGATCCTAACCCGCATGCTCGACGAAAACGAGTTCCTCAGCCCCTACGGCATCCGATCTCTTTCCCGTTACCATGCCGAACATCCCTATATCTTTTCCGCGGGCGGCCAGGAATACCGCGTCGGCTACTTGCCGGCCGAATTGGACAGCGGCATGTTCGGCGGTAACTCAAACTGGCGCGGACCGGTGTGGATCCCGATGAACGCCCTGCTCATTCGTGGTCTGATGCATTACTTCGCCTATTACGGCGACAACTTCAAGATCGAGTGTCCGACCGGCTCGGGAAGGCTGATGAACCTGTTCGAGGTCGCGAACGAGATCGCCAACCGGCTGGCCCGAATCTTTCTGCGCGACGCCACCGGCCGGCGCCCAGTGTTCGGCGGCACTGAAAAATTCCAACGCGATCCGCATTGGCGTGATCACCTGCTGTTCTACGAATATTTCCACGGCGACAATGGCGCCGGCATCGGCGCCAGCCACCAGACTGGCTGGACAGGAATGGTCGGCGGCCTGATCGAATACTTCGGCCAGCTCGACCCGCGAGCGATAATGGAGGGGAGCCAACGTACTGGCTTCGACCGCAGGAAGGAGACCTGACACTCGAGCCCCAAGACGCCCTCCGGTCTATCACGGGGCAGCCCTCGACGAGGGACATCCGCTCCGGTCGAGCGGGAGCGCAATCGTCGCCCGATCCATGTCCGGTTTCGGCGCAACCCCGTCATCCCCGTCGTCGCGGCGAAGGATCGCTCACAGCCCTTCTAAGCCGTTTGGTCTGCGGTGTTGATGAGACGATGCCTTCGCCGGAATTTTGCTGGGGATCCCGCCAACGCTCCGGGTTTCGCATCTTGTCGACCCCTATCGGTGACAAGCATTCTATCGTGGTGATATTGCACGGCGCGTTCGTGCCTTGCTATGCGGGGATCTTGAACTGAGAAATTTGCACCAATCGAGCCTCCTTCCACCTGCGTCGCGCAAAGCGCGTCGAATTTGCCAGCGTAATCCAATAGCTTAAGGCTTGGCGTTGTCCATCGAGTGGAGGGGGTTGGTGCAGTGTGGTAATCGGACACAGTATGGCGTTCAGTGAACTCAGCGGCGCGTCGCTTTTCGTCACCGGTGGGACCGGGTCGTTTGGGCGCGCCCTTATTAGGGTGTTGCTGGCTGGGCAGGCTGATTTTGTTCGGCTTATTATCTACTCGCGGGACGAGCTAAAGCAGCTCGAAATGCAGCAGGAGTTTTCCGACAAGCGGCTTCGCTATTTCATCGGTGACGTGCGCGACCGTGACCGGCTGACAGCAGCAATGCAGGGCATCGATTTCACGATCCACGCGGCAGCACTGAAACAAGTGCCGGCGGCCGAGTACAATCCAATGGAGTACATCAAGACTAATGTCATAGGCGCCGAGAATGTTATCCACGCCGCGCTCGCCAACGGGGTGCGAAAGGTCATCGCGCTATCGACCAGCAAAGCGGCACATCCGATCAACCTCTATGGCGCGACCAAACTCTGTTCAGACAAGCTGTTCGTCGCCGCAAACAACTTCGCGGATGGTCGCCACACTCGGTTCGCCGTCACCCGCTACGGCAATGTCGTGGGTTCGCGCGGCTCGGTGTTGCCCTACTTCCGGCGGCTCTTGCGGGATGGCGCCGCGTCATTGCCCATCACCGACCCGCGCATGACGCGATTTTGGATTACGCTGGAACAGTGCGTCGCTTTCGTCCTTGCCAATTTCGTCCGGATGCAGGGCGGCGAAATCTTCGTCCCAAAAATCCCGTCGATCCGCGTTGTCGACCTGGCCGAAGCGCTGGCGCCCGGTACCCCGACCCATGTCATCGGTATCCGCCCCGGCGAGAAGCTCCATGAGATCATGTGCCCGGGCGATGAGGCGCATCTGACTATCGAATATTCCGATCATTTCGTGTTGCATCCGGGGATTGTCTTTTTCGAGCAGGAAATCGACTATGCCCACAACCCTCGCGGCGAATGTGGGACCCGAGTCGCTCGCGAATTCGAATACCACTCCGGCCGCAACCCGCATTTTCTGACCGTGCCGGAAATTCGCAGAGTGATCGGTTTATGATCCCTTACGACCGCCAAAGTATCGGCGAGGCCGAATGATCGACATCGCGAGCCTCGTCTTCGGTTTTATTGCATCCCTGTTCAAATCGGGGCGCGGCTGGGCCGAGGTTTTGGTTCTCCAAGAACAACTGGCCATCTTGCGACGAAGAAGGGGCACGCCGGCCGCACCTCAGCGATCGGTCGACTGATTTTCGTATGTAGCTATCGGCTGCGTCCGTCGGTTCATGATGCGATTTCTATCGTTTAACCCCGGCCCGTCTTGCGCTCGCATCGAGCAGGATTCTGTTGGTACTGGCGTTAGAAGTCCCAGGCGGAGCGCCCTCCACCGGGCGTCGCTCACTTTGCGCGGAGTGCCTGCAGCGCGCCGGCCCAAGCGACGAGTTGATCGAGCATGGTGGTAAGGTAGGTCTCGTGCATCGCAGCAGGCTTGAAGGCACGGAAATTCTCGAAGTCGGTGAACAACGATAGCGCCACCTGCGAGCGTACCGTCGCGACTTGCAACTCGGCCATGACGAGCCGCAATTGCTCCACAGCGCGCGCCCCACCGGCGCTGCCGAACCCGACAAAACCCGCCGCCTTGTTGTTCCATTCGGCATAGAGATAGTCGATCGCGTTCTTCAGCGCACCGGGAATGCCGTGATTGTATTCGGCGGTCACGAACACGAAGGCGTCAAAGGAGGCGATCTTCGCAGCCCAGGCCTTGGTATGGGCGTTGGCATATTGACCGAAAGAGGGTGGCATCACCTCGTCGAGCAGCGGTAAATTGAAGTCCTGGATATCGATCAGTTCGAAGATTGCGTCGTCGCGGCGCGTCGCCAAATCACAAGTCCAATGCGCGACGGCCTCCGCGTTTCGGCCCGGCCGTGTAGTGCCGATGATGATTCCGATCCTGAGTTTGCTCATCTTGAACTCCGTGGTAAGTTGGTCTCTAACAGTGATCTACACCATATGAGTAACCAGGGCGAACCGTGAAGGAGGCACTTTTTGAAACCGAGTAACCTAAACCTCCCCGCCGATTGCCGCGGCGTCGGCGAGATCCTCGCACGGATCGGCGAGAAATGGTCGGTGCTCACCATTATGTATCTGGGTGAAGGGCCGAAGCGGTTCAGCGAACTCCGGCGTCTCATCGGCGGCATTTCGCAGAAGATGCTGACCACGACGCTGCGCGCATTGGAGCGCGACGGTTTCGTGACGCGGACGGTGTTTCCGACCATTCCGCCGCAAGTCGAATATGAATTGACCGAAATGGGCCACGACCTGCTGGTGCCGGTCGGCGCGCTGGGCGAATGGGCGCGGCGCAACCAGGCCCGGGTCGAGCGCTCGCGCCAGCGTTACGACAGCAGGCGGCAAGAAGCACCACGCGCCGTCCGCGCGATTTGATCATTGCCTTGCCGTTCCCGCCCCGTGTCACGATCGGAAATCCAATTCGTCTCGTCAGCCGCATCGGTCGACGCACCCTGGATGGGCAGTCTCTGCTGGGCGGTTGCTGCGGCTATCTCGGCCTTCGATATCGCAGCAAGTCGAGAACCCGGTGCTTCGACCCCTAGAGTTTGGTGCCTATCGGAATTTGCGGAATTTATTTGGAAAAATCTATAACCGACCGCGGCTGCCCATCCGTGGACGATATCGAACTAGATTAAATGCGTGGTTCCGAGGCGTTCTTTCCGCCCGAGGATGGAACAGGCGACGCTGCTCGGCTCATCGCACGACCATGACCTGGTGGCGCGGCGATTTGATTCGCCTCATCGATTATAGGAATTCCCTCTAGCCGGGCGTGGCGATAGGACCGTTCTATCGCCCGCTTAGTACATCGTATGCAATATAGTCCTCTACACAGCCTATTTGCGATCCGCCCCCTCGATATGCCTCATGAAGCGCTCGCAGGATCGCTGGGCGCGTCGGCGCTGATGTCGTCGGCGAACTTGCGCATGAGCCGCACCAGCTCCTCGACCTCACTTTCGTCCCATCTCGCGAAAATCGCGCGGCCTATCCGCTCGCGTGCCTTGTCCACGGCGTCCGTCATGGCCTTGCCCTTCGTCGTCACGATTGCTTCCCGGACCCGACGGTCGGCGGCGCCGGCCCGGCGTTTGACAAGGCCAAGGCTCTCCAGTTTCGCGACCTGACGGCTGACAGTAGTGTAGTCGCGTCCAACACGATCGGCGAGATCGACGACACCGATCGGACCAAGGCGTTCAACTACGACAAGCAGCGGGAACAAGGCGCGATCGAGCGAGATGCTGGCTTCCCGGACCATCGTCTCGTCGCGCTGAGGGCGGTTCATGACGCTGACGATGTCGATAAGCGCCCCGTGCAGGGCTCTCATTCGCTCGGATATATGTGTCTTTTGCACATTTTTTCTTGACGGCATAGCGGCTCTCCTATTATGTGTTTAATACACATAATGAGGGATGATGACAGAGAATCTTGCAGCCGACGTGCTGATTTGCGGTGCTGGTGCGGCCGGCCTCACCCTCGCTATGGACCTCGCGAGACGCGGCGCTTCCTTCCGATTGATCGAGAAGATGGACGCTCCCTTCCGCGGTTCGCGTGGCAAAGGCATCCAGCCGCGAACGCAGGAGATATTCGACGATTTGGGAATCATCGACCGGGTTGTCGCGGTCGGTGGGCTTTACCCGCCGCAGCGCGAATATCATGGCGATGGCAGCTTCACAGAGACCGAGGTCGCGGAACATGAGGATCCGACGCCTGCCGAGCCCTATCACATTCCTCTACTGGTGCCCCAGTTCCTGACCGAAGGCGTAATGCGCGAGCGCCTTGTCGAACTGGGGCGCCGGCCCGAGTTCGGATGCGCACTGGTCGGCTTTGAGCAGGACGAGACAGGCGTGACGGCGCAGCTTTCCGGCAACGCCGGCGAAGAGGTCATTCGCGTGCGCTATCTCGTGGGGGCAGATGGCGGCCGCAGTTTTGTCCGCCATGCGCTCGACATCGGCTTTCCAGGCAAGACGCTCGGTGTCCGTGCCGCTGTGGCCGACGTCGTCCTGTCGGGCCTGGGACGCGATGCATGGCACCGTTTCAACGAAGGTTCGATGGAGCGACAGATGTCGCTATGCCCGCTCGCCGGGTACGGAGTTGTTTCAGCTGCAGGCGCCGATCCCGCTCGAAGGCGACGTCTGATCTTTCCACTCAGGGCCTTACCGCGATGGTGGCCGAACGCACTGACCGGGACGATATTCGCGTCCACACGGTGTCGTGGGCGTCGGCCTTCCACATGAACGCGCGGCTGGCCGATCGTTATCGTGTCGGCCGTGTCTTCCTGGTCGGTGATGCCGCGCATATCCATCCGCCAACCGGCGGCCAGGGTCTCAATACCAGCATCCAGGACGCCTATAACCTTGGCTGGAAGCTGGCGGCGGTGCTGAACGGCGCTCCCGACGCATTGCTAGATACCTACGAGGAAGAACGCCGGCCGATCGCGGCAAGCATCCTGGGTCTCGCTACCAAGCTGCTCGATGCCGCCAAGCGAGGCGACATGCGACGTGGCCGCGAGGTCCACCAGCTTGACCTTGGTTATCCCGAATCGTCCCTCGCGCTGGAGAAGCCGGCACGCGTCCTCGGCGTGCTCGCCGGAGACCGAGCACCCGACGCGCCGATCCGCGGTGCCGCTGGTCAGCCGACCCGTCTATTTTCGTTGTTCAAGGGTCCGCACTGGACGCTCGTAGGGCAGGACGTCATGCGGGATGCGATGCCGCAGCGCCCTGGGCTCCACATTCACACGCTCGGTCCGCACGGCGATATCGTCGACGATGGCGGCCACTTCCGAGACGCCTATGGTTTGGAAGCCGGTGACTGGGTGCTGGTGCGCCCCGACGGCTATGTCGGCGCGTTTGTTGCCGTTAGCGATGTTGACGTGTTGGAACACTATCTTCGGCGTGTGGGCGTCGCGAGCCCGTAGTTTTGGCACCGCCTGGGGCTCCTCCGGCAGCAGGGGGCATCTCGGCGACCGCGGCGCCGACCGGGGGGCGTATTCTCTTTCAATTCAACGATGCCGGCGTCACCGGTCCCTCCATCGCGGCGGTGTTTCGGCCGTCGCGCGGAGCAATCTACGGTAGCGGAGACGGCACGCGCTGGCGCGGGCAGCACCACCTCGATCGCTTCTATGACCGAAGCCTATTCCCTTTTGGCTTTCCGACCTCCCAGCATGAAGAACTAGCAATTACCTTTATAATATAGCGATATCTCGAGCCATGCGTTGGCCTACAAATATCGCCGCACTCGGTGGCAGTAATCGTTGTAGTCGGCGCCGTAATGCTGCGCGAGATACGTCTCCTCACGGCGAACCTGGCGGTGCACCATTCCCACCGCGACAACGAGATAGATGAGCAGCGCCGTGTTCGGGAACACCAGAAACTGGCCCAACAGAATAGACCAGAACGCGACATAGATCGGGTTGCGGCTCCACGCAAACACGCCGGTCGTGATCAGTTTGTCCGGGTGCTCATCGTCGATGCCGACCCGGAAGCTGGTGCCGAAGGAGACGATGCTCCACAACAAGAACAACAGACCCGCGAGACAGAACGCGACGCCGAGCCACGCGACGGCACCGGACACGAATAGTTGCCGGTGCGCGACGGTCGACCAATCGAAGGCGTGCGCGAATACCAAATAGAAATAGAAGAACGCGACGGGCGGGATAAGAAAATCGGTCTTGTCTTGCTTGCCGAAATTCATGGCGCGAACGCCCCGCCGCCGGAGCATGGCGACGCGTGCCAGGACCGTGCCGAGCACCAGAGCGAGGGTCAACGCGGCGAGATAGCGTGGCATTCAAAAGCGCGCCTCGAGCCGCCAAGTGAATCTCGACGCGCGCTCGGCCACGATAGTGGTGCGCTTACGCGTTTCCGCCATTCCCCCATCCCCCAAGAGGATGAGATCATATCAAATATAGCAACGGGACGGAATTGTGGGGCTTGCAGCGTAGCGCGCCAAATGGCACACGCATGACTGAAGTCGCCGCTGCTCCAATGTGCGCTTTGAAACTGTGGAGACATTTGCCAGAAGGGCTGCAATGGATGCGAAACGGCGGGGACCGGATACGAGTTAGCAGCCCGGCTTACGTCGAACGCGTGCGATCAACGGATCTCGGGTTGCCGTCGCAAGGATCGTCCAATCTAACTGCCATCCACCTCATGCACAAACGCCGGAGAAGCCGAACCACCGAAAAAACCTCGCCTAACCGTGGCGCGTCCTCCGGTGAGATGCCGCGTCAACCTCGTCGCCGCAAATTTCGCGCCGAAGGCAAAACGCATCACCGGTCCAAAGCTGGTGGCAGCAACAGGCCCTATGAAATGGAGGCCCGGAACGGAACTCTCGAAGTTCGCTGACAATACAGGCGCATGATTGAGTGCGCGAATTCCCTCGCGAAGCTTCTCATGCAGGAACGTCAGTCGTCTTAGGTCAGGACGATATCCCGTCGCTGCAATTACGTGGTCGGCAGTGACCTCTTCGATCTCTGAGCCTTTGGCAAAGCTGAGCTGTACTCCACGGCCGTCTGCCACTGCGCGTGTGAGCTGGTACCCGAGCATTAGCGGCACGGGAGCCAACCTTTCTGCCATGAACCATCCCGCCGCGGGACCGAGATGGTTCCTGACAACGCCAAGGCGTTTTCTTTCCGGAAGATAACGGAATAACTGAGGCAAATCCGTCAGCAGACGTGAGCGCCATGATGGTCCTATGCCAGACAGGGGCGCTTGGAGGCGATCGATGAATGGGCGTGGGAGCCTCATTTTATAATGGATCTCGAGCGCGCTCCGACGTGCTACCAATCGGACGCGCGCGCCCGTTTCATGGAGTAGCGATGCAATATCGATAGCTGATGCTCCAGCGCCGATTACGACGACGTCTTGGCCCATGAAGCGCGAGAGGTCTGTGTGGTCGCCGCTATGCGTCCTTAGAGCAGGAGATAAAGAGAGAGTTCTGCATCGGAAGGTGTTGAAAATGCGTAATGCCGACCGCGATCACCACGCGGCGTGCTCTGAAAGTGTCACCGTCATCGAGCCGAATGAGATATCCCGTGCCGTACGGTTGAATTGCGGCAGCCCATTTGGGCTCGAGCTCTGGCAGCAGCGCGCGTTGGAACTCGAGACCATAGCTAGTGAAGGTCTCGAGTTTCACCGGCAAACCAAGATCAGCAAAGGGTATGTCTCTTTGCGCGCAGAACCGAGCTAGGGTAAATCGGTGGTCCGGATCGTAGAGGTTCGATGCGAATCCGTCCGATTTCAGTAGCATGCCGCGAGGCATCTGTGCGAGCCAGCTTTCCATGGGCTTCCCCACAATTCGGAAACTGGCTCCTCGGCCCTTCAAATGGGCAGCGAGCGATAGGCCATAAGGGCCGGCTCCAATAACCGCTACGTCGGTATCCTGTGAACCCATCACTTCCTCATTGGGAGCTCAATGGATGGTCTGTCTCTATCGGGCTCGAAAGCTGTGAACGCCCACCTTGCCGACGAAACCAGCGGTGCGCGACGCCAACACCAGCTCGCACGCCATCCAGCCAGTTCTTGCCGTCTTGACGCGTCGGCGTCAGATAGGCACCCACGAACTGGGGCTCCTCCCATGGCACATCATGATGAGCTGAACGCAGATAGGGGCTTTGTGGGTCACGCCAAAGCTCCTGCGGGAACAGCGCGATCAGCGGATCCTTAATCAGGTCTGTTAGACCGCGCCGCGGAAACCCAGAGAGTTCCATGGCTAGTGCTCCGATGAGATCGCGATCGTGGCTGGGCACGAGATGGCAAATAGATGTCGGCCGTGCATTTAGCTCGATCAAAAAGGCGCGGTTTGTCGCCTCTTCGAGGATGAAATCGAACCCGACGAAGCCCGAAAGACCCAACCGCGAAACCAAATGAGCGGCTGTTTCGGTGATCTCGGGGTGTTCGATGATCCGAACGACAGTTGCGGGGCCGGTTTCGGTCAGCGTCCGGACGGCTTCCGCGCTGAGACCAGCCAGGACCCTGCCCTCTTGGCAAAACAGGGCACGATTTGCCGGCCGACCGTGAATGTATTGTTGCAACGTGATCGCAGGCGTTGTGCTCGTTAGATGTCGGCGCAAGGGCTTAATCGTCAGTTCCTTTACGGACTTCTTGGCTACCATGCGCCAATTCGATTGATAGCTCAGTTCGACAAAACACCGATCTGCCTCGCCCTCATCTGAGACAATGCGGATACCAAGGCCGCCCCAGCTGCCGTCGACCTTAAGCACTTTCGGATAGTGCGCTTTATCAAGCAGGCCGCGCAGCTCATGCCGGGTAGAGACAACCGCGGTATCCGGCACAGCTATGCCTTCGCTTTTGGAGAAAGCCATTAGCTCGCTCCTGCAGCGGACGATCCCAAAGCTTGTGGGATCCCCAAGAGATCGCCTCATCAGAGCAATCAACTCGGAGGACCCACGGCCGGGCGCGCGGATTAATTCATTGTGAAGCATATGGAGGAGCAGTACGGCGGGTTCGTCGCAGGGAACAACAAGGTCCGGTCGCCAAGCGTCTATGGCGCCTTTTGTCGTGCGCATCGGATCCCGGGGCGTATAGATGAATTCGGTGGCAACGCCTCCGACATCGCCAACATGATGGTGTTTCGGCGTTACGACAGCGATCGTTATGCCGGCCCGTGCCATGGCAAGACATAGGCGTGAGGTGACGGGCCAGTGCATTGTCGCGACCATTAGGACGCGAGCCGAGGAGATCGGCGGAACCTGTGAGCCACCACCAAGCCGGTTCGATTTAGACACACAATCACCGTCAGGAGATGGCACGGCTAACATGCTCCGCAGAATTCGTTCCCAAATTTGACCTTTGATTTCGAACGTTCAGTTTATTGATTACTTACGTTGGGCGGACATTCCTTCCTAAATCGATTTGGGCAATTAACGCTCCTAAGATTGGGGCGGATGATATCAGCTCGTTCTTCGGGACAGTTGTGGCAAATGCGTGGCACGCAATCGGTGTTTAAATTGGAGTGTGTGCGGCATCGATCTCACGCGGCGCGCGAAACCGCGGCCCTTATATCGAGTGCGAGCGCGGTAACGGGGAGGACGCCTGCAGCTGGAGCGTGCTGCCATACTCCCCTTCTCATTGGACTCCTGATGGATTGGATCGGTTTATCGTACTCTTCGTCGCGGCGGGTTTGTGCGTTGCTGCGCTTGGCGCATCAATATGTTACGCGCTTGGCCTGCCGCCATAGCTGAACTGGAATTGCCGGACACATGCCTTGAAGCGGGGTACGCCTCTACTCGAAACGAGATTTCCGGACAATTCATCGATCGAATCCGAGTTTAGAAGGGATCTGATCGAGTGGGCTCGCTGCCCGCACGTAACAGCGTCGAAGAGCATCGAGGGTGCTATAACTTTCCTTGCACACTGCTTGCCAGCGTCACTCGAACGGAGTCCAGTAGCGCCACACCTCGTTCTTCAAGACTGCGGGCCAGTGAACATGCTGTTTCCATTGGCGCTCTGCGCAGCCGGGACCTCTTCCTGCAGAACATCCCAATGTTCTGCGATCTTGCCATTGGCAACGCGGAAAATATCGACCCCAACCATGGGCTTCGGTCCCCATCCGACATAGCGGCCATGAACCATGACGTAGTCCCCATCGGCCACCACAATACCGGGTTGGTATTTGAAGTTGGTTGACAGGTTTTGCAGAACCGATTTGATCGCGGCAGTGCCATTTGGAATTTGTGGATTATGTTGCCGATAGTCGTCGCTGAACAATCGGTCGAGAACAGTCGGATCGCGATCGATGAAAACCCCCATGATGCCTGCAAGAACCAAGGCCTTGTTGTCTTGAGTGGGATTTGATGTCGCCATGGCAGCGCCCTCCCGTTTGCATGTTACGGGGGCCTTCCAGCTCCCGCACCGCCGAGCTAAGAGTTACCGATCGATACCTTTATAGGTACTGATCTGTTCCTTTGTCAATGACGGGCTGGACGTTGGGGAGATGGCGTCAAGGATGAGCAAGACAACAACACGCCGAGGCGCGCCGCGAAGAGGCGAGCCTTCCGCTCGCGAGCGTCTGATCGAAATCGCGATCGAACTCTTTTATCAGGAGGGCATTCGCGCTATCGGCATCGACACGGTGGTCGCGCGCTCCGGGGTGTCGAAGTCCTCGCTCTATCGGACCTTTGCCTCCAAGGACGAGCTAATCGCGGCCTTTGCCGAGGAGCAGAATCGGCGGTTCTGGCGGTGGTGGGATAAGACCATAGAGCGCCATGTTGGCGAACCGCGCCAGCAGATCGAAGCGCTGTTTGAGGGCGTTGCCGGACAGATCGCAAATCCCCGGTTCCGTGGGTGCCCCTTCATCAATCTCGCCACCGAATTTCCAGATCGACAGCACCCCGGGACGACAATCGCGTGCACCAACAAGAGGGAAGTCTGCAAACGCCTGCGCGTTCTCGCACACGACCTCGGCGCGCGCGATCCCCGTCAACTCGGCGATCAACTGGCGCTTTTGATTGACGGGGCCTACGGTCACGCCGTAACGCTGGGCCCTGCGGGTTTAAGACGGGAATTGATCGAGATGGCGAAGTTGTTGATCGATGCTCAGGTCCATCAAGTGGTGGGTAACTTTTTGCCAAAGCGTCACTAGATCGCCGCGTGCACGATCATCAGTCGGCGGGCCGCAGCGAGTGCTGCAGGGCGCTGTAAAGCCGCTCAAGTGTCGAGGGGCGGCGGCAACAATCTGACGGGCCTTTACGGGCTCCCGCACGCCGCTGGCGATGACGGCGATGTCGACGCCACGGCGCGGCGAGGTCTGAATTGACGCTTGCGGCTCGCCACGATCAGGGCATGCGGCGGAACAATCGGGCCGAGAAGCCGCACCAGCTGGTGCGCCAACGGAAGCCCAAGATGCGCTTTGGATCGCCCGGATCAGTTCAGCGTCTTTTGTCCCTTCACGCTGCCGTCAACAACAGTTTCAACGTGCAGCGCCATCTCGTATCTCGCAGCACGCTCCGGGTTCGCCGACGCGAAGCATTGGAGATGTGGCGAGCGGCTACGCGCCAAAGACCGATGCAGCCTTTGGGTACTGCTCCTGCTAAATCTCGTTCCCGTGATGGTGTGGACGGCGCCCGCGCGGCATCTGGCTCAATGAAGAGCCATGCCAAAATGGTTGTCGTCAGAGCAACCGTTTGAAGGAGCGCCGTCCATGGGAAAGTCCATCACTGATTTGTCTTCTGTCACGACCGTTGGCCGCGATCTGGCCAAGCACGTTTTTCAAGTTCATGGCGTTGACGCATCGGGTCGCGTTGTGGTTGCCACGGCGATCAGACGCAACAAGTGCTTGAGTTCTTTGCTTCGTTGCCGCCTTGTCTGGTAGGGCTTGAGGCTTCAGGTCGGCGCATCACTGGGCGCGCGAGCTCATCAAGCTCGGCCATGACGCACGCATGATGCCTCCAGCCTACGTGAAACCGCATATCCGCCGGCAGAAGAACGACGCGGCGGACGCGGCGGCGATCTGCGAGGCGGTGACGCGGCCTTCGATGCGATTTGTCGGCGTGCGCTCGCTGGCGAACCAGACGGCTTTGATGCGTCACAAGGCGCGAGAAATGCTGGTCTCCCAACGTACGCAATTGCTGAACGCCCTGCGCGGGCACTTGACCGAGGTCGGCGTGATCGCTCCGCAAGGGCCTAGGCACGCCCGCGAACTGGCTGAGCTGATCGAGGCCTGCGACGAAACAATCCCGTTTGAAGTGTGCGCGGCGCTGGCGGAACTCGTTCTTCAACTTCATCGTCTGGATGAAGCGATTGTGCGACTCGACCGGACTATCGCCAAGATGGCGCAGAAGGACGAAACGGCGCGCCGGCTGATGAGCATTCCCGGCTTCGGCCCGATCACCGCCTCGGCGATGGCGGCGACAATTCAGGATGCGTCCGGCTTCGCGGGCCCGCGCGAGTTCGCCGCCTTTCTCGGACTGACGCCCAAGCAGAACTCTTCCGGCGGCAAGCCGAAGCTCGGGCGCATTTCGAAGATGGGCAATCGCTATTTTGCGCAAACTGCTCGTCGTGGGCGTCCATGCGGTGCTGTTTCACCGCAAGCCGCACACGGACCCGCTGCGGATGTGGGCCAAGAAGCTGATCGAGAAGAAGCCCTTCAAGCTTGTCGCCGTCGCGCTTGCCAACAAAATGGCGCGCATCGCTTTCGCGTTCTTGCGCAGCAAGACGGTCATGCGTTCCGACGATATGCCGAGCTCGCTGACATTCGGAATCTACGCCACCGACCAACAACTATCCAATTGAGAAGCGTTGAGTTGCGAGCTGATGGAGAACACCCGCAATTGGGTATATGCTCGTTGGTACGGCGATCACAAAAAGAAGGGAGATCGCAAATGGGACTTTGGTGGGAGTGGAGTAAATACAACCTTGCCTCGGGCAAGACGGTCGACGACGTGAAAAACCTAGTCGCCACGAACGCGTCCTATGGCCTTCCATCGCTTGGGTACACGGGTATTGAGGTTGGCGTGGACGTGCACGGGGTGAAGGGAGGTGTCATCGTTGCAGTGACATACCTCCAGATTGGTGGGCCGGAATACTGGCAGGTCGTGAGTTGCGCTGGGGACAAAACGGACTTAAACGCGGTTGTCGGCCAGCTTGGAATCCTGCATACGGATTATTTCTAACTCAATGGCAATAGGTCCCCAGGCTTGGGCCAAGTGTCGCTGTGGATGTCCGCCCTAAAACCCGCAATATCACCACCCGCGACATGACGGCTTCTTTTGGCCGGACTTAAACCTAGCCAAACATATTTGAAATTTTTCTATACCGCTCCGGTGATCTTATCCGTTGGATACCCGAGGATGGTGACGACCCGGCCGCTCTCACGATCCGAGTAGACGAATGCCTGCCCGGTGATGCGATAGCGACCCTTCCAACCGATGATAAACGAGGTATCGGTGTCTTCGATGTGAACCGGTTCGACCTCGCCATCGCGCGCAAGCCGGGTCGCCAATGGATCCGAGCGATCGAGCAACCATGCGTCCCCGGTGTTAGTGGAAAACAGCAGCAGTTCACCAAAACTGACAACACGCCCATCCCGATTGGCTGCTCGACGTTGGATATAGCGCACCTCGTCGGCGAGGCGGAAATTCCCACCTTCCACAAGCTGCTGGCCTGCGCCACGCTTGATCCTGTGCCGGCCACGACCGGGTCTCTCGGAGCTTGCCATGGACCTGTTCACCCAGCTGTTTGGCAACTTCATTGCCTTCGTCTATCACTGCTTCGACCGCATCGTCATTCACGGCTACCTGACCGGGCTCTCGCGGCCCGAGCACGTCGTCCACTTCTTCCGCCAGGTCATCGGCACCCCGGTGATCACCAAGGAAATTTTAAGCGAGCGGACCAACCAGTACCAGAACTGGGTCGAGGCCTTCGCCCGCAATCATCGCATCCCCATCGAATGGGCCGAGAAGGGCGTGCGCAAGGAGGATTTTGTCCGCCGCTGGCAACGTCGCATGGTGCGCAACAAGGCCTACGGCGTGTACTTTATTTTCAAAAGCCTGGAAGTGGGACCCACCTTCCGAATTACCGTGCCGAAATATCCCGCCAGGACCCCAATTACCGAATTGTCGCTCTTCAGCGCAGCCGCTTCACCCACTACTATTTTTACATCCGCGATGAAATGCTGGGTCCGATCGTGATGTGCGTGGGCTCGTTCTTTCCGTTCAAGACAACATACTACCTCAACGGCCACAGCTTCATTGAACAGCAGCTCAATCGCGCCGAGGTCGGCTTTCGCAAGGACGACAACGCGTTTCTGGCGGTGAGCGACGTTGCGGCGCTGCAGGCCATCGCCGATGAGCTTAGCCCCCAAATCATCCGCAAACGACTCGACTACTGGACCTTTCTGCTCGGTCCCAAATTCTCTGCCAGGGAGCGCCGGCAGGTCAGGCTATCGCGTATCTACGCGATCAGTCAGATCGAGTACTGCGTCAATTTTGTCTTCAAGCGCAACTTTCCCATCCACAAACTCTTCGAGCGCAGCTGTGAGCTCGGCCTGTGGCGATTGACCGCGCACAAGATCGCCGAGGTGTTCGGCGTGCGCCTCCAGCGCAACCACCGGGGGAAGCTCGCCACCGTCATCGATCAGATCGAGCATGGCCATCATGTCTTCCGCGCCTATTTCCGCAATGCGGTTCTCCGGCAGTACGAGAAGTTCTCGATGTATCTGCGCAACGAGCTGTGCTTCCAACAACCTCTACGACTTCGGTCTCAAAAAGGGCCTCGATCATCTCGACGACGTCCGCCACAAGTTTCACGGCATCATCAGCCGCTTCGCCGGTTTCCAGGCGCACTGGCTCAACGTCCACACCGACTTTCCGTTGCTGCAGAAGATCGCCCTCCCGATCACGGTCGGCGCGGTGCGCTACCCCGGTATCAAAATCCACGACACGCGCATCATCCGCCTGCTCGAGGTTCTGCTGCACGCCGGCACCCAAGTCGGCGGCTGGACCGCCCGCGACATCCACGAGGCCGTGCTCACCACCTTCGATCTCTCGGCCGATGCCTACGGCCTCAACCAACTCCGTTACGATTTGCGCAAGCTCAAAGGGCATGCGCTCCTCGAGCGCGACGGTGGGCGCTACGCCTATCACCTGACCCCAAAAGGCGTCCACGTCGCTCTGCTCTTCCTGTTCTTCCACAAGCGCTTGTGCGGACCGCTCGCCAACAGCCGATTCCACCACCGGCCGGACCCCCAACATCGGCCCAACAGCCCCCTCGAACGGGCCTACCACCGCGCCGACACGGCTATCCAAAACGTCGTCGATCTCCTCGCTGCCGCCTGACCCTCGACCCGCCTCTCAGCACAAAACACCCCGCCCTCTCAGCATTACCCGACGCCTTTGCTGCGCCTCGCCACCCCTGTCACCTCTGCCGGAAAATCGCTACACCTGGCCGCTATCAAATCACCGGCGCCCTCAATCTTGACATCCTGCCCGGTGATTTTGTCGGACTCAGTTGCTCAACGATCTGAAAAACAAGAAATCTAAACGACTAATGCGCCCCCCCGCAAATATTGCGGGCAACAATGTCGCTGCGAACGTTCCGATAAACGGGATAAAGTTGAGAACAAAGGCGATAATGCCCCATTGGCGGCTGAGGTCGAGTCCGTATAGCGCGGTAAAACCCCAAAAACCGAGCCCTGTCAGGACGCTCATAGCAAATCGCAGGAGCATGTAAGTCTGAAGCCGCCCAGCGATTTCAGCGGCGGTCTCGACCGCCGTTGCAGCAAAATCGCCGTCCCCGAACTGCCCGAGCCTCACCTTAAGCGGCTCCAGTTCCAGCAGGCCCAGGATCACAAAACTGAATGTCACGAGCGCGAAGGTCACGATACCTTGCAGACTGGCGCCGACGCCGCGGACCACTCCCAGGATCCACGACATGTTGAATCGTTGCGCGACTAGCTCTGCCGCATAAAGGCCACGTGCTGCGAACAGGTCGGCGGCATGAGTATAAAGACTCTGCAGACTTGATGAATTGGCAATTATCCACTCAGCGATGCTTCCAAATCCCCTCACGATCAGCCAACAACCGATGCAGCAATGCGATGACAATTCACTCCAGATCAGGTGTCACTCGGATCGACCAAGCGATCTGTAGAATCCGATGATCCGAATGGCATTCGCCAAATTTGGCGGTTGGTTGGACGTGAGTTTCCCTGGTGACGAGGTCCTGGAGATTACTGATCCTGCTTTTCTTGCACGCCCGATGGATCGACCCGGTCGTCTTGGCGCTTTTGGCCGCTGCAACCTTCATTCCGCGGTCCAAGGACACGAGTCGCGTGGAATGGTGATTCGATAGGAGCTAGGCGCTGACAGCGGCTAATCTCACAGCCGAGCAAATGGTGTGCTAATGCACTGCGCTGGATGCTTAGTTCACGGGCCCTTAGATAGGGAGGCGAGAGCTTGCAACTTCCGTTCCGGAATTGTCGACAACGCGATAACCAATGATTCTGTCAGTTCTCAGACGGAGACCCTCCAAAAGATGCTGCGCCTCAAGATCAGCTAATTCGGGGCTTGGCTGTATGCCCAAGTCAAACTTGAAAACTACCACGCCGCCTGCAATAAAGAACTCGGCTTTGTACATCGACTCATCCTTTTTGAATTGCTTCAGCCGGGACAATAAGCGTATCGCATACTCACGGTTCTGACGATCTGTGTTCCGAAATACACTCGCGACATCTCGAACACAAAAGAGAACCTCAGATCGCCGACAAGGCCGGCGGACGGGGGGATGGACCGGACCATTCGCGGTGAGACGCTTAACGACTACCAGACGGTTCGCCGCTATCTCAAAGGACTGACCGGTTCGGTGTCCAACGCATTCTTCCCGCCTTTCCAATTCGGCTTTCGGATGCCGGAATTATCGAGCTCGCACTGAGCTGCACCGCTAGCGCGATCGCGCCTAAGGAAGACGACACTTCCATAAGCGGAAAGGCGAAATTTTGACCGACTGACGGCTGAGGCTCGATCCTCAGACACCAAATAAAAATTCCGCGAAGGAGCAACAGCAAAACAACGTGTTTTGGGCGCCATTGGACGGGTTATTGCCCGCGCGGCTCTAGCTGGCGCCTATCAGGGGTAGGCTTACTGGTGCCCCCCGATTTCCCTGCTGGAACTTTGCCCAATCGGCAGTAGTTCAAGCCCATATGAAGGAAGCGCAGTACTATCGCGCCAAGGCCCAGCTAGCCCGGGAAAGTGCCGAAAACGAACAGTCGCCCCATACGAGGACGGTGTGGCAAAGCATAGCCGATGACTACGATCTGACAGCAGAATCCCTCGAAAACCCGCCCACCTCAGTGACCGGACCAAGCGAAATGGTTAGTCAACCTGAAGGCGGTTTCGATGGCTCACGAAAGTTGAACAGGCGCCGAGCGTAACGGCACGCACCTCCTAGATGGCCCTTTAGCACAAGTAGAGCAGCATGTAGCAGCAGCGGAGCGGCGCGTCTGGCGTCAACGCGATGTGGCTGCTGATTGGGAACGTAACGGACACGATCCGCAGAGGGCCCACTAACGCAATTCGGAACGTCCCTAGCCTCGCATATCTCCATTCGAGATTCTCGAGAATTCCAAGCTCAAGATTTACGCCGGATTCCCGCATGGCATACTGACCGTCCATGCGGACGTTCTGAACGCTGACGTCCTGGCCTTCACCAGGAGCTGACATCGCGACAGGAGGCGCCGCATGAAGACCCGCGCCCACCAGCAGCCGCGCTTGCACAGGATCGTGACAGGAGTCGCGCTACGCTAACTTCTTCGAGAGCAGTTTTGCCGACACTATGACCGCGGACCTTTCGGACACAGCTCGAAGCAAGCAACCAAGCCAACGGAGAGGCAATCATGACGGAATCTCGCCCCCCTTTTCCGCCCTTCACCCTCGACTTCGGCAGTCCAAAAGGTCCGCTTGGCCGAGGACGGCTGGAATACCTGCAATCCCGAGAAAGTTGCTCTTGCATACTCGCTCGACAGTCGCTGGCGGAACAGGAGCGAATTCGTCGTCGGGCGATCCGGTATCATTGCCTTCCTCTACCGCAAATGGACGCGCGAACTGGATTACCGCCTTGTCAAGGAGCTTTGGGCCTTCACCATGGATCGTATCGCGGTCCGCTTCGCGTATGAATGGCATGACGACAGCGGAAACTGGTTTCGCTCATACGGCAACGAAAACTGGCGCTTCAATGAGGCCGGATTGATGGAAGAACGGCACGCCTGCATCAACGACCTTCCGATCAAGGAAGTGGACCGCAAATTCCTCTGGGACCGCAGCGGTCCCCGGCCGGCCCATCCCAGCTTGAGCGAGCTGGGATTGTAACATCCAATGAGCCGGGACTAGCTCGTGGTCCCCGGCTACGTTCAATGGCGAACCTGCTAACTCCGCTGGTCCAGTTATGTCTGGGGGCAGGTGGAAGCGTGCGAAAACCGCCGAGGCCGGGCGGCTAATATTTGATCGAGCCATATGCTCGAGCCGTACCACAAAGCCGGATATATGTTAGCAGGTGACCTTTGATCGGCCGGCGAAAGGTGGCTTAGTGGGTAAGATGGCCCAAGATTGCGCCATTTGCGCCATCAATTCCCGCCGTGATCATCCCGCACGCGGTTTGTATCTACGTCCGTTTCACTCTCAGCTATCGCGACGTCGAAGATCTGCTGGTCGAGCGGGGGCCGGAGGTCTGCTACTGGAAATCCGTTTGATCTCGCGCCGATCTAAATTTCTCGACCGTGTCCGGCGGGACAGCGATCAGCCCTCATGTCGGAAAACGATTCGGTGTGAACTCAAATTGAACACGTGTGTCAGATTGAGCGACTCCATCTTGCATCTATTTGCGTCAGGCCATGCCCGCCTTACCGCACAGCGGCTTCTGGTAATTTGACTGTCTGCTTCAATAGCAAAGTGCCCTCATGGCGCGTCAAAATTCGTATGGAATTTTTATGTAGCGATGATGCAAGAGTCCGTGGGTCCCAAAAAAAGGGACTCAGCGAGGGTACAAGCTTAGGCCCAGGGTTGGGTCATCCGCCAAAGCTGAGCCGCTTTTTCACCGTGTCCGTCGACGACTGTCGGCGACGACCGGAGGGCAGAGCGGCGGCCTGGCCGCATCCTGGTGATCACCCGAATGACAACACGCCACGCATCATTCAGATGCGATTTTTGTCACGAAAGGAGCGGCCAAAAATGGGAAGACGTCCTTGGGTCAATCCCGACTACGGACCGGAGAAGGCGACATCGCAGCGGCTCGACCCGGACGTTCAAAAAATGTACGAGGACCTCGGCCACGCAAAACGGCGCGCCAAGAGGGCGGCGAAAGCAAAAGAGCTGCTGCGCGCGCGCTCGAAATGGCCAGTTCTTGAACATAAGATCTGAAGGAGGCCCTCCGCCGAATCTCGTAGCTATCTGGCGCCGGCGGGTTTTTTTCCTGAGCTGCGGGAGGAAGTCGCCGTTGATACCGTGGAGGCACACAGCCCACTGATCATCGCGCATGCGCCGATTGTGGCAGCGGCGTGGGTGTCAAACGTCTGGCTCGATCCGACACTTATAGCAACTAGTTCGATCGGCGACGAAGCGCGCAAGCTCTGTGCTATTCAGGGCAATTGGGCGCTGCCGATAAGATCGTGGTATAGGACCCTATGCGCGAGAATTTGCGCGAGTTCAAGACCATGCCGCTGCGCGAATTGCTCGATTTGACCATCAATCAGACGCTTCGTCGCACCGTCGCCGCATCTCTGACTGTGCTGCTGCCGAGCACGCCCTTCGCTTTTGATCGGCGGCGAATCAGCGGCTTCGGCTAGGCCGTGATGTGCGGCATCATCGTCGGCACGTCGTCCTTCATCTTCATCGCGTCGCCGGCCCTGTTGTTGTTCCTCGGCGAGAAGCGGTTGCGGGCAGTGCCTCACGAGGTCGCGATGAAAAGCACACGAGCCGCGCATGACTGACACCGCGCTGCCGCAAACAGGCTATCTGGGCTTGGTCGCCATGCTCGGCCTATTTGCGACCTCGTCGTCGTTGCTAGGCGCGGCGATCGGCCTGTATCTGACTGTGTCGAAGCGCCTGCTTGCCTGCATCCTCGCCTTCTCCGCCGGCGCTCTAGTCAGCGCCCTTGCCATCGAACTGGCATTCGAAGGCGCGCTGGATCTGCACCAGCACGCCTACAGTACACGGTTTGCATGGGGCTTTATTGGCAGTGGCTTCGCCGTCGGTGCGATTTTCTATTATGTCACATCGCTGCTTCTCGAGCAGAAGGGCGGCGCGGTGCGCTACCGCACGCGCTTCCGCGAATACGCCCGCGACAAGTTGCGCGCCGAGGCGAAGGACACGATCGAGCTGCTCGCACGCTGCGATCTGTTGCGCCATCTTCCGCCGGAAGAGATTGGGCATATCCTCCCCTACGTCCGGCGGCGTCGCCTGGCGCCGGGTGAGGTCCTGTTCCATACCGGCGACCCGGGCGAAGCCTTGTTCATCGTCGCCACGGGCGCGGTCGCGATCGTGGCCGAGGGCGCAGGTGGGGATGCCGGGGTGATCGAGTATCGGCTGGCTGAGCTTGGCCCCGGCCAAGCGTTCGGCGAGATGGCGCTGTTGAGCGGTGGCACGCGCACCGCGGCGGTACGCGCGATTGGTGCGGTCGATCTGCTCGAAATCGCGCGTGACGATTTCGCACGTCTGATCGCTGACGACCCGCGACTCGCTGAGGCGGTCGAGCGGCTCAGCCACGGGCGCGCCATCAGCAACCTCTCCGCCGGCGGACCCGATCCGGCGAAATGGGCGTGGATCGCGGCCAGCAATCTCGAGCATATGAGCCGCGGCCGCGCGCAGGAGATGCTGACTGAGGCCGGTCACGGCGCGGGCATGGCGATCGTGCTCGGCAACATTCTCGACACGATCCCGGGTTGCCTCGTCATCGGTGCGAAGTTCAACGGCTTCGCCAGCCTGTCGCTGACCCTGATCCTCGGCATGTTCTTGGGTGGCATCCCCGAAGCTGCCGCTAGCGCCTCCATGCTGCGCCAAGCCGGCTATCGCCCACGTGCGGTGTTTGGCCTGTGGTCGACGGTGCTGCTCGCGGGCGTGGTCGCCGCGGTCGCCGGCAAATTGTTCATCGCCGGCGCGGATTCGCTGATTGCCATCTATTGCCAGGCTGTCGCGGGCGGCGCCGTGCTAGCGCTGATCTCCCATGCAATGATTCCGGAAGCAATCGACCAGGGCGGCTCACTGGTGGTGTTGCCGACCGTCGCGGGATTCCTGTTCGCCCTCTATCTGGCGCTGGTCGAGGTCTTCGTGTGAATTTGGGCGGGTTTCACTGCAATAGTTAGAAAATGCATCTGCGCGCTTTCGGAAAAGCTTCGGTGGGCCAATTTGGTGAACCCGCAATGAAATGCGTCAATGATCGCCGTTCTGACTTGGTTGAATTCGATGACCTAAGCGGCCTGCTGCTATTGCACACTGGCTGTGGTCGCAACCGGTGCACAAACGATCGACGTAGGAGCCGAGCACATCGCGCAGATTTTAGTCGGGCGTTCTGCCGACTGCATTGCCCTCGACCGAAGGGAAGGCCGTCAGACGCATTGGCCCCGTCGCAGCATTGGTGTCGAGGATGCTAAGCGTCCCTCGGGGGATTTGGCGGACGCTAGCCGCGGCGTGTTGACGAAGACGCGTCCCTTGGCGCCGAAATCGACCCCACAGATCGGCGAATTCACCAAATCCGCAAACGGCGCCGGATAAGCGCCCCGGCGCCGAGCTTCCCAGCTGACGCAAGCGTAGCTGCGCCAACGCTCGAGCGGAAGGCTGTTCCCTTGGGGGCTGACGTTGGATATGGCGCGGCTCGCGATCTTGGGCTCATGACGGGTTTCCACTCTGCCGGTTTTGCGCGGTCCGGTCAGGCAGTCGCTCCGGCGCTTTACCGGATTCGAGGCGCCGATAGACGTCGGGCGCCGTGTCGAGGGTGAAGCGTTGGGTCGATGGGAGGTCTCTGATGCCAGTTACGATATCGCTGAAAAATGAGCAATGGTCCCGAATTACTGGGGTCTCGTGGAAGCACGACCAGCTTCAATGGTGCGTGCATGGTTGTAAAGCCGCTTGGCGGCGGCGTCTCAAAATAGACGGACCAGCTCGGTTTCGCGGTCGTAATGGAAGAGACCCGCATATTGCCCCCACCCCATCACGTGATCAAAGACTCGATCGGCATCCGACGGGCATGTATGGGCGCCGAGGTCTTTTAATAGTTTGTTGCGCGGAAGCGAGCGACTTGATTGCGTGCGGAGTGCTTCCACGATCTCGAGAACGATGGGCAGGCGCAGAGCCGGCTCCGCGAACAAGCGACGTCGATCTGGCATCTTCGACGCTGAAATGCTCTTTCCCGATTCAGTAAGAGCGATCTCGCTTCCAATGGCCTCGACCAAACCCAAACGCGATAGGAAATCCAAAAGTCCAACTATGTTCTCGTCATCAAGGTGCAGTGCCGTTCCGAGCTTACGCCTGCTCACATGCGAGCCGGCCCGGGCGATCACTCGCGTCGCGCCGATGAGCTGGTCGACGCTCATGGATGGCAGCCGGTTGCAAATCGGGACGAGATCAATAAGTTGCGCGGTGGATTTCTCTTCGGGCATCGATTATCTCCCACACCTCCCGCCGCCACGCTCCAAAATTGCATGCCCATCTTGCCGGTTCGCAATCGCGCTATCGTACTATCGCAGCCGTCTACAGCGTGGGCGGACCTCAACCCGGTCCCGATGATGGGCGCTTCCTATATCAGCCGAGCGGTCGACAAGTTCAAGACCGGACTAAAGGCAAAGCTGACGTGCAAGATCGCGCGGCGCGGCGCCGCTCCGCGGTCGCGACGCGAAGCGACCCCGGAGGCGAGATCCGCGTGGGCGAACGCCGTCTCATCGACCTGGTCAACATCCGCTTTAGTACGCCTCGCGGACTGAATTCGGGCGCCTTCCAAGGTCCGAGAAGTGCGATTTTCAGTACACCGGATTGGTTTTCAAAAAGGCGCCTTTTTAGGACCGCAAGGACACGCTCCTCGTTGGCTTCCGTTTGCGACATGGCCATCGGCGTGTGGCGCAGATTTCGTTGGGTTTGTATCCCTTTCTGGTCTGTATCGACGCCGATGAGACGAGTTAATCCGTGAAGGACCACGCGTCTGGTCCCGGCTCGTAAAGCCATTCTCCAATCCGTCCATGCCAATTGGCGACGATCACAACGTGGCCCGGCTTCCCATTGTCCTTTGAGAGCAGTTCAAAATGAATGTCCGGCCATCATGGCAAACTGTTCGGCGACGGGGCCAAGCGCCAAGGCAGGGAAGAAGGTTAGGCCGCCGACCACGACGATCGTTCCGATCATTAGCGCTACAAAAAGCGGACCGTGGGTCGGCAAGGTCCCTGCCGAAACCGGGATACGCTTCTTGCGGGCCAATTCACCGGCGATTGCCAATACCGGCACGATCACAAGGAAACGCCCAGCAAACATCGCGGCGGCAAGCGTCAGATTGTAGAACGGCGTGTTTGCGTTGAGGCCTGCGAACGCGCTGCCGTTCGTGGCGGCGGTGGAGGTATATGCATAGAGGATTTCCGAGAAGCCATGGGGGCCGTTATTGCTTATGCCGGAAAGCCCTGCCGGCACGATCGAAGCCACTGCGGATAGCCCAAGAATGAAGGCGGGCACGCATAAGAGGGCCAGCATGGCCATCTTGACTTCGTCGGCTTCGATCTTCTTGCCGAGATATTCGGGCGTGCGGCCGATCATCAGTCCCGCCGCAAATACTGCGACAATGGCGAAGAGTAGGATACCGAACAGGCCAGAGCCAGGACCGCCGACGATGACCTCGTCCAACATCATGTTAGCCAGCAACACCAATCCGGAAAGCGGCATGAAGCTGTCGTGCATCGAATTGACCGCGCCACCTGAAGAAGCCGTGGACACCGATGCGAACAGCGACGATTGCGCTATGCCGAACCGGACTTCCTTCCCCTCCATGTTGCCGCCGGCTTGTTCTAGCCCCGCTATCGAGGACTCCGTCGAAGGTTGCGTCGCCTCATTGGCGGAGATGATCGTCGTGCCGGCCATAAACAGAATAGCCACGATAGCGAGCAGGGCCCAGCCTTGGCGCTGATCTCCCACCATTCTGCCGAAAGTGTTAGTTAGTGCGATGCCCAGCAGGAAGATCAGCAGCATTTCGACGAAGCCGGTTAGTCCGTTCGGGTTCTCGAAGGGATGAGCCGAATTGGCGTTGAAGAACCCACCCCCATCGCCGCTGAGGAGCTTGATAACCTCCTGCGATGCCACGGGCCCGCGGGCCACAAACTGATGCGTGCCTTCCAGAGTTGTCGCCTGGGCATAGGGCCCGAGGGTCTGCGGAACGCCCTGCCAGACGAGAAACAGCGCCGCAACCACGCAGACCGGCACCAAGACGTGGAGCGTTATTCGGGTGATATCGACCCAGAAGTTGCCGATAGTTTGCGCTGATCCACGTGCGATCCCGCGTATAAGTGCGAGCGCCACGGCAACGCCGGTGGCAGCGGAGAGAAACGATTGAACCGTGATTCCTGCCATCTGCGTCAGGTAGCTCAACGTCGTTTCGCCGCTATAGGATTGCCAGCTGGTGTTCGTTGCAAAACTCACCGCCGTGTTGAGCGCCAAGTCCGGCGCCACATGGTTAAAGTGTTGTGGGTTGAGCGGCAGAAAATTCTGAAGCCGCTGAAGCGCATAGAGGGCAAGAATACCGGCGAGTTGAAACGCCAAAAGGGCGAGCGCGTAACCAATCCAGTTTTGCTCCTGACCGGGATCAACGCCTGCGAGCCGGTAAATCGGTCGCTCGATGACGGCCACTGGGTGAGGTATGCTTCCATCGGCAATGCGAGCGATATATCCGCCGAGTGGCCTTACCGCTGCGGTGGTCAACGCCGCGAAGAGCGCGATTTGCGCCCAGCCTGCCCATGTCATTTGACATCTTCCGCGGACGTGCTTTTGGTAAGAAGCCTCGCGCAGGCGTCAACGTACGCAGCCGCGCCCGCAAAGGCAGAGGCGAGCAAAACGAGCATCAGCAGGTCGATCACAGCTCCAATCTCGCTGTCGGTTGTTTTACCTCTAATCGATAGCCCACGCCGGTTTCCGTGAGAATGTATTTGTTTTGGATGGGCGGGCGGGATCGGGCTCGATTTTTTGGCGCCATTGCACGATCGTCAGCCGAAGAGATTGCAGATGACTTAGGTGGGTTTCGCCCCAAATCGCGCGCGATTTCCTAGTGAGTAAACGCATTTCCGCGCTTCCTGGGCAAGGAAGCACGGCCTTGCTTCGCCAAGCCGAGCTTGATTTTAGATCAACGTCCGCGAGCCGTTCGCGCAAACAAGATCTTATCGTTCAGTTCAGAACATTAGAGTCGGATCGCATAGAAATCCCATGCGAGCCTCGAACCGATCCCGTAAAAAACTCATAATGAAATGGTGCAATCTTCTATCTTATCCTCTGACGGGGGACCCATCTCCTGTTATTTGGTAGCGCCCGGCACGCATCAAGCGATGTCGTGCCGCTCAAACGGTCGACTCCCACCCGGGAGATTTGCGACGTAGCGTCGGTCTGGCGGCTCTGGGATAGGCTACGCGGCAGGCTTCATACCGTAGGGGTTGTCTTCGATGATGCGCGCCGAAAACCCCCAATCGCGCAGGTACTCGATTGCGATCTCGGCATCTTCGCGCGGGATTTGTCGGACGCGCGCGCCGCTTGTTACGCTCCGCGTGACGCGAAGCCCTAAGGCTTCGGCAGCAGCCTGCGCATTGGCAGGAATGGCAATATCGACGAGATCGCCCATGCGAATCTCCACGTTTCTCAATCACTCGATCTTGTAGCTCGGACCCAGACGCCGTTGGATACGCACACGGTCAGACGCGCGACCGATCCATGCTGCGCTGTATATCGAGGGACGGGTGTAAAAAATCCATGTGGATCCGCGGCAGAATCCATTAAACCGGCCAATGAGCATCGACGTCGGAGCGGAACGCGTTGGGCCCGCTGCACCTGGATGAGGTTGGCAGCGCTAGCCGAGGCGTTGAGAGATTCTATCCTAGAATCGTCACGATTTCGTCGCATGCACTCGGCATCTCGCCGCGGTAAGCCGACGCAGGCCTCGCTACCATCAGGTTCTAGGGTAATTCAGCTTTCGCGAATACCCAGGCGTTGCCGAATGGGTCAGCGATCACGTCAACGGGGCGACCGCGATTGCTCGGCTTCACGATCGCGGCTTCTGGCAGAATACGACCACCCGCGTCAAGAGCACGTCGCATGACGTTTACCGGATCCTCTACGTAGAGAATGATTGCCGCAAAGCTGACACCGAAATCATCGGCAAGAAGCGCAAGAGAAGATCGATCATCCTTGTTGTCGTCGGTGGTCATTGCGAAGCCGATCTTGCTTAGTCCCAGATCGAAGCCGATTCTCGTGGGCGCACCTGCGCTGGTCTGTGTGCGAAATACTTCCTTTGCACCCATGATCTCGCGGTAAAACGACCACGCTTTCTCGAGATTGGGAACACGAAGCTCAAGGCGCTTCTCCGACCCCATCAGTGCGCAATCGATCAACATTGAGCTTGAGCCCTAGATTGTGGTGCCCATGGAAAAATCCCACACGCCATGGATAATGGTTATGTTATAACATTACTTAGATCTTGTCCATCCCGAGAGATCAGTTCTATTGATGCGAGGGCCTAAATTTTGCCGCCTCCATCGATATCATCTCTCAAAAATCGCGGTGATAACCCGATGGCGATCGAAATCACCATGACCGATCGTGTCGCTAATCGGCATGAACCAATAACCGCTATCGATTGACGATGTCGCCGTCCCTATAGGCGATGTCGGCACGGGATCTCGAGGAGTTTGCTGTATAATTGGTCTGTAGCGCACGGTGAAACCCCGACGGGAGCGGAAGCATGGTATCGCCCAGCATGCCCTACGGTTGCAGGGGCTGATCTCTGCGAATCACAAAGATGAGCAGCAGATGAAGATATGCATTTTTGGCCTCGGAGCAATTGGCGGATTCCTTGCCGCTCGTCTCGCGCATGGCGGTGCGGAGGTCTCTGCGGTTGCGAGACCTTCGATCGTGGAGGCGATTCGGAGTGAAGGGTTGCTGCTTAAGGCGCATGATGGCGACCTCAGAGTTTCGATTAACGTCGCGGAAGCGGCGACAAGCCTCGGGCACCAGGACGCCGTAATCGTCGCCGTAAAGGGACCCGCCATTCCGCAAATCGCTGCGGGCATTCAACCGTTACTTGGTCCCGATACCGCCGTGGTATTCGCCTTGAATGGATTTCCCTGGTGGTATTTCCATGGCGTCAGCGGGCGGATGGCAGAGCGACGGTTGCCCTGGCTCGATCCCGGTGATGCGGTTTGGAACCGGATCGGACCGGAGCGCGCCATCGGCGCCGTTGTCTATCTGGCATCCTCCGTGCCATCGCCAGGCGTCGTGCGGGCGACTAGTCCCAGCAATCGGGTGGTCTTGGGTGAGCCCAACGGCATGTTGTCCGCTCGAGTAAACGCGATTGCGGCGGCGCTGCGTGCCGGTGGCTTTGTCGCGGACGTCACTCCAAAGATCCGGGATGAAGTGTGGGACAAGCTTGTTGGCAATATGTGCACTGGTCCACTGGCCGCGTTAGCGCTCGCTACGGCGAAGGACCTCTTCAGTCAACCCGCATGCGAGTTGGCGATCCGGCAAGTGATTGCCGAAGCGAGCGCAATTGCCGGCGGCTACGGATGTCATTTGAAAACCACTCCCGACACGCGCATCGCTACGGGACGCGCTCTTGATCACAAGCCAAGCATGGTACAGGACCTGGAATTGGGTCGACCGCTCGAGGTCGATGAGTTCCTGACTGTTCCACGGATGCTTGCGCGCGAGATGAGTATAGCGACCCCGATGCTGGACCTGATCGATGCACTGTTAAAGCTGCGTGCCCGCGCCGCCGGTCTCTATAGAGATGGTCCCTGACCAGAGCGATGTCGGTAAAGGCTCGATTCGGCCATTTCGGGCAGGTAAGCCCAGCGCATTCATGCAGGGCAACGGGCCATCGATACCCTCGCCATGGGACAGGTCCACTTGAGCTTGAAAGGGTTCCGGCCGGGGCGTCAGCTCCGCGGCGCACTGCCTCG
Source organism: uncultured Alphaproteobacteria bacterium (assembly GCA_963804725.1). Classification (GTDB taxonomy): domain Bacteria; phylum Pseudomonadota; class Alphaproteobacteria; order ATCC43930; family CGMCC-115725; genus JAATGI01. The sequence goes on along the minus strand of CAWDRN010000005.1, from coordinate 186,507 downwards.
CGGATTGACCCCCTGAGGTTCTTTGGAACAGGTCTCTGATGCCAGTCACCATCGAGGATGCGAAATACAGCGTGGATTATAAGGGGATTGTGTATAAGGCAACGGTCGGAGAACGAACGAGGATGTGCATGGTGCGCGTGGCCGATCTCGAGTTTCCGAGGGGCAAAGACTCCGCCCTACACGAATTCATGCGGCGGATCAATGAAGTGAAGGCCGCAACGGAGACCGCAATCGCGCTCGCTCCTGCCGTCGCCCGCGTCGGGGTGCTGGTGGTCAGGCTTCGCTAGGGGAAAGCACGCGATGATGATCGTGGATTGGATCTACAATCATCCGACCTGGATGTGGGGAAGCATCCTGGTGGTCGGCACCACCCTCCTCGCCTGTCTCGGGCTGGCTATCGTTCATCCTCTTGTTGATGTCAAGGTGCGTCGGGCGCACAACGACCTCGCCGGGTTCTCGATCGCAATTATCAGCCTTGTCTATGCGGTATTGCTCGCGTTTATCGCGGTCGCCACGTGGGAGGCCTTTTCCTCGGCGGACGTACTTGTGCAGGAGGAAGCCGGCTATATCGGCAATCTATACCGCGACACTCGGGGCTTCCCCGACTCAGTCGGCCAGGCGATGCGCAAGACGCTCGAAGATTACGCAGAGGCGGTGATTCATCAGGAATGGCCAGTGCAGCAGCAAGGCAGATTGCCAAACGCCGGCTGGAAGCCGTTGAACAACCTACGCACTGAGCTCGTCGGCTACCAACCCGAAACGCGCGGCGAGGCTGTCGTGGAGGCCGAATTCCTACGTAGCCTCGACGAACTCTACAGGGCGCGGGAGGCGCGGCTGACCGCCGCCGCCAGTCATATCCCGTCAGTGATCTGGTGGATCATCGCGTTCGGCGGCATTCTCACCGTCGCATTCACCTATCTGTTCGGTTTCGAAAGCTTCGGCTTGCACTTGACGATGACTGGAGCAGTGGCCGCCTCGCTTGCACTCGTCGTCGTCCTGATCGTTGCGCTCGACTGGCCGTTCCGCGGCGAGGTCAGCGTCACACCCGAGGCTTACGAAAATGTCGTCGACGGCTGGAGGTCGACCTCTAGTTCAAGCTTACCGCAAATCGGCAACGGATTTGAGCGGCCCTACACATAGGTGACACCCACCCCTGGTATGAGACACGAAAATCAGGACATGTCTCGATGCCGGACGCTTCATGGGCGATCTCATCCCCTGAAGTGTCGCCAAATTTAATTTGTACTCATCCGGCGATAAATGACCCACGGCCGAGCGGAGCCGAGCCCCTGTGGCGAAACCTGGATCATGGCAGCGCTCTGCATTTTCTAATATCTGCCCAATCCTCGCGCTGGAAGGCGACGATTGCCACGCGGTTCCGCAGCGTTGACTTGGAAGTGCGCGGCGCTTCTCCAGGCGAGCTTACACAATGGCTTTAGCATTTCGACGTGCATCCGATCGCGGCAGTGCCCGCCCAGACGCGCGCAGCAGCGGAGTGCACTGGGCGCATCACCTTCAGCAACAGTACGCTCCACAAGATCGATGGCTTTCTTGAAGCCCAACCAGAAATGGCTAGCCCGATAACGTTTCGGATTGTGTTTGAAGCCTTTCGATGCCGTACAAATTATTCATGTCCCGTCAGGTTCACTCTGCCAAACCGCTCTGCGCGGCAGGATGCGTCGCCGATGCGGTCGGCCCGTTGATGCTCTGCTGAGCGGACGGTGGCGTCGGCACAACTTTCTGCCAGCCATCACGACAAGACTGGACATAAGGATAATACCTGTTCGCGGAGCGGCAGAAATACCAGTAGCTCTGAGTGACCTGCGGCGTCGGCGCTTGCGCGGGCGCGGCGTTTGCGGAGGGATCGTATGCATAGGGGTAGTCGCCGTAATCTGAATAATCCCAGCCGTACCAATATGGATCGTATCCCCAGGCGGGATAGCCGTAGCCATGAGAGTCTCCCCCGCCATGAAAGCCGCCACCGCCATGAAAGCCGCCACTGTGCCAGCCACCGCCGCCGCCGTGACTAACGCCGCCGCCAAAACCGCCGCCACCGCGAGCGTCGGCCACCGCTGACGATGCCAGGAGCATCGCGGCACAAAGCAACGTCTTGATTCCAAGGCGCGATTTGATTCCAAGGTGCGAGCGATAAATCATCGGGTGACTCCTTTCGAGCCAGATCTCCCCCGCAGGGTGAATAGCGCCAGGTCTGGGTTGACCTGGTTCCTGGGCCTAAGCTTCGGCCGCCTCGCACTCACCGTTGCCTAGCAGGTTGGGCTGGTTCGGCGCGGAGACAAGTAAAACGTCCTTTAAATGGACTGAAGTCCTCGGGATCAGCGACAGAGTGCCGGATGATCGCGGGTGGGAATTGATGAGGCGCATAGCGTGTTGCCGGTATCGGAATGAGCGTGTTGAACTCGCGAGACGAGGACGAAAACCCGTGCAACAGCACGATTGTGGGGGGGCGTCCTTTGGGCCCGCTTCCCGATAGAAGATTCCAGCGCCCTCGATACCAATAATGGCGGCAACGTCACCGGCCCGCAGCATTGCCGGGCCTAGGTGTCGCGGTCGGCGTTTGGCCGGGTCCCGGTCGATCCAGCCGACGCACGCGAGGTGGTGTTCGAGGAGCCGCTCGGCCATCTCGTCGTGAGCGACGCCAAGGTCGAACATGTGCGGCGGACGCTCTTCGGGGCATCGGAGACCGACTGGATCGCCTTTAAAGTCGCCCACAACGTGGCGCGTCCGGGGTCGGCACAGGCGCCGCTCTGTTTCATCATGTACCCGCGCGCGGAGACTGCTTAGGTGCGCGCGACTGCCTCAATGCCAAGGATTTCCGCGACGAGATCACCGTGCGCGAAAATCACGCCCTAGCCCAACGCCGCATGTGCTCACGTTCCATTCGGCCAATATGCGGGCTGGGATGGGGTCGGCTGCGATCGCGCTCGGGCAATGCCCGGCGAAAGAAAGCTGGTCCGCATCGCGAGATCGTGTAGTTTCGCGGCTTCATCGTCGCGCCGATGTCGGCACGACATCTTCCGGAGCTAGGCACAAGCCTCGAGACGGGGAGCTTGGACATGTGGTCGCGCCGTTCTGTCATCATCGGCCTGTCAACAACTGCACTCGCAGGCACGCTGGCCAGCCATGGCGCCAGGGTCCTTGCCGGCGAAAAATCAGTTAAAATCGGCATGAGCCTGCCCTTTACCGGCGGCGACGCGCATGACGCCGAGCTGATCAAAGACGGCGCCATGCTGGCGATCGACGAGGCCAATTCCGCCGGTGGGGTTGGTGGCTACAGAATCGACGTTCTTCAACTTGACGATGGAACTGCGACCGCCGGCCAATACGACCCGGCACAAGCGGCTACGAATGCCCGGAAAATGGTCGGCGACGATGCGGTCGTGGCTGCGATCGGTCCGCAGATGAGCGGCTCCGGCAAGGCCATGTCGCCGATCCTGAGCCAAGGCGGCCTCGCAACGATCACGCCCAGCTCGACCAACCCCGACATCACGAATCCGAGATTCGCCGCGCAATATAGGCCCGCCGGAAAGGCTATTTACTTCCGGACGGTCAGCACCGACGCCTTTCAGGGGCCAAACATGGCGAATTATTTCGCCGATACGCTAAAGGTTAAGTCGGTCTATGTGCTCGACGACGGCGGCGCCTATGGCGTCGGGCTCGCTGATGCGTTTGAAGCCCAGGCCAAAAAGCGCGGGCTCGATGTGCTCGGGCGTGACCAATTGAATCCGAAAGAAGCAGATTACACGACGACTCTCACCAAAATAAAAGCGCTCAATCCCCAGGCGCTATACTTCGGCGGCGTGGGACAAGCCGGCGTCAAAGTCGTTAAGGAGTTCCTTCGACATTATTCCGAATGTACTCAAGGCGGGCGGCGATGGCGTTTTTGGTGCCGAGATTCTAAGAGGGGCCGGTTTCCCCGCAGCGCAAGGTTGGTACGCGACGATCGCAGCGCCGAACGTGCTTGAAAACCCCGACGCCGCTCCGATGATTGAACGTTTCGTCAAGAAATATGGGCACCAGCCCAGCGATTACTCGATCACCGCTTATGATGCGGCACTCGTCATCCTCGATGCGATCAGGCGAGTTTCTGCCGCAGGCGGCGCCGTCACCCGCGATGCCGTGCGCGACGCGATCCAGCAGTCGCATGTCAAGACTCTGCAGGGCGAGGTCAGCTTCGACGCCAACGGCGACATCGCGAACCGAGTGATCAGCGTCTTTCAGATTACCCGAAACGACAAATATCCACTCGACGACGTGCTCCACCAATACAAGTATATCGGGGTGGCGCCGGCCAGCTCATGATTACCGCGCCCTTAAAAAGTAGGCAGTGATCGGACCGCCGCGCAGCTATGACCGAATACGAGGTGCTGCTGCAGCAGGTAATCAACGGGCTCAGTCTCGGTGCCATGTACGCTCTGCTTGCGCTCGGGTTCACTCTGGTTTACGGCATCCTGGAACTGATCAATTTCGCTCACTTCAATGTGTTCATGGTCGCCTCGTTTATCGGGATGTGGGCCCTGCAGCTGCTCGGCGTCTCGGGGCAGACACGGATTCTGACCGGAGCGGCGCTGGCGGGCGCGCTCGCCTTTGCTTTTGTTGTAACGATGGTGTCGGCGGGAGTCTATTGGGGTCGTTATCGAACGACTTACGCTGCGGCCATTGCGCGGCGTGCGCGGAACCGCGGCAATGATCACGACGATCGGCGTCAACTACATCCTATTCAACGCTATTCTTCTAACGGTCGGCGCGGGCTCGGAGAACTACCCGAACCCGCTCCCCGTCGTGCGCTGGCAGTTTGGCCAGGTGGTCGTGGAATTAAAGGAGGTCTTGATCTGGATAGTGGCGGTGGTGCTGATGATCGCGCTCCATCTCTTCGTCAACCACACTCGCCTCGGCAAAGCGATGCGCGCCACCGCGCAAGATGGTGAGGCCGCGCGAATGATGGGTGTGGATGTCGACCGGGTCATTGTCATAGCTTTTTTCTTGGGGTCGGCGCTCGCCGGAGCGGCGGCGCTGATCTTCGGCCTCTATTACAATTACACGAGCTTTATCGTCGGCTACACAGTGGGATTGCGCGCTTTCACTGCTGCGGTGTTGGGAGGCATCGGCAGCATCCCCGGGGCAATGGTGGGCGGCTTGCTGATTGGGCTGATTGAGACGTTGGGCGGCCAGCTAATCGCGGTGCGGTGGACTGATGTGATCATCTTCTCCATCCTCGTCCTCGTGCTCGTCGTTGTTCCCGCTGGTCTGTTCGGTCGCTCGAACCCGCAGAAATCGTGAGATGGCGGATATCGACGAGCCGCCTCCGACCCAAATAACAGCGCTTGAAACGGGACGGCGCGCAAAGGCACCGCTAGCGCGATTGACCGCCATGATTTCTCCGCGCGCCCGCCCACGCGTCGCGTTGGTTCTGGCCACGGCATTTGCGCTCCTCTTCCCGATCCTTCATCGCAACGATGCCGACATCGATTCCGCGGCGAACGCGCTTTCCTTTGCAGCACTTGCGCTTGGCCTCAATATCGTCGTGGGCTTTGCCGGCCTGCTCGATCTCGGCTACGCCGCATTCTTTGCCATCGGCGCGTACGCCTATGGTGTGGCCAGCTCGTTCCAGCTTCAGCCTGAATGGAGCAGCATTTGGGAGCCGTTTCGCTGGCTCGACCTTGTCGCGCGCATGCCGGGCGCGACGGGGGACGTCGTTCATTTTCAAGTGTCGTTTTGGCTAATGCTGCCCATTGCGGCCGCGATCGCCGCCTTTTTCGGCATGCTGTTCGGAGTGCCGACATTGCGCCTCAAGGGCGACTACCTGGCGATCGTGACTTTGGGGTTTGGCGAGATCGTGCCGATTGTCGCGCGCAACATTCCGAGCGTGACCAATGGTGCGATGGGCTTGAACGGTATCGCCCCACCTCAGCTCTTCGGCCACAGCTTCGGGGTCAATGCCACGCCCTACTATTATGTCGGCGTCGGCCTGGTCGCATTGCTGATAATCACGAGCCTCAAATTGAAGAATTCTCGCGTCGGCCGGGCTTGGATGGCGATCCGCGAGGACGAAATCGCGGCGGCGGCGATGGGCGTCGATTGCGTGCGATTCAAGCTGCTCGCCTTCGCGATCGGTGCCGCCTTTGCCGGTGCCACCGGCACTTTCTATGTGGCAAAATTGCAGACTGCGACCCCAGAGATGTTCATGTTCCCGGTCTCGGTGATGGTCCTCGTCATGATCGTCTTTGGCGGGATCGGTAGTGTGTGGGGCGTCGTTGTCGGAGCGTTGCTGTTGCAACTGTTGCAATCCTGGTTTCTCCAGGACTTGTCGCAATGGTTGCACGCGCTCGGCCGGCTGATCAGTGTCGATTGGTTGCAGCACGTCGAGCTCGCCTCGTCGATCGAGCTGATTTTCGGCGTGATCCTGGTCGTAATGATGCTCTATCGCCGCGACGGCCTCATCCCGGCGTCGCGACGTATGCCGGCGCTGAGCATCGACCAGCAATCGACCCCGGTATCGCGCGGCGGGTTCGGCGCGCTGCCGGATCTCGCCGCCACCGATCGCGCCGCAGCGGGACCGCTCCTCGACATCACCGATGTGACGGTCCGCTTTGGCGGCCTTGTCGCGCTCAAGTCGGTTTCCCTGAATGTGCCGACGCACTCGATCGTCGCGGTGATAGGTCCGAACGGCTCGGGCAAATCGACTTTGTTCAACGTGCTTACCGGTCTCGTAGCGCCCGACAGCGGATCCGTGCGCTTTGCCGGCAGGGAGATCGGTCGACTGCCACCGCACCGTGTGCTCGAGCTCGGCGTCGCGCGCACCTTTCAGAACATCCGGCTGTTCCCCAACCTGACGGTCCTTGAAAACGTCATGATCGGCATGCATGCGCGTTTGGGCACAGGTGTGGCCGGCGCGGTGTTGCGGTTGCCAAAGACCCGTCGTGAGGAGGAAGAGGCGCGAGCGCGGGCGCTCGAGATCCTCGCACTATTCGGCGATCGGCTTTTGCCGCGCGCCGACCACGTCGCGTCGAGCCTGTCCTACGCCAACCGGCGGCGAACCGAGATTGCCCGCGCGGTTGCCGCACGGCCCAAGCTGTTGTTGCTCGATGAACCGACCGCCGGTATGAACCCGGCCGAAACCCAGGAACTCGCCGACCAGATCAGGAGTCTGCATCAGGCTGGGCTGACGATAGTGTTGATCGAGCACAAGCTCGATGTCGTCGTCAGCCTCGCCGATCAGGTCGTCGTACTTGACCATGGTGAGAAGATCGCAGAAGGGCCGGCCCAGACAGTGCGCCACGACGAAGAAGTGATCCGCGCCTATCTCGGCCGCGGTACGGTGTACGCGTGACCGCCCCGCTACTTGAATTCAAGGCAGTCGACACCCATTACGGCGATTTTCACGCGCTGAAATCGGTTGATTACGCGATCGCGACGGGGGAAATCGTTTGTCTGTTGGGCGGCAATGCGTCCGGTAAATCGACGACGATGAAGGCGATCATGGGCATAGTACGGCCGACCCGTGGCGAAGTCTTTTACGAGGGCCAATCCTTGCGCGGTGTCAGCACCACCGAGCGGGTGCGACGCGGTATCGCCCCGGTGCTGGAGGCGCGGCGGCTATTTCCGCGCATGACTGTATACGAGAACCTTGAAATGGGTGCCTACACGCGCCATCGCGGACGAGAGTTTGACGACGACTTGGCGCGCGTTTTCGCATTGTTCCCCCGGGTCGAGGAACGATTGCGCCAGCTGGCGGGCACGTTGTCGGGCGGCGAACAGCAAATGGTCGCGATCGGGCGGGCATTGATGGCACGCCCCAAACTCTTATGCATGGACGAGCCTTCAATGGGGCTGTCGCCTGCTTATGTCGAACAGGTCTTCGACATCATCCGCGAGATCAACCGGCAAGGAACGACGATCTTCATGATCGAGCAGAATGCCAACATGGCATTGGCGATCGCCGACCGCGCCTATGTGCTCCAGACGGGCGCGGTTGTGCTCAGCGGCCCGTCGGCCGAATTGCGGCAGAACGAACAAATCCGGCACGCCTATTTGGGCGATATGATTGTGACCTAGTACTCGGAATCAAAGCTTTGTGACACGTCGGCCTTTGAAGCGGCGTTGATAGACCCGTTTCTTTTTCCATGCGAAGGGCTTTGCGTCCTGGTTGTACGCGGCGATGAAGGCATCGATGTGCTCCTGCAATTGCTTGATGGTGGTGAAGGAAGCCCCGCTCAGCGACTGGCCTTGCAGAATGGAAAACCATGTCTCGACCTGATTGAGCCATGATGAGCGCGTCGGGGTGAAATGGAAATGCACGTTGGGATGCTTCTTGAGCCAGCGCTCGTTCTTCTTGTGGGTGTTGAGGTTGTCGAGAACCACGTGAAGCTCGCGGTCTGGAAAGGCGGCAACAACGCTGTTCAGGAAGCCGATGAACTCGATGCGCCTGCGCCGCTTTGAATGTGCGGCGATGACCTTTCCAGTGGCAACTTCCAGCGCCGCGAACAGGGTCGTCGTGCCGTGGCGGGTGTAATCGTGGCTTTGACCTATCAAGGCTCGTCCGTTGGGCAGCTTCAGATAGCCTTGCGCCCGTTCCAACGCTTGAATCGAGGGCTTCTCGTCAACGCAAAGGACAATGGCCGTCGCCGGCGGATCGACATAGAGGCCGACCACGTCGGCGGCCTTGGCGGCAAAATCCGGATCGTTGCTCTCGCACCAGGACTTCCGTGCCGCCAGGTCGATTCGGTAGCGACGCAGGCAGCGCCAGACATACTGAACATCGACATCCCCCAATGCCTTGGCCAGCAGCGGCCCTGTCCACCGCGCAAATCCCGCCGGCGGCGGCTGGTCCAGAAGTCCCAAAATCCGCTTGTCCGTCGCTTGCGTATAAAGCGGCTTCTTGCCAGGGCGCGGCTTGTCTGCAAGCCCATCAAGACCGTGGTCGGCGTAGCGATGCCGCCAACGGCTAACAATCCGCGGCTGGACGCCCACCTCCTTGGCAATCGCCCGCGTACTCACACCGCCAGCCGCCAAAAGCACAATCCGCGCTCGCTTCAGATCGCGCTGCATCGTGCGCGGCGAACGGCATCGTGCCTCCAGCACCTTGCGATCGCCACGCCAAAGTCGAACTTCTCTTGCTTCGGGAATCATCCCGATCTTGAATCACGACTCACCCTTCTTGAAAAGGGGGTACTAGGCTCGTCGAGCGAATGGGACGTTTGCATGTTCGTCGGCATCACCCTCTCAATGGTGATGTGGGCATCCTCCCTGGAGGCTTCGTCGAACTGATGCCCGCTGTGGTGACGGACGATTTCGGCGGAAAGAATGTCGGCGGACTGACCAGCATTCGTTATCCGAGCGTAACCTTCGGCACCTTCATCGGCCCGAGGCTCGCCGGCTTCGCCGTCGACCTTAGCGATAACTACAACCTGCCGATCGTTGCCAGCGCCATCTTGAGCGTGCAGGCCGCCTGCATCGTCACAGGTACGGCGCGCCTCCGCATACCCTTGCATCAGAAGGAACTGCCATGACTAGAGTCTGCGATATCCGGCCGCTCGAAGCTAGGGATCATCAGGCTTGGCAGCCTTTGTGGCGCGGATATCAGTCCTTCTACCGCACCAGCATCCCGGACGAAGTGTCCTCCGTCACCTGGTCGCGGCTGGTCAGCCCGGCCGAGCCGATGTCCGGCGCGCTGGCCTGGAACGAAGACGACGCGGTCGGTCTAGTCCATTTCATTCGTCATCGGTCGTGCTGGACAATTGGGGACTATTGCTATCTTCAGGACCTCTTTGTCGCTGAAACTAAGCGCGGATCCGGTGTCGGCCGCAAGCTCATCGAGCATGTTTATGCAGAAGCAGCACGCCAAGGCTGCTCACGGGTCTATTGGCTGACCCATGAGACGAACGCAGCGGCGATGCAACTCTACGAGCGTATCGCCGAGCGCTCAGGCTTCATCCAGTATCGCCACGCCCTCCCACATCACGCGGCCGCTGCGGCAGAGAGGCAAGCATGAGCGCGGTGGCGGCGACCTTTAAGGCGGATTAGGCCCGCGAACTTCTCTGACTTGCTCGGCTTCCCATGGACACGAAGAAATCCCCGACCCATATAGACGCCGGGGCTCGTAACGATCCGATGCTTGGCGCCGGCGCGGCATTCAGCCGACGCACGGGGACGGGGATTGGCCATTAGCATCTCGGGTGTTCAGTTGCCGAGCGGCAAGGCAGTACTGTATTTGACTTGCTTCAGGGCGAAGCTCGACCGGATGCTTGACACTCCGGGGACTCGGGTCAGGTTTTCGACGAGAAACCGTTCGTAAGCTGAAAGATCGGCGGTGACGACCCGTAGTAGATAGTCGAAATCTCCGGTCATGAGATAGCACTCCATCACCTCGGGCCGTTTGAGGATGGCGGTTTCGAATTTCTCGAGCGCTGTTTCGATTTGCCGATCCAGCGTAACGTTCACAAAGACGCTCACCGGCAACCCCACCTTCGCGGCATCGACAAGCGTAACGTACCGCCGGACGACGCCACGCTCTTCCAATTCCCGCACGCGCCGCAGGCAAGGTGATGGGCTGAGACCGACCTTCTCGGCGAGCTCGATGTTGGTAACGCGGGCGTTGGTCTGGAGCAGTGCGAGAATTTTTCGGTCGATTTGGTCCAATTGAATTTGGCGCAATTTTTCTCTCATTTATCGCCCTTGTGCGCAACCTATGCTGATTAAATGATGCATTTTGTGCTATCTTCGCAATGAAATAAAGTGCCGGATATCATATAGAATCGCCATGGCAAAAGCGCTTGTCGAACCACGCGGTGCAGCACGTCAAGATCAAGACCCGCTCCAAGTGCTGCGTGCGCTGGAGCGCAAGGTGCTCTGGCTTGCGATGTGGACGATTCATCAGGCCAATCACATCAGGGCCCATCGAGACGGGCTGAAGGTTGGGGGTCACCAGGCGAGTTGCGCCTCGGCTGTGACGCTGATGACGGCGCTCTATTTCCACGTTCTCCGGCCGGTCGACCGTATCGCTGTAAAACCGCATGCAGCTCCTGTGCTTCATGCCATCCAATACATTCTCGGCCGGCAGAGCCGGGCCGCTTTGGAGAATTTTCGCATGCTGGGCGGTGCCCAGTCATACCCGTCACGAACCAAGGACACGACCGACGTCGATTTCTCGACGGGTTCGGTTGGCCTCGGTGTTGGGCTGACGTTGTTCGCATCGCTGGTGCAGGATTATGTCGAGCTTCATGGCTTGACACCCCGCGGATTCCGTCCGGGCAAAATGATCGCGGTCGTGGGCGATGCGGAACTCGACGAAGGTAATGTTTTTGAGGCGCTGCTCGAGGGTTGGAAACACGACGTTCGAAACCTTTGGTGGGTGATCGATTACAATCGCCAGAGTCTCGACGGCGTGGTCAACGACCACTTGTTTCAGAAGATCCAATCGTTTTTCTCTACCGTCGACTGGAAAGTGGTCGTCCTAAAATACGGCCATCTCCAGCAGGCCGCCTTTCGCGAACGGGGCGGAGACGCGCTGCGCACCTGGATCGATGCGTGCCCCAACGACATCTACTCGGCGCTGACATTCCAGGGGGGAGCCGCTTGGCGGACGCGGCTCACGGAAGATCTGGCGAGCAATCCTGACGCGATATTGTTGGTGTCTTCGCGCGACGATGCGGCCCTCCATGCGCTGATGACGAATCTCGCCGGACACGACCTGGCGAGTTTGACCGAAGCCTTCGATGCCGCAGCCAACGACGAGACACCGCATTGTTTCGTGGCCTACACGGTCAAGGGCTGGAACCTGCCAATTGCTGGCCACAAGGACAACCACGCCGGCCTGATGAATCCGGCCCAAATGGCAACATTCAAGGCGGCGCTCGGAATTCGCGACGGCGAGGAATGGGAAATTGACGCCGGCCTGGGTATCGGCAAGGAGGCGTTGCGCCGCTTTCTTGCCGCGTCGCCGATTGCCCATCGCTCTCGTGAACGCCCCGCCACTGCACCGCTGCGCATGGTCGAATTCGATCTGCGGCGCTCGGCTGAGATGTCCACGCAAGAAGGTTTCGGCAGGATCATGCACGAGGTCGCACGTGCCGGTGGCCCCTTTGCCGAGCGTGTCGTAACCACCTCGCCGGACGTAACAGTGTCTACGAATCTCGGCCCGTGGGTTAATCAAACCGGAATATTTTCCCGCAGCGATCGCGCCGACGTGTTTCTCGAGCGGCGCTTGGCAACCGCGCAGAAATGGGTTCGTACACCGCAAGGCCGTCATATCGAGCTTGGCATAGCGGAGAACAACCTTTTTCTGATGCTCTGCGCGCTTGGCCTGTCGGGGCCAATATTCGAGACTCCCCTTCTACCGGTTGGCACCGTCTACGATCCCTTTATCGAGCGCGGTCTCGATGCGCTAAACTATGCCTGTTACCAGGACGCGCGCTTCATGCTCGTGGCAACGCCGAGCGGCATTACGCTTGCGCCGGAGGGCGGTGCCCATCAGTCAATCACGACGCCGCTAATCGGAATCGGCCAGGTTGGATTGACCTACTTCGAGCCGGCTTATGTTGACGAGCTTCTCGTCGCGATGGCCTGGGGATTTCGAGCATATGCAGGCGAAGGAGGGTGGCTCGATTTATCTTCGCCTCTCCACTCGCCCCGTTGAGCAGCCGATACGTGAGACGACGGAGGACTTCCGGCATTCCGTTGTTGCCGGCGGCTACTGGTTCCGCAAGCCGCCCGCAAGTGATATCGCGGTTGTCGCGACAGGCGCCGTTTTGCCGGAAGCGATTGAGGCGGTCGCGCGCATTGGCGAACGCCATGCGCGAGTGAGCCTGTTTGTCGTAACATCTGCGGACCGCTTGTACGCCGATTGGCAGCAGCACGGTTCTCTATCGCATATCGCGCAGCAATTCCATTCGCTCGGTCGCGATGCGCGACTGGTGACGGTGCTTGATGGCCACCCTGCGACACTGAGCTGGATTGGCGCTGTCGGCGGACAACGTGTTAGGTCTCTTGGTGTCTCGCGTTTTGGCCAATCGGGCGATATCCCCGATTTGTACCGGGTGTACGGAATTGATGCGGACGCGATCGCGGAAGCGGCGCTCGAACCATGAGACTGACAGCCTACGCGCTCGCAGCTGGCGAAGGGGCAAGCCAGATTGGGTACCACCTGGCCTTGCGCCGCGCTCGATGGTCCTCGCAACGGTCAGCTACCAGGCGAGGATGCGGCCGCTGTATTCAACATAGCGAAGTCCAGGTTTACCCGACTCAGCTGTAATCACGTCAACTACACGTGGGATGTTCTGCGCTATCGTGAAATAAGCGTCCGGCCCGCCCATATCAGTCTTGATCCAGCCGGGAGCAACGGCCAGCAGCGTTCGTAGTTCGGTGCGATGACGAACAGCGTAGCTCCGCATGAACATGTTCAACGCAGCCTTACTACCCCGATAGACCTCCCAGCCTCCCTTTTCATTTTCTGAGATGCTTCCCATGATCGATGACATGACAGCGATGGTGCCGTCTGGCGTCACGAACTCGTCGAGTGCTTCAATCACGCGCATAGGGCTCAACGAGTTTGTTACCATGACCCGCACGAAATCCTCCGTTGTCACCTCCTCGATTAACTCTTTTGGATCGCTGGTGACTCCGGCATTGACAAAGAGGAGGTGGAAAATGCGACCGTGGAGCCTTCGTTTTAGGGCAGTGATCTCATCCTGTTTGACGATATCCACAGACTCGACTTCAAGCCGTCCCTCGCTGCGCTCAGCAAGCTCATGAAGCTGCGTTCTGGCGCTACCGCGCACGCTGGCGACGATTCTCCACCCTCGCTTTAAATATTCCTCGGCCAGCGCCAACCCAAGACCGCGTGATGCACCGATGATGAGTCCTATCCGGGTGGAATCGCGATCGGACGTCAAGGCAAGTCTTCTCGACTACCCGAACAATAGCTGAGCCAACCCCAGCACTGTTGCAGGGTGCTCGACTGCAGGCGAATGGCCACACTGGGCGACGAGATAGATGTCGGCCTGGGCAATTGCCGGTGCGAGCCTGGCAGTGGTCTCCGCATAGGGAAGCGGCAGATCATCGCGCCCGTGGATCATTAGTACCTTCGCTTTTATTTGCTTGAGCTCGACATCATCTATCGCCCAGCTGTCAATGAGTGGCTGGCGGTCCACGGGAAACAGCTGTGAGAAGTATTCGCGGTAGCCGGGTTGGTCGAGCTTGGCCAAGCGATCGTCGAGGAATGCGTCATTCAATCCACTCTTGTCCCACATCGCGAAGGACATGGCCGTTCGGAGATCTTCGCGTGTCTGAGGAAAGGTCCAGAACTCGGTCGAGATAGCGATTCATCGGAAAGCTCCGACCTGCGCACCCGGTGGTAAGTACGCGCGTCACTCGCTGCTGGTTCTTTGCTGCCAATCTCAGCGCCAAAGCACCGGAGAGGGAATGGCCTATCAGCCCGACTTCGGTTCCCTCGATCATGTCGAAAACGAATTGGACCTGCTCCAACCAAAAGGGAAAATCAAAATAGGGTGGGCTGGGCTTGCGCTGACTTTTGCCGAAGCCGATCAAATCGACGCCAATGACATGATAGCGTTTAGCCAATCCCTCTAGGATAGGCGCATAATTGCCTTCAACCGATGTGCCCGGTCCTACCCCGTGCATCATAAGAATGGGTAGTCCATGGCCTGCCTCGATCAGGTGGACCTTCAGGCCCCTGAATTCGACAAAATGCTCGGCAAATGGCATGGGTGCTGGTGCCGCCGCTCAGGCCCGACCCTGCGGAGGGGCTGCTGCAAGCATCTTGGCGACTCGCTCACGCGTATAAAGGTCGTTCCAATATTGCTGCGAGAAATCGGAGACGCGCCCAGCATCGATAACTCGCTGCTGCTGCGCCATCGGACGGCCGCCCAGGATCACCGCATGGATTTGCGTGGCATCAAGGAGGCAGACAATATCGGCAAAAGGATTGCCATCGACCACGAGAATGTCGGCGTTCTTGCCTACGGCCAACGCGCCGCTTTGGCCTCCGTCCGCCATATATGACCCGGTCAGCGAGGTGGCGCTGCGCAGAGCATCCGACGGCGAAATGCCGATATAACGGATCATGATCTGGATCTCTTTGGCATGCCATTCACCGAACGGCGTCATAGCGAAACCCGATTCGGAGCCATTAAGAATGGGTACCCCAGCCTTGTAGGCACGATTTAAATTTCGGAACGCGATCTCGGCCTCGTGCTTGCACCAGTCGGCCCAACCGCGGCTCGACGCATCCCCTGGCTGCGAGAACTCGTAGTTGTTGACCAAGAGCGTCAGCGACGGGCACAAGGCCGACCCGCTCCTGAGCGCGGCCTCGATTCCTTCGTCGTCAATCCAAGAGGCGTGGAAGATGACATCGACCCCGGCGCGTGCCGCATAGAGGATCGCTTCACGTCCGCGCGCATGCGTAATCACCTTCCGCCCTAACCGGTGAATTTCGCGCGTCATTCGCGTAACCTCGTCCTGATCGAATGCAGCGATCAATCCGGTCTGCTTCGAGCCGGGCGGGTGCATCTGCGTTCCATCTAGGGCAATCTTGATGATATCGACACCGTCCTTTACCTGACGGCGAATTTCTTCGATCGCTTCCGCCGGCCTGCGCACCAAGTGCCCAATTGAGGTGTCCGGCTGCCCGATCCACGATGGATACCAGTCTGTGAGACCTTGTCGGCTGGTTATGTAAGGGCCCGATGCTGTCACCCGCGGTCCGTCGAACATGCCGGTATTAATCGCGTCACGTATCGATATGGCGACGTGACATGGACTTCCTGGATCGCAGATCGAGGTGACACCGGCGTTGAGTGTTTTCTGCGCCATAAAAAGGCCGCGGAGCGCGCGAAACTCTACCGGCGCGTAGAGATCGATGTCTTCTTCGGTCTTGGCGTTGCCATAGGCCAGGTGAGTGTGGAAGTCGCAAATGCCCGGCATGACGAACAGATTCTCGTAGTCGAGTATCTCTTCGTAGCCGTGATCGGCCGCTAATTCGGTGGTCGCGCCTATGGCGGCGACAATGCCGTCCTTGACCACCAACGACCGGCCAACAACAGGCTCGGAAGCTAGACCATCGTAGAACATGCCGCATTTAATCAGAATGGCGCTCATGCTTACCGCTCCAGAGATCGGAGAAACCAGGCACCTTCCCTAGCTGCCAAATCTACGCAAACTGAATCAGACACTTCGTACACTGTATGCATAGTTCAACCTGTTCGGCAAGCTATGGAATGACGCATGGAATTCAATATGACGCTAGGAATTATGAAATTGTCTCTCGTTTCAACTTGGTAGCTCGCATTTCTGAGCCGCGTTTCATTTCAACGATCAGTCGCCACGTTGACACAGCAATGTATTTGGCATACGGAGTCCAACGCCACGCTTTAGCGGCGGCAGAGCAAGGGACGAAATGACGAGCGACCCGACCAGCGAGCCCATTATCCAAAAGAAGAGCCTCTCAGAACAAGTCTTCGCCGTACTAGAAAGTCGCATTGTGAATGGCGCTTTGCGTCCAGGTTCGCGATTGGCGGAGGAGGCGATCGCCGAGGAATTTGGTATCAGCCGATCGCCAGTACGCGAGGCGATCTTTGAACTGGAGCGTGTGGGGCTCGCTGAACGCCTCGGACCGCGGGTGCGGCGGGTAGTAACGCCGACAATCGAGTTCATCTCCGAGATATTCGACACTTGGTGCATCCTTGAAATCGGTCGGACCTATCTGTCATGCATCGCGGCGCCGATCGGCGATCATGAACATATTCTCCGGTTGCTCGAACTCGATGGAGGAAACGATGAAGTCGGGCGATCACGCTCGACACGTCGAGTTGTCGCGCGAGTTCCATCGGATGCTTACGCATCGCTGCACCAATCAGCAATTGCTGCGCGTGGTCCGCGATTTTGATCGCTATACGTCCTGGCTGAAGACCATCTATTTCAGCGAAGTTGACGTCTCCAGGAGTTCGATGCGAGAGCACCGGGAGATTGCGCGTCATTACATCAGTAGGGATGTCTTAGGCTTAATCGACTGCGTCCAGCGGCACGCCAAACGGCAAGGAATTAAAGTGCGGCTGGTCATGATGCGCCAACTCGACGAGGTCAAAGTCGAAGCTGACGACGCGGCGCGTTCGCCTACTCGAGCCAGCGCGTAAAAGCGACATGACTCTCGCCAATCGAGCGTCCCTTGTCTTCGTCGCGCGAGAATCCGACGTAAATCAGCCCTAATATCCGGTCGTTCGAGGCGGTAATCCCGAAAAATTCGCGCACTTCGTCAGAGCCGATGAGCGCGCCGGTGGTCCAGATACTCCCAACGCCTCGTGCATGCAGTGCGAGCATGATGTTTTGGATTGCAGCCCCAACGGCTAAGTACTCCTCATCGAGCAACACCTTTGGCCTGTCGAGTTGCGGCGATACCGCAGCGCAGATGATCGTTGGTGCGATCAATGCCTTGCCGCGAGCCCGTTCGACATCCTGACCCATGCGCGCCGCAGCAACCGCCATCTGTTCGCCCAATCGGTGGCGTGCATCGCCATTGACGACCACGAAGCGCCAAGGTCGCGTCCGGCGGTGATTAGGCGCGCGAATACCGACATCAAGAGCAAGCTCGATATCGCGGCGCTCAACAGGAATGTCGCTAAATCGAGTTACAGAGCGGCGTCCTGCCAGGACGCCCAGCACTGCATGGACCTCGCCAATCTCAGTCATCGCTGTTCATGGTCAACAATTCCATGTATACGGTATACAATAGCCATCTACGCGTCAATAATCGAGTGCTAAGAAATGCGGCAGAAATGCCAGAAATTTAGGCCCCTTGTCAAAAAAGCATAAAACGATTGTCCGCCATCTACATTAGTGCATACAGTGTGCAGAGACAGATGGTGACGTCGAGGCCCTCGCACCATGGGGAGATAGGCATGAAAGAAGGTCATCTTGGGTCGCTCGCGATTGATGCGTTTGTCGAAGAGCTTGAGACCGGACTCAACGCGGCCGGGCGCGATCGTCGTGAACACCCTTTTGTCAATGCCGTGAGTACCGGAACCGCCACTGAGAATCAGATCGCCGGTTGGTTGCATCAATTCGTGTCGTGGGCGGACCCCTCAAACAAATTGCTGGGCGTGGCCTACGCCAATTGCCCGGATGAGGACATCCGCGAAGGATTGATGGAGGCGATCCTTGAGGAAGAGCACGGGCACAGCTCGAAAACCGCGGGGCATGTTGAGCTGATCGGGCGGACGCTGGCCGCACTGGGGTGGGATAAACAAAAATGCGCGGCGGATGAAATGCGCCTAGAGTCCTGGTGCTTCCGGCATTGGCTTGAAGTCGTCGTCCGCAATCGCTCTTTCATTGAAGCAATCACCTCACTGTCCTTCGCCGCTGAAAGGCTGAATCCGGCTATCTTCAAGAAGATCGAAACCGGGCTGCGCAAGCACTATGACTTAAGCGACGACGCCTTGCTGTCGATCAGCGTTCATGCCTCCGACGTGGAGGAAGAGCACGGCACGATGGGTCCTGCCATCCTGCGCCGCTACGCAACCAGCGAGCATATGCAATCTCAAGTGCGCTTCGCGGTCTATCATACAGCTGAGCTCTATTACCGGTCATACGACGTCTGGAAGTACTACTGAGGCGCTGGCAGAGAGAGCTTCGGGATATACCGCGCCGACAAAGGTTTGTTTGAGAGAATCATTGCGGGCATTCGTCTTCCTTGCGCAACGCAATGCGAACGTAGGAGCTCAAATGGCAAGCAAGAATCAAGACACAAGTTCGGCGATTCGGCCGGAGCGCAAGAGTCACTCATTCACATTGACTGAGTATGATGCGTACCAGGAACAGTTACGCGGCAAGCCGTGGTCGCACAAGGAAATGCCGAGCGGCGAGAATGAGACGGATGTCGATCCATTCGCGTGGCGGGACATCGACTATCTCGATGTTTACGAGCGCATTTATGGTCGCAAATGCGGCGCCGCCGGCATAGGCAAACTGCGCGAAGTTGGCATCACGCTGCCTACCGCCGACGACGAATATTCAAACCATCCTTATTTCCACGAAGATCGCGCTTACATGAATCGTGACGGATTTTTTTTCCTTAGCGATCGCGTCGATCTCGAAAAACTGAAGGACGAGGCAGCCAAATTCGCCGAGGCTTTCGAGAAGAATGGCGTGAAGGTGTATTGGGTACACTACCCCGAGAAGCCGATTGCCGCTTTCGGCCCGATGATGAACATGCATTCGGCTGCGGAGCTGCTCGTTGTCCCGGGTGGATCGATCATCCCTAAGAAGGGCTACGCACTAGCGCCGACGGCGGGCCTCGGTCGCGCCGAATATCTCGCCCGTTGGGCTTATTGGAATCTGGGTATTCCGCCACTCGTAACCGTCACCGGTACCGGCGTGTTTGTCTGTGGCGTATTTATCGCCGACGACATCTACATGCAGGGAATCGGCGTGGAGACGAATTGGGAGGGGCTCGAACAGGTCGCTCCGGTCCTGAGTCGGACTTGTGGCAAGGAGCTGCACATCCAACCGATCCGCACGCCCGGTTGGCGATACTTCGATAAGTTGACCGGGGCCAATACACATGCTGGCATGGTTATTTCCGGTGTAGACCGAGACGCGGTGCTGATCCATGCGCCCGGCATCGACATCGCCACCTATGAGTGGCTGAAATATCACGGCTACAAGATCATCGAGGTCGACACGCAGGAACAGATTCACCACTCGGCGTCGGCGACGGTCGTACTCGAGCCGGGCCATATAATGATGCACGCGCGTGCTAAGAAATCCATCGCCGCAGTGCGTCGCGCCGGCTACGAAGTCACCCCAATAGAATATGACGAATACAACAAGTACGGCGCTGCAATCACCTGCGCCACGATGTTGATCCTGCGCGATCCCGGTCCGCGCAAACTCTCTTAAAGCCGACAAGGGTGCGCCAGCGCAAACACAAAATTGCGAGTGAAAGCCGATGACACAGATTAAAGGTGACGAAGGCAAACCGCTCCCACCCGAGAGGCGCAGCCACGAGTTTGAGTTAACCGAGTATGACGCTCACCAAGAGCGCCAACGGATGCGCAACTGGACTCTGAACGATGTGCCTTTCTATAAAGGCAAAGGCCAGAGCCTCGAACAGAATCCATTCGACTGGCACCATTTCGATTATCTCAACTACTACGATCAGGTCTATGGCCGAAAAAGCGGTGCTGCCGGGATCGGAAAGTTGCGCGAAGTCGCATTGGTAATGCTATCCGACGACGACGATTATACGCGTCATCCGCACTACGGTTTGAACGCCACTGAGTCGATCGACGCCGGCCGTTTGCGCCATCAACAGGAGATCTACGCGGCTGCGCTCTCGAAGAACGGAATCAAGGTCTATTGGGTCAAGTTCCCTAGGCAGCCGATTGGAGCCTTCGGCCCAATGACGAATAAAGCGTCGGCAGCCGATCTTTTGATCGTCCCAGGCGGCGCGATCCTTCCCAAGTCGGGCTATTCGCTGGCACCGACATCGGGATTCGGTCGGGCCGAGTATTTGGGCCGGTGGGCTTTTTGGAATCTGAGCATCCCACCCTTGCTTGCCGTTATCGGCAAGGGCGCCTGGTTGCCCGGCGTGTTCCTAGCCGACGATGTGTACTTCCAGGCGATAAGTGTTGAAACCAACGAAGAGGGGATGAGTTAAGTCGAGCCCGTATTACGCCGCCAGTGCGGCAAAGACCTGCATATCCAGCGAATCTATACTCCCGATCATCGCTACTACGACCCGACGACCGGCATCAGCGCGCGCGCCGACATGGTACTCGCACCACTCGACGTCAAGACCGTGCTGGTACATTCACCGGGCCTCGACGTGGATTCATTAAAATGGCTTTGGGAGAATGATTACAAGGTCATCGAAGTCGAGACCGACGAGCGCCATGCGTTGCCTTGCAATCTGCTTCCCATCGAACCCGGGCACGTGATTATGAACGCCAAGGCACCAAAGACGATCGCCTCAGTGGGTAGGACCGGTATTCAGGTCACCGCCGTCGAATACAACGAATACAACCGGCTAGGAGGGGGCGTACGCAGCGCCACCATGCAGATTTTGCGAGATCAAGGTCCACGTCGCTTTTCTTGAGGGGCTGCTATGGGCAAATTGTTTGGGTTGCGGACCAGATTGTTGGCCGCGCTAACCCTCGTTGCGGTAACAACCGTGCCGGGCGCAAAGGCCGCGGACAATGTGGTTCAGGTTCCGGTCGCCGTCGCGCTAACCGGACCGATCGCCACATTTGGTCAGGAAATCCTTCACGGCGCGATGCTAGGTGCCGAGGACTTCAACAAGAACGGCGGTATCAAGGGCGGACCGTGGGCCCGTGGCACGATTGAAATTGTGCCAGTCGACACCCGCGGCGACCCGACTGAAGCCGCGAACGTCGCGCAGCAATTGGTATTAAACACCAACTATGTCGTCGTCCTTGGCGACGTGTTCAGCAGTAGTTGCCTGGCAGCCCTCCCAATCTACGAGCAAGCAAAACTTACGCTCGTTATGCCTATCTGCTCCAATCCAACGATCACCGAACGCTACAAGAGTGCCATCCGGCTGGTGCAGGATGACAAGGTGAACGGACTAGCCCAAATGGCGATGACTCTGGCGAAGTTTCATCCCAAGAAGATTGGTATTCTCTACGCCAACAACGACTATGGTCGAGGCGCCTTCGAGGAGGCAAAGAAGTATTTGGACAAGCAGAATGTTGGTTATGTTGCGGAACCCTACAACGAAGGAGAGACAGACTACACCGCGATCATCAACCGCTTCGCCAGAGACAATGTCGATTTGATTGCCCATATTGGATTCTACACCGAGTTGGCTTTGCAGCGCCGACAAGCGGTACAACAAGGGTTGACGGTGCCGTTTGTCGCGAATGCAGGTTCTGTCAGCTCGGAATTCATTCGGCTTGGTGGCAAGGAGGCAGAGGGTGCCTACATCGTCGACTTCCTGAAGGAGGGACTGGACACACCCAAGCTTAAGGAGCTCAACGACCGAGTTGGATCGCGGTGGAAGGAAACCTTCAACATCTATCACCGCAATGCATATGACTCCATCCAGTTCATCGGTGCCGCGCTTGCTGCGTCGAAAGATAAGTCTCGCGAAGCGGTTAACGCTGCGTTGCGGGCAACCAAGATTTAGGGGCTGACTTATGTCGTTGGCGTCAACCAACAGGGCGATCTCATCGTTCCACTTGATCACCTGAGCGACTATTTCTCACTCAAGAGAGTCGAAGGTGGCAAGTTCGTTGACGTCAAGTAGCTTCATGCCGACAGCATCGAAGCGACATGGCCACTTCCGTCACTGTGCAGCGCGGCAAAATCTAGCGTTCGTCGCTCGTTTCTGACTGGCGCGGATATTGCTGCTCCACGCAACTGCTTGGGTGGCATGGCGGTGTCGCTCAAGCCACCAGCGGCAAGCCGGACACTGATCGGACAGGCTGGCTGAAGGGGCGGACAGCGAGATCGCCAATGCTGTTCTTTGTTCAGCAAATCATTAATGGCCTCGGGGTGGGCAGCATTTATGCACTGCTCGCTATTGGGTTCACGATGATCTTTGGAATCCTGCGCATGATGAATTTCGCCCACGGCGACATCTATGCATTCTGCGCAGTGTTCACGGCATCGTTGCTGGCAAACGCTATGCCCATTGCTCTGGCGTTCCCAATCGGCATTGCGACCGGCGCGTTCATCGCGATTGTAATTGAGCGCGTCTGTTATCGGCCGCTGCGGACGGTGGATAGGACAGTGGCGCTCATCAGTTCATTAGGCGCCGCCTTTATTCTGCGGTCCCTATCGTCGTATTTATGGGGCGTTCGCCACTGGCCCTTCCCGCAAGTGCTCGGCCCCGCGTCGGTTGCCATGGGTAAGATGCGGATACCAACCACCGACTTATCCATTTTGGCCATTACGCTGGCAAGCATCGCTGTCTTTAGCTATTTCCTCCGAAAAGCGCGGATTGGTCGTGGCATCTTGCTGGTGGCGCAGGACATTCCTACCGCCAGCTTAATGGGGGTTCCGATCAATCGCACGGTAGTCGCGGTCTATGCGATTGGCGGTGCCTTCGGCGCGCTGGGCGGGATCCTTTTTGCCTCGATCTACGGCGTCGCTTTCACGGCGATGGGATTTTCTGGCACCTTGAAGGCCTTCGTTGCAGCAATCGTCGGCGGCATTGGCAACCTTACTGGCGCGTTGGTGGCCGGGCTGGCGCTTGGTGTCATCGAGACGCTCGTCGTCGTTTACGGGGTCGACTGGTTCGGTCTACCGCCTGGATATCGAGACGGGGTCTCGTTCGTGATCTTGATCGGCTTCCTTTTGCTTAAGCCAACCGGCTTGATGGGTACGCGCGTTTCAGCTGGCGAGACGAATGCTCCCCGGTCCTTTGCCCGATCCACTCAAACGTTAAGCGAAATGCGCATCCCGAGCTGGGCGCTTTGGAGCGCTGCATTGATTGCCGCGGTTTTGTTTCCGCTGATCGTGACCAACCCGTACGTACTACGCATCGCCAACCTGATTGCGATCTACAGCATCGCTGTTCTAGGACTGAACCTGGTTCAGGGTTACTGTGGACAGTTCCATTTCGGGCAATCTGGCTTCCTGGCGATCGGAGCCTATACCACTGCCTTGCTCATGATCGAGTGGCAGGCGTCGTTCCCGGTTGCGCTGCTCGTGAGCGCAACCATGGCCTTTGCGTTTGGACTGCTCATCGGGTTACCGACACTGCGTGTGCGCGGGGACTATCTCGCGCTGGTGACACTTGCCTTTGGCGAAATGGTAAGGCTGGTTTTGCTCAATTCCGAATTCAGCCGGGGTCCGATGGGCATCCCAGGCATCCCGCTACCAGTAATAGGCGGGATCACCATCAGCGATAATGCAGGCTTCTTTTACCTCGCGCTTGCTCTACTGGCTGCGACGCTCGGTTTCTGCTTTCAGGTAACACGCTCGTTCATCGGACGTGCATGGATCGCGATCGCCGAGGACGAGGTCGCCGCTGGGGCGATGGGCATTAACGTGTTCCGCTACAAGGTCCTGGCTTTTGCCCTAGCGTCCATGGTTGGCGGAATTGCGGGCAGTTACATGGCAGTGTTCACCCGCTACATCTCGCCTGCGGATTTCACGATCGATCAGTCGGTCCTAATGATCGTCATGCTGGTCATTGGCGGACTGGGGCATCTTCCCTCATCGGTAATCGGCGCTGCAGTCATGATCGTGGCTACGGAATTACTGCGACCGATTCCAGAATTTCGCATCGCTGTTATTGGGATCATTATGATCGCGATTCCTGTTTTGAGACCCCAGGGGCTGTTCCGTGATCTGATTCCTGCCCTTGGACGCCGAGCGCGTCAGCTCCGTCACGCCGACGGACTTTTCAGGCGAACATCATGAACGCGCGGTCGACGTTTCCTGCGATTTTTGAAGCGCGAGGCATCACCAAAATTTTTGCTGGCTTGCGGGCGCTGAACGAGGTCGACGTCACACTTTGGGGAGGTGAGATCACAGGTCTGATTGGACCCAATGGTTCGGGAAAAAGCACATTTTTCAATGTCGTCACCGGCGTGGACAGGCCAAGCAATGGGCTCGTACTGCACAAAGGCGAAAATATCACAGCCTGGAGCTCCTTCCGAATTGCCGAGCGCAAGATTGCCCGCACGTTCCAGAAC
This sequence comes from uncultured Alphaproteobacteria bacterium, assembly GCA_963804725.1. Lineage (GTDB taxonomy): Bacteria > Pseudomonadota > Alphaproteobacteria > ATCC43930 > CGMCC-115725 > JAATGI01. Next base: position 161,815 of record CAWDRN010000005.1, on the reverse strand, counting down.
ATTAGGGTATTTCAGAACGCCTCGACGCTTGAGAATGTACTTGTCGGCTGCCACCTGGCGACGCGTACCAATTTTCTCTCTGCGCTTTGCTCGACGCCGCTCTATCGACGGAAGGAACGCCGTGCACAAGACCGTGCAATGGAGATGCTTGCCTTCGTTGGGCTAGCAGATCGCGCGAACGAGCTCGCACGTAATCTGCCTTATGGTGCGGTTAAGCGACTAGAGCTCGCCCGCGCGCTGGTCATGGAGCCGGAGCTGCTCATGCTTGACGAACCGGCGGCAGGATTGCATCCACGGGAGGCGCAGGAATTCATGGGGATTGTCGTCGAGATCCAGCGCTCCGGAAAGACTGTGTTTGTCATCGAGCATAATATGAAGATGGTCATGGCAATCTGCGGGCGCATCATCGTCCTTGACGCGGGGTCGAAGATCGCGGACGGCACGCCAGAGGAGATTTGGCGGGACTCCCGGGTGCGCAGAGCCTACCTCGGCGGGAGCGATTGAATGCTCGACGTTGAGGACCTTCATGCTGGCTACGGCAACATTCCCGTGCTTCACGGGCTGGCGCTCTCTGTCAAACAGGGTGAGGTGGTGGCGGTGATCGGCGCAAACGGAGCCGGAAAGAGCACGCTTCTCAAGGTGATCTCCGGGCTGCTTAAAGCGCAAAAGGGCAGCATTTCCTATAAGAGTTATCGCATAGACAACCTCGCTCCGGAGCTAATCGTCCGATGCGGGATTGCTCACATTCCAGAGGGCAGACGCGTGTTCCCGTATTCTACTGTTGAGGAGAATCTGCTCGCCGGTGCCTACATCCGGACCGACTCGGACGGAATTGCTGAGGATTTAGCCAAATGCTACGAGCGTTTTCCGTTGTTGCGAGAACGCAAGCACAGGCTCGCGCGCACGCTTTCCGGCGGTGAGCAGCAGATGTTGGCGATCAGCCGAGGCCTAATGTCCCGACCCGAGCTGATCCTCATGGATGAACCGTCGCTCGGCCTTTCACCGATAATGGTCGATCTGATGTTCGAGATCGTCACAGCACTACATCGCGACGGCAAGTCGATCCTTATCGTCGAGCAGAATGCGATGCGAGCGCTGGCAGTTGCAGATCGCGCCTATGTTATCTCGACAGGCAATCTGATCCTCGAAGGAGACGCTCGGGATGTTCTCAATGACCCGGAGGTGCAGCGAAGCTATCTGGGGGCGTGAAGATGGGAGATGCGAAATGAAGAAGGTCATTTACAATCCGAAGGATCTGGTGGCAGCTGTTGGCCACTTCGAGCGGGCTGTCCGGTTCGGCGATTGGCTTTTCATATCCGGAACCTCGGCACTCACCAATGTCTCTGGCGAAATGAACAATCGCCGGCTCGTCAAGGGAATTGCGGCGCAAACACGGGAAACATTGGACAATATTGAGCGCGTGCTCAAGGCGGCTGGCGGCGACCTCGCCAACATTTACGAACTCCGGATTGTTCTACGGAAGCGTGAGGATTTTGCAGCCGTAGACCGAATTCTCCGCGAGCGAATCCCCGACAAAGGCTTTATATGCCACGGGTACGAAGGCGTGCTGTTGCACCCGGAGATGGAGATCGAGATCGAAGCCAATGCCTATCTTGGCACACTCGAGGGCATCGAACGGGCTGGCTAGGCAACGGCATTGTCGCCGCCGGTCTGGCGGCGGGAGTTCGAACTGTCACCGATTCCGAAGGGCAGTGGACGCTAACGCAGAAGGAGATCCAATCTTGGCCAACAGCCGGCGTTGCAATGCCGACCTTATCATCGCCGCCGATGGAATCAATTCGCTTATTCGCGGCTCCTTCGGGCTGCTGAAGTTGCGGCGACGCTTCGTCGATGCGTCGATGGTGCAATCCGGATGGTGATTCCTCGTGCCGGGCGGCGACCCGCCGCCTGAGGGCAACGGCAAATATATCGAGTCCTGGTCGGGCGCATGCTGGATGCTCTAGACTGAACTTCCCCCTGATTTTGAACGCAAGCCATTGATAAGATTTCGGAACCGATCTTGTGTGCTGCCTACAGGGTATGGTTAGGAAGGAAGCTTGAGCCCGAGGAGTTGGAAAGCGCGTGTATGTAGAGGAGTAGGCTGGGTGAAGGTGATGACAGGCAGCGAGGTGTCATTGAAACGTATGGTATTGCGCGTGAGAGTAGCAAGATCTTGCAGAAGGGTATGAAAGCTGTGAACGGGCTGGCCATCTGCCGTGCGTTTTGTGGCAGCTTTGGCGCGAGCGCTCGGCGAGACCGCGGCCTTGGCAACGGGTGAAGTACGGTCGAGGGCGGCGCGTGCAAGATCATCGTCCTTGAACAGCATCGGCGCCAGATCACGCTTCATGTGCCACATGACATGGTAGGCGAGCATGCAGAGCAGGACGTGCCCGCGCACGCGCCTGGCCTTACGGTGATGAATGGGGCGCAGCTCCAGGTCATCGGATTTGAGATCCCGGAAGGCACGCTCGACATGGCTGAGGCTCTTGTAGCACAGAACCACCTGCTCCGCGGCCAGGAGATCCTTGGGCATGCTGGTACGGAGGACATAGATCCCGTCAAGCGATTGCTCATCATTGATCGCGTCTGTCTTGCGCGTGAAGGTGAAGCCTGTATCGGTAATCGTGGTGGTGAAGTGTTTGGCCATTTTCTTGGTGTTGATAACCGCCCCCACTTTGAGGGCGATTTTGTCCCTGCCGGTCAGCGGTCTGTTCTTCCGTTGGGTTTGCGCCTGGATTTTAAGAAGCGCCTTTTCCGTGGCCGCCAAAAGCTCATTACGTTTCCGCGCGCGCTCGGTTTGAAGATCCGGATTGCGGCAGACGATCAGCCGTTCTCCCGGAAAGTCCTGCGCGGTGATTTCCGCCATGTCACGCTCGTCGAACAACGACAACTGTAAAGGGCCGCCCGCAACGGCCAGTTTGTGAATGGCCGGCGCTCGCAGCGCCGTAATCCAGTCGAAGGCGGCCGGCTTGATATCAGCCTTGAGGCGCGCGCTCGTGATCATGCCGCGATCGCCGACCATAATGACCCGGTCGAGCTTGAAACGCTCCTTGAGCTTGACGATTTGCGCCGTAAGCGTCTTGGGATCGCCGGTGTTGCCCTCGAAGACCTCGATCGCCACCGGACATCCCTGCGGCGTGCACAAGAGCCCGTAGACGATTTGCATCCGGTCGCGCCGGTGGTCGCGGCTATGGCCAAACTGAGCCAACTCGCAGTGCCGTCCTTCGAGATAGCTTGAACTGACGTCATAGAGCACCAGCGTGCCATCCTTCAGGTGCCGCCGCGCCAGAGCCTCTTCGAGACGGTTCTGATGACCGGCTAAAAGATCGAGTGCCTCATAAAGCTCATCCTCATCAACGTCTCCCAGCTCCAGCACCGCCCCCAAAGAATGGGCTGCCGTACGCGCGCTGAGCTGGCGGGCCGTCGCCAGCTTGGGTGCCGGCTCAAGGATGCGCGCAACAATCATCGCCTGGATCAGCTTGCCTAGGCGGTCGGGCCGACGGGGGAGGAGCTCGTCGAGCTTCAATTTGCGCATGGCGCCAAGAACCGCAGCCACATGCCCGTGGCCGAGCGACCGCTCGATCGCAAAAGACGGCGCACCCTTGGCCGCTGCCTTCGGCACCAGGGTCTCGCCGGCGAACACCCGCCGCAGCATCTCGATTTGCTCGGCCGGCAGATGCGAGAAATTGGCCAGTGTGCGCGTCTTGACCTTGTCGCCTTCGCGATAGCTTTCGCGCAGCAGCAGGGCCGGCGGTGAGTTGCGATTGGCGATCCGGGCGATGTACATGATTCGTTGAATCACGAGCCCTAAAAATAATCAAGCAGAATATCCATAAATTACATGCCTACATTTGGGCGCAAAATCCCCCTATCCCCTTGAATTGACTCAATACCGGCTAAAAAGTTCGGTCTAGAGCGTTACACACTATGCAACGATCCAACGATTCTACTCTTTATATGGCGCTCACGTGCCTCGATACCTCGATACCGACAAAGGCGCGACGAGAATTCCGATCGAGAGGTCACTGTGAGGGAATCGTTCCCGATCCGAGACGTGTGATTGACCGGATCGAGGATCATGGCCGCTGGGACTTATTCAAGGAGGCTCGCTTCAAACGCTGGTCGGCCGGTCGACGCGCGATCATGGTAGATGCTACGATGCTGCGCAAGCGCAAGGAGCAATGGACCAATCTTGGCCAAGGCGGCGGAATTCGCGATGTTGGGCGCGTTTAGCCTCGCTGCCGCCGTGGACGAAAACCGCGACATACCGACATACCCCCTGCCCCGCTGCGCTGGAAATCTGCGCGGCTGCATCGGCATGGCGCTCACACCCTGACCCTCAGAAAAAACGAAAAAACTCGTCCGGCAGTTGGCCGAAGCTGCCCAGCCAGTTGGGCAAGGAGCGTGGACTTGTCCGCTCCATTTGGCCCGATGATCGCGTGAAGCTCGCCTTCAGTAATGGCAAGATCTACCTGAACGGATCGGGCGCAGATTTTATCTATTGGTTTGGGGGGTCCTCAAAAACCCCAAGAGAGCCGCGTGGAATTGTTCCGGCCTTTCCAAATATGGGGCGTGACCTGCATGAGGAATTAAGACGAGATCGGGATTTCCAAGCAGAGACCGTGCCGCCTCGCCAACGGCGACCGGCACCGCGCGATCCTCAGCTCCCCAGATCAGCAGGATCTCGCGCGCAGCAAAGAGACTCGCGAGTTGAGTACCGACACAATCATTATCCACTCCCGCTGCCATGTAGTCACCGAGGCGTTGGAACGTTTGAAGCGCTCCCGGTGAATTGTTGATGCGAAACTCTTCCTCTACGAAAGGCTCAGTAACAAAGCGTGGATCCGAGAAGACAAAACGCAATTTGGCGGCAATTCGGTCACGATCAACGGCGATTACGTTCTGACGTATTGCCTCGCCTGCCTCACGGCCGATGGGGACCAAGCCAGTCGCACCGACCAACACTATTCGATTCACGCGTTCCGGAATTAATGTTGCAGCAAAGGCAGCGATATGGCCGCCAAGGGACGTTCCCACAAGGGTGAGTCGATCGATGCCGAGCACGCGGAGTAGGCCTATCAAGTAACCTGCAAGCTCTGGCACGGTTGTGGGGCCACCTGGCTCTTTCGCTGCGAAACCATGTCCCGGCATGTCAAAAGCGATCGCGCGAAAGCCGACGCTCCCAACCCGTTCCACGGTCCCACGCCAACGGTCGGCACGAGCGCCCAGCCCATGAAGAAACAAAACGGGATCTGCACCGCTGCCCGCTTCGATTACCCTTGTGAGCCAACCATCAACGTTGAGAGGGTAGCTGATCGTTTCCATCGCAACACTCCATTTATTGAGCGACAAAACCTGTTTCGGTGGCTGGATCGAACCTGAAATAACCAGACAAGTAGGTTTTGTGCCGCTCATAAGACCGGATGTGGCGATCCGGGATCGGCGTCTTGATATCTAAGCCCCCCTTCATCACCACATCGAACCGTTCCGGGTATTGAAGGATCCTAAGTCAACAACGATCAGATCAGCTAACCGACCAATCTCAAGCTTACTGATGCGGTCGCGCCAACGCGGCAAACACCGCGTCGCCTCGGCGGTTGCAGCGTGGATAGCTTCCAAGGGCGTTAGGCGAAGCAGATCCACCATGATCTGCAGCTCTTTTGCCTGCCACTGCCCATATGGGACGAGCGACCATCCGCTTTCGGAACCCGCAACTAGCGGAATGCCGGCCCGATAGTCATGCAAGAGATTCTTCGCGGCAACATCGATCTCACGTTGAAAGACGTCGGTCGATGATGCGCCAATAGGCTGATTCTTTGCGGAGTCGACCATGTTCACGAGGAGCGTCATGGTCGCAGTGATAGCGATGTCGTGCTTAAGACACAGTTCAATGCCCTCACCGTCAATATAAGAGGCGTGCATTAGCCAATCGAACCCGGCTTCAGCCGCATAAAGAACGGACTCGCGCGAGCGCGCAGGGACAGTGCATACGCGGCCAAGGCGGTGAGTCTCATCCGCAATCAGCAAATACTCTTCTCTCCCGAAAGCGCTGCCGTTAAGGGGAGCGTCAAAAACGGCACTGTCACTCGATCCCGAAACTTTGATCGCATCGACCCCGTCGTTCACCTGGATGCGAATTTGTACGACAATATCATCACGACTCTTCACGAGAACCCCAGTTTGGCCGGGCGGGAATTCCATCCACGAAGGAAACGCATCTTCCAAACCTTGATGGGTTGTAATCTGTCGTCCGGCGGTGGCGAGGCGCGGCCCTCGAACATGCCGGCGTATATGGCGTCACGTACCGCGGGCCCAATATTGAATGTCGTCGCAGCGTCGAACGGACTGGTGACCCCCGCGCGAAGCACCTTCCGGGCATTCCATAGAGCGCGTGCCGTTCGGTACTCGACGGGCGTATACAGGGCCAATTCCTCTTCCGACCTCGCTTCTCCAAATGAAATGTGCAAATGCCCATCGATCAGTCCGAGCATAACAGTGCGCCCTGGCAAAGCGATGCGTTCGATCCCTGGACTTTGAAAGGGCGGCGGCAAAGCATCGAGTCGGCCGATCCATTTTATGAAACCGTTTTTCGATTGCCACTGCTCCATGTTCAATCGGGGGTTCAGGTGACCCGGTACCTAACTTGCCTTCCACGAAAATGCGTTTTGAAGCTGACAGCGCCTATTCCTTTTGGTCGCGAGTAAGGAAATACCAGGGCAATGTCACCCGCTCAATCAGACTGACCAGCCCGAATAGAGCAATTGCCATCAGAGCCAAATAAAAGATCGCTGCAAATACAACGGCAGTCTTAAAGCCTGCGTTTGCTGCGATCATGACGGGGCCGAGCCCATCTGTCGCGCCAACCCACTCACCAACAATGGCGCCAATCGCGCTGATAGCGGCAGCATTTTTAACACCCGCAAAGATGAAGGGCGCCGCGGCCGGAAACCGCACCTTCGCGAAGATCTGCCATGGACTCGCACCGAAGGAACGCATCAAGTTGATGGCGTCACGATCCACGGACGCGAAACCCGCCAATGTATTTACCACCACGGGAAAGAAACAGATGATGGCGGTAACGATCACCTTCGGCGTCATATCAAAACCAAACCAAATAATGAGTACCGGCGCTATGGCAATTACAGGTATCGCCTGACTTGAGATGATGATCGGTAAGAGGGCTCGCCTGACGATCGACGAGTGAAAGACTGCAGTTGCGAGGGTAAATCCGACGATGATGCCAAGCGCGAATCCGACCAACATTTCCTGCAATGTGACAAAGGCGGCTGGAAGAAACCGATCTGGCGCGCGCTCGATGCCGACAGCAACAATCTGATGCAATGGCGGAAGTACGTAGGCAGGTTCGCCCGTAAGAGCTCCAAAGAACTCCCAGAAGAGCAAAATCGCGACGAGCACTATAGCTGACGGCAAGCCACGTCGAACCCATTGGGCACAGTTTGTCGCCTGCAAAGTCCACCCGGGCGCAGGAGTCGTTCGATTTGTCAGGTCTGGTAAGTCGGCGCCGCGGGTCTCGATGTCCGTCAGCCCTTGCCTCTTGGTGTGTTGCGATGAGGAATGCCAGCGACAGCTTCGATCTCGACGCGCATACCTGGAACCGCCAAGGCGCTCACTTCGACCAGCGTGCTAGCGGGTCGGTGTTCTCCAAAGAACTCTCGGCGAACTGGGTTTATGAGCGTGCGATCTTCGATATGCGTTAGATAGACGGTCACCTTCAAGACATCTCGAAAACCTGCCCCAGCCGCTGCCAGTATCTTCCCCATATTGACGAATATTTGGTGCGTTTGGGCAGCTGGGTCGTCCCCGCCCACTAGCTTGGAATGAGCATCGAGAGGAGCAACCCCCGATATGAACAAAATGTCCCCGAAAGCGACCGCATCTGTGTAATGACTAATCGGGGGATTGAGCTCCTCAACCCGATACTCCTGGCGAACTGGCCCTTCCATTAGGCTTGCGTCCCTTGGCGCTGTTGTTGCCATGCTGCTTGCCGGTTAGGGCAAATAGGCGTTCGAAAAATATCCGTCGGCTGGCTCACCAACCGTGATTAGCTTCTGTTTCAAGGCCCAATCCCTTGCGAGCGTCCAAATCTCCGCGCTCTGCTTGAAGGCAGCACCCTCGCTTTTCCAATCGCCCTTGGTGGCTTCAAAGATCTTTCGATGTTGATCGGGCGTGAAAGCGTCATCCTCTTTAATCATTCTTGCGAGAGCAGGTTCCGGGTTCGTCAGCCATAAATCCAATCCCTTCAACGATGCTCGGAGGAACCGGCACACCGTGTTCGGATGTGACTTCGCCCATACGTCGTTTGTTGCCAACACCTGATAATAGAATGGTGGAACGCCATAGTTGCGGAAAAGGAACCACTTCACCGGGGGTTTGTGTTCTTTGGCCAACTCCTCATCGGCCGCCAAGCCTTCACTATAGGTCAATCCGTACGCCGCATCGATCTTTCCGGCGAGCAGCATCGGAACGTGAGAGTAACCGGGATCGACAATCTTTACGTCTGCCTTGGTAAGTCCTCCAGCGGCGAGGAGGCTAGCGAGATAGGCTTGCGCATCTAATTTAGGACCAATACCAATAGTCTTTCCCTTGAGATCCGCCGGCGCCTTTATTCCGCTATCCGCCTTGAAGAACAAACCGGACGCCAATACCCGCAGTGTTGTCGCTACAGACTTAACAGGAATGGCTGTGTCCCGGGAAATCATGATCTCGGGCACATAGGTTAAACTGAACTGCACCCTATTACGTGCGACCAGCTTGATGGGGTCCGCTGGGTTGGCGGGTGCGATAAGCCTAAACGTCAATCCTTCATCTTTGTAGTACCCGGCAATGTCAGCAGCGATGAATGGCCCTTGCGAGGCCCAAGGGAGCCAATCTCCCATCAACGTGGCCTCTTTACTCTCGGCTGGCCCGCATGCTGCCGCCCAAACATGGTTCGATATGGTGGCCCCGACAGCAATAGAAGCTGCAACGACCAGATTTCTTATTCTCAGCATGGTGCTCTCCCTCCGGTATCAGTGTGTCGAGACGACAAGATCCGAATTCGATACCTTCTTGATAAATCTCGTCGCGAATTTGCTGCTTCAATCGAGTGAATTCACCTGAAGTCGTAATCCGATAATCGCGAGGTCGCGCAAGCGGCACGATAAACTCATTCTTGATCCTCCCGGGTCGGACCGTCATTACGAGCACCCGGTCCGAAAGAAAGATCGCTTCATCGATATCGTGCGTGATAAAGAGGATGGTGCGGCGCTCTTGCGACCAAATTCCAAGCAGCCATTCTTGCATGACGGATCGCGTTAACGCGTCGAGTGCCGCAAATGGTTCGTCGAGGAGCAGGATGGATCGATCACAGATGAGGGTCCGCATCAGGGCCGCGCGCTGTCTCATGCCGCCCGAAAGCTCTGACGGGTAGCGCGTGCAGAACTGTCCAAGCCCGAACCGATCTAATAGCGCGCGAGCTCGTTTCCGCGATTGGCTGCGCCCAACCCCCTCCACCTCCAGACCCAGTGCGACGTTCGCTTCGATTGAGCGCCACTGAAAAAGCAGATCTTTCTGGAACATATAGCCGCAAAATGAGCGGCGGTCTTTGACGGCAACATTATCGATCAACACTCGCCCGCTCGATGGCTCGTCAAGGCCGGCGATGATGTTGAGCAGCGTACTCTTTCCACATCCGCTGGGGCCGACAATGGTCACGAACTCGAAGGGGTCAATTTGAAAATTAGCGGCGGCGACGGCTGTCAATCGCCTCCCAGGGTCACCGAAGTGCTTCGAGACATTCTCGAGCGTTACTTTCGGAATTGAGCCTCTGGATTTCGCTGCTGTCGCCATGGATATTCGTATCCAAAGTATGCATATTTCGGTCCAGTAGTACGATTCTCTGCTTTAACTTGGACGACTGCCGAGCATGCTCCCCCCATCGGCCGGGATCCAAGTGCCTGTGAGCCAGCCAGCCCGGGAGGACAACAGAAAGGCCGTCAATTCGGCTATGTCGCGCGGCTCGCCGATGCGCCCAAGGGGATAGGTACGAGCGCGACTGGCCGCCAGTTCCTCGTACGCAGGCCTTGACATACCCGCAGAAAGCCAAATCTCGCTACGGACGAGGGCGGGAGCAATGCAATTAATGCGAACATGATCCGGGGCCAACTCAATGGCCAGTGCACGCGTTAGGGCCTCGATTGCCCCCTTGGTTGCCGCATAAATTGAGCTCCCAACGGTCGGGCGCTGAGACAAGGTCGAGCCGAACGTAACGATCGCGCCACGACTAGACTCGCAACGAGGGCAAAGTTGCCCAAATCGTATGCACACTGCCCAAAATATTGGTTGCAATCTGCTGTTCGATATGGAGCTCAGGGATCGAGTCAAATTTTCCTGCGCGAACAATTCCTGCGGCAGTGACTAGACCGTCGATCCGACCGAAAACGCGGTGCACGGTTTCGACTGCATCTTTGATCTCCGCCGCGACCGACACATCGGCGGCAAAACCTGCATAGGCGGGTCCTTTTGGAAGGCGATCAATTCTTCGACCGATACACGCAACTTGATACCCGTTTGCCGCGAGGTGCTCGGCAACCCCAAGGCCGATCCCAGAACCCGCACCGGTGACCAAGACAACGGGGGTAGCTTCGCTCATGGAATCGCCGAAATTAACCGCTTTTTTTTGGCGCGGACATTAGCCCTTCGCCCCCGGCCGGAACGTAAAAAATCGAGCACTCCTTTCGCCGCACTCATGACATGTTCGCGCATGCAGGTTTCAAGGACCGCGTCGTTTCCAGATACTACAGCATCGACGATGGTATCGTGCTCGTAGCCGACCATTTCTGTGTTTTGATAAACGTCGATGTACAGCAACAAATAGGGGCGGATCGCTGCGCGCAGACGTCGTAGGTCTGTCATTAGCCGGGGACGCCCACTTTGATGAGCGATGAAGTCGTGAAACTCGTCGTGTCGTTGGGTCCACCGGCGCGGGTCGCCACGAGCCAAATCCATGCGACTCCGAAGGTCATCCAGGTCGGCCATCATTGTCTTGCGCAATCGCGGCGCTGCTAGTCGCAACGCGAGCCCCTCCAGAACTGCTCGCATCTCGAACAGTTCCTCGACATCGTCTGCGGTTAGTACGGTTACGACGGCTCCACGATTCGGTCGAAATCGTGACCAAGCCCTCAGCGTCAAGCTGTAGCAAAGCCTCACGCACTGGCATTCGGCTGATGCCTAGTTCGGTCGCGATCCGCTGCGGGTTAAGGCGAAGTCCACCAGGAAAAGCGCCTGTAAGAATCCGTTCCCGAATATAGCGCCACGCGTCTTGTTGAGCAGTCCCGAAAGGCTTGTCCGCAAGCATTGTATTCCCCGTCGCGCGTCAAATCGGCGTTGCCAACAGAGTAAGAATTGCCCCCGTATCCACGATCACAGTCTTTTCGTGAAACTTAAGACTTCCATTCTCGCGTGCAAGACGGTCGCGATATCGACCAACACTGAATAATCGCGTCTCTCCCTCCGGTGAAGTTTGGTAAAGGGCGTAGCTGGTTTCTGCCTCGAGGCCGTCCGATCCGTCCCGGACCCTGACGAGACTCAGGAGATGACGATCCCAATGAAGGTTGTAAATGTTGGCTTTGCGCAGCGACATGATTCGGTCGCGCAACATGTCTTTGTTGTCGCACAGCATTAGGGACAAAGGTAGCGATTGCTGCTCATTTTCCCGTGACAAGATCCGGTAGCTACAATCCTCAGTAAACAGCTCCAACCATTCTTCGAGGCGATCTTCGTCGATGAGGTCAACGTATTCAGCCAGAAGAGACTCGACCTCATGTTGCAGCTCAACGCTGATCACGAACTCAACACCGTCTGGCCGAATACCCATCAAATCGCAGTAATGCAGCCAGAACCCCCGCATCGGCACATCGGTGACGAGCGTCTCTTGATCAACGACCGATCCGCGCCCCCCATATTCCACGACGGAATGTGCGTGGCCGTCGCGCACGGTCGCCCGATGAATAAGTTCAATGGCCTCGCCGTCTTCCATCGAAACAAGTCCAGCTGGCCCAACGAGGTTGGCTTTGCGAAGGCGATGGCGCGTCATCTCGTCGTCGTCGTCCGTGTAGCCAAAGAATGTCCAGAACAACTCAAATTCGTCGACTGACCGGGTACGAATTTGGCGGGTCGCAAGGGTATTCCCGATCTGCTGAAATACCGCATTCGGAAATATCGAGGCGATCGTCAAAGTATATTCATCGTCGAACTCGCGGCGATATTGCAGCATGCTGGGGTCACGCAATCGGATATCCATGTCGCCGCGATCTGTGTCCGCATAGGCATCCTCATTATCGAGCATCTTTTGGCCTTGAACGGTCCACGACAAGTTGTGGCGGTGCTTTTTATCCAAACGCGCGCCGCCACGCTGATTGAGTTGAGCCAATCCAAAAGTGATTTGGAACATGTGTAGTAAGCCACCATGATTCGGATCACGGAGATTATCGGTATAGAGTTTCCAATTGCCGAAGATGCGTTGGCGTTGGTAACCGAGGATCCGAACGGGTTTGTGAAACAGCCGGTCAAGGTGAGCAGTAAACGGTGCGTCAAGATACTCTACGAGAGGCTCTGGATCGGTAGCGAATGTTCCAAAAACGACGCCTCTATAGGTCTCGACCTTTAGGCGTTGGAGCCCGTGACAATTCGGGTCAAAATCGCGTGGAAGCCCGCCTATACCCTTAACGCCTTTGCTGAAGGCGGCGCTGCGAAGTTTGCCCGTTAGGTCGTAAGACCATTGATGATAACAACACGTATGAAGCTTCGCGTTGCCATAAAGCTCGCGTCGGACGACGGCCCCGCGATGTGCGCAACGATTGACAAAAGCATGTATGCAGCCGTCTGCTGCGCGATCGACCACAACTGGGGTATCACCGACGGAAATTACACGAAAATCACCGGGACGCGGGATCTCGGCTTCCAGAGCAAGATAGTTCCATACAGGACCGCGAAAAATCCGCTCCTGCTCCTCGGCATAGACTTCCGAATCCCGGTACACCCCAAAGGGAATCCGAGTGCAGTCTTGGGTTGGCCAAGAGTAACTGCTCATCTATTCGTCCCTTCAAAGAGCGATGGCGCAAATATTATTGGATACAATGATCCAGTTGTCGAGGACGAAACGGGACGCATAGTATGTGGACGGAGCATTCCGAGTGGATTCATCGTTTGGATCGTGCCTTGGACCTTCATCGGAATTCGTCACTTTGAGAAAAGCGCGAATGGTTCCGGCTAGAGTGCTTTCCGGATGTCGTAAGTTCAAACCCGATGCGAACCGCGATCCTGACTTCCAGGACGGGTCCTTACGTGTGCGTTCGCTCAAGGATGGCGATGACTCAGGCCCTGCTCGTTCTTGCAGTAGTTGCGCAGGTTTATCGCCTTCGTCTCGTCGAAAGGACATCCCTGTAGAACCAGAAGCTTTGCTTTTCGCCCTTTCCCCGCATATTGCAGCTCAGGGTTCATTCATCACCATCGCGATTAATTCCAGTATCTCTTTGGTCCGTTCCCAAATTACGTTATGCCCACATCCACCAAAGAGAAAAAGATCGGCCGAGGGTAGACGACGCAAAAGCGGCACCACCGTCTTTTCTGGGGGACACGCACGATCAAGTCGGCCGTGAACCAATACCACGGGTTTGTGAATAAGCGCCGCTTCGGCATTATTCAAAGCCGCTGCATCGAGCTGGCCCTGGCCACCCTTAATCATCTCTGAAAAATACTCGCCATATCCGTGATTGCTGAAGGCGCGAAAGCGCGCCTCAACGACCGCAGCGGCGGGGGGCGATTGGGCGCCAGTCATTGGAGTCATGGCGGCAGCCAAATCGGCGAGGCTCTCAGGAGTTTTCCAGAAACGTGCTAGCTCGGGGGTAATCGTATATCGTTCAGCCGGTGCTCCAATCGCCATGACACGCCGCACCTTTGCGCTTCGTCCTGCCACTTTGAGCGCCAGCGCACCGCCCACTGAATTTCCGATGACATCAGCTGGATCACGAACCCGCTCTATCACGGTTTCTATCTGGCGAACCCACAGATCAACATCGAAGTAAGCGGGATTTGCTTTCCGCTCCGACGCGCCGAAGCCGATCAAGTCAATGAGATGCACTTCGCGGTACTGAGTCAAACGCTCTAGCAAGGGCAGGAAATTTGCCTCACCCGTCGTCCCAGGTCCAACACCATGGACCAATACGATGGGTCGCCCTCGACCTGCAGAACGATGTGCAAATCGTATGCCATTCACTGCATCGTCGGTATGTTCGACGAACGAAATCATCTCGACCTACCCTTCTTATTGATGACGCTGACAAACGCCAAGTCGGTTAAAGCTGCGCCGCCGATCGGCGCCAATGCTATCGCAACAAAACTTATAAAAAATGCATCTCGACGATGTAGTCGAAATCGCGCTTCTCCCAACCAGTGCGGTAACCAGACATACGCCACGCACCGTGGCGGAATTGTGTTGTGTAACTCGTGAAGGCATCAAAGAATGATCCATGAGTTGATAGTGCAGAGCCGCTGTAGCGAATATACCGTGGAATTGAGCGAAGGAGGTGGTTCGCTCTCAGTCCTGCGCTTTGGTCGGGGAAGCGTTATCACTACACGCACTGGTGACTCTCGCCACACGCTCCCGGGGCCGCTGGAGCCCACTGTTGCGTGGCGTGGTCTGCGGTCTGACGACGGTACTGGGCGGGTTGGGCCACGCTCTGCCGTTCGTTATCCCCGATTTCCGCACGCCGGTCGCCATCGCCTTCGCAGTAGTGGTTCTGGAGCTAACGGCCATCGCCTGGATCCGCAATCGCTACATGGACACCCCATTCCTGTCTGCCGCCTCTCAAGTCGTGCTCGGCGGCCCGCTCGTCTACGGCACTGGAGTTTTCATCGGGAGCTCTTGATTTGCATCTTTGGAATGCTCTCTGCCGACGCTGCCATGACGTGCGACGAAATTGCTCAGGATGGACGGCCTATAGGACTAGCGGAGGTAGAGCAGATCGTCACCGATCGTGAAGTGCGACATGATCTTGATGGAAATAATTTTGGCGCCATATGTTCCGCTTGGCATCTTGATGTGGCTTTCGTGGCCGTATAGGCACGCGGGCTTACCCACGCGATGGCTTTCGCCGCGGAGCAAAGATGGACAACCAATAACTTTGCTCGTCTAACCCGGATACCAATCACCGATGTGGCCTGAGCAGAGAGGTATGATACCGGCGCCTGGAGACGGTGGCGCAAACGTTGCTAACAGCACTTACAAATCGTCTCCTAAGGGTGGAGTTGTGATCCCAGGGCTTCCCAAATCATTGCAGGGCATTGGAACAGCGGAGGCGATATGGGCATCGTCCGTTTTGCGCTGAAGTATCCGCATACCTTCTATGTGGTGGCGGCCCTGATCCTGTTCCTCGGCCTCACTGCGGCCATGGAGATGTCGACCGATATTTTCCCCGAGATCGACATTCCCGTGGTGTCGGTGATCTGGCAATACACCGGCCTCAACACCACCGAGATGGAGCAGCGCGTCACCACCTATAGCCAGTATTCGATCAGCTCTAGCGTCGGCGGCATCAAGGACATTGAAGCCGAAACCGTCAACGGCATATCGGTGCAGAAGATCTTTTTCCAGCCCGATGTGGACCTCAGTCTGGCGATCTCACAGATCGTCGCTGCCACGAACTCGATCCGCGCCTTGATGCCGACCGGAATCGAGCCGCCAGTGATCGTGCAATACAGCGCGTCGGCCGTGCCGGTTCTGCAAATCGCTCTCAGCTCCAACACCCTGAGCGAGGCGCAGCTCTACGATTACGGCATCTATCGGCTGCGGCAGACGCTGGCGCCGATCCACGGTGTCACGCTGCCGACACCGGCCGGCGGCAAGTACCGGCAGATCATGGTCGATATCGACCCCGTAAAGCTGCTCGCCAGAGGCCTGACGCCGTTGCAGGTCGTCGATGCCGTCAACGCGGAGAATTTGACCTTGCCCGGGGGCGATGAGAAGATCGGTAAGACCGATTACACCGTCCGCACCAATTCGATGCCGCCGACGATCGAGGGGCTCAATGACATCCCCGTCAGCTATTCGAACGGCGCCACCGTGTTTCTCAGGGACATCGGTCATGTGCGCGACGGTAATTTGGTGCAGCAGAACGTCGTCCGGGCGGACGGACAACGCTCTGTGCTGCTCAGTATCATCAAGAACGGCAATGCCTCGACATTGGGCGTTGTCAACGCGGTTAAGCAAGCCCTGGACATCGCGCGGCAGGCCGCGCCGCGGGGCATGGTTATCAAATCGCTGTTCGACCAGTCGGTGTTTGTCGTGTCTTCGCTGTTCGCTGTGTTGCGCGAAGGCGCGATCGCCGCCGGGCTGACAGCGCTGATGATCCTGCTCTTCCTCGGCTCGTGGCGGCCGACGGTCGTGGTGATGATCTCGATCCCACTGGCGATGCTAACCTCGCTCGTCGTGCTCTACTTCCTGGGCGAGACGATCAACACAATGACATTGGGCGGCCTGGCGCTTGCGGTCGGTATCCTCGTCGATGATTCGACGGTGACGATCGAGAACACCTACCGCCTGCTCGATGAAGAGAAGATGCCGCTGCCACGGGCGACATTGCACGGCGCCGCCGAAATCGCGATGCCGACCCTGGTCTCTACCCTTGCGATCAGCTGCGTCTTTACCTCGGTGGTCTTTCTCAACGGCCCGGCGAAATATTTGTTCACGCCGCTCGGTCTCGCCGTGGTGTTTGCTATGCTCGCTTCCTATGGCCTGTCGCGGACCCTGACGCCGATCACGATCGGCCAGATGCTGAAGGGCAAGCATAATCGTGAGTTGACGGTGGGAGGAGGCTTCTTCGCCCGTTTCCACGCGTCGTTCGAGCGCGGTTTCGAGCGCATGCGCAAAAGCCATGTCGAACTGCTCCGGATACTGCTGACCCGTCGGGCGATCGTCCCGGTCATCGCCGCCCTCGTCTTGGTGCTCGGCTCCGTGATGTTCGTTTTTGTCGGCCGCGATTTCTATCCGGCCATCGATGGCGGCATGATCCAGCTCCATGTCCGGGCGCCGCCGGGCACCCGCATCGAAACAACGGAGCAGATCTTCCAGGACGTCGAAGACCAGATCCGCACCATCATTCCCAAGAAAGACCTCGACTTGATCGTCGACAATTTCGGGGTGCCGGCGCGCTCCTATAACTGGGCCTTTGCCGACGGCACCTCGATCGCGGTCAATGACGGCGTGATCATGGTCTCGCTCAAGGAAGGACATGCCCCGACGGCCGACTATATCCGCCAATTACGCCAAGTGCTGCCCGCGGCCTTCCCGGCGGACATGTTCTACTTCCAGCCGGCCGACATGGCGACGCAAATTCTGAATTTCGGCCTCACCGCGCAGATCGACGTGCGGACGGTAGGCTATGACCGGGCCAAGAACCTGCGCATTGCCGAAGAGCTGCGCCGCCGCATTGCCGCCATTCCGGGCATCGTCGACGCCCATCTGCAGCAGGAAGTCCACGCTCCCGACTTTTATGTTCAGGTCGATCGCGCGCGGGCTCTGCAGTTCGGCATCACCGTCAACGACATCGGCAACAGCATCAGCACGAGCCTCAATTCCTCCGAGCAGGTCCAGCCCAATTTCTGGACCGACCCGACCAACGGCATTCCCTATTTCATCGCCGTGCAAACGCCGCAGTACAAGCTCAGCTCGCTCAATGACCTTGGCAATACGCCAGTCAGCACCGCAGTCGCCCCATCGACAACACAACCGGTGCCGGGCGAGCTCAGCAATGTCGCAACGTTCACTCGCGACACGGTGCCCGGCAGCGCCAACCAGGCGAATATCCAGCCGATCTACGAGGTCTACGCCAGCACCCAAGGCCGCGATCTCGGCAGCATCGCGGCCGACATTGACAAGGTCACCTCCGATCTCAAGAAACAACTGTCGCCCGGCAACACGATCCAGGTGACCGGCCAGATCGACAATATGCAACAGGCCTTCCGCGATATGGGGATAGGTCTCGTGTTCGCCGCCGTGTTTGTCTACCTGCTCATGGTCGTCAATTATCAGACCTGGGGCGACCCGTTTGTCGTCATTCTGGCGTTGCCAGCAACCTTTTGCGGCATCGTGACAATGCTCTACATCACCGATACGACCCTCAGCGTTCCCTCGCTGATGGGTGCCATCATGGCGCTCGGCGTGGCGTCGGCCAACTCGATCCTGCTCGTCACTTTCGCGCGCGAGCAGCAGCTCAAAGGCATGACCGCCTTCGATGCCGCCATCGCGGCCGGGCATACACGCATCCGGCCAGTCCTGATGACGGCTGCCGCGATGATCGTCGGCATGATCCCGATGGCAATCGGCGGCCCGGGCGAGGAACAGAACGCGTCGCTGGCGCGGGCGGTCATCGGCGGCCTCCTGTTCGCCACCCCGACGACCCTGCTCATCGTGCCGTACCTGTTCGCCATGCTGCGCAAGCGCAACGACGGCAAAGCCGCGCATGGCGTCTTCACGGAGGTTCTCGAATGAACGACGTCGAGCACACACCACTCTCGAAGGAGCCGCCGCCGCGGCCCCTTCCGCCAACACCCAAACGCGATGCACACGAGCAGCTACCGCCAGGTGGAACAAACGGGCATGGCAAGTCGGGCCGGTGGCTGCTCGGCTTCGGCGTTCTTGTGCTGTTTATCGCCGCTCTCGCCCTGGGCGTATGGCGGCATTACGAGCAGCACCGGCAGGTCATGAACACCGCCCAGCAGGATGCGAACTTTGTCCCGAGCGTGCGCGTCGATACGGTAGCGCAGCAGCCCGGCACCCTACAGGTGACATTGCCCGCGACGACGCTCGGTTTCGTCGAGGCCAACATCTATGCGCGTGCCAGCGGCTATGTGGTAAAGCGTTATGTCGATATCGGCGATCATGTCAGGGCCGGGCAGCTCCTCGCCGAGATCACCGCACCCGAGGTCGAGGACCAGGTCGCGCAATGGTGGAATAGCCTGCAGGCGGCTCAGGCGATGATACGCCAAAACCAAGCGCAGCGCGCCTCGACCGATGTCACGAGCAAGCGCATCTCGACCCTTGCCAGGGAGGGGTGGATGCCGCAGGAGCAGGGCGACACCGATTGGTATGCTTATCAAGCGCAGACGCACGCGACAACCGCGGCCCAATACAATGCGGCAGCGAACGAGCAACAGCTGAGGTATTACAACCAGCAGAAGATCTATCAGCAAGTCGTAGCGCCATTCGACGGGGTGATCACCCAGCGCAACATCGATGTCGGCAGCCTAATCACCGCTAACGCGACCGCTGGCACGCCGATGTTCGCGATGACCCACAGCGACGTGATCCGGGTGTGGGTTTATGTGCCGCAGGACGATGCCTTTGGCGTTAAGCCGGGCATCACCGCGGTGGTTCGCGTACCCGCCATGCCGAACCTCACCTTCCACGGCAAAGTGACGCGGATCGCCGATGCATTGCAGCCCGGAACTCGGACCCTTTTGACCGAGGTCGACGTCCCCAATCCGCATGGCGCCTTGCAGCCCGGGGTCTATTGCACGGTCGAACTCGAGATCCCCCGCGCGGCGCCTGCGCTGATGGTGCCCGCTTCCGCGATCATCTTCAATCAGAACGGCATGCAGGTGGCAGTCGTCGAGAACCACATCGCCCATCTGCACAAGATCGCGATCACCGCCGATTACGGCACCGAAGTTGAGGTCAACGCGGGTGTCCAGGACGGTGATCAAGTCATCCTACAGCCGCCCGTCAACCTCGCCGACGGCGACAAGGTGCAGATTGCCGCCGCTGCACTGCCCGCTCCCTGATCGGCGGATTTTTGTGTTTGCCGTATCGGCTACCTCCATGTGAGAGCTTGACAAGTTCTGTTGCCACAGATTATAAGTTGGTCAACTGACTTAGAATGATGATGGCTGGAGCTCATACCGACAAGCGATCCCGACTGGTTAGTGCGGCGGTGGATTTGGCCTACCAGAATGGGTTTGGGGCCACTTCGCTAGCTGACATCGCGCGCGAAGCTGAGGTTCCTCTCGGGAACGTTTATTATTACTTCAAAACCAAGGACGAGATCGGGGAGGCCATCGTTGAACTACGGCTGGCGGAGTATGCCGCGCACCGAAAGCGATGGGAGGAATCTGGATCACCCGAAGGATCGGCTTTGCGCCTGCGTGCAAGACGTTTTCGAAAACAAGGGTTTACTGGCGCAGAGCGGCTGCCCCGTTGGCACGTTTTGCTCCGAGTTGCACAAATCCGGCGGCGTGGTCGCAGCCAGAGCGACCGAGATCCTGGCGCAACACCTAGCCTGGATTGAGGGCCAGTTTCGATCCCTCGGCAAGGGAATTGAGTCTGCCGGCCTTGCCTTGCATCTGCTTGCAGCGATGCAAGGCGTTTCGATCCTAGCCCACGCCTTTCACGACGCCAGCTTGGTGGCGATAGAGACCAAGCGTCTTAAGAATTGGATTCAAAGTCGTGTGAGAAGCCCTGCGGGCTAAACCTTCCGACCCGAGGGCCAAGTACGGAGCGGTACGGTACGCCGCAAGTAAGTTAGGTAACTGACATAATTGAATGACGGAATGAGCAGATGATGAAAAGCGACTGGGGTCCTGGCGGCGCCGTGCCTCCACTCGACAGCCACGATGGGAGAGCGGCATGCGGGCGCGAGTAGATAAGCAAAGGTTCGGTCCGTGGGCCCTGATCACTGGGCGTCGTCCGGCATCGGCAAGGAATTCGCGCGCCAGATAGCGGCGTCAGGAATTCATGCCACTCTTGTCGCCAGGCGAGAGCCTTTGCTGCGCGCGGTTGGAGAGGAATGCACCCGGGTTTTTGGCGTCCAGCACCGCGTCGTCGCCCTCGACCTTTCAGAGCCTGGTTTCCTTCAAATGCTCGTAGACGCCACGCACGATCTCGATATCGGCCTTGTCGTGTCAAATGCGGGAACCGGTAGCCCCGGACGATTTCTCGACAAGGACCGCGAGGAACTCATGCAGCTGCTGCGGCTGAACACGGCGGCGCACCTCGACATCGCTCACCACTTCGGCGAACGGCTCGTCCGGCGCGGAACGGGCGGGTTGATATTCGTGGGCGCCATGGGCGCGGACAAGGGGATTCCTTTCATGGCGAACGACGCCGGCGCCAAGGCATATGTAAGGAGCCTGTCCGTGTCGCTGCATGAGGAATTGAAACCTTGCGGTGTTTACGTAACGGTGGTTCCGCCCGCGTCGACCGAGACGCCTGTACTCGCGAAATTTGGCCTCGATCCTACGACTATGCCGATGAAGCCGATGACCGTCGACCGCTGTGTCTATGAGGGATTGCGAGCCTTGAGCAAAAACCGGCCCGTCATGATTCCTGGACGCATCAATCGGATCATGAACGCAGTAATTCCCGCCGCAGTGGCGCGCGGGCTGATGGCCAGGATGTTAGCCAAAACGGCGGCAGTGGCTGCGTCGCCGCCGTTATAACGATCTGGACTTGCGTCCGAAGGAGCTCACGATGGGTGCACTTCACCCTTCACTACGATCTCGACGGAAGGCGATCACGTGATCGTTCACGGGCCCTTCTTGAGCAATAGACGCCCCGCGGCGTTTATCGCGGCCGATATCATACGGATCGAGGAAGGCCCTGTGGCCGAACACTGCGACAACGATCGCGCAGTCGCGGGTCCATGTGACGCGCATCAGAATTACCTTATTTCAAGGAGATAACTATGACCGCGTCTATCGTTTTGATCACCGGAGCACTGACCGGCATAGGCCGCGCGGCAGCGATCGCCTTCGCAAGACAGGGCAGCCACATCGTCGGGTCGGGCCGCCGGGAAGGTGCTGGCGAGGCATTGGTCGCCGAACTTCGAGCGCTCGGCGCCGAAGCGGAATTCGTGCGGGCAGATGTGCGCAACGAAGACGACGTCCACCGCCTCGTCAACCGGACGATTGAGCGTTTCGGCCGCCTTTGCGGCGCGACAATCAAGGTGAGAGCTCTCACCTTGATTGTCGCGCTACACGCCTTGACGTTGCGGTCAACAACGCCGGGACAGAAGGCAAGCCGGGACCTGTCGTCGACCAGACGGCCGAGAGCTATGCCGCCACGTTCGACACCAACGTGTTGGGCACGCTTCTGAGCCTCAAGCACGAGCTGCGCGTGATGACGGCGCAGGGCTCAGGCAGCATCGTCAAGATCTCGTCGACCTATGGTCACGAGGGCGCGAAAGGCGCGTCGGTCTATGTCGGCAGCAAGCATGCCGTCGAAGGCATTACCAAGTCGGCTGCGCTGGAAGCTGCGGCTTCGGGCGTGCGGGTTAACGCTGTAGCACCCGGCCCGGCTGAGACCGGCATGCTCAATCGGTTCACCGGCACGGCCGAACGCAAAGCGGCCCTCTTGGCAGGTGTACCGCTCGGCCGGATCGGCCAGCCCGACGAGATCGCGCGCGTGATCGTTTTTCTCGCCTCAGACGCCGCATCGTTCGTGACCGGCCAGATCGTTACCGCAGACGGTGGCAAGACGGCAGGGTAACGCGACGGCGCGCATTCGCCGTCAATGCTTGAGGACACCCCACAACAAGACATACGTACAGACCGCGCCGACCCAATTTTTCGAGGCCAATGGTATCCGCTTCGCCTATCGCCGCTTCGGCAAGCCACAAGGCGCAGCCTTCGTGCTCAATCAGCACTTTAGGTTTGCCTCGTCAGTAGAATTTGTGGGCGACATCAGGTTCCGGTAGTCTGCCAAGTGTATGGTACAAGGCGATTTCTGTGACGCGGAAGGTGCGAAATCCAAAGGATTTTCGCATAGTCAGTTTGGCCTTGTTGTTGAGACCCTCGACCACGCCGCTGGAGAGCTGTTTCTTGGCACGGAAGTAGTTCAGGAGTAGCGCACGGTGCGAGCGTAGCGTCCTGGCAACCTTCTTCATCGGCTCGATGCGGGAGCGCATGACCTGGGCGCACCAATCGTCGAGAAACTTGCCGGCCCATTGCGGAGATTGGTAATCCCACAGTTGCTGGAAATCTTCCTTGAGCAGATAGGCTCGCGCCGTCTGCAGGTTGTAGCGCAACAGATCGCGCAGCCGAAAGCGTTGATGCTCGGTCAGGTTGGCCTTGCGCTTCAGGACGCACCAGCGGGTCTTCTTCAGGACCGGCTCGTAGCCGTCGCGCGCCAGCCGGCGTGCCTCGGCGGCGCGCACCTGGTCCAGTGCAGCGTTCATCTTGGCGACAATGTGAAAGCGATCGAGGATGTGGATCGCCTGGCTACACCGCTCGCGGATGACCGTCAGGTACGGCTGCCACATGTCCGAGCAGACAAACTCGATGTTTCCCGCCAACTCTTCGCCGATCAGAGTGAAGAACTCTCCGAAGCTTTCCATCGTCCGCTCGCGGCCAATCCATAGCAGGCGAGTACACTGCTGCTCGATCTGATAGACCAAGGTCAGGTATTTATGGCCGCGGGCATGCTGGATCTCATCGACACCGATCGCCGCAATCGGACCCAACTGTCGGTGTTCGAGTCCCCACTGCACGACATATTCGACCGACTGACAGACCTTCTCCCAGGTGCTGCGGAACGACCGGGCCGTCTCCTGCCAGGACAGCTTTCGCGCCCAGTGCGCCAGGAATAGCATGTACGCCGTGGTCAGTTCGTACTTGCCCACGCCCCAGGGGACCGCTTCGACCCGTACCCCGCAGGTTCGGCGATCCACGCGCCGCATATGATACAGCAACACTACCATGCAGCCCCAAAGCGGCACGAACTCGAACCGACGGGGGCTGAGGCGATCGTAGGCAGTTGCCGGTCTGCCGCAGCCCGAGCACACCGGCCGCGAGCCACGGCGTGGACGGACGGAGATCTCGATGGTTTGAGTTTCGTGGCAAAGCCGCGCTTTCTCATACACGAAGCCCGGGTAGCGCTGATAATGGTTCAGCACGGAGATCAGCCGCATGACAGCAGAACCCAAGAAAGAGGCCAATAAGGGTGAGAGCTTAGCCGGACAACTGCCTGCCGCCGATCCCTTGCAGGCCTACTGTCCCGATCTCGATGAGTGGCCTCGCAGCTGGTCATATGAAGCGCGAGACATTCTGCCCGGCCGACAGATGGTGGAATACTTCAAGCCGTTTCTCCGCGATTTGCTGGCGCGCAACCTATCGCACAAGACTTTGCGCCAACACCGTGACAATGTCTGGGTGCTCGGCGGCGAGATCATCAGCCAGCTGCACATGGACAAAACCCTCCGCGGGCGGCCGATCGATCAGGTTATCCTCAACCTCATCGGCGACGATGGTGGACCACTGCTCTCTCATCATCAGTTGGAAGCTGAGCAACGCTTGTTTGATGCGACTTGTCGTAAGCTCTTTCACTTCCTGACCGCGCACCAGCCCAAGCCCGGCGCTCTTCAGGAGCAACAAACCGAATGCGTCATTGATGGCACCAATGCCAAACTCTTGGCCATGCGTGTCGCAGTCAAGGACCGTAGCCGCACAGCGATGCGCCGAAGGCGAAGGCCTTGACGGCGATCCGCATGGCCGAGACACAATCAAAGGCACCAACCGCCGCGGCGCTACAATCACTCATTCCTCACCCACAGTTTCCGCTAAGGAGCCTTAGGTTTAGGGGCATGCTCGACTATCGAGACCCGGCCGTGACCGACGGTTTGGCCCAAATCCGCGAAGTCATCCAAAACAGGGATCGCCCGCCGCGTATGTGCAATACGCTTTGCCAGCATGAGTCGGGATCCTCGCGCAAATATCGGATGGCATGGTCCATTGTAAGAGGGTTTAAACCTCCGGCCCCCGCCTCCCGAAAGTGACGTCGAAAAGCTGATAATGCATTGAAATGCGTGAACTATTTTCGTCAGGACCGAATCACGTGTCAAATCGGTGTCAAACAAACTGATTGCATTCACAATGCGCCGTCGCTGCGCACGGAAATCATGCGTATAGCCCATAACGGATTGGGCATCGAGCCAACCGCCTTGCTCCATAGCGCAACGGATGTGAGCGAGGTGCGCGCCTCCGGTTTTTCTTTCGCACGCCAACCACTGTCAAAAAATCTCGGGACACCAGGGTGCGCCTGTTGTCCGGAAGATTGCGTCGGCATTTGCGGCCGCGCCGGCGACGATCTCTTCAACACGCAGCGCGCGTACGAGCTGCGTCCAGGTAAAGCCGCCAAGATAGACCGCGCCCAGTGCACTGACGTCGCAACGCAGGACCGGAGCTTCGTCCGTGCGGTCCACGCCATCGGCGCTGACTCGCCAGCGGCCGGCGTTCCAAGGGCAGAACTCGTCGATCACCGCGATGACCACCGAACGCCGATCCTGATAGGAACGCGCCGACAACGCCGCCTTGACGTCCAGGAGACGTACCCGAACTCCGTCGCGAAGGCTGAAGCCGAGCCGCCGCGGCTCCGCTGCCAAGAGCAGCAGCGGATGGTCGATCGGCAGAAGTCCGGCTCTAACGCGCGCCAACCAGTCGATATCGAGCAGATATCGCCAGATCGTCCCGGTTGCCTCGGGCAACTCGCCGACCGCTTCGACCACGCCGACCGATCCCGCCTGCAAGCCGCGCTCGAAACGCGAGTTTATGCGGTAGAGCGTGTAGGCTCTCGTCCGCCCCTCCCGTTCAAGGACGGCGCATTGCAATTCACCTCCGCCGCTACGCAGCCACTCCGGTTCGGCCAATGTCCGGTCCTGCCACCAAGGCGAGCTCCGGACGAACATGCCCGGCGTCAGCGCGGCGACCTTTTCGTATACCGGCGCGATGTCTCGTTCGGCTGCGGCAAGCGGAACGAGCCGGACATCGCCAGCAGCGGCAAAGCTCCCGTGGAATGCCGATCGCTCGCGCGGCACATCGATCTCGGCGCTGAACGACGCGAGGCCGAAGCCGAAACGACTATAGATCGTGTCCTCGGTGGCCCAGAGATAGGCGACCGGCTCGCCGGCAAGGCGGCAGGCGTCGAGCAAGGCCCGCATCATTGCGCGCAGCAGCCCTCGTCGCCGATGAGTTCGGCAAGACCCCGGCAAGAGTAACGCCGGCCGCCCGCACGCTGCCGCCAGGGACCGTCAATTGCAGCGGCAGCGCCGCCAATCCGCCGACCGCGCGGTCTTGTTCCCACGCGGCATAGACGCGCTCGACCGGCAGGACCCGAGCAAATCGCTTCATCAGGTCTTCGCCGGCCGAGGAACGCCCGAAATAATATCCGATGGCACTGCTGGCCTGCCGCACTTCCTCGGCCGAAGTGCAAGGTCGAATGTCAAGGTCCATGGCGCTCACTCCCTGAGTATCTACGGGCTCGGCTGCAGCGTGTGCTTACCGGATACTACAGCGAGAGCCTGCGCCAAGTTGTTCGTACGCTCGGGGCGGAAGTGCTCCTGTCCTGAAGTGAGCGATTGCCGTCGCGGGATTTTCGGTTGCACTGTGTAGGGGGAGCAACATGTCCGCCGACCGACACATCGTTTGAGCATCCGGAAGGCCGCATTAGCGCTAAACTGATCCGGGCGATCTAACTAAATTAAAGCGCGTGCGGTCCCGTCGATTGCTCCCGGGACAAAGCCCCCATGGGTTACGTTACGGAGATCGTGCCCGTTCATCCATTGCTCAATGGAGCACGGCGAAATTTCTGGTGTGCGCGTGGGTTGGCCCACTGTCGCCATCTTGGGCCCTTTGGGGCATCCGGTCTTTACAATATTGCCGCGGCGAGCACCCAATAACTCGCTTGAAAACAGTGCTGAATGCACTTTCCGATTCATAGCCTAGAGACTCGGCGATAACGGAAATCGCATCACCCCCATTCTCAAGCCTGTCGCAGGCCAAAAGTATGCGCCACTGCGACAGATATTGCATGGGCGTTTTTCCGGCCTTCTCCTTGAAGCGAAGCGCAAAGGTCGAGCGTGACATACCCGCCAGCTCGCCTAGCTCCTGCAATCTCCAGCGTCGGGCGGGATCGGCGTGCATGGCGTTGATCGCGCGACTCAATTGCTTATCTGCGAGGGCGAAGAACCATCCAGTGCCTGCGCCAAGCCCCTCCGCCAGATGCACGCGCAATGCCTGGACCAGTATCATATGAGCGAGGTGCTGTACGATGAGAGAGCCGCCCGGTTGTGCCTCGCGCGGTTCCTGCATCATGCGTTCCACACACCAGCGCAGCGCAGCCTGTTCCGTTTCCTCGCGGAGATGCACGATCGGCGGCAGCAATCCCACTAGCATATCGGCATGATTGCCGCTGACGGCGAAGCGAGTGCCCACTAGCGCGAAGCTGCCGCCACCGTTGACGGTCACCACGCCACCCGCCCGGGCGCGCGGGAAGATTGTGGAAGCGTCAACTGACGGCAGCCGCAGGTCGCTAGACAAGCGAAAGGGGCGCCCCATCGGCAGAACAAAGCAATCGCCCTGTTCGAGGCGCACCGCATCCTCAATGCCATCGACGGCCAGCCAGCATGCGCCCGATACGATGATATAGCATTTGATCTGCTTGTGCTGATCGCCGAACTGGATTGACCAATCGCCTCCGGCATCGAAGCCTGAAGAGATCGTGCTGCTCGGTCTCAACAACGAGAGAAGCTCGGAAAGCGGATCCATAGATAAATCCGGACGATTGCGAAGATATTTCGGACGATACGTCATGGATCGTCCGTAGGGCAATACTCACCTGCTTTGGCGCGATCACCAGCGACGGTACCTGGTCGGCATCGGCTCCGAATGCCGCCCGGGGTCGCACTTAGAAACCCGGAGAACTCCATGATTGTTGTAACTGCTCCCACCGGCGACATTGGCCATCGGGTCCTCGAGAACCTGCTTCAGCGCGACGCGCCCGTCCGCGTCGTCGTGCGCAATCCCTCAAAACTTCCCAAGGCAGTTCGAGATCGCGTCGAGATCGTTCAGGGGTCCCACCGCGACGCCGATGTCGTGAACGAGGCATTCAAGGGAGGCGACACCGTCTTCTGGCTGGCTCCGCCCGATCCTCACGCAGAGAGTCTCGAGGCCGCGTATGTCGATTTCACGCGCCCCGCCGCTGCGGCGCTGAAAGCTCACGGCGTCAAGCGCGTCGTCTCCATCACTGCGCTTGGCCGGACCACACCGCTTGCCGGCAAGGCAGGCCATGTCACCTGCTCGCTGGCCATGGATGATCTGATCTCCAGCACCGGGGTCAACTTACGCGCGCTCACCATGCCGTCGTTTATGGACAACATCCTGAGGCAGGTCGCCGCCATCAAGAGCCAGGGTATGTTCTTCTTGCCGTTGTCTGGCGATTTGAAGTTGCCGAGCTGTGCCATACGTGACATCGCCGCCGTCGCGACGGGCTGGCTCTTGGACGGTAGTTGGAGGGGCCAGGAGGAAGTAGCAGTGCTCGGCCCAGAGGATATCTCCTGCAACGACATGGCCGAGATCATATCGGATGTACTCGCCAAGCCGGTACGTTTCCAGGAGGTTCCCCTTGATGCCTACAAGGCCCAATTCATCAAGTTCGGTTTCTCGGAGGCCATGGCGCAGGGCATGATCGACATGTTCGACGCCAAGAATCGGGGTCTTGACCTCGGCGTCGAAAGGACTTCGGAAAACACCACACCGACCAGCTTCCGCCAATGGTGCGAAGAGGTTCTGCGGCCCGCACTCCTCGGCTGATCGCTGCCGCAAATCCAAAGGAAATCGCATCATGCAAATGACAGGGAACTCTATCCTTATCACCGGCGGCACGAGCGGCATCGGCCGAGGTCTCGCTGAGGCCTTTCATCGAACTCGGCAACCAAGTCGTGGTTGCTGGTCGTCGCCAGCACCTCCTAGACGAGATCACCGATGCGAATCCCGGCATGGTCAGCCTACAACTCGACGTCCGGGATCCTACGGCGATCGAGGCATTTACAGCCCGTGTGCGGGAGGAGATCCCGGCGCTTAATGTCCTTGTGAATAACGCCGGCATTGGGCGCCCCGAGAGCCTCACGGCGGACCCCGTCGATCTGTCGATCTCGCGCGACATCATCGAGACCAATATCATGAGTGTGCTACACGTAACAGTGGCTCTGCTGCCGACATTGAAGAAACAGCCGAGGGCTACGATCATTACGACCACGTCCGGCCTCGCCTTCGTGCCGCGTAGCAACTTTCCGACTTATTGCGCTACAAAGGCATTTCTTCACTCGTGGCTGCAATCGCTGCGCGTTCAGCTTCGCAGCAGCTCGATCGAGGTTCTCGAGCTGGCCCCGCCGTACGTCCAGACGGAGTTGGGTGGCCCGCACCAGCTCACAGATCCCAATGCCATGCCGCTTGTTGACTACGTCTCGGAAGTGATTCAGCTTCTCGGCGATCCGAACCCGCATGGCGGCGAGATCCTGGTCGCGCGTGTCAGGGGGGAACGCTGGGCAGAACGAGATGGCGACTTTGCGCGGCGGTTCGCGATCTTCAACGGACCGTGAGGCACAGACACACCTGTCCCTACCGCAAATCTCCCGATCTGATCTGTAGCCGGCGGGGCTTTGTCACGCGAACGGTACTTTCGTGGGTAAGATGGCGCATGACCATTTCCAATGAAGTAGCGCGAGTGGATTTGCGCCGGCGTGAGGCGCAGATTCCTTGAATTCGTTTCCTTTCTGGTCGGTATCTCCGATGCAGACGAGTTAATCCTCGAAGGATCAGGCGTCTGGTCCCGCGGCTTGCGTCCATGTCACGCTTTCGCGTGCGGCAAGGGGTGCTCGCACCGTGTTAACCGGATTGAGTTCGGGTGACCTAGGCGGCAGCGGCATCAAGGTGATGTTTTCCGGGATGTCGAGCTTGTCGGAAAGGTGCCAGCCGGCCTGATCGAGCAAGAGGACGGCGTGGGCGCCCGGTGCCACGGTTGTGGAGATCTCACTGAGATGCAGCGCCATGGCGGCGGTATTGCAGCGGGGCAGGATCAACCCCGCCCCGGTTCCCCGTGCCGGACAGATCGCCCCGAAGATATAGGTCGACCGCGTCCGTTGATCGCGCGGCGCCGATGGCCGCGTTCCGCGCTTGGCCCAACGGCGGGTGATTTTGTTCTTCTGGCCGATCCGGGCCTCGTCTTGGAACCAGATTTCGATCGGCTTGCCCGCCGCGTCTCGCCGGGCGATCTGGTCCAGGCTGGCGGTGAAGTTGTTTTGAACGCCGCCATGGCCTCGGCATTCTGGGCATGATGTCGGGGACGCGCCGACAGCTTGCGGAAACCCAATGCCCGCAATTCCCGGCTCAGCGTTTGCTTGCTGATCGGAATGCGGAACTCCTCGAACACCCATTGCGCCAGATCGAGCAATCGCCAGCGCACCACGCCGTGAACCGCCGGAAGGGGGCCGCTCTCGACGATCTTCATCAGCGCTTGGCGCTGGACCTCGCTCAGCAAGGGTGGATTGCCCGGTGCCTTGCCATTCACCAGGCCGGGCGGCCCTTCGCCATTGAAAGCAAGCACCCAATCCCGAACCGTTTGCAGACCGACGCCGCCGATCCGCGCCGCCGCAGTTCGAGAGCCACCATCATAAATTGCCGCCAGCGCCAGAAGACGCCGCGTCTGATCGGCATCCTCCGATCGCTTCGCCAACCGGCGCAATCGATCGCCATCATAATCCCCACGAAGCCGAACTGCCGCTGCCATGGCAAACCTCATCCCGTTTGCCATGGTGAATTCAGGTTTCGCTCCTTTTGGGAATCCCGCTCGTGAGTTCTCATTCACCAAGACGCGGTATTACGCGCGCAAAGGCCACGTAGTTGTGTCTCGCCTCTACGCCAACGATCCGCGAGGTCGGGTTGGCAGAAGCCAGCAGTCGAGCCATCGATCTCGAGCCGCATCTTGCGTCGATGATGCGCGCGTGAGGCGGAACCGATATGAATGAAAGATGGTCCGGCAACCGGGCAAGGATCGCCTACCTCTACAGACGCTCGCATTCCGTGGCGCTGTGAATAGCGTAAGGTCGAGAAAGCGCGCTCTCCATCCGTTCAATCTTTCGAGCGCGTTAGGGTGGAAATCGGGAGAACATGCCGCGAGCTTTGTCGTCACACTGGGCCAGACCTTCGGCAGGTGCGCCAGGGTTGGCCGCAAGACCGCTGAAGTTCGGTAGCGCTTCTTCGCTTGGCGATGACATGTTCGTGGTAGAAATGTACCGCTGCCTAACCTGACAGTTGAAGATTCAAATCCTAATCCCCGCAACCACCCTCGTCCTCCATTGCAATCGACGAGGCTGCCGCTACGGCAACGAAGGCAGAAAATCAGCGACTCTTAGTGACACGCCGATTCTGCATCGCGCTGTAGAGCGCCGCGCCAATCGCCAGGATCCGTAGCCCATCCGCAGCCGGGGTCATCGGCTCTCCCTGACCGAGGATCGCGCGGTTGAACTGCTCGACCTCGAGGCGAAAGCACTCCGAGGCAGATATCAGCCGGGTATTGCTGCCGGCTTCGTTGACCAGCGTCAGGCTTGGCGTCGCGTCCGCGCTGCCACCGGATAGGTACGTGAACGAATTCTCGATAACCAGCGTGCCTTTGGTGCCGTGGATCTCGAAAGGCCGACGGCCAAACGGGGTCGCGAAGCTAGCGGCAGCATAACCGATTGTGCCCTTCGACAATTTGAGAATCATGCCGCAGACCTGATCGTCGGGCGGTTCGTCGCGCGTTGCGTCGGTAAAGATAGACACCTCCTCGACCTGTTGGTCGACGATATAAGCGAGTGTGTCGTGCGCGTGATCACCGATGCTCACCGCGATACCGCCGTACCGCATCGCCGGTTCGGCCCGCCAGCTCGATCCAGGAGCCGGACGGGGCAATAGCACACGGAGCGGAATCTGGACGTTGACGAGCTTGACTTCGCCAATCTCGCCGGCCAAGACCATCCGCCGCGCCTCCCGATGGACCGCCTCGTGCCGTTGATTGAAGACGACGCCCAGCTTGACCTTGTACTGGCGGCACGCCGCAATCGCGTCGAGACATTCGCGCGCCGACATTGCAAGCGGTTTCTCGACCAGGACGTGTTTGCCCGCAGTCGCCGCTGCAATCGTGTTCCGAACATGCAGTCCGTCCGGTGTCGCGTCGTAAATCGCGTCGATGTTTCTGTCTCGCAGCACGTCTTCCACCGAGGTGTAAACCACGGGTATATCGTATTTCTGAGCGAACGCTTCGCCGCGCGCCCGATCGCGGCTCACAACGGCGGCGAGATCCGTGTCCGCGGCTTTTTTCATTTGCGGCGCGACGAACCAGTTTGCGTGCCGGCCCGGGCCGAGTAGAGCCCAACGAATAGTCATAGCGATCCTTTTTGTAGGTTGAACGATCCACCATCAGGCACGAGCGCCACTTCTGATGCAAGGGATCCAGTGAGCTCCCTTTGTGTCTTCTCGCGGCTGCCTCCCTGTTAAGTCATCGCGATCGGATTCTGCCCTCGGGAACGGCAGACGCCGTGTTTCGGAGAAACCGTCCTGCGCCCACTTCGGCCCCGGCGCCGGCAATCCCGCGCAGCCACCACCAAAAGAAAGCGGGGAGGTGACGTCCGGTGGACGCGAGCTACGGCACGCTGAACGTCTGGACAAAAGTCGTATTCGAACCCGTTGGGACCTCGCTATAGACGGCGTTGCTGTTTTCGATCGTGCCCCAGACAGGAACATTGAACGATGCGGGAACACTCGCGTAGTTCGGATAGACCGTCATTCCGTTCGACTTGATCGTTATCTTGCCGGCCCCGGACTGCAGCGTGGCCTTCTCGCTGTTATCCGGACCAACGAGATAACAGCCAATTACATAGACCGGCGACAGATCCGAGGTCTGAACATTATTGCCGGTTTGCTGATCGGTCAGGCTTGTCAATGTCTGGGTGAGCGGCGGCCCGAACGGGACCCCATTCTCATCACTCCCGCTGAATGTCACGCTGAGGACATCGTTTTGGGGGTTGGTATTGAGGGTAATGGTGAGCGTGTAACCCTTTGGGAGAGTGTACCCCGAGAGCTGTTTCAGTTGCGTTCCGTTATAGGTGTCTATTAGATCAATTTCCTGGAGAGACCCGGAAGAAAAGCCAGGACTCCAGTTGTTGATGACGGCGTTCAAGGTGTTTTTGAAAACGACAAACATATACTGCTGCCAGAAGGTCGGGTCCGTGGTCGGGGAAATGCAGTTTAACTGAAACCCGTAACCAGTCTGCGTATTGCTGGTAAGGTCGCCTCCAGAGTCGTACAGCAGGTTGACGTCGTCGGTGATCTCGATGGTGACCGAGATGCCCGTTATTGGATTGCCGCCATTCGCGTAGGCGTAGTTGCTGTTGCCGACCAGGCCTCCTGGCGGTTTTGGCTCCGGCGCTTGAACGTGGGCGTATCCGGGTCCACTGTCGGTGCGGTTGCTAGTCCGGCCGCACAGTTCCTGTGTAACCTCGATGTAATTCTGTGGGGTGAGGCCGAGGGCACCGACTGGGAGAACGACCGTCCCGGTCAGTGCGAGGACCTGAGAGCGAAATACCCCGCTGACGTACAGGAACACCTGCGCCCCCGGCAGGACGCCAGTGACCGTCACCCCGGTGGCATCGCTCAGGACCGGCCCACTGATCTGGGGCGGCGGGATGGGATCGGGCAGGGGCAGCACGGTCAGCGGTTTCGACTGGCCGTTGGCATGACATCCAGTCTGCTCCACCTGCACCTGCTCGCCGGCGAAAAGGGCGGTCCAAAGTGGGACGACTAGATCGGAACTGGTCGCCACGACTGGGTTGGCCAAGACGTTGGTCGTGGCGCCGGAAAATACCGTCACGAGACACCCGGGGTAGGCGTTGGCGACGACCACGGAGCGGGCGCAATTGTAAAGCGGCGCCAGAATCTCGGGTGGCCCGATCGGAGCGGTGCTGGTCGATATCGGCACCGTGACGTCGGGCGGGGGCGCCGGCTCCTCCATCCCGCACAACGTCACCGAGATCTGCAGGGCGACTGTGTTCGCGGGGAGCGACGGGAGAAATACGGTGGCTGACGTGGCCGAGACCCCCTGCGAGCCGAGGGGCGTCAAGGTCTTGGGTTGTCCGGACGGCTGGACCACGGCGCTGACGCTGAGCACCTCGCCGGGCAGGAGATTTGTCACGGTGAGCTGGCCGAGGCTGGGGCACAGGGCGTAGCCGATCTCCGGGCGGGGAAGATCGAGGTTCTTTACGTGGTAGACGGCGGTCGCGCTCTTTACGCCCTGGCATCGGGTGAAGGACTGCTGGGCGGTGAGAATCCCGACGGCAAGCGGCGGCAGGTTGAGGGTGTAGGAACCGGCCGGACTGGTCGCCGTGTCAATGTAGGCGCCGTTCTTCACTGTGATGTTGGCGCCCGGTGTCATATTCGACATGTCGAGGAACGTCTGACAGTCCCGCAGTGGCACGGCCACGACCGGCTCTGGAAGCGATCCCGGCTCCGGCGCCACAAGGGAGCTCCACCCGAGCGGGCTAACCGAGTCTTTGTATTTCTGGAGGGCCTCGACCGGCTGGCCAGGGGAGGGCTCCGGTCCGGTCAGCGTGAACCACTGACTGGGGTAGAGGACTAACCCACCGCCCAGATTGTTACCACCCTGGGTGATGGTCACCGTCGCCCCCTGGAACAGTCCGCCCAACCAGACCGAGTTGCTGCACTGGTTGATGCCCGACTGGAACACGGGAACCGGGAGCGCCTTGGGGGGAGGAAGCACGATGACAGCGAAGTTCGACTGCGGGCTGGCTACGTCTTTGGTCACGCCGACGTAGGTGGCGCTGCCAGTGTAGGTCTGGGTAGCGGTGATCTTCCTTCCGGCTACCAGAGCCGCCGTGGTCAGAACCCAGATCGATCCCGGCGAAGTGGAGGTGGCGTGGCCGATCTCGACGCCGTCCTGGAGCACCTTCACCACGGCATCGGGGAGAACGTTGTCAACCAGGATCGAGATGCCGGGCACGGCATAGATAGGCCCATCGACGACCGGAGCAAGGGGAGCAGTCACGGAGCCTCCTATGGTTGCAGTGCTAAGTGCCGTGTACGATATTGCCGCGACGTCGCACGCCCAACTCGGAGCTGCTCGCCACGATCACGCCCACGAAGAATTCCGAAGCGCCGAGAATGTGACAGGCTAGAAAGCGCCGCTTTGGTAACCTTGATTGTCGTTTGCTGCGCGGAAACCGAAGTGATTGCCCATATCATGGCAAGGGTCGGTAAGGCCAGGATTTGCACCAAAGTTTGCGATACTCTTGGCATAGCTCCCCTTGGTCAAACTATGCCGACCGGCGGGAGAAATCCAGTTTTCAATCGTTCAATTGCAAGCTTGCAGGCAGCTCAACCTGAGTTGCTGGCTATCCTCAGCCTGAGCATGCTTCCCGTGTTCCGCAGACGTACCCCGCGAGGGTCGCCCTGATAAACTCCCCTGTGGTGTCTTATTAAGCATACCGGGGTCTACCAAAATCTATCATTAGCCGCATCACCAAGTCGATGCCATCACACAGCGCAAACATATGAGCCGGGGGCGCTGTTTACGGTCTGGCTCGGCGAGAAGGTAGAGCAGGAAGAAGAACGGGGTGCGTGAACGGCAAGACCGACCCGCCGTACTCCGGCATGATCATCACCGACCCAAGCGAAATCGCGTTCGGCGAGGCGGTGCGACACTTGCGGCCGCTAGCGCAAGCAGTGCCGACCTCGCTTCTGCAGGCGCTCACCAACCACAAGCCTGCGCGCGTCGTTCGCCAGGCCGCGCCCGATGTCGAGCGTGCTACGAGGTGGGCCGCTTTCGGCCACTCGGCCGACTTGATCGCCCCACTCCGGTTATTGCGATTCCCCGCACCAATAGAATGACGTGACGCCCGGCATGCGCTTCCAGTGCTGCATCAGGTGATGGGACGAATTTCCAGAGCAAGTGTGATCTGCTTCACAAATTTATCGAGCCCTGTTCCCTACATTAGAACTTAGTTCCCGACCACGGTCGGCTGGCGCGAAGTCCAATCGAAACGGGAGATTACGCCTTGAGTACAATCACGTACCTCACCTTCGGCCTCAATCTCTTAGCCGCAGCGATGATAGCAAGCGGCACGCTAGCAGTCGCGCCGATTGCTGGCGTCGCTGCGATCCCGGTCATTCCACGCCCGGTTCCAGCGGACGTCGACGGGGTCTTCAAACCAGCGTTGGACGATCCGATTTTGTGCGCCCCAGAGGGCGCTTTCCTGTCGGACTTTTGCAATCCCGACTATGTCAAAGATTACGATGGCTGGTGCGTTTAAGCTAAAGGCCTCTTGCGCGAGCTTTGTGCATCTTCGGCGCACCTCTTTTCGGTAGTGCGCGTCCAAAGACGATCGAACGATAGTGATTGGTAGAGAACCGAGCGCGAGACTGACGGCAGAACCGCCGCATCATTCTATTGTCGTCTCACGTTTCGCGAGCATCGGCGGGAATCCCGAACAGAAATATTTTGTCGACGCCCTAACGGAGAGCCTGACCACCGAACTGTCGCGTATCACCGGATTTGTGATTGTTGGGAACACCGCGCTCACCTACAAGGGCAAGCCGAATTCGACTAACTCCCAGGTTGTCATCGCGGATCTAACGACCGGCCACCAGCTGGAGCTCAATGAATGAAAAAAAGCAAGAGTGCCATCTGGCTGACCCTGCTATCTAGCGGGCTTCTCGTCGCAATCTTCACTTTCGCGGCCGAGAAAGTATGGCAGGTTTATCAGCACCATCCGGTCGGCCCGAAATACGTTGAAATGTCGCTGCGACGCGAGGACAACGAGCTCTTCGTATTCGTGAGAAATAACAGCGACGAACCGCTCGATCTGGTACGCGCTCAAATCGACATCGATGATCCCGCACTTGGGAAGACATCGGTGCTGGGAGCCTATCCGGACGTCTCAAAAGTCTACAACGCTTCTATATCGAGAGGGTCCGCGAGCGTCGTTGCGGCGGCAAGGGGATTAGTTGTGAAAGTCCGGGTCACGCAAGCAATCGAACCCAAAGCCGCCGACCATTTCGGAGTTGCGCTCAGCGGCTTGGCGGGGCCAGTGGACCTATCCAAGGTGGAGCTTCATGTCGAACTCGAAGACATCAAAGGGAACAGATACACAGTCATGCAGTAGGAGAAACTTATGAGAAGCCTGTGTCGCTGGCTGGCCCTCATGTTGGTTGTGGCTGTCCCACAAGGCGCACTCGCATTCGATGCCTGCAACGGCGTCGACAACCCGGCGCAGCTTAAGCAGGAACTGGGGCGTGCCGCGCTAGCCCAATCACCAATCCAATATTTCAACCTTGCGCGCAACATTCGGTTGGTGGTCGAAGATATTGGTGACACATCCATGCCGCGCACTGGCGAACAGCAGCAAATAAAATTCATTCTGCTCCCGCCAGTGTTTACCAAGGTCGCGTGCCAGCTAATACTGGCCACGTTTCTGAACCTGGAAGACGTTCAGCCGGATGCTATCGATCAGGCCGCTCGGGCCGCGGCGAGGTGCTTTGGACGGTGGAGGAACGCAAAAGGCATGTCTCGTGGGTTTCGCAGCCGATTTTGATCGCCGCTACACTCAAGCTTTCAATGCTCTCTCCGACAAAGAGCGAGGCGTCGCGCTTGAAATATTTAAGTCGGCATTGCACCAAATCATCATGCATGAGGAGGCCCATCACTTCCTGAACCATTTGGAGCGCATCGAAAAGCAAAAGCTGAGCCGCATCGACGCTGAATTCGAGGCGGACTTGTTCGCGATCACGAACGCAGTGCAAGCTGGAGAACCAGAGTCGGCGATGTATTACATCTTTTTTCCGCTTTCACTTATTGAGCATTACACCAACAAATTTACGACAGAGGACTACGAGAGTGCCTATTGCCGCGCCCTCAACGTGGAAAATATAACTGGTTATCTGGGTGCAGCACCAATGATGTTGTTCGATGCCGCGTTCGGCGGACACGCATTATTCAGGGAAAACTCGCCATCAACAGTCCGTGCAGGCCTCGGCAAACAGTTCGCGCAAGCACCACCAGATCTGAAGCCCGGATCTTTGCGGTCACATCGCTCACGTGCATCTCGTCGATATGCGCGAGGAATTGAGACAGTTGTATGTGCGGATGGAAAAAGACCTCGACTTCCTTTTCGCCGCACGGATCGACCTGGATGCTGCGCGTGCTGGCCATCTGCTGCACGACTTGTCACAGATGTCAGAGAGTTTTCGCTACATGGACGGCGTCGCCGCAAAGTGCATTGCATTCATTATTCGTGGTTGGGAAATCAAGGGAAGACGCATTATGCCATTGATTGATAGCGTGGAACAGGTGCCCAACAAGCAGGCTGTGACAGAGCATTTCCTCAGTGAAGACTTCGGACGGCTTCTGCTAGAGCAGGGGCTGGCAATTTTGCAAGAGCAAGTCGATATGCCGCCGCAAGATCGTTTGGGCCGGTCTTTCTTTATCCTTGAGCGCGCCGTGAACTTTAACCCGGCGCTTCTGAGGCAAGGGAGAACCTCGCATTGATCGCGTTTAAGCGGGCGGACTGCGCTGCCGCGTCTCGCTTTGCCGACCGCGCTGCCGAGACATTTACCGATCCAGAAGGACTCAAAGCCGTACGGTCCTTTGCTAGCACGATGAAAACATTTTCAGGTGATCCCGAAGTATGCAGAAAGGAAGGGGCTCAATATAGTTTGTATGGGATGTAGCGGGGTCGGCTTCCCCGCGTGCTAACGAGCCATTGCGGCCTTGATTGTGGCGATCAGAGCAGCGAGACCGCGTCGGCGCTGGAATGCAGAGCCGGAAGATCGCACTCGATGGTTCGAGGCTTTCGTGGCGGGGCAATGCGGTCCAAACACAAGGCGGTCGGCTACCATATCGCCGCCCTTGGCCTCGTCCATACGGCCAGTCAGCGCCAGCGCCGCCACCATGTCCGCGTACGGGGATGAAGGTCCGGTGCGGTACCCGGCATCGATTGCCTTCCGTACTCGGCGATGGCGGCGTGGTAGTTGCCGAGGCCGAACCCGGCGTCGCCCAACACATGGTCGAGGCTTCTCGTTGGATTGAGCCGCTCAACCTCTCCCCTTGACCATTCTGCCATGGCGAACGTGCCGATATCGTCCGATCGGGAATGCCCATGGCGGGAATGCGCCGAGCGAACAATTTGGCAATCGCGAAATCTAGCCCTCGAGCTTCACAGGACGACCCTGACTGCTTCCTCGAGACGCGCTGGTCGACCGGATTCGTGATGTTTTGCTGTTGCGCTGCCATCCGTCGAGCACTAGTCGTGCAGCGCGCTTTGCGTCACGCGCGGCATTTCGGTTCCCTTCGCCCGCAGAAATAATTGAGCCCTTCATCAGCATGTGCCACGCTTGGGCGAATTTGTCGGGCTCGCGGAGGTTTGCTTCCTCTGCCAGGCCCTGCACGATGGCGCGGATCTTCGCGAGATGGATAGCTGCGGCTATGCGTACCGGGCTATCAGCCCTCGATTCCAAAAGCACGTTGATGAAGGAGCAACCTTCGAACGACTTTTTGTGAAACCATCCATCGAAAACATCAAAGATTGCAAGTAGCCTACCCTCTGGCCTCTTTGCGCGGCGTTTAATCTCGGACTCAAGCCAGGCACGCGTCCAGACAGCCTCGCGCCTATCGAGGAAGGCTATTGCAAGCTCAACCTTTGTTCTGAAGTTGGTGTAGAGGCTGGCCTTAGCGCAACCTGACGTGACGAGGATGGTATCGATGCCTACGCGGCTTACGCCGTCCTTTGAAAATAGGTCGTATGCCGCCTTGATAAGCCGCTCGCGAGGCCTGATGTCTTGGTGCCAACTCAAACTCCCTCCCTCCCATACGGGTTGCTCGTTAAGTCTCTTGCCGCCTTCCTAACATTTGATCAACAGACGTGGCAAAGCTCGATTCTGAATTCATGCAAGTTGTTAGCCGATCATGGCGGCATGAACCGAGAAACTACCAGGTCATTCCCGCTTGACTCCGCGGGCATTTCGCGATCCGATATAGACAGACAGGTCTGTACGTGTCTAGCCCACGCCTTGGGTCTCGCGAGTTAAAACACAATACAGGGAGGTTAACGATGGAGTTCAATCCGAGGACGGCCACTGGCATTCCGACTGAGCCGGTTGGTTCCATTCCGCGCCCGCTAAAGCTGCAACAGGCGTATGCCGCTTATGACGCCAAGAAAATCAGCAAGAATTCAGCTCGAGGAGGAACAGGACGCCGCAGTGGCCGACACGATAAAGCGCTTTGAAGCCACCGGATCGCCCATTATCACCGATGGTGAGCAGCGCGTCTCGAGTTTCGCTACCTATCCGATCGCCGATACGCTGGCGGGAAGCGGACTAGCACCGAACTTGGCGCCGGGCGGGCAGTACTTCGCCATCTTCGCGGACGGTCATAACCGGCAGCTACCCAAGATCACCGGCGGCCCGTTCCGTTACAACTTTTATGCTGGCGAGCTCGTCAAGAAAGCGGTCGAAATGACAAATAGACCGCTCCATCAAGCGGTGATCGCGCCGTCGATGATGTACCTACTTTATCCCCTCGACGGCGATGTATCAGGCTATCCGCGCAAGCAGTTTGAGGAAGACATCGTTAATGAGTGCGAAAAGGACATTCGCTCATGTTTTTCGAGTGGTGCCACACACGTGGTAATGGACTTCACGGAAGGACGCCTAGCGCCGCGTAACGACCCACGTAATCCCTGGACGACGCGCAACCTTCTTCCATCTTTCATCGAGCTCGACAATCGCGTGCTTGACCGCTTTTCGCCAGAGGAGCGCAAGAATATCGGCGTTCATGTTTGCCCGGGCGGTGACGTCGATTCGGTCCACAGTGCCGATGTGCCTTACGAGGAACTCTTGAATTACCTGTTCAAGCTCAATGCTGGCTACTTTCAGATGGAGATGGCCAGTGAGCGCGATCGCGAGTCCGCTTATAAGATGGTTGGTAAATACCTTCGGGAGGATGCGAGCGGGATCCCTCAAATTGCATATATCGGTTGCATCGTCACCCAGAGCCCGCGCGTGGAGTCGGCGCAGGAAGTTTGTGATCAGTTGCTGGCGGCCGCCAAGTACATCGACAAACAGCGGTTAGGGTCGACAGACGACTGTGGCTTCTCTCCATTCAGCATTGACACCAAGCCCAATCATGGCTCGCCCGACTACGCCCGTGACATCGCGTTTCAAAAGATTTCGAACAGGGTCGTGGGAACCAAAATGGCGGCCGAGAAGCTCGGAGTTCACTAAAGGTGCCCTGTGTCAAAAACTCAGGCGCCGCAGTCTTGGTAATTTAGTTCACTAAGAACAGGATTGACACGATCCGCCCGCGGGCAGTTGCGGCGCGCAAAGTGGCAGTTCGGGCTAAATAAGAGTAAACGGGCAGGAAAGCCAAGATAGTGATCAAACCGCGCGGATGGGCGCGTGGCTTTCCTGCTTGCGGTCGTGGCGCTGGCGCGACCGCATGCACCCCGCGCCCTGGCTCCAAACACGTTGCTGTCGCGTCCGCTTCTGCATCCGGATCATTGCGGTGGTCGGCCTCTCGGCCAACCTGGCGCTATTGACCCAGAGCAGGCACGGCGGATCTATTGCGCCGTCTCACGGGGTTACGCGCGTCAACATTTTTTCCGGCACGCGCTCACCCCATTGCGACGCAAGCCCGATCTCTGCCGGCACTAGGTTTGAGCCGTTGTGAATATTGATCCGATCGCT
The DNA here is from genome assembly GCA_963804725.1 of uncultured Alphaproteobacteria bacterium. Taxonomy (GTDB): domain Bacteria; phylum Pseudomonadota; class Alphaproteobacteria; order ATCC43930; family CGMCC-115725; genus JAATGI01. Next base: position 120,202 of record CAWDRN010000005.1, on the reverse strand, counting down.
GTCAGCCCAGTGCTCGTGAACACGGCCCCACGGATCGGCCCAATAATCGTAAATCTGACTACCGAGCGTGTGGCGGCCGATGCCCCACATGTGCTCGTACTTGCCTTTGCTACGCAAATGTTCATGGCCCATGAACACATCATCGACGTCGTAGACCTCGAACGAAATATGGTTCAAGCCGGCGTGCGGAGGGTATGCGAGAACGAACAAGGAGTGGTGATCGACATATTCCTCGCCACGATCACATCGATTGAACGAGCCGATCAGATTGTCCTTGTCGCCAGCATAGACATCGTCGGAACAGATGAAGCCGAGCGTGTCGCGGAACCAGGTCAACGTCTCGCGAATCTTCGGTGTTCCGAGCACGGCGTGCCCGACGCGCTTGATGCGCGCCGGACCTTTCGGCGGGCGCATTACCTCGCCCCTTCGCCGTAGCGGATGGAAACCGCTGTTCAGCTCCTGTTCCTTGACCGAAATTGGTGCGACCGTCTCGATGCCGTGCACGATCTCAATTCGATAGCCATTCGGTTCGATGAGGCATACGCGCTTACCGCCGCCAGGCTCGTCGATCTCCTCGATCGGCGATGCTCCCGGAACGCTCGATAAGCGTTTGAGATCGTCTTCGCTTCCGGCCTCGTAGGCGATGCTGAGCAGACGCGGCTCGCCCAATTCCGTAACGTGAAGGTGATGCGGAGCGTCGTTGCCGCGCATATAGAGCGCAGTTCGCGTGCGCTCGCTTCTGACCAGACCGAAATCGGTCAGGAACTCTTCCATGGTGTCAAGATCGGGCGCCTGCAGCCTAGCATAGGCGATATCCTTGACTTTGATGACCGGCATGTCGTCCTCCGTCAATTTACAAGTCCCAAGTATGCCTCGCGAATTTCAGCCCGCGCCAGTAGCGCTTGCGGCGGGCCAGAGGCAACTATGCGGCCTTGTTCCAGGACATAGGCGCGATTTGCGATTTCGAGGGCCCTGGGGACGTTTTGCTCGACCAAAAGAATGGCGACGCCGCCCTCGTGGATTTGGCAAATCGCGGCAAATACATCGTTGACGACGGCCGGCGCCAATCCGAGCGACGGTTCGTCCAAGAGCAACAATCGCGGCCGCGCCATGAGTGCTCGTCCGATCGCCACCATTTGCTGTTGCCCACCCGAGAGCAAGCCGGCGATCTGGCGGCGGCGCTCGCGCAACGCCGGGAACAGAGTGTAGACCTGCGCCAGACTGTCGTTGCGATGCCGCCGCGCCGCCGAACGATAGCCTCCGATGTCGAGGTTCTCCTCGACGCTCATGGCGGCGAACAGGCGTCGTGACTCCGGCACCAAGGCAATGCCGTGGCGACAGAAATCGTGGCTCGCGACTCTCATCAGATCGGTGCCCGCGATGCCGAGGGCGCCAGCCCGTGGCCGCAACAAACCCGCAAGCGCGTTGATCAGCGTCGTCTTGCCGGCGCCATTCGGGCCAATCACCGATACGATCTCGGCCTCATCAACTTCGAGCGAAACATCCCAAACCGCCGGAGCGTCGCCATAGGCGATGTTGAGATGCGATGCTTCAAGCAGCATTGGATTTGCCCAAATAAACGCTGATCACTTTTGGGTCCCGCATGGTCGCTTGCGGCTCGCCGAGTGCAATCACCATGCCGTGATCGAGCACGGCGATCCGATCCGACAGAGCGATGACCGCACGCATCACATGCTCGACGAAGACGATGGTGGTGCCCCCGGCGCGAATTCGCCGAATCAAGGCGATCGCCCCTTCGATCTCGGCAGAATTGAGGCCCGACAGCACCTCATCCAGCAACAGGAGACGCGGCCGCGTCGCTAGCGCGCGCGCGAACTCGAGAAACTTGCGCTCATGCAGGTTGAGCTCAGACGGCAGCGCCTCAGCCTTTCCCGCCAGGCCGGTGAAATCGAGCCAGTGCGCGGCTTCGTTCCGGCCCGCCGCTACCCCGGCGCCGGCACCGAAACTGGCGCACAGCGCGACATTGTCGAGCACGCTTAGCCGCTCAAACGGGCGCGGAATTTGATAGGTCCGGGCGATGCCACGCCGCGCGATGGCGTGCGCGGAGAGGTCCCGCAACTGGGTGCCATCAAATTCAATGGTGCCGCTCCCAGCACGGAAATGTCCGCTGACAACATTGATCAAAGTTGATTTGCCCGAGCCGTTGGGCCCGACCAAGCCGAGGATTTCGCCTTCGCGGACATCGAGCGTGACCGCGTGGAGGGCGCGGATGCCGCCGAAGGATTTCTCGACCTCTCGGCAATCGAGCAGCACTTTGCCATCGGAGTTGGCTGTGGCGAGCGGTGGCACGACGGCGACGGCGAACGCGGCCACATCGGTCACGTCGCGCTTTCTCCCTCTCGGCACTGCTACGATGCCATTCGGCATTAGTAGCACCACGAGCACCATCGCCGCCGCGACCGCAGCTTTGCCAGCTACTGGATCGGCGCCGGACGTAGAAAGATTGAGCGCGACAGTGATCAGTGTGGCGCCAACGGCTGGGCCAAGCCAATGCCGTCTGCCGCCGAGGACGCACATTAGGATGGCGTACAGTGGAAGCGTCAACGAGAACGTGTCCGGCACTGCGACGTACCCTACATAAACCGCGCTTAGAGATCCGACAGCGCCGGCAATTGCCGATGAAATGGCGAACGCGATCAGCTTGTAGCGGAAGGTCGGAATCCCCTTGACCTCGGCGACGTCCTCGTCGTCATGGATGGCGAATAGGCCCATGCCGAAGCGCGAATATTGGATCGCGTAGGCGATGGTCACGGCGCCTGCCGCCAAAAGGAGCGCGATCACATACATCGTGCCGTTGGCTGAGGGCATCAGGCGTGGGACCTTGACGCTGAGGAGATAGACACCGCTGCCGCCGTCGAGCGGCGTGTTGGAGACAATGGTGGCTAGAATGAAGGTGATCGCCAGCGTGATCAGAGCGAACAGCTCGCCGCGCAAGGTATTGAGCCGGAACACTACCGCCCCGATCGCGACCGCAATCAAGCCCGCTAGTATCGCGCCGATCGGCATGGTCCATAGGAACGGCACGCCGTACCATGTCGTCAGGGTCGCGGTGGTATAGACGCCGACGCCGAAAAAGGCGCCGGCGCCAAAACTGAAGTACCCAGCATAGCCGCCGAGAATGGTCCAGCTCGAGGCAATTGCGACCCAGAAAAAGATCAAATAGAGAAAGGTCTCGTAATACGCAGGAAAGCCGAACATCGGCACCCAGAACAGGAGGAACGCGCCGACCAGAAAGGCGGCCAGACCGCGATACCGCATCACGCCCATCGCGGCTTCCATAGCAACAGCACGATCAGGATCGTGAACGACACCAACGGCGCCCACGCCGGCTGCGTCACCGCCATCGTGATGGATTTCAGCGAAGCCGATCAACATTCCCGCCAGCAGGGCGCCCAGCGGATTGCCAACCCCGCCAATGATCACCACCGCGAACGCGACGCCGATCCAGGTCCCGATCTCGGACGGCGCCAGCGTCGCGATTAAGGCGATGAAGATGCCGGCGACCGCCGCATAGGCAGAACAGATACCCGACAATAGAAACGAGAGGCGCTGATGGTCGATGCCGAAGGCCGATGCCATTTCGGGGTCCATCGCCGCCGCGCGCAATGCTTTGCCGATATAGGTCCAGCGCAGCCACGACCAGGTCCCGATCGCCATGGTCGCGGCGCTGACGAGTGCCAGGAAATCGAGCGTCGGCACAAAGAACGGGCCGATCTTGTTGGTGAGGCCGCCGAAGCCGGATTCATACTTGCGGAAATCTGCGGTCCAGATCCACTGGATCAGCGATTCGATCAAAACCGCGAGACCGAATGTCACCACCAACGATGTCAATTCGGTGACCCGCAAACGCATGAACGTCCAATGCTGCAGAACGCCGAGCAGGAAAAAGGCGGGCAGCAGGATCGCTGCAGACCACCACGGCGCGATACCGCTGAACGTCCCAAGCTGGTAGGTCAGGTAGGCGCTCAGGAAGGCGAGCGCGAAATAGCTGACATTGATGTATTTGAGCAGGCCCCAGCTCAAGCTGAGGCCGGTCGCCAACAACCCGTAAAGCCCGCCGATCAACAGGCCGGCGATGACGGCTTGTCCGAGGAGCGTGACGCTCGGCAAGGCAGTCGCCCGGGCGCAAGTTCTAGACGGCCGTCAGGGCGCGATTAAAGTCGTTCCAGGCTGGCGAAACGCCACTGGCCATACGACTTGCCATTTGCCTTTCTGCACCTGTTTGACCTTGCTGAGGTCGTCGCCGCAATTGAACTCTTCGTTGAACCGCAGCTTACCGACCACCGTCTCGACCTGATGGTGTTTCAGCCAATCCGCCATCTTCGCCTCATCGAGGCTGCTCGTCGCCTCAGCGGCGGCGGCAAGTATCTGCCATGCCGCGAATTCGGTCCCAGCCTGGAAGTCGACGCGCGTATAAGGCAGTCCCGCTGCTTTGGCCTGTTCGTGGAAGGCCGGGATCAGCACGTCGGCACCCTTGAACTTGTCCATCGGCGGATGCTCTTCATAGTTGCTGAACGCCGTCGCGCCCTCGCCACCGGGCGCCGACGCCAACGGTCCCGACGCGGGGAATAGATAAAACGAACGCGGCGGCTTATAATCGATCTTGGTCATCGCCTCGATCAGTTGATTGCCCTCGACCCCGAGGCAGCCCAGCCAAACTAGATCGGCGTTGGCATCCTTAAAGCGCGCGGCGATCGGATTCATGTCGCGGCTCGGAAAGTCGTATTCGAGATAGAATGCGACCTTGATGCCACGCTTTTGGGCGAGGTCGCGCACGCCCTTGGCCTCGAACAGGGCCGAGGGGAATTTGCTGGCAGCGATCGCGATCGATTGCGGCGGATGCGGGGTGCTCGCCCAGGCGTCGAGAATCACCTTAGGGTTGGAAATCTCCGGATGCGGGCCGCCGTGACTCGACGGGAAGGCGCGGTCGTAGGTGGCGAGGTACACCTGCGCCATGCTGCTGTAGATGATGATCTTTCCGTAGCGCTGCGCTACCGACATCGCCGCGAGGGTGGCGGCAGTAGCATAAGGCGCCATGATAAGATCGACCCTGTCGACCGTAATCAGCTTCTCATAAAGGCTGCGTGTTTGATCGGCCTTCGATTGATCGTCGTAGAGCACGTATTCCACCGGACGGCCGAGCAGACCGCCGCGCTTGTTGATGTCTGCGATGAAGATCTCAGCCGCTAGCTTGTGTACCAGGGCGGTCTGCGCGAGGGGGCCGGTCAACGCCAAGCTACCGCCGACACGGATCGGCGCGGTCGCCGCAAAGACGCCGCGTCCGGCGGAGACGAGTGACGCCGCAGCCAGCGATGACAGCACAGTGCGCCGGCTTGGCCGGCTCATATATTTCGCCATTGATCCCTCCCTCCGTTTATGGCCGCGATCGCGATCAGGACCCTTGCCACGCATGATGGCAGGCCGACCCGCACGGCGCAACGGATCGCGTTTTTTCATCTTGGGGGAATGCAGCACACGACAGGCGTACGGCATTGATTTACCGCGATTGATCAGCCCCGAGGCGAGATACTTGGCGCCCTCGCGATGGCCTGGGCTAGGAGGTTATCTACCGCCCAGTCCGGAAGCGCATTTGGGCCGCTGACAGGGCTAGGGTTGATGCCGGCATTGGAAAGAGCCGTCGCTCCGAGCCGTTATTTCTCTGGCCTGCTCGCCGAACCGAGGGACGCTGCTTGACGGAGGAAGGCTTGATCCGCCCGGCGGCGACCGCGCGGGGCAAGACGAGCTTGGTCTTTTCTTCTCAATTGAACAGCGGGAGGTCGATGACGTCGGCCATATGGCAATAGCCGGCGTCGCTCTGATGCAACCCGTCGCCGCAATCCCATTTCGTCGCCATCTGGCTCGGAAGCTCCGTGTCGCGCACCGCCGCATCGAAATCCGCCAACCCATCGAAGGCGCCGCCATTGCGGATCCACTCGTTGACGGTCACCCGGTGCCGCTCGCGCGTCGGATTCCAAGCATTGGCCATGAAGGTCTCATTGCCGAACGGGGTCAGCGTTGCGCCGATGATCTTGACGCCGGCGCTGTGCGCTCGCACCGCCATCTGCTTGAGGCCGGCGATCATCTGCTCGCCCGTCACCTCCTCTCCGGGCTTGGCCCAGCGGTTGCGTAGGTCGTTAGTGCCGAGCATGACGATGACGCACGTGACCCCCGGCTGCGCAAGCACGTCGCGGTCGAAGCGCCTGAGGCCGCTGTCGCCGCGAAGATCGTGCAGGATGCGGTTGCCGCCGAGCCCGTTGTTCATCACCCCGATCGGCCGCCCGTCCCGCGCGACCAGGCGACGCGCTAGCTGGTCAGGCCAGCGGCAGAACGCGTCGATGGTTGAGATGTTGCCATCGGTCAGCGAGTCGCCGAGCGCCACCACGCCGCCCGCCTCGGCTGGCGCCAGCACGTCGACGCCGCACAGAAAGAACCACTGGTCGGTCAGGTTGCCGACCGGCATCACCGTCTCGACGGCGAAGTTGCCAGGCGGCGAGATATAGTTGGTCTGCCGCGCATAGCGGCCAGTGATCTGAAAAGCAGGCAGCACCTCATCAGGCAGGTAGATGCTAACGGCGAGGTCGGCGAGCGGCTTCACCTCGAGTTCGACCTGGTCGCTGAAGGCGACCGCGCCTGCGGCGATCGCGTTGCCGTCCTCGCCGCCGAAGGTCAGCTTGCGGTCGGAGCCGGGCACTATTGCCGGCCCCTTGTCGCGCAGCGCCACACGGGCGGCGCCGATTAGGAGCGGCCGGTTGCCGTACGCATTCGAGATCCGCACCCTGAGCCGCTCGCCGCCGATGCTGACGCGCGGGTTGAGGCGGATCGTGTGGTTGTTGAAGCCGGCGAAGCCTTCGGCCGGGGCGGGAGCCGCCGCCCAGGTGCCGACCCATTTAACGCCGTCCTGCATAACCCATCCTCCCCTCTGGCTTCTGAAGCAGGTGTCCTTCGCATGGTCTGCCGGCTACGGTTTTGGGAGGCCGTGACTCCCCTGGATAAGACGATGGCTTCATACTGCACCTTGTTCGAGGTTTGATACGGTAATGGGCGCCAATCGGGCTGGGCGCGCTGCCCGCCCGCCACGGCCTTTGAGAATCGTCTGACCTGGCGGCAACTTCCAGAGACCGCGGTGCAAGCTGTCAGCATAGCATTTTTGGATGAGGCCCTCGCGTCCCCATTGATGAACTGCGGTACGACCGACGCCGAAGCGCTCAGCTACCTCGTGAGTGGTGAGCAAACCACGGCGGCGCAACCGCGTGTAACGACTAGCAAGCTGATACGCCATCCGGATGAACGCGATCTTTTTCAGGTTGAAGGGCTTCCCCTCCCAGGTACACCGCCCACGTTGGTTCAGGATCTCAGCGATCTCCCGGTCGCAGTGATCATCAAGGAGTTGGTCGACCTCTGCCACCAGTTCAGGCTTGAACTTGCGGATTTGGGCGATAGGCCGGGGCCGCTCAAGCGTCAGAGTTCGGATAGCACCACCCGACAAACGGACATGGGCTGTGATCGCTTCTGCCTTGATCAAGGTGACATCTTCAACCAACAGACGCAGGATGCGCTTGCGCTCGCGCATGTCGACACGCGGATCATGCCAGATTTTTGGGAACTGTTCGGCGAGCTCCAGAATGCATCGGCGCGCTTCAGCATCGAGCGAGGAAGCTTGCTGATTGTTGAATCTGTCGTACTCAGCCACTGCGTCAGTGTGCACACGTAGCTTGTCGTTCCACTCCGCCTCAAGCGCGTCGGCAACGAGGCGGTTTCCCGGATCGACGAGCATGTAACGCTGGCGGGCAAGTTCTGCCTCGTAGCGCGTCCGCTCGAGATGCTGCTGGCGCAAGGCATCGACCTCGGCGGCGCGCGCCTCCAGCTCTCGCTGCACGGCGAGCGTGACTTCCAGCGTCATCGGCGTCATGAGTTCGATGAGCAGCGCGCCGACCGCCACATCGACGGCTTTCCCGGCGATCGATTGACAGATCTTGCCACCGCGACGCACCAGGGATTCTTCGACAGACATAGACTGGGACGCTCTGACCGTGCTCCTGTTGGTAGTGGATGCCCATCCGTTCACCGCACCGACCACACAGAACCCGTCCTTGCAGCAACGCGGTGCCCTCTCGGGCTGGCCCTGAGCGTCGTTCGCCGCCAAAAGCTCGGGCATTGTCGGCCAAACGCCGCTGATTGCTCTCGAAGCGATCCCAATCGATGTATCCGCGATGCTGTCCTGGCATGAAGAACTGCCAGTCTTCCCGTGGCACCCTAACCGAGGTGGAGCCACCCGCCGGCAGGTGACGCGTACGGGTCCGGCCATAGACAAAGGCACCCGCATAGCGTGGGTTATGCAGAATGCGCAGTATGCGGCTATGCCGGGGTGGCGCCCATATCAGCTCGCCTTTTCTGGGGCCACCATGAAGCCGCGTCGGGAATGGAATGCGTTTGTCCCGGAAGAAGCGCACTGTTTGCATAGCGCTTCCAGTCCGCTCAAAGGTATCGAACACAAGACGTACCGCGCTTTGGACTTCAGCATCAGGATCGAGATCTATGACGCCATCGCTGCGATAGATGAGACCAACGGGCGGTTGCATCTCGAGTTCTCCTCGGCGTGCCTTATTGAGTTGGCCGCCACGCATCCGCGCCTTGAGGATGTGCAACTCTGCTTCGGACATCGTGCCTTTTAGGCCCAAAAGCAGCCTATCGTTAAAGCTCGCCGGATCGTAAATTGCTTCTTCATCGAGTATGAGCGTGGATGTCAGCGCACACAACTCGATGAGCCGATGCCAATCGACCGAGTTACGGGCAAGGCGAGAGACTTCAAGCCCCATGACGATACCGGCTTTGCCAAGGGCGACTTCGCTGACCAGCCGCTGAAACCCGTCACGCGTGGTTGCGTTGGCGCCTGACTTGCCGAGATCGCAGTCGATGACATGGATACGCTCGATAGGCCAGCCGCCGACAAGAGCCCGATCGCGCAGCGCGTACTGACGCTGCGTGCTCTCCCCATGCTCTGCCACTTGGCGCAAGGTCGACTGCCGAATGTAGAGATAGGCGTCACGCTTGAGATGCTCGGCGGTAACCTTGACGAGTTCAGACATGTTCTGGCTCCAGCGCAAGTGCAACCACGATATCGGCAATGACACGAGTCAGTTCGGTGCTGCTCCCAGTCGATCCAGCTCCGGCCGCAGGCGATACGTTGTGCGGGTATGCGCACGTCGGCGCGACCGGTTCCGACACCGGCTGTTTGAGCCAGTTCGCCAGACCTTGATGACAGACGGTCCCGATTCCCGAACCGCGGGGCGGCGCCGAACTCAGCACGGATGCGCGGAGTATCTCGTAGTCCTGTGCGGTGCGCGTCGGTACCATCACGGGGTCGGCGGGCGCGATTTTTTTTTGCGAGCCAAGGCCCGCTCCAGACTGCGTCGGTGGACTTTGACACCGAACTCTGCCTCGACCGCGGTGAGACACTGTGGCGTCGTCAGGTCGGGCTGTCTGGCTTTGAGAGCGACGACGAAGTCGATCACGTTGGCAGAGAGTTTGTGACCTTGTTTTGGTCCGCGGTGTTGGGGCACAAGCCCGGCCAGACCCGATGCCGCGAGTGAGCTTTGCGCCTTGTAGAAGGTTGGCCGGGAGACCCCGAATGATGCCGCCGCGTCGCTGACAGGCATGCCGTCGGCATCGTGACGTCGCACCATCTCGTAGCGCACCTGAACCAGGTCCCTGGGATCGAAGAATGGGTTGCCGCTGAACAGCGGATCGCGCACGGCCGCGGGATGTGGGTTGAGGACGCCATCTCGCGCCAATGCCTGGCGCTTTGGATCTTGCCGCTGCGGCAAACGCATATCCGATCCTCGTCCCTGTTTGTAAATGTAAATACGCCTCTACATATGGCATGTCAAGGGTGCTCCGTCACATGATGTAGAATTAACAGCGGAAATATCAGGTATTCCTCTCGGTTCCGTCCGATGGTGCGGCATAGTTGTATTGACATCAGCGGCGGATTTATCTTTACATACCGTCCGCAACGTCCAGCCGTGCCAGTATGGCGTGGAGCTCGTGGAGATCGGCCGTGCGGAACGCCGCACGGCCAGCCGCTATGCGCTGGAATTCGTCAGGTGGCTCAACGTCCGTCAGACCGGCGGCAATCGAGCGTAGCGTGCCCTCGGCGGAGAGGTACACGACGCGGTCTTCACCCCAATCCAGGCGCCGACAGACCAGAACAAACTCACACCCTACCAGCGGATGGAATGGATGCGTGATCCGGACCGTCCGACTGGTCGTGCCCGCACAACCCGCAATTGACGGCCGCCTCCAAACCAACCGTCGAGCTATGCCGTCCCCAAAAACATTCGCCCGGTGGCCGGCGATTGCGAGGTCATGCTCACTCCTTTGGGCATCCTCGGCATAACCGAGGATCGCCTTCCGGTCCATGGAAAGCAATTGGACCGCCAGCCAGTCGGCTGGCCACGCCGACTGCCGCCGATTGCTGGGCATTTGGTGGATCACCACGTTGAGCGCGGTGCACGTCCCTATGAGCCGTGACGGCTTCCTTGCATGAGCGATCAACAAAAACAACCGCGACCGTGCAGAGCACACTTCTGATGAATTTACCGATCAAGAGAACCTGCGACGTAGCAACCCTGCAATCAAAGTTAGTTCGGTACCCGCGCTTCTCCCGAGTGCCGATTGCGACGGAGTGTCTCTACCGTCTTCCGGGCCGCTGCGTGGCGCCTACGAGTGCGAATTGCATCAACACCGGCTGTCTACAGTTTGATAGCTTCCACTGGGTAAAGGTTCGCGTCATACGTCCAATGATGTGTTGAACGGAGATAAGCCAAGTTGCCTGGATCATTATTGCGAGCTGGTGATCCAGCTCGGCGATTGTAACGCTGGCGGGAATCTCTAATCCGCAGACGACGCCACAGCGAAAATTCGGACGCTGCCGCCGCGACGCGCCGAGCTTCACCTTGCTTCCGAGGAAGCGTGATCGGTGCGGCTTCGAAGCTGTCCATGGTGCTCATCGTTTGCCTCCCCTTGGGGCTAATGCCTGCGTCCCTGACCCGCTGTCGACAAGATGATCCGCGCTTGTCAGGCTCAATGCTTGGGGTGACGATTGGCGGCTGGGCTGTGCAAGCCAGCGATCACTCGCCGCGGTGTCCCGCCGCTAACAGCACGACGCGGCAGCGCTGCAACCTTCGCCATCAAGCTTTCTCGCGCTGCGTCAATGGTCGCAGGATTCGTCTTGGCCGAGAAGTCTCTCGTGCCTTTCGCCCGATGAAGTAGTGCGCACGGTCATTGTTCGCTGCGCCGGGATGCGGGAGGCATGCTAGGCGGGATACTGACCCTGACTGTCGCTCCTACGGGTGGCTTCCTGGTCAGTCGGCGCCTGCCTTGGCGGCTCGCATTAGTCGGCCACAGCGGCCAGGAGATCATGGTGGCGACCTCTCGCGGCGACTGCCAACGTGGGAACGGAGACGAATTTGACCAGTTTATTGGGTTCAACGCCCAGCTGGATCGCAGCGGCATGCTTATGGAGACGATGCGTCAAGTCACCAATGATGTCGCCAACGATCTTCGTACGCCATTGACCCGGATGCCGACGCGTCTGAGGAGGTGCGCCGCGGGCCCCGCCAGGTAGCCGAGTACGAGGCTGCAATCGACCACTCGATTGCTGACAACGAGGCGCTCTTGGAGACCTTCGCGGCGCCGTTGCGGCTAGCGCAGCTCGAGACCACCACCGATGCTGAATAACTTGGTTCAGTCGAGGCTTTGGCGCCCATTGCGACGGCTCTAGAGCTATACGAGCCACTGACCAAAAGGCAGAAAATGCGTGCAAACAACAGGCAATTGCCATTCCATACCTGCAGCTTGAAATTTGCGAACAAGAGAGGGAGTTCGCAGTCTTTTCTCGCCACGCCGAGCGACGGGCAACGACGGAAATGGCCTACAAGCCGCTGAACCAGTTGTAGCCCACGGTCTCCCACGTCCCTCCAACGTAATCGTTGCTGATCTCGATCTCGCCCACGTGCTTGGGGTTCTTGAAACCAAGTTTTGTCGGAATTCTGAGCTTCATAGGAAAACCGTAGGCACGCGGCAGCAGATGATCGTCAAACCAGAAGCTCAGTTGTGTCTGTGGGTGCAGTGCCGTCGGCATGTCGATGCTGGTGACGTAGTTATCGTCGCAGCGGAACACCACGTATTTGGCATGCGTGTCGGCGCCGACCCGCTGCAGGAATTCGGCAAAGCGCACCCCCGACCACTTGCCGATCGCGCTCCATCCTTCGATGCAGATGTGCCGTGTGATCTGTGTCACGCGCGGCAACGCGTAAAGCTGGTCCAACGTCCAGTCGTCGCGGCGATCCGCCCGTCCGGTGATGTTCAGCCGATAGGTGGCGGGATCGATAACCGGCGCCTTGTCGGGGGTGTTGGGCTGATAGAAGGAGTTGAACGGAAACGGCCGCGTGATGGCGCTTTCTGGATATTCTCGCGCGAGCCGCCAAGGTGAGAACAACCAAGCCTGCACGCGGTCGTTGAGGTCAGAGATCCGGCTGAGAACCGATTCGGCCGATAATCCGTCAGTCACGTCGCAGCCGGCGATCAAGGTCAGGGTGCCGAGGCCGACCGCACCGCGAAGAAACAAGCGGCGGGTCGGCATGTCGAGACGCCGTGCAGCATCGCGCAGGATCACGCCGGTATCGGGATGGGGCTTTATGTCCACTGCGAACATCACGCTTTTCCCTTTACCGGCCGCGGATCACGGCGCGCAGGGTCTTCGGCACCAAAAGTGCCATCGCAACATGCACGACGACGAAGCCGACGATCATTGACATGGCGGCAAAATGGATCTGCCGGGCGTTGTCGAGATCGCCGAGCAGCATGACCAGCCAACGCAGCTGCACTGGCTTCCAGATCGACAGGCCCGACAGGACTGCGACGACGCTGGCCAGGATGACGCCGAGATAAAGCAGCCGCTGGACGGCATTGTAGACAGTGACGTCCTCGTGCCTGAGCCGTCCGGTGAGTGCGGCGCCGAGGTCACGTACAATGGCGGCCGGCGTAATCGGCAGTAGCTTGCGGCGCAACCGCCCGGACAAGAGGCCGTAGCCGAGATAGACAAGGCCGTTAATCATGACGATCCACATTGCCGCGAAATGCCACCGCAGGCCGCCGATGAGCGAGCCGCCGAGGGTTGTCCATGACGGAAACGGCACGGGCAAAGCTGGGTAGGCGTTGTGGATCGCCCAACCGCTTGAGATCATCACGCCCATTGCGCCGGCGTTGATCCAATGGGTGAGGCGCACGATCAATGGATGGATCAGGGGACGTTCCAGCACCTTGGCGCCGATAGCCTCGGTAAGCCCGATTTCTGTCATGGCAGACGCCTCGTTCCGAATGAGCAAAATGCTGCCGGACCGGGAATGTCGCCCCGGTCCGGCGCGGATCGGCTATTGCGGCAACAAGACCGTATCCACAACGTGGATCACTCCATTACTCTGGTTCACGTCGGGAATGGTGACGAACGATTTATCGCCCCTGGCATCGATGATCTCGAGCCGGCGGCCTGCTTCCGTCACGGTCAGGGTGCCACCCTCAGCGGTCTTGAGAGTCGCCTTGCCGCCACCGGCCTCCACGTCTGCCTTCAGATCCATCGCGGAAAGTCTGCCGAGCACCACGTGATAAGTGAGGACGTTCACCAGCTTGCTTTTGTTCTCGGGCTTCAGCAGTGTCTCCACGGTACCCTTAGGAAGCTTCGCGAACGCCGCGTTGACGGGCGCGAACACCGTGAATGGGCCGGGCTTCTCGAGGGTATCAACCAAGCCGGCGGCCTTGACGGCGGCGACAAGTGTTGTGTGGTCCCTGGAATTGATGGCGTTCTCGATGATGTTTTTGCTCGGATACATCGGCGCGCCGCCGACCATGACAGCCGTCAAGGCATTGGCCGGGATGAAAGTAACGATCGGCATGGCAGCCAAGGTAAAACCAACGGCGGCCGAAAACTTCATACTGCGAAGGGTCATCCCATCTTTCCTTTGAGCTCGGATTTCACCGATCGTCATCGACCGGCGAAGAGCGTTTTGTTCGCTTCTCGAGAGCGATTTACGGAGGGCTGCCTTGCGGAGTTTCACTACGCTGAGCAAAAAATAAAGTTGGTTCTTCGCGAAACTTCCGGCGCCTGGCGCCGTAATGTTTGGGTGAACTGCGCCTTGTTGACTGGGTACGGCCAAGCAGGCGTGCCGTGATTGCGATCCCGATCGGGATCGTGGACTGATTTTCTTCAAACACGAGGGCATCTCGATCGCGGCCATGTCCGAAATCAGCAGTTCGGAAGAGAGCGGGCATCAACGGCTGGAGCGGCTCATGCAGCAGGTTGCTCGACGCGACCGAGCCGCATTTCGCCTGCTCTATCAAGCCACGCGCGCCAAGCTTTACGGGGTCGTCCTCAGCATCTTGCGGGAGAGAAGCGCAGCTGACGACGTATTGCAGGAGATCTACGTGAAAATCTGGGAGAGGGCCGCTGACTTCGACGCTCGAAAGGCATCGCCCATCACGTGGATGACGACCGTTGCGCGCAATCGCGCGCTCGACGAGGTGCGGCGCCCGCGTGTTACGATTGATCTGCCCGACGAGGCCTTGCAAAGGGTGGCGGGAGATGATCCCCATCCGCTCGAGCGGCGCGACCGCAGCGAGGAATTGCACCGCCTTATGGCCTGTTTAGACGCGCTCGCTGATGAGCGACGCCAGATGGTGCTACTCGCTTACTATCGTGGCTGGACGCGAGAGGCTCTATCGAAGCGATTCGACCGTCCGGTACCGACCATCAAGTCGCTACTCCATCGCAGTCTGACGCAATTGCGCGGTTGCCTCGGCGATGGTTGACATCGACGACCTCGACACACTTGCTGGCGAATATGTGCTCGGCACGCTCGATGCCGCGGAGCGGGCAGCCGTGGCAGCGCGCCGGCAGCGCGAGCCAGCACTCGACGCCGCGATCGCCGCGTGGGAAGCGCGGCTCGCGCCGCTAATGGACGAGATTACGTCGGTCGCGCCGCCCGACTATCTGCTGGATGTAATCATGCGCCGGATCGACGGCGCGGCCGGCAACAGCGAGATCGCCGCGTTGCAGCGCCCGCTGCGCACCTGGCGGATCGCTGCTGTGGGAGCATGCGCAGTCGCCGCCGGCCTCGTGGTCTTTGTCGCCACGAGCACCCTCGCCCCACGGCGCCCGGCGCAAAATTTCGTCGCGGTGCTGCAGCACAATGCCGCCTCGCCTGCATTTATCGTCTCAGTGGACATCGCGGCACGTACCTTGACGATTCGGCCGGTTGCCGCGGCTCCGCAGACCAACCGGTCCTATGAACTCTGGCTGGTGAACCACAATCTGCAAGCGCCGCGTTCACTCGGCGTGGTGCAGAACGCGGCCTTCACCGTCGCATCCTCGCGGCTGAACGACCTTCCGCTGAAGATCGTTCGCGAATCCACGTTCGCGGTAACACTCGAACCCCTCGGCGGCTCGCCCTCTGGGCTGCCGACGGGACCGATCCTCTATTCCGGCACATTGGTGCAGGCGACACCGTAAAGCTCATTCCACACACATTGGCCTCTCTTTACGCTGCAGCAGCTGGCGGTGGTGGCGCCCTGACTCATTCGGGAAAGACCATCGGCGAGGACAATATTGGTTTTACTGTTCTTATTCACGCAGGAGCGATCACACATTGAGAACGACGCGAGATTGCCTGACCACGTATCATTCTACTATGGGCTGCCTGCGCTTGCCCGAGCGGTCTTAACCCCGTGTGTGTACCGAAAACGTATGGCCCGCCACGTCTGCAAGTGCTGTTTTGCAACTGACCGCAGTGAGTTTGTCCGCGGTAGGGACGCTCATTGCTGAGCGTCCACGTCTCGTGCGGTTCTGTACCGCACAGCGGCCGAACTCGATTAGGCAGGTCTTGTCTGGGTGGAGCGACAGTGAGAACTCCCGTAACCGGTCGCGCATCGTGTTCCAGAAGCGCCGAGCGTCCGTCTCATGTTCGAAGCCGACGGCTAGATCGTCGGCGAATCTGACCATGATCATGTCACCCGTGGCGTTCTGCCGTCGCCAGCGCTCGGCCCACAGAGCCACTCTACCGGTCGGTTGAATGGCGCTATTTACGACCTTCGCCCCCTATTTTTGCGGAGATCTTCGCACTACGGTGTTTTTCCGTTGCGCGCCTGGAAATCCGGGTGAGGAGCCGGCAACACAGGGGTCGGCTGCTCATCTATCTGAAACGTCCTTAACATGTCGCTTCGAGCCTGGGCTGGCCTCGGTGAAGTAACACCGCATCGTGGATAATGCGTCTCGCTGGTCTGCATCCCTACGCCGACCAGAGTCTACGTTGTCCGTAAACCCTATTGAGGTCCTCCGTCGATCTATCAGAGTTCAGCGACATGCGAGTTGCTCTTGCCGCTTCTGGTCTTTGCGAAGACGATCAGCAGGGGAATGACGGCAAGAGTCGCGATCATCAGGAGCTTGTAATTGTCGATGTAAGCGATGATCTGGGCCTGATGCGTTATCATTGCGTCGAGGGCCGCGCGACCGGACGCCGTCGCTGGGTTCCAGAAACGCGCAATCGCTCCGTCTTCGAAGGCACGATTGACGGCCGTGACGTTTTGGACCGCATCGGCATGATTGACCTGGGTGAGGGTGGTCAACAGCGCATTGACGACCGAGATGCCAACGCTCGATCCCACGTTGCGCGCCAAATTGTACAAACCTGCGCCCTCGGTTCGGTATTGCGGCGCAAGCGTCGCCAAAGTCGTCACGCTCAAGGGTACGAACAAAAACCCCAAGCCGATACCCTGGACAATGCCGACACCGGCGACGGTTGCTTCCGATACGTCGGGCGTCCAGCCCGTCATGGCGTAGAAGGACCAAGCGGTCACGACGAGTCCGATTCCCAGCAGGATACGCGCGTCGAGACGGCCGGTCAGGCGGCCAACGACGAGCATCGCCGCCATCGTCCCGATGCCGCGCGGGCCCAGCACCAGGCCAGCCGTGACCACCGGATAATTCATGAGCTGCTGCAGATAAGGCGGCTGCAGCGCCAGCGACGCGTAATAGGTAAGACCGACGGTGAAGACGACCAGCGTGCCGGCCGCGAAGTTGCGATTGCGGAAGAGGGCCGGCCTGACGAACGGATGGTCTGCCGTAAAAATATGGACCAGAAAGAGATAGAAGGCCGCTGCAGCGACAATCGTCAGGCCAACGATCTCCCCGGACCCGAACCAGTCTTTCTCCTCGCCTTGGTCAAGCACGACCTGCATCGCCGCGATGCCGGCGCTAAGTGTCGCAAAACCGAACCAATCGAGTTTCTCGGCGGCGTTCCGCGGGGTTTCCGAGAGGAACGTCCGCATTATGAGCAACGCCACGATGCCGACCGGCAAATTGATATAGAACACGTAGCGCCAGGAGTAATTTTCGGTCAGCCAACCGCCGAGGACCGGCCCGAGGATCGGGCCTGCCATCACGGCCATTCCCCACAGCGCCATCGCAGATCCCTGTCGTTCCGGCGGATTTATGGAGATCAGAACCGACTGCGACAGGGGGACGAGCGCGGCGCCGAACGCGCCTTGAAGCATCCGAAACAGCACCACTTCGGTCAGCGACGTCGCCATGCCGCACAGCATCGACGCAACAGTGAAGCCGACGATAGAGGTCAGAAACAGGCGCTTAAGCCCAAAGCGCGCCGAAAGGAAGCCGGTTGGCGGGGTCATGATCGCGGCGGCAACGATGTACGACGTCAGAACCCAATCGATCTGATCTTGGCTTGCCGCCAGGCTCCCTTGCATATAAGGCAGTGACACGTTCGCGATCGTCGTGTCCAACGCCTGCATCAGCGTGGACAGCATCACACATATTGTGATCGCCGCATGGGTTGTCTTGTCTATCTTCTCGTTTAAAGCCATGTCCGCCTTCCTAGAAGAGCGCGGTAAGGAAGTGCGGGAAGCCGCGCGTGTGGCCGGTCTCGACATCGACCACCGCGCTCATGCCCGCGCGCAGCGGCGGCAGAGACCTGTCGGTGGTATCGACGCGAACGCGGATTGGGACTCGCTGCACGACCTTGACCCAGTTACCGCTCGTGTTCTGGGCTGGAAGCAGCGAGAATTCCTCGGCTGCGGCGGGACTAATGCTCTGCACGGTGCCGTGCCATTTGCGGTCGGGGTAGCCATCGATCGTGACCGTGACTGACTGCCCCGGGCGCACATAGGTCAACTCCGTTTCCTTCGGATTCGCTTCGATCCAGCCGTGCTCGCTTTCGACCAGGTAGAAGGCGGTCGCCGAAGCGGGCAAATATTTGCCCGGTGCGATTGAGGGCACGTCGGTGACAATGCCGGGGAACGGTGCGCGGACGACGGTATCGTTCAATTGCCGTTGCGCTTCTGCCAGCCGCGCTTGCGCCTGGAGATATTGAGGGTGCTCCATGGTCGGGACGTCGGCATTGCCGTCGAGCCGCGCCAGTTGCACCTTTGCCTGCCACTGCACCGACTGAAGCTTGCTCTTGGCGCTCTCCAGCGCCGCCTTTGCCTGATCGTACGCGGCTTGGGAAACGATGCGGCCGCGCAGAAGCATGGCGTCGCGGTCGTAGGTCTTCTGATCGAGCCCGACCTGGGCCTGCTCAGCGGCGATGTCGCTAAGTGCTTGCCGATAATTCTGTTTCATCGCGTCGATAGTAAGGACCGTCTCGGCGAGATCGGCCTTGGCGCTGTCCACCGCAATCTGGAATTGCCGCGGGTCTAGCCGGTAGAGAAGCTGCCTGGCAGTGACATGCTCGTTGTCCCTGACCGCAACCTCGGCAACGATCCCGGAAACGTCGGTTGATATGCCGACCTTCTCGGCGTCGACATAGGCATCGTCCGTCGACATGGTCTGTCCGCCCGCAACGTAGCGGTAGGCGCCGGCGAGCAGCGCGAGCGGCAGCAGGAGGAAAAGCGCCCAGCGGAGCCAGCGGCGGCGACCGCGGGCCGCTTGCTTTTCCGGAATACCCGGCATTTCAGGCCGTGGCTCCTCATGCCTTGGGATCCTTGCCTTGTCTGTCGGCTCGCGCAGTGACACGGGAGCGCCTTTTTCCGTCATCTGAACCTCCGCCCGCCTTAGCTGGGGCCTTCGGGGTAAGGTATTGACAGAGCGCTCTAATGAAAACTCTTTAGGAATTTCACTTGGTAATGCGGAGAATTCAGCAATGCGCCGAAACGAAATCGCCGACCTCACCACCTTCATCGAAGTTGCGGAGCATCTGAGCTTTCGTGCCGCCGCTCTGAAGCTCGGGGTCACACCTTCAGCGCTCAGTCACACCATGAGGCAACTGGAGGACCGCCTCGGCGTGCGCCTCTTAAACCGGACGACGCGCAGCGTCGCCATCACCGACGCCGGTCGGCGCTTGCTGGACGAGGTGCGTCCGGCAATCGACCGGATTGCCGGGGCTATCGAGCATTTGAATGAAGAGCGGGCTCGCCCTGTCGGTCACCTGCGCATCCACACGAACGGCCTCGGCGCCCTTGCGGTAATCGCTCCCGCCTGGAACCGGTTCGTGGCGGCCTATCCCGATGTGCAACTGGAGGTCGGTATCGATGAGGGACGCATCGACATCGTGGCCAATGGATTCGATGCCGGCATCGGCGCTCGTGAGGGCGTGCCTGCCGACATGATCGCGGTTCGCGTGTTAGGGCCGATCAAAGGG
Organism: uncultured Alphaproteobacteria bacterium; assembly: GCA_963804725.1. GTDB lineage: Bacteria > Pseudomonadota > Alphaproteobacteria > ATCC43930 > CGMCC-115725 > JAATGI01. The sequence continues at coordinate 100,478 of CAWDRN010000005.1, read as the reverse complement.
ACCGTGGTCGGCTCTCCAGCTTATTTCGCGCTTCGCCCGCCGCCGCGCACACCCGACGACCTCGCGCGTCACAGCTGTATCCAGTTTCGTCGCAACCAAGTCGGGGAACTGTTGAAATGGCCGTTCCAGAACGATGCCAAGCGTCGGCGAATTTCTGTTAAGGGACCTGTCACGGTCAACCAAATGAATATGGCAGTTCGTGCTGCGCTCGACGGTTTAGGGATCGCGTTTACGACCGAAGCCTATGCTGATCCGTTCTTGCGCTCGGGGCAACTCGTCCGGGTGCTTGAAAATTGGTCGCCCTCCTTCGAGGGATTGGTGCTCTACTATCCAAGTCATCATCAAGTGCCGGCGGCGCTGCGAGCGTTGATCAACATGCTTCGCACGCAAGGCCGGGCCCGGCGTGCGCCCGACAATCCTTTTACCAGCTCTCCACGTGACGATGCGGCCGCATTTGTTAGGCCTGGAACTGTCCGAAATTGACTTCGCAGATTCATCAGTTCGTCCCCCCTCGCAAGGACATGGTGGCGGTTGTGTTGTGGCATGTGTTGCCCAAAAAGGGGCGGACGTTATTCCTAATATGGTTTTTCATCGCATCGGAAGCGGCCATAGGGTTCAGCGCGCAGTGTGAAGCCGAGGCGCAAGGGGAGCCATGTGTTCTGTTCCGATTGAACAGATGAGATGCTATCTACCCCATTTCGGCTCGCCAAATTTTAAGGGCGACGCCGCACTTGTCTACTGCATGACAAGCTCGAGACCGTTTTTCGAAAGCCTATTGCGCCGCCAAAACTTGACTATCACCGATTGCATTTGGCGCAGTGCGACGCAGGGAGTCGCGCTCCGGCGCACAGGGTGAAGTTGGAGTCAGAGGGATCATCGCCCAATTAGAGCGGAATCCGCTCAAGTTTGAGCGTAACCGGCGTTTTTGAAGAAGTTACGACAATCAGCTTGAGTAAAGAGATCGAGAGCCATGCCGATGCGATGGTAGAGGGCAGGAATGGTGCGTTCCTGGGCCTTGCACAAGTGGCTTTGAGCTTGGCGAAAGGCTGCTCGACGGGGTTGAGATCGGGACTGTAGGGCGGCAAGTAGCGCAACTCGGCATGCGCTGCTGGGATGATCTCACGGACCTCGACGAGGCCGTTGCTAACGAACCTCGCGTCTACAGGGAGGACAGCCACCCGCAATTACGCGATGTGAAAAAGGCGGTATGCCTTTGAGACGGAGTGGCTTTTTTGAAGTTTAAGTGCGTTTTGGATTGCAAGGTTTTGAGGGTTGAGCCCGGAACCTTGCAATTTTGTGCGCGGTGAGAGGAGGTGATGCGTAGCATTGAATTCGACATCAAATGATGATAAGAAAGTGCCTCTGTTGGAGGCGCGCCAAATGCGCACGACCCTTGCACTGGATGATGAGTTGGTTGCCAAAGCTCAGGCCTTCACGGGCTTGAAGGAGAAGTCCAGCCTGGTCCGCGAGGCGCTCAAGGCCCTTATCGAGCGGGAAAGCGCGCGGCGATTGGCGCGGCTGGGCGGCAGCCAGCCCGGTCTGAAGGCGCCACCGCGGCGACGGCCAAGTCCGACGTGATCCTGGTAGATACGTCCGTCTGGGTCGACCACCTACGGGCGAACGACCACGCTCTTGTCGCGCTGCTCGAAACGGGGGCCGTCTTGGCACATCCCTTTGTCATCGGTGAACTCGCTCTGGGCCGTTTGCGTCAGCGCGCAATCGTGCTGAACGCGCTGTCTGACCTACCCCATGCCAGCGTCGCCACGAATATGGAGGTTCTCCATTTGGTCGATCGCCATGCATTGTTCGGGCGCGGAATCGGCTATATCGACGCCCATTTGCTGGCGGCCGTGCGACTGACTGCGGGCGCGGCGCTGTGGACAAAGGACAAGCGACTCCGCGGCATCGCCGTTGAATTGGGTTTGGCAATGACGCCGGCCCGGAGGCACTTCTCATAGGTGTCCCCACCAGAAACTTCATCTGGGATCGCGATTAGTGAATGATATTGGCACCGAATTGTTCAACATGAGACGCTCACGCTGAGCGCGATCAGGAAGGTGTGCATTCCGTCGTCTGTCTCTGACTCAGACGGGCGCTTTGATTTAACGCGACCAGGGAACCAGCGATGGGTCGCGTAGCGTCAGCAGGCTTGGATGGCATGGGGCGCATTTTCTCGGCGCGGCGGCGCACGCTCGAGATGATCGAATGGTTTGCTTCTCCCGACGCCCCACGCCTTGCGACGCTGAGAACGGCGTTGGTGCAACTTTGAAACTGGAGTTGCTGTCGTTTCGTGCTTCCACGTGATCGGGCTATAGGCACACGTGATCGGGCTATAGGCAGCGGTCTGCAATCCGGGCGCTCGACGAGGCGAGGCTACGTGAGTATCGCAGCGATAGAGGTGATCTCATGTCTTGTAGCCCAATTTAAGCAGCGATCGCGCGCCGTGCGTTTTCAAAGCGCGTCGCGAGTGCGAGTCGCGATCCACGACCAAATCAAAGGTGCGGACGTGGGTCCGTAACCCTTCCGCGGCAAGTGTTGGCCCGACATCAAAGAAATGGAATTCCCATTTACTCGACCATTTCGCCCCGCTCAAGATCCGGAGCGTGCGCACTTCGATACACAGCCGAACGCGAATTGGCGAGACATTTCGGTCCGACTGATCTAGCGAAGTTATTCGGCCGCGACCAGAGTTCCCGAAGCCGATCAGGAAGACGAGCTGATTTGGTCGAGCGTGCATTTCGGACATACGAAGGCGACCCTAACCTTGGTTATGTTCCTGTTCACCGCTCTCCCAACGATGTGCCTGATTACGCGCCTACTGCGAATCGGTACTGCCGGCCGTGCCTCTTGCCGAAACGTGCAATGCGATCATCGTAGGTGACCAACGGACAAGCGAGTTCGATTGCCGTTGCAATCAGAAGCCGATCCGCTGGATCGCGGTGCTCGAGATGATGGAGTTGATAGCTGCGCGAGGCAGCCCGGTAGCCCAGCGGCACCGCCTCGATGCCGGGACGATCCACGAAGCGCTCGATCCAGGCTTCAACGGGAATGTCGAGATCGATGCGACCGGTGTCGACAAGCAGCGCGATCTCCCAAGCTGTGACAGCGCTTAGAAAAATAGTACCGCCGATTTGCCAGCAGCCGTCGATCAGAGCTCGCGTCGAGGCACGCAGGCGGTCATCCCCGCTGTCGAGCCAGAGGGCGACATGCGTGTCGAGCAGAAGACGGTCTGTCACCGCTCGACCTCTCGGCCAGTCTCGGCATCGGGCACCACATCAAGTGTGGGCGCCAGGAGGTCGACGCCTTCGTGCACCCGCACCGAATCACGATGGGCTCCGAAGAGGGAGCCAGAACGGGCGTGGTGGTCCAGCAGACGCCGCACAGCCAGGGCGACCGCTTCGGTCTTATTGCCCTCCGTCAGCTTTTTGGCGGCTTCCTCGATCAGCGCCACGACTTCCGGGCGGTTGATGGTGACCACGTTGGCCATCGCGTACCCTTTATCATTACATAGGTACTTATATACTGTCTGTGCTGAGGACGCAAGTTCCCTGCTCATGTAATGGGAGGCTCTGCCGGAACGAGGGATGGTCGATTGCGGATTGCCAGCCAATGCTCCCGAAAGGCCGGCGCCGTCAGCTTCTGCATGGGCGGTGGCATGGCGGTCCGCACCGCCGCTGCCATGCCGGAACGGCTCGGCGCCGTGGCGACGCTCCACGACGGCGCGCTCGTGACCGGCGATGCAACTGGTCCCCGTCGGCTGCGGGCGAAGACGCGTGGGTCCTATCATTTCGCGATTGCGACCGACGATGAAAAACCGCAAGCCAAAGATTGAACTGCGAGAGGCGCTCGACGCGGCGCGCCTTGACGCGACGATGGAAGTCTATCCCGGCGCGATGCGGGGTTGGATGGTTTCCCGACGCCATACCCTTCAATGAAATCCAGGCGGAACGCGGCTGGCGAGCGATGTTGGCGACGTTCGAGCTTCTCCGCGCTGCATAGTCGATTGCGATGGCCTCTGTCTCGAATGCGTTGATCGTCGCCGTCGGCATCGCCGACCTGTGGGCGGCGCTGGCCGACCAACGGCATCGACCGGTAGACCGATCTTGCAGCAGCCTCGATGGCGCTCGTGTGCCAGTCGACTTTGCTGGTGTCGGGTCCGCCCAGGACGACTATCAGCGCCCCATCGAGATCGTCGCTGGCGTTACGGAAGCCGCGAAAGACCCCGATCGGTATGTTGAGGTGTCGACCGGTTCGAGCCGGACCGTGCGCTCGGCGTTGCCTTAGTGAGCCGGCGACTCTCCTACTACGCGGTAGCACCGCGGCACCGTCCAGGTAACCGATAGTCGAATGGACATCTCGCTGAGGAAATGCTCAACGAATGAGGTACCAGCCGGCAGCAACGCAACCCCGTGCAGAGAGCTACTGGATTTGTGCGCACCCGTCATTCGCTTGCGGATCTTGATTGGCCCGTGAGACGCCGAGATGTTCTGCTAGGCCTTGGTTGGTTGACGGGTCGGCTGGGATTCGACCGCGATGCTACGCCAAATAAGCCAGACCGCCCGCCCGTGATTGCGATCGCCGATTTCGACTACGTTGATACCTCAGGCGAACCCGTCGACCAGCACGACCAACATCAACGCCGGCTATTGGGTTTCGAGCAGCAGTTGAGCGACGGACTCGCTAAGGGCGGTTATCAACCGGTGCATCTCAAGTGCTCAGCGCCTGTCTGTTCATCCCGCTCTCTTACTCCCGCTGAGTTAATCGTGTCAGCGATAAACTCTGGCGCGGATCTAATTGTATTCGGTGGCTTCCACAAGATGAGCACCTTGGTCCAAGGGATTCTTGTGGACGTCGCCGATGTTTCCGCGAACAAGCTCTTGCTCCAACGCTTGCTAACATTCCGTGGAGACACAGACATCGCATGGGACCATGCCGCGCGGTATGTTGCTAACCTTTTAAACGACACAATACATTGGCAACGCCTAAAGTGAGGTGAAGGAAAAAACGAGTTGGGCATGCCAATGATGCGATGGTCGCGCCCCTACGCGCTCAAAGTCTGGATCGACCTTGTCATGCGGCGAGGCAGGACCTTCCAGTATTCCGATGGCGGAGTCCTCGGTCTGGCGACGCTCAGGTAAGCCATCTTGGTTCTGGCTTTAGGCGGCGTCTTTAAATTCTTGTTTTTCAGATCGTTGAGCAACTAAGTCCCGACAAAATCACCGGGCAGGATGTCAAGATTGAGGCCGCCGGTGATTTGATAGCGGCCAGGTGTAGCGATTTTCCGGCAGAGGTGACAGGGGTGGCGAGGCGCAGCAAAGGCGTCGGGTAATGCTGAGAGGGCGGGGTGTTTTGTGCTGAGAGGCGGGTCGAGGGTCAGGCGGCAGCGAGGAGATCGACGACGTTTTGGATAGCCGTGTCGGCGCGGTGGTAGGCCCGTTCGAGGGGGCTGTTGGGCCGATGTTGGGGGTCCGGCCGGTGGTGGAATCGGCTGTTGGCGAGCGGTCCGCACAAGCGCTTGTGGAAGAACAGGAAGAGCAGAGCGACATGAACGCCTTTTGGGGTCAGGTGATAGGCGTAGCGCCCACCGTCGCGCTCGAGGAGCGCATGCCCTTTGAGCTTGCGCAAATCGTAACGGAGTTGGTTGAGGCCGTAGGCATCGGCCGAGAGATCGAAGGTGGTGAGCACGGCCTCGTGGATGTCGCGGGCGGTCCAGCCGCCGACTTGGGTGCCGGCGTGCAGCAGAACCTCGAGCAGGCGGATGATGCGCGTGTCGTGGATTTTGATACCGGGGTAGCGCACCGCGCCGACCGTGATCGGGAGGGCGATTTTCTGCAGCAACGGAAAGTCGGTGTGGACGTTGAGCCAGTGCGCCTGGAAACCGGCGAAGCGGCTGATGATGCCGTGAAACTTGTGGCGGACGTCGTCGAGATGATCGAGGCCCTTTTTGAGACCGAAGTCGTAGAGGTTGTTGGAGCACAGCTCGTTGCGCAGATACATCGAGAACTTCTCGTACTGCCGGAGAACCGCATTGCGGAAATAGGCGCGGAAGACATGATGGCCATGCTCGATCTGATCGATGACGGTGGCGAGCTTCCCCCGGTGGTTGCGCTGGAGGCGCACGCCGAACACCTCGGCGATCTTGTGCGCGGTCAATCGCCACAGGCCGAGCTCACAGCTGCGCTCGAAGAGTTTGTGGATGGGAAAGTTGCGCTTGAAGACAAAATTGACGCAGTACTCGATCTGACTGATCGCGTAGATACGCGATAGCCTGACCTGCCGGCGCTCCCTGGCAGAGAATTTGGGACCGAGCAGAAAGGTCCAGTAGTCAAGTCGTTTGCGGATGATTTGGGGGCTAAGCTCATCGGCGATGGCCTGCAGCGCCGCAACGTCGCTCACCGCCAGAAACGCGTTGTCGTCCTTGCGAAAGCCGACCTCGGCGCGATTGAGCTGCTGTTCAATGAAGCTGTGGCCGTTGAGGTAGTATGTTGTCTTGAACGGAAAGAACGAGCCCACGCACATCACGATCGGACCCAGCATTTCATCGCGGATGTAAAAATAGTAGTGGGTGAAGCGGCTGCGCTGAAGAGCGACAATTCGGTAATTGGGGTCCTGGGCGGGATATTTCGGCACGGTAATTCGGAAGGTGGGTCCCACTTCCAGGCTTTTGAAAATAAAGTACACGCCGTAGGCCTTGTTGCGCACCATGCGACGTTGCCAGCGGCGGACAAAATCCTCCTTGCGCACGCCCTTCTCGGCCCATTCGATGGGGATGCGATGATTGCGGGCGAAGGCCTCGACCCAGTTCTGGTACTGGTTGGTCCGCTCGCTTAAAATTTCCTTGGTGATCACCGGGGTGCCGATGACCTGGCGGAAGAAGTGGACGACGTGCTCGGGCCGCGAGAGCCCGGTCAGGTAGCCGTGAATGACGATGCGGTCGAAGCAGTGATAGACGTTGGCTAGGTTTAGGGGAGGCCAGTGGCGCCCCTGGGCTTTCGTCGAGCTTACTGCGTCAAATCCTCCGTTTCATCAGCATCCTGGATGTGCAGACCGTTCGAGTTGAGGGGAAAAATTTCCCTGAGCCGTTCGATGATCCGACCACCAACATCGACGATGCTGTCACCCGTCCCCCCTTCCTAGACTCAGCCAAGCCGAAATTCTTTGCGCCGCCTAAACTGCTAGAGTTTTGCGCAGAGGATTTGGACAAGTTGGCAGTCAATGCCGCGGTAGTGGAAAGGACCGCAGGACCTGTTTTAGAGTATTCGTGCACGAAACTCAGCCGGGATCGGCAGGTCCCATTCCGGCGTCCAGCTCCCATGGATTTGTGGGGGCGCGGCGAAAGGAAGGTAAATGCGGGCGATTGGTCCTTCCGAAAGCCGCATCGCATCAAAGACCATAAGCTCGGACTTGCCTGTCGCGTGATCCATCGCCGCCCCTAGAATATATCCTTCGCCCTCGGGCGCGTCCTGTGACCGTGGCGCAAACACGACTTCGGCGAGGCTGTGCGTATCGCCGGCAAAGCCGTAACTGAGATTGCCAGTGACACGATCATAGCGCGCGACGGCGTTGGCTGTGAATATTGGGTTGGGGACACGGCTCGCATCGGCCGGCCGCTCGGGATGAGGGACATTGGCAAACACGTACCGGTACGGATAACCGAGATAACGATCATCGATTCGGCCCAAACCGGGCGCAAAAATCTTCGAAATTGTCGCGTCTTCTGCCGGCGTATTCCCACGGCTGTTGATGCTTACTGACCAGCACTCATATGCGCCCGGGCCGCCAAAGCTCGATGGGGAATCGTCAACGTTAGGGAACATGTCGCCATAGACGGGACCCGGTACCACAGTGTGATCTATGTAGAGCTTTTGACCGTCCTCGAACCCGTTCATGGTATGGCCGGTGCAACGTCGCGGCGCTTCGATCCAACGAACGTCGCGAGCCGAACCGCCGCGAGGAATCACGGCCATGAAAACGGGCTGGGACGGATCCCAGGCCCAATGAATCTTACCAGCTTTGAGGCGCTCGACACTGGTCGTGTAGCTGTTGGTCGGAATGATGATGTGATGCTCGGTCACGACCATGTCATGCAAAAAGCTGACACAGGGCGCTTCGGTCCACAGCTCCCAAGTTATTTTTCCGTTCTTGTCGATGCTGTAGACGGCGATGTCGCGCGTCGCATCGCCCTTGGCCTCGTAGCCAAAAGCCAGCATCTCACCGGTATGGATGTCGATCTTCGGATGGGCGGTGAAGGTCGCACTCGTGAGCGCACCGTCGAAGTCCCATAGCCCCTCGGTCTCCAGCGTGTGCGGATCGATCGCGAAAGGCGGGCTGTCTTCCTTGAGCGCCAAGAGCTTGCCGCCGTGAAAGTAGATGTGGGTGTTGGCGGTATAGAGTGGGAGATCCCGGGCCTCCGGGAGGTTGGTGTAGCGATTACGGTAAAGGCCAAATAACGCTCGACGCGCTTGCTGTTCGGCGATCAGACGCGGTGTGCGGATCCATCGGCATTTAAATTGTACGTGCCCATCAGCGATGCGAAACATCGATACCATGCCGTCACCGTTGAAGGGCGAATCTTCCCGATAACGCGCCGGATATTGACGGTTAGGACCGACGCGATAAAAGGTGCCGCAGAGAGCTTCGGGAAGTCTTCCATCAGCTTCGCAATCGTAGATATCTGCCTCATAGCGTAGCGGCGGCCCAAAAGAGATCGGGCCCCTTGCTCTTTCCGTCTCGAAACGCGGCGCAGTCATCGCATCCCTCCTTTGGATCATTTTGTCATCGTCGCTCTCCTCGAACGACCGATCCCGGTCATCGAGGTGACCGCATCGATCGGATAGCCTTACCAGTCGCGTAAGACCGGTCCGATAAAGCGCCGCATTACTTCCCTCATATCCAAATTTTTGTCGCGCATCCATAAAATGCTTGGTAACGACACGGGCTGATGAACCGATGCGCATGTCTCAATGACCAAGGGCGCGAGCCGCCGCGCTTTTCCAAGCGCTTGGACTGGCGCGATTAAAGGTTTTCGAGACGGTAGCGCAGCCACACCAAACCGCCCGGCAGCGTTTGAGTAGTTTCCAGCGCAGCGACACGAACAAAAACCCACTGCCGCGCACGCACTCATCGAAGTGCATGCGGTATCGCTCAACTTTGGTGAGCTCACCTTTCTGACACATGCATAAGCTTAGCTTAGTTTCTGTCGCAAAAGCCAAAATTGCAGGTAAAATTGGGCACTTTCGAGCCTTGCGCGGGCTCGATTTTTTGATTGACTGTATGTGCGATATATATCACACATACACATGGACAAGAACGAATTGCCCGGGGACGTAACGCGCTGGTTGGAGCGCTGGTCGGGGGAGAAGTGGCCGGCCATTCTCGGTTCGCTGAGCCTGCGTCGTAGCCCGTGCATACGCGAGAACTGCCCGGCCTGTCAGTCCGGGGAACAGCACCCAAGCTATGTTTTGTATGGCCGCATCAAGGGAGGTCGCGTTTCCATTTACGTTGCGGAAGAACTGGTACCGGAGGTCCAGCGCGCTTTGGCCAACGGGCGGGCCGTTCAAGACATGCTGTACGAGGCTGCGGGACGGTACGTGAAGGCTTTGAAGCGACAACGGTCGGGGCAGGGCTGAGCCGGTGTCGAGAGGCGCCCATTTGCAGCTCGGCTTTGCCGATTGGGAGTTCCTGCGGCAGGGCGTGGTTCTGGAGCGGGAGCTGCAGGCGATCGCCGACTTCCTCGATGAGCATGCAGAGATGGTCGAGGCCATTGGCGGCGATTTACGGTGGGGTCTGAAGAACCCCAACACCGGCCGCAAAGGCGTGACGCCGCAGCAGGTGCTGCGCTCGCTCATTCTGATGCGGGTGAAGAATTGGGATTATCGCGAGCTGCGCGAGCGGATCGCCGACGGACTGACACTACGCCGGTTCGCCGATTTCAATGCCCAGCCGGTGCCGAAGCACGATGCGTTCCAGCGAGCGTTCAGTCGGGTGACACCGCGGACGCTACGACTGGTGAACGAGCTGTTGATAACGGCGGCGGTGGCCACGGGACTGGAAGACGGCGGTAAGCTGCGGGTCGACACCACGGTGGTTCAGACCGACGTTCACCATCCAACCGACAATACGTTGCTGTGGGATGTGGTGCGGGTTGTGACGCGGCTCGTGGGTCAGTTGGCGAGCGCAATCGCGCGGCCAATCAAGGGTTTTCCCAACCGCACCCGGGCGGCGCGCCGACGCATGCAGGCGCTCCAGCGGATGACAACGACGCAACGACAGGCGCATCAGCGAACAAAATATCGCGAGCTCATCGGCATCGCCGAGGAAGTGGTGGAGCGCGCCCGCGGCAGTTTGCGGCATACCAGCAAAGTTCGCGCCACAGACCCGGTCGCCGGTTTGGCGGTCGAGGGCCTGCGCCGCCAGATCGAACACTATTGTGGTCTCGGCGTGCGCGTCATCGATCAAGCGCGTCGTCGTGTGCTCCAGGGAGAGCAGGTTCCCAATGCCGAGAAGATCTATTCCATCTTCGAACCTCACACGGATCTCATCAAACGCGGGAAGGTGCAAACGCCGGTGGAATTCGGCCATAAGGTATTCCTCGCTGAAAGTGCGCAGGGCCTGATCACCCAATATGAGGTGCTGAACGGGAACCCCGGCGACGAGGACCATGTTGAGGCCTCGTTGCGCCGCCACCAGGCAATGTTCGGCAGCGCGCCCCAGCTGTACGGTTCCGATCGCGGATTTTTCAGCGAAAAGAACCTGGCGACGTGCGCGCGCAGCGGCGTCGCGATGGCATGCATTCCGCAGCGCGGTGGTACAAAGAGCGCCGAACGAGAGGCCCATGAGAAGAGCCCGGCGTTCAAAAAAGGGCAGCGTTTCCGCGCCGGAATTGAGGGCCGCATATCTGTCTTGTTCCGCGGACGCGGAATGAAACGTTGTCTCGCCGAAGGCCGCGAGCGGTTCGAGCTATTGGTCGGCGCCGCCCCTCGCCAACAACTTACTCATGATCGCTTCCTTGATGCAGAAGCGCCTCGGGAGCAGACGACGCGCCGCTTGAGACCACCCCCTCATCGCAGCAATGCCGCCGCCGCTACCGATTACTCAACATTGCTCTCTTTTCGAACACGCCCCAAAATCCGTCGCCGATTTGCTCAATCGGCAGAGTTCCCGGCTTAAGCCAACCCCCATATTTGCTGCAAAAAATCACCCGTCCTTCGGGAAAAATCCGGGTTTCGCGACAGAAACTAGCTTAGGGATGTACCAGGCTCGGATGCTGCAAGGGTCGTCGTGCGCGCCGCGGTGGGCGGGGGTCCGATCCGCGCAGCCGGGAACTCTCGCGTCACGACGGCTGGAACGGAGCGTGGGGCGAGCTCCGCGCCGTCCATACGCACGAGCTTGCGCATCTTCCCGCCGACATGGACTTTGGGGTGGCAAGCGCCATCCCGGTAGCGGGAGTTACGGCGCTCCGGGCAATCCGCTCGCTTGGTTCAGTCGTTGGTCGACGGGTGCAAGTGACCCGGGGCCTCCGGCGGAGTCGGAGGCTTCGCTGTGCAGGTGGGGCGGTACGCCGGCGCTCATGTCGTCGCTAGCGTGAGCGGTGAAGGCCGCGGCGAGGACAGGCGCGCTGCGATCCCAAAATTGTAACGAGAATGCCAGTAGCCACCGGGCTGCCACCGGCAAAGGACGGCACCCGGTCAGCCGTCGGCGTCTACCACCTGGAATCCGGCCCACAGAGGGTCTCGGTCGTCGACCAGGATAGTATTGAATCCCGTGACCCGCGCCCACCCCTCGACGGAGGGAATGACGGCCGGCAGATTTCCGACACGTGTAACCCCCTCGATGCGGCCCGTGAACATCGTGCCGATGATGCTTTCATGCACGAACTCTTCGCCCGGCGCGAGCCGGCCGGTGGCATGAAGTTGTGCCATCCGCGCCGAGGTGCCGGTGCCGCAGGGCGAACGATCGATGGCCTTGTCCCCATAAAACACGGCGTTGCGCGCGGTTGCGCCCGGCATCGTCGGCCTTCCGGTCCACAGCACATGGGTCAGTTGGTTGAGCGCCGGGTTCTCGGGATGTGCGATCCGATGGCGCGCGTTGAACACGCCGCGCAGCCTGGGGCTCAGACGCTGGATGTCCGAAGGTCGCAGCGCCGTCAAATCGGCATAGTTGGGCTGGGGCTCGACGATGGCGTAGAAATTTCCGCCATAGGCGACATCGATCTCGAGCGTTCCCAACCCGTCGATCGCGACCTCATAGCCACGACCGAGCAGGAAGGAAGGAACATTGGTCAGCCGGACGCTCTCGACATTGGTTCCATTCACGAGATAGCGCGCCTCGACCACGCCCGCCGGCGTATCGAGCCGAAGCAATCCCGGCTCGCGCGGCGCGACCAGACCGTGCTCGATCATCGTCGTCACTGTGCCAATTGTGCCGTGGCCGCACATCGGCAGGCAGCCCGACGTCTCGATAAAGAGCAGGGCGATATCACAATCCGGCCGCGTCGGCGGATAGAGGATCGCGCCCGACATCAGGTCGTGGCCGCGCGGCTCGAAGCACAGGCTTTTGCGGATCCAATCGTATTCGGCGATAAAATGCTGGCGCTTTTCGAACATGGTAGCGCCGGCGAGGATCGGAATGCTGCCGCCCGCCACTACGCGCACGGGATTGCCACAAGTGTGGCCGTCGATGCAGAAGAAACTGTGTCGCGCCATGGGTCTCGGCCATTAGAACCGGGTAGAAAATAGGCCGCTGCATCCTCCGCTCAAGCCGCGACGAGACCGACATCGGGCAAACGCGGCCGCGTCGCCATCGCGGTTTCCATCAGCGCGTGGATCTCGGCCTGTTCCCGCTCGTCAAGCGGCAGGCGCGGCAACCTTGTGCGGTCGGAGCCGCGACCCGCGAACTTCTCGCAGAACTTGATCGCCTGCACCAGATCGTGCCGCGCATCGAGATGGAGCAGCGGCATGAACCACTCATAGAGCGCCATCGCCTCGGCGTACCGGCCGGCGCGTGCTAGACGGAACAGGGTTTCGGCCTCGCGCGGGAAGACGTTGGAGAGGCCCGAGACCCAGCCCACCGCGCCTAGCATCGCACTTTCGACGACCACGTCGTCGAGGCCGCAGAAGGGGATGAAGCGATCCCCGGTGAGGTTGCGCAGATCGACGAAGCGGCGCGTGTCGCCCGAGGATTCTTTGAAGGCGACGATGGTGTCGATGTCGGCGAGGCTCGCCATCATCTCGGGCGTCACGTCGGTGCGATAGGTCGGCGGATTGTTGTAGACCATGATCGGCAGATCGCTCGCCCGTGCGATGGCGCGATAATGCGCCAAGGTCTCGCGCGGCTTCGCAGGATAGACCATGGCCGGCATCACCATCAGCCCGTCGATGCCGACGCGTGCCGCCTCGCGCGCAAGTTCCGCGCCGAATGCCCCGGTATATTCGGCGACCCCCAGAATCACCGGCAGGCGCGCGCCAACGGCGTCCTTCGCCGCCTCGATCAGACCGATCTTCTCATGGCGCGTGAGCGAGCAGTTCTCGCCGACGGTGCCGCAGATGATAACGCCCGACACGCCGTCGCGTGCCAAGGCCTGGATCACCCGGGCGGAGGCGTCGACATCGACCGAATAATCGTGCCGGAACTGCGTGGTGACTGCGGGAAACACGCCGCGCCAGGTGGTCAACGGCTTCGCGCACATCACCAGCTCCCGCTAGAGGCCGCCATAAAGCTGATCGATCTCCTGCGGCGTGACATAGCCGTCGCGCAGATCGGCGTGCAGGGCCTCCTTCGAGCGCCGATGCGGATCGCCGAAGCCACCCCCATTGCCGGTGACGATGCGCACCACATCGCCTTTGTTGAGCTCGACCCCGGTGGCGAAGGCATAATGTTCCGTGGTCCCGTCGGTGCGCCGGACCTCGACATAGTTCGGCGAGCCGGGCTGCCCGCCCGCCAGCGCCCAGGGCGGGACGCGCGACCGCGTATAGCCGCAGGTCAGGAAGTCGCCGTCGGCGCGCACGCGATAATCGATCTTGATGCCGCGTCCGCCGCGGAAACGGCCGGCGCCGCCGCCCTCATCGTTCAGCACCAGCCGGTCGACGATGAGGCCGTTGCGCGCCTCGGAGATTTCCGCGGGGCAGTTGAAGGTCTCGCCGTGAAAGGCGGAGAAATTGGCGGTGCAGCCGTCACGGTCGTCGAGTGCGCCCCAGCCGCCCAGCTCGGGCTCGATGATGGTGAAGTGACGCCCGGTGTCGGGATGAACACCGCCGATCACGGTGCCGCAGATCGAGGCGAAATGCCCGGCGCCGAACCGCTCCGGCATGAACTGCGCGAGGCAGCGCCAGATCAGGTCGTAGAGCCGAATTTCGGTCTCGTAGTAGAAGCCGTGCGCCGCCGGCGGCAGCGCGTGGAAGACGGTGCCGGGCTTAGTCAGGAGAGTGAGCGGCCGGAACGTCCCGCTGTTGCAGGCCGGGCCTGAATCGGTCAGCGATTTGAGGATCATCTGCGAGACGACGAGCGCGCCATCATAGCTGATGTTGTTAGGTCCCTTGTCCTGCTCGGGATTGTCGCGCAGATCGATGGTAAGACGGTTCTCGGTGATCTCCACCGTTGCCTTGTAGATGCGGCCGTCATCCTGCTCCTCGGCAAGCTCGAACCGCCCGCGCGGCAGGTCGCGCAGCGCCCTGAGCGTCACCTGCTCGCCATAATCCATGTGCTGGCGGACGGATTCGAGATAGGCGGCATCGCCGTATTTGGCGATGAGGTCGAGCACGCGCCGCTCGCCGAGCCGCACCGCCGCGACGGCGGCCCAGAGGTCGCCGCGCAGATAGTCGGGAAGGCGCGTGTTGACGCTGAGGATTTCCATCACCGGCGTTACCGGCTCGCCGCGCGAGAACAGCTTGATCGCCGGTATGCGGATGCCTTCCTGAAAAATCTCGACCGCGTCGGTCGACATCGATCCCGGCACCATGCCGCCGACATCGTTCCAATGCGCGATCACCGCCGTCCAGGCGACGATGCGGTCGTCGGAGAAGACCGGCATCGCCATTACCACATCATTAAGGTGAGTGACGCCGCCGAAATAGGGATCGTTGGTCATGAAGATATCGCCTGGCGCGATGGCGCCGGGCGTGGCGTGCTTGCCGAGGATGAACTGGACCGCCTTGTCGAGCACGCCGACGAAGGCAGGAATGCCCTGGCCGGAACTGGACAGATTGCCGTCGCCGTCGGTTAGCCCGGTGCCCATGTCGAGCACCTCGTAGATGATCGCGCTCATCGCCGTCTTGCGCATGGCGGCGAACATCTCGTCGCTGACCGCTTGGAGTGCGCTCTGGATGATCTCGACGGTGATCGGATCGATCGCCGAGAGGCGTGGCGAATGGGCTCGCCCGCTGGCGCCGTCCTTGACCGGCGCGGTCGGTTCGACCTGGTCGAGCATGTTCACCTTCCCGTCGTTGGGCTCACATCGATGTGGATATTACCATAGCGGTCGATCGAAACCGACTGGTTCGGATGGACCACAGTGGTGGCGCCCGGCTGCTCGATGACCGCCGGGCCGGCGAAGCGCATTTCGGGCTCGAGCCGATCGCCGTCGTAGATCGCGGCTTGGTGAATCCCGTCGAGCGCGAAATCGACGATGCGGTGGCCCTTGACGAGGTCAGCCGGTTTGACCCCGGTGATCGCCCGGTCGGCAACGGCGAGCTTCCCCACCTCCGCCGAGGCGACCATGTGAATGCCGACGAATTCCACTGGCGCGTCGAGCCGATAGGTGTAATGGCGCTCATAGATGTCGTGGAACCGCTCGGTGGTCGCGCGCCACAGCGCGGCGTCGAACGGGCCGTCGGGCACCGGCACCTCGACCGAATGCTCCTGGTTCTGATAGCGCAACCGAGCATAGGCCGCGAACGCCACGCGGTCGCGTGCAACCTGCTCGGTCGCGAATTTGGCGAGCGCGCGCGCTTTGATCTCGCGGATCAGGGCATCGATCGTGCCGGCGTTCTCGGCGGCGAAGTCGAAGACGCGCGTCACAATGTAGTCGCGACGCAAGTCCGACATCAGCATGCCCCAGGCCGAAAATACCGAGGCCGCGGTCGGCACCACGACCTTGCGCAGGCCGAGTTCGCTGGCGAGCGCCGCCGCATGCATGCCGCCGCCGCCGCCGAACCCGATCATGGTGAAATCGCGGGGATCGTAGCCGCGATTGAGCGAGACCAGCTTCAACGTGTTGATCATGTTGTTGTTGGCGATGCGGACGATGCCGCGCGCCACCTCCGCGCGCGTCATGCCAAGCGGGCCGGCCAGTTCGTCGAGGGCCGCATCGACGGCGGCCATGTCGGCCGTCACCTCGCCGCCACAGAAATAGTCCCGATTGATGCGCCCCAGCGCGAGGTTGGCGTCGGTCGTGGTGGCGCGCCGGCCGCCGCGGCCATAGGCGGCGGGACCCGGCATCGCGCCGGCGCTCTGGGGACCGACATGCAGCTTCCCCAGATCGTCGATCCAGGCGATCGACCCACCGCCATTGCCGATCTCAACGACGTCGATCACCGGCACCATGACGGGATAGCCGGCATTGAGGCGGGTGCGCTCAATCCAATAGTCCGAGGTCATCTTGACCTGGCCGTTTTCGATTAGCGAGCATTTCGCCGTGGTGCCGCCGATGTCGAGGGCGAGAATGTTGCGCTCGTCGATGAGGCGCCCCAGCTCGGCCGCACCCCAGAAGCCGCTGGCCGGACCGGATTCGACCATGGTGATGGGCGTCTCCGACACCGCCTCGAGCGTCTCGACCCCGCAGTTGGACTGCATGATGTAGAGACTACCGCCGAAGCCCGAGCTTGCCAGCTCGCGGCGCAAGCTGCCCAGATATTTGGCGGCCAGCGGCTGGACGTAGGCCGAAAGGACAGTCGTGTTGGTGCGCTCGTATTCGCGCCATTCGCGCGTGATTTGGTGGGAGGCCACGACACTGACACCGGGCCAGATGCGCCTGATCTCCGCGACGACCTGCTCCTCATGATCACTGTTGGCATAGGCATGCATGAAGCAGATCGCGATAGCCTCGACCCCTTCGGCACGAAACTCGTCGAGAATCCCGACCAAGGGCGTCAAGTCGAGCGGGACCATCTCCTCGCCCTTGAAGCTGATCCGGCCGGGCAATTCGCGGCGCAGATGGCGCGGTACAAAGGGTGGCGGCTTCTTATAGCGCAGATTAAAGAAATCAGGACGATTGCCGCGCGCGATCTCGAGAACGTCGCGGAACCCCTCGGTGGTGATCAGCCCGGTCTTCGCGCCCTTGCGCTCAGTCAGCGCGTTAATCACCACCGTCGTGCCATGGACCAGGAACCCGACCTCCGGGAGGCTGATGCCCGCCTTGCGCAGCACGTCGAGCATGCCGTTCGCGAAGTCGGGCGGCGTGGTATCGGCCTTGGCAACCTTGACCGTCTGCCGGCCGGTCGCGGGATCGATCTCCAGACTGACCAGATCGGTGAAGGTGCCGCCGACATCGGTGGCGACGCGAAGACTTGGTCTGAGGCTCATCGTGGCCGAGCTCGGTCCGCCTCGGTCCGGGCGATGAGGAGGAAGCCCAACGCCGCCATCGGCGCCAGCGCCTTTCCCGCCGCGACCCGCTCGGGCGCGTAATATCGCGGTCCCGCTGTGAGGTTAACAGTGCCGAGCGCGACGCCGTCGACGACGATCGGATAGTTGACGGCGGCCTCCATACCCATGGCGCGCAACTGTTCCCAATCGACGAAATGAGCCTTGAATTCCTCATGGCAGTTGGCGACGAAGATCTCGTGCCGGCCGAGCACGCGCTCGCTCCAGTCGGATTCCGCCATCGGCTTTTCCGCGCCGACCGGATAGTGTGCGGCGTCGGTGGTATACACCCGGCGCCCGACCCGGCGTTCCCGGTTGAAGACCAGCAGCGTCAGCATGTCCCAACCGACCCGCGCCCGGTAGAGCGCGGCGAGCCCGTCGAGGAAGATGGCGGGCTGGCCCGGCGCGGCCAAAAGGTCGGCCAGGTCCGTTTCGCTCGGTATCGGCTTTGCCTCGGTGTGCATCGTCTCGACCAGAAGGGGCAGGCGACGCGCCGGACGCGTTACACCAGAAGTCGTCGCGCTGGCCCGCCAGCTTACATAAATTTTGTTTGGTACAGATAAAGTTATTTGCCAAGGTCGCGGAAACCGCCATAGTTGCCGAAATCCCATGGACAGCGCTGGCACAATGGATGTCGGCAGCCGGATTCGTGCACTGCGACGGCGGCGCGGCATGACGCTGAAGCAGGTCGGGGAAATATCCGGTCTGTCGCCGCCGTTCCTGTCGCAAGTCGAGCGCGACAAGGTTTCGACCACGGTGACGTCGCTCGCCGGAATCGCGCGGGCGCTCGCCGTGTCGCTAAACTACGTCGTCAATGTCTCGGACCAGTTCAACATCGTTCAGGCGCGCCGACGGCGTGAGCTATTTCCGGCTCGACGGCGGGTCAGAAAAGCTGGCGCGCCTGGCGGGACGATTCCCGGACCGTCGGCGCGAGCCGATGCTGGTACGAATCCCGCCGGGCGGCGCCGTGCTGCGGTTCGCCCATGCGGGCGAGGAGTTCTTCTATCTGCTGAAGGGCCGGCTGACGGTTTCGGTGGGACGGGAGAAGCAGACTCTGGGGCCCGGCTCTGCAGGTCATCATTTGTCGACGATCAGCAACGATTGGCGCAACCACGGAAAGGCGGAGGTGGTCCTGGTCTGGGTCGGCACACCGCCATTGTTCTGATCGGCGGGAAGGCAGGAGATTTGGTCATCAGCGCCGACTTGGGGAGACAGTGAGATGAACGTGCACCGAACACTCTTGGCCGGCGCGCTGCTGGGGGCATCGCTCGGCCTGGCCGCACCGTCATTTGCCGAGACGGTATTACGGCTCGACGCATCGGCCCCCGGGGAGATCGATCCCGACAAGAGCATCGATTACATCGGCTCGGTGCTGGCCTTCAACATTTACGACGGCCTGGTCGCTCCCGGCCAGCACGGGGTCCCCGTCGCGCCGCATGTCGCGAGCGGGTGGAAGATCGATGGCAAGAACTACGTTTTCACGCTGCGCCCCGATGTGAAGTTCCATTCCGGCACTGCGCTGACGGCGAGCGACGTGGTGTTTTCCTTCGACCGCATGATGGCGCTGGCAAGGGGCAATTCACCGCTGTTCGAGGGCCGCGTCGCCAGCGTGACGGCAGTCGATCCGCACACGGTCAAATTCACCCTCAAGGGCACCTACGCACCGTTCCTGGCAGCGCTGGTGCGCCTGCCAATCCTCGACGAGAAGTTCGTCAAGGCCCATGAAGCCAAGGGCAAATACGGCGATAACGGTGATTACGCCGAGGCCTATCTCGCCAGTCACGACGCCGGATCGGGTGCCGATATCGTGGTCAGCCACGTGCCCGAAAGCGAAACCGACCTCAAGAGATTCGACGGTTATTTCCTCGGCGTCGCCAAGGCGGCGCCCGACAAGGTGCGAATCCGCTACGGCCTGCAGCCCGCCACGGCGCGCGAACTGGTCGCCAGCGGGCAACAGGACATGACCTCGCAATGGCTGCCGCCCGAGGTAATGCGCGCTCTCGCGGCACGCAAGGACACCCATCTCTTGAGCGACCGCGGTTCCAACATCCTGTTCCTGCACATGAATACCCAGAAGCCGCCGCTCGACGACGTCAATTGCCGCCTCGCGCTCACCTACGCATTCGACTACGCCACGGCGGGGAAGCTGGCCCAAATCACGCCCACGGTTTCCGCGTCCAGTCCCGCCAACGGGCCGATCGGCCGGAGCGAGTTCGGCTATAACGCCAAGCTGCCGGTGTACACGCAGGACCTCGGCAAAGCTAAGGCGTACCTCGCCAAATGCAAATACACGTCGCCCGACGCGCGCAAGATCGACGTGACCTGGATCACCGAAGTGCCGGCGGAGGAGAAGCTCGCGCTGCTGATGAAGGCGAGCTTCGACCCGCTCGGTTTGGAGACTACGATCAAGGGTACGCCCTGGGCGCTCTATATCCAGGAAGTGAGCAAGGTGGCAAGCACGCCGGGGCTGTCGATCGTCTATATCGACGCGCCGACGCCGGAGCCAGAACTCGCTCCTCTACAACATGTACTATTCGAAATCGCCGCCGACCTGGGAATCCGCCTCCCATTTGAAGGACGCCGAGGTCGACCGCCTGCTCGACGAGGGCCGCTCCGAGACCGACCTCGCGAAGCGCCGCGAGATCTACGCCGCGCTCGAAGCACGCCTCGATGCGGTGGCGCCGGCCATCTTCGCCGGCGAGATCAGTGCCGTGTTCGTCGGCCGCAACGATTTCCAGCTGCCGCCGTTCCAGGACAATTCGAAGCGCTTCTCGGCAGAAGAGTACGGCTTGCAATTCCGTCTGGTCGAAATGGCGCCGTAGTAGCATCCGGGCCGGAAAAGGTCGCTTCGGGCACCAAGCTCCACAGGTGGCCTTTCCGGAACGTCCGCTCCGGCCGGGCACGGACGATTAGAAGCCGATGTCGCCGTTGCTGCACACGCTGATCCACCGCCTCATTGCCTCGCTCGTGGTCTTGGTCGGCGTCTCGATGCTCATCTTCGCCATCGCGCGCGTCATTCCTGGCGATCCCGCCCGCATCGCATTGGGGCCGAACGCCACCGAGGCGCAAGTGCAAGCGCTGCAGCGCGAACGCCATCTCGACGCGCCGATCCCGATCCAGTACTGGTTTTATGTCCGCGACCTGCTGCACGGCAATCTCGGCAATTCGCTCTACAGCAACCGGCCGGTCCGTGTCGATATCGCGCAGTACCTGCCGGCGACGCTGGAACTCGTCGTCACCGCGGGGCTGATGATCGTGCTGATCGGCATCCCGCTCGGTGTCGTCTCCGCGCGGTATCGCGGACACTGGGGCGATCATTTCGGCCGGGTCGGCGCCATCGCGGCGGTGTCCACCCCAGCCTTCGTCTGGGGCGTCATTCTGCAATTGGTGTTCGCCTATCTTTGGCCGCTGTTCCCGATCGAGGGTCGCCTGGCCGCCAGTTTGACGCCGCCCCCGCTCGCAACCGGTTTCCTCACCATCGACGCGGTTCTCGCCGGCGACGGCGCCGTCCTCCTCAGCGCGCTCCATCACCTGGTGCTGCCGGCGCTCGCCCTCGCCATGGCCGCGATCGGCCAGACCGCGCGCCTCACCCGCGCCAGCATGGTTGAAACCTATCAGAAGCCGTACATCGAAATGGCGCGTGCCTATGGCTTTCGCGAGTCGCATATCGCCAACCGCTACGCCTTCCGGCCGGCCCTGGTCCCGGTCCTGACCGTTCTCGGCCTCGATCTCGCCGCGCTGCTCGGTAATGCCTTCCTGGTGGAAAGCGTGTTTGGCTGGCCGGGCTTGTCCCGCTACGGCGTCGAGGTGATCCTGCACAAGGATCTCGACGCGATCGTCGGCACGGTGCTGATCATCGCGAGCGCCTTCCTGATTGCCAACATCGCGGTCGACCTCCTGGTCACGCTGGTCAATCCGCGCCTCCGCTTCATCGGAAACCGGTCATGACGGCGCTCGCCGAATCGCCGGGGTGGCAGGCGTTCCGCCGCAACCCGACGGCTTTGATCGGGCTTGGCCTAGTGGCGTTGGTCGTGTTCGTCGCCCTGTTTGCCAACCTGATCGCGCCCTATCCGAGCCATGCCGGGCCGATCGGCGATCTGGCCGCGATGACCTTGCCGCCGAACGGCCGATTTCTCCTCGGCACCGACACGATCGGCCGCGACCTGCTGACCCGCATCATGTTCGCCTATCGCCTGTCTCTCGAAATGGCGGTGGTGGTCTTGGCGATCGCGACGCCGATCGGTGTCCTGATCGGCCTTCTCGCCGGCTATCTCGGACCGGTATCAAGCTACGTCTTGATGCGCCTCACCGACGTCTTCCTGTCGATCCCGCCACTGGTCCTGGCGATGTCGATCATGGGGTTCCTGCAACCGAGCGCGCTGCACGGCATGATGGCGGTAACTGCGATGTGGTGGCCGTGGTATGCACGCCTCGCCTTCAACCTGACGCGGGCCGAGAAGCAGGAGGGCTACGTGCTGGCGGCCGAAACCGTGGGCGCCGGCCTGCCGCACATTTTGTTCCGCGAGATTCTGCCGAATTGCCTGCCCTCAATCTACACCAAGATGACGGTCGATATCGGTTTCGTCATCCTGATCGCCTCGTCCCTGTCGTTCCTCGGCCTCGGCGCGCAGGCGCCGACGCCGGATCTCGGCTCGATGGTTGCCGACGGGGCGCAGTACATGCCCGACGCATGGTGGCTGACGGTGTTTCCGGCGCTGGCGATCCTGATCGCCGTGATGGGTTTCAATCTGCTCGGCGATGGGTTGCGCGAGGCCAACGATGCCGACCGCTGACCCCGTTGCCGCCCGCGTGGACGGCGCGGTCGTCCTGGCGATCCGCGATCTGCACATGTCCTTTCGTGGCCTTAATGGGCCGGCGGAGGTGCTTCATGGCGTGTCGCTGCA
The DNA here is from genome assembly GCA_963804725.1 of uncultured Alphaproteobacteria bacterium. Classification (GTDB taxonomy): domain Bacteria; phylum Pseudomonadota; class Alphaproteobacteria; order ATCC43930; family CGMCC-115725; genus JAATGI01. Next base: position 78,000 of record CAWDRN010000005.1, on the reverse strand, counting down.
TGTCCGGCGCGGCGAGAAGGTCGCTCTGGTCGGCGAGTCCGGCTCCGGAAAATCGACGATCGCGCGGCTTGTCCTGGGCTTGCTCCAGGATAAAGGCGTCGCCGCGGTCGCGGGCTCGGTGCGCTTGGGTTCGCGCGAGATCGTCGGCGACGATAGTTATATCCGCGCGGCGCGTGGCGACCGCGTTGCGATGATCTTCCAGGATCCCGCCTCTGCGCTCAACCCGACCTTCACCATCGGCAACCAGTTTCGCGAAGTGCTGCGTCGTGGCGATCCCGCCTTGTCGAGCGCCGAAGCCGATCGCCGGGCGCGCACTGCCCTCGGGGACGTCTACCTCCACGACCCGGAACGGGTGCTCGCTTCCTATGTCTTCCAGTTGTCGGGCGGCATGAGCCAGCGCGTGATGATCGCGCTGGCCCTGGTCAACAGTCCTGATCTTCTGGTCGCCGACGAGCCCGGCAGCAGTCTCGACGTCACGGTGCAGGCGCGCACGCTTCATCTGATGAATGACCTGATCGGGCGCCGCGGCACGTCGGTCCTGTTCATCTCGCACAATCTCGGGGTGGTGCGCGAGTTCGCCGACCGCGTCTATGTCATCTATCGCGGCCGCATCGTCGAGCACGCCACCGCCGCCCAATTGTTCGCGGGCGCGCGCCATCCCTATACGCGCGCCTTACTCGACGCGGTTCCGAAACTCGATCAGGCGGAAGTCCCCGCCGTGCCGGAGACGAGCCCAGCCTTCGCCGATCCCTTGGTCGAGCACGAGGGATGTCGCGAACCCCAGGCCGCGGTCTCATGACCGAACCGCTGCTCTCGATCGAGCATGTCACCAAGCGGTTTCACACGGCGGGACGCGAGGTGATCGCGCTGGCCGACGTGTCGCTCGCCGTCGAGCGCGGCGAATGCCACGCGGTGGTCGGCGAATCGGGATCGGGCAAGACGACGCTGGCGGGCTTGATCCTCGGGCTGTCCACGCCGAGCTCAGGCGCGATCCGATTCAAGGGCCAGCTTCTCGGCGGGCGACGGCGTCCGTTCCGCTTCAAACGATCGATCCAATTGATCCAGCAGAACCCGCTGTCCGCGCTCAATTCGCGGCGCACGGCGGGGCAATCGATCCGACTGGGACTCGACGTCCACCGGATCGGCGAACGGTCAAAACGCACCCAGCGCGTGACCGAGTTGCTGGGCGAGGTCGGACTGCCGGCGGACTACGCCCAGCGCAGCCCGCGCGGCTTGTCGGGCGGCGAGCGCCAGCGCATCGCCATCGCCCGGGCGCTCGCCTGCGAACCCGAACTCCTGGTGCTCGACGAGCCGACCTCGGCGCTCGACGTGCTGGTGCAGGCGCGCGTGCTGGAGCTGCTGATGCGAACCCGGCGGCAGCATGGCTTGACTTATCTGTTCATCACCCATGATCTCGCCGTCGTGCGCAGCATTGCCGACCGCGTCAGCGTGTTCGAGAAGGGCCGACTGATCGAGGCCGGCGGCGCCGACGCCATCTTCACCGCGCCCGCCAGCGCCTATACCCGCCGCCTGCTCGGCGCTATTCCAGTCGTGACGGCCGCGGAGGCCCAGTTTCGCGACCGGTTCCGCGACGCCGCCGAGTTCGGAGGCGAGGTCGCCGACAGTACCGACTGACCGAAGCCGATGGAGCGGAGACCTGCGATGTCCTCATATCTGTTTCACGGTGGCCGCTTCCTCGATCCGCGCATCGACCAGTTGCGCGAGGGCGTCGAGGTCCTGGTCGAGGGCGGAACGGTGCGTGAGGTCGCGGACCGGCCGATCGTCGCGGCTGCCGCTCAGCGCGTCGATCTGCGCGGCCGGACGCTGATGCCGGGCCTGATCGATGCGCATATCCATGTCACGCTGACGGAGGTCTTCCTGCAGCGCCTCGCCGATACGCCATTGACGCTGCTTGCCGCCCAGAGCGCGGCGGCGATGCGAACCATCCTCCTGCGCGGCTTCACCACGCTGCGCGACACCGGCGGCGCCGATTGGGGCATGAAGGCCGCGGTGGAACAAGGCCTGTTCCTGGGTCCGCGGCTGTTCATCTCGGGACGGCCGATCAGCCAGACCGGCGGACATGGCGATTTTCGCAAACGCACGCAAGCGGACCATATTTGTCCGTGCGCGAGCGCGCTCGGCGCGGCGTCGCGGGTCGCGGACGGCGTTCCCGAGATGGTCAAGGCGGTTCGGGACGAATTGCGCTTGGGCGCCGACCAGATCAAGATCATGGTTTCGGGTGGCGTGTCGTCGCTGCTCGATCCGCTGGAAAGCCTGCAATTCCGCGTCGACGAGATCGAGGCGGCCGTCGACGAGGCGCGGCGCTGGGGCACCTATGTGTGCGCCCATGCCTACAGCGCCGAGGCCATCGTGCGCGCGGTACGCGCCGGCGTGCGGACCATCGAGCACGGCAACCTGATCGACGCTGAGACGGCGCACCTCGTCGCGCAACACGGCGCCTTCGTGGTGCCGACGCTGGTCACCTACGATTCGCTGAAGCGGCGCGGCGCCGACCATGGCCTGACCCCGGTGAGCCTCGAGAAGAACGAGCGCGTGCTGGAAGCCGGTTTCCGCTCGCTCGAAATTTGCCGCGGCGCGGGCATCAAGCTGGGCTTCGGCAGCGACCTCTTGGGCCAATTGCAGAACGATCACTGCAACGAGTTCCTGATCCGGGCGCAGGTTCTAGAGGCGGCGGACATCATCCGGTCCGCCACCGTTGTCAACGCCGAGATCCTGCGCCAGCGGGGCAAGCTTGGCGAGATCGTGCCCGGCGCCCACGCCGATCTCTTGGTGGTGGACGGCGATCCCTACCGGGATCTGTCCCTCTTCCTGCATGATGGCGCGCATATTCCCGCCATCGTGCTTGGGGGACAATTCGTCAAGAACGCCTTTTGAGCGCTAACCTCCCCGCAAGCCCGCGCGGTCGGGCGACAAGGCGGCAGCGGTAACGCCAGCCTCGGCCAGATCGGACGGGATCGGCTCGCCACGCACCAGTGCGCCGACGACGCGACCCATTGCCGGCGCGGTCTGGATGCCATAGCCGCCATGTCCGGCCAGCCAGAAGAACCCGGCAACCTGGGGGTCGTAGCCCGCCACGATCATCCGGTCGGGCGCGAAGGTGCGCAGGCCGGCCCATTTCGCGGCGAGGCGGCTCGGCGCGAAGAGTGTGGCCCGACCGATCCTGTCCATCACCAGGGCGACATCGTAATCCTCGGGCTGGGCATCGCAGGGCGGCGATGGTGTTTCGTCGCCCGGCGAGGCGAGAATCCGCCCCGCGTCGGGCTTGAAATAGAACGCCTCGTCTGCGTCGATCACCATAGGCCACGCCTCGATCTCGCGCGGCTCCGCCACGTCGAAGGTGACGGCGGTACGGCGCTTAGGCACCAGCCCCAGCGGTGTGACACCGGCGAGTTGGGCCAATTCGTCCGACCAAGCCCCGGCCGCGGCGATCAGCGTGGGCGCGGCCAATTGTTCTCCGCCGGCGTCGATCTCCCAACGCCCCCCGGTGCGGCGGATCGATCGAATCGTGACGCCATGCGCGATCTCGCCGGCGCAACGGCGCACGATGTGAAGATATCCTTGCAGCAGCGCCGCCACATCGATGTCCGCGGCGTCGGGTTCGAGCACACCGGCGACAGCATAATCGGGCCGCAGCGCGGGCACGAGGCGCGCGACCTCCGCCGCATCGAGACGGCGGAGGTTCTTCACGAAAACGCGGCTCTCTCGCTCGTGTCGGTCGAGCTCGGCGATCTGGTCGGCGCGCGCGATGACGACCGCGCCGCGCCGACGGACCAGCGGCACGTCGGCGAATCCCGCCGGCGGCGACCGGTAAAAGGCCTGGCTGACCATTGTGAGGGCACGGATGTCGGGACCGCCATAACATGCGGTGCAGAGGGCCGCCGAGCGGCCGGTCGAATGATAGCCCGGCTGATCCTCCCGCTCGATCACGATGGTGTTGCCGTACGGCGCGAGATTAGCGGCCGCCGAAGCGCCCGCCATGCCGGCGCCGATCACGATGAAATCAAAGCTTCGCATCAGCTGCCGGCGCGTGGACCCGGTGCCAGTGTTCGGCGATCTCTTGGCCAGTGCAGAACCAGACCCGGTCATGCCGCCTAACATGCTCGAGCAACGTAATTAGTCCCTTCGCCCTGGCCGGACGGCCGATCAGTCGATCATGCAGGTTGATCGCCATCATCTTCGGATGTTCCGCGCCTTCCTCGTAGAGCAAATCGAAGCAATCCGTCATGTAGCGCGCGAACCCAGCGGCGGTGCGAAAGCCGGAATTCTGGTCAAATCGATTGTCGTTAGTTTCGTAGGAGGTCGGGATCACCAGATGGTGCCGCCGGCCGAACCTCTGCCAGAACGGCAGCTCGTCGCCAAGGTAGTCGCGATCGTAGAGAACGCCACCATGCTCGACGAGCAACCGGCGCGTATTGTTGCTGGGCCGGCCGTTGAACCAGCCGACCGGCGCCCGGCCCGTCAGCCTCTTGATGCCCGCGACGGCGCGGCGGATGTGCTCGCGCTCGGTTTTTTCGTCGACCATCAGATAGTCGAGCCAGCGATAGCCGTGGCTGACGATCTCATGGCCCTCCGCAACGAACGCCTGGGTTAGCTCCGGACATTGCTCGAGCGCGCGGACCACGCCCAGCACGCTGATCCGGATGTCGAAGCGTTTGAAGAGACGCAGCAGCCGCCACGAGCCGACACGCGGCCCGTATTCGAAAGCCGATTCGACGGTGGGACTGCGCACGCCGGGATAGGCGGGCATGCCGATATCGTTGAGCATGCCCTCGGAATGGTCGTCGCCCTCCAACAGGCAATGCTCGCCGCCCGCCTCGACGTTCAGGTTGATATTGACCGCGATGCGCGCGTTACCGGGCCATTTCGGGTCGGGCGGATGGGGACCGTAGCCGTGGAAGTCGCGCGGCGGGCCGAGATTCTGGGCCGGGCGCGCGGCGGCACGGCGTCTCGATGGCGAGTGGGCGGGTCTCGTCGCGGTCATCGTCGATCCGCACCTCCTCTTTGGTCTCGGCGCCGCCCTGAGCGGGCAGTAATCCACCTTATAACCGAAGTCGCGAGGCCCGACCAAAGCCAGCCCCACGGGCGTGCGCACGGAATGGCGATAGCTGCCACCCGCAGCCCGAAGCGGATCGTTGCGGTAATGCGGGGCGTGCCGGTATCGATGTAGCGCACAGTGATGAGATCCGAGCCGACCGATCCGGTGGTGTCCAAGAATTGTCTGACGCTGTTTGTCGACGCGTGGCGAGCGATGGAACGCCAGCTGCGGGCGCGCGACATCGATATGGTTCTGATCGCCCGGACCGTGACCAATGTGTGTTGGTCGCCCGGACCGTGACCAATGTGTGTTGCGGGTGCCCCGCGCCCGCCGCGGTCATGCACAACTTCAAGAAGATCATGATTTGACGCCAACGCGGCGCGCAACGACATCAAGCATAACGTCACGCTGTCGATCTTCCTGCAAGCCTTCCACGGCGTGATCGACACCGCCGAAGCGTTGCGATTGGTCGCGGGAGCGCCCTAGCCAATGGGATAGGGCCGCCCGAGGACTCTTGGCGCGGTCGGAGCGGCGCCTTAATGTTTTTTCCGCGCTAAGCGCTGCGGCGCGCGCGATCGGGAGAATGAGCCAATGGCCCCCAGCAAGAAACTTGGCGCGAGGTCCGCTGGCCGCGCGCATTCCGCCAAGCCTCGGGCGCGCCGCGGGAAGCCGGATCTCGGTCCGGCGCGCGATTTTGTCGGCTATGGCGCGGCCCCGCCGAACCCGCGCTGGCCCGGCGACGCCCGGATCGCCGTCAATCTCAATCTCAATGTCGAGGCCGGTGGGGAACACTCGATCCTTGAAGGTGACGCGCACTCTGAGGAGGTGCTTACTGATATCGGCTTCCCCGCCTACAAAGGGAAACGCAGTCCCCTCGTCGAGTCCGCGTTCGAATATGGCCCACGCGTCGGCTGCTGGCGCCTGCTAAACATCTTTAAGCGGTTCGAGGTCAAGGTGAGCGTCCTCGGCGTGGCTCGCGGACTGGCGATGTACCCGGAGCTGACGCGCGCCTTCGTCGACCAGGGGCATGAGATCGTCGGCCATGGCTGGCGCTGGATCGACTATCACCAGATGGCCGAAACGGAAGAGCGGGAACATATCAGGCGCGCGGCCACCGGCATCCGGAAGCTGACCGGAACGCCGCCGGTGGGGTGGTTCGACGGTCGGCCCAGCATTAATACCCGCAGGCTCCTGGTCGAGCATGGCGGGTTTTTATACGACCGCGACTATCTGGGTGACGAACTGCCTTTCTGGGTCAGGTATGGCAACCGCGCCCACCTCGTCATTCCCTATTCACTCGAGACCAACGACAACCGGTTTGACCGCAACACCGGCTTCAGCACGGCCGACGAATTCGCCCAGTACATGATCGACTGCTTCGATCTGCTCTATGAGGAAGGCGAAGACAGCCCGAAGATGATGAGCGTGGCTTTGCACGACCGGCTGATCGGCCGCCCCGCCAAGGCCGTCGGTCTGATCAAATTCCTCGATTACACGCGTGCGCGCAACCGGGTCTGGTTTTGCACGGGTCGCGACATCGCCGAGCATTGGTATCGCCAGCACCCGCCGATTGAGGGGTGACCCCGAATTCAGTACGGACTCGCCGTCACGCCGCCCTTGGCCTGGCGCCGCGATAGGCGTGATCGAACAGCCGGCGCAAGACCTCGTGCTCGGCGGCGCGGGTGCCCGCGCACAGCAATTTTGGCCTGCTTGGTCCAGACGAAGCGCTTGGGATTGGCGTTGTGCTCGTCGAGATTTCGGTTGATGGCGGCTTGAAGGTCGACCATGACGCCGCGGCGGATGCGCCTGCCGGTGAGCGCGGAGAAGAAGTTCTCGACAGCGTTGAGCCAGGAGCCGGAGATGGGGGTAAAGCGGAACACCCAGCGGGGTAGCGCGCGAGCCACTCGCTGACGTTGGGGTGCCCGTGGGTGGCGTAGTTGTCGAGGCTATGTCTCCGGAGACATAGCCGCCACACCTGGGCGAGCCTCGCGGTGATGGCGGGCGCGCCTTTGATGGTGATGGGCCCCAATCTCGGCCACGCCGAAACGCGTATGGTCTAGCGCCACTGCAGGCACCTCGCGCCGTCTTATGTCGCCGACCCGATCCGCGCTGCCGCGCCCACCTTTGGCTTCAAGCGGGATCGGAAGCCTCCCTTGGTCTTGAGTTGCACTTGCCGACTATTATCACTAACTGATATGTATTGGGAATGCCCAGCGCCGACGAGACGCTTGCCTATCTGCTTGACCTCGACGGTGACGAGATCATTTACGAGGGTGGGTTCGTAGCAAAAGGTCAAGGTTACACGAGCTGCGGCGACGCCGGAGAAACCTCATGGCATCTTTATTCGCTGACCTTCCACGCCGCGGACGGTCGGAGGCTGATGGGCTACGACAACGCCCATGGCGTTCCTCACCGGGGCGGCCGGTTTGTCCGGCCGCAAGCAGAGTTCGATCATTGGCACCGCGATGAAACGGACGAAGGGGCGTCCCTACAAGTTCGTCAGTGCCGAGAAGCTAGTTGCCGATTTCTTCGACGAAATCGCGCGCATTTTGAAGGAGCGGAACCATGGCTGAAAAGACCAGAGTTGGGATCGCGACGCATGAGGAGCTTAGGGAACGCGCTTTGCAGATCGCGCGCGGCGCGCGTCGACGGCAGCCGAACGAGCCGAAGATTTGGTTCACGTCGCTAGAATCACTTGCGAAGGTCCTATCCGAGCCGAACCTGAAGCTGCTTCGCATCATTGACGAGCGGCGCCCGTCCTCGCTTGCCGAGCTAGAGCAGCTTACCGGCAGGAGGGTGAGCAATCTGTCGCGCACGCTGAAGACCATGAGCGAGCACGGCTTGGTTAAGCTCGTTCCTGGAAAGCGTGGCTCGGTCGCACCCGAGGTCCTGGTGCGTGAAGTACAGATGGACCTCTCGATCGTGGGGTAGCTATCGCAACGGATAACGATGAGAAAGACCAGGGTCTGTCCACTCCGACCCCGATTATCCAGTGAGTACCTGTCCCTACCGAAAACATCCGGGTCGCGATCGAGGCGAAGGGGTTTAGACTGGTGGTGAATGATCGACGCCGTGAGCCTCGTCCTCGGTTTTGTTGCGTCGCTGTTCAAATCGCGGGCGCGGCTCGAGACCGAGGTTTTGATTCTCCGCCATTAACTTGCCATCTTGCCGCGAAGAGCGCCACGCCGGCTGCACCTCGCTAGCGAAGATTGGAGCGTCACCATCTGACGGGGTGGATGGACGTCAAGCCTCACGCAGCCTTGTCCTCACGCGCGTCGGCCGGATCAGTACCTCCGCGGAAATCCCAAGCACATCATGCAGTCGACGGATCATGTCGATAGACAGGCTGCGCTTGCGGTTCATGACTTCGCCGACGCGAGCACGCGATCCAATCAGCGGCTCGATGTCCTTGCGGCTTAAGCCCTGCTGCTCCATCCGAAACTGGATGGCCTCGATCGGATCGGGCGGATCCATCGGATAATGCTGCGCCTCGTAAGCATCGATCAGAGTGGTCAGCACATCCAGCCGGTCGCCTCTGGGAGTGCCGCTTTTGGCACCCCAGAGTCGTTCCACCTCGCGGAGTGCGTTCTCGTAGTCCGCCTTGGTGCGGATCGGCTTCAGTTCAGCGCTCATGGCGGACCTCCCTTACGTCGATCTTGTCGTAATCTCTGTGTGTGCCGATCCATTTGATCCAGACGATGCCCTTCTCAAAATCGACCGACAGCACGAGGCGGCAATCGTTGCCCTTGATGTTGAAGACGATCCGCTCGGCGGTGACGATGCTGGCCGTCGCGTAGCGCCGTTTCACCTCGGCCGTGTTCTTCCAGGCCGCCTTGCTGATTTCGTCGAACCAGGCATCCAGGACAGCCTTAACCGCTGCGTGGTCCTTCTTCCCGGCGAGGCTGTCCACGAACTCGCGCAACGTGCGCCGGGCAGTGATCCGCATCGGAGTCTGTTATCATGATCCCAAAACGGGAGCAAGTGGGTAGTGAGGCCGACACGGCTGGCTCTCTCGATCTGAACAGACTGGCGGTGGTGCGCAAGCTCGTCGGCGTGGCGCATATTCCTGGTGATCGCAAAGCGAGGATCGGGGCGGATTTGACCCTGACCGGAAAGCGGGCCATACGTTTTCGGTAGGGACACCGACTCCGGAATTTCCCGAGATCGAACAAGCGCAAACGCTGCTCGTCACGCCGACGTTATGGGCCAGTCGAAGAAGGCCTGAGGGATGCGCGAAACGCGGGAGCTTCGGTGTCGCGACAACGCTGGATGGAACGATCGACAGTATGCGGCGCTTCCGCGCCGAAGTTATGGCGAAGGTCCGATAGGAGGAGAGTTCACGATGCGGCTTGGCATTACATTGCGCTTCAACGGCGCGACACCCAAACTCAGCATTGATGAGGTGCTGGAGGCGGAACGTATCGGTTACGAGTCGGTGTGGTCGGGTGAGGCCTGGGGCACCGACGCGGTATCGCCGGTCGCGTGGGTGTTGGCGCGTACGACGCGGATCAAGGCGGGCACCGCGATCATGCAGATGCAAGCGCGCACACCAGCCTGCGCAGCGATGACAGCGATGACCCTGGATGCGTTGTCCGGCGGGCGGTTCCTGCTCGGTGTCGGCCCATCGGGACCGCAGGTGATCGAAGGCTGGCACGGCGTTGCCTACGGCAAGCCGCTCGGCCGCACCAAGGAATACATCGAGATCATCCGCAAGGCGCTGGCGCGCCAGGCGCCGCTGACCTACCAGGGCGAGCACTACCAAATCCCCTATGCGGGCCCCGGCGCGACCGGCCTTGGCAAGCCGCTGCGCAGCATTGTTCACGGCAATCCTGACATGAAGATCTACACCGCGTCGATCACGCCAGCGGGACTGCGCACGGCGGGCGAGGTATCGGACGGCACGTTGCCGATCTGGTTCTCGCCGGAACAGGCAGACCAGGTGGTGCAGCCGATCCTGGACGGGCGTGCCAAGGCGGGCAAGCAGCGTGACCTGGACGGCTTCGATCTCGCACCGTACGTGAAGATCAGCATGGGCAGCGACCTCCAGGCCTGCCGCGATTCATTGCGACCGAACCTCGCGCTGTATATCGGCGGGATGGGTGCGCGATCGAAGAACTTCTACAATGATTTCGCGGTGCGGCTCGGCTACGAGGAAGCGGCCGCGAAGATCCAGGACCTCTATCTGAGCGGCCACAAGAAGGATGCTGAGGCACTGGTGCCCGACAAGCTGATCGACGAGATCGCCCTGGTGGGCACGGCGGATCGGATCAAGGATCGCCTCCAGGCATGGCAGCAGGCGGCTAAATCGGGAAAACTCACGACCATAGTGCTGACCGGCGCGACGGTCGAGGCGCTGCACGTGGTGGCCGAAGCGGTCCTGTGACGTGCTGAGATGAAACTCTCCGACATCGCCCAGGTGATCCCCTTGAAACCAAGACCTACTCGGCCGAATGACAGTGCGCCGTGAATGCGCGGGCGCGCCCCACAGGGGATTCGCTGCGCTCATTTCGCCTGGACAGGCTTGATGCGCTTCTGACGACTGGCAACATGATTCGCCGCGGTTGACGTATCGCCGTTGATGATGTCCGGTGCGAAACCGAACACCTGTTCGGTGTAGTGGCGCAGCATCCGCTGGATTTCGCGGAATTCGCAGAAGATGATGGCCTTCTCGCCAGCCGCTTGGATTTCTCGAAGCGTTGCGAGCAAGATCCTCGGAGGCGTACATCACAAATATGTCAGATCAGGGTCTGACTTTTGCTGGGCAAAAATTGCTTCCGGATGATGTTTTCAGTAAAGGACAATGAGAGGCTAGATAAGCTCCCGACTGAGGCACGCGACTGACGGGGAACTTCGCTATCTTGGCTCTGCCCGATAACGGTACGTTTTGCTAACCAGATGAGCCGACGGCGCCGGCGCGTTCCTGTCGCCCAATCTTAGCATTGAGTGCAAGGCAGTGATTCGATCGGAGTGGATGAAATGAACAGCGACAAATTCAGTTACCGGTTCCGCAGTCCTTTGAGCGATCCCACGACCCGCGGCGGCACGCCACCCGTCTATCGGCGCACCATCGAATACGAGATGATTGTCGAACGCGACGTGGCCGTCACTCTGCGCGATGGGGTGAAGATCTATGTTGACGTCTTTCGGCCGCTCGACGAACGGCCGGCGGCTCCGCTGATTGCCTGGGGTCCTTACGGAAAGCATGTTCCGAACGATCCAGCCCGGGTACCGACCGCCGGGTTGAAGCCGGAACATATGTCGCCAATCACGCCGTTCGAAGGGCCCGATCCGACATATTGGGTCCCTCGCGGCTATGCCGTGGTGACCGTCAACAAGCGCGGTACCTGGTATTCGGAAGGCGTCGCTACATATTTGTCTCCGGAAGAGGCCGAGGACTTTTTCGACCTGATCGAATGGGCGGGAATGGCGCCCTGGAGCAACGGGAAGGTGGGGCTAACCGGCGTCTCCTATCTCACCCAGACCCAATGGCGTGTCGCCGAGCTCAGCCCGCCGCATCTTGCCGCGATCAACCCGTGGGAAGGCTGGGCCGATACCTATCGCGAAGTGGCGGCGCATGGCGGCATTCCCGATACTTGGTTCTGGCCCTATCTGTGGACGCGTTGGGGGGCGAGCACCACGATGATCGAGGATTGGCGCGCGGAAATGGCCGAGCATCCATTTTTCGACACGTTCTGGGAGTCGAAGAAGGCCGATTTCTCGAAGATCAAAGTTCCGGCCTTCATCGTCGCGAGTTGGTCCGATCAGGGCCTCCACAGCCGCGGGACGCTCGAAGGCTTCAAGCACATCCGATCGGAGCAAAAGTGGCTTGACGTGCATGGCCGCAAGAAATGGGCGTACTACTACCAGCCTGAAAGTGTTGCCCGACTGCAAACTTTCTTTGATCACTTCCTGCTCGGCAAGGACACCGAGCTAAAACGCTGGCCCAAAGTTCGCCTTGAAATACGCGAGCGTGCCTATCAGGGCGCGGTTCGGGGCGAGAATGAGTGGCCTTTGGCCCGAACGAATTACGCAAGGCTCTATCTCGATGCGCGAGACGGCTCGCTGAATTGGAAACCGGTTAGGGCCGCGAGCACATATCGGTATGAAGCGGTATGCGGCCTGCCGCATGACGATCATGCGAGGTTCGAAATCGCATTTACCGAGCCGACGGAATTGACAGGGCACATGAAGCTGCGCGTATTCATGTCGGCAGAGGGCGCGGACGATTTGGACGTGTTCGTTGGCGTACAGAAACTCGACTCAGAGGGCAACGTTGTTTCGTTCCCCTATTATGCGCAGTTTGAGGATGGTCCCGTAGCGTTGGGGTGGCTGCGTGCATCGCACCGGGAGCTAGATCCGGTGGCGTCGACCGAATATCAACCGGTACTGACCCATCGCAGGGCATCCAAGGTCGAACCCGGCACGACGGTTCCCCTGGACATCGAAATTTGGCCGTCGTCGACAAGCTTTGCTGCAGGCGAGGGTTTGCGGCTCCTCATTCAGAGCAGTGACATCAACAAATATCCGAAGACGCGGGCGCCGGTATATTTTCGGCACGAGGACAGCGTTAATCGCGGTCTGCACGTGGTTCACACGGGCGGCGATTATGATTCCTATCTTTTGGTACCGCTGATTCAGTCATGAGATCGAGTAACTGTCGGTGCGGTTGCCGCCAAGGCATGGACAGCCGCAGGTTCGACGCCGTGGACGTTGTCGCGGGTTGTCCTCGCCTCCGGTCTGATTGGCGCCATGACATCACCCCGCAAGCCGTGACACCTGACCTGCTCGAAACCTTGAAATTCCGCTTTAGCGCCGCCCACGGCGTGGCGCCAAATTCTTCAGGCCACCCGATTTATGAGCAAATGGCCAAGCGTTCGACCATAAGGCCATAAGTGGGTCGTCGAATGCGCAAGAGAGCGTATCGGATAGTGCATAAAGGCCATGGTGTATCGGAGTTTTTGGAGATTCGCTGATCCCACGGATCAAGGCAGCAAGTGTCGAAGCATAGAGGTGTTCCAAATGTAGTGGGATTTGAGCGGCGATCGCGTGCGGAGCGTTTGCAAAACCGTTTGAGCCGCGCGTCGGGATCATCGCGGATAGCTGGTCCGAGTGAGAAGATTTGAACGTTCCGGCCCCCCGCCTCCCCAAAACGGGGACGGCAAACCGATAATTCGTTGATGTGATTGCGCTATTTTTTTGTCGGCTCGGAATCACGTGTCCCCACTTTCACGCTCCCTCAGCAATGATCAAAAAAGTCAGCAAAATTTACCCGAACGGCTTCCTGAAGAGCCTTCAACAGGGTTGTCCCAACTTCGGATGGGGCGTCCCACTTCGGGGCCGATTTGCGGCTCTGGGCAGGTTTGGCGAGCCACCACCGACGAAGAGCACTATGTTCACGCCGTAGCCAATAGTAACCGGCGGCTGTCGCGTCCACTTGCAGTTTCCGGTAATATTTCCGGAAAAGAGGACGCGCGAGAATGACCAGCAAAGCAAATTCCCCTGTTGCAGCCCACCGCGCGCGCAAGGAGCGCCTGGGTTTCGTGCGGGTCGAAGTCAATGTCCGCAAGGAAGATGCGGGCCTAATTCGCCGCGTCGCCTCCGCCTTATCCGATCCCTCGCGTCAGGCTGAGGCACGCGAACTTCTTCGACAACGCTTTGCTGAGTCACCCAAGGTGAGCCTGAAGCCTTTGCTGGCGTCTGCGCCGCTCGACGGGATCGACCTCGAGCGCCACCGCAATCTTGGCCGTGACGTCGATCTGTGAGCTATCTGATCGATACCAACATCATTTGAGAGGTCCGGAAGGGCGAGCGCTGCGATCCAAACGTGGCCGCATGGTACGCGTCTACCCCTGACGAGGATTTGTTCCTGAGCACGCTTGTCCTCTGCGAAATCCGAAGGGGTGTTGAACTCGTCCGTCCCCGAGATGCACCCAAGGCAGCGGCGCTCGAACGGTGGCTAAGGGAGGTAGAAACCGCGTTCGGTGGACGCGTTCTCGGCATCGACAACGCCGTCTCCGATCAATGGGGACGCATGAGCGCCATCAGACCTATGCCGGTCATTGATGGTCTCCTCGCTGCGACGGCGTTGACCAACGGTCTAACGCTTGTGACGAGCGACGACCGCAACGTCGCTGGCCTGGGCGCGAACGTTCTTAATCCTTTTAAGAGTGCAGAACATTGGTCGTAGCGGCGGCGGCTGTTGGATGCCGTAGAGCGCTATGGCGCAAAATCGACATGGCGCGCCACGTCCGACGATGATGATGAACACTATGTCGACGTCATTGCCCTCCGACAGCCGGCGTCCCCAGTCGACATCCACGATTGGCGAGCGTAACCCAACCCGGCAAGGCGATAGGTCCGCTACCGTGATCTACTGTCGCCAGGTCCGCAGGTGAGCCGTGTCACGGCCGGATCCGGGCCGCAATTTTCGCTGCCAACGGATGATCGATGCTGTCCAAGACGTTTCGGATGAGTTCGGCAAGATCCTGCTGGGTCCTGGCCGTGCGGCCCAAGAGCACGAGGACCTCGTCATCGGGAATGCCGGCGATTGCTTCGACAACTTCGGGCGAAGGCTGTTTGCCCAGCGTATCCAGCAATACCGGTCGGGCAGCGCCGATGCCTATCTGTCCAAGCGCGCATGCCGCCGCGAGCCTCACGTCCTCATGAAGGTCCTGAAGAAGCTCAATAAGCAACGGAGCACACTTTGGCCATGTGCGCACACAACGTGCCGCAGCCGCACGAACACCGGGATCGTCAGCACGGAGAAGGTTCGTAACCAGCGGCTCGGGAAGCGGTGATGTCAGCCTGATTGCCTCCTGCAAAGCGACCTTAAGGCCAGGCCCTTCGAAGGCGCCGCGCTCAATGAGCCGAGCGAGCGCCTGCGATGCTTCGCGTCCGCCGATGATGCCCAGGGCCTCGATCGCGTCCTTCTGCTCGGGAACGACCCTGCTCTCGCCGAACCCTGCATGCCTCAGGCAAAGCGCGGCAAGAGCGGGGACCGCGGATACGAGGCGTCGCCGGGCAATTTCGTGCACAATGGCAAGGGATTTGTGCAGGCCGACTTGCGGCAGAGCGGCGATGAGCTCGGCATCGCCCAGCGCCTCCACGTCGACGCTCGGCTCGGCCGTCGGCTGGGTGGCAGCGGTCGGCGCCGTGGGCGATCCCTCGAACAGATCCAGTTGCGCGCCGTTCACGCCTTTTTCCATCAGACGTCCATCAAATTATGGCGACGATTTCGCGCTGTATCGTGAGCGGCCTGACACATAGGTAACACCTAATACCGGACACCTGGGTAACACTTTCCGCGATTTTGCGGGAGGTGTCTATGCCGTGGAAGGAGCGTTCGGTGGTGGACGAGCGTCTTCGGTTTGTCGCCCGTATTCTCGATGGCGAGACGATGAGCGATGTTTGCCGGTCTTTCGGGATATCGCGAAAGACCGGCTATAAAATTTTCAATCGATACAAGGAGAGTGGCCTCGAGGCCTTGACGGATCGCTGCCGGCGGCCGGTGCGCTATGCCAACCAATTGCCGGACCAGATCGAGGGCTTGATCGTCCGGTGCAAATAGGAGAAGCCGCATTGGGGTGCCCGGAAGATCCGTGAGCTTCTGGTTCGACGGCTCAATGGCGACTTCCGCGTTCCCGCCAAAAGCACGATCTATGCGGTTCTCCACCGCCAGGGCCTGGTCAAAGGTTTGAGTCGGCCGCGGCGCCGGTGCAAGGAACGCCGCTCTCCGAGGGAGCGATGCCAAGCGCTCTCTGGTGCGCCGATTTCATGAGCGAATTCAGACTCGGCGATGGCCGCTACTGCTATCCCTTGACCGTCACCGATCACGCCTCGCGCTTTGTGCTCCTGTGCGAGGCCATGGAGGGGACTTTGGCCGAAAAACACGGGAATTGCTGTCGCGTTCAACCGTGGACATGGGAAGTGAACCACTGCCTCAGTATCACATCGATCCACGCATCGGATTGATGATCTGGACGCCGGTAAAGTCTTTCTCGTTATCCGTTACGACGATGCAGTCGTTCGCGCCGGCGATGGCCGCGACGATCATATCGAGCCCGCTCCGTGGCCGGCCGGCGGCTTTCCCTTCTGCCATCAACCCTGCCCAGACGAGGCCCGCCTTTTCGTCGAATGGCAAGATGCGGCCCGCGAACAAAACCTGAGGCCCTCCCGACCTGAGAACCAGGCATCAAGGGCTGCCCGCCCTTTGCCGTTCGGCATCTCCAGGATACCGCGACGAATTTCGGCCAGCGTAAGCGAGACGATGAATAAATGCTCGTCGCGCCGGGCCGCCATCCAAGCTAGGAGCGATTCCGATGGCTACGGCTTGACGACATTGCTGATGACGTTGGTGTCCAGAAGATAACGTGTCACAGGTCGACCTTGTGCCCATCTTCACGCGGACGCGTCAGGTCGAGATCGGCACCGACGAGCGGCGAGCGACGCAACGCGGACAGAATGCTGCCGGTTTTGGGCGGCTCGCCAGAAACGGCTTGTTGCACCGTGCGCCGGAGCTGCCCAGCTGCTGGCCCTTCCTCGGTCAGCTTGCGGGCAAGCGTTCTGATGAGGCCTCGATCAGTCTCGAGAGCTTGGAGCTCGAACCGCACGAAACCCCGCTTGCTGAGCCGGGATCGGTAATTTTTGATCGCCCTTTTCTGCGCGCTATTGCTCACCGATCGTCTCCGAAGTATCTCCGGTTATACCGCCGGATCATGGATTTGCTGCAAGGCCGCGATTCTTCCCAACTGTCGACAGGCCATCGAAGAAGCGCAAACGCTTCTCACCGGCTGACGTCATGGGCTAATCAAAAGGAGTTGGCGACTGCCGCTTTTTTTCGAGGCGGCTATTATCAGGACGCAGGTTTGGCGCTTAAACTTAAACGAGAGTGAGCGACTCGCGACCAGAAACGTGCCAAACTGAACTGCATCTTGTTGCGTCGTTCTGCATCTGGCTGCACTGACGCGCGAAGGATCAGGCAAAAACTCAATGATTTCAAAGTGGTCGGAGTGAGAGGATTTGAACCTCCGGTTTCCCCGCCTCCCGAAAGCGGCGTCGACACTCCGCTAACACACTGGCCCTCTTGCACAATTCTGGTCGCTTCGGAAGCGACGTGTCAGATCCGTGTCGAAACGCCAGTCGAATTTGCTTGGGAGCCCTACCTCGCCGACAAGGTGAATATGCGCTTGGGCTTTAGTTCTTGTTTTTCAGATCGTTGAGCAACTGAGTTCGACAAAATCACCGGGCAGGATGTCAAGATTGAGGCCGCCGGTGATTTGATAGCGGCCAGGTGTAGCGATTTTCCGGCAGAGGTGACAGGGGTGGCGAGGCGCAGCAAAGGCGTCGGGTAATGCTGAGAGGGCGGGGTGTTTTGTGCTGAGAGGCGGGTCGAGGGTCAGGCGGCAGCGAGGAGATCGACGACGTTTTGGATAGCCGTGTCGGCGCGGTGGTAGGCCCGTTCGAGGGGGCTGTTGGGCCGATGTTGGGGTCCGGCCGGTGGTGGAATCGGCCGTCGGCGAGCGGTCCGCACAAGCGCTTGTGGAGAACAGGAAGAGCAGAGCGACGTGGACGCCTTTTGGGGTCAGGTGATAGGCGTAGCGCCCACCGTCGCGCTCGAGGAGCGCATGCCCTTTGAGCTTGCGCAAATCGTAACGGAGTTGGTTGAGGCCGTAGGCATCGGCCGAGAGATCGAAGATGGCGGCACGGCCTCGTTATTCGCGCGTCCAGCCGCCCACTGGCGCCGGCGTGCAGCAGAACCTCGAGCAGGCGGATGATGCGCGTGTCGTGGATTTTGATACCGGGGTAGCGCACCGCGCCGACCGTGATCGGCAGGGCGATTTTCTGCAGCAACGGAAAGTCGGTGTGGACGTTGAGCCAGTGCGCCTGGAAACCGGCGAAGCGGCCGATGATGCCGTGAAACTTGTGGCGGACGTCGTCGAGATGATCCAGGCCCTTTTTGAGACCGAAGTCGTAGAGGTTGTTGGAGCACAGCTCGTTGCGCAGATACATCGAGAACTTCTCGTACTGCCGGAGAACCGCATTGCGGAAATAGGCGCGGAAGACATGATGGCCATGCTCGATCTGATCGATGACGGTGGCGAGCTTCCCCCGGTGGTTGCGCTGGAGGCGCACGCCGAACACCTCGGCGATCTTGTGCGCGTCAATCGCCACAGGCCGAGCTCACAGCTGCGCTCGAAGAGTTTGTGGATGGAAAAATCGCGCTTCAAGACAAAACTCACGCAGTACTCGATCTGACTGATCGCGTAGATACGCGATAGCCTGACCTGCCGGCGCTCCCTGGCAGAGAATTTGGGACCGAGCAGAAAGGTCCAGTAGTCGAGTCGTTCGCGGATGATTTGGGGGCTAAGCTCATCGGCGATGGCCTGCAGCGCCGCAACGTCGCTCACCGCCAGAAACGCGTTGTCGTCCTTGCGAAAGCCGACCTCGGCGCGATTGAGCTGCTGTTCAATGAAGCTGTGGCCGTTGAGGTAGTATGTTGTCTTGAACGGAAAGCACGAGCCCACGTACATCACGATCGGACCCAGCATTTCATCGCGGATGTAAAAATAGTAGTGGGTGAAGCGGCTGCGCTGAAGAGCGACAATTCGGTAATTGGGGTCCTGGGCGGGATATTTCGGCACGGTAATTCGGAAGGTGGGTCCCACTTCCAGGCTTTTGAAAATAAAGTACACGCCGTAGGCCTTGTTGCGCACCATGCGACGTTGCCAGCGGCGGACAAAATCCTCCTTGCGCACGCCCTTCTCGGCCCATTCGATGGGGATGCGATGATTGCGGGCGAAGGCCTCGACCCAGTTCTGGTACTGGTTGGTCCGCTCGCTTAAAATTTCCTTGGTGATCACCGGGGTGCCGATGACCTGGCGGAAGAAGTGGACGACGTGCTCGGGCCGCGAGAGCCCGGTCAGGTAGCCGTGAATGACGATGCGGTCGAAGCAGTGATAGACGAAGGCAATGAAGTTGCCAAACAGCTGGGTGAACAGGTCCATGGCAAGCTCCAGAGACCCGGTCGTGGCCGGCACAGGATCTAGCGTGGCGCAGGCCAGCAGCTTGTGGAAGGTGGGAATTTCCGCCTCGCCGACGAGGTGCGCTATATCCAACGTCGAGCAGCCAATCGGGATGGGCGCGTTGTCAGTTCCGGTGCACTGCTGCTGTTTTCCACTAACACCGGGACGCATGTCGCTCGACATCGCTCGATCGATTGGCGACCCGGCTTGCGCGCGATGGCGAGGTCGAACCGGTTCACATCGAAGACACCTATACCTCGTTTATCATCGGTTGGAAGGGTCGCTATCGCATCACCGGCAGGCATTCGTCTACTCGGATCGTGAGAGCGGCCGGGTCGTCACCATCCTCGGGTATCCAACGGATAAGATCACCGGAGCGGTATAGAAAAATTTCAAATATGTTTGCTAGTTTAGGTTATCGGCTTAGGTGATCAGCTGATCAGCAGCGGCCCATGCGCTCGACTTCACGCAGCACAGCGGTACGACCGGGGCACTCATGCGCGCGCGTTCTTGGCCTTGTCGCCGGTGTGCTTCATCGACCACCGCACGCGTTCGGCGATGAACTTGGCGAAAGGTTCGATATTGAGATCGATGTTGGCGCTATCGAGCGCGGACAGGTATGGATCGCGATCGTCGACGCGCACGACGGTCCACGGAAAGCCGCCGGAGGCAAGCATCGCATTCATCAGAAAGCGCGCTATGCGTCCGTTACCGTCCGGGTATGGATGGATGTAGCCGAACATCCAATGACCCAGCATGGCGCGAACGCTCGGATTGGTCTCCTGCTCAAACAGGTCGAACAGGGCCGCCATGGCGTCACGCACGGTTTCCCAGCGCGGTGGCACATAGCGCGACGTGCGGAGATAAACAGCGTCATTACGATAGCCCGCTAACAGCGCGCGGCCGCAGCAGACCGGCCACGACACGCGGCTGGAAGAGTACGCGATACCAATCGCGATGGTCGCTTCGCACCAGCGCCCGCGGATTGGTGCCGCCGATAATCTCGGCAACGCTAGTCTTCACGACCTGAAACGCTTGCCAGTAGCCGCGCGCCGCCAGCGCATCTCGATTCTTGCGGTCGTCGTCATGGTTGTCGGGGTCCCAACCACCCGCGCGCACTTGCTCGATCAGCTCCAGCGTGACGCTGTAGCCTTCGATGGACAGCGAATGGTAGGCGTCGCTTTTATAGATTTCATCGAGGAACCTTGGGTAGTCGCCGCGATCCTTCGGCAAACCCGGCGGTTTCGGAAATACAGCCATTACCGGGTCACGCATCGCCTGCCACATGGCCTGCATGCGCCCGACAATGGGAGTTGTGGCGCGCCGCAGCGTGCCGAATGTCTGCTGTGGGGTAAACATCTCTCCATATTAGTTCCCCCTTCATGACCAACAGCAACGATGTACGTGCTACCGTAGGGTCGCCCTGTCAGCGGTCAGCTAAGGATGTCTTAAATCTAGCCAAACATATTTGAAATTTTTGTATACCGCTCCGGTGATCTTATCCGTTGGATACCCGAGGATGGTGACTACCCGGCCGCTCTCACTATCCGAGTAGACTAACGCCTGCCCGGTGATGCGATAGCGACCCTTCTCAATCCGATGATAAACGAGGTATCGGTCTCGCGGATGGTGTACGTTCGACCTCGCCTTCATGCGCAAGCCGGTCGCCAATCGATCCGAGCGATCGTGCGACCATGCGTCCCCTGGTGTTAGTGGAAAACAGCAGCAGTTCACCAAAACTGACAACACGCCCATCCCGATTGGCTGCTCGACGTTGGATATAGCGCACCTCGTCGGCGAGGCGGAAATTCCCACCTTCCACAAGCTGCTGGCCTGCGCCACGCTTGATCCTGTGCCGGCCACTATCGGTCTCTCGGAGCTTGCCATGCACCTGTTCACCCAGCTGTTTGGTACTTCATCGCCTTCTTCTATCACTGCTTCGACCGCATCGTCATTCACGGCTACCTGACCTGGCTCTCGCGGCCCGAGCACGTCGTCCACTTCTTCCGCCAGGTCATCGGCACCCCGGTGATCACCAAGGAAATTTTAAGCGAGCGGACCAACCAGTACCAGAACTGGGTCGAGGCCTTCGCCCGCAATCATCGCATCCCCATCGAATGGGCCGAGAAGGGCGTGCGCAAGGAGGATTTTGTCCGCCGCTGGCAACGTCGCATGGTGCGCAACAAGGCCTACGGCGTGTACTTTATTTTCAAAAGCCTGGAAGCGGGACCCACCTTCCGAATTACCGTGCCGAAATATCCCGCCCAGGACCCCAATTACCGAATTGTCGCTCTTCAGCGCAGCCGCTTCACCCACTACTATTTTTACATCCGCGATGAAATGCTGGGTCCGATCGTGATGTGCGTGGGCTCGTTCTTTCCGTTCAAGACAACATACTACCTCAACGGCCACAGCTTCATTGAACAGCAGCTCAATCGCGCCGAGGTCGGCTTTCGCAAGGACGACAACGCGTTTCTGGCGGTGAGCGACGTTGCGGCGCTGCAGGCCATCGCCGATGAGCTTAGCCCCCAAATCATCCGCAAACTACTCTACTACTGGACCTTTCTGCTCGGTCCCAAATTCTCTGCCAGGGAGCGCCGGCAGGTCAGGCTATCGCGTATCTACGCGATCAGTCAGATCGAGTACTGCGTCAATTTTGTCTTCAAGCGCAACTTTCCCATCCACAAACTCTTCGAGCGCAGCTGTGAGCTCGGCCTGTGGCGATTGACCGCGCACAAGATCGCCGAGGTGTTCGGCGTGCGCCTCCAGCGCAACCACCGGGGGAAGCTCGCCACCGTCATCGATCAGATCGAGCATGGCCATCATGTCTTCCGCGCCTATTTCCGCAATGCGGTTCTCCGGCAGTACGAGAAGTTCTCGATGTATCTGCGCAACGAGCTGTGCTCCAACAACCTCTACGACTTCGGTCTCAAAAAGGGCCTCGATCATCTCGACGACGTCCGCCACAAGTTTCACGGCATCATCAGCCGCTTCGCCGGTTTCCAGGCGCACTGGCTCAACGTCCACACCGACTTTCCGTTGCTGCAGAAAATCGCCCTCCCGATCACGGTCGGCGCGGTGCGCTACCCCGGTATCAAAATCCACGACACGCGCATCATCCGCCTGCTCGAGGTTCTGCTGCACGCCGGCACCCAAGTCGGCGGCTGGACCGCCCGCGACATCCACGAGGCCGTGCTCACCACCTTCGATCTCTCGGCCGATGCCTACGGCCTCAACCAACTCCGTTACGATTTGCGCAAGCTCAAAGGGCATGCGCTCCTCGAGCGCGACGGTGGGCGCTACGCCTATCACCTGACCCCAAAAGGCGTCCACGTCGCTCTGCTCTTCCTGTTCTTCCACAAGCGCTTGTGCGGACCGCTCGCCAACAGCCGATTCCACCACCGGCCGGACCCCCAACATCGGCCCAACAGCCCCCTCGAACGGGCCTACCACCGCGCCGACACGGCTATCCAAAACGTCGTCGATCTCCTCGCTGCCGCCTGACCCTCGACCCGCCTCTCAGCACAAAACACCCCGCCCTCTCAGCATTACCCGACGCCTTTGCTGCGCCTCGCCACCCCTGTCACCTCTGCCGGAAAATCGCTACACCTGGCCGCTATCAAATCACCGGCGGCCTCAATCTTGACATCCTGCCCGGTGATTTTGTCGAACTCAGTTGCTCAACGATCTGAAAAACGAGAATCTAAAACGCAGAATCGACTGGCTCAAGGTGGCGAAGAAAGGCCGACGGTCTCGCATTCACGCGTTTCACTGGCATTCCGGACCAGATACAGACCATCGTTGGAACGTTGGAAGGCTTTCTCGGGGATCGGCGAACCTCGCGACCAACGACGATGTCCAAGCAGCCATCCATGGCGTGAAGGGCCTCCTGAAGAAGGCCGATGCCGACTCCATTCATGGGCGAAACCCTCGGAGGCCACATCGCAAGCGAACTGCTGCGCGACTGGGCGACGCTTCAGGTGCGTTACAGATTTTCCGACTTGGCTCTGGCGTCGATGCCACGACGGCGGCGGCGGGGGGTGGTGCACGGTGGTCGCCCCATCCGGCTATTTCGAGATTGGTGCCGACGCGCTGTTTCACCTGCCTCAGGCGGCGTGAGCGGAATCACACGGCAAGCGGGCAGCGCTTGCACCGGGTCGGTCGGAGTTTCACGGTTCTCGCACACGCCTAGCGGCCTCGCCCCGGAAGCGGTTGAAGTGCTTGACGTTCCAGGTGTAGAGAGTTTGCGCATTCGCCTTCATTGCGCAGTGCGCGATGATCGCATCATAGGTCGCGCCGCCCGCCATACCAGCCGCGGCCCCTTCTTCCAGCACCTTGCAGTATTCTACCTCATCCAGGACAGTGAGCGTCAGGCGCTCGCGGACATCGCGAAGGAAGAGCAGCGCTTCGTCGGGACTCACGCGATCTTTCCCCGGCATGCCGGTGAGCACCGCGTAGACCTCCGCAAGACCTTTCAATTACCCACAATTTCTGCTCCAAGCATTGCACCGAGGACGATGTCGGTCAGACGAGATAACCCACGCCACATGACTGTGTTACCCGGTGGAGGATCGTTAGCACGGGCGAGATAACCACCGAGCCTGGCGATTTTGGTCAGATAAGTTGAAAGCAGGTTGCGTCGCGCTTGAGGCGTGTCGGTGACCAGCCGATCGAGCACGGCGATTTCAGTCTCGGTCAAGGCGAGAGTCGGCAGCGCGTCGGGAGCTGAGCGGTTAAGCATCGTCATCCAGAAAACTCGCCAACTCAGGATGCAAAAGATCGCGATCAGATTGGTCAGACGCTGAGCGGTCCGGAGCTTCAATTCTTCGGCTTTGCAGCCGGATTTGAGGATCTTGTGGAACACCTCGATTTTCCACCTCAAGGCATACCATTCCAGCTTCTCAATGGCGTCCGCGCGGGAGCAACAGGCAGATCGCTGATCAGCTTCCACTTGATCTTCTTTCTGTTCTTCGGTGTCCCGCGCTCCTCGGCATGGATCACCGTTAAGGTCAGCGCGGGATAGCGTTTCTGTTTTCCGATCGGCGGCAAGACGCGAAGCTTGCGATACCTGATCTCGAGAACGGCTTCGTCGGGATCGCCCTTGTTGTCTCGAACTTCGATGCGATGCAGCCCTTTGACGGCAACCTCGTCCATGTCATCGGCAATGGTATGATCTCCGTCTCCCGCCAAACGGTCGACGCACGTCCTGATCAGAAAATGCGTTCCGGCTTCCTGGGCGGTGCAGAACAGCTCGTAGATGTCGCTCTCGCGATCACCAATATGAATGCATCGGCCCGGATCACCCAACAGCGCCGTGGACTGCTGCACATTCTCCAGCCATCGGATGCTCTCTTTCTTCTCGATCGGCACCCGCGTCGGATTGATCTTCTTCTTAAGCGCCGCCGTCCCCTTGAATTTCTTGCGGGTCCAGAACTTTACTGCCGCCAATCCCAGGGGCGTCCCTTCCGTCGTCACCGCCAGGCTGGAATGCATCAAAATGCCGCAAACCGTGTGCGCGCGAGGACGACCGATCAGGTCACGACCGCTATTAATGCTCTTGGTGATCCCAATCGCGGCGACGTCTTCTCTTCGATAGGTGAACTCGGTCGTGTCATGGAGCACAAGAACCAGACCGTCACTGCCGATGGTGCGGTCACGCGTCGACTGAAAGTGACCGGCCAGAATGTCCGCCTCGCTGATCCGGTCGTTGGCGAAAAAGCGATAGGCCGCCTTGGTGTTGGCCCAGTCTTGGCACACCAGCGGAATGCTTTGGCCCATGGCGCTCCCGATCTGCGCCACCAGCTTGCGCAGCCGTTTGTTCAGGCGCCCGTCGGCAAGACGGCAACCACCAAGCTCACGATCAAACCACGCCTCAGTTCCCTCGTCCATTGGCACCGCTCCCCTTGCGAATCGGTGCCAGACAAGGAATCACAGTCGATTCCTGTGACGCAACTATTAGTGTAGCTCCCTAAAATCATCCACTAAATGTGGGTAAATGAAAGCCGCAAGACAGTGCGCCGCGGTGCATCCGGTGGACTTCTTTTGGTCGGCTAGGAGAGCGATGCTCGGCTTGTGATGTTCGTGGTCGCTGTAGAACGCAGCCACAAGGACCGACGTGTCGAGGAAGCTCTTCACGCGCGTGTGTCGCGTGCTCGGCGTTCACGCTCTTGCCGCAGACTCTGAAGGGCGCGATCCGTCTCCTCGGCGGAGATCTTGCGGCCGCTGCGGAACACCCAGATACCCTGCTCTTTTCGCAAGGCCGAGCCGGACCGCACCGGTCGCAGTGTCATGCGCTCGCCGTCGGACTCCAAGGCAAGCGTGTCCCCCGCCTCGAGCCGCAACTCATCCCGCAGTGGCTTCGGGATGACCACCCGGCCGGCTCTGTCGATGATAACATTGGTGCTCATGAATGGTATTATGGTACGGCAATTACCATCAGTCAAATGCCATTCAGTGGGAGACGTGGTTGAACCGCTCACCCTATTTGGGTGGCAGCCTAACCTCGTTTCCCGCGGTGTCTTCTACTCGCCCGAAAATCCGATACATCTTTGGGACGCTGGCAGATCGCACCTACTACGACGGAACGGATGAGCGAGGTAGGCGCAGTACGACGATAGCGAAGGTTGCTAGAACGTCAGAGGTCGAATAGCAGGATTTCGGCATCGGTGTCAGCTTCGATAACAAGATGTGCTTCCTGTTCGATCGCTGCGCCGTCGCCCTCGCGCATTTCGGTGCAGTTGAGCGCGACGATCCCGCGCGCCACCTGCAGCCAACTGCCGCGACCGACCTTTATTCGATCATTTCACTGATCCCACGGATCAGGGCAGCAAGTATCGAAGGGATAGGGGTGCAATGTAGTAAAATTTGAGCAGATCGCGCGCCGAGCGCTCCCACAACCTTAGCAAGCGCGCGCGTCGGGATCATCGGAAGAATGATGCTGGTCGGAGTGAGAGGATTTGAACCTCCGGCCCCCGCCTCCCGAAAGCGGTGCTCTACCAGGCTGAGCTACACTCCGGCCGGGCGCGATATACCGCCTTATTGGCGACCCGGCAACCGCAAACAGCGGAAATGCCGTATCTGGGCACTAGTGTGTGCGCGCGAGGCAGAAATCAATCGGCCTCCAATAGCGCGTCTTTTTCCGGGCAGTCGCGGAACGAACTCAACGCGCGCCGCGCCAGCTCGCCGTAATGGCTGGCACGCGTCCAGGTCGCGTAAAGGCAATCGTGTCGACGCATCAGCTCGATCGCGCGCGCTAGGTCACCCTCGTGCTGCTCCTGGTCTTCAAGGGTGCGGCGCCAGAAGACGCGTTCCGTTTCGTTGCCGGCACGATACGCCAGGACGACCGGCAACGTGATCTTGCCGTCGCGGAAATCGTCACCGATCGACTTGCCCAATTCGGTCTCGCGCGCGGAATAGTCCAACATATCGTCGATGAGTTGGAAGGCGACACCGAGGTTCCGGCCAAAGCTGTCGAGCGCTGTTTCGTCATTTTCTGTGCGTTCGCCAAGAACGGCGCCGATACGGCACGCGGCAGCGAACAGCTCGGCAGTTTTATCGGTGATCACCCGCAAATAGGCATTCTCGTCGGTTGATGTGTCGTTCGAAGTCATCAGTTGCAAAACTTCACCTTCGGCAATAACCGCCGCTGCACGTGATAAGATCTTCAGCACCTTCAGTGAACCGTCTTCCACCATCAATTCGAAGGCGCGGCTGAACAAAAAATCGCCGACCAAAACAGACGGCTTGTTGCCCCAAACGGCATTGGCAGTGGCGAGCCCACGGCGCAGGTCACTCGAGTCGACAACATCGTCGTGCAGCAATGTCGCCGTGTGAATAAACTCAACCGCGGCGGCGAGCGCTATATGCCGCTCGCCGGTATAGCCGCAGAGGCGGGAGGTCGCTAACGTCAGCATGGGCCGCAGCCGCTTGCCGCCCGCGGCTACGATGTGGCCGGCCAGTTGCGGGATGAGCGCAACGGGGCTCTGCATGTGCTCAACAATCAGTCGATTAACGCGTGCCAGATCGCCCTTCAAAAGGGTTGTGAGACTTTCGAGAGAAGCTTGCAGCTTCGCCTGGTGTTCGCTGGTAGTGACAGGCAGGGCCACACCGAACTCCAAGGTTTTGGCCGCCTCGCTTGACGGCATGAGGATCCCGGGCGAGCATAGGCTGGTCTCGGAACGGGTCAAGTCCGCCCAGCCATCTATTGCCTGAGTCGAACGGTGGATGAAAGAAGTTACCCGTAGCAACGATCTTGTCTTCCTGTCTTGGGCTCGGACCTTCCTTGCCGATTCCGGCATTGCGACACTCGTGCTCGACAGCCACACCAGTACGATTGAAGGTAGTATCGGCGCGATCCCGCGCCGTCTGATGGTGGCCGATGGCGATTATGAACGTGCCGTATCGCTGTTACGGGAAGCGACGGAGCCGTCGCCTTGACCGACGGGTGGAATGCCAGTGGCGCGCCCCCAGCGGACGCCACTGTCGATTTCCTGCTGGATGGTCGCGTCAGCCTGGCCCAGCCGGCACATGGCTATCGGGCCGCGATTGATCCGGTGTTTCTCGCGGCATCCATCCCCGCAGAGGCGGGGGACACGGTACTCGATCTGGGTTGCGGCGTTGGCGCGGCTTCCCTGTGCCTCGCTGCCCGTGCAGCAGAATGCCGCATCTCCGGCATCGAGGCCGACCGGAAGCTGGTCCGTCTCGCCGGCGACAATGTCCTGCGGAATGGACTCGCGGGCCGGATCTTGATTCTGGCGGGAGATCTTCAGCGGCCGCCGCAACGGCTTGAGCCCGGCAGCTTCAGCCATGTCATGGCAAACCCGCCCCACTTTCGCGCAGGTGCCGCGACGCCGTCACCGAATGGGGTGAAGGCGCGCTCCAATATCGAAGGCGAGGCCGACCTCGCCGCCTGGATTCGATACGCCCTAACGATGGTGCAAAACAAAGGCACCGTCACGTTCATTCACCGGGCCGACCGGCTCGAAAGCTTATTGGGGCTGCTTGCCGGCCGCGCCGGGGAAATGATCGTTTTTCCATTGTGGGCGGGTGCCGGCAAAGACGCGAGACGTGTCGTTGTGCAAGCTCGCAAGGGCGTTGCTTCGCCGACCCGACTTGCGTCAGGCCTCGTCCTCCACGAAGCCGATGGACGCTATACCGACGCGGCTCAATCCGTGCTGCGCCGCGGTGCCGCCCTTCCGATCGGGCCTCCCGTGACTTAATTGGCCCTTATATTACCTACTCGGCAGCGCTCCGGGCTGCCATTTCCAGCGCTTCTTCCACTGCGTCTCGACGCAGGCGTGCCCAGGCCCAATAAATCAGGCACAGACCCGCTCCAGCAGCCACCGTAACCTGCAGGCCCAAGAACGACGAAACCCAGCCCATGAACAAGGCGTTGACCGAGGGGCCCGCGCGAAAGACGACCCCATAAAGACCCATCACCCGACCGCGCTTTAAGGGATCGACCGCGGTTTGGACCAAGGTCTGCGCGGCAATCCCGGTCGAGATCATCGCGAAGCCGGTAAAGAACAACGCCACCAGTCCAATCCAATAATTGCGCGTGGCCGCGAAGGTAAGGATGCCAAAGCTCATGATCAGCGTATGGGTGACAATGAGACTGGTCAGCCCGCGAATCCCTTCCCGGCGCACCATCCACATGCCGCCGACCATAGCGCCGATCCCCGTCGTCGCGGTTAGCCAGGCCAGACCCTGGGGACCGCGATCGAAGACGGCGTCGGCGAATCCGGGAAACAAATCGACAAAGCCCCGTACGCTAAAGGCGGTCAGGGTAAAGAGGAGCATGATTTGCCCGATTCCGGGATGGCGGATGGCATAGGAATAGCCCTCAACCGTGTAGCTCAGCATGCGCTGGCGGGGGGCCGATGGCAGCGGCGGAAGATCGCGCAGTCGCACGATGGCGACAACAAAGGCAACATAGCTCAAAGCGTTGAGGGCAAAGGCCATAGCGACACTGGCCTCCGCGATGACAACGCCCGCCAGCGCTGGTCCGATGAAGCGGGCGGTATTGAAGACCAGCGAATTGACGGCAACGGCAGAGCCGAGGAGATTAGACGGCACCAAGTTCGAGATCAGGGCCAGCCGCGCCGGTTGATTCAACGCATTGGCCGAGCCAAGCGCAAGCGCAAGCAGAAACAGGCTGATGATCGAAATCGTGCCGGTATAAGTCATGACCGCCAGGGCGGTTGCTACCATCAACGCGCCGACTTGCGACCACCAGATCATCCCGACGCGATCGCTGCGATCGGCGAGGCTGCCAGCTAGGGGACTGAGAAAAAACGTGGGCGAGGTGGTCGCGAGAGCGACCACGCCGAGCCAGGTGGTGGAATGGGTCAACTGCCACGCCAGCCACCCAATGGCGACGCGCTGTAGCCACGTCCCGATCAAGGAGATCGAATTGCCGATCGTATAGGTACGGTAATTGGGTTCTTTCAAGGCACGCAGTGCGTTGTCGAACCCACCCATCGGCGATCCTACTCCCAAACCCTGATGGCCGCCGGTCGGTCGGAAGCCGGTGCATTTCCGTTAGAATGTTCGTAAAGTAACCGTCGCGCAATTTACAAATTCCTTGCCGGCGGGTATCCGTCCGGCTGAAGAGGCTGGCTTTTGGCGCAAAAGGGTCATGCATCAGACGCGGGGATGCTTCGTCTTCTCATGGCCTACTCCCGAAGGGCCCATACCCCCTATAATATTAGGGTTAGAGGGGATTGGCGGCGCGGTTCCTTTGGGCCGATGTCAGCGAAAGGTTGAATATGAAGCGGGTATGGGTGGCGAGTGCCCTGTTGGTGGTGTTGGCTGGGGCCGGATTTGGCTACCAGGCACTCGTCGCGAACCAAGCGCGGTCACAGACAGGGCCAAGTTCTCACGGCGGCATGCCGGCGGTTCCGGTCGTCGTCGCGACCGCTAAAATACAGTCGATGGCGGTTCAATTCGACGCTGTGGGTACGGTGCAAACCATCGCTTCGGTTGCCGTCAAATCGCGCGTCGATGGTGAAGTCGCCAAGGTCCTTGTCAAAGACGGCCAAGAGGTGGAAGCGGGAGACCCGATCATGTTGATCGACCCGCGCTTCGCCCAGGCACAACTCGATCAGGCCCGCGCCAATGTCCTAAAGGACCGCGCCCTTCAGACCAACGCCTATCGCGACGTGAAGCGTTATCAGCCGCTCGCCAAGCAGGAATATGTGTCGCGTCAGCAGCTCGATACGTCGACTACCACCGCGCAATCGACAACGGCGGCCGTCCAAGCCGACGAGGCCGCCGTCGAGAGTGCGGAAGTGACGCTCAGCTACTTTACGATCAAGGCCGCCATCGACGGCCGCATCGGCTATGTCAATCAAAAGATCGGCAATGACGTCAAAGCCAACGACGTGCCGCTTGCCACGATCAATCAAATCAAACCCATTTATGTGAGCTTCCCCCTGCCGCAAGCAGAACTCCCGCCGTTGCGCCACGCCATGGCGGCGGGTCCGGTGAGAGTTCGCGCCTTGCCATTCGGCGATTCGACCACCCCCGAAACCGGCCGCCTCACCTTCTTTGAGAACAGCATCGATGCCTCAACGGGGACCATCGTGGTGCGAGCCACCTTCGACAATCCGCGTGAGACGCTGTGGCCAGGTCAGTTTTGCAACGTCACGGTGGATCTGGCAGTAGAGAACGATGCCTTGACGATACCGGCGGCAGCGGTTCAGGTCGGGCAGAACGGCGACTATGTTTATGTGATCACGCCAGACAATAAAGCGGAATACCGGCCAGTGACCGTAAACCGGACGCAGCACAGTCTGGACGTCATCGCCAAGGGGCTCAAGCCCGGCGAAAATGTTGTAACCGAAGGCCTCCTGCGCATCACCAATGGCAGCCGGGTCGCCATTCGTGCGACCGAAGACGTGGCCAAGCCGGGAAAGTCGTCATGACCCTGCCGGAGCTATGCATACGTCGTCCGGTGATGACGACGCTGCTGATGTTGGCGTTCGTCGTCTTCGGTATGTTCAGTTACAAATTGTTGCCGGTCGCCGCCCTACCGCGTGTGGATTTTCCCACCATCGTGGTGATGGCGCAGTTGCCGGGCGCCTCTCCCGATACGATGGCTTCGGCCATCGCGACCCCGCTCGAGCAGGCCTTTTCCAATATCGCCGGCATCGATTCGATGGTGTCGTCGAGCGGGCAAGGTGCGACCGCGATCACCATTCAATTCGACCTGGCGCGCAACATCGATGGCGCTGCGCTCGACGTTGAATCGGAAATTTCGGCGGCGGCACGCTATTTGCCGCCGCAGCTGCCGGCGCCGCCAAGCTTTATCAAGCTTAATCCGGCCGACCAGCCGGTGATGAACCTGGCGCTGGTGTCGGACACCATGGCGCTCTACGACATGGACGAATATGCCGAGACGCTGATGGCGCAACGGATCTCGATGCTGCCGGGCGTATCGCAAGTGCAAGTCTACGGCGCGCAGAAATTTGCGGTTCGCATTCAGGCCAATCCTGAAGCCCTTGCCGCCAAAGGCTTGTCGTTCGACGACGTCATGAACGCGGTTTCCGCGGCCAACACCATAACGCCCGTCGGACAGCTGAACGGCCCGCGTATCGGGTACACGCTTGAAGCCAACGATCAGCTGGCGCGAGCCAAGGACTATAAGCCCATTATCGTGGCCTATCGTAATGGCGCGCCGGTGCGGCTGAGCGACGTCGCCCATGTCATCGACAGCGCGGAAAACAATCTGGTCGCCAGCTGGTTCAACGGCAAGCGGTCGATCATCCTGGCGATTTTCCGCCAGCCCGACGCCAATACCGTCCAGGTGGTCGACAGCGTCAAGGCGCTATTGCCGACATTCCGTCTCCAGATTCCGCCGTCAGTGAACGTCGACATGCTGGTCGATCGCTCGGTATCGATCCGCAATTCGGTCAGCGACGTACAATTCACCTTGATGTTGACCGTCTTCCTGGTGGTCATGGTGATCTTCGTTTTCCTGCGCAACGTCACCGCGACCATCATCCCGGCGTTAGCCCTGCCGGTGTCGATCATCGGCACCTTCGCCGGCATGTATGTGATGGGTTATTCGATCGACAATCTATCGCTGCTGGCGCTCACCTTGTCGGTCGGTTTCGTGGTCGACGACGCCATCGTCATGCTCGAGAACATCGTGCGCCATGTCGAGGGCGGCGCCCCGCCGATGGAAGCTGCCTTCACCGGCGCGCGCGAGATCGGCTTCACGATTTTGTCGATTACGTTTTCATTGGTTGCGGTGTTTATTCCGGTGTTGTTCATGGGCGGCATTGTCGGCCGCGTCTTCCGCGAATTCGCCGTCACCATCAGCATGACGATTCTGATTTCGGGGTTCGTGTCGCTGACGCTGACCCCGATGCTCGCCTCGCGCCTCTTGCGCAGCGAGCACGGCCGCCGCCATGGCCGCCTCTACCGCATGTCGGAAGTGGGTTTTACCGGCCTGCTCAGCGGCTATGATTGGGCGCTGACGCGGGTCTTGCGCTACAAGCTGATCACCTTGGCAGTCACCATCCTGTCGCTGGTGGCCTCACTCTACGTGTTCAATGCCATCCCCAAGGGCTTCTTCCCCAATGAGGACACGGGGCTGATACTGGCGTCAACCGAGGCAGTCCAGGATATTTCCTTCGACGCCATGGCGAAGTACCAGCAAGAAGTAGCGGCCGCTGTGGCCGCCGACCCCGATATCCAAAATGTCGGCTCCTTCATCGGTGCATCGCCCTGGAACCCGGCTTTCAATAATGGGCGCATGTTCATCACGCTGAAGGATCGCGACCAGCGGCTGAACAAGGCCACCATCGAACAGGTGGTTCAGCGTCTGCGTCGCCGGGTGGCGGAGCTTCCCGGCATTCGCACCTATTTCCAGGCAATTCAGAACATCAATGTCGGCGGGCGCCTGGCGCGAAGCCAGTATCAGTACACGGTACAGGACAGCGATACGGCCCAACTCTACCGTCTCGGGCCCGAGCTTGAGGCGGGCATTACAAAACTGCCTGGGATTTCAGGACGTAAATACGGATCTTGAGCTCAAGAACCGCGAGCTCGTGGTCGAGGTCAATCGCGACCTGGCGTCATCAATGGGCATCTCGGTAGACCAGGTCCGAAATACCCTCTACAGCGCCTTCGGCGTGCGCCAGATCTCGACGATCTACGAGCCCGCCAACGCCTACGAGGTGATACTCGAGGTCGATCCAAGCTACCAGCGTGATCCGACGGACCTGTCAAAGCTCTATTTGCGCACCGCGGCGGGCCAGCCAATCCCGCTTTCGGCGTTGGCAAAGCTCCGTACCGAGCTAGGTCCTGTGCTCATCAACCATCAGGGCCTGCTGCCGTCGGTCACAATCTCCTTCAATCTGGCCCCCGGCGTCTCCCTCGGCCAAGCAGTCAACGAAATCCGCCAGCTCGAACGCACGATGAACTTGCCCGCCACGGTGGTGACCGGGTTCCAGGGCACTGCGCAAGTGTTCCAGGATTTGCTCAAAGGCCAGGGCATGCTGCTGATCGCGGCGGTGCTGGTGATCTATATGGTCCTGGGCATCCTTTACGAGAGCTTCATTCACCCGATCACGATCTTGTCGGGGCTGCCGGCGGCAGGTCTCGGCGCGCTGCTGACCTTGATGCTATTCGGGATGGATCTCAGCATCATCGCCATCATCGGCATCGTCATGCTGATCGGTATCGTCAAAAAGAACGCGATCATGATGATCGACTTCGCGATCGCGCGGCAGCGCGAAAGCATCACGACGCCCGAGCATGCAATCCACGAAGCTTGCTTGTTGCGTTTCCGGCCGATCATGATGACCACAATGTCGGCGATCATGGGCGGCCTGCCGATCGCGATCGGGCTCGGCGCCGGCTCCGAGCTGCGGCGGCCTCTCGGCTTGGCGGTGGTCGGCGGCTTACTGGTGTCGCAGGCTTTGACCTTATTCATTACCCCGGTGATCTACGTCTATTTGGAACGAATGCGCCGGTCCTTTGGCCGCGCCGAACAACCGGTGCTGCAGCCGGCGCCGGCTATCGCCGACCGGCATGCGACCCAGCCTGGCGAATAACAAGCGACTTCAGTGCTGTTTCGGGGCGCTTTTGCTGGTCGCTGTTTGCAGCACCACGGCCTTTGGCGCGCCGCCCCCGAGCGACCCGGCCTTCGAACACGATCAATGTGTGGCGGAGGCCGAGACCGATCCGCAGGCAGCCCTCGCACGGGCCAAGCAATGGTCAAACAGCGGCGGCGGGTTCAACGCCGATCATTGCGCCGCCACGGCCCTCTTTTACATGAAGCACTATGGTGAAGCCGCACGGCTCTTCGAAAAGCTGGCGCGCGGCATGGCACCCGAAGGGCTCGTCGAACAGGCTCGGGTCTATGATCAAGCGGGACAGGCCTGGCTCGTGGCAAATCAGCCCTCTTCTGCCAAAGCGGATTTCGACGCCGCGTTGCAGTTGACCCCGGTCGACCCGGACCTCTTTATCGACCGGGCCGAGGCGTTGGCTGCGGCGAAGGACTATTGGGCCGCGGTCGACGACCTCAACCGCGCAAGCGAACTCGCGCCGAAAAGGCCCGAAATCTATGTCTATCGGGCCACCGCCTATCGCGCGCTCGACGCGCTGCCGTTGGCCCGTCAGGACATCGAATTAAATCTAAGGCTTGCCCCGAACAACGTCGTCGGTCTCCTGGAGCGCGGCAATATCCGGCGCATGCAGGGCGATGTCGCGGGAGCACGTCGCGACTGGATCAGCGTCACCAAGATTGCGCCCGGTTCGAGTTCGGCTGCGGCTGCAGAAGAGAATCTGGCCCGGCTCGGCAAGATTTGGGAGGAATCCTCACCTCCCAAGGCGAGTGGCGGACCGTCTTAGTCCTCTGGCTTGCCGTAGCCGCCGCCGCCCGGCGTTTCGATGACAAAACAATCCCCGGCGGCAACCGCGAGACTGTGGGTCGCGCCGAAATCTTCGCGGGCGCCATCGGCGCGCAAGACGTAGTTCTTGCCGACGGCACCGGGCGAACCGCCTTTGAGGCCGAAAGGGGGTACCGCGCGACGGTCGGCCAAGATCGATGCTTCCATCGCCTCACGGAAACGGATGCGTCGGATCACGCCGTCGCCGCCACGATGTTTCCCGGCACCACCGGAGCCGCGCCGCAGCGCGAATTCCTCGACCAGAACCGGAAAGCGGAATTCCAGAACCTCGGGATCGGTCAGACGGGAATTGGTCATGTGGGTGTGAACCGCGTCGGTCCCGTCGAAATCCGGCCCGGCGCCGGAGCCGCCACAGACCGTCTCGTAATATTGGTAGCGCTCATTGCCGAACGTGAAATTGTTCATGGTGCCCTGCGCCGCCGCCATCACGCCGAGCGCGCCATAAAGTGCGTCGACAATGCATTGCGAGGTCTCGACATTGCCGGCCACCACCGCTGCCGGATAGTGGGGAGCCAGCATCGAGCCTTCGGGAATGATGATGTCGAGCGGCCGCAGGCACCCCTGGTTCATCGGAATATCATCCTCGACCAGGGTGCGAAAAACATAAAGCACCGCCGCCTTGCATACCGATGACGGAGCATTGAAATTGGACGGGAGCTCGTTGCTGGTGCCGGTGAAGTCGATAGTAGCTCGACGCTCCTGGCGATTGATGGAAATCCGGACCTTCACCATGGCGCCATTATCCATGGCATAGGCAAACTCGCCATCCGTTAGCACATCGAGCACGCGGCGCACGGCCTCGGCGGCATTGTCCTGGACATGACGCATATAGGCCTCGACCGTCGCCAGCTCAAAATGTTGAACGAGGCGATGGAGCTCGTCCTTGCCTTTTTGGCAAGCCGCGATCTGGGCCTTGAGGTCGCCCAGATTTTGAGCGGGGTTGCGCGCCGGGTAGGGACCCGAGCGCAGCAGCGCCAACGTTTCCGTCTCGCGAAAGCGCCCGCCATCGACCAGCTGGAAGTCGTCAATAAGCACCCCCTCCTCTTCGACGCTACGGCTCAACGGCGGCATCGAGCCAGGGGTAATGCCGCCGATATCAGCTTGATGGCCACGGGATGCCACGAAAAAGAGGCATTCGCTGCCGCCTTCTTCGAATACCGGCATGATCACGGTTACGTCGGGGAGGTGGGTCCCGCCATTGTAGGGGGCATTCAGCATAAAGACGTCGCCCGGCTTCATGGTGGCACCGCGCGACCGGATGATGGTCGCGACGCTCTCCCCCATCGAGCCCAGATGGACGGGCATATGGGGCGCGTTTGCGATCAAAGCGCCGGCGCGGTCGAAGAGCGCGCAGGAAAAATCGAGCCGTTCCTTGATGTTGACCGAGTAGGCCGTGTTTTGGAGCGCCACGCCCATTTGCTCGGCGATCGCCATGAAGAGGTTGTTGAAAACCTCGAGCATCACGGGGTCGACGTCGGTGCCGATGGCGACGCGCTGCGGCAACGGCACGACACGCTCCAAGATCAGATTCCGGCGCCCGTCGACGCGTGCGCGCCAACCCGGCTCGACGACCGTGGTCGCGGTCGCTTCCTCAAATATCGCGGGACCCGGAATTTCGGCGCCCGGCGGTAGAGCGTCTCTCGCATAGATCGGCGCCTGATGCTCTTGGCCACTCGTGAACATGCTCGTGAACGCCAAGGGTAGGGGAGCGTCCGCCACTGTCGCGCCTTCGGGTTCGGCGGCATTGGCGATTTTGCCGATCGCCTCGACGGCGATTGCCTCCACCACCAAGGGTTTGTTGTCGGCAACGAAGCCATAGCGCTGACGATGGGCCTTCGCAAAATTCGCCGTGACCGCCTTGAGGCCAGCAAAGGGTACGACCAGTGCTGTATCCGTTCCCTCGTACTTGATGTGAAGCGAGCGCCGGGCTTCGACCTGAGAAGCTGCCACGCCCTGGGCCGTTATTTCCTCGGCGGCGGCACGTTCGAGCGCGCCGAGCGCCTGTTCGAGGTCCGGGAACAATTTTTGGTTCAAACGCGCTTCGATGGTCCGTTCCCTCAAGACGCGCAGCTCGGCTTGCCCAATACCGTAGGCCGAGAGAACCCCCGCCAACGGATGGATCAAGACCCGTCTCATTCCGAGCGCGTCGGCAACGAGGCAGGCGTGCTGACCGCCCGCTCCACCGAAGCAGCACAGCGTGTGGTCGGTGACGTCATGGCCGCGCTGGATCGAGATTTGTTTGATGGCGTTCGTCATGTTTTCCACGGCGATCTGGACGAAGCCTTGGGCCAGGTCTCGGGATGCGATGCGGCGACGGGTGGCGTAGCCGACATTAGCAGCGAGGGCGGCAAATTTGGCGGTGACGACATCGGCATCTATGGACTGGTTCCCAGATGAACCGAAAACATGAGGGAAGAATCTGGGCTGGATTTTTCCCAAGAGCAGATTGGCATCGGTGATCGTCAAGGGACCGCCGCGGCGATAACAGGCGGGGCCCGGATTGGCGCCGGCCGATTGCGGGCCAACACGCAGGCGCGCGCCGTTGAAATAGCAAATCGAGCCGCCGCCCGCCGCCACCGTGTTGATGCGCAGCATGGGGGCGCGCAAGCGCACGCCGGCAATCTCGGTCTCGAGGCTGCGTTCGTAGTCGCCGGCATAGTGTGAGACGTCGGTCGAAGTGCCGCCCATGTCGAAGGCGATGATCTTATCGAAGCCCGCGGCAATGGCGCTTTTGGCGGCGCCAACGAGACCACCGGCGGGGCCCGAAAGGATGGCATCCTTGCCGCGGAAGCGCCTCGCATCGGCGAGCCCGCCGTTCGACTGCATGAAATAAAGCGGCACGCCCTGGAGCTCGCGCGCCATCTCGTCGACATAGCGGCCCAGGACCGGCGAGAGATAGGCGTCGGCGACACTGGTGTCGCCACGCCCTACGAGTTTCATTAACGCACTGACCTGATTGCTTGGCGATACTTGAGTAAAGCCCATGCGGCGTGCGAGATCCGCGATCTGCTGCTCATGCTCAGGATAGGCATAGGCGTGCATAAAAAGGATCGCGGCGCTGAGAACGCCGTCTCGCAGCACGGGTTCGAGATCGGACCTTACCTGATCGAGATCGGGAATGCGCAAAATTTCGCCCTGGGCGGTGACACGCTCATCGACCTCGACGACCCTCTCGAACAACATGTCGGGCAGAACAATGTGGCGCGCGAATAGCTTTGGCCGGTTTTGATAACCAATACGCAGCGCGTCGCGAAACCCCTTAGTCACGACCAGAACCGTGCGCTCCCCTTTGCGCTCGAGCAGCGCGTTGGTTGCGACCGTTGTGCCCATCTTGACCGAGTGGACGTGCTCGACCGGCATCGGCATGTCCGGCCCCACGCCGAGCAAGTCGCGAATGCCGGCAATAGCGGCGTCGGGATAGCGCTCGGGGTTCTCCGACAGCAATTTGTGGGTTTTGAGGCGCCCGTCCGGCCGACAGGCGACGATGTCGGTAAACGTCCCGCCGCGATCCACCCAGAATTGCCAACTCGCCATGCCGTTGCCCCGCCGCGCGCCTTGATGGCGCTTGGGGCGCATTGTATCGTCGCCGCAAGCTAACGGGGATGTCGTCAGCATGCGAAATCTTGCTCACGGGGGGATGCGGTTTCATTGGCTAGCGCCGTGGTTCGACACCTTCTCCGGGTGACGGCGCACGACGTCATCAACATCGACAAGATGACCTATGCGGCCTCTGAGGCGGCGCTTGAAGAGGCGCTTTCCAGCAAACGCCATCGCTTGATCCGAGCCGACATTGCCGATGCCGACCTCTTGGGCGAGATCTTTGCCCAGCACCATCCCGACGCTGTCATGCATCTTGCCGCGGAACCGCACGTCGACCGCGCTATTGATTGTCCCGGGGGGTTTATTCATAGCAATATCGTCGGCACCTACAGCCTGCTCGAGGCCGCACGTCGCTATTGGAACAGGCTAGGTGAATCGGCGAAGACGCGATTCCGGTTCCATCATGTCTCGACCGACGAAGTGTTCGGTGAGTTGGCGCGCGAGGCGGCACCCTTCGACGAGGCGACCGCTTATGATCCGCGGAGCCCTTATGCCGCGAGCAAGGCGGCATCCGATCACCTGGTACGTGCCTGGCACCATACTTACGGATTGCGGACGCTGGTCAGTAACACCACCAACAATTACGGCCCATGGCAGTTTCCCGAGAAACTCATTCCGCTCGTAACCCTCAACGCGCTCGAGGGCAAGCCCTTGCCCGTCTATGGCGATGGCACCAACCAGCGAGATTGGATCTATGTCGAGGATCATGCCGAGGCGCTGACGCGCATCGTGGAACAGGGAAAGCCTGGCCGCACCTATTGCATCAGCGGGCGGCAACCGCGCCGCAATATCGATGTCGTACGTACGATCTGCGCTGTGCTTGACGAGCTAGCGCCGGATCGCGGCGG
Source organism: uncultured Alphaproteobacteria bacterium (assembly GCA_963804725.1). Lineage (GTDB taxonomy): Bacteria > Pseudomonadota > Alphaproteobacteria > ATCC43930 > CGMCC-115725 > JAATGI01. The sequence goes on along the minus strand of CAWDRN010000005.1, from coordinate 38,555 downwards.
TCGCCACGAGCGGCTCATCCAATTCGTTAGCGATCGGCCGGGACACGATTTCCGGTACTAGATCGACCCGTCGGCGGGCGAGGCGGCACTCCAATGGCGCGCCGCGCACGATTTTGAGCGCGGTATTCGCCGGAACAAAGGGCCAGCCCTATGTCGAGACCGACACGCCGAATCCCATAAACGTTTATGGCGCTACCAAACTGGCCGGCGAGAAAAAGATCCTTGCGCAGGCCGGCCGTGCGGTGATTTTGCGCACTTCATGGCTCTATTCGGCGGCGGGTACGAATTTTGTGCGCACCATACTGGCAGCGTCGCAGAAAACTGACACATTGCGCGTGGTGGCGGACCAACGTGGCTGTCCTACCAGCGCCGACGATTTAGCAGTCGTTATCCTTGCCATAGTCGACCGCATCGTAGCAAGGTGGCGCGACATTTATCGCGGCATTTTTCACGCGGCGAGCAGCGGCGATGCGACCTGGTATGATTTTGCCGACGCAAGTTTTTCCAGCGCGGCACGTTTTGGCTGGCGAGTGCCGGAAATTCTTCCGATAACGACTACGGAATGGCAGACCGCTACTGGTCGCCCGGCTGACAGTCGGCTCGACGCCGCCAAGCTGGCAGCAACATTCGGCGTTCGGTTACCAGAGTGGCGCACGAGTCTGGACCGGGTGATTAGCGATATTTGGCGTGCGAGCTCGTCACCCACCTGGGCTCGTCACTGTGACATGACTGGAGGGACGCCCTTGCGTCGTTAGTACTGGCCATTTGCGGTTCGTCTTTGGTCTTTCCTGTCTTGTCTTCTTGTCTGAGTTCGCACACTGAAACGGCGCGTTACACTTGCACTTTCCGGCCTCACGAACTAAACACACTGGAATGATCGCGGCAAAAGGTCTTTGTAAGGACTATCATTCCGAAACGACGCACAAGATTCACCGTGTTCTCAGCGACGTCTCTTTCACAATGGCTCGCGGTGAAAAGTTGGCTCTTGTCGGACGCAACGGCGCTGGAAAATCAACCCTGATTCGGCTCATTTCCGGCGTTGAAACGCCCACCCTGGGCACCATTGAGCGTGGTATGTCGGTATCCTGGCCAGTGGGTCTTGTCGGAGGATTTGCTCCCGGGCTTACCGGCAACGACAATATCCGCTTTATCTGCCGCATTTATGGTAAGCCATTCAAGTTGACACGCGAATACGTCGAGGATTTTGCGCAGCTTGGGAAATTTCTATCGGAGCCCGTTCGCACGTATTCCAGCGGCATGCGCGCGCGCCTCAATTTTGCTTTATCGCTCGCCATTGATTTCGATTGCTACTTGATTGATGAGGTTATCGCAGTCGGCGATCAACGCTTTGTGCGACGCTCACAAGAGGAGCTATCTGAAAAGCGGGCGGATCGGAGCCTGATTCTTGCGTCTCATTCTCTCGAGACGCTTCGCGCCTATTGCTCGCGCGCACTGCTCCTCGACGGCGGCAGAGTGCAAATCTTCGAGAATTTGGACGTCGCGCTGGATGCTTACAATAATCTTTAGTCGCCCTAAAGAATGCGGTATGCCTTTGAGGCAAAGTCGGTTTTTTCTGTTTGATTTTGAGGGAGTTGAGGGTTGAAAGGAAGCCGGAACCTTGCAATTTGCGTGAGCGGCCGATTCCCAAAAGGTGATTATGGAATGGCTCGCGTCTCTTTCTGCGATCCAGTAGGATTGCGTGACACGATGATCGTGTCCACGAGGGATAATGGACACGAAGGCTGATGTCGGTATTGGACGAGGCCGGGGAAGCCCTGATTGGTGAAGGTCGGCGTCACCGCCGGTTGTGGTCGGTAGAAGAGCAGCGGCGGATTGTGGCGGAGACGTATGGGGGCGGCTCATCGGTGTCGCTGGAGCGCGGCGGCATCACGTGAATGCCAATATGCTGTTCACCTGGCGCCGGACGATGAGAGCAGCTATTCCGGGCGATGGCGAGCGCGGTCAAATTCGTGCCGGCCACGATGGCGGGTGGAACACCGCGACGGCTTTGCCAACTTCTTCGGAAGCTGCCGGTCGCATGGAGATTGTGGTCGTAAGCGGTGATCGCCTGATTGTCGGCACGGAGGCACGGATGTCGGACGCGGCGGCGGCGCCAATGCGGGTAGTGAGGTAGTGAACGGTTCTGGGGCGGCAATGATACAATCATACCGGTTCCCGCTGGGGTTCGGCTGTGGCTAGCGCTGGGCCGCACTGACATGAGAAAGGACATGAATGGCCTGGCGCTGCAGGTGCAACAGCCGTTTGGCCGCGATCGTTTCGGCGGCGTACAGGTCTTTACCAGCTTCTCAACTTGTTGCCGCCTCAACTACGCTTTTTAACGACGGACTCTTTAACGCCGCTATGCCGAACCGTGCTCACGAACTCCCGCGACCATCAACCACGTAATGCCGTAGACCAGCAAGCACGACACCAAAACAATGAAGAAGGACAGAATGCGTTTGGGATAGAGAGGATAGTCGGGAAGGTTTGGGTCAGAGATGTGTTCAACGTAGAGGTGTTTTCGCTGAACCTCCACTCTTGCTGTCTCAAGCGATTGAAGTGCAGAGGCCAGAAACTTCGCACTTAGGTCCTGCGCCAACGTAAGCCGCTCGTACTCGCTGAGTTTGCCCGCAACCGAATCCGTATTGCCAGTCACGGATTTCATGGTGTCGTCGAGCTGTCGGTTCAAGGTCGACAGACGCGTCCTAAGAGCAGGAATTGCGGGATTGCTAGGCGAATCTTTGATGAGCTCTGCCAGTTGAGTTTCGGTCTCGACGCGTGCACTCGTTAATCCGTTTAGCGTTCCATAGACACTAGTTGACGTCAGCTTCGGATCGAGTATCTGCTGGCGAAAGCGGTAAACGGTGAGCTGCTGCTGGGCGTCTGCGAGACTTTTCTCTGCTTGATCGACCTCATGCCGAGCGAGTCGAAGGGCGTCACTCTCGGCGCGGGCGTTAAGAGCATTAACGAGATGCTCGCTTGCAAGTAGCAATGCTAATGCGATGTTTTGTGCATCTTCCGGCCGATATGCCTTAACTTGCAGCGTCGTCACCCCTGTGAGCGGATCGACCTCAACGGTTACGAAATTGAGATAATGATTATAAAGCGCCTCAAAGCTTGAACCGCTGTAAAGGTTCGGAAATCGCGAAATAAAATCCGCCTCGCTTCGGCTGAAAACATCACGCAGGTGATTGTGGATCTCCAGATCACGCGCGGCATCGCGCGAGGTAATGAAGCTTACAACGGCTGAGTCGTCGTCAGAAGATCGCTGCAGTCCAGCGCCTTGCAGAAGTGTACCGAGCACCGAAGCCATGCTCTGACTCTGCGACCGCACGATAATTCGTGCTTCGGACATATAGAGATCCGATGCAATGCCAAAGTAATAGACGGCAGCAAGAAGTCCTGGAAAATAGACAAACACCCAAAGCCAAATGTTGAATTTCAACCCAATCTTTCGTACCGAGGGCCCTGAGACCACATCGACGGCACCAACGGCGGAGGATTTTACCCATCGCAGCTGCTTCATTTGGAATTTCCGAAATAATCGTGATGCCATGCCGACATTAGAACGACCATACAAACCAAAATGAAAGTTGGCCCACCGTTCACCATCACATTGCCCAGTCTATCGAAGGGGTTCCGTAGTGTAAACATTCGGTTATGGCAGTCAGGTCTTGCTCACATTCGCCCTTCATATCGATGTTTTCCTGCCGTATCCAGTGCCCGGACCGATCACCCCTGGCAATGTTGAAAGCCTCCTGGTATGACTGCACAAAGAACCCGTCGAGAAGAGTTGTGATTCTACAACAGTTCCTGGTTCAGCGTCGTGTGATCCGAGCCCTGATGGTTCGTGAGATCATTGCGGTTTACGGCCGGAACGGTCTCGGTGCCGGCTGGGTTATCGGCGAACCTTTGATATTCGCGCTCCCTGTGCTTGTACTGTGGAGCATCGTCCGAAATCCGTTTGAACATGGCATCGGCATTGTGAGCTTCATGTGGAGTGGCTACATGCCGATCCTTCTGTTTCGCCATGTCGGCGGTCGAATGTTGTTTTTCATTCGTCATAATTCTGGACTGATGTTTCATCGCAATGTCACTATCCTCGACATCTTTATCGCACGGTGTTCAATTGAAGTTGCTGCTAACCTGGCATCAGCGGCGATCGTGTATACTATGTTTTACATGCTGGGTGAAATGGATTTACCCCACAACTTACCTATGTTGATGATTGGTTACCTTTACATGATTTGGTGGTGCGCCGCCGTGGGGCTGCTTATTGGCGCATTGTGTGAGCGATCGGAATGGGTTGAAAAAATATGGCAACCATATTCTTATACCTACCTGTTTTATTCCGGCTTCTTTTACATGGCCGCGTGGCTGCCGTCTAGATTGCGTGACATTGCACTCTGTCAGCCGTCATTACAAGCCTATGAGATGATTCGCTATGGTTTACTAGGAAATCGAGTTCAGACTTACTATGATTTCGGATATACATCGTTTGTACTTGCCTCCTTAACCGCGTTCGGCCTTTTGTTACTTCGTACCGGCCGGCGATACGTTGTAATTGAGTGAGACTATTTATGGAACTCAATTCTTAGGCCGCATTAGCCTCATATTCATGGTATGGATACGTTCACCGAGATGGTACGCGGAAAAAGGCGTTGCTCCACAAGTCCGCAAACAATATGTCCCGCTGTGATGTGGACTTGTTGAATTAGCGGGGTGGACTCGGATGGGGCCTTCAAACAAACATCACAGCGCGTTGGCATCTCGGCTCCGTTCTTTCCCGTGAACCCGATCGTCAGGACCCCGATCGAGCGTGCGGCGTCGAGAGCGCACAAGACGTTCCGCGATCGGCCCGAAGTCGAGATCGCTATAAGTACGTCACCAGGCCTCCCTAGGGCCAGCACCTGTCGCTCGAAGAGCCGCTCATAGCCGTAGTCATTGCCAATCGCAGTTATCACGGAACTATCAGTCGTTAGCGCGATCGCCGCCGCTGGTGCGCGATCATAATTTAGTCTCGAAAGAAACTCGCCTGCTATATGTTGTGCGTCGGCCGCGCTGCCACCGTTGCCGCATAGGAGTACCTTTTTGCCGTCGCTGAGCGCGGATGCGACGCAATTCGCGATCGCGGCGACTGTTTGTACAAACGTTGGATCGTCAAAAGCCGATTGGAGCACGTCGCGTGACTCGGCAAGATAATTCAGGATCGACTCTGTCGTGCTTTCACTCATCAAATATCTCCCCCTTTTGCCGCGGAGGTTGAAGTAGCAGCCGTACTGCTGACAGCCACATGCTCGTTTGGATATTCTTTCAAGAATTCTTGAGTACCGACTCGGCCTAGATGCCGTTGGCGCTTTGGATAATGACCGGTACGGTCGAGGGATAATCCCTTCGAATCTGGTTGTTATTGTCAGCGACCCGAGCGGAGTCCGAATCCGAGTGTTCAGCAATGTTGTTCCAGAGCGGTTCATTTACGGTGATTCTGAACGCCTTTCCCTCGAGACGCCAGTACCAGTTTTGGGTGTACATCGGCCCGGAGACATACTAGGGAAGATGAATTATAAGTTAGACGAGACCGAGGCACTGACTTTCTGCAATCATATGGTAGAAGGGTCCCCATGGCGGAAATAATGCAGGGGTCTTAGCTAGTGAAACTGCCGAAGAGAGTTGAGATGGATCCGTGCGTCGCCTGGGGTTCCTCCTCCGACAGGAGTTCGGCGATTAGCCGAGCTTCAGTAAATTAATGAGGGTCAACTCAATTCCGGGGGATGAGGGGCTATTCCTTTGTTGGGCTTCAAATTCGGTAAAGCCGCAAAATTGATTCGCATCGCGAATTCGCTTCGAAGTGAAAACAAATACCTTATGGCGGCGCTATTATATGAAAGGTCTTTGAAATTAGATCCCGACGATGCGGCAGTCCACATACAGTGTGGCCACATGTTCAAGGAGGCAGGAGACTTCGCTCGTGCGGAGTTTCATTATGGACAGGCAAGGCAACAGACTCCGAACGACCCTGATCTGGCGCTCCAACTAGGTCATTTCTACAAACTTGCTGGACGATTGCAAGAATCGGAACTCGCTTATAGGCGCGCAATAGAACTCGACCCTTCATGGCCAGAGCCAGCAATACAGTTAGCAGAGTTGTACAAAGCTGGCTGGAAAAATCATGCGCGAGAACATTCACGTAGTCGCGCTAGTCACTCGCCGGCAATGCAACCATCGTTCGCTCCCAGAGACGCAGAGCGAGAACGTTTTCCAGTGTCGGAGGGCCTAGTCCCTGAACTCGCGCCGCGCCCTCTCCAGAGCATGCTTCTTGCTTATAAGGACGAAATTGTAATTCGACGGCTTGGGCGCAGCGAACGAACCCACTGGGGCATGCGCCGCACACTTAGGGGCGTCGATGCGATTTGTGGATTTTGCATCTCCGGCATTCCCATTGCACAGCTCCACGCCACGCTTAATGGTGTGAAGTTCCATACGGCAACCCCACTGGCATTCCCACTCAAATATGAACGGGATAACCCCGATAAACAAAAATACGTTTTCAATATATGGTACAATTTTGCCAATTTTGTGAATGGAGCGTATCTCTTTGAACTCCATTTTATTGATCTAAATGGGGGGATTTGCGCGTTTACTGATCAAATTGTAATAGCTGCCCCATTGTCTGAGGATGCACATCCAAATTCGGATCGTTTGGTTTCTGTCCTCGCATCGGATCCCCGTTCGGTTGAGGAACAGATTAATTCGCGGCCTAGTGTTATTCGACCAGCCAAGCGTATGCTTTTCCCCACGCCGCCTACAAACGTTCTCGTCCAGAGAGTTCGACCAACTTGGCGATTTGGTTGTTTCGGTCCCGGCAATCTTTCGCTTGAGGGAACTCTTACCCCAGGCACGTATAGTCGGTTTGTTTTCGCCGGCGAACGTGGAATTTGCCAAGACACTTGGCATATTTGACGAAACAATCTCTGTGGATTTTCCGGATGATGAATGGGAACAGAGAAGGACTATATCGCTCGAAAAGCAGCATGAACTGCGTCAGAAGTTGGAGGCCTACAGATTTGACGTAGCGATGGATCTCGCTGAGTTGGTTGTTTCGCGTCCCCTGTTAAAGTTGTCGGGAGCACCTTTCCTCCTTGGCTTTTGGGATGGCCAATCTCATTGGCTGACCGCCGCATACGACGCTTTTACACGCGATGCCATGAATGGCATGGAGCAGATACCAGTCTCAAAAAAAATCCTCGGGTTGGTAGACTGGTCGAACACTTTTGACAAATCATTCGCAAATAATTCGTCGAAACGGTCTCGAAAAGCATCGCCTGACTTCTTACGGCTTGTCAGCCAGTGATCGATTTGCCGTGCTGCACGCGGGCGCCCGCCTGAAATTTAGTCAGTGGCCGCACTATGACAAGCTTGCGTCAATAATTCTTGAAAAGACGGATTTGAAAGTTGTCCTGATGTGCGACGGAGCATTTGTGCGATCGCAACTGATAACTGCGCTTGAGGTCTCCACTAGATTTTTGCTCTTGGAGCACCAGTTGCCATTTGATGATCTCGACGCAATGCTATCATTCTGTACCGTATTTGTTGGGAACAATTTCGGGGCCAGGTCATTTAGCGTCACTTCGCGGAGCGAATGTTGTAAATATTTTCCTTGCACGCCACAACTGGAACCACTGGGGACAAGAGAATACAGGTTACATCATTTCAAGAAGGGTCCCGTGCGCTGGATGCAATTTCCATCACGAACCCGAAGAATGCGGCAAAAACTATGCGTGCATTGACTGGGACATAAAGCCTGCGGAAGTATTTGAGGCTATTTCTACGTTTATTTGAGTTTAAGTCAATCTACCGATGATTTCGCCGCTTGATAATCGTTCTTTGGGTTGGGTACAAGGAACAATGTCGTCGGGTCTTGCAGTCACTGAAATACCGTCTCGCCTTCACCGGCACATCCGACGCTTAGGTCGCCTACTACCTCTTTGTTGAGTTGTGATTTGATTCGACGATGGAAGTTCAAAGGGATGTTTGCGGCGGTTGACATCGACTTCAACCTTCACGTTAACTAGAAATAATTGCTCAATGAAAGCGATCGGAGGCTACATGATTTCGAACTATTTGTCGTGCGTCCGGCGTTCGGAGTTGGTTGATCTAGCCAGTTACTCATTTGGACGATCACCACGTTTGACCGTCTGAAGACTGTGTGCGCCCGCTGGAGCCGCTGATCAATCTAAGGTGTCGAAAATCAGATTTCGGTCAAAACATTTCTGTAACGCCGTGAATTGCGCCATGTTCGCCAACATGCGCCCTCCTGCGCGCAGAATACCCCATATTAGAACTGGGCGATGAGATGGCCGATGATGCAGCAATTAGGCAAGCAGCCATTTTGTGTGGGGGATTTGGCACTCGGCTGGGGCAACTCACCGCTGCAACCCCGAAACCGCTTTTGCAAATCGGCGATCGACCGTTTCTCGACGTGTTGCTTTGGGAACTTGGCAGACACGGCATTAAGCGAATTTTGCTCTTAGCAGGCTATCGCGCGGATCAAATTATTGAATACGTTGCCACCTCACCAATTAGAGCACGGTTCGAATTGGAAATCGACGTTGCAATAGAGCCAATCCCCGCTGGTACTGCGGGCGCTTTATGGCACGCTCGCCGCCACCTCGATCTGAGTTTCTTTTTGCTCAATGGCGATTCCTGGCTTGACGCGAACATCCTGGCTCTCGCGGCCCGGCTTGAGGCTTGCCGGACGCGACCGGCTTCATTGCGTTGAGACAGCTCACCGATGCAACGCGATACGGCACAGTAACTCTCGAAGGGGATCGTGTTTCGCAGTTTGCTGAGCGTCCGGAAACTGGAGGACCAGGATTGGTCAGCGCCGGTGTTTATGCGCTAGCCGTGAGATCTTGAGCTTTATCGGAGCGTCTGGATCGCTTGAACGGGATGTGTTTCCGAACTTGACAGCGAGCGGAAGCATTCGCGGCGCAATCTTTGACGGCTACTTCATCGATATTGGTGTGCCCAAGGATCTCCGGCGGGCAAGGCTCGAAATTCCAAAACGGCAACGCCGGCCAGCGGTGTTTCTTGATTGCGATTGTGTCATAATGCAGCCTGGGAATATGTGTTTAGACGAACGCTTCTGCTGGATCGAAGGTGCACCGGAAGCAGTGAGACTGTTAAACGACGCTGGCGTTCTTGTCTTTGTGGTGGTCAGTCGAACGGGAATCGCCCGGGGACCCTGCGCAAGAATAAATACAGTGGTTGGCGAGCATTTGCGTAGCAGACTTGCGAGAATAGGCGCCCATGTAGATGATTTTCGCTTGTGTCCCGATCAACCTGATGGAGCCGGTAACTCTTATCGGGGAGTATCAGGTCCGTTTTTTGATCTTATGCGTTGCTGGTCCGTCGACGCCGTTCATAGCATTAGTATCGGAAATAGGCTTAGCGATCTTACCGCTTGGCAACTTACCGATATCCCAGCTTACTTGTTTAGTGAGGGCAATCTTGCTAACTTCATAGACCCCATTATTCGTACCATGCATCGGTAGTCCGGTGGGCGCTCCTTTGTTCATTGGTAATCATCTTCAAAAATCAACTCCCAGGAATAGGTAGCGCCGCTCCTCACCAACTTTCGAACATGTCAATCATATTATCGGGTGTATTGAACGCTTGCCACTTTTGACGCGCTTGCTGTGCCTCGCCACGATATTTTTCGATATTCGCGCAAACGGTATATACCGCGTCCGCAAGACTGAGATAATCCTCAGGCTGTGCGGTGAGGCCGCCACCCAGATCCTTGAGCGTGCGAGCTGCCCACGTTCCCTTAGATACAACCACTGGCACGCCGGCACCAATTGCATCCGCGAAGATTCCGGAAGTCTGCCTATGATAATAGTTCAATAGATAGGGAATCAAAATAACGTCCAAGCGCCCAATAAAATTCTCGTATTCGCTCGGATTTAGTATGTTCGGGTACAGATGGACGTTTGGCGCGTCTCGCAAATGCGCCATAGCTTGATGATAGAACGCTGCATCACGATCGAAGATGAAAGACTGTATGTGAAACTCGACGCGCTCACGCAAATCGGAGTTATATAATCGATTTGCAACGAATGGTCGAGTTGGAACCCCTTGTGAAAGCGGGGCTCACCAACGTAACCAACCCTCAAAGGACGATCTATTGCAGGTTCGGCTCGGGGCGCCCGCAGGCAAGAATGGGGAAACGGTGCGAGAGTAACCTTCAGAGCGGTTAGCTCGCTGTATTCGTCGATTAAGGTGGTCGCATCAGCATAAAGGTGAATGTGCTCTCGGCGTGGGCTGCGTTCGATACAATTGAAAGCCTCGCGGTATTGACGCATTGTTAGGATGGCTGCAGGATGGTCCTGGCTGACTTGTGAAATGCAGGAGCAATGCGACTTCCGCGCAATCCATGTCTGGCAACTGTTCCAGCCACTTAATTACTCCTCGCATATCCCAATGCCGGATTGAATTGATAATTACCCGATCGGCTGCACCGAGGTGAAATCGCTCATGGAGCTTTGCTAAATGGGCTAACATGGCATCCTCGCGTAATGCCCGGAATAGCATCCGCCTCCTCTTCTCTTTCAAGGTCGGGGGTTGACCTAATTGCATTCATCGCAGCGATATGAAAAGTTTGGAACGACATTCTGGGCACGCACGTATCGGTCCAGTAGCGTATTATGTCCAACAATGGTTACTTCCTTGCCGCGATTTTTGAGAACGCGCATTCGCGGTTCGAAATACGCGTAACAATGGCCAGAATAAGGCATCAGACTTTGATCGCAAAGATAATATCGTTTTGAGATTGTCATCGTCACCTTGCTCGTTCTCCTCTTACAGGAAACAGCAAAGCGGCCACGGCGCTTTTGATCATTTCTGGTGTGTGCCCAAGTGCGGTGAGTTCGTTCCACGCGAAATGACATTGCGCATCGCGGACCAATGCGCACAAATACGAATCTCTGGCTTCAAGCATTCTGCGTTGCAGCTTCAAAACGTGACCAAGCTGCAAATGAGTGTCGGCATTGCGACCGTCGATAAGGAGGGCCTCTCTATAGGCCTTTTCTGCACCCTCGTGATCGCCACTCTCTTTGAGAGCGTGTCCTAGCTGCACCCATATTGCTGCCAATCTTGGGTTGGCTTCCAAAGCGCGACGATAGTGCGTCGCCGCATTCGACCAATCACGCCTGGATCGAAAGCGGTCTCCGGCGGCAACGCTATTCATGAGGACACGGTGCCTGCGCTTCCGGCGAAGGATCGTTGGCACTTGAACGATTGCATGGGTAATCGCCTCACGCTGATGAGCTATTGATCCGTCCCGCGCGGAAACCAGGCGATTTACAGAAACAGCAGATTGGGCCTCTGATGCAGCGTGTGATTGGGACTCCAGAAACTGGACGAAGTCACTCCATCTCGAATCAATAAGGTGTTCGCGCTGCAGTCTGGCAACCCATTGCAAAAGTCGCGCGTCGCCCAGAGTCCGTTTTAAAAAGTCTGTATCACCAATTGCTGACGATCGATCAGAACAATAGGCCCGAAAGGCGGACAGTAATAAAGGCCATCCAGGTGGGTAGGGAGGTACAATAGGCTTCACCCTTGCCGATGACCGCTCCTCGAGAACTGCACCTATTCCAGCCGCAAAATTGGGCCGCAATTCAGCCCCAAGTACTCTTTCAATCCAAGAAGCGACCGTATCGCCCACGAGGATCACGCGTTTTCCCATCAATCCGGCAAGACAAAGCTCTCCAACGATGCAATTGCCCGTTGGAGCGACTTTTCCAATCACCACATTTGCCGCAAGGACCAATGTCTTTCGTGCCTCATGATTTCGAAGCGACAGCGTCCTTGCCGGCGTATGCTCGATGTCGTTATCACATGAAATGATAACGACCTGAGAGCGCAAGGATGCACCGCTTGTGGCGTCGATCTTCGAGATGGCTTCATTGACTTCACAACATTCGGTTAAAGTAGTCGCCACTACCACACACGAAAAGCCACTCTCCAAATATGGAATTCGATCGATAATCGAACTCGCACATTCTGACGCTGACGGGCCACCGCGCCGCGGGCCTTCAAGGAACCCGAGCACATTAGCTAGCCCACCATGCGCCATGATTTCCCGAAGGAAACTGGCACAAAGCACATCGGGATCCATCCCTGCCGACAGCAAATGGCGAAGTGCGCCGTCATCGATGAGTTCGATCAACGCTGTCGGCATGGAGGAATCTGCTTTGACGTGTCGGTTGTCAACCACGCAAGCCCGCTGGTATCGTAACATTCGAACTGACAGATCACCGAGTACTTCAGCAGTCGTGGCATAGATAACATTTGTAGTCAGCTGATCTTCTGTAGTCAGCTGATCCTCGTGTCCAACATCAAAACCGATGAAGTCAATCGTTCGAATAATGTCAAGTTGGGACCTAGTAAACTGTTCCAACGGTCCGGCGGGGACCACCCGGACAGACACGGGCGGAAAAGCTATTAGAAATTTCTGCAAAACTCGACAAATTAGGTCGACGCAATCCAACGCAGCCTTCTCTTCAAAAGGCCACGCCCTAAAGGTTGAAAAGGGGATTGCAAAAATAACGGCGACCCCCTCGTCCCTTTTCTCGCTATGCTCAAACAGCAATTGTTTCAAAGCTTTTACTTGCAAGTCGTTCTGCGCGATTAGTTCGGTGAGGGAAAATACAAATGCTTTCTGGATTGTATCGCCTGGTGCGACATTACGGTATAGTGGCTGATGATGAGATTCCGCCTCTAGCTTCGAAGTTGTCTTACCTAACGATTCACGAGAAGCAATAGCTGTAAGAATTGATTCGCAATCGGCGGCGCTTCGCTTCCAAGTAAATTGGGCCGCCCATTGACGTGCTCGAAGGGTTTGCCATCTCAGTAGTCGGGGCGAAATCGCCAAACATTCGAGAATCTTGTCCGATAGGTCTTGAACGTCGTAGGGATCGAAATACCGAGCAAACGCACCGCCAGCCTCGTGATGGCCAGGTATATCACTAGCTAAGACAGGCAAGCCCATCAACATTGCCTCTAGGATTGGAAATCCAAAACCTTCCCAGAGAGAAGGTTGAATGTAGAGATCAGCTTGTCGGTAGCCATCCCGCGACGTTGCTTCGTCCACGTAGCCGGGAATCTCAATCGTCGCTGATTTCTTGGCGCGACTCAGCACTTCGCCGAATTGGGTTTTCAGGAGATCTCCGTGACCGTGTATATCGCCGAGGATAACAATCTTAAGCCTCCGTGGCGCCACGCCCGCTGCGACCCGCTCGGCCGCCGCCAGCACCGCTTGGACATTCTTTCGAACTTCAACAGTGCCAACCACAAGAAGAGTAACGAAATCAGAACTGCGTATTGTAGTAGCTCCACCTAGCTCGGCGCTTTCGTGCATTAGGGCTTGACCGTTGTTCCCAGGATAACTCACACAGCACTTGTCGGAAGCTTCGGGAAAAAGAACGCGAAGATCGCTGGCTGTTGCGTGCGAATTGCAGAGCAGTACATCTGCCATGTCCACCACTCGTCCCAATCGCACGAAAGTTTGTATCTGATTCCCATTGTCGATGTGGAATGGAATAAGATCATGAATAATGCACGCGCCCTTCAAACCGATATGCCGCAACGGCCAATCCCATATGCGCTCATGGCAGTCAAACGATAGAAAGCTATTGATACTGTCCGGTCGAACGAAGGTTGGGTAGATTCCCATGCGGCGCATGGCACTTCGATCGCCTCGCAGCACCGCAGCTAAAAATGGCTCTAGCGGATAAGTTTCTATTGAAACTGTTCCAGCGTTAAATCGGATGTTGGTCATCGCCAAATATTCGGCGCGATCAGATGAAAGCAACTCGCCGCCAATGCCAAGCGCGCAACTTTCGAGCCCGCGGGAGTTGCGCGCGCCAATGCGCTCAGCCCAGACACCGATCCTTTTCGCTCGCATATTAGGCAACGCGAAATTTGCTATTCAAACTCTTCTGCCATTTGAGGTGGGAACCGTTGATAGTCCTTTTGCGGAAGCCGAATGAAGCAAGACGGTTCCGTGAACATCGATACAAAATCGCAGGCACCGATGCTTCCCAACCACTCGTTCGAAGTGCTCATAGCAATCGGGTGACACAATCATTAGCAAGAACCCGCCGCCGCCGGCGCCACACAGCTTTCCGCCGATGGCCCCAGCGCGCAGGCAGGTGTCATAAAGATCATCGATCTCCGAAGTGCTAATTTCACTTGAGAGTCTCTTCTTCAAGTCCCAGGCTTGCGTTAGTAACGTCCCAATACGGGCTGGCGCGTCAGCCGGATGTTTTTGATCCTCAAGTATTTGTTGTGCGGAATCCACAAAATGCATCATTTCGCGCAGCTCGCGATCGACTTGGCCAGCTTTGGTGTTCCTAATCTGGCTGCTGGCGACCTCGCTAGCCCGCCGCTGGATACCGCTATAGACAAGAACCATCCACTCAGTTAATCGATCGATATCTTTGCCGGAGACATCGACTGGAGTGATTTGGAACCGGGAACCTGCGAAATCGAAGCGATTTATGCCACCGAAGCTCGCATGAAGTTGATCTTGAACGCCTACATTCTCTTGCAAAATTACCTGTTCGATTCGTATCGCTTCGTGCGCCAGTTCAATGCGCGTCCGCGGTGCGCCCATCAAGTGGGACACCAAATTGACCATACTCACAGTGAAAGCAGAGGAGCTACCCAATCCTGCCGCTGCTGGTAGATCCGCTTGAACGGAAAAATCGGTTGGTTCGTCGAAGCCATAATGGCGCAACACGGCTCGGACAACGGGATGTTGAATTGACTTCGACATCATCAGCGGTCTCAACTTTTGAATAGCTGAGCCGGTACCGATAAGCCACCGACGAAGTTAGCCGCAATGCGCTTATGTATATGTATTTGTCTATTGCAAATCCGAGTACCGCTCCCGGGTGCCTGCTGAAGTAAGCGGGATAATCGGTTCCTCCTCCAAACAAACTAACACGCAACGGCGTTCTGACGGTGGCGATCATTTGACTCCCTGTACATTACAATCTTGATTTCAATGAGTCGGCAAGCCGACGCAGACCATCCTCAATGCCAATTCGTGGCTTCCACTTGGTTGCGTTCAAAAACCGCGAGCTATCAAGTATCTTTTTTGCAGAGCCTTGGAACGTTCCACGCGAATAGCTAATTCCAGCATCCCATTTGAGCACACGCAAAATTGCGTGGGCGACTTCATCAATAGTGGTCGCCTCGTTTTCCCACAATTTACTATCGTGTTTTCAAATCGACTGTTGGCAACGAGGATAGCCTCAATCTGATCCTCCACGTATAGGCATTCGCGCACTGTATCGGGGCGCCCCCACACGGTAAAAGTTGATCGTGCGTCGAGTTGCTCTCGAATGGCTCGCGTCAACATTCCGCCGACAAAGTGCGACCGGTCAGGCTCCAAATGATCAAACGGCCCGAACATTGTCGCGAGAATACAATGAAGCCATCTGAGGCCGTATTGCGTTCCGTAGACTTCAGAACCAACAGCCAAAACTTGCTTCGCCAAACCGTAAGCACGGACCGAATCATGTAGGCGTCCGCTCTGGAACATTTCTTCTTTGATCGGATCGGATTGTTCCGGATATTCGCATGAGCTGCCAGTAGAAATCAGTTTCGCCTGGGGCTGATACCGCGCCCAAGCATCCAGGATGTTGAGATGCAACTGAACGTTATTATCGATGAGGTCGGCCGGGATCTCATATTGACGCTGGCCGGTGCGCTGAAATGTGACAAGGTGAAAAATGCATGAGGTGCTGCGCGGCATTTCCTGAAACAACCTGGTAACAACATCGCGTGTTCGTAAATCGCCGGCGCTGCGGCCGATCGTGATACATCGGTGACCTCGACTCCGAAGCGAGAGTGACAAGTTCCGGCCCAGAAAGCCATCGCTTCCCAAGACAACTATATCGCCGTCAGCGGAGGACATCCCGGTACCAGCGGATTGTTGAAGTCAAACCTTGCTCAAGTGTCGTAAACTGGATGCCGAAATCCGCACGCACTCGTTCGTTGCGACAGCCGCGCGCAACAACGCCACCCATTGCCGCATCGGCCGATTCAGTATTCAATTCTCGACCAACCAGTCGTAAAATCGTTTGCGCGAGCCTCTCAATTGTCAAACACTCACCACTGCCAAGATTGTATACTTCCTGCCGCCCCCGGATTCGTAGACTGCGAGCAATGACCTCGCAAACATCGTGTGCATAAATAAAGTCCCTGCTTGCTTTCGGATTACCACGAATCGTGAACGGTCCGGTAGTCTTGAGCGCACGAATAACGAACGACGGAATCACGTGTGCTTTATGTTCATAGAGGCTGTCATAGGGCCCATATGGATTAGTAAGACGGAATGTAATTGTATTGATCCCACACTTAGTTTTGAATAACCGGGCATATATTTCAGCAAAACGCTTGGACCACCCGTACATCAACTCACTGTCTTGTGGATCGCTATTCAAATCGACGGGAATGCCATCATCGAAATTGGTTTCATCCGCCGCGTATACCGCGCTGCTGCCTGCCGAGCGCACCTCGTTGACGCCTTTTTGGACGCAGAAATCATAAACCTTCTGTGTAATCTCCGTGTTCCGAAGTATAATATGCGCCTGCGCCGCGACAAATCCTTGGGCATCATAACGTTCGGCTGCCAAATTAATCAGTACAGTACCTAAATCCACGTCAAGGTCCCGCAGACGATCAAACCGCCAACCGCTAATTCCTGCAACTTCATCCCCTGCGCGACTGACGGGAACTATCCTCCCAACTTGGGTCTTTAGCCGACGGACTAAATTCTGCCCAATAAACCCGGTAGCCCCAACGACGATGACCGTACTGGGAGAAGTCATTTCGATGACAGCATCAAGACGCGTACTGGTGGTAGTTACCCGCGTCAATAACCAACGGAGTTGGGATCGGCACCACGAAAGCACCACCATTTAATATATAGTGACGTTTATTGCGCAGGAATTCCGCCAAGAAGTTCCATGGCAGAATTAGAAATGCGTCGGATGATGGTGCGGTTTGCTCATCGACGATCGGAATTCGAGCGCCAGGAATGAATTTGCCAATTTTGAGCTGATTTGTTTCCACCGCAAACTGAACGAGGTCCTTTGCTATACCAAAGGAATTCAGCAGTGTGGAGCCTTTGGCAGGAGCTCCGAATGCGGCCACGACCTTTTGAGCCTCCTTAAATCCGACTAGGATCTCTAGCAACCTATCGCAAATCTTCCAGACCTCGGCTGCGAATGCACGATAGGTGCGAATGTCATCAAGTTGCAGCGCCTGTTCTTCAGCGAAAAAACGGTGGACAGATGGATCGACTTGATGAGTGCCAGTCACGCCAATGAGTAATTCTAGAGATCCGCCATGAATCGGAAGAAGACTCGCGTTGTAGATCTCCAATCCAAATTGCGCAAATAATTGACTGATCGACCTGACGGTCCAATAGGTGAGGTGTTCATGATAGATATTATCGAATTCGTTGCGCCGGATGATTTCTCCTAGATAAATTGCCTGAACGCAAAATGTGCCGCCCCCTTCCAATAATAGTCGTATGCCTTCCGTAGCGCTATGAAGTTCCTCCAAATGAAAAAATACCCCAGCTGCGGTGATGAGCTTCGGGTATCCGTACCTCACCAAGATATCGCGAGCAATATCGACATTAAAGAAGGCGTTGATTGTTTCGACCCCATCACCTTGAGCCTGCTTTGCTAAATTGTGCGCAGGCTCAACACCGACTGTGCGCAATTGCCATCTATCGTAGTTTTTGAGCCAAGTTCCATCGTTTGAGCCGATATCAACGACGACGTCACCCGCTGATAGTCCCAGTCGGGCGACTAACCGTTGGGAACTTTCCCTAAAATGGTCTCGCAGTGTTTTCGTGGTCCCCGAGACATAAAGGTAGTCACTAAACATCTGCTCCTTTGGAACAGTGTAATCGATCTGTACCGTTGTGCAATTATGACAGAAGCACACCCTCAGCGGATAGCGCGGCTCAGGAGTTCCCGCATTATCCGAAAACAGCAAGCTGTTACAATGAGGCTGGTCACCAAGGTCAAGGAATTGTTCGAGGTCATTACCTCTGCAGACCCGACAGAATGGCATGTCTCATCTCATCCGTTAGAAAATCGTTGATTACGTAACATGGTAAAACCCTTGATTAACTCCTGTATACCACGATCGAGAGGCCAATCAGGCAGCCAGCCGGTCGCTTCAAGTTTCGCATTCGAGACGACGTAATCTCGTCTATCCGGGTCTTTCCCGACTGATGCCTCTGCGAAGTAAAAATCTGGCACTTGCTGCTTAATGACCGCACATAACTCGAGCTTGGACAAATTGGCGTCAGATAAACCAACGTTATAGGCATTACTATTCATGGAATTATAGTTTTCTATCGCATGCAAAAATGCCTTCGCTACATCTCGGATGTGGACGTAATTGCGTTTGAAATGACCCTCAAAAACAATCACCGCCCGGTCAGTAACGGCACGATAAGTAAAGTCATTAACCAATAGATCAATTCTCATTCGAGGTGACATTCCAAAGACAGTCGCAAGCCTCAGGGTCACACCGTTGCCGGAATTGAGTATCGCTCGTTCCGCTTCAACCTTGGTCAACCCGTAAAGTGAAATGGGCTTAAGCGGCGTCTCTTCCGTGCAATACTGATCCTTTATTCCTATTCCATAGCCAGAATTCGTTGTTGGGAAAACAAGCCGTTGACTTTTGCTTGTCATTTTCACGGCCATTATTATAGCATCAAGATTTACGCTTGTCGCGTTAAGCGGATCTCGGGCGCAAAGGGGTGCTCCTACTAAGCCAGCCAATGGCAGAATTATATCTGCTTTACGGAGTAGATCACGCATTACCGGCTCATCACGCACATCACCTCGCACGGGGAGGAAGCCGTCAAATTGGCAACATGGAGCGAGCACGCCGTCGCCCTCACGGAAAAGATCAAGAACGGTGACTTTGTGTCCCGCTTCTAACAAGGCGGGTACTAGTACGGATCCGATGTAACCTGCTCCACCAGTTACCAGAACCGAATCAGCCATTTTTGAGCTCCTAATAGTAACAGCATTACCCTAACGACATGTCCCGCCGAGAATCGGGTGATCCGCTCTATCATGCAATAGCCATTTTTTAGGGCCGCTCTTGTCGGCACTGGTGGCCCATACACACACTCTTACGACGGATTTTCGTGTGAGTGGTGTTTTGGCCGCACGTATCGCAGCGTAGCGGATTCAGTTAAGATGATCTCCCAGCGATTGGGAGATCGATTTGTGCGTAATTTCGATCCTACAACCCCCGTTACAATGTTACGATCTCACCGTTTACTCTTCAGTGTCCTTCTGTAGGTGCAGAAGGACTGAACTGAGCTTCCTCCAAGTGCGCTCATCTCGGCTCACATGGGGTTTCTTGGGTCAAGGGAATTTTGTAATGATGTCATACTTTCGCCATTTGGTGTTACAGACCCGAAGTTTGAGCCCAGTGTGATCCGCGCCCGGTTTACCGGTTTACCGGTGCTCGTATCAAACTTTCGCGGTAGGGACAGACATTGCTGCCCGCCCACCGGGTCACCGGAGGCGGTCGCCCGCCGGAGCAGGCCGGCTGAGCCCCGCCGCCTCCTCGAGATAGCGATAGGCCCGACGCTGAGACGCTGAGACAGCGCGAAGCGGCGCGACAACACCACGGCTGCGTCTGCCACACTCACGCCGCGCGCGAGCAATGCATGGGGGGTGCTTTGGAGCTTTGGATGCGACAGATCGGCACCTATCACAGCGGCCGCAACAGGAAATAGTTTCAACCGGATAGTCACCTCATGACGCACAGAGACTTTCTTGACTTCAGCACTGATGAAATTCACGAAATGAAGGCCCACCGCTTGGCGTAAAGAATGCTGAAATGCTGGGTTTCTTCAGAGTAGGCACGATCCTCACTAAGGTTTCCCAGCGCTACCGCACCGAAAGTGCCCGGGGTAAGGTGCGCGCTGCGAGCGCGCTGTCGATTTCAATCGCTGAATAGCCGAGACCGGTGAGTTCAAGTCGCGCGCTAGCGAAGTCTCGGTCTAAAGTCAGCGCTCGGAAATAAGATTCCGCCGCCTCGAGAGTACGCCCCCGAAGCTTGAGCACATGTCCGAGCTGAAGATGAGTATCGGCTACATTGTCCGCCAACGCCAGCGATCGCCGGTAAGCGTCCTCGCTGCCCTGGCGATCCCCCTGCTCCTTCAGGGCGTGACCCAATTGCACCCAAATCGCGGAATAGGCAGGATCTGCCTCGACTACTTTGCGATACCAAACTGCGGCTGCCCGCCAATCACGCCGGTCGCGCGCTCTATTTCCATTCGCCACCAGCCGCTTAATCATGTTTTTCTTCGGCGTGACCCAGTCGGTTGCTCGAGACAGCCAGCCCTCGCTGTCTAGCAGCTCAATATCGTCGTTGAAATCCATCGTCAGTTGTAGCTCCTCGATGGCTATGCCTTGGTATCGACCACGGTGACCGCGATGGAGTTTTTTTACTACCATACTTAGTACCAGTGTCGCGCAGATAGGGTTCCCCGGCTCCAGTAACGCTCGCAACCGAGCGCGGCTCCTGCCTTCCGATTCGAATTCGCACGATATCAGAACATCATCTTGCAGCAGAATGACGTCGCCGGCTCGTCCATTTAGACCGAGATCCGCTACAGAAATATCAACTTGAGCCGGCCGAGTCAGTGCAATCGGCAGCACGATCTGAGATTCGTGAACTCGGTCCTGTCCAGCAGCATGGTGGCTCTTGAATATGTTGTTCTTTCTCATAGAAGCCACGCAGGCTTACTGGGAGTTTTCCTCCGGCCTCGTCCTCTAACCCTCGCAGGGTGATCCTCACTTTCGCTGCATTGTCGAGATCTGAGCGACGTAGCAGCCAAGGCTCTTCTCCGCTCGGCGCTCCTACACCCCTGCGTCTCCCGACTACTTCACCTGAGCTGTTAAGGCCCTCCACGGTCATTGCTGGCGACACAACCAGCGCCGCGTGTGAATCAGTCATAGCCTGCGGCCGCAGAATTGCGCGCAAGTTTATGGCGATCTGTGAGTTCGAAAGTAGGCCTCCGGGACCAGCCGCGCCATTCACAATCGGCTCGTCATGCGCCACTATCGACGCGTAATCGCCGAGTTCCGACACGAACAACGGCAGTCTTCGAAGGTCGGATGGGAGGATTGGCTCGCCGTGCGTGACTCGACGCAAAGCGCCTCGGACCAAGTCGCGAGAATACTCTGAGGGCTCGTCGGATTTTGGCCGAGCCACGATCCATGGGCACCCGCCAAAGAAAGACTGGGCCACTTCAAGGATATTTTTGGCTCGAGCGCTAGGGTCCGAAAGTATCTCGCTGGCTTTAACGGCGAGCGAGCCGCAATCGTCAGAGATAAAACTGGCGTTGGGATCTTGCACATACCAAATCATCGCGCGGTTACCCAATAGAGGACGCCCAGCTCTCATGGCCGCCAAGCTTAACCGGAGGCTATCGAAGCTGAATTCCGCCTCGGCTGAACCCAAACACAAGATGAGATCGGCTTGAATCATGGCTGTTTGTAACGTTGCCGCACTTGATAGAGACTCATTGCTTCCTACCGGCAATAATAAATTCTGCGCGACATTCGACCGCACTTCAACCCCAGCTTTGGCTACCGTTTCAAGTAGATCCCGCACATTCTTAGAAGGTTCATTCTCGGGATAGACAAGAGCAATCACTTGTTGCGGACCCCGTAGCCGCACGACGGGTATCTGCTGGTCTTCGCCGCGCCGCCACTTGTCAAGCGGACTACCGACCCGCCATAACGTCGACTCGTTCAATGGCGCGCCAGACGACACAAGCGACCGGCCAGCGCCCTTGTCGTCCGCGGCAAAAACCATCGCCAACGCTGCGGCTGGCGAGGATACCGGTCGTAACTGCAATAGCAACCGGGAGATTGGCTGATTGGTCTCTAGAATTGGGGCATCTCGATCTATGAACAATGCGCGCAACACCGCTTCCATTTTCGCGCGAGAGGCATCGCTCAATCGAAAAATTTTGACAAGGCGATCGATGTTAGCTCGCGTATCGCCCTCATTTCTCAATATGCGATCTAGGGTTTTGTTGATCCCAGCAATCTCCGGCTCCCAGATAAGGTCGGGTTTGCTGACCGTGGAGGGACCGTGAAGGACACCAGCTGCCCGAAGCTGCTCGCCTATTCGGGCACTGATTGCAGCGACCTCAAGGCGGAACTGCGGCAAGCTGATCAACCGTTGTAGCATTGGCCACACATCTTGCGGTCTTTGGCAATTGGGCAGACCAGAGAGATCGACTTGCACGCCGAGCTCCCGTAACGTCGTGGCCACAGCAGCACCAACTACCATCGGCCGGCCGTACCCCGCTGCCGTCACAAAATGGTGAAACAACGCCCGACCACCTTGCTCATCGAATGCCGGAATGATGACAAGTTGTGAAGCCGTCAGGAGCGGCCGCAGATTCGGCAGCTCTCCTGTCAAATAAGCCCCTTTAGGCGTCTTTTTGATTCCAGCATCGATCGGGCCGGCAATCAGTACTCTGAAATGGTCATCGTCTTCCCCTAGCGTCTCCAATAGTCGTTTGGTAGCCGTTTGTGCGGATCTATCATAAGTAGTGAGAACCACGGCGTGCATTGGACCCTGATCGGCAATTTCGGTCGCTACGCCCGAGTTTAACAGCGAACTTGCGAAGACTTGCTGGGGAGAGCAGCTAGCCACGATCTGATGCCAATTCCGTGCCCCAGCAAGTTCACCCCAACCGAGCGGTTTTTCGAGCCGAACCCGGCGCTGGAAACTCGGCCAATGAAAATAGTGCTGCTGGTTACGATTATCGTTGCGGTACCAATAGGCATTTCGCAGACCACGTTGAGCTTGCGTGACTGACGCCTGCGCGATTTCCCAAAAGACAGTCTCGAACCCGTCCGCTACGTTCCTCTGTTTCCGCCAAACTTGGACGGATTGGCGTGGGCAGCAATTCATCCAACCCGCGGTAGCCATACAACAGTGCTAAGACAGTCGGATGAAAAACCTCGATTGCGCGGAAAGCCTTGGGGCGGTAGCGCCGACAATAGTCGGCGAATGCTACGGCATAATCAAGATCGGTGCTTTCATCAGCAGAAAATGAGGGGCGATACTTGAGAGCGCGTAAGAACTGCGCAGTACATGCCTCGTCCGATTGTCGCTCAAAGGCATAGCGTATTCCCGCGCGCGTTCGATGCAAATACCAGGCCCGCAGATCTTCGAGCTCTATAAGCGGGCTCTCAGTCGTGCGCGCCTCAGGGTAGTTCAGAAACGTGCCAAACTGCTCGGGTACAGTCATAACCCCTATGAATGGCAACACGCGGTTCTTAAACTCATTGTCACCGGCGCCCCGAAACCGCGGATCATAAAGGCCAAATCGCCGATGAAGGTCGCGCCTATAAGCGGCCCCGACATACCCAATATGACAGCATTCGAGATAGTGGATGTTCTGGCTCTCAGTCGAGCGACGGTGCGGAAAAAGGTCACGGACATAGACGCCAGCGTTGTCAACCTCAGTAACCAAGGCACTTCCCTGCACCCAATCTACATCCGGATGCCGCTCTAACAGTTCAACGAGACGTTCGATGGCATCAGGCCTAATCGCCTCGTCAATACCAAGAAAACTCAAGTATTTTCCGCGAGCAGCAACAATGCCACGGTTCCACGCATGCTGGATCGTTTCTCGACACTCCGTTCGCAAATATAAAGCCGAAAGCTCCGAACCGATACGCCTATCTCCCCAAATGTTTCTCAAGAGCGTTGTTCGCGTATCATCGACTGAGTTACTGTCTACGAAAATAAATTCTAGGCTTTGCCCGATTCCCTTAGTGATCTGTGCTAGGCGATCGACGAAGTGTGGGATTTTTGGCGCCCCATTATAAATTGAAACGACGATACTGAGTTTGGGTCGCGAGCATCTCGTTGATCGATCCGCTCGGTCACCCCTGGCTCTTCGACCAAGTCAGCAGGTGTTACGCGCTCGCACAGATACTGATACGCCTTGTCGTCGTCATTGCTGAATATCAACCGTGCCACACGAGCTTCCTCAGCCAAACCCATTTGGCAAAGGATCTCTTCCGATTAATGCCAGCTCAGGCTCAGAACTGCGTCCGGTACGTCGGAAGTGCCGTAGCAGATAAGTTGCAAACAGTACGTCATTGCCTCGCTCGCGCTCAAGCAACGCCAGTATCCTGTATATCCGGCTACGGTCAGCCGCGTTAATGATCGGCGCAAGCTCGTGAATAATCCGATTGCCGACCTCCGGTGGAACAGCAATCGTGGCCTGATCGTCCTCCAACTTCAGCTCTTGGTTCAGCCGCGCAACCGTGGCGCCAACGTCGAGAGCCGTCTCGAATATCTCGGAGCCCATCTCGTATTGGGACCAACCCTGCGTGGCAATGAAATATTGCTTGAAATCGTAGCGCGACGACCGCTCGGCCGCGGGTAATACCTTGTCGTGGATATGTTTGAGAAGTTCCTCGCCAAGCCTTTCGGCAAGGTGAACGGCGGCGCGATCGGCAGTCGACGGCTCATGATAGATGGACCTGATCGGACGACCGTAAGGCAGAGGGTCACGCCCTTCGATATAGTCGCGCAACGCCCGGCGATGGTCTTCGTAATGCAAACAGAGACCGAGCACGTCGTCGAAAGATGCAGCCATTTTCGCGACGTCCAGCTTTACATAAGGGATGCCAGGGAAAGCACTGTCGAGAAAATCCACTGCGCCTGAGCGTATCGACAATACGGTGGGACAACCATGCAGCAGGGATTCGACAGCGACGAGATTGAAGGTGTCACGCCGCGACGGCAAAACAGTCACCATGGCCCGCGTCGCAAACAGTTCCTGTAGCATCGGCCAGGGAAGGGCGCGATTGGACTGAAACTTCAGTCCACGGTTGCCTGCTATCTCGTTGATTGCGGTTAGCGACGACGCGCCGGCAACTTCGGTGGTTGGTCCATAGATGTGAATATAACGGAAAGAGGTTTTGGGAAGTTGCGCACACAGATCGAGAAAAAGATCTGGCCCCTTCCACCTATCTTGACGCCCCACGAATGCCAAATCCGGAGCTGACTGTCGCGGGTCAAAATGGTAGTCACGCCCACGCGTGAACCGGTCGATGTCGAAAACATGCTGGTAACCAAGCAGTTGAGCTGGCAAACTCTCTGTTTGAGCCCAAACATTGACATAGCGTTCGCCGATGCCATAGCGGATATCGGCGATACGGTAAAGTAGTGATTCGCTCCGCTCAAGCAGCGATAAATCCCCGACTCACCAAACGCCCAATTGTCGAATAGCGCGTCGGAGATCGTACCATGCATCGATAACACGACCTTCCCGATCTTGACACCAAAATAGCGCAAGGCGACAGGAAGTAACCATCCGTGCACGAGATGTCGGGGATCTCGACGATATCGAAGGAACTGCCAGCGACGCTAGCTGCCAAGTCCAGTACGTGCGCAACCCGTTGCAACTCATCATTCATCGGCATGTTCGGCAACGCGAGTTTAAACTCGTCGAGCCCAAAAGCCTGATGTTGAGCACAATATTGATTGACCACCACGACAGTTCGCGCGTTTCTTGGCAGCGGCTGATCCAACTGCTCGTCAGATTGCCAAAGAATGTGAATTCGACGTCGGGGTTCTTACTGATCAATGCCTTAAAAAGCTTTCACCACCTCCCGCTTTACTATAAATGTGGGTTGCGACAATTAGGACCCGTAGTTTATCGCCGCTCATCAGATTTAATACCACCTGCTCTTGAGCACTGTCATTCGGGCAAAGCAAGAAAATGACCTTCACATCCTACCCGATTAACAATAGGTGGGTTTTGCTACAGGAAGAATCGGGAGTCAGAGCCAGGCCCGGGCATTTGGCAATGCACATGTAATTTTCTCATTTGCCGAAGTCACAGGCCTTCGCTTACGAGGAAGTCTTCGCTTGCCAGGGAGAAAGGCCATGCAATCAGTCAGTGAGAAACTCCATCTCGAAATTCCGGTAACGCTAGCCCTCGTCGATTTGCTCCGCCCTGGAGATACTGCTTTCGACGTCGGCGCAAATGTCGCCGATCTTACGATTGTTATGTCACGACTGGTCGGCCCCACGGGCCATGTGGTGGCTGTCGAAGCCAACGAGAGAACAGCCGAGCGTGCTCTGGAGAATCTAAGGACCTATCACTGCTCCAATACCTTCGTGGTAAATCGCGCGGTAGCTTCGCGGTCAAATCAAACGATGCGTCTCTACCTGGGCAACGGACCTAACGACAGCTTGATCAAATGGCCTTGGTTGTCGGATGAGACACTCCCGGTCACGACCGTAGCCCTGGATGACCTGATCGAGCACCTACAGGTGAGACCCCGTGTTATCAAGGTGGATGTCGAAGGCTTCGAGCTAGAGATGCTGAGGGGAGCAATTCGCTTCGTATCCAGCCATCTTCCTGTGCTGATCCTCGAACAAAACGACGGCGACGATAGCTGTCTCCGGTTTCTCGTTGACCTTGGATACCATATCTATTGCTTGGCAAGTTATCGAAGGATCCACAACGCCAGCGATTATTTTCGATCCGGCAAAGGCGTCGTGCGCAATGTCGTCGCTTACCATCCGCGCGGCGAATACCATCGCGGTTCGACACTCGAGCGGCTGCAGGCCGTTGAGTTGAGGGAAGTTCTCAGCCTGACCGGTGGAGACTTCGAAGCGCAAGGGCCATGGGTATGCTCGAAGTCGTTTCGCTTGGAGGCGGGACGTTACTCGTTACAAATGAGTTACTCATCCAAGGACGCAGAGCACATCCAAGTTGGACTAGCTACCAAAGAAGGTCGCTTTGTCGCAAGCTATACCGGACCATGGAGTTGGCTGCAGAATCTCTTCGAGCTGCCCCTGCATCTGGATGAACCTGCGGAGCTCGAGATTGCGATCCACCGTCACGATGGTCTGCCCGCCGCAGAAAGATTGGTACCGGACGAATTTCGCCTTATCGCAGTTCAAGGAATTCCCGAATTCCGTCCTGGTCTAGCCTACTGTTTGTAGACGCAGCACACCATGAAGTGTACTACTAACCGCTGCCTTCGTTAGGTTATTATTAGTCGGTCGTTAAAAAACGTGGTTGAGGCGGCCAGGCGGCCACAAGTTGAGAAGCTGGTAAATACTGCCTGTAGGAGTAGACGCAAAGTATCCTCAGCCAGGCGAGGATGCGGCGAAAGTTATATCCGATGGCGGAGAGGATGGCATTGGCGGCATCGCCGTTGCGGCCCTTGAGATAGTTCCGGCCAAGATGTCCATCGTTTTTCATATGGCCGATCACCGGCTCGACGGCGCTGCGTCGCTGAGCTCGCGCTTGATGGTGCCGAAGCGCCGCGCTTTGGCGTGAGATGAAGACGCGTAAGGGCTTGGCGGCATTGGCCGCGATATCCCTTATCGACATAGATGCGCTCGATCTCGCGGCCGGTGAGTGCTTCGGCGTCTTCGATGACGTCCTTCAGCGTGTGGCCGTCATAGGGATTTCCGGGCAGCGCTTTGGCGTGGAGCACGAACTGGCCGCCCGCTGGCGCCTGGCGTTGGTCGTGGTGACCGATACCTTGACGCCGAACTCCCAGCGCGTCCCCGCCTTGCCCTTGCCGATGCACTCGACCTCGGGCGCGTGCAAAAGAACTCCTCGCCGGTGAAGTACTGAAAGTACGGGTCATAAACCCAGCGCTCGCACGCGCGCACACCTGCTCGACGATCTTCATCAGCGCTTGGCGCTGGACCTCGCTCAGCAAGGGTGGATTGCCCGGTGCCTTGCCATTCACCAGGCCGGGCGGCCCTTCGCCATTGAAAGCAAGCACCCAATCCCGAACCGTTTGCAGACCGACGCCGCCAATCCGCGCCGCCGCAGTTCGAGAGCCACCATCATAAATTGCCGCCAGCGCCAGAAGACGCCGCGTCTGATCGGCATCCTCCGATCGCTTCGCCAACCGGCGCAATCGATCGCCATCATAATCCCCACGAAGCCGAACTGCCGCTGCCATGGCAAACCTCATCCCGTTTGCCATGGTGAAACAGGTTTCGCTCCTTTTGAAAATCCCGTGCGTAGTTTCATTCACCAAGACGCGGTATTATTCATCTGCTGTTTCTGCCCCAGTTGCAAAACCGGCTTCGCCCGAGCGTCAGTGGTTGTGGAGCTATTTCACTCGGCAGCGCAGCTCGCGTCTGGTCACCGAGGCGCCGCGGATCGGCGAATAGCCAGCTCGCAACAGTTCCCGGATAGCCATCATCGAACAAGTTCAAGGTTCCTCGGATTTCGACGGCCGTCGCGGGGTCGGGCGCGACTTGCTTGCCGCGTGGCGCCGGCGATCTGTCACGGCGAGGCTTCGGCGGTAGCCCTGCTTTCGTCGATCTCGAGGATGAGCGAAGATGGACGGACGCTTCGGGTGGGAAATACGCCAATGTCAGCATCTTCAGAGTCGAGAGCCCGGTCGAGCTGCACGAAATTCTCGGATCGCTTCCGTTGCATCCGTACATGGAGGCCGATGTGATGGCGTTGTCGCGTTGCCTCAAGGGAAATGTTACCGAGAGGGTTCGTTGCCTCACCTGAAATGTTACCGGTGAAGGGGCGTGCCACCATGATGCCTTTCACAATGAGGGGGACATCATGAAGAGAAAAATGACGTATGTCACGCGCGCGGAGCTCGCCAATGCCATCCGAGGCCGCTATGGAGCTGCCGGGGGTAAGGACAAGCGCAGGATCCTGGAGGAGTTCATAGCGGCGACCGGCTATCACGAGAAGTCCGCGATCCGCGTCCTGAACAGCGCTCCGGCCTGGAAGCGCGGCGCATCAAAATGCGCACCTTTGCAGACTGGAATGAGCCACTTCCCGGCAACATGGAAATGGACCTGGTCGCTCATTGCGGGGAGATAAACCGCGGTAGCTATATTCACAGCCTGGTTCTGACCGATATCGCGAGCGGATGGACAGAGGCCGCGCCGATCGTGGTTCGAGAAGGCACCCTCGTGGTCGAAACACTCGAGCGTATCCGCGTCGGCTTGCCCTTTACCCTGAGAGTGCTGGATGTGGACAATGGCAGCGAGTTCATCAACAACAGGCTGATCGAATATTGCCTGGGTCACGGCATCGAACTCACCCGGGCGCGGCCTTACCGCAAGAACGATCAAGCGTGGATAGAGCAGAAAAATGGCGCCGTGGTACGGAAGCTCTTGGGCTATCGGCGCTTTGAGGGTTTGGCGGCAGCGAGGGCAATCACGCGGCTCTATGGAGCGTCCAGGCTGTTCGTGAACTTCTTCCAGCCCTCGTTCAAACTGGCTGCCAAGCAGCGCGACGGCGCAAAGGTGGTCAAGCGCTATCATCCACCACAGACGCCCTGCGAGCGTCTCCTGCAGGCAGAGAGTAGCCCGATGGCCACCAAGAGTATGCTGCGCGAGATCGCCGCGGATCTCGATCCGCTGAAACTGTCTGGAGGAGATGCGAGCTGTGCAGGCTTATCTGGCAGCATTGGCGAACGGCGAAACACCGCCACCGACAACATCCGAACCGCCCAACCTGGCCGCGTTCGTAGCGAGCCTATCGAGCGCCTGGCATGCGGGCGAGATCCGTCCGACGTTCTCCATCGAAGCCAAACCGCGATATCTGCGGAGTCTACAAAACGTATCGACACAAACCATTATCACGAGTTCCACCTCAGCGCTTAAACCGGCGACCCCACCAACTCCGGCCGCGATATCCGCGAAAATGCAGGAGAAGCCGAAGCCGGTCTACGCCGAGCCTGGCCAAGCCCGTGTCCAGGCGCTCCGCATGGTGCGGCCGATCGTATGCCGCCGGTTAAATTCTTGTTTTTCAGATCGTTGAGCAACTGAGTCCGACAAAATCACCGGGCAGGATGTCAAGATTGAGGCCGCCGGTGATTTGATAGCGGCCAGGTGTAGCGATTTTCCGGCAGAGGTGACAGGGGTGGCGAGGCGCAGCAAAGGCGTCGGGTAATGCTGAGAGGGCGGGGTGTTTTGTGCTGAGAGGCGGGTCGAGGGTCAGGCGGCAGCGAGGAGATCGACGACGTTTTGGATAGCCGTGTCGGCGCGGTGGTAGGCCCGTTCGAGGGGGCTGTTGGGCCGATGTTGGGGGTCCGGCCGGTGGTGGAATCGGCTGTTGGCGAGCGGTCCGCACAAGCGCTTGTGGAAGAACAGGAAGAGCAGAGCGACGTGGACGCCTTTTGGGGTCAGGTGATAGGCGTAGCGCCCACCGTCGCGCTCGAGGAGCGCATGCCCTTTGAGCTTGCGCAAATCGTAACGGAGTTGGTTGAGGCCGTAGGCATCGGCCGAGAGATCGAAGGTGGTGAGCACGGCCTCGTGGATGTCGCGGGCGGTCCAGCCGCCGACTTGGGTGCCGGCGTGCAGCAGAACCTCGAGCAGGCGGATGATGCGCGTGTCGTGGATTTTGATACCGGGGTAGCGCACCGCGCCGACCGTGATCGGGAGGGCGATCTTCTGCAGCAACGGAAAGTCGGTGTGGACGTTGAGCCAGTGCGCCTGGAAACCGGCGAAGCGGCTGATGATGCCGTGAAACTTGTGGCGGACGTCGTCGAGATGATCGAGGCCCTTTTTGAGACCGAAGTCGTAGAGGTTGTTGGAGCACAGCTCGTTGCGCAGATACATCGAGAACTTCTCGTACTGCCGGAGAACCGCATTGCGGAAATAGGCGCGGAAGACATGATGGCCATGCTCGATCTGATCGATGACGGTGGCGAGCTTCCCCCGGTGGTTGCGCTGGAGGCGCACGCCGAACACCTCGGCGATCTTGTGCGCGGTCAATCGCCACAGGCCGAGCTCACAGCTGCGCTCGAAGAGTTTGTGGATGGGAAAGTTGCGCTTGAAGACAAAATTGACGCAGTACTCGATCTGACTGATCGCGTAGATACGCGATAGCCTGACCTGCCGGCGCTCCCTGGCAGAGAATTTGGGACCGAGCAGAAAGGTCCAGTAGTCGAGTCGTTTGCGGATGATTTGGGGGCTAAGCTCATCGGCGATGGCCTGCAGCGCCGCAACGTCGCTCACCGCCAGAAACGCGTTGTCGTCCTTGCGAAAGCCGACCTCGGCGCGATTGAGCTGCTGTTCAATAAAGCTGTGGCCGTTGAGGTAGTATGTTGTCTTGAACGGAAAGAACGAGCCCACGCACATCACGATCGGACCCAGCATTTCATCGCGGATGTAAAAATAGTAGTGGGTGAAGCGGCTGCGCTGAAGAGCGACAATTCGGTAATTGGGGTCCTGGGCGGGATATTTCGGCACGGTAATTCGGAAGGTGGGTCCCACTTCCAGGCTTTTGAAAATAAAGTACACGCCGTAGGCCTTGTTGCGCACCATGCGACGTTGCCAGCGGCGGACAAAATCCTCCTTGCGCACGCCCTTCTCGGCCCATTCGATGGGGATGCGATGATTGCGGGCGAAGGCCTCGACCCAGTTCTGGTACTGGTTGGTCCGCTCGCTTAAAATTTCCTTGGTGATCACCGGGGTGCCGATGACCTGGCGGAAGAAGTGGACGACGTGCTCGGGCCGCGAGAGCCCGGTCAGGTAGCCGTGAATGACGATGCGGTCGAAGCAGTGATAGACGAAGGCAATGAAGTTGCCAAACAGCTGGGTGAACAGGTCCATGGCAAGCTCCGAGAACCTGGTCGTGGCCGGCACAGGATCAAGCGTGGCGCAGGCCAGCAGCTTGTGGAAGGTGGGAATTTCCGCCTCGCCGACGAGGTGCGCTATATCCAACGTCGAGCAGCCAATCGGGATGGGCGTGTTGTCAGTTTTGGTGAACTGCTGCTGTTTTCCACTAACACCGGGGACGCATGGTTGCTCGATCGCTCGGATCGATTGGCGACCCGGCTTGCGCGCGATGGCGAGGTCGAACCGGTTCACATCGAAGAGACCGATACCTCGTTTATCATCGGTTGGAAGGGTCGCTATCGCATCACCGGGCAGGCATTCGTCTACTCGGATCGTGAGAGCGGCCGGGTCGTCACCATCCTCGGGTATCCAACGGATAAGATCACCGGAGCGGTATAGAAAAATTTCAAATATGTTTGGCTAGAGTTAGAAGAGCTCCCCAATATCAACGCCATGGAACTCTTCGAAGAGTTGTGCATCCGGTTCCCTGGTCGATTTACCCGCAAGCAGTGCAAAACGCGCCTCCGGCGCGTCAATCTCTGGCGCAAAGACGCCGGCGGAAGCGGCATCGTCATTGGCACGAAGACGTATTCGGCGGTTCAGCCACAGACCGCGCGGCCGACGCCCCGACCTCTTCAGGGACAAGGAGATGGTGCAGTGCCTTGAGGAGCACCCCAATCAGACCGCACTTGAGCTTCTCATCGAGTTCGAGGCCCGTTACCCGGGACGATACAGCCTGCGACAGCTCTATACGTTGCAGAAGCGAGTGAGGATGTGGCGACGGCAGGCTGTTCAGAGGCTGATCTGCGATATGAAGGACCTGACTTAGAGTGTTACCGTCACTCCCGCACTTGCATTATGATCGGCGCGTCGATCGCTGCCTTCTGCCGCGTTCGGCGTCAAACTACGTTGCGCTGGACCCCTAGTGTTCCGTTGCTGACAGACGATTCACAAATCGGGGCGAAGCTGCGATTCTGCGCGATGAGGAAGATCGAGCGGATTTCGATCAGCGCAGCTGATCGTGAACGATTGGAGCGACTGGTCCGCGACCGAAACACGCCGCAGAAGGTGGTTTGGCGGGCGCGGATCGTGTTGCTGGCCGGCGATGGGCTGACGGCGGAGGCGATTGCGGCGGCAGTGGGCAAGAGCCTGCTCACGGTCCGCCGCTGGCGCCGCCGCTATGTGGCCAAAGGGGTGGACGGGCTGTTGAAGGACGCGACCCGCCCGTCGCGCGTCAAGCCGTTGCCGCCCGAGAAGATCAAGCAAGTCGTGCACATGACGCTGCATGAGAAGCCGCCGAACGCGACCCATTGGAGCGTGCGCAGCATGGCCGCGGCGGCCGGGCGTCTCCTACAGCAGTGTCCAGCGAATCTGGCATGCGCACGGGCTCAAGCCGCACCTGGTCAAGACCTTCAAGCTCTCGCGCGACAAGAACTTCGCCGCCAAGGTGGAGGACGTCGTCGGGCTCTACCTCAATCCGCCCGACAAGGCGCTGGTCCTGTGCGTCGACGAAAAGAGCCAAATCCAGGCCCTTGACCGCACCCAACCGGGATCTGCCCATGAAGAAGGGGCGTGCCGGACCATGACCCACGACTACAAGCGCAACGGCACCACCACCCTGTTCGCGGCGCTGAACATGCTCGACGGCAGCGTCATCGGAACTTGCATGCCGCGCCATCGGCATCGCGAGTTCCTGCGCTTTCTCAAGCTGATCGACGAACAGACCCTGCCGAGTCTCGACCTGCATCTCATCGTCGACAATTATGCCACCCACAAGACCCCGGCCGTAAAGCGCTGGCTCAAGCCGCATCCGCGCTTCCACCTGCACTTCACGCCGACCTCGGCTTCCTGGCTCAACATGGTCGAGCGGTTCTTCGCCGAGATCACCCGCAAACGCATCCGCCGCGGCGTCTTCAATAGCGTCGCCGAACTCAAGAGCGCCATCATGGAATACCTCGACAACCACAATGCCAACCCCAAGCCCTTCATCTGGACCAAGTCCGCCGGCCAAATCCTCGAAAAAGTCGCCCGTGCGAAACAAGCGTTAGAGTCACAACACTAGGAACTTCGCGAAACTCTCGATGTAACAAAGCAGTGGCCCAACGCAGACGCGTTGATCTGATGCCGTACCCTTGTAAGTAATCGTCATCGTCCGTCTCCTCAAAGCCGGGGAACGATCCCAGCGGGAGACTGCAAGCTCTTCTGATTATTCGAAAGCGGTGTTTTTAGCTCACGGCGTTGAACGCTTGACGCCGTATTTGAGCGGCTGTGTCGCTAGTGTCAGGCCGCGAGTTTGTTGGTTGAGCGGGCAGCCGCCCAGGCCCAGGGCATGAGCTCATCGATCCGCGAGGCCGGCCAAAGATTGACGAGTTTGGTGAGCACGTCGGCGAAGTAGGCTTGAGGATCGACGCCGTTCAACTTACAGGTCTCGACTAGAGACGCTACGCATGCCCAATTCGCCGCACCGCAGTCATGGCCCGCAAAGAGTGCATTCTTGCGGTTCAAAACAATGGGACGGATTCCGCGCTCGACAATGTTGGTGTCTAGCTCGATACGGCCGTCGTCGAGGAACCGAGTCAGTCCGTCCCAGTGGTTCAGGCCGTAACGGATCTCCTCGGCGATCGTCGCCTTGGCGGAGACGCGGGCAAGCTGTTGCTGCAACCAGGTCTTGAGCGCCATGACCAGCGGCTTGCTCTTGTCCTGGCACTCTGCGGCGCTGGTCGAGGCTCATCCCGCGGATCGTCTTCTCAATGGCATAGAGCGCGGCGATGCGTTCGAGCGCTTCGCTGGCGATCGGCGCGTTCCCGCTCTTGGCAAGGTCGAAGAAGCGGCGACGTAGGTGCGCCTTATGCGGAGATCCACATAAGGCGCATTATCTGGAGCAGGATTTTATCTGGAGTAGTTGGCGTTTTCGGCAGCGTACGCCAATGGCAGCGGCGCCTGGGACTCCGCATAATACCGACCGTCACGAGGCAAGAGCGCGAAGAGAAGGTAGGACGGTCGATGCAGATGCTGCTGCGCACGATGTCGAATGCCGAATCCTACGTGGCGAACCAAGAATGGCGCGTGGCCACGTTGGCAGCCTGCCCATTACACCCGGAGGGCGGATGCTCGTTTGCGCGTCACGGCAGTTATTCGCGCGCCCTGCCGCTGGGGCTTCGCGTTGCGCGGTGGTATTGCCCCGAGGGGCATCGGACATTCAGTCTGCTCCCAGACTTTCTTGCCGCCCGGCTGCCCGGCCTGCTTGAAACGATCGACAACTGCGTCGCGGTGGCGCTGACGGCCAAAAGCATGGAATTTGCCGCCGATCTGGTCCGCGGCCCGGAGGTGACGCTGCCTGGTGCAATCCGCTGGTTACGCCGCCGCGTGCAAGCCGTTCGGGCCGGGGTTGTAGCCATCGCCGATCTTGTACCCGGACTGCCGGTGGAGATCGGGCAAGCCGGGGTTCTTGGCAGGCTGCGCCGATCGCTTCCGATGACGGCTCTCGCCAACATTCCTCCGCCGCTCGGATTCGGAGGACCCGGCGTTATCGGCGGCGCGCCCGGCTATTTCCAACATGAGGTGGGGCCTGACCGATCCGCGGGGGCTGGATACGGTTGCGCATTCAGCCCAGCGAGCGCCCGATGCCACGCCAACCGCCACCCCCGATGCCAGCGACAGCAATCCCCACCGTGGAAGACATGTTCCGGATCTGGCGTTCCGACCAGTGCATCCAAGACGCCAGCGCCGCCCACTACGTCAGATGGATCAAGTGGTTTCGCTTCTATGTCGATCACCTTGGATTGGAGGAGCGGGCGCAACTGACGCACGAGGGCGCTTGCCGTTTCGTCGAATGGTATGGGCAGTACCGGACTTTCGACTGCGACCAGACGTCGCTAGCGCCGACGGCACTACGCGCGCTCCACCGCGTCTACCAGGTCATGGGTCTTCAGCCACCGCGATGGCTGAACCCCGTGCCAGCGGCTCCACCTGATTCGCCATTGCTAAAGGAGTACGCCGACCATCTTACTCGTCATCGCGGCAGCCCACCGACGACGGTACGGATCCGGCTGACCAAGGTTAGCCGGTTTCTCGAACATCTCGCCCATCGCGGCAAGACCTGGTCGACGATGACGCTCTCGGACATCGACGATTTTCTGGTATCCGTTGCCGAGCGATTTGCACGTTCGACAGTCGCCGATTTTGCTGGAAGCGTTCGCTCATTCAGCCGGTTTCTGTTGGCGACGGGACGGACGTCCATCGCACTTGCCGATTCGGTCATTTCGCCGGTACAGCCGCGGTTTGAGCGCCCGCGCCGATCCCTGCCATGGGGAGACGTCCAGCGGCTTTTGCGTGCGGTGGACAGGTCGACGGCTCGCGGTCGTCGCGATTACGCACTTCTTCTGATGATGAGTACCTACGGGCTCGGCGCCGGCGAAGCGATCCGACTGCAATTCGACGACATCGATTGGGTTGCGGGTACTATCCGCGCGACGCGTCCAAAGACCGGCGTGAGGTTCACGCTTCCTTTGTTGCCGGCGGTCGCCCAGGCGCTGGCGATCTATCTTCGTGAAGGCCGGCCACGAAACACACCGACCCGGCACGTCTTCATCGCGATGAAGACACCGTTCGCGCCATTGAGCGGCTCGTCACCGGTCCGCCATATCCTGATCAAGCATGCGAAGGCGGCAGGCCTGAATGCGCCGTACCTCGGCAGCCATGTGCTGCGTTTCTCAAACGCGGCGCGACAGGTCGACCTCGGGATCCGTCCCCGGATCCTTTCTGATTTGTTCGGACACCGGGATTCGGAATCGATCTCGGCGTACGTGAGGATCGCGACCGAGACGCTCCGCGACATCTCCTTGCCGGTACCGACATGACGATCGTGACGGCTGAAGGTTTGGCCCAGGACGCGAAAGGGTTCCTCCGTTTCAAGCGCGCGATGGGGATCCCCTATCGCCGCGGCGAGTTCGACCTCGACAACTTTGTCCGCTTCGTCGCCCGGCGATGGGGAGATAACGGCGAAGTCGAGCTTCAAGAGGCGATTGCACGATGGTGTGCGCGGACCACCGGACGCAAGGCGGTCACCTTGGGAAACGAGTTTGGGGTCGTTCGGCAATTTTGCCTGTTCCGCCGCCGCTACGATCCGACGAGTTACGTGCCGGAACATGCACTGGCGCCAGTCAAGGAATCGACATTCCTCCCTTACATCTTCAGCCAGGACGATGTGCGGCGGATCCTGGCTTTGGCCAGTTCCCACCAAGGCCGGTTCATCTGGGCGACCATGCTGCGCACGCTCATTCTCGTGCTCTATTGCACGGGACTGAGGCTTGGCGAGGCCGTCCGGCTGCGCATGACCGACGTCCGCCTCGACCGCGGCATTATCAAGATCCAACATAGCAAAGGGCGCTCGCGCATCGTCGCCATTCGACGGGACCTGGTCGCCGAGTTGCATCGGTATAGCCTTGAACGGCGACGGCTCCTTTACAAGCGTCGACGCCACGATCCAGAGGCGCTGTTTGTTCGGTTCGATGGTTCACCGCTGACCGTCCAGTCGGCATCGCATGCGATCCGCCGCATTCTCCGCCAACTTGAACTCAAGCCACTCAGGGGGCGTGTCGGTGCTCGCCCATACGAGTTCCGGCATGCCTTTGCCGTCCATCGGCTTACGGCCTGGGCGGAGGAGGGCGTTGATATCCACGCCAAACTGCCGTTGCTGTCGGCGTACCTCGGTCACCTGAACATCATCGGGACGGAGGTTTACTTGAAGGCGACGCCGCAATTGTTGGAACTGGCCAGCGAACGGTTCGAACAGCACCTACACAATCCGCGCCCGCCGCGATGACAAGGTCGGCCGACCGCGAGCTGTTTGCGTTCGTCGAGTCCTTCTTCATCGAGTATCTGCCACGCCAGAGAGGCGCAAGCGTCCACACTATTCGTGCCTACCGGGATGCGCTGAAGCTCCTGTTCGAGTTTACCGCGAACGGCGCGGTCGCGACGTCTCGGCGCTTGGACTTGATGACCTTGATGTCGATGCCATCGCCGCCTTTCTCGATTACATCGAGACCAGCCGCTCAAACTCGTCGGCGACGCGAAACTGCCGCCGCGCCGCCATCCGCAGTTTCTTAAAGCATCTCGTGCGCAACGACTTGGCTCGCTCGATGCAGTATTCCCGCGTCCTGGCGATCCCGTCGAAGAAGGCGCGGCAGCGGCCATCGACCTACCTCGAGGCTGACGAGGTGCGCGCCATCATCGCCAAGCCGGATCGGCAAACCTATGGCGGATGGCGCGATTACACCCTGCTTTTGTTCCTTTACAACTGCGGCTCCCGGGTCGCGGAGACAATGGCGGTACAATGGACCGACCTGCAACTTATCCCACCGCGGCAGGTGCGGCTCCGCGGTAAGGCAAGAAAAGAACGCTTGCTACCCTTGTGGCGTGAGACTGCCGAAGCGTTGCACCGGCTTCGCGGTATGACGATGGGCGGTGACCGGCAGCATGTCTTTGTCAATCACCATGACCAGCCCCTGACCCGCGATGGCATCGCATACATTTTGCGCAAATACGCATTGGCAGCGGAAGGAGTGCCCGACCCTTGCTCAAAAGAAGATCACACCGCATGTCTTCCGCCATGCCTGTGCGGTGGCCCTCCTGCAATCCGGAACTGACGTCACCGTGATCCGTGACTATCTTGGTCACGCCAGTGTCGGCACAACCGGCCGCTACATCACCACCAATCTTCAAATGAAGCGCGACGCCATGGAGCATTTTGGCGCCACTCCGGGATAGAACCCGCAAACGCCAAACCATGGAAGCCAAAGCCCGACCTTCTTGCCTTC
>CAWDRN010000004.1:0-291798 GCA_963804725.1 uncultured Alphaproteobacteria bacterium | reverse complement strand
AATCAGCCTCTCGGCAAAACAGTTCTGCCACGGCGAACCGGGCGAAATCGGCTTGTCGCGAATCCCCATCGCTCTCAAACGACGCCTGACGACCGTGCCATAGATCCGATCTCGATCACGGATCAAGTAGCGTGGTGCCTCGTTCCAGGGGAAAGCCTCGGTAATCTGCCGCGCGATCCATTCGGCCGTCGGATGCGCCGTTACGTTGACCCAGACAAGCTCGCGCCGCGCCAGCCGGACAATGATTAAGGCGTAGAGCAGGTTAAACCCAATAGTCGGCACGACAAACAGGTCCATGGCCGCAATCTGCGGCGTATGGTTGCGCAGGAAGGTAGCCTAGCTCTGACCGGAGGGGTCGTCATTCCGCTTCCTCGCCATGTACTTGCCGACGGTCGACGGGGCGACCGCAAATCCGAGCTTGAGCAGTTCACCGTGAATGCGTGGCGCACCCCAAAGAGGATTTTCCAGGCTCCATGCCGCAGATTGCGGCCATGGATCTGTCTGTCGTGCCGACGATTGGGTTCAACCTGCTCTACGCCTTAATCTTAATCATTGTCCGGCTGGCTCGGCGCGAGCTTGTCTGGGTCAACGTAACGGCGCACCCGACGGCCGAATGGATCGCGCGGCAGATCACCGAGGCTTTTCCTTGGAACGAGGCACCACGCTACTTAATCCGTGATCGGGATGGGATCTATGGCTCAGTCGTAAGGCGCCGCTTGAGAGCGATGGGTATTCGCGACAAGCCGATTTCGCCAGGTTTGCCATGGCAGAACTGTTTTGCCGAACGGCTGATCGGCTCCATCCCGCGCGAATGCACTGACCATCTCATAGTATTCGGCGCTCAGCACCTGCGCCGGGTCCTCCACTCTTATGCCCGGTATTATAATGAAACCCGGACTTATCGCTCCTTGGATAAGGACGCACCCCTATCGCGTCCGGTTCGACGGGCAGGGCGCATCGTAGCCCATGCAGTTGTCGGCGGATTGCACCACCAATATATCCGAACCTGGTTTTCGGCACACACAAGGGATTGGAGGCGAGCGAACGAGATCTGCGTGGGCGATCCTAGCGACGAAAAGAAGTCTGCTCCGGTTAGCATGACAATGCCGACGCATTGAGTTGATTGGTGAAACCCCCGTGTCCCTGTCGCAAACGTGGTTCGCGCGGCGGGCAATAGCGAGTTAGGCGATCAGTAGTCGATCCCTTTCCAGAGTTCGGCGCATCGACGTACCCGAAGCGCTGCGGATTGTGTTGCACCATAGCGTCAGCGGTCTGGTTCCAGACCGTGGCGTGGGCCTTGTTCTGCGTGTCCTCGATCACCGTCTGGTCAAGCAGATAATTGCTGAACGCTTGGCCATTCCGGTCTATCTGATCCATGTGGTGCTCGAAGCGTTGCGCCTGCTGGTCCTCGAACGATCGCGCATGGATCGCCTGTTGCGCTGCGCGGCGGCCGATCTCGTGGATTGCCGCGATCGCAGGTCCCGCAATCGCCCGCGCCTCCGCCGCGATTACAGCCTCGTTTGTCTCAAAGCTTTGCAGGATGTAGCCCAATGTCGCACGTTCGGCGGCAACGACCTTTATCGGAACGGCGGTGTGGTAGGCGAGAGTGGTATACTGGCCCATGCGCGACAGCGGGCCGATGCAGAAGATCGTGTTCATCTCGCGCGGGCCGTCGCCGTCCCGCACGTCCACATGCCCGGTCAGATGCACGCAGCGCGAACCAACGCTGCTCTGCATAGGCGTCTCGCTCGCGATCTGAAAGTTGGCCGGTGCCCCCCCATGCTTTTGGCGCCACATCTGGAGCAGATCGACGAACGTCCGCGCCGGGTCGCGGCCATATGGATAGTAGAGCGCGTTGGCGTAGCTAGTGTTGCGGCCGGCGCCCTGCGCGAACCGCATCGCCTGCCGCACGCGCGGGTCGTTCGAGTTCATCACCAACAATGGAAACCCCAGCGACACCAGTTCGCCGTTCGGCCCTTTCGCGAGGATCGTGCCGCCCCCACTGTTCGCCAGGACGTTCCAGCCATCGGGGAGGGAGACGGAGGCGGAGCGGTCCGATAACTCGTATTGATGCAGCTCGGTGGCGGGCGCCGACGCGGCCGTGGCCGGTGCGCGCGGGGCGCCTGGATCCCAGACGCCGAACAGGGTCTTCAGCATCGGGTTGATCGTCGTGCCGAAGCGGCTTGCGTCGTCGGACAGCAACGCGCCCTCGACACGGTCGGGAGCCACCTTTGCGACGATCAGCATGCCCGCAACCGGTTGGTCGCTCTGCGTGTGCCTGACCGCGGTGAAGAAAACGGCGACCGAATTCGTGCCGCGTACCTGGAACGGTTTACCGACCTGGGGCCGGTCGCCGAGGTTCGCGTGCAGCGAGCGCAGTATCGTGCCCATTGCGCCCGCCTCAGTGCTTTGCCCGGCCACCGTCCCGTAGACGATGCGGCCGCCACCAGGCGGTTGGATAACCTTCGGCGCCTCGTTCGCCCGCGCCGCGAGGGCGACGATGCAAAGCATGATTACCGACACGGCCATTGCGCGCTGTTCCATCATGGCGAGCTCCCGAAGGTCGCTGATCCGCTTGACGCTACCATGGACACCAGTGAAGGTTAGCCTGAATTTCTCAGTGCGCCCCAACGGGGCGGTTCACCAGGGGAGGAAGGATACACCCAGAAAGTTGTCGGTAGGATCTGGTAGCTGACGAGCGGCTTGGGCGGGCAACCGGTTGAGCCGAAGCCTCGTGACAAAGGTCGCCATGGGCGGCTGAGCGATCCGGCAGGCCGTAATGAGTGTGAAGCCTGAGCAGGCCTCGAAAGTGAAGTCATGGACGCCGACCCGCCTGAGATACGGGGAAGGCCCGAGTGGAGTGGGGAAGCAACCGACAGACGCACCCACTTTGGTCCATCGGGGTATTGGGCACGGCATGTTGGAAAGGTGGATCGGGTAATTGGGGGAGACCCGTGTCGGACGAGCGTAGCGAGCTCAACGGCGCACCAGGCGCCGGTCTGCGCGGGAGTCGGACAGGGCCGTACGACCATCGAAGCCGGGTAATGCCGGTGGAGGAAAGGGCCCTGACTTCTGGTGTGCTTCGGACGAAGACGAGGATTGGTGATTGGCGATGAGCCTGCAAACACCTGATAAGATCCGGACCCTTCAGAGGAAGCTGTATCTCAAGGCGAAGGCGGAGCCGGACTTCCGCTTCTACCTGCTCTACGACAAGATCTATCGCGAGGACGTCCTACGCCATGCGTATGACCTGATGCGTGCGAACAATGGCGCACCAGGAGTGGATGGGATGACGTTTGCGATGATCGAAGCGAACGGGCTCCAGGAGTGGCTGTCCAGCATCAGGAAGGAGTTGATCGAGAAGACGTATCGACCAGCAGCCGTGCGACGGGTGATTATCCCGAAGCCGGGGGGCAAGGGTGAGCGTCCGCTCGGTATTCCGACGCGTTGCTCATAATGCACCTCTTACAGTTTGAGTTGGGGTTGTTGGCGTGATGCGGCTTGAGTTGGCCACCCAATGGCGAAGACGTTGGTCAGTGGCGTCGTCGATGGTGATTTCATAGGGACTATTCCATTTTCGTTGCTGAGGAAAGAGGATGCCGCGTTCTATCCAGTAGTAGATGACGCCGGGAGTAACACCGTATCGCTTGGCGGTGTCGCGGACAGTCAGGACACCGGCAGGGAGCTTGGGTCCTGGGACGCGGTGCGTCCACCTTATCCAGCGGATCATTTCTGCGGTAAGCGCTTTACCGGTGGAGCTTTTGCGCCCTTCGGCGGTCAACAGCACGGCGATTTCGTTGTCGCGATGGTCAAGCGCGAGTGTTCGGACACGGTCGATGAACGGCGCTGGATAGCGAATGGCCTCTGCGCGGTTTTTCGGCAAGGCGACCCTGATGGTTTCGGTTTCACCGCCTTGCCAGCGAATGTGCAGGTTGACGATTTTATCCTCAGGACCTTTGGACACGGTGATGTCGCGAACCAGCAGGCGCAGGATCCTTTTTCGATCTTTGGATGTTGTTGAAGGTGCAGCCCACAGTGTAGGGAAGTCTTTAACGAGAGCCAGGATTTGGCTCCGTTGCTCGGCAGTGACCACGCGCAGGCTTTGTTTTTCGAAGACGCTTAGCTCGATTTTAAGATCGCCTAAACGCTGCAACGCCTCATTCCAACGTTGCTCCAGGGTCGCAGCGATCAGCCGGTTGCTCGGATCGACGGCTTCATAGCGGCGCTCGGCGAGCTCCGCGTTATACCGCGCCCGCTCGATCCGCATCCGCCACTGGGCGCCAATGGCACGGTCTCGCTCCTCCAACGCGGTGAGAGCCATCAAGGCCAACTCGATCCTCATCG
Organism: uncultured Alphaproteobacteria bacterium; assembly: GCA_963804725.1. Taxonomy (GTDB): domain Bacteria; phylum Pseudomonadota; class Alphaproteobacteria; order ATCC43930; family CGMCC-115725; genus JAATGI01. Next base: position 287,454 of record CAWDRN010000004.1, on the reverse strand, counting down.
GGGTGATCGCGCCGGCTAGCCGCGCAGAGAAGGCGCTGTCGATCGGACCGGCGGGAAGGTTGAGGTTACAGCTCTTCTTCAACCCGTCCCGGCGCCTGGAGCCGCACTGGTACATCGGGTAAATGCCTCTGCTTCCGGTATATCTCACGCTCACCCGGTGGCCACAGGTCCCGCAGATAAGCATGCCCTGCAGCAGACATAGGCCCTCTCTCGCGGGGCCTGGTAACACATTGGCATTGGTTCGGTTGGCGCTGAGACGCGCGCCATTCGCGGTGAACTGGTCCCAGTCGATATAGGCTTGGTGATGATCGCGGATCATCACGCGCCACCCCTCTTGCGGTGTACGACGCGATTTGACGGCAATTTCGCCGGCGGGCCCGATCTCTTTGCAAGACTGATAGCGTCCGAAGACGTAGCTGCCGGCATAGGAGGGATTGAGCAGGATGCTGGTCACGCGGGAATGGATCAGCGGCCCCCATATGAGCTTTCCATCCCAAGCTCCGCCGTAGGAGCGCCGTGGAAAACGCAGACCCAACTCGTGGAAGCGCCGAACAACGCCGAACGCCGATCCCATCTGCTGGAATAGGGAGAAGATCATACGAACCGCGCCCTGTACCTCCCGGTCGGGATCGAGCACGATCTTATCGCCTTCAAAGACAAATCCGACAGGCAAGGGAAAGTGCAACTCGCCCTTGCTTGCCTTATTCAGCTTACCGCCATGGAGGCGCGCGCGGATGATATGTAGTTCCGCTTGGGCGAAGGCGCCCTTCATGCCGAGGACCAGAGAGTCGTTGAACTCGGCCGGGTTGTAGCAACCGTCCTCGTCGACCACGAGGGTGTTGGTGATGGCGCACAGCTCCAGAAGACGATGCCAGTCCTGGTTCGAGCGCGCCAGCCGCGAGGCCTCCAAGGAGAAAATGGCGCCGACCTGGCCCAAGGCCACATCGCTCACCAGGATTTTGAAGTCGCCACGGTTGCCGGCGCCGGATCCGGACTGGCCCAGATCGCCGTCCAGAACCCGGATTTGATCCTGGCCCCAGCCGTAGGCCTTGGCCTTGTTGATCAGATTGTACTGACGTTCGGTGCTCTCTTGATGGAACCGGACTTGGGCCAGTGTCGATTGGCGAATGTAAATGCAGGCTTGCCGCGCCAGGTGTTGTTGGCTGATCTTCGATGTCAGCATGGTCATCGGCCATCTCCTCCAAAATCGGTGGCGGAGCGGCGTCGAGATAACACGTGACCATGTCTGCAAGAATAGAGCCCACCTGCATCAAGTCGAACGGGATGGGTGCAGGCTCCATAGCGACCTATCCAAGATCCTCGCGTCGCCGCAATAGCTCGGTGTTGATGGCGCAGATCTCGTCGAGCGCCGTTCGTAGCGTGTGCCAATTGTCGATGAACGCGGCGGCACGCGGATAATCTGCGTTGCGCACGTAATCTCGGTGGGGTCGGCCGCCGGGCTGGCTGACCGAGAGATAATATTTGGGCCCGTGGCCGGGGCCGTCGGCGCAGTGACAGTTGGGCCGGCCGCACCGCCTGAAGGCCGCACGCAACGTCCCGCGCATGATCTGCGCAAGCGGAGGCAAGTTTTGGACAAGCTGACGACGACGTTTGCGAAGGGCCGCGGCAGACAGGTTTTTGCGAATCATCGGAATGCCCTAAGAGGCTGTCCGAGAGAATCAGACATCGAGTCATCGGTCAAGCCTCTTCATCATGGCGTTTTAAGGCACGCCACGAGTTCGGCGAGCCTGATCAAGCCGAACACGTCCACCAGCAGCACCGCGCAATCGGGTGGCGGCGAAGCGCCGGGTGGCGCCCAGTCCGTCCAATCTCGCAGCAGGGCGAAAGATCCCCGCTCCCCGTGGCGAAGACTTAGCGATTCTTGTCCTGAAAGGCGCCGAACCTTCAAAACCTCAAACATTTGCCCGCGAAGCGGGTGAAACGGATGAGTGACCGTCGCCAATCCCAAAGTTCGATTGGCCAGCAGTGCAGTTTGACGGGACTGTCCCCACGGCCGGCGACCGGCTCCTGCAACGGGCGGTGGCGCGCATACTGGAAGCTATTTTTGAAGCGGACTTCCGCGACTGCAGTTATGGCTTCAGGCCCGGGCGAAACCCTCACCACGCACTACAGGCACTGCGCCTGCAGATCGTGACCAAGAAGGTAAGCTACGTGCACGAGGCCGATATCCGCAGCTACTTCACGCGAATTGACCATCGGTGGCTCTACAAGATGGTGGCATACCGGGTTGCGGATCCGGTCATCCTTCGGCTCATTGTGAAATGGCTGAAGGCCGGGGCCATGCAAGACGGAGCCTTCATCTCCGCCAAGGAAGGCGTCCCGCAAGGGGGGCCGATATCGCCTGTGCTCAGTAATCTGTACCTGCACTTCACGCTCGATCTGTGGTTTGAGAAGAAGATCAAACCGCAGGCTCGTGGCGAGGCGTACTTGGTGAGATTCGCCGATGACTTCGTGGGATGCTTCCAATACCACGAAGATGCGGACCGCTATCAACGGCAACTGCGAGAAAGGTTCGCTCGGTTCAATCTGGAACTGGCCGAGGATAAAACTCGGCTGCTTGCCTTCGGGCGCTTTGCTGCATCCCCGCAAGGGGATCGGCGCGCGAAAAGGCCGGGGACTTTTGAGTTTCTTGGCTTCAAGCACGTGTGTGGCAAAGACAGGAGCGGACGCTTCGCCGTGATTCGTCTCCCGAGCCTGAAGAGCCGCAGAAAGTTCCTGGCGCAGACCCATCAGTGGCTGACAGAACATTGGCATTGGCGACGCTGGGAACAACAAGAGCATCTCTCGATGCAGCTTCGCGGCTTCTACCAATACTTTGGCCTGCACCACTGCGAGCGTCATCTCAATGCTGTCCGCCGCGAAGTCCAGCGCCAGTGGAAACACAGGCTGCAAAGTCAAGGACAACGCCGGAAATGGAGTTGGAAGCGCCTAGGGGAGCGGCCCTGGTTCGACCTCCCCTTTGGCGGCGTTGTTCATCCGACCGTGTAGCACGGCCAACTTTGGCGAATGTCGTTTGGGGAGCCCGGTGCGGGAATTCTGCACGCCGGGTTCTGCCTGGGGGGACGAGTACAAGAACGCCATGCCGGCTCGGTGAGGGCACTCGCCCGAAAGGGCGAGCTCCAGCGAGGCTCCGCAAAGGCTACCGTATTCAAGGCTCGTCCCTACCATCCCGTTCGACGCGTGGATGCGGCGGAACCACCCGGCCGTCCCGTTCGAGCGCTATGCTGATGATGCGATCTGCCACTGCCGCAGTGAAGAACAAGCGAGGACGTTGCGCGCTTCGCTTGAGAGACGGTTCGTGGAATGCGGACTGACGCTTCATCCCGAGAAGACGAAGATCGTCTATTGCAAGGATGATGACCGGCGCGGAGACTACCCCGACCAGAAGTTCGACTTTCTCGGCTACACGTTCCGGCCGAGGTTGTCGCGACGGTGGCGGGGCGGGGTCGGCGTCTTGTTCAGCCCTGCGGCCAGCGACAAAGCTCTCAAGACGATACGGCAGACAGTCCGCAGCTGGTCGCTTCATGAGCGCAGCGACAAGTCGCTGGACGACCTGGCCCGGATGTTCAACAGACACATCCGGGGTTGGATCAACTACTACGGCCGGTACTACAAGTCGGCCCTCTACCCGACCCTGCGACACATCGACCTGGTTCTGGCTCGGTGGGCGCATCGGAAGTTCAAGTCCTTGCGACGGCACCAACGGCGTTCACGGCAATGGCTCGACCGCATCGCGCGACGACAGCCACGTCTGTTCGCCCATTGGGGCCTGCTTCAGGGGCGCGGCTGGACACTGGGAGCCGGATGAGGCGAGAGCCTCACGTCCGGTTCTGCGAGCGCGCGGCGGTGCGATTCCGCCGCGCGACTCACCTCGTCATCCTCAGCCGCGGGCACGCGACAGAGGCCCTGGCGTGGACAGCGCAAGTGATGACGCGGCTCGGGTTGGCGCTCAACGAGGCAAAGACCTCGATCCGGGACGCTCGGCGGGAACGCTTTGACTTCCTCGGATACGCGTTTGGCCCCCAGCGTTATCGGAAAGACGGCCATTGGTATCTGGGTGCGAGCCCATCAAAGAAGAGCGTACTACGGGTCAAGCGGAGAGTCGGCGAGATCCTGGTTCCAGGGAATCAGGCGCCGTGGCCGGAGGTGCGGGACCAACTGAACAGCTTGTTGCGCGGTTGGTCCGCATACTTTGGCTACGGCACGCGTCTGATAGCCTACCGGGCAGTCGACAATCACGTCTATCACAGCGTCCGAGGTTTCCTGGTTCGTCGCCACAAGGTGCCATCGCGTGGCACCCGTCGCTTCAGCGATGACGTGGTGTTCGATGAGTATGGCGTACTTCGTCTACGCCACGTTCATCTTGGCGGCCGTCGATAGCAGCGAGGTGAAACCAGTCGGAAAGCCGGATGCCGGAAACCGGCACGTCCGGTTTGATGAGCGGGGAGGGGAAACGGAGCGCGCATGCGATACCGCGCCACTCCTCGACTCTACAACGCGGGCGGTGCATCGGGGCGACGAATCTGAGAAGACCGTTGTGCTGTGGTTTGGGACCTGATCCTGAAAGCCGATCCTGAGGGGCTTACCCTCATCTTTCGCACCTGTCCCTACCAGAAACTACGTCCGACAGTATTGGTGGTGCAGGCCGCCGAGGACGGGCACTGACATGATCCGCCCGATCCGTTGGATCGGTCGATGGATCGGGGTGTCTTTGTTCAGTGACAGGTGAGTTCGGAGCTCATTGTAATAAGAGACGTAGGCCGTAACGATGCGGCGGAGGTGAGCCTCCCCGAACACGACGAGATGGTCGAGACACTCCCGCCGGATCGAGCCGATCAGCCGTTCGACGTATCCGTTCTGCTAGGGCGATCGCGGTGCCGTCGGCCGATCGCGGATGCCCATGCTCCTGAGGCGCCGGGTGACGACTTGACCATAGACCGCATCACGATCTCGGATCAGGTGGCGCGGCGCTTCATTCCACGGAAATGCATCGGTGATCTGTCGAGCGATCCACTCCGCTGTCGGATGAGAGGTGACGCCGAACGATAGGATCCGGCGGCGATGATGCCCGAGGATGACCAGCACAAAGAGGAGGCGGAAGTCGATCGTCGGCACCACGAGCAGATCCATCGCGGCGACGCCGGCGGCATGGTTGCGTAGAAAGGTCTTCCAGCTCTGGCTCGGCGGTCGCCGCCATCGCACCATGTACTTCGCCACTGTCGACTGCGCGATCTCGATGCCGAGCTTGAGCAGCTCGCCATGAATGCGCGGCGCGCCCCACAGCGGATTGGCAAGGCTCATCTCGCGAATAAGATCACGCAGGTCGCGCGGGATTCGCGGGCGACCACCGCGTGCGCGAGACTTCCAACGCCAATATAAGCGGAAGCCCTCACGGTGCCATCGCACCACGGTCTCAGGCTGTACGATCACAACGGCGCCCAGCACGGACGGGCGCAGCCGATACAGCCAAACGAAGATCAGCCGATCGATGAGCGTCAATCGCGCCCGCGATTGCATCCCGCGGCGCAGGACGTTCAGCTGATGCCGAAGAATGACGATCTCAGCCTCAAGTCGCCCCTTGGACCTGAACAGCGAGACCACCAAGCATGCCAGGAGCTTCAGACTATCGATCATCCCGTAGCAGATTACCCGATCCGCGGCGGCAAGCCACTCCGGATGAAATTATCGGTAGGGACAGGTGTCTATGGGGCTTACACTGCCGGGTTGATGATTTGCTGCGGCAAGCCGCGACCGCTCAGCAGAGCGATTGATCGAATCCGATGGTTGCGCAAGCGTCTGTTACGTTACATCTTCATTGTGACTTTTCCGCCCGCCAACCAGCAACGAGTGTACGAAGATTGCGAATCGTCCCCCCTCGGCTTTGGGATTTTTCTGAGAAGTCCGACGCTAACCGGTCCATGGTTTCCCTAAAATGACTTTCATTAACAGACATCAGGTAGGACAGGTTGTTTAGTGCACCAATTGTCGTACGCTCAACGTCGTTATCGAAGCCGTCAGCCGCGGTAGGCTCCATCCTCACCAACCACAACTGTGCCGGCGTCGGCTCCACGAAGGTTCCGTCTCTGTGATTGGGCTCAAAATCAATCCGAGGCACAAAGTTGTTGAGGCAATATACGATGGTGTGGGCTCGCTGGCTTTGTTCGATACCTATTTTGAATTTGCCCCCATCGCCGCCGGTCGACGAAGTTGTTTGATCAAGAGGCCTTGTGCCGTAGATCGGACAGCTTCCATTCATGCCCTTGCGCTCCATCTCCGCCCAGGCCGTGACGGACGCAGCAAGCGGCATTCGGCTTTCATGTTCTACAACTTGACCTACATGGGAAAATACCTTCGAAGCAGCCTCACTAAGCCCATGCCATGCCGCACCGATGGTGACGCCTATGCCGACCAAAGCCACATTACGAAGCAGGCGATGAGCCATATCAGCCCTCCTATTGTGAGAACCCTCCAACGCGTCATCCACAGAGCATCCGTAGGATACAGCGCGGTCCTACCGGGCAAATCGATGCGCAGTTTGCGTGGTGGCGCGCAGTCGACTTCGACGCGCTGCGGGTAGACAAAGTTATCGATCTGCAAGCTCGGTGTCGGTGAATTGAAACCGATAGTAAAAGCCGTAAGTGGCGGAATGTCTTCTTGGCTTCGATTATGCCAGTCGCATGTGCTATCCTTCTTGGTCGGCAACTCAATAGTGACACTTTGAACAATGCCCTCGGGCGCAATCAGAAGAGTTGCCGAACTGTTCGCCTTCCCTGCCTCTTGTAGCTGCAGTGTAAATCGCTGGGTCAAAAATAGTGCAAGCAAGACAAACAATGCGCAAATTCCGGCAAGCACCAAAGAACAAAGAACAAACCGTCCTATAGAACGCTCCGGTTCAAGAAGACCGGACCCCTGACCGGTGGGGTGGATATATCTCGCCAGCCGACTGGCTACGCTAAACACAACCAGCACAGTGGCTATCGACGTAACGATTAGCTTCGGGAGAAGCCCAATGTCGCTGAAGCTCTCAAAGGCACCTCCAACTGAGAGCAGTGATAGGAGCAACCCGAGTGTTGCGCTGAGTGTTTCCATCGGACCTTGCCAGGCATCTTCTGATTTCGTTACAAACTTTACCTGTTAGACCGCGTTACAGTTGCATTTTCCTTATGCCACTCCCGGCTTTACGCTTCTGGCATCTCATAGACGTCCACTAGTCGGTTGACGAGATCGACCGTGCTGCCAGCGGTGCAATATTGACGAATTGACAAATATCTGCTTCGGACGCCTTCGGAACACCATGGTCAACCATCATACAATGATGTACACAATCTGCCCAACGACCCGATTGACCGTGAGTGTACATCGGTGGCAAACGGCAAATTTGTCTCCAATGTCCGGGTATCGACGCAGAAGCAGGGCCGCTCAGGCCTGGGCCTGGAGGCACAGCGTGAAGCAGTCGCCGCGTACATGAATGGTGGCAACTGGGACGTCCTCAAGGAATTTGTCGATGTTAAGTTTGGCAAGGGCGAGCATAATCGCCCTGAGCTAGCCAAGGCTCTCCATCTCTGCAAAGTCACTGGCGCCAAGCCGGTGATTGCTAAGCTCGACAGGTTTTTCGCGTAACGCAGCGTTCCTGCTTGGCTTGCAGAATGCTGGCGTTCCATTCGTGGCAGCCGACATGCCAGAGGCCAACGAGATTGTGGTTGGCATCATGGCGGTGATCGCTCAGGCAGAACGCAAGATGATTTCCCAACGCACCAAGGTCTGGCAGCCGCATAGCGTCGTGGCGTGAAGCTCGGAAGGCCCAAGGGCGCATCTCACCTTCGCGGTCGGTTCCTATCCCAGGCAGTAGAGGCTTGTGCTGAACCGCCGTTTCTGGGTTCATTGGGATTCTCCGTTGGCGGTGAGGCGAGCACGTAGCTCGGCGTTTTCGGATTCGAGCTGCGCCAGGCGATCACGCAACGGGCGGACCGCCTCGGCGATTTCGTGCTCGGTGAAACGTGGCGTGATGTGCTGCTGGCAATTCCAATCGAACGTTTTCAGGCGGAGCCGGAAAATTCGTTCGAGCTTAGCCTTGTAGTCCGGCATGGTGACGAGCGCGGACAGGTCCGGGTCATCATCCAGCGCAAGAGTTTCGACGTGGACGTAGATCTTGAGTCGTGCCCGATGAGGGTAGTCCATCAGGAACAGGCAGGCCCGGTCGTCGACCGCAAGATTGCCCATGCTGATGTACTGCCGGTTCCCGCGATAGTCGGCAAAGGCAAGAGTGTGATCATCGACCAGCCTGAGGAAACCACGCGGGCCTCCCCGGTGCTGGACGTAAGGCCATCCAGTCTCCGAAACCGTCGCCATGTAGAAGCTGTCGCGCTCGGCGATGAACGCCGACTCGTTCTCGGTAAAGCGATCGAACTCGCGGTGGCCCTTGAAGTCCTGCCAGATGCGATCCGCACCCATCCTGGCCTGCGCGGCTCGGACGCTCGGCGTTACGGCGACGTCTAGGAAACCATATGACATGGCGGTATTCCTTCGTGCGACGGAGGGCGGGCTGACGACTGCGAAGCCGCCAGCCCTGGCTTACCTTAGGCCGCGGTGCCGGCGCGCACGACTGAAAACTCGATGTCGGTTTCCGCGACCACGTTGAGTAGGTGAAGATGTTCTTGGCGGTGAAGGCGAGGATCTCCACGATCTGGCGGTCGCTGTATCCGGCGTCGCGCACCGCCTTGATGTCAGCCTCGGTGAGGTGCCTACGTTCGCGCACGACCTTGGCCGCGAAGTGCACCGCGTCATTCGCCTTCGCGTCGCCCGACTCACACTCACGATTGAGTGTGACCTCCTCGGGGCTGATCTTGGCGAGGTTCAGACCGAGCTAGCTGTGCGCAAAGAGCGGCTTTGTTGCATAATTCCCGCTCGGGACAAAGGTCTCACAGCCCGCTACCGGCGTCAGCACGCTCTGAGTGTGTGGGGCATTCCGAGTTTGGTCATCTGGTTGCGTACAGCGCATTTGATCGAAGCCTCGACCCGCTGATTGTCAAAAGTCCTCGACCAGAGCTTCCCTCCGAACAGTGCCCTTCAATCGAAACATCGCATTCTCGGCCAGACTTTGCCGACTTCGGATCAATGTATTTGCGCCCCACAAGTGTGTCAGTTCGCCCTGGTGATACTGGCCTATTGATGCAAATGTAGTGGTGTCCAAGGTTTGTCCCACCGAAAAATATTCACATTATATCCGTGGGTTAGATTAGATGGTGCCCAGGGGCGGTCTGCCGGAAACCCTAGGATACAAGCACTTAGCCTGTAGTGGGACACCAATTCTTCCCATCGTTTTCTTAGGCTTTTCGGCGCGAGTGTCCCACCGAAATGTACAGCCAATTCGAGTCCGTCAAGGAAGTCGCTGTCGTCGATTTAGTGGCGACGGGAGAGCGTCGGGCAACTTGGTATGACATGCCTCAAGTCGGACGGGTGAGGCGGATGGGAGTGCGCGCCTGTCGATCGGTTTCAATAATGCTCGGCTAATTTATTTCGAATGGACAACATTTCACTCTAAGCGCGCCTACGCCAATGCCGGGACCCGCGCCCCGATTTCAGGATTTAGGCCCCGCCGACCCGCTTCTGCGTGGTTGAGGACCGGCCAGTCCTGCACGTACGATCCTCCTCCGACCCCAGCCTCAAAGATCGGACCCCCTTCACCTTTTCGGAGCAGGTGCAGTCGGCGACCGCCGACGTCGTAGTCTTCCGACCCGTGAACCAAGTAACCCTCGAGGTTGGGAAGTCCCCACTTAGTCTTGTAGAGCTCCTGGCGGAAGTAAGCGGGCTCACACCACCCAACCCGGATACACACGCGCGAACGCCTTGAGGCCACGCTCTGGCCGTGCGGTGAACCATTCATCCCGCCATAGTGGATCAGCCTTGAGCGCAGCTTCAATGCCAGCGAGGAAGACGAGATTGTTCACGGACGTGCGGGCTGAGCCGCACACGACACAGATTCGCTCGACCATATCGGGAACACCGCGCCCCAGTGATAGGCTTGTTGCCCGCCCATGGACCAGCCGTAGACGAGCGTGATCTTCTTGATACCGAACAGCTCAGTCGCGAAGCGATGCTGCATGCGCACGTTGTCAGTGAGCGTGACCTTCGGGTAGCGTCTTTGCTTGCAATGGGATGTCTCCAAAGAGATGGTTATCTGGATGGACAGCATTCAGATGCTATTCCTGTTCACGTCTTCTCCCGAGATGAGCTCGTTGCACGCATTGCCCGGATTTGCTCTGGCATACCGCGTGATGTCGAACTCGGCATTCACCGCATTGCAAAGGCATCGCCCGCTATTTTTTTGAGATAAGCGCATCATTCGTGCCGCCGGGGTGACGCGACTATTCCGAAATTGGCTTGCCGACGGTCACCCAACGCGTGCCGTTGTACTGCTTCAGTACGGCCTGGTGCAGACCGAAATATTGGGTCGGGGAGGTGTTAAGGGTGATGTCCGGCAACAGTAGTGGCAGCGGCAGGTCGTGGATGTTGGTCGCCATCTTCATCACATTTGCGCGCGTTAGATTGTCGCCGCACCGCCGCAGCACGTCGGTCAGCACTTCGGCCGAAAGATAACCCCCTGGCCCAGAGGCATCGCTAGCGTAATCCCGCGCCGGCGCATATTTTTTGACCCAGGCGAGGTAATCCTTGACTGCCGGATCGTTCACCCAGCTGGGATCTGTCGGGTCCTTGGTGCTGTCGATCGACATGACGCCGGTGAGCTTGTTGCCGAGCGGCCCGACCACGCTCTTCCCCGTGGCGACATAGGACATGAAAATCAACGAGTTCCACCCGGGGACGTCGCGTGCATGCGAGACCGCCTGCACCGCGGCGCGGCTTTGGGCCATGATGTAGAGCGTGTCGGCGCCGGCCGCGTGCAGCGAGATTATCTGCGATGCCACGTCCGGGTCGGTCGCGCCGTAGGCCTGCCGTGCGACCACCGTGGTCTTCGCCTTGTCGCCTAACGCCGCGAGAAATGGACCGAGATGATCGCTGCCGAAATCGTCCTGCTGATAAAGCACGCCGACCTTGGCGTTCGGGTGCTCGGCGAGCAGATATTTGGCGAAGACGCGGCTCTCGAGCGCGTAGCTCACCGCGAAGCCCATGGTCCAAGGATATTTCCTCGGGTTGATCAGCGTATTCGAGCCCGTCGTGACGAAGATCTGCGGGATCTTGTGCGCGTTGAGATAAGGTTCGACCGCAATATTGGTCGGGGTGCCGAGCTGGCCATACATGAACAGCACGTGTTCGAGTTCGACGAGCCGGCGCGTATCCTCGACGGTGCGCGCGGGGATGTAACCGTCGTCGAGCGCGACAAAATTGATCTGACGGCCGTTGACCCCGCCTTGCTCGTTGACCATGCGGAAATAGGCCGCGATCTGGCGTTCCCCGGGGCTGGTGACGGAGCCGGGGCCTGAAAACGCCCAGGTTGTGCCGATCTTGATTTCGGTGTCTGATGCGCCCGGGTCATAAGTGCCCTTGGCAAGAGCGAACGCGGGCAACAAGACGAGCGCCGCCGCGGCGACGATGCTCTTCATGACGGAACCCTCCCACAACAACTGTTCACGTTGGCGCGTCTCGCCCGCGCCTGAAATTACTCCGCTGCTGCTGCGGCAAATAACTTTGCTGATAATGAAGCAGGCCGCAGTCCAGACGGCCAGCACCGTAGATACAGTCCGCGTTGGCTTGCAACTCAGGTCCCGGCGCCTTGCCTTCTTTGCTGGCGCGCCGACTGACGCAGATCGCCGTGGCCCTTCCGCGTTCTGCCCGGATTGCCGGAACAGCCCCTCATCTAGCGACGCTGGGAGTGGTCCCACGTGCTTGTGGCTATCCCCCAAAACTCTGCAGGTTCCTCGCCATTTGGAAATTGCGAGCGTATAAGGGCTCAACTCTGACGCCGATGCATTCGTTCATGCATTTCGTGCAATGCGCTGACGACGCATATACGAGTTATGCCTTCCCTTGCGCTTGTTGGCGCGGATCGTCTTGCTCGACTTGGCTGACTTTTTCACGTAGCTACTATAGCAAAATCGGGGCGGAACTCGCATCCCCTATCACGAGCCTATCGGATACCTCGTTGCACCGATGACTGCACTTGTTTCCTTTCGTGAAACCATGGAGGAGGTACCCAAGCCACCAGAATGACCCACGAAAATTGAATTTCGCATTAGTAGAGGCAATTATTGTACCGCGATCTAATAAGCTTGGTCGTTCAGCAAGCGGGGGATAGATGTTTCGATTTAGACGGCGCTTACGTCTTGAAGTCGAGATCAACGAGCTACATCCGTCGAAGATTGCAACGATGATTGCTGCTTGCGGTTCTGGCAGGGACGACACCAACGGTCGTTTTAGCGGATGTCCAAGATGACCTGGATCGAGGTCTGGCTGCGGAGTTTGAAGGAGACCCTGATCAAGCGGCCAACCGGTATCGCAAGGCTGCGGAACGGCGGTAGAGGGAGCAGCTAATGTCCACGAAGATCCTAGGAATTGCGTTAGCATTGTCGCTTTCAGCAGCGACAGCAGCCTGGGCTGACGCTCAAGCGGATTTTGATCGCGGATCGGCTGCCTATCATGCAGGGAAGTTGACCGAAGCGGTCGATTGGTTCCACAAAGCAGCCGACCAGGGGAATGCAAGAGCGGAAAATAGTCTCGGCTTCATGTATCAGGAAGGTCTCGGCATCCCGAGAGATTTCAAGCAGGCTATGTTTTGGTATCGCAAGGCAGCGAATCGGGGAGATGCAGCCGCACAACTCAATCTCGGCGTCATGTACGAGAGAGGCGAAGGCGTGGCAGCCGATAATGTTGAAGCGCGCAGATGGTATAGTCTCGCAGCGGCGCATAACGCCAATGCAGCGAAAAACCAGGACTTGCGCGCAATCGAAGAGGCGCGAAAACGGCTAACGATGATGAAACATGGAGGACCGACAACGCGACCATGAGCATACGAGTGGCAGATGGCTTGTTCTGATTTATCACTCGGGCGGCAAAATCTCCTGAACGCAAACCTCATCGATGAGGTACTCTCGGCGCAAATCGACTAGGTGCACTTTCTTCTGTTCGTTCGTCAGTCTTGCGCCTATTCCCTTTGTCATCACGAGAACCAGCGTCTTGTCACTCATATCAAGCCAATATTGGCGGCGAATGAGCTTATTCGATGCATCTCGTGCGAAGGGGCTATCTAGTTCTTCACTGAAGTCTGGTTCGTAATAGCGGGTCATATGGGTTCCGTTCAGACTTGGCGATTGTTCGTAATTGGATACTGGGTCTGATGACTATTCAATTCTCTTTCCCAAAGCTCTGAAGGTTCCTCGCCATTGCCGCAGAAGGCGGCAAATTGCGAGCATAGAACCGCTCTATCTGATCTACGGAAGTTCCCGCGTTCTTTGCAAGATTAAATATGTTTACTTTGCCTTCGGAGAGGTTCAGTCGCATGCAGATGTGGTGTGCCGAAGGCAATAGACCGTGTGCACGGCGTTTGTGTAGCGGTCGTCTTTCATTCCACAGCGTTCCAGCAGGGCATTGAACTGCCGCTGAACGATGCGTTTCGCGTGGCTGCGGTTCCTGTAGGTCGGAAGGAACAGAAAGTCGTCCTCCTTCGCTTCGTCATGACGTTATTTGATACGGCTATAGATAGTGACCGCGGCAGGCATCGTATTTGACAGGCGATGACCAGTCTTGCCTTTGCAAATCGTGATGAGACGCCGTTTGGGGATGTTCAGCGATGGCAACATCGCGATGGGTCAGGTAATATAGACCTCACTCTCCGCCAGCCGCAAGATGAGTGGGTCATGAACAAAATGAAATCGTAGAGTTCATCGGTCACTGGCGTTCCGCGAACTACGACCATCTCACGCGCCATGGCTTGCGCCTCATGCTTGATCTTTTCGTATTCGTCTTTGTCCTTCGGAAGCAAAGGATAAAAGCGAAAGAAGGATCGAGGGTTATCCTTCCGTTTGATGCGGGATGTTTGCGGAACGGTTGCAATCGCGCCTTCAGCTTGAGCAAGCTTCATGACGCGGCGGAATACCACCGCAATGTGATTTAGAGTTCCTGCGCTCAATGATGGAGCCTGCTGGCGGACCCAAGCGAGGTAGGCGTTGTAGTCTTTCGTCTGAATCGCGTCGATATCTCGACGCGGAAAAAACCCAATCGCGTCCCATTTGGCATTGTTCAGCATATTTTTGGAATGGGACCACTGTCGCAGATTTATCTCGCTGCTCTCGCCTCTTGCGTTATCCACTTGCACAAGCTTGTTGGCAAAATGCTCGAATGTTTTGTCAATCGGGACCGAAGCGAGATAGCCACGTGTCCCCAATGACGACAGCATTTCCTCGGCAATCGAAATTGCAATACGATCCGTAACCTTGGTGGATTTGACAATTCGCTTTCTTTGCGATGGAACCCAAAATGCGAACTCGCCAAAACGGGCTTGCGCCCATGTGTGTACCGAAAATTCAGATTCGGACGTATTGGTGATGCAGCCCGCCGACAAGCGCATGAGATACGATGCGTCCGATCCGCTGAACAGGACGAGGAACTGGCGCGTCCTTGTTTAAGGAGCGATGTGTGCGCGTCTCATTGTAATAGTGGGCATACGCGCGAAGGACGCGGCGCAAATGCTGCTCACCGAACACCACAAGGCGGTCAACGCACTCGCGACGGATCGAGCCAATCAGCCTCTCGGCAAAACAGTTCTACCAGGCGAACCGGGCGAAATCGGCTTGTCGCGAATCCCCATCGCTCTCAAACGACGCCTGACGACCGTGCCATAGATCCGATCTCGATCACGGATCAAGTATCAGGGTGCCTCGTTCCAGGGGAAAGCCTCGGTAATCTGCCGCGCGATCCATTCGGCCGTCGGATGTGCCGTGACGTTGACCCAGACAAGCTCGCGCCGCGCCAGCCGGACAATGATCGAGGCATAGACCAGGTTAAACCCAATGGTCGGCACGACAAACAGGGTCCATGGCGGCGATCTGCGGCCTATGGTTGCGCAGGAAGGTAGCCCAACTCTGACTACTCTGACCGGACGGATCATCATTCCTCTTCCTTGCCATATACTTGCCGACGGTCGACGGGGCGACCGCAAATCCGAGCTTGAGCAGTTCACCGTGAATGCGTGGCGCACCCCAAAGAGGATTTTCTAGGCTCATGCGTCGGATCAACGCCCGCAGCTCCGCGCCGATCGGTGGCCGACCTCCCAGCGGGCTTGACTTGCAGCGCCAGTAGCGGCGAAACCCTTCACGATGCTAGCGCACCAACGTCTCCGGACGGACCACGGTTATCAGCTTGAGGATCGACGGAAACCAGCGATAGAGCTGGGCGAAGAACAAGCGATCGGCGCTGCTAAGCTGAACGCGGCCGTGCACCTTGCGCCGCAATACGATCAGCTGCTGCCTCAGAACTGCATTCTCGGCTTCGAACCGGCTCTTCGACTTAATGGGCGCAGCCAACAGCTTCAGAGCCAGGAGGGTTAGCGTAATCACAGCCGCCAATGTGATGCGATTCTCTCACTGGTTCAATACGGACGGCGTTTTTCGGTACACACAACGCATGCTTGAAACCGACGACATCCAGCACGCTGAGACCAAACCCGGCTGCGGTCGTAGTACGCAGTGCCCGGTCACATAGATTGATTTATGTCATGCTTGGCCGCGTGGGCTGTGCCTTGCCTGTTTTTGGCAAGGGCTGACGAAAATCGTGGATCAGTTTGGGCGGGGCAGCAAAACGTAAGGAGCATTGCTAGCAAGATTGTAGAGTGCAGAATTCTGCACTCTAAAATCTTGCGGTCAGCGAATGGTACCATCGGGGAATTTAATGACCTCGGCTTGTTCCTTCTCAGCCTTGGGTGCGGGATGGTCGATTTGTCCATCGTGTCGCGTCGTGTCCACCGTAGCATTCGGAGCGATCGAGGTGAGCAGAAGCGCCCTAAATGCTGTGTGGATCTTGCTGATTGCTTTGATGGTCGCGCTCTTCGCGCTCCGGGCGCATGCGGACGCGCTTAATAGACTATCGCTTCCACAACTTACGACGGACGAAGCCAAGTTTTCTGATCTCTACAACCGTCTTATGGCGGTCCAGATAGATCTTTTGGGAGCAGGGAAGGGGATCCACGACTAAGAAACGCGCGACTGCCTCAACTGGATCAAGAAAGACATGTTGGAGATAAGCGATCTCACAAAGAGAACTGGCCGGCTTCTTGAGTTGGCTGACGCAATGATCGACAAACTGGATAAGATTACAGTTCTGCGTCAAATTGAAGAGTTGATGAACAAGAAAATTCCCGAAGCTGACTTGGTACGTAGCGAAGTGAATATGGAAACTGGATTTTGCTCAACCAACGCCTACATCGTTACGCAGTCTGGTCGGATGGACAATCTGACTGACCAGCTCGTCGCGGCAATGAATGCCGTGGAGCAAAAGATTGAAGCGTCAAAGAGTTGACGACGACCGAAGTTGACGTTCCGGAGCACCGTTTGCTTTAGGAGGATTTGGGTTAGCCTGAATGTTATTTCGGGGTAACTTTCAGCGCCAACCGCCAGCATCCCAGACTTCGAGATCAAAGGCCTGTTTCTCCAACGATGCCGCTACTTGATCGTCGGTGACGACTTGCCGAGCAAGTACCGTAGAGCGATATGTGGCGTAGGCCTGCTGGCTGCCGAAATACACGCACGCACATATGGTCGGATCGCCGTAGACATATACGGTCTTGTCGTCTTTGAGCTGACGCACGAATCTGTGCGGCGGCAGGCTTTTCAATGCCGCAAGGCGGCGCGGAGTGTTCGCAGGCTGGGAGACAAATCCCGCCGCAGCAAGCATATCTTCCTTATTTTGCACATTTTGGACGCTCGGCTGACATGCGGAAAGGAGAAGACCAAGGGCGATCGACAAACCAACTATCGGACGATTGATCATTTCCGTTCTCTCCCCTCTATTGCGAAACCACTGGCTTGTATGCGCACAGGCACAAAAAGGGGATAAGCAGACCCAACACCATTCGGTCTGATCCCTCGCAGCTGGCGCCGGGCCCCCTCATCGGTCGCCAACCTGGTTTCACGGCAGATGCGAAAAAACGCAGCGTAGCGTTCAACGCAGACTGATCTTTGATATCATATATTTCAAACCGTTAACGATCCATCAATTTCGTAAACTGTACTTCCGCCGCGCGCTCGGTCGTCTCGATCGCCATGGTGCCGCCAAGCGCATCGCAGATACAATTCATTAGGCAAACTTATTGACCAGCGCCTCAACCTACTGCGGCAGGCCGACGATCATCGGATTATCGTTCATCCAGTGAATCCCAACGCAAACGCGTTGAACAGCTTGTCAACGGCCTCATCGCGGGTCTTAAAGTATTCGTCGCGGTGGGCGCCCTCATAGTAGTACCTGTCCCTCCATATCGACCGCATACCAACCCACACCCACCTGTGTGTACCGAAGACCCCATCCGTATTGAACCAGTGAGAGAATCGCATCAGGTTGGCGGCTGTGATTGCGCTGATCCTCCTGGCTCTGAAGCTGTTGGCTGCCCTCTCAAGTCGAAGAGTTGGCTCGAAGCCGAGAATGCTGCGCTCCGGCATCAGCTCATCGTCCTTCGACGCAAGGTGCACGGCCGCGTTCAGCTTAGCAGCGCCGATCGCTTGTTCTTCGCCCAGCTCTATCGCTGGTTTCCGTCGATCCTCAAGCTGATAACCGTGGTCCGTCCGGAGACGTTGGTGCGCTAGCATCGTGAAGGGTTTCGCCGCTACTGGCGCTGCAAGTCACGCCCGCTGGGAGGTCGGCCACCGATCGGCGCGGAGCTACGGGCGTTGATCCGACGCATGAGCCTAGAAAATCCTCTTTGGGGTGCGCCACGCATTCACGGTGAACTGCTCAAGCTTGGAGTTGCGGTTGCCCCGTCGAAACGTCAGCAAGTATATGGCGAGGAAAGGAATGACTACCCGTGCCCGGTCAGAGCTAGGCTACCTTCCTGCGCAACCGTACGCCGCAGATTGCGGCCATGGACCTGTTTGTCGTGCCGACTATTGGGTTTAACCGCTCTACGCCTTAATTATTGTCCGGCTGGCGCGGCGCGAGCTGGTCTGGATCAACGGAACGGCGCATCGGACAGCCGAATGGATCGCGCGGCAGATTACCGAGGCCTTTCCCTGGAACGAGGCGCCGCGGTATCTAACCCGCGACCGGGATCGAATCCATGGCACCGTTGTCAGACGCCGGCTTCGGGCAATGGGGATCCGCGACAAGCCGATTTCGGCCGGATCGCCATGGCAAAACTGTTTTACCGAACGGCTGATCGGCTCCATCCCGCGCGAATGCACTGACCATCTCATAGTATTCGGCGCTCAGCACCTGCGCCGGGTCCTCCACTCTTATGCCCGGTATTATAATGAAACCCGGACTCATCGCTCCTTGGATAAGGACGCACCCCTATCGCGTCCGGTTCGACGGGCAGGGCGCATCGTAGCCCATGCAGTTGTCGGCGGATTGCACCACCAATATATCCGAACCTAGTTTTCGGTACACACAACGGACCTTACGGCGCGCTGGGGGCGCCAACACTAGGGCTCCGGCGACCTTTTATACGTCAGGGCGCGATGCCATACTCAATCCATGGCCAAGATCACATTTACACCCGAGCATAGGGCGGAATTACATCGGCTTCGCATCCAGCTCATTGCGGAATTGGACCGCGCGATGGCAGCGATTGACGGCGAAGTACCTGGTCAAAGTCTCGAAGGCGAGGCGCTAGCCCGTCTTGAAGCGGCGGAAAAAACCATTGCCGCCATCCGAAAGCGAATCAAGAAAATACAAGCGGTCGAGTGACCGGGCCGCCCAGCTCGGAGGCAGATGGCAGACGTCGTCGCCACGCCAAGGAGTTGGAAAAATTCCGCCTGTTCCCTCTAGTGCGGGGCGCGTAGGTCCTGTGGCCACGTGGCCTAGGAAAATCGCCCAGAGGTTTCGGAGCGACGGTACTTTCAAAGGCGTTGCGTGGACGCATTTCTGATTTGGTCAGATTTTCGAAATGAGTCCGCAATGCACTTTAAAGCGGGCCTTTTCGAGGGCCTAACTCAGCCAATGACTTCAATCAGAGCGCCTTGCGCCACAAGGGATGCGCTCGCCGCTCGACAGGACCAGTCCCCGGACCTTGGGAGCAACGGGCCGAGCGCTACGAACCTTGCGTTGTTTGATCGATTACGGTCATCGGCGTTCCTTCTTCCGAGCCTCTCGGTCGGCTTCGCTCGGACTGCTGAGGGGCTGGAGCGCCCCCCGCACCATCTGTTCGATTGATCTTGCGGTCAGCGCAGCGTCAAAAGTTCCATCCCATGCGGTCTGCAGCGTCAGCCCTCGGAAGAGAGCTATCAACGAGCGTGCGACTCTCTGTGGATCGGCATCGGCCCGGAACTGCCCGGTCCGCTGTCCACGCTCGATAAGAACCACGATCCCTTGCTGGACACGCGACGTGTTGGCGATTAGATCAGCCTGCCCCCCAAACCGTTCCGCTTCGCGAAGCTCGCTCCGACCTTCGTGGTAGATGTCTTCGCGCCAATCGGAATCTTCAAGGCGCTGGAATGGTTCGACGTATCTCCGATCTGGGCGCTCGCAGCGGGTTGCGTCGCGCCCGCGCTCAACAATCTGCGCATCTGGATAAGCTCCCGCCGCCTTGACCCTATAGGCATCTTGATCATCGCCTCCATCGCCAGCGGCGCCGTGGTGTCACTGGTCTTGGGCAACATCTCCTTCAGGGTCGTCACGGACTCGTTGCTCAACGGAGCCTGGGGCCTGATGTTTCTCGGCTCACTGTTCTTCAGACGGCCGGTGATGTTCTTCATCATCCGGTAGCTCGTGGCGGGAGAGGACACTTCACGGACCGAGATCTGGAACGGCCTTTGGCGCTAGGAGTGTGTCCGGGTAATCGGATTTTGCTCGACGGCAATGCGGTGACGTGATTCGCTATGCGGCATGAGCAAGACCTTTCGTTCGTGGGACGTTGACCAAGTTTGGCTGCTGCCGCCCTCGATTTAGGATTTGGTGCCCGCCGGCCATCTTGCGCACTTCGTGCGCGAGACCGTGCGCGACGGGCTCGATCTGTCGGCGATCATGGACACCTATGAGGAGGAGCGGGGCTACCCGCCCTACCATCCGGGCATGATGGTGGCGCTGCTGCTCTATGGCTACAGCCAAGGCATCTACTCGTCGCGGCGGATCGCCAAGGCGTGCGAGGAGCGGCTCGATTTTGCCGCGGTGACGGGGATGCAGCGGCCCGACTTCCGCACCATCAGCGACTTCCGCAAGCGGCACCTGGCGGCACTCTCGGGATTGTTCCAACAGGTGTTGAAGCTGTGCCGGGCGGCGGGTCTGGTGAAGCTCGGTCACGTCGCCTTGGACGGTACCAAGATCAAGGCGAACGCCTCCAAGCACAAGGCGATGAGCTACGGGCGGATGAAGCAGGCGGCGCCAGCGCTGGCGGCGGAAGTTGAGCGCTGGCTGGCCGCGGCGGCAGAGACCGACGCGGCCGAGGACCGCGTGCACGGCGTCGAGCGGCGCGGCGACGAGATGCCGGAGTGGATGGCGAACAAGCAGCGGCGGCTGGAGAAAATCCGCACGGCGAAGGCAGCGCTCGAGGCCGAGGCGCGCGCGGCCGCGGCGGCGCAGGCGAGCGAAAAGGGCGACGGTTCTGGCCCCAGCGGGCCGGCACACCCTCCGGCCGAACCGGCGCCGCCCGCGGACAAGGCGCAGCGCAACTTCACCGATCCCGAGAGCCGGATCATGAAGACCAACGACGGCTTCATCCAGGGCTACAACGCCCAGGCCGCGGTCGACGCCGAAGCGCAGGTGATCGTCGCGCACGACTTAAGCAACGCCACCACCGACCAGGCGCAGCTGGCCCCGCTCGTCGCCGCGATCAGGACCAATCTCCACCGCAACCCCGACGAGATCTCTGCCGATGCCGGCTACTGCTCCGAGGCCAATCTCCGCACCCTCGCCAAGCGCCGTATCAACGCCTACATCGCCACCGGACGCCAGCACCATGGCACCGCCGCCGCGGTCGCGCAGCGCACGCCCCGGGCGGGCAGCCGCGTTGCCCGCATGGCCACGAAACTGAAGCGCGCCGGCCGCCGCAGCCGTTATCGCTTGCGCAAGCAGGTCGTCGAGCCCGTGTTCGGTCAGATCAAGCATGCCCGAGGCTTCCGCCAGTTCCTCCTGCGCGGCATCGACAAGGTCAAGGCCGAATGGGCCTTGCTCTGCACCGTTCACAACCTCCTCAAGCTCGCCGCCGCAGCCTGATGGGCTGCGGCGAGCGTACACGCCAGCAACAATCGAATCCGGAGCGCCGCTTTCGCGACTCAATCTTGCGCGTGCAAATCGCGACCGCGGACCGCCACCAAAATTCCTCCGATCCTCGCAACTCAGTGCTAACCTCCCCACCCTTACTCAGACACACTCCTAGGCCGGGTTTCGATCAGCGCTACTGTTGATCACGGCGGCGTGGGGGATGGTCTACATCGCTGAGGTGCTGATCGAGGTGGGGCTCTCCCGCGTGCTGACGCCCGAGGCAGTGGTGACCCCTCGCCGCTCATGGGTGTCGGCGCGACTCTCGCTCTCATCGTGCTCACTCGGCAATATATGCGAGCGACGCGCAAGCGCCTCGAGCTTCAGGAGGACCTGAAGTGGCCGTTGTGATAGAATGAGGGACTTGGCCGATCTCATCATTCGCGGCGGAAACGTCTTCGACAGGACGGGCGGGCCGCGAAGCGAGTTCGTTCTTCGGGGACCTGCGTACGACTACCGGCTTCCGCATCCTTCACCGAAACTCTTCACGGAAGCAGACCGCCACTACGTCTCCCGTTGAGGCAGAAAGCCTTGCTACGTTGAACCAGGCGCGATGGCCAGAATCCTTACGCTCTTGTCACAGCGTCGGCGCGACGCGCCGACGCTGTGACAAGCCACTCAGGCTGGCAAAGCGGCCAGGTCAAGGCAGTAAGCCGCGAAGCGGGCGTGCCTAATCGCGAGCCTTGACGCTGAGCGTTCTCAGTCCAACTATCGGCGGCCGGTTCACGATTGGCGTCAATTGGTATGCAAACTCAGCACACGCGAAGTGCCTGTTGTTCGGCGTGCAAAAGTGAACGCCGATGACACTTCTAGACGCTTTGGTGGGCGCTTGCTCAGCGTGCCCGGCGAAGAAAGGAGGAACGGCGATGGAGATGCGGGTATTCGGCCGCACCGGGATGCGGGTCTCGGTGTTGGGTTTCGGCTGCGGCGCGGTCGGCGGGCTGATGGTGCGCGGCGATCCTGGGGAGCAGGAACAGGCCATCGCCAGCGCGCTGGAATCCGGGGTGAATTACTTCGACACCGCGAGACACTACGGCGATGGCGAGTCCGAGAAGAATCTTGGCCGCATTCTGCGAAAGCTGAAGCCCTCTGACGTCATCATCGGCACCAAGGTGCGCTTGCCTTCCGGCGAATTTGGCCGCGTCGGGGACGCCGTCGGGCGATCGCTCGACGGCAGCGTGCAGCGGCTGGGCATAGAGCGGGTAGACATCTTCCATCTGCACAATACCGTTACCGTCGCGGGCGGCGGCGAGTCGCTGAGCGCGAAGCAGGTGCTGCAGGAAGTGGTGCCCGCGTTCGACCGACTGCGGTCGCAGGGCAAGATGCGGTTTCTTGGACTCACCGCTGTCGGCGATACCGCGGCCATCCATCAGGTGATTGATGCGGGCGTCTTCGACAGCGCCCAGATCGTCTTCAATATGCTAAATCACTCTGCCGCCGATCGGCTACCGGAACACTATCCGGCACAGGACTACGGGCGCCTCTTTGATCATGCGCAGGCGGCCCGCACCGGCGTGGTGGGCATTCGCGTGCTGGCCGGCGGGGCGCTATCAGGTTCGGCGGAACGCCACCCAATCGCTAGCCCACCGCCGCTGCCGATCGGCTCGGCCGCCAGCTACGCCGCCGATGTCGAACGCTCCCGCCGGCTGATGCCGCTGGTGCAGGAGGGATTCGCCCAGAGCCTGACCGAGGCCGCAACGCGCTTTGCCATCTCCCATCCCGCGATGGGCACCATCCTGGTTGGCATGGCCACGCCACGCCAGTTCGAGCAGGCCTTGGCCGCTGTGCAGAAAGGCCCATTGCCGCAGGACGCGCTCCACCGGCTCGCCGCACTGCAACAGAGTTTTGCCGGCGAGGCGAGGTGATGTCGACGCTAAGGTGAGCGCGTGCGAGCATGCTGGCGCAAGCGCGCGCCTTCCCTGGGCACGCCCCCGAGGCCGATTGAAACAACGCGCCGTGCGGGCTGGCGGAGTTAGGCCGAGGACCTGTTTCGCCGCCAGCGAGGCCAGGGGCGGGGTACCGCAACGTCGACGGCATGGCCGCTATTCACTCCATTCAGCTGTGGAAGAGTCCGTGCGGGGCGCGGCGGTGGCTCGCCAGCGAACGCGCGATCGACAAGAATATTTTCGTCCTCTGTCGGCCCCATCCGTTCGCGAGTCTCTTGTGCCACACTCTTGATCGCTTCCAACACCGCGTGACGGTAATTATCGGTGACGAGTTCAGTGCGGCAGAACCGCAGGACGTCGGGATGTAACCGCCCGTGCCTAGATTTTGCCGAAGCTCGTTGGCTCGCCGTTCGGCGTCTCCTATGGTGCAACCGCATCCACTGATCCCTGCGAGCCTGAGGGACCGCAAGCACCTGGCCACTCAAGTGACTGCGGCACTGACGTTTAGAGTGCGATTTGGGATTTGCCGTGCGATCTGGGGAGATCGTTTAACAGCCGGCAACAAGAATAATATAATACGAGATGATCAAAGGTGGGAGCGGCGATATGTCCGAGACAGTTGCTGGAATCAAATCCCCGATAGCAGATGGCGCATGATCTGCGTGAGCTTGTCCGCGACACGGAGTCAGTTCTTCTGTTCCGTCATGCGACGCGGGTCTATCTGTTCGGTGCGGTGACACAGGTAAGCGAAGGCGTCTGAATTGCGATCCTGAGATTCTTTACGTTGGTGCGATGTTTCATGACATGGGACTGACGAAAGCTATCACCAATCGAGGAACCGCTTTGAAGTGGATAGCGCGAATGCAGGGGCGGGACCTCCTGTGGAGTTACGGCATTTCGGAAACCTCGGTCGAGGAGGTTCCCAAGCGCCTCATCCGCGGCGTTGCGCCGCCTCATTGCAGACGACCGCCAGCACGGCCGCGGCCACCGGCGGCCAGGCGATAATCGCGGGCGCGCGCCTGGCAATGACGCCGCTCGAAACCGCGCCCAGCGCGTAAACGACGAACGTGCCGATTTGCCAGTTGGCCGCCTTCGGCCAGGCGTCGCGCTTGGGCCACCGCATCACAGTTCGCGTCGCCGTCATCACGATGGCGGTCAGCGTGCTAGTGAACACCACCGTGTTGACCCCCGAGACATTGACCTGGAGCGTGGCTACGGCCTGAATTCCCATGGCGGTGGCGGAGAGCAGAATGAGTCCGCCAAGAGCCGGCCCCGGGGCGGGAAGTCCGGCCCATGTCAGAACCGCCGCGAAGGCGGTAAGCAGCAACACTTCGACCATGAGGAGGTCGCGCGCGCGGCGCAGCTCGGGGTTGTGTTCGGCGATCGCGGTCGCGATCGCCGCGCCGATGATGAAGCCGACAAGGGCCCCCATGGAATCGACGACCCCAACGGTCCGCCCTTGACCGATCGCCAGGGCGAGTAAGGCGAGATTGCCAGTCATCGCGGAGGTGAAGACACCGCCCAGCGTCACAAACGCCAGGACGTCGGTTGCGCCCGCGGCAAAGGCTAAGAGCGTCAGACCCACACCTTGCCAATTGATGCGGTCGGTCACGCCCTTTCTGCCGCGCCGCGGCATTCGGTCCTACGACGCGGTTCGATTTCGCTAGCCAGCGTCGGCGTGGCGTTACTGGTCACCCGATTAAAGCTGCAATGGCGTTGAGTTGCGGTCAAGCGGCGGAGGCACCGGCGGGCAATCATGCCGGGCCGCCTTTTTCCGCCGCATCATAGCCGGCCATGATGGCGGCATGGCGCTCGGCCACGGCCGCGCGCGTCTCGGAATGGGTGAAAATATAGAACCGTTCCTCCCGGATTGCCGCGAGAACGCGCCGCCCGACCTCGTCCGGTGCCATGCCCGCGGCGATATCGGGCGGTGTCTCCGCGTACCGGTTCGGGTATCCCAGCGCCGCCCGATGCTGCGCGGAGTTCGTGTAGATCGAGCTATTAACGGCCGCCGGGGCCAATATCGAGACGCCGATGCCGAAGCCGCGTACATCGTGCGCAAGCGCCTCGGAAAAGGCGACGACGGCGAATTTTGACGCGGTATAGACCCCGGTACCGCGCGTTCCGACCAGGAAACCGGCAAGAGAGGCGGTGTTGACAATGTGGCCGCCTTCGCCGTGAGCGCGGATGCGTGGCACGAAGACTTGCGCGCCATGGATGGCACCGAACAGGTTGACGCCGAGCACCCAGTTCCAAGTCTCGTCATCGGTCTCATGCATGGGGATGCCACGCACCACCACACCGGCATTGTTCATCACGATATGGATACGGCCGTATTCCCGATCGATTTTTTCCGCGGCCGCTTCGACCGAATCCCGGCGTGCTACATCGGTCTCAATTCCGATGGCTCGCGCGCCAAGTGACGCCACTTCGGCGACCGCCTTGTCCAGCGTATCAGAACGGATGTCTAACAAAGCCACCGACAGCCCGGCTCGCGCAAACGCTCGGGCTGTGCCAAGTCCAATTCCCGATGCGCCACCCGTGACGACCGCGATTCGCCCGGAAAAATCCTTCATGCCGCTCTCCGTGCCGATATTCGTTTGCCAACACGAACGTGCCGCGCGCAGCCGCTTGGGAGATGTACCGAAACGTTGGCGGCGGCCCCGCACCCTGTCCGATGACACGCGGTTCCAACAAATGAACGACTTCGCCTAGGGGCGCTCAGGGCGCCGTCATCGGCGGGCGCCGTCATGCCGGGAAGGCCGCACAAAGGGGTCACCATTGCGCCACTGATGCAGCGGAGCCGGCAGAACAAAGTTGTCTCCTCGAGTTCAAGTAGGCAACGTTTCAACGCATCCGCCACGTCGCGGAAGCTGACATCCATTTTTGTAGTCACGTCCTTGCGCAGCTTGCCGACGGCAACAGCGAAAATCTCACATACGACGGACAATGCGTGTTCCTTGGGGTCGTAAAAAGCTTCCCGCCACAACGAGCGCAAGAACGCTTCAAGGACAGCCTCGGCCAATTCCCCGCGGCCCGTGTGCGCCAGTACCGCCAGGCGGTGCGCCCGGTCCGCGAGAATCAAATCGAGGTTGGCGTGAAGCAATTCGGCCAGGAGGCCGTTGAGCCCGCCGAAACAATAGCCGATCAGAGACGAGTTGACGCCCGCATAGGTCTCGATCGGCCCGATGGTCAGGGAGTGTCGGCCGTGCAGCATGATCTGCCGTTCGCCCGCGCGCAACAACTTGGTGCGGGAGTTGTCGGTTGGGTCGATGTCCGCCGCGAGGGCGCGCACTCTCGGCATTCGCTATCGCCAGCTCGACACGAGCGTCCTGAAAACGGTCATGATCTTGCTCCCCCTTTTCCTCATCATACCGCGCGAGCGTCGCGGCGGTGGCTCCATAATTCTTCCGTAGCCAGGCGCGCACCTTCGGCGATTGCCGAGAGTTTGGCCCACTGAATATCCGGATGCACCTCGCACGTGAAGGGCCCTTGCGCGAACCCACAATCCGTCGACGCGATCATATTCTTGTGCGCGACCAGTTTAGCCAACCGGATCAACCGTTGCACGATCAGTTCCAGATGCTTCAATACGTTCGTCAAGTAGCTGACCACGCCGGGAAGGAGCACGTTTCCTTCGCGCAGTTTAACGGTCTCCCAGACCTGCCACTCATGTTCTTGGCGGGGGTTGGCCATGTCCAGCGAGTAGCCGCCGGCGTTGACCTTGAGAATCAAGTCGGCGGTATCCCGCAAGACGACATCGATGCTATGCGGGCGTTCCAGTTGCCCCAGCAGACATGATAGCGGACGCACTTTCGGGATGCTGCGGAGCGCATAGTTCAGTGCCGCCACTCCGGCGTCGGCCCAGCGTCGGAACTCGTCGAGCGTTCCCGGCGGGACCATGCCGTCATATTCGGATGCAATATAGGCATCGTCGATCTGCACGTCGAACTCGGCGTCCACGATCGCCAGGTATTCGTCGTGCAGGGCATCGGCGATCGCGTAAAGAAACGATTGGTGGTCGCGGTGTTGCGCATCGGCGACACCGACCGGCGCCACGACTGGCATGAAGCCGCGCCACCCGCCCTCTTCGGCGGAGCTTGGAAGCTTTATTCACTCGGTCGAACTATAATTGAAAACGGGTTTTCCTCGGTTTTAGCTGGCGTCCGATCAGTCGGTGAATATCGGACGGACGGGAGGTTAGGGTGACGAAATTCGACGATGTCGTTCCAGCGCATGTTCCTCCCGACCTGGTTGTCGATTTCGATTTTCTGCGCGTGGTCGAAGGCGACGAAGATCCCTTCCTCGCGCTGAAGCGGCTGCATGAGGGGCCCGACATCTTCTGGGCGACGCGCAACCAGGGTCATTGGGTCGCGATACGCGGCGACGATATCCGCCAAATACTATCCGACCATGAGACGTTTTCGTCACGGACGGTATTCCTCCCCGTGGTGGACCGGCCGCGCATCATCCCGACGGAGATCGATCCGCCCGAGCACGCCGCCTACCGCGCGCTGATCGCGCCGTTCTTCTATCCCAATGCCATCGCCTGGTGGGCCAACGAGGCGCGGCGGCTCGCGGCATCGCTGATCGATGGTTTTTACGCCAACGGTGAGTGCGAGTTCATCGCCGATTTCGCGCTGCTGCTGCCGATCATCATTTTCATGAAAATGTGCGATCTGCCGCTGGACCATCGTGAAAAGCTGCTGGCGTGGGTGGGGCCAGTGTTCCGTCCGAAGTCCGATACGGACGTGCAGGAAGGTCGCGGCAAAATGAATGCCTACGTCACACAGCTGGTTGCGGAGAGGCGTGCCCGGCCGAGGAATGACATGCTCAGCCAAATGCTGGCGAAGACGATCGATGGGTGTCCGCTGAGCGACGCGGAAGGCATCAATCTTGCCAGCACCATGTTATTGGGTGGGCTCGACACGGTGGCCTCCTCGATGGGATGGATGGCGCGGTTCCTGGCCGAGCATCCCGGACACCGGCGGCAATTGATCGACGATCCGAAGCTGATCCCGAATGCGGTTGAGGAATTGCTGCGCCGCTTCAGTATCCCCACCATCGCGCGCATCGTCGCCAAGGACATTGTCTATAAGGGCGTCGCAATGAAGGAGGGCGACCCGATCCTGATGGCGGCCTGTCTCCACGGCATGGATGAGCGGAGCTTCGAGAACCCCCTCGAAGTGTATTTCCGTCGCGCCGACGCGCGGCGGCATTCGGTCTTTTCCCAGGGCGTCCATCGCTGTCCCGGATCGACGCTAGCACTCGCCGAGTTTAGGGTTTTCCTGGAGGAGTGGCTGAAACGGATCCCCGATTTCTGGATCAAGCCCGGCGCCAAGGTGCGAACCGGCAGCGGCATCGTGCATAGCGTGCTGTCACTGCCGTTGGCGTGGGAAGCCAAAGAATAGGGGGCGGCCGATAGAGCCGAGGCCGCGACGACGGGGACGGAGGATGTTTTTGTGATGACAAACGAAAATCGAATATTAACAACGCATGTCGGCATTTTGGCGCGGCCGAAGAAGCTGCTCGACTACATCGCGGCTCTCGACAACGGCGTTGCCATCGATAGTGGCGCGTTCGACACCTGTCTTATGGAATCCGTCGCAGAGGTGGTCGAGCGTCAAGCACGCGCCGGCGTCGATATCGTCAGCGACGGCGAGTTCGGGGAGGTTCCGTAACCTGGTCCGCCTATACCGAGAGCCGTCTCGGTGACTTCGAGGAACGCGATATCGGTCGAGCGACGGGCGCCGGGAAGAACCGGGACAAATTTCCGGAATTCTATGCTCAATACTTTCCGACACAGCATCTGCCGAAGCGCGGTGTCCTGACCTGTACCGCCGCTGACGTACACGGGGCAGGCAGCGGTCCGGCGCGACATCGACAATCTCAAGGCGGCGCTGGGCAAGGCAAAAGTTCATGCCGGATTTTTGCCCGTAGTCGCGCCGGCCAGCGCCGTTCCACGGTTCAAGAACAAGTACTATAAGTCGGAATTTCTCTTCGCGCTCGCGGATGCGCTGCACGAGGAATATGCGGCGATCGTTGCCGCCGGCCTGTTCCTGCAAGTCGACGACGTTTTCCTGCCCTACGTGTACGATGTCGCCTTCGCCGATCAGCCGCTGGAGCACTACAAGAAATGGGCGGCGTTGCGGATCGAGGCGCTGAACCACGCTTTGCGAGGGTTTCGCCCAGGCGCCGTTCACGAATCGCGTCCATCCCACGATCATCTGGGCGAAGTGCTGGCCGAGGGGGCACGGCTGACGACGAAACAGTTGTGGGGAAAGTAGCACACTAACCGACGGCCATCGGGCGTTCAGTATTGAAGCTTTCTGTTTGTCGCAGGCAACATTTTCGCGAAGTCGAATACCGTAAATGCCATGATTGGTTTGGGCGAGCCACGACGCTTCCGAGGCAACGAGCAGCATCGGAGTGCCCTTGAAGTCGACCAACTGCCGCGCCGGCACTGTCACGTTGCCAAAGGAAGAACGCGACAATTCGGGACCTCTCGGGACGTTAGGCCGCTGCGACCTCGGTTCGCCACGTGGTCATCGCCACATCGCGAAGCGCGCGGTGCGTTTGGCTGAGAGGAGATGGCGTTGGACGTTGAAGGTATAATAGATGGCGGCGTGTGTGGAAAGAAATCTCTGGGCTGAACCCGGGCTCTTGAACGCTGCTTCTTGCGCTCCTGCCGCCTCCTCGGCTGATGCGAATGCTCAGCCTCTGTTGTTCTGCCATCGCCCACGCTCATGGTGGCGTTCGATGCCAATCTGCCGGATCTCGGCGCTGTATGATCGCAAGTCGTCTGTGACCAACCGCTCAGGAACAAAAGCATACTTCTTCAAGAGTTTGCGCATCAGTTTCAGCGCGGCTTGCTTGTTTCGGTTGGCTGGACCAGCACATCGAGGGCCCTCCCCTCAAAATCGACGGCCGCCAAGGATAGACTATTCGGCCTTCGATTTTCAGATAGACCTCGTCGAGATGCCAAGTGCATCAGGCTTCAGGCGACGCTTTCGTAGGTCGGCCGCGATCATCGGCCCGAAATGGTTCACCCAACGCCGAACGGTCTCGTAGGACCCGGCCACTCCGCGCTCGGCCAAAAATCCTCGACGTCACGCAGGCTGAGTGTGAACCGGAGGTGGAGCCATATGCTTGGTGAATGATCTCGAGCGGGAAATGATACCGGATTAGCCGATCTTGTTCATCCCGCGTGGCGCTACCCGGCCACTGAGAACACCGCATGATCAGTGCGCCGTGACAATGCCAGTTGGTCGTGAGATTAGTTTGTTTCCGGTTTGGCGAGACCCGTGATTTACTAGGCCGAAGAAGCAAGTGCTCGATCAAAATCGCATTCAGGTAGCAAAGCGGTGCAATGGATGCATATGATTCCAAATGACGCGGATCGGTAGCGAACAGGCTCTTATAAAGATCATATTCCACGTGCACTGACGTGCAGACGGTACAATGCTCTTCGACTATCGCTTTCGGTCGAAGTCTCGTATCGATTGTCCCGGTTCCGGTTTGAGCCGAGGAGGGCGGGGGTAGAGCTGTCGGAAGTCGGACGCGTTGTTGGTGACCAGAACAAAATCACCGTCGCGGACATAGCGCATGACATCCCAGTCCTTCCAGCCGGCGTTGCCTGCATGTGCTCCGTGCTGAGCGTCATGGCCCGTCTGTCTGGCGACGACGAGCAGGTCGACGGTGAGGCATTCGCGGACGCCCAAGGTCGTTTAAGGTCAGATACGCCATGGCCGCAGCGACTACCATGCGAGCCGGCAAAAGAACCGGCGGAGCTTGCGCCCCGCCGGCGAAACGATGCCAATTCCCCGGTCCGTTACATCTTTTCGTGCACCCAGGGCAGATAAACGATTTCGAGGTTATGCAGGCCGGGCGTGTAGGTGATGCCCTTTTTCATGGCGTAGACGTCGACATACTGCCACAGCGTGATGGTCGAGAGGTCTTTCTGCTCGAGCGCCATGATTTTCTTGATATAGGGCCCCTGGTCGGCGGGAACGAGCTTGGTGTTGCCCTGCTCGTACAAACTGTCCAATTCGGGATCGTCGTACAGCGCACCCGCGGAGTTTTTCCCGTAATAAGCCAGGCCGATGCCTTCGAGCGCCGTCGCCAAATTCGCCACCGGCAAGCCGGCGACCGCGACATATTTGGCGGTCGGATCCCCGGCCGATTTGAAGATCAGTCCCAGGAGCTGCATCAGTTCAATGCCCTGAGTCTGGGCGGTGATGTTCAGGTTCTGCTTCAGATAGAGCGAGACCGCTTCCGCCGTTTCCTGGGTGCCGAAATAGACGCCCGCGGAATAATAGAGCGGCATGCTGAACCCGTTGGCGTGACCCGCCTCGTTCAGCAGCTGTCGCGCCTTGGCCGGATCGTATTTGTAGTCCTTCAGGTTCGGATCGTAGCCGATCTCGTCGGGCATCAGCCGCGGGTAATCGGTCGGCACTCCATGCAACAGGCCTTTCACGATCGCGTCCTTGTCGACCGCGTAGGCGATCGCCTCGCGGACTCGGACATCGTGCCACGGCACATTCGGATTCTTGAGATGGAACTGGATCGACTGGGTCGGATGGACCGGCAGTTTGACCAGCGTGAAGCCAGCCGTTTTGAGGGCGTCATAAGCGGCATACGGCGTCGCCATGATCAGGTCGGCCTCGCCGGCTTGCAGCTTGGCGACGCGGGTATTGTCGTCCTTCACGAAATAAAAGCGCGCGCTTTTGATTTGCGGCTTCGGGCCCCAGTATTTGTCATAGGCTTCGAGATCGAGATATTGGCCGGGCACGTAGTTGACGATCTTGAAGGGCCCAGTCCCGATCGGGTGTTTGGAGAATTCCACTTCGCCCACGCGGTCGTAATAGGTTTTTGACGCGATCGGCAGCGGATGGACGGGAAGGTACTGGGCGTCGGCCACCTTGAAGGTGAATTTGACGGTGTAGTCGTCGACCACCTCGACCTTGCTGAGCGAGCGCGTGAAGACGCCGTAGAAGCGGCCCTTCTTAAGATAGCGCTCGTGGCTCCACACCACGTCCTTGGCGGTCAGGGGATCGCCTGAATGGAACGTGACGCCGTGGCGGATATGGAAAACAATGACCTTGCCGCCGTCCAGAATGTCCCATGACTCGGCCACCCCGGGGATCACGTCGCCCTTGGGATTCTGGTTGTCGAGCGAGTCATAGACATTGTCCATCGTCGCCAAGCCTTGCGGCGGATTGCTCGATTGCGTCATGTCGAGGACATCGGGATCCGCGTTCATCGCAACGCGTAGTTGATCAACCGCGGCGGCCGGGCCCGCGCCAATCGCCAATGTGCCCGCCGCGATCGCGGCGAAAGTTGCGATGCCAATTTTCATCGTCAGTTCTCCTCCCTTGCTGGCGATCCGGATCACGGCCCTTCGCCGTCCGGTCGCTCGTTTTGTTAATTGTTATGCTATCCCGTCCGGCGATTGTCCATCGCCGAACCCGACCCCAACGGCCGCTTAACGCGCATAGACCCTATTTTACTTTATCTTTATGCGGCGTCGCTGATTTCGATGTCTGGCTCCTTCGTCTTTTGTCTTTCAACTACGAGTCGAAACGAGAAATCGAAGTAGTGCGCGGCGTTTTGGGAACGCAATCTGCACATTCACCGCACCCTTCGCCACATCATTCAGCGGCGCCAAGGCGCAGCCCGATCATGGTGACGGGCGGTCGCGGCCGACCGTTTACGGAGGCTGGCTTTCGGGCCAGATTTTTCAAACTTGTTCGATGACTGTGCGCGACGAAATCGGGGTGGACGCACGGCTCACGTTTCACGGACTCCGTTACTATGTCTCCTTCCTGACTATTTTTTGGGTACCTTCGGTTCCGGCCTGATTTTCTCGACAAAGATGTTCAGTCCATAGCGACATAGTCTTGCTCCTTCCACCAGCCTGTGCAGGGAGAAGGAGTCGACCAAGAAGTTCATCATCAACGATCAGATAGTTCTGTTGCGTACGCCAGAAGGGCCTCTGGTAACCTACTGCCTTGCTTTCGAAGTGCACGCTTATGCTGGGATACACAGGGTTACTCGCTGCCCTCGGCGAGGTCGAAATCGCTGCGCGTTTCGTGGCTCGCGCGCCACCTAATGACACGCTGTGTCGTGATCAACCGAGGGATCAGCTGCTCAGGCTTTCTTTGGGCTTGCAGCGTCGGGAAAACTATGTCGGGTAGACGGCCATCCATCCATGCGCTGCGAAGCGTGATTTAGGGTTAAAATTGCGGTGTTTGCCACGTTACTCGACATAGTCAGCAAGGAGGCATAGTGGCGCCTATGTTGCAGGCCATATAGGAGCCACGCTGCGACCAAGAACGGGCTCGACGCCGGTTGCGATCCGCGCTGTTATGGCGATCACCGGCCATTGGAGCGAGGCGTCATTCGCCGTCTATTCACGCGAGGCTGACCAGCGCCGCGGGGCCGCGACTGCCATCAAGAAACTGGACCGAAATGCGCATAAAATTCAAAAAAACACGCGGATTTTCAGTCCGATGTCATTCCGCCATTATCAATGGGTTACTGCAAAACCGCCCATTTTTTCACAAACGAGAATCAATGGGTTGCGCGGATTCTGCAAAACTTTTCGCCATTGTTTTTGTTCGAGCTTGGCAATGGCATCGGTAGCGAGGCGCCGCTGATCGGCCTCGCGCGCGTAGACCGCGAACGCGGCGAAGATTTTGTGGCCGGTGACCGACATCGCCGTGCGCTCGTCGCAGCGGGCATCGAGGAGATTCTTGGTCGCGGTATGGCGCAGGCCGAGGAAGGTTAGGCCAGAACCGATTCGTCGCTTCGCCTGAAGCTCGCGGAGCACCTTGAAGAAGCGGGCGCGGAAGCCGGCCCCTGTGAAGGGGCGCCCGCGGGCGCGGGTCACCATGATGGTGCTACGCTTTTCGGTGATTTCGATAATGGGCGCAGGTCACGCTGCGTCGGGATTTCGAGCGGCGTTCCCGTCTTACCCTGGTTGAAGCGTAACCAGGAGCCGTCATCGGCAGGGGAGGACGAGCATGTCGCCCTCGCGCATCCTGATATAGGCGCCGAGCGCGATCGGCCGCTTGAGCTCGGGCGGCGCGGCGTTCATTACCACGACCAATTCGTGGTCGGTCCAGCGCGATTGATACCGCGAACGTCGCGCGGCCCCAGGATCATAGCGACGTCACGAGCTGCATTATCTGCGACGTAACCGCGTGGCGTGCCACAGGCGAAGAGCAGCCTCATGACCTGGATCACATAGTTGATGAAGCGACGCTCGCGGCTTTCAAAGGCGCGATCGCGGAGCTCATGCAGGGTCGGTGCGAAGACTGCTACCGGCCGCTCCCCGAGAACGGCAACCCAATCGAATACCACCTCATAGTCGGCGCGGGTGCGCGGCGCGATACCAAGAAACTCGAGGCTGCATGATACGCCAATATCAAGGCGCTCCGTTCTGGGCTTCGGCGGGGCTTTACTGACGTCGCTGGCGCGGATCGAGGCTGCGCTCTGATCCTTGGACTATTGAATATGCCGGCCGCCGGCGGCGAACTGATTGTAAGACAACTTGATTGAAGCGAGGCTAGGGCGGTGAGCGACAAACAAAAGATGCACCGGATTTGGGTTGCGCAATGCGACGCAACTCAAGAGATAAAGCGACGCCATGGCGTCAAGGCCGCATTCCATTATCCGGTGGTTGAGAAACTACTGAATTTTGCCAACGCTGCGTCCCGACATCCTGAGTTTGCGAGAGCACTACCTCGGTTTGTTTCGCAAGTGAGGCGCATGTTTACGCCATACGAGATGCGCACGCATATCGCGAGGGTTGACTATGAGCAGTGCGAGAACGACATTGATCTGACGAAGGATGAAGCGATCGCTGAAAGTCTGGCTGCAGCCGCAGGTAGAGTTCGGCAATTCGCCGTGATCAAAGAGTTATTGACCGCCGCGGACCTCGGTACCTCGTGAACAGTCCCCCGAAGCCGCTACCAGAAATCATCGACCCGGGAAATCCTGGCGGGTTTCGTCGAACGTGTCACATATCACAACGCCGAAAATGGGTTTTGTGTTCTGAGGATCAAGGCGCGCGGACACCGTGAACTTGTCACCACAGTCGGGCACGCCGCCGTAATTTCCGCTGGCGAATGGGTCACCGCCTCGGGCGAATGGGTCAATGACCGCACCCACGGCCAGCAGTTCAGGGCGAGGTTCCTGAAAACCTCGGCGCCGACCTCAATCGATGGTATCGAAAAATACCTTGGCTCTGGCATGATCCGGGGCATCGGCCCGGTCTACGCGAAGAAGCTGGTCCGCGCCTTTGGCGAGAAGGTCTTCGACACGATCGAAGCGGAACCGGGTCGTCTGCGGGAGGTCACGGGTATTGGTCCCGTCCGCGCCGGAAGTATCACGGATGCGTGGGCCGAACAGAAGGTCGTGCGGGAGATCATGGTCTTCCTCCACAGCCATGGCGTCGGCACGGCAAGGGCCGTGCGCATCTATAAGACCTATGGCGCCGACGCCGTTCAGATCATGTCCGTAAACCCCTACCGCTTGGCGAGCGACATCCGTGGGATCGGCTTCAAGACCGCCGATGCGATCGCCATGAAGCTGAGCATCGA
The DNA here is from genome assembly GCA_963804725.1 of uncultured Alphaproteobacteria bacterium. Lineage (GTDB taxonomy): Bacteria > Pseudomonadota > Alphaproteobacteria > ATCC43930 > CGMCC-115725 > JAATGI01. Next base: position 251,591 of record CAWDRN010000004.1, on the reverse strand, counting down.
GAAGTTGGCGATGATCAGGGTACGCGCCGGCATTTCCTATGCGCTGGCCGAGGCGATGGACGAAGGACATTGCGGCTTGCCGACGGCCGAACTTGTGCCTCTGGCCGAGAGCCTTCTGGAGGTCCCGGCGGAACTGGTCCGAACGGCTGTCGATCTTGAATTGGCCGATGGAGCTGTCATCGCGGATAGCGTCGGCGATACGCCCTGCGTATTCCTCGCTCGCCTGTACCGGGCGGAGCGTGTCATCGCTGAACGCCTGCGACGGCTTGCGAACGGCACGCTTCCCTGGCCCATTATCGATCCGGCGAAGGCACTGCCATGGGTCGAGCAGCGCACCGGCCTCAGTCTGGCCGATAGTCAAAAGGCCGCGATCCGGCTCGCTCTGCTCTCTAAGGTATCGGTCATCACGGGCGGCCCGGGCGTCGGCAAGACCACGATCGTGAATGCAATTCTGCGAATTGTCTCGGCGAAAAATGTAAGGCTCCTGTTATGCGCACCGACCGGCCGTGCCGCCAAGCGCATGACCGAGGCGACTGGCTTCGAAGCCAGGACCATCCATCGGCTGCTCGAGGTCGATCCCAGGACCGGCGGCTTCAGACGCGGTGCCGATAACCCGCTTGATTGCGACCTACTGGTGGTGGATGAGACCTCCATGGTCGATGTCATGCTAATGCAGGCGTTGCTGAAGGCTGCGCCGGACCATTCTGCGCTGCTGATGGTCGGCGACATTGACCAACTTCCCGCCGTCGGTCCGGGCCAGGTCTTGGCCGACATCATCTCATCGGGCGCTGTGCCGGTAGTGCGCCTCACGGAGATATTCCGTCAGGCCGCGGCGAGCCAGATCGTCGTCAGCGCTCATCGCATCAACCAGGGTACGATCCCGGATTTGCGCAGGCCGGAAGGAGACAGCGACTTCTATTTCGTATCCGCCGACAATCCCGAAACGGCCGTGAAGCGGATCGTCGAACTGGTAAAGAGCCGCATCCCCCAGCGCTTCGGCCTCGATCCCATTCGCGACATCCAGGTTCTGTGCCCAATGAACCGGGGCGGCGTCGGCGCGCGCTCGCTCAATATCGAACTGCAAGCCGCGCTAAACCCCGCTGGCGAGCGCAAGGTCGAGCGCTTCGGTTGGACCTTCGCACCCGGCGACAAGGTCATGCAGATCGAAAACGATTACGATAAGGAAGTGTACAATGGCGACATTGGCTATATCGACGATGTCGATCTCGACGCGAGCGAACTAACGGCCAGCTTCGACGGCCGTTCCGTGACCTACGGCTTGGGCGAACTCGATACGCTGGTCCCAGCCTACGCCGTTACGATTCACAAATCTCAGGGATCGGAATTTCCGGCCGTGATTATTCCAGTGATGACGCAGCATTACACCATGCTGCAGCGGAACCTGCTCTACACCGGCGTGACCCGGGGCAAGAGGCTGGCGGTCCTGGTCGGCCAAAAGAAGGCTGTCGCTATTGCCGTGCGAAACGTTTCTGGCCGGCGCCGCTGGTCGAAGCTGCAGGAATGGCTGCGGCCCGCCGCCACCGGCAACTGAGGCACAGTCGCCGCGAAGAGCGGGGGAGAGACGGGAAATCAAGGCCGCGCGGCGAAAGAAGCAGCCGAGGCTCGCATTCTCCGCATGGCCGGGATTGGCATAGCGGGCACCCCTGCGCGTCTTGTTCAGCAGCATCGGCTCGATGGCTTCCCTTCAAAGCCGGTGAGTTCGTCGCGTATGATTCGAGACTCCGGTTTCGGCGCTTGAGTGACCTCGATCGCGGAGCCGCTAATGCTCTGAATTTATTTTCCGCTTTCGGCGGCATAGCGGACCTGGCCAGGCAGGCAGGTGGCCTGGTTCAGTCGCGAATGACCGTAGGTGACATCGACCGATTCCGGCGGTCAGGCTTGATCCTGTACGTCCTATACGAACAAGGATATGTTTTAGGGTTTGAGGGAAACGCCCGATGAGCGAGGTCGCTTTACTAGAAACGCGCTACGCACTCAGCGGCGACGTCAACATCGCGTATCAAGTTATGGGCGCAGGTCCGGTGGACATCATTATGGTCCCCGGCGTCGTGTCGCACATCGAATTCCTGCACGAATTTGATGGATATACTGCATTCCTACGTCGCCTTTCTGCGTTCGCCCGCGTTGTTACTTTCGACAAGCGAGGTCAGGGGCTATCCGATCGAATCTCCGGCGCGCCCTCGCTGGAGCAGCGCATGGATGACCTTCGTGCCATCATGGAAGCTATCAAGCACGCCGCAATACTTGGATTTTCCGAGGGATGCGCGATGAGCGCGTTGTTGGCCGCAACCTATCCGGAGCGGGTGTCACGGCTGGTTCTCTTCGGAGGATTTTCAATACCTACCATGTTGACGGAGGAAAAAATTGTACAGCGCGTGAAGCTGTGGGGCACCGGGGCTATGATCAAGACAGCCTCGCCAAGCGAAGCGATGAACCCGGATGCCGTAGCTATGGTCGCGAAATTCGAGACCCGCTCGAATCGCGGCACGCCCCGACCCCATGGCCGCTCGGGTTACCGTTGTAAAATTCGCATTCAATCGATCTTCCTGAGGCGCCGTACAGCGTCACGATGCGTGGGCTTGAAATGGGCATGCTGGTAACTGCTTCGCGTACTCCACCAACGCCTGCATTGCTTGCGGCGATGATGTGTCCGAAATTTGAAGCTCCGCCTCTGATAACGTTAGCTTCGCCGTTCAGAATCTCCCCATCGAGCATCGTTAGGCGAATTGGGGAATGAGCATCTCCGGTGGGAGCAAACTGGACTGTGAGTACGCCAGTCTTCTTTGACTCGATCACCCGAAGTGCCGTCAATCTGGTCAGGAATAGAAATGACACCTTCGAACCAGATCGCAATACTGAGTTCCTTGCTCGTCGGACTTTCGGCCATCGTGGCACTATAGTCACCCATGGAGTTGTGGTGCCCACCATCATCGGGGAATTGCGCCGCGATCTGAAACGCGGGTGGCTCGGAGTGCGGCTCTCGAAGAATTTGACAATTGTAAGCGGTACAACGTTGCTCTTGCTCGCCGGACATATCCTCGAGATCGCTCCATAGGCCTTCGTGATCGATCTGTGCGGTGCGGTAGCTGATTTCAGTGCTGCTTTGTACTGTCCGGCTGATAACTACACGACCTTGGGTTCAGGCGATGTCGTACTGTTGCCGCGATGGAAGCTGCTGGGACCAATCGAAGCTGCTGCCGGACTGTTGATGTTCGGCGTCTCGACAGCGCTCATCGTCGCGGTCGTCCAACGACTGGTTCAGTTGGACGGCGCAGAGCACTAGCCGAGCTAAATGCGCTTCGGTTACACTAAGAAGCTCAAGTCAAAGTGTTCCCGGGCGGCGATTGGCCGCTGAGGTAGATGTGGATCCGAGTGGTCCGCGATCAGTTCCTAGACATCGTGAGCTTCGCCGGCGCCAATGGGCACGACCCGATCAATGCGCCGCCGGATAGATTCGTGTCGCGCGGCCTCGTACACCCTAGAACTTGTGGTGCCGTAGAGCTTGTTGACGTTGACGGTAGCGAAAAGAAACGCTCATCTTTCACGCATAACGCCGACGGTTCAGTCGATCCTTACCTTCAGGCAAGCGACCCTGGTTCACGGGCGCGCCCGCACTCTTCAGACCTTAGGAGAATATGAAATTCTATCGCCCAATCTCCGTTCTGTTCGTTCCACCCTCAATTCTCTACGCGGGCGCTCAGGAGTGTTCGCGCGCTTTCGCTAGCCACGTTGGCTTCGTCGGAACGTTCTGCTGCTAAAAGCGGCACTCAGCCCGGGATCCTGCCCCAGTAGGACTGGTTCTTGCCCGGTAGTACCACGAACGTGGCACCCGGTATTCCCGCCGCGAGTTCGCGGCCGCTTGAAATCCCAGCACACCGCGCGCTTCGCCACATCATTGAGGCGGCGCCAAAACGCAGCCCGATCATGGTGACGGGTGTTCGCGGCCGACCGTTTACGGCGGCTGGCTTTCGGGCCAGATTTTTCAAACTGATTCGATGACTGCACGCGACGAATCAGGTGGACATAGGGCTCACGTTTCACGGACTCCGTCACACTGCGATCAAAAACTGGCTCGACGCTGGTTGCGATCCGCGCACCGTTATGGCGATAACCGGCCACCGGAGCGAGGCGTCATTCGCCGTCGATGCGCGCGAGGCTGACCCGCGCCGCCGAGCCGCGACTGCTATCAAGAAACTGGAACGAAATGCGCATAAAATTGGATAGATACGCGGATAAACATGGAAAACCGATTATTCGGAAGTGTGGTAAGCCCTTGATCTTATTGGTGCCCAGGGGCGGAATTGAACCACCGATACGCGGATTTTCAGTCCGATGTCATTCCGCCATTATCAATGGGTTAGCTGCAAAACCGCATGATTATCCACAAGGTCGGATCAATGTGTTAGAGCCAATTTGCAAAACCGCAAGGGCCATGGCATCAATCCCAAAGATCAGTCTGCAGAACGGCGCCTATGGCGCGGTGATCGAAGGCCACCCCCGACACTTCGTATTCGACATTGTTGGACGCCGCCTATCAAGCACTCCATCTGCCATCAACGGGCTTCGCCAAAGTCAACGCAAGTACAGTAACTTTCGTGCGCTACTCCAACACGCGATATGAAACCGGAACGCAGGGACACGAGGTTTGGCTGACGTGAGCTCGCTGCCCGGCTCACCGTTGCTGATGGCGCGGTTTCCTGTCGGCGGTTGAATGGCAGATGATGTCGACAGTCGTCAGAGGCGTGAAACTGACTCTCGTGCTGCTCGCCGCCGTCTTCGTGACGCTGCTTGGCGTTCGCGCGTGGGATTCGCAGCGTGGAGCCCCACTGGAGCCTTGGCACACCTATGTGCCGCATGAGCTCGACGCAGAAGAACTCGATGCTGCGGATTGGTCTCGGTACCTGAAAGCGGAAGACGCAATCTTCAACGCGCTCCGGACCGAGGTCACGCAAAGACTTTCCGCGGAGGATCGGATCCCAGTCAACCGCTACTTTGAGGGAAGTCCGATCTATCCAGGCCATTTCAATCGCGACTGGAACAGGTCCTACGTCCTGCAGCCGGAAGGCGACCCCGTCGGCGCTGTCGTCCTACTCCACGGTCTGACCGACTCTCCCTATAGCTTGCGACACATTGGCGAACTCTACAGTGCTCACGGCTACGTTGTCGTCGCTATCCGGCTGCCGGCGCACGGCACGGTCCCGGGAGCGCTTACAGAGGTCGAATGGGAAGACTGGATGGCCGCGACCCGTCTTGCGGTCAGAGAAGCGCAGCGTCGTGCGGGAGCCGGCAAGCCACTGCAGCTAGTAGGCTATTCCAATGGGGGCGCGTTGGCGCTCAAGTACGTCTTGGACGCGCTGGACGACGATCGGCTTGAACAAGCCGATCGCCTTATCCTCATATCCCCGATGATCGGAATCACTCAGTTCGCTCGTTTCGTTGGGCTTGCGGCCCTGCCTGCGTATTTTCCGCCATTTGCGAAGGCCGCCTGGTTGGAAGTCCTGCCGGAGTTCAATCCCTTCAAATACAACTCGTTTCCGGTGAACGCTGCCTGGCAGTCGCACCGGCTGACGCAAGCGCTGCGGCAGCAGATCGCCAGCGGCGCCCGCGACCAGAAGCTTTCCAGGCTTCCTCCGATTCTGACATTCCAGTCAGTGGTGGACTTCACTGTCAACACTTCGGCCATCGTGTCCGATTTCTACGCCCGCCTCGCGCCGAATGGCAGTGAACTAGTTCTGTTCGACATCAATCGCGCGACGGACTTCGGCCTGTTGCTGCGTCCAAGCGCCGAGACCAAGTTGGAGCGGCTCCTGCCGCCCGCGCCGCGGAATTTTCGCACCACTGTCATTACCAACGAACACGCCAACAATGGTGAGGAGGTCGAACGCACTGTCGAGGCTGGCGCAGTGACCGAGAAAATCCACTCGCTTGGAGTGTCGTTTCCCGCCGATACGTATTCCTTATCCCACATCGCTCTCCCGTTCCCCGTAAGCGACGGGCTTTATGGAATGAAGCCCGATCCCTCAGAGGACTTCGGAATAAGGCTTGGGTCGGTCACCCCGAGAGGCGAGCGCAACGTGCTCATCGTTAGTCTCGAACTCGCTGGTGCGGCTGTCTTCTAATCCGTTCTTCCCTTACCTTGCGCGGCGCATCGAGGAAGGCCTCCCGGCAAAGAGGCCCGGTGCCGATTCATCCAATTGAATCGCCTTTGCTGGATCGCGCTTTCGCCAAATTGCGACGCGGCAGTCAGACGTCGGCGGGTGAGCGCCTCGGCGCCCGCGCCCGAACCGCTGAGTCCGACCCCCTGATGGTCTGTTTTGATGGGTTTCCGTAATGGGAAAAATAATCGAGCGGGAGGAAGACATGGCGGGGCGCAATCGAATCACTCGGCGCAAAAGCAATGGTCGGCGGGGCCGCCGCCGGTGTGGCGCTGGCCAATGCCGTCGCGGCGCCGCCGTTTTGGCAGCGACCACCGCGCCGTTGAAGATCGGCGTGCTCAACACTTTCAGCGGCCCGTTCGCCTCGACCGGCGTGTGGAATCTCGGGCGGGAAACGATACCGGTGTAGCCGCTCTTGTGCATCCGCGTCGGGCTACCCGGCCACCGAGAACACCGCAAGCCCAGAGCGCCGTGACAATGACCAGCATCGCCCCATATACAGGATTTTTCCGGCGCCGCGCCCTAAAGGGCGCTGCGCAAGCGCAAGGGAGCCGTTGTCATGGAAGATTTAGCAGGCAAGATCGCGTTCATCACCGGCGGGGCCGGCGGCATGGGGGTCGGCATGGCGGAGGCGTCCGCGGGTGCCGGTATGAAGGTCGTGTTGGCCGACCTCCGGCAGGACGGACTCGATGCCGCGCTGGCGACGCTCGCGGCCCACGGTCCGACGATCCACCCAATCCGCTTCGACGTCACTGATCGCGCTGCTTGGGTGCGGGCCGCAGAAGAGGTGGAAGCGACGGTAGGGCCGGTCGATCTGCTGGTCAACAATGCCGGCGTCATGCTGATCGGCCCGATGCAGCAGGCGACGTACCAGGACTGGGACTTCATGCTCGGCGTCACCCTGGGCGGCGCGATCAACGGCGTCCAAACGTTAGTGCCGCGGATGATCGCGCGTGGCAAGGGCGGCCACATCGTCAATACTTCGTCGACCTCCGGCCTGTTTGCGAGTTGGCAGTGCGGCCTGTACATCACGGCGAAATTCGCGCTGGCCGGCCTGTCGGAGGCGTTACGCAGCGATCTCGAACATCACGGCATCGGCGTCTCGGCCTTCTTTGCCGGTCCGGCCAACACCGATTTCGGTCGCAACAGCCAAGCGGTCCGGCCGCCGGAATTGGCGACCTCCGGCTACACGCGGCGCGACGCGGTCTCCTACGACGCCAGCCTGTTGATGGGGCCGCGCGAAATCGGCGCGCGCGTCCTGCGCGGCGTCCGGCGCAACGACGCCTTTATCATGACTCATCCCGAATTCCGCGACGGCATGCAGGCCCGGCACGACGCGCTGATCCGCGCGTTGCCTAACCAGCCACCGAACGAGGCGCGGCGCGAACTCCTGACCCGGTTTCCGGCCATGCTGCGCAATCCGATCTACGATTCGCAGACCACGCCAGGTCCCTTGCCGGACCGAAGCGCGCCGGGCGACTAGGCGCCGCGCTTATTCTTGGAGCGGCGTCTGCGACCCGGAAGGGAGGTGAATCACATGTATCAGCACCATTCGCACGATATGCGAGCCGATTGGGGCCCCTGCCGATTTCCCGTAGGAAATCATGGCGGGATCCGCGAACCACTTTTAACGTGAATTTGGGTATCACCAATTCTATCGGAGATTCGGGCCATTCAGCATCAAGTTGAGGAATCATTTGGCTTGCGGAAGTCTCAATTTGGATGAGCGCGTTGTCCGACTTTCGACGGATTTGCTCACAGCGGATGAATTTGCTCGCCCTTGCTTCGTCAGCGCCGAGTTCCAAGGCGGACTTGCGCCAATGCCGGCTGCGCTCCCCGCACCGTCATGGCGATCACCGGGCACCGCAGCGAGGCCGCGTTTTGCGTCTATGCGCGCGAGGCCGATCGGCGGCGTCGCGCCAAGGATGGCATCGCGCGATTGGAGCGAAAAGCGCCCGAAGCATGAACGAATTTTGCAGAACCAACGCGATGGCTTTACACACATCCTTTGGATATCTCTCGCAAAGTCATTGAGAGAATGGTGCCCAGGGGCGGTCTGCCGGAAGCCCGAAGATACAAGCACTTAGCCTGTAGTGGGACACCAATTCTTCCCATCGTTTTCTTTGGCTTTTCGGCGCGAGTGTCCCACCGAAATGTGCAGCCAATTCGAGTCCGTCCAGGAAGTCGCTGCCGTCGATTTAGTGGCGACAGGAGAGTGTCGGGCAACTTGGTATGACATGGTCAAGTCGGACGGGTGAGGCGGATGGGAGTGCGCGCCTGCCGATCGGTTTCAACAATGCTCGGCTAATTTATTTCGAATGGACAACATTTACTACTAAGCGCGCCTACGCCAATGCCGGGACCCGCGCCCCGATTTCAGGATTTAGGCCCCGCCGACGCGCTTTCGCGTGGTTGAGGACCGGCCAATCCTGCACGTGCGATCCTCCTCCGACCCCTGTCTCTACCGAAAACGTCATCCCGGGTCGCGATCGGGGGCGAAGGGGTTTAGACTTGCGGTGAATGATCTACGCTGTGAGCCTCGTCCTCGGTTTTGTTGCATCGCTGTTCAAATCGCGGGCGCGGCTTGAGGTCGAGGTTTTGGTTCTCCGGCATCAACTGGCCGTCTTGCGAAGAAGAGCGCCACGCCGGCCGCACCTCAGTGCGATCGATCGACTGATTTTTATCTGGGCCTATCGGCTGCGCCCGTCGGTCCTTGAGGCGATTTGTATCGTACAACCTGAGACCGTCCTGCGTTGGCATCGAGCCTGATTCCGTTGGTACTGGCGCTGGAAGTCTCGTTCGAGAGGCGGCCGGCCGCCGATCTCAAACGAATGGCGACGCCTCATCCGCGAAATGAGCGCAGCCAATCCGCTGTGGGGCGCGCCGCGCATTCACGGCGAACTGATGATGCTCGGCATCGAGGTCGCGCAGTCAACGGTGGCCAAATACATGGCGCGAGGGCGACGTCCGCCGAGCCAGAGCTGGAAAACTTTCCTGCGCAACCACGCTGCCGGGGTTGCCGCTATGGACTTCCTCGTGGTGCCAACCATCGGGTTCCGGCTTCTCTATGCCTTTGTGATCATCCGACACGATCGCCGGCGGATCGTGTCGATTGCAATCACATCCCATCCGACCGCCGAATGGATTGCCGTGCAGATCACCGACACCTTTCCCTGGCAGGAGGCGCCACACTACCTGCTCCGCGACCGTGACGGCGTCTATGGGGATGTCGTCCGCCAGCGGCTCGCCGCCATGGGTATCCGCGACCGACCAATCGCGGCCCGTTCGCCCTGGCAGAACGGGATCGCCGAACGGCTCATCGGCTCGATGCGGCGTGAATGTCTCGATCACATCGTGATCCTTGGTGAGCGTCATCTCCGGAAGATTCTTCGTCTCTATGCCGATTACTACAATGACGCGCGCACGCACTTGTCCTTGGACAAGGATGCGCCGATCCATCGCGAGCCTGCCTCACCGGAGCGATCGTTTCGCTTCCGATCCTCGGAGGCTTGCATCACCAATATGTCAGAGTTTGACGCCGCGTCCGCGTCGGAGCCGGATGATGCTTTCGGTATGGACAGGGATAAACTGCGAAGCGATATCGAGTGAGGAGCCCACCATGCCGCCGGCGCGCGCCACGGGATCGAGCGCCAGGCTCAGACCGTCTGCTAACGAAATTCCGATGCGCAACATGCGAACCGTCGGCTCGATCCGAACTACGAAGTGTCTCGTCTCACGGTCTCGCACAGCCGCTTGCCCGAACAGCAGCCAACAGCACGCAGCCTTGCTCCCTCAGTGGCTGCACGATATCATCACTACAGGTTTGCCGACCAATCAAGGGTGCCGGCATGACTCAATCGTCAGGCTCGAAGTGCGCACTGCCGCCTGCCTTTTGGCAAGGCGGAGGGCCTCCCTCGCGCGCCTTGCAACGGGCCGGTGGGCAGACGATACTCGCCCGGCTTGCGCGGGTTGCAAGTTCAATTAATGGGCGGTTTGGATTGGCAGGCAGACAGCTCAACGCGGCTGCGCCCGGCGCGCCTTGCGTCGTCGCGCCGCCGCCCACTCGCTACGGGATAACGCAGGCGGCCCAGCCTAAGGTGCCGGCGTCCGGCCCGCCTCGGGTCGTCGCGCCGCCGCCCACTCGCTACGGGATAACGCAGGCGGCCCAGCCTAAGGTGCCGGCGTCCGGCCCGCCTCGGGTCGTCGCGCCGCCACCCACTCGCTACGCGATAACGCAGGCGGCCCAGCCTAAGGTGCCAGCGTCCGGCCCGCCTCGGGTCGTCGCGCCGCCGCCCACTCGTTACGGGATAACGCAGGCGGCCCAGCCTAAGGCAGCGGTGTCCAGCCCGCCTCGCGTCGTCGCGCCGCCACCCACTCGCTACGCGATAACGCAGGCAGCCCAGCCTAAAGCTGCGGCGTCATTTCGTGGCGTCGCATCGCCGCCTCTGCCTTGCGGATCATTTCAACGTCTGCCCACGAACCGGTCGACCTCGCTGAGGCAGCAGCGACAAGTTGGAGACGTGGTGCAGCGGATGGAGGCGGAGTACGACAGCAGTGATGAAACTAAGGGCTACGATACCGATGTGGAGCACGACGAGATCCCTGACGAACTCTTCGACGCGCCGCTGGACGCCCAGCCGGTTCGGCTGCTCACGTTGGGCCAGTACGAAGTGCTCGACGATCAAGGATACATCGATCCCAACCGGCTTCGCACGGCGCAGGGCGGCATCGAGTTGAAGTTCAGGGACGAAGATCGAACCATATTCGATACCAAAGATCAGCTGGTTGCGGATCCAAGCGTGGCCAAAAAGATTCCTCCGGTCAGTATCGGAGTTTACGAGGGCCGAGTGTGGGTATTCGACACACGCCGAGTTGTGTCAGCTCAGATAGCGCGCTCTGAAAACCTGAATGTGCGGCTTCGGTATAAAAAGATTTCGGGCCGCGAGCTAGAGGACCGAGCCGAAAGCATCCTTACGCGACGTCGTTGGCAAGGTGTGGTCACTGCGGTGCGTTACGAAGGAAAGCACAGTGGGTCGTACGCCCACGTGAATCCGCACTACGCTGCCAAGAAAAAGGTGGGAGAGGAGCTCTCATTTGGGGAGCAGGTGCAGATCGGATGGAGGGGTCACACCTACCATGGAGGTCACCGCTCCTTCTCCGCTGACGCTTCGAATAAACCGCCGGAATCAAAGACGGATGAGAAACTAGCGACGGATGAGAAACCAGGGAAGCGCGAGAAGAAGCAAAAACCTCCAGAGAAACCTCTGAAAAGGTGGCAGAAATCGACTGACGAAAAAGAAAAAGAAAAAAAAGCACCCAAGCCGGAGAAGAAGAAGAAATCTCAGGGAGGAGAGAAAAAATATTAAACGTGGGTGGATTTAGACCGTCTTGACGGCCGTCATCGCGACTGATGGTAATCGCCCGCGCGGCGCAGTCCTTTGCGGATGCGCATTAGCTGCAGCTTATCAGCCACGCGCGCACCATGCTGTCGGGCGCAAAAAGCTCGATGCCATTGGTGTTCCTTACATGGGGCGATGAATGTCAAGCAATTTATTTCACGTTGCGGCGCTCCTCTTAGATTAAGTGTGACGATCGGAGGAGGAGCTTTGCCTCAGGTCAGGCGCAACCAACGCGCCGGCAACCTTGCATTCGGTGGGGCAATGTCAGAGCAAATTTTCGGGCCGTGTTTGGCTATGGTAGCTTCAGGCCATGAGCGACCCCTTCCGGTATTTCAACAGCTCGCTAGAAGTGATCCGTCTGGTCGTGATGATGTACGTGAAATACCCGCTGTCGCTGCGCAACGTCGAGGATCTCCTGGCCGAGCGCGGGATCGACATCAGCCATGAGACGGTGCGGTTTTGGTGGAACCGGTTTGGCCCGATGTTTGCAGCCGAGATCCGAAAGAAGCGGGTAGCGCAGATGCGCCGCTATCCTCAGTGGCGTTGGCATTTGGATGAGGCGTTCGTGAAGGTCAACGGCAAGCTCTGCTATCTCTGGCGCGCCGTCGATCACGAAGGAGGTTTTGGAAACGGTCGTCACAGCGAAGCGGGCCAAGGCTGCGGCGCTGAAGCTTCTCAAGCGCGTCATGAAGACATATGGCCGGCCGCGGAAGATCGTCACCGACGGGTTTTGCTCTTATCCCGCGGCGATGAATGAGATCGGCAACGCCGATCGCCACGAGGTCGGTCGTCGGCTCAACAATCGCGCGGAGAATTCGCATCAGCCGTTTCGACGACGAGAACGGGCCATGCAGCGGTTTCGAAGCACGAAGACGCTGCAAAAATTCAGCTCAGCTCATGCTGAGGTCCACAACCACTTCAATCAGGAGCGCCATCTCGTCACTCGCCAGGTCTACAAACAAAGACGAGCCGGTGCGTTGGCCGCGTGGCGCGCCCTCGCGGCCTAATGGCCGCTGGGGTCTGGGCACGCTGCGCCATACGCAGACGATCGGCCGTTACTCTGACAACGCCTTGGTAACTATCGTTTTGGGCCCAAAGCCCTGCTTACTTAGCAGTTTGCGCACGAGGGCCATCTCGTCGACATGCCACGGCGAGGTTGGCCAACGACGTCTGGTGCGAAGGCTCCTTGGCAAATAGCGGCCCGAACTTCAACAGCCATCGCCTAACTGTCTCATAGGAGAGGTCCAGCGCGCGTTCGGCGAGCTCTCAAGAGCAGCAGGGTCGTTCCTTCGATAAGACGCTTGAGAGCCTGCGAACCTGTCTAAGTCGCGCCTCCGCAAAGGAGCATTACCGAGCATACAACGCCTGGGGTAACGTCCTCCCATCACAATTCCGATTTCCAGAAGCAGAAGAAAAGTACCTAACCTCCCTAGCTCTCGCGCCACGAACTCCCTGGCACTCGGCGCCGATACTGAACAGCCTGGGAAACCTAAAGCGTTCGACGCGTCAAATTGACGACGCGGCGGCGTCATACGGGAAATCGATCCGGCGGAAATCCGCGTTACTTCTATGCCTGGTCCAATCTCGGCTACGTCTGCCATGATCGACGGATGTTCCGATGCTCAATCCCATACTTTAGGCGCGCAATTTGGCTCGAGCCTCGATTTGAAGCTGCCTGGAACGGGTTGGGATTCTCCCTTTGGAAGCTCGGGCGCATTCATGAGGCGGAGGGGAAATTCGCACGCGCAGCCGATCTGGATCCCAGCTACCCCTGGGCTTACATAAATTGGGCAAGGCTTCTTGCCGAACAATTTCGTTACGAAGAAGCTATCGGCAAGCTCCTCGCGGGAACACGCCTTGCGTCCGCTTCCTCGGATGCGTTCGCCGCGTTGGGTGATCTGTATGTGAGATCCGGCCACTTCGACAAGGCGGAGGAAGCGTTTGGAACGGCCGACGCTTTAAACCCGCTCGCGGGCATCAAATTTGCCGGATTGGCATTTTCGTGCATCCAGCAACGTCGATACGCTGATGCAATCGCGGCCGCGGAACGGGCGCTCGCCTTAAATCGCTATCATATCGGCGCGCGCCTTCGCTGGGCCGAAGCCCTCCGGCGCACCCGCCGCAATAAGGACGCTATCGACAAATACGAGGAAATCATTGCACTCGATCCGTACCAAGTGGACGCATACAGTGGCTGGGGAGAAGTCTTGCGTCGGCAGCACAAGTACCCCGATGCAATCGAAAAATTCCGCGCCGCCACGCTGATTGACCCCAGGGCGACTTGGCCATTGCGGGGATGGGGTCAGACGCTGATGGACATGCGCCAATACGAAGCCGCAATACGCAAATTCCGAAAAGCCCTCAGAGTGAACTCATACGACGCATTCGCGTACGGCATGCTCGGGCAAGCTCTGAGAGCATTGGGTCGTCGAGATGAAGCTTTGGCGGAAATTCAGCGCGGCTGCGAGCTTGACCAGCGAGGCGCCTGGATCTGGGGCGAGTTCGCCCACGCGTTGGCCGATGTCGGACGGCGCGATGAGGCGATATCCAAGCTGAGGAGTGTTGCGGAGAGATCACAAGATCGGGTGGCGATGTTGATCGAGCTGGGCCGCGTGCAGCTGTACTGGATGCGGCGTCCGGCCGACGCAGTGGAGACGTTGGAGCTTGCGCTTACACAGGCGTCCCGTCGCGCGGACGCGCTCCAACTGCGCGCCGCGGCGCTCGACCGCCTTGGGCGGAAAAGGGAGGCAATAGACCTACTGCGGAATGCAGTGGCCATCGAACCGTGGGACGATGGAGCTGTTGCTGCGCTAGGTAGACTACTTAGCCGCGAGAACCCCGAAGAGGCGATTCAGTTGTTCGAGAGTGTGCGACAGCAAGCAGTGGAGAGCGTGAGTATCCTTGTTGAGTGGGGCAATACGCTTCGTCAATTACGCTGCACTGCCGCCGCGCTGGGAAAATATGGCGCCGCGATCGAGTTAGACCCCTACGACCCGTCGGCACATCTCGCATATGGTCGCCTCCTGCGCGAAAGCGGGAAGTACTCGGCAGCAATTTCCGAATTCCGTCAGGCGGCAAAGAGAGATTCGCGGAACTCGTGGGCGAAATTGGAGTGGGGCCGCAGTCTGGCTGCGATGAAGCGCTACCCGTCCGCGATCAGAAAATTCAAGAGCGCGATAGAAATCGATCCGTCAAGTGAATTCCCGTACAAGGACTGGGGAGACGCTCTTAAGGCCATGGGTCGTGAAGCTGAAGCGGCCCAAGTCCTTGATAAGTGGGCTCTGGCGAAATCGTCTATGACCAATTAGCGCTGAAGGATTTGTCGAGCGGACGCTGGAGGGCGCGCAAAAGATGCGACAGATAGTTTACCCTTCGCGATTCAAGATAGTGAGCCGTCTTTCTGGAATGAAGAGTAGGGGATACAGGAACAAACTGCGTTCGAAGGACCTGTAGGGCACAAAAAATCTCGAGACGATAGTCGTCTGTTGACGGTTCGAGGTGCGACCCTTTTTTAGGAAAGGCAGAGTGAAGAGGGGCCCATTGCTTCGGTGGGTCGGTAGGGAATCGCAGCCGATTTTAGGGCACGGGCTCCTTGGTGCCGGAGAATATTTTGCCTGCGACATGCTCCGCATGAATAAGCGCGCAGTAGAGCGCAATGAGGCATACAGCGCTAGCCGAGGAGGCATTCGTCACAGCAATCGCCGTTGCGCAGCAGCAGAACGCGCGCAGTTTTGAGTTTTGAGCTTCGTGCTGCTCGGTTTGGCACCACTTTATAATTCCACGAGCTCAGCGGACGCTCATGCCTTGTTCGCGTCCGCGCTCGCGGGCTTTACGCCGACACCGGAATTTCCCGGGATTGCAGAGGCACAAGCGTCGCTCGGAGCACTTCTGTAGTGGTTCAATCCACTTCCGCTTGACGCAACGATGACAGAAGTCACTGCAGGGTCCTAATCTTACTGCGTCACAAACTGAGATGTGTTCTGCGCGAGGTCATGCGGGCGCAACAAGGGCATCTCGACAGAGTCGGCGCTAGCGCGATGACGATGCGACGGCGCAAGGTTGCGATCGAGTTCGGGATATGACGTTCCGGTCTGATTGGGGGCGCCTCGCGGTCGGTAACCGCCGGGAACGGCAGGTTTCGAGAGCCACGAGGCGCCACGCAGTCCCGAGGGGGGAATCGTCTCCCGCTCGGAGATTCAGGAATCCGTAAGCGGCGATGCAGAGTGTGGCGTGGTGGTGGAAGCCGCGCCACCCACGACCTTCATAGTGCCCGAGGCCGAGTTCCTGCTTGAGTTCCTGGTAATCGCGCTCGATGCGCCAGCGCAGCTTGGCGAGATCGACCAGGCGCGCGAGGGCAAGGTTCGGCGGCAAGGTCGAGAGCCAATATTTGGTCGGCTCGTCTTCACCCCGGGGCCATTCGATCAGTAGCCATTCATCCCGGCGGCTCTCGGTGAGCTGGTAATCGCGATGTGCAACGCGAACCCGTATCCGGGCGAAGCGTGAGGACAGCCAGTCGCTTGTGCCTTCACGCCATTTGATCATGCGCCACGCCACCGCTGGCAGGCCGAGCGCAAGCGCCTTGACGGAAAGCGGCCGGTGTTTGGCGTCACGACCGATCAGCTTCGGGGGGCGTCCGCGACCCGACCATTTCTTCGGCGGCAGCGGTGCTGTCCCAGGAGCCCAGACCGAGGTGTTCGGCATGATGCCGGCAACATAGCTCAACCCAAGCGCGCCGATGTCCGTGCGCAGCTCGGTGTCACTGCCATAGCCGGCATCCATCAGCACCACGCCGCGCGGAATATCGGCCTCACAAGCGGCGCGGATCTGCGCCAGCGCAATCTCCGGCTTGGTCTCAAACCCAATCTCCTCGGGAACCCCCGCCTCGCCCCGCCGCGCTTTGTCCAAGGCCCAATCTTTCGGCACATACAGCCGATAGGCCACCGGCAAGCTGGTGTCGTGATTGGCGACCGATAGAGAGACGGCGACTTGGCAATTGTCCTGCTTGCCGAGTTGACCGCAGTACTGCCGCGTCACCCCCACCGAGTGCCGGCCTTTCTTCGGAAACCCGGTGTCATCGATGATCCACGCCTCGATCGCGCCGTGCCGCTCCATCTCGGGCAGCACCATCTCGCGCACCTTGGCCAGAACCTTCGCATCCGACCACGGCGCCTGCCCGACAAAATGCAACAGTGACTGATGTTGCGCCGCCGTCCGCTCCGGCGCCGTCACCGCCGCCATCGGCTCAACGCTCTTGCGCTCCACCGGCAGCATCAGCCCCACGCAATAGTCGCGCAGCGGTCCCGCCCGGTCCACGTGCCCGATCACGCCAACAAGCCCCTCGACATACGCGGCAAAACGCAATTCACTGCGCGCGCTCGTTTGGAAATCCATCTCAGCCCTCATGCCGATCATAAATCTTCCCGCGTATCACGATTCGCAAATTCGCGAATCTTCCCCTTTTGTGACTCAGTAAGACCAAGAGTCCGTTTGAAAATTGATCAATGTGCGATGCGGCGGACGAGAAGGCTACCCATGGCGGCATAGATCATGGCTTCGGAGACATCGAGGCGCTGCTCATAGTCACGGACGAGGCGACGATAGCGGGTGAGCCATCCGAAACTGCGCTCGACCACCCACCGCCGGGGTAGGACATGGAAGCCTTTTTCGCCTTCGATCCGTCTGACGACTTCGACAGTGAAGTCGAGGAAGACGGCCTTATCCAGGAGTTGGCGGCGGTCATAGGCGCCATCGGCGAAGAAATGCTTGAGCCACGGCCAGCGCTTGCGAATGGCGTCGAGAATGACCTGGGCGCCGGCGGAATCCGAGATGTCGGTGGTGGTCAGGTTCACCATGAGAAGTCGTCCATCCGTGTCGACCGCGATGTGACGCTTGCGGCCCGTGACCTTCTTTCCAGCGTCGTAGCCACGGCTTTTTGCCGCCGGCGCCTTGATCGACTGGCTATCGATCACACCGGCCGAAGGGCTGGCCTCACGCCCGGCGCGCTCACGATCAATCATCACCGCCAGGTCATGAATGGTGCGGAACAGCAGCAACCGGACGAACCGGCGAAACCACCAGTACACGGTCTGCCACGGCGGAAAGTGGATCGGCAACATGCGCCACTCGCAACCCGATCGAACCATGTAGCGGATCGCGTTCACAACTTCGCGCAAGTCGGTGCTGCGTTTGCGTCCCCGCCGCGCCGGCCCTGGCAATATCGGCTCGATCGCCGACCACTCCTCGTCGGTCAGATCGCTCGGATACCTCTTCGTCTTCTTCTCAATGGCTGCCATCCGGCCACGCGTCGCTTGGGTCCACATCCCGAGCTTGAATCACGCGTCGCGATCCCACTCAAGCCTTTTTCAAACAGCCTCTAAGTCCGCTTTACCTGTGGACAAATTTGCTAGAACGACCGGTTTGGGCGCGGAGCCGTCGGCGCCGAGCAGCTGTGTGTACCGAAAACCCAACCATGTTGAACCAGTGAAAAATCGGATCACGTTGGCTGCTGTGATTGCGCTAATGCTCCTGGCTCTGAAGCTGTTGGCAGCGCTCTTTAAGTCGAAGAGCCGGCTCGAGGCCGAGAATGCAGCACTCCGGTATCAGCTCATCGTCCTTCGACGCAAGGTGAACGGCGGCATTCAGCTTAGCAACGCCGATCGTCTGTTCTTCGTCCAGCTCTATCGCTGGTTTCCCTCGATCCTCAAGTTGATAACCATCGTCCGTCCCGAGCCGCTGGTGCGCTGGCATCGTGAAGGGTTTCGCCGCTACTGGCGCTGGAAGTCACGCCCGCTGGGAGGTCGGCCACCGATAGGCGCGGAGCTGCGGGCGTTGATCCGGCGCATGAGCTTGGAAAACCCGCTTTGGGGTGCGCCCCGCATTCACGGTGAACTGCTCAAGCTTGGATATGCGGTCGCCCAGTCGACCGTCGGCAAGTATATGGCACGGGAGAAGAATGATGACCCGTCCGGTCAGAGCTGGGTGCGGCGCGACAATCAAGGTGAGAGCGTAGCGTCAATCAAGATGAGAATGCTGAGGGCCTGGAACGAAGGGAGGGCGTAGCCCGACCGGAGTTTCAGGCCCCCAACGACGCGTTCTTTTTGAGGCGTTGTCTGGTGATGGCGGTAGGCCGGGTATGGTGGCGATTTTTCCGTTGGGAGGAATCGTTTTGTGCCCGGCCGCCACGTAACCGATCATCAGATGAGGCTCTACATGAAGTATCGACAAACCAATTGGCCGGCTGCAGCGGCAGCGAAGGCATCGATCAGCATCGCCACGGCGTATCGCATCGAGAATGATCCGCGGTTGCCGTCCCAGAAGAAGGCGCCGCGGACCCGGCGTCGGCGGGATCCGCTTGGGGATATTTTCGAGATCGAGATTGTGCCGATGCTCGAGGCTACGCCGGGTCTTCGGCCGATTGCGATTTTCGAGGAGATGCGGCGGCGCCATCCCGATTTGGGCGCCGGCATTCGCCGCACGCTAGAGCGGCGGATTCGTGCCTGGCACGCACTTTATGGTGTGGAACGAGAGGTGATTTTCCGACAGGTCCATGAACCCGGCCGGTTGGGCCTGTCGGATTTCAGCGACATGGGCGGTGCGGCGATTTCGATCGCCGATACACCGCTCGAGCACCGGCTCTACCATTTTCGCCTGGCCTACTCCGGCTTCGAACACGCTCATGTCGTGCTCGGCGGCGAGAGTTTCGTTGCCTTGGCGGAGGGGCTGCAGAACGCTTTGTGGTCGCTCGGCGGGGCACCGCGGGAACATCGCACCGACAGCCTTTCGGCCGCCTTCCGCAACCTCGATCGCGAAGCACGCGACGATCTGACACGCCGATACGAGGAACTTTGCCGCCATTACGGCATGACGCCGTCCCGCAACAACACCGGTATCGCGCATGAGAACGGTGCCATCGAGGGGCCTCATGGTCATCTCAAGCGTGCCCTGGAGGACGCGCTACTGATGCGGGGCTCCCGGGATTTCGACGATTTGCCCGCCTATCGGAGGTTCGTCGACGAGATTGTCAGCCGCCGAAACGCTCGTAATGCTAAACGAATCGACAGCGAACGCGCCGCCCTCCAGGATTTGCCCGGCCGCCGAACCGCGGACTACGAAGAGGTGACCGTGCGCGTCACCTCCGCCGGCGGCTTCACCCTGCGCAAAGTATTCTACTCCGTGCCCTCGCGCTTGATCGGGCATCGCCTTAGGGTGCGCGTGTTCGATGACCGGCTCGCTGTTTTCGTCGGCGGCACTCCGCTCATGACCGTGCCGCGCGGACGGCCTCTTCCCTCGGGCAAGCACGACCAGGTGGTCGATTACCGCCATGTCATCCATTCCCTGCGCCGCAAGCCGATGGCACTTCTGCGGCTCGTCTACCGCGATCAGCTGTTTCCCCGCGAGGCTTATCGGCGAACCTTCGATGTTCTGATCGAGCGCCTGCCGGCACAACAGGCCTGCCGGATCATGGTCGATCTTCTTGCCCTGGCGCACGAGCGCAACTGCGAGAGCGAACTGGCTGAGCGGCTTGCTGACACACTGGAAGCGGGGCAATTGCCGGACATTACCGCTTTGCGGGCAAGATTTGCCCCCGATCCCGCGCGGCTGCCCCAGATCATCGTCACTCTGGCGCCGCTCGATGCCTACGAAGCATTGCTCGGCACCAGCGTGACGGGAGACGCAGCATGAAGACCAACCATGCCGTCGACACTGCCAAGCTCGGACTACTTCTTACCGAACTACGCTTGCCGGCCATCAAGCTAATCTGGTCGAAGTTTGCCGAACAGGCCGACAAAGAAGGTTGGCCTGCGGCCCGCTTCCTCACCGCCCTCACCGAACATGAGCTCGCCGAGCGGGATCGGCGCCGCGTCGAGCGCCACCTCGCCGAGGCCCGCCTCTTGCCGGGAAAGACACTCGATACCTTCGACTTCGCCACCGTGCCGATGATCTCCAAGGCCCAGGTGGTGGCGATCGCTGCCGGTGACAGCTGGCTCAAGAAAGGCGCCAACGTGCTACTTTTTGGGCCGCCGGGTGGCGGCAAGAGCCATCTCGCCTCCGCCCTCGGCGTCGCTCTCGTCGAGAACGGCTGGCGCGTGCTCTTCACGCGCACAACCGACCTCGTTCAGAAGCTTCAGATCGCGCGCCGCGAACTCAGCCTCGAAGCCGCCATCAACCGGCTCGACCGCTTCGACCTACTCGTCCTCGATGATTTTTCCTACGTCTCCAAGGATCAGGCCGAGACCAGCGTCCTCTTCGAGCTCATCAGCGCCCGATACGAGCGGCGATCAATGCTCATCACCGCCAACCAGCCCTTCGGCGCCTGGGAAAAGGTCTTCCCCGATCCCGCCATGACCCTCGCCGCCGTCGATCGCCTCGTCCACCACGCCATCATTTTCGAGCTCAATGTCGAAAGTTACAGGCGTCGCGAGGCCATCGATCGAAAACGCGGGCCGGGGCGACCGCCATCCCAGGCCACTCCTGCCAATATCGCCGCTGATTGACGGATGTTACCCGATTGTTCGCACAATAACGCTGCGCCAGATCGTCCTCGTGCCGATCGATCCGCATCATATGCCACGAATCGAACGTGGCGTTGCCTCAGCGCCGATTTTGAACCGCTGATTGACGCGCCACGACAATCAATCCCACAAAAATACTTGCGCCCGACAATCACCCCCGCGATCATCAACCAACCGCGACACCAAATTCTCATCCAGATTGTCGCGACCTCTCATCCAGTTTGTCGCGCTACAGCTGGGTTACCTTCCTGCGCAACCATACGCCGCAGATTGCGGCCATGGACCTGTCAACGTAACGGCGCACCCGACGGCCGAATGGATCGCGCGGCAGATCACCGAGGCTTTTCCTTGGAACGAGGCACCACGCTACTTAATCCGTGATCGGGATGGGATCTATGGCTCAGTCGTAAGGCGCCGCTTGAGAGCGATGGGTATTCGCGACAAGCCGATTTCGCCAGGTTTGCCATGGCAGAACTGTTTTGCCGAACGGCTGATCGGCTCCATCCCGCGCGGATGCACTGACCATCTCATAGTATTCGGCGCTCAGCACCTGCGCCGGGTCCTCCACTCTTATGCCCGGTATTATAATGAAACCCGGACTCATCGCTCCTTGGATAAGGACGCACCCCTATCGCGTCCGGTTCGACGGGCAGGGCGCATCGTAGCCCATGCAGTTGTCGGCGGATTGCACCACCAATATATCCGAACCTAGTTTTCGGCACACACAGGTCAAAATTCGGCTCGTTCCAGACTTCGAAGAACCATTGCCCGACCTTGCCAATTCTGTAGCGATCGAGCCAGTGGCCAACCAGTTTGCCGATAAACGCGGACCATCGCGCATAATCCTTAGGTAGAGTCACGTCGACCCGACCCGATCTGCTATCAGTTGGTCATGTGACAATACGGCCCAGTGTAAGTCTAGCGAACGGCCGAGGGGCTATGGAGACTCGGAATCTACTCAAATCTCAGGGCCGCTTTGGCGGCGCGCTCCTTCAAGTGCAAGATCGGGCGCGGTCCCCAGGTCGTGCTCGGAACCGTCCGAGCGGCCCACTCGGTTGGCTCTCGGGCATCTGTTGGGGGTCGGTTCCGGCGTTTGCGGGCTTTCATTTACCCACATTTAGTGGATGATTTTAGGGAGCTACACTAATAGTTGCGTCACAGGAATTGACTGTGATTCCTTGTCTGGCACCGATTCGCAAGGGGAGCGGTGCCAATGGACGAGGGAACTGAGGCGTGGTTTGATCGTGAGCTTGGTGGTTGCCGTCTTGCCGACGGGCGCCTGAACAAACGGCTGCGCAAGCTGGTGGCGCAGATCGGGAGCGCCATGGGCCAAAGCATTCCGCTGGTGTGCCAAGACTGGGCCAACACCAAGGCGGCCTATCGCTTTTTCGCCAACGACCGGATCAGCGAGGCGGACATTCTGGCCGGTCACTTTCAGTCGACGCGTGACCGCACCATCGGCAGTGACGGTCTGGTTCTTGTGCTCCATGACACGACCGAGTTCACCTATCGAAGAGAAGACGTCGCCGCGATTGGGATCACCAAGAGCATTAATAGCGGTCGTGACCTGATCGGTCGTCCTCGCGCGCACACGGTTTGCGGCATTTTGATGCATTCCAGCCTGGCGGTGACGACGGAAGGGACGCCCCTGGGATTGGCGGCAGTAAAGTTCTGGACCCGCAAGAAATTCAAGGGGACGGCGGCGCTTAAGAAGAAGATCAATCCGACGCGGGTGCCGATCGAGAAGAAAGAGAGCATCCGATGGCTGGAGAATGTGCAGCAGTCCACGGCGCTGTTGGGTGATCCGGGCCGATGCATTCATATTGGTGATCGCGAGAGCGACATCTACGAGCTGTTCTGCACCGCCCAGGAAGCCGGAACGCATTTTCTGATCAGGACGTGCGTCGACCGTTTGGCGGGAGACGGAGATCATACGATTGCCGATGACATGGACGAGGTTGCCGTCAAAGGGCTGCATCGCATCGAAGTTCGAGACAACAAGGGCGATCCCGACGAAGCCGTTCTCGAGATCAGGTATCGCAAGCTTCGCGTCTTGCCGCCGATCGGAAAACAGAAACGCTATCCCGCGCTGACCTTAACGGTGATCCATGCCGAGGAGCGCGGGACACCGAAGAACAGAAAGAAGATCAAGTGGAAGCTGATCAGCGATCTGCCTGTTGCGTCCCGCGCGGACGCCATTGAGAAGCTGGAATGGTATGCCTTGAGGTGGAAAATCGAGGTGTTCCACAAGATCCTCAAATCCGGCTGCAAAGCCGAAGAATTGAAGCTCCGGACCGCTCAGCGTCTGACCAATCTGATCGCGATCTTCTGCATCCTGAGTTGGCGAGTTTTCTGGATGACGATGCTTAACCGCTCAGCTCCCGACGCGCTGCCGACTCTCGCCTTGACCGAGACTGAAATCGCCGTGCTCGATCGGCTGGTCACCGACACGCCTCAAGCGCGACGCAACCTGCTTTCAACTTATCTGACCAAAATCGCCAGGCTCGGTGGTTATCTCGCCCGTGCTAACGATCCTCCACCGGGTAACACAGTCATGTGGCGTGGGTTATCTCGTCTGACCGACATCGTCCTCGGTGCAATGCTTGGAGCAGAAATTGTGGGTAATTGAAAGGTTTGCGGGAGGTTTACCTTCGACTGCGTCTCATCGCCGGTCATAGGCAAGCCAAATCGACAGGCGGCTTGCGGCGGCCAACCCGGAAACTAGCAAGATGCTGACGCATGCGTTGAGCGTGAACGACACTGGACGCGTCGCGTCGTGGCTGTTCGATCTCTGCGTAGTTTCCGAGTCTCACACCACTCACCCGCCGCCGCCTATAATCCGTGCAGTCGAATGCCGAAGACCTGCCTTAGCGCGGAGAAACCTATGTTTATGAGCATCGTCATCGTCATTGTGGTGTTCCTTGCCGTCATCGTAGTCGGCGCGACTGTAAAAATTCTGCGTGAATATGAGCGCGCCGTGGTCTTCAAGCTGGGGCGCTTTCAGAGCGTCAGGGGACCTGGCCTCATCTTGCTGATCCCCTTCTTCCAGGAAATGGTGCGCGTGGACTTGCGCATCCGGGTGATCGAAATACCGAGCCAGGACGTGATCTCCCGCGACAATGTCTCGATGAAGGTCGACGCCGTGCTCTATTTCAATGTCGTTAATGCCGAACGGGCGATCATTCAAGTTCAGTCCTACCTCCCCGCCACCAATATGCTGGCCCAGACCACCCTGCGCGCGGTGCTGGGACAGCATGATCTCGACGAGATGCTGTCGGAGCGAAAGAAGCTCAGCGCCGATGTCCAAAGCATCCTGGATGCCCAGACCGAAACCTGGGGCATCAAGGTGAGCAACGTCGAGATCAGAACCGTCGAGCTCACCGACAATATGGTGCGTGCCATCGCCAAACAGGCCGAGGCGGAACGCGACCGGCGGGCCAAGATCATCCATGCCGATGCCGAGTTCCAGGCGTCGCAAACCCTGGTCAACGCGGCCCAGATTCTCGGCAGCATTCCGGCCGCCATGCAATTGCGCTATCTGCAAACGCTGACGGAGATCGGCGCCGAACAGAATTCCACCGTGGTTTTTCCGATGCCGATCGACATCGTCAAACCATTCCTGGAACTGCTCGATAAAGCCGGCAAGGCGCCCAGCGCCAACGGCGCCCTTCATGCCCCGCTCGTGAAAGACGCTCCCTTGGCCGCATGAGGAACGGTAGCAGGCGCCTATAGTTAGCCGCCCGCGCTTGAGGACGCGATACCCAGATGCTGAAAGCCTCTTTTCAACATCCCGGTTATTGCGGTCGAGGCTTCGAGTATGAGATTTTACCGGTGTCAGCGCGTTATCTTAAGATTTGTTGGGGTGACAAGCACCCCGGATCGGATGACGATGCGGCAGAAAAGGGGCGACTGCGGACCCGCGTGTTCATCGCATTCCTCAAATCGTTCATCCGCGAGGGCAGCCTGCGCGTTGTCGATGCGTCGGGTCGCAGCCATCTGGTCGGCGACGGCGCGGCGCCCCGTGCCACGATCCGCCTGACCAGCAAGCCTCTCGAATATTCGCTCGTCCTCAACCCCAGCCTCCGGGTGGCCGAGGCCTATATGGACGGAATTCTGCTGATCGTGGACGGTACGCTCTATGACTTTCTCGAGGTGGTGGCGCTTAATCTCGACAATGTCGCGCGCATGCCGTGGCTCGCCTTCATCGAGCGGCTCGGACGAGGGTTGAAGCAATACAATCCCGTCGGCACGGCGCAACGCAATGTCGCGCACCACTACGATTTGTCCGATGCGCTCTACGACATCTTCCTGGACCGCGATCGCCAATATTCCTGCGCGTATTTTACCTCGCCGACCGATAGTCTGGAGACCGCACAAGAGAACAAGAAGCGGCATATCGTGGCGAAGCTGTTGCTCGGCCGTCCGGGACTCAAGGTTCTCGACATCGGGTCGGGCTGGGGCGGACTGGGACTCTATATTGCGCAACAGTCGGATGCCGACGTCACCGGCGTGACGCTCAGCACGGAACAGCACAGACTGGGTTCGGCGCGCGCGGCTGCGGCCGGGCTCGCCGAGCGGGTTCGGTTTCATCTTCGTGACTATCGCCAGGAGACCGGGCGCTACGACCGCATCGTTTCGGTTGGCATGTTCGAGCATGTCGGCAAGCAGAATTATGCCGAGTTCTTCGCCAAGCTTCGCGACCTGCTGACCGACGACGGCGTCGCGCTGCTGCATTCGATCGGCTATTCCGACACGCCCGCGCCGATCAACCCGTTCATCCGAAAATACATCTTTCCCGGTGCCGATCTGCCTTCTTTGTCCGAGATTTTCACTGTGGTCGAACGCGGCGGACTGTTTGTCACCGATGTCGAGATTCTGCGGCTCCATTATGCGGAAACGCTGCGCCATTGGCGCGCGCGTTTCATGGCGCGCCGGGACGAGGTCCGCCGACTTTATGACGAGCGCTTCTGCCGGATGTGGGAGTTCTATCTAGTGCTGTGCGAGATTGGCTTTCGCCGGCGAACCAACGTGGTGTTTCAAATACAGCTGGCGAAGCGCGTCGATGCCGTGCCGATCACTCGCGACTACATGGTCGATTGGGAACGAAAATCCAGTCTAACGGCTTGAGACGGCGACAAGCGCTAACCGCGCCAACGCCGGCAACGATTTCGTACCCGTCTTTCTCATGATCTCGGCGCGATCGATTCTCGACCGTGCGCTGGCTGATGCCGAGATCGGCGGCGATATTCTTGCTCGGGTGGCCGGCAAGAACCAGATCCATAATCTCGCGCTGGCGCGCCGTCAGGCCGGCGACGTGGTTCGCCGCGCTCTCCCTGTTGCTATCAGAAACTACGTCCGACGGTATTGGTGGTGCAGGCCGCCGAGGACGGGCACTGACATGATCCGCCCGATCTGTTGGATCGGTCGATGGATCGGGGTGTCTTTGTTCAGTGACAGGTGAGTTCGGAGCTCATTGTAATAAGAGACGTAGGCCGTAACGATGCGGCGAAGGTGAGCCTCCCCGAACACGACGAGATGGTCGAGACACTCCCGCCGGATCGAGCCGTTCAGCCGTTCGACGTATCCGTTCTGCCAAGGCGATCGCGGTGCCGTCGGCCGATCGCGGATGCCCATGCTCTTGAGGCGCCGTGTGACGACTTGACCATAGACCGCATCACGGTCTCGGATCAGGTGGCGCGGCGCTTCATTCCACGGAAATGCATCGGTGATCTGTTGAGCGATCCACTCCGCTGTCGGATGAGAGGTGACGTCGAACGATAGGATCCGGCGGCGATGATGACCGAGGATGACCAGCACATAGAGGAGGCGGAAGTCGATCGTCGGCACCACGAGCAGATCCATCGCGGCGATGCCGGCGCCATGGTTACGCAGAAAGGTCTTCCAGCTCTGGCTCGGCGGTCGCCGACATCGCACCATGTACTTCGCCACTGTCGACTGCGCGATCTCGATGCCGAGCTTGAGCAGCTCGCCATGAATGCGCGGCGCGCCCCACAGCGGATTGGCAAGGCTCATCTCGCGAATGAGATCACGCAGGTCGCGCGGGATTCGCGGGCGACCACCGCGTGCGCGAGACTTCCAGCGCCAATATAGGCGGAAGCCCTCACGGTGCCATCGCATCACGGTCTCAGGCTGGACGATCACAACGGCGCCCAGCACGGACGGGCGCAGCCGATACAGCCAAACGAAGATCAGCCGATCGATGAGCGTCAATCGCGCCCGCGATGGCATCCCGCGGCGCAGGACATTCAGCTGATGCCGAAGAATGACGATCTCAGCCTCAAGTCGCCCCTTGGACCTGAACAGCGAGACCACCAAGCATGCCAGGAGCTTCAGACGATCGATCATCCCGTAGCAGATTGCCCGATCCGCGGCGGCAAGCCACTCCGGATGAAATTGTCGGTAGGGACAGGGAATGCCGCACACACTCAGAGCGCGCTGACGCCGGTAGCGGGCCGTGAGACGTTTGTCGCAAAATGGAATTATGCAACAAAGCCCAATGGACCCGGGGAAGCTTACAGAAAACGCACGTGAAGACCAAAAATGCCTGAGCCTGTCATCTCGATTGCAAAGTGGACGATTTGATTCGATCGCAAAGAAGCGATGACACGCTCTCGCGCATCGCCGATGTGTCAACGCATAGGAACCCCGACGTTCTGGCGATTAAGTCCGCCGCACGGGCATGTTGGAAGATCACGTGGGCTCAATGTTCCTCAGACGGCGCCGCCACCCTTGGACCGTCAAGAGAAGACCCAATAGCATCGAGTTTTTCGCGCCCACAGGTATTCGCCGTGAGATATGAACAATGCTCAATGCCGACGCAGCACAATCGAGATCGGCCGCGTCAGCGTGTGCCGGTCAACAACGACTGAGATGACGACCCGATCAATCCAGGCAAAACGGACAAGCTCTTCAAGTTCCGGCTCTCTCGCCTCGAACCGATGCTCCCGCCCAGCTTCCGTAATTAGCAGAAAACCTTCGAAATCGCCAAAACGATCATATATGACGCCTGCAACCTTGCCCGTGAATTCTTCTATCTTCGTTGCGGTCGGTCGGGGTGACGATGCGCCGGCGCCATTCGGCGACGGCGTGATCGTTGAAGGATCGCCGCCCATGCCAGCAACGCGTTCTCCCAACAAGGAAACGTATCGTTGCAGCACCAAAAACCAGCGACTGCTTGGCGAGAGTTGGCTGAGGCGCCACGACATAATAGCGTAGGTATTCTCCTCGGCTCCCAGCAAATCGCCTTCGGTGGCGACGGGAATTTTCACTTGGAACGTCCCCACGACGTACCGCCAGTTGGTTTGCGTCCTTCCACGTCCGCGGGCCTGGGTTTGAGGCGCCGCCGCTATCACTGAATCGCTTGCTTGGCGTGATGAAACCCGGCGCACGAGAATATTGAATTCCTGACCTTTGACGACCCCTGGGGCCAAGGTCACTGTGAGGAGGCCTGCGATTTGTTGATTTATGCCGCTTGGAATGGGAACGTGGGTGACTCCCCTTTTTATCGCACATTGAAGCGTGTTCGGATCGGCGAGCGAGAACTCTTCGCTTCCATACATTCGCCGCGCCAATCTTATGATGTCAATTCCCTGCACCTGCGGCCAATAAATGCTCGCCGTGCTTCCAGCGGGAACGTTGCCCCAATCGATAAGCAATTCGTCGGGGTAATCCATGAGCTGGCCGCCAGCGATCGATAGTGGCGGACTCGGACGCGCGTCGAAGGTTTGGGGGATCGTTCGCGACGCCGAGGAGCCGGGATTGCCGGAAAAGGTGACCTGAATGTTGCGTTGCGCGAGCTTGTCGCAGTTCTCCGGTCCTACCGTCACGCCATTGCTGTTGACGATCGGCGCATTATCGTACGCGATTTGGCCAACGATGCAGTGATGCGTTCCATATTGCTTGAGGTTTATTGATGGATCGTACACATTCAAATAGCATCCGAAATAGGCGGAGGTTCCTGCTCCTCCAACGGGAATCGAGCGGTTGTTCGATCCATTCAGAGCGTAGTCCGCGGCGCTCGATACTGCGAAGAATGGTTGCGTTTCGCCATCCGGGGCGGGCAAGGGAGTGTTTGGAAACCCCGCTGCATCGAGAGTGCTGAAATAGCTCGTGTTGAAATCGTAATCGGTATCGGTTGTCTGCGTGACAAAAAGCCTGAAGAACACCTTCACCTGCGGCTGGGGCGAGTTGCTGGGCTCCATCAGCCGAACGCGCGCGACCGCAAAATTGTAATTAATATAGGGCGGCGCGAACGGATTCGGATTCGGACTTGTCGGCGTGACAGAGGAGTCTCCTGACGTGAGGAGCTGGCTCGGAAAATTCGCGAATGGATTACCGTTAGGCGCAATAGTTACGAGGGAGCTGCTATTCATGTTGTTCAGCAATTGCACGATGTAGTTTTGCGCGTCGGTGTCGTTCTGCGTCGTCGGGTCGCTCGTCGTGAACGTCACCGGAGCGCCGTCTATGGATATCGGGCTGTTGGTTATCCCCGGAGTGACAGTGAACACGTTCAAATCCTGGCTGAGATAGAACACCTCGTCTTTCACGAAGAAGGGGTCGGCGCCGGGCGTCAGCTCAAAAACAGCTTCCGCGCCGTATTCCGCGCCATTGATCACGATGGACGCGGACAGCAACAGTTGGGCGGTGGACCCGGACGACGGGAACGAGCCCGTGGAAGCTTGTGAAAATTGAACGGTGAAGGGAATCCGAACGAGCAACGGAGCGTCTTGTATCAATGACGAGGGAGATACGGGCGTAAGCGGTGAAAGGCCCGGAAACGTGTTGAAGGCGCCTCCGAAGCTCAGCGAGCTGAGGCTGTTCTGCACATCCGTCAAACTGTAGCCGACGATCCAGAGCTCGAATGCGTCGGAAAATGCAGGAAAGTTGTCTGTGCTCTCATCGTATCCGAATGTGCTCTTGTGAACAGCGAAGTAAAAATTCCTGTCCGGCCGCGCGAGCCAGGTTATCGTGTTGACGTAAATGTCCTGCAAATCAGCGAGAATGCCCCCTGGCGCTGGCGATTGGTAGCTGGGCTCGAATCCGCTCTTTCGATCCAGCGTACAGCCGCAAGGGTCACCTATATAAGATTTAGGTCTAGATAATGATGGAAGGAAGAGTCCGTGACGATGCGCCCGACATTCACGCCTCGGCCGTCGTATGCGCAAAGCACGCCGATCGTTGTAGATAGTGAGGCAGTCATGTCGCCGGTGAAGAATTGTTCGCACGGGCTTCCGAGAAAGCTGGCGTCGCCTGTGCCTGCGATGATCTCCCCCGTGGATGCGACGGTCACGCTATGGCCTACGTTAGAAACAGAAGAAGTATTCGTGGTCGTCGTGGCGATAATCGACGGCGCCGGCGTGAACCCGTTGTTGTTTGTAGGATATTCAGGCTGATAAGACGCCCCGTTGATCGTCAGGGGGTTCTGCAGATTGAGGGGCGTGACGACCTCGCCTTCGTGCATATGGTCCGGGAAACGGTTGATGGGTCCATTGCGACCCTGCAGGATCGGATGGGGCACGCCCCCCGGGGCCCCACTCATTGGCTGCGGAAAGTCAAGCATCATGGGGATGTTGTCAGACTGGTCGTCGAAGTAAAACATAGTATCGGTGTCGTTATACGCCGCCTCGACGCCCACATGCACGTATGTGTTCTTTTGCAAGGTGTCCGCGCGAGCCGTCCCATTTGGGGGAGGGGTGTTTCCGGATGCCGCCCAATTCACTGTGGAAACGGGCATTCCGGCGTAGTTCACCGCCTGCGTCGGGTAGCCTTCGCTGACGGGCACATCGCCGCTTCGGCCAAACCATTTGCGCATGGAGGATACGCGCGGAATTTGCCCGCACAGATAAGAGCCGAGACCCGCGTGATCGCCCGTGGCGAACACGCCGCCTCCGCCGTTTCCATCCATGAATTGCTGAATCGCCTGGACCTCCGGCCCAGTGATCGCGCTTTCTTGGCCAGCCGGATATTGGTTGGGTGTCTGTCCGTCATTGTAGCCTTCGTAGCCGAACAGCCAAATTACGTCGTACTGAGACAAATCGGAGATGGTGGTTTGGAAATTGAAGTTAGGGAATTTGGCGTTTGTGTCATTGCGGCGGTGGGCGGTGTCAACCGATATGCTGATGGAGTTGTTGTTTTGTATGAGCCAAAGGAATTCTGAAATGGTGAAGGTCGTGTCGAGCGGATTTTGGCTAGGAGCAAAGCTGATCCCGTCGTAGGGAATTGGTGAATTTGATGACGGCGTGTTCGGAAAAGGACCATCCGCCACGACAAGCACTTTGATGGCAGCCATGTCTCCTCCCTCTGTTTGTCATATCATCAGCGGTTTCAACCCCGTGAAAAAAGGTCATCGAAAGAAAGGCACAAAGCGTGACGCCTTCGACAAGATATTCCTGCTCCGAATTGCCTCCGATATTGGCGAAGGGTAGGACGACGATCGAGAGGCGGCGGTTCGGCTACCCTTGGTGTCGATTGTGGTTCGGCGAGTTTCGACTGCGCCGGCTTCCCGACCTCAAGCGAAAGCACATGGACAGGCTCGGGGATGTTCTTCAGTTCCTTGTTGCCCAGATCTTTAACATAGAGATCGAGTTTGGATCTGACCTGCCAATAAGCCGGCTCCGAAATGCAGATCGCCGCAGGTTCGCAGATGCTCTGGAGACGGGCTGCGATGTTGACCCCGTCACGCATCAAGTCGCTCTCCGACTCCTCCATGACGTCGCCTAGATGGATGCCAATCCGGAAGCGAATTTCCTTCTCACGCGGTAAGCCCGCATTGCGTTGCACCATACCGTTCTGGACTTCGTTTCGCTCACTTGTCCGTGATCACTCACCCTCCAAGACAATCATAACATGTATTTTGTATTAGGTTAATCGGGACACGGGAGACGTTGGCTAATTTTTGAATTGTGGCAAGCTTCTTGCCGGCGGCGAGCCGGCGATAGCGGCCACAGAGTTGAACTTGCCTTCCAAGCGACGGTACTGGTGGTGCAGGCCGCCGAGGACGGGCACTGACATGATCCGCCCGATCCGTCGGCGCGAATGCACTGACCATCTCATAGTATTCGGCGCTCATCACCTGCGCCGGGTCCTCCACTCTATGCCCGGTATTATAATGAAACCCGGACTTATCGCTCCTTGGATAAGGACGCACCCCTATCGCGTCCGGTTCGACGGGCAGGCGCATCGTAGCCCATGCAGTTGTCGGCGGATTGCACCACCAATGTATCCGAACCTAGTTTTCGGCACACACAGCCCTCAAAGTAATTCAACTGCGCAGCCGTTCTTGCCGCAATAAGGGGGTCATCGCAATCTGAGGGCAATTGTAGCGTTACCAGCAATCCGTGCCCGAGCTGCGGATATCCTTCCGCCGTCAGGAACTGGATCAAGGCACTGTCGTTGCCGAATGGCGTCTCGAGGGTCATTCCGTCAGCATCCGCCAAGCCAAAGCAAACGTCCGATCGCCCCCATGTCTCAACGAACTTTTCAAACTCATTCGTACCTGCCCACCGGCTCGGTTTCTTACCAAGAGGTGCATAAACTTGGGCCAGGGTCTCAAGCATTTCGTCCAGACCGGCATCTTGCAGCTCCACCGGTCTTGTGATGTCGGGCACGCCTGACCCAAGGATTTCGGCAAAAGTGCTTGCCTGAATCTGAGCATTTTGGGCTGCACGAGCGCAGTAGCAGCCAACAGATCTGGCATCCAGTCAATGGTCTCCGGCGCGACATAGGCTGCGCTACTGAACCACCGCCTCGGGCTGTCATCCGATGGGGTATTTTTTCGCCAGACGTCCTTGGGTGGATAGACCCATGCGTAGGTCGAAGTCGACGCGCGTGCGTCGCTATCGACAACCGCTCGAAACGCCCGCTGTTAATGTCAATATTCTTGAGGAAATCAACGCACACAACGACTCTAATCACTGAGGCGACCTCGGAATCATTTAGCACGTTCGTACGTACACCGACGCAGAAATCACCCGGCCACCAGTCGAACCCCAGGGCGTCAGACCCGGTTGGCTCCTTCCAGCGAATGCGGTTGTCGTCGACCTGCCAAGCCTCAGCGAGCCGGTGAAGGATTTTATGAGCCATTTCACTCGCAATTTTACACCGACGCATGTGGATAAATGGATGGCGACGTTCGGACCTGATGGAACGTACTGCGACCCAACTGTCATGCAGCCGACATCAATCCGTGATCTCAGGGAACATTTTCTCGGAATTTTCGCGGGACTTCCGGATGCCACGACCGAAACTACTGCGATTGACCCGATCCCAGAGAATTTATGGGTGTGGCGTTGGGTCATCCACGGCACCAACAGTGGCCCCTTGAACGGCGAGCCGCCCACCGGTCGCGCGATCACGATAGAGGGATGCGAATTTATCGAGGTGAGAGACGGCCAGATCCATGCGGTTCGTGGGTAATTTGACCGGCTCAATTTCTTGATCCAATCTTGGCGGTGCTGTCGATCTTGCATTGATTTAGCAGCACCGAGACGCGCCGATCCCAGTCGGGCCCCAGGTTCTTGGCGCGAGCGTTCAGCGCCATGCGCACCACCAACTCCTACCGTGGCTCCAGGCTGGCGAGGCAAGCGAGGAGGCGCCTATCGCAGGCGTCGATCATGGACCGAGGCAGGTTAAAACTTCGGTTGAGCTGGTGCGCACATGCCGCGTATCGAGGGGGAAGGTATACCGTTCGGGTCGGTTGATCCCATGACGATCTGGCCGGTCAGTCGGTCGATTACGCCGGAGAACTTCCAGCCATTACCGGTCCCCACAAAGGAGATTTGCGTTTCCTTGACCTCCGCTGAGTAAACTATTGTCTCATCAGGCGCATCCCATTCCATCACGTGCGCTGACGCCCAGATTCGTAACGAGAAAGTTGCGTGAGAATCCTGAAACTCACAGGCGAGCGTAATGTCAGCCGCTGCTGCCGGGACTTGTGGATCAGCCGAGACCGATCCCGACACGACGAGAGCGAGCGCAAGCACGCTAAAGGCGGCACCTGTCCTCCGGGCTATCACAGGAGTTGGGCGAGCCATGACGTTGTGCATGCGGCAACGCACCATGGCGGTAGCTCCGCGAGCCAATCGAGGAGACGTTGATCGCTGGCGTCGATCATCGCATTTGCCGCGAACGTGGACGGAACGAATCACCCTAGAGCGGGATGAGGTTAGGCGGAGTCGATTTAGGATTCCGCTGTATGGCGAATTGTGATTCACCATGGTGGCTGGAGTTGGAGGCCAGCATGGATGGCGCGACCGTTTTCGATGGATTTGCGGCGGCAGGTCGTCGCTGCTGTTGAGAAGGAGGGACTGTCCTGCCACGCGGCAGCGTCCCGGTTTGAGATTGGCGTGAGCACGGCAATCGACTGGGTGCGGCGGTTCCGGGAGACGGGCAGCGCCGCGCCGGGTCAGATGGGCGGCCACAAGCCGAAGGCGATTTGGGACGAGCACGAGGTTTGGCTTCGGCAGAGAATTCGCGATCGCGACTTCACGTTGCGCGGTCTCGTGGCCGAACTCGGCGCGCGCGGCCTTAAGGTCGACTACCATTCGGTCTGGGACTTCGTCCATGCCGAGGAGCTGAGCTTTAAAAAAAACCGTGCACGCCAGCGAACAGGATCGGCCCGACGTGGCGCGAAGGCGCGCCCAATGGATCGCTTACCAGAACCGAATTGAGCCATTGCGCCTGGTGTTCATTGCTCTCTCTCACCAAGTCAACCGACGCATGCGAGTTTTCCACAACTTATCCGCATTGCTTGTCATCGTCGTGATGCGGGCCTAGATTTTTTGCTGCCGGGGCAGGAAAGGCTTTTCGCGGTCGGCCATGTGTCGATTGTGCCGCCTGCTCCCGGCGCCGTTCGATAGCGTTCTCGAGAATCGTGCGGTCGTAGACGCGGCCGGACTTGAGCAAAGCGTAGACCATATCGGACATCCGGCGTGCGACCCGCTTAGAACCGAACACGTTATTCACAGTTATTCACATAATTCACGTTTTCCACAGAACACCTCCAGCTCTCTAGCGTAATATATATTCAGCATGACTTGATGATACCCGACGAGACTTGGACCAAGACCAACATGGGCCCGCTTCGCGGCTGGGCGGAGCGCGGCCGCCGGCTCAGGGCCAAGGTACCGCAAGGTCGCTGGAACACGATGACGTTCCTTGCCGCTCTGCGTCACGATCGGATCGATGCACCTTGGCTGCTCAACGGTCCGATCAATGGTGAGAGGTTCCGTCTCTACGTCGAGAAGGTTCTGGTTCCGACCCTGCGACCGGGCGACATCGTCGTCCTGGACAATCTTGGCAGTCACAAGGGACGTGCGGTTCGCCAGGCCATTCGCCGCGCCGGCGCCAAGCTCTTCTTCCTGCCGAAATACTCTCCCCACCTCAACCCAATCGAGCAGGTCTTTGCCAAGCTCAAGCACCTGCTTCGCAAGGCCGCCGCGCGAAGCTTCGACACCGTTACCACCGCAATCGGCACGATCCTCGACAGCTTCACCCCTCAGGAATGTCGAAACTACTTCACAAACTCAGGATATCAACAGACCTAAACCCATCACGCTCTAGCCGTGTTGCATCCGTGTTGCATGGATTTTTCGGGAGACTTTGGAAAATCGCGGAAATCCGCCGTTTTTTCTGGGAACTCCATGCACACGTTTTTGCCTCCGCCACAATTTAAGCAGAGCCAAGGACTAGGATTCGAACCTAGACTGGCGGAGTGAAAGTCCGTAAGCCAACGTTGATTTTGCTGCGCTTTTTTCCCAAACGCTACCTATCGCCGCATACCGATATCAATGGGTTGCGAGCATTTTCCCAAGTGAAAAAATCGTCTCGGCACGATTGGTTTGCGGTCGCTCAGGGTAACCGAAATGGGGCAGGGCGGGTGCGAGCGATGGCCGTTAAACGGAGACGCCCGCCGCAGGTCGGGACCTTCGGCAGCATGATCGCTGCCGGCTTTGACATGAGGATTTATTGCGACGTCAGGGAGTGCCACCACAGCGCCACCGACGACCTCGAAGTGCTCAGGCGCGAGCTCGGAGAGAACTATCGCATATCTGACTTCGTGCCCCGCAGCCGCTGCAGAAAGGGTGGCGCGAAGTGGCCGCAGCGCTTCGTCGGGTTGGCTGACTCCGGGTCCGCCGGCTGCTCTTTCGTAGATTGGCATTCAGCTTTCCCACAGCGATTTGCTCGCACGGCGCGCGCCCTCGACGAGCGCATCGAGCTTGGCCCATGCAACGCTCGGATGAACCTCGGGCGAACTCGCCACGGTGCCGAAGCCACAATCGGCGCTGGCAATTACGTTTTCACGCCCGACAAGATTGGCATAGCGAAGGATGCGTTGCTTGACGAGCTCCGGATGCTCCACGACCACGGTTGAGATCGCGACGACACCTGGTATCAGGACTCTTCCTTCCGGCACCCGTGCTGCCTCCCATAGCTCATATTCGTGCTCATGCCGTGGATTGGCACCCTCGAAAGAATATGCGCCGGCTCTGATCTTGAGTATGAGGTCGAGGATATCCTTGAGCTCCATATCGCCGAGCCGCGGCACTGCATCGAAGCTGTAGCAGGTGTGAAAGCGTATCTTTTCCTCCGGGATTCCACGCAATGCGTGGTTCAGAATTTCGACGCGGCCCTCCGCCCATTTGCGGCACTCCGCAATGGACTTGTCGGGATTGCGGTTGAAGTATGTGATGAGCTGTGGGTCATCGATCTGAACGAGCAGGCCGGCATCCACAATCGCTCGGTACTCTTCGTTGAGAGCTTCCGCGAGAGCGATCGAGAATTGCTCGTCCGTCCGGTAGTAGAGGTTTCGTTTCCCATGTTGCGCGTTCTCGGGTGAAATCGCCGGCATGAAGGCTTCGCGCGCACCGGTATGGCCAAGCGAGGCCTTCAGATTGGTGATGTCCCGCGTCAAGACCTCATGCCCGACATACCGAATGGGCCCTGTGCAAACGAGCGGCGGATACATGCGGGCGAGGGTGTTGCTGCCTTGACGCGCGCGCATCGCGGCCTCGTAATATTCGGGGAAGTATCGGGCGTCCCTCAGCGCGAAAGTGCCACCCTCGGCGTTGCCAGGCTCGAATCCCGCCAGGCGCTCGTTGATGTAACCGACGAAGTCGGGTTTGCCGAATTCGCCGTCGTCGACGATATCGAGTCCGAGTTCGGTCTGCTGCCGGACGACATCACCCACTGCCTCCTGGAGCCTTGCCGCGTAGCGCCGCTCGTCGCGAGGCTTCGCATCTGCGAGGTCAAGAAGGTCGGCGGGACGAGGTAGACTGCCGACATGGGTCGTGAGAATTCGGTCAGTGCTTCGATTCATCTGTACGTATCTCCTAGCGCGGCTCCTGCGTTATGGCCGCGTGCGTTTCGAGCAGACGCGTCACCAGATCGGGCGTGCGGGTGCGAGCAATTCCGCATTCCGTCGCAACACCGAAGCCGGTGACATGCTTCGCCGCGAGTTCGATACGCTTCCGCGCGCCCTCCGCTCCATCCGCTTGCTGCACAAGACCCAAATAGAGTTCGGTCGTCGCCGGTCGCTTCAGATCGGCGAGAGGCCGGAAGAAGCCATCTTCCGCAGCGCTCAAGGGGACCGGCAGGTGCAAGTACGTGATGGGGCGCGCGGTGCCAAAAAGAGCGTTGGCGAGTTCGACCATCTTTCCGGCGTCGGCGGGATCAAAGAAATGTTTCCCGTCGAGATCTCCGTAACAGAAGTGAAGCCCGAGATCGATCTCGCGCGGCACGGCGGCGCAAGCCGTCACCAGCGAACGCGCGATCGCATCACGCTCTTTGCGGGTTTGGTCTTCACTTGCCACGGAGCCCGTGAGCCAGCCGGGCCCACGATCCCAGGCCACCATCTCGACGCACACGTCCCACTGCAGGCACACCTCCTCCGCAGGAATTGATGTGCATATGTCGGCTACCTCGCGAAACATCGCCTGCTCGTAGACGGGAAGGACCGTCTCAAAGTCGCGTGGGGAGAACGCGGCGGTGATGATGGCGCGCGGCGTCGGCAGGGAAACCTGGAACTTCACATCGGCCGGCAAGTCGCCCGCCCTCTTCGCTGAAGTAAAATCAAGGTATGAGGCGCGCGCTTCGCGGGCATATCCGAGTTCGCCGAACCTAACCTCGCTGGGCGAGACGCCATCGGCCAGGCAGAGCGAGGAAAGGCCGACAGGATTGTTACGCGGGTCGACACTGCGATCGACCGTGAACGCACCGTGATTACGAAAGAGCGGCCACTGAAACTGCACCCAGCCGATGCGGGCTCCCGGTTCCCCGTCTGGAATGCGTTTGAGACGCCGGCCGAGCATTCGACCCAGAGTCTTGAAAACCTGCCTTGGGCCATCGAGCGCAATGCTGCCCACGAAATGCACGTGCTGCGGTATGTGGCTGGTCGTCATCGTTTGTCCTCCGCGGGTTTGCTTCGTTCTTTTTGCGTTCAGGCAGCCGTCACCAGCTCGCCGCCCATTTCCGGCTCTAATTTAACAGAATCGACCCGTCCGGATTAGCAGAGACCGTAATATTCTGACTGGGAGGCGGGGACGAGCCTGACCAGAGGCCGCCCGCGGCACTTCCCGCATCAATGATTGACGTCGATGCCGCATCTGCGGGCCAGCCAGGCCGGCCGGTACCTCAACCGAAACCTCGACTTCGGGCTCGGCTCAGCCGGCGCCGCGACAATGTCGACAGTGACCGCCCCGGTCTCCGCGTCGACGCCAACAACAACCTTCTCGTCGGGCGAGGCGACGATATGGTTACCATGCTCGATGGGATTGACCGCGAACCGCTGCCGCCCGGCGGCAAAGGAGCGGTTATTGGTGGGCCTCGTTGCCCCTCTGATATAAAAACGGCGCCGAGCGATAAGCTGGGCGCCGCGATTGAAACAACTAAGACTACCGGATTTTCTCTTCCCGGATACCCTGCGCCCCGACATCCCGCGCTGGGCTGGCCTATTGATGCAAATGTAGTGGTGTCCAAGGTTTGTCCCACCGCAAAATATTCACATTATATCCGTGGGTTAGATTAGATTGTTGGTGCCCAGGGGCGGAATTGAATCACCGACACGCGGATTTTCAGGCCGCTGTCATGCGCGAAAAATCAATGACATAGTTGGAAAACTAGATTGATCTACTTCACCAAGTATCAATGGATTCCAAACATTTTGGAAAACTTTTCCGCCAACAACGCTAGCGCGAACAGCGCGCCATTGGCGCGCAAGGACTTGGAGAAAGTAACATTCACAATGAGGGCGTTGCCCTTGTATTACGAGCATTCCCGCAGGCTTCAGGCGTCGTGGACACGGTGGTAAGATCAACCAAAAGCGGATTATAATTTCAACGGACTTGCCGAAGCCGCAATGTGCTCCTTCCGGACCCCGTGGCCGCACACACTTCCTCAGCGATGAAGGCAATTTGGATTCGGCTCTCTTGCGGCTTAACCAACTTCCCGAACGGCATTGGTCACTCTTGACTACGGGGCGGCCAGGCGGATGCTGGCTATCACCGACCAGGAGGAACCGATGAACAAGATGTTCAATCCCAAAACTGTTGCGCCGCCCACTGGCTACAGCCACGGCAGCGAATTGGCCGCCAACGCCCGGATCGTCTATGTCGCCGGCCAAGTCGGGGTCGCGCCTGACGGCAGCGTCTCGCGCGATATCAAGGGACAGGCTGAGCAGGCCTGGCGGAACATCCAGAACGTGCTCGCCGATGCTGATATGGAGATCAAGGACATCGTCAAAATCAACCACTACCTGACGCGGAGGGAGGACATCGCTGGCTACCGAGAGGTCCGCTCCAAGATTCTCGGCGATCACCAACCGCCCTCAACCCTTCTGGTGATCTCGGCGCTTGCGCGCGATGATTTCCTCGTCGAGGTCGAATGCGTCGCGGCGAAATAACTTCAGCGCCGGTCACCCGCGGGTTTGCGGCGACCACCGCAGGGTCTGCATCACGTCTATCATCTGGCGGCATAACGCTTCGGATCAATGTATTTGCGCCCCACAGGTAGGCCTGCCTCGTCCATCCGCCGATCACCAGACGAGGCCGCCGAAAAGAACATAGCGGTCGGCGCAGGCGTCGAAGCGCTCCCGCCAGCGGGCCAAGCCTACGACCACACGAAGGTCACCATAATGCGCGTAGGAACTCGTTGCGGCGCCCGTGGTTCTCGCCGCCGACCTCGCCAACCTTGTGCGGCCGTCGTACACTCCCATCCAACAGCGTCCGCAGGTGACGCGCGATGGTTGACGGCTTCGAGGGGGGCGCCACGGCGACAGCGTCACGAAGGGAGAAAACCAGTGAAGAGCCAGGTCCTCGCGCTCATCTGCGCCTTGTCGATGTCCATTACCCTGCCGTCGGCCGGCGGCCCGAGCCGGGCGCACGCCGCCGATGCGCCGTCCTGTGCCCCCGCGGGCGGCCTCTCGTTCGTATGCGGCGTCAAGAATGTGGAGGACATCGTCCGCGTGCCGGGCACGCCGTGGCTGATCGGCAGTTCGATGCGGCTCGGCAAGGCCACCCACGAGCCCGGCGCGGCCCTCTACCTCATCGACTCCGAGGCCAAGAGCGCCAGCACCGCTTCCATTGCCAGCGATCCGGCCAAGGGCGGCCCGTTTGCCAACTGTCCGGCGCCGGACCTGACGCGTCTCGGCACTCACGGCCTCGAACTGCGCGAGGGCCAGGGCGGGGTCCACACTCTCTACGCCATCA
This sequence comes from uncultured Alphaproteobacteria bacterium, assembly GCA_963804725.1. Taxonomy (GTDB): domain Bacteria; phylum Pseudomonadota; class Alphaproteobacteria; order ATCC43930; family CGMCC-115725; genus JAATGI01. Next base: position 210,783 of record CAWDRN010000004.1, on the reverse strand, counting down.
ACCATGGCGGCCGGGAATCGATGGAGGTGTTCCGCGTCGACGCCCGGGGCCCGACGCCCGCCATCGCCTGGACCGGCTGCATCATGATGCCGGCCAACGCCTGGGCCAACTCGGTGGCCTCGCTGCCCGGCGGCGCCCTGGTGATCAGCAAGTTCGCGGACCTAGACAAGCTGAGTTCGACGATGGGTCCGGTGTATCGCGGCGAGACTACCGGCGTCACCTACATCTGGACGCCGGGCGCGGGCTTTTCGGAGCTCAAGGGCGCGCGATTGTCGGGCAACAACGGCGTGGTCGTTTCCAAGGACGGCAAGCGGCTGTGGATCAACGACCAGGGCCGCTACCAGATCGTGCGCTTCACGCTGGACGGTTCCGCGCCGCCGGCCTACGCCAAGGTGAGCTTCCGCCCGGATAATCTGCGCTGGGCGCCGGACGGCACGATCCTGGCCGCCGGCCAGATCGTCGCCGTGGACGGGTCCCTGGCCGCGAACAACGGCTGGGGCGTGGCCCGCATCGACCCCGAGACTATGGCGGCAACCCTGGTGACGACGCAGCCCGGCCGTCCTGAATTCTCCAACGGCACGGTCGCCCTTCAGGTCGGCAACACCCTGTGGCTGGGCACGTTCCGCGGCGATCGGATCGCGTACACGCCGGTGAAGTGACGGGGCGGCCTGGCAGGACGGGTGCTGCGTTGCTCGCCCCTGGGTGACTTTGAGGCCGTCGTCTGAATGGCCCGGCGCCAGGGTCCGATGGTCCGCAAAAAGCTCGATGCCATTGGTCATGTCTTGACGGTTCAAGGGTGCAGCCTCTTCTTCTGGAAAAGGGAACGGGGAGGGGCCAGTGCTTCGGTGGGTTGGGTGGGGATCGCGGCCGGCTTCAGGGCGCGGCCATTCATCTCTGATCCTTTGCCTTCAACTGCGTTTTGTTCGCGTCAATAAACGCGCGAATTTCGTCAGCCATTTCCAGCAGCTTCAACCATTGTTCTTTGTACAAGGTCACGGGAAAGCGCCCCATACCGTAGATTGAGACGGCCCCCTTTTCGCTCACCTTAAGTCGGATTCCAGTAGATGCCCCCTTTTTGAGCGCGGCGTTTTCGTTGCGGAGGCGCTCGAGTTCAACTTTTAGGTCATCTTCGGACATGGCATTTCCTAGATTCTGTGTTTAGCGACTATCCCCAAGTTTATAGCGACCGGCCCACAGTTGTCCCCATCGCAAACGTGATCCGTCTCGCGAGGAATTGCGACTCAGACGCTGCAGCCGTCCGATGAAGGACCTTGGAAGACGATCTGGTCTGTGCTTCTGGTGCTGTTCCGATCGAGAGCCTTGCGGAACCTCGTGCTGCGTCGGCAGATTAATGTTCCCAGCTTCAACAAGAGTTCATTTGCGATACGCTCCTCGCCCCATGAGGGGTTTTCGTTCGCCATGCGGCGGATCAGAGCTTGTACTGCTGGGGAATCGGCGGCTGGCCAGGTCGGGATTTGAGCGGCCAGAACAATCTCGATCCCGCTCGGCGCCAGCGGATCGTCGTCTTCGGACGGACCGCTACTAGCGAATCCCGCCAGTCAAAGAATTTCGAGAGTATCGACAGCAAGATTTCGCGTTGCTGGATCGATTCGTCGCCGCTTCGACGCAGAAAGAGGTTCTCGGCCTTAAGGGACTGCGTTGACCGCAACCCCAGCCGCCACCAGCGCGTCAACTCAATCAATACCTGGATAAGAATCCCGGAGACCGATAGCATCGTTTCATCATGCCACAATGCACCGTAGCGAATATCGGATTTTTGCGGAGGACGCCCGGGTGAGCATGGTCGACCACAAGCTGATCGGGCGCTTTGGCAAGACGCCGGCGGGCACTGAGCTCGGCAAGTTCCTGGCCCCGCACGGATTCGCGGTGGATTCCCGCGATGACGTCTATGTCGGCGAGGTGTCGTGGACCGGCTGGCCGCAGGTCTTTCCCGACACCCCTCGCCCGGTACATATCCGCTGCCTACAAAAATTCGAAAGGGTTGCGTAAGGGAGGGGATCATGCGCGAGGTTTGGTATGACCGGCAGGGAGCGGCGGAGGACGTTCTGGTCTGGGGCGAGCTGCCGACGCCGGAGGCAGGTCACGGCGAGGTACGGGTGAAGCTGGAGGCGTCCGGCGTCAATCCGTCGGATACATACCGACGCCGCGGTCCTCCGGCAATGGAGTACCCGCGAGTCATCACTAACAGCGACGGCGCCGGGGTCGTCGATCAGGTCGGGCCAGGCGTGGACAAGCGTTGGCTCGGCAAGCGCGTGTGGCTCTACAACGGCCAGCGCAACGGTCGGTGGATGGGCACCGCGGCGGAATACATCGCGTTGTCGGTCGACCTCGTGACCGCGCTTCCCGATCATGTGTCGTTCGCCGAGGGCGCGACGCTCGGCGTACCGGCGATGACCGCGCATCGCGCGATATTTGTCGCCGGCCCAGTTCAGGGCAAGACGCTGCTGGTCACCGGCGGCGCCGGCGCAGTGGGCCACTATGCGGTGCAGCTCGCGAACTGGGCCGGGGCGACGGTCATCACCACGGTCAGCTCCGATGAGAAGGCCGAGCGGGCCTGCGCCGGTGGCGCGGCGCATGTCATCAACTACCGCAGCGAAGACGTTGCCGCCCGAATCCTCGACATCACCAACGGCGTTGGTGTCGACCATATCGCGGAGGTCGATTTTGGCGGCAACCTAGCGGCCACGATGCGCTGCCTGCGGGCCAACGGCAGCATCATGATCTACGCCAGCAATGGCGACCGCGAGCCGAAACTGCCGGTGCGCGACCTGATGCAAAAGAATCTCGCCGTCTATGCGATGTCGCTCGCTGGCGTGCCGCACCCCGACCGGAAGCGGGCGCAGACCGACATCGCAGCGTGGACCGCGACGCCGCGGCACATCTTGTCTGTGGCGGCACGCTTCCCGCTTTACGAGACAGCGGCGGCGCACAACACCGTCGAGGCCGGCGGCAAAATCGGCACCGTCATCGTCGAGCCGCAGCGTTGAGAAAGGAAACCGGTAAGTTGACCATCGAACCCTCAGTCATCGTGCTCGGCGCGAGATGAGATCGGCGCCGTGATCGAGGACGGCCCCTCTCTTAATGATTACCCGGCGAGTCGAGCTTGGCAGTGCCTATGCTCGCGGACAGGTGGGTGCGGCGCGGGAGACTGGGATTGCCGATCTTCCGGCGACGTGTCCGTGGACGATCGAGCAGTTGCTTGATCCGATTTTTGGCCGGGGGATTGAGGCCGGGAAATGGCATTTATCGGACCCTTGAGGTCGAACAACCGAGATGCGCGCCGAGCGCAAGGCCGGCTAGCTGCTCACGGAGATGGCGATGCGAGGGGACCGCGCATCGAACAAACGAAACTCTGGAGCCATGCGTAATTTCCTCATTGACACCGACACCGCCTCGGACGACGCGATCGCGATCATCATGGCGCTCGCCGAGCCGAGCGTGAGAGTCCTCGGCCTCACGACCGTTGCCGGCAACGTCAACCTTAAACAGGCGACGCGAAACGCACTCCTCACCGCCGAGATCTGCAATTCGGACGTGCCCGTCTTCGCCGGCGCGGACAAGCCGCTCAACCGCGCGCATGACCACGCGCATTGGTTCCACGGCAAGGACGGTCTTGGCGATCAAGGATACAGGGCGCCCAAGCGGAAGCCGGAGCGCGAACATGCGGTCGACGCCATCCTACGCCTCTCGCAGGCCGAACCCGGCCTCACGCTGATCACTCTCGGCCCGCTCACCAATATCGCGCTAGCGCTTGAGCGCAATCCGGGGCTCTCGAAGCGAATTGGCCGTTGCGTGGTGATGGGCGGCGCGCCGTGCTGCGAGGGCAATGTGACGCCGGCCGCGGAATACAACATCTGGGTCGATCCGGAGGCGGCCAGCGCCGTATTCCGTTCGAAGCTCAAGATCGAAATGATCGGCTGGCATGTCTCGCGCGGCCCATCGGTATTGCGGGACGACGAGATCGCGGCGATCGAGGCGCTTGGCACGGCCAAGGCGAAATTCGCCGTTGAATCCAACAGCACCGCCCGCAAGGCCTATCAAATCCAGACTGGCGAGGTCGGCCTTTCGCTCGCCGATCCGACCGCGATGGCGGTGGCGCTCGACCGCTCGGTCGGGCTCTCCTGGTCGCGCAACAAGGTAGCGATCGAGATCGAAAGTGAGCTCACCCGCGGCATGACCGTCGTCGACCGGCTCAATGTCAGCGGTGACGACAACAACGCGCAGATCTGGAAGGCCGCCGCGGGCGAAAGCGAAGGCGCCGACATCCTCTGGACCCTCGACTCGCGCCGGTTCAAGGCTATGCTGAGGGCCGCGCTGGCGGCTTGAGGGCCAGGCCGAGGATCTGCATGGACTCCGGCCGCAATCTCCTTGCAGTACGCGCACAATCCGGTGCATTGGACACATTTTCCCGTGGTCGCAAATTCGCAGAAGGCTGCATCTAAGGCCTATCAACATCGCTCTTTTATCCGCACCTGGGTGCGCGTAGTGAAGCCGCGCCCACAACTTAGGTGGTAGGGACAGGACTAGGATTCGAACCTGGACTGGCGGAGTCAGAGTCTGCTCGTTGACAAGTGTGATAAATGATTTATCTGCAAAAAACAGAAAAAATCGCAAATATGCACCATATGGGTGAAGCGATTTGCAAAACCCATACTCGCTCACCGTGCCAAATCGCGAGCGTTCCTGCGACGAAACTCACCCGGCGCTCGATCGGGACGGACTGGCGCCCGCACCGCTCGATCGGACGACATGCACCATGTACCGCTCCACGACCCGCGGCTCAGGAACAGGCGGGAAGATCATCGGCGAACCTGTGCGCTGCGGCCTGCACCACGTCTATCGGTAGGCAGCATGACAAAAAAACCGCACGATGATTTTGGGCCCTACAGCAGGTGCGCTACTCGGTCAAAATTGTCGGCGAGCGGCGGCCGCGCGACAGCGCCGCAATCGATCGTATATCTTATGCCGACGACAAAGGAGGAGCCTAAGGCGGCACGGCCATGCCCGATTTGGGGCAAGCCGGCGCACGAGCGGTTCCAGCCGCTTTGTTTGGCGCAGTACCAGACTTTCGACGTGGCGCGTTGGATCGGCGGCAACCATCGCGTCCCCGCGCTCGATGAAGGGCCGTCGTCCGAGGAGAACGAGGGCGAACCGCAATGACTGGCATTCGCACCACCATCGAAGAGCGAGCGGGTGGCGGCGTGGCGCGGGTCGTGATCGACAACGAGCGTAAGCTCAATGTCCTGAACAGCGCACTGATGGAACAATTCATCGCCGCGTTCGAAACCCTGGCCGGCAACGAGACGTTGCGCGCCGTGGTGCTCACCGGACAGGGGCCACGCGCCTTCATCGGCGGCGTCGACATCACCGAAATGGCGGCGCTCGACGTCGCATCGGCGCGCGCGCTGATCACGCGCGTTCATCGCTGTTGTGATGTCGTGAGGCGTCTGCCGGTGCCGGTGATCGCGCGGATCGAGGGCTATGCGTTGGGTGGCGGTCTCGAGATTGCGGCGTCGTGCGACCTGCGTGTCGCAGCCGAGTCGGCGAAATTCGGGATGCCAGAAGTGAAGATCGGCATTCCGTCGGTCATCGAGGCGGCGCTGCTACCGATGCTGGTCGGCTGGGGCAGGGCGCGACAAATCCTCTATCTTGGCGAAACATTCGCGGCCGAGGACGCCGCGCGGTGGGGACTTGTTGAGCGCGTGGTGCCGGCAGACGCGCTGGATAACGCGGTCGAGGAATGGCTCGACGTGCTTCTCACCAACTGGCCGCGAGCCGTGCGCGGGCAAAAGCGGCTGATGCAGGCATGGGAGCAAATGCCGCTGCGGGATGCTGTTGAAGCGGGGATCGAGGCGTTCGTGGCGTCGTGGCAAACCGATGAGCCGGGCGCCGCAATGGCAAAATTCCTGACGTCACGGACAGCACAAAAAAAGTCGCGATGACGAGTGCCATTCTGTAAATAGCGAGCCCCCCCTGCGCACGGAGCCTTGCCATCGACTCGTCGAGGTATTCGGAAAAAATGCTGTCGCGGTCGTGAAGCAGATATTCGTCCCGGCTTTCGAGTCCGACTGCCTCGCGCAACTGCTGCATCGTCAAACCCAACTTCCGCAGTTTCGTTTTGAACATCTCGGCTTATCAATGGCCTGAAGGCCATTTTCAGATTTAGGCACCACAGGTTTTGGGGTGGTTTAGGGGCCGAGCGGCATCTCCTGGAAAACGGGCGGCAGAGTGAGACCGATGGCGCGGCAGATCGGATCGATGGTCGGACCGGGAGCGGTGCGCAGCCGTGCGCGGCGGCCATCCTGCTCGACGTCGATCGCGCTGAGATCGGCGAGATCGTCGATGATGCGCTGCCATTCGAGCTGGCGGCGGCGGGCCGTGAGGCGGTCGATCAATTCCTTGCGCAACACGAGCGCAAGAAATGAGCAAAACACATGGCCGCGGATGCCCGCATCGGTTTTGTGGAAGATCGGGCGGGTGGCGAGCAGCGCCTTTGCGATTTTGAAGGCGTCCTCTACGGCCAGCAGATTGCGGTATCGCAGAACGACCTGAAGGGAGGAGATCTTGGTGTTGGTGCGCAGCACGAAGAGGCCGTCGAACCGTGCATCGGCCTCGATCTTGGCGCGATCAATGACAAAGCCGCGGCCTTCAGGGGTCTTCAGGAAGCGGCGGAAGCCCTTGTTAGCGACGAGTGCTTTGTCGCCCTGGGCGAGCTTGCGCTCGAGGCCGGCGACGAGCTCGGCGCGCGCCGCGGCATCTTTTTGGGCCTCCTCCTCATTGCGGCAGATGACATAACGACGCCCGGCGATCGTCGTCTCTTTGATGGCGAGTTCGGTCTCACCTTTCTGGCGCGGGATGACGAGCGGCACGGCGACACCGTCATCCTCGATGACCTCGGCGCGCACCTCGCGGCTGGTGCGCTCGCGCACACCGAGGATGTATTGGATCTTCTCAGCTTCGAGAGCCGCGATGGTGTCGGCGCTGATCATGCCGCGATCGGCGACGATGCAGGCCTCATGGATTCCGAAGCGCTCGCGCAGACGCCTGACCACCGGCAACAACAGCGTTACATCGGCAGTGTTGCCGGGCAGCAGGAAGGAGGCGATTGGCCGGTCGGCATCATCGAGCACGATGCCGAGCACGACCTGCTTTAAATGCCCGCGGTAGTCTTTGGAGTGGCCGCGCTGACCCAGACTTTCACCGCCGGCGCCCTCAAACCACAATGTCGTGGTGTCGAAGAACGCGATCGAAACGGCGCCGAACAGCGGCTGGCGATGGCGATAGAGTGCCTCCTCGACGGCTTCGGCGGTGGTGCGGCCCGCGGCGTCGACCTCGCCCAGCCAGGCCATCGCCTTATAAGCGTGGTCGAGATCGAGCCCTTCGGCGCCCGGCACGCGCACCCGGCTCAGCCAGTCGTTGGCATGGCGGTCGGAGCCCGAGATCATCAGCCGGTGCAACACGGTGAGATAGACCGCACGTTCGACATCGAAGGAAAAGCGCCGATCGGCGAGGAGGCTCTTCAGCACTTCGCCACACCCTGTTTCCGCCCATAGCCGCCCGAACACCAGATCGGGTCCGATGCTAAGACGATGCAGCTCCGGCAATTCGCCACGATAAAAGCTCGACAACACGATCGAGCGGCGCGAATGGCGCGCCGCCGACGCGATCAGCCCATCGATGAGGCCGGACGCCTCGATCTCGTCGCGGCGGCCGAGCGCTTTGACGACGCGCTGCACGTGGCGGCCGCCCTCGCGCGCGTTCTCGACGAGGTAGAGATACTCGTAGGCTCCGATCTTCTTGACGCGGACGAACATGGCGCGGCACTCTGTCTGTGACAGAGCACCACGATTCCCTTCGCCGTCGCAAGCAAAATCCTCATTTTCTGCAGCAATATACCTAGTGATTTAGCACCACAGCTCGGGGCTTCATGTCATATCCTCAGCATTTCTGCGGGTTTCGGCAGCCGATTTGCGCGAAACCACGGAAGTTGGGTCAAAGCGGAGGTTGGATGGGCGGTGACGCTGCAATGGACCAGGCGCCGGCTGCGATGTTCGGTCACCACAAACACGTATAACAGCCGGTAACAGCCGGAACGTAGCGGTGACGACGACCAAGAAATCACAGGCAATAATTCCTTGGGCATGCACGCGCAGAAACGTCGACCAGCGCAAATTGCTCCGCGGTCGGCCAGGCGGGCGAGGGGGCAAGTACTTCCATACGTTTCGCGGCGACTAATCTAGTGATTTACGAGGACATTGGTCGCCGAGTTATGACCTCCAGAAACTTGGGCCGGATTGTCAAATATTGAACTGGGTCTACCCCAAATCTGCGCAGGGTGATTTCCCGCGGACTCAGGGTCACCGAAAATCTGGTTTGGATTCTCAAGAACTGAATCCTTCCCGGCACCGGTTGCTCTCCACGCCGCCTCCACCGTCTTTGCCGCATCGTCGTTCTTTCCAAAGCAGCCATCTCCACCGATGCCTTTTGAAACACATTTGTTGAGCTCATTTACGGCGAGTTGGGTCGCTATGCATCCTGCGGTTGCGACAGGCCTGAGACCGGTCTGAACAACGCAGTGCGCCATGATTGCCTGCTCGGCCGTCAGTTTCTTGCCTCCGGCGCAAATGGCCGCACGGGTAAGATCACTCCAATTTTTGGCGACGCATTCGGCAACTCTGGCTTGCTCTGGGTTCAGCCCGGCACTCCCCACACAGATAGCGGCGGCGTAGGCGTCATCACGATTGTTAATCACACAACTCGCCAAACGCTGCTGGTCGGGTGGCAGCTTTAGCGCCTGAAGGCAAATCTGAGGATTGAAGGAATTGCGTTCGTTTTGGCCGATGCAATTCCATATGTGCTGTTGCTTTGGCGTCATTCTACCTTGGGCGGCGCAATTCGCGACGTCGGTAATCTGGCCACGTGCGCTTCCTATGCAACCTACCAACCGTCGATCCGTTTCCGACAATGTCAGACCCGATGAACAAAGAGCAAACTGTCCGTAAGCGCCTCGGTTATCGGTCCAGCACTGCATGATTTGCTTTTGTTGCGGCGACGCCATTTGCTCGTTCCAGCACGACGCGAACTCTTCTAATCCTTTTTTGGTCAAATGCGCGCAGCGCTGAGCCGCGATTTCCGGGCTGGGAGCGGCCAGCGAGAGTGACCCGCCGAGCCGCTTTATTGCTGCTGCAGAGTAGAAATCACTCGGATCAATTTCGTGCGCGGTCCGGAAGCTTGAGAGCGCGTCTTGGGTCCTTCCCATCTGCTCAAAAGTAAGTCCTCGACCTATAAATGCACTTATCTCTCTTGAGTTGAATTCGATCGCCTTGTCGTAATTCTCAATGGCGTCATCGAATTTATTCTTTACATAATAAGAATTGGCGATCGTCACATACACGACACTTAAGTTTTCTTTTCCTGATTGTGGATTGTATTTTAATGCGTCCTCAAAGTCGCGGATTGCGAGATCGTACCCCTTCTTCTCGAAATGATCGTTTCCTCTGGCAATGAGCGCCGAAGCAAGAGCGTCATTCGCAGCATTTTGGTTGAACGGCATCGCGCTTTTGTAGTCGGCGACCGCCAAGTCGAACTGACCCATTGATAGTTGGCTGTTGCCGCGAGTGACGTAGGCCAAAGCTAGATTGTTGGTCGCCACTTTTTGGTTAAATGGCATCGCACTTTTGTAATCGGCAATCGCCAAGTCGAACTCACCTTTTGACAGATGGCTGTTGCCTCGAGCTACGTAGGCCAAAACAAGATTGTGGGTCGCGACGTTTTGTTTAAATGGCATCGCACTTTTGTAGTCGGCAATCGCCAGGTCGTACTCACCCTTTGACAGATGGCTGTTGCCACGAGTGACGTAGGCCGAGGCGAGATTGTTGGTCGCAGACTTCTTGGTCGAGCGGCATCGCGCTTTTGTAATCGGCGACCGCCAAGTCGAATTGACCCTTAGAAAGATAGCTGTTGCCGCGTGTGATGTAGGCCGAAGCCAGGCCTGCGGTCCCGGCCTGTTTGTCGAACGGCATCACGCTTTTGTAATCGGCGATCGCCAAGTCGAATTGACCCGCTGAAAGATAGTTGTTGCCGCGAGTGACGTAGGCCGACGCAAGATTGTTGGTCGCAATAGCACGATCACCGGCCGTCACTGTCGGATTATTGAAGATTGTGGTGCAAGCTGGAATCATACGAAGAGGATCACCGCTGCCGCAGTCCAATTTTGACTGATCTAAAGATTGGGCCAGTGCAGGATTGAGAAAGCCTTGCAACGAAAGCGGCGTAAGAAGCACAAGGCCGTAAAGAAGGGTCTTGGTCAATGGATATTTTCTCATCAGTTTTGCCTAGGGTTTGTTGCGAAGTGTAGCCCACATTATGGGTATTTGGCTGCTATGCTATGAAGCTCAACTCGTAATCCGTGGGACACCGCCGTTCCGGCGCTTGGCACTCGCCGCGCCGTCGTTCGGATGTTTGAAAAAGGCGTTTCATCTGGATATTGCTTGAGCAATATCATGGGGCCGGTCGGCCTTCCGGCTCGCTCCGCTGCAGATTACGACCCCGCGGGTTCGCGAAGATCGGCATGTTATTGCGCAGGAACCCTGTAGGGCGCAAAAAGCTCGATGCCATTGGTGTTGTTTTGACGGTTCAAGGGTGGCTGCCCCTTCCTTCTGGAAAAAAGAAACAGGGAGGGACCATTGCTTCGGTCGGTTGGGTGGGGGATCGCGGCCGGTTTCAGAGCGCGGGCGTCCCTGGATGGGCTAAAGCCTGACGATGTAGCGTTCGCCACACTCATGTTCCACCGCCGACACATCTACGAGCATAACGGCGGCATGGTGGACGAAAAGTACCTCAAGGACAGCGGCGACACGATCGTCAGGCTCAGACAGGTAATCCACGAATCTCAGGCTTCCGCTCACCGGATCATCGGGCTTGTCGCGAAGATGGCGGAGAATCTCCATAATGGGTGCCACGACATCTTCCAGCCCGAGGAGGAGCCGGTCCGCCGATAGGAAGCCCGCTCAGCGACTGGCCTTGCAGAATGGAAAACCATGTCTCGACCTTTGATTGAGCCATGATGAGCGCGTCGGGTGAAATGGAAATGCACGTTGGGATGCTTCTTGAGCCAGCGCTCGTTCTTCTTGTGGGTGTTGAGGTTGTCGAGAACCACGTGAAGCTCGCGGTCTGGAAAGGCGGCAACAACGCTGTTCATGAAGCGGAGGAATTCGATGCGCCGGCGCTGCTTTGAATGCGCGGCGATGACCTTTCCGGTGGCAACTTCCAGCGCCGCGAACAGCGTCGTCGTGCCGTGGCGGGTGTAATCGTGGCTTTGGCCTATCAAGGCTCGTCCGTTGGGCAGCTTCAGATAGCCTTGCGCCCGTTCCGACGCTTGAATTGAGGGCTTCTCGTCAACGCAAAGGACAATGGCCGTCGCCGGCGGATCGACGTAGAGGCCGACCACGTCGGCGGCCTTGGCGGCAAAATCCGGATCGTTGCTCTCGCACCAGGACTTCCGTGCCGCCAGGTCGATTCTGTAGCGACTGCAGGCAGCGCCAGACCTACTGAACATCGACATCCCCCAATGCCTTGGCCAGCAGCGGCCCTGTCCACCGCGCAAAATCCCGCCGGCGGCGGCTGGTCCAGAAGTCCCACAATCCGCTTGTCCCTCGCTTGCGTATAAAGCGGCTTCTTGCCAGGGCGCGGCTTGTCTTCAAGCCCATCAAGACCGTGGTCGGCGTAGCGATGCCGCCAACGGCTAACAATCCGCGGCTGGAGGCCCACCTCCTTGGCAATCGCCCGCGTGCTCACACCGTCAGCCGCCAAAAGCACAATCCGCGCTCGCTTCAGATCGCGCTGCATCGTGCGCGGCGAACGGCATCGTGCCTCCAGCACCTTGCGATCGCCAGGCCAAAGTCGCACTTCTCACGCTTCGGGAATCATCCGATCTTGAAATCACGACTCACCCTTCTTGAGAAGGGGGTACTAGGGACTACACATAAGTCAAGTCACGTTGAGCTCAACGTGACTTGACGATTGGGGTCTCGATCCGCTCGATGCCGCCGCTCGCCGCGATCTGCAACAATCAATCCAAGAGTATATCGGCCGATACCTCCAAAACAGGCGCCAGTTTTGCAGCCGTCTTTCTTCCCACGTTGCGTTCTCCGCGCTCGATCTGGGAGATGTATTGTGTGGGCACGTCCGCACTTGCGCCTAAGGCGGCTTGCGTCAACCCGCGCCATTCGCGGATGACTTTCAACGGCACTTCACCCGCCGCCAGGCGCTTTGCGATCTGGGCCGGATAAACTTCGTCCGCACGCGCCGTTTCGCCGCGCGCAATCAGGGTGGCATCTTCGTCAGGGCCGGCGCGAAGCTTTTTGTAGTCGTCCCAGGGCAGAACCGCAAAAGCCTCTTTGCCCCGAGCGTCGCGGATGATTTGCACTTTGTTCATCACCATCACTCCTGTTACCGGTATATTTCGCGCCGGTGCGCGACATCCAAAACCGTAATTTCGGTCGCTGTCTCCTCAAAAACCGCGCGCCAGTTGCCATGCCGAAGACGGAAGAAGACAGATCCCTTCAGAGCCTTCACGTCCGCGGAACCGACGGCGGCATAAGCCTCCACCTTCGCCATGGTCGCATCGCGATCCTTGCCTGGCATTTTCTTGAGCGCCTTGATCGCGGTACGTTTGTATGAGACCGCTTTCACGTTTGCGTATGTAGCGAATGCTTTATTCAAAGTGAAGCAAAAGCTTTATACGTGTGACTCGGCTCCGAATCTTGACCCTGTCATGATCGATCGTCTCATCGGGGTTACGACGCCGATCGGCGTGGATACCCCCCCGCCGATTGACGGTCTGACCGGCCGCTTCGGCCAAGACTTGCGTTATAGTCGCCCAGTTTGGCATTTAGCGCATTCGCCGCCGGAGGGGGCATCCGCATGAGAGTGGTTTTGATTGTTGCCGCATTGCTCCTCGTGGCAGTGAGCGCGGCGGCCGTGGCGCCTGACGCCGAGCCTTTCCGGCAGTACCTGCCGCAAGTCACGCTGGCGCTAGCGATTCTGGTTTTGATCGGGGTGTTTTGGCAGCTACGCCAGAAGACGCCTCCGCTAACGCCCGCGGCCGAACCGGCCCGCCCAGCGCCGGAACGGCCCCAACCGAGCCGTGCAGACGCTGAAATCGTCCAGTTCCTGGCGATGCTCCAGGAAAAGGGTCGGCTGGTTGATTTCCTAATGGACGATATCAACGCCTATAGCGACGCCCAGGTCGGGGCGGCCGCCCGGGTCGTTCACGCCGGATGCGAGGGCGTCTTGCAGGAACATTTCTCGATCAGTCCGGTACGTACAGAGCAAGAGGGATCGACGGTGCAGGTTCCGGCCGGCTATTCAGCCGACGAGTATCGGCTGGTCGGCAAGATCGCAGGATCTGCGCCCTTCTCCGGCGTGCTTGTCCACCGCGGCTGGAAGACCCATATCGTGAAGCTGCCGCAGTTGCTGCGCAGCGCTGCCGACCCGCTGCCCGCCATAGCTCCCGCGGAGGTGGAAGTGAAATGAAACCCCTTGGGAGGTGGCCCAACCGGCCCAATCATCTGGACCCAGATCATCAGGACGCCAATTTCCATGACGGCTCGCTTCAGTCTCGGGATCGACCTCGGCACCAGCAACTGCGCGATGGCGCTGAGCGATTTCGACACCGATCGGACCGAAATTGTGCCGATCCCCCAGATCCTAGCGGCCAACCAGTTGGGCGAGAAGCCGACCCTGGCCTCCGCGCTGTACCTGCCGCATCCGGAGGAATTCCGGCCAGGGTCGTTCGCGCTGCCCTGGGACGACAGCGGGGAGCCGCGGAGCGTCGGGCAATTCGCCCGCGACCATGGCGCCCTGGTACCCGATCGCCTGGTGACGTCCGCCAAATCCTGGCTGTCCAACCCGCACATCGATCCGAAGCAGCGCACGCTTCCCTGGCGGTCCGATAGCGCAGAAGAGAAGCTCTCGCCGTTCGATTGCTCTCGCCGCTACCTGCAGCACCTCAAGGGCGCCTTCCTCCACGCCGCGCGGGCCCAGGGCTGGCAGTGGGACCTCGGCGACGGCCAGATCGTGGTGACGGTGCCCGCTTCGTTCGACGAGGTCGCACGAAGCCTGACGGCCGAAGCGGCCGAGGCCGCCGGACTGGGCCAGGTTACGTTGCTGGAGGAACCGCAGGCCGCCTTCTATGCCTGGGCAGCGCGGGCCGGCCGGCAATGGCGGGATGCGGTGACGCCGGGCGACATCGTCCTGGTGTGCGACGTCGGCGGCGGCACAGCCGATTTCAGCCTGATCGCGGTGACCGATGTCGCCGGCAACCTGGAGCTGGAGCGCATCAGCGTCGGCGAACACATCCTTCTCGGCGGCGACAATATGGATCTGGCGCTGGCCCATACGCTGCAGGCCAGGCTGGAGGCCGAAGGCAAGTCGCTGGATGCCTGGCAGTTCCTGGCGCTGGTGCATGCCGCAGCACGCGCAAAGATCACCTTGTTCGAGGACGCCAGCTTGGCGGAAGCGCCAATCGCGGTTCCCTCGCGCGGCTCCAGCCTGTTTGCCAAGACCATCGCCACGGCGCTCGATCGCGCCTCGCTGTCGCAGGTCATCCTCGACGGGTTCTTCGCCCGGACCGCTCTCGATGACCTGCCGCGCGCGGCGCGGCGGACCGGCGTCCAGGAATTCGGCCTGCCCTACGCGACCGATCCGGTGATCAGCAAGCATCTGGCCCGCTTCCTCACACGCAGCCTGCGGAATGTGCAGGCGAGCGACAAACTCGGCGCGCTGGTCGGATCTCGGGCCGACGGACCAGCGCTGATGCCGACCGCCGTGTTGTTCAACGGCGGCGTCTTCAAGGCCGGGCCAATCCGCGCCCGGGTGCTGGACCTCCTGGCGTCCTGGAATGGCGGACAGGCGGTCCGGGAGCTCGAAGGGTTCGAGCCGGACCTCGCGGTCGCCCAGGGCGCCGCCATCTACGGGCAGCACCGCGCCACCGGCAAAGGCATGCGCATCAAGGCCGGCGCCGCACGCTCGTATTATGTCGGGCTGGAAACGTCCATGCCGGCCATTCCCGGGTTCCAGCCGCCGGTTAAGGCGCTCTGCGTCGTGCCGCAGGGCATGCAGGAGGGAACCGAGCAATTAATCGAGGGCCGCACGTTCGGCCTGGTGACGGGCGAGGCCGCGGAGTTCCGCTTCTTCTCGTCCGCCGTGCGCAGCGGCGACACGCCAGGCCAGATCCTGCCCGACGCCGAACGCGAGCTGGAAGAAACCAGCCTGCTGGAAGTCGAGCTTCCTGCTCTGCCCGATGTTCCGGCAGGGCAGGTCGTCCCCGTGCGGATCGAAGCCGCCGTCACGGAACTCGGCACGCTCGAACTCTGGATGAAGCACACCAACTCGGACCGGAGATGGAAGATTGAGTTTCAGGTCCGCACGCAGTAGCGCCGGCCTGGGCTCGCGCGACGCGGCCTTGCAGTGATGGCCGCCCGGTTTTCCATCGGCGTCGATCTCGGCACGACGAACTCGGCGCTCGCTTACGTCCCGCTGACCGGCGATGCGCCGCCCGAGGTGCTCGCCGTCTCGCAATGGGAAAGCCCGGCCGCGCTGGTCGAGGAGCCGACGCTGCCCTCGTTCCTCTATTTGCCGGAGGACGGGCGCGCCGCGGAATTGCGCGGCAGGGTTCCGGGAACCGAGGGATGGATTGCCGGCCGCCTCGCCCGCCGCAGGGCAGGCGAAACGCCCGGCCGGGTCGTGCGATCGGCAAAGTCGTGGCTATGTCACCATTCGGCTGACCGGTCCGCGCCGATTCTGCCCTGGGGATCGGAGGATCTTGCGCCGACGCAAAAGATCTCGCCCGTCCGCGCCGCCGCGTTCATCCTGAACTATCTGCGGGGCGCCTGGGACGGCCGCTTCGCCCGATCCGGCTGCGCGTTCGATGCGCAGGAAATCACCATCACGGTGCCGGCCTCGTTCGACGCCGCCGCGCAGCGCCTCACGCTGAATGCCGCGGAGGAAGCCGGTTTCCCTGGCAGCGTGCGGCTTCTGGAGGAGCCGCAGGCAGCCTTCTATTGTTGGCTGGAACAGTACGACGCGGCCGAGCCGTTGTGGGAAGGGCTGGATCCGCACACTGCCGAGCCGCGGCACGTCCTGATCGTCGATATCGGCGGCGGCACATCGGATTTCAGTTTGTTCGAGCTGCGACCCGGCGCGTCGGGCGCGATCCCCGACATCAGGCGGGTTGCGGTCAGCGAACATATCCTGCTAGGCGGCGACAATATTGATCTGGCCCTCGCGGTCCTGCTGGAGCCTCGGCTTGCGGTGGAGCGCGGCCAGATGTCCGGCCCACAGTGGGATCACCTCGTCGCGTCGTGTCGTGATCTGAAAGAACGCGCGCTTTCGGGTCTCGGCTCGGCGCAAGAGCATTACGTTGTGGCGTTACCGGGCCGCGGGTCCAGCTTGGTGGCCGGGGCGCTGACGGCGACGCTGGCGCACGACGAGGTCGAGCGGCTGGTGCTGGAGGGCTTTTTTCCGGTCTGCGATGCGCGCGCCCGGCCCTATCGCACCCAGTCTGGTTTGCGCGACTGGGGCCTACCCTACGCGGCCGACAGCGCGGTCACGCGCCACCTGGCCGATTTCCTCCGGGACCGCCCGCGCGTGGATGCCGTATTGTTCAATGGCGGTTCGCTACACCCCGCGGTGATGCGCCAGCGGGTGCTCGACCAGATCGCGGCCTGGCAGGGCGGCGCCCGCCCGATCGAACTGGAAAATGCCGAACCCGATCTTGCCGTCGCGCGCGGCGCCGCGCGCTTCGGCAAGCTGTTGCACGGCCACGCCGGTCGCATCGCGGCGGGTGCTGCCCGAGCTGTGTTCGTTTCGGTGCAAATAGCGCCGGCGGCGACGAACCAAGCGGTCCCGCCGGCGCTGATCTGCGTGCTGCCCAGCAAAGCGGCAGCCGAGCAAGTGTTCGAAATCAACCTGCCAGGTCTTGAGCTGCGAACCGACCAGTTGGTGAGCTTTCAGGCTTATTCCTCGACCCGTCACGACCGCTGCCGGGCTGGAGACGTTCTGCCATGGGACGCGGACGCCTTCCACGTGCTGCCGCCGCTGCAGACGATCATCCGAACGGCGCATGGGGCTGACGTCGGACCGGATCGGACCGTGCCGGTCCGTCTGACGGCGAAAATGAATGCGCTGGGACTGCTGCAGATCTCCTGCGTCGCGACGGCCCCGCAAACGCCGCAGTCCTGGCCGCTCGAGTTCAATCTGCGTCCGCACGAGCATGGCAGCACAGCGGCGCGTGGTGTGCCGGCTCCCGCGCCCGTCGCGCCGAACGCCACGACCGAGGCCCAGCAGGTCGCGCGGGACCACATCGCGACCATATTCACCCGTCCGCCGCCGAAGTCCGACCGGCTGACCGGCAATGCCATCCTGAAGACTCTGGAACGCGTAATCGGTCTGCCCCGGCATGAGTGGAACGCGGCGCTCCTGCGCAACCTATGGGCGGCCCTGAACGAACGGACCATGGGCCGGAAGCTTTCGGTGGAGCACGAAGAGGCCTGGCTCACATTGGCCGGGTTTCTGCTGCGACCCGGGTTTGGCTTTGCCCATGACGGACTTCGCATGGACGAGCTGTGGCGGCTGCGTGATGCGGGGCTTTGTTTTTCCGGCAAACGCAGCAAGGTTCAGGAATACATCCTCTGGCGTCGGGTGGCCGGCGGTCTCACGGCGGAGCGCCAGGAGAGGCTGTTGGCGGGCGAGCTGGCCAGTATCCGCGCCGGCAAAGCGCCGCCGGAACTTGTCCGCCTTGCCGGCTCGCTCGAACGCCTGCCCCGAGAAACAAAGGCGGACCTGATCCAAACATTCATCGCCCACGCGCTGCAGCGGGTGGAGGCCAAGCAACATTGTGCGCCGTACCTTGCCGCGCTCGGCCTCCTGCTGAACCGGGCTCCGCTTTATGCGGGGCCGGAGACCGTTGTGGTGGCGGAGTTCGTCGTGCACGCCTACGCGGCATTCCAGGATTTCGATTGGGCCGAGCCCGAGCTGATGGAGTGCTACAATCTATTCCTCAGGGCGGCGCGCGTCGTGAACGACCGAAACCTGGATGTCCCCAAATCGCTGCGCAACGAGATCGCCCGTAAACTGGAGAGCGCCGGCATTGCGCCCATCCGCACCGCGACGATCAAGGCGTTCATGCCAGTCGGGCGCATAGACCGCACGACCCTGTATGGCGAGCCGCTGCCCCCAGGCCTGGTGCTCGGCGCCGACCCGGATTGAAAGCAACCATCGAGAGCAAACCTCCGCAAAGCCACGTAGAGTGCTCAATCTTGCTGAACTCTTTCATATCCAGCGGACGCAACGCGGCGTTGTAGTGGGCGCAGTCGTTGGAATGCCTCCTTCAGTTATGCCGTTACAGGTCGGCGAATGACCGAGATGAGCCAAGTGGCCCGGCAGCTTTTGGCTGGAAGCTTTCTATCTGTGTCATTCGGCGTGGGTCCGCCGAAAAACATCATCAGGGTAAGATATGGACGCGGCGGACGTCAGACTCTGACATATTGGTGATGCAAGCCTCCGAGGATCGGAAGCGAAACGATAGCTCCAGTGAGGCATGGCGCACGATGGATCGGCGCATCCTTGTCCAAGGACAAGTGCGTGCGCGTGTTATAGTAGTAGATGACGTATGTGTTCAGAACGCGCTGAAGATGTGCTGCGCTGAATACGATCAGGTGGTCCAGGCATTCGCGCCGGATCGATCCGATCACACGCTCCACGTAACCATTCTGCCAAGGTGATCGCCATGTGACGGGATGATCACGAATTCCCATCGACCTGACGCGCCGTTGGAACGCGTGGCCAAAGGCCTTGTCGTTGTCTCGAAGCAGAATTGTTGGCGCGGTCTCCCAGGGAAATGCTTCAGTGATCTGTCGGGCCAACCACTCTGACGTCGGATGTCTCGTCACCGCGATCCGAACAATCTCTCGGCGCAAAAGACTGAGGATGACCAAGCCGTACAGTCGCTCGAAGCCAATCGTGGGAACAACCAGCAGGTCGATTGCGGCGATACCATCCAGATGATTCTGAATGAAGGTTCGCCAGCCCTCCGAGGGTCCCCGAGGGCATCTGGCAATATACTTTGACACCGTTGATTGCGCGACGGAAAAGCCAAGCATTAAGAGCTCGCCCTGGATGCGCGTCGCGCTCCACAAAGGGTTCTCTTGGCACATCTGCCGATTGAGGGCGCGCAATTCCGGGTCGATCTTGGGTCGACCGATGGGCGCTCGCGATTTCCAGCGCCAGAATGCGCGGAAGCCAGCCGGGTGCCACGCAATCACTGTCTCCGGGTGCACGATTGCGATCGCGCCCACGGAAACAATCGATAGAAGCAAAGGAACATTGCCCGGTCGAACCAACGCAGCCGCACCCGCTGGGGCTTCCGCCGCCCCAGGACACTCAGCTGATGCCGCAGCACAATGACCTCCGACTGCAGCTGTGCTCGCGACCGGAACAAGTCACGCAAGCTGATTACAAGCAGTCGAAGTAGTGCAGTCATCGAACCGGACTATTCGCCGATTCTAAATGCCTCTGCAGAGGAACGGATTGAATTTGCGGAATGGACAGCCCCTTGCGCCCTTCGATGCGCCGCCCGGCCTTCTGGCTGGCCCGATCCCGCGCCACCTTCAGCTTCTTGACGAGGCGCGTGTTCTCGAGCTGGGCGAAGGTCATTACCATCTGGCGGAACGCAACACGCTTCTCGTTGTCGGTGTCGGTGAGGTTCTCGCCGGCCGCGGTTATCAGCGTCACGCCGCGCGAGCACGAGAGCAGGATGCCCAGCTCCGCGGTCAGCATCTTGCGGGCGAACCTGTCTACGCTCTCGACGTGCATGGCGGTGAAGCCGGGACGGTCGGACGCGGGCACGTCGCCGGAGATGCCGGCGTCGAATCAGGCGACCACCTCAGGGGCGAGGCGCCTGGCGCTGGGCCGGATAGCAGCACGCTGGCGGCTCGCTGTCCTTGTCCTCGTCGACGTTTTTTTTGGCAGAGCCGGTGCGCAGATAATCGACGGCATGGACGGACACGGTGGACCCCTGCAATTCGCCGATATACAAGCTCAGTTCCCATCCGCCATGGCGACGAGGATGGAAGTTCCCAAGTCCCCATGGGGACGAACAGTCCCCATCTCTTGGCTGGGGACGAAGGGGCATATGGGAACCTGGGCCGGGATGCCAGAGCGATGACGGGGAGGATTTTCCATGACTGCTGTGATCGACGTTGGCGAATGGATCAATCAGCAACGGATCAGCAAGCTCCAGATTTTGGTTATGCTGATGAGTGGTGCATGCGCACTGCTTGAAGGTTTCGACACGCAGAGTATCGCTTATGTCGCACCGGCGGTGATCAAGGAATGGCACCTCGCGCCGCAAAGTTTCACGCCGGCTTTTGTGGTCGGACTACTGGGCCTACTCGTTGGCTGTCTTGCTATTGCGCCGCTTGCTGACAAGCTTGGGCGCAGGACCGTCATGCTAAGCAGTGTCATCGCCTTTGGCATATTCTCGCTCGCATCGGCGTTCGCGGGGTCATTGACGACGCTTGCGATCCTGCGGTTCTTGACTGGAGTTGGCATAGGTGGCGGCATGGCGAATGCCATCGCCCTTACGTCGGAGTTCTTTCCGCAACGCTCTCGCGCCGGCACGACCGCCGCCATGTTCGCCGGGTTCCCGCTTGGCTCGAGCTTGGGAGGTTATCTTTCAGCGTGGCTCATTCCGCATTTTGGCTGGCAGTCGGTCTTTCTCGTTGGCGGCATCTTTCCGCTGATGCTCGCACCGGCGGTGTTTTTCATTTTGCCCGAGTTGATCCGCCACCTAGTCGTCGTTGCTTCCGATCCCGAGCGGGTAAAAGCCGTGCTAGCCCGGATCAATGTCGGTGCGGTGTTCGCTCCAGGCACGCGCTTTATCATCGCCGAGGAAAGCAAGAGCGGACTTACCGTTCGGCACCTTTTTAGCGACGGGCGGGCACAGGGGACCGTATTGATCTGGACGGTGTTCTTTATGAGCCTTCTCGACATTTTCCTCGTGTCGAGCTGGCTACCGATTATCCTTCGCAATGCCGGGCTTGCGCTGTCAACGGCCGTCCAGGTTTCGGCGACGATGACGCTGTCCGGTGCGATCGCGTGTCTGGTCGTGTCGCCGATATTGAACCGATTTGGCTTTTTTGCTGTCCTCGTGCCGGCCTACCTCGTCTCCGCGATCGGGCTGGTCTTCTTCGGCTTTGCCGGAACAGACTTGTATCTGATTCTGCTTGCCGCCGCCGCAGGGGGCGCCGGCAATATCGCCGGACAGACTACCGCGAACGCGCTGGCGGCTGCCTATTACCCGACTTATATACGCGCCACCGGCGTCGGGTGGGCCTTGGGAATAGGGCGGATCGGGGCCATCATCGGTCCCGCGGTCGGTGGGCTGATGCTGGCCTTGCATATCAGCCTGCATGCACTGTTCTTGATTGCGGCGGTGCCTTCGCTGATCGCTGTCGGCGCAATTCTTTGGTTGATGCGGCTGGAGTTGGCCAAGGAAGCAGCGCGGCAGCCTGTTCCGGCGTAAAAGGAAAGCCGGAGTGCTTTATCCGCGACCTTGATGGCCCGCGACGGTTGCCCGAGAAAGAGATGGTTCTGGGCCAGAAGAGCGTATCCTCCCATATTACTCGGGTTCAGGGCCAAGCCGCGCTCAGCCTCTTCTGTGGCCTCGTCGAAACGCTTCTGCAGTTGCAGCAATCCGCTTCTTGCAACATGGCCGTCCGAACTGTTCGGATCGAGCGCAAGGGCGCGGGACACCAGTCCGTCAAGACGTTTGATGTCGGCGGCGCGATCCGTACTCTGTCCGGTGAAGACGCGGGCACCGATCTGCTGACTCAGAAGAGTCAGAGCGGTCACGTTGTTCGGATCGCGTTCGAGCGCGTCGGTGCATAAGCCGAAGCCCGCTTGCGCCGGTTTGCCGAGGGCCGGTATTGAAGATGGCGGCTTCGCAGCGGAGGGCCAATTCCTGCACGTCGGGTTTATCGGCGTGAGCAAGCTTCAGCTTGGCGGTTTCGATCTCGGTCAATTGGATTTGCAGCGTGCTCGCCAGGCGCGTGACGATCTCGTCCTGGGTTTGCAATAGGTCGGTCTTGTCGTTGTCGAGTTCCTCGGCCCAGAGATGCGCGCCGGTTTCGGTGTCGATAAGCTGTGCGTTGGTGCGGATGCGGGTCGCAGTCGGCTGGACTGGCCAGGACATCGAGGACCTCGCCCTCAGCGTCGACGGCCCGCCAAAGGTAGGCCATTCGGCCATCGATTTTCAGATAGACCTTGTCGAGATGCCAAGTCGTATCAGGCTTCAGGCGACGCTTTCGTAGGTGTGCCGCGATCATCGGCCCGAAATGGTTCACCCAACGCCGAACGGTCTTGTAGGACACCGCCACGCCGCGCTCCGCCAACAAATCCTCTACATCACGCAGGCTGAGGGTGAACCGAAGGTAGGGCCATATTGCTTGGTGAAGGATCTCGGGCGGGAAACGATACCCGGTGTAGCTGATCTTGTTCATCCGCGTGGGGCTACCCGGCCACCGAGAACGCTGCAAGCCCAGAGCGCCGTGACAATGCCCGCCTGTGTGATGCTTTGCCTGCCCGTCGTTCCACAGCGGCCAGCGGCGTTCCTGAGCCTAACCCTTCGATCGCTTTGATTTTACCAGGTCGGCCGACGACGCTCCTTCGAGGGATAGTCCGTAACCAACTTCGCGGACGATGCGCTCTTTCAACGGTTGAATGAAGTGAATGCGCGTATTCCGGCGCGTCACTTCCGGAGCCCGCAGGTACAAATCGGCCAGTTCCCGAGCGCGCGCCACCGCCTTACCGTTCGGTACGACCTCTGCAACGACTCCCCATTCGTATGCGGTGCGCGCCGGCAGAGGCTGTGGATTGAGCAGGAACGCCTCGGCTCGACCTGGTCCAGCCCGATAACTCCATGTCGTAAAAATCCCATCACCCGGCGTAACTCCCACGGCAAAATGGCCAACGTCCTGGAATGTCGCACCTTCAGCCGCCACGATGACGCTAGCGAGGAGCGCGTAATCCGAGTGGATATGGGCGCGTCCCTCGACAGCCGCGATCACCGGAACGCGGATGTTCGCAATGTTCTCTAAAACCTGGACGCCTTCGTCGTGAATTCTGCTCCAGACGCCCGGATCGGCGACATCTCCAAACGATAGCCATTCTACGTCCCCAATGAAATTCCCGCCCGCGCCTGTAATGATGACAATCTTGTTCGCTCGGTCTTGTCCGATTCTGTGAAAGGCATCGACAAACTCCGTGTGTGATTGCGCAGTCATGATGAACTGGCCGCCGTCGCTATGGAACTCGGCAACCAGCACACCCTCATCGTCACGTGACAGTTTTAAATTGCGATACGCGGCAAAGTAGTCAGCTTGAGGCGTTTGCATGGAGTTCTCCTTAATTGATCGATTGGCTGCAGAGGATTTGAACCTCTGACCTTCAGTTATGAGCCTGAAAATGCCGAGTGAGTATAGAATCGGTATTTTGCCATCAGTTGAACTCTTGCGTCACGCTTTGAGCCGTTTTAAATCACCCGCTGGTCAAACTGGATTTACGTCGAGGAATGCATCAATTGCACGCTTGCACGCGGCCTCGGCTTCGACGTGCGTCTCGCGTAGCCTTTCTCCCAAGTGCCTTTTCCCGCCTTGGGAAAATAGGTCCATTCCCATCGGCCCGCGCGGGCCGGATCGATCTGACGAACGACATAATCGATGGTCCTGTGTCTCGCTGTCGTTCTCATTGGAATGTTTGCAGTGCGGCGGTCCCCTCAATCAAAGTTGCGCCATCCTCGAGAGAGTCAAACGCGCCCCCGCGCAGGCCATAGCTGGTCACGTCCATCTCGAAATCGGGTGCGGTATCGACCATGGTGAGGTCGCGACTGTGCGTATCGATCATGCCGCGCTTGATGAAACCCGAATGCAGCACGCCGACATGTGAGGAATTGATGTGTGCCTTGAGCCCCTGCATCCAATTGTAATGGACGAGGCCGCGCCGGACATCATTTGTGCCGCTGGCAGCATGTCGGCAAAGGCTCGCACCAGCGCTGATCCGAGCGTTTCGTGTTAAAATGTTGTTTGTCGAGTGAGAACAATCGGTTTGATGTGGTTGATATGTCGGCGAAGAGGACACCATCAAATAGGCGCTCGCCCGGCTTTTTTGCCAGAGGTAGTTAAGCGCTTCGTCATCATGCAATGCGCTCGATGGGAGCGGCCAACCGCGATCGCGAACATCGTCAAAGAGCAGTTCGGCATCGAAGTCTCGCCCCAGGCGACGGAAAGCTACGATCCGACGAAACAGCTCGGGCGTAATCTCTCCAAGCCACATCGAGAACTTTTCGTTGTCGAGCGCGAGCGGTTCACGCGCCGGATTGACGCCATCCCAATAGCGAATGCTGCTTATCGTATCTCGAAGCTTCAGGAATACAGCCACGCCGCCGAGGATAAAGGCGATTTGGCGCTTGCCGCTGCGATGTACCGGCAAGCGGCGGAGGACTTGGGCGGCGTGTTTACCAATCGGTTAAACGTGACCAATACGATTGCGCCGGAGCCTGTGGACCTTAGCCACCTCGATCAAGAAGAGCGTGACGTGCTCCGCGCTCTCCTAGACCGGATTGCGCCGGAATGGAAACGGCCCCGCGCTTGACCGCGAGGACGCCGAGGAAACCCCCATCGGTTTCGTAAACCTGATGTTGCTGCGTTGAGATGTTTGGATGGCTTTTGTCGCAAACTTCCACTGGCGATGGGCGCGACCCCTTTTGAGATTTGCGTCCTTTCCCTGCGCACTTGCCGCACCGGCTCGAACGCATCCAATGGCCGCTACGTCTTGTGCATTTCCCCGACCCAGTGCGTGTCACTTTCGTCGGTGCTTGCTGCGTGACCGTGCCCCGTATCGCGCGCGCTCTCTCCCCATAACGTGGTATTTTAGAGGCCTGGTAGGCGAGGGTTAGGGTTCTTGATTCGCCTTCAGCTACCCGATGCAGTCGTCAGCGTGCTGTTGATGGTTGGGGTGTCTTTGCATTTGTCCGGAAGCCGATCGTTTCCGGACAAACCTGTCATCGTGACCGGGGAGATTACAAGGTGAGACTGCTGAAACGATTGTTGCAGCGCTTGCTTGTCTTTGGCCTGGGGGTCGCGACCGTCTGGCTGATCGTCTATGTCGTCTTTACATCTTCCGACCACAGGCTGCCCTGGGTCCTGGCGTTGGGCGTCACGTACGGTCTCGCGGCCTATGTCATTCTCCCACGTGCCGTTCGCATGGGTCTCAAGATCCTGCAACGCAGACATGTACCTCGTTTCACTGTGACCGGCGACGGTTTGCCCGGCGACCCCGTCAATATCGTGCTGATAGGCACACTGCCACAGCTTCGATCCGCCTTCAAAACCGCCGGATGGTCTCAGGCTGACCGGTTGGCGCTGGGAAGCTCGTGGCGCATGATCGTGGCGTTCGTCCGCAATTCGCCCTATCCGACCGCACCGTTCAGCACGCTCTATCTGTTCGGACGGGGCCAGGACATCGGCTTCCAGAAGGCGATTGATGACAGCCCGCGCAAGCGCCATCACATTCGATTTTGGGCGTTGGCTTTTGCCCGTGCCGAAGAGATGGTGGGCACCGCCGCCGTCTGGCTGAACACCGACCGGCCACCGGAGGATGCACGTGTTCTCTGGGTTGGCGCCGGCACCAAGGATACTGGTATCTCCCTGACTAGACTGACATTCCAAGTTACCCACGCCACTGATGATGATACCAACGCCGAACGCGACTACATAGTCGCCGCACTGATGAAACACCGGGTCATCGAACACGTGACCTCGTATGAAGGCGGCCAACATCTGCCCGTCGGGCACGTCAACCACTACATTGCCGACGGGACCGTGAGCGTGGCGAGCCTCGTGGTGGCAGCGGTCTGACTTGATCAGTCATATGTCCGGAGTTGGCGTGATACGGCCGATTGCAGCGCGGCAAGATAGTTTGGCATCTGCGACACTCCGGGATCACCGCATTAGTCCAAATAGGCCAATCGTCGATAACTTGCTGGCGCGACGGCTATCCGTCATCAACTTCGCGAGCTTCGCGTTTTGTTGATCTTAAGCTCGCGCTCCAGCGCCAGGATGCGCCCATCCCACACAAGGCCGAGACAATAGAACCGCGCCGGTCATGTTGCCGCCCTAACGGCGCGCGCGGGGTCGGAGCGTTGCTGGACGCGTTTTTCACGCTGGGTGCTACTGGATAAAATCGGCGAGATTTTCCTCATCATCGCCAGAACTGCGGCACGTCAGCCACGGCCGCCTTGTTGAGAAGCGCAATGGCCTGGCGCTTGCGCCGCGAGGGATGAGGCGATCAGGTATGTTGCGAGATCTCATTGCCCCAACAGTCCCAACCGACCCGGGTTGTACGCGCAAACATCTCTAGCTTCGGTTGATGCGGAAACCACGAGGCTATCAATTCCGCGAAGATGGTCGGCTTCTCGCTGTGCCGACCGACCGCGTCGTGGAAGACGGATGACAAGCGCTGGTCCGGTGGCGGCGTCGGTATGTTCTCGCGTGTCAACCAGGAACCAATAGCCGGTGCCCATACGATCCTTAATCCAGACACAATGTGTTTTGATCGTGGAACTTTAAGCTCATCGTTTGGGGAACCTTGCGCAGCCTGCACGTGATGTAGTGGAACATTGGAACATTCGCGCGCTCGCGACCGTTCAAGGGGTCATTGCGGGCTTTCCGGCCAGCGTTACAGCTCAGGAGAAAGAGCTATGATCCGTTACCTCCTTACGGGTGTTGCGGCGTTCGCCATGATGGCGAGTGCGGCTTCCGCTCAGAGCTATCATCAGGACATCCAGGACCGCTATCAGGACAACGGTTGCTTGAAATGCACTTTCACCGGTGACTCCACCGAGCAGTTGAACGCACAGCAACTGCAAGACAACCAAGACAATTACTCCGGGCAGAATAGCTATTCCTCGTCTCACGAGAGCTACTCCACCGTAACGCAGCCGCACCCGTTGGTGGCCCAGGCACCGCCCGCGCCGGTTTATGCACGGCCAGTGCCCGAATACGCCCCGCCTGTCTCTACAGCGCCGGTCTATGTCGCACCACAGCCGGTCTATGTTCAACCGCAGCCGGTTTATGGCAATCCCGTCGCTGGTGGCGTCGCGGGTGGCGCGGGCGGAGCGGCGATCGGTGCCACGATCGGCTGCATGGCGGCCCCAACGCAGCTACCCCATGGGGTATAATCGCTTAAAAAGTCTTCTCCAGTGTGAACTACATCACAATCTCGATTGCCCTCTTGAACCATGTCTATTAGGCAGCGGAGACAGTGTTAGATGTCGCAGCTCGGGCGCTAGTAGTGGGAATCTGAACTTTATGAGGCGCTTTGGGTATAGGCTGAGGCAGCGTTTGGTTAACGGACGCGTGACATGCCAGAAACACCGGCACCCACCCCTTCGCGCTCGCAGATGTGGCGCACAGTCTTGCCAGGCTTGTGGCGGCGGGCAAATTGGCGGCACGGCTGGCGGCGCACGAGGTTGTTCTGGAAGGTGCTCTCCAGCTTCGTCTTGAACTTGACGGCGGTCGGCACCGTTATCTTGATTGCGACATTGTTGTACCTTGAACTGACGCGTCGGGCGCTCGTCGTCGAGCCGATCTCCGTTCCGAAACAGCTGGAAGAAAACGGTTACTCTGCGGAGGTCGCGGCGCGGCGTTTCCGAGACGCTATCAACACCTTCGTGACGCAGGCGCACACCTCGATGAAAGGTCCCGAGATCGCGCTGCACGGAGAGGTTCCGGAAATCGTCGTCCCCACCGTTGGCATCTCGATCGACAGCATCGCCGAGGCGATCCGCGGCTTCCTGCACAACAGTCTGCACCGCAGGGTCTCTGGTGAATTCACGATCCTCGACCATACGATGTCGCTGCGGCTCCGTCTCGATGGACGCGAGCTTCCGGGCATCCCGGCGGCCAATCCGCCGCAAGGCCCTGACGAGTTGCTCGCGCGAGCAGTTCCAGAGCTTCTCAAAGAGGTCCAGCCATATGTCGTCGCCTCGCATCTGTCGAAGACAGATCCGGAAGGGGCGCTCCAACTCGCGCAGCAAACGATCACGCGCCTGCCGCCCGAGGATGAAAACGTCATCAATTCATATCTTTTGGAAGCATCGGTCTACCAAGACCGAAAGACTTATACCGAGGCGACCGAGGCGGTGAAGAAAGCGCTGCAGATCGACCCGCGTTCAGCAGCGGCGTACAATAGCCTTGGTAACGTGTTCTATCTACAACATCGGCTCGACGAGGCGATGCGGGAATACCGCCGAGCCATCGAGCTCGACTCGAAATTGTTTGCGCCGTACGCGAATATCGGCAACGTGCTCGGTGCCCAGCACAAGTATGAAGATGCCCTTATCCAGTACCGAAAGGCATTAGCTCTCGACCCGAGCTGCGGCGGTTGCCGTGACGGCATCGGCAACGTTCTTTCTGATCAAAACAAGAAAGAGGAGGCGATTGCTGAATACCGCAAAGCCATCGAGCTCTCGCCGGACGATGCGGGTGCCTACATCAACTGGGGCAACGTGCTGCGCGACCGGCGTCAATACGCACAGGCAAAGGCCCTATATGGTGGGGCTATCAACCACCAACCGAAGAATGCGGTAGCTCACAGCGCGCTCGGCGTTGTGTTGGCCGACTCTCATAAGAATGAGGAGGCGATTGCTGAATACCGCGAAGCGATCGCGCTCGACCCGCTCCTGCCAAACGTGCATACCAACCTCGCCCTTACCTTGTGGCAGGAGCATCTGAACAAAGAAGCGAATGTTGAATACAATAGAGCCATCGCGCTCGACCCGAAATCTGCAAACGCTCATAACGGCCTCGGCAACATTCTCAACGACGCGCACAAGAACGAGGAGGCGATCGCTGAGTATCGCAAAGCCGTCGAACTCGATCCGAAGCTCGTGGCCGCACACAGCAACTTGGGCGCAGTTTTGTACGACGTAGGTCGGCGTGACGAGGGGATGGCCGAAATCCACAAGGCCCTCGAACTCGACGCGAAGGACGCGCTGTCCCACGCCGCCCTTGGCGGCGTGTTGCTAAAGGAGCACAAGGTCGACGAAGCGGAGGAAGAGCTCAAGAAAGCCATTGAGATAGATCCTGATTTCGCGGTCGCACATGAGAATCTGGGCATCGCGCTCCGAGACCAGGGCAAACGCGGTGAAGCCGAATTTGAATTCCGGAAATCCATCGCTCTCGACCCGCTGGCCGCGAACCCTCACAACAGCCTCGGCGACCTGCTGCACGAAGAGCACAAAAATCAGGAAGCCGAGGCGGAATTCCGCAAAGCCATTGCGCTGGACGCGGCGTACGCCCTTCCGCACAGCAACCTCGGGGTCGTACTGTACGAGCGGGCGAGTTACGAGGAGGCCGCGGCCGAGTACCACAAGGCCATCGAACTCGACCCCACGGCACCGAACTCCCACTCGAATTTGGGCAATCTTTTATCGGACCGGGGCCGGCGCGAGGAAGCCGAGGCGGAATACCGCAAAGCCATCGAGCTCGATCCGACCTTGACCGGACCGCATAATGGTCTTGGCAATGTGCTAAGCAACGGCGACAAACTCAGAGAAGCCGCTGCCGAGTATCGATCGGCGATCAAACTCGACCCGAAATCAGTCGATCCGCATAACGGCCTCGGCAATGTGCTTCGGGACCAAGAAAAGCTCGACGAGGCCGCCACGGAGTACCGTATAGCGATTGGGCTCGACCCAAAATCAGCCAACCCGCATAACGGCCTCGGCAATGCGCTTTGGGACCAAAAAAAGCTCGACGAGGCCGCCGCGGAGTACCGCATAGCGATTGGGCTCGACCCAAAATCAGCCAACCCGCATAACGGCCTTGGCAATGTGCTGAACAACAGCGGCAAACTCGGCGAGGCGGCGACGGAATACCGCAAAGCCATCGAGCTCGATCCTAGGTTAGTGATCGCCCACAGTAATCTGGGCAGAGTCTTGTATGCACAGCACCGCGAGGATGAAGCCCTGAGTGAGTTCCACCATGCGCTCGAACTCAATCCACGTGATGCGATGATACATGCCACGCTAGGCAGCACGCTGCGAAACCGCGGTCAGCGCGAGGAGGCGATTGCCGAGTACCGCCGAGCTATCGCGCTCGATCCAGGTCTGCCAATTGTGCACGCCATTCTCGGAACGCTGCTCTCAGAGCAGGCCATGTCGGAGGAGGCGACCGCCGAACTTCAGCGTGCACGCGATCTCGATCCGCATTTGGCGAACACGCTCTACACTCTATCGAGCGATTTCGTGAAACAGGCTTCGCGCTCGGCATCCGGAGCCGACGCAACGCTGATCGACGCTTGCTGGTTCTTGGTCACGGCAAAGCACCTCGCTCCGGCCGAGGCGGACTATAACTATAGGCCAATGATGCGACGCATCGACAGGAAACTAGGTGGGCGGCAGACTTGTCCACCAAGGCTGGAGCAGGTCAACGGTCGGCGGGTGCTGATCCCTATCACAAGGTCAAACATCGCAGCCCTGAGAACTCATTGACAATCGGGCCCGTTGCAAGCTTCTCATTCCCATAGGCTTGCAAAAAGTAGCGCAACCAGCATCACCTCGATCGAGTTCGGTAGTGACGAGCGGTGTGCTTTGCCGCATGATCGAACCTATCAAGTTGTTAAAGACGCTCGCAGATGTGTTTCAGCGCCTTTCTCAGGATCATGATTTCGTGGTCGCGGCGGGCAATTACGTATTCGAGCGGATGTGCGGCGCGAGCTCGGGTAATTCGTGCCTACTGAGTGTACCGATCCGCCCGCAGCTTACGACCGTTCTTCGTGCGAGGCGATGGGGAGGGGGGTGAGCCGGCTCGCAAAATGTTGTCTCCTACATGCTTACTCCCCTACCGAAGCGGCCCGAGAAAGCATCCACGCGATCCGGCCAACCACGCGTGCCGACTTTGCGGCGGTTATCGACCCAGTTGATGCCATCTCCAAGCGCTGCGTTTGGGCATTGATGTTCTCTTTGAGCGAACCTCGCTCTCCCTCTTTTTTTTGAGTATGTCGAACATCGATCATCGCCGTCTTCATTGCACGCGCATTCGTGCTGTTCGGGCAAACTCCGCTTTTGCTTTTAAAAATCGGTAAGCGGTGCGCCAGCCACACGTTGCGGCGCGAGATTGCACCGCTTGATCCGCTTTTACACACTCATCTGCAGCCTGATGCGGTCGGCCGGAGCTATTTCGGCTGATGACAGGAGGAGTCTGCGCCGACCCTGGCAACGTTATAGAGCCAATTCCGCGCAGGCCCCGCATCGTCGACAGGGCCTTTTTAATGCCGGCCCGTCTGGTTCTCGTCTCTGTCTTAGAGAGATTGTGTCATGCGTGCGGCAGGGCGGGCCGTTTCATTTGCACATCTGGCTAATGCACCGTGTCCTCAGAACGGTGCAGACGAGGATCGTCGGGCGGAAGCCCGGGTCGTGCCAAATGAGGCACCGCGGACCTTTGCGACAAGGCTGCTTGCCGTTCTTGCCGCGGATGTCGCGGATTACCGCCGGCACATGGCCGAGGACGAGGCAGGCACGTATCGTCGCTGTATGGCCATATGGAGCGGCGTCGTTCAGCCGGTGGTCGCGCGATGGGACGGTCAGACCGTCAAGAATACCGGGGACGGCTTCCTGGCCGTGTTCGTGAGCGCGACATCGGCGGTCAGGTCTGCCGTCGAGTTCCAGCGTGCAGTTTATGTCTGGAATAGGCGTCGGGCACGTGGCCGAGAGCTGCTGTTCCGGGTCGGGGTAAATCTGGGCGATGTGATCGTAGAACCGCACGATGTATTCGGGCACACCGTCAATGTGGCGGCCCGGCTTGAGGCGATGGCCGAGCCGGGCAGCGTCCTCGTGTCGCACGCGGTGAGTGCGTCGGTGAGGGACGGCGGGCTGTCGTTCGAAGATGTCGGGGAACTCTCGCTTAAGAACATCGGGGGGTGCGGCGCGACAATCAAGGTGAGAGCGCGCCTCTCATCCAGTTTGTCGCGCTACATGAGGTTGCGCTCCGAGATTTCAAGCCGCCGCGACGGCCTCGCGCCACGTGGTCATCGCCGCGGCGCGTAGGACGCGGTGTGATTGAGCTGACGTGAGATGGCGTTGGACGTTGAAAATGTTGTAAGCGGCGGCGTGTTTGGAGAGGAATTTTTGCGCAGAGCCCGCGCTCTTAAGCCGTTGCATCTTGCGCTCCCGCCGTCGGGTGGGCTGATGCGAATTCTCGGCCCGATTGTTCTTCCATCGCCTGCGGTCGTGCCGGTGGTCGATGCCGAGATCGAGGGTTGCTGCACGGTAGGACCGCAAAATCATCCGTGACCAATCGCTCAGGAACGACGGCGTATTTCCCTAGAAGCTTGCGCATCAGTTTCAACGCCGCGCGCTTGTCGCGCTTGGACTGGACCAGCACATCCAGAACCTCGCCCTCGGCGTCGACGGCGCGCCACAGATAGACCATGCGCCCATCGATTTTCAGATAGACCTCGTCAAGATGCCAGACCGCATGCGGCTTGGGACGGCGCTTGCGCAATTCCGCTGCAATGATCGGCCCGAAATGATTCACCCAGCGTCGGACTGTTTCGTACGAAATCGCAATTCCGCGCTCCGCGAGCAAATCCTCGACGTCGCGAAAGCTGAGGGTGAACCGGAGATAGAGCCAGATCGCCTGGTAAATGATCTCCGGTGGGAAGCGATATCCGGAATAGCTGATTTTCGTCATGCCCTTCGGCTACCAAGCCGCAGACGACCTGACAACGCCGTCTGGTTCTATTCAAGCATGTTCTGGCTGACCCAAATGTTAAGCGCGTTGGGACGCGTCCAACAGCTCATTGCGCTTGCGCCGACGCTCCTCAGCCAAGATCGGGTTGGGGCACACCACTAGGCGCTCACCGGGACAATCGGTTGACTTGATCGCGGCCAGATCGCGCTCGTCGAACAGCGAGAGCTGCAACCCGCCGGCATGGCCAAGAGAGGCGACCACTAGAATTGCGATACCGACGAATCGCAACAGGGCCTCCTTTCCTCATGTCTTGCGTCAAGGCCCAGTCTATGTGGCACGTGGCGCAGTCGGGAAAAGCGAGGATCGCTGTGAGCTTAAGCGTCGCGCTCACTGCTCGGGCAGGCCGGACCTCCACGACCAACCGCAGGCAGCTCGAAGTCACGCAGTCCGGCGGAAGATCGCGTGATAAATCAATAGAACAACAACCGACCCGATGACGGCCACAAGCACGCTGTAAAGATTGAAGCCGGTTACGCCTTCGTGTCCAACCAGTGAGAATAGGAAGCCTCCCACGAAAGCGCCGACGACGCCCAGCGCGATGTCAAGGATGAAACCTGAGCCAGCCTTATTGACGATCCGGCTCGCGATGAAGCCGGCGATGAGGCCAAGGACTAACCATCCGATGATTGACATGAAGCTCCTCCCGCTTGTGTGTCGTCGATTATCGCGGAAACTGCGCTCGCTTTCCGGTCGCCGTCCGACCCCGTTAGGACGCCGACGTGGTAACCGTGTTGTACCGTGCTGTGTCGTAACGTGATGACCGCACGATCAGGAAAGGTGGCAAAACTATTGCGGGCGAGGACAATCTACCCCAACCGCTATCCTGACGACCCGATTGGCCGCCTCGGCCTCTTGGTCACCCGTTTGAACCATGGGCTGTGCTTCCCCAGTAAAAAACCACGAAATTTTGTCTGGTGCTACTCCGTTAGATATCAACGCCTTGTTGACGTTATCGGCCCGTTGCTTTGACAGACGCGTGTTGTAAGACCTGGAACCCACTGTGTCGGTCTTGCCAACCAAAATTATACGTACGCCGGGTGCGGAGGCCTCCCGGGTTACCGCGTTGATGGTCTGAACGTCGTTAGCGTCCATCAACACACTGTTCGTGGCAAAGCGGACCTCATGCTGAGAGCAGGCAGCCTGAGGCGGTGGTGGTGGCGCAGGCTGCTCGCATCCTGCGGCCGTCGCCAATGCTGTCGTCATCAGCAAAATGCGAAAAAGGTTCTGCGGATGAAGCATAAGAATGTCCCTCCCGTTGTTTGTTGGGCGTGAGCTCCGGAGGCCCGCCCCAAGCAATTAAATCATTCTCGAGCCAACACATCTATCAGGAGGTGACCTTATTTCTATGGCAGAAACCTGTGTATCGATCCTTTAGTTTGCGTGGCGGCACATTTTTTTGACTGTGCAAGTGGGTCGACGGAACCGCTTGCCGCCGAACGAGTGGGAGGCGCGGATATCGGCTCTGGAACACCAGCTGATTAAGGACGAGCACGATTAGGCCGACCTACTGCGCGCCGTCGCACGAGCACGCAAAGGGATCGAGCATTAGGTCATCCTCGGCAAAAGAACTGGAAGCAAACACGCGTTCAGCGGAGTTCGCTGTGGCGGAGGCGCCCGGTGCTGGACGGTCCTTGAACTGACCCGGCTTGAAAGGAAGATCGAGCACTGGATCCGGTTCGGCGTTGAAGGAGATGCGGGCCACGTTGGGCTGACCATTAGGCCGCGTTGAGGAAGATCCGTAGCGCGGCCTTCTCATTCACTCCTAAACTATTTAGAAGGACCACTCGTGGTAACAAGTAGTGTGTCAGTTCGCCCTGGTGACTGGGCTATTGATGCAAATGCAGTGGTGTCCAAGGTTTGTCCCACCGCAAAATATTCACATTATATCCGTGGGTTAGGTTAGATTGTTGGTGCCCAGGGGGGGTCTGCCGCAAGCCTAAAGATACAAGCACTTAGCCTCCAGTGGGACACCGATTCTTCCCATCGTTTTCTTTGGCTTTTCGGCGCGAGTGTCCCACCGAAAAGCGTCACAAATTCGGTCCGCGAACGTGATGATCCAAGCGCTCCGAATTGCCCTATTGTCGACGCCCGCGCTCACCTGTCACTAGCGAAAAGTCGGCCCTCTAGCGTCCCCTCAGCTTGCGCCCCGGTGGTAGTACCTTTTTTGCGCGGCGTGCTTTTCGGCGATCCCCCGGGCCATGTCCACGACTTCTGCCTCAATGTAGTTACCTGACCCAGACGACGTGCCGTGCGACATCTGATAAGTCGGCAAAAATGCGCCGGTCTTTGCCAGCA
The DNA here is from genome assembly GCA_963804725.1 of uncultured Alphaproteobacteria bacterium. Classification (GTDB taxonomy): domain Bacteria; phylum Pseudomonadota; class Alphaproteobacteria; order ATCC43930; family CGMCC-115725; genus JAATGI01. The sequence goes on along the minus strand of CAWDRN010000004.1, from coordinate 175,594 downwards.
CCTGGAGCCGAGGCCATCGGAGGGGGATGTGACGCCCCTGAGACGCGGATAACTACCGCCCAGCTCAGGTAGATTGCCGATTATTTCTATGGCGTGAGGCCGAAGAAGGTGGGTGATGACTACATCGACGGTCTTCATGCCGGCTGGGCAAGACGCGGCCATCAAACTGGGGCTGATTGCCGACAACATGGAGAACGGCCTGCCGCCGATTTTCTCGATATAGATTTACTAATTGAGAGGTGAGCGAAGATGAAAGTTGTCACCGTGATTGGCGTTACAGCCTTGGTCCTGGCCGGTTGCGTCCAGACACCGAACCCGGCGGTCAACGCCGTCTATAACGGCGTTGGCGGCGCGGCCGTTGGCGCCGCGATCGGGTGCGTTATCACCGCGGCCGTCGGCTGTCTTCCTGGGGCGGCGCTTGGCGCTGCCGCAGGCGGCGGCACAGGTGCTGTTGTGGGCGTAGCGGCAACGCCTCGGGTGTACATGTACCCACCGACATATGTGCCGCCGCCGGCTCCGAACTGGGGCTATCCGCCGCCGCCGGCTCCGAACTGGAGCTATCCGCCGCCGCCGACTCCCAACTGGAGCTATCCGCCGCCGGTGACGCCCTATACGCCGAATGAGAACTACCAGTAACTGAGCTGCTGGGTGGCGACGGACCCGTGTAGTCCGCAAATATTCAATCACGCAGCGGCGGGAGCGAGATAGTACTCGTGATGTAGGCCGCCAAGGATCGGATGGGCAGCGACGGCGTACGATTCTCCTCGCCGATGGCGCGAAAGGGGTCGTAGGCGGGCGAGGGTAGTGGGCGGCGGATCAGGAACTCCGGGGCCCAGGCCCAGGTGCGGACGCCCAGTGTTATAATGTGAATTCCACGATTTCAGAATGGATCGCAAATGTGATTCGGACAGGGGTATCAACCAATCCAAGGCGATTATCGGATTTTTGCGGAGGACACCCCCCAAACGGCAGGGTGATTTCGAGAACGTCGGCGCTGGCGTCGTTCGACGAATCAAAGCGGTCAAGGTGTAAATTACGGAGCTATTTCGATAGAGAAGTCACACTGGGGCGGACAAGCATCCTTCGCTGATTTGGGATTCTGGGATAAACTATGGCGTTGCCGGTCAGTCTGTAAGTGGTAGCGACATCGCTACAAAATCGGGATTTGCAGGGGCGGATCATGACCGCAAAGGTGATCCAGGGTTCCTTTCTTGGAGGCCAGCCGAAGTTCGCGACTTTGGCCCGACCGAGGGTGATGCCACCCCCGATCCAGACCAAGACTGCGGCGCGATTACCTGGTCCACTAGCACCGGCCTTTGCAGGACGTCCGCCCGGGCCGCCAGCACCGGCTTTTACAGGGCGCCCGGCGGCGGTTCAGCGGCACGGGTCTGGCGGCGCGTTTGCTGTCGAGCCGGGACCGCTCGGGCTGGCATCCGGAGGTGGCAGGCCGCTGCCAGAGGCGGTACGCGGCAAGATGGAGGCGGCGCTCAACGCTGATTTCGCCAATGTCCGGGTGCATGTCGGTCCACAGGCCGAGCGCATCGGCGCAATCGCATTCACCATCGGCTCCGACATCTATTTCGCACCGGGCCGCTACCAACCCCACACCTCGCAAGGCCAGCAGTTGCTAGGCCACGAGTTGGCACATGTAGTGCAGCAGCGCGCGGGCCGCGTGCGCAATCCACTGGGTTCGGGGCTCGCCGTCGTGCAGAACACGGCGCTCGAAGCCGAAGCTGATCGTATCGGCCGGCATGCCGCCGCACATCGGGTCGCAGCACAAGCGAAGTTGCGGCGCAGCCCGGCGCAACGGGTCGGCTCGGTCAAGGTGCATAGGCGTCGCGAAAAGCGTGCGGACGGCGTCACCGATCTCCGTGTGTCACGGGCAGAGCACAGCCACGGCATCGGCAGAAAGATGGTCACTTCGACGGCCAAAACCGGAATGCAATTTGGGAATTCAAATAAGAGTTACAGAAACCGCGCGGCGGTACAGATGCAGCGCGAGTTCTGGACAAACAAGCAAAAGTTCGTGGTGGACAAACAAAACGCACAGAACATCGGGTTTGACCAGTTGTTTGATTTGTTCGCCGAACGCATTACCGATTTACCCACCGCGAATTACGTCCTTGGGCCAGGAAAAAAATGGAATCCCAGTCCAGAGCAGTCGAGATGGCTTTACTTCGCTTTTCTATTTTTGCTGGGAAACCGGGACCGGCTAAATTACGACAAAGCTAGAATCAAGAAGGCCGCACGAATTTTGTTAGATGTGGTCACCCAAAACCAAATTCGCGCTCGTGCGGTGAATCCCCAAAACGAACTGAACTTTGGCCGCGAAGTGCTGAGGATCATCGGGTATCGACAGAGCTACCTGGCGGAACGGCTCAAAGCACCGGACAACCCGAAGGAAGTGCGCCAATATTTTGAGCGCGAGGAGAAACCGCAGCCTTCTGATGAGCCGCTCGACGAACCGTTGTTGCAACGCAGACTGCCGGGCGATCTCATTGCACTGATGAAGAGCCATGATCCGGGAGGGTCGCAGAGTATTCAGCTGTGTCATGATCCGTTGAGAACCGCGCAGGCGGTAAATCGTTTCGCGAGGAACTATTTTCGTCCATATATCGCGGCGATTGAAAACCTGCCGGTAACCGTGAGCGCACCCCTCGACGACAAAAGGGTGGTCCTTCTGGAAAGGGATTTCGAGGACGGTCGGCGGGTGAACCTGCTGCGAAACCGGTCGGAGCAACTGTCCGTACTGGGCGAAGCGCACTTCAACTCGAGCCGCAAGCAGGACGCCGCGGTGCTGAATGAAATTCTGTGGACACAAGTGCTAGTGACGTCAGGCGTACGTGACTTAGTGGACCGTCACTTGCGAGTGACGGCACGGCACGGCGGGGGAATAATTCGACTCCAAAGCCAATTTCAGTGGTTTACCAAGGAGCACAAACAGGAAGAAGCGATTGCGACCGCGCAATGGCAGCGTATTGGGACCATCAGCCACGAACTCATGCATTTTTACTGTCACAAAGGGTTCGAGGCAAAAGAGAGAGACGTAAAGTTCGGGCAGGTGATCATTGAGGGATTTACCGATCTGCTAGGACTGGAGTTGCTGGAGGCGCTCAAAAAAAGCGTCGTAGCGGATAACGCTTTGAGAGAGAGGCTGCGAGGCGAAGCTGCGCCGGAGGCATTCATTGAAATCGCGCAAAAACCTTTTTGCAAATCGGGTTACGAGTTGGCGCTGCAACGGGCAAGTGGCATTCAGAAGATAGTCGGAGAGCGGAACGTACGGGCAGCGTATTTTCTGGGAAAACCGGAACTAATCGGTCTGTAATCGAGGCCCGAGGCGCTTGTCCCTTCCGCAAACCTGATTCCGCTTTGCATGGGACGGTGAACCTCGCTGGCGTCGTGAGTGTGACCCTCAGCTTCCAGCTTCTGATGTTTGTTTTGCTGTCTGCGTTCAAGTCGCGTGGGCGACTCGCAGCGGAAAACATCGTCCTGCGTCAGCAACTGATCATCCTTCGCCGGCGGCACCGCGGCCGAATTCTGGTTGAATGGTGCCGATCGAGCGCTGCTGAGCTTGGTAAGCGGTCATTTGGCGTCACCGTCCGGACCGACCAGAATGCGCCGCTGGTCGGCATTGACTCCGTCCAGAATGATCGTCGCCGCCTGAGCGGCCGAACGCGCGCTGCGTGGCATTCGCTCTCGGCAGAAACGCCTGGCTGTTCGCGGGATCCGATCGCAGCCGTGAAAGGGCGGCGGCGACGTGTTCACTGCCATCGGTGTGAGACGTACGACCAACCAATTGGACGGGTGGACGGTGTCATGTCATTAGATGCGGCCGCCATCGACCGCTTTGTAGCGGGGTCATTGTCCCTCCAAGTGTCCCCCTAGGAAATCGTTATGGGTCAGGCAGGCTCGACGACGTGGAACTGATCGCCGTCGTTGACCGCTTTACTATCGCCGCCCTTGAACCGGATTGTGCGCTCGGCCACGGGATGGCCGACCCACTGGTCGATGACACGCAGGCCGCCCGGCGTCTCCGACAGCAGGATCGCGGCGTGCGATGAGCCGTCGGTGTTGTTCTCGTAGTGACCACCGGGATCGAACGTCGCAATCACGATCCCCGATGGTATGTTGCCACCGCGGACCTTTGCGCCCCTGCGCCATTGCGAGGTATGCGGCATGTCGGCCGCAACCTGCGCGAGCCGGACGCAATGCCCGGTGTCGATGACCTTGCCGACGTGCTTGTGCGGGTTGTTGGCTTTCCAGCTCATTGGTTCACATACACCAATACAGACGCCGTGTGAATCGCGCCCCCTGTCTTCGCCGCGATGGTTATGAGCGGCGCCTTGCGGGCGGCGCGGTCGCCCTGCGCCTGCAGCAGCATCGACGGGGCATAGACATATTAGCCGAGCGCCCACAGGTGGCCATAGTTCAAAGCACCGAACCCTTGCGCGTTCCAAACACCCGGCGCCCAACCAGCCATTGCCCGCGTACCCGGCAGCGCGGTCTGGGTGTTGAGTAGCATCTGCAAACCGGTGTGCAAGAGTTTGGCAGGCTTGCCATTGACCTGTTGCAGAATGCTTGGATCAGTGGGTACTCTGCCTTCGTCGTGGGCAGATGGTCTACTCATGTGGGGAATGTGGGCCAGACCCATCGCTCAGAACTGGCCAGGAACCTTGGGGGACAACGTCATGCCGTTTACGAGAGATCAATCAGCATGGCTTCAACTCCAGTTTGGAAAGACAAAGAAGCTCCTGCAAACTTCCCAAACAGCAATTGAAACTAAACTTGATACGCTACCGGATAAATTAAATATAAAATTCGCTCCGATCAGGCGCGAGCTCAACAAAGTACACGCAGGCATCACAGGCACGCAGACCCTCGTCGAGCATGTTGGCGACACGACCTCACACCTGTATGCTTTTGAAAGCGCGCGGATCATTGCCGGCGGTCTGACAAGCAGTGCAGAGAGTTACTATAATTTAGCAAATGCCGTTACCGCCGGACGCCAAAGAGAGGCAGCCGCGGAGGGGATCCGGGCGTCCGCGACAGCACTGCAAACGGTAATGGCGTTTATCGCGCTTATTCCCGGCGCTCAGGCGGCTGGGGTTGTCGGTGAGATCACGGGAAGCCTGTTTCAAATGATAGGCTTCTTTATCGGGTCGACCGAACTCGCCCAGCAGTCTGTCGCGGATCAGGTCGAAGGCAGATTAAGGAAACTGGTCGCTGAGGAGAAGGAGGACCATCTTGAAGCGATACTCACGATATTCAGCATTCAGGAAGCGCAGCTAGAGGCAGTGAAGACGCAAAGCGTCGAGAATTGGGCGGATATCATAAAGCTGGCAACGCTGTTGGGAGGGGGCGGCGAGTTAATTCACCTGATATCAGTTCCGGCATGGCTTATGCGCGAGGAAAACCAATCCATAGCCGCATGGGAGGATGTCTATGACGGATATTTATTGGCGCTGCAACAATATATGAGCCTGACCCTAACCGCGATTTCCCGGTTGAAGACGAGTCTGGCCGGGGGGGAAGTAAATGATAAACAAATGGCGATCGCACATGCGTTTCTCAGAACTTTTCTGGAGCATGAGCAGGAGAATCTGGCCAAGTTGGATAAGATTGCCACCAACTGGGGGAGATTTTGGCACATCGGCGACGGTAATCGCCTTTATTACAGCTCGCGGCATCTTCTTGACAATGGAGCGGACTGGCATGCGGATGTCCAATGGGCGAAGAGGACCGCGCTCGGACCGCGCGATCGGTCATGGATATTGGGAGAGAACGATTGCCTGTTCACAAAAACCGACGGAGGGGGTTGGGACAACATACCGGCTAATCTGATTCAGCAAGTGAGGGGCTTTTGCGTCGCTTTTGCGGCCTATGAAAAGGTTGAAAAGGTTGATCCTAAGGAGTTCAGGGAGGTCGCGCTTGATGAGGTCCATTTCATAGACCGGGACGCAAAAGTCAGATTTTTCACATTCGATGCAAACGGCCATGGAAGTGTCGATGAGCGAATCGATCTGAATGCAATTCCGCGCCATAAGCCCGTATTAAGGGGTGGCTTTACCCAGGCGGCATGTGACAATCAGGGGCGGCTTTTTGGTCTGGATGATCACTCCGTTGTTTATATTTATGATGAAGATGGGGAAGGCACGCTGTGTGACGGCAAAGGAAGTCCAATCAGAAAATCCGGGACACCTGGAAGCTGCATGATAGGCGTCGGTCCTGACGTCATATTCCTGAGCGATGGATCGACCATCGACAAGTTCACAATCAGCAAACTTGAGCGGAAGGCCAATGATAACAATTGGTATGCGGTAAAGTCATCCTTTGAGACCTTGGAGCAACCGATGGTGGGCGACGGTTCTGGCGGAGCAATGAAATATGCCGACATCGCCGCAATGCCTGACGGTTCGCTCCTCGCGATCATTGGGACGTCGATTTATCTCTGGCATTCCGGCGAATGGCGCCGTGATCGGGAGGGCGCAGAGCGCGCTTATCCGGTCCGGGCTTTTCGTGTTTGTGGCCGGCCCGCAAAAGGTTGGGAGTCTATGATTTTGGTCCGCGATGTACTCAGCGAACTTATGGCGAAGCGAGATGAACTCGGGCCTGTGCTGCAGTAGGCGGGTCCGCGCTGTCGACCGCGCAACACCCGAACCAACTTGCCCGGTGCTGCCACGCCGCGACCGCGACGTTCACCGATAACCCGACGCCGACCAGCACGTAATACAGTGACCAAAAGCGTGATGGATGTGAGTTACGCCACCAACTCTGGGACTACATCAGTCTGCTGCCGGGGGCGGGTTAATCGGCGAGGCAACTGAAGATCTGTTGACGGTGGCCGACATATGCGAGCGCCGAACCCGAACGGTGTCGGCCTGCGGCAGTCTCCACATCGCGGTCGCCGGATGGTAGGAAGCGGTCGAACTCGATCCGCGCTCAATGTAGCTCCTCCGCCGGGATGCGCCTCGAAGCGACCGAGGCGGTGCTCAATCACGGCGGCGGCAGGGGCGGGATCGTCGGGATTTACGAGCGTCATGCTTGGGTCGACGAAAGGCGCGCCGCACTCGAGGCCTGGGCGCAGCTCGTTGAAGGCTTGGTCAACCCGAAACAGCGCAGACAAACGTGGTGCGGTTGGCTGACCGCTCACCGGCGGCCCAACCAAGCGCGTCGATGCGGCCTTTTCAAATTGATCGAACAGGGGTTGCTTGCAAAACGTCGAGCTGATACGCCAGAACCACCACTGAAACAAGAACCACCACCTGAAACATCAGGATCGCCGCAATGACCAGACGTGGATTGATCATCGGTCTCGCCGCCTCGACGGCGCTCGCCGCCTGTCAGCCGCCACCGCCAGGCCCGATCACCGGCGTGCTCAAAGAGATCCACGATCTGGTTCAGGCGTTCGTGCGGCTCGAGAACGATTTCGCTTCGATCCCAGGCCTGGCGTTCGACAAGGTGCAGTTAGCTATCGAGCAGATGCAGGTGCTTATCATCTCTGTGGTCGATACCGTCAGCGAGGAATCGAAGCGCGCAGCGGAGCGGATCCTTAGCCTGGTACAGGGTGTTCTTGATCAGGTGACGTTGCTGCCGGTCAATACGCCGGTCAGTACTTTGGTCTCGGCGGTGATCACGCTAATACCGATCATCGCGCGAGCGTTCAACATAACCATCCCGTTTGTATCGACACAAGTCGCTGCGTATGAGGCGCACTATCCGCGTTACGATCAGGAGCAAGCGGACCGGGCGGTTGCCAGCCTCGCGTACTCGGGCGAGCCGATCCATTGAGCTTGCTGCTTTGGCTGCTCCTGTTGCTGCGGCTGATCCATCCGGCGCATGCCGGTACCTTGAAGATCCGTGTGAAGGCAAGATCATTCTGACCTGTGAAGCGCGAACGCATCGATCAAGCCAATCCATCTGCGAGCGCCGGACCCCCTGTCCCTTCCACTTACGTCACCCGGCCATATTCATGATGAAGGCCGCCGAGATGCGGAGTTGCGAATAGGCTCCCATGCGCTCGGATCGGCCGATGAATGGGAGCGTCTTTGGCGAGCGACAGGTGTGTCCGCGCCCGGTTGTAGTAGTGCGTGTATGATTTGAGCGTCCGGCGCAGATTGCTCTTCGCCCATGACGATCGTGTGGTCGGTGCACTCTCGCCGGATCGAGCCGATCACGCGCTCGACATTTCCATTCTGCCATGGCGATCTCGGCGCAACAGGACGGTCGCGAATGCCCATTGCGTCGAGGCGGCGTCCAAACACAGCGCCATAGCAGGCGTCGCGATCGCGAAGCATGTACTTCGGCGCTTCTTTCCAGGGAAAGGCTTCGGTGATCTACCGCGCAATCCACTCGGCAGTGGGATTTGCCGTGGCGTTTGTCCAGACCAGCTCGCGCCGGCCGAGATGCAGGATCGCCAATCCATAGAGGAGCCTGAAGGCGATCGTTGGAACCACGAACAGATCGATGGCCGCGATCGCATCCTCGTGATTGGCGAGAAACGTTCCCCAGGTCTGTCCGCGGGGCCGATAGGTCTGCGAGAGGTATTTGCTTACCGTCGACTGGCTCACGGAAAAGCCGAGCTTGAGCAATTCGCCATGGATTCGCGGAGCGCCCCATAACGGGTTCTCGACCGCCATTCGGCCGATCACCGCGCGAAGGTCGGGACCAATCGGCGGTCGACCGCCGACATTTCCGCTCGTCCATCGCCAATAACAGCGGAACCCCTTCCGATGCCATCTGAGTACCGTCTCCGGTTTGACAATGATCACCGCGTCGAGAACGGTGGGGACCAGCCGGACGAGCGAGTTCAGCAGCGCTCGATTGGCACCATTCAACCAGATTCGGCCGCGGTGCCGCCGGCGAAGGATGATCAGTTGCTGACGCAGGACGATGTTTTCCGCTGCGAGTTGCCCACGCGACTTGAACGCAGACAGCAAAACGAACACCAGAAGCTCGAAGCTGAGGGTCACACTCATGACGCTAACGAGGTTCATCGTCCCATGCAAAGCTGAATCAGGTTTTCGGAACGGACAGCTGTTCGGCGCAACACACAGGTGGTCTGCGACGCTCGTGGCTGTAGTGGTCCGGTAATTTTGCAGCAGCTAGGCATTGCCCGATTACCGACTCTCGGCGAAGAGCGAAACGTGTGGCAATCTGACTTGCGCTTGACGAGGGAGCCGAAGGACCTACACTGCCGTGGCCGGTTGCCGTCGGAGGTTAAAGAGCAGAAATGTTCGACGTCTCGGGCATACTGGTAGGCATTGTCATTGTTGCTGTCGGTTTGGTGTACGCGAACTTTTTCGAGTACGCGTTTCACCGTTGGCTCATGCATCGGCTGCGCGGCTTTGTGAAGCGGGAGCACATGCTCCATCACAGCATCTTTCGCGGCGATCATCGCTACCACGTTATGCGATTGGAGGATCGGCAGTTCATTCTTTTTGAATGGTGGCAAGGTCCGGTGATTCTGGCCAGTCATTTGCCGGCTCTGTGGACCATAGGCGTAGTTGCGGGATGGCCGGTGGTGTGGCCCGGCTTGCTCGCCCTCTCCGCCTACTTCGCGGCGTATGAGTATCTCCACTGGTGCATGCACAATCCAGGCGATCGAGTGGCGGAGCGGACCGCGCTCTTTCGATATCTCGACAGAAACCATCAACTTCATCACGGACGACCGGGCATCAACTTCAACGTCATGTTTCCGCTCGCCGATTTAGTATTTGGGACACTTCAGCGATCAATGCAGGAACCTTATAGCGAACGCTCGATCACATCTCCTTCCTAAGTACATAGCTCACGTATTCAGCGCGGCGTTCGCGAATTGCTTTATAGATCGGGCTGTCCCGGAGCCCCGCGAATTGTTGAAATGGCGCACGAAATAGCCGCGGTATCTTCTCATGAATGAGGGCCCGCTTGTGCTCGTGATCGTCGTCCAACGCGGCAGTCAGACGTCGGCGATCGGCAGGGGATAGAGTTCGCCGAGAACCTTCAAGAAACTCGCGAGAGCCGGGTTCTGATGGTCCTCACTCCAGCCGGATCAGCGCCCGCAGCTCTGCGCCCATCGGTGGCCGAGCTCCGCGCGGGCGTGACTTCCAGCGCCAGTAGCGGCGAAACCCTTCACGATGCAGCGCACCAGCGTCTCGGGACGGGCGACGGTTATCAGCTTGAGGATCGACGGGAACCAGCGATAGAGCTGGACGAAGAAAAGGCGATCAGCGTTGCTAAGCTGAATGCGGCCGTTCACCTTGCGTCGAAGGACGACGAGCTGACGCCGGAGTGCAGCATTCTCGGCCTCGAGCCGGATCTTCGACTTAAAGAGCGCCGTCAACAAGTTCAGAGCAAGGAGCATTAGCGCAATCACAACCGCCACGGTGTGAAGCGATTCTCTTAATGGTCCAATATGGACGGGGTTTTCGGTACACACAGGTGTTTCGGTGCGGCGCTCGTAGGCTCGCTTGCGTGACGCCAGCGTGTCAACACCGGGTTTCGACGTGCTGAGGCGGTAGACGATGCAAAACGTCGGTTGAATTGGCACCGCAACGACGCTGTGCAATGCTTAAAACGACAATTGGGTCTTAAGCTTGTCACACTCTCCCTTTGCAACCGCACAGACCGGAGTGCATTGCGCGACCATGCAGGCCTGTGCCTTTGAGGGGTCTGACGAATATGGGCGGCACGTCGTGTCCGAAACTCGGGTAGCGCATTCGTAACATGCGGCCTCGTCGGCGCGCCCGCGCTTATTGGACATTGAAAAATCCGCCGTGCTGTTCGGCGAGTTCGTCTTGAGGAATTCTTGCAAGTGTTGGATTTTCTGATCGATATCTTTGCCATACTGAGACTGCAAGTCTTCAAGCGGCATATAACCTTTCATTTGCTGGTAAGCCCCTAGGCAATACGACGTCCTCGAATACAAATCGGACGGCTCTTGCGCAAAAGCGGCAGACGGCAGGAGGAGGATAACCAGCAACCACTTCGCCACGTCACGCTCCCCTTATTTGGACTTCGTGATGTTATCCCGCGCTCGCCCTACATCGCGCAATAGGTGGGCAATCGTCCACGGTGGAGATTTTAAGCGCGCGGTGCAGTATCTTAATGCTCGCTTCCCGTCCGAGACTAGCGCCGAGGTCGCCCATGCAAAAGTGGTTGAACCTGTCTTCCGGTATTGTCGGCGTCATAGCGGCTGTGTTGTGTCTTCCGGCTCCGTCGCTAGGCACCGATTATGATGTGATCGATAGTCCCGATATGCCGTTTCACAAAGATTGGCGGAGGGCCTCACACCTAAACCCATGGGCCGCCATTCTGACTGGCATGTCCGTCTTGCTTATGTCGTTCGGTCAGTTCTTCAAAGATTGAGGCGCGACCGTTGTGGGAGGTGCCAATTTGTGTGGCGCGTGCAAAATTGCATTGGCGCCGACCCAGGTACCGGCAACGAACAAGACAATGCTAGCAAGCGAAAAAAAAAGAAGCGCGACGTACCTCTCGGCTATCCAAAATCGACGAACGCGCCGCTCATGCTTCGCCGCAACGCGCGCCTGTTTTGCCATATCGTCGGGCTCGCTCCGGGAAGAAGTATTTGCCTTCGAGAAGACGTGCCGTCCGAACGGCTGATGAGAGGAAGTGGTCGCTTTGTGGGCAAGAGTGAGGAAAGCAAAAATACCTGCGAGCCATGACGCAAAAATCCCACCCGCGAAAAGAGCGCCAGTTCGGCTTTGTTGCATAATTCCAGCTCGGGACAAAGGTCTCATAGCCCGCTACCGGCGTCAGTACACTCTGAGTGTGTGCGGCATTCCCAGTTTGGTCATCTGGTTGAGCACCGCGCGTTTGATCGCAGCCTCGACCCGCTGATTGTCAAAAGTCCTCGCCCAGAGCTTCCCTCCGAACACCGCCTTGAATCGAAACATCGCATTCTCGGCCAGACTTTGCCGAGTGCAGCCGCTCGACGTTCGCCAACCATATCGGCCCAGCGCCTCGATCGCGCGCAGGGTTATGTCGCGCGCCCGACGCCACGTCGGTGGATCAATTTCCTCACTCATTCTCGCGTTCCGCCGCGGCACGATTGTTGCCACAGCTCCGCAGGCCAATACGGCATCGTATGCTACACGCGTATCGTAACCCGGGTCGCCGGAGACCTGAGCAATGGCGCCGGGGATCCGCGGGAGCAAGGCCGGCATCCGCCGGCCGTCGTGAACGTGGCTCTGCGTGACGTCGGCAGCCAGGATCTCCCCGGTCGTATCGTCAACGCCAAGGTGCAGCTTGCGCCAGACCCTTCGGCCTGCTCGCCGGTATTTCCCCGCATGCCACTCGCCAGCGCCATAGACCTTCATACCCGTGGAATCCACGACGAGGTGCCAAGCGCCCGAACAAGGCGCCAGCGGCAGGCTCACTGCCAGCCCTGCCTGTCGGCGGCTCATGGTGCTGTAGTCGGGTACGGGGAGATCGAGCCTCATGAGCGTCACGATCGACCTCAAGAATCCCGGTGTGGCCCGAAGACTGAGGTGAAAGACTGATTTGAGAATGAGCCCGCACTCGATATCAGCGTCCGCGTATATCTTCGGCAGGCCAGGTTCGTTGCAGCGCGTCGTATCTCGCCACGCGGCAATCGCGCGCTCGTCAAACCAGAGCGTCAACTGTCCGCGACGGACCAGCGCCCGATTATACGCGTGCCAATTTCGGACCTTATATCCGAACGTGAATTCAGGTTTGCCCATCTCTGTATGTTACCACCCACCCGCTATAGCCATTTCTGCAACAAAGCCCCTCTGTCCTGCCAGCAGACAGCCAGACGCCGCTAACAGTCGACTGGCGAACGCTGTTGCTCGCCGAAATTTTTTGGGGCGGCAGCAACGGGTGGGGTGACGGAAAACCCATCCGTCGAGTTCCCGACCGGGTTAGGGAAATCGGCCACCAGAGGGCCGCGCAGCGATGGTGGCCGAGTGGTTTAAGCCACCGGTCTTGAAATTCGTTAGCAGCTGTTCATCTGCGCATTTTCTCGTTCATTGCGCCCTCTTCCTTGCCGTTCGGGTCGATCAGGTGGATGGAATCCACTTCTGTCCTGCGCCCTACTTTTGCTTGGACGGGGCTTCGGTTTGCAATAGCACCGAAGAAGATGCCGATCTTTTGCGGCGCCGATCACATTTTTGGTTCTAACGGATGGTTAGCAATGCGTCGGCCTATAATTGACCGAGGTGGTTCGGCGGGGTTTCTATGAATCTCGTGAATTCCGCAAGAATGACAGCGGTCGTTGCCGTGTTTTCCGGGTTTCTCCCTGTGTCATCCTGGGCACAGCAATCCGCCCGGGCGTGGCCGAGTCCGCGCGTGCAGGCTGAATATGTCCTTGACCGCCTCGCTTACGGTCCGCGACCGGGCGATGTCACGCGCATCATGGCCATGGGCGCCGACGCGTATGTCGATTGGCAGCTTGCCCCCGAGACCGCGCCCGAAAATCCGCGCCTTGTGCAAGAGCTGGCGCCGCTTTCGACGCTTCGGATGAGCCCGGTGCAGCTCTTCATTGCCTTCGGGCCACCTCGGCCTGCGCCGGAAATGAAGCGCGACCCGGCACTGGTTAAGGCGGCGCGCCAGCGGGGCGGCATTGTGCTCCAACAGCTCATTGCCGCGCGGCTCGCTCGAGCCATCTACAGCAACCATCAACTCGAAGAGGTGATGACCGAGTTTTGGTTCAATCATTTCAACATCTTTGCCGAGAAAGGTCTCGATTATCTGTGGGTCGGCTCGTTCGAGGAACAGGCTATTCGGCCGCACGCGCTTGGCAGGTTCCGCGACCTGCTCGAAGCCACGGCCAAGCATCCGGCGATGCTCTTCTATCTCGACAACTGGCTCAACCAGGTGCCACGCGGCGAGAAAGGGATCAATGAGAATTATGCGCGCGAGGTGATGGAACTGCACACGCTTGGGTCCGATGGCGGCTACACTCAAGCTGACGTCATCGCACTGGCGCACATCCTCACCGGTTGGGGCTTTCCGCGGCCGGGGCTGGTACGGCGAATGCCGGTGTCTCCCACCGCCTTTTATTTCGATCCTGACAAGCACGATTTCAGTGCGCAGCCCTTCCTCGGCCACGTCATTCCCGCCGGCGGTATCGAACAGGGCGAGCGCGCGCTCGACATGCTGGCGCGTAGCCCCACGACCACGCATCATATCGCCTTCGAGCTCGTGCAGTTCTTCGTCGCTGACAAGCCTGACCCGGCCTATGTCAATGCGGTGGCGCGTCAGTTCGAGTTGACCGATGGCGATATCCGCGCCACGCTGCGCGCCTTGTTCCATGACCGGCGGTTCTGGGCCGGCGCTGCACCAGGTTCGCGCAAGTTCAAGACCCCCTACGAATACGTCCTGTCAGCGGTGAGGCTCGCCGGCGTGACGCTTGACGATCCGAGGGTGCTGCAAGGCCTGCTGTTCCAGATGGGCATGCCGCTCTACCGTTATCAGACACCCGAGGGCTACAAGAACACGCAAGACGTCTGGCTCAACTCCGACGCGATGGCGAAGCGCATCGATTTCGCGGTGGCGCTCGCCCGTGGCAAGTTCCTGGGTGAGCACGATGCCGGGCGCGCGGCTGCGCCGCTCTTGGTCTCGGCTGAGCCGCCGCGGCGGAATCTGTTACCGCCAGGCGATGCTGCGCCGCTCGACGTCGTGGCGCTCGAGCGCGCCTATGGCGGGCGTCTCTCGGAGAAGACGCGGACCGCGATCGACAGCGCAGCCCCGGGGATGAGGGCAGCGCTCCTGCTCGCCGGGCCCGAATTCATGCAGCGGTAGGAGTGGTGCGATGATCCGGCGTCGGGACATTTTGCGGGCGACAGGCGCGGGCGCGGTGCTGCTGAGACTTGGGCCACATGCCTGGGCAGCAGCAACGCGCGCCAGTGATAAACGCCTCGTTGTGATCTTCCTGCGAGGTGCTATCGACGGCCTATCGGTGCTTATACCGTATAACGATCGCGACTATTACGCCACGCGCCCGACCATTGCGCTGGAACGCAGCAATAACGGCGTTATCGCGCTTGACCGCCAGTTCGGATTGCATCCCGCGCTAGCGCCAATAATGTCGCTGTGGCAGGGTGGATCGCTCGCCTTCGTGCCCGCCTCGGGTTCGTCTGATCCGACACGCTCGCATTTCGATGCGCAGCTCATCATGGAATGCGGTGGCGGCCGTACCAGCCGGAGCGGCTGGCTCAACCGCCTGCTCGCGACACTGCCGCATCCCGGAGATGCGCCACGGGGGGTTAGTATCGGCCCAGCGCTGCCGCACATTATGATGGGGTCCGCCGCGACGGCGACGATCGATGTGCACAGTGGCGGCAGACCGCTGCCGGCCGATAATCCCAATGTCGCGGCGGCATTCGACAAGCTCTATGACGGCAACGACGCTCTCTCCCGCGCCTATCGCGAGGGCCGTACCGCGCGCCACGATATTGCACTCGCTACTGCCGCCGACAGTGCGATGGCGAAGGAGCAGGCCATTGCCAATAATGGCGCGCCGCTCGCCGAACAGGCGACGCAATTAGCCAAGCGGCTCGGCCGTCTTCTGGCTAACGAACCGCGATTTCAAGTTGCGTTTGTGGCAGTTGGCGGCTGGGACACGCATGTGCACCAGGGCAATGCCAAGGGTCAGCTGGCGACGCGGCTGGGCTATCTCGCCGAGGCGCTAACAGGATTGGTAGCCGGCCTTGGCGAAAGCTACAAGAGCACAGTGATCCTGGTGATGTCGGAGTTCGGCCGCACCGTGCACGAGAATGGCGATGGCGGTACGGATCATGGCCACGGCAATGTCCTATGGGTGCTGGGCGGGCCCGTGTGTGGCGCTCGAAATCTACGGTGCTTCGCCGGGACTCGCTCCCCGAGCGGCTCTATCAGAACCGCGATGTCTCGGTCACGACCGACTATCGGAGTATCGTGGGCGCCGTGCTACACGCGCATCTTGGGATCAGCGGCGCGTCGCTGGCGCGAGTACTCCCGCAAGCGCCAGGCGGCGACGCACAGTTCGCGCACTTGATCCGCGTCTGACAGGCATCAATCCGCGAGAAGCGTTTCGATCAGCGCGGCTCGACTACGCACGCCCAACTTAGCGTAACGAAGGTGCCTGATAACAGTACTCTCGCCGGCTTTGTCACGTTGCCGTGCCGCGGGCGCGAAGTATGGGTGCCTCAGGAATTGTCAGGCCGCAGCGACGGCCTCGCGCCACGTGCTCATCGCCGCGGCGCGAAGCGTGCGATGCGTCCGGGCGGAGGTGAGGTGGCGCTGGACGTTGAATATGTTGTAGACGGCGGCGTGGGTTGAAAGAAACTTCTGCGCGGACCCGGCGCTCCTGAACTGCATCTTACGCTCCCGCCGGCGGGTCGACTGGTGCGAACTCTCGGCTCGATTATTCTTCCACCGCCCGCGCTCGTGCCGGCGTTCGATCCGGAGATCCCGGACCGCGGCGCTGTATGATCGCAAGTCGTTCGTGACCAACCGCTCAGGAACAAAGGCATTCTTCTTCAGAAGCTTGCGCATCAATTCCAAGGCGGCGTGCTTGTTTCGCTTCGATTGGACCAGCACATCGAGGACCTCGCCTTCGGCGTCGACGGCCCGCCAGAGATAGACCATACGTCCGTCGATTTTCAGATAGACCTCGTCCAGATGCCAAGTCGTATGAGGCTTCAGACGACGCCTTCGCAGGTCGGCCGCGATCATCGGTCCGAAATGGTTCACCCAACGCCGAACCGTCTCGTAAGACACCGCCACTCCGCGTTCCGCCAACAAATCTTCGACGTCGCGCAGGCTGAGGGTGAACCGGAGGTAAAGCCATATCGCTTGCTGAATGATTTCCGGAGGGAAACGATACCCGGTGTAGCTGATCTTGTTCATCCGCGTGCGGCTACCCCGCCACCGAGAACGCCGCAAGCCCCGAGCGCCGCGACAATGCCGATCGAAGAGTGGCTGGGTAACCTTGGGCTTGGCGAATGCGCATCGCGCTTCGTCGAGAACGCTATCGATTTTGAGATACTCGGTGATCTGACGGACCAGGATCTTGAGAAGATCGGGGGTCGCTTTACTTGGTCACCGTCGAAAGCTGCTAAGAGCCATTTCCGAACTGAGTGCTTCGCCGGCGGAAACAGCCTCGGCTGTGAAACCGCCGACCTCGCCGCCGGATAGACGCAACTGCTGCGGCGGACCAGCGCTGTTGACTGCTGGGGAGGTGACCGGAGAGCGCCGTCACGAGACTGCTCGTCGATCCGTATTCGGTGGGATGGTGCCGGCTCTTTAAGTTCGAGGCTCGCGTCGGTGGTGCCGTCATGGCGTCATGCGCCGCGCGTCTCCTTCGAATCAGATGAGCGCTGACGAGCCGGCCCTCCCGCCCGAGCTCGGCCGCACGCTTGCGCTTAATGCGGCTTGCGCTCGTGCGAGCTTGCGAACGATCGCTTCATCGAAGCCTTGATCTTTTCCGCCTCGCCGCGTCACTCAGCCGCGCGCACTTCTCGCAAACCGGCCCGGCGATCGGCGAGCGTCCGCTCCTCCGCAGGAACGCAAACGCTGCGATTTCAACATCTCGCCACCTGTCAGTCCGTGATGGCTACATGAAGTCGCGTTCTGGTATCGATGGCGCACGCATTTTGAACAGGATCCGTGTCCCGTCCAAAATCTCGAACTCCGGCCAGTCGCGCATGGCGGCGATCTCGGTAGCCTCAGCTATGGCAGCGTCACCCGTTGACGCCCGCAATTCGATGCCGGCACCGAAAATAAGGTCCTCACATGTCTTGTAGCAGCGCACATCTCTTTAACGCTTCAGCGTGCCTTATGATCCCGCTGGTGGAAGTCCGTCGGGGGCTTAGTCTACTGATTGGCCACAAAAATTCGCGCGGCGGCTTGCCAACCGCGAACACATAGGCGTGAGGGCCGTCGCATATCAGCGCTCGCAGACTATATCCTGTATGCCAGACCGAAGATCGCTAGCCCCCCCCGTGTTCCTGTCCTATGCGCCGCCGGCGCGCCCGTTCGAGTATGCCGCCTCCATTTCGAGGATTGTCCGTTCACGGGAACGAAGCAGGATTGAGCTCCCCCGCATTGCCGGCGCCCATCTGGTGCGTCACAGCCTGGCCACGCAGCTGGTGAGGCAACGCCGGCGGATCAATGAAGTCGCCGACCTCCTGGGCCAACGAAGCATCGACACCACCGCGATCTATGTGAAGGTGGCGCTGCCGCAGCTCGCCGATGTTGCGCTGCCCTTTCCGGGAGGCGTCATGAGCAGCTTCGTCAAAGAACTGACCGACAGGGTCGAGGGCTATATCACGCTCCGTCGCTCGCTTGGCTATGCATTCCAGAAGCAGGCCGCGATCTTGCGAGCATTGGCCCGATATGTGGAGGCCGAGGAGCTTGAGGGTCCCTTGACACGGGACTTGGCGCTCGGCTTCATCTTCTCGTGGGAAGGGACGGCCAACGGTCGCGCTATTCGTCATGGGGTCGTCCGTCGCTTTTGTGAGTATCTCGCCATCTACGACGCGCGGACCGAGACGCTCGATCCTCGCGCATTTCCCAGATCCCGCGCCATTCCGCCGCCGCGCATCCTGAGCGATATGGAGCTCGGATCGCTCATGGCGGCATGTGGCTTTGTTGCATAATTCCAAAGGGACAAAGGTCTCACAGCCCGCTTCCGGCGTCAGCACACTCTGAGTGTGTGCGGCATTCCCAGTTTTGGTCATCTGGTTGAGCACCGCGCGTTTGATCGCAGCCTCGACCCGCTGATTGTCAAAAGTCCTCGCCCAGAGCTTCCCTCCGAACACCGCCTTAAATTCGAAACATCGCATTCTCGGCCAGACTTTGCCGAGTGCAGCCGCTCGACGTTCGCCAACCATATCGGCCCAGCGCCTCGATCGCGCGCAGGGTTATGTCGCGCGCCCGACGCCACGTCGGTGGATCAATTTCCTCACTCATTCTCGCGTTCCGCCGCGGCACGATTGTTGCCACAGCTCCGCAGGCCAATACGGCATCGTATGCTACACGCGTATCGTAACCCGGGTCGCCGGAGACCTGAGCAATGGCGCCGGGGATCCGCGGGAGCAAGGCCGGCATCCGCCGGCCGTCGTGAACGTGGCTCTGCGTGACGTCGGCAGCCAGGATCTCCCCGGTCGTATCGTCAACGCCAAGGTGCAGCTTGCGCCAGACCCTTCGGCCTGCTCGCCGGTATTTCCCCGCATGCCACTCGCCAGCGCCATAGACCTTCATACCCGTGGAATCCACGACGAGGTGCCAAGCGCCCGAACAAGGCGCCAGCGGCAGGCTCACTGCCAGCCCTGCCTGTCGGCGGCTCATGGTGCTGTAGTCGGGTACGGGGAGATCGAGCCTCATGAGCGTCACGATCGACCTCAAGAATCCCGGTGTGGCCCGAAGACTGAGGTGAAAGACTGATTTGAGAATGAGCGCGCACTCGATAGCAGCTTCGGCCGGCCAGGTTCGTTGCAGCGCGTCGTATCTCGCCACGCGGCAATCGCGCGCTCGTCAAACCAGAGCGTCAACTGTCCGCGACGGACCAGCGCCCGATTATACGCGTGCCAATTTCGGACCTTATATCCGAACGTGAATTCAGGTTTGCCCATCTCTATATGTTACCACCCACCCGCTATAGCCATTTCTGCAATAGCGCCACTCGCCACCAAGAAAAGCACGGCGGCGCTGTCGCCCTTCGCGAAAGAGCGCGCGAATGCCTGGTACTCGATGGCAAGTCCATGGCTGAGCGCGGTGGTCGGCGCTGATCCAGAAGCTGGTGCCGATGTTTGATCTGAGATTGGATTGGGTCGGTCGCTCATTTGCTGGTCCCCCTGTAAAGGTGATCAATGCGGGCGTCAGCGCCGACGGAAACCGATCAGACCGCGGTCCGAGTCGTATAGGTAGTCGTAAGCGTTTAGAAGATTGCTACCGGTGTTCAGTTGGGTGCTATTGCCGTTCTCACCCCACACAACGCGAGTGGGTGCCAACGCGGGCGCGGACGAGGCGCCAGTGCGAAACTCGTAGTGGAGCGCAACATTTGCCGAACCAGCCCCTGCGGGGACTGACACCTGCACATTGATGCCGCTCTTGAACGTCACGCTGCCGGGGTTCGTCAATGTTGGCGGGCGAAGTGCTGGTGGCATGGTCAAAATTGCGAATTCCAAGCCGGTATCGACCAGAAGCGGTACAGCGCCCTGTGGTGGTACAAACCGCTCGCTGCCCGGTCCTAACAAAATGTAGCCGGCGGTTGCTCTGTTCCAGTCACGCGGTCCCGTTACGCCAGCTAGGCCCGATGCTCCCGATAGGGAAATGAGGCTGAAGCCGGCTTCCGTTGCGTCGCTTGGGCCTAGCACAATGCGGTCCCGGGCCAGGATAAAGCGCCGAGGCATTCCCCCTGCCGCCATCGCTGCAAGCTGTAGAAAAGGGTTGTCGGACGGGCCCAACAGATCGCGCACAACAAACGGCGGGTTAAGAAACGGTGGCCGATCGAATCCGACACCCACGAAGACGAAACCGGAGAGATGGGAATTTGGACTGCAGCCATTTGCGCGCACCGGATCGCAAACGAGCGCGTCGACTCCGAGGACGCGCAGGGGCACCGTCGTTACGGTGCCACCATCGCCGCGCAGTTCGATCGACGCCCGAAAGTACTGGCCCTCGAATACGCGGCCGCTGCTGTCGAACTCGCGCGCCCCAGATTCACCAAGGCCGACGGCTCGAGGCCCGAGTATGTCGCGCGAGACCAGGATGCCCACTGATCCAGTATCAACCTGCGCGTCACGAAACGGACCGCCGCCAACACTCAGACCAGCGGCGATATCGACGTTCGGATCCGTTGGGTCGACTTGAAGGTGGTGGTTGCTGATAACGAATGGCGATTCGAGCGGCTGGGACCAGGCCGCCTGGCTGAGCACGCAGAGAAATGCTGCGATGCTGAACCTCGTGGACCACCTCCATCTTTGATGCATCAAGCCGCACCACCAAATTTGCCGAGCCCATATTGCGGTGCTACGTCTCATTTCTAAATACTTTTGCTGCGACTTTACGAACGATCATGAACTCAAGCTGGATGCGCTAATGCCGATGACTCTCGCTAGCTCTGCGTGTTCGTCACCGTCGCCACCAATGTCGCCGGACCGTTGTGGTAGCCCGTTCCGGTCGCCTCGACCGTGGTCGTGAAGGCGTGCTGGGCACCGTCCGGAGCGACGTTGAACTGCAACGGCGTGCCGCTTGCCTGCAGATTGCCGCTGCCATCGTCGAAGATCTACGAATTGATCTCCACGTTCACCGACAAGTCCGACGCCAGTGCCAGGCTGATATAGTACTGTACGTTGAAGTAGCCGCCACCGTGGTAATCGAAGCTGTAGGACGTGACGCCCGTGATCTGCCAAGGCGACAGCGGGATCGATACCGTCGTCGGTCCTTCGTATTCCACCCCGTGCGTGTGGAACGGGTTGCCGTCGCCGTGATCGCAGCTCAGGTAGAGCGTCATGTTGACGGTGCGGAAATCCGCCGGACCGGTAGGGATGTCGATGTTAAGCTGCTGGGTCGGCGCCGACAGCGTGACCGGCTGGCCGCCCTGCCCGTTGGAGAAGTAGAACCCGTCCTGCGTGACCGAGGCGTGGATGTCATAGCTGCCGTAGGCGATCTCGGTCAGTGTGTAGTTTCCGTTCTGGTCGGCATAAGTGTCCTTGCCGTCGTACACCCAGACATAGGCTCCCGGCGCGGCCTGCCCGGCGACGGTGATTTGTCCGCTCAGCGTACCGTACTGTGTCACGGTCACCCAGCGGCTGAGCGTATACTGCGCGGTGTGCGCGGGAAGATATTGCAGGGGTTCGGTATAGCCGAAGCAGGGGGATTCCAGAACGTCATGTCGTCCGGGCTGACGGCATTGCCGGTCCCCGGGTTCTTCCAGTTCGAGTTGTTCGGAAGGTTCGGATTGCCGGAGGCGAACATGTTGCAGATCTGGTCCGCAAGCGAGGAAGCTACATCCGATCCCACGATCGGAACACTGGCGAAGACGCCCTCCTGGTTCTCGATGTCGCTCTGGAGTTCGGCGTGCAGCACTTGCCCCGCGGTCTGCCGCTCGGCCTCAGGGTAAAAGAAGAGCCCGTCCAGCGTGTTGTTGCTGGCTGCGGCGCCGCCGGCGATCGCGCTGGCGCTAAAGTCGCTGTCGGTCTCGTATTTGCTGGTGGTGACGCAGGCGATCTCGGCCTGCTTCATGCAGAGCCAGATGAAGGACGCGCACACCGCCGGTGATGCGCCCTTTGCCCAGTTCGCGGTGGCGGGCGCCGGGTCGCCAAAGTCCGCCGCCTGCTCCGGCAGCGTATAACCGTAGAAGCTGTAGTAACAGCCGGGGTATTTCACAAAGTCTCCGTTGTTGTCGATGGTGGCGCCCTTGGAGAGCGCGACGTTGGCGGCGGCCTGAAGCTGCGGCCTGGCGGTGGGCTCGTTCTCCGGCGCCGGCTTGACCACCAGCGGCTGGATGAGGACGAAGCGCCCACCGTCCCACACGGTTTGGTTTTCCGGCGTGAATCCGGAGACGATATAGGTCTTGTTCGGCAGCTCCGGATCGCGGAACGCCACGCCGTTGACCGAATCATCGACCGTCTGCGTGATGCTCCCCGGGAACAGATATTGCAGCTGCTCGCCCTTGAAGCTGGTCGGGATGCCCAGGACGTCGGTGTTGAGAAAGTTGCCTATCCGCGACTTGTCGGCAGTGCAGTGCGTGATCTGGGTAAAATTGGCGGTCATCATCCCGGAATGGGAGTGGTACTGAGCCGGCGACAGCGACATCAGCATGTCTCCGATCAGCGACCCGTTTGCCGGCGACAGGATCACGTCGCCCATCAGCGCGTTGAGAAACTGTCCGGGCATCTGGTAGTTCGCGGGCTGACCGCCAAGCTGGCAGGAGAGGTGGTTGGCCGCGGCGGTTGCCGCCTCGGCGGCCGTGATGTTGGCGGGATCGCAGATCTGGCCGGCCTGGACCGGACCCGGAGGGGGAAGATCGCTCATTTTGCACCTGCCGGGGTGTTCGCGGTGTTGAGGACGGAAAGAAGGGAATGGCGGAGCTGTGAAGCCTGGGCCCGCGTGGGCGCGGCCGAGGTAAGCGCCACCGAGACGACGCCGGTTGCGGGATCAGCCGCTAGGCCGCCGCTCTTTACAGCGGTCGAGGCGATTGCCGGAGCCTTGCCGAGTGTCTCGAGCAGCCACGGCGCGCCCTTCGGTATCACGATCACCGGCTCCGGCAGCTGCTGATCCTGCAGCTGCAACTGCACGTTCCAGCTGAAGCGGACGGGGCTCCCGATGCCCGGCAGGCCGACTGGGCGGCCGGGACCCAGGCCCAGCCGGTTGCTCACCGCCACATCGAGGCCTGGCGCCGCCGCGACCCTGCCCACGACGGGTGGCGTCGGTCCCACGATTACCGGCGGCGCCAGCGTGCCCTGGAATGCCACGATAAAGCCGGTCACGGCTGCGCCCTGCGCCAGCCCCGACAACTGGCTGCGCAGCACCTGCACGCCGAACATGCTGACGGAATGCGCGCCAATGCTGACTGGCTGCGCCATTTTCGTGAACGAGAACGCCGGATAACGCGCCGACGCGCTGTTCCAGACCGGGACGATCGCCATTTGGTCGATGGTGATCGCGGTAGCCTCGATGTTGTAGACGATCAGCATGGCGGAGAACGATGTCTTGTCGCTGTTGAGGCTGGCGTAAGTGTCGCCGATGACGTACGGAACCGTGGTGCCGTTGCGCTGGCACATTCCATACGGCGAATACAGGACCAGGGTGCGTGTCACCGTTATCTGGTCGTGCACGATCTGGCACGACACGTCGAACGCGAACGGCACGCGGCCGGGCGTTATCGCCGGGAAGAAATCGTGGGTCACGGTCGGCGTGTCGGTGCGCGCCCCTATTTGCCCGTCACCGAAGGTCCAGTTGTAGGATGTGCTGCTCGGCGGGGGAGGGTCGATCGGCCTTGGCAGCAGCCGGTGCTGTGCCGTGAGGGCTCCTCCGGCGGACTTCGGAAACAGCGCTATCAGTGCGGTAAAGCCGGCCGGTGCGGTCTGCGCGGGCGGGGCGGCGGGAGCAGGCTTGCCCTCATTGGCCTTGTCCGCCGCCGCGAGCGCGAGTGCCGCCGCTGCCCTAGTGGCGGGCGGCGTCGAGAGCGAGAACGTCGGCTGATAGGGGACGGTGAAGTCCTGGGTCAGGGTGATGAGGGGGATTTGTCCTGGTGCCGCAGGCTGCGCCGCCGCGAGCACGGTGCGGTGAAAGGTGAGCGGCGCGCCGGTTACGGTGACCTTCGCGGTGGTCGTTTCCGTCGTTCCATTGCCGGCGGCGTACACGGCGATGGTGCGCGTGCCGGCGGTCGGGAACTGATAATAACGCGACGGCACCGGAATGCCGTCGAGCGCGATAATCACGTCGGAATCCGATGTGTAGGGACTTCCCTTCGGGTCCAGCACCTGGACCTGCACGGACTGGCCGGGTGCAACCTGAGGGGGTGTTACTTTTACGGAGCCGATGAGAGTTGCCATTTTGGCGTTCCTTGTCGCAACGCTTGCGGGACGGCGCAGAGCCACGGGCATTGGCGACCTACACCGAACAATTCGGCGCCAACCCTTTTTTGTGATGTGACACGGTCCGCTGCGCGATTCCCGCAGGCGCGGCATCATCTGTTGTTGAAATCTCCCTGGCGAAGACTTGGTGGAGACGACGGCCTTCGTCGAGCACCTGCATCCCAGGCGATAGCCCCGCGCGACGCGGCACGTCCTTCGTCATGTCTTCGAGCATGACGCTTTGATCTGCGAGGCGCTTGGCCTCTCCTTCAGAATAACAGAGCCGATATTCTTCGACGTGGTCACGGAACGCTCCGTATCAGCTAAAAGGCATCTTGTGGCAGACGCAATCCGCGCCAAATGTCACAAACCAAATTGAATTGTGCGCGTATGACGCCTTCAGATCATAGGCACGTCCCGAATAATTTTGGGCACCTCTGCCACATTGTGCATGTCGACCGCTTTCAATTCCTCCCCCAAACATGGTAGATTTGGGCTGCGGCTGAGGTGACGTTGCCCTGCAAGTTCGCGGGAGGCGTTGCATGTCGAGACCGATCGGACTTCCCGCCAAGCAGACGATCGCGCACTTCCAACGTCTTTGTTGTCTGGGGATCAGCGGCGAGATACTCATCCCGTTGCTCTTGCGCGAAATTGAAGGTTTGGTTCCTTTCCAGAACGGCATGTTTCTCTGGGCGCGACCGCACCAAGAATTGATCAACATTTACGCAACCGGGCCAGCTGCGGCCCTGTTGCCCGTGTACCTCACGGAGTATCACAACCAGCGCGAGCGGAGACTCCTGCTGACTTTTACCGAGGCGATGCGGGCGGACTGGCCGAGCGAAGCAGTAGATTTCTTCGCGAGGACGTTAAAGGTCGATCGCGATGAATTCGTGCGGAGTGACCTTTTCAACCAGCTCTACCGTCCGATCGGCGGCGAGCAAATTATGATGTTGCGCCTCCGTGATCATGGCAAGCCACTTGGCGCAATTGGCCTGCTTCGGTCGAGTCGTGAGGTGTCGTTTACATCTGCTGAAATACGGCAACTGGAATCGATCGGCTCCTTTATCGCTCATGCCGTGAGCGGCCATTCTGACGCCGTCCAATTTGTCGAGGGCGAAGAGCGAAGTCTCGTAATTACTGACCGCGATGGACGAATCCATCATGCGGGTTCGGATGCGCTGCCGTTACTGCTCATGGCCTTACATCCACAATGGTCACCAACGACACGCTGGCGTGCGGCGCGACAATCAAGGTGAGAGCGCGTCTCACCTTGATTGTCGCGCTACACTGGCGCAGCCTGCGCGAGTCACTGCCGGAGATTGCCAGGCTTTGTCACGCTCTCTGCGCTGTCGGGAGAGGGGTAGCCGAATGGCCGCCAACGCTGCGACGGCGCAATCAGTGGGGCGAGTTCATTCTCCGCGCATTCTGGCTGGGCCCAACCGACGGAAATGAGGTGACCGAATTTCTTGCCGTGACAATTGAGCGACGAGTGCCCCGTATGCTATCCGCGTTCCGTCGCATAGAGCAGTTGGCATTAACTTCGCGAGAGAAAGACCTTTGCCTCCTGCTTGCGCGCAATCCGGCGCGGCAAGATCTTGCCGACGAAATGGGAGTGGGCGCGAGTACAGTTATCACGCATCTTCGTAACATTTACGCTAAGTTGGGCGTGCGTAGTCGGGCCGCGCTGATCGATACGTTTTTGCGGAATGAGTGGGAACGCAAGCTAATCTCAGAGCACGGCTGACGCCTTTGGCATGGGTGATGATGACCTCTCTACGGATTCCCGTTTTGTCATTCTGGATGGGGATCATTTTCGAGCGATCGGCATCGGAGATGCACGATCAGTCATGGCCAGCGTGATCCGAAATATTGGGGTTACCGGCCCGGCCAGAGCGAACGCTATCCGTCTAATCGACGCGGCATGCCGCGAAGTCTGGTGGGGCGAGACTCAGAGGCAATGCTCCCGCGACGCTCTATCGGTACATCGCCTCCGCGCACACCGCGAATCCCACCGATGCTTGAGGACGGCAGGTAAGTTAAAAACGCCGCCCGCAACTCTAGTTTCGAGACGCGGCGGATAAAATGCCAAAATCTTTCTTCCGATGCCTGAAATTTATCGGGCTAGGTGTACGGTCCAGTGCCTGATGGCGCATCATTCGTCCTAGTTGTCAGGAGGAGTATGCGTTACCGGCTCAATAGCCGCTCCTAATCCGCCACGCCTCGGGTGCGCCCGTCAGCTACGCGCTACGCCGCCCGGCGACTGCAAACGCCGGCGCCAAACAAGTCAATATTGAACGCCCGTTGACAGTGACGCCAGACACCTGGCCAACACGGATGGACCGGCAGCGCTCGTCGTGGCGTGGTCGCTGCTGGAGGCCGTCGCGCGGCGAGTGTTGCCGGAGCGTGCAATACGATCCCTGACCCCCGCAACCACTGTCGAGCCCCTGACTTCCGTGGGCTACATCGTGCAACCGGAAGCCGACAGCCTCCGCGCGGCCGCGCGGGCACGGAATCTGATCGAACACGGCCATGTTGGACAGGATGTGTGTCAATTCTTCGGGTGCAGTCCTTCAAAATCTTTTTGACTCTTCAAAATTTTTTTGGAATGACCTTGGCGCGTCCATCGGCTGGTTTAAAGACAGTGGATTCGCATTAATGTAGGCGCTCAACCAGGGAGCCCCCCCGAGATTGCGAAATGAAGGAAATCACCGCAGTGTCGTCTCTTGAAGCGCTAAACGCCCGATTTCCGCCGAAAATTTGCAACGACGCGCGTGGCGTGACAGGTTTTCACCTCTTCCATGCGCCTAATTCCGTCTGCTCACAAAAGGTGCGGTCTGTCCTATTCGAGGCTGGCGCCGCTTTCTATTCACATGAAATAAATATAGGTGCGGGCGAAAACTATGACCCCGACTACGTGAAGGCGCGCGCTCAAGCTTGCGCCGCTAAGGGATTCCGCTTCGCATCCGGACATAACGGCAGCACTTCCGTGACTGAAACAGGATGTGACGCCTGCGTCGTGCCGACGTTGATCGATGACACCACCGCAGAAGTTCTGATCGACTCGCTTCATATCTGCGTGGCTCTCGACGAGAAGCTACGCGCGGAATTGCGCCCGCCCCTATTCGCCGACGCCGTCGCGCGCGAAATCGCCATCGTGGATAGGTTGCCGAACTATCCCCTGCTCGCCGCTCGATTGTTCGGCGTTCAGGCTGACGGCGGCAACCCCTTTGCTATGGGTAAGGTCCGTCGCTGTAACGCGCTCATTGAGGCTCATGCCGACGACCCGTTGCTCGTCGCCGCTTTTGCCGCCAAGCGCGATAAGGAACTAGAAGCAGCACAAAACCTATTCACGCCCTCGGCGATCGCGCAATCAGAGCGCGACATGCGAACAGCTCTCCAGGGCCTCGCGGATCGGCTCCCGAGCAATAGCGCATTTTTGTTCAGTGACCGAATAACGCTTGCAGATATTTTCTGGGCCATCGAGCTTATCCGAAATCGGGACCTCGGCTATGGTGCGTGGGTTGATGCGTTGCCGCGATTGCACGCATATGAGGCTGCCTTGTGCGCAACGCCTTGTATTGAACGGGCCATTCTGAATTGGCCCGCCGCGCGCATCCAATGGCAGCGGGCGTCCTGAGCGACTCTACGGTGAACGGCCGCAAGAATTTCGCGCGGCACGGCGAGCCGCAATTTGGGAGTGAAACGCGCTTTCGCCAAAGCATACCGATCCGAATGCGAGTGCGGATCGAACTGATCTAGGTCAATGGCGTCCTTGCTCGGGCGACAACCCCGCCCCTAGGGCAAGGAGCATTTGAAAAAGATCTCTGGCATGGAACCGTTTGTGCCCGACGGCAGCGATCCGAAGCGGGTGCGTTCTACGATTCCGAGGCAGGTCAGCGAGCCGGCGACCTCGGCGCGGACGGAAGAGCTTGAGTGATGCAAAGCACCAGAGCGGCACCGGTTGGCTTTCAGCAACTGACGGCGCTGAGTTCGGCGGCGCGGCCAGCGGTTCCGGCCGGTGCCAACTTTGCCATCTTCACCGTTGAAACGCAGAGTGTTCGCTTCCAGGATGATGGCGTAGCGCCGACGAACTCGATCCGCATTGTGCTGTCTCCCGGTGCAGGGGCGCCGTTTGAATACTGGGGCAATCTTGGCACGCTTCAATTCATTCAGGTCGCGCCATCCGCGATTCTGGATGTGGCTTATTACCGAGTGGCGGGGTGATGCACCGCCGCTCTTATATGCGAGGACCGCCGTTGCAGTCTGCGGCGGGCGCGACCAGTCAGGCGAGTGTCGCGTGGCATGAAAAAACCCCCGACAGCCGCCGGAAGGAATCCACTCCATGGCTTCGCGGGCCGGCCGGCGGGACGGTGCTAGAAGCACGCCGTCTCGCGGGATGCGCTCGCGGCGGCAGCGCGACCAAGGCCGCCGGCTTTTTCATCTCACGCCGTCTTGGACATTCCCTCGTCGTCGGCCGACCTCAGCCGCTCGGATAGCCCGCAACATCGTCGGCGAGAATTGTCGTGAGCTTGCGGGTCTCGCTCATTGCTCCGGCATATCGGCCTTACGCAGTCTGTCCCTTCCACTTACGTCACCCGGCCATATTCATGATGAAGGCCGCCGAGATGCGGAGTCGCGAATAGGCTCCCATGCGCTCGGATCGGCCGATAAATGGGAGCGTCTTTGGCGAGCGACAGGTGTGTCCGCGCCCGGTTGTGGTAGTGCGTGTATGATTTGAGCGTGCGGCGCAGAAGCTCTTCGCCCATGACGATTGTGTGATCGGTGCACTCTCGCCGGATCGAGCCGATCACGCGCTCGACATATCCGTTCTGCCATGGCGATCTCGGCGCAACAGGACGGTCGCGAATGCCCATCGCATCGAGCCGGCGTCGAAACACAGCGCCATAGCAGGCGTCGCGATCGCGAAGCATGTACTTCGGCGCTTCTTTCCAGGGAAAGGCTTCGGTGATCTGCCGCGCAATCCACTCGGCAGTGGGATTTGCCGTGGCGTTTGTCCAGACCAGCTCGCGCCGACCGAGATGCAGGATCGCCAATCCATAGAGGAGCCTGAAGCCGATCGTTGGAACCACGAACAGATCGATGGCCGCGATCGCATCCTCGTGATTGGCGAGAAACGTTCCCCAGGTCTGTCCGCGGGGCCGATAGGTCTGCGAGAGGTATTTGCTTACCGTCGACTGGCTCACGGAAAAGCCGAGCTTGAGCAATTCGCCATGGATTCGCGGAGCGCCCCATAACGGGTTCTCGACCGCCATTCGGCCGATCACCGCGCGAAGGTCGGGACCAATCGGCGGTCGACCGCCGACATTTCCGCTCGTCCATCGCCAATAACAGCGGAACCCCTTCCGATGCCATCTGAGTACCGTCTCCGGTTTGACAATGATCACCGCGTCGAGAACGGTGGGGACCAGCCGGACGAGCGAGTTCAGCAGCGCTCGATTGGCACCATTCAACCAGATTCGGCCGCGGTGCCGCCGGCGAAGGATGATCAGTTGCTGACGCAGGACGATGTTTTCCGCTGCGAGTTCGCCCACGCACTTGAACGCAGACAGCAAAACGAACACCAGAAGCTCGAAGCTGAGGGTCACACTCACGACGCTAACGAGGTTCACTGTCCCATGCAAAGCTGAATCAGATTTTCGGAAGATGCTATGGGGCAGGCGACGAGGAGATGGCACCATCGTCGCTGTGATACCAATCAACGATGGAGTGCCCGATGCTTCAGCTGAAGGATGACCTCAGCAGGTCCCTCGTCGCCCTTGAGCAAGATAAGACGCTAATAGCGGTTGTCGAGCTCAGTTTGACAACTTGGTTAGTAGGAGGAGTGATTCCTGGTATCGAGCGCGATCCACTGAAGAAGCTCGTCCCCGACGAGGAAGGCTTACTCAAGCTGCTGTATCGTTGGCGTGATGAAGCCTTCAAGGCGGGCCACACGATCACCCGCATGGTCATTGGGTTCGAAGCCGGTCGCGACGGCTTCTGGCTAGCACGGTGGCTGGGCGCCCGAGGGATCGAAGCGTATGTCATTCATCCGACGAGTATTGCCGTGTCACGCGAGCAACGGCGAGCGAAGACGGATCGGCTAGATGTTGGGCTTCTCAAGCGTTCCCTGCTTGGGTGGCTGCGCGGCGAGAAAAAACACTTAGGAGCTGCAGCTCCTAAGTGTTTTTCAGCGGAGCAAATTATTATGCGGAGCGGGCAGGTTCCGTCGTGTATTTTCCCGGACGAATACCGATTTCCACTCCGCATAACAATGAGCGTCACCGACCGGCTGTCAGTAGCGCGATCAGTTGATCAGGAGGACGGAAGCGGCCCTTTCGCAGCGACGGCGGCGGAGTCTCGTTCATGACCTCCAGCAGCGTTGCGGTGTCGGCTCGTAGGTACATCTCAGTTGTCTGGCAGCTGGCATGGCCCAGCCACAATGCAACCTTGCGGATGTCGCGGGTGGACTGAAGGATCAGAAGAGCGCACGAATGGCGAAGGGAATGCGGCGAGAGGCGCTTGGTTAGGAGACTTGGGCATCGCTTTGCTGCGATCTTGAGGTGCTTGTCCAAGATATAGTCGAAACCTGAGCGCGTGAGTGCGTGACCTTGGGAGTTGAGGAAGACCTCTGTCGAGGGGCCTGATGGCCGCTGCGCCAGCCAGGCACGCAGCGCCGCTGCTGTCTCTCGCCACAAGGGCAGCGCACGTTCCCGGCGACCTTTGCCGAGAACATAGACGCAGGGGTGTGGACTAAAGGCCAGGTTTTCCATGCGCAGTCCGACCAGCTCCGAGACTCGCAGACCAGCCGAGTATCCGAGGTACAACATCGCACGATCACGAATTCCGTCACGCGTATGCGGGGAAGGAGCATCGAGCAGCGCCTGCATCTCCTCGCCGCTGAGGTGATTGACCAGGCGGGTCTCGGTACGCTTGGTCGGGATGGCCCGGATACGCTGGGCCTGTTCCAACGCTGCCGGTTCGCGGTATTCGATGAATCGCATGAAGGTACGGATCGCGGCAAGTCGTACGTTACGCGTGGCAGGACTGTTGTGTCGTTGCTCCTCCAGGTGCTCGAGAAACGCCTGCACGCGCGGTGCGCTGAGGTGTTCCAGGCGAAGTGAGGAGGGTCGCATCCTGAGCTCTCGTGCCGTGAACTCGAAGAACAAGCGCAAAGCCAGGGCATAGGTCTCACAGGTCCGCTCACTCGCCCGCCGCTCAAGCGGTAACCGTTCGCGCAGGAAGACGCTGACATGGGTAGCGAGCGAAGTCATCGTCCGACCTCCCCCACGGCCTGTTCACAGCGTGCAGCGATGTCGGCGAGCAGTTGAGGGGTCGTGTGACTTTCATTTACCCACATTTAGTGGATGATTTTAGGGAGCTACACTAATAGTTGCGTCACAGGAATTGACTGTGATTCCTTGTCTGGCACCGATTCGCAAGGGGAGCGGTGCCAATGGACGAGGGAACTGAGGCGTGGTTTGATCGTGAGCTTGGTGGTTGCCGTCTTGCCGACGGGCGCCTGAACAAACGGCTGCGCAAGCTGGTGGCGCAGATCGGGAGCGCCATGGGCCAAAGCATTCCGCTGGTGTGCCAAGACTGGGCCAACACCAAGGCGGCCTATCGCTTTTTCGCCAACGACCGGATCAGCGAGGCGGACATTCTGGCCGGTCACTTTCAGTCGACGCGTGACCGCACCATCGGCAGTGACGGTCTGGTTCTTGTGCTCCATGACACGACCGAGTTCACCTATCGAAGAGAAGACGTCGCCGCGATTGGGATCACCAAGAGCATTAATAGCGGTCGTGACCTGATCGGTCGTCCTCGCGCGCACACGGTTTGCGGCATTTTGATGCATTCTTAGCCTGGCGGTGACGACGGAAGGGACGCCCCTGGGATTGGCGGCAGTAAAGTTCTGGACCCGCAAGAAATTCAAGGGGACGGCGGCGCTTAAGAAGAAGATCAATCCGACGCGGGTGCCGATCGAGAAGAAAGAGAGCATCCGATGGCTGGAGAATGTGCAGCAGTCCACGGCGCTGTTGGGTGATCCGGGCCGATGCATTCATATTGGTGATCGCGAGAGCGACATCTACGAGCTGTTCTGCACCGCCCAGGAAGCCGGAACGCATTTTCTGATCAGGACGTGCGTCGACCGTTTGGCGGGAGACGGAGATCATACGATTGCCGATGACATGGACGAGGTTGCCGTCAAAGGGCTGCATCGCATCGAAGTTCGAGACAACAAGGGCGATCCCGACGAAGCCGTTCTCGAGATCAGGTATCGCAAGCTTCGCGTCTTGCCGCCGATCGGAAAACAGAAACGCTATCCCGCGCTGACCTTAACGGTGATCCATGCCGAGGAGCGCGGGACACCGAAGAACAGAAAGAAGATCAAGTGGAAGCTGATCAGCGATCTGCCTGTTGCGTCCCGCGCGGACGCCATTGAGAAGCTGGAATGGTATGCCTTGAGGTGGAAAATCGAGGTGTTCCACAAGATCCTCAAATCCGGCTGCAAAGCCGAAGAATTGAAGCTCCGGACCGCTCAGCGTCTGACCAATCTGATCGCGATCTTCTGCATCCTGAGTTGGCGAGTCTTCTGGATGACGATGCTTAACCGCTCAGCTCCCGACGCGCTGCCGACTCTCGCCTTGACCGAGACTGAAATCGCCGTGCTCGATCGGCTGGTCACCGACACGCCTCAAGCGCGACGCAACCTGCTTTCAACTTATCTGACCAAAATCGCCAGGCTCGGTGGTTATCTCGCCCGTGCTAACGATCCTCCACCGGGTAACACAGTCATGTGGCGTGGGTTATCTCGTCTGACCGACATCGTCCTCGGTGCAATGCTTGGAGCAGAAATTGTGGGTAATTGAAAGGTCGTGTGCAGGTATACGTAGGTGCTGGCCAGCTTTGCGTGACCGAGATAGGTCGACACAGCAAGCACATGCTGGGTGACCTGGCTGTAGCCGTGGGGGGAGGCTTGCAACGCAGCCACGGCCCAGCTGTGTCTCAAATCGTGTAGTCGTGGACCTCGTTGGCCTGGACCGGGATGCAGGCCAAGAGCGCGGACCGCTTGCAGAAACGTCTCCAACACGGTCGGATACTGCAGCGGCCCACCACGCAGGGATATGAAGAGATGATCGTCGGTTGCACCGACGCGTCGTCGCCGCTGCAGATACTTCTCCAGGCCCGCGTGAGCGCTAGGATGAAGGGGCAGAATCCTGCTCTTCTGGAATTTTGTCTTGCGGATCACCAGACCATCCGGCGTGAGGTCCTCAAGGAGCAAGGCCAATGCCTCGGAGATCCTCATCCCGGTGATCGCCAACAGGGAGAACAATGTGCAGTAGGTCCACGGCCGCAATGAGCCCGTAGGCGGCAACGCTGCCGCGTAATGCAAGACCTTTTGGATCTGGTCAGTGGTAAAAATGAAAGGGCGGTACGGTGGCCGGCGGCTGGAGAACACCCCGACGGGCGGTACTTCGTGACGTGGGTCTTCAAGCTTTGCGTGACGCGCGAAGAGACGAACGACGTCGAGGCGGGCACCGCGTTGGCTGGGTGAGGCTGCCAAAGCAGCCCAGTCGAGGGCGGACTGTGCCCGCACAAACGCCTCTCCACGCCCCGTCACGAACTTCACGAAGTTGCGCAAATGGAATTCGTGGGCTTGTAGCTGAAATCCAGCCGTGCGCCGCAGCGCCAGGTACTCGTCAACGAGAGGCGTCATCATGGCGACACCTCCGGCCACGGCCGGGCCAATGTGCTTAGAACCTTGAAGTCGACCTTCGCATATGTCGTCGTCGTATCGAGCGACCGATGTCGCAGTAGAACGCCAATGCTCTGCAGTGAGACGCCATCCGCCAGTAGCGATGTCGCTGCCGAATGTCTAAAGACATGTGCCCCACGAGTGGACGCTTTTACGCCGGCACGCAACATCGCCCGCGCGGCGATACGTGAGACGCCGTTGTGCCCGAAAGATCTGCCCAAAGGGGGTGCCGAGTTTAGAAAAATCGGATCCGACGGTACAGCGCTGGGCGCATTGGCTAAGTGAACAAGGAGCGCGTCGCCAACTTCCTGAGATAGCGGCAGTCGCACGGCGCGTTGCGACTTGCCGACGACCTGCACGGTAGCCTGCCGCCAGTCAATATCGCGCCAATGTAAATGCGTTACGTCCCCGGCTCGCAGTCCGAGTCGGCACAGGAGCAGCAATACGGCTCGATCGCGTGCGCCAATGGCGGTCGTCGGGTCGCAGGAAGCCAGGACACGTTCGACATCAGCCGCCGGCAAATACCGAGGCAGAGACGCCAGCTTCCATCCGGCAATGATCGGGATGGCCGCATCCAGCCCTTCCGGACAGCGGTCCTGGGCGATGAGATAGCGGACGAAGGCGCGCAACGCGGTGGCCACGTTTTTGGCCTTGCTCCGACCACATCGCGATGCACGTTCCAGAACGAATGCACGAAGCTGACACGCGTCGTACTGTGATGGATCATCTCCTAGTGAGCGCAGTGCATCCAAGATGATTTGTCCGTAGACCTTGAGCGTCTCAGCCTTGACGCCCCGATGCTGCTGCATCCATCGACAGTAATCCGAAAGCAACGGCGGCGGTTGTAGAAAAGGTGGTGCAGACCGTGCGATGACGCCGATATCCTGGAGATATCGAAGGAACAGCCCGGCGCCGCGGCCGTGGCGCCGGGAGCCGTGACGTCGGGAGCTGCGCCTGAAGCCCGCGCACCTGCACGATGCAAAATGTCGGTTGAACCTCGGGAACTCGCTGGCGCCGTGTTCGATCATGGACTGCCCACGACACCTTAGCCACAGGCTGAAATGTGCGGCGCCTCGCACGAACATCCGGGTTGTTCTGGTGTGATACCCCGCCTTTATCAACTCAGCAACGAAGCCGTCTAGAAACGGAGATGCTGGCGTGGACCTCATCTGCGACAGCCAGCGCGGATAGGAAGACACCGTCGATAACATAGGCCTCTCCTTCTTGAAGGGCGCCGGGATCGGCGCCGTGGAGAAAACCTCTAACATTATGCGGACGCGGGCCCCCTTCTCGGAGCCGGTATCCTGTTGGTCGTCAACGAGTTCTCGGTCGTTCCCGCGATGCCGCTCCGCATAATAATTTGCTCCGCTGAAAAACACTGCAGTATGGCCGCCATCCCCACCCTGGAAGAGGAGGACGCGAAACGCCCGACCCGCGAGCGCGAGCAACTGGTTGGCAAGCGCACAGGCATCGTCAATCGGATGAAAGCAACGTTGGTGCGGCTCGGCATTCGCGGCTTCAACCCAAAATTACGCAAAGCACCAGAACGACTTGCGGCGTTGCGTACGCCGGAGGGGTGCCCAATCCCAACCAATACACTGGCTGAGCTCAGGCGCGAGATGGCGCATCTAGGTTTCATTGACGAGCAGATCAAGCAGATCGAGGAGGCACGTCTAGAACAGCTGCAACAGGATCCACAGCAACGGTCGAACGCCAAGGTTCTGCAATTGCAACGGGTCAACGGCCTCGGCATCGAGATGGCGGACATGCTCACCCATGAAGTATTCTGGCGTGACTTACGCGACCGGCGGGCGGTCGCCCGATACGCCGGGCTCACCGGCTCGCCCGACGAGAGCGGCCGACGCCGACGGGAAAAGGGCCTCGCCAAGGCTGGCAACGCACGCGTGCGTCGCGGCATGATCCAGTTCGCGCGCGCTTCCTAATCCACCAGAAGGACAGTGCCCTGGCACGGTGGTATCAGGCGAGCGTCGCCGCCGGCAAGAAGCGCAAGACCATGGTCGTGGCGCTCGCCCGCAAGCTGCTCATCGCGCTGTGGCGGTTCCTCGCGACGGGCGATGTACCGCAGGGTATGGTCCTGCGCTCGGCATCATGAGGGGACGAGATCAAGAGCAGCAATCGCAAACAGTTTCGGTGGCCGTCTGCTTCACGCGATGAACCGCCGATGACGGTCCGAGGTGGTGGTGTTCCGACCTGTCCCTTGGCTCTTGACGCCGCTCGGAAGAATGGACCCACCGCTTTGGAGCTTTCGCCACCCGATGCGCATGGCTGCATCATGGTCGGGATCCTTTGGATCCGCCGAATGCAAGGTTGCGGGCGCGTTGGTTGCGCCTGACCTGAGGCGAAGCTCTTCCTCCGATCGTCACACTTAATCCAAAAGGAGCACCGCAACGTGAAATAAATTGCTTGACATTCATCGCCCCATGCAAGGGACAGAGGTGGCGCTGGACCTTGAATGTGTTGTGAATGGCGGCGTGGGTTGAAAGAAACTTCTGCGCGGACCCGGCGCTCTTGAAGCGCTGCATCTTGCGCTCCCGCCGGCGGGTCGACTGGTGCGAACTCTCTGCTCGATTGTTCTTCCACCGCCCGCGCTCGTGCCGGCGTTCGATCCGGAGATCCCGGACCGCGGCGCTGTATGATCGCAAGTCGTCTGTGACCAACCGCTCAGGAACAAAGGCATTCTTCTTCAGAAGCTTGCGCATCAATTCCAAGGCGGCGTGCTTGTTTCGCTTCGATTGGACCAGCACGTCGAGGACCTCGCCTTCGGCGTCGACGGCCCGCCAGAGATAGACCATACGTCCGTCGATTTTCAGATAGACCTCGTCCAGATGCCAAGTCGTATGAGGCTTCAGACGACACCTCCGCAGGTCGGCCGCGATCATCGGTCCGAAATGGTTCACCCAACGCCGAACCGTCTCGTAAGACACCGCTACTCCGCGTTCCGCCAATAAATCTTCGACGTCGCGCAGGCTGAGGGTGAACCGGAGGTAAAGCCACATCGCTTGCTGAATGATTTCCGGAGGGAAACGATACCCGCTGTAGCTGATCTTGTTCATCCGCGTGTGGCTACCCGGCCACCGAGACCGCCGCAAGCCCCGAGCGCCGTGACAATGCCGTCGTCAGAATTTTTCCGTCACTCCGTCTTACCCGTGGCTCCGATAACGAGAGATCACGGTTTACCGGAACTCATTCGGCTGGGATTGCGGGGACCTTGGTCACCCCGGATGGCGTGCGGAGCACGTTGGCGCTGAAGAACACATTCATGGGGTCCTTCCCCTCGAGAACCTTCTGAACTTCTCGGCGCAATACTCGTCGCTGCAACGCTATGCCAATGTCCGATGTGACGAGGTGCTCCTGCGAATGCAATTGGATTCCGTTTGGTCCCTGGCTGCCCTGCGCTTCATAGTCGTTGGGCATATCCTGGTGCTCTTGCGGACTCATCTGTGTCCACGGTTTCGTGCTATCCAGGCCCATTCCTTTAAAGATGCCGTCGAAACCCGCCGGTGCACGCCGGACAGCAAACGCGCGGGTGTGTGTATCGTCTACCGGCACGAATATCGAGAGCGACTTACGCCCTTTCCCACCACTTTCCGGGCCCGGATTGACCGAGATATTCGGCGCGACCCACGTAAGCGTCTTCTGCAACTCTTCCCCGCTATCGAGAGCGCGACGCCACTTGTAGATCACCCCAATCCCGATTTCTTCCCACGTAACCGCGGGCATGATGGCCATCTCCGGCAAGAAGTGGACCGTGCTGAACGTCGAATGCAGCACCTGGACGTGGAATGGATCGAGGCAGTTCTCATTGATCGCGGTCCAGTTGTAGGGCACGACTTGCGGCCCGCTATAGTCGGCGTGCGAATTCACGCTGTTGTCGAGGACGTAATAGAACTCGCCTTCGCTCAGCGGCTCCATATGCTCGAAACGCGGAAGCAACGGCATCTTGTCGGGCGGCCCCATATAAGCCCAGACCATGCCGTAGTGATCGCGTGCCGGATACCAGGGCTGCCGATGCTGGGGCCCAGGAGTACTGCCTTTGGGCTCGCAAGGCTGCTCGAGGCAATGACCTTCGACACCGAACTTCCAGCCGTGGTAGCAGCAGCGGATACCGTCGTCTTCGACCTTGCCGTAGAACAGAGACGTGCCGCGGTGCATGCAGTGCGGGTAGAGCAATCCGGGCCGTCTGCTGCCGTCGCGAAACACGATCAAGTCCTCGCCCAGGAGCCGCACTTTCTGTGGCCGGTTGGTGACGTTCTTAGAGGCCAGCACTGGCTGCCAATATCGCCGCAACATCTCGCCGCAGGGCGTGCCGGCGCTCACTTGCGTAAGGAGCGCTTCGGCGGTGGGTTTCGGCCGCCCGTAAGCCGTTCCTTCGAGCGCGGTGATGTCGGCCGACTCCATGCTCATGGCTTCCTCTCCTGGACAGCTATTCCGTCACAATTTGCACATCGCGCGCGTCTGTTCAAATCATTGTTGGTGTTCGTATACATCACCCAAAGTTGTTGAAGCCCATGCAACGAGCATCGCTTTTGGTGACCCATTTGCGTAGTGGTAGGCACCGACCGCCACAAATGCGCTTTGTGATTAAGCGCGGTTGCCTTACCCTTATCGCGAATGGGAGGGGGCAACCGAGCCCCATCAGCTAACGTGCAACTCGTCGATCTTGCCAAGTTCGATCTTAATCTGCTGCGCATTCTCGACGTTTTGCTGCGCGAGCGGAGCGTCACCCACACCGCGGCAAACCTTCATGTCACCCAGCAAGCAGTGAGCAATTCCCTGCGTCGGCTGCGTGAATTTTTCCACGATCCGCTGCTCGTTAGGGTGGGACGCAAAATGGAGCCGAGCTTACTGGCGCAGGTTCTGGACCAACCGTTGCGGGACGCACTGATCCAGCTTGAAGCGGTTGTGCGGCTTCAGGCCGACTTCGATCCGGCCACAACTGTCCGCAGCTTCCGCCAGAGCATGCCGCACTATGCAACGTTCCTTTTCCTGCCGCAGGTCTTGCGGCGGCTGGCGGCCGAGGCGCCTCGAATCACGTTGGAAACGGGGGTGACAGGCGGCGATTCCATGGCGGCGCTTGAGCGCCGCGACCTAGATCTTCTGATAATCGACCAATCCGCCAGCATCAGCCAGATCACTGTGTCAGGCGAAAGGATGCGCCGCCAGTTCTTATCGAGAGACGACTTCGTTTGCGTGGCAGACCGAGATCACCCGGACCTGAAGTCCAAACTTACGCGGGAACTATATATGCGCCTGCCTCACTGCGTGACGCGGTTTGCAGGAGAGAGCCGGTCGCTCGTCGAACGTACTTGGAACAAGCTGGGCGGTCAGATCCACGTCGGGGCGATAGCCCCCGGTTTTGTGGTGATTCTCTTCACCTTGCCGCACACAGGCCTGATCGGGACCGTGCCCCGCAAATTGGCGGCGCTACACGCGGATTTACTAGGCCTGCGCATCCACAAATGCCCTATCAGGATCGAGCCGATCGACGAATATCTGTTCTGGCATCCGACAAATGAAGATGACCCCGCACACACCTACATTCGGTCACTGTTCATAGGCGCCTCATCGAATGAAATCGTTCGTTCACCACAAGTATCGGTCCGTCGCGCGCGCGATGAATCTCGCCGAACCTCTCGATCGACCGCCTCATAAGGGTTCTAAAACGGGACTCGATGACACGGTTCCGTCGCGCGGACACCGAGCGCAATTGCCAGCGAACTATAGAAATTCCTGATTTTGCTTATCGAGAATTACGATTTTCCGGACTGCGTCCCATTTGCCAACATTCCCTGACCTTAACCGGTAGGATACGGCCTGCGCAGTCTGTACTAAGGTTCACCTCGACACATTGGCTCGTGCGGGCCGCGCTGTCCCGCGCTCCTTATCGGCATATCGGCTGTGGTGCTGGCCGCCCGGTCGGGAAAACGCCTATACAACTTCCCCAATTGCCCGGAACCTAGGTTATGGCCGCGCTAACAGAACCCTTGCGCCCCCTTCGGCGCGTCGTCACGGCGAACGACACTTCCGATCGCTCCTATTTTCTGGAAGACGGTCCGCCGCCACGGATCCAAACCGTGGACGGACGACCTGGATTCCGCAGCGCCAACCTATGGCGTACCCAAGCATCGCCCGCGACGATTGCCGCCACAGATAGCGTTGTTGACCAACAAGGCGTAATGCCACCGCCATCGGGCACAGTACTACGGGTCATCGACTATCCGCCCCGACCGACGGATCCTGAGGAGCGACGGCGACAAGCGTCCGCGTCGCTCAGAGCGCTGTTCCCCGATGCGGCGCAAGAACCCACCGACGACAGACCCGGCATGCATCGGACGTTGTCGGTCGATTACGCCATCGTACTTTCAGGAACCATCACCGCGATCCTGGACAACGGTGAGCCGAGCTTCACGCAGGCGACATTCTGATCCAGCGCGGCACCAATCACGCTTGGGAGAAACCGGACAGATAAGATGACACGCATTGCCTTCATTTTGGTTGATGGACGCTGACTTGTTGTTTGCACGTTTAGGAGAAAAAAAGTGAAGCTCGCCATGAAAATTTTGGGCACGATTTGCGCCCTACTCGTAATTGCTGCCTGTTCGCACGCGTCTGCTGCCACGCCTGATTGCGGCGAGAATACCCACACGCCGGCAACCGGCCGCCCGATCCCCATTGGGGCTATAACAACCATGAGCGGAGTCGCGAGCTTCAAGGAGACGGACCTGGCCGTAAAAGCGTATTTCGACTGCGTAAATGCCAATGGTGGAATCCATGGCCGACCAATCAAATATCTGGACCTCGACGACCAAGGAAAATTTGATATCGCTTCGCAAGCCGCAAGGCGGCTTGTAGAGGATGAAGGGGTTTATGTTCTGGTTGGTAGTTCGAGCGTCGCCGAATGCGCAGCGAACGTCGACTACTACCTGAAAAGCGGGGTCCTCGACATTGGTGGGGGTACCGCTCCCCAATGCTTTAACTCGCGAAACATCGCGGAGATCAATTCAGGACCGCGGCAAACCGCACTCGGCGCGGTTGATTATGCGCGCCGCGCTCTCGGCGCGAAGAGCGTCGTCTGTCTGACGTTCAAGTTTCCCGGAACTGAATATTTTTGCAGCGGCGTGGAGGCATGGGGCAAGCAATACCATGTAAAAGTGACCAGCATCTACATGGATGCGGTCTCCATCGACTATCCGTCTGCCGTTCTGCAGGTACTTGCGGCGGGAGCCGACGCCGTCGTCCCGGTTGTCGCGACCGAGTTGGTGATCCAACTTCTCGACGCCGCACAGGGGCAAGATGCTGCGGCTCAGCTAAAGTGGGTGGGGGTCAGTACGTTCTATTCGAACAGATTTTTGAGCGCAATCGACAATAACTATTGGAGCCACCGATTGTGGGTCAACGTCGACCTCAAACCCGACCACGAAGGAGACGACTTCCGCAACTGGCTGGCCGTGAAAGCAGCGTTTGGCGACGCGAAAACACAAACGTTCGGCAGCTATTCGGAATTCGGATACCTTGCCGCTCGCATCGTGGTAAGGGCGATGCTCACCATCAGCGATCCCGGCAGTATCAATCGGCGCACCGTGACGGCCGCTATCCGTGACATGACGCCATACGTCACCGATATTCTCTGCGGTCCCTGGTATTGGGGTGGCGCGGACGCGACGGCCCATAATGCGAATTATGTGACAACCATGCTGACGGTCGACAATGGAAAGTGGCAGACAGCCGAGGGTTGCTTCCCCAATCTCGACCCAGGCTTGCGCTCAGTCATCGGTTTGGAAAAGAAACTTGGGATAAACAAGAACTTTGACGACGAGTACGATGCGTCTAAGTGACGAGCTTCCCAAGCTGTGTTTCGAACTATTTGGTAATGGCAAAATTCCAATTGGCTGATTGAAAATCGGAATCTCGCGCAGGCAATCGTTTTACCACCATTAGCAAATTCGCATCGGAGGAGGACGGCATGGCGATAGTTGGCGTCGAGACATTATGGGATCGAGAATCTCGAAAAGTCGGTGCGGTTCTTCACCGACTTCGGTCTCGAGCTGACCGAACGCCACGAAAATCGTGCGGTGTTTGTCTTACCGGAAGGGTCGCGCGTCGAGATCGTACCGTTGGGCCACAAATCGTTGCCTTCCGAATCGCGGGTGGTTGGCACCGGAGTGCACGAAGTCATTTGGGGGTCGATACCCCGGCATCGCGCGAAGCATTGGCGCGATTGGCGAACCAATTCCCATTAACCCGTGATGCTGACGGAACTGTTCATTTCGTGCCCGATTTCGGCGTCGTGATGGGTCTCCGTACGTTCGCGAAGAAGGCCGTTGTCTCTCCGCCGGATCGGTTGAATGCGCCGGGATATGTGCGACGGCTCAGCCAGCACCGCAAATGGCGCCAACGCGCGAGGCCGAAGGTCATCGGCCATGTCGTCTTTGCGCTGTCGGATTACGAGGCTGGTGCCCGGTTCATGCTGGAAATGCTGAATTTTCGCCTGTCAGACGTTCAACGGGGTTTCGGCATGTATCTGCGAGCAGACGGTTCGAACAATCATCACAATTTTCTACTTCTCAAATTCGGACCGACACGTCCCCGGCATGGATGGCACGCTTCGCTTTCATCACGCCAACTTCGGCGTGGAAGACATCGACGAAATCATGGTGGGCGCTAACTACATGACGCGCCGCGGCTGGGATCCATCCCACGTGGGATTTGGGCCGACACCGCATCGATTCCGCATTGTTCTATTACATTCCGTCGCCGGCGGGGGGTGAAGCCGAATATGGCGCCGATTCCGACTGTGTCGACGATAGTTGGATACCGCGCAATTTCGATCAGCCGCTTTTCGCCTACTCCCATTATGTCCACAACATTCCGCCTTTCCTTCAGGAAGAACCGCCGTGGCATTTCACGTACCTAACGCAGCCGACCGTCGGTAAAGGCAACGCGTGACAGGTGAACCCAAATTAGCGCCAATTTTTAGCGCTGCGCAGACTTTGGAGAGGTACATGACGACCCTAGCGACAAAGTCAAAGGAAGCATCTATCGCTCGCCCGATTGATGAGGGGACGGGTTACGGACGCAAAGCCAATACCTACGATCCCTTGCTCACCGAAGTTGGTCCTAGCACGCCGATGGGGGAACTGTTGCGGCGGTATTGGCATCCGATCGCGGTTTCCGCGGACGTGCCAAGTGATGTGCCACAGCGGGTACGTTTGCTCGGGGAGGACTTGATCCTGTTCCGCGACAAGAAGGGACGGGCTGAACTCGCGATCGAACATTGCTGTCATCGAGGAACGAGCCTGTTCTATGGCCGCATCGAAGAGGATGGCATCCGCTGCGCGTATCACGGTTGGAAATTCGACGTTCACGGAAATTGCCTCGATCAAGCGTGCGAAACCGGTGGTGGCCGGACGAGGGCAACGGTGCGT
The DNA here is from genome assembly GCA_963804725.1 of uncultured Alphaproteobacteria bacterium. GTDB lineage: Bacteria > Pseudomonadota > Alphaproteobacteria > ATCC43930 > CGMCC-115725 > JAATGI01. The sequence goes on along the minus strand of CAWDRN010000004.1, from coordinate 131,864 downwards.
CAGCCGTGGTATCCGTTGCAGGAACGCTACGGCGTGATCTGGGCCTATATAGGGCCCCCCGAAAAGAAACCGGCATTGCCTCGTTGGAAGATGTTCGAGAATCTCGAGGCCGACGAACAGCTCTCTTACATGTATCCATCGTTCGGATACGGGTCGAAGGATGTGCTCGATTACAATTGGCTGCAGTCTTTCGAGAACACGATCGATCCGATGCATGCAATCTGGTTGCACATCGCTCACAGCGAAGAAAACCAGTTCGGCGGCGAGCCACGCTACACGCCGGGCATGGATACGCATCGATTTATCGAGAACACAAGTTGGAGCGAGACGGAGCGGGGACTTCGCTACGAGCGAACCTATCCGGTCTCGGGAAACAAGGCGTTCTACTATTCCGTCGAAAATATCATGCCGACGATCAGTGTGATTCCGACACCAGCCAAAGGAAACAATGCGCTGAACAAGATGCAATGGCACGTTCCCGTTGACGACACGCATTTCAAGATTTTTGTCATCATAAGAACTGGCGCCAAGCAGCGCGTGCCAATTCCCGAGATTTTGAAGCGCGGGAGCCTTCACAAAGGGAAGCTCTGGGAAGATTGCACCCCGGAAGAATTGCAACGCTATCCCGGCGACTACGAAACACAATCGACCCAAGGGCCGATCGCTATCCACGCCAACGAGCATCTCGTTCAGTCCGACACGGGCGTCGTGATGACGCGACGGATGCTGCGGTCGCTGATCGCCGACGTGAAGGCTGGCAAGGACCCAATCAACGTTAGTTTTGACGAGAACGAAGAGCCGTGGACGACGGTGGCCGATTCCTATGTCACCGACTCTCGCTAAGGGATGAAAAACGGATCCAGCGCCTCACCACGGCAGCGTAGTGACGCAGGCGATCTGATTGAAGGCGCGAGTGACGCCGTTGTCGATGGTGCTTGTGTGGGCGATCGCGGCGGCCAATTCGGGCCTGAGAAGGCGATTGTATGTTCGGGTGAACAATAGGGCGACGCGGAAGCCGAAGTCTGTGACCAGGTATCGGAGGCATTGTCACGGCGTTCGGGGCTTGCGGCGGTCTCGGTGGCCGGGTAGCCGCACGCGGATGAACAAGATCAGCTACACCGGGTATCGTTTCCCTCCGGAAATCATTCAGCAAGCGATATGGCTTTACCTCCGGTTCACCCTCAGCCTCCGCGACGTCGAAGATTTGTTGGCGGAACGCGGAGTGGCGGTGTCTTACGAGACGGTTCGGCGTTGGGTGAACCATTTCGGACCGATGATCGCGGCCGACCTGCGGAGGTGTCGTCTGAAGCCTCATACGACTTGGCATCTGGACGAGGTCTATCTGAAAATCGACGGACGTATGGTCTATCTCTGGCGGGCCGTCGACGCCGAAGGCGAGGTCCTCGATGTGCTGGTCCAATCGAAGCGAAACAAGCACGCCGCCTTGGAATTGATGCGCAAGCTTCTGAAGAAGAATGCCTTTGTTCCTGAGCGGTTGGTCACGAACGACTTGCGATCATACAGCGCCGCGGTCCGGGATCTCCGGATCGAACGGCGGCACGAGCGCGGGCGGTGGAAGAATAATCGAGCCGAGAGTTCGCACCAGTCGACCCGCCGGCGGGAGCGTAAGATGCAGCGCTTCAGGAGCGCCGGGTCCGCGCAGAAGTTTCTTTCAACCCACGCCGCCGTCTACAACATATTCAACGTCCAGCGCCACCTCACCTCCGCCCGGACGCATCGCACGCTTCGCGCCGCGGCGATGTGCACGTGGCGCGAGAGGCACCGACACTTCGCGCCCGCGGCACGGCGACGTGACAAAGCCCGGCGATGCGGTCGGCATGCTTGCGAAGCAAGGTTTTCCAGCCTTGAGGCGGCGGCCGTCGCCGTCGCGCCATATATTTCGCCACGCCCGTCTGCCCGATGTCGATGCCGAGCTTGAGGAGCTCGCCGTGGATCCTCGGCGCGCCCCTGAGTGGGTCAAATGGCCGAAAGACACAAAGGTCTGATCATGGCGCAGCCGCGAACGAGCGCCGCTCGCCAAGGCGCGCAGTCGGCGTGGATTTGAGCGTGGTAATTCTTACTATGGTCGGAACTCCGGAAAGGCAGCCAGCGCGACCTGCCGCCAGCTTTGGAGAATGGAATTGCATGCGCAAACGCAAAACCGCAAAGGGCACGGTGTCCACCTTACGGCAACTGAACAAGTTGATCGAGGAGGCGACGGTTGATTGCTATAGTCGGGAGGAACAGGTGAGCGGGTTTTTCACCATGATCGAGCAGAATCTCGCCGTGCCGTTTGCGACCCGCGTCCTCGGCGTCGAGGTGTCGGTGGTGGGGGTTGAAATCGACGATGATAGCGGCCTTAAAGTCGTGTGCAAGCACGGCAGCGAACGGCAACGCATCGGTCTGACCGATCTGCCGCTTCCCTCGCCGCCGCCCCGGCCGGCGCCGAATGGATCGCGGCCTACCGGCGCTGGGTGCGCGGCACTTGGGACCGGACCGAGGAGGAGGAATAGGCGTGTATACACAGCTTTCGGCGCCGCGCTTCCGAGATCCCCCGGCCGAAAACGCGTAACTCCGGGCAGGTAGGCTCGGATAATTCATCTTAGTGCGATGGCGCAGCAATATTGCCCATCTTTGTCGACCGTGGCACGCGACTTTATCAAATAGTTAGTAGAGTATTTTGCGCGGCACCCGCTAGCGGCAGCTACGAATTTGAAAGCACATTGGAAGAAATACGGGGTGCAATGCCATTGGATCCAAGTGGTGTCCAAAAAAGGTGGCGAGCCTCTCAATTTTATCTTTATGCGTCGCCGCTGATTTCGATGTCTGGCTCCTTCGTCTTTTTTCTTCAACTACGAGCCGAAGCGGGAAATAAAAGTAGTGCGCGACGGTATGGAAACGCAATCTGTACATCGAATTGCATTCACCGCGCTTCGCCACATCATTAAGGCGGTGCCAAGCGCGGCCCGATCATGGTGACGGGGGCTCGCGGCCGACCGTACGGAGGCTGGCTTTCGGGCCAGATTCAGTGACTGTACGCGACGAATCAGGTCGACACAGGGCTCACGTTTCACGGACTTAGTCACTATGTAGCGTCCCGGACTATGTCGGGTAACACGACAAGATCTGCAATTTGGTTTGTCAAACACCGCGTGATTCGAGTTGAGGCATGACCAATCACCCGACATAGTCCGGTCAACTTTCGAGATCGCCAGGGTGGCTCCGCTCACCTTCCGGAGGACGACAGCGATCCAGGTAACCACGCTGCGTTGGAGTTTTGGGAATTGCCACCTCATTCATGGTCGCCGTCTCGCTCGTCTGGGCCTGATGGAAATGGTCAAGACTATGTCGCTGCTGCCGTGCGCGTTCGGCAGGAAAACCAGGTCTCGAGGCGAGGTACGCTACATAGTCCGGAAGGAGACATAGTGGCGGCTATGTAGTGGGCGACATAGGCGCCACACCACGACCAAGAACTTGCTCGACGCCGGTTGCGATCCGCGCACGTTATGGCGATCACTGGCCACCGGAGCGAGGCGTCATTCGCCGTCTATGCACGCGAGGCTGACCAGCGCCGCCGGGCCGCAACTCCTATCAAGAAACTGGAACGAAACGCGCATAAAAGTCGAAAAACACGCGGATGAACATGCAAAACCGATTATTCGGAAGTGCGGTAAGCCCTTGATTTTATTGGTACCCAGGGGCGGAATTGAACCACCGACACGCGGATTTTCAGGCCGTTGTCTTGCGTGAACAATCAATGACATATTTGGAAAACACGACCAATCTGCTTCACCAAGCATCAATGGATTACAACCATTTTGGAAAACTTTTCAGCCGCCGCTATCGCGCGCCCGCCTTGCGATCAAGGATGAAGGGAACCGACAATGTTTGCCATCGCCCTGGCGAGCCAGGGGCGCCGCTGACGAGAGACCGTCCCTTCACCTTTTCGATCACCGTTCGGCAGGTTAATCCAACAGCAACGTCTGCAAGGTTTGGCGAATATAGGTCGCAGCCATGTTACGGTCGGCCTCAGCCAGCGTTCCGAGCCGCTGTGCGTCGCGGGCCTCGATCGTGGCAATTTTGGCTGGGCGCACGATGGACGGCGCGGGAAGCCTCGCGAGATCCAGGTCCGAGATCGCGATATCGCCCGGCCAGCCACGATTTTCAGCACTCGTGATCATCACTAGCCAAAGCAAACCGTGATCTGCAGCAAGTTGCCCGGCGGCAATCACAAGCGCTGGCCGGCGTTGCCGGATTGGGCGATCAGTATAAGGGAACGGGACTCTGACGATGTCCCAGGGCTTAAAGCTCGCCATAAGCCCGCTGATCGGCTTCTGACGCCCATTCGTCGAACACGCCGAATGGATCTTCCGATACGGGCTGTGCTTTAGTCAGAATGACGCGATTGCCCCGGATCGCATAGACGAGCTCATCGCCTTCGTCGAGATGCAGCGCCGCCCGCACCGGTTGCGGGATTGTCGTTTGCGCCTTGCTTGTGATTTTGCTGGTGATCATGGTCGTAGTGTAAGGATTTTCCTTACTAGATCGAAGACTCTCGTCCGCCGTCGATTGCCGGGTCTCCCTGTAGTCCGCAAATATTTAATTACGCAGCGGCCGGAGCGAGATAGTACTCGTGATGTAGGCCGCCAAGGATCGGAAGTGCACCGACGGCGTACGATTCTCCTCGCCGATGGCGCGAAAGGGGTCGTAGGCGGGCGAGGGTAGTGGGCGGCGGAACAGGAACTCCGGGGCCCAGGCCCATGTGCGGACGTCCTGTGCCTACCAAAAATCACGTCCGAACATAATGATGATGGAGGCCGCCGAGGATTGAACTTGCCGCGATAGTCCCGGTGCGCTGCACGATGCGCGGGACCGGCGCGTCCTTGTCTAAAGAGAGGTGAGTTCGCACCCGATTGTGGTAATCGGCATAGAGTTTGAGAATTCGGCGCAGATGGTCTTCGCCAAACATGATGACGTGGTCGAGGCACTCGCGACGGATCGAGCCGATGAGGCGCTCGACGTATCCGTTGGAGTCTGGCGCGCATTGCATATGGTGACGAGCACGGCGCACAAGTTTTCACTGTCACCCATCCGTTCCATCCGCTGCGCGGGCGGACGTTTGATTTGGTCGCGGTGCGCAACAACTGGGGTGGAGACCGCGTCCAGTACACGGGCCCTGACGGACGGCTGCGCACGTTGCCAGTCGAATGGACTAATGTTCTCGAGCCCGATCTCGTAGTCACGCTCGGCGCCGGTCGCGCGTTCTTCCGGACTGATCTGCTGCGAGAGCTGCGCAATCTCCTCGATGGGTACCTGCGGCGGAAGGAGACGACGTCATGTTAGGCAAATTACGCACCATGTGTCTTTGAAAATATGTGCTAGCGGTCGAGGTCCCGCGAAGGTTCATGCTTTCATCTGGCACAAAAATTCCAATGAAGCTGGATATTTCGGAGATCTGCGACCTTCCTCTCTTGATTGTCATTTATCTTTGGTACATAATTATAAAGACACACGGGAGGCCATCTCTCTACGGAAGCAGGATGGCATCAGGCTCACGTCAGCGTTCACGCCGCCAGCAGGTCTTGCGGGCCCAGGGCGCTGCCCACCCACGTCCCCAGGCCGTGACCGATCCGCTGTTTCGCGACAGCGCGTTCTTCGACCCGAACGATCTGGTGCAGGTGAAGTACGAGATGCTACGCAGCGTCGACAAGGATGGGCGTGCCGTGGTGGATGCGGCCGAGGCCTTTGGACTGTCGCGGCCGGTCTTCTACGTGACAAGGGAGTCTGTTCAACCGCGAGGGCCTGCCGGGGCTGTTGCCCCGAAAACGCGGGCCGAAGCGCCCGCACAAGCTTACCGACGAAGCGCTTGCCGTCCTGGCGCAGGCGGTAGCGCGATGCCGAGCACATGCCAAGCGGCGCGGAGTTGACCGCGCTCTTGGCAGAACGCTGCGGCATCCGCGCCCACCCGCGCAGCATCCTGCGACGCCTGCTCCCCTATCCTGAAGCAGCAGGAAAAAAAACGCCGGTGATAACCGAAGCGATCTCGCGCGATGTCACGCAGTACACCGCGCAATACGAGTTGCTTCGCTCGCAAGTCATCGGAGCCGAGAGGCGATGCGGCGTGGCCAAATCCGTTAGCGCAACCGCGCGGCGTCGGTCTTGCCCTGCTGCTACGCGAGGGTATGCCCGGCTGGCTCAAGGGGATCGAAGCCGTGATCACGACGCATCGCTGGCGCAGCGCGCCACGGATGCGGCGGGCGTCGCCGGCAGCAGAACCGCCTAGCACGTACAGGTCTGTGCCAGCGTGGCTGTCCGGCGTACCGCGCAACGATCTCACGCGCTACTGGCCAGTCTTGTTCTCTCAACTCGTCCTCTCCAACGCTGCTCACCGAGGGAGGAGGAATATCGATCATGTCAATGAACAGCGAGGCTCATCAGAAGATCACCGCCGCGCACCTCTCGCGCATGGCGTACCTGTACGTGCGACAGTCGACGATGCGCCAGGTATTCGAGAACACCGAGAGCACGCAGCGCCAATACGCACTGCGCGACCGTGCTGTCGCGCTCGGTTGGCCGCTCGATCGGATTGTCGTGATCGACAGCGATCTCGGGCAATCCGGTGCCAGCGCGGCCGACCGCGAGGGCTTCCAGCGCCTGGTCACCGAGGTCAGTCTCGGTCGCGTCGGAATCGTGCTCGGTCTTGAGGTATCGCGCCTGGCGCGCAACAACACCGACTGGCATCGACTGCTCGAGCTGTGCGCGCTCGGCGATACTCTAATCCTCGATGAGGACGGGCTGTATGATCCGGCGCACTTCAATGACCGCTTGCTCCTCGGCCTGAAAGGCACGATGAGCGAAGCGGAACTGCATATGCTCAAGGCGCGCCTTCGAGGCGGTATCTTGAGCCGCGCCCGCCGCGGCGAGCTCAAGCAGATGGTTCCGGTCGGCTTCGTCCATGATGCCCAGGATCGCGTCATCCTCGATCCAGACGCTCAGGTGCAGGCGGCGGTGCGGCTGTTCTTCGACACCTTCAGGCGCACAGGCTCCTGTCTGGCCGTGGTCAAGGAGTTCCACGCCAAGGAACTGCTCTTCCCGCGTCGTCTAAGAAGCGGCGCGCACAAGGGCGAGCTCGTATGGGCCGAGCTTCTGCACTGTCGTGCACGACAGATCATCCACAACCCGCGCTATGCTGGCGCCTTTGTCTTCGGTCGCACCAAGCACCGTCGTCTGCCGAGCGGGAAATACTCCTCGCGGCAGGTGCCGAGCGAGGAGTGGATCCTGCTGCGCGATGTGCATCCGGGCTACATCACCTGGGAGGAGTACCTGTCGAACCTGCGAGCGAGTGAAGGGCAACGCGCTCGCTTGGAGCACGGAGCGGCACCGCGGTCCCGCCCGCGAGGGCACCGCCCTACTGCAGGGGCTCGTGATCTGCGGCGCCTGCGGGGAGCGCATGTCGGTGCGCTATCACTCTCACCGTAACGCCGACGATACCGACCTACTGGTGCGGCCGTCGCCCACTGCATCGCGGCGAGATCGGTCTGTGTCAAACGGTGCACGGCGGCGCACTCGATGCGGCGATCGGTGATATCATCATCGAAGCGATGACGCCGCTCTGCGATCGAAGTGGCGCTGAATGTGCAGCAGGAACTGGCGAACCGTCCAGGAGGAAGCCGACCGGCTGCGCCGTCAGCACGTGGAGCGAGCGAAGTATGAAGCGGAACTCGCGCAGCGTCGCTATCCTCAAGGTCGATCCCGACAATCGCCTCGTCGCCGATGCGCTGGAGGCTGACTGGAACGCAAAACTGCGCGCACTGGCTGCGGCACAGGAAGCGTACGAGAAAGCATCCGCGCCGCTGAACATCGTGTCCGATGCCGAACGTGCGGAGCTGATGATGCTCGCCACCGACTTCCCTCGGCTCTGGCGCGATCCGCGCACGCGGATGAAGGAAAAGAAGCGCATGCTGCGCCTCCTGATCGAGGACGTGACCCTAACAAATGGCGATACGGTGCATATGGATATCCGCTTCGTCGGCGGCGCGACGCGTTCTCTCGATCTGCCGCTGCCAAAGTCGTGCGTCGAGTTGCGCACGACGGACGCCGCCGTGGTCGAGGAGATCGACCGTCTCATCGATACCTATACCGATAAAGAGATCGCCGATCTGCTCAACGAGCGAGGTGTCCGCACCGTCGTGACAACGCCCTGGACCCCGGCTCGCATCGGCCGGCTTCGCCATATCTATCGCCTCACCGATCGACGTACGCGCCTGCTCGCACAGGGACTTCTGACCCCAGAGGATGTTGCCACTCGCTACGGTGTTGCGGTCTCCACGGTGCACATCTGGCGCCGGCGCGGTCTGCTTCGGGCACACCCGGTCAATGACCGTGGCGACTTCCTCTACGAGATCCCGCCGGAGGACCTGCCAGCGAAGGCACGCTCACAAACGCGATTATCAGGTCGATCCCGTAACTTCATCATCACACAACTGACGAGGTGCACTATGAGTCGGAGCCCTTCTGCCACGGCGACCCAGCCGAAATCGGCTTGTCGCAAATCCCCATCGCTCTTCAAACGACGCCTGACGACGGTGCCATAGATCCGATCTCGATCACGGATCAAGTAGCGTGGTGCCTCGTTCCAGGGGAAAGCCTCGGGATCTGCCGCGCGATCTATTCAGGCGGCGGGTGCGCCGTTACGTTGACCCAGATAAGCTCGCGGCGAGCCAGCCGGACAATGATCAAGGCGTAGAGCAGGTTAAACCCAATAGTCGGCACGACAAACAGGTCCATGGCCGCAATCTGCGGCGTATGGTTGCGCAGGAAGGTAGCCCAGCTCTGACCGGACGGGTCAGATCAACGCCCGCAGCTCTGCGCCGATCGGTGGCGGACCTCCCGGGGCGCGTGACTTCCAGCGCCAGTAGCGGCGAAACCCTTCACGATGCCAGCGCACCACCGTCTCGGGACGGACGACGGTTATCAGCTTGAGGATCGACGGGAACCAGCGATAGAGCTGGACGAAGAAAAGGCGATCAGCTTTGCTAAGCTCAATGCGGCCGTTCTCCTTGCGTCGAAGGACGATGAGCTGATGCCGGAGTGCAGCATTCTCGGCCTCGAGCCGGATCTTCGACTTAAAGAGCGCCGTCAACACGTTTAGAGCAAGGAGCATTTGCCCAATCACGACCGCCAACGTGAAGCAATTCTTTCAATGGTTCGATATGGATGGGGTTTTCGGTACACACAGCCGCCAGTCTCGATCTCGAATGGGCCGACATCGTGCGCGATCTCGACCGGATCGAGGAAGTCACCGTCGACCAGGACAACAAGCGCTTTGTGCTGCGCACCGAGGCGCCGGGATGTGCCGGTGCCGTGCGCAAGGCGGTTGGAGTTGCCCTTCCGCCGCTTGTTCAACAACTTCCCGCTGCCACGCCGCCGCCCGCACCGGCACATCAGCTGAAACGCCGCCGGGGCAGGCCGCGGCGTGGTGCCACGCGACCGTGAATTTCCTGAATCACGTCGCCAGATCAGAGACTTACAGATTGTGGTGTCGGAAATAAGCCTGGCTGCTGCCGGCGCCGTTGCGGCGCGTCAGCCAAGACGTCGGCCAAGATCGCATTGTCGCGCATGTGGCAGTCTGGGCAGCTGGTCTTCCCGATCTTCTCGTCACGCCCCGCGGCAGCGCGTGAAGGCGGCTTAACCTTTAACGTTGTTTGACGCTTACGCCTCCTGGCTGACAAAGAACATGCGCGACAGCCTGTCTTCGCCGAGCACCTCGCCGAGAACGCGGAAGGCGCAATACGGAATGAGAATCACCAGCATGATGACATAGCCGGCAATCGTTTCCTCGAGCCGGGGACCGAAAAGTTCGCCGAGCGAGGCGGCGATCGCCTTATGGTGGAATAGGCCGACGACGGCTTCCTCGATGACGGTCAAGATGATCAGCACCACTAACAAGGTCAACGCCTTCTGTAATGTGGGCCAGACCAGGGGACTTGCGGTGGCTCCACCAATTTTTATTACGTCGCCGAGCAACATGAATTTCGCCAGCACCAGAGCCTTGATGATGGCGATGCCCCAGGGGCTGAATGCAATGCCTTGGTCGCGCAGCAACGCGGCCTTCAACAGTATCAGTGCGCCAAGAGGGATGTAGAGATAGAGCGAAATAATCCCGAGCTCCTTGAACTCGTGTATAATAAGGTCCAGCGCCAAGCGCTGATGAAGATCGTCGCGAGCGGCCCCCTTCCGGCAGTTCACGGCGTGGTGCGCTGGCGATTGCTCGATCTGGCGCAATGGGTGTTCGAGGAGTTCCGCATTCCGATCAGCAAGCAAACGCTCAGCCGGGAATTGCGGTCATTGGACTTCCGCAAGCTGTCGGCGCGTCCCCGATATCATGCCCAGAATGCCGAGGCCATGGCGGCGTTCAAAAAAACTTCACCGCCAGCCTGGACCAGATCGCCCGGCGAGACGCGGCGGGCAAGCCGATCGTTAACGCGTTGGTGCAGCGTGGTTGTTGTCATGATAGCCTCCTGCGATCGGCCGGCACCGCACGAGGCCGAACCGGCTAAGCCTCCGCGGCTGCCGCGCCTTTCAATCAATTCGAGTCCGGCCTTGGCGAGATGGCCGTTGAGAAGGCCGAGGATCTGGTCGGCCGCCGGTGTGGTGCGGACAAAGTCGGCGAGCAGCTCGGTAATTGCAATGCCGACGAGGCGCGCCTTGTTGTCGGGAGCGAACGCTCCGATCTGGTCGATGAGCGCATCCGACCACAGCGGATCGCCAGGAGCTGCATCGGCGACAACACGGCCTGCGCGGCGTCTGGCATGTCGTCACGGCGCGGACGGCCACGCCGCGGCTTGTGGTCCACGATATCACCGGTATTCACCCGTGGGCGCGGTGATAGGGCCTCGTCCGCTCGGCTCATAGTGTCGCTAAGGCTTGGAGTGCCGTAACCGAACAGCGCTTGATGGTCCTGGGATAGACGCCAAAGTGTTGGGCGATCGCGGTCCACGCATTATCGTCGACGACAATCGGCACCAGCAACGCGAAGACGCAGGGGCCCAAGGTGCGGCGGATAACCATCAACCTGCCGCCGGCGTCGAGCGCGGATTCGGTGGGCTCGCGTTGTGACCGCTGGCGGCAATGCTGATCGACATACACCGCATTCCGATCTTGCCCCGATAAGGTGCCGCGATAGGCCTTCTCATAGACCGATCTGAAGTTGACGGCACACCGCCACTCGCGCCCGCTGATGGCGTGATCGCGTAACAGCTGATCGAGGCGCGAGACCCGCCGCCACGCCGGCCGGAATTCCTTGTCATTGATGGCCGGCGCCTCGATCTCGCCGTGCTGACGGAAAAACCGATCGGGACCGGAGACGGAAGGCGCTGGCACAGGGAGAGGCATTACGGCAGCGTCGCGGGGTGCCAAGCTTGCGCAAGCGTTTTATAGTGGCGTCGCCGAGTTCAGGGAGAAGCGCCGATGCGAGTGGGCCGGGGCGGTCGTTCGGTGGGCATGACGAGGCTAGGATACGTCGCCCGGGTTACCGCCTCCGAAATTGCCACCGCTACCGCCAACGGCAACGGCCAGGCGCTGACCTACTTCCTGCAGAACTTCGCCGCCAATCTCACCCCGCCCGCCACCGCGCCATACGCGCGGCCCGGAGCCGGTGGGCCACCAGGAGGGATGGGGCAGCTGCCGCCGGGACACCAAGCCAAACCAGGGCGCCCGCGCTGACCATGGTGCCGCTGTGCGGGGCGGGCCCCTTTTGCATCAAGAGGTAAAAGCCCTCTTAGAACCTTCGACTGCATTCGGTTGCTCAAGGTTGCCGGGCTCTGCAGCCAAGCCCATCAACAGCGCTGCAATGGGCGCGCGTCGGTGCGCTAACGATATCAGCAGCACGATTTCTCAGCTCACGGCCTGAGGATACTTGATCAACGTCACGAGAGTTTCGGACTAGTAGGAACGCTCTCGGTCTCGGGTCGAGGGCGTATCACTTGCCCTATCGACAAGCGTGTCAGCGCACATCATCGCATGCGCGCAGACGCTCGGCCAGTGAACGGACCATCTACATCGCCTGTTGCTGTTGCATGATGCGGCGGCGCCTTAGTGCAGGGTGGCCTGGAAGAACCGCACGATTTGGGCATTGAATGCCTGATGGAATGCGGCCCGGTCGAAGCCAGGCGGATCGGTGCAAATTCTTGGAGCTCTAACGGCTAGGCGCGGAGTACAGGGCGGCAGGAAGCCGTAATGGCCGGCGCCATCGACGACGTGATACTCCGGCGGTCGCGGCAGAGCGAGACGCACGGCTTCGTCGTACCAAGGGTCTGGCTGATGATGGTCGTCCGCCGCGCGCCAGAGCTGGACTGGAACGCGTACGTTTTTCAGGCCGTCGGGGCTGAAAGCAAAGCCAAACGCTGGAGCGGCGACAACAACCGCCTTGATGCGCGGATCAGAGATCCAGGCTCTGGGCGGAACATCGGCACCGAGACGGGGATCAACGCCAGCCTGCTTGAGAGCATGGCAGAGGTCATGATCTGGGTGGGCCTGGCAATACGGGGCGGCCCTGTTGAGGTCCGGAACTCCGCCCGCGGCGACCAGGACGGTGAAGCCGCCATTGGAGAAGCCGAATGCGCCGACGCGTCCGGCATTCAACTGACCGCGTTGGGGCCATTCGTCCAACATGTAGGACACCAGCCGTCGAAGCTGGGTCGGGCGGCGCCACAATCGCAAGACCTGACTTTGGTCGTCATAGGTGTCACCGGCATGATTGACGGCAGCGGCGACGAATCCAGCATGGGCGAGGGCGAGGGCCGTGTCGTAGTGGGCTTCGTAGGAAGCCCCGCCGCCGTGGGAGAGCACAACCAAAAGCAAGCCGCGGCCGGAAACGGGCGCGCCGAGCGCGACGATCTGGGTGAAGAGCCCCAAGCTATGCTCCGCCGCCGGCGAATCGGTGGGATACCACACTCCGCCCGTCAGTGGCGGCTCTGCGCCGTTGGCGATCTGGATCCTCTCGAAACCGACGTTGGCGGCGGAAGCTGCAGAGTCCGCGGCGGCGAGAAAACCCAAAACGGCGAAGAAGAGCGCGGCGAGGCTCAAAGGGAGGTTCCGAGGTTGTCGCTCTTTCGGGCCGTTACTGCACATGTGTCGTTCCTTGGATCAAGCAGCCGCAGCACGGCCTTCGACCATTGCGGCATTCAGGGCTTCGCGAACGGGCTTTGCCGGGGAGAAGCTCAACTTCTTCGAGGCGGCGATCGTCATTGGCTCGCCTGTGGCGGGGTTGCGCCCCTGACGCTCGGCTCATATTGGTTCCGAATGAGTGATTGCGTCCTCCGCAGCTCATCATGGCCACTGCCCTGTGTGTACCGAAAATTCAAATTCGGACGTATTGGTGATGTAGCCCGCCGACAAGCGCGTGAGATACGATGCGTCCGATCCGCTGAACAGGACGTGGAACTGGCGCATCCTTGTTTAAGGAGCGATGTGTGCGCGTCTCATTGTAATAGTGGGCATACGCGCGAAGGATGCGGCGCAAGTGCTGCTCGCCGAACACCACGAGTTGGTCAACGCACTCGCGGCGGATCGAGCCAATCAGCCTCTCGGCAAAACAGTTCTGCCACGGCGAACCGGGCGAAATCGGCTTGTCGCGAATACCATCGCCCTCAAACGGCGCCTGACGACGGTGCCATAGATCCGATCTCGATCACGGATCAAGTAGCGTGGTGCCTCGTTCCAGGGGAAAGCCTCGGTGATCTGCCGCGCGATCCATTCGGCCGTCGGATGCGCCGTTACGTTGACCCAGACAAGCTCTCGCCAGCCGGACAATGATCGAGGCATAGATCAGGTTAAACCCAATGGTCGGCACCACAAACAGGTCCATGGCCGCAATCTCCGGCGTATGATTGCACAGGAAGGTAGCCCAGCTCTGACCGGACGGATCATCATTCCTCTTCCTCGCCATATACTTGCCGACGGTCGACTGGGCGACTGCAAATCCGAGCTTGAGCAGTTCACCGTGAATGCGTGGCGCACCCCAAAGCGGATTTTCCAAGCTCATGTGTCGGATCAACGCCCGCAGCTCTGCGCCGATCGGTGGCCGACCTCCCGGGGCGCGTGACTTCAAGCACCAGTAGCGGCGAAACCCTTGACGATGCCAGCGCACCAGCGTCTCGGGACGGACGATGGCTATCTGCCTGAGGATCGACGGAAACCACGATAGAGTTGAACGAAGAACAGACGATCGCTCCTTTAAGCTGGATGCGGCCTCTCACCTTGCGCCGAAGGACGATGAGCTGCTGCCGGAGCGCGGCATTCTCGGCCTCAAGCCCGCTCTTGGACTTGAAGAGTGCGGCCAACAGGTTCAGGGCTAAGAGGAGGAGCGCGACCATCGACGCCAGAGTATGGAAACGCAATCTGTACATCGAATCGCATTCACCGCGCGCTTCGCCACATCATTGAGGCGGCGCCAAGCGCAGCCCGATCTGGTGACGGGGGCTCGCGGCCGACCGTTTACGGAGGCTGGCTTTCGGGCCAGATTTTTCAAACTGATGCGGTCACTGCACGCGACGAATCAGGTGGACACAGGGCTCACGTTTCACGAGACTCCGTCACACTGCGACCAAGAACTTGCTCGACGCCGGTTGCGATCCGCGCACCGTTATGGCGATCACCGGCCACCGGAGCGACGCGTCATTCGCCGTCGATGCACGCGAGGCTGACCAGCGCCGCCGGACCCGCGACTGCTATCAAGAAGCTGGATCGGAAACGCGCATAAAATTGGAAAGACACGCGGATAAACATGGAAAACCCATTATTCGGAAGTGCGGTAAGCCCTTGATTTTATTGGTGCCCAGGGGCGGAATTGAGCCACCGACACGCGGATTTTCAGCCCGCGAGTGGAGCCATGGAATCAAATACTTAGCTGCAAAACCGGGCAGTTTTCCTCAAACTCGAATCAATGGCTTGCCGGGATTTTGCAAAACTATTCCGCTCCAATCAGGCGATGCCATCCTCGGCCCACCAGCGTTGATCCGCCTCGCGTGCATAGCCGGCAAAGGTGGCCTCGCTGCGGTGCCCGATGATCGCCATCACGGTGCCCGGACCGCAGCCAACGTCGAGCAGGTTTTTGGTGGCGGTGTGGCGTAGGCCGTGGAAGGGTTTGCCGATCTTGGGCGAGCTGCATCACCAATCGTGTCGTCGTGTCCGGCGACGGCACCTTCGCAACTCTTGCAATCGTACCAGAACTACTACGACGCAACACGCACGCAATTGTCGGATATGATTTGCAACAGGCACAATCAACTCATGTCGCTCGGCCTGTTCGCCCTGACGAACTGCGATTTGATGATTTGATGTGCGCCGTGGAAGTCACTGACGCGCATCTCGGTCCAGCGATAGCCCCTGGCCGAGCGTATTCCGAGCCGATTGAGCAGGGGAGCGATTCTGTGATCCGGCAGCGCGCGGGCGAGCTTGCGAACCAGCTGTTCGGTCGCTACCTCCGTCGCGCCATCCGTTCATTTTTTGCTTGCAACGCCGGAGCCGTGCACACATGACATGAATGACTTAAGGAAGCGCGCAGTCGGACCCACTGCGGGTCAAATAGCTTTCGCGTCTCGCAATGCCATCTCCTGCTCCGGTGTCAGGCCAAGCAGGCCGCCGTATATCTCGCGGTTGTGCGCGCCGAGGAGCGGGGCGGCGACGATCGGCACCTTGGATTCGGACATGTGCACCGGCCAGCCGGGCATCGTGAAATCGCCGCGCACGGGATGCTTGACTGTCACGAAGGCGCCGCGCCGGCGCAAATGCGGGTCGGTGGAAAGTTCCTGCGTGTCGAACACGGCGCCGGCCGGAACACCCGCCTCGCCGAGCGTCTGCATGACCGTGCGTTTGTTGTGCTGGCGGGTCCAGTTGGAGAGCATCCGGTCGACCTCGTCGCGATTCTGGTACCGCGCCTCGGCGGCCGCGAAGCGCGGATCGCCGATAAGCTCTTCGCGGCCGATGATCTTGAGCAGGCGGTCCCAATGTTGGCTCGTCGCGCGAGAGGTGTAGATGTAGCAGTAGTCGTTAGGTCCGCCGCCCTTACATTGGTAGGCTTCGCTGGGCGCGTTGGTGCCGAGGATGCTCTGATTGCCATTGCGCGGCGCGGGCTTGCTCCAGAGCGCCTGGCTTGCATAGGAAACGCGGCCGTAATTGATCACCGCTTCCTGCATCGCGACTTCGATGCGCTGCCCGCGGCCGGTAAATTGCCGTTGGTAGAGTGCGGCGAGAATGCCGATGGCGCAATGGAGGCCGGTCCCGGTGTCGCCGATGGTGGGACCCGGCTTCAAAGGGCGACCGTCGCGCTCGCCCGTGATCGACATGGCGCCGCCGGTTGCCTGGGCGATCATGTCGAAGGCGAGGAATTTCCCATACGGACCGTCGGGCGCAAAACCCTTAACCTGGGCGTAGATGATGCGGGGATTGATCTCGCGCGCAGCGTCGTAGGCAAAGCCCAGGCGCTCGATTGCGCCGGGCGCGAAATTCTCCACAAACACGTCGGACTTCTCGATGAGCGCGCGCAACAGGGCGCGCCCCTCATCGCTCTTGAGATTGGCGGTGACGCTTCGCTTGTTGGCGTTGAGCAGCATGAAATAATGCGAATCGACCCCTGGCTTGTCGGTGGAGGCGTGGCGACCTTGCTCGCCCTTCGTCGGCTCCTCGACCTTGATGACCTCGGCGCCGAGCCACGCCAGCGTCTCGGTACAGGACGTGCCTGCTTCGAACTGGGTCAGATCCACCACGCGCACGCCGTGGAGCGCGCCGAGACGCGCTGCCTCGTCTGAGCTTGGCGACGAGCTCGCCCCGACTGCCGTTCGATCCGTGTCGGGCATGGGCTCCTCCCGTTGGTTGGGCAGCGACCTTGTGGCGCGCTCCGCCTCTGTGCAACCCTAGACTCGTCGGACCCAAGCAACAAGGTTCCGGCGCGGGAGGAGAGCTGCTATGGCGGAACTGACCGGTTCGGAGATCCTGGCAAAATCGCTCAAGAACGAGGGCACCGATGTCCTGTTCTTTCTGATGGGCGGTCCGATGCTGCTCGCCGAATCGTCATGCATCAAGGAGGGAATCCGGCCCCTCGATGTACGCCACGAGCAAGCCGCGGCGCTGATGGGGCAGGCCTATAGTCGACTGTTGCAGAAGCCGAGCGTCTGCATGGCGGCGAGCGGGCCGGGCGTCATCAATCTCACCACCGGCATCGGCAACGCCCTGATCGACTGCGCGCCCGTGGTGGCGATCGGCGGCTCCAGTCCGATCGGCCAGAACGGGCGCCAGGTATTCCAGGAGATCGACCAGGTTATGATCATGAAGTCCTGCACGAAATGGGCCGATCGGGTTCACAGCCTGAAACGCATCCCCGAGCAGGTGAACAATGCCTTCCAGCATGCGATGAGCGGCAAGCCGGGCCCGGTCTATCTCGACTTTCCCGGTGACATTCTCTACGCGAAGCTGCCCGAGGAACAGGTCGATTGGAGCCTCTCCGGACGGCCGATCCTCAATGCCCGCCCGCAAGGGGATCCCAGGGAGATCGAGCGATTGGTTGAGGCGCTCGCCAAGGCGAGGCAGCCAATTGTCCTTTCGGGCAGCGGCGTGATCTGGTCGCGCGCCTGGGACGAGCTGAAGACGTTCGTCGAGCGGACTGGCATTCCCTTCTACACGACGCCGCAAGGCCGTGGCGTGCTGCCGGACGATCATCCGCTGGCCTATCTCGCTATGCGTTCGACCGCGTTCCGCGAGGCCGATCTGATCCTCATCGTCGGGACGCGCATGAACTACATCATCACTCACGCTGCTCCGCCGCGCTTCAACGCCAATGCGACACTCGTGCGCATCGATATCGATCCCGACGAGCTGGCGTCGGCGCCGCGCAAGATCGATATCCCCATTGTGGGTGACTGCAAGATGGTGTTGCAGCAGATCTTGGCGGCCCTCGGCGGTAGCGCAACGCCGCCCGACCGCTTCGAGCCCTGGCGCCGGAAGCTGGGGGACGGCGACGCGGCGAAGCGCGCGGCGCCCGGCGCCAACAAGGCGCCGGACGGCGAGCCCATCCATCCACTGCGGCTGTGCGAGGAGATCACCGACTTCATGCAGCGCGATGCCATCCTGGTGGTCGATGGGCAGGAGATACTGAATTACGGCCGCCAGTCGATGCCGACCTTCACTCCCGGCCACCGGCTCAATTCCGGCCCGTTCGGCATGATGGGCGTAGGCCTGCCCTTCGGCCTCGGTGCCAAGATCGCCAAGCCCGACAAGCAGGTCATCGTCGTGCATGGCGACGGCTCGTTCGGCTTGAACGCGATGGAGCTCGATACCGCGGTGCGGCATAAGATTCCCGTCCTCGTGGTGATCAGCTTGAACGGCGGGTGGACCGCCGATCCCAAGGGCGAGAAGCCCGGCCGCAATCTGGGCTATACGCGGTTCGAACGGATGGCCGAGGCGCTCGGCTGCTACGGCGAGTATGTCGAGCGGCCCGAGGACATCCGGCCCGCCCTTGAGCGCGCACAGCGACAAGTCGACGGCGGCAAGGTCGCGGTCGTGAACGTCGTGACCGACTACCGCGCCCGCGCCGGTACGCTGGCCTTCTCGAATTACATGACCTGAGGAGACGCAAATTGGCCGGGCTGTAGTCCGCAAATATTCGATCACGCAGCGGCGAAAGCGAGATAGTACTCGCGATGTAGGGCGCCAAGGATCGGATGGGCACCGACGGCGTCTGCGCCTCACGCCCGTGCAAATCCACTTGCGTTCTTTCATTGGAGGGGATCATGCGCGCGGTTTGGTATGACCGGCAGGGAGCGGCGGAGGACGTTCTGGTCTGGGGCGAGCTGCCGACGCCGGAGGCAGGTCACGGCGAGGTACGGGTGAAGCTGGAGGCGTCCGGCGTCAATCCGTCGGATACATACCGACGCCGCGGTCCTCCGGCAATGGAGTACCCGCGAGTTATCACTAACAGCGACGGCGCCGGGGTCGTCGATCAGGTCGGGCCAGGCGTGGACAAGCGTTGGCTCGGCAAGCGCGTGTGGCTCTACAACGGCCAGCGCAACGGTCGGTGGATGGGCACCGCGGCGGAATACATCGCGTTGTCGGTCGACCTCGTGACCGCGCTTCCCGATCATGTGTCGTTCGCCGAGGGCGCGACGCTCGGCGTACCGGCGATGACCGCGCATCGCGCGATATTTGTCGCCGGCCCAGTTCAGGGCAAGACGCTGCTGGTCACCGGCGGCGCCGGCGCAGTGGGCCACTATGCGGTGCAGCTCGCGAACTGGGCCGGGGCGACGGTCATCACCACGGTCAGCTCCGATGAGAAGGCCGAGCGGGCCTGCGCCGGTGGCGCGGCGCATGTCATCAACTACCGCAGCGAAGACGTTGCCGCCCGAATCCTCGACATCACCAACGGCGTTGGTGTCGACCATATCGCGGAGGTCGATTTTGGCGGCAACCTAGCGGCCACGATGCGCTGCCTGCGGGCCAACGGCAGCATCATGATCTACGCCAGCAATGGCGACCGCGAGCCGAAACTGCCGGTGCGCGACCTGATGCAAAAGAATCTCGCCGTCTATGCGATGTCGCTCGCTGGCGTGCCGCACCCCGACCGGAAGCGGGCGCAGACCGACATCGCAGCGTGGACCGCGACGCCGCGGCACATCTTGTCTGTGGCGGCACGCTTCCCGCTTTACGAGACAGCGGCGGCGCACAACACCGTCGAGGCCGGCGGCAAAATCGGCACCGTCATCGTCGAGCCGCAGCGTTGAGAAAGGAAACCGGTAAGTTGACCATCGAACCCTCAGTCATCGTGCTCGGCGCGAGACCGCGTGGCACAGACCTGGCACAGCCGTGCTCATGAACTGACGGTTGACGAAACGGAATACGTAAAGGAGCGCCGATGGAAGCCGGATACCTCGGTGTCGGCAATATGGGCAGCCGATGGCGCACAAGCTGCTCGATGCGGGCCACGGGTTGACGATCTATGACATCAACGAGGCCGCGATGCGCCGCTGCTCGAACGCCAGGCCCGGCGGGCGGTTTCACCCCACGACCTGGCCGATCGCTGAACGGCGACAAACGCACCAAGGACACCGCCGATTATGGGGGTAACGTCGATCCTGCGAGTATCAAAAACATCTGCGAGCGGCCCTTGGTGTTCTCGAACTCACGGATTCGTAATCAGCAGGTTCGCGGTTCGATCCCGCGCGTCGGCACCAAAATAAATCAACAGTTAGCTCTGATCGCTATAAATCTAAAAATATAACGTATGGCGTTTGTCGCATATTTGTAGCAAAGCACGCGGCGCCAGGAGCTGGTGGTGCTGAGTTGAGCTGAATGCTTCCGCGCGTTAACCCCATTGTCCCAGTCCTTCAGGCCGAGCCGTTCGACGACTCTAAATGGCTCTTTGATTTGAAATACGACGGCTTCCGCGCCTTGTGCTATCTCCAAGAGGGCCGCTGCCGCCTGATATCGCGCAACGGCAACGTGATGAGGCGCTTCGCCGGCCTCCGCGATCAGATTGCAGCGTCACTCGATGTGGGCGACGCCATTCTCGACGGTGAAGTCATTGCAGCCGACGAAACGGGCCGATCACAGTTCTATGAACTTCTCCGACACAGGCGGGAGCCCGCGTATGTGGCCTTTGATTTGCTCTGGCTCTATGGTACCGACTTGCGCACATTGCCGCTCACCGAGCGCCGGCGGCGCTTGCGTGGCATCATGCCAAAGGGATCCGTGATCGTTTCCGAGGGGCTGTCGGTCACGGGCAAGGGGCGCAAGCTCTTCGAGCTGGCGCGTGCGCACGACCTCGAAGGTATGGTCGCCAAGCGCCTAAAGGATTTGTATGGTCCGCGCGTCCGGTGGCTGAAGGTCAAAAACCCTTTCTACTCGCAGGCTGAAGGCAGGCGCGAGTTGTTCGACGGCGCACGTTCTCCTCGAACTGCCGACCGGCCATGACCACTAGACGCAAGCACCCGCCCCAAGTTGGCACCGTGGTAGCACCATCGCTGACGGGCTCCACATGACAATCTGCTACGATGCTATCGGTTGCCACCACAGGGCAATCGTCGATCTTAACGCGCTGCAGCGCGAGCTCGCGAGCTCGGAGAGAACTATCGCATATCTGACTTCGTGCCCCGCAGCCGCTGCAGAAAGGGTGGCGCGAAGTGGCCGCAGCGCTTCGTCGGGTTGGCTGACTCCGGGTCCGCCGGCTGCTCTTTCGTAGATTGGCATTCAGCTTTCCCACAGCGATTTGCTCGCACGGCGCGCGCCCTCGACGAGCGCATCGAGCTTGGCCCATGCAACGCTCGGATGAACCTCGGGCGAACTCGCCACGGTGCCGAAGCCACAATCGGCGCTGGCAATTACGTTTTCACGCCCGACAAGATTGGCATAGCGAAGGATGCGCTGCTTGACGAGCTCCGGATGCTCCACGACCACGGTTGAGATCGCGACGACACCTGGTATCAGGACTCTTCCTTCCGGCACCCGTGCTGCCTCCCATAGCTCATATTCGTGCTCATGCCGTGGATTGGCACCCTCGAAAGAATATGCGCCGGCTCTGATCTTGAGTATGAGGTCGAGGATATCCTTGAGCTCCATATCGCCGAGCCGCGGCACTGCATCGAAGCTGTAGCAGGTGTGAAAGCGTATCTTTTCCTCCGGGATTCCACGCAATGCGTGGTTCAGAATTTCGACGCGGCCCTCCGCCCATTTGCGGCACTCCGCAATGGACTTGTCGGGATTGCGGTTGAAGTATGTGATGAGCTGTGGGTCATCGATCTGAACGAGCAGGCCGGCATCCACAATCGCTCGGTACTCTTCGTTGAGAGCTTCCGCGAGAGCGATCGAGAATTGCTCGTCCGTCCGGTAGTAGAGGTTTCGTTTCCCATGTTGCGCGTTCTCGGGTGAAATCGCCGGCATGAAGGCTTCGCGCGCACCGGTATGGCCAAGCGAGGCCTTCAGATTGGTGATGTCCCGCGTCAAGACCTCATGCCCGACATACCGAATGGGCCCTGTGCAAACGAGCGGCGGATACATGCGGGCGAGGGTGTCGCTGCCTTGACGCGCGCGCATCGCGGCCTCGTAATATTCGGGGAAGTATCGGGAGTCCCTCAGCGCGAAAGTGCCACCCTCGGCGTCGCCACGCTCGAATCCCGCCAGGCGCCTGGGTCAACGCACCCGCTGCGTCGTCCTGCGCCTCGATCTCGGCAAGTAAACCTTGGAAGAATGGCACGCGGCTTTTGCTTCCTTGACCGATGTGCGCCGCCAAATGCCTGTCGGAGTTCCGTCGCTCCGGCCCCGCGGCTGTCCAGGCGAGCGTTTGCCCAGGCGGATACCAGCGCTCCATAAGTTGCATAGAGCGCAAGCGCATTCTCTTGGCTGAGCTTCACGAGAATTTCCGCGGCGCTACGGGCAGCTCCAGCATCACCGCGAATGATCTCGTAACGCGCCTTGAAGTTATAGATGAAGACCAGGGTGGGTACGTGACCGATTTCGCTCCGTGCGCAACGGCTTCTTCGATAAGCGTTCGTGCCGGTCCAACATCACCGAGCAGCCACTTTGTCATTGCGAGGGCGGCCTTTGCCGCGTCGGTATCCGCGCCGAAACGGAACCTGGACTTGCGATCGCGCTCGGGATCGTAAATGCTCAGCGCCTCAACTAAGTTCGTCCGTGCCTCGCTGAAATTACCCTGGAGGAAGCAGGTGTATCCCAAAAGGCGCCGGGCGACCTCACGCTCTATCGTCGATGCTCCGCGTTCAGCCTCGCGCAGAAATGTTTCGGCAATCTCGTGCGCTAACGCCAACTCGCCGCGTAATACGTTGCCATGCCACAGACCGTAGTAAACAGTGAATCGCTCCGTCGGGTTGTCGATCGCGACGGCTAGTTCGAGGGCGCGGTTGAAGGCGGCTCGCGATTCATCGGCACCGTAACCTCGGGACCACATAAGCGCCCGGCCGAGATTGGTCTGCAGCCTCAACCTGCGTTGGCGGGACGCTGCAGCGTTCCTCACTTCATCGGTTTCGGCGAGAGCAGCAAGCAGCGTTTGGGCCCTTCGATCTCAGGAAATTCCGGTGCCGGCGAGAAGCCCTCGAGCGCGGACACAAGCAAGGTATGAGCGTCCGCAGAACGGCTCGTGGAATTATGGGGTCGTGCCAAACTGAGAGCTGCACGCAGCTCAAAACTGCGCGCCTTCTGCTGCTGCGCGATGGCGATTGCGGTGAGGAATGCCTCCTCGGCCGGTGCCGTATTGGCCGGATCGCTCTTCAGCAGAATCTCGCCGCGCAAGCGATACAGGAAAGCGTCACTCCAGTGTTCTCCTGTCTCACCTGCGAGGGCTAACGCTTCCTCGATCCGAGTCAGGGCTCCTTCTGGGTCGTCCTGCGCTTCGATCTCGGCAAGTAAACCTTGGAAGAACGGCTGTTGCTATCAGAAACTACGTCCGACGGTATTGGTGATGCAGGCCGCCGAGGACGGGCACTGACATGATCCGCCCGATCCGTTGGATCGGTCGATGGATCGGGGTGTCTTTGTTCAGTGACAGGTAAGTTCGGAGCTCATTGTAATAGGAGACGTAGGCCGTAACGATGCGGCGAAGGTGAGCCTCCCCGAACACGACGAGATGGTCCAGACACTCCCGCCGGATCGAGCCGATCAGCCGTTCGACGTATCCGTTCTGCCAAGGCTATCGCGGTGCCGTCGGCCGATCGCGGATGCCCATGCTCTTGAGGCGCCGAGTGACGATTTGACCATAGACCGCATCACGATCTCGGATCAGGTGGCGCGGCGCTTCATTCCACGGAAATGCATCGGTGATCTGTCGAGCGATCCACTCCGCCGTCGGATGAGAGGTGACGCCGAACGATAGGATCCGGCGGCGATGATGACTGAGGATGACCAGCACATAGAGGAGGCGGAAGTCGATCGTCGGCACCACGAGCAGATCCATCGCGGCGATGCCGGCGCCATGGTTACGCAGAAAGGTCTTCCAGCTCTGGCTCGGCGGTCGCCGACATCGCACCATGTACTTCGTTACCGTCGACTGCGCGATCTCGATGCCGAGCTTGAGCAGCTCGCCATGAATGCGCGGCGCGCCCCACAGCGGATTGGCAAGGCTCATCTCGCGAATAAGATCACGCAGGTCGCGCGGGATTCGCGGGCGACCACCGCGTGCGTGAGACTTCCAGCGCCAATATAAGCGGAAGCCCTCACGGTGCCATCGCATCACGGTCTCAGGCTGGACGATCACAACGGCGCCCAGCACGGACGGGCGCAGCCGATACAGCCAAACGAAGATCAGCCGATCGATGAGCGTCAATCGCGCCCGCGATGGCATCCCGCGGCGCAGGACATTCAGCTGATGCCGAAGAATGACGATCTCAGCCTCAAGTCGCCCCTTGGACCTGAACAGCGAGACCACCTAAGCATGCCAGGAGCTTCAGACTATCGATCGTCCCGCAGCAGATTACCCGATCCGCGGCGGCAAGCCACTCCGGATGAAATTCTCGGTAGGGACAACTGGCCATATGTCGCAACCAAGGAACAAAAATGACCGTCTTCTGGATCTTGTTCGGCCTTTTCGCCGTCTACATCATCTGCACCGCCATCAGTGAGCAGCGGGTCATCATCGTCCGCGAAGAGCCGCCACCGGACCGGACCCCACTCTGGGAGATCGAGCGCCAACTGGCCGAGGAGGCGTGGCCTCCGCCCAATGTGCCGCCCAACGAGGCCAGCTGGGTCTGGCAAAAGCCCAAAAGAAGATTCCCAAGGAAGGGCTGCGCCACGCGACATGATCCTCCCCCGCTCGCTTAGCGGGGGCTTCGTCTCCGCACCAAGCGTCTTTGAAGTCTCCTTGCTTCCGGGTCTACAAATGAGAATAGGTACTGAATACGACGGATCCTAGGCGCTCTACATAAGAGGATGCGACGGATGCGACGGATCGCAGGTATTTACTGGGTTTTTGCAGACCCCACTACGTTGGTCCGGCGACCGGGCGGGCGGTATCCATGGACCACCGTTGGCGGATCTACCATTTCGCGATAGTATCTTATTCCGCGTCGCTCACCAGCACCACTTCGGCATGAAGCGACGCGATAGCTGCAAGATCAGGATCGGACAGGGGTGACTCATGAGCGCCAAGGTGATCCAAGGCTGGTTCCTCGGCGGCCAACCGAAGCTGGCGGCGTTGGTTCAGCCAAAGAATATGGCGCCTCCTCCGATTCAAGCGAAGACAGCGACGCGCCCACCCGGTCCACCAGCACCGGCTTTCGCTGCGCAGCTGGCACCCCCGATCCAGACCAAGACAGCGATGCGCCCGCCCGGTCCGCCAGCACCGGCTTTTGCTGCGAGGTCAACGGCTGTGCAACGGCACGGGGCGGGCGGGTCGTTCCAGGTCGAGCCGAGGCGGCTCGGTTTGGTCAACAGCGGCGGCAAGCCGTTGCCGGATGCGGTGCGTGGCAAGATGGAGGCGGCGCTCCGCGCAGATTTCTCCAATGTGCGGGTGCATACGGGACCGCAGGCCGAGCGCATTGGCGCGATTGCCTTCACCACCGGCAATGACATCTATTTTGCCCCTGGCCGGTATCAGCCGGAGACGGCACAGGGACAGCGGCTGTTGGGGCACGAACTCGCGCATGTCCTACAACAAACGCAAGGAAGAGTGCGCAAAGTGACCGAGCCGGGGGTTGTGGTATTACACGACCCATCTTTGGAAGCGGAAGCCGACCGCCTCGGCCAACGCGCCGCTATGCACCGTGGCGCAGCCCAGGCAAAGATGCTGGGCGGTGCCGCGCAACCCTCGGCGCCCATAAATTGCCTCGTTAGAGCGTTCGCCCAGAGAAAACCCCTCACAACGGAAACGGCGGCTTACTCGTGCCTGATCGTCGAGGACTCGCCCATGATGCGGCAACTCTTGGTCTTCGCGCTCGCGCGCGTCAAGAACCTGCGCGTAACGGAAGCAGATGACGGTGTTGATGGATTGCGCAAGCTTGCGTCGACCAAGTACGACATCATTATAACCGATATCAACATGCCGATCATGGATGGCCTTAAGCTGGTAAAGCGAGTACGAACGGACCCTGTCCACAAAGACACCCCCATCATCATCATAACCACTGAAGGATCGCAGGAGGACAGGCAGCGCGCGCTCACGTTGGGCGCAAACGCATATATCACAAAGCCTATTCAAGCCCCGCAAGTCATCGCGAAAGTTAAAGAACTGCTCAAAATCTAGGCGTCAGAGCTTACTGCACTCATTCGCTACGACGCCGCTTGTCGTGCGCTTGCGGAAACCAAGGCGATCGATGAGTTTCTCGAAACTTCGCGATCATGCGGCTGCGATTCATGGTGTCAGGCTGAAGAAAAAGCGGCGGTGATATGGATGAAGGCACCGCTGCTCAATCTGCTGTAATAGCCCAAAGGAGCGTACCTTAACCACGGCATACGTTAATGGCACCAACGGCGCTGGGCAGCACCCACCTATTCGACGACCATCAATCGTCGTAATGCTTTGACCATGAAACGTAGACAGACGAATGATCGGCATCGATTAACTTCTCGTAGTGACACCATTTTTCGCCAATCGGCGCGGTGAGAAAATCGCAGTCCTTCGGGCGCGGGTAGACGGTGACGTGAGAGACGGGCAAGTGATATTGAGCGGCGTACCAGTTGGTCGGCTCGAAATAGTATTGGCAAGCCGTGTAGCCCGCGACCAGAACCGCGAACCCGCCGATGATGCGTGCAACGAAACCACCCCAGCTTTCACCGGGCGGAACTAGGTGTTTGGTCCCACGGAATCGTGGTGCATTGTATCACGATCTCCGGAGGGACGAACTATGGGGCAAATTCTTCACCGCAGCGCCACAACGACTGAGGCGATCCGTCGAGCAATACAAAATAGTCAAGCGAGCCTGAGGGAGCTGGCGGTCCGCTACGGCATCAATCCCAAGACCGTGGCCAAATGGCGTCGGCGTGATTCGGTCTGCGACGCTCGGGACAGTCCCGTCAAACTGCACTGCTGGCCAATCGAACTTTGGGATTGGCGACGGTCACTCATCCGTTTCACCCACTTCGCGGGCAAATGTTTGAGGTTTTGAAGGTTCGGCGCCTTTCAGGACAAGAATCGCTAAGTCTTCGCCACGGGGAGCGGGGATCTTTCGCCCTGCTGCGAGATTGGACGGACTGGGCGCCACCCGGCGCTTCGCCGCCACCCGATTGCGCGGTGCTGCTGGTGGACGTGTTCGGCTTGATCAGGCTCGCCGAACTCGTGGCGTGCCTTAAAACGCCATGATGAAGAGGCTTGACCGATGACTCGATGTCTGATTCTCTCGGACAGCCTCTTAGGGCATTCCGATGATTCGCAAAAACCTGTCTGCCGCGGCCCTTCGCAAACGTCGTCGTCAGCTTGTCCAAAACTTGCCTCCGCTTGCGCAGATCATGCGCGGGACGTTGCGTGCGGCCTTCAAGCGGTGCGGCCGGCCCAACTGTCATTGCGCCGACGGCCCCGGCCACGGGCCCAAATATTATCTCTCGGTCAGCCAGCCCGGCGGCCGACCCCACCGAGATTACGTGCGCAATGCAGATTATCCGCGTGCCGCCGCGTTCATCGACAATTGGCACACGCTACGAACGGCGCTCGACGAGATCTGCGCCATCAACACCGAGCTATTGCGGCGACGCGAGGATCTTGGATAGGTCGCTATGGAGCCTGCACCCATCCCGTTCGACTTGATGCAGGTGGGCTCTATTCTTGCAGACATGGTCACGTGTTATCTCGACGCCGCTCCGCCACCGATTTTGGAGGAGATGGCCGATGACCATGCTGACATCGAAGATCAGCCAACAACACCTGGCGCGGCAAGCCTGCATTTACATTCGCCAATCGACACTGGCCCAAGTCCGGTTCCATCAAGAGAGCACCGAACGTCAGTACAATCTGATCAACAAGGCCAAGGCCTACGGCTGGGGCCAGGATCAAATCCGGGTTCTGGACGGCGATCTGGGCCAGTCCGGATCCGGCGCCGGCAACCGTGGCGACTTCAAAATCCTGGTGAGCGATGTGGCCTTGGGCCAGGTCGGCGCCATTTTCTCCTTGGAGGCCTCGCGGCTGGCGCGCTCGAACCAGGACTGGCATCGTCTTCTGGAGCTGTGCGCCATCACCAACACCCTCGTGGTCGACGAGGACGGTTGCTACAACCCGGCCGAGTTCAACCTGAAAACGGCAGTTGCATGGAATATCGGTCTTGCATTTTGTGCGGTTTTGCCACGTGCGGTTGCGTCAACTTGGCGCGAGGCGCGCCGGTGGGCGCAATAGGCGGCCTTTTAGGAACGCCGTGAATGCGCGCGAGAGGATCGCGCGCCATTTGTGCAGGGTCGTCAACTGCTCCGCATTTTCACCAAGGCTCCGCAGGAACGCGGCGACCGCAGCGAGCGCCTTGGCGGCGGGCGTCGCTTCGGCGTGCGAACTCGTCACTGTGATCGTGGTTTGTCGCGCGTGTCGGGTTCGCGTTGCGATGGCGGACAGCAGCAGGGGCCGGCTCGTGATCGCCTCGCGATGCCGATCGGGCTCGGCGAGGCGGACGAATATATTCCACCAGTCGTAAAACAGCGCGAGCAGCCGCGCCGCCAGGCGACAGCGCGCGAGGTCGTTCGTCGTGAAGCCGCCCCAGCCCCATTGGTTTTTCAGTTCGTCGAAAATATTCTCGCTGTCGCCGCGATCGCGATACAGCTGACCGAAGACCGCAGTTTCTTCGCAAAGCGACGTCACCAGAACGGCGTATTCGTAGACTTCCGCCGCCTCGTCGACTTCGGCGAACGACAGGCTTTGCTGGCCGCAATCGTCGCTTTGCACCAGCGTCAGAGCGTCCTTCACGCGCCGACGCAGCACGATCGTGCGCCGCTGCCTTGTCCATCCCGTCAAGCGAACCGCGCTCTCCTTGGCTTCAAATCCAGCGCCGGCGTTGACCCATTCGCGATCAAAGGCGAGCTTTTCGATCATGCGTTTGACATTGGCGGTCAGGCGCAGCTTGAACAGAAAGGGAAGTCTGCGCGCTTCCGCTTCACGCATGATCGGCTCATTGCCGAAGCCTAAGTCGCCGCGCAACAACGCTGGCCATAAGTCACGCGGCAGGCGATCCAACAACCCCCACAAGCTCGGCGCGCTATGGTTGGATGCATGTTCATCGCCGGCACAAACATCAACATCGAGAACCAGCCGCGTCCCGGCCATGGAGTAGGTGTGATAGCAATGGCTCGGACGCCCGGGCTTCTTGGGGTTGTAGCCTAAGACGGCTCCTTCCTGATGGCCATAGAGAGGCTTGATCGTCGTATCGACATCGAGAACCCAAGGCTCGCTCAGCAGCTGCTCGACACAGTGGCCGAGATGCCGACGCAGCCACGTCGCGCCTTCTTCCTCATCGATCGCCTTGAGCCCGCGCCTCACCGCATCCTCGCTGACGATCTTGCTCATGCCGAGCAGCTCCGGCAAAACCGCGTCCCAGCGCAACGCCGCGATATGGGCGTAGCGCTTGTGCCCCGCGAGCATCGACAGCATCGTCGTGCCGAGAACGTCGCGTTTCTTTGCAGCGTTGGGGCTGCTGTAGCGCAGCGGACAATCCGCGACCAAGGCCTCGAACAACCCGCTGGTTTTGAGAAAGTCGATGAAAAACGGCAGCTGGCCCATTGGCGTCAGCGCCGCCTCCTGGTCCCATTCGACATGGACCGTTCCAGCAAAACTGTCGAGATCAACGCCATCAGGCAGGCCGGTCTCGGCAACCACAGATTGCTCACCCAACCGGTGAGCCGAAGCAGCAGAAAATCGCGCGTCATGCCGTTGATAATGCGCGATTCGCCTCAAAAGCAGAAATCTTCAAACGCCGGATTTAGGTTCAACAACTCTCTGGTCCTCGGCATGAAGGGCGCCTTCGCCCAAGCGGAACTACATATCATCCGCGCGCGCCTCCATGGCGGTAAGCTGAATAAGGCAAGCAAGGGCGAGTTGCACTTTCCCTTGCCTGTCGGATTTGTCTTTGAAGGCGATAAGATCGTGCTCGATCCCGACCGGGAGGTACAGGGCGCGGTTCGTATGATCTTCTCCCTATTCCAGCAGATGGGATCGGCGTTCGGCGTTGTTCGGCGCTTCCACGAGTTGGGTCTGCGTTTTCCACGGCGCTCCTACGGCGGAGCTTGGGATGGAAAGCTCATATGGGGGCCGCTGATCCATTCCCGCGTGACCAGCATCCTGCTCAATCCCTCCTATGCCGGCAGCTACGTCTTCGGACGCTATCAGTCTTGCAAAGAGATCGGGCCCGCCGGCGAAATTGCCGTCAAATCGCGTCGTACACCGCAAGAGGGGTGGCGCGTGATGATCCGCGATCATCACCAAGCCTATATCGACTGGGACCAGTTCACCGCGAATGGCGCGCGTCTCAGCGCCAACCGAACCAATGCCAATGTGTTACCAGGCCCCGCGAGAGAGGGCCTATGTCTGCTGCAGGGCATGCTTATCTGCGGGACCTGTGGCCACCGGGTGAGCGTGAGATATACCGGAAGCAGAGGCATTTACCCGATGTACCAGTGCGGCTCCAGGCGCCGGGACGGGTTGAAGAAGAGCTGTAACCTCAACCTTCCCGCCGGTCCGATCGACAGCGCCTTCTCTGCGCGGCTAGCCGGCGCGATCACCCCGATGAGGATCGAGTTGGCCTTGATGGCTCTCACCGCGTTGGAGGAGCGAGACCGTGCCATTGGCGCCCAGTGGCGGATGCGGATCGAGCGGGCGCGGTATAACGCGGAGCTCGCCGAGCGCCGCTATGAAGCCGTCGATCCGAGCAACCGGCTGATCGCTGCGACCCTGGAGCAACGTTGGAATGAGGCGTTGCAGCGTTTAGGCGATCTTAAAATCGAGCTAAGCGTCTTCGAAAAACAAAGCCTGCGCGTGGTCACTGCCGAGCAACGGAGCCAAATCCTGGCTCTCGTTAAAGACTTCCCTACACTGTGGGCTGCACCTTCAACAACATCCAAAGATCGAAAAAGGATCCTGCGCCTGCTGGTTCGCGACATCACCGTGTCCAAAGGTCCTGAGGATAAAATCGTCAACCTGCACATTCGCTGGCAAGGCGGTGAAACCGAAACCATCAGGGTCGCCTTGCCGAAAAACCGCGCAGAGGCCATTCGCTATCCAGCGCCGTTCATCGACCGTGTCCGAACACTCGCGCTTGACCATCGCGACAACGAAATCGCCGTGCTGTTGACCGCCGAAGGGCGCAAAAGCTCCACCGGTAAAGCGCTTACCGCAGAAATGATCCGCTGGATAAGGTGGACGCACCGCGTCCCAGGACCCAAGCTCCCTGCCGGTGTCCTGACTGTCCGCGACACCGCCAAGCGATACGGTGTTACTCCCGGCGTCATCTACTACTGGATAGAACGCGGCATCCTCTTTCCTCAGCAACGAAAATGGAATAGTCCCTATGAAATCACCATCGACGACGCCACTGACCAACGTCTTCGCCATTGGGTGGCCAACTCAAGCCGCATCACGCCAACAACCCCAACTCAAACTGTAAGAGGTGCATTATGAGCAACGCGTCGGATGGGACCCAGGGAGCCTCGTTCAACGGTACTTAGCAAAGAGGAAGAAGCGCTGATCGTCGTCTTTCGCAAGCACACGCTCCTGCCGCTCGATGATTGCCTCTATACCCTCCAGGCCACCGTTCCACACCTGACACGATCCTCCTTGCATCGTTGCTTCCGGCGGCATGGCATCAGCCGTCTGCCTGAGACGCAGCGCGACAAGCCCGCTAAGATGAAGTTCAAGTCCTATCCCATCGGCTACTTCCACATCGACATTGCCGAGGTGCGAACCGAGGAGGGCAAGCTCTACCTGTTTGTTGCGATCGATCGGACGTCAAAGTTCGCCTACGCTGAGCTGCATGGGAAGGCCAATCGCCGGACAGCTGCCGACTTCCTCAAAGCCTTAATCAAAGCCGTGCCCTACAAAATCCATACCGTGCTCACCGATAACGGCATCCAGTTCACCGATCTGCCGAAGAACCGTGTCGGGCCAACAGCGCGCTGGCGCGTCCAGATGTTCGACATGCTTTGTGACGCCAATGGTATCGAGCATAGGCTGACCAAACCGAACCATCCCTGGACCAACGGCCAGGTCGAGAGGATGAACCGAACCCTCAAGGAGGCAACCGTTCAACGCTACCACTACGGCTCGCACGCCCAACTCAAAGCCCACCTCCACGCCTTCCTTATGGCCTACAACTTCGCCAAGCGGCTCAAGACACTTAGAGGCCTGACGCCGTATGAGAACATCTGCAAAGTCTGGACGATCCAGCCAAATCGGTTCACGCTAAACCCGCTTCACCACACTGTGGGACTAAACACCTAGTAGCTCTTTAAATGCAGCCGCGCGCTCAAGACGCTCTGCGTCGTATGGCGCTCGCTGACGGCGCCGCTTCTTCGCGGCGGTGCGATATGCGGCAAAACCATCGTTGAGGCTTCGCCCACAACACGCGCACCCAAGGTCGCAGTTCTATATGCTTAGCGATCGACCTGCGACAGCGGTCAGCGTGTATCTGATGCTCACGAGTTACTCGTCCGTCTGGTGAGGATACTCAGCAATTATGCTACAGACGCGTTTTCGTCTTCGGTGATGCGCCTTGCCGGTTCGCCTGTGCGTATCTCATCCCGCTTGAAGGTGTAGCCCTCGCTGAGCACGTCCCGCGCGGCTTTTTTTTCAGACCGAAGATTCCTCTTGGCATGTTCGATTACACGCGCCCGGATTCTTTTGGCCTCGTCGATCCGATACAGCCCCCGGAACAGCCCGATCATCGCCGCCAATCGCGCCGACAATGGCGGCGGTGTCAATAACGACCGTACGATTGACTTCGATCACCGAAGTCACGTGAACACCCTCTGAGGTCAGCCAAATGCCAAGATCTGCAGAAGTCAGCCATATGCCGAACAACGTACCAACGCCAGCGCCGAGCACAGCAAACGCGACATACCAGCCGCTATCGAGATACACTTGTCGGAGGTTGTCATTCTGAACGGTCTCGAGACTTTCGTACGCCTGTGTGTACCGAAAACCCCATCCGTATTGATCAGTGAGAGAATCGCATCAGGTTGGCGGCTGTGATTGCGCTGATCCTCCTGGCTCTGAAGCTGTTGGCTGCCCCTCTCAAGTCGAAGAGTCGGCTCGAAGCCGAGAATGCTGCACTCCGGCATCAGCTCATTATCCTTCGACGCAAGGTGCACGGCCGCGCTCAGCTTAGCAACGCCGATCGCCTGTTTCTTCGTCCAGCTCTATCGCTGGTTTCCGTCGATCCTCAAGCAGATAACCGTCGTCCGTCCGGAGACGCTTGTACGCTGGCATCATGAAGGGTTTCGCCGCTACTGGCGCTGGAAGTCACGCCCGCTGGGAGGTCGACCACCGATCGGCGCGGAGCTACGGGCGTTGATCCGACGCATGAGCCTGGAAAATCCTCTTTGGGGTGCGCCACGCATTCACGGTGAACTGCTCAAGCTCGGATTTGCGGTCGCCCCGTCGAAACGTCAGCAAGTATATGGCGAGGAAAGGAATGACGACCCGTCCCCGGTCAGAGCTGGGCTAGCTTCCTTCGCAACCATACGCCGCAGATTGCGGCCATGGACCTGTTTGTCGTGCCGACTATTGGGTTTAACCTGCTCTACGCCTTGATCATTGTCCGGCTGGCGCGGCGCGAGCTTGTCTGGGTCAACGTCACGGCACATCCGACGGCCGAATGGATCGCGCGGCAGATTACCGAGGCTTTCCCCTGGAACGAGGCACCACGCTACTTGATCCGTGATCGAGATCGGATCTATGGCACGGTCGTCAGGCGTCGTTTGAGAGCGATGGGGATTCGCGACAAGCCGATTTCGCCCGGTTCGCCGTGGCAGAACTGTTTTGCCGAGAGGCTGATTGGCTCGATCCGCCTCGAGTGCGCTGACCACCTTGTGGTGTTCGGTGAGCAGCATTTGCGCCGCGTGCTACGCTCTTACGCAGAGTATTATATTGAGACGCGGACACATCGCTCCTTAAAGAAGGATGCACCAGCTCCGCGTCCGGTTCAGCGGACCGGACGCATCGTATCTCAACCGCTCATCGGCGGGCTGCATCACCAATACGTCCGAATCTGAGTTCTCGGCACACACGGGGCTCGCGATCTCCAAACGCGGGTTTGGCAAATCGCCTTGATATGGTGCTCCAGGCCGAGGTGTCGGCCGCGATGATGGAGGTACGTGGAAGTGTCGACCAACAACACGCCGCACGCTCAAAGGCGCAACATTGGCGGCCGGGCACGTAGAAATCTTTCCGGTCGCGATGATCTGAGTTTCCCACCCCGATCCTTAAGGTGTCTTCTTATGGCACCTAGTGCAGGTACATGGCTCCCAAGAAGCGCAGCTCATCGAACACCCGAGTCGGATAGTGTGGCACCGCACCGGGATCCTTGATCTGCCCCCATTTGGGTAGATGTGACCCGGGTGCTGTTCCCGCGATGGCCGCGTAGACTGGAGTGCCGCCGTAAGCAATGACCGGCTTCAGACGAGTCATGAGACCTAACTGACCTTCCTGATCGATCATCCACGGTTGAAATTCCGAAGCATCGCTGGCCGTCGGTGCGTCGTGGTCGCTCAGGCCATGTTCGAGAGCGAACATGCAGGTTCGTGCTAGGGACACCTGAACTAGCCATGCGCCGCCTTCTCTGGCGCGCTTTATCAGAGCGGCTACGGTGCCGAGCGCAGCCAGATAGCCGCTCAAGTAATCGTTTACGTAGGCGGGGATAAGCTTCGGCGTCATCAAGGAGCCGCCTTGAATGGCAGCGGCGCCGGTGGTGGATTGCGCGAGTTGCTCGAATCCACGGCGTCGAGACCATGGGCCGCCAAATCCGTAAGCGTTCATACGCACGTTGATGATATTTTTGTTGATCCTAATTACGTCCTCGACACCGAAGCCGTGCTGTTCCAGTGCTCCATATCGATACCCGTCCAAGAAAATATCCGCATCCCCAATGAGACCGCTCAGAATATCGCGATCCTTTTCGCGAGTGAAATCCAGATACGAGTTTGCCTTGCCGTAACTTGTATCGACATCCATCGCGTAGATTAGATCCTTATAAGGGTGATGGATATGGATCACATCGGCGCCGTGTTCAGCGAGCTGTCGTCCGGCAGTTGGACCGGCTATCACCTTCGTAAGATCGAGAGCCTTTATGCCTGATAAAATGCGCCGCCCCGAGGGAAGGGGAACGGGATCTGCTTCCGCAACCTTGACAAGATTCACGACTGGAACGGTTGCCAAATACTGCCCTTGCTCATGGCGCGACCATTCCGACCGATCTCGAACAATTGTGACGCAGGCGCCTCGTTGGGAAAGCTCGTGCTCCAATTCCCCAGCGCCATGTTTGGCAGTCTCTCGTGTAATCAATTCGCGCTTGTTGGGGCAGCCAAGATATTCCAGAACAATCTCTCTCAGATGAAGATAGGCTCCATTATAGACGACGTGCCGACCGTCCGCGGTCGGAAAGAACCCATTGATATCGGTGTGAACTGCCGAAAGATCGAGCTGATACATGTTTTGGAAATGCCAAGCGATGCTGTTCAGCGTGTTGCCAGCATGTCGACGGTCTATCGAGACGGATTGTGACGGCAACCCCTTGATTTTTCCGAGAGTCGCGGCCAACCCGCCGAGGGTGGCGAAGATGCCGGATGCTACGTCGTCTACCGCAATCGGTGAAACGACCGCCGGAGCTCTATGATTGTCGACGGTCGTTGTGATATCCGCATCAATCCTTTCGTCCAAGCTGGAGAGGAGGGCTTCCATCACTGATCGCTGTATCTCGTTCATTCACCTCTCCGGTGGATAAAACCTTGCGTTGGACTTCGACTGCACGCCGCCGGCGGAAGAGCGTTGCTCTACTGTTTGTCGCTTCGTTGTGGCTTTGTTGCATAATTCCCGCTCGGGACAAAGGTCTCACAGCCCGCTACCGGCGTCAGCACACTCTGAGTGTGTGCGGCATTCCCAGTTTTGGTCATCTGGTTGAGCACCGCGCATTTGATCGCAGCCTCGACCCGCTGATTGTCAAAAGTCCTCGACCAAAGCTTTCCTCCGAACACCGCCTTGAAATCGAAACATCGCATTCTCGGCCAGACTTTGCCGAGTGCAGCCGCTCGACGTTCGCCAACCATATCGGCCCAGCGCCTCGATCGCGCGCAGGGTTATGTCGCGCGCCCGACGCCACGTCGGTGGATCAATTCCCTCACTCATTCTCGCGTTCCGCCGCGGCACGATTGCTGCCACAGCTCCGCAGGCCAATACGGAATCGTATGCTGCGCGCGTATCGTAACCCCGGTCGCCGGAGACCTGAGCAATGGCGCCGGGGATCCGCGGGAGCAAGGCCACCATCCGCCGGCCGTCGTGAACGTGGCTCTGCGTGACGTCGGCAGCGAGGATCTCCCTGGTCGTATCGTCAACGCGAAGGTGCAGCTTGCGCCAGACCCTTCGGCCTGCTCGCCGGTATTTCCCCGCATGCCACTCGCCAGCGCCATAGACCTTCATACCCGTGGAATCCACGACGACGTGCCGAGCGCCCGAACAAGGCGCCAGCGGCAGGCTCACTGCCAGCCCTGCCTGTCGGCGGCTCATGGTGCTGTAGTCGGGTACGGGGAGATCGAGCCTCATGAGCGTCACGATCGACCTCAAGAATCCCTCTGTGGCCCGAAGACTGAGGTGAAAGACTGATTTGAGAATGAGCGCGCACTCGATATCAGCGTCCGCGTATATCTTCGGCAGGCCAGGTTCGTTGCAGCGCGTCGTATCTCGCCACGCGGCAATCGCGCGCTCGTCGAACCAGAGCGTCAACTGTCCGCGACAGACCAGCGCCTGATTATACGCGTGCCAATTTCGGACCTTATATCGGAACGTGAATTCAGGTTTGCCCATCTCTATATGTTACCACCCACCCGCTATAGCCATTTCTGCAATAGCGCCGCGTCGCGCCGTCAATCCCCCGCGCGACCCGCACCGTGGCCGCCCCAATCACGATCTCGATTATCGCGGCGCTGCCGCCGCGGATCGGCGTATTCGAGCTCCGTGGTGCCGGCTCCACCAGTACCGGTGCAAATGCTACAGCAGCGCTCGCATCGGCCCCATCGTCGGCGGCCCGCCGCGCCAGGCGGCGCCAACAGAACAACTGTTGGGGCGTTAAGCCATGCCGCCGTGCCACAGCCGAAACCTGTACGCCGCCCTCACAGCTCTCAGCCACGATCCGTGCCTTCTGCTCCGCTGTAGGTCGCAAAAAGCTCGATGCCATTGGTCATGTCTTGACGGTTCAAGGGTGCAGCCTCTTCTTCTGGAAAAGGGAACAGGGAGGGGCCAGTGCTTCGGTGGGTTGGGTGGGGATCGCGGCCGGTTTCAGCGCGCGGGCGTCCCTGGTGGCGGAGAACATTTGCTTGCGACAGCAGCTGCTGGTGCTGCGGCGTCGGCAGCCGCGGCCTCGCATTCGTGACGTAGATCGGCGGTTCTGGGTGCTGGCGTTGTGGGGCGCAAATATATTGTGCGAAGCGTCATGCCGCCAGATGATAGACGTGATGCAGACCGCCAAGCACCGGCTCCCCGATGATCTCCCTGTGGCGTGCTTCGCAGATCGGCGGATCGACCGCGCACGGGGCTCGCTGGCCGATCGCGCGGTGCGGGCGCCAGCGATAGTCTGCAGTTCGCGTAGATGGCAGCCTCGTCAGGAGGGATGAGCCGGAATTTCTTGAGCTTGCCGGCATCGCACTAAGGAAACTCTGAAGAAGTTGTCGACGCGACGAGGGTTGTGTGATTCATAGGGATCAGTGTGCGGAAGCATATTGGGTGGCTCGATGAAGCAGGCGACGCTGGCGGCGGTTGGGTTCGAACGGTACGGGAAGACGACACGCCGAGCTGTTTTTCTCGCTGAGATGGATCAGGTGGTGCCATGGTCAGCGCTGTGCGCGCTGGTTGAGCCGGTTTACCCGAAGCCGGGCAATGGTCGGCCGCCGGTGGGCGTCGAGCGAATGCTGCGCATCTATTTTCTGCAGCAGTGGTTCAACCTGTCGGACCCGGCGGTGGAGGAAGCGCTTTACGATTCGCTGGCGATGCGCGGATTTGTCGGCATCGACCTGGGCCGCGAGCCGGTTCCGGACGAGACCACGGTGTGCCGCTTCCGGCATCTCATCGAGCGTCACGACTTGGGCAGCCGCCTGTTCGAGGAGGTGCATCGGCATCTTGAAGCCAAGGGGCTCAAGCTGTCGAAGGGCACGATCGTGGACGCGACCATCATCGCCGCGCCATCCTCGACCAAGAATGCAGAGAAGGCGCGCGATCCCGACATGCACCAGACCAAGAAGGGAAACCAGTGGTATTTCGGCATGAAGGCGCATGTCGGCATCGACAGCCGAAGCAAGATCATCCACGCCGTGGTCGCGACCGCCGCGAATGTCGCCGATAGCGAAATATTGCCGGACCTGATGCACGGCGAGGAGACGCGCGTTTGGGGCGATCAGGCGTACCGCGGCCAGACCGACGTGATCAAGGCGCATGCGCCCAACGCGAAAGACTTCACCAACCGCCGCTACCGCCATCGCGGTATCGTGGACGAGATCGAACGGGCCAAGAACCGCACCAAGTCGAAGGTCCGGTCCAAGGTCGAGCATAGTATCGGCGTCATCAAGCGGGTCTTCGGCTTCGCCAAAGTTCGCTATCGTGGCCTGGACAAGAATGCCAACCGCCTCTTTGTGACCTGCGCGCTGGCCAACCTCTTCCTCGCCCGGCGACACTTGTTGCGGTGGCAAGGCGCGTAGCGCGCCCACAATCCGGCTAGGCACCCTGGCCACACAGACAAAGGTAAAGCCACTCGCCGAGCCGCGCCGACATCGTTTCAAACCAAAACGGCCGCTCGCGTGCCTTCATTAAATCGAGCTACTTATTCAGACTCTCCCTAAGGCAGGTGTTCAACAGCGACAGTCTGTTGAGGGTCTCCGCCGACGCTAGGCGAGTAGCGCATGTAGAAGTAAAGAGCGCCAACGCCCACGACCGTGAGAACAATCGCGACGGTGAGAAAGGCGCGACCTGCTTGCGTGCCAAAGAGCGCGAGAAGCAGGAAGCCACAGAGAGCGATGCCGATCAGTGTCATCGTTAGACGCCCTATGGGCGCCGGTGTGTGTACCGAAAACCCCATCCATGTTGAACCAGTGAAAGAATCGGATCACGTTGGCTGCTGTGATTGCGCTAATGCTCCTGGCTCTGAAGCTGTTGGCAGCGCTCTTTAAGTCGAAGAGCCGGCTCGAGGCCGAGAATGCAGTTTTAGAGCGCAAAAAGCTCGATGCCATTGATCATGTCTTGACGGTTCAAGGGTGCAGCCTCTTCTTCTGGAAAAGGGAACAGGGAGGGGCCAGTGCTTCGGTGGGTTGGGTGGGGGATCGCGGCCGGTTTCAGGGCGCGGGCGTCCCTGGTGGCGGAGAACATTTGCCTGCGACAGCAGCTGCTGGTGCTGCGGCGTCGGCAGCCGCGGCCTCGCATTCGTGACGTAGATCGGCGGTTCTGGGTGCTGGCGTGCCGAAGGTTCACCGGCTGGCGAAGGTCGTTGCTGATCGTCGAACCGGTGACGGTCTTGAGGTGGCACCGTCGGGGCTGGCGGGCCTATTGGCGATGGCGCTCAAGACGGGGAAGCAAGGCGGGGCGCCCTCCAATACCGCCAGAGTTACGCGATCTCATTCGACGCATGGCGACCGAAAGAATTGTTTGTGGGGTCAACGGCGGATCCAAGCCGAGCTGGCAAGGCTTGGCTTCCGGGTCTCGGCCTGAAGCATTGCAAAATATAGGCGTCGTCCGTGGGATGGGGAGCCGTCTCCGGGTTGGCGCGCGTTCCTCAAGCGACACGCATCGACGATTTGGGCTTGCGACTTCCTTTGCGTGCACACGATCTTCTTTCAAACAGTTTACGTGTTCTTCGTCGTCGATCACGCCAGCCGGGCAGTTCTCCGCGTCGAGACGACGCGGCATCCGACGGCGGAGTGGGCAAGCCGACAGATCGTCGAATGCTGCGGCTGGGATCGGGAGCCACCACGCTTTCTCATCCACGATCGTGACGGGCGCTCACATGGGGTGGTTCCTTGTCAAGCGTCATCTTATGGTACCATTGCGATATCTTCCTTAGCTGGCAGATCCGAGGCTCGGGCCCGTTCTCAACATGCGATCCATGACCGCATCAACTTTCGCGGTAGGGACAGGCATTGCTGCCCGCCCCCCGCACAGAACCCAGCGAGCCCGATTTAGGCACTGGGCTCCCACCTCAGGTGTCTGACGTCAAAGCGTTCACGCGGCCAAGGATGCAGAGTCACCGGCCGTGGAAGCCACTCGTTGAACAGGCGCTCTGCTCGCGTCCAAGTCACACGGGATCTCTGGCCGCGACGCTCTAGAGCGCCCCACCAGAGATTGGTGACATGAAAACGAAACGCCGTAGTGGCCCGCCCATTGCCGGGAACGGCATGATAGGCGTAGAAGCCCTGAACAACCTGCTTCAGCCATTGGCCCTGCTGTGCGATTGAGTGATGCCGTCGCTTCCGCAGTTCGTCCTTCACTCGCCTGAGCGTCGCCTGCATTCGATCGCGGCGGGTCTTTCGTTGCACAAAGAAATGTCCCGCACGTGCGCGTCCGCAGATGAACATAAATCCCAGAAAATTGAAGGTCTCCGGCTTTCCAAGACCCTGTCGTTCTCGATTGAGCGCCGCAAAGCGTCCAAACTCGAGCAACCGTGTCTTCTCCGGATGCAGTGACAACGAAAATCGCTCCAACCGCTCGCGCATGTCGCATAAAAACTGCATGGCGTCGGCGTGGTGTTGAAATCCGAGGATACTGTCATCGGCGTACCGCACGATGACCATATCTCCACGGGCGTGCGTTTGCGCCATTGGTTCGCCCATAGGTCGAACACATAATGGAGGTAGGCGTTAGCCAACAGGGGCGAAACTGTCGCGCCGTGCGGCGTGCCCTCCTCGCTATCTGTCCAGACCCCTTCTTCCAGCACTCCGGCCTGCAGCCATTTGCAGATTAGTCGGATCATGCGCTCGTCGCCAATCCGGTGCCTCAGGAATTGAACTAACCACTCTCGGCTGAGTTGATCGAAAAAGCTGCGGATGTCGACATCAAGAATCCAGCTCACCTTCTTCCGGTCAATTCCAACACAAAGCGCATCCAGCGCATCATGCTGACTACGCCCCGGTCGGAACCCGTATGAGAACCCGAGGAAATCCTCCTCGTAGACGGCGTTGAGCACCGCACCGCGCGATCGGCCAGCGAGCCCCGTGCGCGGTCGATCCGCCGATCTGCGAAGCACGCCACAGGGAGATCATCGGGGAGCCGGTGCTTGGCGGTCTGCATCTCACGTTTATCATCTGGCGGCATGACGCTTCGCACAATATATTTGCGCCCCACAACGCGCCGCCCAAGCCGGCTTAGCACCCGAACCCCATTTACTGTTCGCAACTATCGTGACGGTTTGGTCGGAATGTTCGGCGACAGCGCTACGACAGGACGCATGCGGAACGAATCCTCGACGGCATGCGCACAGAAGGGTGAGCGAGACGCGCAAGCTCACTACGATCCTCGCCGCCAGTGTCGCGGGGTATTCGCGGCTGACCGCAGCGGATGACAAGTAGACGGCAGCATCGTGGATAGTCGCTTGCGCCATCGAGGTACGGAAAAGACTGCGACGGCACGGATCAGAGAGGGAGGTTATAGGCGAACCAGCCCCTTTCAACTACTCTCAATTGGGTAGGGCCATGGCGCAGCGCCATCGTAGGAGGAAATATGACGGCGGTTCGAAGCAGCGCGCAGGGTGATCCGGATCCGACCATCGCGGAACTCAAACGTCAGCTGGACGAGCGCACGGCTGAACGCGACGAAGCGCTGTCACAGCAAACTGCGACAGCTGAAATTCTTCAAATCATCAACCGCTCCGCAGGCGACGCTGAGCCGGTGTTTGATGCGATCTTGGAGCGGGCGATGCGGCTTTGCGACGCCGCGTTCGGGGGGCTATTGGTTCCCGACGGCGAATTCATCAAGTACATCGCGTTCCGCAACGTGCCCGCTGGTTTCATGCATTTCCTCACTCACAATCCGGTGCGGCTACGCACCCTGCTCGGCTCGGCCTATGACAGCTTGTCGACACTCCACGTCGTCGACCTAACCAAAGAGGAAGGCTACCGCCGACGTGTTCCGGTCGTTGTGTCTGCTGTCGAGGATGGCGGCATCCGCACCCCGGTTTGCGTGCCCTTGGTCAAGGACGGCGCGCTCATCGGCGCCTTCACGATTTACCGCCAGGAAGTGCGGCCGTTCACCTCGCGGCAGATCGCGCTGTTGGAAAGTTTCGGCGCGCAGGCAGCGATCGCGATCGAGAGCGCGCGGCTTCTGACCGAATTGCAAGCGCGCACCACAGATTTGCGGGAATCGCTCGAATATCAGACCGCAACCAGCGACGTCTTGAAGGTGATTAGCCGTTCGGCATTCGATCTCGACACCGTTTTGCAGACGGTGACGAGCGCAGCTCTGCGGCTATGCCGCGCCGATTCCGCGGTGGTCTACCGTAACGACGGCGGCGAGTACCGCTGGGCGGCGGGCCAAATGCTGATCCCCGAATACGAAGAGCGCGAACGCAACGTCGTGATCCACCCCGGCACCGGCACGGTGGTTGGCCGTGCCGCGCTCGAAGGCCGTACCGTGCACATCCTCGATGCCTGGACCGATCCGCTCTACGAGGCCAAGGACGACGCGCGAATTGGCGGCATCCGCACCATACTCGGCGTCCCCTTGTGGCGGGACAACGCCTTGATCGGCGCCTTCGGTCTCGGCCGGC
The DNA here is from genome assembly GCA_963804725.1 of uncultured Alphaproteobacteria bacterium. Lineage (GTDB taxonomy): Bacteria > Pseudomonadota > Alphaproteobacteria > ATCC43930 > CGMCC-115725 > JAATGI01. Next base: position 88,959 of record CAWDRN010000004.1, on the reverse strand, counting down.
AGCGGGTAGAGGCATTCAGCGAGCGCGAGATTGCCCTCGTCACGACCTTCGCCGACCAGGCGGTGATCGCGATCGAGAACGCCCGGCTTCTGAACGAGATCCGCCAGCGCCAGGCGGAGTTGCGCGTCACCTTCGACAATATGGGCGACGCCGTCATCATGTTCGACGCCGAACAGCGCCTGGTCGCTTGGAACCGCAATTTCCTCCACATGCTCGACATCCCAGAGGAATGGCTGGCCTCGCCACGAACCTATGGCGATTTCACTACCTATTTGACGGAACGCGGCGAATTCGGAAACACACCGCCACCGGATAGCGCGGCTCCAAGCGCGGGCGACGTGCGCCCGATTCGCTACGAACGTACGCGGCCAAACGGGCAAGTGCTGGAGGTGCGACGTAATCCGATCCCCGGCGGCGGCTTCGTCTTCATCTATTCTGACATCACCGAACGCAAGCTGGCGGAGCAAAGCATCCTCGCCGCGCGCGAGGCGGCGGAGAAGGCGCTGGCCGATCTGAAACTGGCGCAGGCCAATCTGATTCAGTCGGAAAAAATGGCCTCGCTCGGCGCGCTCACCGCCGGCATCGCGCACGAAATCAAGAACCCGCTCAACTTCGTCAACAATTTCGCCAATCTGTCGAACGAGCTTTTGAACGAGCTGAAGGAAGCCGCCGCGCCCGCCTTCGCGACCCTCGACGCCGACCAGCGCGACGAGATCGACGAAACCATCGAAATGCTCACCGGCAATCTTGAAAAGATCCAGGAGCACGGAAAGCGCGCCGACGGCATCGTCAAGAGCATGCTGGCCCATTCGCGCGGCGGCAGTGGCGACCGGCGCGAGGCCGACCTCAACGCATTGGTCGAAGAATTGCTGAACCTCGCCTATCACGGTGCGCGGGCGCAGGACCAGAACTTCAACATCACGCTGGAGCGCGACTACGATAAGGCAATGAAGCCGATCGAGCTGGTGCCGCAGGACGTGACGCGCGTGTTACTCAATCTCTGCGGCAATGGCTTTTACGCCGCCAACAAACGGCGCAAGGAAGGCGGCGACGAGGCATTCCGCCCGGTGTTGAAAGTATCGACGGGCGACCTCGGCGACGCCGTCGAGGTGCGCATTCGCGACAACGGTACCGGCATTCCGCCGGAGATCAAGGACAAGCTGTTCCAGCCCTTCTTCACCACCAAGCCGACGGGCGAAGGCACGGGCCTCGGCCTCTCGATCAGCTATGACATCGTGACGCAACAACATGGCGGCACCATCGCGGTCGACAGCCGGGTTGACGACTTCACCGAGTTCACGATCCGACTGCCGCGAAAGCGTTAGACCAAGAGACGGGGAACTGATGAGTGTGAGTATTCTTGTGGTCGATGACGAACCCGACGTTGCCGACATGTTCCGCCAGCGTTTCCGCCGCGAGGCGCGGCAAGGCACTTATGTGCTCCACTTTGCCGGATCGGGCAAAGAGGCGCTCGACCGTCTCGCGGGGCCGATCCAACCCGAGCTGCTGGTGATCCTGTCCGATATCAACATGCCGGGCATGGACGGCCTCGCGCTTTTGCAGGAGGTGAAGCAGCGCTGGCCCGAACTGCCGGTGATGATGGTGTCGGCCTATGGCGACGACGAACGCCGCCGCCGCGCCAGCGAATACGGCGCCATCGAGTTCATCACCAAGCCGGTCGATTTCGATCATCTGAAGACGCAGCTCACGCGACTGCCCGCAGCGCAGGCGTGACATATGCCACCGCTCGTCCCATGTCCGGTTTGAAACCGCGGGCCCACACGTCGAAACGGCCGGCATAGGGCGCGGAGCAGCTAGACAGCTGCGCCCGCGAATGACCGCTATCAGGAAGCGCGACCTGGCCCGCGAAGGACCGTGGTGGGTCGAGAGCTGCCGCCCGATGTGTCAGAACGAATGTCCGATTACCGCTTCCAGGTATTCCAAACCGGCCCGACTGCAAACGGCCAGATCGAGCCAACACACGAACGTCCGGTTTTTGGCCTCGCCGTCTGAGAGCGGACCGACGCAAATCCACCCCAACCAGACCTGTGGACTGGTACCAAGTGTCAGTTTTGAACCACTAGCTTAGGCCGCAAACCACTACACGCGGAAATCCGTGTAGCCGCGCCAGTGTCGAGGCGAGGCGGAAAATTTTGAGGACGCTCCCCCATTGGGACGAGTTTGCCGTGGGCCGACTGGACGGCGACGCGGAGCCATTAAACATCGCGGAGTGCGCGACCATAAAGGCTGCCCGCGAACAGGCTTGGAATTGATTACTGATGTTTTTGCCACTCGTGATGACAAATGGAATTCGAGCAGATGTAAGAGGTACCCTCAAATCCCTGACAACCGCACAAAGTACACGGGCCTGGACCAGCATGATGTGCTAGATGAGGTCTGCTTTTGTCCTCTATGTGGAGCGCGAAGCCAATACCGAATAGCGTTGCTGCCGAGGTAAAAACACGTTTAATGCTCTCTCTGCGAGAGAAAAATTTCTCCACGTGCTTCTCCTATGAGAAAATGTACTTCTGTCCTAGAGTGTTAATTAATCCGATTAGCTATAGTACCGTCCTCCGCTATAGTCCGGTTGCTTCCCTGAAACTGAAAGTGGAACACCTTCGACGTTCCTGGCGGATAATACATTGTGCCAGCATATTGCCGGGGGTACGGCGCACATCCAGAGCCTGCGGGACACAGGAAGGTATTGCCGTAGATGACATGTAAGGTCGTCTGGTTTTCCAACCGATATCTACCGTATGTGCGCACCACGCCTGCGCCGGAACCGTTTGGTAGCGGTGGGTTGGCTGTTTCGGCAAACCATTTGCCGTCGGCGTAATAGGTTACTCTTTGTGTATGGGTGGAGCCATCAGACGCGTGTATCGTTGCTAGCCAAGTCCCTACAAGGGGATTCATCTGCGCCGACGCTACTAACGGAGTAAGGGTGGCTACAATTATTGTTGCCATACGAAAAATTATAGATCTCAGGTTAACTTTAGCTGTGTGGACGCTGACAATGGAACGCGATCGGTTCATGGCAAAGTTGTCCTGGTTGGCAAACCCCAAGGGGCGGTAGAGTAGTGATGCACGCCAGCAAATAGAGCGCACGGTATTTTCCGTTAATGCCTATCTCAAAATCTTCCTCGCTCATTTCCTTTTCCGCTTCAACCTTGCAGTGGCCTCGCCACCATTGCCCCGAAGTGATCGCCGATCGAAGTCCACAATCTGTCGTCAACGACAACCAAAACCAGCAACACGAACACGCTGGCTCCCAAGGCGCGGCGAATCGCTGTCAACTTGGGCTGGCGTCGAGCATGAATTCGGTCGGCTCTGTCGCCGTCGGCTGGCGGCAATGACGATCGGTGTAGACCGCGTTCCAGTCCTGCCCGCGCAACGTGCCGCGGTACGCCGTCTCGTAGGTGAATTTAAGCTAACGGCGCACCACCTGTTGCTATCAGAAACTACGTCCGACGGTATTGGTGGTGCAGGCCGCCGAGGACGGGCACTGACATGATCCGCCCGATCCCTTGGATCGGTCGATGGATCGGGGTGTCTTTGTTCAGTGACAGGTGAGTTCGGAGCTCATTGTAATAAGAGACGTAGGCCGTAACGATGCGGCGAAGGTGAGCCTCCCCGAACACGACGAGATGGTCGAGACACTCCCGCCGGATCGAGCCGATCAGCCGTTCGACGTATCCGTTCTGCCAAGGCGATCGCGGTGCCGTCGGCCGATCGCGGATGCCCATGCTCTTGAGGCGCCGGGTGACGACTTGACCATAGACCGCATCACGATCTCGGATCAGGTGGCGCGGTGCTTCAGTCCACGGAAATGCATCGGTGATCTGTCGAGCGATCCACTCCGCTGTCGGATGAGAGGTGACGCCGAACGATAGGATCCGGTGGCGATGATGACCGAGGATGACCAGCACATAGAGGAGGCGGAAGTCGATCGTCGGCACCACGAGCAGATCCATCGCGGCGATGGCGGCGCCATGGTTACGCAGAAAGGTCTTCCAGCTCTGGCTCGGCGGTCGCCGACATCGCACCAGGTACTTCGCCACTGTCGACTGCGCGATCTCGATGCCGAGCTTGAGCAGCTCGCCATGAATGCGCGGCGCGCCCACAGCCGATTGGCAAGGCTCATCTCGCGAATAAGATCACGCAGGTCGCGCGGGATTCGCGGGCGGCCGCCGCGTGCGCGAGACTTCCAGCGCCAATATAAGCGGAAGCCCTCACGGTGCCATCGCATCACGGTCTCAGGCTGGACGATCACAACGGCGCCCAGCACGGACGGGCGCAGCCGATACAGCCAAACGAAGATCAGCCGATCGATAAGCGTCAATCGCGCCCGCGATGGCATCCCGCGGCGCAGGACATTCAGCTGATGCCGAAGAATGACGATCTCAGCCTCAAGTCGCCCCTTGGACCTGAACAGCGAGACCACCTAAACATGCCAGGAGCTTCAGACTATCGATCATCCCGCAGCAGATTACCCGATCCGCGGCGGCAAGCCACTCCGGATGAAATTCTCGGTAGGGACAGCCATGAACGCGCACGCGGAAGCGCAAAGAGTTTCAGCACACTTCGATCGGCGACAGCGAGCCCAGGATATAGCTTCACGCAGCCGGATCGAAATCCGCGGCGCGGAATCCGGCAATGACGCCGCACTTTCCAATCCTAGTAGAGGCGCCGCAAGACCGGCGCATTCAAGGTCATGGGGTGCATGCAGGTCGCATCGGACACCCTCTCCGCCACCCCACTCGTTGGCGCAGTAGGTGTGGGCTGCGCGGCGAGTACGAGTTAGGCTTCAAGATGGTCAGGTGGATTTCGGCGATCGAGTTCGTGCACGATTTCAGTCATCTGAGCGCCGGCACTGGTGGCTATAACGAAGATCATGATCTCTACGGCTACCGCATGCCAAGGAACGCGCCGATTGGTCCTCGGTGGAATGAGCGCCGCCCGGCACATGTGATGCGGATATTTGGCGACTCGGGGGAGGTTGTGTTGGGGTGACCTGAGGTACAATCTAATCGATGATGATAGCGCGTCGCATCCCCATTATCGAAGATAACGCACTCAACGCCATGTTGCTCGCGGAGATTCTGGCCGAAATGGGTCATGGGGTGTGTGCGATCGTGGCCACCGAGGCCGAAGCGATTGCAACTGCTCTTCAGCAACGCCCCGACCTCGTCATTGCCGATGTGCGCTTGCGAAGCGGAAGCGGTATCGCCGCCGTCGAGGAAATACTCCGGGGCGGGCCGGTGCCCCATATTTTTACGAGCGGAGACCCGATTGTTGTAAGGGTACGCTTGCCGGAGGCGATCGTGATCGGCAAGCCCTTCAGTCAAGGCTCGCTAGTCAAATCAATCGATCGAGCGCTCGTCGGCGCCGGCCCATCGTGACAATTACGGCAACATTGGAACGGTCAACGACACTGTCGCGCCGGGGGAGGTATTGGTCGTTGTCAGCCGCCCATTGAGCTGGCGTGTGAGCGCCTCGACGATGCTCGTGCCGAGGCCGCTCCGTGATGGCGGCTCGGTCAAGGAACTGGTTATCCCCACCCCATCGTCCGAGACGGTTAAGCGCCAATTCATCGGGCCCAACTCTGTAACGAACCACGATAGCGCCATCGCCGCCGTGGGGGAACGCATGCTTGAGGGCGTTGATAACGAGTTCGGTGACGATTAGGCCCATACTCACCGCCTGGTCGGAGGTCAATGCGCCGGTGGCGGCCTCGACACGCAGCGTCATTGGCTGATCGTCGAGGATCATCGACGCCGCCAAGCTGTCACTGAGCTTGGTCATAGCCCGAACGAATGGAGTTGTTCGTGCACCGTCGCAATGGCGAGCACACGCTCATGCGCTTCGTGCAGGTGCCGGCGCGTTCCTCCGACTTAAAACCGTGACCGCCTTCAGCATCAGGACGTTGGCGACGATCGAGAGGCTGTTGTTGACACGGTGAGACATTTCCCTGAGCAGGAGATCCTTTTGCTTAGGGAGTTCTTCCCTCTCCCGTTCAAGGGTGCGGCGTCCCGTAATGTCTTCGACAGCGAGCAAAATGCTGGTGACAATTGAACTGGCTGTTGTATGGCTATGATGTGTGGCGGATGACACCCAGAGTGGCTTATAGCCGATCGCGATAGCGGATGACGTTACGCCTTCAGGTATGCTGGCCGCGATCTGATCGGCCACACACGGATAACGCCTTGCCGTCCAGTCGCTCCGATTTCGTCTCGCCGTTACAGATGATTGCCAGAAGTCCCGCGCGAAAATGCGGCCTTTGCCTTCGCCGCCACGATTGCATTCGGTCTCGCCATGATGTTGGCGGCGTTCCGAATGTCCGGCGATGACCGCGGAGGCGCCCGCATCCTTCAGCATCTCCGCGCCGACATCTCCCGTGAACGCGCCGGCGATTTCGGCGTGGCAGTTCTCTCCTCGATGGCGATCCGGCCCGCGGCCGTCCTCGCCGTGCGCTCTATTAGCGTCGTCGGCGGGCAAATCAAAATATCGGCCAATGGCGGCGAAGCCTCTACCGAGATGGCAATTGCCTCGATTTCGCCGAGCTGTCGCGCCAGCCCGTTCATCTTCCAGTTTCCCGCGAACAAAGGCCGCATATTTTCCTCGTCGCAGCCTCCTGACCGGCAAAAAAATCCAGGGCTAAAGGGTTTTCGGTTTCGGCGGTGAGAGGATCACGCCAATTGCGCTTCCCGCAGAAATCGCGCAGAAACTTGGCTTGAGTTTCGGAGTTGCGATAGGCTCGGAAATTACTCAGAACGTACGCGCGAAATCGGACCTCACCGATGATCGGTTTCGGCGGCGTGGTCCCTCAAGTGCAAGATTGGGCGCCTTCTTGACGCCATAGGCTGATTTGGCGGAACCGTTGCGCTAGCGTGGCTCGGCAGCGTTTGCTGGCCCGCCTGCTCCGACTTTGCTTGCTCGGGTCGGTCGTTCGCGTTTGGCTGCACCTTGTCGTCTGGCATCATCGTAGCTCCCGTTATCCGAGCCCGCCGCCTCGTGAATGGCCGGAATTCAGCGGCGGCACCTGTGGTGAGTTTGTGCTTGACACCGGCGCATGATGAGCATTGTCAATCTGCCCCGTCGTTGGGTAGCTCCCCATGACCCAATGGGTGCCCAGCATGACGGCGATGAAGATCATGTTGATGACGATCACGCGTATGACGGCCCGGGAATTGGGCGTCGCACCGCCGCCGAGCACCATCTCGCGCGCCGGGGTATGAGAAGTAGCCTGTCGAGGCAAAAGCGCGATCAAGCGAGCAGCAATCGTTTCGGGATTTGGCACCGATGCTCCATCGGGCAGTTCGGCAATCTGCGACGCCAAACTTTGAGTTGCGGCTTTCCCGGGCAACCGAGCTAATCGGGAAGCCTCCTGCCAGGGATCGAGGTTCAGCCGTGCCAGCGCCGAAAGGACGCTGAGCAGCATCCCGCTTCCGTCCTCACCGATCGGCGCATATAGAAAATCATCGAACTCGGAGGGAAGTTGAGAGAGTGATGCAGAACGGGTCATTTCAACCACCGTGTTCCGTCGGCTCCATCGAACACATGGAATTGACAATGAGGCATGAGCTCTGCTATCGCATTTGCTGAAACAAAGACATGGCACACGTCGTCGCGCTGCGGCAGGCTCGGAATCTACCCAAATCGCCGAAGTCTCTCGCCCTGGCAGCAGGGGAAAGAACGCCTCGTAATCCGAGCTTGGCGCCAGACGGGAGGCCGAAAAACTTGCTCCCTCCGCTAGTGCGATTCCGCGCTTGCCGGCGTCTCGAATGTTAGCCGACGAGCCACCCTCAACGTGGATCTTGATCGCGGCCGGGCTGCGAAATGGCGTTTAGGGAAAGTCTGAATAAGTAGCTCGATTTAATGAAGGCACGCGAGCGGCCGTTTTGGTTTGAAACGATGTCGGTGCGGCTCGGCGAGTGGCTTTACCTTTGTCTGTGTGGCAAGGGTGCATAGCCAGATTGTGGGCGCGCTACGCGCCTTGCCACCGCAACAAGTGTCGCCGGGCGAGGAAGAGGTTGGCCAGCGCGCAGGTCACGAAGAGGCGGTTGGCATTCTTGTCCAGGCCACGATAGCGAACTTTGGCGAAGCCGAAGACCCGCTTGATGACGCCGATACTATGCTCGACCTTGGACCGGACCTTCGACTTGGTGCGGTTCTTGGCCCGTTCGATCTCGTCCACGATACCGCGATGGCGGTAGCGGCGGTTGGTGAAGTCTTTTGCGTTGGGCGCATGCGCCTTGATCACGTCGGTCTGGCCGCGGTACGCCTGATCGCCCCAAACGCGCGTCTCCTCGCCGTGCATCAGGTCCGGCAATATTTCGCTATCGGCGACATTCGCGGCGGTCGCGACCACGGCGTGGATGATCTTGCTTCGGCTGTCGATGCCGACATGCGCCTTCATGCCGAAATACCACTGGTTTCCCTTCTTGGTCTGGTGCATGTCGGGATCGCGCGCCTTCTCTGCATTCTTGGTCGAGGATGGCGCGGCGATGATGGTCGCGTCCACGATCGTGCCCTTCGACAGCTTGAGCCCCTTGGCTTCAAGATGCCGATGCACCTCCTCGAACAGGCGGCTGCCCAAGTCGTAACGCTCGATGAGATGCCGGAAGCGGCACACCGTGGTCTCGTCCGGAACCGGCTCGCGGCCCAGGTCGATGCCGACAAATCCGCGCATCGCCAGCGAATCGTAAAGCGCTTCCTCCGCCGCCGGGTCCGACAGGTTGAACCACTGCTGCAGAAAATAGATGCGCAGCATTCGCTCGACGCCCACCGGCGGCCGACCATTGCCCGGCTTCGGGTAAACCGGCTCAACCAGCGCGCACAGCGCTGACCATGGCACCACCTGATCCATCTCAGCGAGAAAAACAGCTCGGCGTGTCGTCTTCCCGTACCGCTCGAACCCAACCGCCGCCAGCGTCGCCTGCTTCATCGAGCCACCCAATATGCTTCCGCACACTGATCCCTATGAATCACACAACCCTCGTCGCGTCGACAACTTCTTCAGAGTTTCCTTAGGTAGTTTCCGAGCCTGCCGCAGCGACGTCACCGTCCGGTAAGCTGGCCAGCGACCTTAGTAAGGCCATACCATCCACTCTTCCGACGGCGACGCGTGAAGTCGCGATCTGGCGGCGGGCGGCTAAAGGTCGCGTTGGAGATACGGCGGTTGATCCGCGAGATGAGCTTGGCCAACCCACTCTGGGGCGCGCCGAGGATCCACGGCGAGCTCCTCAAGCTCGGCATCGACATCGGGCAGACGAGCGTGGCGAAGTATATGGCGCGACGGCGACGGCCGCCGTCTCAAGGCTGGAAAACCTTCCTTCGCAATCATGCCGATGGCATCGCCGCGATGGACCTCTTTCTGGTACCGACCATTTCGTTTCGCCTGCTCTTCGGCTTCCTCATCTTGCAGCACGACCCGCGCCGCGTCTCGTGGAGGGCGGCAACCGCGCACCCGACCGCGGAATGGATTGCTCGACAGCTTACGGCGGTGTGCGGCTGGGAGCGTGGCGCCGCGGTACCTCATTCGTGACCGAGATCGCGCTTATGGCGAGGTCGTCACCCAGCGCCTTCGGACGCTCGGCATCAGAGATCGACCGACATCGCCGCGCTCGTCCTGGCAAAATCGCCTATGTCGAACGTCTCATCGCCTCGGTCCGTCGGGAACGCGTCGACCATGTCGTCGTGTTTGGCAAACGGCACCTTCGCCATCTGCTGCTGTCGTGCAAGACCTACTACAACGAAACGCGCACGCACCTGTCCCTGAACAAGGATGTACCTTCACGGCGTGCTGTCCAGGCGACTGGCCGCGTCCTCTGCCCTGCCGATCTTGGCCGGGCTCCATCATCAATATGGCAGGATCTGATTCGCGACACTCACAACCATCTAATCGTCTTTAGCGCCGACCATCTTCAGCGCATTCTTGGCAGCGACCTCACCTACGACAATTCAGTACGAACTCACCTCACACTTGATCAGGAAATGCCGATCCACCGACCAAAAAAACAGCGTTGGTTCCATTCGGTCATGCCCGATCCTCGGCGGGCTCCATCATCAATATTTCAGAATTTGATTTTCGGAATGCACAGGATGTTTGGCATGATGTCAGACGCTTGATTTCGCCACGGCCGGACGCCAGTTCGCTCTCGCTCTACGCCGCCTTCCGGCGCGCCCGCGCCTTCGGGAGATCGATGGTCAGCTCGGCGTTCATCTTCGCCAGTGCTTCATCGATGATCCACATGTGCGAACTATGGCGCAGGTCGAGCAGCCGGCGCACCGAATTCTCGGCCATACCAAGTTGCTTCGCGAGCTTGAGCTTCGACCAGCCGCGCGCGCGCATCGTCTCGTAGACGGCGAGTTTGGCGGTGACGAGGGATGGCAGCACGGCACGGTCACGCCCGGTGTGACCTGCGCCCCGTCGCGGCAGCGGCTTGCCAGCTTTCATGTAGCCTTCGAGTGCGGCGATCACGCAATCGACCGCGTTGGTGCGCGCCTCCTCTTGCGTTTCGCCATCGGTCAGCGCTTCCGGAATGCCTGGGAAGCGGACGAGCCACCAGCCATTCTCCTGCCGCTCCAGCGTGTATCGATAGGCGAAAGCCATCCTCAATCCTCAAAATCCGCCTTGGTCAGTCTAGCTGCGCGAGCATGGCGTTGAGCAGGCCAGGGCCGATTTCCTTTCCTTGAGCGTCGTAAACCGACTACCGTAATAGAGCCGCCCATGGCTACCCTTGCCGCGCCCACGATCGAACAAGACCGCAATCCCGCGTTTCCGGCCAAGCTTCTTTAATTTTACGTTCGAATTCGTTGCCGTTCATTGAGTTATATCGCACATATCTGTGCGAATCAAGATGCGATCGGATGTTACAGAGAGCCGCGTCGGCCTGCTCTGCCTCGTCTTTCGTGCCTCCGGCCAGCGACACGACTTCAGCAGCTGCACGGCCCGCAACCAAGAATCTCCTCGACGCTGGTTACGACGAGCGCACCGCGATGTCGATCACCGGCGACAAGACCTTCGCTGCATTCGCGGTCTACGCAGGCGAGGCCGATCAGCGGCGCCTCGCTACCGATGCCATTGCGAAGCTCGAACAAAAACAATGACAGAGAAGTTTTTGCAGAATCCGCGCAACCCATTGATTCTCGCTTGTGGGAAACCGGGCGGTTTTGCAACTATCGCGGTAGGGACACCCGTCACCGGGTGCCCGTTGCTATCAGAAACTACGTCCGACAGTATTGGGGTGCAGGCCGCCGAGGACGGGCACAGACATGATCCGCCCGATCCGTTGGATCGGTCGATGGATCGGGGTGTCTTTGTTCAGTGACAGGTGAGTTCGGAGCTCATTGTAATAAGAGACGTAGGCCGTAACGATGCGGCGAAGGTGAGCCTCCCCGAACACGACGAAATGGTCCAGACACTCCCGCCGGATCGAGCCGATCAGCCGTTCGACGTCTCCGTTCTGCCAAGGCGATCGCGATGCCGTCGGCCGATCGCGGATGCCCATGGTCTTGAGCCGCCGGGTGACGACTTGACCATAGACCGCATCACGATCTCGGATCAGGTGGCGCGGTGCTTCATTCCACGGAAATGCATCGGTGATCTGTCGAGCGATCCACTCCGCTGTCGGATGAGAGGTGACGGCGAACGATAGGATCCGGCGGCGATGATGCCCGAGGATGACCAGCACATAGAGGAGGCGGAAGTCGATCGTCGGCACCACGAGCAGATCCATCGCGGCGACGCCTGCGGCATGGTTGCGTAGAAAGGTCTTCCAGCTCTGGCTCGGCGGTCGCCGACATCGCACCATGTACTTCGTTACCGTCGACTGCGCGACCTCGATGCCGAGCTTGAGCAGCTCGCCATGAATGCGCGGCGCGCCCCACAGCGGATTGGCAAGGCTCATCTCGCGAATAAGATCACGCAGGTCGCGCGGGATTTCGCGGGCGACCACCGCGTGCGCGAGACTTCCAGCGCCAATATAAGCGGAAGCCCTCACGGTGCCATCGCATCACGGTCTCAGGCTGGACGATCACAACGGCGCCCAGCACGGACGGGCGCAGCCGATACAGCCAAACGAAGATCAGCCGATCGATGAGCGTCAATCGCGCCCGCGATGGCATCCCGCGGCGCAGGACATTCAGCTGATGCCGAAGAATGACGATCTCAGCCTCAAATCGCCCCTTGGACCTGAACAGCGAGACCACCAAGCATGCCAGGAACTTCAGACTATCGATCGTCCCGCAGCAGATTACCCGATCCGCGGCCGCAAGCCACTCCGGATGAAATTCTCGGTAGGGACAGGTGCGCATACTAGTGTAGGGCCGATCGAACTGCCGCTACTATCGGCTTTGAATACACAAATTCGGGCCTGACGCTGCGCGTACGGGCCACAAATCAGGTTCGTCGTGTAACTGAAAAGGCGAGATGGATGGTCACGCATCAGGCGCATTACGGATGTGCGATCAATTCCACCTGCCTCAAAGCGCGGCAGCAAACTATCGAGGATGTGAGCCAACCCATGCCCGCCCCAGCTGCGCTTTCCGGTTTGGTAACAAACATCCTGCGAAATCAGCGGCTGTCCGAGGAAGCCGCGCCCGATTAAAGTGGCAAGTTCCGCGATACGCTGACTGTCGGTCGGCAACTGGATGTAAGTGTCACCGAACGCGAACACCACTTCCGACCCGAACGTGTCGTATTCAAGCCACAGCTCCATCTTGAGGAGGCGTTCCTGATAAGAAACGTCGTCTCCTGATCCATCCTGGTGACAGAGCACCAGCTTGTGAAGGGCACCTCCCTCCTCGACGTAGATCGAGATGATGTCATCGGTGACAGATCTGTATTGTGGAAGAATTCCTGACATGACATGGAGGAAGCATGGCGCACCGGTGCGCACCTGAGCTTTGGCGCCTGCGCGCAGGCTGCGTGTACCGAAAACTCAGATTCGGACGTATTGGTGATGCAGCCCGCCGATGAGCGCATGAGATACGATGCGTCCGGTCCGCTGAACCGGACGCGAAACTGGTGCATCCTTGTTTAGGGAGCGATGCGTCCGCGTCTCATTACAATACTCTGCGTAAGAGCGTAGCACGCGACGCAAGTGCTGCTCACCGAACACCACGAGGTGGTCAACGCACTCGCGGCGGATCGAGCCAATCAGCCTCTCGGCAAAACAGTTCTGCCACGGCGAACCGGGCGAAATCGGCTTGTCGCGAATCCCCATCGCTCTCAAACCACGCCTGACGACTGTGCCATAGATCCGATCTCGATCACGGATCAAGTAGCGTGGTGCCTCGTTCCAGGGGAAAACCTCGGTGATCTGCCGCGCGATCCATTCGGCCGTCGGATGTCCCGTTACGTTGACCCAGACAAGCTCTCGCCGCGCTAGCCGGACAATGATTAAGGCGTAGAGCAGGTTGAACCCAATAGTCGGCACCACAAACAGGTCCATGGCCGCAATCTGCAGCGTATGGTTGCGAAGGAAGCTAGCCCAGCTCTGACCGGACGGGTCGTCATTCCTTTTCCTCGCTATATACTTGCTGACGGTCGACGGGGCGACCGCAAATCCGAGCTTGAGCAGTTCACCGTGAATGCGTGGCGCACCCTCAAAGAGGATTTTCTAGGCTCATGCGTCGGATCAACGCCCGTAGCTCCGCGCCGATCGGTGGCCGACCTCGCAGCGGGCGTGACTTCCAGCGCCAGTAGCGGCAAAACCCCTCACGATGCCAGCGTACCAGCGTCTCCGGACGGACCACGGTTATCAGCTTGAGGATCGACGGAAACCAGCGATAGAGCTGGATGAAGAACAGGCGATCGGCGTCGCTAAGCTGAACGCGGCCGTGCACCTTGCGTCGAAGGACGATAAGCTGATGCCGGAGTACTGCGTTCTCGGCTTCGAGCCGACTCTTCGACTTGAGGGGCGCAGCCAACAGCTTCAGAGCCAGGAGGATTAGCGCAATCACAGCCGCCAACGTGATGCGATTCTCTCACTAGTTCAACACGGATGGGGTTTTCGGTACACACAACCTCATGAACGGCATCATTTGGCTGGTCGGCGCAGTTGTCATTGTTCTCTTTGTCGCTGGATTCCTTGGGTTCAGGTAACCAATAAACGCTCGTTCGCGGGAACGAGTCCCAGCCGTCCACTCTTTGAGAACGGCGATTCGCCGGTCGAAGTTTTAGACAGTTCGGCGCAGGGCCAACGGCGCCCTGCGGCGACCCCGGAAACGACTCGCGAGAGCGCGGGCCACGCGTCGTCGCGCTCTCGCCGCCGGCCTTCCTGTGGGCAGCTGCTCGCTGGGCGCTGGTACACGAAAGACGCGCGTCACAACCATCCCCGCATCGGCCGCATTGTCATGGGGCGCGGCCGCATGAAAATTCGTATCCCTTAGTCCGATCGCGCTCTTCGTTATGCGTTGGCGCAATGTCAGGCGATCCAACCCGAACGCATGTCCAGCGCCGCGGAGGATCGGAATCTACTCAGGCGGCGTCGCTCTCGATTCGCGACGGCGCGGGGGCCGCCTGAGCGGATTCCGACCCTGTTCGGCCGTTCGACGTTGCCATAGATTCGCGGTCATAGCGCTCACGCCCGCCAAATAATCGACTGGCGGAGCGACCGCAACAGTAAAGGTTAGAGATCATGGACAAAGATCGCATCAAGGGATCGGTCGAGCAGGTAAAAGGCTCGGTGAAGGAAGCTGCCGGCAAAGCCACCGGTGACGCCAAGCTTGAGATCGAGGGCCGGAATGAAAAAGCCGCCGGCAAAGTTCAGAACGCGGTCGGTGGGGTCAAGGACGCAATGGGGGACGCCCTAAAGAAATAATCGGTGCAGCCCGCGCGCTAATGAGCAACCAAGTTCGTTTAGGAGGTTAGGCAATATCAAATTGCCAAACGTCCGGCCAAAGGAGACACCATCATGGATATGACAACTCTTCTGATCATCGTCGTTGTCGTGCTTCTGCTCGGCGGCGGCGGCTTCTATCGACGGGGACGCTGGTACTAGAGCCCAGCTCCCCAGTCCGATGGCTTGAGATAGCCTCAAAATCTGAGGGCTTTGGTTGCCAACGATCTTGCGGACACCATTTATTCCAGTTTTCGCTTTTCGCAAGCGCGCCCGCGAGGTGCAGACGGTGATGGCGTGTATGCTGCGACGTCCAGCGTCGCGCTCTGTATGACCGCTTAACGTGTTGAGTCCGGTCCCTCGGTCTTCAGCGCTATTTTGCACTCTCCTCAATATTTCACCCGAAACGTCGGGCTGTCCTCCGGCTTGCTCTTGCGCCGATCATAGAGCCGCGTCGTGGATATGTTGGCGTGCCCGAGCCAGTCCTGGACTTTCGCGATATCGGAATCATGGGAAAGAGCGTTCGTTGCTGCCGTCGCGCGCAGCGACGTTGACTTCGGCGCCGATGCCGGTCGACAGCCCGTATTTGCGCACGACATTGCGGTAGATCGATCCGGGATCGAGATGCCCGTCAAGGCGGCCGGTGCGGTTGTTCTTCACCGGCCGGAACAGGGCGCCTTCGCTGTCGCTGCGATGTCCCGCCAGCATCGGATAGTCCTCGATCGTCCGCTGTGCGGCTGCGTTCACCGGCACAAAGCGGATCTTGGCGCGCTTGCCCTTGATGCGAAAATGCATAACCCCCTGGCGGCTGTGGAGGCCTTGTTGCATAATTCCAGCTCGGGACAAAGGTCTCATTAGCCCGCTACCGGCGTCAGCACACTCTGAGTGTGTGCGGCATTCCCAGTTTGGTCATCTGGTTGAGCATCGCGCATTTGATCGCAGCCTCGACCCGCTGATTGTCAAAAGTCCTCGCCCAGAGCTTCCCTCCGAACAGCGCCTTGAATCGAAACATCGCATTCTCTGCCAGGGCATTGTCACGGCGCTCGGGGCTTGCGGCGGTCTCGGTGGCGGGGTAGCCGCACGCGGATGAACAAGATCAGCTACACCGGGTATCGTTTCCCTCCGGAAATCATTCAGCAAGCGATATGGCTTTACCTCCGGTTCACCCTCAGCCTGCGCGACGTCGAAGATTTGTTGGCGGAACGCGGAGTGGCGGTGTCTTACGAGACGGTTCGGCGTTGGGTGAACCATTTCGGACCGATGATCGCGGCCGACCTGCGAAGGCGTCGTCTGAAGCCTCATACGACTTGGCATCTGGACGAGGTCTATCTGAAAATCGACGGACGTATGGTCTATCTCTGGCGGGCCGTCGACGCCGAAGGCGAGGTCCTCGATGTGCTGGTCCAATCGAAGCGAAACAAGCACGCCGCCTTGGAATTGATGCGCAAGCTTCTGAAGAAGAATGCCTTTGTTCCTGAGCGGTTGGTCACGAACGACTTGCGATCATACAGCGCCGCGGTCCGGGATCTCCGGATCGAACGCCGGCACGAGCGCGGGCGGTGGAAGAATAATCGAGCCGAGAGTTCGCACCAGTCGACCCGCCGGCGGGAGCGTAAGATGCAGCGCTTCAGGAGCGCCGGGTCCGCGCAGAAGTTTCTTTCAACCCACGCCCCCATTTACAACACATTCAACGTCCAGCGCCACCTCACCTCAGCCCGGACGCATCGCACGCTTCGCGCCGCGGCGATGAGCACGTGGCGCGAGGCCGTCGCTGCGGCCTGACAATTCCTAAGGCACCGACACTTCGCGCCCGCGGCACGGCAACGTGACAAAGCCGTTTGAAATCAATGCAAAGGTGAAGACGTTCCGCGCCGCCGGTCAGCCGGCGATCTCGGTGGATACCAAGAAAAAAGAGCTGGTTGGGGACTTTAAAAACCAGGGCCGCACGTTACGCAGAAAAGGTAATCCGGAGCCGGTGCGTACGCATGACTTCATGATCAAGAGCAAGGGCAAAGTTAATCCCTACGGGATCTATGACATTGCCGCCAATGAAGGCTGGGTCGATGTCGGAATCAGCCCATGACACAGCCGCCTTTGCCGTTGAGAGCATTCGCCGCTGGTGGCAGAAAATGGACAGAAAACGTTATCCCAAAGGGGAACGACTGCTCATCACGGCCGATTGCGGCGGTTCCAACGGATCGCGCGCGTTTATGGAAAACCGAGTTGCAAAAGCTTGCCAATAAAACCGGCCTCTCCATCACGGTTGCTCATGATCCGCCCGGCACAAGCAAATGGAACCGCATCGAGCACCGCATGTTCTCCTTCATCAGCATCAATTGGCGCGGCAAACCGCTCGTTAGTCATCAGGTCATTATCCAGCTGATTGCCGCCACGAAAACTGAGACCGGTCTTAAAATCCGCTGCGCGATCGATGAACAGTATTACCCGAAGGCCCTCAGCGTCCCCAAAGCTGCCCCCAACGACCTCAACATCACCTTCAATGACTTCCATCCCGATTGGAATTACACCATCAGGCCGCATAAGCTACATTAAAGCGATTATTAATCCCCGCGCCCTTAGGGTCAAAGTTGTCGATACAATGTTGCTGGCCGGTAGTCCGCTGAACCCTCAAACCCGGAACTTGCGACGCCGCGTTGGAACTACTGAAATCGTGCCAACAAGAGACAATGTAATAGCTGGCCTGGACGAAGTCAGCAGCCCCTTTTAGTGAAAGCCGGACCCGACCGCCTAGACAAGCCCGATGTATCTTTCGCGAAGTCATAGAATTTGACATAGACTGATAGTAATGCCGCTGCACCCTGCCGAGGCTGCGCAACGAACAAAAATTGAGGGGGAAACCATGTCGCGACCGCTGCCTGCCGGCTCGTCCGCCGCGCTCGACCTGGTTTACGGAAAAATCCTCTGGCGGATCATGCCGATGGTCATGGTGCTGTGGGTCGTCGCCTGGATGGACCGCACCAGTATCGGCTTCGCTAAGCTGGGCATGAATTCCACCTTCAAGCTGACCGATGCCGAATTCGGCCTGGCCGCGGGCATCTTCTCGCTCGGCTATCTGCTGTTCGAGGTGCCGAGCAACCTGGTGTTGTTGCGCATCGGCGCGCGCAAGACGTTGACGCGCATCGCGTTGCTGTGGGGCCTTACCTGCGCGCTGACCATGTTCGTCACGTCGCCCACCATGCTGACGGTGCTGCGCTTCCTGTTGGGCGCGTTCGAGGCCGGCTTGTTTCCGGGCGTGATCTTCTATCTCACCCTGTGGCTGCCGACGGAGCGGCGGGCGACCGCGGTCGGCATGTTCGCCAGCGCCGCGGCGATCGCGGGCATCGTCAGCGGCCCGCTCGGCGGCTTCCTGCTCACCCGTTTCAACGGCATCGCCGGCATCGCCGGCTGGCAATGGATATTCCTGATCGAAGGCGTGTTGTCGATCGCATTCGGCATCGTCACCTGGTTCGTGCTGACCGATAAGGTCGAAGACGCGGCGTGGCTGAGTGCCGCGGAGCGGACCGAGATCGCCGCTGATTTGGCTCGCGATGCGAAGCTGCTGGGCGCGCGCCAGCACAGCGTGTGGGAAGCGGCGCGCAACCCCGCGGCGTGGCTGCTCTGCGTCATCTTCAGCTGCACCACGATGGGCTATGTCGTTATCGCGTTTTTCGGACCGACCATCCTGCGCGAGGCGGGCATCGCCAACGCCAACATCATCGGCTGGATTATGTCCGGCATCTCGGTCGCGACCGTCATCGCGATGATCGCGACCGGCGTGACGTCGGGCCGCGCCAAGGAATCGCGCATCCATTTCATGGTGGCCACGGCCGGCGCGATTGTAGGCATGTTTCTGCTCGGCTTCGCCGTGCCGGGCAATACCGCGCTGGTCATTGTCGCGCTTTTCGTCTTCAGCGTCTGCGCCGGTACGGCGATCGCGGTGTTCTGGGGCCTGCCGCCGCGCATGTTCGCCGGCACGGCGGTCGCGGTCGCCATCGCCTTCATCAGCAGCGTCTCGAACATCGGCAATTTTTTCGGGCCAACCATCATGGGCACGCTCAAGCAATCGACCGGCAGTGTCGCGGCGGGCGCATCGATTCTGGCGGCGGCCTATCTTGTGTCGATGCTGCTCACTTGGCTGTTCGTGCGCCAGCGGGCGGCGGCATGATCGCGCGCGACGGCGAGTTTGGGTTCGGGAGGCTTTTATGGCAGTGACTGGCAAGGTCGCGGACGACGCAACGGTGAACGGCGTCAAACTCCATTTCCGGCTCGAAGGGCCGGCGGGCGCGCCGGTCGTCGCGCTTATCAATTCCCTCGGCACCGACCTGACGCTGTGGGACACGCAGATCGGCGCGTTGACGCAACGGTATCGCGTCTTGCGCCATGACACGCGTGGCCATGGGCGATCGGCCGCGCCGCCGGGGCCCTACACGATGGAGATGCTGGCGGACGACGTGCTCGCTCTCCTGTCACATGTTGGCGCCGGGCGTTTTCACGTCGTCGGCATTTCGCTGGGCGGCGCGGAGGCGCTCGCCGTCGGCCTGCGCCGGCCGCTGGGTCTGGCCAGCATCGCCATCTGCAATTCACGTCTCGATGTGCCGCCGGAAGGCGCCAAGGCCATCGACGAGCGGGTGCGCCTGGTTCGCGAACAGGGCATGAAGCCGCTCGCCGAGGCGATGATTCAGCGCTGGTTCACCCAAGCCCACCCTGGCGGCGAAGCCCGCTTATCTCGATGCGGTCCGATCCATGCTGCTGGCAACCTCGATCGAAGGTTTCGCCGGCTGCGCCGCCGCGCTCAAACATTCGGACCTCGATGCGCGCGTCAACGGGTTGCGCGTGCCCGCGCTTTTTCTGGCCGGCGATCAGGATATCGCGTTGCCGGTCGCGCTGATGCAGCAAACGCAATCGCGGGTTCCCGGCGCGCGGTCGGCGATCATTCCCGGCGCCGGCCATCTCTCGAATATCGAGCAGCCGGCGGCGTTCGATGCGGCACTGCTTGCTTTTCTCGATCAGGTTGGGTGAATTGAAAGGGGCCTCATCCCCCAAAAACAACTCACCGAAGGCATGTCTCAAAACGGTGTCATCCACTGCCATCGGACCGTTGCCGCACTAAGTCGGTTCAGCCCTACAGCGGACCCGTTCTTGCGCAGCTTGTATCACATGAAGGGATGGGCCTTTTTCATGAAGCAAAAGGATGGGCCTTTTTCATGAAGCAACAAGACGATCAAGCAATCGAAAGGCTGCGACGCGCGGAAGGTGGCGATGTTTTCACGGAACTCATACTTGCCGCGGCGCTTGCGTTGACCGGGCAACAGGCAGATGCCCACGAAACGCTTAAACGCTACCTCGCTGTCAAAGGCGTCACCAGCACGACCATCGGCCCAACTGAGAAAGCAGCACGCTGTCGTTGGCCGACAACCCCACCTGGGTCGCCTACAACGAACGGCTTTTCAAGGGCTTGCGCGAGGCGGGAATGCTGGAGGAATGAGCGCTCTCCAATTACCTCCTGAACGAGATGAAGCGACAGCGCCTGACGCATGCGATAGAGGTCGTCCTTGGGTCACGAATGGCAGTCGCGACCATTCGGCGCTCCGTCAGGTCACTCCCATATAGCGGACCCCCAGTGAATCAACGCGCAGGGCCGTTCGGTGCCACAGGACTAAACCGCTCGCGCGGTAGGATGCGGCGACAGGCGGCGGAGCGAAGGGGATAGCGGAGCGAAGTGTCCTGCCTTGAAGATGAGGAGTTGCCAACCCTCACTCGAGACAGGAGCACTCCCATGAACGGCGAGACCATCAGCCCTCTGCGCCGCCGCATGATCGAAGACATGACGGTGCGCAAGTTCGTCGAGAAGACACAGCGGGATTACATCCGTCATGTCAAGGACCTCACGTCTTTCTCGGTCGCTCGCCCGATACTGCCACGGCCGAGGATCTGCGGCGCTATCAGCTGCATCTGACCGAGAGCGGCGTCCGCCCGCCGAGCATCAACGGCGCGGTTTCAGCGCTGCGCTTCTTCTTCTCCGTCACGCTTGACCGGTCCGAGATCACCAAGCTGCTGACCTTCGTCGCCGAGCCGCGGAAGATACCCGTGGTGTTGAGCCCCGAGGAGGTGGCGCGGTTTCTCGAGGCGGCGCCAGGACCCAAGTACAAGGCGGCGTTCAGCGCCGCCTATGGCGCGGGCCTGCGCGTGTCCGAGGTCGTGGCGCTGAAGGTCTCGGACGTCGACTCCAAGCGCACGCTGCTGCGGATCGAGCAAGGCAAGGGGCGTAAGGATCGCTTTGCCATGTTGTCGCCGCAGCTGCTCGAGCTGCTGCGGGATTGGTGGCGGATCGCGCGGCCTCAAAGCTGGCTGTTTCCCGGACGAGACAGGGTCAACCCCCTCACGACGCGCCAATTCAATCGCGCCGTTCATGCCACCGCTCACATGGCCGAGATCGCCAAACGGGTGACGCCGCACACGCTGCGCCACAGCTTTGCGACCCATCTTCTGGAGCAGAACATTGATATCCGAGTCATCCAGGTTCTGCTCGGCCATGCCAAGCTCGAGACCACCAGCCTCTATACACAGGTCGCCACCAACACCATCCACGCCGTCATGAGCCCACTCGACCGCCTCACGCCGCTGCGTGCCGGGAGAGACGCGCCGCCCGCGTAGCGTCAGCCGCCCTTGGTCCGACCCGCTTTGGAGGTCGCGGATATCTTCCGCGACCACGGGGCCGCCTGGCGCCGCGCCAATGCTGGCCATGTCAGCCTCGGCCAGCTGAAGGTCATGTCGGCCATCCAGAGCTGCCGCACGGCGGCTCTCGGCGGCCATGTCGCGCGCTGCGAAGAGTGCTCGCACAAGCACATCGCCTACAACTCCTGCCTTATGGGCAAATTCCGTAATGGGGAGTCGGCACGCGGCCGCGGTGGATTGTCGCCGTTATTCGCTCCTTTAACTCCCCATAAGATCCGAGGTTACGCGGGATCGATATCCTCCTGCATACGGTCGTCCTGCCGCTTTCGGCAAGAGATGGGAGGATGCGATGCTGGAGAATTACTTTTCGGCGCCGAAGACGCTTCGGCGGCTGCGTGCTGGCCTCAGCGGACCCTACATCGACGGTTTTGCCGAATGGCTTGCCGCCGTAGGTTATAGTCAGCCGACAGCGATCCGCTATCTGCGTGCGGCAGCGCACCTCGGCCAGTTCCTGAAGTTGCAGAACAAGGGATTGGGCGATATCGGCCCGTCGACACCGACAATCTTCTTTCGGCATCTTGGCACATGCCGATGCCCACAATCGAATGGTGGACGCCTGAACCATCATCTCTTCTTTGGCGCGAAGTGTTATTGCGACTACTTGCTTCAGATAGGCGTCTGCCCCTGTCCACCTCTGGAGAGTGTCGGTGTCCCAGAGCCGGAGGTCGTAGCGCAATTCGGCCGTTGGCTACGAAAGCATCGTGGCTCTTCAAATTCGACCGCCCGACAGTACTGCCGCTGCGCAGCGGACATGCTCAATGCAATCGGTGACAATCCGAGAGGGTGGCGGGCAGCCGGGATCCATGACTACTTCATCAGGCGGGCCAGCCAGAGTGGCGTCGGAACTGCCGAAAAGCTGGTCACCAACATGCGGGCTGTTCTTCGATATCTCAGCGTCCGCGGCCTTTGTCAGGCGGACCTTGGCAACGCTGTGCCGGCGTTCGCCGCTTGGCGTTTGGCCGAACTTCCCCGTTACCTGACCGAAGAACAAGTTAACCGCCTCATCGCCGCATGTGACGGCTACTCGCCGCGGCGGCGACGTGATCGTGCGATCGTTCTCCTTCTCTCCCGCCTTGGATTGCGAGCCGGCGACGTCGCGGGCATGCGTATTGACGATATCGAGTGGGCAGCCGGAACGCTCCGCGTATCAGGCAAAGGGCGATACCAGGTTCGATTGCCGCTGCCGCAGGAAGTCGGCGATGCGATCGTCGCCTATCTTGAATGCCGTCCCAAGGTCACCAATTGCGACCATCTCTTCGTCCGCAATATCGCACCCTTCCGAGCATTCCTCGGTAGCGATGGCGTGTCGAATCTTGTGAAACGGGCGATGAAGCGGGCTGGCGTGGTGACGCCGGTAAAGGGAGCCCATGCTTTGAGGCACGCGGCGGCGACCCAGATGCTGCGGCATGGTGTTCCTTTGGACCAGATCGGTCTGGTCCTCCGACACCGGGGAATCGATACGACGGCGTATTACGCCAAGGCGGACGTGCATCTGCTGAGGCAGATCGCCCAACCCTGGCCGGGAATGCTTCCATGATCGCCGCCGTGGAACGGTATTTGGAACTGCGCCGAGCCGCCGGCTTTGATCTGTCGAACAGCGGATATCTCCTGGCCAGCTTCGCCCGATTTGCCGCCGAGCGACATCAGGTCCATGTGCGCGCGGAAACGGCGATCGCCTGGGCCGCGCAAGGCCCGTCCGTCGCCCAACGTCACGAGAGGCTGAACACTGTCTGTCGATTTGCCCGCTTTGCTCAGCTTGAAGACGAGCGTCATGAAGTTCCGCCCGCCAACTACTTCGGGTACCGAAAACGTCGTCGTCTTCCGCACATCTACACGAAGAAAGAAATCGAGCGGCTCATCAAAGCAGCTCATTGCCTTCGTCCAACGGCCACCATGAGGCCGCGAACCTACGCTGCATTGCTTTCCCTCTTGTTCGCCACAGGCCTGCGAATCTCCGAGGCTTTGCGTTTGCGGTTCGCTGACATTACAGCAGATGGACTATTGATCCGCGAGACGAAGTTCCGGAAGACACGTCTCGTGCCCCTGCACGACTCGGCCATCGCGGGGTTGCGCCAGTACCTTCTTGCTCGCCGTCAGACCTGCGCTACGGATGGTCATGTCTTTGTCGACAACGACGGCAGACCGCTCCGTTATTTGAATGTTCAGAGCACGTTCCTGACGCTTTTGAAGTGGACCGACCTGGGGCCAACCTCCGGGCAGCATCACCGCCCTCGGCTGCATGATGCTCGCCATACCTTCGCCGTGAAAGCACTCCAGGCGTGTCCCGCTGGCCGGGCTCGAATCGGCAAGCATATGGTCGCCCTGGCGACGTACCTGGGCCACGTCAACATCTATGCGACCTATTGGTATCTGGATGCCGCCCCCGAGCTGCTCGCCGACATCGCCAGCGTCAGCGAGTCATTCATGTGCGGAGGAGCCCAATCATAACTCCGATCGCCCCGCACATCGAAGCCTTCCTGCGTGAAAACCTCCCCCGACAGCGTGGTGCCAGCCAACACACCTGCAATTCTTACGCTTGCACTTTCCAGTTGCTGTTCGAGTTTGCGGCATCGCGGCGAAAGACAGTCCCTTCACTCTTGGCCATTGAGCACCTCGATGCAGAACTGGTCAGCGCTTTCCTTGAGAATCTGGAAGACGTTCGCCGCAATACGCCAAAAACCCGCAACGTACGGCCCGCCGCGATCAAGTCTTTCTTCCACTTTTTGGAATATCGACTGCCCGGGGCGCTCGACCAGATCCACCGCGTCCTCGCCATCCCATTCAAGAGAACCGATTCGCGCTTGGTTCCCTACCTTCTCCGTGAGGAAGTCCAGGCGTTGCTCGATGCCCCGGATCCGGCCAGCCGCGAGGGGGTCCGCGATCGCGCGATGCTGCACGTCGCTGTTTGCGGCGGCCTGCGTGTGTCGGAGCTGACAGGGCTACGAATGGTCGATGTCGAACTCTCGTCAAACAGCATTCGCGTCCAGGGCAAGGGCCGGCGACAAAGGGCGTTGCCGCTGTGGAAAACAACGACGGCGGCGCTTCGCGCGTGGTTGGCCATCCGTGGCGATGTTGCGGTTCCAGAGGTCTTCGTCAATCACCGGGGCGAAGCGTTGACCCGGTGGGGCTTCGCCTATGTTCTCAGGCAATATGTCAAGGCCGCCAGTCAGCGCTGCCCCGGACTATTGACCAAACGGGTCTCACCGCATGTGCTGAGACATTCTTGCGCAATGATCGTGCTGCAGGCCACACAAGATATCCGAAAGGTCTCCCTTTGGCTTGGCCACGCCAATCTCGAAACGACCGAGGTCTATACCCGCGGCGACCCGACGGAGAAGCTTGAAGCCATCGAGGCCATCGTGCCGCCACACTTGCGGAAGGGAACCTTCCGTCCCCCAGACAAGCTGATCGCCATGCTTAAAGCCAAATCGTAATGGAGAGAGCGGCCGTGATCTGAACCAAGGATTCCGCCGCGGCCGCGTGCCAACTCCCCATTACGGAATTTGCCCATAAGGCAGCTAATGGGCGTCGCCCATTACCTGCCGCAATCGCCATTGCCCCAAGTGCCAGGGCGCGGTGGCCAAGGAGTGGCTCGCTGATCGCGAGGCCGAGCTGCTGCCCGTTCCTTACTACCACGTGGTCTTTACCCTGCCAGCACCGATCGCCAACATCGCCTACCAGAACAAGGCGGTAATCTACGATCTCCTGTTCAAGGCCGCGGCCGACACGCTGATCACCATCGCCGCCGACCCCAAGCACCTCGGCGCTCGCATCGGCCTCACCGCTGTGCTCCATAGCTGGGGCTCGGCACTCACTCATCACCCGCACGTCCATGTGATCGTTCCAGGTGGCGGCATCCCGCTCGACGGAACGCGATGGATATCCTGCCGGCCCGGCTTCTTCCTTCCCGTCCGCGTGCTCTCGCGGCTCTTCCGGCGCCTGTTCCTGGAGCGCCTTCTCGCCGCTCATGGCGCCGGCCGCTTGCGGTTTTTTGGCGACTACGTCTCGCTGGCCGAACCCGGCGCCTTCGCCACTTATCTGACGCCGTTGCGCAAAGTCGAGTGGGTCGTCTACAGCAAGCGGCCTTTCGGCGGGCCTGAAGCGGTGTTGGCGTATCTGTCGCGCTACACTCACCGCATCGCCATCGCTAACAGCCGCCTCATCGCGCTCGACGATCGCGGCGTGACCTTCAGGTGGAAGGACTACCGCGCTAAAGGACGCGAGCGCTACAAGGCGATGACGCTCCCCGTCGACGAGTTCATCCGCCGCTTCCTACTTCACGTGCTGCCCCAGGGCTTCCATCGCATCCGTCACTATGGCCTCTTCGCTAATGGCGGCCGCGCCGAGAACATCACCCAAGCACGTCGGCTGCTCAATCTGCCGGCGGTGCACAACAAGACTGACGATGCCGACGGTACGGGTGACGATCAGCCGCTGTCACATCCTTGCCCCTGCTGCGGTGGCCGCATGATCATCATCGAGGCCTTCGCGCGCGGCGGCGCACCGCGGTATCGCCCGCCAGTCCCGCTCAGGATCGATAGTTCATGACCGCCGTCGCCGGCTCACCGCTTGCGAGCACCGCTCGCCGTTATCGTTGTCTTTCGGCTGGCAACGGTCGTCTGCGCCCCATGATCATCCTTGGCCGCCAGATCGGGCATTCCGCAACGTCTCGCGTACCGCAAAGATCATCCTCGCACCTTCTGCCATCGCGACATCACCCTGCATCCCTCATATACCTGAAACCCAATCCAAAACCGCCGCCTCTCAAATCCCCATAGCGCAGCGGCCCGGAACCATCCCGTAACAGTCTGCCCGCGGTTTCCTCCCTTGGAGGTTTCCAGACGCCCGCCACCATAGCCTTTGACACCACCAGCGAGCGGCCGGCATCCGAAAACCTTCACAATTCCGGAAATCATGCACTGCAACGAGATTAGAATTCTGGCAATCACGACAACCTATGCCGACCGTGCTCAATGCTTGCGAGCAATCAATTCGACCGGTGCAATGTGGCCATTCGAAATATTGTCAATCATGTTCTGCACCTTTTCCGGCGTGCTCTTGCCCATCAGAACATGCAGACCGAGCGATGGGGGGCCGCTGGCCGCCGCCGTCTTGGCTCGCAGCTCCGCGAAGAAGGCAAGGGCAAAGTCACGCCTGTTCCGCTCAGCGATGACGGTGAACCCTGCCTTCTCGAGTGCGTTCTTGTACTGCTCTGGTTCTGCCACGGCACTCAAGTCAGCCGTTGTTGCCCACGGAACGGGATAGGCAAGATCGCCAAGCCCCGTTCGCATCACGTCATAGATCCCGAAGGAGGACTCGGGCCGCAACATGCGCATGACCTCGGAGGCCAATTTTTCCTTGTCTTCGATGTTCATCCCGACATGCAGCATGTAAGCCCCATCGAAGCTTCTTTCGGCAAACGGCATCGCAAGGGCGCTGCCTTGATGCAGGGATATGCGTTGATCGAGGCCAACCCAGTTGGACAGGGCGTTACCCGCTTCGACGTATTCAGCGGTCAGGTCTATGCCGGTGACCCGGCTCCCGTATCGGCTGGCAACAAAGCGTGCAGCGCCGCCGAGGCCGCATCCAACGTCGAGAATATGCATCTGAGCAGAGAATCCGAGTTGATCAAGAAATTCCTCGGACGCTCTCCGCCCGCCGATATGAAATTCGTCAACTGGAGCAAGATCATCAACCGTTACTGTGTCTACCGCCTTACCGAGCAAGACAATGCCAGCGCGTATCGCTTCGATCAGACCGCCGTGCGTGTAGTGTTTCGAGACGTCGGCTTGCACTGTCATCATTCACCTCCGTAGACGAGGACATTAATCCTGCAGCGTTACCTGCTAATTTCCTCGGAAGCCCGGCGGCAGCCGGACGAACTTCGCCCAGAATCAAGTCCGATCAGACCATAGCACATCACGCCCGGGACATCGCTGTGCTGCGGGATTTCGATCCGGCCCACGTCAGTTTGGGGTCACGAACGGTAGTCGCGATGATTCCGTGTGAGGTCGGCCCGGTTCGGTGCCATTAGCGGAACTCGTTGCCTGGCTTCGTCGGCCCGGCCATTTTCTCAGGATTGCCCAGAATGATATGATGCTCCCCACCTGAGGGGGCCTGCCTCTGAATGAGCGAAACCCGGAAGCTCACCACGATCGTGGCCGCTGACGTGGCGGGATATTCCCGTCTTACGGCCGCTGACGAAGAACGCACCGTGTTGCGTCTTCGGGCGCTGCGCGGCGATCTGATCGATCCCGCAATCAATGCCCACCACGGGCGCATCGTGAAGCGGACCGGCGACGGCACGCTTATGGAATTTCGCAGCGTTGTCGATGCTGTTCGGTGCTCGATTGAGGTACAGAGCGGCATGGTGGAGCGTAATGCTGGCCTGCGGCCCGAACGGCAAATCCTGTTCCGGATCGGCATCCATCTTGGCGATGTCATCGAGGAAGCCGACGGCGACCTCATGGGTGATGGCGTCAATATCGCTGCCCGCGTCGAAAATATTTGTGAGCCGGGGGCGATCTGCCTTTCCGAGCACGCCTATTTGCAGGTCAAATCCCGGCTCGACATTGCCGTCAGCGACCTTGGCGCCAAAGACCTCAAGAACATTCCCGAGCCGGTTCACGTCTACTCGCTTGAGATTGGCAAGCCCCCGCAGGCGAAGCCCGCTAAGCCGACACCGCGATCGTCGGCGTCAACAGCACCGCGACTGTCCATTGTAGTCTTGCCCTTTGCCAATATGGGCGACGATCCGGAGCAGGAGTATTTTGTCGATGGCGTGACCGAAAGCCTGACCACGGATTTGTCGCGTATCAGCGGCTCGTTCGTGATCGGCCGGCATACGGCGTTCACCTATAAAGGCAAGGCCATCGATCTCAAGCAGATCGGCCGCGAGCTCAACGTACGCTATGTCCTCGAGGGCAGTGTGCAGCGTGGCGGCAATCGAATGCGCGTGAACGTGCAGCTTATCGACGCGGAGACCGAAAATTACCTTTGGGCCGAGCGTTTCGACAAGCCGTTGGCCGACCTCTTCGACATGCAGGACGAGATCGTCGCGCGCCTGGCCAATCAACTGGGCACGGAGCTGGTCGCGGCCGAGGCGCGCCGCGCTGAACGCGCGTCGCATGCCGATGCGATGGACCTTTATTTCCAAGGCATGGTGTGGGTGAACAAGGGGTTCAATCCCGATCATTTCACGCGGGCGCGCGGTTTTTTTGAACGGGCCTCGGCGCTTGACGCGAGCAATGTCGAGGCATTGGTGGGCGCCGCGTTCGTCGACGCGGTGGGGAGCTTTGCCTATATGGCCGACGACCGGGTTGTGCGCCTCGTGGCGGCGGAAGCCGCTTTAGCCAAGGCGCTGTCGTTGGCGCCGAAGCATGCTTTGGCGCACTGCCTCTTAGGCGTTGTTCAAATCCAGGCCAAGCGCGGGGCCCAAGGGATCGCCGAATGCGAGCGAGCCTTGGCGTTGGATCGTAATTTGGCGATGGCGCATGGGCTGATCGGTTTCGCTAAGTTTGTTCTGGGTCGGGCCGAAGACACCGCAGCTCATGTCGAGGAGGCGCTCCGCCTCAGTCCGCGAGATGTGTACACCTATGTCTGGCTGGTCTGGGACGGCGTCGCCAAGCTGGCGCTTGGTACCGACGAGGCGGCGGCGGCCCGGTTCAGTCGCTCCGTCGAGATCAACCGGAACCTCCCAATTGCGCATTTCATGCTCGCCGCCGCTCTGGCACATCTCGGTCGGCTTGACGAGGCGCGCGACGCGAGCCAGACCGGCCTTGCGCTCGAATTCCACTTTCACTATTCGGCGTTTCCGCGCCGGCACATTGAGCGACCATCCCGTCTATCTGGCGCAGCGCGAGCGCACCAATGAGGGTATGCGCAAGGCCGGCGTGCCGGAGGGATGATTAGGTTGTCTCGTTTGGGTCAATCGCGCCGGATTTCCGATGTCCGCGGAGGGTCCGGTTACCCCTCAAAACTCGCCGTGAACGCTGACATGCCTGATTGGCAGCGTGTGCCAATAGAGACATCGGACTAAGCTGATCATGGCGCGCAGAATTTCGGTACTAGGAGTGTGTCTGAGTAAGGGTGGGGAGGTTAGCACTGAGTTGCGAGGATCGGAGGAATTTTGGTGGCGGTCCGCGGTCGCGATTTGCACGCGCAAGATTGAGTCGCGAAAGCGGCGCTCCGGATTCGATTGTTGCTGGCGTGTACGCTCGCCGCAGCCCATCAGGCTGCGGCGGCGAGCTTGAGGAGGTTGTGAACGGTGCAGAGCAAGGCCCATTCGGCCTTGACCTTGTCGATGCCGCGCAGGAGGAACTGGCGGAAGCCTCGGGCATGCTTGATCTGACCGAACACGGGCTCGACGACCTGCTTGCGCAAGCGATAACGGCTGCGGCGGCCGGCGCGCTTCAGTTTCGTGGCCATGCGGGCAACGCGGCTGCCCGCCCGGGGCGTGCGCTGCGCGACCGCGGCGGCGGTGCCATGGTGCTGGCGTCCGGTGGCGATATAGGCGTTGATACGGCGCTTGGCGAGGGTGCGGAGATTGGCCTCGGAGCAGTAGCCGGCATCGGCAGAGATCTCGTCGGGGTTGCGGTGGAGATTGGTCCTGATCGCGGCGACGAGCGGGGCCAGCTGCGCCTGGTCGGTGGTGGCGTTGCTTAAGTCGTGCGCGACGATCACCTGCGCTTCGGCGTCGACCGCGGCCTGGGCGTTGTAGCCCTCGATGAAGCCGTCGTTGGTCTTCATGATCCGGCTCTCGGGATCGGTGAAGTTGCGCTGCGCCTTGTCCGCGGGCGGCGCCGGTTCGGCCGGAGGGTGTGCCGGCCCGCTGGGCCCGACCGTCGCCCTTTTCGCTCGCCTGCGCCGCCGCGGCCGCGCGCGCCTCGGCCTCGAGCGCTGCCTTCGCCGTGCGGATTTCTCCAGCCGCCGCTGCTTGTTCGCCATCCACTCCGGCATCTCGTCGCCGCGCCGCTCTGACGCCGTGCACGCGGTCCTCGGCCGCGTCGGTCTCTGCCGCCGCGGCCAGCCAGCGCTAAACTTCCGCCGCCAGCGCTAGCGCCGCCTGCTTCATCCGCCCGTAGCTCATCGCCTTGTGCTTGGAGGCGTTCGCCTTGATCTTGGTACCGTCCAAGGCGACGTGACCGAGCTTCACCAGACCCGCCGCCCGGCACAGCTTCAACACCTGTTGGAACAATCCGAGAGTGCCGCCAGGTGCCGCTTGCGGAAGTCGCTGATGGTGCGGAAGTCGGGCCGCTGCATCCCCGTCACCGCGGCAAAATCGAGCCGCTCCTCGCACGCCTTCGCGATCCGCCGCGACGAGTAGATGCCTTGGCTGTAGCCATAGAGCAGCAGCGCCACCATCATGCCCGGATGGTAGGGCGGGTAGCCCCGCTCCTCCTCATACGTGTCCATGATCGCCGATCAGATCTGAGCCCGTCGCGCACGGTCTCGCGCACGAAGTGCGCAAGATGGCCGTATGCACCAAATCCTAAATCGAGGGCGGCGCAGCCAAACTTGGTCAACGTCCCACGCACGAAAGGTCTTGCTCATGCCGCATCGCGAATCACGTCACCGCATTGCCGTCGAGCAAAATCCGATTACCCGGACACACTCCTAGTCTTACTGAGTCACAAAAAAGGGGAAGATTCGCGAATTCGCAAATCGTCACCACGCCACACTCTGCATCGCCGCTTACGGATTCCTAATCTCCGAGCGGGAGACAATTCCCCCTCGGGACTGCGTGGCGCCTCGTGGCTCTCGAAACCTGCCGTTCCCGGCGGTTACCGACCGCGAGGCGCCCCCAATCAGACCGGAACGTCATATCCCGAACTCGATCGCAACCTTGCGCCGTCGCATCGTCATCGCGCTAGCGCCAACTCTGTCGAGATGCCCTTGTTGCGCCCGCATGACCTCGCGCAGAACACATCTCAGTTTGTGACGCAGTAAGACTAGGCGAGCGGTGATATGATCGCTGCGCAAGGTCGGGGGATTGGGTGGCATCGGAGCACGTCGAACGCAAGCTAACGGCAATCCTCGCGTCAGATGTCGTCGGTTATTCGCGGCTAGCCGGCGCGGACGAGGAAGGGACAATGCATCGCTTGCGCGCGCTCCGCGCCGAGCTGATTGATCCCGTAAGTCAGACCAATCGCGGCAGGGTCTTTCACACCGCTGGAGACAGCATCTTGATCGAGTTCGCCAGCGTGGTGGACGCGGTCCGCTGCGCCGTCGACATCCAGCGCGGAATGACCGTGCGCAAAGGGGATCTTGTCCCCGAAAAGCAAATTGAGCTCCGCATCGGCATTCATCTCGGCGACGTGATGGTCCAGCCTGATGGCGACTTGCTGGGCGACGGTGTCAACATCGCCGCCCGACTTGAAGGCGTTGCCGAGCCGGGCGGCATCTGCCTCTCGGAAGATGCCTACCGGCAGGTGCGCGACAAGCTGAGAGAGGGGTTCATCGATCTCGGCGACAAGGAACTGAAAAACATCGCGCGGCCGGTACGCGTGTTCGGCATCGCACTCGATGGAGGTGCGGCAACCCAGGATTTTTCGACTTTATTGGCGAAGCCGGTTGCAGTTTCAACACCGCCACGCCTCTCCATCGTTGTCCTGCCTTTTGCCAACATGGGCGGCGACCCCGAGCAGGAATATTTCGTCGACGGCGTCACCGAAAGCCTCACCACCGATCTGTCGCGCATTTCCGGTTCCTTCGTGATCGCGCGCAACACTGCCTTCACCTACAAGGGCAAGCCAATCGACGTGAAGCAGCTCGGGCGTGAGCTCGGCGTGCGCTATGTGCTCGAAGGCTCCGTGCAGCGCGGGGGCAATCGCATGCGCGTCAACAGCGAAGCGGCCAAGGCTGCGGCGCTGAAGCTTCTCAAGCGCGTCATGAAGACATATGGCCGGCCGCGGAAGATCGTCACCGACGGGTTTTGCTCTTATTGCGCGGCGATGAAAGAGATCGGCAACGCCGATCGCCACGAGGTCGGTCGTCGGCTCAACAATCGCGCGGAGAATTCGCGTCAGCCGTTTCGACGACGAGAACGGGCCATGCAGCGGTTTCGAAGCACGAAGACGCTGCAAAAATTCAGCTCAGTTCATGCTGAGGTCCACAACCACTTCAATCAGGAGCGCCATCTCGTCACTCGCCAGGTCTACAAACAAAGACGAGCCGGCGCGTTGGCCGCGTGGCGCGCCCTCGCGGCCTAATGGCCGCTGGGGTCTGGGCACGCTGCGCCATACGCAGACGATCGGCCGTTACTCTGACAACGCCAATGTGAGGGCCATCTTCGGGGCATCGCACCGGCTCACTGCCGTCCCGTGAAGTTGCTCTTCAGGCCCTGCCAGTGGACGCAATAGTCCTTCTGTAACTGCGGCGCGTTCAGGGCAAAATCGGTGACGCGGATCGGGTATCGCGTCTCGAACATAAAGGCGAGGCTGTTCAGCTTTTGCGGTTGAAGCTTGGCTGATTGCGCGCGCAGCGTCGTTTGCTCGTCCGGTCCATGCGCACTCCATCTATTGTGCAGACTGAGCCCACCGGGTAAGAAACCCTCGGCTTTCGCCTCGTGCATTCCGTGAATCAGGCCCATGCACTCGCTCATCGTGTTGCGATGGAACCAGGGCGGCCGGAAGGAATGCTCGGCGACCAGCCAACGCGGCGGCAACACGACAAAATCCAAATTCGCCGTTCCGTTCTGCGTGGAGGGCGAGGTCAGCACGGTGAAGATGGATGGATCGGCATGATCGAAGCTAACGGTTCCGATCGCCATGAATTTCGCGAGATCGTACGTATACGGAGTCAGATTGCCTTGCCACGCGACGACGTCGAGCGGCGAATGATCGAGTTCCGCGACCCAGAGAGTGCCGCTGAGCTTCGTGATCAGCTCGAAGGGCTCATCTCGCTGCTCGAATGCGGCGGTCGGCGCTCGGAAATGACGCGGATTGGCGAGACCGTTGGCCCCGATGGGACCGAGCTCCGGAAGCCGCAGCATCGCGCCGTAGTTTTCCCCCATATAGCCAATGGCTGTTCCCTGTGGCAACTCGACTCGAAACCGGAGACCAGCCGGAATCACCGCGATCTCGCCCGGTTTGATGGTGAGGATGCCGAGCTCGGTGAACAGTCGTAACGATCCCGACTGTGGAACGATCAGCAGCTCGCCGTCGGCGTCGCAGAAGACACGATTTGTCATTGAGCGGTTCGACGCATAAATGTGAATCGCCATGCCGATCTGGGCATCCGGCTCGCCATTGCCACCGATCGTGGATATGCCGTCGATAAAATCGGTTGGCGCCGCTGGCATGTCGAAGGGGCTCCAGCGAAGCTGGGCTGGTAGCGCCGGTCCCACGAACGGCCCCGACAGAAAACGTCGTTTCGCCAGCGGCCGATACGGCTGGTGGCGCACCGAGGGCTGGATGCGGTACGTCCATGTCCGCCGATTTTCGGCGCGCGGTGCAGTAAACGCGGAGCCCGATAGCTGCTCAGCGTAAAGGCCATAAGCGCAACGCTGGGGGCTATTCTGATCGCGCGGAAGGGCGCCCCCCATCGCCTCCGACTCGAAATGGTTGCCGAATCCGCAGCAATTTAAATCGTCGCTAGGATCGATGTTGCGGGCGGATTCCCTGACAATGTCGTCCATGGCGGCCTCTCTCGCCCGCCGCTTCATTTGGCCGACGGACAATCGGTTGAAGGTGACCCAAACGCCTCGGCGGGCGGGATGAGCCGTACGAGCTTATAATAATCCCAAGCCCGCCGCGACTCGGACGGTTTCTTGACCTCCCAAAGCCCAACCGGAAACGTAACCCTGCCATCGGCCCGGACACGGGCGGCGTATCCGAAATACTGTGCCTCGTGCGCCTTCATCCAGGTCACCACCTGATCGGCGTTGGTCGAATTCGTCGCCTTGATACCGTTGAGATAGTGGACGGTCGCCGCGTAGGTGGCGGCCTGCGAGCGGGTTGGCATCGCCCGGCGCTTATCGAAAAACCGCTTTGCGAAGGACCGACTTTGATCATTCTGGTCCCAATAGTAGCTTTCCGTGAAGACCAATCCCTGCGCCATCGCTAAGCCAAGGCTGTGCACATCGGTGATATAGACAAGGAAGCCAGCCAATTTCTGTCCGCCCGCGACGAGGCCGAATTCATGCGCGGCCCGTAGCGCATTAGTGAAATCGGTTCCTCCCGCGGCGATGCCAACGACTTTTGCTTTGGACTGCTGCGCCTGCAGGATGTAGGAGCCCCAATCCGAATTGTTGAAGGGCGCCTTGACGCTGCCAACGAATGTCGCGTGCTCCGACGCGAGAACATCCTTGGTCGCGGCCTCGAGCGCATAGCCGAAGGCGAAGTCAAGCGTGATCAGAAACCAGCTGTCGCCGCCGGCCTGAACGACGCCGCGCACCATTCCATTGGCCAGGGTATAGGTGTTTTCGGTCCAGTGCAGCGTCCAGGACGAACAAGATTTGCCGGTAAGCTGCGCGGTCGTCGCGCCGGTGATGAGAAGGACCTTGTGACGCGCCCGGGCGATCTCTTGCACCGCGAGCGCGTTCGAAGAGACGGGCAAATCGACGATCGCATCGACTTGCTCGACGTCGAACCAGCGGCGCGCAATTCCCGAAGCGATATCCGGCTTTTGTTGGGCGTCCGCGGAGATCAGCGAGATCTTGCGACCCGCGACGGTTCCACCGAAATCATCGACCGCGAGTTGCGCCGCGGCCACAGAGCCGGGACCACCGGCCGTTGCCGCAGTGCCCGACATATCACTGAGCACCCCGATCTTGACCTCCTCAGCCGCCGAAGCGCCGATCGCGGTGGCGGCCAGCAGCGCACTCGCGACAAGCCATCGATACAATCTCATATTCATCTCCCTATGCGCCCTCTGCGCGGATTTCTCCACGTACGCTATTTTTTTGTAGCGAAGGAGCAGCCTGCTTCCGCGAGCGAACGCCAAGCCTGCTCCGGCGGGACCACGCGTTCGATATCCAGATAGTCGAGCTCCGATTTCGACTGAGCCGGCCTTTTGACCCGCGCCA
This sequence comes from uncultured Alphaproteobacteria bacterium, assembly GCA_963804725.1. GTDB lineage: Bacteria > Pseudomonadota > Alphaproteobacteria > ATCC43930 > CGMCC-115725 > JAATGI01. Next base: position 53,355 of record CAWDRN010000004.1, on the reverse strand, counting down.
GCAGCAGCGGCCGCATGGTCTGGCCGTCCGCGCGGATCGAAATGTTTTTCATCTCGAAGTCGTTGATCGGCATGGATTTCATTTTTGCCACCACGGCTGGCCCATCGGTTGTTTGTGTGGCACGTATGGCTTTGAGATAGTGAAGCACCGCCGAATAGGCGCCGGCCTGAAAGGCCGAAGGAACCCGCGAGTGGGTGCGTTCGGTGAACCGCTTGGTCCATGCGCGCGTCGCGTCGTCGTAATTTTGGTAGAACGGCGTCACCAGCCGCATATCGTGCGTAATGCCGAGGCCGACCGCCCTTATTTCGGCGACGGTCAGGCTGACCCCCGAAATCAGTTGGCTATCCGCGACATTGAACTCACTCATTTGCTTCAAGAGATGAAGAAGATCGAGTCCGGTCGAGAAAGGCGCGATGCCCTTCGCCCCTGACGCTTGCGCCTGAAGCACGTAGCTGGAGAAATCAGCGATATTGGTTGGATGTTTTACCACGCCAACGATTTTTCCGCCGGCGCCGATGATGGCGGACGAAAACGCGGCGACGCCCGCCTGACCGTTCGCGTTATCCGGCGCGATGATGAACCAGGTGTCGATATGCCGCTTCATAAGCTCTCTGCCGATCGTCGTCGCTGTGCCGTAGGAATCCCAAACGAACTGAATGCTCATCGGCGAACACGCGGAACCCGTCAGGGCCGGATTGGCGGGCGCGGAGAAAAAGACGGGGATCTTGTTGGTCCGTCCCAATTCGTGAATTGTCATCGCGACGACCGAGGAGGATCCGGCGATCAGCGCATCGACCTCCTTTCGGCCAATCCAACTCTGCACCAGGCTCGCCGCAACATCCGGCTTGCCCTGATCGTCGACGGCGAACGCTTCGACCTTTCGGCCAAGCACGGTCGAGCCGAAATCCTCAATCGACATCCGTGCAGCTTCCACCGAATTGCGCCCACCCACCTCCGACAAGGGGCCCGACATATCGACCACCAATCCGATGCGGACCGGCCCGCCCAGCAGTGACGTTGCACCGGCACGATCTATGTAAAAAATGACAAGGCCAAGCAGGAAGATAACAACGAAGCCGCGGCGATAAATCTGGCGGATGGTTTTGTAGTGATTTTTCAATTTTTCCTCCTCGGAAGCGAGGATGGCCTGCCGAATCAGGCCGGCGTGGATGCCTCTTGGGGAAGATCGACCAGTCCGGCGGTGGTCCACATTTTTCCCTTTGCCAGACCGAGAAGCTCACGCGCACATTCGCGCAACATGTAGCTGGAGACGATCCGGTGCTGCGTGCCCGCCATCATGTCGCGGAAACAACGTTGAAGAACGCCACTGCGCAGCGCAACCCCGCCGCCGGCGTGATAGGCAAACGTGCAGACGTCCGCGGCGGCGGCGGTGGCATGGTTCAAGGACAAACGCATGAGCGAAATCTGCCGCATCGATACCGGATCGCCCTGTTTCAAGGTCGCCTCGACCTCGCGATAAATTTCGTAGAGGAAGGCACGACCCGCGCGCAATTTCCCCTCGGCGATGCCGTATCCATCTTGAAAGCTCTCGCCGGCAGCGCCGTCGACCAGCGGGGCCGGTCTGCCCTCGGCGGCGGTAGCAAGCGAAGCGAGCTCGTTCAAAACTCGGCGGGCGACGCCAATAGCAAACGCCCCGTGCGCCAATGGCGACAAGCCGACGATCCCGATTCGAAAAAAATCGCTCCCGCGCAGCGGGACTTGCGTATCGGGCGAGTGCGTGAACTCCTTCGGCACATATACGTCTTCGAGCGCATAATCGACGCTACCGGTTGCCCGTAAACCGACGACGTCCCAGTTGCCGAGGAGTTTCGCGTGTTTGATTGGCACGATAAAGGTCAGCGGCTCGCGCGGAACGCCGTGCTCATAGACCCGGCCGCCAGTGTGAAGATACTCGGCGTGGAGAACGCCGCTGCCGTAGCTCCATCGGCCCGAGAGGCGATAGCCGTCGCCATCGATGATGGCGCGTCCGCGCGGCGCCCCCTGTCCGGCGATGAGTGGTGCGCGCGTGCCGAAGACGGTCTCCGCACCGGCCTGCGGCAGAAATGCGGCCGCGGTTCCCATTGCGACATTGCAGGCCATAACCACCCAGCCGGTCGAGCCGTCGGCCTCGGAAAGCATCTCGAGGGTCTCGAGCGCCTCCACCACGCCGGCCTCCGATCCACCGAAGCATTTCGGAAGCAGCAGCTGGAAGAGGCCGGCGCCATGGAGGGCAGCCATCGCCGCTTCGGTCAATTGACCTTTTGCCTCGCTGCGCGCCGCCTCGGCGGAAACGGTGCCTAAGATTTGGCGTGCCCGATCCTTTGGGGAATCGCCTTCTCCGGCTTGCCGAGCGCCGCGATCAAGTCGGTCCATGGCGTCTCCCTAAGAGAAATTCGCTGCCGGCGGTTGATGGTGACGGACATCGTTTTTGCGAAGGTACGAGGCTTTTCGTGAAGGACTTGCCAATCCGGCATAACAATGGTTACATCAGAAACCATTTTAGTTTCAGGCGAGACGATGTCAAGCGGAAAGGCCAACGCATCCGAACTCCGACCCGTTCCCGACGGGGACGAAACGCTGCGGCTCGAGGAATTTCTTCCGTACAAGCTCAGTATTCTGGCCAAGAAAGTGTCGGATGGGTTGGCGGCCCGATATTCGAAAGAATTCGGATTGAGCATCCCCGAGGCGCGAATTCTGACGACCTGCGGTCAAAATCCCAGGATGACCGCGAATGCGATCTGCGCGCACAGCGGAATGAATAAGGTGATGGTATCGCGCGGCATTGCTTCCCTGGATGCCCGGGGTCTCATTAAGACCTTACCCAACGAGAACGATCGACGAGAGACGTTCCTGTCCCTGACCACGGTCGGCATCAAGGTCTATCGCAAACTCGTCCCGCTGGCGCTTCGGTTCGAAGCCGAATTGAGGACCCTCGTCACTGATGAACGGTTTGATGCCTTCAACGCGGGGCTGGACTTGTTTCTGGCGCGGATCAAAGCGCGCTGACTTCGCCGGAGCGATTTAGATCACCGTCAGTCTCTCAATTTCGGTACTGGTCGGATCGAGAAATTCTTGGAAAGCAGCCTGTGCCTACCAAAAATCATGTCCAAACATAATGATGATGGAGGCCGCCGAGGGTTGAACATGCCGCGATAGTCCCGGTGCGATGCACGATGCGTGGGACCGGCGCGTCCTTGTCCAAAGAGAGGTGAGTTCGCACCCGATTTGGTAATCAGCATAGTGTTTGAGAATTCGGCGCAGATGGTCTTCGCCAAACACGATGACGTGGTCGAGGCACTCGCGACGGATCGAGCCGATGAGGCGCTCCGCCACCAGGAGATCATCGGGGAGCCGGTGCTTGGTGGTCTGCATCACGTCTATCATCTGGCGGCATGACGCTTCGGATCAATGTATTTGCGCCCCACACCTTGGTGAAGGCAATTCCGACTACGCCGAGGAGTTCAATTACCTTGGCGGCAGGCCCTTCGAGCATTAGAACGCGTGCATTGCCATATTGGAAGACGACGAGGACGAGCCAGAGCCAAAGGGAACAGTTGTGCCGCTTGGTTCGCCCACGCCGCCGGCGGCAGAATAGGAGGCGGGAGGTTCTCTAATGCAGCGAGGGCGCGGCGGCATGGGTCCGCACAAGCACGGAACATCCGGGCATGCGCCCAAGTCGCCGCGCATGCGGATGCACGAGAAGCTCGAGGCGGAGCGGAACGAGCGGAAGAAGCGCAAGACTAGTACTGTTATGGTCTCGTCGTTCCGAACATTGTTCCACAAATGACGGGCGTCATCGCCAATCGGCGATTCCGGCCACCGGCCGCAGCCCGTAACTACAATTCGATCACTCTGAGCCCCGGCCGCCTGGGCGGGGGTTTTTTGTTTGCAGAGAGCCGGCTATAAGGGTATCGGTGCTCTAGCTCAACCAAAGCTGTCCCTTCGTGGACCAATAAGGTGAGCATTGCTCGGCGCTAGAGCCTTGCCAGAGAGCCCCGCTTCGGCGGGGTCTTTTTCTTTTCAAATTACCTCAAACGGGAATCCCCGCTCGTGCAGAAAATCCACAAATTTGGCGTGAACGCGGACGGGCGACTTTGGGGGCCTCTCGATTTCAACATGAAGCTCGTGCTGGTCCGGTTGCGGTAACCAAACCAGTTCATATTCGCTTGGGAGCGTCAATCTGTGTTGCGCCAATGGCTGCGCCATGCCTTATCTCAATTTGAGAAACACCGCCAATTCGTCAGCCCGATGATGATGTCTGTCATTGTTATGCCTCCGTCCGAACGCGGAATTTACCGCGATAGAGCGACGGGCATCAAATCACGCGTTTTCTTTCCTGAGCCTCGGTCGTTGAGGTGTTGTGGTCGGGGGTTTTGTGATTTGAGGAAACATAACCGAAAAATAACGCATCTCGTCGGGTAGTCGTCGAAAGACATTTTTCCATTGAATTTCGAGGTACACCTCGGTATCCGTTTGCTTAGTCGAGTGACGACTCACTTGCGCGGTGCCTCGCTCAGTCAGGTGTTTAGTTTAGCCGAAGAGGGAAACATGAGCCGTGCCCGAACCGGAATATTAAGCGGCCTCCTTGCTGTCGGTCTCTACGTGATCGGCACCAGTTCGGTATTTGCCTTCTCATCGAGTTATTGTGATAGCTATGCCCGCAATTATGCCGACCGGGTTAGTTGGAACTCGTCTGGTGGCGGTGCGCTAGGGGGCGCGACGCGAGGCGCGGCGGGTGGCGCATTGTTTGGCGCCATTGGTGGAAATGCCGGTAGGGGTGCAGCGATCGGAGCGGGTATGGGCGCAATCGTCGGTGGTGCGCGGCGGAGAAATAATTGGTCCGATAATTACAATCGAGCCTATCGCGACTGTCGGCGTGGCTTCCGATGAGAAAGCTTGGGCAAGTCAGACGGAATCGGACCAGAGCCAACATTGCATTACGGGGCATCTAGAATGCACAAATTGTTTGTGTCGACGAGCTGCGTGGCAGCATTTGCCATCGGGTTATTTGGTGCGGTTGCGTTCGCCCAAGATAAGATTAATCCGATCCTGGACCTGAAGACTCTCGATTGTCGGGCGTTCTTGAAGTTGGACAGCGATCACAGAAACGATGTGCTCATGTTTTACCACGGCTACATTAGTGGCCAGAAGAACGAGACTGTGGTCAATGTCGATAAGCTGGCCCAAGCCACCGACAAGGTAATGGACTACTGCATCGATAAGCCAGCAGACACGCTGATGAAAAGCTTTATCAGTAGTCGGTAAACCTTATTGGTAGCGTTGTAGCAAAGGAAAGCAAAGATCACGCGGTGTCCCGCCTATATGCGGCTATTGCTGCCGGCGAGGCGCACGAATCCGATCGCGGCACGCGACGCGCCCATTCCGGACACGAACCCGCGCCGAGAAAGACCAGCGTTGATCCGGTGGTTCACCGATTGAATGACCGGCACGCAACAGACACACCCGCCGACCCCGCTCATCTGACGGTCATCGTCCGACTTACACGAGTACATCTGAGGCTCGGAGAGCTCATGGGAGATCTCGTCACGTTCAAGCTTCACTCCGGTTGCAACAAACTGATCAGCAACACTTCCGGACATTTCTGGTCTCCGATCAGCTGTTCAACCTCCCGTTGGCCGCCCCGACACCAGGTTTGCTGCATCATTTCCAATGGGCAAGCTTCGATGTGTGCCCGATACCTGGATTGAAGCTGTTGTTGGGGTCGAGCGATCTGCAGTGATTCACCAGAGACGGCTTCGCATGATACAGATGTCCGACGTTATGCTCCGCCGGATACTCCGCGCGCCTCTGATCGAGGATGCGCCACATCTTATGCTCGACCTCCATTGGGTCGAAGCCCTTCTTAACAACGTAGTCCTGATGAAAGACGTGCCAGAAGAAGTGGCGTGGTCAGCAAATATTCAATCACGCAGCGGCGGGAGCGAGATAGTACTCGTGATGTAGGCCGCCAAGGATCGGAAGGGCACCGACGGCGTACGAATCTCCTCGCCGATGGCGCGAAAGGGGTCGGTAGTGGGCGGCGGATCAGGAACTCCGGGGCCAGGCCCATGTCCGGACGGCCCGTGTTGTAATGTGAATTCCACGATTTCAGAATGGATCGCAAATGTGGTTCGGACAGGTATCAACCAATCCAAGCACTCGCGTCGAATCGTGCCGACGACCCGTTCGCAGATCGCATTGGCCATCGGGCAGCGAGGCGGCGATTTCAATACCTTGATTCCGAGCCTTGCTATCGACTGGTCGAGGCGTTCGGCGAAAATACGGTCGCGGTCGTGAAGTTCCGAACGCCTCGCGCAGTTGCTGCATCGTCCAAGCGGAAGTTGGATGGGCGGTGACGTTGCAATGGACGAGGCGCCGGCTGCGATGTTCGATCACCACAAACACGTATAACAGCCGGAACGTCGCGGTCACGACGACCAAGAAATCGCAGGCAATGCACGCGCAGAAACGTCGACCAGCGCAAATTGCTCCGCGGTCGGCCAGGCGGGCGAGGGGGTAAGTACTTCCGTACGGTTCGCGGCGACACCCGAATTCCCAGCTTCAACAAGAGTTCATTTGCGATACGCTCCTCGCCCCATCAGGGGTTTTGGTTCGCCATGCGGCGGATCAGAGCTTGTAACTGCTGGGGAATCGGCCGGCCAGGTCGGGATTTGAGCCGCCAGAACAATCTCCACCCCGCTCGGTGCCAGCGGATCATCGTCTCCGGACGCACCGCTACCAGCGAATCCCGCCAGTCAAAGAATTTCGAGAATATCGACAGCAAGAGTTGCGTTGCTGGATCGATTCGTCGCCGCTTCGCACCGCGTTCAACGTAGAGGGCGAGCTGTCGACGCAGAAAGAGGTTCTCGGCCTTAAGGGATCGCGTTGACCGCAACCCCAGCCGCCACCAGCGCGGCAACTCCATCAATACCTGGATAAGCATCCCGGTGACCGATAGCGTCGTTTGATCATGCCACAATGCACCAAAGCGAATATCGGATTTTTGCGGAGGACAGCGATCAAATGCGCGGTGCTCAACCAGATGACCAAACTGGGGATGCCGCACACTCAGAGTGTGCTGACGCCTGTTGCTATCAGAAACTACGTCCGACAGTATTGGTGGTGCAGGCCGCCGAGGACGGGCACTGACATGATCCGCCCGATCCGTTGGATCGGTCGATGGATCGGGGTGTCTTTGTTCAGTGACAGGTAAGTTCGGAGTTCATTGTAATAAGAGACGTAGGCAGTAACGATGAGGCGAAGGTGAGCCTCCCCGAACACGACGAGATGGTCCAGACACTCGCGCCGGATCGAGCCGATCATCCGTTCGACGTATCCGTTCTGCCAAGGCGATCGCGGTGCCGTCGGCCGATCGCGGATGCCCATGCTCTTGAGGCGCCGGGTGACGACTTGACCATAGACCGCGTCACGATCTCGGATCAGGTGGCGCGGCGCTTCATTCCACGGAAATGCATCGGTGATCTGTTGAGCGATCCACTCCGCTGTCGGATGAGAGGTGACGGCGAACGATAGGATCCGGCGGCGATGATGACCGAGGATGACCAGCACAAAGAGGAGGCGGAAGTCGATCGTCGGCACCACGAGCAGATCCATCGCGGCGATGCCGGCGGCATGGTTACGCAGAAAGGTCTTCCAGCTCTGGCTCGGCGGTCGCCGACATCGCACCAGGTACTTCGCCACTGTCGACTGCGCGATCTCGATGCCGAGCTTGAGCAGCTCGCCATGAATGCGCGGCGCGCCCCACAGCCGATTGGCAAGGCTCATCTCGCGAATAAGATCACGCAGGTCGCGCGGGATTCGCGGGCGACCACCGCGTGCGCGAGACTTCCAGCGCCAATATAAGCGGAAGCCCTCACGGTGCTATCGCATCACGGTCTCAGGCTGGACGATCACAACCGCGCCCAGCACGGACGGGCGCAGCCGATACAGCCAAACGAAGATCAGCCGATCGATGAGCGTCAATCGCGCCCGCGATTGCATCCCGCGGCGCAGGACGTTCAGCTGATGCCGAAGAATGACGATCTCAGCCTCAAGTCGCCCCTTGGACCTGAACAGCGAGACCACCAAGCATGCCAGGAGCTTCAGACGATCGATCATCCCGCAGCAGATTACCCGATCCGCGGCGGCAAGCCACTCCAGATGAAATTCTTGGCAGGGACAGGACTTCCCCGCACCTCCTGGACGCGATAGGCTTAAAGAAGCGCCACATCGTTGCAACGGGTTGGCGCTACCATTCAACCAATGAAATCAGGGAGGAAGCCAGTCATGGCGAAATATTTGCTTGAAGGGAGTTATTCCGCAGAAGGTCTAAAGGGCGTGCAGAAGGATGGGGGATCCTCTCGACATGAAGCCGCGGCCCGCGCAATAAGCTCCGTGGGCGGCCACATGGACTCCATGTATTTTGCCTTCGGCGACCACGACGTGATTGCAATTTTCGAGGCGCCTGACAACGTGACGGCGTCGGCACTGGCGATCGGAGTGTCAGCCAGCGGCTTGATCCGCACGAAGGTGACCCCTCTCCTGACCGTCGAAGAAGTTGATCAGGCGGTGAAGAAGAGCGTGGTCTACCGTCCGCCCGGGAAGTAATCGTACCTGATGAAGACCTCGAGCCCCGGCCGCAAGGTCGGGGCTTTTTTTGTGCCGCCAGTTGACGCGGTAAAGTCACCGATGGGGCGCTGATGTGTCGCCGCCGGCTCCGAACTATCCGCCGCCGGTGAGTCCCTATGCGCCGAATGAGAACTACGAGGAAGGCGCCGATGCGGCGGTCAGTGTGAGATCGTCATTGCTGCTGCCTGCGAGATGAGATTACGTCGAGAATCGCGAGGACAATCGCCCCGACCAAGCCCATCACGAAAATGGAAAGGATTGGGGATATCATCCAGAACCACCACGGCATGGTGTTAGCAAAGCCTTTGAATACGGCTAGGAACTGCGGGTCAGCCTGAAGCAACAAATCCGGATGCGCCATTTAGCAGCCCTCCATGTTCAACCGGCGATGCGACAGTAGTGGACTTGGGTAGCACGGGTAGAAGGGCGGGGGTTGTGGGAAAATAGCGGCGGACAATGCGTCTCCGAACCTGGGATATCATGGGGGTCGGAGGTCATCGCGGCGCTCAACCCGAACATCGAGGGCGGCACCTTCGATCTATCGCATACCGCCCGTATGGATCGGCCCGAACTCTGACCGACAGCTTCGGCCATTTCGCCCCGCACTTGCTTCACCTAGCGCGCGACACGAAGTCGGCGATGCCGAAATTAAGCGGGTGATCGGCGAGCAGCCGACCGACGGCTTTCGCCGGGTGCACCTGCTGGTCCGGCGAGATCGCCGCGAAGAAGGTGGCGCGCGGTACCAGCCTTGACGCGAGCGCAGCCGTGGATCACCGATATGAGCAGACCGTCGGGAGGAATATTACATGACTAAAGGCCAGTCTTCCGAACTCATCACCTATGTGGACAGCAGCAAGGCTGAGTGGCAGGACTTTCGGCCCGGCTCACGCCGAAAAGTGCTCCATGAGGATCCGGGAACAGGACAATTAACGATGTTGGTGCAATGGGACGCCGGATACAAGATGGGCGTGATGGAACACCATGAAGACGACGAGCATCTTTACATTATTGCAGGCACATTCGTAGACGAGCACCGGACATGTGGACCGGGCACGTACATCCTGAACCGTGCAGGCTCCGAACATCAGGCTTACACGCCCGTTGGGTGTACCTTTCTCGAAATCGTCCCCGGACGACTGCGCTAAATCGGAGAGAATTTCCGGCTTTGTTGCATAATTCCAGCTCGGGACAAAGGTCTCACAGCCCGCTTCCGGCGTCAGCACACTCTGAGTGTGTGCGGCATTCCCAGTTTTGGTCATCTGGTTGAGCACCGCGCGTTTGATCGCAGCCTCGACCCGCTGATTGTCAAAAGTCCTCGCCCAGAGCTTCCCTCCGAACACCGCCTTGAATCGAAACATCGCATTCTCGGCCAGACTTTGCCGAGTGCAGCCGCTCGACGTTCGCCAACCATATCGGCCCAGCGCCTCGATCGCGCGCAGGGTTATGTCGCGCGCCCGACGCCACGTCGGTGGATCAATTTCCTCACTCATTCTCGCGTTCCGCCGCGGCACGATTGTTGCCACAGCTCCGCAGGCCAATACGGCATCGTATGCTACACGCGTATCGTAACCCCGGTCGCCGGAGACCTGAGCAATGGCGCCGGGGATCCGCGGGAGCAAGGCCGGCATCCGCCGGCCGTCGTGAACGTGGCTCTGCGTGACGTCGGCAGCGAGGATCTCCCCGGTCGTATCGTCAACGCCAAGGTGCAGCTTGCGCCAGACCCTTCGGCCTGCTCGCCGGTATTTCCCCGCATGCCACTCGCCAGCGCCATAGACCTTCATACCCGTGGAATCCACGACGACGTGCCGAGCGCCCGAACAAGGCGCCAGCGGCAGGCTCACTGCCAGCCCTGCCTGTCGGCGGCTCATGGTGCTGTAGTCGGGTACGGGGAGATCGAGCCTCATGAGCGTCACGATCGACCTCAAGAATCCCGGTGTGGCCCGAAGACTGAGGTGAAAGACTGATTTGAGAATGAGCGCGCACTCGCTATCAGCGTCCGCGTATATCTTCGGCAGGCCAGGTTCGTTGCAGCGCGTCGTATCTCGCCACGCGGCAATCGCGCGCTCGTCGAACCAGAGCGTCAACTGTCCGCGACGGACCAGCGCCTGATTATACGCGCGCCAATTTTGGACCTTATATCGGAACGTGAATTCAGGTTTGCCCATCTCTGCATGTTAGCACCCACCCGCTATAGCCATTTCTGCAACAACGCCCCCGATCCGTCACGAATGGGCAACCCCATGGGCTGCAAACGGATCGGCGCAGTGGCCATGACCGCCGCGCAACGCCAGCAGCGCCTCTGTGATAAGCTTCCAGCGTGCATCCGGCATTGCCGCCCGACCTAGTGACACTTGAATGGTGGTGAGATCGACGTGCAGCTCGAGTTATCGGCCCGGCAGTGGAGGCGCGTGGGCGCAGGCGAAAAGTTTCACGTATGGGGAGAAGGCTACGAGTACGAAGGAGAGCATTTCAACGACCGATGGGAGTTTAACTTCGATCACGTCGGGTCGCTAAGCGTGACGCATGACGATGGAGGACAAGGATATTGGCGACATCGAAGGACGGGTGAACGCGATCCTAACCCTTCTAGTACCCACTATCCAAAGAAGCTGAGTCGTGATTCAACACGATGAATGATTCTCAAGGCGAGAGAGGTCCGGCTGAGGCCGGAGGAGCGCGCGGTGCTTGAAGCCCGATGCCGCGCGGCGACAACGCCGCAGCGTGATGTACGGCGGGCGCGGATCATATTGTTGGCGGCGGAAGGGGCGAGCACGCGGTCGATTTCGCGGATGGTTAGGGTCGAAGAGGCGGTCGTCAGCACGTGGCGGAACCGCTTTGCAGATGAAGGCTTGGAAGGGCTCAAGGACCGCAAGCGGTCGGGGAAGCCCAAGATCTATGCGGCGGAGACTGACGGGCGCATCCTCGCGGTGTTGGACGAGCCGGTGCCCAAAGGTTATGCCCGCTGGACTGCACCGCTGATCGCCGAGCACCTCGGCGATGTGCATGAGCAGCACATCTGGCGCGTGTTGCGGAAGCACAAGATCGATCTCGCCGGGCGCAAATCCTGGTGCGAGAGCAATGATCCAGCGTTCGTGGCCAAGGCCGCGGACGTGGTCGGCCTCTATATGGCGCCGCCCGAGAACGCGATTGTCATTTGCGTTGATGAGAAGCCCTCGATCCAAGCGCTGGAGCGCGCCCAAGGTTACCTGAAGCTGCCCGGTGGCCGAACGCTGACCGGCCGGAGCCATGACTACAAGCGCAATGGCACCTCGACGCTCTTTGCGGCCTTCGAGGTCGCCACCGGCAAGGTCACAGCAGCCCACAAGACGCGCCGGCGCCGCGTTGAATTCCTCAGCTTCATGAACGACCTCGTGGCGGTCTATCCGAATAAGACGCTCCACGTCGTCCTCGACAATCTGAGCACGCACAAGCCCAAGACCGATCGCTGGCTCAAGTCCCATCCCAACGTTCGCTTCCACTTCACGCCGACCCGCGCCTCCTGGCTCAATCAGGTCGAAATCTGGTTCTCGATCCTCGAGGGTCAGTCGCTCGCCGGCGCGTCCTTCACCTCGGTGAAGCAGCTCAGAGAACACATCGATGCCTTCATCGAAAACTACAACCAATCCGCAAAGCCTTTCGTTTGGACCAAAACCAAAGTCGTGCAGCGCCCCTTCAAGGGTCGCCGTCTCAGCGACTTATGATTTCGGGTACTAGCTGATTCGCTAGTCCACGCTAAAGCCGGTCAAGTTTCGACGGAGATGTGCTCCACCTTATTGGATGCCTAAAGCGCTGAGATAACGATCCTTAGTCACATTCGCACGACTTCATCATACACCCCATCATACACCACAACGATGCTAGCGTTGTGTACGCTGGTGGATGCCTTGTTCCTCTTGGTCAGTCATCTTGATGGTCTCACAGATAAGTCGTCCATCATTCGCCGATTTCGCGTGAAGAGTGGACGCGTAGGCTTCTCCTGCACACGATTTGCAGTCAGTGGTGGCCCGTATTGGCCTGACAGCACCATTGTAGCCGTTTGGTCCTGACGTATAGAGCATCAGGACGCAGACTATGTGCAGCAACTCTTAGTCCCTTCCTGCATCATCTCAACTCTACACGGTTCATTCTCCTCTGTAGTCCGCAAATATTCAATCACGCAGCGGCGGGAGGGAGATAGTACTCGTGATGTAGGCCTGTAGGGCGCAAAAAGCTCGATGCCATTGATCTTCTCTTGACGGTCGAGGGTGTCGGCCCTTCTCCTGGAAAAGGGAACAGGGAGGGGCCAGTGCTTCGTTGGGTTGGGTGGGGGATCGCGGCCAGTTTCAGGGCGCGGCGTCCCTGGTGGCGGAGAACATTTGCCTGCGACAGCAGCTGCTGGTGCTGCGGCGTCGGCAGCCGCGGCCTCGCATTCATGACGTAGATCGGCGGTTCTGGGTGCTGGCGTGCCGATGGTTCGCCGGCTGGCGAAGCTCGTTGCTGATCGTAGAACCGGTCACGGTCTTGAGGTGGCACCGTCGGGGCTGGCGGGCCTATTGGCGATGGCGCTCAAGACGGGGAAGCAAGGCGGGTCGCCCTCCAATACCGCCAGAGTTACGCGATCTCATTCGACGGATGGCGACCGAGAATCAGTTGTGGGGTCAACGGCGGATCCAAGCCGAGCTGGCAAGGCTTGGCTTCCGGGTCTCGGCCCGAAGCATTGCAAAGTATATGCGTCGTCCGTGGGATGGGAGCCGTCTCCGGGTTGGCGCGCGTTCCTCAAGCGACACGCATCGACGATTTGGGCTTGCGACTTCCTTTGCGTGCACACGATCTTCTTTCAAACAGTTTACGTGTTCTTCGTCGTCGATCACGCCAGCCGGGCAGTTCTCCGCGTCGAGACGACGCGGCATCCGACGGCGGAGTGGGCAAGCCGACAGATCGTCGAATGCTGCGGCTGGGATCGGGAGCCACCACGCTTTCTCATCCACGATCGTGACGCGCGCTATGGTGCGTTCTTTGACCAGCGGGTGAGGAGCCTCGGGATCACCCAGATCCGCACGCCATTCAGGTCGCCGCAAGCAAATTCGATCGCCGAGCGCTGGGTGAGATCGCTGCGCGGAGAATGCCTGGACCACGTGTTCATCTTCAATGAGCGCCATCTGCGCGCTGTGTTGGCCGAATACATGCAATATTTCAATCGCTGGCGCCCGCACCGCGCGATTGGCCAGCGCGCTCCGTGCGCGGTCGATCCGCCGATCTGCGAAGCGCGCCACAGGGAGATCATCGGGGAGCCGGTGCTTGGTGGTCTGCATCACGTCTATCACCTGGCGGCATGACGCTTCGGATCAATGTTTTTGCGCCCCACACCACGTCCCAAGCTTAAATCACGCCGAACCCGCCGCTGAATGGGTTCTCAAACGGTCTCTGAGCTGATCCACTCTCGATAGTCAATCGCTCACGAGATCGGTTCCTCCCCGCTCACCTATACTGGCGTGCTATCAGGGCCGCGGACTGCATCTCGAGAGCATCGTCAGAACGTTCCTCGGCTTCAAGGAAACGATACCAGAGGCGTGCATATGTTCGGTTCTGCTTCGGGTCGCCGTCGTCTGGAAGATTTAAGTAGACGGCATCGCTCGCGGGAACGCCGCTGCTGGTGCTCACTTCTCTTGCGCTGGAGAGACGTTCTCTCCCCGAAGGCTTAGCCCCGCGGCCTGTGCCTGCAGATCCTCGATCCGCTGGATCGCCTCGATCGCGCCGTAGCCGCCGTCGCGGTAGCGTGCACCCGCGGCGTTCGGGCGTCATGTCCGCACTGGGGGCAGCAGCGTGTCCCTTCGAACACATATTCGAGACACTGGCGACAGAGGACGAGAAGAGGAGCGGGGCGGCCCTTTGCTGCCGGTTCGGCGGCGCCGCTCATGAGGCGGCCCTCGTCTCCGGGACCGGCTCCTCAACGAGGGCGAAGCGTCCCGTCGCGAAGGGCTGCGCCGGCGCGTCCTCGATCTTGACGACGCGCTCGCGGATGCCGCGCTCGGCCAGCTTCAAGACGCGATAGTGGCAGAACGGGTTGTTGCCGCGGCGGCCAAGCAGGGAGTCGGCGGTCCAGGTGCAGCCGCCGCGGCAAACTTCGGCGTAGTAGCAGCTCCGGCAAAATCCCCAGAGATCATCGATGCCGCGCTCGCGATTGAAGCGCAGCGCTGGATGCTCCGCCCAGAGCGCGGCGATCGGCGTGTCGCGGACGCTGCCGGCGCCGTAACGCTCGGTCGCGAGCGAGGGGCAGCCTTTGACCGTCCCGTCGGCCTCGAGCCCGATGACGTTCTGCCCAGCCGGACATCCCGGATAATGGCCGCGATCTGGGCCGCGCCAGAGCACGTCATAGGGCCCGAAATAGCCGACATTGTTGCCGGGAAGGAGGGTGAGACCGCGCTGGCGTCCGCTCTCGTGGAGTTCCGCCAGCAGCGGCATCAAGGTGGCGAGCTCATAGGGCTGGAGGAGGATCGCGTCGTTGTCCACCGCGTTGCCCATCGCCACCGTGAGCTGGACTTGCCAATACTTAGCCCCGGCGTCGATGATCACCTCCATCAATCGCGGGAGCTCTGCCATGACGGAGGACGTGATCTGGGTATTGACGCTGGCGCCGAGACCGATCCGCCGGCAATCTTCGAGCACGCGCAGTGCCTCGGCATAAGAGCCCGGCACTCCGCGCAGCCGGTCATGAAGCGGGGCCAGACCGTCGATCGAGACACCGATACCCTGGAGGCCGGCGGCGGCAGCCGCCTCCAGCATGGCGGCGGAAAGCTTGTAGCCGCCGGTCTGCATGGTGCAATCGATGCCGTGGTCGCGGATCGCGCGCAGGATCTGGAGCCAGTCCTTGCGGATGAAGGCTTCGCCGCCGATGAGGTGATTTCGCGCGTCCCCAGTGCGGCCAGTTGGCGGATCACATCGATGCATTCGGCGGTGCTGAGCTCGCGGTCGCGACGGTGTCCGGCGCGTGACCCGCAGTGCAGACATTTGAGGTTGCAGGCGAGCGTGATCTCCCAGACGACATAGACGGGAACGCAATCGATCTGATCGGCCAGAGACACCCGTCGCCGCGGCGCAAGCTCGCTCATGCTCAACGCCCCCATTATGGTCGCGTGGATCAGGCTTCGCAGGCCTATTCGAACGTCTCAAAAATTCGCGCGCCGGCGCGTCGATCGGACCGCGCCGGCGGCGACCGGGGGCAGGACTATTTTCCGGCCAAGGCTTTGTCGATTTCCGCCACGGATTTGCGCAGATCTTCGACGTCAGGATCGCCGCTCTTCGCGTCCTTGAGCAGGTCTTGGGCCACGACCTTGTACGCACGTAGCGTCGGGGGATCGGCCGTCTTGCATTTGTCGCGGATGATGATTCCGTAAAGCGGGCGTATGCCGCCGGAATATGACTGAGCCATCAGTCTCTCCCTGTGCAGCGCGTGATACTTTAGCTGTAATCTGCGTCAGCAACGGTGTTTGAAACAGCCGCTCTCCAAACACCTGTTATTGTCCACCCACTGGAAGAAAACGCAATGAAAAACGTTGTAGACCGTTCCGCCCTTGAAGAGCTTCACCAGGACTGGTCGAATCCACTGCCACGGGCAAGGCCAGCGCTTCCCGCTCGAGTTTCCGCTCGCCCCGCGTCCTCGGCGTCGCTGACCCTGCTACTGCCGCAACGGCTCGAAGAACACCCGAATGTCGTCAGCGAGCGCGGCCGGCTGTTCCATCGCGGCGAAGTGGCCGCCGTGCGGCATGATTGTCCAACGGCGGATGTCCGTGTAAGTGCGTTCGGCCACCGACCGCGGTGCACGGAGGATTTCACGCGGGAACTCGGTGTACCCCGTCGGCACGGCGATCCTGCCGCCTTCGGGGATCGGCCATGGTCGGTGCATGCGGAAGTAATACGGAAAGAACGATGAACCAATCGCGCCGGTGAACCAGTACAGGCTGATGTTCGCCAGCAATCGATCGCGTGTGAACACGCTGTCCACGTCCCCGTTGCAGTCAGACCATGCCCGAAACTTCTCGACGATCCACGCCGCGAGTTCGGCAGGCGAATTGGTTAGACCAAATCTGAGCGTCTGCGGGCGCGTGCCCTGAAATCCACTGATAGCCCGTCTCTTCCTTCAACCAATAGGCCAGCTCGTCGAGATACTTGCGTTCGTCGGGTGTCGGGTCGGACAACAGGCCGCCGTCGCGTCGTACTGCAAGCAGGTTTACATGGATGCCGATTAGCTTGTCGGCATGCGCGTAACCCATGCGCGATGCGGTGATGCCACCCTTGTGCCTACCAAAAATCACGTCCGAACATAATGATGATGGAGGCCGCCAAGGATTGAACATGCCGCGATAGTCCCGGTGCGATGCGCGATGTGTAGGACCGGCGTAAGCGCTCGGCCTGGGGCGGGAAGTTGTTGCACGAGCGGCGGAAGCGCAACGCCGATCGCCTTGCACACGGCTGTCCCTACCGAAAGCATCATCCGGCTCCGATGCGGACGCGGCGAACGTCAAACTCTGACATATTGGTGATGCAAGCCTCCGAGGATCGGAAGCGAAACGATCGCTCCGGTGAGGCAGGCTCGCGATGGATCGGCGCATCCTTGTCCAAGGACAAGTGCGTGCGCGCGTCATTGTAGTAATCGGCATAGAGACGAAGAATTTTCCGGAGATGACGCTCACCAAGGATCACGATGTGATCGAGACATTCACGCCGCATCGAGCCGATGAGCCGTTCGGCGATCCCGTTCTGCCAGGGCGAACGGGCCGCGATTGGTCGGTCGCGGATACCCATGGCGGCGAGCCGCTGGCGGACGACATCCCCATAGACGCCGTCACGGTCGCGGAGCAGGTAGTGTGGCGCCTCCTGCCAGGGAAAGGTGTCGGTGATCTGCACGGCAATCCATTCGGCGGTCGGATGGGATGTGATTGCAATCGACACGATCCGCCGGCGATCGTGTCGGATGATCACAAAGGCATAGAGAAGCCGGAACCCGATGGTTGGCACCACGAGGAAGTCCATAGCGGCAACCCCGGCAGCGTGGTTGCGCAGGAAAGTTTTCCAGCTCTGGCTCGGCGGACGTCGCCCTCGCGCCATGTATTTGGCCACCGTTGACTGCGCGACCTCGATGCCGAGCATCATCAGTTCGCCGTGAATGCGCGGCGCGCCCCACAGCGGATTGGCTGCGCTCATTTCGCGGATGAGGCGTCGCCATTCGTTTGAGATCGGCGGCCGGCCGCCTCTCGAACGAGACTTCCAGCGCCAGTACCAACGGAATCAGGCTCGATGCCAACGCAGGACGGTCTCAGGTTGTACGATACAAATCGCCTCAAGGACCGACGGGCGCAGCCGATAGGCCCAGATAAAAATCAGTCGATCGATCGCACTGAGGTGCGGCCGGCGTGGCGCTCTTCTTCGCAAGACGGCCAGTTGATGCCGGAGAACCAAAACCTCGACCTCAAGCCGCGCCCGCGATTTGAACAGCGATGCAACAAAACCGAGGACGAGGCTCACAGCGTCGATCATTCACCGCAAGTCTAAGCCCCTTCGCCCCGATCGCGACCCGGGATGACGTTTTCGGTACAGGGGATGATTTTGAATTATCACGAAAAGAGTAATGCCTATGAAGTAGCGAAAGAAGGGGGAGATGAACCATTTTATGTCGTAGGATCCGATCCATATTGGACTGTTGTTCCTGAAAATATTGGGGATTCTGTGTATGCCACGCGCCGGACAAAGCCACAACGTATGTTATCGCTTAAGGTACCTGAACTACAAAATGCGGAAGAGATCAAATACCGGGTGGTGGGAGACCAGATGCAGGATCTCAACGGGCATCCGTTAAGTCCCAAGGGGGAAAGTTCAGGCAAGCCAAATGTCGTATCGTTTGTTGTCACTCAGGCTCACGAACTAAAGATTGGTTACGGGCATACCGCTTTATCAAAAGGGCACACGGTTATTATGGCCGGGACGCTTCATATAAAGGACGGTGTAGCGACATATTACGGCAACGAGTCAGGGCACTCCCATCGAAGTAACCGATCTCCGTGTGGCGCAGGCGCAACGCGGCCACGGCATCGGCCGGCAGTTGGTTGCTTCGGCCGCCAGGACCGGCCTGCAATTCGGCAAATCTAAAATGACCCTGGCCGCGCAGGACAACGGCAGCCGTCATCTGACGCAGTGGTACAGGGGCATGGGTTTCGCGCAATTAGGCATCAACAACCACGGCTTAGCGCAATTGGAAGCGCCAATCAGTCGCGTCCTGTCCGGTACGGCACAACGGAAGACGGCGTATAATGGGCCTCGCACGCTCCAAGCGATGGACGCACCTGAACAGACAGACCACGGTTCAAATCATTGCCCTTGGAGCCTAAAAAATTCGAGGTACTTGAGGATAGGAATTCAGGAAGTCCCGGACAATTGGGCGAGTCAGGTCGTGAAGATCGAGCGAGAGGGCTCTAACCTGTACCGCGGAACCCGGATGGACACAGGGCAGGTTGTAGACCTCAACGGCAGATATACATTTGTTGTCATTAAAGGAACGAATTCATTCGATCCCGACTATGGTGCCGTCGTGACATACGCGTCGTTGAGCCTGCACCATCATCTTGTCGCTCGGCAACAGCCAGTAGACTACGCAGGAACTGTGGAGTTCGCGAACAATCGCGTGAGGTACTGGCTCAATACTTCGGGTCACTACCAACCAGGCTTGAGTGATTGGTTGGTGATGGGCGAGCATCCATTTTCCACAGGTCGTCTGGCGCCGTGGTCACCTGGGCGCGGCCTCAAGAGCGCTTTGGAAGGCGAATTCGATTACGTCGGAATGTGGAGGTGGGGAGTAAAATTGGCCGAGGCCATGGAGGACATGGGGAATCCGGATTGGTGACGCTGTAGTTAAAGCATCATTGAAACCGTAGGCGGTGTTGTTACCGAGATCGTCGTTTTTTATTCAACCTCAATCCCGCGCCGCCACCGTTCTCGGCGATAAACTCAACGCCCAACATCCACGAACCATAAAATCTGCATTCCGTTGTCCCTACCGAGAATTTCATCTGGAGTGGCTTGCCGCCGCGGATCGGGTAATCTGCTGCGGGATGATCCATCGTCTGAAGCTCCTGGCATGCTTGGTGGTCTCGCTGTTCAGGTCCAAGGGGCGACTTGAGGCTGAGATCGTCATTCTTCGGCATCAGCTGAACGTCCTGCGCCGCGGGATGCAATCGCGGGCGCGATTGACGCTCATCGATCGGCTGATCTTCGTTTGGCTGTATCGGCTGCGCCCGTCCGTGCTGGGCGCGGTTGTGATCGTCCAGCCTGAGACCGTGATGCGATAGCACCGTGAGGGCTTCCGCTTATATTGGCGCTGGAAGTCTCGCGCACGCGGTGGTCGCCCGCGAATCCCGCGCGACCTGCGTGATCTTATTCGCGAGATGAACCTTGCCAATCCGCTGTGGGGCG
This sequence comes from uncultured Alphaproteobacteria bacterium, assembly GCA_963804725.1. Lineage (GTDB taxonomy): Bacteria > Pseudomonadota > Alphaproteobacteria > ATCC43930 > CGMCC-115725 > JAATGI01. The sequence goes on along the minus strand of CAWDRN010000004.1, from coordinate 33,285 downwards.
CGCCGCGCATTCATGGCGAGCTGCTCAAGCTCGGCATCGAGATCGCGCAGTCGACAGTGGCGAAGTACATGGTGCGATGGCGGCGACCGCCGAGCCAGAGCTGGAAGACCTTTCTACGCAACCATGCCGCCGGCGTCGCCGCGATGGATCTGCTCGTGGTGCCGACGATCGACTTCCGCCTCCTCTTTGTGCTGGTCATCCTCGGGCATCATCGCCGCCGGATCCTATCGTTCGGCGTCACCTCTCATCCGACAGCGGAGTGGATCGCTCGACAGATCACCGATGCATTTCCGTGGAATGAAGCGCCGCGCCACCTGATCCGAGATCGTGATGCGGTCTATGGTCAAGTCGTCACCCGGCGCCTCAGGAGCATGGGCATCCGCGATCGGCCGACGGCACCGCGATCGCCCTAGCAGAACGGATACGTCGAACGGCTGATCGGCTCGATCCGGCGGGAGTGTCTCGACCATCTCGTCGTGTTCGGGGAGGCTCACCTCCGCCGCATCGTTACGGCCTACGTCTCTTATTACAATGAGCTCCGAACTCACCTGTCACTGAACAAAGACACCCCGATCCATCGACCGATCCAACGGATCGGGCGGATCATGTCAGTGCCCGTCCTCGGCGGCCTGCACCACCAATACCGTCGGACGTAGTTTCTGATAGCGACAGGGGTGGTGACGAACCCACATGGCATTCGGTACGATCGAGGCCAGGGGTCGAGGCGTCGGCCCCGCGGCCGCGGTGGCGGCATCGCTGGTGCCGTTAGCCATCGGTAGCGAGACGCAGAACTCGATCCAGACCCCCGCCTCCTGCTCCTCGGTTGTCGGCTACAAGCCGAGCACCGGCTTAGTCAGCCGCGCAGGCATCGTCCCGCTGGTACCGAGCCAAGATTCCCCGGGGCCCCTTGCTCGGTCCGTCGCCGACGCCGCGATAGCATCCGCGACGCTCGCCGGCGCAGACCCGCGCGACACCTGGACCCTTCTCTTCGCCCAGCAGCACGCGCCGCCCAGCGCAAGACACCGCAAGGGTCTCGCCGGCGTGCGAATTGGAATACCCCGCCGGCAAATCGCGGATCGAGCCGATTTCGCGTCAATCATCCCCTCATTCGAGGCCGTGCTCACGAAACTCGCGGACGCCGGCGCGGTCATCGTCGATCCGTGCGATCTGCCCGCCGCCGAGCAATTACAGGAGTTACGTTCATCCGTTTTCCGCACCGAGTTCAAGGCCGCCTTCAACGCGTTGCTCGAAGATTGCGGGGCGCCTTGCGGAATCGCCTCGCTAACTAGGGTCTGGACCCATATCTTGATCCAGTAAAGTGCGCCGATGAGGTGATTGGTAGCCAGGAAGTTTCTGGCGAGCTTGTCGAAGCGCGTCGCAATGCGCCGCCAATCCTTGACCCGACAGAAGTAGTTTTCAATTTTGTGCCGGCGCCGATAGATCCGCTTGGGGCAATAGGCTTTCTTGGTGGCGGTGCGGCGGCTTGGAATGACTGGCAGAGCGCCCTCGTCCTTGATTTCCTCACGCACTTTCTCGCTGTCGTAAGCTTTGTCGCCGGTGACGGCCAGCGGTGATCTGGGTGTGTTGAGAACTTCGCCAACGACTTGGTTGTCATGGACCTGCCCACCCGTCACGACAAAGTTGAGCGGACGGCCTTTGCCGTCGACGACCGCGTGGATTTTCGTCGAGCGACCGCCCCGGCTGATGCCGATCGCTTGGTTTTTCTCCCCCCTTTTGCGCCGCTAGCCGCACGGTGTGCTTTCACGATCGTGCTGTCGATCATATGTAGGCTATCGCGTGACCTCTCAGCCTGCCGATCAAAGATCTTCTTCCAGATGCCGCGCCGCGACCACCGATTGAAGCGATTGTAAATCGTCGTGTAGGGACCATAGCGCTCCGGCAGATCACGCCACGGCATGCCCGTGCGAAGCACATAGAAGATCCCGTTCATCACCCGCCGGTCGTCCGCCCGCGCACTCTTACGCGCTTTCGGAATTCAACGGCTCCAGAAGTCCCCACTCCTCGTCGCTCAAATCAAACCGCATGATCCACCTCCAGTCATGGTGAATCATGTTTCGCCTTGCCGCTCAACTATTTATCTGGGTACAAACCCTAGCCTGATCCAATGGAACGAGGGGCATGCGGACGCAATCCCCTACGGGCAATCGTTACTGCTTGCCGCAGAGGCGACGCAAGGCTTGTCGGATCGAGTCTATCGTGCCGACCGCGCCCGTGACATTGCGCTGAGCCGCACCGCTGGGATCGACGCAGCACTCGACATGAACGATGTAGACATTCTACTAGCCCCGATGGGAGCCGCCGCAAAGTGTACCGGCAAGGCAGGCGCACCAGCACTCGCGATACCAGCCGGAATGGACGGCGGCGGGATGCCCTTTGGTGTCACCTTGTTCAGCAGCCCAGGCAATGATTCAAAGTTGCTAGCGATCGGCAAGACCGTCGATGGGATCCTCGGCGGCAGGCGCCTACCGAAACTTTAGCGCGGCCCGGGAGTCGCGCTGCCACCTAGCGCCCGATCAATTTCACACTGTCCTGCGGCGGGCGCGAGGTTCGGTCGCGGCAGCGCACTCGCCGAGTGCGCGTCCACCGGATAGCCACGATGTGCCCACTTTCACGTCGAGCGGACGTTGCGGTCCCACCACGGACATACTCCAGTTCCCAATTCATAATTACCGGGGATGACCTGCACCGGTTCGCGCTGGCCCGCCGCCGCGGCGCCCTCGCGCATGGCGCGCGCGGCGTCGCGTCCAGTTTGCGGGAGCCAATCGCGTTCATGGCCCCACAAACTCGGCCCGTAGCGGAATTCCGCTGGTGTCCAGGTCGTGGGATCGATCGAGCGGCCACCCCAGCCATATTCGATCAACAGATTCGATGGCGATCGTGCGTAAAATGAAACCATGAAGTCATTGCTGTGGCGTCCGAGGGTGACGCTGATCCTATTGGGATCATGCTGGGCGAGATCATAAGCTTGCCCGACGTCGTCCAGGCTGAACAACTCGAACATCAGATGATGAATGCCGTCGGTTCCCAATTCGATGAAGGCCAGACTGTGATGCCGCGGATTGACGTGGAAGAAATACGCCTTGAACGGCCTCAATCCAAAATCGGTTGGGCGAAAGCCCAACGAATCGACGTAAAATGCCACGACTAGATCGATGTTCTTCACGGTCAGAACGGCGTGGCCCATCCCTAGAGGCCCGGTACGAAATCCAGATATGCAACGGCCGGAAACGAAGGCGTCCGTGGAGATCGCCGGACCGTGAAAAATCTCGACACGATTGCCGACAGGATCGTGAAAGAAGATCAGATCGGTCACGCATCGTTCGGCCGCCAGCGCTCTGGTTCCTCGCGTCACCTTGTGTCCAGCGGCGTCGACACGCGCCGCGATGGCGTCGATCGCGGCTGCATCGGCAACCTCCCACCCGAAAAACGCTGGGGCGCCGGTCGCGCGCTGCACGATCAACCTTTGCTGGCGATCGTCCATGCGAAACGCCAGACTGGAATTCGCGCGATCGATCAATTGCATCCCAAGGAAGCTGGTGCCGTATTCGCGCCAATCCGCCAGATTCTCCGCGCCAATACCGACATACCCCAACGAGCTGATTTGCATGTCATCACCCTTTCACCGGCCATTATCACAGCCTGCGTCGCTTCGAACGGCTCGGCTTGACCTGCCGCGGTGCCATCCCGCCACCGCGCCTTTCCTCAACCCCTAAAATCCGTAGATAAAATTCTGCCAGCCGGTCGGCGATCTTCGGCAAGGTAAAACTCGACGGGTCCATCGTGTGTTGCATGCCGATGCCGAAAATCGATGAGATGATTATCTCCGCGGCACCGACGCTGTCATCGGTTCTGAAGGCGCCCTTCGCTTTGCCGTCTTCGATGATTTCGATGATGACCGCTCGAAAATCGTCGAATAGTTCGCGATACGCGTCACGCCACGCGCCGTCTTTGGAGATGCAATGCGCCCATAGCGCGACGCGCACGATGACTTCTTCCCGTTCACGTACGAAGCTGGCGCTAAGATTCAAGACGCGGTCGAGCTTTTCGCGCGGACCGAGATCGCTATCGCGGATCCGGCGGAAATTCGCGATCGAATTGTTCAACAGCCCTTTCAGCACGCCGAGAAGCAGTGCGTCCTTACTGTCGAAATAGTAGTGAATGGCGCCTTGGCTGATATCCGCGCGGGCTGCGACTGCCCGAGTCGTTGTGGCGGCGATGCCCAGCTCGGCAATGCAATGGAAGGCTGCGACGAGTATCTCGGTTTCCTTGCCCCCGCGCCGGTCGGCAAATCGCGGCAACTCTAGGAGTTTCGATTGATCCGGTCCGGTCGTCGGCATGCCCGACTGCGGCAAGGCGCCAAGTTTAGTCATTTAAGTCTATAGGGCATGCCGACCGCTCTCAACAACCCGCCGATCTTCGTCCGCCGCAATCGATTTCCTCCCATCACGCCGCGCCCGCTTGACACATTATTTTGTCGCAGCGTATTTTGTTCAAATGACCAAGTCAATTGACCATGAGACGGCCGCGCAACCTAAATCTCCCTTGCCGACAGTCGAAACGCTGGTAGCTCGGGACTTCATTTGGGGGGCGACGTGACGACAACCGACTATGACAAATTCTGGATCGAAGACTATCCGACGCTGGGAACCGAACCAGTGCCGACCGAACCCTGCACCTCGGCGGAATATTATCGGTTCGAGCAAGAGCGCCTATTTCCTAAGGTTTGGTTGAAGGTCGGCCAAGTCGAGGATGTTCCCAATTCCGGCGACTTCTTCGTTCAAGACATCGCGGTGTGCCACGCCTCGGTCATTATCGTGCGCGCCGAGGACGGCGCCATACGCGCCTTTCACAATGTCTGCTCCCATCGTGGCAACAAGCTAGTTTGGGACAACACGCGCGGCGGCACGACCAACGCATTTCGGTGCCGCTTTCACGGCTGGAGTTACAGCACCGACGGAAGCCTGATCGCGGTGCCCGACGAAAAGATGTTCTATAAATTGCAGCGAGCGAATTGCGGACTCAAACCGGTCGCCGCCGATGTTTGGGAAGGATTCATTTTCATCAATCTCGATCCACATCCTCGCGAGACGCTCAAGGAATTTCTTGGCGAGATGGGCGATCATCTTGGCGGTTTCCCTTATCGCGATTTTCCGACGCGCTACATCTATCGCGCAGAATTGAAGTCGAATTGGAAAGTCTGTTTGGATGCATTCTTGGAGGCTTATCACGCCGTCTTCATTCATCAGCAGACCGTCGGCGCGATCAACATCACCAAGGAAAATCCGATGCATCATCCGCTGTCGGTGCGCTTGTACAAACGCCATCGGTCCGCTGTGGTGCAGGGCAATCCGAGCTTCAGGCCGACACCAACCGGAAAGATCGCATCGAGCTTCGGTCTGACTTCGATGGAGCGCGGTCGTGGCATGGAAACGCTGCCGCCGCACATCAATCCCGAGCGTCGGAACGACTTCAATTTCGACCTCAATGTGATCTTTCCAAGTTTTCTCGTACATGTCCGTCCGGGCGAGTATTTCACCCATCAGTTCTGGCCACTAGCGCCGGACCGCACGCTTTGGGAAGGCGTCAATTATCTCCCGCGGGCGCGGAACGCGGGGGAGCGATTCAGCCAGGAATACAGTCATCTGATGCGGCGCAATGCGTGGCTTGAGGACACCTCGACCATGGAGGCGACCTATGCCGGCCTTGCGACTGGCGCTCTTCGCTACTTCATGTTGTCCGATCCCGAAATACTGGTACGGCATGGTTACAAGGTGCTGGAAGACCACGTCGGCTTCTACCGCGACAAATCGCGAGAACAGCGCGCCGATGGCTGAGATTTACTTGCCTGCCCACTTTACCGACCTCGAAGGATTTGCGCACTGGGCGCTCGACACGGAAGCTGCGCGCGGTCAGCGGCGACGGGACAGCAGCCTCGATGAGATTCGAAAGTTTTATGACGTCATGCTACCGCGACTCATGGCCGTGCTTGAATATTTGAACGGATTTCCGCTTGATCAGATGCCCGAACCACAGCGCCGGTTGCTCAATCTGAGCTTTGCTTTCGCCGAGATCGCGCCCTTCATCGAGCAATATGGACGCACTATCATTCCAGAAAATTTCGACGAACGACGGTTTGTCCCGGCACACGACAAGCCGGCGGCAGGTCGCGACTGATGCCGGCCCTGCCATCCATTGACGGGTTGGCGGCCCGCGTGCGGCGACTCGAGGATATCGAGGCGATTCGAAGAGTGATGGGAGAATACACCATCGCCGCGGACGACCGACATGGTTTCACCGTCGATGTCGAGCGCACGATGCGTCTCTTCGCACAAGACGGAGTTTGGGAAGGCGGCGTGCGCTATGGCCGCCACGAGGGATGGTACGCCATCCGCGACTATCTGTTACAGGGCCGCGCCGGTATCGATTGGTCGTTGCATCACCTATTCAACCCAAACATTGAAATCGCCGCGGACGGTCAATCCGCGCTTGGGCGTTGGTATTTGATAGAAATGGCGCGGATGCTCAATGCCGAAACCGGCAATCCCGAAATGGTCTGGCTTGGCGGGGTCTATGATGCGGACTTCATCCGTGAGGACAGCGCCTGGAAGATCAAGCGTCTAAAATTCGATTGCCAAACCATTCTCGGACCGACCGGGCCAATGAAGTTGTCCCCGGCGGCAAGTAAATAATCCGGCCTGACGCGGCGGAGAAGGCGGGATGACCATCTACAAAGATGATCTTGGGAGCAAATTTATGAAGAGGCACATCGAGGCGGTGTTCTTGGTTTCGCTGTTGTCGATGGTGACAGTGCCCGGCGCCAAAGCCGCCGGAAATTACGGACCTGGCGTCACTGACACCGAGATCAAGCTCGGCAACACGACGCCCTATAGCGGTCCGGTCTCCAGTGTCTCGACCACAGCGAAAACCGAACTCGCCTATTTCGCGATGATTAACGCTCAGGGCGGCGTGAACGGCCGCAGGATCAACTTTCTTTCGCTGGATGACAGCTACAGCCCGCCCAAGGCTTTGGAGCAAACCCGCAAGCTGGTGGAGTCGGATCAAGTGCTGGCAATCGTTGCCACGCCGGGAACACCACCCAACGTCGCGACGCACAAATATCTCAATGGGAAACAGGTGCCACAGCTGCTGATCGGCTCCGGTTCCATGATCTTCGATGACCTTAAAAACTATCCCTGGTCGGCACCGTTCACCCCGTCGATCGATATGGAAGGGCATGTCTACGCGAGCTATGTGTCGCACGCGAAACCTGACGCCAAAATCGGCCTCATCTATCAAGATGACGATTTCGGCCGCGGCATGCTCAATGGCTTTAAGAAGCAACTGGGCGTGAAGGCCCAAACGATGATCGTGCGGGAGGCCAGTTACGAGGTTGCCGACCCGACCGTCGATTCCCAAGTGATTGACCTGCAAGGTTCCGGTGCCAATGCTTTCGTCTATATGGGCTCGCCGAAGGCGGCCGCCCAAGCGATTCGAAAAGAATACGATATCGGCTGGAAGCCGCTGCGCATCGTCAACTGGTCGTCGAGCTCAATCAGTGGTGTTCTTAAGCCTGCGGGGGTCGAGAAATCCGTTGGCCTGGTTACCGCCAGTGTGTTCCTGACGCCGACCGACCCTAGCCTGAAGGACGACAAAAGCGTCCAGGATTTCGCGTTCATGAAAAAATGGTATCCTGGCGCAGATCCGGCTGATGTCTTCGTCATTCAAGGTTACATCCAAGCGCAACTCACCGTGATCATGCTGACGAATTGCGGCAACGATTTGACGCGCGCCAATCTGATGAAGCAGGCGCTGTCCTTCAAGGATGTCGGTATTCCCATGATGATGCCCGGAATCAAGATCGACATCGAGCCGGGCAGTTCGCAAATGTTCCATCAAATGCAGTTGGTTCAATTCGACGGCAAAGCATGGGTACGCTACGGCGACGTCATCACCGTCGGTACGACTCATTGAACCTCGGAGACAGCCTATAACCGAATGCGCGGTCGTCCGGATCAACCACACCGGATTCACAGTCGCGAACATCGCCGAGGCATCGGCGTTCTTTCGCGATGTCCTCGGCTTTTCCGTGACCCCGCCCACCCGTCATGGCGGCCCACCGGTTGCGCGCATGACCGGTGTTCCCGGCGCCGAATTGGATATTGTGTTCGCGACCGGTGCTGGACACACGATCGAAATGATTCAATATGTCGCGCCGGCGATACCGCGAACTCCAGACAAGCGGCCCTGTGAACCTGGCTTTGCGCATGTAGCCTTCCAAGTCGAAGACATCGATGAAATCGTCGCCGCGATCGAAGCGGCGGGATATGAGGCCTTAAGCCGACCGCAGACCGTGCTCAGCGGGCCTCGAAAAGGCGGAAAGAACGTCTATGTGCGGGGACCCGATGGAATCTTCATCGAATTTCAGCAACGGCCACCATCCGATTGACGTAATTTCCGGCACTTGGAATTCGTCGGAAATGCAGGCTGGAAAATCGAAACAGGCCAGACGCCGAAATCGACTTGGCATAATATGCGGTCCGACGGGTCTGTTTCCTGACCGCTCTGGGTGACAAATCACCGGAATGCGAATATCCGCGGAAGGTGCAGGCATCTTTCTCGAAAAGAGGACGTGGCCGCACCGAATGAGCACCGCGGCCGGCGCACGTGACGTAGTGTGGTTGCGCGGTGGCGAAGGCGCCCGGTGCTGGACGGTCCTTGAACGGACCCGGCTTGAAAGGAAGATCGAGCACTGGATCCGGTTCGGCGTTGAAGGAGACGCGGGCCACGTTGGGCTGACCATTAGGTCGCGTCGGGGAAGATCCCTAGCGCGGCCTTCTCTTATTCACTCCCAAACTACTTAGAAGGACCACTCGTGGTAACAAAGCGAAGGTCAGTAGTGTGTCACTTCGCCTGGTGACTGGCCTATTGATGCAAATATAGTAGTGTCCAGGTTTGTCCCACCGCAAAATATTCACATTATATCCGTGGGTTAGGTTAGATTGTTGGTGCCCAGGGGCGGTCTGCCGCAAGCCTAAAGATACAATCACTTAGCCTCCAGTGGGACACCAATTCTTCTCATCGTTTTCTTAGGCTTTTCGGCGCGAGTGTCCCACCGAAATCCGTCACCAACTCGGTCCGCGAAGCTGATGATCCAAGCGCTCCGAATTGCCCTATTGTCGACGCCCGCGCTCACCACCCCTCTTGGAAGGACCCGCTTGACCCGGCAAGGCCGGCATGCGCCGTTCCAGTCGAGACGACAGCCTCCGGAAGTCCGCGAGCGCAGACGCGAGCAACGCATGAGCATCGGCGGAACGGCCCGTGGAATTATGAAGGCGTGCCAAACTGAGAGCTGCATGCAGTTCAAAACTGCGCGCCTTCTGTTGCTGGGCGACGGCGATGGCGGTGAGGAACGCATCCTCGGCCGGCGCCGTATTGACCGGATCGCGCTTGAGCAGGATCTCGCCGCGCAAGCGATGGAGGAACGCGTCGCTCCCGTATTCTCCTGTCTCACCTGCGAGAGCCAGCACTTCGTCGATCCGGGTCAACGCCGCCGCTACGTCGCCCTCGTAGAAATCGAGCGCGCGCCATGATCCCGTGGGGGCATGGCATGGTTGTCTCCGCGTCAAATGCACGGTGCGTCGAAAGACATCACTATAGCTCTGTCGTTACGCGGATCGGCGTTATCGGAACGGTGAATAACCCCTATACTACGATGGGGCGTAGCGGAGAACGCTATCCATCGGGACAGTGTCATGCGAGGGAAGGAGCACGCAGCTTTCCGTATCAGGTGGCCCCGCGAGGCGCCCGCCTGACCCGGGCTAGCGGCGGCATAGCGCATAAGCCAACGGAGGATCGAGATGGCAAGCGACGTACACCTTGTTGGTAGCATCGGGCTCGACAGCGTGGACGAGGTGTTTCAGACCTGCGGCAGCTTGCTCGGGCCACATTTGAAGCGCGTGCCCGACGGCGAGCCAGGCGGACGGCGGCTTTGGATTAGCTGGCAATTACCGCTGCTCCGCGCCAGTCCCTACCTCCAGCCGGTGGCGAGCGAGCGCCAAGGGGATGTCGCGTTTTATCCATTGAAGCTCGCGACCGGCGTCAAGCCCGAGGATGTACATTTCGGCGAGCTTGGGTACGCCCGTGAGGCAAGGACTTCGTACATCGATTTCTGCACGGCGCGCGACAAGGGCATCCTGCCGCGGCATGTCCGCTTCCAGGTCTCGCTCCCGACCCCGTTGGCAGTTGTCGGGCCGTTCATTGTGCCCGAGGCGCACCAGGCAGTGCTGCCGGCCTACGAGGAAGCGATGCTGCGCGAGGTCGATGCGCTTACGGCCGCGATACCGAGACGGGATCTTGCAATCCAGTGGGACGTCTGCATCGAGATGATCATGTGGGATGGTCGCTTCGAGTCGATCCCGGGATTCCCTGGGATGGAGTCTGTGTTCCGCGACACATTCCAGCGTCTCGCGCAGCGGGTCCCGAGCGAGGTCGAGCTCGGATTCCATCTTTGCTATGGCGACCTCGACGGAAAGCACTTCGTGGAGCCCGTCGACGCGACGAAGATGGTCGAGCTCGCGAACCTCATCGCCGAGAGCGCGAAGCGGCCTATCGCGTGGATGCACATGCCGGTCCCAGTCGACCGGTCAGACGACGCTTTCTACGCACCGCTGCGTAATCTCAAGCTGCCGGCCGGCACCGAGCTCTATCTTGGGCTTGTGCACGACGAGGACGGCGTCGAAGGGACGAAGAAGCGGATGACGGCGGCGCGCAAGTACGTCGGGACGTTCGGCGTTGCCACGGAATGCGGCATCGCCCGCGCGCGCACTCCCGATCGGGTTCGGCAAATCCTCGAGGTCCATTCGGGTGCCGCGAAGGAGGGCGCCTAGCGCGCGGACCGGCTTTGAATTAGGGTTAGTCCAAGTACTACCTGTAGGGCGCAAAAAGCTCGATGCCATTGGTCATGTCTTGACGGTTCAGGGGTGCAGCCTCTTCTTCTGGAAGAGGGAACAGGGAGGGGCCCCGTATCCGCACACCGTTCAGGTCGCCGCAAGCAAATTCGATCGCCGAGCGCTGGGTGAGATAGCTGCGTGGAGAATGCGTGGACCACGTGTTCATCTTCGATGATCGCCATCTGCGTGCTGTGTTGGCCGAATATATGCAACATTTCACACCGACGTGGCGTCGGGCGCGCGACATAACCCTGCGCGCGATCGAGGCGCTGGGCCGATATGGTTGGCGAACGTTCGAGCGGCTGCAGTCGGCAAAGTCTAGCCGAGAATGCGATGTTTCGATTCAAGGCGGTATTCGGAGGGAAGCTCTGGGCGAGGACTTTTGACAATCAGCGGGTCGAGGCTGCGATCAAATGCGCGGTGCTCAACCAGATGACCAAATTGGGAATGCCTGTTGTTTCCGGACCTAAAGGACGTCCCCATGATCGATATACTTGACCGTCGCATCTCCGGACAGACGAAACATTAGCACCCGGGCGGTGCTACAGTTAAAAGACGCGCGTTATGGTTTGGAATCGCCCTGCGCCCGTTCCGGTCATTCTCATCTGACCTGATCAATCAATGGCCTATTCTGGCCCAACTCGGACATGGGCCAATTTGTTCAACCCAGATCATTTGGGCTTTAGCGGGGGTCTGCTGTAAGCTCAACCCGTCCCGTTATCCCTGTGCTTTTTCGCGCCATGATTTGGGGGGTGGAGGCTCGCAGTGCGGGGGATCGAAGAGTGGCTTGAGGGTCCCGGTCTGGGCGAATACGCATCGCGTTTCGTCGAGAACGGCGTCGATCTGGGCGCACTTCGCGATATTACTGAACAAGATTTGAAAGAGCTTGGCGTTTTGCTGGGCCATCGCCGCAGGCTGTTGCGGGCGATTGCAGAACTCAGCAGGCCCGCGGCCTTGGCTGCTAGGGTGCAGCCCGAGCCGGTCTCAGTCGTCACGGGGTCACAAGAACGGGCGGGCACGTCTGAGGCCGCTGGTGAGCGCCGCTATCTCACAGTGCTGTTTTGCGATCTTGCTGATTCCACTGGCATTGCCTCGCGGCTCGATGCCGAGGAGTGGCGCGATCTGATTGGCGGCTATCTCGAATCCGCCTCGGCGGCGGTAACGGCGATCGGCATTGGCATCAATTACGGACCGGCCGTGCTTGGCAATGTCGGCGGTGCACAGAGCATGGCGTTCACGGTTATCGGCGACATGGTCAATACCGCAAGTCGGCTGCAGCAACTTACGCGCACGCTGCAAACGCCATTGGTGGTAGGTGAACCGTTGGCCGCGGCATTGCGGAACGGATCTCCGCGCGGTGCGGGCGCGTTGCTCGAACAATTGCGCGATGGCGGCGAGCAAACGCTGCGCGGCCGCGCCGGCAGTATCCATATCTGGACACGATAAGGCGGGGAATGCCGCACAGAAAATCACTGAGCAACAGCAGATTTACAATGGGAGGTTCACATGAAGCGTCTCACGCGTCGCACGATGCTTGCCGCCGCGCCGGCGGCGCTCGCCTTGGGCGTGCCGCTGCTGACTTCCAGGCCGGTCCGCGCCGACAAGCGATACGGTCCCGGCGTCACCGACAGCGAGATTAAGATCGGGAATACCGGTCCCTATAGCGGCCCTTTCTCGAACGCTATCCCGATTACGATGTCGATGGCCGCGTATTTCAATAAGATCAACGAAGAGGGCGGGGTGAACGGGCGCAAGATCGACTTCGTTTCTTACGACGACGGCTATTCGCCACCGAAGACTGTTGAGATGACGCGCAAGCTGGTCGAGCGCGACCAGGTTCTGTTTATCGCAGGCACACTAGGCACCCCCACCAACAGTGCGATCTGGCATTACATGAATGAAAAAAAGGTGCCGCAATTGTTCCTCGGCAGTGGCGCCACCAAGTGGGACGATCCGAAGGGCCATCCCTGGACCATTGGATTTTTTGTCAGTTACCAGGCGGAGGGGCGCATCTACGCGACCTACATCTTGAAGAACAAGCCGGACGGCAAAATCGGCGTGCTGTATCAGAACGACGATTTCGGTGGGGACTACCTGAAGGGGCTGGTCGACGGGCTCGGCGACAAAGCAGCGTCGATGATCAAGGTCAAAGCTTCCTACCAGACCACAGATCCGACAGTCGACTTGCAAATCATCGAGCTGAAGGCGGCCGGTTGCGATATCCTCGTCACCGTAGCGATCCCCAAATTCGGCGCTCTGGCGATCAGAAAGGTTGCCGCAATCGGATGGAGACCGCTGCACATCCTTAACGGGATTGCTTCTTCTGTCGGCGTGACGTTGAAGCCCGCCGGCCTCGAAAACGCCAAGGGGATCATTAGCGACAGTTCCTTCAAGGACCCCACTGATCCGCAATGGCAAAGCGACGCAGGCTACAAATGGTGGGTTTCATTCATGGACAAGTATTACCCGAGTGGCGACAAGACCGATAACCAGAACGTCTACGGCCAGTCGATGGGCGCGACGACCGTTCAGATGTTGAAGCAGTGCGGCGACGACTTAACCCGCCAGAATGTGATGAAACAAGCGGCGAACCTGCATGTCGAACTGCCCATGCTGTTGCCGGGCGTCTCGATCAACACCAGCCCCACCAATTTCGCGCCGATCAGGCAGGCCCAGATGAGGCGCTTCGACGGCGAGCGCTACGTTCCATTTGGTCCGATCCTGTCCGGCGCGATTGGTTGATCCGGGTTACCGGTTGGGCCATCGACTAGGGGAATTTGCCGTATTCGGTGCTAATCTCGGTGATGTCGAAACCGGCCGACTGGCTCAAATCGTCTGCGTTACATCGAGATGAGCGCCGCCGGCAGTTTTGGTTTCAGGCGAGTCTGCTGTAAGCTTCATCGGTCCCCTAGCCTAAAGAGTTGTCGCGCGCAGCACATATCAGGGTGCTTGGTGCGACGGATCGAAGAGTGGCTGGGTCACCTTGGGCTTGGCGAATACGCACCGCGCTTCGTCGAGAACGACATCGATTTGTCGATAGCCCGTGATCTGAGCGACCAAGATTTCGAAAGAACTTGGCGTTGTGTCACTTGGCCACCGCCTGAGGCTGCTAATAATAAGGCCATTTCCGAAATGCTTCGCTGGCGGAAACAGCCTCGGTTGTGAAGCCGCCGACCTCCCCGCGGGAAAGACGCTGTTGCTATCAGAAACTACGTCCGACGGTATTGGTGATGCAGGCCGCCGAGGACGGGCACTGACATGATCCGCCCGATCCGTTGGATCGGTCGATGGATCGGGGTGTCTTTGTTCAGTGACAGGTAAGTTCGGAGCTCATTGTAATAGGAGACGTAGGCCGTAACGATGCGGCGAAGGTGAGCCTCCCCGAACACGACGAGATGGTCCAGACACTCCCGCCGGATCAAGCCGATCAGCCGTTCGACGTATCCGTTCTGCCAAGGCGATCGCGGTGCCGTCGGCCGATCGCGGATGCCCATGCTCTTGAGGCGCCGGGTGACGACTTGACCATAGACCGCGTCACGGTCTCGGATCAGGTGGCGCGGCGCTTCAGTCCACGGAAATGCATTGGTGATCTGTTGAGCGATCCACTCCGCTGTCGGATGAGAGGTGACGGCGAACGATAGGATCCGGCGGCGATGATGACCGAGGATGACCAGCACATAGAGGAGGCGGAAGTCGATCGTCGGCACCACGAGCAGATCCATCGCGGCGATGCCGGCGCCATGGTTACGCAGAAAGGTCTTCCAGCTCTGGCTCGGCGGTCGCCGACATCGCACCAGGTACTTCGCCACTGTCGACTGCGCGATCTCGATGCCGAGCTTGAGCAGCTCGCCATGAATGCGCGGCGCGCCCACAGCCGATTGGCAAGGCTCATCTCGCGAATAAGATCACGCAGGTCGCGCGGGATTCGCGGGCGGCCGCCGCGTGCGCGAGACTTCCAGCGCCAATATAAGCGGAAGCCCTCACGGTGCCATCGCATCACGGTCTCAGGCTGGACGATCACAACGGCGCCCAGCACGGACGGGCGCAGCCGATACAGCCAAACGAAGATCAGCCGATCGATAAGCGTCAATCGCGCCCGCGATGGCATCCCGCGGCGCAGGACATTCAGCTGATGCCGAAGAATGACGATCTCAGCCTCAAGTCGCCCCTCGGACCTGAACAGCGAGACCACCAAACATGCCAGGAGCTTCAGACTATCGATCATCCCGCAGCAGATTACCCGATCCGCGGCGGCAAGCCACTCCGGATGAAATTCTCGGTAGGGACACGGCTCCAGAAGCTCGAATTGAACCGGTCGACCGGTCTTTTGCTGGACGACGATCGCTCGCGAACGAACCTGGTTGCCGATGACAAGGTCGCCGATCTTGGTCTTGACGATGTCGCATCCTCGCAACTTGCTGTCGATCGCGAGATCAAACAGTGCGCGGTCCCGGAACAGCTGCTCGCGATCCAAGTAGAACCTGATTGCCCGTACCTGCGGCGGTTTAAGTGCACGCTTGGTACCCACCTTCCGTCCCGCGTTCCACGGTTGCCCATTCTTGGCGCCGGGGTCATATATCGAATGTCCCATCGTGTTTCTCCGTTCTGATCAAAGTGACGGACGGAGATTCGCGCTGGACTGGATTGCGGTGAAGGGCTGGCCGAAAGCGGAATGTCCGTTCTCGGGTGAAAATCGCGAGAAGCGGACGTTCACTCGACAGACCCGGCATCAGTGGATGCTATCCTCGTGGAGCATCTCGAAGAGCTCGTGATTGTCACGGTAGTCCACGTGGACACCGACGATCACCGGTCCTTGAGCGTCAAACGCCTTCTTCATGATTTTGGCGATGTCATCGGGTCTGTCGATCATGAGGCCGGTGACACCGAATGCCTCAGCATACTTTATGTAGTCGATTGGACCGAGGTTGATCCCCGAAGTGCGGCCGTATTTCAGCTGCTCCTGGACCGCTACCATGTCGTAAGTGCCATCGATCCAGACCATGTGAACAATGTTTGCTTTGAGGCGCACGGCCGTCTCGAGTTCCATGGCGGAATAGAGGAAGCCGCCATCGCCGGAGATTGAGAGAATCTTCTCCGCCGGTCGGACGATCGAGGCAGCGATACCCCAGGGAAGGGCGACACCCAAGGTCTGCTGGCCATTCGAGATGAGAACCTGACGAGGCCTGAAGCTATAGAGGTGGCGAGCGATCCATAGGTGAAACGAACCCATGTCCAGACAGACAGTGACGTCGCTGCTGAGGAACCTCTGCAGTTCGTGGACGAGGCGCAATGGATGGATCGGCACGCCATCACGAGCTGCTGCTCCCTCGCTCAGCAGCCGGCGCTCGGCGCTTATCATTTCGAGGGTTCCCTGGGACAGCGCCGATTTCTGCATCCGCCGAATCTGCGGCGTCAGGGCCTGTAGGGTCTGGGCGATATCGCCAGTCAGTTCCACATAAGGGCTATAGCAATTGTCGAGGTCCGTCGGCAGCACATCGATGTGCAGGATCTTGCGCTGGCTCTTGCCATTCCACAGCAGTGGCCAATACTCGACTGGGTCATATCCTACCGTGATGACGAGGTCCGCGGAGTCGAGCAGCCGATCGGCCGGCTGGTTGGCGATCTGGCCAACCCGGCCGCCGAAATTATCGAACAGGATCGCGCCGACAGCGCCCGCTGCCTGGAAGGTGCCGACGACCGGCAGGTTGTTCTTGCTAATGAAGGTCTGGAGTGCAGCGGCGTTGGCCGGCTTGCTGGCCAGCATCCCCAGGAGCACCACCGGGTTCGACGAACTCGTTGATGAGGTGCGCCGCTTCCTTGATCGCAGCACTGTCAGCCGGACCGAGCCCCGCGAAGGCGGGCGCCGCCAGCGGCTCGTGCGCGCAAGGGGCGGTCATCACGTCCTTAGGCAAGTTGACGTAGGCAGCACCGGGTCGGCCCGATTCCGCCGCTCGGAAGGCATTGGCGAGGACCTCGTTGACCTGTTCGGAAGCCCCAACCGTGGCGATGAACTTGGTCACGGGTCGCAAGATCGAAACGGCATCCATTGTCTGGTGGATCTGCTTCAGCGCTTCGGATGTCGCGACCGCACCACCGAGCGCCACAATGGGGTCGCCCTCTGAATTGGCCGTGGCCAGGCCCGTTGTCAGATTCGGAGACGCCGGGTCCCGAGGTGGCGATGGCGACGCCTGCCTTACCCGTCATGCGGCCGATGCCGCCGGCAATGAAGGCCGCGTTCTGCTCGTGCCGGCACACCACTGTCTCGATCTTCGAGTTCGACAAGTGCATTGAAGACCGAGTCGATCTTGGCGCCAGGAACGCCGAACACATGCGTCACACCGTGCATTTCGAGCGTGCGAACGACCAGTTCGGCACCGATCTGCTGTGCTTTCTTTGAATTCTCGTCCATTGTTGATCTCCTAATGAGCTTGTTCGGCGTAAGCGAGTTCGTCAGCGGTGTTCTTGCTGAGATCCGCCTTCAGGAACGCTTCGGACTCCGGCAGAGCCAGGTGAAAATCCGTCAGCGCCTCGACCTTGAGATGGAGCGGGCCGGCTTCGACGTCGAGCAGGTGTCCGCCATGCTGGCGGTCCTTAGAAAGGAAGTGGAAGTGGTAGCCCGAGATGCTGAAGGCGCTCGAGAAGCCGGGCGACCACAGGCCGATCAGCGTGCCGTCGATGTCGCTGAAACTGAATTCGCTCTGGGCCTTGGCGGCATCGATGAGGCGCGTGCCGGGCTGCGGCGGATTTACCGCGCGGGTGCGGATCCGCCTGAAGTGCCCGTCCAAGCGGACGGCGTAGAAGATGTTGCCCGAATTCCGGTACTTGTCGCAGCGACTCTCGAGGTCTTTGAAACTTGCGACTGGTTCCGTTTCGACGTCCGTTTGGGGCGAGAAGCGCGTTACCACGGCGAAGGGCGCGCCGGCGTCGGGGCCGACTTCCGACACGTGGCCGGTACCCTGCACCTGGTAAACTCGTCCGTCGAGTACCACCATCTCGCCGTCGAGATTGGCGAAGGTGCCGAGGCCAAAATCGCCATGTTCCAGGATCGACTTGACACTGACCTCTTTGTCATAAACGCCCGCGACGAGGGCACCGGAGATCGAGACCTGGAACAGTGTATGAACTGGCATGCCGAGGTACTGGGACAAGGCGGCCGTGACGACCGAGGAAGGTGTTCGTTTGGTCCTTGTGACCTCAGCGTCCAACGCAGCCTTAAGCGACGTCGGAATGGTAGTTTCTAAATTCGCCATCCGGTTTCTCCAACTGGTTTGAAATTGCGATCCGCATGCGCCAACACGTCCTGGCGGCGATGCGACACTTTCGCCACTCCCCTTGCGATGTCGCGGATTTCCGGTCCGCGTGAATTGGCACTTATGGGAATCGACGGGCGGACAACAAAGACCAAATCGACGAGGATAGGCATTTTCTGTGGTCGGTTCGGCAAAGTGTCGCAGTATTGCGCCACATAGGGCATTCTTGTCTTATGACGGCGGCGTGGCACAGGGGTGGCCGGTTGGGCTGTCTCTCCGAGCCCCGCAAGGAAGGAGGGAACAGTGGCCGAAATTCCGGTCGGTGCGACCAGTGAAATCGCTATCGCAAGGTCCGGTAATTGCGTGACAATGCCAAACGTAAGGTTGTTCACCAGACCGTCCGCTTTCGGGATGTGCTCGTTAGGGTCTCGAGGACAGGGTTGGTGAAGGTTTTCGGATGCCGGCCGTGTGAAGCAGTAGGTGTGGGCGGGAGCCGGCGTACGGAAACCGCCCATGTACGAACCCGCGGGTAGCGAGCGATATCTATGGAGATTTCAGGAATTGGGGTGAGTGGCGCGGGTGGTGCAGCGATAGCGACCTGCGGCTGGCGCGCTGTGCCGGATCGAGCGGGGGGTCTTTGAGCGCGTCAGAGTGGCAATGCCACAGTGGCGAATGGGCTGTTCCGGTTGTCATCGTGTCGTTGATGACGTTCGTAGTCGACTCAGGCGCGAGGCCATCCGCTCGCCGAAACGACGCAGTCTCGACCTTCGACGGAGGCTGTCCGTAATGCATCACGGCACCATGATCCCGAATGGCCGGAGCGAGCCCGGCGGGGCGCGGGACTGGGCGGCACTCTGGAAGATCTCGATGACGACCATGCGACCGCCGCAGCATGGGCATGGTGGGCGTGGGTCCGTTGGCGAAGCGGGTTCTTCGTCCTGAGCCGGTTGTGGGGCGCAAATACATTGATCTGAAGCGTTATGCCGCCAGATGATAAACGTGAGATGCAGACCACCAAGCACCGGCTCCCCGGTGATCTCCCTGTGGCGCGCTTCGCAGATCGGCGGATCGACCGCGCACGGGGCGCGCTGACCGATCGCGCGGTGCGGGCGCTAGCGATTGAAATATTGCATATAGTCGGCCAACACAGCACGCAGATGGCGCTCATTGAAGATGAACATGTGGTCGAGGCATTCTCCACGCAGCGATCTCACCCAGCGCTCGGCGATCGCATTTGCTTGCGGCGACCTGAACAGCGTGCGGATCTGGGGTGATCCCGAGGCTCCTCACCCGCTGGTCAAAGAGCGCACCATCAATTCTATGCGGGTGGACGGCGGTCGAAGGTCGGTAAACTGAGACTGCCATCAACTTCAGTTTACGGAGACACCCGATGCAACACGCAGACCACTCCCGTGACTTGCGGTCCGCCGTCCGCCCCGATGATAGATCGGTATTCGTGGCGCTGGAACTGAGCAGATCCCTTTGGTTGGTAGCTATCAACGCGCCCGGCAGTGACCGGATCAGCAAATATCGAATGACAGCGGGTGATGCTGCAGCGCTGCTGAATGTGCTGGCTCGAGTGAAGGGGCAAGCGGAACGGCACAACGATGGACCTGTGAGGATTGTTTCGATCTACGAGGCGGGACTGGACGGTTTCTGGGTGCATCGTCTGCTGGAAGCGAACGGTGTGGAAAGTCACGTGGTTGATGCCGCCTCGATTGCGGTGAACCGGCGCCACCGCCGGGCCAAGACGGACCGGATCGATGTCGAGATGCTGCTGCGCACGCTGATGGCCTGGGCACGGGGCGAACGGCGGATTTGTGCGATGGTGCACCCGCCGAGCCCGACGGAGGAGGACGAGCGGCGGCTGACGCGCGAACGCGGAACGCTGGTGACCGAGCGCGTGCGGCATGTGAACCGGATCAAGGGGCTGCTGGCGACCCAGGGTGTGTTTGATTATGAGCCAATTCACAAGGATCGACGCCAGCGTTTGGAGAAACTGTGCCGCTGGGATGGTGAGCCGCTGCCATCACACCTGAGGACGGAGCTACTACGAGAGCTCGATCGTCTGGAGCTGGTGATGTCACAGCTTGCCGCGCTGGAGGCCGAACGCGACAGCATTCTGCAAGCTGCCCAGGCCATGGCAGCCGGAGTTGCACACGAACCGACATCAAAGCCTGCCGTCGGTTCACAGCTGTTGCGCCTGCGGGGCATCGGGCCGGAGTTTGCGTCGGTGCTTGCGTTGGAGGCGTTCTATCGCAAGTTTGCCAATCGGCGGGAGATTGCGGCCTATTCCGGTCTGACACCGAGCCCGTGGCAGAGTGGCGGGATCGACGTCGAGCAAGGCATCTCAAAAGCCGGCAATGCTCGCTTGCGCAAGACGATGATCCAGCTGGCCTGGCTGTGGTTGCGACGTCAACCCGGCAGCGATCTGAGCCGCTGGTTCCACCAACGGGTTGGAGACAAGCGCGGCAAGATCCGGCGCATTACCATTGTCGCCGTCGCTCGCAAACTGTTGGTGGCGCTGTGGCGTTACGTGACGCAGGGCCTCGTGCCAGCCGGTGCCGAGCTGAAGGCATGAGTAAAGGAGATTAAAGGGACAATGAGCGAGTAACGGAATCAACCACATCCCGTGGGTCGATCTAAATCAGACCCACCGGATCCAGGCGAGTGGCGATCGGACGGGCACGGGGCTGTTACAGGCCGTTCCACATAGATGGATCCCACTCTTACTGGGCCCTTGTCCTCGAGAATGAGGAAACTGGGTATGGGCGATATTGCCCGACCGTATGTGGTGCGCCGGCAAAACCGGCAAGGAGTAGGTGGTGCAAGTCCACTACAGTGAAAGAGTAGCGATCTACGCTGACCCCGAGTCATGCACTGCCGTCCGTGAGGATGGGGGTGAAGCGTTGACAGGGGAGCGCACAGGCCAGCCATGGAGCCGCGAAAGGGTGATCCCGGATGCCGACACGGTCACATACGTGGAAGGCGACACGAAGGGGTGCGCTACCGCAAGTGCCTCTAAGATCCGGCGTGGTCTGAGAACCTGGCATGTGCGGACGCTCCTTGCACGGGAACCGGGAGATCTTGGGGCTGGCCGGCGAGCATCACCGGTCCGCATCGGGAAGGTGAGAAGCCGTAGCCGATGATGAACGGCCCCAAGAAGTCTGACCTCGTCAAAGTAGCGAAGAAGTCGAGGAACGCGGCTGCTGAACAAGCGGCCGGGGAGGCGACGGAGCGAAGGACGAGGGCCGAAGGGAACGCGAGCCAGCAAAGCACGCACCGGACCCAGTGCCGGGCGCGCGTGTCACAAGCGCTGGAACGTGTACGCAAAGCAGCGAGGGCAAGGAAGAAGGAGCGGTTCACCGCGTTGCTCCACCACATCAGTGTCGACCTCCTCCGATTGTCGTTCTACGCGCTAAAGCGCAATGCGGCACCGGGTGTGGACGGCCTGAAGTGGCAGGATTACGAAGCGGATCTGGAGAGCAATCTCGTCGGTCTGCACGGGCGGGTCCAAGGGGGCACATACCGGGCGTTACCCAGCCGGAGAAAGTACATACCCAAGCCGGATGGGCAGCAAAGGCCGTTGGGAAATCACTGCACTGGAAGACAAGATCGTTCAGCGTGCAGCGGTGGCGGTGCTCAACGCCGTCTACGAGGAGGATTTCCTCGGGTTCTCATACGGGTTCCGACCGGGGCGTAGTCAGCATGATGCGCTGGATGCGCTTTGTGTTGGAATTGACCGGAAGAAGGTGAGCTGGATTCTTGATGTCGACATCCGCAGCTTTTTCGATCAACTCAGCCGAGAGTGGTTAGTTCAATTCCTGAGGCACCGGATTGGCGACGAGCGCATGATCCGACTAATCTGCAAATGGCTGCAGGCCGGAGTGCTGGAAGAAGGGGTCTGGACAGATAGCGAGGAGGGCACGCCGCACGGCGCGACAGTTTCGCCCCTGTTGGCTAACGCCTACCTCCATTATGTGTTCGACCTATGGGCGAACCAATGGCGCAAACGGCACGCCCGTGGAGATATGGTCATCGTGCGGTACGCCGATGACAGTATCCTCGGATTTCAACACCACGCCGACGCCATGCAGTTTTTATGCGACATGCGCGAGCGGTTGGAGCGATTTTCGTTGTCACTGCATCCGGAGAAGACACGGTTGCTCGAGTTTGGACGCTTTGCGGCGCTCAATCGAGAACGACAGGGTCTTGGAAAGCCGGAGACCTTCAATTTTCTGGGATTTACGTTCATCTGCGGACGCGCACGTGCGGGACATTTCTTTGTGCAACGAAAGACCCGCCGCGATCGAATGCAGGCGACGCTCAGGCGAGTGAAGGACGAACTGCGGAAGCGACGGCATCACTAAATCGCACAGCAGGGCCAATGGCTGAAGCAGGTTGTTCAGGGCTTCTACGCCTATCATGCCGTTCCCGGCAATGGGCGGGCCACTACGGCGTTTCGTTTTCATGTCACCAATCTCTGGTGGGGCGCTCTAGAGCGTCGCGGCCAGAGATCCCGTGTGACTTGGACGCGAGCAGAGCGCCTGTTCAACGAGTGGCTTCCACGGCCGGTGACTCTGCATCCTTGGCCGCGTGAACGCTTTGACGTCAGACACCTGAGGTGGGAGCCCAGTGCCTAAATCGGGCTCGCTGGGTTCTGTGCGGGGGGCGGGCAGCAATGCCTGTCCCTACCGCGAAAGTTGATGCGGTCATGGATCGCATGTTGAGAACGGGCCCGAGCCTCGGATCTGCCAGCTAAGGAAGATATCGCAATGGTACCATAAGATGACGCTTGACAAGGAACCACCCCATGTGAGCGCCCGTCACGATCGTGGATGAGAAAGCGTGGTGGCTCCCGATCCCAGCCGCAGCATTCGACGATCTGTCGGCTTGCCCACTCCGCCGTCGGATGCCGCGTCGTCTCGACGCGGAGAACTGCCCGGCTGGCGTGATCGACGACGAAGAACACGTAAACTGTTTGAAAGAAGATCGTGTGCACGCAAAGGAAGTCGCAAGCCCAAATCGTCGATGCGTGTCGCTTGAGGAACGCGCGCCAACCCGGAGACGGCTCCCCATCCCACGGACGACGCATATACTTTGCAATGCTTCGGGCCGAGACCCGGAAGCCAAGCCTTGCCAGCTCGGCTTGGATCCGCCGTTGACCCCACAACTGATTCTCGGTCGCCATCCGTCGAATGAGATCGCGTAACTCTGGCGGTATTGGAGGGCGACCCGCCTTGCTTCCCCGTCTTGAGCGCCATCGCCAATAGGCCCGCCAGCCCCGACGGTGCACCTCAAGACCGTGACCGGTTCGACGATCAGCAACGAGCTTCGCTAGCCGGCGAACCATCGGCACGCCAGCACCCAGAATCGCCGATCTACGTCACGAATGCGAGGCCGCGGCTAGCGACGCCGCAGCACCAACAGCTGCTGTCGCAGGCAAATGTTCTCCGCCACCAGGGACGCCCGCGCCCTGAAACTGGCCGCGATCCCCCACCCAACCCACCGAAGCACTGGCCCCTCCCTGTTCCCTTTTCCAGAAGAAGAGGCTGCACCCTTGAACCGTCAAGACATGGCCAATGGCATCGAGCTTTTTGCGCGCTACAGGGTCACGCCGTGGGCGACGTTCGCCGTGAACAGGAGAACGGGCGGCATGACAAAGATGAAGAAGCCGAACGCCATCAGGATTAGCGCTACAAACCGAGCGCTTCGGCGATTCCGTTTGCCCAAGCACCACCGTTATCAAATTCAAACTGCCAAGCCATGACACCACCAAATTCAGTCGATTGAGGTGTAGGGGGAAATTGGGCTTGCAGTGGCACAATGACGTTTTGCGTCATGTCATCGAGACTAGTGGCGCCTTCATCTTTTGGGTCGATCGAAACGCCCATTAAAAGCTTTGTTGGCCCTATTTCCTCAGCGACCATCAAATACGAAGCCACCTTGGTAGCGGCGTCTGCGTCGTAGCGCGGGTTGTTGTAGAATTGGTTGTTGTACCACGCAATAGAATTACCAACTTGAGAATTGTACTATGGAATATGCAGCGTTGTATCGAGAATTTTTATCCCAATACGGCGTTTGAGGAGCGTGGGTTATAATGCTTCCCGATGGTAAAGCTTGGTAAAGCCCACTCGTTAGCTCAGACAGAAATGTAATGCCGTCATAGCCAGCTCCGCCGGTAAACGCATTACTGTCTTCGAAATCGATGTCGACTCCATTCGCACCAATGGATCCCACCCATGCGACTATTTGTTCCACTAGTACCGACACACTGCCGCTGAATGTTTGGTATTTAGCTGAACTCCAGCCGGTCCATGTTGGCTTATTACTCACCTCTCCCCCAACAGAGATTAGGACATTCTTACCGGCCGCCTGAAGTATCTGTGTATCGCTTTGGAGTGTAGCGGTGAAAGCAGGGTTATCCCATGTCAACGTCAACTCATTCGCATTAGAACTGGAATCTGGAATGAGAAACCCAAGGATAACATCCGTGTAAGGTAAATTGGCGATCCCCGCTAAGGATATTGGGTTCGCGGTATTGAAGAAGTATATAACGTTGCGCGGCGGAGGGTACGGAGGCGGCGGTGTGTCACTCACGACTACCTCACTTCAGGTTAGCTCGGTCTCCAGCATCTGAATCATAACGCGTGATAATGACCGTCCGCAAGACGACGAAAAGGGTTAGCCTTCGCAAGTCTCAATGAGCTGCCAAAAGGGCGATCGGGTCAACGGGCTCGCGCATAAGCAAGCTGAGCCGCAGGTACTGCTTGTGTCCGGTCCTTGAACAAGACGCGACGTTCGAACGGTTCGTCAAGAAACCGCAGCCCAAAGTCTCGTCTAGCACGTCACGCCAATTCGTAGTTTCCCGACAGATGCGCCATATCGCCAGATCGAGGCGCGGCCTTACGCGCCGGGACGCACCTAGCGCCGCAATGGCAGCAGGCGATACCGCCATGAGGTCAGAGTCTGCAGTTCGCGTAGATGGCAGCCTCGTCAGGAGGGATGAGCCGGAATTTCTTGAGCTTGCCGGCATCGCACTAAGGCAGGTGTTCAACAGCGACAGAGGTTCTTAGAGGGAACAGGAGGAATTTCTCCAACTCCTTCGCGTGGCGACGACGTCTGCCATCTGCCTCCGAGTTGGGCGGCCCACTCACTCGGCCGCTTGTATTTCCTTGATCCGCTTCCGGATGGCGGCGATGGTTTTCTCCGCCGCTTCAAGTCGGGCCAGCGCCTCGCCTTCGAGACTCTGACCAGGTACTTCGCTGTCGATCGCTGCCATGGCGCGGTCCAATTCCGCGATAAGCTGGATGCGAAGCCGATGTAATTCCGCCCTATGCTCGGGCGTAAATGTGATCTTGGCCATGGATTGAGTATGGCATCGCGCCCTGACCTATCAAAGATCGCCGAAGCCTATTGTTGGCGCCCGCGGTCAGCACCTGTCCCTACCGAGAGTTTCATCCGGCGTGGCTTGCGGCCGCGGATCAGGTAATCTGCTGCGGGACGATCGATAGTCTGAAGCTCCTGGCATGCTTAGGTGGTCTCGCTGTTCAGGTCCAAGGGGCGACTTGAGGCTGAGATCGTCATTCTTCGGCATCAGCTGAATGTCCTGCGCCGCGGGATGCCATCGCGGGCGCGATTGACGCTTATCGATCGGCTGATCTTCGTTTGGCTGTATCGGCTGCGCCCGTCCGTGCTGGGCGCCGTTGTGATCGTCCAGCCTGAGACCGTGATGCGATGGCACCGTGAGGGCTTCCGCTTATATTGGCGCTGGAAGTCTCGCGCACGCGGTGGTCGCCCGCGAATCCCGCGCGACCTGCGTGATCTTATTCGCGAGATGAGCCTTGCCAATCCGCTGTGGGGTGCGCCGCGCATTCATGGCGAGCTGCTCAAGCTCGGCATCGAGGTCGCGCAGTCGACGGTAACGAAGTACATGGTGCGATGTCGGCGACCGCCGAGCCAGAGCTGGAAGACCTTTCTGCGTAACCATGGCGCCGGCATCGCCGCGATGGATCTGCTCGTGGTGCCGACGATCGACTTCCGCCTCCTCGATGTGCTGGTCATCCTCGGTCATCATCGCCACCGGATCCTATCGTTCGGCGTCACCTCTCATCCGACAGCGGAGTGGATCGCTCGACAGATCACCGATGCATTTCCGTGGAATGAAGCGCCGCGCCACCTGATCCGAGATCGTGATGCGGTCTATGGTCAAGTCGTCACCCGGCGCCTCAGGAGCATGGGCATCCGCGATCGGCCGACGGCACCGCGATCGCCCTAGCAGAACGGATACGTCGAACGGCTGATCGGCTCGATCCGGCGGGAGTGTCTCGACCATCTCGTCGTGTTCGGGGAGGCTCACCTCCGCCGCATCGTTACGGCCTACGTCTCTAATTACAATGAGCTCCGAACTCACCTGTCACTGAACAAAGACACCCCGATCCATCGACCGATCCAACGGATCGGGCGGATCATGTCAGTGCCCGTCCTCGGCGGCCTGCACCACCAATACCGTCGGACGTAGTTTCTGATAGCAACAGGTCGACCAAGCGGTGAAGAAGAGCGTGGCCTTTCGTCCGCCCGGGCAGTAATCGGCACTTGATGAAGACTTTGGAGCCCCGACCCTGCGCGGTCGGGGCTTTTTGTGTCTGCAGAGAGCCAGCTATAAGGGTATCGGTGCTTTAGCTCAACCAAAGGTCCCTTCGTGGACCAATAAGGTGAGGATTGCTCGGCGCTAGGGGCGGGGTTGTCGCCCGAGCAAGGACGCCATTGACGTAGATCAGTTCGATCCGCACTCGCATTCGGATCGGTATGCTTTGGCGAAAGCGCATTTCACTCCCAAATTGCGGCTCGCCGTGCCGCGCGAATCTTGCGGCCGTTCACCGTAGAGTCGCTCAGGACGCCCGCTGCCATTGGATGCGCGCGGCGGGCCAATTCAGAATGGCCCGTTCAATACAAGGCGTTGCGCACAAGGCAGCCTCATATGCGTGCAATCGCGGCAACGCATCAACCCACGCACCATAGCCGAGGTCCCGATTTCGGATAAGCTCGATGGCCCAGAAAATATCTGCAAGCGTTATTCGGTCACTGAACAAAAATGCGCTATTGCTCGGGAGCCGATCCGCGAGGCCCTGGAGAGCTGTTCGCATGTCGCGCTCTGATCGCGCGATCGCCGAGGGCGTGAATAGGTTTTGTGCTGCTTCCAGTTCCTTATCGCGCTTGGCGGCAAAAGCGGCGACGAGCAACGGGTCGTCGGCATGAGCCTCAATGAGCGCGTTGCAGCGACGGACCTTACCCATAGCAAAGGGGTTGCCGCCGTCAGCCTGGACGCCGAACAATCGAGCGGCGAGCAGGGGATAGTTCGGCAACCTATCCACGATGGCGATTTCGCGCGCGACGGCGTCGGCGAATAGGGGCGGGCGCAATTCCGCGCGTAGCTTCTCGTCGAGAGCCACGCAGATATGAAGCGAGTCGATCAGAACTTCTGCGGTGGTGTCATCGAGTTCGGCACGACGCAGGCGTCACATCCTGTTTCAGTCACGGAAGTGCTCCGTCATGACCTGATGCGAAGCGGAATCCCTTAGCGGCGCAAGCTTGAGCGCGCGCCTTCACGTAGTCGGGGTCATAGTTTTCGCCCGCACCTATATTTATTTCATGTGAATAGAAAGCGGCGCCAGCCTCGAATAGGACAGACCGCACCTTTTGTGAGCAGACGGAATTAGGCGCATGGAAGAGGTGAAAACCTGTCACGCCACGCGCGTCGTTGCAAATTTTCGGCGGAAATCGGGCGTTTAGGGCTTCAAGAGACGACACTGCGGTGATTTCCTTCATTTCGCAATCTCGGGGGAGGCTCCCTGGTTGAGCGCCTACATTAATGCGAATCCACTGTCTTTAAACCAGCCGATTCGGAGACAAGGATTCGTGCCGAGAATCCGTCTCTGAAAAGCGCGGCGGCCGCGGCAGCCCGTACGTCCAGCCCGCCACCGAGAAGGACGATGGCATCGGCATGACGCGGCATGGGACGCGCCAAGGTCATTCCAAAACATTTTTTTGAAGAGTCAAAAAGATTTTGAAGAACTGTACCCGAAGAATTGACACACATCCTGTCCAACATGGCCGTGTTCGATCAGAT
This sequence comes from uncultured Alphaproteobacteria bacterium, assembly GCA_963804725.1. GTDB lineage: Bacteria > Pseudomonadota > Alphaproteobacteria > ATCC43930 > CGMCC-115725 > JAATGI01. The sequence goes on along the minus strand of CAWDRN010000004.1, from coordinate 4,936 downwards.
TCCGTGCCCGCGCGGCCGCGCGGAGCCTGTCGGCTTCCGATTGCACGATGTAGCCAACGGAAGTCAGGGGCTCGACCGTGGTCGCGCGGGTCAGGGATCGTATTGCACGCTGTAGTCCGCAAATATTCAATCACGCAGCGGCGGGAGCGAGATGGTACTCATGATGTAGGCCGCCAAGGATCGGAATGGCACCGACGGCGTACGATTCTTCTCGCGGATGGGGCGAACGGGGTCGTAGGCGGGCGAGGGTAGTGGGCGTCGGATCAGGAACTCCGGGGCCAGGCCCATGTGCGGACGCCCAGTGTTGTAATGTGAATTCCACGATTTCAGAATGGATCGCAAATGTGATTCGGACAGGGGTATCAACCAATCCAAGCTGTTGCTATCAGAAACTACGTCCGACGGTATTGGTGGTGCAGGCCGCCGAGGACGGGCACTGACATGATCCGCCCGATCCGTTGGATCGGTCGATGGATCGGGGTGTCTTTGTTCAGTGACAGGTGAGTTCGGACCTCATTGTAGTAAGAGACGTAGACCGTAACGATGCGGCGAAGGTGGGCCTCCCCGAACACGACGAGATGGTCCAGACACTCCCGCCGGATCGAGCCGATCAGCCGTTCGACGTATCCGTTCTGCCAAGGCGATCGCGGTGCCGTCGGCCGATCGCGGATGCCCATGCTCTTGAGGCGCCGGGTGACGACTTGACCATAGACCGCATCACGGTCTCGGATCAGGTGGCGCGGCGCTTCATTCCACGGAAATGCATCGGTGATCTGTCGAGCGATCCACTCCGCTGTCGGCTGAGAGGTGACGCCGAACGATAGGATCCGGTGGCGATGATGACCGAGGATGACCAGCACATAGAGGAGGCGGAAGTCGATCGTCGGCACCACAAGCAGATCCATCGCGGCGATGCCGGCGCCTTGGTTACGCAGAAAGGTCTTCCAGCTCTGGCTCGGCGGTCGCCGACATCGCACCATGTACTTCGCCACTGTCGACTGCGCGACCTCGATGCCGAGCTTGAGCAGCTCGCCATGAATGCGCGGCGCGCCCCACAGCGGATTGGCAAGGCTCATCTCGCGAATAAGATCACGCAGGTCGCGCGGGATTCGCGGGCGACCACCGCGTGCGCGAGACTTCCAGCGCCAATATAAGCGGAAGCCCTCACGGTGCCATCGCATCACGGTCTCGGGCTGGACGATCACAACGGCGCCCAGCACGGACGGGTGCAGCCGATACAGCCAAACGAAGATCAGCCGATCGATGAGCGTCAATTGCGCCCGCGATGGCATCCCGCGGCGCAGGACATTCAGCTGATGCCGAAGAATGACGATCTCAGCCTCAAGTCGCCCCTTGGACCTGAACTGCGAGACCACCAAGCATGCCAGGAGCTTCAGACTATCGATCGTCCCGCAGCAGATTATCCGATCCGCGGCCGCAAGCCACTCCGGATGAAATTCTCAGTACGGACAGCCGGGGATCCGCGGGAGCAAGGCCGCCATCCGTCGGCCGTCGTGAACGTGGCTCTGCGTGACGTCGGCAGCGAGGATCTCCCCGGTCCTATCGTCAACACCAAGGTGCAGCTTGCGCCAGACCCTTCGGCCTGCTCGCCGGTATTTCCCCGCATGCCACTCGCCAGCGCCATAGACCTTCAAACCCGTAGAATCCACGACGACATGCCGAGCTCCCGAACAAGGCGCCAGCGGCAGGCTCACTGCCAGCCCTGCCTGTCGGCGGCTCATGGTGCTGTAGTCGGGTACGGGGAGATCGAGCCTCATGAGTGTCACGATCGACCTAAGATCCCTGTGTGGCCCGAAGACTGAGGTGAAAGACTGATTTGAGAATGAGCGCGCTCGATAGCAGCGTCCGCGTATACCTTCGGCCGGCCAGGTTCGTTGCAGCGCGTCGTATCTCGCCACGCGGCAATCGCGCGCTCGTCGAACCAGAGCGTCAACTGTCCGCGACGGACCAGCGCCCGATTACACGCGTGCCAATTTCGGACCTTATATCGGAACGTGAATTCAGGTTTGCCCATCTTTGTATGTTAGCACCCACCCGCTATAGCCATTTCTGCAACAACGCCACTAGTCTTACTGAGTCACAAAAAGGGGAAGATTCGCGAATTTGCGAATCGTGATACGCGGGAAGATTCATGATCGGCATGAGGGCTGAGATGGATTTCCAAACGAGCGCGCGCAGTGAATTGCGTTTTGCCGCGTATGTCGAGGGGCTTGTTGGCGTGATCGGGCACGTGGACCGGGCGGGACCGCTGCGCGACTATTGCGTGGGGCTGATGCTGCCGGTGGAGCGCAAGAGCGTTGAGCCGATGGCGGCGGTGACGGCGCCGGAGCGGACGGCGGCGCAACATCAGTCACTGTTGCATTTTGTCGGGCAGGCGCCGTGGTCGGATGCGAAGGTTCTGGCCAAGGTGCGCGAGATGGTGCTGCCCGAGATGGAGCGGCACGGCGCGATCGAGGCGTGGATCATCGATGACACCGGGTTTCCGAAGAAAGGCCGGCACTCGGTGGGGGTGACGCGGCAGTACTGCGGTCAACTCGGCAAGCAGGACAATTGCCAAGTCGCCGTCTCTCTATCGGTCGCCAATCACGACACCAGCTTGCCGGTGGCCTATCGGCTGTATGTGCCGAAAGATTGGGCCTTGGACAAAGCGCGGCGGGGCGAGGCGGGGGTTCCCGAGGAGATTGGGTTTGAGACCAAGCCGGAGATTGCGCTGGCGCAGATCCGCGCCGCTTGTGAGGCCGATATTCCGCGCGGCGTGGTGCTGATGGATGCCGGCTATGGCAGTGACACCGAGCTGCGCACGGACATCGGCGCGCTTGGGTTGAGCTATGTTGCCGGCATCATGCCGAACACCTCGGTCTGGGCTCCTGGGACAGCACCGCTGCCGCCGAAGAAATGGTCGGGTCGCGGACGCCCCCCGAAGCTGATCGGTCGTGACGCCAAACACCGGCCGCTTTCCGTCAAGGCGCTTGCGCTCGGCCTGCCAGCGGTGGCGTGGCGCATGATCAAATGGCGTGAAGGCACAAGCGACTGGCTGTCCTCACGCTTCGCCCGGATACGGGTTCGCGTTGCACATCGCGATTACCAGCTCACCGAGAGCCGCCGGGATGAATGGCTACTGATCGAATGGCCCCGGGGTGAAGACGAGCCGACCAAATATTGGCTCTCGACCTTGCCGCCGAACCTTGCCCTCGCGCGCCTGGTCGATCTCGCCAAGCTGCGCTGGCGCATCGAGCGCGATTACCAGGAACTCAAGCAGGAACTCGGCCTCGGGCACTATGAAGGTCGTGGGTGGCGCGGCTTCCACCACCACGCCACACTCTGCATCGCCGCTTACGGATTCCTAATCTCCGAGCGGGAGACGATTCCCCCCTCGGGACTGCGTGGCGCCTCGTGGCTCTCGAAACCTGCCGTTCCCGGCGGTTACCGACCGCGAGGCGCCCCCAATCAGACCGGAACGTCATATCCCGAACTCGATCGCAACCTTGCGCCGTCGCATCGTCATCGCGCTAGCGCCGACTCTGTCGAGATGCCCTTGTTGCGCCCGCATGACCTCGCGCAGAACACATCTCAGTTTGTGACGCAGTAAGACTAGCAGGCTGCTGAAAAAGTCGATTCACGAGGCACGCGAAGTGTGATTCCTTGCATGTGATTGGTTCCTTTGTGCGGGGAAGACGATGCGGGGAGAAGAGCAACACCGGTGGTACTTTTTAGCTATGTGCGGCTGGAGGATCGCATCCCAGCGGATCACCCGCTGCGGGCAATCCGCCAGGTTGTCGATGTGTCGCTGGCAGGTCTGTCGCGCGCGTTCAACAAACTTTACGCCAGAGACGGTCGGCCATCGATTCCGCCGGAACGACTGCTGCGGGCACTGCTGCTGCAGGCGTTCTACACGGTACGCTCGGAGCGGCAGCTGATGGAGCAGATCACCTACAACTTGCTGTTCCGCTGGTTCGTGGGCTTGTCGGTCGATGATCCAGTGTGGGACCCGACGACATTCTGCAAAAACCGGGACCGGCTGCTGGGCGGCGACATCGCGTACAAGTTCCTGGCCAGCGTGCTGAACCAACCGCAAGTTCGCACGCTGCTGTCGAGCGAGCATTTCTCGGTCGACGGCACGCTGATCGAGGCGTGGGCTTCGATGAAGAGCTTCGTCCCCAAGGATGACGACACAGCCTCGGGCCCGTCCAGCGCCGCAGGTGGCGGACGCAATGCGGAACGTGACTTTCATCGCGAGAAACGCAAGAACGACACGCATTCCTCGACCACGGACCCGGATGCCCGCCTGTTCCGCAAGGGTGCCGGCAAGGAGGCCAAACTGTGCCACATGGGACACCTGATGATGGAGAACCGCAACGGGCTCATCATCGATGCACGCTTGACCGAAGCCAACGGCACCGCTGAGCGCGCCACTGCCCTTGACATGATCGAGGATAACGCCAAGCCCGCAAGCACGGTCGGCGGCGACAAGAACTATGATACCGCCGAGTTCGTCGCCGGCTGTCGCGAGCGCGGCTGCACGCCGCATGTCTCGCAGAACAACACCAACCGCCGCTCGGCGATCGATGGGCGAACCACCCGACATCCCGGCTATCGTCTCAGCACGATCAGCCGCAAGCGCATCGAAGAGCCATTCGGATGGATCAAGACCGTTGGCGGGCTGCGAAAAACCCGTCATTGCGGGCGCCGGCTGGTGGAATGGTTCTTCGTTCTGACCGCGACCGCTTACAATCTGGTTCGCATTCCGAAGTTGCTCGCCGCAACGGCATGAGTTTGTCTGGAGCAATGAAGACGAAGCAAAAATATGCGAAATTCGCCGGCATCGCCGCCGATGCACACGCTCGCCCTCCTGCGTCCCACCATCCAACATCGAAAAATTCCGCCAAAAACCGCGTTTTTCAGCAGCCTGCTAGAG
>CAWDRN010000003.1:0-367596 GCA_963804725.1 uncultured Alphaproteobacteria bacterium | reverse complement strand
GATGCCGCACTGCAGGAGTTGTCGCGGGACTTCAACAAGCTGTACGCACGAGATGGCCGGCCATCGATCCCGCCGGAGCGGCTGTTGCGGGCGCTGCTGCTGCAAGCGTTGTACACGGTGCGGTCGATCGACGATCCGGTATGGGATGCCACCGTGTTCTGCAAGAACCGGGACCGACTGCTCAACGGGGAGATCGCGGCCAAGTTCTTTGCCAGGGTGCTGAACCTGCCGCGGGTCCGAGGCCTGCTCTCGAGTGATCACTTCTCGGTCGACGGCACGCTGATCGAGGCCTGGGCCAGCATGAAGAGTTTTGTCCCCAAGGATGGCGGCAATCCACCCTCGGGCAAGAGTGGTGGCGATGGCGGCGGGCGCAATGCCGAGCGCGACTTTCATGGTGAGAAGCGCCAGAACGACACGCATTCCTCGACCACCGATCCCGACGCCCGGCTCTTCCGCAAAGGCGCCCGGCAAGGAGGCCAAGCTTTGCCATATGGGACATCTGATGATGGAGAACCGCAACGGGCTCATCATCGATGCACGCTTGACCGAGGCCAACGGCACGGCGGAGCGCGCAACCGCGCTCGATATGATCGAAGACAATGCCAGACCCGGCAGCACGGTGGGCGGCGACAAGAATTATGACACCGCCGACTTCGTGGCCGGCTGCCGCGAGCGTGGCTGCACACCACATGTCTCGCAGAACAATACCAACCGCCGCTCGGCGATCGACGCGCGCACGACCCGGCATCCCGGCTATCGCATCAGCACGATCAAGCGCAAGCGGATCGAGGAACCGTTCGGCTGGATCAAGACCGTCGGCGGTCTGCGCAAGACCCGGCATTGCGGAACCGCCCTGGTCGAATGGTTCTTCGTGCTCACTGCCGCCGCCTACAATCTCGTTCGCATTCCCAAGATCATCGCCGCAACGGGATGAGTTTGTCTGCAGCATCGAAAATGACGCAAAATACCCACCAAAACCGCAAGGGCGACGCCAATCATAGGTGTTCAATCGGTTCGGCCTCGCCCCACACATCAACAAAAATACCCTCACAGACACGCTTTTCAGCAGCCTGTTAGTGGCCAAGTATTTGACGGGCGCTTGCGGCAGGGTGATCTGTGCCGGCGCTGCTGGCAGTTTTGCCCGTAGTTGCCCATTTTGCTTTTGTGGCCATCCTGGCTATCGGACCGAGGGGTCTCTCGGGATCCGCCGCAGCGTGATAATATACGTGTTTGATCCTGGCAGCACCGGGCTCAAAGTCGAGTGCTTGATTGCCCAGCAACGAGTAGTCCATTGCCTCCCTGTTTGAGGGATGAGGTGTGATCCATGGAAGGAGCCAGCGCGCGACCATGAATGTCGATGTTCGGCGTTACCAACCAATCGATTGCGACATCCACCCCGCGGTGCCGAACTTCGCCGTGCTCCTTCCCTATCTGGACGATCATTGGCGCCAAACCGTCCTGGCACGCGGTATCGATCGCCTCGATTTCGATCTCACCTGCTATCCCGCCGCGGCGCCGCTATCGGGGCGCCCCGATTGGCGATCGGCGCAGGGTCATCCCGGCAGCGATCTTGCTCAGTTGCGGCGGCAGGCGCTCGATCATTTCGACTCCCGTTTCGCTATCTGCAACGTAGTTCACGGAGTTCAAGGTCTGTTCAACGCCGATATGGCAGCGGCTTTCTGTCGTGCCATCAACGATTGGTTGGCAGCGGAGGTACTGGCATGCGATCAGCGGTTGCGCGCCTCGATCGTCATCCCCTGGCAAGACGTCGCACTTTCGGTCTCCGAGATCGAACGCTGCGCCAGCGATCCGCGTTTCGTGCAAGTGATGATGCTGGTCCAAGGCGAGACCCCCCTCGGCCGGCGTCAATGGTGGCCGGTCTATGAAGCCGCGCAGCACCATAATCTGCCTATCGGCATCCACGCCGGAAGCATCTATCGTCACGCGCCAACCCCAACCGGCTGGCCCAGTTCGTATCTTGCCGACTATGTCGCCTACGGTAATGCATTCGAGCCGGCGCTGTTGAGCCTCATCGCCGAGGGTGTCTTTGTCAGATTCCCTGCGCTTAAGATCGTGCTGCTCGAATCCGGAGTGACCTGGTTGCCCGCCTTCATCTGGCGCGCCAACAAGACCTGGCGCGGTACACGGTCCGAAACGCCCTGGGTGCGGCACCCGCCCGGGGACTATGTCCGCGAACATGTGCGGTTGACCACCCAGCCTTTCGATGCGCCGCCCGACGCGGACATCGTCGGGACTGTGATCGAACAATTGGCGAGCGACAAACTATTGCTGTTCGCCACAGACTATCCGCATTGGCACTACGATGGCGACGACGTTTTGCCTGCATCGTTCTCACGCGCATTGGCACCGAGGATTCTCTATGAGAACGCTCTCGACACCTATCCTCGGCTAACACAAGCCGCGCTCACCACGTCATGAGGAAGCAATGAATACAACCACCCCCGACCACACACCCGATCCTCAGACTGCGCTGGCCGTCGTTGATTGCGACATTCATCCGACGCTGCGCGGCGGTCTCGACAATATTGAGCTACATTTGGCGAGGCGCTGGCACGAGCATCTTCGGCTCTATGGACCCCTGATGCACCAGGCCTTGGCAAAGACGCTCATGTTTCCCCGCATGCAGCCTGGTCTGGCACGACTTGACGCGTGGCCGCCCGAAGGCGGCGCGCCAGGTTCGAGCATCGCCTTCATGCGCCAACAGCATCTTGACCCCAATGGTGTCCGGTTCGGCATGCTGCAGCCTCTAGGACCAGGCCCGATGCAGCGCAACCTCGATTTCGGCGCGGCGCTATGCAGTGCCTTCAATGAATGGCAGCTCCAGGAATGGGCAGCCGAGGATCGTCGGCTCAAGGGCGCGCTGGTCATCATCCCCGACGAGCCGGGCGCTGCGCTGGCCGAAATCAAACGCGTCGGCGGCAATCACAAATTCGTTCAGATCGCCTTCCCGCCGCGCACGGCCCAGCCTCCGGGCCATCGGCAATATTGGCCCATCTACGAAGTTGCTCAGGAATACGATCTGCCGATCGGCATGCATGTTTCCGGCTTCAACGGCCACACCCTCACCGGCGGCGGCTGGCCGAGCTTCTATCTCGAGGACCATTTCTCCAACGTTCAGGTGATGCAGTCGGTAGTGACCAGCTTCGTGCTCGAAGGCGTGTTCGAGCGCTTCCCCAAACTCAAGCTGGTCCTGATCGAAGGTGGCTTCGGCTGGGTTCCAGCGCTCACCTGGCGCCTCGACAAGCATTGGGCGCGCCTGCGCGGCGAGGTTCCTCAGGTTAGACGGCCCCCGTCGGAGTACATCAAGCGCAACATCTGGTTCACGACGCAACCGATCGAAGAGCCCGAGCGGCCCGGCGATTTGTTGCACACGATCGAATGGATTGGGTGGGACCGGCTGTTGTTCTCGACGGACTATCCGCATTGGGACTTCGACGATCCCAAGTTCGCCTTCAAAGTCCAGATCACCGAGGCACAGCGCGCGCAGCTCTATCGCGGTAACGCGCTATCCCTCTACACGCGCCTCGCCTGAGATGACGAAGCACGTCGCCTCGACGATGGCTGGTGTCTTCCCTGCGGCCTTCAAGAACGCCACAGTCGCGCATCGAGAGGTCGGCTTGTTCAAAAGTTGCGGGGGGGCCTTATTTGGCGCGATTGATTGCTTCGCCAATCGCGGTCGTGGCCAAGTCATCCGCCTGGCCACGCCAATGAGTCCGGCGCCCACGAGGTCGACGGCCCAGCGACGTGATCCGATGTCGCCGGCCTGGCTGAAAATGCCCTGTCCGCGCCGGTCAAGCTTTGGTCTGTCCGACCAACGCGCGCGACCCTGCGCTTCGAAGTTCTCTCGGACCCGGCAGCGACATTATGAAGGGGCCCCATGTCACCGAGGCAATTGTCGCGATCGCGAAAGACAACTATTTCCGTCATCGACGTTTAGGGAGGTTTGGGAATGGGCATATCGGCGCGCGTTATTCATGCACCAGATTTTTTTGCGGAAGTCACTGGTATCGATTTCAGCCGGCCCCTCGATACGGCAAGCGCCACCGAGATCATCCGGCTTAATAACGATTATGGGGTATTAGTGTTTCCGACGACCGATCTCGACGACGCCGGGCACGTCGCCTTCAGCAGTATGTTGGGACCGCTTGAAACCGCGCCTCAACTCTTCGCCAAGGACAAGGATAATCGCCGTCGCCTGAAACTGCCGGAGCTGTTTGAGGCAGGCAATCTCGATGCCGACGGCAACATCCAAGCCCTCGACGATCGTTTTCGCATGTTCGCCCGAGGCAATCGGCTATGGCACACCGACAGCTCGTTCTATCAACAGCGATCCAAATACTCGCTGCTATTGGCCTATATCGTACCGACCGGCGGCGCCGACACCGAGTTTGCCGATATGCGTGCAGCCTACGACGCCTTATCGCCGGCGATGCGGGCGCGGATCGAAGATGTGGTCTGTGAGCACAATGTCTGGCATTCGCGTGAACTTGCTGGATTTCCCGACGCACAACCGGAAGAGCGGAACAAGCGTGCGCCTGCACACCATCGACTTGTTCAAGTCCATCCGGGGTCGGGACGTAAGACATTGCTGCTGGCATCGCATGCGTCGCACGTTGTCGGCTGGCCGATCGACAAAGGTCGCGCGCTCCTCCGCGAGTTAATGGAATTTGCCACTCAGGCAAGCTTCGTTCATCGCCATTCATGGCGAGTTGGCGACCTGGTGATGTGGGACAACCGCTGCACCATGCACCGCGCCACGCCATTCGACGACACGAACCATCGCCGCGACATGCGTCGCACCACGGTGATCGAAGACGCAGCGTAGCTTCGCAACAGCGCAAGAATAGTGTCGACGCGAAGGCGCACCCGGAACACCGGCCGTTTCCCGGATTCCCGCGGTCGAGGAGCGGCGACACAAATGGGAGCTAGAGATGAATCAAGTATTTCGGGCGGCTGCGATGGCTGCCCTCGCTTTCGCTTTGGCGACGATCGCCGGGTCGGCAAGTGCGGATGACTTGACCATCGGCGTCGTCGGATCGATGACCGGCGTGGCCGCCGCGTTCGATCGGGCCGTCGTCGAGGGCGTCCAGGCATATGTGAAGATATGGAACGCGAAGGGCGGGTTCAAAGGTCGTCACGTTGCCCTCGAGTTGCTCGACGACGAATCCAATTCGCCGATCGCGGTGACAGTTTATCGCAAGCTGGTTGAGGATAAGGCCGTCAACGTCATCATTGCCGCCTCGCCCAGTCAGACGTTGCTCGCCATCAAGGCAATCGCCGACGACTATCAGGTACCGACTATCGGTTCAGCGACGGTAGTGCAGCTCGCCGTTCCGCCGGCAAAGTATTTCTTCCGCTCGCTGCCGGGCACCGACGCCTACATGTTGACGCTGGTCAACTGGGTCAAGGCGCACGGCTGGAAAAGAATCGCCATCCTCAATCCGAGCGACGCCGCTGGGCAGAGCGAGGCGGGCCTGATCAAACAGGATGCCGCAGCTGCGGGAATCGACGTCGTTGCCGCCGAGAAATACAACAATACCGATACGAATTTTACCGCACAGCTGGTCAATATCCGCAACACTAAGCCCGATTTCTTCTATTGCGGTATCATCGGCGGTCCATCTGTTACTGTTTACAAGCAGGTGAGGCAGCTACATCTAACCATGTCTATTGCGCTCCATTCTTCAGCCTTCAATGTCAACTTCTACAAGGGTATTGGCGGTGCCGAAAAAGCGGATGGGGTCTATTCGCCGGTTGAGCGCGGCGGCATGGCCGCGAGCGCCACCGGTCGCGTCGCGGAACTATACAAAGAGCTGAGCGACACCGTGGGCCATCCCGCGACCAATCTAAACACCGCTGGCTGGGACACCGCGATGGTGGTGGCGCATGCCATCGAAGTGTCGGACGGCACGCGCGAGGGCATTCGCGCGGCGTTGGACAACACCAAGAACTTAACCGTGATCGGAGGCTTCATCTCCTATGCACCAAACGATCACCGCGGCAAGGATGAGCGCAGCGTCGGCATTGGCCAGCTCACGGCGGGCCATTTTGTTGAAGTGAAGTAGGACGAAGGCGGGAGAGTTTAGGCGGCGCACGCCGTAACGATTGCGCGTTCGCAGGCCGCTTCAGGTAGACAATGTTCCCGTTTGACGGCTTTTACAGCCTGCCTTAACACCTGCCTTGCGCAGGTTTTATAACGCCAGTGTGAGCTGCTTCACACCGGTTTCCGGCGCGTTTGCTCAAAATCATCGTGGTCGCTGGAGGCCTACGATGAGCAACATTGTCCTGCTGTTCCTGTGTCTCACGCTGGGAATGGTGCTTCGAGCGTCGGGGCGTGTGCCCGAAAATGCGCACGCTGCTTTCAACGCCTTCATTATCAATGTCTCGCTCCCTGCCCTCACCATCTTGCAAATCCACAACGTCCAGCTAAACCGCCCGTTGCTGTATTCTGTCGCCATGCCGTGGCTGCTGTTCAGCGGCGGGGCGGTATTTTTTTGGTGCATTGCAAGGGCGCTGAAGCTCGGACCTGCCACAACAGGCGCGCTGATACTCTCGGGCGGGCTAGCCAACACATCATTTGTGGGCCTTCCGATGATTGAGACATTCTACGGTGCACCGCGAATGGCCATCGGCATTTTGATCGACCAGCTTGGGACATATCTCGTGCTGAGCACGCTTGGCATTGCCATCGCGTCGATCTACTCGCAAGGTGCAACTTCCGCCCGCGCTATTCTTCAGCGGATCATCACGTTCCCGCCGCTCCTCGCTCTGATACTCGCGTTCGCCCTGATGCCGGTGTCATACCCGACCTGGTTCGTGGATGTGTTGCAGCGCCTCGGCGGGACGCTTGCACCGCTCGCGCTTCTATCGGTTGGGCTGCAGCTGCGTCTTGATCAAGTCAATGGAAACGGCATGCCGTTGACAATCGGCTTGGCATTCAAGCTGCTGATCGCGCCCCTGCTTGTGGCTGTCATATATTTTGAGGTTCTTCGCGAGACCGGCGACATCACCAGGGTCACGGTGTTTGAGGCTGCGATGGGTCCGCAGATCGGTGGCGCCATCGTCGCGATCCAACACGGGCTCAATCCGCCGCTAATCACGCTGATGGTCGGCGTCGGAATAACAGCTTCGTTTCTGACACTGCCACTGTGGTGGTACGTACTGCAAGCCTTCTAGCCTCGCACGAGGTCCGATATTCAGTTGAGAACCGAATTTTCAGTCCGTACACGGCACTATGGCTTGATCAAATGCGATCAAGCGACAGTCAACAAAATCAGCCGCTCCACGTTTTGGCGCCTCTTCTATCGTTATCCGCTACCGAACAACTACCTTGGCAGGGCGAGACGACGCCGAAGTTCTCCCGCTAACGGTTGAGTAGGCTCTCGGGGTTTTCCCCGATGTCACTCGGTTTCGTCGGCGAGTTATACCTTAGCCATCCGAAAGCCGGAACCTGACTTCGGAGATTTTCCGAGAGCCTCTAGAGCTGCATGGTCGCTCATGGGCGACAGACTATTCCGGCTAAGTGATCAGGCGGCAAGGGGGCTTTGGGAATTGAATACATCATGGTCGTACTTGCCTACGCGGGATTGTGGGTCTGTGGCCGGTACCGGATATCAGTCGATGACGGATATAAGCTGGGTGCAGTACTGGTAGTCCATTATGAATGGAACGCGGCGTTGGTCGTCGGCGACGTGCGGCAAGATCGCTTGGGCAATGACGCAGACATCAATGTCAATCGGCTTGTTCCAGTCCGTCGGATCTCATGAACACGCTCAAACGATGTGACGCGGTCCCTACCCCAGAAATTAGTGATTGCGGACTAAGGGTTCGCGATCGGGCTCACATTCTTCTCTTGCGGAGGTTGACTCTGATGATCAAGGGCGGTGCTTTGGCGTATGTCGTGGCTATTGCCGTCTCTGTTCCCGTCGCCTTCGCCCAAACTGCGCCATCGACCAGTCCGCTCGAGGCCAAGGCAGCCGAGCTTGCCAAAGCCATCGAAGTGCTGAAGGCAGCTGGGGCACGGCTAACCGCAGCAAAGACGATGTCGTTCACGGCGATCAACACTTACGAAGTACCTGCGGCCAATGGTCAGCCATTGTATTACACAACAGTCAGTCACGTTACTTTGCAGCGACCGGACAAACTGCGGGTGATCACTCCCGGTGACGGCGTACCTGACGAGTTCTACTATGATGGCAAGACAATGACGGCCTATGTACCGTCCGCTGACCTGAAAGCTGTCGCGCCTGCCCCGCCGACAATCGAAGCGATGCTCGAGGCGGCCTGGGCGAAGGGTGGTATCTATTTTCCCTTTGACGACGTCATCGCCGTCGACCCCTATGCGGCGCTGTCCAAGCAAGTGACATCCGCATTCTATGTCGGCCAGTCGAGGATGATCGGCGGAACCGTTACAGACATGGTCGCGATCGCCAACGACAAGGTTCAAGGTGAGCTGTGGTTGGGAGCCGAGGATAAGTTGCCAAGGATGCTGCGCGTTGTGTTTGGCGATCAACCCGGTCAGCCGCATTACGAAACCGTCTTTACTGATTGGAAATTGAATATCGCCGTTCCTCCCGGAACCTTTGCCGCCGCCGATGCAAGCAAAGCGAAACTCATGCCTTTCGCACCGCCAACTGCAGAGGCCATGCCGACTAATCCGGCGACCATGGAGCGCAAACCATGAAAGCGATGATCCCCGTGATAGGTGCAACGCTGCTGTTCGGTGCGGTCACATCGCCCACCGCGAATGCTTAGTACAGAGGCGGCGCGGCCGGCGGGTGGCATGCTGGCGGGTCGGCGGGAGGTTATGCCTACCACGGGGGAGATTATGGCCGCTGGTCGCACGGCACCGTCGCCGGACCCGGTGGCGTAACGCATTACGGTAATGCCGGGGGCTTCGAGCACGGCACCAGCGTCGGGTATGGCGGCGCGACCCATGAGAGCGACTATGGTGGCGAGTGGCACGGCTCGAGCGCGACCTGGTCCGGAGGCGTTGGGCAGCCCGCTGTAGTCAATCACTATTACGGCGGCGGGTGCTACAGCTGCGGAGGCTGGGCAGCGCCGGCAGGTGCCGCCTGGGCGGCGGGCGTTACCGGAATGGCTGTCGGCGCCGCCGTTGGCGTTGCGGCGACTAACGCTGCGACAGCCAACGCTTAAGCGGTGGCCGCCGCCAACAACGCGAATGCCTACGCCGCCGGTGTTGCAGCGGGTGCAGCGGTCGGGTCTTACCCAATTGGAGCGATCTACGCGAACTTGCCGGCCGGCTGTGGGTACAGCCCGGTTGGTGCTACCACCTATTATAGCTGCTACGGTTCGTGGTTCAGCCCGGCCTACGGGGCGAACGGAGTTTACTATCGCGTGGTAGCGATTCCATAGCGGAACCCCGATGCCCGTGCCGGGGTCGAATCGCTGAATGACGAGCCCACTCCTGGGGAGTGGCCGTCTCTTTTCGGATCATGTCTGCTTTCCTCTCTGAAGCCGCCCACTGATCGAGAAGCGGCTGCTGATTGAATGGCAGGCAGCCTGTAGCGAACGGTTTGTCTGAAAGTTTGTGAAAACGGCATTTGCGTGTGCTTTGTTCTCGAAAGCAACAATTCTGCGCTGCGGCTACGTGGCCGCGTTCATCAGAAGTCGCTTTTCAAGGTGATTCGCCCAAGAACGGGTGGCTCGCAAAGGGTTGATGCCCAACATCATTTTGGAAATTGAAACGTCATCGTGAACTCGAAAATCCATGTTTCGCTGCTTGCCTCAGGTCGGATGGCATTGTAATAGGCATCCACTCCGAACTTGATAGGCTGGCCGTCGACAAGCACTACTTTGGCGATACCGCCGCCAATCGGAACCGTCCATTTCCCTCCACTCGCGATCCAATCTGCCTCGATATCGGGCGACGAGCTAATCGACCATCCGTTGCCGAAGTGATAGCTCACAAACGGGTTAATCAAGAGCTGATTGGTCCTGTCGCTTCCGGAAGGTGGACCGCCAAATGACCAAATGTTGTTGATGACGGCGCCAAACACCCACGGATTTTCATCTTTCTTTACAAACCCGAGTGACGGACCCGAACCCCATTTGTTGACGCCTAAGCCGTTTGTCGTCGTGGGATAATAAAGGACTGGCCCAACACCCCAATAGAAGCCTTGGCCATGTTCCGGCGACAGAAAGAACGTCGTGTAGCCGTTGCTTAGCCCACTGCTCCAATGGTCCCCCAACTTCTTCGGAGGTTGCACGATAAGGGGCAACTTAGTGCGTGTGATCAGCGCCCAGTCGCCGTTCAGCGCAAATGGCACAATGGCCTGATCAATTTCGAAAGTGTCTTTCGTAGCGTGATATGGGCCATCGTCAAACTCACCCTCATACCGCAACGGCAGCGTAATCAGCCTCGTCACCGGATTTTCTGATTCCTTTGACAATTCGGTTTCACTGATCGACGCAGTCTGACCCCGCACTGCAAACGTCTGAAGGATCATCGCCACAGCGATCGTCAACGCTCTGGCCTCTTTGCGCAAGAAGGAGCTTGTTGTTCCAATCATTGTTAAAGCAAGAAAGCAGGCATCTGAAGAAATTCAGTCCTACCAGACCAGGCATCGGCGGAAAGAGAGGCGTCAAACTTCAGGAAAATTGACGAATTCCGTGGCGACCCGCAAATCGACTAAATCCGAATGACGAGGAACGCCGCCTCTGGATTGTCCGGAGAGAATCTCGTCCGCTTCAACCAGACCATGTCTTGCTCGATCGGTACGTTGGTTGTGTAGCTGGCGGCCGTCAAGCGCTTCAGAAAGAGAAGCCGACGGCGAGGACTGGTCCGTAGGCGGTAATATTGAGGGTTCGCAGCGCCTGGGTCGAATCACCGATACGCTCGGTGTTGAGGGCGCGGTAACCGGCGATCAGGTTGAGCCAGCCATTGGCGGCCCAGGTGACATAGGCGCTGACTTGCCAGCCCCACGAGCCACCACTGACGCCGAACCCTTGCGCTGCAGCATCGAGCGAAAACCGCCAATTCGGCCAAGGGTAGATCGCGACGCGGCCGCCGAGCCAAGGCTGGACGAAGCCGCCACCACCGCTCGCACCAAACTGGTTCGTCATCCCCGCGAGGTTGGTTCGCGTGAAAGTGAGCGTGGCGCTCGGGTCGGTGAAAGAGAAACCGGCCCGCGCATCGAGGGTCGCGGGAACCGTGCCGACATCGCCTCTGAACACCTCGTACCCGAAGCCGGGGGAAATCCGGAACAGCGACGTATCAAGTTTGATGGAACGCGACAGGGTCAGGATATTGCCTCCGAGACCCTTGGTCTCGGTCGCCGAGACATAGTCTATGTCGAGCTCGGCCGAGAAAGCGCCATAGCGGGCCAAGCCAAAACCCAAGAAGGCACCGTTGAGCTTACTCACTAAATCCGACGCACTCGGCACCCCTTGACTGATATCCACCGAGGCTCCAGTCCCCAACCTGATCTTGGCGCTCGTCGCCGGCAGCCAAACGTACGGATCCAGTTCAAAATGCTGTTGGGGCAAACCATCCGGCCCATAGCCGTCATCGACCGAGACGCCAGCATGCGCAGCCGAACTTAGAAACATGATGGCGCAGGCCACTGTCGCAACGCCAAAAATCGATGCGTTGAATTGGCGATACATCAACTGGCGAAACCTGTTCATTGCATCTCCGTGCGTTCCGCACCGACCTGCATCGAAGCGGCGGTTCTATACACGCAGGACCCGGCACCAAGCTCGGAATCAGTGTGCCTTGCCCACGTGCATTGCGGTCGCGCCAATCCAACCAACTCTGAGCTTTCGAAATAGGTCTGTCGATCAGGGTTTTCCCCGAGGTCAGCGGGTTTCGTTTTAGCGGGTTATATCTGAGCCCGCCCGTAGGCCGGAACCCCACTTTGGTAGTTTTCGAAACCCACGCAGAGCCGCCCGATGCTGGCTGATCGAGCATGCTGCAATTCAAAATCAATAAGGAAGTAGAGCGCGTCAACGGTTGGAATTTCATTACCGAGACAGGGTAGTGATTTTCTGGTGCGTGCGCTCGTTACCGCAATCGGCCTCGCCCAACCGTCCCCATGACGCCATTTACCCACCTCCTGGGACGCCGGCGGCAACTCCTACAGTGGCAGCAACAAAACATTATTCACTTCGCCAAATTTCATACGCCAGCGGCTGAAGGCTTTGGGTTGATCACGATCTATGAGTCCAACTACTTCTGCGTGCCGGACCCGATCAATCGCCACGCAGACTCTCTAAACCAACAACGACGGGTCCGTCGATCATTTATGTGCAAGCGGAATCTCCGGGCACCGACAAAGGGCCAATTGGCTCCCAACACCCCCCAGAAAGTCCGTGCTGATGTGATTAAGCATTTGGAACTAGAGTCGAAGGAGAACAGAATGAAGAATCACTACTAGCCACAGACCGCATTGCAAGTCTTGTTGTTCGCGGGAAGCGCAAGTGCTCAGCAATATCCAATTTGGACAGGATCGCGAGCAAGGTTGTCCAGAAATATCGGACGTCGACGTGTGACCAGCTATACGCCGAACGGGCTGCTGGCTAGAATCGACAGCGGTCGCGCATCGGACAGCGCCTGATTGACCACGCTGGGTCAAACCCGAGCATAAGCAACGAGTTCTTCAGACAGATCTCGGCACCAATCGTCGCGAAAATGCTCGACTGCGGCATGACCCGTTACTCCCGAACGAATCAGCTGGAGGTGCGCAAGGCCACCCACGTTCTTCGTTGTATTCTTTTGCCAACGCGATGGGAGTTGTCGAGCTATCTGTCGGGCATGGTCAGGGTGGCATAATCGTCGGCGACGAAGACTGCGAGCAGGCTTGCGGGCTCAGTGGCGCTGGCGTTCGCACTGATCAAGTGATCACTACCAGGGGGCTCGAAGAAGCTTTCACCGACTCGATAGACCTTGGCGGGGCCAGTTGCCGAGTTCTGTGATCGGATCGCACCGGACAGCACATAGGCGTAAACGCTGCCGGCGTGATGATGCGCCGGCGAAGCCTCGCCTGGCGCATAACGGACGACAACAGCGGTCAGGGTTTTGCCGGGCACGTTCGGAAGCTTCGTCGTGAAAACGAGGGTGGCGCGACCGCCCGGGTGCTCCTGCGCAGTGACAGGCAGCGCGGCATACGAGGTTGCCGCGGCAAGCAAGCTCGCCAAAATTATATGCCGGCATCGGGCGTGCTTCGTGATTTGCATGGTCTGGATCTCCTGTTGGTTAATGGCTTCCGCTGGAGGCGTCCAATCGCCCGCTGATACCCATTGTCCAGGCCAACGTAACGAGACGTGGTATGATAGGCCCGTTCACACGTTCTCGAGCGGCGCCCCGCGTTCTCGAATCTGCGCACGTCCCGTCGTTGCCGCCGTCGCCTGCTCCTCCGTTATCTCGGGCGTTGGGTTTTGATGGGTCTTCGCAACAGGTCGTCAGCGAAGTCCTGTATACGAAGCTTGCTCAGAACTCGTGACATGTTGCGACCAGCGTGAATCCCCTTACCGGGAGACTCTGAATTTGATCGGACTTTCAAGGATATAGATGATCGCTAAATCTTTGGGCAGGCTCAATTTAGGTTGTCGCCACCAGCAATTCTTCTGCATTGTCGGGGGGATAAAGCCCGTCCGTTCGGCGCGCAAAATAGCGCTGCGTTAGCGTGGCTGCCGAAACATGTTGGACTTGTCTGAAACCGGCTTCACGCGCCATGGTTAGTATCTCGGCCGGCATGAAGAAGCTAATAAACGGCGTCCCGCTTGCCCGCGCCCCCTGGTCCGCTTGCTGAAACCCGGGGCGCATCTCCGGATCCGCCGACTCAAGCGGCAGCAGAAAAGTCATGGCGAACTTGGATCCCGGGGCGAGCGCCGCGACCTGGCGCAACGTGGCCAAGATCGCTTCCTTGGTAAGGTACATGCTGACGCCAGTCGAAGCCACGACCGCGGGCTGACCGGCATTGAAGCTGGCAATCGCCAACCGCTGCCACCAAGCGTCGCCCCTCTCGAAGTCGACTGGAACGAGCCGCAACCATTCGGGGACGCCGAAGCCGAGCTCGATCAGGCGCTGTCGCTTCCAGGCCTGGGGACCCGGCCGGTCAACCTCGAATATACGCAACCGAGACGCGATCTCCGGCTTGCGCTGGGCAAAAGTATCGAGACCCGCTCCCAAAATGACGTACTGGCCGACGGCGTGACTGGCCCGTTGTTCCGTGATCAAATCTTCGATAAACCGGGCGCGGGCGATGATGGATGCTCGGAACTGGCGCGTGGCATGCGGGTCCATGTCCGGGCGGCGACGCCAGCTGTCATCTGGAGCCACCAGTTTGAGGCCAATCTCGTCTTCGAGCACATGCGGAGGCGGATCGACCACAACGTGCATCGCCCGCCACAAGGCGACCCGCACCGCCGTGCTGTTTGGCGCAGCGACTTGCTCTTCACCCATGACTTCTCCTCCTTCTCACTATCGCACCAGCGGGGCGGTATGTTGGTGGCATAGCCCTAGGCGATTGTACAAGGCGCAAGTCTTTTCAAGGACTCTCAGAGCTCTAGGGTTTGCGACCGACGCAACCGCGATGCCTTCGCAATTGCCGCGGTCCGTGTGCTCACACCTAGTTTTCTGAAGATCGATTCGATGTGGAATTTCACGGTGTGGAGCGAGATTTCAAGCCGGCGCGCGATGGCCTTGTTGGTAAGTCCATCGCCGATCGCATTTAAGATCTCCAATTCGCGCGGTGTCATGAGTTCATCGGTACCGACTTCGTCGAGCGCTCCAAATCCAGTTTCTGCCATCAGCGGCATCCGCACGACTAGACCCGCGGCAACGGAGCGCAATGCCGCATCGATTTGATCGACGCGAGCATGAAGTTCAAGCAGGCCGGGAGGTTCGCCATCTTCTCCGCCAATCAACACTATTTGGTATCGAGGGCGCGACCCAGTTGTAGCGGAGAAAACGACATCCGCATCACCCTTCGAAGTTACAAGTTCATGGCCGGCCCGTACGACGATTTCCGACAGCGCGGCGCGCCGAGACGAATCTTCACCAGCTACGAAAACGCGGAGCGGTCCATCCCTGGCAAACAAGACCGGAGCCGCCTTCATGTCGTCGGCCGAGCTTCGATGGCGACCTGTACCGTAACGAGTGTCCCGCCCCGTAGAATCTCGAGATTCACAGTCTTTCCAACGCTATCGACATCAAGGAGGGGAATTACTTGGCGAACGCGCATCGCCGGCGTCTTATCGACGGCCAGAAGGATGTCGCCAGGCATGAGCCCGGCTTTAGCCGCCGGTCCGCCCGAGGCCACGGACAGGACGATCAGGCCGAAGGCCTGTCCGGTTTGCGCCTGCAACGGATCGGGCACAGCGACGGGTCGGAAGGCGGCGCCGAGCCAGCCGCGGGCAACGCGACCGTGCTGCGAAAGCACGGCAACGACCGATTCGATCGTTGCGGCGGGGATCGCTAATACCCGTCCTCGCGGCCCAAAAGTCGAAATGCCGATCCTAGCGCCCTCCGCGTCGACCACCGGTCCGCCCTCTTCCCAGTGCGAAAGGTGGATATCGAGCAGGATGCGCGCGCTAATCTTTCCTCCGGCACGGCTATGCCATTGAGGTCCGACGAAATTTACCAGTCCGAGACGCGCAGTGACACCGCCATCGCCATCCGCCCCGAAGGCGAATGCTAATGCTCCCGCTAGGGCCGTGCCGTTGGCGCTGATGCCGGACGCCGAAGGCTGCGGTAGCCGCAAGAGCGCAACATTGGTGCCAGGATCACGACCGACGAGCCGCGCCGTTGTCGCAACGCCGCCCGTCAGCACGGTATCGAATGTGTCTCCTCTCGGGAGGCACTGCTCGGAGGTGACAAGGAGATCGGGCCGCCAGACGGTGGCAGTTTGATGCCCTCTGCCGGCGATCCGGATCGCCGCGACGTCGCCTCCGGCGGCAACGGTCCGCCCAGCAAGCGCGTTCGAGATCTGCACGAGGATGTCGGAGTGGGTTGCCATTGAATGACTCCAGATAAAATGGGGATGTAAGGTGGCCTGTTCCAGCTCCCGAACCTATCAGCTGGATGGCTGGGAAACGCCCGGCCATACGGCCGGGTTGGACGAAGCCGTCGTCGATCTCATGTCTCTGCCTATGCTTCTCGATACCGAGGCCCAGCTATTTGATCCCTATTCCGATCTGGTCTCCCGGGCTTTCGAGCGAATTGGGCCGGCCGTCGTCGGCGTCCGAGCGACGCGAAAGGACGGACGGCCCCTAGGCTTGGGGTCGGGCGTAGTCTACACGCCTGACGGCTACGTTCTGACCAACAGCCACGTCCTCCGCAGTGGCGCTGGTATTTCGGTGTCTCTCACCAATGGTCGCTCGATCGAGGCTAGGATTGTTGGCGACGATCCGGAATCCGATCTTGCGGTACTTCGCATCCCGGGCGGCGATCTGGGGCATGCCTCTTTCGGACGTTCTGCGGACCTGCGCGTCGGGCAACTTGTCATCGCCGTCGGCAACCCGCTCGGCTATCACGCGACGGTGACCGCCGGAATCGTCAGCGCTCTCGGTCGGAGCTTGCGAGCACCATCCGGCCGTCTTATCGAGAGCGTCATCCAAACCGATGCCGCTCTCAATCCTGGAAATTCCGGCGGACCCCTAGCAGATGCGCGCGGCCAAGTCGTCGGCATCAACACGGCGATAGCGGGTGGCGCACAGAACATCTGTTTTGCCATCGGTATCGATACCGCAAGCAACGTGGCCCACCAACTGATGCGAGACGGTCGGGTGAGACGGAGTTGGCTCGGGGTCGCCGCTCAGACGATTCAACTCGACCGTCGGATCGTCCACGGTTTGGGGCGTGTCGGTGCAGGTGCCGTCATGATATCAGAGATCGTACCGGAGGGACCGGCCGCGCGGGCTCAAATGCAAAGCGGCGACCTGCTCCTCGAATTCGCGGGCCAACCACTATCCGGCGTCGACGATTTGCACCGTTTGCTCACGGGTGATCGGGCGAACACGGAGATTCCCGTGCGGTTGCTGCGCGGCGCCAAATCGGTCGACGCGAGCGTCCGGCCGGTGGCGGATTGACGTCGGAGGACCGCGGCGCGGCCGCTGTCTACCAACGCGTGATTGGCCGCAAGACTTCTCTGACTTTCGCTAGCGCAAAATTGCCGATCGTCTCAAGCTCGATATGAGGCACATTGGGCAACTCGTCCGATGCGACCACAGCATCGAGAATTGCGGGGCCATCGTATGCGAACGCCTCGCCGATGGCACGCGTCAGTTCGCCCGGAGCCCTGGCGCTAACACCATAGCCGCCACAAGCACGGGCCAACGCCGCAAAGTCAGGATTGGGAAACTCGATCCCCTTGCGGAAGGGCGGCAAGCCGATGCTCTCCGCTTCGAGCGTGATCAGGCCGAACGCAGAGTTATTATACACGACGACCTTGATTGGCAATTTGTGGTGCACTGCGGTCAAGAATTCGCACATGAGCATATTGAAGCCGCCGTCGCCGCAGAGGGCGATAACCTGACGCGACCGATCGAGTGCTTGAATGCCGTTGGCTTGGCCGAGTGCAGTTCCGACCGCGGCATTGTTGAAGGAGCCGATGATCCGCTGCGATCCGCTCTGCCGAATCCAATTGCCCGACCAGAGGGTGTTGAGACCGGTGTCGAGCACGAAAACGGCGTCGGGTTGAGCAAGATCGCTCACCGCACGGGCGACCGCCTGCGGATGGATACGACCTTGGCCGCGTTCAAGGTCGGCCTGTTTATCCAACATTTCGTCCCACCTACGCCGCTCTTCGGCGACACGATCGAAAAAGCGTGTATCGGTCTTCGGCGCGACCCGGTCGATCAGCAGCTTCAACGTCGGACGCACTGACGCTGCAACTCCGAGCGCGGTCGGTGTGCGCCTTCCTAGTACCTCTGGCCGCTCATCGATTTGAATCACTGCCGCGTTACGCGGCATAAATTCGGTGTAGGGATAATCCGTACCGACCATCAGCAACAAATCGCAATGCACGACGGCGTGGTATACGGCTTTGGTACCAATCATACCGATACCCCCCATCCACCGCGGGTCGCGATAAGGCAGAATGTCCTTGCCCTTTACCGAATGAATGAGCGGTGCTTTGAGCCGATCCGAAAGCGTTTGCAGTAACTCGGCGGCACCATGACAGCCGGCGCCGCACATGATCACGACGTTGACTGCCTGATCGATATGGTCGGCGATGTTGGCCACCTCCTCGGCACTGGCCGCGAACTCGTGGCGCGGGCGAAGCGTAGCGATACTGGATAATTCGCCAGCCGCCTTCGCTCCAATGACGTCTTGTGGCAGCGTCAAATGTGCCACACCCCGTCCGCTATAGGCGGCCGCGATAGCCTGATGAATGACGCTTGGCGCCTGCTCCGGCGAAACAATGGTTTCCGTGTAAAGCGATACATCGCGGAAGAGCAGATCGGGTTTGGTGGTCTGGATATAGTCCGTCCCCTGGAACTTTCGGGCCATGTCGCCGGAGAGCGCCAGAACCGGCGCGTGATCTCTACTTGCTTCGTATAGCCCGGCGACCAAATGGGTGCTACCGGGCCCGGTGGTTCCGGCACACACTCCCAACGTGCCGGTCAGCTTTGCCTGGCCAGCTGCCGCCAGCGCCGCCCCTTCTTCATGGCGCACGCCGATCCATTCGATATCGCTGCGGCGAACAGCGTCCGCCAGGGAATTGAGGGAGTCGCCGATCAATCCAAAAACATGTTTAACCCCGATCTGTTGGAGCGTAGCGACCAGCACATCAGCGACCGTTTGCGACATCCGCGCCTCCTTTCAGCCTCGACTGTATGACTGGAGTGTTGCCGGCGAATTGGCCAACCACCCTCCGGAGAGCCCCAATGGGACGCGCGTTTGAGCCGCTTGTCCATTTTTTTGCTCCGCCGGATTTCTCGCTGGGCAATTTTGCCTTGGTTTCGGTTTAACGCCCACGGCACTGTCGGGTCGGGACTGTTCGACCATCCGTGATCGGGTGCGGCATTGCTGCGACAATTGACCGCGCGGCCCCGGCTAAGGGTCCGGCGAAACATTATCGAAATTTCACCAACTGGAAGGGACACCGATAAGAGAGCTTGCGGCAGATTTGCCCCCTTTGAGAAATAGGCCGTGTGGAATGCCGAATTACACCTTCAATTTCGTCGACGATAAGGAAAACTTGCTCCGATCGCGCGAGGAGACCTGCGTTCACGACGATGAAGCGGTCAAACTCGCACATGCGATGAACGTGCCCGGGCTGGGGAATGGCTTTGATGTGTCACTGGACGGCCATGTCATTTATACGCACCGAGGAAAGCACGCTCTGCTTCTTAAGCGATCCTGGCGCAGCGGGTCCCGAGGGCCTCGGCGCATGAAGGCAGAATCGCGGCCGTGGGGACGAAAGAAAGGCGATCAAACACCATAGCGTCCCCGAAAATGCCGAACGGCAGCTCGCTGAGCTTCGGCTTTTTCCAGGCGCTCAGGCATCATCGATACCAACTATTGCTGCCGGCGATATCAATCCCCCGAATATCAGCGCCGCGGCATAACGGCTTTCATCGGGTGCGTTCGGTTGCCCCCGAGGTTCCGGGGTCCATCCGCGTTAGCGGGAATTTTTCGGCGCCCCCAACGCGATTCGCTTTGCCGTGACGTAACTTTGCTGCACAGGCACACGCAAGCACCTGAAATGTGTACCACCATCACGGTCACGGCTCCGCCACGTGCGACTGCCTAATTTAAAATCAGAAGTGAACCGCGTCGAAAGTTCTGCTTAAGGCTCGCCAACGATCACAATTGTCGAATCGGCGAGCATGCAACCTGTTGTACCGGGCTAGGGTAACCTCACTCTCTGTTCTGCAATCGGGTTGACCATTGTCTCCTCTGCCGCACACTCTACGTGATGCGCCATCGAGCAGGACGGGGACGAGCAAAACAGGACATGGTCCAACATCATTCTCCGCTTACGTCAAATCCTGAACGCCGAAAAATTTGAGAGAGACGGGGGTCGCGTGCTGGACAGGGCGACTATTCAGCACGTGCCTTATTGGTCCTCACATGGCGATCAAACCGATGGCGACGGGAGAAATTCTCCGGTACGAGAGTGGCTTCCAGACTGGAGGCCTTGAAAGTGTTCAATGGACGATGAGCCGGAGCAGGCCAAACCTATCGAGGACCGCGGCGGCAACCTACTTGTCCTTGCACCGCTTGCGCTTGTCGCTGGGGCGGCTACGGGGATCGTGGGCGCTCTCTTCCGGCTCTCACTCGAACAGGCAGATCGGCTGCGCAACGCGTTGATCTGGTGGGCTCACGGGCAGCCCGCTATTGGCTTCATTTTAGTTGTCAGCCTCTGTGCGGCAGCCGCCGCGTTGGCCACAACGTTGGTACGTCGCTATGCGCCTCAGGCGTCTGGAAGTGGCATTCCGCATGTTGAAGCCGTTTTGCATCACGAGTCGCCGCCGGCACCGTTCCTCTTGATTCCCGTGAAGTTCATTGGCGGGTTACTCGCCATCGGCTCCGGCCTAGCGCTTGGACGAGAGGGCCCGAGCGTTCAGATGGGGGCGAGTCTCGGTCATCTGGTGGGTACACTATTTCGACGGAGTTGGTCGGACTGCCGAGTTCTGATTGCAGCCGGCGCCGGTGCCGGCCTCGCTACCGCCTTCAACGCTCCGATTGCGGGCGCGATCTTTGTTCTGGAAGAATTGGTGCAGCGGTTCGAACAACGCATCGCTATCGCTGCGCTCGGCGCGTCGGCAACCGCGATAGCGGTGGGACGTGTGTTTCTTGGTGATGGGCCTGACTTCCATGTCGCCTCAATTAGCTACGCTTACTCCGGAGCGAAGCCTCTCTACTACGTGCTCGGGGCTTTGGCCGGGCTCTTCGCCATCGCCTACAACCGCACAATCCTTGCGACGCTCGCGTTCGCTGAGCAGCTTCATCGACTATCTGCAGAGCTCCGTGCCGGGCTTGTGGGTTTGGCTGTCGGCATCCTGGCTTGGTTCGCACCGGATCTAGTCGGCGGCGGCGACGCGATTACACAGCGGATACTCTCAAGCAGTGCAATGCTCGCCGCGGTTCCTGCGGCATTCTTGGTTCGCTTTGCGCTTGGTCCGCTATCATTCGCCGCAGGAACGCCCGGTGGATTGTTCGCGCCCCTGCTGGTACTCGGTGCCCAAATCGGTTTGCTCTTTGGAGGACTCTGCCAGTTGCTGTTCCCCGATCTGGGCATTCAACCCGTGGGATTTGCCATAGTTGGTATGGCAGCATTTTTCACGGGCGTAGTTCGAGCGCCAATTACCGGGATCATACTCGTCATCGAGATGACGGCGAGCATAACAACGCTATTACCGATGATTTGTGCGTGTTTCATGGCAATGTTGATACCGACCTTGTTGAGGGAGCCTCCCATTTACGAATTGCTTCGACGAAATACCCTGCGAGCATCCAAGTCGTAACGCCGTCTGTCGCTCGGCGAGTCACTTAGCGTCCGTCGAGCCTAACACTGGCGCCAACTAAATTGGTTCCATCAAAGGCACTAGAACCCGCCCCAAGCAGGGTTGTCCAATGACGCGTTGCTTCGAACAACTGTGAAGCGAGGGCCTGACCCGTTAGCAACCCCACAATTTGGATGCATCGCACTACCCTTCTAGCGCCGGATCTAAAACAGTTCTTGCCATCGGATCAGGGTTTACCCGGATGGCCGCGCAAGATCGCTGAGCCCACAATCCTCCGCACCGCGAGCTCTGATCTTTCAGAGGTAGGCTCCGGGTTGGCTGTAGCGGCCTCAGATAAGGAAATGGATGACGAGCTGGAACCCGTTCGCGATGTTCGGCAGATTCAGTCGTTCGGACGGTCACTTTGCCGGATGGCTCTATGCCACCGACGCC
Organism: uncultured Alphaproteobacteria bacterium; assembly: GCA_963804725.1. GTDB lineage: Bacteria > Pseudomonadota > Alphaproteobacteria > ATCC43930 > CGMCC-115725 > JAATGI01. Next base: position 345,705 of record CAWDRN010000003.1, on the reverse strand, counting down.
GCCAAGGTGTTTGGAAATGGCGCCTAAAATCAACCTACCCGATCGTGACTGGCCTGACCCCAACCGCCGGAGGGCCGTTTTTTTTCGGCGAGTTTGGCGGCAACCTCTATGTGTTCGATGCCGCGACCATTGAGCAGCATCGGAGCCAGAGCCCCGGTGGCGCGATCGGCCGCGGTGTCATCACCTATGGCGCCGACGGCGCACAGAACGTGGCGGAGGCGATTGGCGTTGCTCACCCTGTTGGCCAACGCACCGCCAAGATCGTCGTGCTGGGCCTTGAGCGCGGCTCCGTAAACCGTGACCCCCGACAGTGGAGCGTTCCCCAATCGGGCAAAGTGCCAGCAGGGGTCGAATGACGGCTACGCATTGGTTCACGTCAGGGCTTCTGACTGCGCCTTACCAGGGCTTTGCTATAGGCAGGCGGGAGTGACGCCATGAGCGGTCAGGATCCGGTGCAGCTGAATTTGCTGTCAAAAATTGTAATTGCGCTCCTTATTATTCTGATCGTCGCTGGTGCCGTCTGGCACGGGGTCACGGTCGACGCCATAGATCGCCTCTGGCACGACCTCGTCGAACGGCCCACCAGCACCATGAGGTTTCGCTTTATCTTGCAGCCACTAATGGCTGCAATTGCCGCGGTCCGAGCTGGCATTAGGGACGCGCGAGCCAATCGCTCGCCTTATCTCATCAGGATGCTGCGCAATCGCCGGGAACGGGTTGGCCTGCTGAATGAGAGCCTGAACGCGACGGCGCGGATCATCCTTCTCGGCATCGTGATCGACGTAATTTACCAGGCCCTGGTACTCAAGACATTCTACCCCAACGAAGCCGTTGCGGTAGCGCTACTGCTCGCGTTTGTTCCGTATTTGATTCTCCGCGGTTTGGTGTTGCGTGTATTGCGCGCTCGTGCATCGGCGCGCCCTGCGCCCTGACTGCGCCGATATCAACCAGCAGCTATGGCGCCCTATTCGCTCACCGTTGCTGACGCCGCGGCGCCGGACGCGTCGCTCGGCTTTATCTTTTATGCTGCGATCATCGTGCTGCCAGTCATCCTCATATATAAGGCGGTTGCCTACTAGGTATTTCGCGGCAAGCGCGCGGGCTCGTACCGATCTTTGACCTAAAACATACGGCCACGGTCCGGGGACAAGTCAGGTCTGCGGAAGACCAAATCGCCGGTGCGTTGATCTAACCCCCTATACTGCTTGTGAGCTTACCGACGATCCCGGTCGCTTCACGCGCTTGCGAGGAGAGAGAGAGCGAGGCCCCGATCTCTTCGAAACTTGCGCTGCCGAAGTGGACAGCTATCTGGCCACGGATACCACGATCGTCCGCAACGAATTGCGGCGCAAATTCAAGATTGCAATCTGTGGTAGTACAAAGTGCCTCGCATGGCTCACGCATTCTCCTCCCTCATCTCCAGCATCCGGCTCCCCTCACTGACGCAGTCGGAAACGGCATCCTGGTTGCACCACACATCGGGCTAGGGGTGCGCCCTGACCTTCTTTCCGGCAATCCTGAGTTCAACCTCAGTAGTTCGCCTGATACCAAGGTTCGATCGAATTCAATAGCGTGGAGGCGTATCCGGCCAAAGCACGGTTCTGGATCTACTTTTGCAGTACCACGTGCGGTTGCGCGAGTGCCCCCAAATGACGACGGAGAAGGAGAAGGAGCGATGAAGAAATTGAACCTCTTTGGATCAGCGTTATTCGCGGCCGGCGCTACCTTACTTTTCGCCGGTTTATCGTCAGCGCAAACGGCGGCTCCGCGTTGCGCGTGGAACAAATACTTATATGCCCAAGATGCCGTGAAGCAGGGAAAGATTGACGTCAATCTGCTGAACTCGATGAGTGCGCTGGTCGCCAAACAAGGCTATTCGATGACCAACAAGGTTTGGCAGTTGTGCAATGGCTGGTTGATGGAAGCAAAGCGCGGTAACGGTACGACGGGGCTCATCTATGTTGAGCCAAAGACGCAAACGATCGTCCATATCGATTTCACGCGTTGAATATTTCCGGGCGGCGACCATGGATCTCCTGCAATTGTCTAGACTTGAATGGCTGCGAGTGGGGCTCGTCGGTGTTGGCCTCCTCGCGGTCCCGGGCCTGGCGTGGGCACAAGCGGCGGCGACCACCGCCGCACCCGCGTCCACGAAAAGCAGCCCGCCGTCGGTAAGCGCGCGTGCGGACCGGCTGCTCAAGGAAATGGGCGCCTATATTGGCTCGGCGCAACAGTTCACTTTCCACGCCGAAGTGACCTTTGATCATGTCCTGCCATCGGGCCAGAAGTTGCAATTCGCGGCGACGGAGGACATTGCACTCGAACGGCCGGACAAGCTCTATGTCGAATGGAGCGGCGATCTTGGCGCCCGACAGTTCTGGTATGACGGGAAGTCGCTCACGTTCTACGACCCCGCAACCCCATTCTATGCCTCGGAGAGCGCCCCGCCACACATCGACGACGTCCTCGGCAAGCTGATAGCGGAACTGGGTTTCTCGGTGCCTCTCGTCGATTTTCTCCATCAAGATCCCTACGAGGCGATGCACCAAAATCTGCAGTATGGCTTCGATCTTGGACAGAATAGCGTCAACGGCAAGAGCTGCCGGACGCTTGCCTTCGTCGAGAAGGACATCGACTGGCAAATCTGGATCGACAACGGGCCACAACTGACACCGTGCAAGTTGGTCATCACCTACAAGACCCACCCGGCGCAACCGCAATTTACCGCCGTCTTCAGCGATTGGGACTTTTCACCGCGCATCGCGAACTCGGTGTTTACGCCGGAACTACCAGCGGGTTCCGAACGGGTCCCGTTTGCAAATGTAGCGACCAAATAACGGGTCGGGAGAAACGATCATGCGCGCCCAAGCTCGTGCCGTGAAATTGCCGCTCATTTTGGCAGCCGGTGTTGCGCTTGTCTGCCTTTCGATGGCAGGCGAATGGGCGCTTGGTCGTGGTTTCGGCGGGTTTCATGGCGGCTTCGGTGGTGGCGGTTTCGGTGGCTTCCATGGTGGTGGTTTCGGTGGCGGCCGCGGCTCCTTCGGAAGTTTTGGTGGCTCGCGCTTCGGTGATGGTGGCGGTTTTGACCGCAGCCGAGATGCCGGTTTTGGCCAAGGCGGGTTCGGCAGTATCCACAATGCCGGGGCCTTCTCGAGCCACGCCGACACATTTACGCAGAACCATCCCGAATGGCACCAGAACGCTTCGCAATTTCAGCAGAACCGCTTCAACGAAGCCAATACGCTGCAATCGAACCGCTTCAATGAGGCCAACAATTTACAATCGAACCGGAGCAACGACTGGAACAGCTACAATGGTGCGTGGGGCGGCTACTATTCCGGCCTCGGCTTGGGTGCGGGTTTCGCGATCGGCGCATCGATCGCCGCCTTACCGGCGGCAGCGGTTGCGCTGACCGTCGCCGGCAATCCCTACTATTATTGGGGCGGCGTCTATTACACTGCGCAAGGCGGCCAATACGCTGTCGTCGCGCCACCGGCAGGGGCCATAGTTCCTACGCCGCCGCCGTCATGTTCGAGCGCAAACTTCGGCGGCGGCCAAACCGGTCTCGACTGCGGCGGCGCGTTCTATACGCAGGTCGCCGGCGGCTATCAGTTAATTTCGCCGCCCCTTGGCGCGACCGTTTGGAGCCTTCCCAACGGGGCGGTCGATCATAACGTCAACGGTACGACCTATTTCGCCTTCGGCGGCACCTACTACCGACCCATCTACGGTGGCGGCGGCCTCTACTACCAAGTCGTCGCAAATCCCGCTTAGAGCCACGAGTAGGTGGCTCAATTCCCCAATCGCTCGCAGCGCGAAGCGTCTTGCATGGAAGTCAGAGCTGTAGATGCCTCAATAGGAACTCTGCAGTATAGAGGGTACGGCGTACGATACCGCGCGGTCGGTAACAATCAGGGTTAAGCACGGTCGTCGCTTGATTCGAAACCGGACAGAACTCACTCGACACCTGCGAGTTGTAGCCTCGTGTGCGCATGCACCCGGGTATCGTCGCTAACACATTAGGCGCGTCAACCGGTTCGGACGGATGACCCTTGATCGCCTCAACCCAACAAGCGTCGATGTCCTGTGCGCGATCACCACGACAGGCAGTCACCAGCAAACATATCGCTACGATCGCCCACCTCATCGCGGCTGCGCGGCGCCGTACTCTGGGGCCTCCTACCCGGTCGCCGCCGGTCTTGTTGAAAGAGAAACCGTCGACTTCAGGTCCCGTTTGGATTGCACGGGAAGGATTTGCAATCGCCGTTAGCCGGCATTGTTCGCAATCTCTCCCAAGCCGCATCAAGGCAACCCAATGCCCTTTTCCCGTATTGACACGCGGACGGCGATCCTCAGATGCCGTTCCGAAATGTGTGCCCGCGTCAACAGTCACAATCGCCAGCTCTCCTACGTCTTCAGCCATTCGTGCATCGAGCCGCCTATCCGGTTTATTCGTGAAGAACCGTCGCGGCAATTCGGGAGGATTGAGAAAATCGGGGACGAAGTTGGGCGCGAACGCGCCCGCACCGGCTTCGCATCGATCCCGCGGGAACTGATGGCGCGCCGTCTTAAAGGGTTTCCAAGAGTTTTGTTGCTTGCTGGCCAAAGTTCGACATATCCATTTCCACAAATTGCGCCTCAACGCTCGCCAACAGCGATTTAGCTTCCTCTCTGCGCTTGGTTCGCAGCAGGCATCGCGCCCAAGCGAATCTCGCCAAAGTCTCGCTCGGTCTTGCTTCAATGCTTCTTGCAACAGTAATGGCTTCCTGGAGCAGCTCTTCCACTACTGTCAAGTGTTGACCTTGAGCTGCACGGATCATTGCCAATTGGCGCGCCGCATTGCTGTGAATGCCGCGGTATCCTTGCCGACGGGCATCTTCGAGGCACGAGGAGACCAGAAGCTCTGCGCCAGATAGGTCGCCTGTTGCCATCCGCGCGACACCTAGTGAAAGGGAAATGCCAAGGCGTGCCACGACATGCCGCAGTTCTGTTGCGAGCCTAACCGCACTTTCTAAGATACGAAGCCCATCCTGACCGCGTCCCATCGCGACGCAGGCTTGACCGAGCAAGTTACCGAGTATCGGGCGAAGAAGTACTATGTCCTGCGCCGTAACCAGGTTCAATGCCGGTGCCACCCGCTCCGCCGCCTGCTCAATGAACCCTTGTAGCAATGCGGTATACCCGGCACCATACGCCACCGAGGCGATGTCATAGGGTCGGCGCGTCTGATCCGCGATATCAGTGGCCACCGCGACGCAAGACTGAGCGGCCGTAAACTCACCCATCGAAGCGAGCGACGTCGCCTCGACCACCCCCCGGAGCAACACCGACGTTGTAGCAGTCGTTCCGAATTGCTCGAAGGCAGCATCGGGTGGAAGTCGGTCAAATGTTTCCGCCATCAGGGCGGCTGCCTGACGATACCGGCCGGCAATGAAATATGCTTGGCCGAGGACGTAGCGTGCAACGGTTTCGACAGCGGGCACACCCGATGCGGTGGCCCGCGCGAGCGCGTTTTCCGCCGCTGACAATGCCTCATCCGCCGAACCAATGAAAATCAACGCCCCAGCCTTCTGCGTCGCTGCCGCAAGCATCCGGCGACTGTCTTTGAGCACTTCGGCGCGGCGCTCGGCGCTCTCAGCGAATGCAACCAGTTTGGTGAGCTGCGCTGTAGCGCCAAACGCCTCGCGGGCTTGAAGACGCAGATCGATCTCGAGCTGGGCATTGTCGTCGGATTCAGGAACGTGCGACAATGCTTCGATCGCTGCGTCGACGTGCTCGATGCTGTTCCAATAAGCCGATTGTTCGTTGGCCTCGGTGGCGGCCCGCCTGGCGTACCCGATTGCGTTTACCCAATCTTCTGCGCCTGCGGCGTGGCGATAGAGTGATGCCGCAGCATGATAGCCTCCTCGTTGGCGTGCGGCGAAAAAATCGAGGGCGCGACGATGATGCGCCCGTCGCCGCGCACGTAGCATGGTCGCGTACGCCACTTCCCGAATCAGCTCGTGAACGAATTGAACCTCACGCCCATCGGGCTGGCCGGTCACGCGCAGAAATGCGGCGTGCTGCAATTCGTCGAGAGCCGCCGACACTTCCGCCCTTGGCCTTTCACTGATGACGACGAAGTCATCGACTGTCGCGCCGCTATCGAGGATCGAAGCGACTTGGAGGCAGGACCGCGCCCCAACGGTCAAAAGGTCAATACGACTTGCGATTACCCCTTCGACGGTCGGCGGTATGCCGATCTCGTGTACGGCACTGTTCGCGCGCATCTGGCTCGGAGCGCCGACCAAGACGCCGGATCCGACGAGGTGTCGGACAACCTCCTCAACAAAGAGAGGAATGCCGCCGGTATCTTGAACAATTTTCTCCTTAAGCCGGTTGATGCCCGGATCGTCGCCGAGCAGTTCACCCACCAGTTCGGCGGCTTCCACGGCGGTGAGCGGCGACAGCCTGAGGCGAAGCGCGCCCTCGGCAAAACGGGGCGGTGCTTGCACCGGCCGGCTCGTGACGACGATCAGGACTGGACGCTGGGCCACCGCGCCCACAAATTCATTGAGAGCGCGGAGCGATTCCTCGTCTATCCACTGCAGATCCTCAATCAACAATGCCGTCGGACTCGCGGCACTCGCAATCACGCCGGAAAGGACCCGAGCAAATACCGCGCACATCAGACGTATGCGGCGCTCTGGCGCCGTTTCACCCCAACTTGCATTGTCCACCGAGAGCCGGACCAGACTGTCGAGTGCCAGCAGTTCGAGCGGTTCCTCGATCTGCCCCAGTTGCGCGAGACGGGCGCGCAGGAGTGCCGGATCATCACCCGGCCCCAATCCCGTGGCGGCCCACAGGACGCCTCGGCTGACGTGCCAGGCGACGTTTTTGGTGGTCGATTCGACATTCCAGCGCCAGACCTGCCATTGCCGGAATCGCTGTTGCGAAAAGAAACTGTGGACGAAACGCGATTTGCCGGCTCCGGGCTCGCCTTCGACCAGCACCAGACGCGAAGCACCGTTATCGACGGCATCGCCAATCTCATCAAGAAAACGCAACTCTTGGTTGCGACCGACAAACTTGGAGAGACCGCTTGCAGCACGGGCCTCCCAGCGGCTAATGGATCTCTGTCCCTTGAGTTCGAACGCCTCGATCGGGCTGTCGAGGATGGGCAGGCTTACCCGTTTGGCGCTCACCTCGAAGCGCTGGTTCAACAGCGCGAGGCACGAACCGGAGATCAGCGTCGCGCCGGGAGCGGCTGCGGCTTCGAGTTTCTGAGCAACATGGACGACCGCACCGGCGGCGTCATAAACGTCGGAAAAATCGTGCTGGACGTGATGCAACACAACTGTGCCAGAATGAATGCCAATCCGGATTCCGATATTGGGGTCACCGAGCCGCCCGACTTCTTCGTGGATGTGTAGCGCCGCCAGGCAGGCGCGTTCGGCATGATCGTCGGTCGAAGTCGGCGCGCCAAAGAACGCCATCAGCCCGTCCCCAGCCTCCCTGCTAACGACCCCGCCGAAACGATGGACCGAATGCGCCATGGCGCGGATCACTGGACTCAGAATCGCAAGGGCGTCCTCGGCGTCCAGGTCCAAGATCCGCCTCGTCGATCCTTTGACGTCGGCGAAAAGAACCGAGATAAGCTTGCGCTCGGGCTCTAACCTTCGTTCGACGTCCAGATCCGAATTCACGGGGTGGTTGCCGCATGCGGCCGAAGCAAACGCATAATGCCCCCATCTATAGCATGGCCACGGCTACGTATTAATACAGAGTGTAGCGAATTGGCTACCAGGCAGTGGCGATCGGCAACTTGAGGCAAGAGCAGCATTGCGCTCAGGGCACAGCCCGTGAGCCAACGAGCCCGTTTTCATCCATCGATTTGACCAGTAGAGCGTGCAGAACGGTTGCTCCAAGGGGAACCATCATTGAACGATATCAATGTCAGGTAGCAGCCTGCCGACTCAAATTGAGGACCTCGTTTCGGCCATCATTCGCGCCCGCATGTCATGTTTCTGGACTTTGCCGTTTGCGGTCATCGGAAAGCCATCGACGAAGCGAATGTGGCGCGGAATTTTGTAATTCGCGATTCGTCCCTGACAAAACACACGGACTTCACTCGTCGTCAGTGTTTGTCCCGGCTTTAGCTTAATCCAAACACACACAGCCTCGCCGCGGATTTCATCCGGAACACCGAAAATCTGTGCGACTTCGATCGCGGGATGGCCGCCGAGGAAGGATTTCCAACTCGCCTGCAAGGATCTTTTCGCCGCTAGAATTTATGACATCGCGCAACCGGCCCAGAACCGTGCCATATCCCTGGTCGTCAAGCGCAACCAAATCGCCGGTATGCATCCATCCCTCGGGATCGATCGCCCCAGCCGTTGCTTCGGCGTCATTCCAATAGCCGAGCATCACGGAAAAGCCGCGGATACACAACTCGCCGGGCGTCCCGCGAGGCACGACCGCGCCGGTCTCATTCACGATCTTAATCTCGGTATGCGCGGTTACACGCCCAACCGTTTGAACGCGCCGATCCAGCGGATCGGCACGCGCTGTCGCCAGGCCAGCGGCGCTGGTCTCAGTCATGCCGAAAGCCGTGACCAGTTCAGGTATGTGCATGGCGTTGATCACCTGTCGCATCAGTCTCTCCGGACAAGGCGACCCGGCAATGATGCCAGTGCGGAGCGAACTAAGATCAAACTTGGCAAAATCGGGATGGCGGAGTTGCGCTGCGAACATCGACGGCACGCCATAGAGCACAGTGCAGCGCTCGGCCTCGACCGTGGCGAGCACAGCACGCGGGTCATATTTGGCACCTGGATAGACGATTGCTGCGCCACGGCTCAGCGCCAGGAGGTTGCCCGCGACCATGCCGAAGGAATGGAACAACGGTACTGGCGCGCAGATCCGATCAGTATCGGAGACGCTAAGCCGTTCAGCGCCCAACAGCGCGGCATTGATAAGGTGATAGTGCGACAAGGTCGCGGCCTTGGGCGCACCGGTGGTGCCGCTTGTAAATTGGATGCTCGCCGCAGCGCGAGGGTCGACCTGCCTGCCGATTAGAGCCAGGCGGTCAGGATCTACATCAGCACCAATTCGGATGAGCGCGTCCAGGCTTACACCACCCGGATCGTCGTATTGACCGAGATTGATGACATGGCGCAGCGACGGGACGCCATTTTCCAACAGCGGCGGGATCGTTGGCGATGCTGAGATTAGCGCCATGCACTGGACCTTATTGAGCGCGTAGGACAACTCGTCCGAGCGCAGCGTCGGGTTCAGGCCCACAAGAATCAATCCGGCTTTAGCCGCTGCATACTGTATTACCGTCCATTCGGCGCAGTTGAGCAATGAAACGGCGATCCGATTACCGGGCTCGAGGCCGAGTGCCAGGAATCCGAGCGAGACAGCGTCGACACGCTCGCGCAGCGCACCATAGGTCCATCGGATTGACTGATGTCGCGCTACGAGCGCTTCACGGTGCTCCCAACGCCGGGCCCAGCCGTCGAAGTGCTGACCGACGGAAATGTTGATAAGAGCAGCAGAGTCAAGGTCCTCGCGCAAAGCTATTGGCCGCGACCGTCAACGCAGGTTTCCAAACTGCCGAGTGGCGACGGTGACTATCTTGCCCGATGCTCTCACCCTGCCGCATCCACGGCCGAAACGCGAATGAGCGACCACGGACCTTCCCGCTTGAGTGGCGAGGTCGCGAACAGGGGGCGGCCCTCTACGTCTTCACGAGGGGCAATAGAGGGCAATCGAGCAATGTCGATAGGATTTGGGGTTCTGCGGATCGGCTTCAACAGTCTTGATCTCAAGCCGATGTGATCCAGGGTTTATTCCCGGCGCCGAGAAGATGATGGGTATCGGATCCGGTTCGGCTAACAAACAGGCCTTCACCGCCGCTGTAATTGCAGCACTTATGACACGTTCGAGGTCATTGTCGACAACGGTCTTCCATTGCCTGTCCGCGGGGTAGTTGAGCTGCCCAAACCACGGGTCGTGCAATAAAATCCAATGTCCGAATTTGTAGCGACCACCGTCATCGCCAAAATTTTTTCTGAATATTTCCGAAGTAGCGTGGATGTGATCCGGATCGAATGCCCGGTTAATGTGACCTGACCCCAGTAATTGTCCGCCAAGCGTCAGCATGTATATACCCCCAAAATTGAGGTGATGATATCACAGGGCTCTAGCCTGCCGTCATGGGCAAACTCATCTTTTTGCAACGGACACTAGCATGCTGGAGTGCCCGAGAACGAGAGAGCATCGTGAATGGTATCGTTCGCAAATCGCTCAAGGTATAACAGCCCCACGTGTCTTTGACCCGCGTTATCCTCTGGCATCATGCCTCCATGACGAAGGCATCGTGTTTTCTGCCCAGTGCCCCGCGCGATCATGGTCAACGAAATCGCGGCGGCCACGCAGCCAAGCATCGGTGCGCTAGCATTGCTTTTCGTGGCCCGTTTATATCTGAGAAACCGCGATGCGGCCCAAAGGTTTATTGCCATCCGGCGATAGGTGCAACCGAGGCCGAGCGCTATTGCTCAAGCAAAAGCCCAATTTAGTCGATCAGTGGTGTTGAGGATAGGCGGACTTGCTCGCTGCGGAATGGCGAGGCTGGGGAACGGAGGAGCGGCTGCGGCCGCGACGCCGCCCCTCCTCCCCCCACCAACTTGGTGTCGACCGAAGCCATTCGCACGCGGTGCCTTGTCCATTACAAGCCCTCCTTGCGTAGAGGGTCCGGCGACAAGTATTCACGCATTCCGCAGACTGACTAGGATCTGTCCTTGGGCACCACCATGCCCCAGCTAACATGCGCCATCGGGTGCCTAAGTTGTGTGAGGAACCTCACATATCGACTTTTTTTATGGGTCCAGCCAGCCGGCCGCTTCGCGCAATACGCGGATGGAAAGGAGCGTAATGAATCCCTTGCCCGCCTTGACGAGACCTGCCTTTTGCCATTCAGCAAGCTGTTTGTTCGTGGTTTCACGGGACAAGCCGAGCATGTAGCCAAGTTCCTGCTGGGTGATGCGCACGGTGACCGCCGAATCGTCATGCCCGCTCGCATTGGCTCCGGCCAATTCCAGGAGCTTTTGCGCTACGCGGGAATGGCCCTCCGTAAATAATATGTCGCCGACCTGTTTTGTGGTCCGGCGCAGGCGGTCACACAGCGTTACGAGCAGACGTTCTACCATCTGCGGGTTTGCTCTCAAGAATTGCATGAATTCTCGCCGATCCAGAACCAGCAGTTCACAGTCCGTCATTGCCGTCGCATCTGCCGATCGCGGCTTACCGTCGAGCAAGGCAATTTCGCCAAAAACCTGGCCCGGCAGAATGATATTGAATGTGATGGTGCCGCCTTCCGGTGACGACCCACTTATCCGGACCCTGCCTTTTAGCACACCATAGAGAGATTCGGCGGCTGATCCCTCAGCGAATATTGGCTGTTTCGCATTGTAGGTCTCAATCCGCGAGTAGCTGACCAAACGATCGATCTTGTCGTTTGCCAACCCTGAGAAGAAGGGATGGCGCAAAAGTAGGTCTCGTCTGGCAATACCGGAATTCGCCCCCATCGATCCTCCGCGAGATGACGGCCTGGGTGAATGCGCCCCTATGATAATACTGACGCCTCCAGTTAGGTAGCCGTCTCGTGCCCCAATTCCGATCGCGGGCTCGGACCGGTGCTCAGGAGAAATTCCCGGCGCCTCCGAGACTCACCCGCCGGCAGCATTCGATCCACAACAGCTTGCAGGATGTCGATGTTTGGTGGGGGAACTCTTTCGCCCTCTGACTCCAAGTCGGTGTCACGCAGCATATGCCGATGTCCGTCTTTTACCACTATGATCGCTTGCCCATGGGGTGTCCCGTCCCGTCTGTCATCTCTCGACCTGGGTGAGCGTCTGACGGGCGCGACTGTAACCGTCGATGGATCCGCCGACCGAACTTGGCCCACGACTCTGTTGCGATCCTGGATTGAGCAAGCCGTCATGGGGACACTTCAGATCCCTTCTTTGCCATCCTAGTCTCTCAGCTCTGCCCCATATGCTGTACATCGCATCATACTCAAGGACGCCAACATCTGTATAATCACCCGATGAATGAGCAGCAATTCACCGATTTGTCTGCGTGGCTGACCCAGTCCGGATTAGGGGGCACCCCCGAGTTCGACATCCTTGCCGGCTTTTGCGAGCGCTGCGTTGCGGCCGGACTTGCCATTAGTCGCGCAACTGTGTTCGTCGATACGCTTCATCCGGTCCACGAGGGTCGCCTCGTCCGCTGGGGTATTGGCCCCGACGAGTTTGGGTTGCTTGAATATGGGCGCACGGATCCCGACGCGCTCGCCGCGTCCGGCTTCAATCCCCAAGATGTCGAAATTGCGGAGCGGTGGCGGCACAGCGCGTTCTACCGGATGTTGCAGACGGGCGACACATTCATCCGCTACCGATTTAGCATCGCGACGCGCGAGGAGCTGTCATCCCTGCCAGATTGGATGACGAAAGGAACGACCGACTATATCGCGATTATCACGCGCTTTGCCGCCGAAGGCGTTATCGGGGAGTTAGATGCCGTCTATTCGGCATGGGCGACATCTGCAACTGACGGCTTCAGTGAAGACGAGATCGCCGCGCTTCAACGCATTGTGCCATCCCTCGCGCTCGCGATCAAATCAGTCGCCCTGGTCCGCATGACGGGTACATTGATGGAGACCTATCTCGGCCGCGGCGCCGGTCAACGTGTGTTGCGCGGACGAATTGTGCGTGGAATTGCAGAGCGACTTTCCGCGGCCGTGTGGTTCAGCGATTTGCGGGGATTTACCCGTATCACTGACACCACGCCAGAACAGGTCATTCCATTGCTTAACGACTACTTCGATGCGATCGTCTCGGCGATCCACGAGCATGGTGGTGATGTCGTCAAGCTTATTGGCGATGGTACTCTCGCCATCTTCACCGCCCAAGACAGTGCACAAGCATGCGGCGAAGCATTGTCATCCGCGATTGCCGCACGCCGAAATGTGGTCGAACTCAATCGAAGACGCGAGAGCGAGGGCAAACCGGTCACTGACATATATATCGGCTTGCATGTGGGCGAAGTCTTCTATGGCAATGTCGGAAGCCGCGAGCGGCTCGACTTTACAGTCATTGGTCCTGCCGTGAACGAGGCGAGCCGCATTGCGGCCATGTGCCGTTCAGTCGATCAACCGGTTTTGGTCTCGGCATCATTTGCCAGCGTATGCGACATCGGACGACGCCTCGTATCGGTAGGACGATACGCGCTGCGGGGCGTGTCGCACCCCCAAGAGCTGTTCACGCTCGATTCTGCCGAGCTGGCGGATTGCGTCGCTTCGACGTTACCAGTTTCGTGAATGCCTTGGCGGTCGTCACCCAAAAAGTCCGCGGGCACCGGGCGGAAGCCGCGGCATCGCGCTTCTAATTCTTAACCCGTGCCGCACGAGGAGCACGGGCTCCTGCTCGAATACTGTCGACCCGACGACGAAGCCATGCAGCCCGATTCGGATGCTTCGGCTCAACGAAAGCTGAACCTCGACGTCGTCCCTGATATTAGGTGCGCGCCTCGGCGAAATCAGGTGGCGGCTTAAAACCGCCAAACGCCCGTTCGATGAGCCCGGCAAATGCGATGGTCGTGCGATCGTCGAATTGTGCGCCCATGATGTGGATCCCGATGGGCAATCCGTCGGCGGTATGGTCGATCGGCGCGACGGTGGCTGGCAGACCAGCCAATGTCGCGACCCCAGGCCAAACGAGTTGATCGACATAAACGATCTCTTTGCCATCGATGTTGACGCGCTTGGCGTTCTGGTCTCGATTAAAATCATGAGGAAACGCGGCCGTCGACAGCGGCGGGCCGATCACCACGTCGAACGTTTCGAACAATGTGCGCCATTGCGCCTTGATGCGGATCCGCTGCTCGTCGAGCGCCACCCAGTCGCGGTGACTGAGATTGATATTGCGTAGTCGAATTGCATGGAGACTATCATCATCCGGAGATAATTTCGCCGAGGCTTCTTCTATGATGCGGCGCTGCTCGGGCGGCATACGGTTATTGGTCTCTGCACCGAGTAGCTGAACGTAGACCCGTCCCGCATGCGCGAGATCGGGAACCAAATTGCTCGAACGCGCAACCTTAACGCCGGCCCCCTCGAGCTTGGCGGCAAAACGCGATACCGAGTCCACGATCTCACGCCGGGTCGGTACGAGAGGGTGCTCGTCGAGAACGAGAACGCGATAGTCTGCTAAATTATCATGGCGTGGCTGCCCTAGCGCGAGCCGATAACCGTCGGCGATCTCATGTTCCGGTCCGGCTAGGATGCCGAGGGCCAGGTCAAGATCGGCCGCAGTGCGCGCCATCGGACCGCAGACGGCGAGATCGGCGGTGCGCGTCATGCCAGGCAGGGTCTGTCCCCGACCGGGTATCAACCCGTAGGTTGCCTTGTGGCCAAAGACGCCGCAGAAATGGGATGGCACGCGCACGGAGCCGCCAATGTCCGAACCGATCTCAAGGGGAACATATCCGGCGGCTAGAGACGCGGCACTGCCGCCCGACGAACCCCCGGGCGAATAGTTAAGATTCCACGGATTGCCCGTGACGCCATAAATGCCGTTAAAGCTTTGCCAGTCAGCAAGCGCGACCGGAACATTAGTCTTGCCGATGATGATGGCGCCTGCCTCCTTCAGGCGGGCAACCGTCGTGGCATCCTCTTGGGCTCGGTTGTCCTTGAATTCGGGAAAGCCCCACGTCGTGGGCAAACCGGTGACATTGTATGATTCCTTCACCGTCATTGGTACGCCGAGCAACGGCAACCTTGCGCCTTTGGCGCGACGCCGATCGGCTTCCGTCGCTGTATCCCGGGCGCGGTCGAAATCCCGCACGATGACCGCATTGACCGACCCGTCGAGCTTTTCGATCCGCGCGATCGCGTAGTCGACGAGTTCAACGGCGGACACCTCGCCGCGATCCATCTGAGCAACGATCTCGCACGCACTGAGGTATGCCGGTCCAAAGTCGTTCGCCATTGGGCTCCTCCTACTAAACTGGCTAAAATCGGCTGCGTCGGTCGTTCCTCTTTGACGCCCTCACCGAACGGCCCGACATGGACTGTCTCCAGCACCCATCAATCACTGCCCCTCTACTCCCGCAATGTCTGGCTGATCTCCCTGCTCCTTGGTCAAGGCAATGATGGCCTGCCGCGGAAGAAACCATAGCTCGTAGTGAACCGCCATTTAATTCAGCTTCGCGCCTTCTACCTTCATTTTCACGCGCCACACCTCGTTCTTCTGGCCCTCGGTTATGTAGAGATAGCCGTTGTGGAACGCGACATTGCTGGTGAACAGTCCGGCATCCGGTGGCAGCGTGATCGGGCCGATGATGAAACCGAATGGGTCGAGAACGACAACTTCTCGGGCAAGGAAGTGCGCCGAATAAATGTCTCCCTTGGCATCGACTGCCATGCTGTCGGGACCGAAGCCGCCGCTCAGATAGGCCAATACGTGCGCGAAGCCGATGTTGGGATTGCCGGACCCGGCAAGCGGCACGGAGATGACACGGTTCGCATTGAAATCATCGATATAGAGAGTCCTATTGTCGGGCGACAATGCGATACCGTTGGGAAAGGCTAGGTTATCGAAAAGCCGTGTAATCTTCTTTTCCGGTTCGGGCGAGATATAATAGACGCCGCCGCGGGGATTGAGCACGCTGGTGCCCCAGGCATCTGTGAAGTATATGCCGCCGTGCTCATCGATGATCAGGTCGTTCGGTCCGGAAAAATTCTGGCCGTAGAAGTAGCGCATGTAATCCTTCACTTCTCCGGTCTTGAGGTCGACGGTGAAAACGCCGCGTTTTCGATCGACGCCATAGAGCTTGCCGTTGTGGAATTTCAGCCCCTGTGGCTCACCACCGGTATTGGTGAGCTTAGAGCATTGTCCTTCGGGCGTAATTTTCTTGATGTCGCCGTCGGCAATGCTGACGATATAGAGATTGCCCTGATCGTCGAACGTCGGTCCTTCAATCTGGTTGCCACAATGCGCAAATTTTTCGGCGCGGCAATCATCGCAAAGATCGCGCAGCGTCATCGACCGCGAATAGCCTTGCAGCGGACGTGGCAATACTTTGTCGTCAGCCGCAGCGGACATGGCCGCGAAGCACAACAGGATCGCCGGGACACCCAGGATTGCACGCATCTGCATTGCCAATTCCTCCGTGGTTTATTTTCCCCACCAAAATATCCTAACTGCCAATAAAGAAGCGATGTGTGTGAAGGAAGCGAAAAAAATTGCCAATCGCTGGCTTTGGCAACATTCTAAAGGGTGCGGCCCGGCTGCGAGTACACCCGTTGTTCCGCCTCTCGAGCGGCTATCGCGGAATGTTCGTGGCTCAGTCTCACTCCAGGCGATCCGCGGCCACGATCCCCCGGACCTCGCCACGCTACGGTGGCCTGTCTATGCGCGCTGTGAAACCGCGCCTGACCAAAAGCTGTCGCCGTCCGGCTCGAAGAGGCTGAAGGTGCGGCCGCCATTCGTAGTATCGGCCGTAGATTGCCAACGCCGACCTAAAGAACGATACCGGCGTCTTGCTCCGCTCACCACCATGCGCCGCGGTCCGGCGGGAGGCCTGGGACATGGCAAATACTGACCCGGTGCCGGCGATCTTCCGCAAGGTCGCGTGGCGACTTCTGCCCTTTCTCGGCCTCTGCTATTTCACGGCTTTCCTGGACCGCATCAATGTCGGCATGGCGGCGCTGACGATGAACAAGGCGTTGGGCATGTCGGCCACTGCGTTCGGTGCCGGCGCCGGAATCTTCTTCATAGGGTATTTCTTTTTCGAACTCCCCAGCAACATCGTTCTGATAAGGGTCGGCGCGCGGCGGTGGATTGCGCGCATCGCCATCAGCTGGGGCCTGGTTACAGTATCCACCGCTTTCATCCGCGGCGAATGGGACTTTCTCGTGGTGCGTTTTTTGCTGGGCGTGGCAGAGGCGGGGTTTTTTCCGGGCATGCTCTACTTTTTGACGCTGTGGTTTCCGTCCTTCTGGCGTGGCCGCGCCACAGGAATTTTCATGGCATCCGCGTCGGTGTCGTCGATCATCGGCCCTCTAGTCTCGGGCTATTTGTTAAAGATGGACGGCGTCGCCGGCTTTGCCGGATGGCAATGGCTATTCCTCATCGAGGGCATCGCCGCAGTGGTTGTGGGCGCGTTGTGCCTGCGCATGCTGATTGAGAGGCCGGCCGATGCGTCTTGGCTTGCGCCAGCGGAGCGCCAGTGGCTCGATGCTGTACTGGCTTCGGAGCGGCAGGTGCGAACTGCAATGGGCGGTCACACCATCATGAGCGCGCTGAGAAATCCTCGTGTTTGGCTTTTGTCGCTCGCGTCATTCGGCCAAATTTTCGGTGTCTACAGCGTCGCCTTCTGGCAACCGCTTATCCTCAAGAGCCTCGGCAATACCACCCTCACGATCGCCTATATCTCCAGCGCCATCTCGGTCGTCAGCGTGATCGGCATGGTGCTTTGGCCGCGCCATTCCGATCGCACCGGCGAGCGAAACTGGCACTTCATCGCGCCAGTGGCGCTCGCCTGTCTCGGCTTCGTCATCGCGGGCGTTTCACTGCCGAGCCAGCCTCTTGCGCTATTTGGTCTTTGCCTGGCGTCACTCGGCATCGCTGCGGCGGTGCCAATCTTCTGGACCTATCCGAGCGAGTTTCTCACCGGCGCCGGCGCAGCTGGCGGCTTCGCGGTCATCAATTCAATCGGCAATTTAGCAGGCTATTTCGGCCCGCAGATCGTCGGCATCATGCGCGACATCACGGGCGGCTTCGGCGGTGCCTTACTGCTAGTGGCCATCGGGCCGTTCATCACCCTTTGCGTCGGCCTTTTTCTTGGCGCCACGCGCAACCGAGAGGCGCTGGCGTGACGACTAGTTCCATCGAGGCGCTGCGCGCCGCGGCTGTCGGCCCGCGCGAACCCGGGCGGCGGCTGCGCCCGGGCAAGCGGGCTGTCGGGACATCTCTCGCGGAGTTGTGGAAAAAAAGCCGTCGGGAGACACTTGTTTCGCACGCGGACTCACCTTGCGGCACCTGGTTTCTTGGTTTCATATCTGGCGATGGATCTACGGGTGTCCGCGTTTCTGTCGCGGCTGAACGGCGTGTTAGGGAGCGGAGCAGATCATGACGAAAATAACTTATGAGATTGTCGAGCATGACGGCGGTTGGGCCTATCGTGTCGGCGATGTGTACTCAGAGACCTTTCCATCCCACGATTTGGCCCACAAGGCGGCCGAGCGTGCGGCACGCGAACAGCGTGCCCCTGGGGAGACGACCATAATCTCGTACGAGGACCGGCAGGGTCGCTGGCATGAACAACGGTCGCGTGGGGATGACCGGCCAGAGACCGACGTCGAGGGCTGACTGCGATTGGCCCAGCGCTGCCCTGCGGTTGCAAGAGCTTAATCGATCATGAAGATGGTGCACGGTTCCCGTTGGAACAACCATTCCGACGGGGCGTACCTTTCCAAGGTTGAACGGTATGGCGATCGCCGGGGCACCGGGATGGTGCTGGCGGACTTGGCATGAAAGGGACGGCACATGTCTGTCCCGGAGGGCCAAGGCAGCCGCGCCACCAAAACGACCCAGTCCAAATGATCCCGCCGCAAACTTCACGGCGCGGGGCAAGCGAAAAATCCGCTATCGGCCCTGAAGCAGCCCGCGCCAGACCTCCTTCCCTTCTGGATCGATCAACCGGATGGCGTTGGGTCTGGTCGGCCCTGACACCTTGACGTTACTCAGAGAGCGGTAACCACAACATTCCTCGTCTCAAAGATGTCTTTGGCCCTGAACTGGGCGCCATATAGCACAATCGGTTTCGACGACGATTGCTGCGCCGCGATATACTCGTAGCGCCAAGTCATGGCCAAAACGATGGCATGGGGGAAGTTGCGCTGCAACGACTCCTTAATCGCAACGCACGAGAGTGCCCCATTGGAGACAAATGTGAGAAGCTACCCATGACGGCCGTAGCCGAACGTGGCTTATCGTCTCGGTGTGGTGATGAGAATGGGACGGGATAGGAGGCGCTCCCATAGCGATAAATATTTCCCGGCGTGACCTTGGGACGGCCACGGCGGCGACGCTTGTCCTGGGACTCTCGGCGGGCCTTCGCGTTCCCGCTCGTGCTCAAACGTCTTCCCCGGACGAGCGGGCCAAGACCACGGAACAGCGCATGACTGACAATGAGCGGTTTTCTCTCCTCGTCAGCGTGATGGGCGCCAATCCCATACTTCCGGTACGGGACCCGCGTATTCCGCCCAGCGTTGCGATGAATGCGGGCTACACCCCAGGCGTGCCGCGCCTCGGTGTCCCAGCTTTGCGATCAAGCGACGGCGCCCTTGGAATCACCAATCCCGGCTATCGCCCGAACGACACGGGCGCGACGGCACTCCCGGCTTCCATCGTGCTTGGTGCAAGTTTCAATCCGACTTTGGCGCGGGAGAGCGGCGCATTGCTTGGTCGAGAGGCCCGGATCAGAGGTTTCAATATCGTATTAGGCGGGGCGATCAATCTCCAGCGTGACCCAAGGAACGGGCGGAACTTCGAATATTATTCCGAGGATCCATTGCTCAGCGCCGTTCTCGCTGCCGAGGCCGTAAATGGCACCCAGGGCGAGGCAGTCATATCCACCCTCAAACACTATTCGCTCAATTGCAATGAAACCAATCGCCATTGGCTCGATGCGATCATCGATCCGGCGGCGCATCGGGAATCCGATTTGCTGGCGTTTCAGATCGCGATCGAGCGCTCGCAACCCGGGTCGGTTATGACCGCATACAATAAGGTCAACGGCGAGTACGCCAGCGGCAACAGCCGCCTGCTCAACGACATTCTGAAGGGCGCCTGGGGCTACAAAGGCTGGGTGATGTCAGAGTGGGGCGCGACAGCGAACTGGGACTTCGCGCTCAACGGACTGGACCAGGAATTGGGCGCGCAGATTGACGACAACCTGTGGAAAGCCCAGCCGTTCACGGGACCTCTCAGACAAGCATATACGGACGGCAAGTTGCCCAGGGAGCGGCTATCCGACATGGTGCGCCGAATCCTTACGTCGACCTTCACGGTTGGCATCGACCGATGGGGGCCGGCGCCCAAGGTCGACATGGCTAAGCACAACGCCGTGGCTCTCGAAGTCGCCCGGCAGGGCATCGTAGTTTTAAAGAACGACACGCTGCTTCCACTTGCGACCGATACGAATGCCAAAATCGCAGTCATAGGCGGCCACGCCCAGGAAGGCGTCCCGACGGGGACAGGCTCGAGCGCAGTCGTTCCCGAGGGCGGCTACGCGGCCGTCATCAAAATTGGCGGCCCAGGACCCATGGGGATCGAGCGCAATCTTTGTCTTTTGCCATCTGCACCATTTGCAGAACTGAAAAAGCTGCTTCCCAAGGCTCAGTTCGATTTCGATCCGGGGCAGAGCCCCGCGGAAGCAGCTTTGGCAGCGCTACGTTCGGATGTGGCGATTGTATTCGGCATTCGCGTCGAGGGCGAAGGGTTCGATCTGCCCGACCTGAGCTTACCTTGGGGACAAGACGCAGTGATCAGTGCGGTTGCGGCCGCGAATTCCAAGACCGTCGTCGTTCTGGAAACCGGTAATCCCGTTAAGATGCCATGGCACAACAAAGTCAAGGCCATCGTCCAGGCCTGGTATCCCGGCCAAGCAGGCGGCCAGGCCATCGCCGAGGTCTTGACCGGAGTTATCAATCCCTCCGGCCGGTTACCCGTCACCTTTCCCGCGGGCCTCGCCCAGACACCGCGTCCCAGATTATCCGGACTCGGCACGCCGTGGGGAACGCCAACCACAATCCGCTACACTGAAGGTGCCGAAGTCGGATATCGCTGGTTCGCAAAGGAACGGGCGAAACCGCTTTACGCATTTGGTCATGGCTTGAGTTACACACAATTCGTTCACGAAAATCTTGCCGTTCGCGGCGGCAAAACAGTTACTGCTACCTTCACGGTCACCAATAGCGGGACGCGCGAAGGTGCCGACGTACCGCAGCTTTATTTGACCGATGCGGCCGGCGACAAGCGGATGCGCCTCATCGGTTTTGATCGAGTTGTTTTGAAACCAGGTGAATCGACGAGCGTGACCCTGGTTGCTGATCCGCGTTTGCTCGCCCGGTATGACGATAAAATTGGCCGCTGGCGCATTGCGCCTGGTCGCTACCGCGTCGCGCTTGGCATGTCGGCCGAGGACCTTCGGTTGCACGCTGAGGTGCAGCTGGCAGCGCGGGTCTTTGGTACCTGAGTTGCGTTAAGTTCCGATTCGATGATCGTCGGCTGTTGGAGACAGGAAGTTGACCGCTTGGCTCTGCCCCGATGGGGACCAATGGCAAGCGGCCGCTCGCCAGCGCCTTCCTCTCGTCACCTTCGAGGAATTGACTTGCTTGCATGGATCGATATAGTTGGCACAGTCTTTGGCGATATTTTCGACTGATGCAAATCGAGGGCTCGCCGGTGACGCAGGAAACTCTAGGCGTTCTCAGCGCGACGGCCGAAAAGCTTGCCGCACGCCGCCTCACCTCCTTGCCTCCGTCGAGATCGAGGGGAAAACTATTCGTCCCTGGGGATAGATGGAGCGGCTGATAACGATGAGATCGTCATTGTCGCGGTAGTACCAGCGCCGTACGAGCATGGTCGACGGTCGAGTAGTGGACGTGCTGTAGCGAAGGCGGCGCAAAGACGCCGCCGCGCTCGCCGCACACAAATCAGGTTAGCACCCACCGCAGGAGACGAGAGATGAGCATGTATGGCTACGTGCACCTTGGACCTCAACGGTATCGGGAGCGCTTCGGCCTTCGATTCGAGGATCTCCGCGAAGGTACGCGCATCCACCATCGTCCCGGAATTGACGTCTCGCAGCAGGACAATCGGGAAGATGCCATCGACCTAGTCAACAATGCGCAGCTCCATTACGACAGCCATTACGCGGCGCAGACAGAATGGAAAAAACCTCTCGCGGTAAGCACGCTGACGGTGCAGCGCCTGCTCGGAATGACGTCGCGGACCTGGTATGCCCGACGTCGGCTGCTCGGGATCGACAGTATCGCTATGACGCACCAGGTATTTGGTGGCGATACACTTTATGCAACCTCGTCCATTGTTGGCCTCAATTCCGGTGCGGATCCGGCTATAGGTGATGTTTCGGTAACGATCGAAGGGTCAAATCAACGCGGAGAGGTCGTCTGCCGTATCAACTGTCGAATGGAGGTCTATCGCCGCGGACGCCATCCGGAGGATAAGGCCGAGGAGAAGCCCGCTGAAGAAGACAGGTTCAAGCTCTATCGCAAGGCTGAAGATGGGGCGCTGATCGAGCAGACCGGATTGTATTTCGAGGACCTCGTTCCCGGCGAGACGTTTGTGCATTGGCCTGGCCGCACTTTTGATTTTGCCGAGAGCCGGCTACATGCGCTCCGTTCGCTGGAGATCAATCCACGATGGAGCGATGAGGCCTACCTGCGCAATTTCCCGATGTTCGAGCCGGCAATCTTCGAGCCGCTTGTGCTGGGTGCGGTAACGGCTTTGACGACGCGCACCATGGGTCGCGTCGTCGCCAACCTGGGCTGGACGGAAATCGAACTGCCTCGGCTCGTTCGTCCCGGCGAGACGCTCTATGCGGAGATCAACCATAAGCAAGGTTCGTGGATCGCATTCGCGGCCGACACAGGGAATAGCCGAGGTCGAGACACGTGGCTATGTGGATGGTGGCGAACTGGTTTGCCGTTATCAGCGCGCGCTTTTGGTCTACCGTCGAGGCGTCGGCCCCTACGCGAGGGTTGGCTATTGATCCATGGGAAAAGGACGGAGGGTCACATGTCAGACTTAGGAGATCTCTATCGGGCAAGTTGACGACCTCGGAAGAACCCATGGCGCCGTCTGCCACGGCGCAACGTCGTCAGAGACTGCTGCACTCCTCTATGTCGACCTCCCTTGAAGTAGGGGCCAAATACCAATTGCTTCCCGGTCAATGCACTGCGCTTTTCCTCGGCATCTTAGCCACTACCACGCATTCAGATCAGCATATGGAGCAGTGCGTGCCGATGACTTTGAGCGGCACCTTGGTCGCCACCAAGGGCAACGCCGGCGCTGCTGCTAAAACCGCGATGATGACGAGGTTCGAAATGTCGATTGGAACGAGACCCATTTTTCGGACCATCTGAAAACTGTTGCCCTGGTCCGCCAGCGACTGAATATCGCCGGTGCCTAGCAACGGTTCGGCCGGCACCGGCTCGTCCGGTATCCATTTGCGATCAAAGGCCTGGGTAAAGTGGCTCGCCAGGATGCCGTATCCGGTTAGACCGCGATGCTTCAGTGCGAATAGTTTCGGGACGAAGATCAGCAAAGGTCCAACAAAGATGACGAGCGCCAACACGATCGTCGCCAGGCATACAGGCCAATAGCTCGCCAGGTTTTCGCCGGCAAACAAGACCTTTGTTGCTACCGATTGGCGACCACGGAGCTGAGCGCGAACATAATGCCGCCGAACGGCAGGACCGCTTCGCCGAGAAACATCAAGCCGCCCGCCGCGTCCAGATGCGTCGGCGTGAGGACAAGATCGATCTTGCTGAGATGCCAGAGGAACCTGGTCCACACCACTACGCGATAGAGCCATCGCAGCAACGAACTGGAAGATAGGGATGCTGATGAAGACGTACCAAAGGCCGGCGAGCGAATAGCCGCCTTCGAGTGTGGGTTCGAACCAGGTGCCAGCGCCGGCGCTGAGGCCTTTGTGAACCGCAATCCAACAGACGGGCAGCCCACCAGAACCCGGGTGCGGCGGTGCCAGCGGATAGCTGCAAAACCCACCGTCGTATCAGAGCGCATCCGTATCCACCATTGATCGCGGCGATCGCAACGTTGTGAAGCCGCGAAATGCAAAGCAAACGATCTCGCACATCTCAACTGGCGCGACCTGGCGAGAAGGAATGCGCCACATTGAGCTTCTCGTTCATCATGGCGAGAATTTGCGGAAACGGGACGATCGACTTGACGCTCGGATCCCAAGACTGCTTTGCAGCGCCGCCGCCAGCCCATCACCCTTGAGATGCTCGTTTTCCTTGGCCCAGCGTTCGGCTTCGACGATCTCGAGCGGATGGGTCGACGCCATTAGAAGCTGCGCGAGCAGATCGTCCGGATAGAGCCCAATCGGAGCCAATATCTGATCGAGCTGCGCTTCCCGTGTAGGTCGGCGCGTTCTCATCAGCGGTGGGTTGCGGATACGCCGCCGTGACGGCAAGAAGGACAAGAGACAAAAGAGCGGCGCCGAAAGAAATCACCTTCGAGAGAATGTCTCCTTGGGTCAGCAGCTCATCATGGTGACGGGAACTTCGGTGCGTTCGCTGTTCCACGAGCGGTGTCATCGCCGACTTCCTCCCTTGCTATGCAGCAAGCCCATCTGGGATATTGTCCGACGAATATATCTGCGATGTTTATCAGGGTTTGCCCTGATTCGTTCTGCGGGTGATGCTCAAAATCTAACAAGATCCCATGGTTAGTCCGGCCGTCCCGGGAATGACAGTCATGACCGTCGCCGCCGCCATCAAGGACGACGGACCTTTCCTCGGGCAGCATTGCCTAGCACCGTCCACGCGGGAAACCGATCGGCGCCAGCCGTTGGGGGCGCTCTTTCGGACCGGGCCTAAAAGTCGCGGGTGAGATGCTGGAGATTCGTCTGCCCCAGGGCAAATAGGATGTCGCCAGCATTGCTGACCAGGGTGTGTCTCACGACGAAGACCAGCGCATAGAAATCCTGCAAAAATCCGGCGCGCGTAGTATCGGCGATGCGACCTGACCCTTCGCGGAACGAGCGATGGAAAGAGGATGGCTCGCTTTAAAAAAGGCACGGCACTACGGTCAGGGTTTTTCCTGATACCGGGGCCTGACTTCGTCTTTATAATAATCCATCCTGCCCCGATCGCAGGGATGGGCGCGTTTGCGGAAGTGTCTGCGAGGGTTAGGCAGGCCTGGAGGGGTGGTGACGCGGATCTTGATTGCCGACGACCACGATGTGGTTCGTTCCGGCCTTCGCGCCATTCTCGAGGCGCAGGAAGGGTGGGAGGTTGTTGCCGAGGCGGCGGACGGGATGGAGGCGGTGGCGCTAGCGATCGAGAGCCACCCCGATGTCGCGATCATCGACTATTCGCTGCCGGTGATGAACGGGGTCGAGGTGACGCGGGAGATTTGCGCGCGCGATCCCAATATCGAAGTGCTGATTTTCACCATGCATGAGCGCGACGCGCTGGTGGGGGAACTGCTCGAAGCCGGGGCGCGCGGCTATCTCCTTAAATCCGACGCCAAGCGCAACCTGATCGCGGCGGTCAAATCGCTGGCCGCGCACCGGCCGTTCTTCACCGCGAAAATCTCGGAGACGCTGTTGGCGATCCTATTGTCGCTGCGCGAGCGCCGGAAGGACATCGAGGCGACGCTGTCGCCACGCGAGCGGCTGATCGTGCAGTTGATCGCCGAGGGTCACAGCAACAAGGAAATGGCCGAGATCCTCAACCTCAGCGTCAAGACCATCGAAACCCACCGTGCCGCCGCCATGCGCAAGCTCAACCTCACCTCCACCGCCGCCATCGTCCGCTATGCCGTCCGCAACCGCCTGGTCGAGCCCTAGCGGCAATTTGCTTCGATCGAGCGCCAGTTTCGTCGGTCCGCCTTATTCTTATGGGACGCTGAGGTGAATCTGTTCTTAATGCTATGACTGCCAAGGCCAGCAACGCTTCGGACTCCGACCTCTAAAGCCTACTATATTGTCGTTCCCCCGTGTCGCAAATCTGAAATCATGGAATTTTTCAAATATCATAGAATTGACTGACAGTATCGATCCATAAATTTTAGATAAACATAATTGTGGATATTTATCCCTGAGTGCAAAATGATGGCTACGGCTCCGGGGGGAACATGTGTCCGGGGGAGAAGCACAATGTCATCGGCCGCGCAAGAGAGCTCTGCCCAATCGCCGCGGGCTGAGCGGCTTCAAATTCAACATGTACTGGACAAGCTGCAAGGGCCACTCGTGGTTGCCTTGTGCTACTTTCTTGGCGCCCAATTGGCGTTCTACGTCGGCACCCTCTCCGACCGCGTCTTCGCACTATTCTGGCCGCCGAACGTCATTCTGTTCTTTGCGCTCTTGATCGTACCGCGGCGGCGATGGTGGCTCTACATTGCGGTTGCATTTCCCGCGCACGCGATTGCAGAGCTCGGCGTCGGCATGCCGTGGTCACCGCTCCTGCTGGCATACCTAACCAACTGCACTGTGGCGGCGCTAGGCGCCTATCTTGTCAGTCGCTGTATCGGCGACCGGCCGTGGTTCGGCAAGTTCCGCAACGCCGCCTGGTATATCGTCATCACCGCGGGCATCACTCCCGCGATCGCCGCTTTGGGCGGTGCCTTCGTGCCGATTCTCAGCGGCGGGAAAATGTCGGATTATGGTGCCTATTGGACGCACTGGTATTTCGCCAACGCGATTCCCAACATCACGCTCGGTCCCGCTTTTCTGACTTGGTACTCTGCAGGGACGTCGTCATGGAGGCCATCGTTCCGTCACATGGAGCCGGCGGTGCTCATTGTCGCGTTGATCGTGGCGTGCGCTGGCGGAACTCACCGCCGCCGACCGCGAGACCACGTACAGCTTCCTTCCGGCACTGCTGCTGTCGCCCTTGCCGTTTCTGCTGTGGGCCGCGGTTCGCTTCGGTCAGCGGGGTGCGAGCAGCGCGCTGTTCGTCGTGGCGACAATCTTGATTTGGGCGACCCTGCACGGTCTAGGCCCATTCAATGACGCCGACGCGGGCCTGAGTGTGCTAGCTTTGCAGCTGTTCCTGACGGGGTTGGCGATCCCATTTCTTTTGCTCGGCGCCTTAATCGACGAGCTGCGGGGAGCGGCGTTGACGATGCAGCATCTCGCGGCCTCGGTGGTGGGCGCACAAGACGAAGAACGGCGGCGCATCGCGCGTGACCTTCACGACAGTACCGGACAGAATCTGATCGCGGCATCCCTCTTGGTGGGACGTTTGGAGAAATCGCTGCCATCTGCCGCCCAGCCCTTGTTGACACAGGTCGACCATTTACTAAAGCAAGCCGCCAACGAAATCCGCACCGTATCCTATGTGCTGCACCCGCCGCTCTTGGACGAAGCCGGCCTAGACGTAGCGTTGCGCAGCTTCGCCGAAGGCTACGCGGAGAGAAGCGGTGTCGCCGTCTCCTTCGACGTAGCCAGAGACTTTGGCCGCCTCCCGGCCGACACAGAATTAATTCTGTTTCGTGTGGTGCAAGAAGCGCTGACCAATGTTGCCCGCCATGCTGACAGTCCCACCGCGCACATCCATCTGGCGCGCCGGCACGCGATTGATGGCCAGCACGCCGTGATCACGATCGTGGATGCCGGACGCGGCATGTCGCCTGCGGCTCGTTTGTTACAGCCGATGCGCATGCACCTTCGACCCGGGACGCGACCGGGGATCGGCCTCGCCAGCATGAGAGAGAGGTTAAGCCAGATCGGCGGCCGTCTCGAGATAAGCTCGGTCGTCGGACGTACCACGCTCACCGCGATCACTCCGATTCCGCACTCCCCGGTAGGCTGATCGGGGATTGCCGCTAGTTAATTCAGGGGATTCCCCGATAGCCGGGATTGGTGTAACACAAAGACAATTCTGCGGTCGAACAAGGAAGGCTGGCGGAATGATGTCAAGGACGCTCTTGCCCGAAATTCGTTCCGACCAGCGCATGGTGTGGGTTCCCGGGGGAACCTTCCGCATGGGTTCCGACGATCACTATCCTGAGGAAGCCCCTGCCCATCGCGTTAAGGTCGATGGTTTTCGGATTGATCGTCATCCTGTAACCAATCGGCAATTCGGCGAATTCGTCGACGCCATTGGGCACGTCACCTTCGCCGAAATTCCGCCGGACCCGAACGACTATCCCGGCGCCCTCCCCGACATGCTCTATGCCGGCTCCATGGTGTTTACGCCGCCGCCGGGCCCGGTCGATCTCCGCGATTGGCAGCAATGGTGGCGCTTTCTCAAAGGCGCCGATTGGCGTCACCCTTACGGTCCCGAGAGCGACATTATTGGCCTCGAAGATCATCCCGTCGTGCACGTCACCCATGCGGACGCGCTTGCCTACGCGCAGTGGAAGGGTTTAGACCTGCCCACCGAGGCGGAATGGGAATTCGCGGCGCGCGGCAGCCTTGACGGCGCCGACTATGCCTGGGGCGACGAGTTCGCACCCGGCGGTAGACGGATGGCGAACACGTGGCTCGGCGAGTTTCCCCACTTGAATCTAGCGCCGGACGGTTTGAAGTACACGTCCCCGGTGATGGCCTATCCGGCCAACGGCTATGGTCTCTACGACATGATCGGCAATGTTTGGGAATGGACCAGCGACTGGTTCAACCCGCGGCACAAGTTCGATGCTGCCACATCATGTTGCGCACCGGATAACCCGCGCGGCGGCGCCGAAGGCGACAGCTATGACCCGGTATTGCCAGCGATTCGAATTCCGCGAAAGGTGGTCAAGGGAGGCTCGCATCTCTGCGCCCCGAGTTACTGCCGGCGCTATCGCCCGGCTGCGCGTCACGCCCAGCCGATCGATACATCGGCGAGCCATGTCGGCTTTCGCTGCGTCAAGCGGGGCAGACCGACACCATGAGTGACAAGCCCTGCCGTTTCAGACGCAAAATGAAACCTGAAAGAGTTGAAGGGCCGCGACGGCGGAAAGTGACGCCGAAGCTACCGTAGACAGCTTGCCAGAGCCCGCAGGACGTCATCACTCGCATCAGCACCGACCCCACTTTTTCACAGCAACTGGGACCGGTACAGGAGAACCGACAATGAAATCTCTCTTTGGCAAACTTGTCCGCACGGTCTTCGCCGGACTTCTGATCGGGTTCGCCGCCCTTGGGCCGAGTTCGGCTGACGAGAATCTTCGCCCATCCGGCACCGTGCAAATCCATCAGGTCCAGATCGCCTTCATCGGGAGCGGCAATCTCGGCGGCGGCACGCTCTATTATCGCGGCGGCACTTACAATTTCACAATCGGCGGACTCGGCATCGGCGGCATCGGCATTTCGAAGATAACCGCTACCGGCACCGTCTACAATCTTGACCGGCTCGCTTATTTCCCGGGCGCGTATGTCCAGGGTCGCTACGGCTATGCCGTCGGCACGGCTAGCGCCGGCAAGCTCTGGCTCAAGAACAGTCACGGTGTCGTCATCGAACTCCGAGCGGAACGGCAAGGTCTCGCGCTCTCACTCGGCGGCGACGCCGTCTATATCGACTTCAAATGAATGTCGCGGGAAGGAACGGAACTATGGCCAGAACGATTCGTGCCTGTTGCTTGATCGCGATCGGGACACTGTTGGTGGTGGCGCTTCTTTCGAGGCCAGCAACTGCGGCGCAGGACGAGACGGTCAACGCCTTCGTCGCTTGGCAAGGTGGCGGCCAGGCGATGCGCACCGGCGCCGACGAAACAACCTTTATCGCCACAATTGTCGGCACGGTCTACATCATGACCGACCAAGGTCCGGTCGACGCAGGGCAAATGATTTGTCCCACACTCCTTCATATCAATGGGAAGGATCGCTCGCAAAGCGCCACCGGCCGCTGCGCGATCACCGCCCGTGACGGCGCGCAGATGTTTGGGGATCTTGAGTGTACGGGCGTTTTCTTGGTCGGCTGCAGCGGTGACTTCACCTTGACCGGCGGCACCACGCATTTTGCAGGCATCACGGGCGGCGGCCGTTTTACTATGCGAAGCAACACGCGGCAGATGGTCGGCGCGACCGATAAAACCGTGAACGCCACGGCAAGCGGCATTATGTTCTGGCCCGCGCTTCACTATAAAATCCCGTAACTTGCGGCGACACTGGCAAGCTCTTTGGCCTGCACCCTATCGATCGACGCGAAGCGCGTTCCCGTTGGGGGCCCTCGCTGGGTCACGACACCTGTTGCGGTGCGAACTTCGACCTCGAGACTGAAGCTGCTTGTCGCGTCCGCCTCTAGCGGGCCATTGAAGAAGTGGCTGGCATCATTGACCGGAAGGTGATTCTGTCGACGAGAGGAACGTTGAGGGGGTTGGCATGCGTGGGGTCGATGACCATTCGGGATCGCTGTTTAGCTATGTCGATCTCGAGGCGCGGGTTGGCAGCGACCACCCCCTGCGGGCGATCCGGGAGATAGCGAATGCGGCGCTGGCGGACCTGACGAACGAGTTCTCGAGCCTTTATACGAACTTTGGGCGGCCATCGATCCTCTGGAACGGCTGTTGCGGGCGATGCTGCTACAGGCGTTTTACGGCTCCGGTCTGAGCGCCAGATGATGGAACGGATGGAGTTTGACTTGTTGTTCCGGTGGTTTGTTGGACTTGGGGTGGACGATCCGGCGTGGGATCATTCGAGTTTCACCAAGGACCGGTTGTTGTCGAGAGAGATTGCGGCCAAGTTTCTGCGCGCGGTTCTGGCGCAGCCGCGTGTGAAGCGTCTTTTGTCGAGCGAACACTTTTCCGTGGACGGGACGCTGATCGAGGCCTGGGCATAGATCGAGAGCTTCCGGCGGAAGGACGGGAACGATCGCGGCGGTGATGGTCCGGGCCGTAACGCGGAGCGGAACTTCCACGGCGAGAAGCGCTCGAACGAGACGCATGAGAGCACGACCGATCCGGAAGCACGGCTTTACAAGAAGGGTGGCGATCAGCCGGCTCGGCTGTGTTACATGGACCATGCCGTGACGGAGAACCGTTACGGGCTGGCGGTGGCGGGCGGGGTGAGACTGGCGACGGGCACCGCGGAGCGGGAGGCGGCGCTGGCTCTGATGGATCGGTATCGCGGCCGATCACGGTGGCGCATTACCTTGGGCGCGGACAAGGCCTACGACGTCAGGCAGTTTGTCGCCGATCTGCGCACTCGAGGCATCACGGCCGCATATCGCCATTAACGGGCGTGTAAGCAAGAATGGCGTGGCGCGTGCCTCGGCCATCGGCCGGCGCACGACCCGCCATCCCGGATATGACGTCAGCCAGCGCTGCCGCAAGCGGATCGAGGAGGTGTTTGGTTGGATCAAGGGTTCGGCCGGCCTGGCCAAGGTCAAGTTGCGGGACGGTTGCGCGTCGATGCCGCTTTCACACTCGCGCTGGTGGCCTACAATTTGGTCCGGCTACCCAAGCTCCTGGTGGTACCGCCATGACGCAAGCGGCACGTCGTTGAGACGCCAGGCTATGACATGGCCGGGGGCGCTCTTGCATCCTGTTCGAGCGCCTGCGAGGCAACGCTGTCGAGTTCGCGCGACGACAAAAGGCTTCTTCAACAACCTGCTAGACTTAGACTAGGTCTTCTCGTCATCATCCGACAAGGGTTCTTCCTCGACGTCCGGCACGCGATAGTTGCCGCCGATCCAGCGCGCCAGATCGATGGTCTGGCAGCGCGCGGAGCAAAACGGCCGGAAGGTCGTTTGTCGCGGCTTGCCACAAATGGGACAGGACCGCGATCCGGGTTCGCGGGTGCTCATGACGCTGAAGATATAGGGAGCACGCGGACAAGCGTAAAGCTGTCGCGTGCCCGTGGTTCAGCATCGACCTTGATGGCATGGCCGAGCCGCACTTCGAGCTCCCGCCGCGCTTCTGCCGCTTCGCGATCGAGACATGCGGCAATCTCAGGATGGACGCGGAGGCCAAGGCGATCTCCCGGTGCGGCACGGCTCTCGCGCTGCAAGACGCGCAGTGCCTCGAGCGCTACCGTCAGCGGTGTCCTGACGGCGAAGTCGTCAACACGACGCTCGTACAATTGTTCGCTCAACGAGGGGCGACGCCGCTTGACCACCAGCTCGAAATGGCCGAGGCGCGTCCAACCCAGATATTGCGCGTCATCGCCGAGTGCTAGCATAAGCGCCTTCTCAACCTGACCCCGTTGACCGCGTTCCCGCATCCCGATGAAGTCGATTACGATTGGGCCGGAAAGGTCCCGCAGCCAAATCTGCCGTCCGATCTCGGCTGCCGCTGCGAGATTGGCCGACAGTGCGCCGGCGCGACCGCTATCGACATCGACCAGGATCGCGGCCCAAGTCATATCGATGCTGATTGCACCGTCCCTTGGCAGCGCTAATCGCGGAGCCACCGCAGCCTCGATGAGGCCAGCTACCCCTTCCGACTCGAATAGCGGCTTTTCGCCGAGATGCAATCTCACCTCCCCGGCGAAACTCCGTTTCACCTCGGCGAGCGATGCGACATCATCGACGGCGACCTCGTCAGCAGGAAGTTCCCTGATCAGCGACGCCAATACAGTCTCGCGCCGGCGTATCAATTTTGGCGGAGTACCGGCTGCTTTGATCTTTTGCTCTTCGGGCCCGAGCTTCATGGTCAGCCCAGCCGCCTTATCGGCACGCGCCGCCTTGATCACTTTGACAGTGACAACCTCACCCTCGCGCAGTTTGATCTCTCGCCCGATCGCTTCGCTGCCAAGAAAGGCCGGCCGCGCCTCACCAATATCGACCAGCGCTGCTGGCAATTCTGGCCGTAGCGCAACAACCCTCCCGAGATAGAGATCCCCAGCCCTTGCCCTACCGTAGGTACGCACCAGGCGCAGCGCCGAGAGATCGCCTTCGGCCACGAGCGCCGCCCAGATCTCGCCCGGAGAAACGGCGAGCAGCAGTTTGATCATGGCGCCAGACGCCGAGTGCGCTCGAAGCCGAGGCCCGTTAGCAGCGCCACGGTTTCGAACAGCGGCAGGCCGACAACATTTGAATAGGAGCCCTGGATCGCGCGGATGAAACGGGCGGCCAAACCCTGGATGGCATAGCCACCGGCCTTCCCCAGCCCTTCACCGGTCGCGACATAGTCCGCGACCTCGTCCGGGGTGAGCTGTTTGAAGGTAACGATACTGGTGACAATCCGCGTGCCGAGCCTGCCTTGCGGGGTCAGCACCACGACGCCGCCGATGACACGATGCCGCCGTCCGGAAAGCAGCTCAATGCAATGCCGCGTTGTGCCATCATCTTCCGCTTTGGGCAGAATCCGGCGGCCGCAGGCTACAACAGTATCGGCCGCGAGGATGAACGCACCGGGATGGCGGGGCGCGCAGGAAGCTGCCTTAGCGCAGGCCAGCCTCGACGCGTGGGCGCGCGGTAGTTCGTTCGGCAACGGCGTTTCGTCAAGATCGGCTTGATCAAACGCATCGGGCACCAGTCCAACCTGCGCTAACAGTTCGCGGCGGCGCGGCGAGGCCGAGGCCAACACCAGTCGCTCCGCAATCACGGGATCATTTGAAGCGGAAAGTGATGCGACCCTTGGTCAAATCATAGGGTGTCATTTCAACATTGACCCGGTCGCCCGCAAGCACACGGATGCGGTTCTTGCGCATTTTTCCCGAAGTGTGGGCCAGAACTTCATGATCATTGTCCAGCCTGACACGGAACATGGCATTGGGCAGCAGTTCCGTCACGGTACCCGAAAATTCAATCAGATCTTCTTTCGTCATTCATCGCCTGTGGTTTGCTACGCCGCGCGCTACACCTTACCCTCGCGTCCCCTTGCGCGGTCAAGCCCCCTCGCGTCATGTCAGCCCCGAATTTGCAAGACGCAGATCAGCGTAAAGAGACGCCGCGCAGTGTCGCCGTCGATCGCGACCTGTGGCGCTAGCCGATCGCGCAGCATCTCCGATGCCTCGTCGTGGAGTGCGCGGCGGCCTTGGTCGATTGCGGTGATCTTCGACAACGGTGCATCACGAATAGCGTGATTATAGCTTTCGCAGATCAGGAAATAGTCTTTGATGATCGGGCGGAACTCCGCCAGGGTGAGCACGATGCGATCCACCGGGGTGTCGTCGGCACTGCGCACCTCGAGAACCAAGCGGGGGCCTTCCATCGCCAAATGAAGATTGAATGGGCCAGCGGGCGTGCCAACCGGCGCGAAACTGTTTTCTTCCAAGATGTCGAAGATGGCGGTGGCCCGCTCATGCTCGATATCCGCGTTGCGTCGCACCACCGTGTGCTCGTCGAGGGTGATCTTGGCGATGCGTTGATCGCCGGCCATCAGCCGCGTGGCAAGTTGAGTCGGATGGTGATCGAACGGGCATGTGCCTCGAGCCCTTCGGCTTCGGCAAGAGTGACTGCCGCCGGCCCGATGGCACCGAGCGCGGCCGCGTCACAGCCCAGGATCGAGGTGCGTTTCATGAAATCCAACACGCCGAGGCCCGAGGAAAAACGCGCGCTGCGCGATGTCGGCAGCACATGATTGGGCCCGCCGACATAATCGCCGACCGCCTCCGGCGTATAGCGGCCGAGGAAAATCGCGCCGGCATTTCGAATTTTCGCCGCGAGCGCGTCGGGATCTTCGACTGCAAGTTCGAGATGCTCTGGCGCAAGGCGATCAACCAGCGACACCGCATCGCCGAGCGCGCGGACCACGACGATCGCGCCGTGCCGGCGCCAGCTCTCGGCCGCTGTCTGGCTTCGAGGCAGTGCCTTCAGCTGAGTTTGGAGCGCGGTTGCGACCGCATCGGCGAACGCCACATCATCTGTTATGAGAATGGATTGTGCCGCCGCGTCATGCTCGGCCTGGCTTAACAAGTCCGCGGCGATCCATGCCGGGTCGTTTTGGCTGTCGGCCACCACCAGGATTTCCGACGGACCCGCAATCATGTCGATGCCGACGGTGCCAAAGACGCGCCGTTTTGCCGCTGCGACATAGGCGTTGCCCGGTCCAACGATCTTGTCGACCGGCGCGATGCTTTTGGTGCCGAAGGCGAGTGCACCGATCGCTTGCGCGCCGCCAATGCGATAAACCTCATGCACACCGGCAAGCCTCGCCGCCGCCAGAACCAGCGGATTGAGGCTGCCGTTGGGCGACGGTACCACCATCACTACCCGTGGCACGCCCGCAACTTTGGCCGGAATGGCGTTCATCAGCACCGATGAGGGGTACGCCGCCGTTCCGCCGGGCACGTACAGCCCGACCGAGGCGAGCGCGGTCCAGCGCGCACCGAGGCGGACCCCTTGTGCATCGCGATAGTCAAGCGCTGCCGGCAATTGTGTGCGATGGTAGGCCTCGATGCGCTCCGCTGCGAGACGCAGCGCCGCCAGTTGCTCGGCAGCGCAACTCTTTTCGGCTGCTCCGATTTCCGCCGGCGCGATGCGCAAGGTCGTCTCTGTGAGATCGATCCGGTCGAATTTCTTGCTATAGGCAATCACGGCCTCGTCGCCCTGTGCCCGTACATCGGTGAGAATCGTGGCGACCGCGTCGTCGACGCCTGCCTCGGACTCTCGCCGGGTATCAAGGAACGCGGCGAACGCCACGGCGAATC
Organism: uncultured Alphaproteobacteria bacterium; assembly: GCA_963804725.1. Taxonomy (GTDB): domain Bacteria; phylum Pseudomonadota; class Alphaproteobacteria; order ATCC43930; family CGMCC-115725; genus JAATGI01. Next base: position 310,359 of record CAWDRN010000003.1, on the reverse strand, counting down.
CCGGTTGCGACGCGTCGAGCCTAAGCGGCATCCGCAGCCTCACGAAACCGCTCGATCCAGGCATTGACCTGCTCGGTTCGCGTCTTTAGCGCCGTACGGTTGACGATAAGCCGAGCAGTGATTGCCGCAATCTCCTCGATCTCGACCAAGTTGTTGGCCTTCAAAGTAGAGCCGGTCTGAACCAGATCGACAATTTGACGCGACAATCCCATGCCCGGCGCGAGCTCGACTGCGCCATTGAGTTTGATGCATTCGGCCTGGATGCCGCGTGTCGCGAAGTAGCGGCGCGTGATCTCCGGATATTTTGTGGCGATCCGGATATGGCTCAACCGGCCGAGATCGCGACCCGCATCTTCGCGCGGGCCCGCCACGACCAGCCGACAGCGGCCGATGCCGAGATCGAGTGGCGCATAGATTTCGGGATACTCAAACTCCATCAAATCGTCGGCGCCGGTAACGCCGAGATGTGCCGCACCGAAGGCGACAAAAGTCGGCACGTCGAAGCTACGGACGCGAATGACGTCCAGCTGGTCGTGACTAGTGCGGAAGCGCAACTGGCGCTCCTCAGGATCGTCGAATGCGGCTTCGAGTTCGATCCCCGCACGGCGCATCAGCGGCACAGCCTCGTCGAGGATGCGTCCCTTCGGCAGCGCTAGGACCAGCCGCTCATTCGCGTACACGACGCTACTCCTACAGATTTTCCCCTCTCTGCGCCTTGGCGACGAGAGTGGGTCCCATCGTGAAGCGACGGGAGGTTGCAGAGGGAAAGGCTCGGTGCTTCCCCATTGCACTCTAACCTCTCCACCCGGCGGAGCGGAGAGAAAGATTTGCTAGGCGCCGCCTTCAACCGGATGCCACGGCGCCTGACGCGTCGGCCAGGGCTCGCCAATATCATCTAGATGGCACTGGATGCGGCCAACTTCCAGCCGGATCCCGGCGCCGCCGGAAAAGTCGATTCGCAACACATTGCCTCCGTCGCAGCGGATCGCCAAAAGAACCAGAATGCGCTCGGCGTCGCGCGGGCTGAAACGCTGCCGCCATACCGTCTCGACCTCATCGAACCATACGCCACAACGAATGCGCTCAAGTCCTGCTGACGCGCTCTCGCGTCGCAAGCGACTCGCTACCAGAATGAAACGTCGATCCTCGCCAACATAGGCCATGTCGCCAACGGCGACCATGGCGTCCTGCAAAATTGCGGAGATGACGCGGATATCTTCCTCGTCCTCGGCACGCAGCTTGAGAATCCGCGCAGTGCCGTCTTTAGCAGCGTCAGCTACCATCCACCAACCGTTCGATGTTGGCGCCGCAGCCCGCCAATTTTTCTTCTAGCCGTTCGTAACCCCTATCGAGATGGTAGACCCGGTTGACGATGGTCTCACCTCTAGCGGCGAGGCCCGCAAGGACCAGCGACACAGAGGCCCGCAGGTCGGTCGCCATCACTTGCGCACCAGTCAGTTCAGGTACGCCCCGCACCATCGCCGAGGCGCCATGGACATTGATATTGGCGCCCATTCGGCACAGCTCCGGTACATGCATAAAGCGATTTTCGAAAATCGTCTCCGTGATCATTGCCGCGCCGCTCGCGGTCGCCATCGCCGCCATGATCTGCGCCTGCAGATCGGTGGGGAAGCCCGGGAACGGTTCGGTCATCACGTCGACCCCGGTCAGGCTGCCATTGGCCCGAGTGACACGTACGCCGTCCGAGTTCTCCGATACCACAACGCCGGCTTCTTCCAATATGCGCGCGACCGCGGCGATATCGCGAATATTTGCGCCGACGAGGTCGATGGCACCACCGGTGATCGCCGCCGCTATCACGTAAGTTCCGGTCTCGATGCGGTCAGGAATCACACTGTGGCGCGCGCCATGCAGCCGCGCTGCACCGCGGATGGCGATGCGATCGCTGCCAGCGCCGCTGATGTGCGCACCCATAGCATTCAAGCAGCGCGCCAGATCTGCGACTTCCGGCTCGCGCGCCGCATTGACCAGCACCGTCTCACCGCGGGCAAGCGACGCCGCCATCATCAGATTTTCGGTGGCGCCGACCGACGGCTTGGCAAAGATGATCTCAGCCCCGACGAGGCCGTGGGGTGCGTGGGCGTGAATATAGCCGTTGGCAAGCTCGATGGTGGCGCCGAGCCGTTCCAGCCCCGCGATGTGCAGATCAATCGGCCGCGTGCCGATCGCGCAGCCGCCGGGCAGCGACACCTTCGCTGCACCACAGCGCGCCAAGAGGGGCCCTAGCACCAGGACCGAGGCACGCATTTTTCGTACTAAATCGTAAGGCGCCGTCATTGAGACGATGTGCTTCGCCGAAATCGCCAAAGTGTGGCCAGTTTCCGCCGCACGCGACGCACCCGTCATGGTGATCGACACGCCATGTTGCACCAGAAGATGCGACAGGGTGGTGATGTCGGCCAAAAACGGCAGGTTCTCGAGCGTTAAGGTCTCATCGGTCAGAAGCGCTGCCGCCATCAGCGGCAAGGCGGCATTTTTGGCGCCGCCGATGGGGATTCTGCCTTCAAGCGGCCGGCCGCCGCGAATCCGTATCCGATCCATTCAACTCCACCGCGGCCGGCTTTTGTGCCGGCTTGACCCCTTGTAGCCGAGCATGAGGGAGCGCTCAAGGCGTCGTCCCGCCGCGGCTTGGCGTTTTGTCACCGCTGGCACGGTCGCGGCTCTGTGCCTTGCGCCGGGCGAGATTGGCGCGCAGTTGAGCGGCGAGCCGCGCTCGCTTTTCCGCGGCGACCCGCTCGGTTTTTGAGGTGGTGTGGGGCTTTGTGGATTTTCCCGGCACTACGTTCCGCTCCTTGCCAACGCACTGTCGGCACGTATATTCGCATATTTCTTGCTGCCGTAGCTCAGTGGTAGAGTACCCCCTTGGTAAAGCGATCAGGGGTTGTTCGTGGCGGCAGAAATGGCGGTTTTCTGCGGATTTCGGCGACTTGAGTGAGCCCAAAGAGACGGAAGTCGACCTCCAAGTCCTCACAAAATCATTCACAGTGAATCGCGCCTGATGGGCCGGGGGTTAGACGACGATAGTGCCCGCGTATCGTGGAATACGTTACTTTGCCGGACGAATTTTGCATCACTCGAGCACCTGCGCGAGCAGACTGGGTCGTCTAGCAGCGCACAACCTTGCCAAGGTTGGTGCCGAGGGTTCGGATCCCTTCGCTGCTCCAATTAAATCAAGAGCTTAGAAGCTATCGCAAAGATGACCACCGCCTGTTAGCAAGTACATAGTTAGCGGCAATTTCGGATATGATGGAGGTTGGGGGTGAGGGGCCGTCACCAAATCTCATAGACAATCACCCTACCCCTCGCTCGGAGACGCAACAAATTCCTACTCTTGCGGCCGAGAAGGCACCCACGCGAACCGGCCAACTAGGCGTGCTGACTTCCTCGCGACTGTAGACCTAGTTGACGCCATTTCGAAACGCCGCGTTTGGCCGTCGAAGGTTTCCCGTGAGAGCGACCCGGCCCTCGCCCTTTGCTTTAACCATAGTCGCCGCCGACTTTGCGCCTGCAACGCCCGTTCGGCCAAGCGTGCAAGCCACTTGCATAGCGGACAAACTAAAAACGCAAGTCGGCTTTCGACCTTCGTACCGCTTGTTCGAACGCGGCCTAGACGCCGTCCGGACCGTCCCAACAGCCGCGACTCGCGGCCTTGGAATAGTCGGTGGCGCGCTGCTCGATGTGCTCGACGCCTTTCAGGATTTCGATTAGCCACGGCAACGGATGCGGCTTCAGCGCGCGATAACCGCTCTCCGTTTCCGCGAAGCAGTCGAGCACTGGCGTGAGGCGAAGCTGGGTCAGCCGCCAATCGGCGATGTAGCGGACATGTCGGTCGCGCGCATACCCTCGATATCGCCGAGCCCGAAGGCGAGATCGCCGAAGCGCTCCTCCAGCGAAACCATCGTCTTCGCCACGTTGAGAATATCGTCGCGCACCGGGCGCGTGACCGCGCCGGTCTCGCGGTGACATTCGTGGAACAGCCGGATGATCCCTTCGCAATGGAGACTCTCGTCGCGCACCGACCAGCTCACGATGTGTCCCATGCCGTTCATCTTGTTGTGGCGCGGGAAGATTCAACAGCATTGCGAAGCTCGCGTCCGACTGGGACCTCGACAGGCTTTCACTTGATGCCTGGATGACCGAGCTTGAGACGGTCGTCGATGCGGTCGGTGTAGAGCGTTTACCAGTCCTCGGAATATCCCAAGGCGACCCCGTAGCCGCCGGAGAAAAGTTCGCGTTTTTCACGACGATGGAGGCCGCTCCGTCGATGTCTACGCCGTTTCACTGCAAACGCGGCCTGCGTCAGTCCTCTCTTGGATCCCGCCTTTATCAACCGTGCTGCCGCGATGCGCCGTACGAGAGCTGCAGCGGCGTCAGGTGTCGCATTTTAGCGGCGGCCGCGGCCTGTTTTCGCGGGCGCCACTTGATGGCGCCGTGGACACCGAGTGTGAATCCACGGGCGGTATTGTGCGCAGCCTTCCCGGTACCAATCTAACCATGCGGCATCGTCAGCAACTTTCCGCGATACCGCCAGACCAGGTCGACGCTCGCGGGTTCTTACTTGGTGGCGTTTGACTGTGTGCTTAGGAGTTATGTCCGGTCCGTTGTTTTGATCCAGATCAATGTCGAGGTGACTTCGCGTTTGTGTGTGCATGGAGGCAGGGAGATAAGGGGATTAAATGGTCGATGGTCAGATCATCACATTTCTCGTCGTAATCCTTTGTGCCCCTGGCGAATGTATCCAAGGTCATATCCCATTGGCTGATCTGACGTTGACGCAATGCTTTGCAAACGATCCTCGGATTCCCAGCGATGCGTTGGAGCGGTGGCAAGTCTATGAGGCAAATAAACCGAAATACGTGCCTGTTATCGCCTGGTGCGAGCAGGAAAAGCGGCAGCCGTCATACAGAAGGACTTGCTCTGATCCAGCGGCGGTTCAAGGCCCTTCCGATGATCTATTCGATCGGGTCAGACATACGGCTCATGTCTGCGTTGGCCGTACGATTCTCGATGACATTCGGCCTGATTTGGCACACAACCCGATAGGTACGGGGCACGGAACCGGGTTGAAGGATAAGAACAGTTTGAATCATCCGCCGCTTGCTCCTCGGGTGAGCCGCCTGATGTCGGACCGGGGCACCGCCTCTCGTTTTCAGCTGGTTCGGTGGAGAGGCGCACCGGCCGTCGAGGCGCGGGCCGCCGCATCCTTGCTCAGTTTCGGCAGCAACATTCCCCGCGTCTTGCTAACCCATCTCGATTAAAAATTGCAGCGCTTACTGCAAGGGCCAAACGGACGGAATCAATGGCATAGAGTGCTTGAATAGTTGGCCCATATCCCTTCACCCCGCCGTCCAGCGCAAGGCTCACGAGACGCCCTCACCAGCGAAAACTGCACCAGAGATTATGAACGCCCTGCCACGCTCGAGCTATCGTCATGGCAGATGCGTACCGGTGCCGGTGACTTTCAATTGCGTCGTTTTGGTTCTAGACTACGTCCAACGGGCCCTGCGTCCTTGCTTTCGATGTGGAAAAATCTGAATAATCTATCGTTCTGATTTCTCGGCTTCGGCCACAGTTTGGAGGAGCGGAAGATTGAGACTTAGACCCACAACGATCTGCCCTCGAACGCAAAGGCGGTGTCGATCGGCATTCTCAATGCGCGCCTCGCGGACGCAATCGATCTGGCACTACTGACTAAACAGGCTCACTGGAATATCAAAGGGCCGAACTTTATTGCGCGACAAGAGATGATCGACGGCTTCCGCACCGAGATCGGTACACATGTCGACACGATTGCGGAACGCGTGGTTCAGCTCGGCGGCACTGCTCTCGGCGCCACCCACGTCGTCGCTGGCGCGACGACGCTCGCGCCCTGTCCAACCGATATCCACAAAACGAAGGACCACTTAGCCCCGCTGATCGAGCGCCACGCCAAGTTGGGCAGCGCACGGCGTACCGCGATCGACGCGACCGCCGAAGCCGTCAACTCCGACAATAACGATCTGCTGATTGGCTCCTCCCGCGAACTCGACGAGCAGCATTGGTTTTTGGAAGCGCACGTTCAGGAACACGAGTGAGCCCGCGGTCGACGGTTCGGGATTATGTTATGATTTGATCGTTTTTGCGCTTTTTGCGCGCGCGATACAGGGGGTGTCTGTGTCACGCTCATCAAAGTACTTCGACTGCCCCGCCTTCTGCCATCGGCCGATGGTCGGCCGCCTTGTCTGCGCGGTTCTGGCGACGGTCGCTCTGTCGACGAGTTGGTCCGCGGCATCTGGCCAAACACCGCAAACGCCGAGAGCACGGGACACGATCGAGGCGCGGGTGAGGGCGTGCACACCCTGTCATGGCGCACAGGGCGAGGGCACCAACAACGACTATTTCCCCCGCCTGGCTAGCAAGCCGGCCGGTTACTTGACAAACCAGCTGATCGCGTTTCGCGATGGCCGGCGCCGCTACGCGCCGATGAACTACCTACTTGAGTACCAGACCGACGCCTATCTCCAGAAGATCGCGGCATATTTTTCTGCCCTGCGCCCGCCACCACAACAACCAGCCGAGACCGACGCGAGCTCGACCGTACTCGCGCGCGGCAAGACCCTGATCACCAAGGGCGATCAGGCGCACGGCGTACCAGCCTGTGCGGGATGCCACGGCCCCAAATTGACGGGGATGGAGCCGGGGATCCCAGGCCTGGTTGGCCTTCACGCGAGCTATATCAGCGCGCAGTTGGGCGAGTTCCGTTATGGCACGCGCACCGCGCCATCACCGGATTGCATGCAGCTGGTCGCGGCGAGTCTCACCGAGGGCGATGTCGCTGCGGTCGCGGCATATCTCGCGTCACAGCCCGTGCCGGCTGATCCGTCGGCCGTCCCGCATGGCACGCTGGCAATGCCGCTTGTCTGCGGCAGTGAGCCTCATTGAGGAGCAGCCCATGCCGATCGATCGGTTCACCTTATGGCTGTTCATTGCCAGCGTGTTTTTCACGGCATTTGGCTTCCCGACCGTCGCCGCGATGGCCGACGAACAAGCCCTTGTCGTCAAAGGCGAATACCTAGCCAAAGCCGGCGATTGCATCGCCTGCCACACCGAGCCGGGTGGTGCGTTGTTCGCGGGCGGGCGAGCGCTGCCGACCCCGTTCGGCACGATCTATTCGTCCAACATAACCCCTGATCCGACGACCGGAATTGGAAAGTGGAACGCTGACGATTTCTACAAGACAATGCATGAGGGCCGCTTTCCGGACGGCGGTCTCCTCTATCCGGTCATGCCCTACGCCTCTTACACGAAGGTAACGCGGGCCGATTCAGACGCGATCTTCGCTTATCTGCGATCGGTTCCGCCGGTGAATCACCCTAACCGACCGCACGACCTGCAATTCCCATATAACAACCGCGAGCTGATCCTGGGTTGGCGCACGCTCTATTTCAACGAGGGTGAATACCAGCCCGACCCGACCAAGTCGGCAGAGTGGAACCGGGGAGCTTATCTCGTCGCGGGTCTGGGTCACTGCGCGATGTGCCACTCGCCGATCAACGCGCTCGGGGGTTCGCCCGAATCCAGAGCGTTTCAGGGCGGGCTGATCCCGATGCAGAACTGGTATGCGCCCTCTCTGACCTCGAACAAGGAGGCCGGTCTCGGCGACTGGAACATCGACGAGATCGTCGGTCTGTTGCGTACGGGCGTGTCCCATCGCGGCGCGGTCTACGGTCCGATGGCAGAAGTCACGTTCAACAGCCTTCAATATTTGAGCGACGCCGACGTACGCGCGATGGCGATCTACCTGAAGAGCTTGGCCGCAGGCAGCCCGCCGGGACCCGAATCGTCCGCCGTCTCGTCGTCGGAGAGCAGCCTGCTGATGAGCTTCGGGCAGACAGTCTACCAGGCGCGCTGCGCAATCTGCCACGCGTCAGACGGAAGCGGCATGCCGCCCGATTACCCGCCCCTCGCCGGTAATCCCTCGATCCAGATGGAGTCCGCGGTGAACCCGATCCGCATGGTGCTCAACGGGGGTTTTCCGCCAGGCACCGGCGGCAACCCAGAACCCTATGGCATGCCGCCCTTCGCGCAGAACCTGTCGGACGACGAGGTGGCCGCCGTCGTCACCTATATCCGTGCGGCCTGGGGCAACCAAGGCGCGGCGGTTTCAGCGAGCCAAGCCAATGCGCTGCGTAAAGCGCCCCTCGACTGATGAGCAATTGACGCGGCGATGCTGAACTCAGACCCCATTCCGAACGACGACGCCCATCCGCAGGACGACGCAGCCGTCAACGCCATCCTACGGTCGGGCGCAACCGGCGCGGTCGTGCTCGCCGGGCTCGCGACCGCAATCGTCGTGGCGATCTGGTTTGTGTTCTACCTGTTCGTGTTCCTTCCGCGCGCGATCGCGTCATGACCGACCGCGTCTCGCAACCAACCCCGGATTCCGCCGCCGAGCACGCTGAGCGGGTCGAGCACCGCTGGGCTGTGGTTGCTGTCGCGACCATTATGCTCCTCGTTGCTGTGGCGACGTTTGCCGCCTTTTATCACGCGGCGGTGCCCCAGGCCCGGGTTGAGACCGTAAACCCGCGCACACTACATCTTGCTGGCGAATTCATCGAAAGCAATCTTGGCAGTGCCCTCGAGCCCGACGGCTCGGTGACGGTCCGGGCGATAGGGCAGGAATACTCGTTCACGCCCTCCTGCATCCTCGTTCCCACCGATACGCAGATTACATTCCGGATGACGAGCGCCGATGCGGTGCACGGTTTTCTCATCGGCGACACTAACATCAACCTGATGCTGGTGCCGGGTTACATCTCGAGCCTTCGGGCGCGCTTCGATACGCCCGGCGAGCGGCTGATGCCTTGCCACGAATTTTGCGGCGTCGGGCACGAGGGAATGTGGGCGAGGGTCAAAATCGTGGATAAGGCCCCGTTCGCGGCACTGGCGGCGCAGCACCGGAGGCTGAGCTGTGTGGAATAGCAAGCGCCTCGTCCTCGCTCATTTCTGGTTTGCCTTTGCCGGGTTTGGCGGCGCGCTGCTGCTCGGTGAATGGCAGATGTTCACCCGCAGTCCACTCGCCGCCTGGATCAGTGATCCGGACCTGTATTACCGCTCGGTCACCGCCCACGGCACGACGATGGCCTATGTGATGCCCACCCTGGTCGCGATGGGCTTCGGCTATTTCGTGACGGAACACGCGCTGAAGCGCCCGATGATTGGCCTGGGCTGGGCGTGGCTGGGGTGGGTCCTCGTGGTTCTGGGCACGATCAGCGCAATCGTTCCGGTGGCACTTGGGCGTGCCTCGGTTCTTTACACTTTCTACCCGCCGCTGGTCGGCAACGCCTTCTACTATATCGGTGTTGTTCTCGTGGTTGTCGGCTCGTGGATCTGGGTCGCGCTGATGTCGGTGAATTTGTATCGCTGGAAGCGAGATAATCCCGGCGCGCCGGTGCCGCTTCCAATGTTCGCGACGGTCGCCGGCGCTTATCTCTGGGGTTGGACAGCGGTTGGCGCCGCACTCGAAGTGCTGTTTCAGATCATCCCCGTGGCACTTGGATGGCGCCATACGATCGACGCCGGGCTTGGCCGTATCTTGTTCTCGTGGACGCTGCACGCGATCGTCTATTTCTGGCTGATTCCGACCTACATCGCTTACTACACGATCGTTCCGCGGGCAATCGGCGGGCGGCTGTTCAGCGACACGATGGGGCGGATTGCCTTTGCCCTGTTCCTTGTCGTCGCGATGCCGATCGGCATCCATCACGTGTTTGAGGACCCGCAGGTTGGGGCCGGCTTCAAATACCTGCATTCGCTGTTCACCGCGATCGTCACGATCCCAACCGTGCTGACCGTGTTCACGATCTGCGCGTCGGTCGAGATCGCCGGGCGGCTGCGCGGCGGAAAAGGGGTGCTTGGCTGGCTCAAAGCATTGCCGTGGCGTAATCCGGCGATGCTAGGAATGGCGCTGTCTTTTGTAATGCTCGGCTTTGGCGGCGCCGGTGGGCTCATTAACATGAGCTACCAGCTCAACGCGACGATCCACAACACGCAATGGGTTACTGGCCATTTCCACCTGATCTTCGGCGGTGCGATCGTGATCATGTATTTCGTGATCGCCTACGACATCTGGCCGCATCTGACCGGGCGCGCGCTCGACTGCTTAGGGCTGATGCGCGCGCAGCTCTGGCTCTGGTTCATCGGCATGATCGTGCTGACCTTCCCGTGGCACTGGGTTGGCATTCTTGGCATGCCACGACGCATGGCATTTTATGACTATACAAACCCGGAGATCGCGGCCCAAGCCCTACCGGTCATCATGTCTGTGATTGGCGGGGCGATCCTTGTGGTATCGGGCGCGTTGCTTTTGTTGGTGTTGCTGCGCGGCCAGTTCGCGGCGCGTACTGAGCCAGAGGCCTACCGCTTCAGCGTCGCGGTTCGGCCACCGCGCAAGGTGCCCGCCGCGCTCAATGGATTGGGCCTTTGGCTTGGCCTGATGATCGCACTGACCATTGTCAATTACGGCTTCCCGATCGTGCACGCCATCACAACCCCCGGTACGGCGGTACCGGCAGTCATGGTCGGCGAACGGCCATGAGCGACGAGCGCGTCGTCTCGCTACGCAATCGATGGTTCACCACCACCATCGCGATCACGGCCGCTATCGCACTCGTTGGTTTCGGCGTCGGCTTCTTATGGCTCCCGCTCGCGCACCCGAGCGAGCGTTTTCGCGGCGCTTGGGACGCAATATGCAGCGCGGCGGGCCTTCTCTACAATCCGTCCTCGAGCGAGCAGATCGTGACCGCCGATTATCCGACGACACGAGTCGAAGTGATCCCGGAGATGCTCGACCATGCCGACGCGCTGTCGATCGGCCGCGGAGCAACCTTGGCGCTGCGCTGCACGATGTGTCACGGTGCGCGCGGGCTCAGCGCCGCGAATTCCCCCAACCTCGCCGGGCAATATCCGATCACAATCTACAAGCAGCTCATGGACTTCAAGAGCGGCGCGCGCGTCAGCGCAGTCATGGCGCCGCTCGTCGCTGATCTGACAGTTGCCGACATGCGCGACCTCGCCGTCTATTACGCCTATCTGCCGAGGCTCACCGACAGCAACGCTTACAGTCCACCCCGCATTGTCGCGAGCGGCGCGCCACTGCGTGGGATCGCGCCCTGTGGCGCGTGCCATGGCGAACTCGGCGCTAAGGCCGGCGCGGCCTGGCTCGAAGGTCAGCCGGTAGTCTATCTCCATGCCCAGCTCGAGGCATTCGCCAGCGGCATCCGCACCAATGACATCGACGAGCAGATGCGCAACATTGCGCGAGCAATGACCCCGGAGGAGATTGACGCCGCGAGCCGTTACTACGCGGAATATCCGTAGCCGCGCCGCGCCGCTTCGAGCATCTCGTAACGTCAGAAAAGCCGGCGGCGCTTGTCGCTGTCGCGCTCCTCGGTCGCTGCAGGCTTCTGGGCAGGCTTTTGAGCCACGAACAGCGGCGCCGGCATCGGTGGCGTCGCGGCCGGTTCCGCGGCCGGCGCGCTCGTGTTTTTGCTCGGACGGTTCATCCTCGGCACAACCCTCACACTACCGGATCCGCTGAGCATCAAACCTTCACATGGTGTGGTCGGCTGGTATCAAATCCCATCGCTCACCGTCGAACCGGATGTTGCGCATTGCCTTGATCGCCTTGTGGTCAATTGGCGCGCGCCACTCATGAGCGGATGAAGGCGAATAGCTCTTCGTTGATGCGTTCCTTTATGGTGCACATGCCGTACGGTCCGCCCGCGACGGCGACGTGGAAGCCATCATGCCCTGGCGCCAAAGCGACTCCTTGAGGCCTTCCGACAGTGTCGTGCCCGGCCGGTTGTAGCCGAAGAACGGTATCGATAGATCCTTCCAAAAACTCAGACTGGTCGGCGAGGACGGCGGCGCGAATCTTATCGAATTCCCCAAGCGGCGGGCCGCCAAGGGTTACTCTCCGTCTTTACCATTACCGGCGGCACGGCGCCGATCAGCACTGCCTTTGCTAACCACATGGTGCCTTGACCGCCGACGTAGGGCGCGACTTCGCCGCCACTGGTCGAACGGCCGACGTGAATCGCGTTGGTAAGATCGAGATGCGCGTCGAGATCGGCGAGATCGTCCGCGTAGCGACATATCGTTGCCGTCCTAGGGCTGGCTCGAACGGCCGTCGCCGCGCCGGTCATGCGCGATGCAGCGATACCGCGGCTCACGAGGAAGAACATCTGATCCTCGAAATCGTCCGTGGAAAGCGGCCAGCCATGACTGAACGCGATCGGCCGACCCAGGCCCCAATCGTTGCGGTACATATCGGCACCATAGCGTGTCGCAAATTGCGTCATCTCTGCCTCCGCAAAATGTCGAGTTGGAACCGTTGGCGACTATTGAGCCCCAGTCGCTACCGGGGCATGGATTTCCGCGATGTATCCGCCGGGGAACTGCACAAGGGCGGCACTCCGGCCTTGCGATAGGTAGGGCCGAACCAGCACCTCTACGCCGACAGCCGTGGCTTTTGCTAGCGTCTCGCCGAGATTGGCAACCTCATAGCCCGTTGTCTCGCGTCCATAAGGGAAAGGAAGATGGCCATCCGTCACGAGGACGATCATCTTTCCGAAACCGGATTCGATCCTAATGCGACGATAGTTGTCCTTGGCACGGCCGATCTCGATGCCGGGGGCTTGCCGGTTGTCGGAAACAACTTTCCCACTAGAAAAGCCAACGAAATTACGCACGAAGGCCGCGGCGCTGTCCGGCGAGGCGTAGATGCGATTCTCCGGGATCGTCTTGAGCGACGCGTACGAGGGTGTCAAGAAATGAACATAGAGCTGCATGTTCACGCCGCCCGGCCATTGAATCACAACGTCGCGGCCGATCGGATCAGGAAACGGCGCCACGAGAACATCGGCACCATGCGCCCGCGCGGATGCAATGGCCTTGTCCATGTCACCGACCAGATAGCCAGTCCTTTCTGCGCCGAAGGGATAAGGAATCGGTGTCTTGAACCCGAAAAGCGACACCATGCCCACGGGCGTTTGAATAAGCTGCGACGTGGTGCTGCTCGGTGTCGGCGTCACCGTGGTCACCACTTGCTTCGTGCTCTTGCCGCCGAAGGTGGCAAGGAAGCTCATCGCGAAATCGTCGACATCGGCGGGTGCGACGTAGACATGGGTGCTATCGTATTGCGGACCCGTCGCGACGTCGTCTCCGAGTGCTGCCGCCGGTACTGCCAAAAGGGCGAGGACCGTCAAAGCGGTCCATTCGGCAACCCCGATTCTGCGTATCATTCGGTTCCCCCGCATCTCAGGCAGTTTTTCTACGAGTTGGCCGAGGAGGACACCTGCGGAGTGGAACAAGCCGGGCGCCTCGATCTCTTGGCCGGGCGCCCAGCGTAGCTGGTGCCAGTTCTGTCGCGCCCGCCAGAGTAAGCGGCGATCGCGACGACGGCAAGGCTGCTCGAAGCCGCGATCGCGCCCGGCCTTGTTGAAGATCCCTGGCGCGTAGACGTCGTACCCGAACCACCACGCGAAGAGCTGCCAGGGGCGATGGAACGGAAGCCCAGCAGGATGAACCACGATGTGCCGAGCTGTGCCTCGAAGCCCGGCTCGGAGGCACACCATTCGGTAGCGAACCAGATGCCCGCGATGACGATCGCAAAGACAACCAGAATCTGGCCGATGAGGAGCTTGGTAGGTGTCATGATCGCGGTCTCCGCCAGAGCGCGAGACGGCCCCGGACAATGAGACAGGAATCCGACAGGTAGCCGAAAAGAGAAATCGGCTTTTGCCGACGTTCAGCGGACATGATCGCTGCGGTGGATGTCGCGGTGCGGATCGATCCGGATCGCCCAGTCAGCGGTAGCATCGTAATTTCTGTCCTCACAGGTGATATTCAGCGTCGGCAAGATAGGCCTACTGCCGTTTGGTGCCGCGCGCGGACCTCGCGGCGCCTGCCGCGCCAGAGCGAGTATTTACTGAGCATCCACTTTAAGATTGATAGCCAACACCCTATCGTATTGGTTTTCTGTTGTGTCGGGGACCGAAGTGCGGGTTTCAATGCCAGCGTTGTTCACCATTATGTCCAGCCGACCGAATCTCTCCACCGCCGCATCAATGAGTTTCTGAAGAGCGCCACAGTTGCTTACGTCGTCGGCTACGAAGCCAATGCACCGGTCACCGAGCTTGCTGACCTGCCGCTCCAACTCCTCGGTCGCTTCCGGATCGACCACGTAGTCGATGACGATGCTGGCCTCTCGACGGGCCAGTTCGAGAACGACTGCCTGGCCGATCCCACTGTTGCCACCGGTGACGATGGCAACCTTGTTCTTCAGAGACATGTGCCAACCTCTCATATCATGTCAGTCATTCGGCAATCGGTTGTGGGTGACGCTGTCAGTCCGCCACCCGCAGCAATTTGTTTCAGCGACGTCGTTAAACAGAAACATAATGTTTCGACCAATGGATAGTCGTGCAGCGTCCAACCTAGGTTCAGACAAGCTCGAGTTGCTACGAACAAACCTATGGGACTAATCGGACTCTACGACGGGAGCCTCACTGCTTATCGTAGAGATTTTTCGGATCGGTTGGAAGCAGGGCCTTAGGATGCGGAGGTTGCTTTCGCCGATCGGCGAGTTCGAGACGTGGTAGCTCAGCGCGTCGAATCATTGACGTCAGAGCAAGAAGCAGCAGACGCCGGAAGCACAGCATCGAGTTCGAGCAGAGCTGCTTTCCGCTTGAAGGTTGAACGGCTCCAGCGGCAGAAGCGTTTGGTCCGGCCAAAAGCGATCTCGGAGGCTACATCCCTTAACAGCGACCGCGCGGCCCGGGCATAATGGGTGCGACGGAACTCAGCCGACCCATTGCAGGCAGTCTACACGATTGTGGAGGAGCGTTATGCCATTCGCGGTACAGGTTGGCCCACCACAGATCTCCATACACCAGGGCCAGACAGTGCTAATTACTGAGGAGACCGGGCAGATTAACTGGCCGAGTGAGAAGGGTCTCTATTTTTTCGATACGCGTGTTGTCAGCAGCTGGACCATGTATGCCAACGGCGAATCCTGGGAGCTGCTGAACGGCGGTCCCATAAATTACTACGCATCCCGCATCTACCTCACCAATCGCTCCTTGCGCACCGAAGACGGCACTATCCAGCCGCGTACGCTCGGCTTAACCATCAGCCGGTGGATCCGCGGAGGTATGCATGAGGACCTTGACGTCACGAACAACAACCAGAAGGCTGTGAAGTTCCAACTCGAGATCGCGCTGCGTTGCGACTTTGCCGATATCTTTGAAGTAAAGTCGAGTAACATTGTGCGTCGAGGCCGTATCACCACGGATTGGTCCGAGTCGGACCAGCAACTGCGCACGACCTATCGCAATGGTGACTTCAGCCGGGCGGTGACGATTTCGCCGGCGCGCTCGTCCGCGAAGGCAGTGTATGCCAACGGCCGACTGAGCTTCGAGGTGGCCCTCGAACCCGGCGCGTTATGGCATTGCTGCCTCCACTATACGCTGACAGACGGTGACCACTGTTTTACTTCGCCGACTGATTGCGTCGGGCAGAGCCACAGATCGCAATCGGCCGAGACAATGGCGGGCTGGCTACAGGAGGTAGCCAAGATCGAGACTAGCAACGAGGAATTTTATCGTTTGTTTCGCCAGGCACTCGAGGACATGGCGGCCCTTCGACTGCCGATCGCAGGCACCGATCATCTTGTTTTCCTGCCCGCGGCTGGACTGCCTTGGTTCATCGCACCGTTCGGTCGAGACAGTTTGATCGTCTCGCTACAGAACACCCTTATCTATCCTGAGTTTGCACGCGGAGCACTGGGAGATTCTCGGTTCCCTGCAAGCTCAAGAAATGGACAATTACCGCGACGCCGAGCCCGGCAAGATCCTGCATGAGATGCGCTACGGCGAACTAGCGCATTTCAAGTTGATCCCGCACACACCTTATTATGGGACCGCGGACGCGACGCCGCTCTACCTGATCACCTTGCACGCCGCCTGGCGGGCGACCGGGGATCAGGCCCTCTTGGAGCGGCATCTCGAAACCGCAGAAGGATGCCTGTCGTGGATCGACAACTATGGAGACCGCGACGGCGACGGCTTCCAGGAATATCAGACACGCTCTCCGGTTGGCTATGAGAACATGAGCTGGAAGGACTCCGGTGATTGCGTTGTCTATCCGGATGGCTCTCTAGTCAAGGGACCGAAGGCGCTCTGTGAGTTACAAGGTTATGTATACGACGCCTGGGTCCGTATGGCAGAGGTGTTCGATGCTCTCGGCAGGTCTGACCGGGCGCAGGCAATGCGTACGAAGGCTAGTGCCCTGTTCGATCGCTTCAACAAAGCCTTCTGGGACGAAGAGCAGGGCGTCTATGCCTATGCGCTCGATGGCGAGAAGAAGAAGGTGCTGACCGTCGCATCCAATGCCGGTCACTGCCTCTGGTCCGGCATCGTGCCGCCGGAGCGCGCCAAGAAGGTAGTCGAACGCCTGATGGCGCCCGACATGTGGACAGGATGGGGCATTCGCACTCTTTCCGCCAACAATCCCGCGTTCAATCCGTACAACTATCAGACTGGGTCGGTCTGGCCGCACGACAATGCCATAATCGCAATGGGCTTCAAACACTATGGTTTCGGCGCTGAGGCAGCGCGTGTCGCGCATGACATTAGCGTTGCCGCGAGCCACTTTCGACTCAATCAGCTGCCGGAGCTGTATACCGCGTTCGAGCGCGACGATGCCAACTTTCCGGTGCAGTACATCGGCGCGAACGTGCCCCAAGCCTGGGCCGCCGGCTCAAGTTTTATGCTGACGCAGGCCCTGCTGGGATTCCTGCCGGACGCACCGCGCAATAAGCTGTATGTTGACCCTTCGCTTCCAAGATGGCTGCCAGACCTAACGGTGTATGACCTCCGAGTGGGTAAGAACACGATCGCCGTCCGCTTTTGGCGCGAGGAGGAGCAGACCGCCTTCGAGGTAATTGGAGGCGACCCCGGTTTGGTAGAGCGCTGCGATCTGGCCTCTAAGTTAGCGCAGCTCAGGGCCGGCTCGGACCCATCTAACTGATGACAAGCTGTCCCTGATCAGCGACGTCGCTGCCCCTCTCGCGATAGAAATCTTGGCGGGCTCTGTGGATCACATTTGCATGATTGACGCCGATGCCTTACTGACCCGAACCGAAGCTGCGAAGTATCCTCGCCGTAGCTCAAGAGGGTTTGAGCGACTGCGGTTGCCGCGGGTGGTCATCGATCGGCGTCCTCTCTTTCTCAAGTCCGATTTTGACAAGTTCATTGAGAGCAAGCGAACGACGCCAGCGACGCTCCGATCCCGACCGAGCGGTTGCGGAGGCGGGCGAAGCTCGCACAGAGCATGGGAAGCGGCTTTGATTTTAAAATTTGGTGGCGTCAGCGGAAGGCGCAGTTCATCAAGTAGTGCAACGGCTCGATCCAGGTTCGACTGGCAGAGATGGGCGTAGCGAAGCGTCATCTCGATCGAGGCGCGCCCATGAGTTCCTGATCTCTTGCAGCGTGGCACCACGCTGGGCGAGCCGAGAAGCGAAGTGGTGGCGCTAATTCCGAGCTCGGAATTAGCGCCATAATTCCGAGTCCCGGATTATTCCGAGTGGACGTCGGGAGGGCGGAATATTCGGACAATTTTCTGCCAGTCAATCGGCATAATCAGAGGCTCTTCAGGAAGGCCAAGAGACGGTCATCGGGCTTGTATCGGCTTGCCCGGACATCGGCTGCGTCGGTCTTGGCCAGCGCCTGCTCCTTGAGTTGCATGTCCGCCTGCAGGTACATGGCTGTGGTCTCGACTGATTCGTGGCCCAGCCACAGGGCGATGACGGAGCGGTCGACGCCGTGGTGAAGCAGGTCCATGGCCAGGGTGTGCCTCAACACATGCGGGGTGACGCGTTTGTTTGCCAGTGTGGGGCATTGGCGACAGGCGACAGCGAGGTGCTTGTTCAGCAGATACTGCAGCCCGTCATGGCTCAACTTGGTGCCGGACATCGTCGGAAAGGCTGGGTCGGAGGATTGACCCTTGCGCTCGGTCAACCAAGCCCGCACGACGGCGACGGTGTCCTTACGGAGCGGAGTGTTGCGGAGTTTTCGTCCCTTTCCTTGGCATTGCACATACGCCACCGGACCGAGCACGATGTCCTCGCAGCGAAGGCCCAGGAGTTCGGCGGCGCGCAGGCCGGTCTGAACTGCCAACAGCACAGCATGGCCCGGTCGCGGCGCCCGCTCCATCTGCCGAGGTCTGGTGCGGCAAGCAAGGCGGCTACTTCGGCGTCGTTGAGGAAGGCGACGGGCCGACGAACATATCGTTTGCTCGGCATGGCGAGCACGCGCTGCGCCACGCTCGTCGAAGGCAATCGCTTCGCCGCGTCGATCAGCCGGGTGATCTCTTGGTCGCGATAGATGTATGGGGAGGACGGCCGACGATACCGGTGGGGGAGGAGGGGCCGGCGCGCTTGAGAGCGCGACAGACGATGCAGCAAATGGCCGACGGGCTGATGAAGCCTCGCCTGGGCGCGCGTGTCCGAACGAAGACGCGGCGGGTCGAGCAAGCCGGCCGATCTTGACGCAGATACTCGACCAAGGCTGTCCCGACATCTGTCGGCACCGGCAGCCGTGCCAGCCGTTGACCTTTACCGTGCACCACGATCTCGCCGCGTTCCCAGTCGAGATCGTCCAGGGTCATGGCGGCGACCTCGCCGCCGCGCAGACCGAGCCGCGCGAGCAGCATCAACACGGCGTAGTCGCGCCGACCCGCCGGTTTGCCCCGATCACAAGACGCCAGCAACCGTTCGACCTGCGCGGCGGGCAGTGCCTTCGGCAGATGCGCCAGGCGCCAGCCGGCGACGCCAGGCACCGCCGCGGCGAGATCGGTCGCCAGCAATCCGCGTTGCTGCAGGAAGCGCAGAAACGAACGCAGAGCCGTGACCACCAACTTCGCACGGCCTCGGGATCCGACCCGGGCTCGCCGCACAATGAACCGATGAATATCGACGGCCCGCAAATCATCGAAATGCAGCGCCTTGCTGCCAAATTGCTCGTCCAGGAAACTTCGAACGATCGGCAGATAGTTGGTCAATGTTGCCGGGGAGAGACCGCGCTCAGACGCAGGAATCCTCCAAACGCGCTGACCAACTCGCCCCCGGCGGTCGAGTTCGACCAGCCGCGCCGGCATCGCAATGCAACCGATGTCGCGCAGGTAATCGAGCAGCTGCCAAATGGTCCATGCGTCGCCCCGCCTGACAGGACATCGACGTTCAGCCAGGAATTGACCGGCGTGGTCCCTTCCGAGGAAATCGAGTGGAACATCCCGTGCCACCAGCCAAGCGTCGAAATCTGCCAGGAGGCCATTCTTTTGCCGAATAGTCGCAGGGGCATAACCCCGGCCACCGAGCAATGTCGCGAACCCATCGAGATGGGTGGCCACTCGACCTACGCAAATATTATTGGCCGGCACCGTCGTGCCGTCGTTCACATCAGCCATCGTCCGTCTCCTCACCGCGCGGGGAAATCCACGCTCAGAGACGACAGCCAAATAATGCCGAGCCCTCAACCGCCAGCGTTGATCGAAACCGTCGTAATTGGCTGAGAATTACGTCAGACCAGGACGTCCACTCGGAATAATCCGGGACTTGGAATTATGCCGGCAGTCGTGAATGCGAAAGTCGGCAATCCCTGCCGGCCGCACGCGGTCTCGAATGGCTTTCGGACGTTACCAAGGTTTCTGATTTCTCCGGCCCGCTCACATCTGAACACCCGCGCGGCACCAGGATTATTCTCGCGGAGCCGTTTCAGGACGTTGGTCGACCGCTTCGTCACGGTATTCGCCGCGCCTTCCCGGCCTTGGTGTCGGACGCTCGGAGCAACAGGATTGCCCGCTCCTCGCCCCACTCGATCTTGTCCCAGGTCAGCGCCACCAGCTCACCCTTCCGGCCGCAGCTGTCCACGGCGATCGTGATGAAGTCCCGGAAATGCGGCGGCAGCGCCAACAACAGGTGCCTCACCTCTGCCTCGCTGAGATTGCGGACCCGATCGCCGCCGGTCTCCAACTGCCGGAGCGACCTTCGGCGCATCGACCTGCCATTCATCGCGAGCTCTATCCACAATCGCCCGCAGCACGGTGTAGACGCGGTTGGCCGAGGATGGCGTCAGACCATGCTTGGTCACGCGCTCGTCCCGCCATTTCGCGACCTCAGCCTGAGTGATCTCGCTCAGCTTCCGATCAGCCCGAAGGCGTCCTTGATTTGTTTGAGATAGGCGAGGTCTCGCGCCAGCTTCTTTGGCTTGGCCCCCGGCTCAAGGGTGGTTTCATATCGCCATATCTGGCCGCAACTTCGCCGAGGGTGATGGCAGGTGCCTTGCCAAGCTTCGCCCGATCGTATATCTGCTGCCGCCACTTCTCTTCGAGGGCCTTCGCCGCGAGCTTGGATGTCGTGCCGGAAGACCGGCGCACGTGCTGGCGAAGGTGCTGGAACTCGAGCAACCGATAGGGAGAGCCCCGGGCGTTTATACACCGTCACGTCAGACTCCTCACAAAAGTCCTCACAGCGACGGATATCGTGGGTCTGACGATAACAAAATCAAGGTTTTACGAGGGTTTGCTGCCGTAGCTCAGTGGTAGAGCACCCCCTTGGTAAGGGGGAGGTCGTAAGTTCAATCCTTACCGGCAGCACCATCCTTTTCAATGGGTTAGCGAGAATCGGGAATTGTTTAGAATTGACCTAGCAACCGTATAGCTACCAGCGGGCTCAGGGTAGCCATCTATCCGGGAACGTCCCAAGCCAGGCTCTCCCAGGCAGAGGTTGTGAGTTCGAATTTGGCGGGTCCGCCAATAAATCAATAACTTGGCTACTAAGGCAGATGTTGGTGTCCCAATAGTGTCCCAACGGAGCATCTTGTCTCGAGAGCGTTGTTCCTGGCTTGTTCTCATGGCTAAATTGGTAAATGCCAAAGCGGCCACCCCAGCTAGTACGATAGGTGGCAAGATCGAAGCGGGCGTGCACATGACGATCTATCGCGACGTGAGGGATTGTCACCACGGCATCGATCTCGAAGCGCTAAGCCGCAAGCTCGGTCCCGACTATCGCGTCGCCAATTTCGGTCAGGGTTGGGCCGATCCATACCGGCGGAACGCGCTAGGTGGTCGTATGGAACCGGTTGCGACGCACTGTGGCCGGTCACGGCCGGCACCCAAGAAAGGAGACCTCATCGCGCCTAAGCAAGCCTTCCACTACTCGGCCAAATTCCGCCGCTGGCTTGCCGGCCTATCCCCCCGCGACGAACTGATCGCCCGCATGGCGGTGCGCGACGACATTCGAGATCAGGCGGCAGCTAAGAAATGGGAAGCCAGGATCGCCGAATTGCAGGGTCAGATCATCAAGACGGAAGCGGATTGGGCATCACTCTTACCAGCGGTGCAGCGGGCCAAGCGGGAGATCGCCGGCAATGGCCAGACGCAAAGCCCGCCCCGGTCGGCACGATCAGCAGCACAATAGGTATCATGTGCGATCCGGAACGCACTCGCTCATTCTGCTCGAGCAGCAGTGCTCCTGATGAGGTGATCCAATAGAAATGGGATATCCGCCTGTCGGGCGACGCGCTCCTCGGTGTTGTTTCTGTGCGAGGCGACAAACGATAACGCCTGAGAGACATCGTATTTTGTCGCCGCGCGTTCGGGGGAACCTGGCACGCGGCCAAGGTATCGAGTTGGCTTCTTGGTCGCGGGACCTGGCGCGAATGGATTCTCGATTTCGATATCTTTGCCGGAATCGCAAATGTGAAACACGCGCGCGGCGGCCTTTTTCCCCCATTTTTCTGACAGGTCGGCGTCTGCCCACGGCGCGATATCGGAGACGCTTATCTTTTCGGCCTGCCATTTCGTCATCCTGGAGCGATCGGCTTCAACGGCCTCCAGCGCCGCTCGAATGCGCTTGGGTACCGAGGCAAGGTCTAGACTTTGCCCGTGACGCTCCTTGATCTCAATCTTGGTTTCGCCAATGACCAATCCGTTCGCGCACACTAATCTGAGCCAGCCAAACAGGATCACAAGACGCGACGACCCATCAACCGAATTAAAGCACTCGAGTTCTGAGGTCAAGTTTCTCACCCAGCGCGTGTGTGAAGGAATAAAAATCGTCCAAATAAATGCGAAAATTCATCCACTCACCAAGCTCGGACATTCCGATCTCGTAGCGCAGGCTGCCGGGATCGATCCCTGTATCGGTAAGGCCCTTGCGGCACAGCGCCGCGACTTCGCGGTGAGCTGCGAGCGAGTAGGTGTGAGAGACAATGCCGATCGGGATCGGTCGTTCCGCGGCAGACAACGGTCTCCGCATGACTGTCTGGAGGAATGGATTTGCTGGTTCGTCTTGACCGGCGGCGAATGGTACAAGATCGAATTGGGGCATGACGGTCTGTATCGCCTCCCAGTCGCCTGCATAGTAGCGCACGGTTCGGGACCGCCACTGCGCCTCTTCCGGCAAAATCGAAATGGTGGCCGTCATAGCTTCGTCCTCATCATTTGGTGTCTAGCAGTACCCATCCGCGATTCTGTGAGGCCGCGTATTCGCTCGAGAAAAACTATACATACTATAGTTGATAAACTTAAAGTTTGTAATCCGCTGACGTCAGCGCATGGACATGCGCAAGCTGGTCGGGCGGAACGTCAAGCGATGTAGGCAAAAGAAAGGCCTGACCCAGGAGCAATTCGCCGAGGTTTCCGGCTTCAGTCAGCAATACATTAGCAGTCTCGAGCAGGGTCGGCGGAATCCGACGGTGGTCACGTTGTACGAACTGGCGACTGCGCTCGGCGTGAGCCATTTGGACCTCGTTCGCCCGCACCGCGCAGACTAGATATGAGCTTTCTATGGGTTGTCCGTCCGCCCAAGCGCTGGCCGAATTTCATCTACACAGTCGGGTTTGCCGGGATGGAAGCTGCCGGATCGCGTCGTCCGTCATCGGTCCGGCCCCGGCGTCGGGCGTACCCCCTAGGCGTCGGCCAGGTTCCATACGGCAACTGTGGCGGCGGTACGATCTGAAGCGCCCGCGATGTCGCGGCACGCCATCATGACGCTGCCGGACGACGCCAGCCTTGAGATCGGCACTGAGTATCCAATCCCGGCCCTGAAGGCGTTAGTCGCGGCGCTACGGCCGACGCGATGATTCCGTTTCCCCTTGGGGTTCGGGTGTGGCGGCAGGCCGCCTTGACTTGAGAAAGGGCATGTAAAGGCGCGGACCGCAGAAGCCGCCAAAATGCATGCTCGAATTGGATTGCGACGTGAATGCAGTCTAAACCGTCGCGTATCGATGCTCCCGCTCCAGATTTATTCGGCGGCCATATTGCCTAGGGCGGAAGAAGGGATAGCGCGGACGAACTCTCGACAGGAACGGATCGCCGGCCATCTCCGCCTGAATGTCGGCGATGTCCTCTGGCGACAACCCCAGTGCCGCTCCGACGATGGCATCGAGTTTCCGAACTTCCGCATCAATCTTGTCATCGAGCGCTTCTGGTTCAAACTCGGTGTGAAGTTTTTGTAACTTCCCGGCCATATCCACATCTACGGGTATCGGCGCGTTCAAAATAGATGTCCTAGAAGCATCACCGCCGTTGATCTCCGCTAGCCCCGACGCCGCAAGCTGCGCGAGTTCGGCGTCGTTGAAAACGACGAAATGCTCGCCTTCCTCGCCGACCGGCAGGGTCCACATTCCGGCATCTTCGGAGATTTCACCCACCGTTAATGTGAACTGCGGTTCGTCCTTGAACTCGTCGCTGAAGCTGATCTTTGCACACGTGCGGCCGCGCACAACATCCTTCAGCGGCTTGAGGCCAAGCTTGGCGGACTCCTTTTGGAGTTCCATCACCTGTTCAAACCTGCGTTCGCACAGCGCCAGCAACTCATCGCGGATGGCTACCAATACCGCACTCTTGGCGGCAAGGCGGTCATTCCACGGCAGTTCGGCGACCGCCGAGGGATAGACATGGCTGCGAATCTTGTTTTGGAACGAGCGCCTGCCCGCCAGCACGTAAAAGAACGAGTACAAATTTGACAGAAGAACGGCGTCAAACGGAACTGCCGTCAGATCGGGACGCGGGCCGAAGACAACGACCGTATTAACCTGGATTTCTCAAACGCGGCTAGTTTTTGGTCTGATCGGGCCCGTCGGCGGCTGTTTTTGGAAGTTGGGATGGCTTTGCGCGGGGGTGTTGGAACGCTGTCATTTGCGGTTCGCGTAATACGAGTCGTGTTGTTGTGTCGCTCCCGCGATGCGAGTCGGTCCGAACGCGCGTCAGCGCTCAGAGAAACGGTGTTGGGGGTTTGGCGCCGCGTTCCGTTCAGGCGGAGCTGAAGGCACGCTGGAGATAGAGATAGGCGAGCTCGAACTCGACCTTGTTGGGGCACCCCGAGGCGATGGCGAAGTGGATGCGGCGCACGCTGGTGCGCACCTGTGCGCCGAGCTTCAGGAGCTTGAGGCGAATGGTCTGTACCGCGGCATCGGCAAACTGGGTATGGCGCAGGCCGACACGGCGCAGGGTGTCGACGAGTACGTACGCCATGGCCGAGAACGACAGGCGCAGCTGATTGGCAGCCATCGTCGCGGAAGAGGCGCGATCGGCAAACAGCTCGAATTGCTCGCCGATGCGGTTCTCGGCCTCGCCGCGGGCACAGTAGAGATCCTCGTAGAGAGTGCGCGCATCGAAGCCGGTTCGGGTGGGTTTGAGTGAGGTGACAACGAAGCGCGGATTGGCACCGTCCGGCGTATGCTCGGCCTTGCCGATGACGCGCCGCGCCCGGCTCCAGCTGTCGATCGTGCGATATTTGAAGTCGCGGAACACTCGCGCCGACTTGCCCGAGGTCAGGCACAAGCACTTGGCCTCGGCGAGCTCGACGACGAGGGCCGCCTCCAGCCGGCGATTGCGCGCCAGGCCGAACACGTAATCGACGCGGTTGGTCTCGCACCACCGCATCAGCGGATCGTTGGAGAAGCCGCTGTCGGCGCGCAGGATGATGTGCACCTTCGGCCATTTCTGACGGATCTGCGCGACTATGCGCGCCACCTCTTCGATCGCGCCGTCGCTGCCGGCGACGTTCGCCCGCCGCTGCCGCGCCAGCAGCAAGTGCCGGCCGCAGAAAACATAGAGCGGCAGATAACAGTATTCGTCGTAGTAGCCGTGGAAGAAGCGGCCGTCCTGCCCGCCGTAGAGCGGAATGTCGGTATTGTCGAGATCGAGTACGATCTCACGCGGCGCATGCTCATGCGCCTCGAGAAACAGATCGACCAGCAAGGCATCAACCCGCGCCCCGTCGCAATCGATCTTGTGATACTTCGCCCCATGCCGCTTCGCCGTATGCTCGAGACGATTGAGCGTGCTCTTGCCGGCCAGAGCCTCGCAATCCGACCGCAGCACCGGATGCAGCTTGCCGGCCAGCACCGCAAAGATCGGGTCCTTCCGCAGCTCGTCGTGATCGTTGAGGTCCTCGTAGCCCAGCACCAAGCCGAAGATGCGCTGGCCCACCAACGTCTCGACCCGATGCTCGACATAACGAGCATCACGCCGGTCGGTGAAGCACTGCGCAAACCGTTGCACCAGCTCGATGCCGCGATCGACTTGCCCCAGGAGCAGCGCACCAGCGTTCGAGGTGATGTCGCCGCCATCGAAACCCGCAACCACACGACGCCCCTCGACCGCTTCAAACTCGAACAGCTTCGCAGTACACTCTGTTGGCATCGGGGCGATCCTTGGACCAGAGAGAAATCATTGCAGCACAACAATTCTCTCAGAGTCTCAGCCCCGATGCACTTCTCGTGTTTGAGAAATCGAGGCTAAGCACGGCGATTTCCTTGGGATTAAACGCCGCTGCCACGGGCACCTGCTCGATCAGGGGTATCGCATAGAGCGTTGCCGGAAGAATGTTCTCGAACGACCAGATTGAAGGGCTAGACGCTTTCAACACGTCAAGATTTCTCGTAGGTGGGTGAGCCGGTGAAATCGGGTCGCGGTGATATTTTCGCCCTTGTAGACCGTGTGACCGCCACCACCGGGCACCGTATGCACCTCTCTGCGCGTGGCAAGTCCGTAGCGTATCAGTTTTTGCTCTTCCCAAGCGCTACCGCCGAATCCCGTGGGCGGCGCCAAGGCCACCTGCTGGGGGCCCTTGCCGCGCTTGGTCCAATAGGACAGCGCGGCATCCCGGAACGTTTGGTTGTTCCGCAGTTTTTTCAGAATCTCGACGCGGCGTGGCGTGAGCCGCGTCATGATGCGGCCATCCGGCGTGAACAGGTCGGCGTAACGGACGTGTTGTTCCGGCAGCTGGTCGAAATTGAACGTCGGCCGCTTCGCTCCCTCGTACAGCGCCAAGCAGCTTTCATCGGCCAGTCGGATCGAAACGTGATCCTCGTCTGACGCGGGTTTCGCCTCAGCGATGATGATCATCGGCAAAACGTCGGCATCGAAGATTTCACGCCAGATTAATTCGAGATCGACGATTTCACGAATCGCCCAGCGTGCGCCCGGCCTCAACAGCGCCCGCAGGTCCGACGCTTCGTCACTTCCGCAGAATGCCAGCGGGACGATAAATCCTAGCTTTCCCACGGGACCATCTGCGCCGGGCTGCCGGCACCAATGATCCAGCGCCCGGTAGATAAACAGCGTATAGGCGTTGCCGCCGACCGTGACGCCTTGAAACGTCTTCCCGTTCCGCTCCCGCGTCCCGGCAAAATACTCGCGGGCATGCACCTCAAGTTCGGTGGAGCGCTCGGCCCGGATATACGGCGGAATTCCCTGCCACCGCGTCATACCCGGTGCGGTCAATTTCGCCGAAGCAAGTCTGCGTCGGGTCGTACAGGTCGCAGGGCACTAGGCTGTTTGCCCGTTCGGCGATGTGCAGGTCAGGAAATCCGTGGTCCTTGAGGTCTGCGCCGAAGGCGAGCAATTGCCAAAGAAGCTGAATCTGGCTCAGCACTGCCGAGAACGGGTTCAGGTCGTTACCGTAGAGTGCTTCAACCGCGCGCCGCGCATCCGCGTATTCGGCGATGCCACGGTCGGCATCCTCGCCCACAACCTGCCGGTATCGTTCGATCAGGAAGGTGCCGCTGCCACACGCCGGGTCAAGAATATCGGCGGAGTCCGGCAGCTTGAGCCGGTCGAGGATATACCGCGCAATCGAGGGCGGCGTGTAATACTCGCCCTGTTCCTTGCGCTGTTTGCGATCGAGAAACCGGTCGTAGACCCCGGCCATGAGATCGCCGCGGGCCGTCGCGAAATCAAAGCGCGCCATCCGGAACAGCGCCCATTCGACGGTTCGGCTCAAGTCCACGTCGGACAGCGCGATGATCCAGTCCATTTCCGTTTCATCGAACGCCGCCGAATAAAAATGCCCGCCCGTCCGGTAAGCTTCCTCCAAAAGCCGTGTGTAGCCAAATTCGAAATATTTCCGCATGCCCTGAAATGCGGCGACGCCGCCGTTGCAGAGATAGCGGCGCGTGCGCGGCCCATCCGCCGTCTCGATATCGAAAAAGCCGTGATCTTCGAGGAACCGGATCAAGAGAATGCGCGCGAGAATAAGATTGGCCGTTTCGTTGGCGAAGAAGCGCTCGGTTTTCTCAAACTCAGTTTTCAGGTCGAGGCCGGCGCGTTCGGCGAAGCGCGGGATCGCATCGAGTGCGAGTCTGGATAGGGCCGGCTGTTGAGCTAGATAGCGCCGAAGGATGGTCGTATCCTTGCGGTGCGCCCTCAAGGACATAGCGAACGCCAAGTTCTTTCCCGATCTCCTTGGCGTCGACGTTCTTGCCCTTGTAGGTAAAGGCGGTGTTGCGCGCGATCACGAACGAATTGCGGATGCGAGACAGGTCGGTGGTGAGATTCTCGGTGATGCCGTCAGCGAAATAATCCTGCTTCGGGTCGTTGGAGAGGTTGGTGAAGGGCAGGACGACAATCGAGAGGTGCGTCGGCGCGTTGGTGGCGAGGTGGGCGCCGGGCCGAATAAGGAAATACCACGCAGCGATGACGGCGATGACGATGAGCGCCGCCAACCCAGCAAGCAGTGGTGCCAGGGCCGATCGCTTCTTGGTCGGCGGTGGCGCCACGACCGGCGCGACAGTCACGGCCGGCTTCGCCTGTACGGGCTTGCCAACCTCAAGCGAATAGACGTGGACTGGCTCGGGAATGTTCTTGAGGTCCTTGTCGCCGAGATCGCTGACAGCGAGGTCAAGCCGAGACTTAACTTGCCAGTAAGCCTGCTCCGAAAGGCAAATCGCCCCAGGCTCACAAATGTTTTCGAGCCTTGCGGCGATGTTAACACCGTCGCCCATGAGGTCGCCGTCTTCTTCTTCGATCACGTCGCCAAGGTGGATGCCGACCCGGAACCGGATTTGTCGTTCGGGTTGCAGTCCGGCATTACGCTCGACCATGCCGTTTTGCACTTCGATGGCGCAGCGCACCGCATCAACGACGCTGCGGAACTCCATCAGGGTACCGTCGCCGGTCCGCTTCACGATGCGCCCGTGGTGGCCATTTATCGCTGGATCGAGGAGGTCGCCGCGTAGCGCTCGAAGACGCAACACGGTGCGTTCTTCGTCGGCGGCCGTAAGACGGGAATATCCCGCCACGTCAGCGGCCACGATCGTGGTGAGCTTCCGGGTTTCGCTCATTTAGAAGCACGCCCCCTCAGCCGGGGAGCATCATCACCATTATTCTACACCAACTGCCGCCGCAAGTATCCTTCACTGGGTCACGCTCCGACCCACTGACCGGCGAGTCGCAATATCTGCGTCGTGATTCGCGCAGTGCTCGGAGACTCCGACTCTGTTGCAGTCGGCGAAGTGGTGTTTTGCCCGGCGGTCGGCGCGGTTTCGGTCGAAATCGCAGGGGAGCTGCTATCGTTGCTCACCATGAGCATAGATGGCGGCGGCAGGCCAATGGTGCGCGGGGCTTATTGCAAGGAACATTATGCCCAGTGCTGGCTGTCCCCGCCGAAGCGTACCGAAAAGCCATTTGTGCTGCACAAACAAAGCCAGGATTGACTTCGCTATAATATACCGCTGACAACAAGCCCAAAGATAAAGCCGACAACGATTGGTACGATTATTGGGATAAGTTCAGTACTGAACATTATTACCTTCCTTAGTTTCGTTTTGTTTCCCCTTTAAGCTCGTTGCTCAACGCGAAGAACGCCACTAGGACCGTCGCGACGATAACGGGTTCGGACTTCATCGGGCGATGTCCCGCAAGTCCCCGCAGCATAAATCGGATGCGCGGCAGGTTGATTTGTGGGTTGGTTAATCAGGTCAGCTCGTTAACGAATTATGCTTGTTCACTGTGCTGCCTGTGGTGTTCGTGGTGTGCACGCCCTGATCACCGCGTCGTGCACGAGATCGCGGGCTTCTGTCCCGACTGCTGTGCCCACAGCGACGGCGATATTCTGAGCGCCTGGGCGGCGCCCCGGCGGGCAGGGCGTGACTAGTCTTGCCCGCTAGACCTCGCGGCCTCCCGAGTCGATTAGGCGGATGGCGCTCGCCCCGGCCGGACTGATGACCTTAATGTTACGGATGACGCTGGCCACGACTGATCGAGCATCTGCTACGTCGATCCGGCGCGAACGCCTCCAGTTAGCGCTTCGGAAGCTCGTAGGCCAAGCGATGGGTTGCTGGGTGGTAGGCCGAGCCGCCTATCCACCGTCGCGACGACCCGCGCGGTCAGCGGCTTGTTCGCAGCTCTGGCGAGTAGGGTTGCGCGGGCGTGGGCAATGGCCGCGTTCCGTGCCGCGATTTCGCTTGGCGTGGCCCTAGGCATCGCGAGCGCGGTCAGCATTGCGGTCCGATAAGCCGCAATACGGCCAACACGCGACCGTGACGAGGCGTGACTGAGAGCGCTGGCCGAGGCATGGGAAGCGTTGAGCGCACCCAGCGCGGCCGCTATTCGGCCGTTGCTGCCCTTGCTCAAAGAAGTGTTCGTCGCGGCACTAGACTGTGCGCCAGTTGTGCCAGTCGCGGCGTTTCCAGTCACCTGACCTCCGGCATTCGCATTGGCAGACATTCCACCGTCATGACCGCCGCCGCCCATTGCGGCACCTCCGCCATGACCGCCACCCTTGGCATTCGCGACCGGCGCGATCGCCCAACTCGAAGCAAGCGCGAGAGCGAGAACCATCATCGGAATGAACCGCATCGCTGTCTCCTCCTGTCCTTTCGAGATAGCGGCTATCAACTCGGCTCCCACCTTTGGGCGCCAAGCGGAAAAGTACAAGCCTTGTCACGGAAAAGCGGCCTACTGCTGTCGCAAAGTGGACAAAATCAGGGCGTCCGCCTCCCCCGCCTTGGCCCCCCGCGCCGCTTCAGCTCGGCTGGTGCTCCTTCAGTACGTGCGCACCTTGCCGCAGCAGCCATGTTGAGCGGGGATCGAGTTTGACGGCTTCCTGCCAGCCGGCGATCGCAATGTAGAGGCTGCTGCAAGCCGATATCGTGCGCGCCAGTGAGTCGCTGTCCCATTGTTCTAGGCGATAACAAAGGTCGGACCTTAGATCGCGCTCGAGGTCCATTTCCCCTGCCGCAATAGCGACCCTGCGCGCTTCATGAGCGATGCCCTCGACCGCTGCCTTCAGCGTTTCGGATAGCCCTTCCAGATCCCGCATTAGTACGATCAGGCGAGATTCGGTCGGCAGATCCATGAGAACGAAAAAAGAACATTGGGCTGCCCGCCCGTCAAGACATTTCGCTCTTGGGGCAGCGAAAAAAAGCCCCGCTTGAGCGCATAACGGGGCTAATGAAGGAGTGTCGTTTTATTGGTGCCGAGTGACCTGCTAGCACCTCTTAGGCTAACACATTGTGCGAACTTCGTCACGTAGTACCTTCTACTGGATGGTAAAAATTGATGGCACTTTGCTCAAGCTGTTGGCAGACATCGATCGCGGCAAGGGCGAGATCGCGACGATCGTAAATCCGGTGTTACTTCTTAGGCGGCAACCCTGCACGGGTAGGTTCATCGTGACCGTTGGACGACTTGCCGTCGAGCGCCGTGGCGCGGCGTTCCAGTTCGGCCGCGAGCGCTTCAATATGCCTCGCGACTTCGGGGGAGGAATCGCGCGCGAGGAATGAACGTAGCCGTCTGGCCTCCGCCCGCAACGCGTCGGCTACATCGCTCACTCGGGCGTGGGAGACGGCCTCTTTTGGATTGCCGGGGCGTCTCCATCTAGTGCTTCGTCTTCGTCGGCAAGACGCCGCCACGTAGCAGCGATGTGGAGAAAGGTTTCCCGATACTTTTCGGTCTGAGAAGCCGCAGCAAGCCGTTCGCACTCGGCGGCCCGCTCGCGGTACTCCGCGGGGGTCTCAGGTCGGGAACGCTTACCGCTACCGTCAGCCATGGCGGGCCGCTCAAAGTATCGTTGCCAACGTGCGAAAATTATAGCGTCGGCAAATCGTGCTGCAAGCTTGATCGAGGTGCGCGCGACCACTTGGCTTTTCAAAACCTCGGGGCTTTTCTTTGCCTCAAACTCAAACTCTTTCATCTGATTGCGTGCCCCCCTTGCAAAGCGCCCCGGACACCCTATTTGCCAAAGCCTCCGTGACATTAGGTAAGAAGCCCTCCCCGCAACCGGGCCAACATCCGTTCGCTCTTGCGTTGAGAGGTGCTTGGCTATGCTTGTTGACAAGATTAGGAGCCTGCAAAAGATCAGGAGCCTATTGACGCCGGACGGTTACATTTCCATCGAAGAGTTAGAGCAGATCCCAGCGTTTAACCTCGATTTCTCAAACACGAGAAGTGCATCGGGGCTGAGACTCTGAGAGAATCGTTGTGCTGCAATGATTTCTCTCTGGTCCAAGGATCGCCCCGATGCCAACAGAGTGTACTGCGAAGCTGTTCGAGTTTGAAGCGGTCGAGGGGCGTCGTGTGGTTGCGGGTTTCGATGGCGGCGACATCACCTCGAACGCTGGTGCGCTGCTCCTGGGGCAAGTCGATCGCGGCATCGAGCTGGTGCAACGGTTTGCGCAGTGCTTCACCGACCGGCGTGATGCTCGTTATGTCGAGCATCGGGTCGAGACGTTGGTGGGCCAGCGCATCTTCGGCTTGGTGCTGGGCTACGAGGACCTCAACGATCACGACGAGCTGCGGAAGGACCCGATCTTTGCGGTGCTGGCCGGCAAGCTGCATCCGGTGCTGCGGTCGGATTGCGAGGCTCTGGCCGGCAAGAGCACGCTCAATCGTCTCGAGCATACGGCGAAGCGGCATGGGGCGAAGTATCACAAGATCGATTGCGACGGGGCGCGGGTTGATGCCTTGCTGGTCGATCTGTTTCTCGAGGCGCATGAGCATGCGCCGCGTGAGATCGTACTCGATCTCGACAATACCGACATTCCGCTCTACGGCGGGCAGGACGGCCGCTTCTTCCACGGCTACTACGACGAATACTGTTATCTGCCGCTCTATGTTTTCTGCGGCCGGCACTTGCTGCTGGCGCGGCAGCGGCGGGCGAACGTCGCCGGCAGCGACGGCGCGATCGAAGAGGTGGCGCGCATAGTCGCGCAGATCCGTCAGAAATGGCCGAAGGTGCACATCATCCTGCGCGCCGACAGCGGCTTCTCCAACGATCCGCTGATGCGGTGGTGCGAGACCAACCGCGTCGATTACGTGTTCGGCCTGGCGCGCAATCGCCGGCTGGAGGCGGCCCTCGTCGTCGAGCTCGCCGAGGCCAAGTGCTTGTGCCTGACCTCGGGCAAGTCGGCGCGAGTGTTCCGCGACTTCAAATATCGCACGATCGACAGCTGGAGCCGGGCGCGGCGCGTCATCGGCAAGGCCGAGCATACGCCGGACGGTGCCAATCCGCGCTTCGTTGTCACCTCACTCAAACCCACCCGAACCGGCTTCGATGCGCGCACTCTCTACGAGGATCTCTACTGTGCCCGCGGCGAGGCCGAGAACCGCATCGGCGAGCAATTCGAGCTGTTTGCCGATCGCGCCTCTTCCGCGACGATGGCTGCCAATCAGCTGCGCCTGTCGTTCTCGGCCATGGCGTACGTACTCGTCGACACCCTGCGCCGTGTCGGCCTGCGCCATACCCAGTTTGCCGATGCCGCGGTACAGA
The DNA here is from genome assembly GCA_963804725.1 of uncultured Alphaproteobacteria bacterium. Lineage (GTDB taxonomy): Bacteria > Pseudomonadota > Alphaproteobacteria > ATCC43930 > CGMCC-115725 > JAATGI01. Next base: position 277,241 of record CAWDRN010000003.1, on the reverse strand, counting down.
CCATTCGCCTCAAGCTCCTGAAGCTCGGCGCACAGGTGCGCACCAGCGTGCGCCGCATCCACTTCGCCATCGCCTCGGGGTGCCCCAACAAGGTCGAGTTCGAGCTCGCCTATCTCTATCTCCAGCGTGCCTTCAGCTCCGCCTGAACGGAACGCGGCGCCAAACCCCCAACACCGTTTCTCTGAGCGCTGACGCGCGTTCGGACCGACTCGCATCGCGGGAGCGACACAACAACACAACTCGTATTACGCGAACCGCAAATGACAGCGTTCCAACACCCCCGCGCAAAGCCATCCCAACTTCCAAAAACAGCCGCCGACGGGCCCGATCAGACCAAAAACTAGCCGCGTTTGAGAAATCCAGGCTAAACTTCCTTTGGCTAATCTCGCCTGCGATGAATTGTTCTTGCTAGATTACCTACGTCAAACAGGCGAGTTGATCGGGTTTAAGTATCCATAAAGCATCGATGAATTTTAGCCCCGCCCTGGGCCACTCCTGGGGCGGGGTTTTCTTTTAGCTCGACCTCGCCGCTATAGCCCAAAATCCTGGCGCCAGGTGGCCCGGAGCTTGGGCCGCAGCAAGGAGACCCGGCGGATTTCTAAAAGCGCGCTTGCTTCAGAATGGGAGGGCGTATGAAAGATCAACGCTGGGCGTCTCAGCCAGAAATTTAATGCTTGCGTTCCTGCGCCTCAGCGATGGCCAGTCGCGCTTGCGCCTGGCGCAGCAGCATGCGCAACTGCTCCCGCGTCCGCTCCGTGGAGTAAAGCTGCAACAGGTCCCGATAATGCTGGATGTTGCGGCGAATAACATCGGAATCGTCTGCCATAGCGCGACTCTCCGCATCAGTGGGGCGGGAGTGCGCGGCACCTCTCTTCAGGGAAGCAGGCGTCCCTCTCAGGCGGCGGCGCGCCAAGGGTCGGGGCCGCCGCTATAAAAGATTTTGCAGGCATTGAGGGGTGTTAGCGAGCGTCATCGTCCTCGCTCCGGCGTCGATCTGCCGTGCCGACCATCAATCTCTGCTACGGGGAAAAAAGAGACCCCAAGCAAGGGTGCTTGGGGTCAAGCCGGCGCGGGTCGGGGGTACGGACGATGTGACCGCGCGCCGTCGGACTATGAGTATCTGTATTGTCGTCGCGTTGAGGCTTGTGAGGCTATCGGGTGAGTTCCCTAGTTTGGCTTGTTTAGTTCCCGACGATCCTTAGGGTTATTCCTAAAAATGTCACGTCAGCGCGGCGCTGATCCATTGCTGGGTGTATTTTGCCGTGCGATGTTTGTACCCGGATGGCCACTTGGCGTTACGAGTTTGTAGCTAAGGGACCGGCAACGATGCGCCTTATTGGCATTCCAATTCTTATTGCAATCGTGTGTACTTCGCCGATTTCCGCTCCTGCACAAAACGATGCCTCGACTAGTGATTTCTCAACGCGTTTCGCGGCGGCAAATAGCACGCACGATGGGTGCCTCACGCGCGGACAAGCGCTCAATGGCCGCCTTTTCGGCGTTCTGCAAAGTTTTGACGACATTGACACATCGAAACGTGGCTGTGTCACCCTCGATCAAATCAAGCAATTCCGTGGTAAGCTCACTCGCAAATTCAACCGAGCCAACACAACTCACGACGGCTGTCTAACTAAACAACAAGCCTCTGACGGTGGTCTAATACAAGTCGCAAAAAACTACGATAAGATCGATACTGCAAGTCGTGGATGTATTACTCTTGAACAAGTAAAGAATTTTGTAGCAACAGAGCAGGCGCAGAACCATCAAAGCCGTGGGTATAGGGAACAAGAACATGGTCACGGTTCAAGATAAACGACACCACCAAATCCTGGGCAGATCGCTAAGTACGGAACTCGAAAGGTTACACGATCAGTGTCCAGGGGCCTGGGGCCGACGGGATCGACCACGATCACGATATCTTCTACCTGTGGCTCAACGCGGTGCTGACGATGACGATCGATCCGCAAGGCCATATCCACTGGGTGCCGGGCGTTGACGGGCCGGTCAAGAACATCCAATGGGTCACGGTCGGCCAACTCAAGAACCCGCGCACCATGCCGGCGGGGGTCAAACACGAGTTGGATCGGGCGGGTGTGACCGCGGCCGATTACACCCAAATCCTGTCGGTCAATCCGTTCTCGCACGGCAACGCGGCGATCGACCATAAGCGGTTTGTGCCGGTGAACCAGAGCTTCCCATATGAGCCTCCCTCCGACCGCTCGGACCCGCCCCCGACTTAGACCTATAATGTTTCGCATACGGTGACCAAAAGCAGCAGCGAGACGGCGTCGGTCAACTACTCGGTCAGCTTCGGCGGGGAGGCGGACTTTCTCGGCGCGACGATAAAGCAGACCACCACCCTCACTTGGAGCAATTCCACGACGACCTCGAGCAGCCAGCAATCGGCGGAGTTGGCAAGCGTCAGCATCGGCGGCCCAGCCGATGGCTACAGCGGCCCAACCAACCTGCACGTCTATTGGGATACGATCTATAAGTCGTTCATGTTCGCGTTCGCCCCATAAGGCAACGGCAACGACGGCGAAGAGAGCGGGCTTCATCAAGCCGCCCCTTCGGTGTCGCCGATTGACCGGGGTTTTCGCCTCTAAGTCCTGTTTTGCGTCGACCACGACGAAGCGGCAGCCGACGCGGCGGCAAATATGCTGCTTGATCAGGGCCAGGGAGAATTGAACTAACTTCAACCCAAGCCCATGCCCGAGGAGGTGACGATAATTTTGACGGCTCATCGACCGGTCGCACTTGGCAGCCAGTGGATAAGCCTAATCTAAGGGCCTTTGACGAAATAAACGAATTCGAGTGGCGTTGAAGAACGCAGGGAAAGAATTGAGGAAGAAGGGGCGCGCTTGGCGAGAGAGGCTGTGGCGTCGATGGAGCAGGAAATGGCGAGGCCGGAGGCGGTCTTGGTGCGCTCGTTACCCAAAAGGCGACCTGCGCATGGGCTGGTTCTTTCGCGCTGATGCCGATGAAGACAGCGCCCGCAGCTTGGCGTCGACTTTGCCTCGGAAGCGCGCCTTTGAATAAGTCATGCATCCATTGTGACCATAGATGTTCGCCCGTTACCGGGTGGTCACCGCAAAAGATGCATCGCCTGGCCGGCGTTGGAGCACGCTTCGGTTGCTTGCGCTTAGACTTGCGCTTTGGCATCGGTTCCGCACAAGGTCGCCAGCACGTTCTCTATCAAATCGAGGATGTTTTCCTCGGCGTTCTCGTGGTCAAGCGCGGGGAGAGTTTCCCGTTTCCATTTTCGGGGTCCGTCCGATCAAGCAAATTGCGGAGGGCATCCCGCTCTTCTTGAGTGAGATGGCTCAGGTCCACGGGCTGCGGCGCAATCGTGCCAGTAAGATTGAGGTGATTAGTGAACACGCTGCCGAGGTCCTGCGCCGCCTGTTTGTGCATTGCAGCCGCAAGCGCTAAATCGCCTTTATCCTCGGCGGCCTGGCTATATTCTTGAAGCTTTGCAATGCGGTAAGTGGCATTTGCTATCGGGATGGCGTCGATGTTCGCCTTGAACTTCTCGCGCTCGGCGTAGAACGACTCGCGATGCGCCCTCGATAGGTTGCGACCGACCGATTTCGTCGGATCGTAACCTTCAACAGATTGCGGTGAGACTTCGATGCCGAACTCCTGTTTGACCATCCTCGCGATCGCGGTTGGCCGCTCCCACCGCGCGCATTGCATGATGATGACGCGCTTAACTTCCTCAGGCAAAAAGCCGGGGGAGCGTCTATTTGATGGTGTCCTCTTCGCCGACATATCAAACCACTTCAAACCGATTGTTCTCACTCGACAAACAACATTTTAACACGAAACGCGAACCACTTCGCGGCGATATTTTTCAAGCGGCCGCTGCCGCATAGCGATTTCGACGAGCGATGGCAGAATGTGGCGCGCATAAAAGCTCATCGCTTCGTATCCTCCAGCCACCGCCGCGCGATCAGGCGGATCACTGTCAACGATTCCTCGGCGCCGTCGGCTGTGCCCTTTTCAAAATCGCCCTCTATCCGGCCCATCTGGTTGGTGACGTGCGCAAGGCACAACACCTGCTGTTTCAGCGCCGCCGCAGGCATAAAGCGCCGCCGCCTCCATCTCGACCGCGCCCCTCCCCTGCGCATATCCACCTAGAGGGGGGTTAGGTCATCCAACTCTGCCAGGGCGCCTTGGAGGTCGACGATTGCTTCGACGAGTTCTCGAGTTTCAACCCATGGTCGCCGAAGATGTCTCGGAGGCCTGGTGTCCGCTTTCGAGAACCCATTGCGTTGGCCGGGACCGGCCGCAACGGGCGCGAAGCCGACGCCCCATGCAAGGGACAGGTCGGCATCCGAGACATCGACATGCGCTCTATCGGCGTGCCGGCATCCGAGACATCGACATGCCGGCAACCCGATCAAGGTATAGAAGGCGCTTCGTTCCGGTGAAGCTTCATCGCATCATACGAGGCGGGCGAGGCATCGCCGTTACTCGCACGGTCCTTCGGCGCGAAAGTTCCGCAACTCAATGTCCGTAGAGAGGTAGGGGAAGTTTCCGGCCGCTGCGACGCCGACCGCGACCGGAACCGGGTTGAGGTCGGCGCAGAGATCGTTGAACCGCTCCTGGACGAAGCTGAAGGTCTGGTCGTTCAGCGTGTCGGTGCTGTTCAACATCAGGAACGGAGCCTTGGGCGCGTGGCCGAGGTCCGCGAAGGTATACGGAGTCCCGGCAGCGTTCTGCGGCAGGGTCCGCGCGAAGAAGCCAATCCATGGCCGCGCACGATCCGGCCAGGCCAGCGGGTTCGCAAAGCCATGTATGAGGAAGAAGACAAGAAGATTCTCGTCGAGGATCGCCTGCTGAAAATGCGCGCGCTCGCCGAGGCCGATCGCGCTCGGCGTCTGCCGGCGTGACGCGGCAGCCGGTATCTTCAAGGCCGCCCGACAACCGGTCGATCCACAAGCGACCGTCGGGGTTGAGCATCACCTCGACGATGCTGGGATCTTCGAGGTAGGCGGAGATCGCGGGGCCGAGCGCGGTGCGCAGCATGCGCGCGCCGCGGGCGAAGGCTTCAGACCGGAGGGAGATTGGCGTCACATGAGCCCCGCAAGGTGCCTCAACTCAGAAGCGGATGTCAGCGGGGTTGATTAGAAAGAGCGGGAAATGGGTCTCGGCAACAACGGAAATGAGGCAGGAGGGCTCTGGGATAGAAAGACAGTTCGCCGGCAGGACAGAAGTGGAATTGTGATTTCGTCGGCGAGGGGAGATTTCAAGTGCAAGCTATAAGAATTTGAGTGAAGACCATTGCCTCGGTGCGCTGAGGTCCGCTTTGCGCTCATTACGGTCGCACTAGAACATCGGTCTGCCGAAAACTATCGGACACCTTCCGCCAGTTTTAGGCCTGCCGGAATAATTTGCTCCAGGTGCACATTTGGAACAACAACGCGCCGAACGCACCTCAGCGGATTTGCCCGCCGGAGTTCTTTTCGAGCAGGTTCACCTAACTTGCCGTGTCCGCATCGTCTGAGGTTAACACTGTCATTTCGGCATGATGTACCACGACCTTCATCGTCCGGCCCGTGCTCAGCGGTTCGCGAAAGAACAGACGCTGGCAAAGCTCGATGTGCCGTTCCAGAAAGCGCTGGTCGAATGGCGACTGACCCATGGTGCGTTCGATCTCTCCTGCCAGCGTGAAGATCCGGGACGCCGCCCCGATGAAGAGATAATGCAGATGGGCCGGGTCTCCTTCGACGTAGCGGCCGAGGCGTTGCACCCTTCGGATGAGATCGATGCCGCGATCGATATCATCTCCGATAATGTCCCCAACGAGGGATTTGAGCGTCGCCGCATCTTCAGCGACGTTATGCGACAGTATCCAGTTGAGCTCGGGATGCTTCGCCGAGATTTGAATAAAAAGACGCTGGCCCTCCCACAGCAGTGTGACGTCGTCGGAGCCCTTCAACTCTTCCGCCCGTCTCGATATCTCGCTGTGGAAAAAGCGGAGCGCATTCTCGGTCACGGCGCGCCATACATTCAGCTTGGTTTCGAAGTGATAAATGACGAGGCCGTGCGGGACTTTTGCGCGCGCGGCGATCGATCGTGTGGTCGCTCCGTCAAAGCCGGACGAAGCGAACTCGGCTGCCGCGGCGTCGGTGATCTTCTGACGCGTAATCGTCGCGCGCGACTGCCGCCGGCGAATCTTGACGACCTCCGCCTCTCTATGTTCCGTGCGCGCCCTCTTGGCCAAGCTTTTGCTCCCGTGAGCATTCCCGCAGTAAGTCCTGAAGGTGGACGCATCCCTCGTACACGATTTTGCGGTGCGGGTTAAGGATATGCCGGTACACCGCGACGGCGCGCGCTGATCGGTACGCTCAATCAACCGGCGCGCACCGCCGAGATCACGGCATAGTCCATGTTGGCCATGAAGGTACCGTCGGTGGCGCGATTATGCCGATCTAGAATTGCGATGTAGCGTTCTCGGAATTGGCCAACCTGGTCTTTGTCGCAGCGCGCCAGCGCCGCGCGGATGTTCGGGTTCGAGCGCGAGACGTGATCGAACGACTCGGCGGATGACATGTAGCAGCTGTCATAGCTGTCGTACGTGACGCGGATGCCGTGGAAATACGGCTTCAGCAGCTCCCCGGCGCGCGGACCGTTCGACCATTCGTAGTGCGCCCGCGGCGGCTTTCCCGGTGGTTGCAGGATGCCGTGGACGAGATCGTAGATTTGGCTGGGAATGCTCTGGCGCGTGTAGGCGGTAAGCCCAACCGTGCCGCCGGGTCTCACCACGCGCGCTAGTTCGCGAGCGGCGCCTTCCTGATCGGGAAGGAACACGAATCCGAACGATGAGACAGCGACGTCAAAACCGGCATCCGCAAACGGCATGCCGGCGGCGTCGGCGGTCATGAAATCAATGCCGCTTAATCCTTCCACCTCGGTCCGACGGCGTGCACGAGACAAGGACTCTTCATTGATGTCGATGCCCGTAACGTTGGCGTGGCGCCTCGCGGCCGCGATCGCCGCGTGCCCGGTACCGCACCCGATATCGAGCACCCGCGCTCCCGCGGAGATTTGCAGCTGCTCACACAGCTTCTCGGTCGCGATCACGTGCGCGGCTGCGAGTTCCTGACGATCCGGCAGGTCATCCATGCGGCCTTGGTTCGGCCCCGCCATGGCAGCCTCTTTCTGCCCTCATTGGTATTGTGCAAACGAACAAGATAAAGGCTTTGTGGGCACGAGAGTTAAGCAGGGGTGGGTGAATTTGATCATTTAAGGCACGGACTATTTCCAAAAGCGTCTCGACGAAAGTCACATAGCGAGCCATCTTTCTCGGCTTATTCACGAAGGCGTTTTGCTCATGACGCGTGGAATGAGGTCCGTATTTCAATCGGGTGTTTTTTAGTGCAAATGACCAAGATAAGCGATATTTTATGTGAGTTGGGCCAGGGGCCATATGCTTCATGGGCGCGGAACGGGCTTAACTCGGCGACGGCTGGAGGATGAATGGTAAAGCCCTGGATATTTGAATTTTTTCGCGCGCCAACCGACAAAGGCATTTTCGTCCCAAAGCCGCGCGCCAACGTCTCTCCATCCGAGGTGGCGGCCGAGTTCCGGGCTAAATGGGATATGTGGACTTGCGCCGAGGGCCATGGTTTCGAGGGCATCTTCTTCAGCGAGCATCATTTCGGTCCGGGCTACAGTCCGTCGCCCAACCTGCTGATTGCGGCGTTGGCGCCGGTCACCACGAGACTCCGGCTCGGCGTCATGGGGGTGGTTCTGCCCTATCACCAGATCTCGCGGGTGATCGAGGAAATCGGAATGCTCGATCATCTCACCGGCGGCCGGCTTGAGGTCGGCACCGCAAGCGGAATCCCGCCAGAGATGGCGCTGATCGGCCTTGGCGTCGCCGAGGCAGGCGAGCGCAACACCGAGGCGCAGGAAGTACTCGATTGGGCGCTGACGCATCCTGGCGAGCCGATTAATCACCACGGCAAATTCTGGAACTTCACCAATCTGACTCTAGTCCCAATATCGCTCCAACGGCCGGCCCCCAACCGCTGGACGACCGTGGTGAGCGAAAGTTCCGCACGCCGCTCAGCGCGTCGCGGCACGAAAATTTGCACGGGCTTCAGTGCGGTCGATCAAGTGAAAAAGGTGTTCGACGACTATCGCGACGAAGCCGCGATGGTCGAACTCGAAGTCAGTCCGGATTTCCTCGGGTTGCGCCGGGCGGTGACGATCGCCAGGGACGGCGGCAAAGCGCGTGCCTTGGCACAAAAAGTCGAGGATCAGGTTCGCAATGTCTTTTTGAAGGCGGACAATCGTGTGAATGCCGGGCCGGTGCCAGACGCTCCGCAGAAGTCGTACGGCGGCATTCAACTTTCCGGCGACGAATACATTGCGGGGTCGCCGGCCGAGGTAGCCGAACAGATCATGGAGCAATGCTGCGCGACGGGCGCCGGGCATTTCTTGGCGATGCTCGATGGTCATGGCGATACCGAAGCGAATAGGGAAGCCTTCGACCTGTTCGGTGAGGAAGTAATTCCCCGTCTTCGTGGAATCGGCAGGAGCCGCCAAGCGCCACTTCAAACCGAACGTGTGCGCGTGTGAGGAAAATGTCTGAGAACTGTCGGACACGGCGCGACCACTAGGACTTGAATTGGGAGGACTAATATGTCGCGTTCACTTTGGACCGTGGCTGCTGTTGCGGGGCTTGTATTCTTCGCTCTGGCGGGTCAGAGCGCCTTTGCCGCACCTGATTGCGGTTTGAATACTGGCAAGCCTGCCACGGGAAAGCCTATCCCAGTTGGGGCAGTGACCTCGATGACCGGATTTGGGAGCTTCGCGGAATCCGACAAGGCCGTCATCGCTTATTTCAAGTGTGTGAATGCCAACGGCGGCATTCACGGCCGCCCGCTCGCCTATCGAGACGAGGACGACCAATCGAATCTCCAAGTTGCGGCACAAGAGGCGAAGAAACTGGTCGAGGACCAGGGTGTCGATGTCATGATCGGCAGCGCGGGTTTCTTCGATTGCATCGCTAACGCCGGCTATTACGTGAAGCAGGATATCCTTGAGATCGGGGTCGGCATTTCATCGGCCTGTTTCCAGGCGAAGAACATCGCGGAGGTCAATGCCGGCGCCAGGCAAACCGGAATTGGGGCTGCCGACTACGCGCGCCGGAAGCTCGGCATCAAGAGCCTTGTGTGCTCGTACGGCAAAGGCCCCGACGCCCCCTATGTTTGCGGTGGACTTGAGCAATGGGGGAAAAAATACGGCGTCAAGGTAGCGACCGTCTACTTCGATCCGGGTTCGCCCGATTTCAATTCGTTGGTGCTGCAATTGCTCGCGACACATGCCGACGCAGCGCTCGTATACGGGACCCCGGATATGGGGGCGCAGCTCCTCAATGCGGTTCAACAACAGGATGGCGCCGCCAAAACGAAGTGGATCGCTCCCACTTCCTTCTACACCGTCTCGTTCCCGGGAGCGATCGATAGCAAATATTGGAACGATCGCTTGTGGGTGAACATCGAAGCCGCGCCGCTCGATAGCACTGGACCGGACAACCAGAATTGGTGGGCGGTCGAGAAAGCGTATGGCGGTGAGCACGACCTCCTCGACAGCATCGCGCAGCTCGGCTACGTCGCCGCGCGCATCGCGGTTCGGGCGATGCTCACGATCGAGAATCCGAACGAGATCAATCGCAAGACGATTACCGCGGCATTGCGCAATGCGAAGCCCTACGCGACCGATCTCTTGTGCGAACCTTGGTACTGGGGTGGCGCGGAGGTGACCGAACACAATGCCAATCACACCACCCGGATGATTACCATCGAGAACGGGAAGTGGACGCAAATCGAGGGGTGCGTCGATGACGCCGATCCTGGCCTTGCACCGGTCGAAGCGCTCGAAGCCAAACTAGGGATCAGAAATCGATAACGAGGACACGCCAGGACCCGCCGCGGGAAGAATAAACATGACTGACTTGCCAGCCCTCGATGCGGCGCGATTTCCATCGCCGGACGGCGCGTTGAAGCCAAGCGCGGATTCGACACGGGCCCGCTTCTTGCTGCTCGGTGGTTCCGTGCGGGCCCATTCATTTAGCCGGCTTCTCTGCGAGGAGGCGGCGCGTCTCCTGCGACATCTCGGTGGCGAGGCACGGGTGTTTGACCCTGGGTCTCTCCCGCTCGCGGAGGCGGACGGATCCGGCGGCAATCCCAAAGTTCAGGAGCTCCGCGAGCTCTTGCTGTGGTCCGACGCGCAATTTTGGTGCAGCCCCGAAAATTACGGCACGTTATCGGGCGTGATGAAGGCGCAACTGGATTCGACGCCTCCTGTCGTGAACGGCGTTCCCGTGTTTCAAGCCAAGCCGCTTGCCGTCGCACAGGTCACGGGCGCCGTTCAGAGCTTCAATACCGTCACGGCGCTCGCCACGGTTGGACGATGGATCGGCATGCTGGTGACCCCGACGCAATTATGCGTCCCAAAGGTCCAAGAGGAATTCGACGAAGAAGGTCGGATGAAGCGGTCATCTCATTATGACCGGCTCGTCGATCTAGTTGAGGAGCTGTTCAAGATGACGATGCTGCTCCGGGAGCATCGCGCGGTGCTGCTCGACCGCTATAGCACCCGCGCCCAAGCGCCCGAGACCGAAGCGATGAACCGGCGCCGGTAATCAGCCCCTTTCGATGGCGGCGAGCTGCTCCAGCGTCGCGTCGGGCGGCATGCTGAGTACCTCAACACCGTTGATGCTCTGCATCGGCGCGATCTGCTGCGCCGGGAAATCAGCGAGCGCCGCGCTCAGCTTGTCGATGGTCCACTTCTGCTGACCATTGGATATGTGGTGCGCGACGGTCCATCCATTGTAAATGTGAACATTGTCGCCCACGACTCCGATGATGCGTCCCGTAAACGGGCATTGGGGCGAAGCAAGGAAGGCCACGACCGTAGCGGCGTGTTCGGGTGACATGCGATCGAAGCCTTCCGGCACATTTGCCATCATGGCGCCGGCGACGAACTCGCTGATCCGGGACCGTGCAACGGGAGCAAGGCCGTTGACGCGCACGCCAAGTTCGGCGAGATCCAGCGCACACGAGACTGTCAGCGCCGCGATGCCGGCCTTGGCGGCGACATACATCGGATTGCCGGGAACCGGATGGAGCCCGACACCCGATGACGTGTTGACGATCCTCCGGCCTGCCTCCGGCCCTTCTTTGCGCCAGTGCGCGGCTGCCCAGTGGCAAAGCGCGGCCGTGCCGGTGAGGTTGACGGCGATCGTACGCTCCCAATCTTCGCGGGTAGCATTGTGCAGCTTGGCGAAACGGGCGATCCCGGCGTTGTTCACGACGATGTCGAGCCGGCCGAACGCTCCAATAGCCTTTTCGACGATTCCGCCGGCGGCGTCCCAGTCGGCAACGTCGGTCGTGTCCACCACGGCACGCCCTCCGCCCACAATAATTTCTCGCGCGACGGCTTCAGCCGGCTCGCTATTGACACTGCCGTCGCCGCTGAATTCGCCGCCAAGATCGTTGATCAGCACAGCGGCGCCATGCGCCGCCAGGGCGAGAGCGTGGCTGCGGCCGATTCCCCGGCCGCCTCCCGTCACGATCGCAACTTTGCCATCGAGATGACCCATGAAACGTGTCCTCCTAGTCCGTGATGCGTCGGGAGTGCGCCGACCCACACAGCATCAATGCGCCTGTCAAGTTGCCATTTACTGGCCATTTGGTCTAGATAAACATCCGATTTCGCTACTCGAGCCCCCTCCCGGTAGCCTCGGCAGACATGGGAAAGCAGCAAATGGAAGCCTCCACCGACCTTTCCGACAAAGTGAATGCGCTCGCCAAGCGCGTCGATGAACTGACATCGAAAGACGCAATTCGCGACTGCATCTATCGCATCAACAGAGGCATGGACCGGATAGATCGCGACCTGATGGCCTCGGGCTTCCATGAGGACGCGAAGGTACGCTGGGGCGGTCCCGAGGCCCTGGACCTGCCCGCCTTCATTGAAGGCGCGATCAAGATCCAGCACACGACCAGCCGCGTCCAGCATCTGATCGGGAACATCCTGATCGACCTGAACGGCGACAAGGCGAACGTGGAATCCTACGAGATTGCGCGGCACCTGACCCCGATGGGGGCCGAGAAGAAGGACCTGATCATCGCGTCGCGCTACATCGACAAGTTCAGCCGGCGCGACGGACAATGGCGGATCGACCGTCGCGACAAGGTCGTCGACTGGATGCGGGTCATGGAAGGCAAAGATGCGGTCTTTGATCAGCGACCTCTGAAAGGCAAGCGCGATGGCCAGGACATTTCGTTCGAGATGTTCGGCGCAGGCGCATTTCATACGAAGTAGTGGGCGACGGGAAGCGGCGCCTCCTCAATACTTGGCCGCTTGGCCAATTTAGCTTGACTGGTGACCGGCGCTGTTGTTGAGTTTCTCGACGCTTCCGCAAAAGGGTCCGAGGCGGCCGCATCTTCACGTTCCGCACTCTGGACCGAGCGAAGCGGAAGCCATGGAGGAGGGACGGATCATGGCGACGACAGGCTCCAGCATCGATGTGGGCACGGCTTATGGCATGAAGCCGCTCGCCTACAATAAGCGGCTTGCCGAAGTTGGACCAGGCACACCGATGGGCGAGCTGATGCGCCGTTACTGGCAGCCATTCTTTACCTCGGCGAAGCTGACCGCCGATAAGCCGCGCCGGGTGCGCCTCCTCGGCGAGGATCTGATCCTTTTTCGCGACAAGAAGGGCCGGCCGGGTCTCGTCTATGAGCGCTGCTGGCATCGCGGGACCAGCCTCTATTACGGACGGATCGAGGAGGATGGGATCCGCTGCTGCAACCACGGTTGGAAATTCGACGTCGAGGGGCGTTGCCTCGAACAGCCGGCGGAGGCCGGCGGCGGGGTCGAACGCGGCAAGTTGCGCCAGCCCTGGTATCCTGTCCAGGAGCGCTACGGTCTCGTCTATGCCTATATGGGACCGCCCGAGAAGAAGCCGGTCCTGCCGCGCTGGAAGATGTTCGAAGATCTTGGGCCCGACGAAATCGTCGAAGTTCGGCCCGTGCCCGGCTATGGACCGCTGCCGAAAGACGAAGAAATGCCTACGCTCAACTTCAATTGGCTGCCGGCATTGGAGCAGACGATGGACGGCACCCATGTGCCATGGCTGCACTATCACCATAGCGGCGACCAATTCACCGGGATCAAGATCGTCGGCGCCGACGATAACGCGGTTCCGCCCTATGGCCGGGTGCGGGAGATCGCTCCGACGATGGTGGTGGAACGAAGCGCCTTGGGCGTGAGACAGGGTTTCCCCATGCCGGGGGTGGACGGCCTGAAGCTGCGCGGCGGCAACGAGGCGTTCGTGCCGAACCATGCCTGCATTCCGAATTTCATTCACATGTACTACGTGGTTCCGACCGACGATACGCATTACCTGACCTTCATGCTGTGGCGCTCGAAGCCGAATGCCGAGCATTTCGGCATCAACGAGCTGCACGATGGCAAGACTTGGTGGCAGATGACCGAAGAAGAGCATCAGCTGTCGCCGGGCGACTTCGAAGCGCAGTCGACAATCGGATGGTCGGCGCACTCGCAGGAACATCTTGTCGCCGGCGACGTCGCTATCGCGATGCTGCGGCGCCGGCTTGAGGATGCCATCCGCGACGTCGAGGAAGGACGTGATCCGCCGGGCGTGAGCTTCGATCCGAACGAGCCAGCTCGCGAAAGCGTGCCCTATGCTGACCACGAGCGGGAAGCAGCCGAATAGACTGTAGTTAGGTAGCTCGCAAGGACATGGTGGTCAGATCATTAACTGACCCAACGGAATTGAATGTCAGCTTGCCGATCTAAATTAGCCCCGCCCGAGGTCGGCATGCGGAGCAGAATTGGCCGGCTATGGCGCCAACAAATCGCAAATTAGGCCGGTTTCTGCGGTATCGATGGGCGATCGGTTGGCAGCAGCATCAGGCGTGAAACGCGTCCGCCTTCGATCAGGTGGCATTGGATGATCTCGTCGACATCAGCCTTGGTTTTCGGAGAATACCACACGCCTTCGGGATAGATCACCATCGACGGACCTAGCTCGCAGCGGTCGAGACATCCCGCGATATTGATGCGCGTGCGCTTGACGCCGAGGTCTCTAGCTCGATCTTTCATATAATCGCGCAGTTCGGCCGAGCCCTTGGCTTGACAGCAGCTGCGCGGATGACCGGGTGGACGCTCGTTCGTGCACAGGAAGACGTGACGCTCATAGAAGAGCGGCGGATCGTTGAGAGCCGCTTGCTTGGTGGTGGCGTTATCTGCGCTCAATTTTTTTCCCTGTCGGACATAGTTCGGCCAAAGCGGTGCCCGCCTATCGCTTTTGGCCCTGCCGCAATACCTCGTTGCTTTAGAGTTCGGAGGCTGCAGCCGCTCGCACGGTGACTGCACTTTCATGCGGAACTGCGTTCTAGCTTGAACACCTTAGTGTCAAACTTTGTGAGATCGCTATGGGCGTGCTCCCGTGCCTTCAGAACGCGGTCGAGGTGGAATTCCATGTGCACTTGCAACGCTTCGAAAATGCCAGCGCGATTTCGCGCCTTGAAATCTTGAACGATCCGTCGGTGGTCATCCACGGCGAGATCGGAAGGATCGTCGTGATAATCGTTTCGCGGGAGCCGCTACAACGGCACCGCCGCCGCCGGCTTATTACTACCCGCAGTCTCAGTATTAGGCCGTCAGTCCCATCACCACGACGCTACAACTTTCCGCTGTCATAGACGCGTTTGCTGGCAGCGTGAGCGTTGTCGTCGTGGTGGTTGGGTTATACGTTCCACAGGAATTGCTGCCGCTGGTGCCACCTTCCAGCAAGACCGGGTAGGATCGTCGCCGCCTATTGGAGCGGCACCCGATCGCATGTCATTTCCTCCAGCGCCGCCCTGAAAGCCGCGACCGCCTCTTCGAGCCATGCCTTCTTCCAAGTCGCATTATGCTGGCCGACCCCCACTTTTGCCCCGCCAGAATGTCACTACAACGCAGCCCCAAATGTCATTACAAACTCAGGCTTTGCCACCTATTGCTCCGCCAACCCAAGACAGTTGGTGATGCCGACCCTATAGCTACACGGCCGTTCTGCCGCGGCTTGCAGCGAAGGGCGAACCAGGCAATTGTTGGATAGCCGTGTGGCCGCCTCGAAAATGCCCAACAAGCGCACAACCACCAAAATAGCTAGCTTGGAGCGCTCGTTTAGCAAGGTTGAGCGAAGACCTATGTCTCACGGCGTTCGCAACGGCGTTCTTTCGACGGAAGCGCAGCGCTTCGTCGTTAGACTGCTGGCCACTTGGGAGCGTCCGAAGCAAATCGTCGAGATGCTTCGCGAACGTTTTGGCCTCCAGATCACCATTCAGGCGGTCGAGCGCTACGACCCTAGCAAGTACGTCGGTCGCAACTTACGCAGGGAGTTCAGGGAGTTATTCGCCGCCGAGCGCGAGAAGTTTTTGAACTCGGTTAATTCGCTTCCGATTGCGCATGCCGCCTATCGTGTTGGAAAGCTCCAGCAATATGTGGAATTGGCTGAAAACGCTGGCGAAATCGGTTTAGCGATGGCGGCGTTGAAGCAGGCGGCGCAGGACTTGGGTGGGCAATTCACGAACAATATCAGCGTGCGAGGCACTGTGACTCAGACGCCGGTTGACTTATCGCACTTGGATCAGCACGAGCGTGACGCGCTCAGGCAATTGTTGGACCTGACGGAGCCGAAAAGTGAGGGCCGCGCCGGTCTGCCGAGTGTGCGGCAAGAAGGAGCGGAGCCACACCGGCGCCGCGCCGCGCTGCGCGGCCGTAATGCCGAGCGTCACACGCAACGCCGACCGTAACGCGACCGTTACGGTGCGTGACGGCGTGACGCGTCACGTGACTACGCAATGGCACCGCACTTGTTCGTTAGACGCGATGTGCCAGGCTATCGCCGCGGCCTACAGCGTCGACGAAGTCAAAGAAATTCGCGACCGCGCGAGCGCCTTGGAACACTATGCGCGCCAGGCGCACAACCTCGATCTCGAACGGCAATGCTGTCACGCTAGGCGTCACGGGTGACGGTTGAGGCGTGAGTATGCGATGGTCGTGGTCGCTGAGTACTCTCACATTGGCGCCTTCGGTCATGCTTTCTGCCATGCCACGGGGGCAGTGTTGCTGGGCGCGTTTCATGCTGGACGGGTCCACGATACGTCAGAAGGCGGAAAACCAACGCCGCGTTCCGAGCGCCCTAACGCCGCGTTCCTCTGTGTGGAAGCCTGAAGCTGAGCATGAGTGATCGTGCCGGCCTTCACGCCGCGAACCACGTAAGCTCGCGCCGCGCGGTCGAAGACGCGACGATGCCCCGGCCGACAAAATTTTTGCCTCTTACCGCCTACTCGCGGCTCAAATGCCGAGCCGCACCACGGACAACTGATCATGGTTATTGCTCCTTTGAGGCTAGCTCCCACGCCGGCACCACGCGCTTTGCATCGTGGAGCAGCTTGCGCCGGACAACTTGCTCTGCCCCTGTGGCCATCCGCAACACAGCTTTATCGCGTTCGAGCTTTGCAAGCATCGCATCGTGAAGGAACCAGGCGAGACCCTGGCCATCGATGCGCGCGAAGGGCTTAGAGAGATCGCAGCCGAAAATATCGAGCACGCCCCAGCCAAGTTCCGACGCCCTGGCCGCCCATCCCTCGTCCAGGAACTTGCCACATGCATCGACGAACAGCCGCCAGCGCTTGATGGGAACATCGCCAGGCGGATGATCGGGATCGAGCCGGGCAAATCCTTCGGCCCATTCGCGCGACACGCCAGCGTCATGTTGGATGATGCCGGCGCGTTCCTCATAGCGGTCGCGGGGGCTGGCCGCGTCGAGCCGGGCGGGGGGCGGCTTGCGGTTCGCTTCCCTGCTCGCCGCCGTGACAGTGCTGACTCTGCTGACATTTCCCGCCGCTACGCGCTCATACGGAGTTGTGTCAGCAGTGTCAGCAGTGTCAGTGCCAGTATCGGCGCGGAACATCGCGAGCCAATTTGTCATAGCACTGCTTCCCAAACCTCGGGACGAACCCGATAGGCGGCGCGGGCTCGACCGTCTTTGCCGCCGGGAGGCGGCGCGATGAGCCATCCCGCCTCAATGAGCGCTTCGCATGCCTCATGGATGGGGGCGGCTTCGCCAAGGCCAGGAAGCCGTTCCCGGCGTTGAAGCTGGCGCACATGCACCTCGGAAGCACGGGTCTTCTTGATCCAACGCGCCAGCGTCTCGGTATTCCTGGTCAGGGATGACGCCACGGCATCGCCATAGACGCGCTCGGCCATTGGGATGAGGTATTCGCTCACCAATCCGGCAGCGGCGAGGAATGCCTTCTCGCTAATCGCTTTCGGCCCCGCCGTCGTGCCGTCCTCGCCCGCCCACCACAGATACTCAATCACTAGCGCGAGCCGCAACGCTAGGCCGCGCGCCTTGCCGATTGCCGAGACAAGGAGGCCGCCTGCCGTCTCCTGTCGCTCCTGCATGTTGCGCCCGAATTCCTCGATCAGCACGCGGCCCCTATCAGTTAGGCCAACGAGCCACGGCTTAGCGGGAAGACCGTCCTTGGGCGGAGCCATCTCCAACATGCGCAGGCGATCGAAAGCAGCAATGGCGAAATCGATGTTCGGCGCTGCCTCGGCGAGCTCGAACGGCACCGGACTGGGCCAGAACCAGCAGAAACGCGCCAACAACCCGTCATCGGCCTCTAGCATCACTTGCGCGAGGCGGCTCGGCTGGATACCGCCATGCCACGCGACGGTGAGGTGCGGAATAACGATCGGCTGCGGGTGCTTCACGCGATCGAGGCAGTAGGGGCGCCCGCCGTAGCCCTCGATCCAGAATGACCGCGCACCTGCGTTGTAGGCATTCATGCCCAGGAACCATCCGGCCAACTCGTCTCGCACCATCAGGATCCCTTTGGGCGAGGCGCTCGCGACATGCATCGCAACTTTCTCGATCGTCACGTCGTTCAGCATGAGGCGTGGCGCCATCGGCTCAGGCTCTTCTGGCACGTCCGGCGCTTCGGGAGGCGGAGCACCAGTCTTCTGCGCCGTCCGCACGTCGCGCTGCCACGCCTCGATCCTGGCTTTCCGCATCTCGGCTCGGGCGTTGTACTCCTGCAACCGCTCCGGAAAATCGCGTGTCATGCGCTCTTCCATCGGCGGCAAGATGCTGCGGTAGATGACATCCGCGCCGGGGCTCTTGCCTTGACCGCTATCACCAACAGAGGCGCACCATAGGTGCGGAGGCTCACACCAGCCGGGCGCCGCTAGTGCCCATCTGGCATTGCCAATCATCGTGCTTGCGGCCGCCAGCAAAGGCGCCACAACGTAATCTGCAGGGCACGCCGCGGCCGCTGCGGCCTCCGCAATCCATGGGCGCCATTTCGAGCCGAAAACCTCGAGCGGCAGGCACGGCGGTGCGCGACGATGAAGCCTCAGAACCGAGAGATCGGGCGGCTCCGGCTTGATTTCCCTGGCATCCGCGACGGTCTCCCGCACCCGCTCGGCACCGTCGCTACGCGGCGACATTCCGCGCCTCCTCGATTGCAGCCGCGCCGCGCCCAAGGAGCACATCGTTCACATCTGAGCCGATGCCCATCGGCATGGCGATCCGCACTCGGCGCCCTTCAACCAACCATCGGCGCGCAGCAACACTTGCCGCTCTCTCGCCGCACCCGTGCTCGTCGTGGTCGGCAACGATAATGACGTGGGTCGCTGCCGACGGAAGCCTCAGCGCTTCCATGCCGCCGGCCGATAGAGCTGCCCACGCCGGCATCTCGGCGGCTTGTGCGACCGTCATGGCGTTTTCGATGCCTTCGGCGATGGCTAGCCACTTGCCGGGTTCAGGCTCGCCGAAGTGTGCGGCGCCCCCGCCGCAGGGGCCATAGATGATTTTTGGTCGATCGATCGCTGCCTTCATGCCGTTCTGCAGAAAGGTGAGGTGCGTCGCGACGAGACCGAGCTCGACGTGCAGCACGGGCACCACCATTGCCGGCATCGTGAAACCGTCTGGGTGAGGCGCGGCAGGGTGAAAGCCGATGCGCCCGAGCAGCCCGAGTCCGCGTGAAGCGAGATATGCCTCGACGGGTGTTCCGGCCGCGGGCACGCATTGCCGGATAATGTAGCGGGCTTTGCGTATACGACGCTCGCGGTCTCGCTCTCGATTTGCGGCCTTCGGTGCTGACACGGAACGTGCCAGCCGTTCGGCGCGACCAGGGTCAAGCCCGAGCCAACGAGAAGACCATAGCAACGCCTCATGCGTGTCGACCCGGCGCACGGCTCGGACCAGGTCCAACGCGTCGCCTTTTTCGCCGGTCGAGAAATCGCACCGAGACTCCAGCCTTGTCGCCCTGGAGATGGATGCCGAGGCTATTGCCAGCCTCGCCCTGGACGCTGCCGCAACGCCACTCACGCCCTTCGCGACGGCCGGACGGCAGGAGTTCCGCAGCGAGATTCTCGATCTGCACCGCGAGCAGACTCGCGATATCGCTGGCGCGCGCTCCGGTCATTTCTCCCCGCCTTCGAGCCAAACGTCGATCATCTCGCCGATCGGCGCTGTAAGCGGATCGAGCCGCTCTTGCTGATTTGTGGCTTCGGGCTTATTTTTGACTCGCTGTTGTTCGGTTTTGTTTTCGAGCGCCGTCCCATCGCCAGTGAGGCGGTACTTTCGTTTTGAGTTAGACGGTCCGGGCACCATTCGCACCCCTTTGCAGCAACTTGGCTCTCATGCCGAGGCGATTGAGCTCGCATCGAGATGCTCGCTTCGCTAACCGACCACAGCGACTATTACTCTGAGTAAACATGTCCCTTCATTGTGACTTCAAAGGAGCAAAAGAATTACTGCGCATCAAACTCAGAAGTGGACGTCCGCGAGGCGGAGCAGCGAGCGTTCGCCCAACTCACGAGGTCGTCCAGACGATAAAGCACTCGTCGACCAAACCGGCGGTAACTTGGACCGTTTCCCCTGGATGCGAGCGTTGACAGGGTATTTTTGGAGATCGGAAATCCTCGTTCCGACAGAGCCAACGCTGCTTTGTCGCGTGTTAGAAACGAGTTAGGATTGAGATCAAACATCATCACCTCTTTGACCAAGGCCATCGAAGTAAGCGATGCTTTGATACTCTTAGATGTCGCGTGAGAACTCCACGGACATAAAGGCAGATGCTTTTTGTCCGGATGTTCTATTCTATAAGGCCGGCTTCGGACGCTTTGATTGCCGCTTCCGCCGCGAGTTAGGGGTTTTCTCGGTGCTGAGTTGCTTCGCAATTTGCCCTAGTTCATTTCCCATGAGTTGGGCTCGTTCGGAGATCCAATTCTCATTCCGAATTAATCTCCTGATTTGCTTTTCAATTGCGGTGGCACTGTTCCCAAATTGGCCTGGTGCTTCCCGATGAATTTTTTCCGCAATGAGCCTGGGTATGGTGCTGGGATTAGCAGTCGTGTTGGCCAAACGCCTGTATTCGGAGAGGAGTATTTCATTTCGCGCGATGTTGGCGGACCCGCGACGTCGATGTGGCGGCAACCGCGATATTTCTTTGAAGATTTGCCGCGCCTCAACTGGGCCAAGATTGAACATGAGGTTCCTGAATACGTGGTTTAGGATCTTTTTTCCCTGAGTGCGGGCGCGTTCTTGTCGCCCACGTATTTCCTCTTTTGTTTGATGCATGCGCATCAATTGCGGCAGGCCAAATTCGTCAAATTGACCAATCGGGCGAGTCACGCGCCCTTCGGGCAAATTAATGCCTAAAATAGCACTCTTGCTGTGCTTGCCCTTTATCTTGCTGGCCTTGCCCACGCAACTGCACGTCCATCCATCACGGTTGCCGTTTTCACCACCACAGCGTCAGCAGCAGCCAGCAGTACATCGTCCGCATCATGTACGTATCGGCTCGTGATCGTGCGATGCCTATGTCCGATCAGCGGCGCTATGATTAGGTCCGAGTATTCGAGATTAGCCGTGGGGGACGCTAACGAGTGCACTCTGCGACTCCACGATCTCGGCAGGAGGCCGCGGCTCGCCCATCCGTTCAGCGGTGTGGTTCGCCACGGCGTCGGCGGCCGCGAGCAGGACGGCATCGGCGGAATGGACATACCGCGATGTGATCGACTGCCCCTTGTGCCCGACCAACGCGGCTATGGTCGGTTCGGAATAGCCGAGGTCGCCGGCTGAGACTCGCGAAGGAATGACGTAGGACATGCGGCGTGATATCCGGCGGCAGATCGCCCAATTTTGCAATCCGCGCCCATAGCTTCGCGAAGCCGGCCATGCGGCCATCGCCGCGCGTTGCGGGAAACACCAGCGCGTTATCGTTCAGCCTCGCCAGGCTGCGCAATACGTCGCACGCCGCGTGCGAAAGCGGCCGCACGCTGCGACCCGTCTTGGTGTCGCCGAGCGTCACCGTGCGCCGGGCAAGATCAGCCTCGGCCCAGCCCAGCCCCAGCGCCTCGCCGGAGCGCCAGCCAGTGAGCGCAAGGAAGCGGACCGCAACAACAGCGGCCGGCCAAATTTGTGCGCCGCTGGCCTTCTCTAGTGCCCTGCCGAGCGCCCGGTATTCTTCATCACTCAACCGCCGCTCGCGCCGGCCATCGGCAAAGCGCATAACGCCATGAACCGGATTGTCGGTCCGCATCCGGTGCCGGATCGCATAGGTGAAGATCGCACCGAGCAGCCCAACCGTGCGGCTCGCGGTGCCCCTGCCGCCGCGCACACGCGCCAATCCCCGCCGCTTGGCCGTTTTGGTGCGAACCGCCGTTTTGCCCTCGGCGACGCCGTGCATGAAACCCTCAACATCCTCGCGCGTCACGGTGGCGACTGCCAAGTTCCCAAGCAGCGGCTTGATGTGTCGCTCAATCCGGCCCCGATCCTCGGCCAACGTCCGCGGTTTCTTCGATGCTTTCCTCCGAGTAAGCAATCGGCCCGCCCCGGCATCGGCAAGGTAGCGATCGCATAGCTCCGCAACAGTCGCCGCTTTTCGTGTTGCGATCTTCTCAGCGGCCGGATCGCTCTTGCGTGCGACGTCGCCTAAGAGCCGTTTCGCTTCCTCGCGCGCCGTCTCGGGAGTCCAGGGTGCGCCGTGCCTACCGATTGTGAACCACCGTTGCCGCCCTTCGGCGGTTCGGTACTTGAGCACATAGGCGACGCTCTTTCCTTTCTGCCGCCGCGCCGCGAAGCCAGGTATTGCTGTGTCCCAAACTATCTCGCCTGGCGCCAGCTTGCGAACACCGCGCAGCCCAATCCGCGTGCCTGCCATGTCGGTCCCTGATCTGGTAGATCGTTGGTAGCTAGCAACCATATAGCTACCAACATCGCGCAAACTATAGCAAACAAGGGAGATGGTCGACAACGCAAATCCAGCTATATACACAGCTTCTTTCAGGGGATGACAAAATCTAGCAACCAAGGAAAACCGTGGGAACCACCTTGGTAAGGGGGAGGTCGTAAGTTCAATCCTTACCGGCAGCACCATTAAACTGAATTGAATCAACAAGTTATTTTGTTGCTATTGTCGGATGGTACTAGGTCAGGAAGATCTGGACCCACCATGGACCCACCGAAGGCTAGTCACGGGATTACTGACACTATGCAGCTTCGGTGCGCAAGTGGCGACCTGTCGGCCATCGCACCTTCCGACCATCGACCATCCCGGAGAGCCCTTCGGACCGTGGCGAGCGATTGCGGTCCGCCTGAATGCGATTTTGTACCAAGAAAAAAAATCATGAAATCTTACGGGCGACGTTCGCGCCCGCTATTTCAAGCACCGTTGCACGAGCGGCATTCGACCACTCCTCAATCTCCGTTTCTGACCCGTCCAGGCCATATACGATCTTGACATTGGTGATGTTGAAACCGGCCGCCTGCATCAAATCGTCTGCCTGGTGCTCGACCTGGTCGCCTCCGGCAGTTTTCGTTTTAGAAGAACCTGCTGTAAGCTTCACCAGCCTAAAAAGAATTGTCGCGCGCCGCACGTATTGAGGGGTGGGGGCTTGGTGCGACGGATCGAAGAGTGGCTGGGAGACCTTGGGCTTGGCGAATACGCATCGCGCTTCGTCGAGAACGCTATCGATTTCGAGATACTGGGTGATCTGACAGACCAAGATCTTGAGAAGATCGGGGTTGCTTTACTTGGTCATCGCCGCAAGCTGCTGAGAGCCATTTCCGAACTGAATGCTTCGCCGGCGGAAAAGCCTCAAGTGAGAAGGCGCCGACCTCCGCGCCGGAAAGGACGCACTGCTCCAGCAGAACCAGAGCCGTTGCCTGCTGGGGATGTGGTCGGAGAGCGCCGTTACCTGACGGTGCTGTTTTGCGACCTGGTGGATTCGACTGGCATTGCCTCGCGGCTCGATGCGGAAGAGTGGCGCGACCTCGTCGGCGCCTATTTTGAAGCTGCATCCGCGGCGGTGACGGAGATGGGCGGTACGGTTGCGAAGAAGCTGGGCGACGGGCTGATGGCGCTGTTTGGCTATCCGACGGCGCACGAGAACGATGCCGAGCGAGCAGCGCGTGCCGCGTTGGCGATCCAACGCGCGCTCGCGGAGCTCAATCGCAAGAACGCCGCTGGCCAGAAGCCGGAACTCGCTGCCCGCGTCGGGATCGAAACGGGGCCGGTGGTCGTCGATGCGGCGGGAGAGATTTTCGGCGACGCGCCGAATGTCGCGTCTCGAGTGCAGGCATTGGCGGAACCGGGCGCGATCATGATTACCGGACAAGTGCAGCGCCAGATCGCCGGCTTGTTCGTGGCAGAGGAACGCGGCGGACACCAGCTGAAGGGATTGAAGGAGCCGGTGACTCTGTTCCGGCTGGTACGGGCGAGCGGCGGCGGCACGCGGTCGAGCCGGCGCGTGCCGACGCCATTGGTCGGGCGCGACGAAGAGATCGCGATGTTGATGCGCCGCTGGGAGCGGGCGCGGCAGGGTGACGGGCAATTAGTGCTAATCGTGGGCGAGCCGGGCCTCGGCAAATCTCGTCTGATTGAAGAATTTCACGGCCGGCTACGAGATACCCCGCACACCTGGATTGAGTGGAGCTGCTCGCAACTGTTGCAGAACACGCCGCTGCATCCGGTCGCCGAATGGGGGCGACGGCGCTACGGCGGTTCGGATGTGCCCGCCGAGCGACGGTTTGCAGACCTCGAAAGCACGCTGGCGCAGATGAAGCTCGACCCGGCCGAGAACGGGCCCTTGCTGGCGCCGCTCTTCGACATTCCGCTGCCACGGGAACGCGCGCCGACCCTGGCGCCGGACGAGGTGCGCCGCCGGCAATTGGCGGCGCTGACGACTTCGGTGATGGCCAGCGCGCGCGTTCAGCCGGTGATGCTGACGATCGAGGATCTGCACTGGGCCGATCCGACCACGATCGACGTCCTCAAGGGCATTGCCGAGCGCGGCGCGCTGGCGCCGTTGCTCATCGTGGCGACGACCCGGCCTGAGTTCCGACCGCCCTGGGGTATGCGCTCGCATCACGCAACCATCTCGCTTGCACCGCTCGATCGCGCGCAGGTGCGCGAGATGGTAGCGGAGCTATCCGCTCGCCATGCTCTTCCGCGCGAGGTGGTGGACGATGTGGCCGCCCGCACCGGCGGGGTGCCGCTGTTCGTCGAGGAAGTGACGCGGCTTTTATTGGAGAGCAACGATAAAGGCGGCATCCACACGATCCCGCCGTCGCTCCAACAATCCCTGATGGCGCGGCTCGACCGGCTTGGGCCGGCCCGGGAGATAGCGCAAGTCGGCTCGGTGATAGGACGTGGCTTCCCCTATAACCTTCTCCGCGCGCTCACCGGGATGGAAGATCCCGCGCTGCAAGCCGCGCTGGAACAACTCGCGGAAGCCGATATTTTGCTCGTTCAGGGCGCTCCGCCTGACTCCGACTATCGCTTCAAGCACGCGCTTATTCAGGATGCGGCTTACGAGAATCTCCTCAAGAGCCGGCGGCAGGTGCTCCATCGACGCATCGCCGAGATCTTGCGCGACCTGTTCCCTGACACTGCGGCGGCCGCACCAGAGGTGCTGGCGCATCACTTCACGCAAGCAGGTCTGACCGACGCCGCGATCGAATGGTGGGGTAAGGCCGGCGAGGAGGCGCTGCGCCGTTCAGCCTTTCAGGAGGCGATCTCGCATCTCGGCAAGGCCATCGAGATGGCAGACAAAACCGGTGATGGTGGGTCTGCCGCCGCGACCGCATCCCCTTCGGCCAACCAACGGCTTAAGCTGCAGACCGGACTTGGCCAAGCGCTAATGCATTCCCGCGGATATGCCGCGCATGAATCGAAGGCGGCCTTCATCCGCGCCCGCGAACTTGCCGCGGCGATCGATAACACGGCCGAGCGATTCGCCATCTACTACGGTCTGTGGGTCGGCAACTTGATGCGCGCCGAGTTGAAGTTGGCGCGGGAGATTGCCGAAACATTTTTGCGCGAGGCTGAACGCGAAGTACGGATGACGGAATGTGCGGTAGGCCGCCGCTTACTGGGAATCACGAGCCTCTTCCAGGGTGATTTCATCGAGGCCCAATCAAATTTGGTTGAGGCGCTGAGCATTTACGATCCCGAGCGCGATCGTGAGGCCATGTTCCGCTTCGCCACGGATACCGGTGCGACCGCGAGGGCCCTCCTCGCCATCACCATGTGGATGCTCGGTGAGGTCGGAGCGGCGCGGGCGCTCATCGAAGAGGCCGTCGCCCATGCGATCGAAACCGGTCACGTACCCAGCCTGGTCAACACCTATAGGTTCAAGGCGCTCTTCGAGGTCATTCGCGGTGATGCTGTAGCTGCCCGAGGCGCCGCGGAAATTGAGGTCAAACTAGGCCAGGAGAATGCGCTTACGCTCTATGAGATTGATGGAGCGCTGCGATCCGCTTGGGCAAGCGCTCGCCTTGGCGGCAGCGACACGGGAGCGACTGAGCTTCGACAGGCGTTCGCGGCGTACATCGGCCAAGGAAACAGACTTCAAGTGCCGTTTTTCCAGGGTTTGGTTGCGGAGATCGAGGCGCAGGCCCACGCAGCGGAAGCCCTGACCTTGATCGATGAAGCCCTCGCTCTTGCAGCCGAGACAGGACAACACTGGAGCGACGCTTTCCTGCATCGCCTACGCGGCGAGATTCTGCTCAAGCGCGACCCGGAGAATAGAGCACCGGCCGAGGAGGCATTCCTTACAGCGATCGCCGTCGCTCAAGCGCAGAAAGCGCGCTGTTTCGAGCTGTGCGCCGCACTCGATCTAGCACGACTTTACAATTCCGTGAGCCGTTCCGCGGACGCTCATGCCTTGCTCGCGGCTGCGCTCAAGGGTTTTTCACCCACCCCCGATTTTCCCGAGATCGCGGAATCAAAAGGGCTGCTCGCCGCACTCGCGGAAACCGACGAAGTGAAGAATGCTGCTGCGTCGCGGCAACGCCGGCTGAAATTACAGACCGGCCTCGGCCAAGCGCTTATGTTTTCCCGCGGATATGCCGCAGAGGAATCGAAGGCGGCTTTCATCCGCGCCCGCGAACTTGCCGCGGCGATCGATAACGCGACCGAGCGATTCGCCATCTACTACGGTCTGTGGATCGGCAACATGTTGCTCGGCGAGTTCGGGCTGGGGCGGGAGATTGCAGAAATATTTCTGCGCGAGGACGAACGCGGAGTGCGGACGACAGAGCGTGTCGTTGGGTGCCGCATGCTGGGGTCCACGTGCCTCTGGCAGGGTGATTTCATCGAGGCCCAAGCGAATTTCGTTGAGGCGTTGAGAATCTGATGATCCCGAGCGGGATCGCGAGGCCAGGTTCCGCTTTGGCGCGGATGTCGGTGCGATCTCGAGGATGTTCCTCGCCATTACGAAGTGGCTGCTCGGGGAGGTCGGACCGGCGCGGGCGCTAATCGAAGAAGCCGTCGCCCATGCGATCGAAGCCGGTCATGTACCCACCCTGGTCAACACCTATAGGTTCAAGGCCCAATTCGAGATCATTCGCGGTGATGCTATAGCTGCCCGGGACACCGCGGACATTGTCGTCAAACTCAGCCAAGAGAATGCGCTTACACTCTTTGCAGCTATGGGTGCGCTGGAATCCGCCTGGGCAAGCGCTCGCCTGGACGGCCGCGAGACCGGGGCGACGGGACTTCGACAGGCATTGGCGGCAATCACCGACCAAGGAATCAGAGTGGCAGTGCCGTTCTACCAAGGTTTGCTTGCCGAGATCGAAGCTGAGGGCGATGCAGCGGGAGCCTTGACCCGAATCGACGAAGCGCTCGCCCTCGCAGGCGAGACAGGAGAACACTGGAGCGACGCTTTCCTCCATCGCTTGCGCGGCGAGATTCTGCTTAAGCGCAGTCCGGCCAATACAGCGCCGGCCGAGGAGGCATTACTCACGTCAATCGCCGTCGCGCAGCAGCAGAAGGCGCGCAGTTTTGAGCTGCGCGCAGCTCTTAGTTTGGCACGACTCTACACATCCACGAGCCGTTCCACGGACGCTCATGTCTTGCTCGCGTCTGCGCTCGAGGGCTTTTCGCCTACGCCCGAATTTCCCGAAATCGAAGAGGCGCAAGCGCTGCTCGTCAGGCTGACGTCGTGAGCCAATAGAAGGAGCCGGCGATTCCCGACCCGACGCGACGTGAGTATTGGGTTATCGAAAGTGGCGGGCAGGAACGCTATTACCTCCGCACCCCCGCTAGTCATCCTCGCTGATCTATAAGTCTGACGCGGTGCCGTCGTGGGCCGATTTTCTAGCTGCGGAGAATTCTGCTGCGCTGCCCCCGGACTCCCCTTCGCGCGAAATCGCCTGGAGCCTCACTATCGTGCCTCCCGAATATCCGCGGGTCTGCTACTGCGTTCACAAACTCTGTCATCGACGTAACAATGAGTATCGCCGATTGTCGCCGCCGCAAAATTCAGTGATTGCGCGTTGAAGACCGCAAATACGCCGGCCCTATTTTTTGTTCCATGTGTAATCCGGGATAGCTCATGGCCGTAGGCGTGTATTGATGGTACTCCGATTTCTTCCCTTAAGGACTCCTTCGAGGTCCGATTACCGACGACCCCACTGCCTGTCTTAGTGCTGCGCAACTGTGTTCGCGCTTGGCGCGGACAGCGTCGCCTGGTTGTCAGCTGGATCGTAAAAATCAGGGGGCGTTTTTTTGCCGCCTTTAACTGAGTATACCCCCTTGGAGGCACGATTTTGTGATCAGTCTCTTTCGCGCGGTCCGTAGCGTTCGTCGCCGTAGTGACTAAGCTGAACTTCCCCCTGATTTTGAACGCAAGCCATTGATAAGATTCGGAACTGATCTTGTGTACTGCCTACAGGGTATGGTTAGGAAGGAAGCTTGAGCCCGAGGAGTTGGAAAGCGCGCGTATGTAGAGGAGTAGGCCGGGTGAAGGTGATGACAGGCAGCGAGGTGTCATTGAAACGTATGGTATTGCGCGTGAGAGTAGCAAGATCTTGCAGAAGGGTATGAAAGCTGTGAACGGGCTGGCCATCTGCCGTGCGTTTTGTGGCAGCTTTGGCGCGAGCGCTCGGCGAGACCGCGGCCTTGGCAACGGGTGAAGTACGGTCGAGGGCGGCGCGTGCAAGATCATCGTCCTTGAACAGCATCGGCGCCAGATCACGCTTCATGTGCCACATGACATGGTAGGCGAGCATGCAGAGCAGGACGTGCCCGCGCACGCGCCTGGCCTTACGGTGATGAATGGGGCGCAGCTCCAGGTCATCGGATTTGAGATCCCGGAAGGCACGCTCGACATGGCTGAGGCTCTTGTAGCACAGAACCACCTGCTCCGCGGCCAGGAGATCCTTGGGCATGCTGGTACGGAGGACATAGATCCCATCAAGCGATTGCTCATCATTGATCGCGTCTGTCTTGCGCGTGAAGGTGAAGCCTGTATCGGTAATCGTGGTGGTGAAGTGTTTGGCCATTTTCTTGGTGTTGATAACCGCCCCCACTTTGAGGGCGATTTTGTCCTTGCCGGTCAGCGGTCTGTTCTTCCGTTGGGTTTGCGCCTGGATTTTATGAAGCGCCTTTTCCGTGGCCGCCAAAAGCTCATTACGTTTCCGCGCGCGCTCGGTTTGAAGATCCGGATTGCGGCAGACGATCAGCCGTTCTCCCGGAAAGTCCTGCGCGGTGATTTCCGCCATGTCACGCTCGTCGAACAACGACAACTGTAAAGGGCCGCCCGCAACGGCCAGTTTGTGAATGGCCGGCGCTCGCAGCGCCGTAATCCAGTCGAACGGCGCCGGCGCTTCCGGCTTCCGCAGCCAAGTCCAAAACTGCCGCAGTAGGAACTCCTCGCCGTCCTCGGCATTCACTGTCTTGGTCCGCAATTTAGGCCACAGCACCGCTGCGTGCGCGCCGATGCAGTCAGCCATACCGCAGACCGGGTCCGCAATCGAATCGCACATATCGAACCCGTACGCCGCGCTCTCGATGAACTTCGCGAGCTTAAGCACGCTCGGTCTTTTGGTGGCCCGTTTCTCCGGCTTTTGACCTGGTCATTTACCACGCCCCATGGCTGATCGATTTCTCGTAGTATTCGACGGTGTTCTCCCAAGGGTGGTAAGGGTGGTGACGGCCATAGGCCTCCAGCGCCGCCGCCCCTTGGTACACACCGCAACCGAGCAAGGCGACCACGGCTTCAAGCCGCGCCTGCGTTCGGCCCCGAAGAAGCTCGCCTCGGTACAGACCCCCGAAGGCGTGGCCATCCCGCCCAAAATACGGGCCGAGCTCGAGCGCAACATGGTGCGGCTTGCCGTGCTGCGCGAGCAGATCGCTGCCGTCGAGCAAACGCGTGTCGAGCGCATCGCGAACGCTCCTGACGACGGGCCCCACGCGATGATCCGCCTCCTCGCCCGCGTCCGTGGCCTCGGCATCGATACGGCGTACATGCTGGTGAACGAGGTGATAGCCCGGCGTCTGCGCGATCGCCGCGCCGTGGCGCGCTACGTCGGCATCACCGGGTCGCCCGACGAGAGCGGCTTGCGGCGGCGCGCAAAGGGGCTCGCTAAAGCCTGCAACAGCCGCGTCCGGCGCGGCATGATCCAACTCGCCTTGCGCTGGCTGACATTTCATAAGGAGAGCGCTCTGGCGCTGTGGTTCAAGGCCCGCGTCAACGGCGCCCCGGGCCTGCGCAAGAAAATGGTCGTTGCGCTCGCCCGCAAGCTCCTCATCGCGCTCTGGCGCATGGCAACAATCGGGGAGGTCCCGCAAGGTATCGTAATGCGTCCGGCGGCATGAGCCGTCCGGAAGTGAGAAGAGATAAAGTGATAGTTTCGACGGCCGCTTCGTAGCGGCGTGCCAGTCTCGATCCGGAGCGGCGGCGACCCGATCAAGCACTTGGCTTCCATGCCGGGTGTGAGAATGGGTCCGCCGTCTCGGAGCTTCGCCGTTACCGAACCGCATGTCGCTTCTTGGTGGGATCCAACTCTTGGTGGGATCCAACGGGATCTACCGAATGTTAGGTCGCGGCATCGCAAGGTGCCCGCAGGCGGGCTCCCCCTGGATCGACCGACGCTCCAGCCCGTGAGGGCGCAGTCGCTTGAACTCGACGCTATCGGAATACGCTACCGAGGACAGAGCCCAGAGTCACAAAGGAGATCCCACCGAAAAAAACTTCTTGACATCGAAAGCCCCATTTTAGGGGTTTGACCAGATCAAGCGTGGAACGATCGCGACTACCGTTCGTGACCCATAAGGGACATGAGCGAGCCGTTGCTCGATCACTCGATCACCTCGTCGGCATGGGCGAGGAGTGACGGCGGGATCGCGAGCCCAAAGGTCCTTGCAGTCCGGGCATTGACAGTTAGTTCGAAGCGGGTTGGCTCCTCGACGGGAATGTCCCCAGGCTTCGTGCCTTTCAGAATTCTTGTCGACGAAATAACCGTAGCGGCGAAACAGGCCTGCGAGGTCGGTGCCGTAGCACAGCAATCCACCGCTGTCGCAGAACTCTCGGAATCCGTATATCGCCGGCAGACGCTCCTCCGTGGCAAAGTCGGCTATCTCTTTGACGTATGTCATCGTCAGAGGGTCGGTTAGGGCAACGAACGGCGCATTCTCCGCTTTCAGCGCGGCGAACGCTGCCGCGATATCGGACGGACCGTGCAGCGCGACAGGGCGCACGTCAATTTCCATCTTCTTGGCCGCCGCCTCTATATCTCGCAGCTCCTCCACTTTGGCCGGCACCGCGGCATTGTAGAGCACGCTGAGCCGCTTGAGCCCGGAATTGGCCTCCTGCAGGAGCTGCACTCGTTTGCCCGCGAGGTCCGAAGAGATGCAAGCCATTCCCGTTACGTTGCCGCCAGGCCGGGCGATTGTGGCGACAAGCCGGTCGGCTCGATCGCAAGCGATGATGACGATCGGGATGCTGTCGGTTGCTCGCCGCGCGGCGTCGATGGGTTGAGGGCCGCCGGTGACGATGACGTCAACCTTGCGAGCGACCAGATCGGCGGCCATGGCTGGCAGCTCTTCCGGCGTCTTCGGTATCCGATAGTCAATGCGGATATTCTTGCCGTCGACGTAACCAAGCGCCTGCAACCCTTCGCGAAATGCCTCAAGCTGGCGATCCTTCGTCTGGTCGTAGCCGACGCGCGCCACGGTGCCCAAAAATCCGATTTGAGGCACTGGAGCGGACTGCTGAGCCGCGGCCGCAAGCGGTAACGCAACGACGCAGACCACAAGGGCAGCAATCAGGCTTCTTTGCAATTGCATCCCACCCTCCCTGATTCTGGCCCGTCGCCATTAGGACGTTGATGGCAGTAGCCCGTCTTTCAGACTGGGCGCTCGGCTACACTACCATAGCACCGCCAAGAACGAGCACCCGGGGCGCCTCCGCTTTGCTGATTCATCCCAAAGGACACACACCCGCTCCAGGCACAACCCCGCCGCGGTCGGAGACCTCGGGTTATTAAGGTGATGCGGACAGTTATCTGGCCGAACGGCGCAGTGCGAATTCGCAGGCCTTCGCAGTCTTGATGGTCGAAGCGCGCAATGGGCAGTTGCGTCTTAGCGTTTAAATATAGCGGCGCGTGGGTATCAGTATGCGAGCGCCTTGCTGGGGAACCGCCGTTAAAGAGCTTAAAGATGCATAATGGCGCGTTAACCAAGAGAGAGGCTCACAAAAGCCAATTACAGAATTACTATCGCGCTTGCGGCCGCCTTCGCCATCGGTGGGGCTGTTATCCAGCGATCCACGCCTAGCGGCCGCCGCCGGCATTATGTCGTCGTCGATATCGGCGCCGTCAACGCCCCGAAGGTTTCAAGGCAGTTCTCGCGATATCGACA
The DNA here is from genome assembly GCA_963804725.1 of uncultured Alphaproteobacteria bacterium. GTDB lineage: Bacteria > Pseudomonadota > Alphaproteobacteria > ATCC43930 > CGMCC-115725 > JAATGI01. The sequence goes on along the minus strand of CAWDRN010000003.1, from coordinate 244,980 downwards.
CCGGCGTGGATCGCCTCGTTCGGGGGCAAATACCTCGTGCCGAGTGAAAATATCACGCCGTCCACGGCATACCGCCGAAGCGGTTTGTCGTCATCGAATTCGACACGCCGGAACACGCCAAGGCTTGGCGCGCTTCTGACATGACGGCGAGAATTCGACGCCATCCGCGCGAACGCGGCGACGTCGCCTTCGTTAAGAATTTCTCAACTACAAGCCATTTAATAAAACTGCAATCACATCATAATTGCCACGCAACCCGGGACCAATTTACGTCTGGTCTAAACATTTGGCGCGGCTTATCCGATGAAGAGAGATTTTCCACCCTCAAGGCGCTCATGAACGACAGCGAAAAAAGCAGAAACATTTCAGTGGGTGGAATCACGCTCGAGCCCGCATGTGCGGGCTTCAGCCGAGGGCAAGTAACTGGCCTGGCCGCGTCGGGCGGCCTCTTGAGCTGTGGACCGAGCACGGTCGCAATCTTCCGTCAGCTCGGTGTTTACGCGGGACGGATTCTGTCCGGCGGCAAGGCCGCGGATCTCCCCGTCGAGGAGCCGGCAAAGATCGAGCTCGGGATCAATCTCAGGACGGCAAGGGTGCTCGGGCTAACCGTCCCGACGTCGCTTCTCGCCCGGGCCGACGTGGTCATCGAATGAGACGACGGGATCTCCTCGGCGGCCTGGCAGCGTTGCTCGCGGCGGGATCCGCCGGGAGATTCGCACTGGCCTCCGACGTCCCCGTCATCGCTTGCCTGAGCCCGGTGCCGCTGGCCCGTTCCGTCACGGTCTCTTCCTTTCGCCAGGGGCTCGCCGACCAGGGGTTCATCGATGGCAATAGCGTCCGCCTAGAGGATTACCATGCCGACGGCGGACGCGTTGAGCGCTTCCCCGACCTCGCCGCCGAGGCCGTACGACGCGCGGTCTCGCTCATCTTCGCCACAGGAGGGAAGCCCGCGATCGAGGCGGCGAAATCCGCGACGAGCGCTATCCCGATCGTCTTCATCGCGGCCGACGACCCGGTCGTGGAGGGGCTCGTCGAGAGCCTCTCGCGGCCGGGACGCAACCTCAGCGGCGTTGCCGGGATGGCGGCATCGGTGGCGATGAAGCAGCTGGAGGTGATGAACGAGCTGCTGCCGGGCCGAGCGCCCATCGCGTTCCTGATGGATCCGAAAATCGAAGCGTCGGGATTGGAGAAAGGCGCCGGGAAGGCAGCAGACGCGCTCGGCCGGGAAGTACCGCTCGTCTTCGCCTCGGCCGAAGCCGATCTCGACGACGCCTTCGCACGCGTCGCCGCGCTCCACGCCGCAGGGATGGTGGTCAGCGAGCAGCCGTTGTTCGAGTCGCACCACCGGCAGCTGGCGGCTGCCGCCGCGCGGCGCCGGGTGCCTGCGATCTACGACCTGCAGGACCTCCGTTCCTCGGGAGGCCTGATCAGCTACGGGCCGAGCATCAACGACCTCTTCCGCCAAGCTGGGGTTCTTGCCGGCCGCATCCTCAACGGCGCCCGACCGGCCGATCTCCCGGTGGTGGAGCCGGCCCGGATTCAGCTGAAGATCAACCTTAAGACGGCTGAAGCTCTGGGCATCTCCGTTCCACAGGCCCTCCTCGCCCGCGCCGACGAGGTGATCGAATGAGGCGGCAGCCGCGCTCCGGCCCGCGCGGGCGGTTGTTCCGGAAGTACGTCGCGCTCTTCGTCGCGGTTGTCTCGGTGGCGCTCCTCGCCAACGGGCTGCTCGAGATCTGGTTCTCTTATCGCGAGCATCAGGAATCGCTCATCCGCATCCAGCACGAGCAGGCTCTCGCCGCGGCCTCCAAGATCGACCAGTTCGTGACCGACATCGAGGGGCAGCTCGGCTGGACGACCCAACTCCCCTGGACGACCCAATACCCTGGAGCAGCGCCGCTTCGATGCGCTCCGTCTGCTGCGCCAGGTACCGGCGATCACTGAGCTCACCCAGCTCGACAGCCAGGGTCGCGAGCAGCTCAAGGTCTCGCGCCTCGCCATGGACGTCGTCGGCAGCGGGGTCGACCGCTCAGCGGAGCCTGCGTTCCGCGAGGCGATGGCGCACAAGATCTACTACGGCCCGGTCTATTTCCGCCGGGAATCCGAGCCCTACATGACCCTGGCGCAGGCGGGAACGCGGCGCGACGCCGGCGTCAGCGTCGCCGAGGTCAATCTCAAGTTCATCTGGGACGTCGTCTCGCAGATCAAGGTCGGAGAGCATGGTCTCGCCTACGCCGTCGACAGGGGCGGCCGGCTCATCGCCCATCCCGACATCAGCCTCGTCCTGCGCAACACCGACCTCGCGGGGCTGCCCCAGGTCGCGCGCCGCGATCCGGGGCGACGGCGCCGAAGAGGGCGCGAAGGTCACCAAGGATCCGACCGGCCGGCAAGTGCTCTCGGCGCATGCCGAGATCGGCCGCCTCGGCTGGCTCGTCTTCGTCGAGCTTCCCGTCGCCGAAGCCTACGCGCCGCTCTACGCCTCGATCGTGCGCTCGGGGCTGCTGCTGCTCGGCGGGCTTATCCTTGCCTTCCTCGCCGGCCTGCTGCTCGCGCGGCGGATGGTGGTCCCGATCGAGGCCCTTCGGGTGGGCGCGGCGCGGATCGGCGGCGGCGCGCTCGATCAGCGCATCGCAATCAGGACGGGCGACGAGCTCGAGGCCCTGGCGGACCAGTTCAACGACATGGCGGGCCAGCTCAAGGATTCCTACGCCGACCTTGAGGCGAAGGTGGAGGCGAGGACGGCGGAGCTCGCGCAGTCCGTCGAGGAGCTGCGGACGCTCGGGGAGGTGGGCCAGGCGGTGAACTCAACGCTCGACCTCCAGACGGTGCTCACCACCATCGTCGCCAACGCGGTGCAGCTGTCGGGAACCGAGGCCGGGGCGATCTACGTCTTCGACCGCGGCCGCCAGGAATTTCTCCTCCGCGCCACCCACGGCATGAGCGAGGAGCTCGTCACGGCGATGCAGGCGCAGCATATCAGCGCCGGCGAGACGGTCATCGGTGAGGCGACCGCAAGCGGAGAGCCGCGGCAAGTACCCGATTTGGCGACAGAGCCGCGGACGCAAGCGGGCGATGTAATCCTCGAGGCGGGCTATCGGGGGCTCCTCGTCATTCCTCTCCTTCGGCCGAACGAGATCGTCGGCGCCCTCGTCGTGCGCAGGCGCGAGGTCGGGGCTTTCCCGCAGCGGATCGTCGACGTGCTGCAGACTTTCGCTGCCCAGTCCGTCGTCGCCATCCAGAACGCGGGCCTCTTCCGGGAGATCGAGGAGAAGAGCCTCGAGCTCGAGATCGCCAGCCGGCACAAGTCGCAGTTCCTGGCCAACATGAGCCACGAGCTGAGGACGCCGCTCAACGCAATTCTCGGCTACTCCGAGCTGATGATCGACGGCATCTACGGCGAGCTATCGGAGAAGGTCCGCGACGTGCTCGACCGGGTCCAGGCAAACGGACGGCACCTGTTGGGGCTCATCAACGACGTCCTCGATCTGTCGAAGATCGAGGCGGGCCAGCTGAACCTGCGCGACCGACGACTATTCGATGGCGGGGGTCGCGCGCTCCGTCGTCGCGACGACGGAGCCTCTGGCACGCACGAAGGGCCTGACATTAACGGCGACGATCGAGGAGGGGCTTCCGCTAGGCCGCGGCGACGAGCGGCGTCTGACGCAGGTGCTGCTGAACCTCGTCGGCAACGCGATCAAGTTCACCGACGAGGGCTCGGTCGATGTCTCGGCGGCGACGCGAGGCAAGTCGTTCGAGGTCGCCGTGCGGGACACGGGACCCGGCATCGCCGAGACGGACCAGAAGCGGATCTTCGAGGAATTTCAGCAGGTCGACGACAGTAGCACCCGGAAGAAAGGCGGCACGGGGCTCGGCCTCGCCATCGCCAAGCGCATCGTCGAGATGCACGGCGGGAGCCTCGTCGTCGAGTCGAGAGTGGGCGAAGGATCGACCTTCCGTATGACGTTGCCGATGCGGGCGGACAACAAGAAGGAGGCGGCAGAATGAAGCGAATCCTCATCGTTGAGGACACCGAGGACAACAGGCGGATCTTGCGCGACCTCTTGCTCGCCAGCGGCTACGATCTCCTCGAAGCGGCTGACGGCGCCGCCGGGATCGCCATGGCGGCGAGCGAGAGGCCGGACCTCATCCTCATGGACATCCAGCTGCCGGTGCTCGACGGCTACGAGGCGACGCGTCGGATCAAGGCGGATCCGGCCCTGACCGCGATCCCGATCATCGCGGTCACCTCCTACGCCCTCGCCGGCGACGAGGAGAAGACGCGCGCCGCTGGCTGTGACGGCTATATCGCCAAGCCCTTCAGCCCACGGCAGCTGCTGGCCAAGGTCCGCGAGTTCCTCGAATGAGCGCGAAGGAGGCCTGAGCCGTGCGCAATCCACCGCGCATCCTCGTCGTCGACGACACGTCCGAGAACGTCGACATCCTGACGATGAGGCTGGAGAGCCAGGGCTACGAGATCGTCACCGCGCGGGACGGCGAGGAGGCCGTTGCGCAGGCCCGAGCCCATCGGCCGGATGTTATCCTTCTCGACGTCATGATGCCGAAGCTCGACGGCATCGCCGTGACGAGGATCCTGAAGGCCGATGGCGCGCTGCCTTTCACGCCCATCATCCTGGTGACGGCGAAGACGGACGCCAAGGATGTCGTCGCAGGCCTCGAGGCCGGCGCCGACGACTACCTGACGAAGCCGGTCGAGCATTCGGCGCTGACGGCGCGGGTGCGCTCGATGCTCCGGATCAAGGCGCTCCACGACGAGGTCCAGGGGCAAAAGGCTGAACTCGCCGAGTGGAACCGGACTCTCGAGGCACGCGTGGCTGAGCAGGTCGACGCCATCGCGCGGATGGGTCGTCTCAAGCGGTTCCTTGCGCCGCAGCTCGCCGAAATGATCGTCTCGGCCGAGAACGACCGCATCCTCGACAGCCACCGCCGCGACATCGCGGCTCTCTTCTGCGACCTTCGCGGCTTCACCGCTCTCGCCGAAACGGCCGAGCCCGAAGAGGTGCTTGACCTTCTCTCCGATTACCACGGCGCGCTCGGCCCGCTCATCCACCGTTTCGAGGGGACGCTCGATCGCTTCACCGGCGACGGCCTCATGGTCTTCTTCAACGACCCCCTGCCTTGCGAGGATGCGGGTGAGCGGGCCGTCCGCCTCGCCGTCGAGATGCGCAAGGCTGTGGCCGCGCTGGCCGCCGGCTGGCGCCGACGCGGCCATTCGATTGGCTTCGGCATTGGCATCGCTCAGGGCTATGCAACACTGGGTCGCATCGGATTCGAGGGGCGCTTCGATTACAGCGCGATCGGCACCGTCGTGAACCTCGCCGCGCGGCTCTGCGCCGAGGCGAAGGACGGGGAGATCCTAGTGAGCCAGCGGATCGCCGCCGCGGTCGATGGCCTCGCAGACCTTGCGCAGATGGGCGAGGTCGCCCTCAAGGGGCTGGCTCGGCCTGTCGCGGTCAGCAACGTGGTCGCAATGAGGGCGGCGTCGTGATCGAGAGGGTCAGCGCGCCGGCAAGCGAAAACGGCGCGCTGTCGCTCGCCGTCGCCAACTCGGGATTGGCCCTCGCTGTCGCTCAATCCAGCAATATCAGCGGCAGAACGCACCGGTTCGAGGACTGGTTGGTACTCAAGCAATTGGGCCAATGCATAAAGGGAGCAATCAAAAATGTCAGAAAACAAAATTGGCGCATCTTTCCACCGCGTGAAGCGTCGCGCATTCCTCGGGATGCTCGGGGAATTCGGGGTCGTAGTGGCCGGAAGACAGGCGCAAGCGTCAAGCGTACCGGTCGTCGGCTTCCTGCACGGCCGCTCGCCCTCTGACTATGGAGTGATGCTCCAAGCGTTTCGTGAGGGACTTCGCGATTCCGGCTTTGTCGAAGGCCGCACGGTCGCAATTCGATATGCGTGGGCCGAGGGCGACGTTTCTCGGCTGCCGAAACTTGCGGCCGGCCTTGCACAGGCTTCAGTCAGTGTGATCGTCGCCGGGGGCGGCATAGTGGCGGTTAGGGCAGCGATGGAAGCCACGAAGAGGATTCCCATCGTCGCCTTGTTCGGGCCCGACCCCGCGAAGGCTGGCCTGATCGCGAGCCTGAGCCGGCCCGGCGGTAACGTGACCGGCGTGGGCCAGTTCGCCGACGCTCTCGAATTGAAGCGGCTCGAGATGCTGCACGAGCTTCTGCCGGCGGCAGTGAATGTCGCGTATTTCGGGCAGCCGCCGGCCGAGGCCGAGAAAGAGGGGATGGTCAAAGTCGGTTATGGAAGCGAGTGGCGGTCGGCGGCGAAGCGGCTCGGTCTCGAAGTGCACTTCATCCCGGCGCCGCCTTCGGGCGATTTCGAGAGCGCATTGGCGTCCGTAGGCGGCCGAGTGGACGCGATGCTTGTCATGACCTATCCGAGCTTGATCAACGCGTCTGCAATCGACGCTCTCCTTGCCCTGGCGCGAAAGCCTGGTCTGCCAACCGTCTTCGGCGTGAGCCAGGCTGCAGAAGCCGGGGCGCTCATGAGCTATGGAGCCAGCATTCCCGGCATTTATCGCGAGATGGGCGCTTGCGCAGCCCGGATACTCAAGGGCGAAAGCCCCGCGGAGATGCCGGTTCTGGAGCCGACCAAATTTGATTTCGTCATCAATCTCAAGACCGCGAAATCGCTGGGCGTCGACGTTCCGCCGTCGCTTCTTGCGCTGGCCTCCAAGGTGATTGAGTGAGATCGACGATGATGCCGCCATCAACCCGCGTCCGAGTGAAGCGGCGATGCGAGGATTGGGCAAGCCCTTGCTTGAAGCGTCGCGCATTCCTTGGGGGAGCGGCGCTTGCCGCGGCGCCCGGAAGACGGGCGCAAGTAGGCATGTTTGGCGTCAGAGACTAGACAGCGTCTGATTGCGGATCGCGCGTCTCGGCGCAAACGATTTGATGATTTGCTCGACCCGTCTGGCGAGATCGCCGAGGGTCGGGAACACTGGCTGTTGCGTCGGCCAAAGGAGGGCTCCATAAACGTCATCTGAAGGGTGACGCTTGTATTTTCTTCAGTCGGAATAAAAGCGGTGTCGGGGGGAAATCGAAGCATGATGGTCTTGTCTTCGAGATGATGCCATTCGTCCTTAGTGCCAAGGACAAACATCGACATACGAATCGATCCGGGGTTCGGAACGACTTAAGCAGTCGTTCATGCTTTCGCAAGTTGTCGAGTTTAGCCAAGACGTACAGCGAGATGTCATTCACTCGTTCGTACGGTTTGAGTGACTTAATTTGTGCTAATTCAACATCTGACAACGAATTCTCTTCTTTGATCTCCTGTACGGCATCGTTGAACTCCTCGACCGATTGCCGCGGCGGAAAGCCCCGGTTACGTGGCGGCTTTTTTCCGTTACGTCTGATCAGTGTAGCGAAGAGAAGATCGAGACTGGTTCTCAACGCACTAATGAGGAGACCGGCCTCCACATCGAGAGGCATGTCATGAGCGCCGAGGCTGCGGAAGACCAACAACTTTTCGTGGGTATTCGGATCATCGCAAATATCAAGGTGATACGGGCGTTGCTGCGTATAGTTTTCAAACTTCCCCCGCAAAATTGGAATCTGGTGTTTGGCCCAGTCGTGTGCGGCCAGTGGCGCAAGGAGGTCATCTAGCATGGCACAAGATTCCTTAGTTTCCTCTAATATCAATCAGTGCCGCAGCCCACTTGAGTAAATTAGAGCCGGACGATCTCTCGGAAGGGGACGTCAAGCGCGCGCAGCGCGATCAGTTACCTAAATTTAATCGTCCAGTTTTGGCGGCGTCGTTTCCTCAGACTGCGGAGGTTTGGGGCGTACAATCTTCGGATCATCCGTGTTCGTCCATTTCCCCATGCGTGCCTCGACGTCGGCGCGATCTACGATCACGCCTTCCGTTCCAACACGAATCACAAGGCAGGTCTCGTCCCACCGGGCCAGAAGCATCGGAAAAGCTAGCGGTACCCCCATCATCGTCGATTTCGTGGTTTGTGCGGTTATAGGTTCCGCCTGCGACTGTAAGATCTTTCGCCTTGATGTCTCTAAGAAGCTTCGTCACCTCGATATCGAGGCGGATGCGATCAGCCGGGTTTGGAGGAATCTCGCGATTCTCGCAATGCCTGTAGAGTTTTTCGACAAGCTCAGCCGCTGTCTCGTCGCCTATCTCCATGTAGTCGAAGTCGAGCGCGTCAGCGGATGCAATCAGATCGATGAGGGCCTCGCCGTGATTTCGGTCAACGGCAAATAGCTCCCGAATGTCGGCTTGGTCGCGTCCGCCATGCTCGGGCGCGTAAGCTCGGTCGGCGATAAGTCGAGCGCGGCCGCTATTGAAGAGATCGTCGCAGCTGCCGGACGCTCACCGCGCTGCACGCGCTGAATGGTGGCGACCCCGAGACCAGATTTTGAGGCCAGATCCTCCTGGGTAAGGCCATGATCTTGGCGAAGCTTCTTTACGCGGTCGCCAATTGCCAGTGGCATTGGCTGTGTTTTGTCTTGCATCGATGAGTTCCGTTCCGTTTATGTCAACCGAAGCCATAGCAACATCACAACTCGTAAGGCCACGTCACCGACCAATCAGAGCCCATCGGTAACCAATCATAGGCCGCAAGTTCTTGGCGCGGGCGTTCAGCGCCATGCGGCGCTCATCGTTCGCGTCGACTATTGATTTCGCGTTTGGGGACCAATTTGGGGACGAGCATTTCTATCGTCAAAGAATGGCAGAACCTAGGGTGCTGGCGGAGAGGTTGGGTTTCGAATCCACCCGCAAGAGCCGCCGATCGCCTGTAACTCAGGACGGGTTTAGAGTAGGTCCGTCCCTCCACATGACCCCGGCGACCGGCGGCTTCCTCGCGGGGCGATCGAGACGGGCTTTAAGTTCGTCGGCGCGCATGTTTCCTTTAATAGCCGGTAAATATCTCCCCCGGTCAATTTTCGCAAAGAACAGCGGTCCAACCAATCGAGGAACGTCGCTTTCGTCGAAGCGTTTCATTGTGCTGCCTTCCCGCGCGAAAGTATGCGCCTCCGCAGCTACTTGCACGACAGACACCTCCCCCGTATATCCGGGCATGAAGGGCGAACGGCATTCCACGCGCGTGCACTTGATGATGTCGCAGTCAGAACTACGGACCATCGGCGAATGGCAGCGCCGGCAGCCTGACCTCCCGACACGGGCCGAAGCAATTCGGCGCCTGATCCAACTAGGGCTCACTGCTGTATGAATTGCAGGAAAGTTGCAGCAAGGACGCTGCCGCCTTGTTTGCACAAATACGCAACAGTGATGATCGGTCTCGGCTCGCTGATATCCCGGACGCGACCAGGCGGAAGCGCTCCCTAGTCACGATTACGAAAACAATTATAGTCAGAAACTACGGATGTTTCCTCCTCGTCAAGTATGACGCGGTTTGGAGTGGGGCGGAAATTAGCATTCATGCAGAGGAATTGTGGGATGTCACATCGCATCGTCGCCTTGGACAAATGCGAATTGAGCACTTCCCGCCGGAGCCGCCCTCGCCGCCCTCGAAGCAGCCGCCCCAGTTCGATCCAACGAAACCTTATTATGAGATTTGGCCGAACGTTTGCCGGTCTGCGGACAAGGAATGTGACGTCGGCAAATGGAACGCGCTGATCAAGCCCTACACGCAAGACAGCGAATGAGGGTTATCGGCTGCAGCCCATCTCAAACGAGCGGGCCTGTCCGTTGACCGCTTGCGACCCAAAACGGAGGAAGTGCGGCCCAGAACTGTTCGTGCGGCGTGCCATGGTCTCGTTGTTCGGCGTTCGGCGCGCATTCCTGGATTGTTGCCCGTTCGGCCGCCAACGGCTCGATCACGAGGCTCTCCTCTTTTTCGCGTCGCCGTTAGGGCTGCGTCCCTTCGACTGCTGGCGGCTGTAACGCAGCAGGAACATCCGGATCGTCTCTTCGACGGCCTCCTCGGCTGGAATGGGCAGGCTTTCGCGACCCATCATCCAGGGCCACAGAGACAACTCATTGAGGATGCCCATGAACTGGTGAGCCGCCAACGTCGGATTGGGACAGTCAAGGATGTCCATGTCCGTCAGATGGGCGAGATAGCGCGTGAGCCGCTCGGTTAGTGGATCCATGACGGCAGCGAATTCCCCGGCGATCCAGGGAAATTGGCGAGAGTTCGGCCACCACCATTCGCAAGAACCCAAGATATTCCCGCTGCTTGTGCAGCTCCAGAATCATGCGCGCGATCAGAGGAAGCACGTGCTCGACGTCCCCTTTCGTTTCGATGCCCGGCGGAAAGGCGTCCTCGAGCTGACGCGAGACCCTCTGAAGCATCTCGCGGAAGATTTCCTCCTTGCTTGAGAACTGGTTGTAGAGCGTTCGCCGGGCTACGCCGGCGGCCTCGGCCAGCTCGTCCATGCTCACCGAGCCGAAGCCTCGCTCAAGGAACAGGCGCTCGGCGGCCGCGACGATCGCGTCCCGCGATCCGCCCCGCCCGGCCTTCGGCATCGTGGGGATCGAAATTTCTCGCACTTTCATCAAAATCTCCTATTGCACTACAAGTGCATCAAGATATATTGCACTGTACAGTGCATTTCGAGACCGGATGGCGACAAGCAATCCGCTTCATCCGGCTCCCTCTTGAAGGAAAACCAAAGAGTTATCGGCCAAGCGGAAGGAAGTCCAATGTTCGGGCACGGCATCGACATCATCGCGGCTATCCTGATCGTGGCGACCATCACGGGTTGCCACAAGGCGACACCACCACTGCCCAGCCCCGTCCCGTCCGGACCGCTATCGTCGAGCGCAGGGCGAAAGGCGAGACCGTTTCATTAACAGGCCAGGTTCGTGCCAAGGACCAGGTCAGCCTCGCGTTTCGCCTCGACGGTCGCATGATCGAGCGGCCCGTGCATGTGGGCGATGTGCTTACCGCAGGCCAGATCGTCGCGCGGCTCGACCCACAGAATCAGCAGAACACGCTGCGCTCGGCACAAGCCAACCTCGCGTCGGCGCAGGCGGTACTGGCGCAGGCGCGCCTCACCTTCTGGCGCCAGCAGCAGCTCTTGAAGGATGGCTGGACATCGCGTGCAAAATTCGACGAAGCCCAGCAGAACCTCCGCACCGCCGAGGCGCAGGTCGACTCCACTCAGGCTCAGCTGCGCACTGCGCAGGATCAACTGAGCTATACGACCCTCGTCGCCGATGCCGCCGGCGCGGTCACCGCCGTCGGCGCCGAACCGGGCGAACTGGTGCGTGCCGGGCAAATGGTGATGACGCTCGCGCTCGATGGCGGACGCGACGCCGTCTTCGACGTGCCTGAGCAACTCGTTCGCACCGGGCCACGTGACCCACTAGTCGAGATCGTGCTCACCAATGATCCGCAGGTAAGGGCTACCGGCCTCGTGCGCGAAGTGGCCCCCCAAGCGGATTCCACCACTCGGACATTCCAAGTCAAGGTCACCATCCTCGATTCACCGCCAGCCATGCATCTGGGGTCCACGGTGACCGGCAGTATCCGCCTTGCGCCACCTCCAGGAGTAGAAGTTCCCGCAAGCGCGCTGACCGAGGCGAACGGACATTTGTCGGTGTGGGTGGTCGATCCGCAGAGCCAGACGGTCTCGCTGCGGAATGTTGACGTGCTGCGCTATGACCCCGCTACCGTCGTCATCTCTCAGGGACTGGAAACCGGCGATGTCGTGGTCACCGCCGGCGTGCAGACATTGCATCCGGGCCAGAAGGTCCGCCTCCTGGGAGCAGCGTCATGAAGCGCTTCAACCTCTCCGAATGGGCCCTCGCGCATCGTTCCGTCGTGGCCTATTTCATGCTCGTGATCATGGTCGCTGGTATCGGCTCGTACCTCCGCCTAGGACGCAGCGAAGACCCGGACTTCACCGTCAAGACGATGGTGGTGCAGGCCTCGTGGCCGGGCGCCACGGTCGGTGACACGATCGAGCAGGTGACGGACCGCCTCGAGCGCAAGCTCCAGGAGACGCCGAACCTCGATTACCTGAAGAGCTACACGACCGCGGGCCAAGCGACGATCTTCGTCAACCTCAAAGACTTCGACCTCGCCGGCGCAGGTAGTGGACATCTGGTATCAGGTACGCAAGAAGGTCGGCGACATCCGCAACACTTTGCCGCAGGGAATCGTCGGCCCCGGCTTCAACGACGAGTTCGGCGACACCTACGGCATCGTCTACGGCTTCACCGCGGACGGGTTTAACCATCGCGAGCTGAGGGACTATGTGGAAGAGGTCCGCAAGCAGCTTCTGCAGCTACCGGACGTCACGAAGATCGACGTGCTCGGCGCCCAGGACGAGCGCGTCTATGTCGAGTTCTCCGCCGAGACGCTGGCCGGTCTCGGAATTGATCGCGCCGCGCTGATCGCGGCGCTTCAAGCCCAGAACGCCATCACCCCCGCGGGTGTGGTGCAAACCGGGAACGAGAAGATCCTCGTCCGCGTGTCGGGCGCATTCCGCTCCGAGCACGACATACTGGCCGTCAACTTCGTCGTCAACGGCCGGATCATTCGCTTGAGCGACATCGCGCACGTGACGCGCGGCCCCGCCGATCCGGCGCAGCCGATCTTTCGTGTCAACGGACATGAGGGGATCGGGCTTGCCATCGCTATGCGCAAGGGCGGCGACATCCTCACCCTCGGACGCGACGTCGCGCGGGCCATGACCGAGATCACGTCGACGCTCCCCGTCGGCATCCAGCCGACGCTCGTCGCCAATCAGCCCTTGACCGTCGAACACGCTGTCAATGATTTCATGGAGGCGCTCTGGGAGGCGGTCGCCATTGTGCTGGTCGTCAGCCTACTCAGCCTTGGTCTGCGCGCAGGTGCCGTAGTGGCCCTCTCGATCCCGCTTGTACTCGCTGCCGTCTTCGTGGCGATGTCGCTGGTCGGGATCGACCTGCAGCGGATCTCGTTGGGCGCCCTCATCATCGCGCTCGGCTTGTTGGTTGATGACGCCATGATCACGGTCGAGACGATGGTAACGCGGCTGGAGCACGGCGACGACAAGCAAAAAGCAGCCACCTTCGCCTTCACCTCGACCGCATTTCCGATGCTCACGGGAACGCTCGTCACCGTCGCGGGATTCGTGCCCATCGGCTTCGCGCACAGCGCCGCGGGCGAGTACACCTTCTCGATCTTTGCCGTCGTCGCAATCGCCCTCCTCGCATCCTGGATCGTCGCGGTCCTCTTTGCCCCCTTGCTCGGCGTTTGGATTCTGAAGAAGCCGCGAGTTGTGCATTCCAGCGAACCGGGCCCCATCATGCGCATGTTCCGCCGTTTCCTCGTGCTGAGCATGCGGGCACGCTGGGTCACGATCCTCGTTACGCTGGGCCTGTTCGGAGCGGCGCTTTTTGGCACACGCTTCGTTCAGCAGCAATTCTTCCCTTCATCCGACCGGCCCGAGCTGCTGGTGGACCTGCAGCTTCCCGACAACGCGTCCATCTACGCCGCACAAAATGTCTCGGCTGGGGTGGAACAGCTTCTCAAGTCCGATCAAGACGTCGACCACTGGAGCACCTATGTCGGCGAGGGCGCCGTGCGGTTCTATCTGCCGCTCAATGTCCAGCTTCCCAACGACTTCTTCGCCCAGCTCGTGGTCGTCACCAAGGGGCTGGAGCAACGCGAGCGGGTAAAGGCAAGGCTTGAGCATGCGCTAGCGACCGAGTTTCCGAGCGTTGTCGGGCGGGTCTATCCGCTGGAACTCGGTCCTCCCGTGGGATGGCCCCTCCAATACCGAGTGAGCGGACCGGGGCCCGACCAGGTGCGCACGATCGCGTTCAAAGTTGCGCAAGTCCTCGGATCCGAGCCCGGCGCCCAGAACGTCAACTACAACTGGATGCAGCCGGCGCGTACGATCCGGATTCGGGTCGACCAAAACCAGGCCCGCCTTCTGGGCTTGAGCTCCCAGGATCTGGCTCAGTCGCTCAACACGGTCGTGTCCGGCGTCACCGCCACTCAGCTGCGCAGCGGCATCTATCTCGTCGACGTGTTGGTCCGCGCGTTCGGCGGAGCAACGCATGTCGCTTTCGACGATACGCTCGCTGCAAGTGCCGCTGCCGAACGGGCGGACCGTTCCCTTGAGCCAGATCGCCTCCGTCGAATATGGCCTGGAATATCCCATCGTGTGGCGGCGGGACCGTCGGCCGACGGTGACGGTGCAAGCCGATCTCTCGCGCGGTACGCAGGCCGCGACGGTCGCGCAGACCCTGGCGCCCAAAATCGCAGTGCTGAATGCAAGCCTGCCGAGCGGGTACCACATCGACGTTGGCGGAACGGCCGAAGAGAGCGCGAAGGCACAAGCGTCGGTCGCTGCCGTTCTCCCCTTGATGCTCATCCTGACGCTCACAGTGCTGATGCTTCAGCTCCAGAGCTTCAACCGCCTGTTCATGGTGGTGAGCGTCGCTCCCCTTGGCCTCATCGGCGTCGTGGCGGCCCTCCTCCTCTCCGACAAGCCATTAGGGTTCGTGGCGCTCCTGGGCGTGCTCGCCCTCACCGGCATGATCGCGCGCAATTCGGTGATCCTCATCGACCAGGTCGAGAAAGAGAAGCGGCACGGCCCCCCCGTGGGATGCCGTGGTCGAGGCCACCACGCACCGCTTCCGCCCGATTCTGCTTACCGCATCAGCGGCGATCCTCGGCATGATCCCGATCGCGCCGACGATCTTCTGGGGACCAATGGCCTACGCGATCATGGGAGGCCTCGCGGTCGCGACGCTCCTGACCCTAGTTTTCCTTCCCGCGCTCTACGTGACCTGGTTCCGGATCAAGGAACCGAATCCGCAGGCGGCCGCCAAAGATTTTCAGCTCGTCGCGCCGGATTTGGCCCAGGCAAACTCCTTGGAGGCAGCATGACGATCGATCCAGCCCTCCTGAGCCCGGTGTCGGCGCTGTTGGGAGCCCTCGTCGGTGGTTGCGCCTCGCTCATCGCCGCGATCTACACGCAACACCGTCAAGACCGTCTGCAGCGCGTTGCCGGCGAGATTACGAAACGCGAGACAGTCTATGCCGACTTCGTGTTGCACGCCTCGAATATGCTGCTGCGCGCCTACACGCAAGACGAGATCGTGCTGAGCGGCGATGAGCAGCGCCTGATCGGACTCATCAACCGAATCAGGTTCTTTGCTTCGCCTAATGTTGTCGCCACTGCCGAAGCGGCCCTCAGAGCCATTGTCGAGATTTCTCTAAAACCAAGCATCGAGCTCCGACAACTCGCAACACAGGCCGTGTCCAAGAGCCTCGATGATCCGCTTCTGGAATTCAGTCTCGTCTGCAGGGCGGATTTGGACAACGTCCATCGAACCGCGGTGTGAGGCGACTGCGCTGGGCTCGAAGCCGACGTTCATTCACACGGCCGGGAAGCCGCAAACGACAGGAGTTCATCATGCGGGCCGATGTTCAGCACGCGGACCGCCCCCAGGCGAGGCTGAAGCGTCGGCCGAGCGGCCGCCCTCCCTTCGATTGTTTTGCCCCCTGCTGCAAGGAGGTGGCGTGCTCGGCACTTATCACGGAGGCGTCTATGAAGGCCTCGCCGAAGCGGGTCTTCACCCCGACTGGACCGCCGGCATTTCCATCGGCGCGATTAACGCTGACCTGATTGCCGGCAATCCGCCCGAGGAGCGCGTGGGGAAGCTTCGGCAATTCTGGGAACTCGTCACCTCCGAATGACGCTCCATTTTTTCGCCCTTGACCCACGGCCCACGTTACAAGTCGATTCGAGCCGACGCTGCGGTCTCGACTAGGACAAGGAATAGACAGCAACCATCTGGAACCCGCCCAATGACCTATCGGACTAAAGATTTGGATGCAAAGGGGGGGCCTGAAGAAAATATCGGACTCGCCCGGGACTAGGGTTTGTACCCAGATAAATAGTTGAGCGGCAAGGCGAAACATGATTCACCATGACTGGAGGTGGATCATGCGGTTTGATTTGAGCGACGAGGAGTGGGGACTTCTGGAGCCGTTGATTCCGAAAGCGCGTAAGAGTGCGCGGGCGGACGACCGGCGGGTGATGAACGGGATCTTCTATGTGCTTCGCACGGGCATGCCGTGGCGTGATCTGCCGGAGCGCTATGGTCCCTACACGACGATTTACAATCGCTTCAATCGGTGGTCGCGGCGCGGCATCTGGAAGAAGATCTTTGATCGGCAGGCTGAGAGGTCACGCGATAGCCTACATATGATCGACAGCACGATCGTGAAAGCACACCGTGCGGCTAGCGGCGCAAAAGGGGGGAGAAAAACCAAGCGATCGGCATCAGCCGGGGCGGTCGCTCGACGAAAATCCACGCGGTCGTCGACGGCAAAGGCCGTCCGCTCAACTTTGTCGTGACGGGTGGGCAGGTCCATGACAACCAAGTCGTTGGCGAAGTTCTCAACACACCCAGATCACCGCTGGCCGTCACCGGCGACAAAGCTTACGACAGCGAGAAAGTGCGTGAGGAAATCAAGGACGAGGGCGCTCTGCCAGTCATTCCAAGCCGCCGCACCGCCACCAAGAAAGCCTATTGCCCCAAGCGGATCTATCGGCGCCGGCACAAAATTGAAAACTACTTCTGTCGGGTCAAGGATTGGCGGCGCATTGCGACGCGCTTCGACAAGCTCGCCAGAAACTTCCTGGCTACCAATCACCTCATCGGCGCACTTTACTGGATCAAGATATGAGTCCAGACCCTAGACCGCGTTGTCGAATTTTCTCGCGGCCAAAACTCGAGAATTTTTTTCGACAGTGGACCGAACTTCATCTCTGCTTCTTCGCTCGCTTGGAGACTACGAAGAGTGATGGCCGATGCGGAATGGCGTCGTCCCGGCGCGCAGCGTGGAAAAGCTCACACTGCGCCCGCGGGCACTTTCGGCATGGTTCAGGACCGCGATAAGGTTTTAGCGAACAGCTAAGTCACTTGTCGAATGCCAACCTTCACTAACAAAAACACCACAACTGAGGAGATTTTCGATAGGGCAAAATTGCGAGTTTCCAGGTTATGCGGAACTTTTTACAAAGAAGGCCTTTACTGACAAAGTCTCGTTCCGGGCCGACCATAGGTCGGCGACGGGCGCTCAATGCACCTCGCTAACCCGTAACTGTGTGTGTCTTGGTGGCTCCGCAGCGCGCTGTGGGTCCTATACAACCTTCGAGCGAATCTTCCCCTTTTGACATGCCATAGCCATGCTCTCGCGGTGTCCATGACCATGCGGCCTGAATTGTACAAAGCAATGCATCCAACTGGTCGCCACTTGGAATTTATTTAGCCGAATTGGCGTCGGTGAGGTCGGTTTCGGCGGGGAGCGGAGATGCCCATCGGGGGGACGCGAGGCTAGGTGTTGACGTAAGGAATTGAGCCGACGCGCACACGAACGAGGTGGAGATCGCGGTCGCGGATGCATCGTGAACGGGCACCATTGACAGGCACCGATGACTTAAGCCAACACATGTAACTAGCGCCGGCGAACTCAAACGCCATTCATTCCGGAAGCGTAGTTTCTGAAATGCGAGCTTCGAGGACCGATCGCGAGGGCGCCAGCTCAAGGGCTGAGGCGTGAACGTGCCCGCCGCATCCGGGCACGGCATCGGGCAGCCGGTCCGGCGCAAGGAGGATGCGCGCCTGCTGACTGGGCAAGGGCGCTATGGCGACGACCTCGCGCTGCCGCGGATGGCGCATGCCGCATCGGTCCGCTCGCCCCATGCTCACGCGCTCATCGGCGCCATCGACAAAGAGGCGGCGCTCGCCGTCGCGGGCGCGCAGGCCGTCCTCACCGGCGCCGACTATTTGGCCGATGGGCTCGGACCCATTCCGCATGCCGCGGGGCTGATGCGGCCGCCCGACCTGGCGGTGCGTGTCCGCGGCGCGGGGCCGGTCGCCACGCCGCATTGGCCGCTGCCGCCGGATCGCGCGCGCTTCGTCGGCGAGGCGGTCGCGATGGTCGTGGCCGATTCGGTTGCCGCGGCCAAGGACATGGCCGAGCGGGTCCGCATCGACTACGCGCCGCTGCCGGCGGTGACCCGCGCCGCCGCGGCGACGCAGCCGGGCGCGCCGGTGCTGTGGGATGCGGCGCCGGACAATCTCTGCATCGATATCGAGACGGGCGACGCGGTGGCGACCGCCGCCGCCTTCGCGCGCGCCGTCCACATCGTACGGCTCAAGAGCTGGGTGCAGCGCGTCACAGGCGTCCCGCTCGAGCCGCGCACGACCACGGCCGACTACGACCCGGCGAGCGGGCTCTATACGCTCTACAGCGGCACCGGGCGCGGCGTCGCCAAGGCGCGGCTCGACCTGGCCCAGGCTCTGGGCGTGCCGCCGGAGCAGGTGCGCGTCCTCTGCGCGGAGATGGGCGGGAATTTCGGCACGCGCAACTTCTTCTATCCCGAATGGCCTTTGCTCGCCTGGGCGGCGCGGCGGATCGGCCGGCCGGTCAAGTGGACCTGCGAGCGCAGCAACTCCTTCCTCACCGACTATCAGGGCCGCGACCTCACGGTCGAGGCGGAGCTGGCGCTCGATCGGGACGGCAACTTTCTCGCCGTGCGCGGGGCGCATCTGAGCAATCTCGGCGCCTATGCCGCCGCCTTCGTCTCCCTGCAGAAGGGGATGGGGATCCTGTCCGGCGTCTACGACATTGCCGCCGCCTATGTGCGCGGCCGCGGCGCCGTGACCAACACGGTGCCGACGACGCCCTATCGCAGCGCCGGCCGGCCCGAGGTGATCTTCATCATCGAGCGGCTCATCGACCTCGCCGCCGACCGGCTGGACCTCGACCCGGCCGAGCTGCGCCGCCGCAACATGATCGCGCCGGCCGCCCAGCCCTACCGCAACCCCCTCGGCCTCACCTATGACAGCGGCCACTATCGAGAGGCGATGGAGCGGGCGCTCGCGCTGGCCGACTGGCAGGGATTCCCGGCACGTCGCGCCGCCGCCCGGCAGCGTGGCCGATGGCGCGGCATCGGCGTCGCCAATTATGTCGAGGTCACCAGCGGCGCCCCGCGCGAGCGCACCGAGATCACCGTGCGCCCGGACGGCACGATCGAGCTGGTGATGGGCACGATGGCGTCGGGCCAAGGCCACGAGACCAGCTTCGCGCAGCTCGTCACTGAATGGCTGGGCGTGCCGTTCGACAGCATCCTCTATGTCGCCCATGACACGGCCCGCGTGATGGCCGGCGGCGGCTCCCACTCCGGCCGCTCGATGAAGCTCGCCGCGACGATCATCGGCAACGCGACCGAGGCGATCATCGCCAAGGGCCGCAGGATCGCCAGCCATCTCCTCGAAGCCGCCGAAGCCGACCTCGAGTTCGCCGACGCCAAGTACCGCGTCGCCGGCACCGACAGCGCGATCGACCTATTCACTGTCGCCACCGCGGCGAGCGAGCGGCGCGACCTGCCGGCGGAGCTGCAGGGCCCGCTCGCCGGCATCGCCGACGAGACCTTGCCGGTCGCGAGCTTTCCTTACGGCACGCAGGTCTGCGAGGTCGAGGTCGATCCCGAGACCGGCGCCGTGGCAATCGTCGGCCTCGTCGCGGTCGACGATGTCGGCCGCGCCGTCAATCCGATGATCCTGCACGGGCAGACCCATGGCGGCATTGCGCAGGGGGTGGGACAGGCGCTGCTCGAGGACGCCAGCTACGACCCGGCGAGCGGACAGCTGCGGGCGGGCAGCTTCATGGACTACGCCATGCCGCGCGCCGACCACTTCCCCGCGCTCGTCACCGCGCTGAGCGAGGTGCCCTCGCCCACCAATCGCCTCGGCGTCCGCTCCGGCGGCGAAGGAGGCGCGACGCCGGCGCTCCCAGCGGTGATCAATGCCGTCGTCGATGCGCTCGCCGAGCTGGGGGTGTCGCATATCGAGATGCCAGCAACCTCGGAGCGCGTCTGGCGCGCGATCCGGGCCGCCGGAAAGTGAGCGGTCAGGACCGAGGCCGGTCACCCCGATCAGGCCGTCGAGCGCGCCTGGCGCAAATCGTAGCCGAGCCGCGGGAAATGGACGACCACCTCGCCCACCTACGGATCGACACGGCGGAGCGCGATCCCTTCGCCGTCGATCAGCACGAGTTCGCCCTCGACAAGATCGCGTCCACAGTCGTCGGCACGGATCGATATGCGGCTGCCGAGTGGCGGGCTCTCGAAAAACGGCTCGGACGCGCGGCGCAGCATTGGAGTGGCTTCGGTCGCCACCCGGAGCGCTTCCTGAGGCGACAGCGGTGCCGCAGTGCCATTGCCGAAGGCGCGCACGCGATCCATCCAGGCCGCGATTGCCGGAATGGGGTGCCAGCTCATGCGCGAGCCGTTGGGAGCACGCGGTGATGAATCACAGCGCGCGCGCCATCCGCGAACGGTCGGCCTGCAGGTCGGCCGGCAGCGGATGCCATGGGCGAAATTGACGATGCGCATGACCCCGAAGGCGAAGCTGAAGCTAACCGCCAGCAGGAAAGCGACCGCCGCGGACGGATCTTGCGTAAGGGAGATGCGCGCTGCCGCGGCGATACCGAAAGCGCCTGACCGTTTTCCTCGAGATCAACGGGATGGCAATGACCCAGCAACAGCATTCGCACCGGATCGACATCCATCATCATTTCTACGCGCCGGAATATCTTGCCGCGATGGGCGACACGGCCAGGCGCCCGGTCGTGCGCGACTGGACGGTCGGCCGCAGCCTTGAGGAGATGGACAAGAACGGCGTCGGCACCGCGGTGCTGTCGCTGTCGCCGCCGGGCCTGCACCATCTCGGCAAGGAGGAGACGCGACGGCTGGCGCGCACCGTCAACGAGTATGCCGCGACGCTGCGGGCGACCCATCGCGCGCGCTTCGGGCATTTCGGGTCGGTGCCGATGCCCGACGTCGACGACACGCTGGCCGAGATCGCCTACGCCCTCGACACGCTGAAGGCCGACGGCATTCAGCTGATGACGAGCTATGGCGAGCGCTATCCGGGTCATGCCGATTTCACGCCGGTCATGGCGGAGCTCAACCGCCGCAACGCCCTGGTCTTCGTCCATCCGCTGGCGCCGGTCTGCTGCGCGCCGTCGCTCCACTGGATCCAGCCGGGGGATGTGCGCGAACTGACTTTGTCCAAACCATGAGGAAATCCGTAATGAGCGCGACGGTAGCAATAAAGCGGTCGCGTGGATTCGTTATGCTATCGATGGCGGAAACCTTGCTCTTCCAGTCCGGCAATTGAAGGTCGCGGCAGATCCCCTTGATGATTGCGGAACCGAATGTGCGCATCACCGTGCGGTGTGCCGCCTGATTGCGCATGTCTCTTAGTTTGACTAAATCCGCATACGTCATCGTGCCGTATATTCCGAAACAAACGCCAAAATCGACCTTTTGTGAAAAGTCCCTAATTGACCCCATGCTGTCCCAGCACCGATCAATGAATTTCTTCTCTTGTACTGCCGAAATTGCCGAGAGGGCGTCTGTAAGACAGTCATCTATAAGCGCAATTCCGACCTCTATCGTGACGCGCGGACTGTAGGTTTCAATTTCGTCCACAATGTCCAGCACCGACCAATGGCCGGGAGTCCAGTGTTTTGCCAGATGATGTATGGGGAATGGCTTCGGCACGATAGTTTTGGGCATGATAAGATGGTCTCCAGCGTTTAGTGGGCATCGGCGGCCGCCCATTCCTTTACCACCGTGCCGGCCTTACGCACCTCGCGCAGGGCTCAGCCATCTTGGCGGTGCTAGTGATTTTCAGTTCCGCCATGAGCGCATGAACCCGCGCATCCCAGTCGCGTCCTTGGTTCTTAGGTCGGCCATTTAACGCCACGCGCACCGTTCCTGCCGCGGCAGCAATTCCGCGAGCCATGCCAAGAGGCGCTTGTCGCGAGCGTCGATCAGGGTGTCGGCTGTACGGGACTGCTTCACTTGCCGGCCTTCGCCCGCTTCCCCGACGTGACGGCGGCGCCTCCCTGTTTCAATTTCTTGGCCGCTAGCACGCCCATCTTGGCGCGCGCCGCCGCAATCGTCCGCGCGGGACGGATCGCTGCTTTGCGAGCACGGCGATCGTTTTCAGGGGCTGCCTCGGCCGCCACTTCCTGCGCGATCTGCGCGCCGTGGTCGCGCATCGCTACCGCCAGATCGTATTGCGCCTGCAAGTTGAGCCATAGGGCGCTGCTGGTGCCGAGATAGCGGCCGAGACGCAACGCGGTTTCGGCCGAGATTGCCCGCCTGCCGCGCACGATGTCGCTGAGCCGGTTGGCTGGTACCCGCAGCGCCAGCGCCAGCGCATGGGCGGACAAACCACGCGCCTCCAGTTCATCGGCCAGCACAGCGCCCGGATGAACCGGTGGCAGCAGGTGGGCAATCCCGTGGGGATAGCTTTGGATATCGTCGGTCATTGGTGCAGCCTCAGTGCGGATCAAAAATGTGAACGTCCAAGGCGTCGCCATCATTGAACCGGAACAGCAGACGCCATGGGCCATTGATATCGATGGACCAGAAGTCCCGCAGCTCCCCTTTCAGCTTGTGCAGGCCGACGCTGTTCAGCCGGCCCAGATCGTTGAGCGAGGTGGCGCTGTCCAGCGTGGCGAGCCGACGCTGAGCCTTGGCGATATCGAGCCCGGAAAAACTCGATTTGCCTTGCTCAACCAAGCGGCGCGTTGCGGAACCTTTGATCGACCGTATCACCGGTCGTTGGAGATACTATGCTAAATGTAGTACGTCAAGCATATGAGTATTCGCCACGGGCTGGGCTAGGCCCGGGTCGAACATGATGCGGCTTTCAATCGCTCGCGATAGCGCTGTCCTCTGGTAGCGGTGCGTCCGGAGACGATGATCCGCTGGCACCGAGCGGGATGGAGATTGTTCTGGCGGCTCAAATCCCGACCTGGCCGGCCGCCGATACCCCAGCAGTTACAAGCTCTGATCCGCCGCATGGCGAACCAAAACCCCTGATGGGGCGAGGAGCGTATCGCAAATGAACTCTTGTTGAAGCTGGGAATTCGGGTGTCGCCGCGAACCGTACGGAAGTACTTACCCCCTCGCCCGCCTGACCGACCGCGGAGCAATTTGCGCTGGTCGACGTTTCTGCGCGTGCAGGCCCAAGGTATCATTGCCTGCGATTTCTTGGTCGTCGTGACCGCGACGTTCCGGCTGTGATACGTGTTTGTGGTGATCGAACATCGCAGCCGGCGCCTCGTCCATTGCAACGTCACCGCCCATCCAACTTCCGCTTGGACGATGCAGCAACTGCGCGAGGCCGTCGGACGCGAAAGCCAGTACGAATATCTGCTTCACGACCGCGACCGTATTTTCGCCGAACACCTCGACGAGTCGATAGCAAGGCTCGGAATCAAGGTATTGAAATCGCCGCCTCGCTGCCCGAAGGCCAATGCGATCTGCGAACGGGTCGTCGGCACGATTCGACGCGAGTGCCTGGATTGGTTGATACCCCTGTCCGAATCACATTTGCGATCCATTCTGAAATCGTGGAATTCACATTACAACACGGGACGTCCGCACATGGGGCTGGGCCCCGGAGTTCCTGATCCGCCGCCCACTACCCTCGCCCGCCTACGACCCCTTTCGCGCCATCAGCGAGGAGAATCGTACGCCGTCGGTGCCCTTCCGATCCTTGGCGGCCTACATCACGAGTACTATCTCGCTCCCGCCGCTGCGTGATCGAATATTTGCGGACTACACGCAGTGATTCCCGTGGGCGCGGCATCATTTTGGCGCGCGGCCTCTCGCGGTTCTGGGGCACCGGGTCGTTCATGGTGGGCTGCACCACTCGCGCTCAGCCCGGGTCACGCCCGAATTGCTCAACGAGCTGGAGGTGCTGGTGCCGCTCGCGCCGTTACACGAGCAGCATAACCTCGCCCCGATCCGCTTGGCGGCGAAGCTCAACCCGGAGCTGCTGCAAATCGCCTGTTTCGATACCGCGTTCCACCTGTGTGTGCCGAAAACCCCATCCGTATTGAACCAGTGAGAGAATCGCATCAGGTTGGCGGCTGTGATTGCGCTGATCCCCCTGGCTCTGAAGCTGTTGGCTGCCCCTCTCAAGTCGAAGAGTTGGCTCGAAGCCGAGAATGCTGCACTCCGGCATCAACTCATCGTCCTTCGACGCAAGGTGCACGGCCGCGTTCAGCTTAGCATCGCGGATCGCCTGTTCTTCGTCCAGCTCTATCGCTGGTTTCCGTCGATCCTCAAGCTGATAACCGCGGTCCGTCCGGAGACGCTGGTGCGGTGGCATCGTGAAGGGTTTCGCCGCTCTTGGATTGGTTGATACCCCTGTCCGAACCACATTTGCGATCCATTCTGAAATCGTGGAATTCACATTACAACACTGGGCGTCCGCACATGGGCCTGGGCCGCGGAGTTCCTGATCCGCCGCCCACTACCCTCGCCCGCCTGCGACCCCGTTCGCGCCATCGGCGAGGAGTATCGTACGCCGTCGCTGCCCTTCCGATCCTTGGCGGCCTACATCACGAGTACTATCTCGCTCCCGCCGCCGCGTGATCGCCGTGTCACCCCGGCGATGCGAACAAGGCCCCAATCCGGAAAAATAGCGGACGACGCCTTTGCAATGTGAGGAAGAAGACGGCATTTGTCGGCTACAGATCACGTTTGCGATGGGGACAGGCGCGTCGGATTGACGGCATGGGCGCTGGTCTGGTATTACATTCTTTATAATGTAATGGAGACGGCTCATGGAATCGGCGATCACTGTCAAAGGCCAAGCGACAATCCCAAAGGCCATTCGCGAGCATCTCCGGTTGAAGCCCGGGGACCGGGTCAAGTTCTTCGTGCATCCCGACGGCAGCGTGGTGCTCTTGCCAAAGCTGCCGGCCTCGGCGTTGCGGGGCATAGTCAAGTCCCGCCGCCGGCGACCGGTAACCTTCGAGGAGATGGATGAGGCTGTCGCCGAAGGTGCGTCGGCTGCTGTCCGACGCGCCGGACGCCGATGATAGGCCTCGATACTAACGTCCTTGTCCGCTATCTGGCGCAAGATGATCCGGTTCAGTCGAGCCAAGCGACCGATATCATCGAGCGCCGGCTGACCGAGGCGAATCCAGGCTTCGTCAGCATCGTGGCGATGGTCGAGACCGTGTGGGTTCTCGATCGCGCCTACGGTCTCGGCGCTCAGGAGATTGCCGCGGCGGTTGAACGCATGCTTCAAGCGGAGATACTGGTCCTTGAGAACGAACAGGAAGTCTTCACCGCCATGATTGCGCTCAAGGAGAGGCAAGGCTCCTTCGCAGACGCCGTCATCGCTACGCTCGGCGCCAAAGCAGGCTGCGCCCACACCGTGACCTTCGATCGGGAGGCATTGCGGCTTCCGGGCTTTCAGCTTGCGTGAGAGATGACCGCGCGGTGTCTCGCGCTTTTGACTGTAGGGCGCAACTCGAAAGCGGTCCCAAAGCGGCGGTCGCGATCACAGAGAGAAGGCGCAGGGCTCGCGATCCGATCCGCAGCATTCGAAGTGCTGCTGTGCGATCCATCCGGTTGTCGGATGCCGGGTGCCCCCGATGCCTACGACGTCGCGGCGAGCGTCATGGATCACGAAGAATACATCGAGCGTCCTGAAGAAGATCGTTTGAACGCAGAGCAAGTCGCCGGCCCAAATAGCTGTGCCATGCGGTCGGAGGAACCGGCGCCAACCAGGAGACGGCTGTCCCTACCAAAAACGTCATCCATGCTCGCATGCGGGCCGAAGATGGGGTTAGATTGAGGAGGCATGATCGACGTCATCAAGCTAATTGCCGGTGTCCTCGCCTCGACGTTCAAATCGCGGGCTCGGCTCGAAGCGGAGGTTCTGGTGCTCCGCCATCAGCTGATGATCTTGCGCCGCAGGGCGCCACCCAGGCCGCGGGTCAGGGTCGTCGACCGACTGATCTTCATAGGCTCTATCGACTGCAGCCATCTGTCGTTGATGCTGTTTCCATCGTGCGGCCCGAGACTGTCGTTCGGTGGCACCGACTGGGATTCCGTACGTATTGGCGCTGGAAGTCTCGCTCTCGCGGTGGACGCCCTCCGATCTCGAGCGAGCTACGACGCCCGATACGGGAGATGAGCGTCGCCAATCCGTTGTGGGGCGCACCGCGCATTCACGGCGAGTTACTGAAGCTCGGCATCGAGGTCGCGCAGTCGACCGTCGCCAAATACATGGCGCGGAACCGTCCACCGCCGGGCCAGAACTGGAAGACCTTTCTCCGCAACCACGCCGCTGGGATCGCGGCGATGGATCTGCTCGTGGTGCCGACGATCGGTTTCAAGCTTCTCTATGCATTCGTGATCCTGGAACATCACCGTCGACGTATCGTCACTGTGGCGGTCACATCGCATCCGACGGCTGAATGGGTCGCGCGGCAGATCGCAGAAGCCTTCCCGTGGCAAGATGCACCACGATACCTGCTCCGCGACCGCGATGGTGTCTATGGGCACATCGTCCGGCAACAACTCGCGGCAATGGGTATCCGCGATCGACCGATAATGGCCCGGCCGCCGTGGCAAAACGGATACGTGGAGCGCCTCATCGGCTCGATCCGTCGCGAGTGCCTCAACCACGTCATCGTGTTTGGCGAAGACCATCTGCGCCGAATTCTTAAACTCTATGCTGATTACCACAATCAGGTGCGAACTCACCTCTCTTTGGACAAGGACGCGCCGGTCCCACGCATCGTGCATCGCACCGGGACTATCGCGGCATGTTCAATCCTCGGTGGCCTCCATTATCATTATGTTCCGACATGATTTTTGGTAGGCACCGGTCAGCCCCCCTATCGGTTACCGCGCCCGCTTCCGATATGTGTGTATCAAACACTCCGGAACGGCAAACACGGTCAACGGAGCGAGGAGGTGGCCCGTCACAAACTGTTCCATCCATGTTTGTATTTGGGGTCGGCCTTACGGCGGGCATCCGGCACTGCCAAACGCTGCTGGGCCGCACGGCAGCCCTCAATCCAGAGCTGTCGGTCCGCATCAGCAGCCGCATAAGACGGTTCGCACGAACCTGGGTGGCGCAGGCTCCGCCGTGATGCCCATGACTCCGCCCCAGCGCGGACGTCGCCATTAAGACTTCGGAACCACGTTTCCCACGCATTGCGGTCAGCGGCACCAGCTGCGAAGGACGGCGACAAGCTATTTTCGACGACAGCGGCGGGAACTTCGGGTCCGCGTGGGGCAGAAATAGGCGGTTCATTTGCCGAGGCATGACC
Source organism: uncultured Alphaproteobacteria bacterium (assembly GCA_963804725.1). Lineage (GTDB taxonomy): Bacteria > Pseudomonadota > Alphaproteobacteria > ATCC43930 > CGMCC-115725 > JAATGI01. The sequence continues at coordinate 217,850 of CAWDRN010000003.1, read as the reverse complement.
CTCTTGTCCTGAGGGCGTCCACAGAAGCCCTCTGAACACGATCAGCATCACCAAGGCAAGGGCGGCTAGGGCGCCGCCTCCAACCTTCAACAGACCGCGCAGAGACAAGCGAGATGCAAACAGGTTGGTGGGAAGTAGTGCCTGATGAGGTCGCGAAAGCGCCGCTGCCTCTCTTACCCTTCTCAACTCCTCCAGCGTCTTTGGTTTGGTTTTGTAATCCGGATGAGGATCGAACATACTCTCAAAATACGGTGAATTGAAGTAGTCGACGCGATATGCGACGAGAGGCCGGCCAGCTATCAGGGCAAGAAGCAATCCGGGAGAATCCCCCCGAGAACCGCCGTTTTCAAGGTCACTGATCCGGGAAAAATACCGCCCTATCTCGTCTGGCGTGAACAGCTCTCTTACATGTGGCGTCCAGCTCCAGCCGTCTGTATCCGTTTCTGAATGTCCAAAGGATTCGCTCCAGTTCGATGACGAATTAGAGGACGTCCCGAAGCTTTCATTCTTGGAATACGCAGTGGACGAAGAATCAGTGTCAGTCGTCCCGTCCGCCGTGGTCGAATTCATTGCCAGCCACCACCCGCGGGTCTGCGTCCTGGAGCCCGACTTGCTTGACCCGCGAGTATCCGACCTACCCACGCTTTCGGTTGACGTGTAACCGTCGGTCGTCGTTTCTCCGTCGTTTCTTGTGGTCGTGTTCCCTTCGCTTGTGGAACCTGACCATCCTCGCCGCCAAGTCTCGCATTTTCCAGCGAGTTTGCTGACATAATCCCTAGTGAAGAAATGATCAATCTGAAAAAAGACCTTGAGCCCCGAGTTGCTCAGGAACGTCTCCCATCCTTTGCCATACACTTCTTTAAGTTGTGCCAGCGTCTGAACTACGAACATAAACTTCACGCGGAACCCGGCAGCCTGCGCCGCCGCATTCTCGATCGTCGTCATACGATGCAGTCCTGCGAATTCATCGAGGATTATGAGTGTCGGAAAATCTGAGCCGTGCTTGACGTCAGGCCGCTCCAGCTCCGCAATGATCAGGTCAACCATTAACCGAAGCCAGCGGAAATGGGACTGCATCTTGTCACGCGTGAGGCTGAGATAAAGCGTCATTCCCTGCTTGCTGGCCTTGAGATCTTTCAGTTCGAAATCTGAGCTTAGAAGACATTGCTGCATCAGCGGATCGCTCAGGAATTCTAGCTGATCGGTCGCATGAGCCAAGATACCGGACCCCGTCTGTTCGGCAATGGATCGCATCTCCTGGCCGGCAGCAAATATCACGTCGTCGACTGCATCCCTCACCGTTGCATTGCACATGCTTTCCCACAAAATCTGGTGAGCGCTCTGCATTTTTCAGCTTCTCGATAAACCTCCCGTCTTTCAGAACCTTCTCCCGCAACGCGACCGCGCCGTGATTGAGCAGCCGGTAGACCGTCACGAGATTGCAAGCATTCTCGAACTCTGAGCTTTTCTTGACATAAAGGATCACCGCCTTGATCAGGCGATGTGCCTTCGCATCCCAGAACGGCTCTCGATTATTGCCGGGCACCACAATTGCGGACGCAATCCGCTCGCTCCACACCAACGGATCGGAAAATGACATCCGCTGCCAAGTCACCAGACGAAAGATCAGCGGCGGAACCCGAAGTGACACCGGCCGCGATTGCCGCGACGCCTTCCTCAGCTTGGCAAAAACCTGCGCCAAGCTCGGCATCTCCTTCTGGGACTACCTCGGCGATCGTCTCGCCGTCTCAGACCATCCGCCCGTACCATATCTTCCAGACCTCGTCATGCATCGCTGTCATTCGGCATGACCGCCGCGAGTTTTGCTCCTCTTACGAAGAGTGATCAGTGCTTCATCGACCACCTTGGGATTGTTCTCGATAATCTTCAGATACACACGCGCGACACCGTCGGGGTCCCGGTGTCCTTGTTCCCAATTCCGCACATTTCCCTCGCTGAAGCCGAAGCGGGCCGCGAATTCGGCCTGCGTGAGCGCCAGCCCGTGACGGATGGCGGCGACATCGACCGTCGCCGGCACCTGGACGGGCGCGACATAGACGCGCCGCGCGTTTGGCTCCCTTTGTGTGTTCGAGCACTTCGCCCATGGCCTTGATCAGGTCTTTGCCGACTTTGCTCATCACCGCCTCCTATTGATTGCGCCCGATTGCCGTTCCGCCGCCTCCGCCCTAACGGCCACTACCACCTTAGCGAGCTGCTGCTTTTCCCGTGCCGACAGGTAGGTCTTCTGCGCCTTGGCGTCTTCGCCGGCCTTGCCCCACCATTCAATGGCGGCATCGGTCAGTCCCGCCTGCGTGAAGTGATGCGCCAGCACTTCCGGCTCGGCCGCCGCAGTGTCAGGGAAACGGTCGCGCAAAATCTCGGCAACGCTCCGATGCAGCGCCTGCCGCCGGCTCTTGAGGAGATTCTCGTAGGCTGCATCCTGAATAAGCACGTGCTTGAAGCGATAGTCGGAATCGGGCGGGAGACCCTGGACGAGTAAAATGTCGGCTTCCGCAAGCTGTTCCAGCACGGCTTGCAGCGTTGTATCGGTCATCCCGGTGAGCGTGAGCAGAAGGCCATAGGAGAAGCCACGTCCAATCACCGAGCTGACTCGCGCTACCTCTCGGGCCGGGCCAAGCCGGTCGAGCCGCGCCATGAGCGATTGTTGCAGCGACGGCGGGATCGTGTGGATGCCGCCCTTATCGCCGCTCTCCAATCAAAGCCGCGTCACTTCCTCGACGAACAGCGGCACCCCGCCAGTGCGCGCGGCTACATCGTCCACCACCTCGCGCGGCAGAGCATCACGGGCCGATAGCTCCGCTATCATGTTCCGGACCTGAGCACAGTCGAGCGGCGCCAGCGAGATGGTCGCGTGATGCGAGCGCATGCCCCAGGGCGCTCGGAACTCAGGCCTGGTCGTCGCCACGATGAACAACGGCGCCAGCGCGCCGCGCTCGGCAATGCCCTTAAGGACGTCAATCGTGGTCGGATCGGCCCGGTGCAGATATTCGATCGTCAGCATCACCGGCTGAACGCGCGCACTGGCCATCACCGAAGTCGTCAGCGCCGCCAATTGCCGGCGGCACAACTCGGTCGGACGCCAAGGCCGGCGCGCGTTCCTGCGGCAGCGGAATGTCGAAGAGCGGCGCCAGCAAGGGGGCATTCTCGACCGGGTCGAGCTTCATCTGCACTAGGGTGCTCTCAAGGTCCGAGAACCGTCGCTCGGCGGGCACGTCCGCGCCGCCGTACCGCTGTCGCCCCCATTCGGCGACCGGATGCAGCGGCATGTTTTGCAAGAGCTGCAAACAGCTCCATTCGATCCAGGTGTGGTGGGGTGTCGCGCAGTCTGCCGTGAAATTCCTCAATCAGGCAAGACTTGCCGAGCCCCGGCTCGCCCACGATCAGCACCAATTGCCCGTCGCCTTGCCGCGCCCGCTCCCAGCGGCGCACCAACATCGCGATCTCTTCATCGCGCCCGACCAGGGGCGTCGGCATGCGCTGGCTTGACCGCCTGCCGCCGCCGCTCGCCCGTACCAGCCGGAACAGGGTCACCGGCTCCTTCAATCCCTTCAGCTCATGTGCGCCTCGTTCCTCTGCGACGAACAGGCCGGCGATCTGACGCTGAACCTGCGCCAGGCTCCGCCAATGCCTGCACCCGCGACGCGACAATCGGCGCGTCGCCGAAAATCTCGCCCGCCGCATCGACCACCACTGGTCCCGTCTCGATGCCAATGCGAGCAATGAGCATTCGCGTCGCCGTACGAAGGTTCCTACGGTTCAACGCGGCGATCGCGCGTTGGATTGCCAACGCCGCCCGAGCCGCCCGCTCGGTATCGTTCTCGTGCGCCGTCGGATACCCGAACAGCGCCATCAGCCCGTCGCCCAGCTTCTTGGCGACCGTGCCTCCCAACTCGGTCACCGCCGCGGATGCGGCCTCAAAAATAGGCACCAACGAGATCGCGCCACTCTTCCGCATCGAGCCGCGAGGCAATGCCAGTCGAATCCGCCAGGTCGCAAACCAGCACCGTCAGGTATCGGCGCTCACCGGTCTCATCAACAGCAGGCAACGGCTCTGGCTCTGCCGCGGCGATGTGTCCTTTCCGGCGGGGAGCTCGCCGCCTTCGCACCCGCGGCTTTTCCGCCGGCGAGGCATTCAGTTCAGAGATGGCTCTCAGCAGTTTGCGGCGGTGGCCGAGTGAAGCAACCCCGATCTTCTCAAGATCTTGGTCGCTCAGATCGCGGACAATCGCCAGATCCATATCATTCTCGGCGAAGCGCGATGCGTATTCGCCAAGCCCAAGGTCACCCAGCCACTCTTCGATCCGTCGCACCAAGCCCCCACCCCTCGTATGTGCGGCGCGCGACTACTCTTCAGGCTACGAGACGTAGTGAAGCTTACAGCAGTCTCTCCTGAAAACCAAAACTGCCTGGGGCTGTCATTTCAACCGCAAGGTAAACCATCTGATCTAGTTGAAAGATTTCGAGGGCGAAAGAGTGGGAGGGACACTTATCAGGATTTAACAGCAGTTTTGGCCAGCGCGGCCTTCGCGGGATCGAAACCAAACTCGCTGAAGGCCTTGCTGGCTTATTCGTTACGCTAGTTTTGCGATGGCGGCGGCCAGCTCATCCGGTTGATCGACCATGACATCGTGCCCAGTTGTCATCTTGATGACCTCCCAGCCTGGTGCCCCGGTATACTTCTTCGCGAAATAACGGAACGGGCTCGGGTCCCAGCCATCCGCCAGGATATACAGTCGGCGTTTCACGTTCTCAATTTTGCCCGAGAGCAAGACGGGCATCTCGAAGGTGGCAAGCGCTTGCGGCACGCAGCGTCGGTTCACCCATTCACGATTTTCGGCGGACACGTTAAACATTTCCGCCGGTATCGGATTAGTCCGTCCGCTATTCTTTTCCGATGCAGCGCCCCGGAAGCCGCTGATGAATTGTGCCGCTACCGGCGGTTCGAGGGCTTTACCGAGCAACGCGATCAACGACTCACCGTGACCCGGTACAAACGCATCAAGATAAACAAGCGCCTTGATCCTATCGGGCATTCGGTCGGCCAGCCCAGTAATCACCATGCCGCCATAGGAATGGCCGACGAGAATAATGTCGTTGATTTCCTCGGCTTCGATACACCCCGCTACGTCGCGAATGTGGGTTTCAAGGGTAATGCTTTCGGCCGCGTGATGAGCACGTTCGCCGACGCCGCTGTGGGTCGGCGTGAACACCTCATGCCCCATCTTGCGCAACACCGCCGCAGTTTGACGGTAACACCAGCCACCGTGCCAAGCGCCGTGAACCAGAACAATGTTCGTCATGCCAGTTCTCCCTTGATTTTTCTAACCTACGACAAAGCTTAAATTAGCCGATACCGCAGGACGCATCACTTTTTAGGTCGTCCGGTCGCCAGCCGGGGTTGGCGACAGGTTCTCCTAAAACCAAAACGCCGGAGGCGCGCATCTCGAGCGCAAGTGGACGATTTGATCCAGTCGTGGGCTTCGACATCCCTGTATTGCCACACCGGCGGCAGCCATTGAGAGCTGTTTGGTCGACGCCGAGGCGCTTGCCACAATTCAATTAGCCAACTCTCCCGCCTCCCGATTAACCTAATACAAAATGCATGTTATGGTTGTTTCGGAGGGAGGGGATCACCGGCAAATGAGCGAAACCCGCAAGCTCGCAGCAATTCTGGCTGCGGATGTTGCCGGGTATAGTCGCCTCACTGCAACCGACGAAGAGCGCACAATAGCGCGGTTACGCGGTCTCAGAACTGACCTGATCGATCCGGCCATCTCGGTGCACCACGGTCGTCGGTGCCCTTCCGATCCTTGGCGGCCTACATCACGAGTACTATCTCGCTCCCGCCGCTGCGTGATTGAATATTTGCGGACTACAGGGCTCTACCCCACACCCCGACGCCGAGCGTGCTGGGCCATGAAAGCGCGGCGAAGGTCGAAGCGGTCGGCGAGGGCGTCACCTACGTGAAGCCGGGTGACCATGTCATCACCTGCTTGTCGGTGTTTTGTGGCACCCACCCGCAGTGTGTCACCGGCCATACCAATTTGTGCGAGAATACCGACGTCAAGATGGCGCCCGGCGCCGCCAACCGTTTGGGCGATCTCCAGGGAGATCGCCCACCAATGGTCGTTCCGAAGTCTAGGCCGCTTTTTGATCGATGAATTTAGCGGTTTGCGGGCCTGCGATCTCGATCTTGCGAGGTTTGTTCGCCTCCGGAACCTCGCGCAGGAGATTCACGTGCAGGAGGCCGTTATCGACATTGGCGTCCTTGACCTTAATGTGGTCGGCAAGGTCGAAGTGGCGTTCGAAAGCCCGACGCGCGAGGCCGCGATGCAGATACTCGGTCTGCTCCTCTTCGTCCTTCTTGGCTTTGCCGGTAATCACCAGTTCGTTCTCCTTGATCGTAATGTCGAGATTTTCCGGTGCAAACCCGGCGACTGCCATGGTTAGGCGATATGCGTTTTCGCCCGTCACTTCGATATTATATGGCGGGTAGGCAAGAGCACCGCTCTCGCCCTGGCTTGCCGCGTCCGCTAGCCGCATCAAGCGGTCGAAGCCGATGGTTGAACGAAAGAGCGGCGTGAAATCAAATCGGTCCATCACATTCTCCTATGAGCAATATGGGCGTTGGCCCGCCATTACGGCCGGGCGAATACTTGCGAGACCAGAATCATTTGAGCGCCCCGCGAATAATATGTGGGGATTAATTCTTAATTTTCAATGGAGCGGTCTGAGGCATTTCTTTTAGTGAAACCTTCAATACATTAAATCCTAAATAATAGCTCTGCCACGGTCTGACCTGACGCGAGCATCGCGATCGTTCGAGTACCGCTCTGTGATGAGATACTTCTCGAAGAAATAGTCTTCTGACGAGCTTAAAATCGGATTTCTCGTCCGCTGCCAACCGAGCATGGGCTTTAGCTTGCCGGGCCTTTGTCCATGCTTCCTCCCGCACGGCCTCGTACACGGCGGGTCGTCGTAGTTGAACTCGCATTCGTTATCCTCTGGGTCACCTAGCGAGCACCACCACGCCGGCTGCGTGTTTCGTCAAAACTGGGGGAGCATGCAGGTCGCGCACTCGGCGCGCGCCGATCGTACCAGCCAAAATGTCTCGCTCCGAAGGTTCCGCAGACGGTTTTTTCCCCGCCGGGTGAGGTGAACGAGCCGCGCCCGGATGGTGCCAACTCCAAGTTGCAAAACCGCATCTACCCTCGCGCTAAACCGGCCTTTCAGTGGGCGAAGGCTCTTTGGGCGAGGGGCGACCGTTCTCGATCGCCTGGCTGCGGTTCAAAACACGCGAGCGGCAGTCTTTGCAGCAGCGTTTTTCGGGATCAAAATCCACCGGGTGGCACGGTCCGTGCTCATCGGCTCGGTACATGGACGCACAATTCCGGGAGGGACAAAATAGCCAATTCGATCACGCGCCTACTGGTCGCAAACCGATCGGAAATCGCGATCCGGGTGTTCCGAGCCGCGACCGAACTTGGCATCGCGACCGTCGCGATCTATGCCGAAGAAGACAAGCTGTCCCTCCATCGGTTTAAGGCGGACGAGGCTTACCGCATCGGCGTCGGCAAAGGGCCGCTTGAAGCCTACCTGTCGATCGACGAGGTGATCCGTGTCGCCGCCGAGGCGAAAGTCGACGCGATCCATCCGGGTTACGGCTTCCTCTCGGAAAATCCCGAATTCGCGGAGGCCTGCGCGAGCGCCAGCATCAATTTCATTGGCCCAACCCCGGCTACCATGCGCACCCTCGGTAACAAGCTCGCGGCCCGCGCGCTCGCGCGATCGGCCGGCGTGCCGGTGATCCCGGCGAGCGAGGCACTCCCCGAGGACGCAGCCCAGATCACGGCGATCGCTGCCGACATCGGTTATCCGCTCATGCTCAAGGCGTCGTGGGGCGGCGGCGGACGCGGAATGCGCATGATCGAGCGTGAGGAGCAATTGATCGATTCCCTCGCCTCCGCGCGCCGGGAGGCGCGAACCGCTTTCGCTCAAGACGAAGTCTATCTCGAAAAGCTCATCCGCCGGCCGCGCCACGTCGAAGTGCAACTCCTTGGCGACAAGCACAACACGGTGGTTCACTTGTTCGAGCGTGATTGCTCGATCCAGCGGCGCCACCAAAAAATAATCGAGCGCGCGCCCGCGCCCTATGTCGACGAGCTGATGCGGCAAAATCTTTGCGATGCCGCGCTGGCGATCGGCCACGCGACGCGCTATGTCGGGGCCGGCACGGTCGAGTTTCTAATCGATGACGATAGCGGCCAATTCTATTTCATCGAGGTAAATCCGCGCCTCCAAGTCGAGCATACGGTTACGGAAGTCGTCACCGGACTCGACATCGTCAAAGCACAGATCCGTATTGCCGAGGGCAAACGCATCGGTCGCCTCGAGGAAACCGGCATTCCCACCCAGCCGGCAATTCGTCTCGGCGGCCACGCACTCCAATGCCGCATTACCACGGAAAATCCGGAGAACAATTTCATTCCAGATTACGGACGCATAACCGCCTACCGGGGCGCCATGGGTTTCGGCATCCGGGTCGATGGCGGAACCGCCTATTCCGGTGCGGTTGTGACGCGCTATTACGACCCGCTCTTGGAGAAAGTAACCGCTTGGGCGCCGTCGGCGGAGGAAGCCATCCAGCGAATGCATCGTGCGCTACGCGAATACCGGATTCGGGGTGTCGCCAACAATCTCGTTTTCTTGCAGAGCGTGTTGGAGCATCCGCGCTTTCGCGATTGCTCTTACACAACGCGCTTTATCGATGAGACGCCCGAGCTCTTTACCTATGCGCGACGGCGCGACCGTGCGACCAAGCTGCTGACTTGGATTGCCGACGTGACGGTGAACGGCCATCCCGAGACACGTGGCCGGACGAAGCCGCCAGCCACCGCCCGCCAGCCCGTAGCCCCCTTGTTCGGCGCCCGCCCCAGGCCCGGCACACGTCAAATCTTCACAGAGTTGGGGCCGGAAAAATTCGCCAACTGGATGAGGGACCAAAGGCGCGCGTTGATCACCGACACAACGATGCGCGACGCGCACCAATCACTGCTGGCAACCCGCTTCCGTACCTATGATATCGCGGCCGTGGCCCAAGCCTATGCCATCGGCCTGCCCGACATGTTCTCCCTTGAATGTTGGGGCGGCGCCACCTTCGATGTCGCGATGCGGTACTTGTCCGAGGATCCGTGGGAGCGGCTGGCCCTGATCCGCGAAAAGGTTCCCAACATCCTGATCCAGATGCTGCTGCGGGGCGCCAACGCCGTTGGCTATACCAATTATCCGGACAATATCGTGCGCCTTTTTGTCAGGCAGGCCGCGGACGACGGCATCGATCTCTTTCGCATTTTCGATTGCCTCAACTGGGTCGAGAACATGCGGGTCGCAATCGACGCGGTCGGCGAAAGCGGAAGACTAGCCGAAGGTGCCGTGTGTTATACCGGCGATCTCCTCGACCCATCGCGATCGAAATATGATCTTCAATATTATGTGCGGATCGCGAAGGAGATTGAAAAAGCAGGTTGCCATATCCTCGGGATCAAGGACATGGCGGGACTGCTCAAACCGGCAGCAGCCATCGTGTTAGTCAAGGCACTGAAAGACGAAATCGGCATTCCGATCCATTTTCATACCCACGACACCTCGGGTATTTCGGCCGCGACCGTGCTAAGCGCGCTCGATGCCGGAGTCGATGCGGTCGACGCCGCCATCGACGCAATGGCTGGCAACACGTCACAACCTTGTCTCGGCTCGATTGTGGATGCCCTCAAGGGTACCACACGCGATAGCGGTCTCGATTCCGAGATCATCCGTCAGCTTTCATTCTATTGGGAGGCGGTGCGAACTCAGTACGGCGCCTTCGAGAGCGATCTCAAGGCGCCTGCGTCCGAAGTCTATCTTCACGAGATGCCGGGCGGGCAATTTACCAATCTGCGCGAGCAGGCCCGCGCGCTTGGCCTCGAGATGCGCTGGCACGAGGTGGCAAAGGCCTATCGTGCCGCGAACGATCTCTTCGGCGACATTGTAAAAGTGACGCCGTCATCAAAGGTCGTCGGCGACCTCGCGCTGATGATGGTCAGTCAGAATCTTTCGCCCGCCGACGTCATCAATCCCGGTAAGGATGTGGCCTTCCCGAGTTCCGTGGTCGAGATGCTGCGCGGTGAATTGGGGCAGCCAGCCGGTGGCTGGCCCGCGGCACTGCAGCGCAAGGTCCTGAAGGGCGAGACACCGATCACAGTGCGGCCCGGCTCGTTGTTGCCGCCTGCCGATCTCGCGGCCGAGCGTACACAGGCAACGAAGAGGATTGGCCGGCACCTGTCCGAAACCGAATTCGCCGCCTATGTCATGTATCCCAAGGTCTTTGCCGACTATGCCGCGACGGTACGGAAATTTGGTCCGGTTTCGGCATTACCGACTCGCGTTTTCTTCTACGGCATGCAACCAGGCGACGAAATCACGGTCGAGATCGAACGTGGCAAGTCGCTGGTCGTGTTGCTGCAGACCGTCGGCGAGCCCGACGATGAAGGCCAAGTCCGCGTCTTCTTTGAACTCAACGGGCAACAACGTATCATTCGCGTGCCCGATCGCAAAGCCGCTGCCAAGGTAGTGGTGCGACAGCGCGCCGACGAGACCAACGAGAATCATATCGCCGCCCCGATGCCGGGCGTGATCTCCACCGTCGCGGTGAAGGCGGGTCAGACAGTGAAAAACGGTGACGTGCTGCTGACCATCGAGGCGATGAAAATGGAGACCGCGCTTCGCGCGTCGCGCGATGCCACCATCGAAAATATTCTCGTCACGCCCGGCAGCCAGATCGACGCGAAGGACCTGCTGGTCGTCCTCGCCTAGGGTTTATCAATCAGTTGAGGGCTCTTCGAACAGCGCCTTGAATCGAAAACATCGCATTCTCGGCTAGACTTTGCCGAGTGACAGCCGCTCGACGTTCGCCAACCATATCGGCCCAGCGCCTCGATCGCGCGCAGGGTTATGTCGCGCGCCCGACGCCACGTCGGTGGATCAATTTCCTCACTCATTCTCGCGTTCCGCCGCGGCACGATTGTTGCCACAGCTCCGCAGGCCAATACGGCATCGTATGCTGCGCGCGTGTCGTAACCCCGGTCGCCGGAGACCTGAGCAATGGCGCCGGGGATCCGCGGGAGCAAGGCCACCATCCGCCGGCCGTCGTGAACGTGGCTCTGCGTGACGTCGGCAGCCAGGATCTCCCTGGTCCTATCGTCAACGCGAAGGTGCAGCTTGCGCCAGACCCTTCGGCCTGCTCGCCGGTATTTCCCCGCTTGCCACTCGCCAGCGCCATAGACCTTCATACCCGTGGAATCCACGACGACGTGCCGAGCGCCCGAACAAGGCGCCAGCGGCGGGCTCACTGCCAGCCCTGCCTGTCGGCGGCTCATGGTGCTGTAGTCGGGTACGGGGAGATCGAGCCTCATGAGCGTCACGATCGACCTCAAGAATCCCGGTGTGGCCCGAAGACTGAGGTGAAAGACTGATTTGAGAATGAGCGCGCACTCGATAGCAGCGTCCGCGTATACCTTCGGCCGGCCAGGTTCGTTGCAGCGCGTCGTATCTCGCCTTACATCGGAACGTGAATTCAGGTTTGCCCATCTCCGTATGTTACCACCCACCCGCTGTAGTCATTTCTGCAACAACGCCCACGCCATTGAGCGGCTGCGCGCGGAGGAAGCCCTTCCGCACATTCAGGATGGGTTCGAATCAATGGAAGTCGTCGCGCGCAATGTCGGATTTCGTGACATGGAGCGAATGCGCCGGGCGTTCATCCGCATCTTCGGGCTGCCACGGCAGTCTCTACGGCGCACTGCGCGTGTGAACAAGTCCCGAGGTCTGAACCATCGATGCGAAGGTCAAAGCTCGCCCGATCAAGTCTCGCCAATAACTTGACGGATAGCGCCTGCGGCCAAGCTGCGTAACCGTTTCCGGGACCAGCCTGCACGGGCCCGCAGCGCCAGGCTGTGCAGGGTCGCGCCGAGCAGGGCGGCGACCAGGGGAAGTTCGTCCAGGTTCGCCGATACTCGTCGTTTGTCCAGTTGTAGGCGACTCAAGAACGCGGCGTCGATCTTCTCGAGGGACTGATCCAGAATGGATCGGCAGATCGGGTTGGTCAAAGCCTCTGCCGGCGCCGTGCAGATCACGAAGCAACCGTCTGGGCCACCGGCCGTATAGATGTCGATTGCCGCATCAAACGCCGCCCTGAGCGCTGAGCCGAGATCGTGCAGGCTGAGCGCCTCGCTCACGCGCGCGTCTATCACAGCGACGTACTGGGCCGCAGCCTTGGCATAGATCGCATCTTTGTCCCCGAATGCCGCGGCGAGGCTCGGCCGATTGAGTCCGGCTGAGCGCGCGATGCCGTCGAGCGAGACGCCGGATAGACCCGTCGTCCAGAGCTGCCTCTGCATGGCCGCCAAGGCGGTGGCCTCGTCGAATTTCCGCGGCCGCCCCACGCGCCTCGTCTGTTTTGTGCCACTTCGCATAAAACGCTTGCCTCGCTACGTTTTATGCGCGATTGTACAAAACCATGAACGCTTTGGCGAGCCCTATCCGTTTCATCCGACAGAGAGGCTTCGATCGCTTTACCGCGCGAGATGGTTGGCGTGCGGCTCGCGGATGGCGTTTTGGTGCAGAAAGCGGGCGATCTGACTCACAGGGTCTCGCGAGATGTTATTCGCGCTCACGTCTTCCCGACCTTCGTTTTCGGCTCATTCGTTCGGCCAAGGCGGCACCTTTCGATCATAGGGAAGCCGCGAAATGCACGGTGTGCCCAGCGCCGACGTCCAACAACAATTTTGCAATGAGGCGACCATGCCAGCGCAAAACGTGCTCGATGAGAACAAAAGGCTCGTAACCGAATTCTACGAACTCGCAATCAACCAACGAAAGCCGGCCGAGGCCGCTCGTAGATACATTGAGCTCCCCTACCGCCAACACAATCCTGAGGTGGCCGACGGTCCAGACGGCTTTGTCCAGTTCATTGCCGAAACGCAAAAGAAGCACCCAAAGCTGAAAGTCGTAATTTCGAAAGCGCTGGCAAACGACGACCTGGCCGCGTTGCACGTTCATTTGACGCGAGAGGCAAACGACCCAGGACTCGCCATGAAACACGCCTTCGACAGGACATTGATGCGACCTAGATTTGGCACCCTAGAATGGGGCAAGAGAAACAACGGCGTACTCACGCGGTCGGAACGATTTCGTTTTCTGCGCAACATGGCGTTCCTTGCAGCACGAGAAGCGACTGACGTTATCCGAACCAAACTCGGCCTGTTGAAACCGGTTAATCTTGAGCTTTCTGACTTGGCCCCGCCGGACACGCGCATGGTCAAAGATGCAGAAGAGTATGCCGGCGCCACCCATACGCAAGACCTGTTGTCGCACGCCTACCGCACGTACTACTTCGGCGCGATGCTTGCTGCGTATTATAAGCTCAAATACGACAGGGAATCGCATTTTGCGGCCGCGCTTTTACACGATATTGGTCTCACCGAGTCCCGGATTGCGCCCCTGAAACAATGTTGCTTCGCGGTGAGTGGTGGCCGTCAGGCGCGCGACTTTCTGCTCGACAAGCATCATCCGCCCGCGCAGGCGCAAGTCGTCGGGGCCGCCATTTCGGCGCATCTCAATTTGCATGTGCCCGCTCGAGAGTACGGTGAGATCGCGTCCCTGGTAGCGAAGGGGGCCGTCTGCGACCTGTTTGGTTTTGAGAAACGCAAACTGCCCGAAAGCTTCAAAAGCGAATTACTGCGCGCTTATCCAGCGGGTGACATACGAGCAGCTTTGCAATCCGACAAAGAACTCGCGACCGGCTCCCGGCTTGATATCGGCAGGAAACTATTCGGGGGGCTGCCTGAGCGGATCTGGATTCACGACATCGAATAGGCTGTCAGCCTATGCCCCACGTCACTGCTGAAGCCCACTATCGGGGCGCCGCCAACGATAAAAATCCATCAGCGAGGAGAGAACCATGCCCCAAAAAATCACTTTGCCGCGCGAGATCGCCGGCATCAGACTTCCCGATAGTGCGTTAGCTCAGAAAGCCGTTGACCTGGCCTATCGGCTCTCGCCGCCCGTCGTGTGGACACACGTGGTGAGGACTTTCGTTTTCGGCGCCTTGGTCGGGCAAGCGCAAAACCTGCGCTACGACGAGGAGCTCTTCTTTCTCGCGGCTGTCCTGCACGACTTGGGGCTCACGGCCGAATTCCGAGGCGCAGAGCGATTCGAAGTCGTCGGAGCTGATGCGGCAGATGCCTTCCTGAGGGATCAGGGTCTCAATTCGGAGCGGCGGGAAATCATCTGGGACGCGATCGCGCTGCACACCTCCGTCGGCATCGCATCGCGCAAGCGCCCCGAGATTGCGCTGGTCCATATCGGCGCCGGTGTGGATGTCATTGGTGTGGGACTCGATCAGCTGCCGCCGAATCTTGTTGCGGAGACGATCGGGGCGCTTCCCCGGCACGATTTCAACAAGGCGTTCTTCAAAGAGCTCGTCGACACGATCGCGCGGGCGCCGCAGAGCGAGGCCATGACCTGGATGGCTGAGACCGCCAATGAGTTCGTACCGGACTGCCATTGTCCGAGCTTTGCCAGCCAGCTGACAGCCAGCCCATTCAAGGAATGACGAGCAGCCTCGAAATCAGAACGGGCTCTTCACTACGGAGATCATCTCATGAGCGTTGAAGGCCATAACATTCGTGTCGGGAAAGTGGAGATTTACGCCGAAGAACAGGGCACGGGCAGCCCCACTTTGGTCTTTCTCCATTATTGGGGCGGCTCGCGCCGCACCTGGTCTGAAGTCATCGGGCGGCTCTCTGACCGCTTCCGCTGCGTCGCAGTCGATCTGCGCGGCTGGGGTCAGTCCGATCACCATGCCGAGGACTACAGCCTCTCTCCTCAGGCGGATGACGTTGAAGGCGTGATCGAAGCGCTGAACTTGAAGGACTTTGTCCTCGTGGGACATTCCATGGGCGGCAAGATTGCCCAGATGGTGGCGGGCCGGCGACCGGAAGGCCTGAAGGCGGTCGTTCTCGTCGCCCCAGCACCGCCGACACCGCTCCTCGTTCCGGACACGCAAAAACGAATGATGCTCGCCAGTTATACGATGCCCGAGGGCGTCGGTGACGCTCTCAAAGTCATCAGTCACCGGCCATTGACCCACGCGCAGCGTCTACAGGTTACCGAGGACTCTCTTGGGGGCGCGGAAGGCGCCAAGAGCACCTGGGTCGCGCAAGGCATGCCGCTCGACATTTCTAAGCAAGCCGCCGCCATCACTGTTCCGGTATGCGTGATCGTCGGATCGGTGGATCAGGTGGAGAAAGAGGCCGCTCTGCGCGAGGCGATACTTCCATTGGTGCCGCAGGCCAAGTTCGAGGTCATCGGGGACGTCGGACATCTTTCGCCCCTTGAAGGGCCCAGCGAGGTGGCCCAGGCGATCTCCAACTTTGTTGCAGACTTTCTGCCTTGATCGGCTGCGGCTCGGGCAACCGGAAAGTTAAGTGATTTGAATTGGCGTTGTTGAGCGCGGTCAGAGGTTCTTACAATTTGCAGAACTAGAGGAAGACACTCAGAGCGTGAGCCTGCCTAGAACAAGTGGATGTCCGACTCGAGTCTCGCCCGGACGAACCACCTCCGACAAATTCCGTTCGACACCTTTAAACGTGCTCCGATACAAGAACTGGGCTCTCGCTAACGCGAGCCATTCAGAAACATTTCGCTATGCGTGACAAATAGTTGTGAATCCGTTATCAGGGCATGGAGGTCCGCCATCACGACGTCGAGATCGAGGGTCTCAAATTCCTTGGCGTAGTCGAACGCCTCGTCCATCGGATTGGACAGGCTCGAATGCTGATGCAGCACCTGAACGTTCAGCTGGTTAGGCCACCAGTCTCGGTTCATGTGTGCGCGGGCGTGCCCGGCGAAGGGGCACTTGTCAGTGTGCTTGTCATTGCTCTGGGCGCCCATGTTTCCCTCCGTTTAGTGGCTAGTTTTTTCGTTTAGGTTTTGAATCACGAGCAAGGGCCGCGACAACTTCAGGCATTTCTGTGGGCAATAGGTGTCCTCTTCTAGCTACGTTGCCGGGCAGGCCGGACAGCACTTCGACGCACGCGACTCCTTCGTCTTCGGCCTTGTGGACCAGGATGAGACCAGCGGTGAAGTCGCCAATTGCCCAGACCCCTGGCGCAGATGTCGCGAAGTTCTGGGTCGGAATGAAACCACGGTCGTCGAGCGCCAAGTTCACTGTTTCCAGGCCAAGGTCACCGACGAATGGCCGTCGGCCGACTGAATCAAGCACTACATCCGCATTGACCGTTTCCTTGGTGCCGTCCTTGAGGCCCTCCAAATCGATTGATACGGTGGCGTCATGCGCGGTCGCCCTGAGCACTTTGGTGGAAAGCCGGAAAGCGAAGCCCTGTTTCTCGAGTATTTTCTGACACGCTGAAGCGATCGCCGAGTCGGCGTCGGGAATGATGTGGTCGAGGAATTCGACGACCTCGACCTCGGCGCCCCGGCGGCGCCAGACGGACCCTAGCTCGAGGCCAATGCTGCCCGCGCCGATCGCCAGAGCTTCTTAGGGCCCTCGCGCAACATGAGCGCAGAGGTCGAAATCGACAATCCGCACTTGATCGACGGTCACACCCGCCAGCGGGGTTGGAATGGACCCGGTGGCGATCACCACGTGCCGCGTCGTCAGCTGGATATCCGAGCCGTCAGGTTTGCGCACCTGAACATTGCCCGGCCCGGCAAGCCGGGCCTAGGCATCGATCCGATCGACCTTGTTCTTATGTAAGAGGAACTCGATGCCGTGGCCGAGCGCGTCCACGCTGGCCTGTTTCTGGACCATCATGGTCGGTAGATCGAGTTCAGGACTCACCTTTATGCCGAAGCCCGCGAACTTCGTTCTGGCCAGGTCGAACAGCTCCGAGGCGTGCAACAGGGCTTTCGAGGGAATGCAACCGACGTTCAAGCAGGTGCCGCCCAGCACGGCTGCGCCCTCGACGCACGCCGTCTTCAGACCAAGTTGTCCGGCACGGTTGGCAGCGGTGTAGCCGCCCACACCGCTGCCGATCACCACCACATCGTAGTCGGTCGCTGCCTTAGGCGGGGCTGCTCCCATGGCCGCCTCAATACTCGAACCACCCCGCCAGCTCTCGATTCTTCGCCTCGGTGAAGGGCGAGTAGAGGTGATCGATCGCGACGTCGGGCGGAGAGATCAGGATCGACTTGGCGTGGGAGAGCGCGTCAAAGCCGTACTTTCCATAATAGTGGCCCATGCCCGCGGTCCCGGTCCCGCCGAACGGCATGGTCTCCACGAACAGGTGGACATTGACCAGATTCACACCGCCGCCGCCGAACGAGAGCTGGCCGATGAAACGGTCGATCGTTTTCTGGTCCTTGCTGAAGATGAACCCCGCCAGCGGGCGGCCGGGCTTCGCCATACGCGCCATCGCCTCGTCGAAGGACTTATAGGTTAGGATCGGCAGGATCGGTCCGAAGATCTCGTCCTCCATGATCTTGTCGTCCCAGGTGATGGGATAGAGCAGTGTCGGATCGAGGTAGTGCGCGTCACGGTCCGACTTGCCGCCGGCGATCACCTTGCTGGGATCGATGAGGCCGGCCAGACGATCGACCGCCCGCTCATTGATGATGCGCGAATAGTCGGGGTTGGATTTCGGATCGTCGCCGAAGAGCTCGGTGAGCGCCTTCTTGGCCTCGGCCACGAACTGCTCGACCACCGACTCGTGGACATAGGCGTAACCGGGCGAGGTGCACCATTGGCCGCCCCAAGCCATCGCGCCCCAGACGATCTTCTTGGCCGCATCGGGCACGTTGGCGGTTTCGTCGACCACGGCCGGATTCATGCCGCCGAGCTCCAGCAGCACCGGCGTCAGGGTTTCGGCGGCCGCGCGGGCGACGATCTTGCCGACGAAAGTGCTGCCGGTGAAGAAGATGAAGTCGTTCGGCAGCTTCAGGAGTTCGGTGTTCGTCTCCTTGCCGCCGGGCACCACGGTGACGGCCGCGGGGTCGAAATACTTCGGCACCAAGTCGAGCAGCACGGCGGTCGTCGCCGGCAGCGCCTCACTAAGGGTGAGGATGCAAGTGTTCCCCGCCGCCAGCGCCGCCAGCGCAGGACGGATCAGCAGCAGCAGGGGTCCATTGAACGGACCAATGATCAGCGCGACGCCGTAGGGCTCGCGATAGACCATCCCCTTGTGGCCGGTCTTGGTCAGGAACTTCGGCACCGGCGCTTCCTCGGGCGTCATCCATCCCTTGAGCTGCATCTTCTGCACCTCGGACTCGCCCGCCGAGGCCTGGGTCTCGAAGATGTATTCCTGGGAGGCGGTCTTGAACTCCTTGGCCATCGCCTCCTGGAAGCGGCCCTCGTTCTCACGGATCATGCGGGCCATGCAATCGAGCTGGTCGACCCGCCACTCGTAGGTGCGGGTGGCGCCCGAGGCGAACAGCGCCTTCTGCGCGTCAAAGATATCCTGGAACTTGTTCATTGGAGCTCTCCCCAGGATACGCTTACAAAGCGCTCGCTTTGATCGCGTTGATGGCGGTGTTGTCCCAGTAACAGTCCAGGCGCGTTATTTTACCGTCCGCGTTGTAGCGGATGATGTACGCATGGGCGATGCGATCGACCTCGCCTTTCTTTACGACGCCAGGGACGTCGGCCGGCATCGTCCCGCCAAGCAGGGCCTGCACCGTGACGGCGTTGTCTTCGCCTTCGATCAGTTCGACGATCTCGACCCCGAAGTCCGGCACGGCCTGCGGGAAGCCGCGCCAGATTTTTTCAAGGCCGCCCCGGATCGGCATGGCGCTGTTCTTGCCGTAAGGAAGGTACCGTCGCTGTGCGCCGTCAGCGCAAAGCGCCCGCATGCGCTCGACATCATGAGCGTCGTAGGCGGCGAAAAACCTTTTGGTGATCGCGTTCAGATCTGGGTTGTCGCTCATAAGACCTCCATTGGCGGCTGGCGGCGCGGCCTACGCCACGGTGAGAACCATCCGGAAGCGCGCCTCACCGGACATCATCTTGGCGTAGGCCTCCGCGGCCCGCTCGAGCGGCATTGTCTCGACCATGGCGGCGACATCGCTCAAGGCGCTGAACTTGAGAGTCGCGTCACCGGCCTTCGGCGTACCCGTCAGGGCGCCGTCCACACCAAGTTGCTTGAACAGCATCTCGAACGCCGACAGCTCGATGGGCTCATCGGTTGCGCCGACCGAGATCACCACGCCACCGCGCCGCAGGCCTCCGAGAGCGGCGGCGACCGCCTTGCCGCCCGAGGCGGTGGCCAGCACCACCTGCGCCCCGCCACGCTCCTGAAGCGCCTTGGCGACGTCGGTGGTTGAGCTGTCGATATAGTGATGCGCGCCGAGCTTCTTCGACAGCTCGGCGCGGTCGTCGCCCCGGTCGATCGCAACGACCTCAAAGCCCATGCGGCGCGCGTACTGCACGCCGAGGTGACCCAGTCCGCCGACGCCGAACACCGCGACGAGGTCGCCAGCGCGCGCCGGAGAGTTGCGCAGCGCGCTGAACGTGGTGAGTCCGGCGCACAATAGGGGCGCAGCGGCAACGGCCGAGAGATCCTCTGGTACAGCGATCAGCCCGCTGGCCTTGGCGATCATCATCTCGGCGTAGCCGCCGTCGTGCTGCACGCCGGTGTAGCCTTGGTTCACGCAGTTCACGAGGTCGCCATCGCGGCAGTATTCACAGTAGCCGCAGGCACCGCCGAGGAAGCCGATGCCGACCCGTTGGCCGACGGCCCAGCCTTCGACCCCTTGGCCGACGACATCGATGCGTCCGA
Organism: uncultured Alphaproteobacteria bacterium; assembly: GCA_963804725.1. Lineage (GTDB taxonomy): Bacteria > Pseudomonadota > Alphaproteobacteria > ATCC43930 > CGMCC-115725 > JAATGI01. The sequence continues at coordinate 197,997 of CAWDRN010000003.1, read as the reverse complement.
CCGCTTCGTGGCCAGGCACCCTAGGCCACTGGATCGGCAAGATACCCTCAACCGTCGCCGAATCAGAATGGCAGACGCCACAGGCTTCAACGCGAACGCGGACATGGCCGGGTCCGGGGTCGCGAAGCCGCTTTCGCGTCAGCTCAAGGCGTCCGGGGCTTACAGCCTGAATGGCCCGATAGGTCGATGTGCTCTCCATAGTCTGACTCCTGAACTAATCACCGCTGATGCAAACCAGCGCGGGTTTTCAGCAATGCGCCCGAAGAAAAACGCTAACAGCCGGAATCAGCGGTCTCTTGGAAAAAACAATCGTGTCTGGAGAATCCGGCTGAACTGCTTGGCGCAACCCCCGCCCTGCTTGTATGGGGATTTAGTTGTCAAGCTCTAAACGATCTACGCCGCGCTCATTTTTACCTCATCTCGGTCTTTGCAGCCTGACCATTGGCCGACGCTGATCGAACCACCACGAGTTAGGCGGCGGCTAATAGTCAGGCTGAGGGCTTTGTCAGAGTAACCTCAGGTCGTGGTGGGCCGCACTGTGAGAGCAATTTTCGGCTGTGGTAGCTTCAGGCCATGAGCGAGCCGTTCCGATATTTCAACAGCTCGCCAGAAGTGATCCGGCTGGTCGTGATGATGTACGTGAAATACCCGCTGTCGCTGCGCAACGTCGAGGATCTTCTGGCCGAGCGCGGGATCGACATCAGCCATGAGACGGTCCGGTTTTGGTGGAACCGGTTTGGCCCGATATTTGCCGCCGAGATCCGAAAGAAGCGGGTTGCGCACATGCGCCGCTATCCCCAGTGGCGTTGGCATTTGGATGAGGTGTTCGTGAAGGTCAACGGCAAGCTCTGCTATCTTTGTCGCGCCGTCGATCATGAAGGCGAGGTTTTGGAAACGGTCGTCACTGCGAGGCGGAACAAGGCTGCGGCGCTGAAGTTTCTCAAGCGGATCATGAATAGGTACGGCGGACCGCGGAAGATCGTCACCGACGGGCTTTGCTCTTATTGCGCGGCGATGAAAGAGATCGGCAATGCCGACCGCCACGAGGTCGGTCGTCGGCTCAACAATCGCGCGGAGAAATTCGCATCAGCCGTTGCGACGACGAGAGCGCGCCATGCAGCGGTTTCGACGCACGAAGACGCTGCAAAATTCACCCCAGTTCATGCTGAGGTCCACAACCATTTCAATCAGGAGCGCCATCTCGTCACTCGCCAGGTCTACAAACAACGGCGAGCCGGTGCGTTGGCCGCGTGGCGCGCCCTCGCGGCCTAATGGCCACTTAGGCTGAACTTCCCCCTGATTTTTAACGCAAGCCATTGATAAGATTCTGGAACTGATCTTGTGTACTGCCTACAGGGTATGGTTAGGAAGGAAGGTTGAGCCCGAGGAGTTGGAAAGCGCGTGTATGTAGAGGAGTAGGCCGGGTGAAGGTGACGACGGGCAGCGAAGTGTCATTGAAACGAATGGTATTGCGTGTGAGAGTAGCAAGATCTTGCAGAAGGGTATGAAAGCTGTGAACGGGCTGGCCATCTGCCGTGCGTTTTGTGGCAGCTTTGGCGCGAGCGCTCGGCGAGACCGCGGCCTTGGCAACGGGTGAAGTACGGTCGAGGGCGGCGCGTGCAAGATCATCGTCCTTGAACAGCATCGGCGCCAGATCACGCTTCATGTGCCACATGACATGGTAGGCGAGCATGCAGAGCAGGACGTGCCCGCGCACGCGCCTGGCCTTACGGTGATGAATGGGGCGCAGCTCCAGGTCATCGGATTTGAGATCCCGGAAGGCACGCTCGACATGGCTGAGGCTCTTGTAGCACAGAACCACCTGCTCCGCGGCCAGGAGATCCTTGGGCATGCTGGTACGGAGGACATAGATCCCATCAAGCGATTGCTCATCATTGATCGCGTCTGTCTTGCGCGTGAAGGTGAAGCCTGTATCGGTAATCGTGGTGGTGAAGTGTTTGGCCATTTTCTTGGTGTTGATAACCGCCCCCACTTTGAGGGCGATTTTGTCCCTGCCGGTCAGCGGTCTGTTCTTCCGTTGGGTTTGCGCCTGGATTTTAAGAAGCGCCTTTTCCGTGGCCGCCAAAAGCTCATTACGTTTCCGCGCGCGCTCGGTTTGAAGATCCGGATTGCGGCAGACGATCAGCCGTTCTCCCGGAAAGTCCTGCGCGGTGATTTCCGCCATGTCACGCTCGTCGAACAACGACAACTGTAAAGGGCCGCCCGCAACGGCCAGTTTGTGAATGGCCGGCGCCCGCAGTGCCGTAATCCAGTCGAAGGCGGCCGGCTTGATATCAGCCTTGAGGCGCGCGCTCGTGATCATGCCGCGATCGCCGACCATAATGACCCGGTCGAGCTTGAAACGCTCCTTGAGCTTGACGATTTGCGCCGTAAGCGTCTTGGGATCGCCGGTGTTGCCCTCGAAGACCTCGATCGCCACCGGACATCCCTGCGGCGTGCACAAGAGCCCGTAGACGATTTGCATCCGGTCGCGCCGGTGGTCGCGGCTATGGCCAAACTGAGCCAACTCGCAGTGCCGTCCTTCGAGATAGCTTGAACTGACGTCATAGAGCACCAGCGTGCCATCCTTCAGGTGGCGCCGCGCCAGAGCCTCTTCGAGACGGTTCTGATGACCGGCTAAAAGATCGAGTGCCTCATAAAGCTCATCCTCATCAACGTCTCCCAGCTCCAGCACCGCCCCCAAAGAATGGGCCGCCGTACGCGCGCTGAGCTGGCGGGCCGTCGCCAGCTTGGGTGCCGGCTCAAGGATGCGCGCAACAATCATCGCCTGGATCAGCTTGCCTAGGCGGTCGGGCCGACGGGGGAGGAGCTCGTCGAGCTTCAATTTGCGCATGGCGCCAAGAACCGCAGCCACATGCCCATGGCCGAGCGACCGCTCGATCGCAAAAGACGGCGCACCCTTGGCCGCTGCCTTCGGCACCAGGGTCTCGCCGGCGAACACCCGCCGCAGCATCTCGATTTGCTCGGCCGGCAGATGCGAGAAATTGGCCAGTGTGCGCGTCTTGACCTTGTCGCCTTCGCGATAGCTTTCGCGCAGCAGCAGGGCCGGCGGTGAGTTGCGATTGGCGATCCGGGCGATGTACATGATTCGTTGAATCACGAGCCCTAAAAATAATCAAGCAGAATATCCATAAATTACATGCCTACATTTGGGCGCAAAATCCCCCTATCCCCTTGAATTGACTCAAAACCGGCTAAAAAGTTCGGCTTAGGTCTGGGCGTGCTGCGGCAGCCGCACACGACCTGAGGTCACTCTGACAAAGCCCTGACGATCGCGCCCACACAGGCATCCCCAACGCCTTACCCAAGACGCGCACGGCGACTACTCGGCCGTAAATGGAACGTTTTACAACCTTTAACTCCCTCATCGGTGGGCTCGCCGCCTAATCTGGCCACGCGGCATTATCGCGCTGGAATTTGGCGGACGGAGGTGGCTCATGAGCGAAGTGGCAACCAGCGGGCTATCGGTCGGACGAGGATACTTTGAGATTCACGTGCCTGCTGGCGCTATCGCTGGCGACGCTCTCCGGCAAGCCCTCCACAAGCCGGCACCGGCATACCTGCTCGATCTCCGAGTTGGCAAGGGCTCTTCCCTTCACACGGCAGGACGGCCGGTGGAGGTTATCCCTTACCCACGCTCCACACGCGCACTCACGGACTTGGTGGTTCATCCCGTCGCATCGGGGCTCGACGAACCTGAATCGGTGGATGTCCTCCTTCCGCGCCAGCCCTTTGACGAAATCGCCGATCGGCATGGCGCGGAGCGCATTCGCGATTTGAATCTCAGGCCGGGCGCAGCGGCGAACGATCCCGTCATGATCCACCTTCGCGCATGCCTGTCGCAGGCGCTGTCACGCGAGACGCCAAACATGGCGTTGGTCAACCACATCGCCTCGGCCGTAAGTGCACGGATCGCCGAACGGTTCGGCGGTCTCAACGCCCCGGCACCTCATGACAGCGGCGGCCTCGCGCCCAGGCAACTGCGCCTGGCCCGAGACACGTTCGACAGTCATCTGGACGGCACAATTCCTTTGGCCGACGTGGCGCGGCGATGTGGACTGTCGCTCAGCCATTTTTCACGCGCCTTCACCCGTAGCACCGGCCTTCCGCCGCATCGCTGGTTGATGCGTCGCCGCATCGAGGTCGCCAAGGAAATGTTGCACGACGGGAGTTCAACGCTTGTGGAGATCGCCCTTAGTTGCGGGTTCAGCGACCAGAGCCACTTTTCCCGCGCATTTGTTCGACAGGTCGGTCTTACGCCCGGCCGCTGGCGGATTGACCGCAACGTGGCTCCGGAGGCGTGTCCTCCGGCGGCCAACTAATTCGAAGAGCGTGCGATGCCCGACGGCATCGGGAAATCGGAGTTGAGACGTATTGCGGCCGATGTCTCCGGTCGGTGGAATACGGAGGCTTCGAGCCTACTCTCGTCGGTAGCGTCTTCAGGTAAACTTTCTTTCAGCCGTGTTACCTCCGCTCTACCGACGGATGGCGGCGTCAAACCGGCCGGCAACGCCGATGGTTATGTCCTATGCATCTCATTGGGAAGCGCTGGTCCGGTTCGGATCTCGGTGCACGGCCATGTGACGCGTCTTCCGGAAGTGCGCGAAGGGGCGGTTTTTCTGTTTCCGGGCGATAAGGAACCGACGATCGCATTTGAATTGTCGTTCGATATTTTGTTGATCGGGTTTTCGGGCGCGACCGTTGAAGAGTTGGCGATCGATGATGGGATGCCTTGTCCTGAAACTTTACGATGCAGTTCGCCGGGAGCCGTTGATCCAATTCTCCGGCATCTTGCATCCTTGGTCGCTGCGCTCATCGACGCCGATTCGCCCGACGTGCAGTTCACCCTGGACAGCGTCGCCTTGGCCTTGCATTCGCATTTGATCGCCAGCTACGGCGCTGCGCGAAGTGTGGCGCCGTTTGCGCACGGCGGACTCACTCCGCGACAGTTCAAGCGAGCCCGAGAGTTAATGTCTGGCAATTTGGCGGCAAAGATCAAGGTGTCTGAAGTAGCGGCAGCTTGTGGGTTATCTCATAGCCATTTCGCGCGCGCATTCAAGCAAACCGCCGGTCATTCACCCCATCGATGGCTACTTCGCGAACGCGTCGAGTTGGCCAAAACTCAACTTACCGAAACGGCTGCGTCGCTCGATATTGTCGCCGCGCAATGCGGCTTCTACGACGCAAGTCACCTATCGCGCGTTTTTTCGCAGATCGCTGGGCGAACGCCAAGCAGCTGGCGCCGCCGCGGCCGCTGCCAAAGCAGATCGCTTCACGCCCTCGCTTGATGCAACGGCGCCTGAGGCGTCAGGTCCGCGCGAAGCCTCAGGCCCGTCGCCTTGCAGAGTTCCCCTTTGGCCCTGGCAATCTGTCAGCGAAAAAAACCGGCGAAACGGGCAAATCGTTGCCGGGCTACTAAGCCGCAACCGCCCGCAGGAGTGAGAGCGGTAACGCGGCTTAGCCGAAGGTCGCTTCACCTGATGGCTGAACATACGAACGCCGCCGCCGCGCTGATTGAATGGGCCGCCTTTCTTTTACGTCTTTGCGATTGTCATTTCGCAGGCTGCGGCGGTCGTCCGCGATGATTTTGTCCATGCGCAATAGAGTTATCTAAGAGCCATTTTCCGTAATAGGTTCATCGTTCTATGCTGCAATTCTTCAGGAGGCGTTCATGCTAACCCTCGAGATCAACGGTGTGACGCGTGACTCGATGCGCCGGAGGAATAACGATGATCCGCGAAGACATCTCGGCCGGACTCTTTGTGCCGGTCGAACTCTTCTTGGTAGACAATTTCGACGAAGGATGCGCGCTAACTTATGTATAACCGTCGTCCCTGATTGCGATCACGTCCGAGGACGCGGCTTTGCGTATCGCGGCGGCAAGCGCTTGATGCAAAGGTAGCCGCCCTTATGACCGCCCTCGCGAAAGATCGACGTTTCACAACACTATCGGAAGCGTCCGCCGGCGAAACTCGCTCGAAGGGCGCGGACGCGGTCCTGATCGGGAGTCGAGGTAGCTTTGGGCGCGCGACGGAGCGTTTCATCCAGGAGCGCGACGGCATCCTCTGGGCGACCGCGCCTGGCGAGCAACTGCGCGAGGTCGTGCGCGATACGCGGCTCCCAACTGAACGCCCCGCTCGCGCGCGCGAGGGTAAGGGCCTCTTGAAGGTCTGGCTCGACTGGCGCTTCACGATCCGCGGCGAGGCGTAAGACGGCGCGGGCGCGGAGCTGCTCAGGACGGCACCAGTGGGAACGATGGGGGTCGCGCGCTAGCTCGCGTTCGATGAAGTCGAGTGCGAGGGAGACGTCTCCACTCTGTGCCACGGCAACGGCTATTCGCGGAGCGATGCTTGGGAAGCGCCCCGGAAAATTGTTGTTCGGGCGCGCGAGCAGCAGCCGGCTGAGTTCCTGCGTTTCGACACGCTCGCCTCGCTCGACGGCCAAGGCGATGCGAAGGCCATGAGTGGCGCCGGGAATGCGCGCGCCAAGCCCATTTGCGAGCAATATTGTCGACATGCGATCGAACGCCTCTCCTGCCAGATCGAACCGCCCCGACAAGAGCGCGACCTGCCCTTCGGCTTCGCCCAGAGTTTGGATCACCGTAAGGTCGTGCCCGCTTTCTTCCGCGACCACCAGGCACCGCCGCGCTTCAACCAGCGCCTCGTCAATATAGCCCTGCAGCCAGAGGATGCGGGCGCGTAGTCCTCCCTGTAGGACCGACGGATTGAACTGGCACTTGATAACGCCAAGACCTTCAGCGGGCACCACCTCCATAGCGAGCGCGCGTTCGATCTGGTCTCTCGCATTGGCGATTTCGCCATGGGTGAACAGGGCAGAGGCAAGCATGTATCGCCCCATGCGGATTTCAGGCCGACTACCCCTCGCCTCCGCGAGAGCCAGAAATTCGCTAGCCCACTTCGTCGTCTCGACCAGGCTGCCCCGATAGGTGGCGTGAATCCATAAGCCCCACTGGGCCGTCATCACGGCTTCGGTTTCGCCGAGGTCCTTCCCTTTCCTGCGCAGCAACTCCCAGGTCGTCAAAAGGGTCTCATCGGCTGCAATCGCGTAAAGATAGCTGGTGCCGAACGCGGCTAGTACCGCGAGCTCTGCGCGCGGGTTGACGGCAGACGACGCGCCGAGACGGTCCTTAAGCGCCTTAGCCCAATCGAGAGCCACATAAATGCGCGACAGGTAATAGAGGACCGGCAACCCGTGAGCAAGGAGATCGATCGCCGTTTGAAGATCGCCCGCAGGCGAGATGCTCCAGGCAAATGCGGCTGCCGCCTCGTCAAAGCAGTCGGCATACCGGATGGTCCATCCAGATCGGTCTTCGAAACGCCACGCTGTTACAGCCTCGCGAAGCATTTCGATTTGCATCGCCGCCAGTCGCAGACAGATCGTGCGTGCTTCCTCGGGCGGGGTGACTTCGCGGGCAAAGTCGCGACTCGTCTGGAGCATGCTGTAAAGAGCGCGCTCTCGGCCAACATCGACGTTAACCAGCGATTTCTCGACCAGCTGGACAAGCGCCGCCAGAACCGTTGCTCCCGGTAGATCGAGGTCCGCACAAAGAACGAGAATTTGCTCGAACGAGGCGGCGAGGTTAAACCACGCGATGCGCCGCAGGACTGCTTGCTCGGTTGCCGAAAGAAGACCGTAGCTCCAGTTGAGCGTGGCCCAGAGTGTCTGCTGGCGAGGGGGCGCTGTCCGCCGTCCCCCCTGCAACGACCAAAGACGATCGCGCAGCAATTCCGCGGTCGTGGTAACGCCCAGAACACTGACCGTCGCTGCCGCCAGCTCGATGGCGAGAGGAACCCCGTCCAGCCGCCGGCAGATGGCCGCCAGCGCCGGCGCATCGATGTCGGCAAGACGAAGGTCGGTACCCCTCTTCGATCGCTCGATAAGAAGCTCGACCGACGGATAAGCTTGCGCTTCGGACAGGGTGATCGTGGCGCCCGGGGGCAGTTCAAGGGGCTCCAGCCGGTGCACAAACTCGCCCGGCACCTTTAGCGGGTCTCGACTGGTCGCCAGAATTTTTAGCTCGGCTACGTGGCTCAGCAGGTGTTCGGCCAGCGGAGCGCAACTGTCGATGACATGCTCGCAGTTATCTAGGATCAACAATCCCGGCCGCCGCCGGAAAAAATTCACAAGAACGTCAAGGCTCGGCTTTGCAACAAGCGAGACGCCCACGGCAGATGCGACCCCAGCCGCGACAGCATCGGGTTCGACAACACTCGACAGGTCGACGAACCATACCCTCGGCAGATGGGGTCCGCGGATGGCCGCCAGCGCCAGCGTCGTCTTGCCAATGCCGCCAGGTCCTACCACGGTCGTCAGGCGACGGCCCTCTATACCTGATTTGACCGCCTCAAGAGACTGCGCCCGCCCTATGAGCCTAACGAGGGTCGTGGGAACCCCGTGCCAGGGGTCGACGGGAACTTCGCGGGCCGGCGCCTCGTCAACAACCTCGACATCGGCCACAAAGCGGTAGCCCCGTCCGGCGACATTTGTGATGAACGTCTCTCGCCGGGATCCATCGTTTAGGACGCGCCGAAGACCGGCGATTTGGACGCGCAGATTCTCCTCGATGACAGTGACGTCCGGCCATACCGCCGACATCAATTCTTCGTGCGAGACCGTCTCTCCCGGCCGTGCCGCCAGCATCGCGAGGATAGCTGCCGCCCGGCTCCCGAGGGCAACCGGCTGCCCGTCCTTCGTCAAAGTCAGCGTTCTGAGCGAGAAGCGGAAGGGACCGAAGGCGATCACGTGGTCGCTGATCGTCGCCCCGTGGTGCCTGCGTTCGGCCGGCATCGTCATGGCGCCCTTTCCGCAAGAGGCGCTGCGTGGCACCGTGATGACATCGTCCCGGCTAGGAAATCGATTGCGGTCACGACCCTTGCAGTCATGTTCTCGCGCCGGTCACCCAACCGCATCGCAACGACGGTATCCGTCGCTTGCCCAAATCTCAACCACACAGTGTAGCGACCAATTGAGTGAAAGCAAACTGAGCACGCGCCAGCGTCTCGATCAGGTCCGCTCCGATCGAGACCTATGTTACGACGTCTCGGCCCGACCCCCCCAAATCAAATGCTTGTCAATGCCTCGCGTTCAGCGTCGCCGGCGCCAGCAAATTTCAGCATCAGTCCCAGGACGGCAATGCCTGTCTCGCCGTGCTCGCCTCTGTCCGTTATTTCTATTCACCGCGAAACTGTAGTGCTGGCGGCGGACGCCCGGCGGCAAGAGCCTCGCTAGCGGCGGCGATGGCGGTGGCAACGTCGTGGGTGGCGAGAACATTCGGTATCGCTTCGATCATTGCCATGTCGGCAGCGGGAATCCCGCCACTACCCCAGGCCGCAAGCACCGCCTTTGTCGCGGTATAGGCCCGCGTCGGGCCAGCGGCCAACTTGCCAGCGATCTCGTCGGTTCCTGCATCAAGCGTGGCCTCAGGGACGACGTGGCTAATGATATTCAATGCCTTGGCGTCTTCGGCCGAGATTTCCTCCGACAGCATGATCAGGCGCGCCGCCACGCTGCGACCGGCCCGCTCGGCGATACGCTGAGCGCCGCCCGCGAGCGGAAAGACGGCAAGCGATGATTTGGGAAAGCGAAAGCGCGCCGTCTCGGCCGCGACGATCAAATCGGTCCGCAAAGCGAGTTCGAAACCAAAGCCATAGGCGCGGCCACGCACGGCCGCGATCGTCGGCACTGGAAGGTCCTCAAGCATGCTCAAAACGCCGTTAGAAAACGTCCAACGTTCCTTGCGCTGAGGGTAATCAGAATAAGATGGCCATTCCCTGAACTCGCCCCCGAGGCAGAAGTCCGGTCCGAGCGCTTTAACGACGACCGCTCGCACCTCGGATAGCGTAACATCCCTGAGGGCCTCCTCGATGTCAGCCACAAGATGACGACTGGCACGGTTCTCGGGCGAGCGGTGCAGAGTGACGTAACCAATGTCATGTTTCCGGGAAAACGAGGCGAACTCGGCCATTATTTTAGCCCTTTACAAGATCCACTAACGGATATCAGCCAGCCGAAACTCATAGCCGGCGACCATCAGAGTTGCAGCCCTCGACGCCAACGAGGTTTCTTGAACTGATCGCAATTCAACGCGACTTGAAGTCGTTACAGCGCGACCTTCCTTTCGCCATTGATCGGGTGACTTACCGACTAGCCGCGTAAAGGCGGATGCAAAAGACGAAGGGCTCCTGAAGCCGACGCCCCGCACAATGTCCCCCAACATCAGATCGGACTTGGCCAACAACAATTCGGCACGCTCGATTCGTTTGCGCAAAACATATTCGCTTGGCGTCAGTTCCGTGGTGGCTCTGAAGCGGGAAACAAACGACCGAGAGTGAAGATCGGACCGCCGGGCCATCGCTCTCAAGCTGATTGGGCGCGCGAGGTGAGTCTCGACATACGCGACGACGCTATCGAGCTGCCGCGTCGTAAGACCCGCGCGCGATTTGGCTGGCTGCCCATCGACCGACAGCACTCGAAACAGTCGAGCTGCAATCGCGAGTGCGACCGCGTTTTCAGCCGCTCGTCCGCCCACCATGCCGGCTTCTACACCGAGAAGATCGGCGGCAAGTCGCCCTACAATCCCTTCGGCCGCCGCGCCGTGGCCGCCGCGGATGCCGCCGGCCCAAAATTCCCCGGCAATTGCATGTTTATCATCGACTGGAATTGCAGCGATCCGCAGCACGATCGGGACGTTCCCTATGGAGAATTCCGTAGTCTCGTAGTCGGGCGAAAGCAAATTGGAGCGCCAACGCGCCGATCCCTCCCCCTCGCTCAACATCCCTTCAGGATGCCACGGGTGGTGTCGGGACCGCGATCGGCACGCTTCGTTTCTGCGATCGATGACGATCGCTTCCGCGGATTTACTGGCTAAGGGCGCGTACGCGGAAAACATGGCCGAGCTCCATCGAGATATCAAAGACGGCTTTTCTCGCCGACCTCGTGCATGGTCGTCAGAGCAGCTCGCTGAGATGAAAACGCGGTACTGCGATCGTTACAAAGCCTAAGAAGCGCGGCCTTGACGTAACCCCGGTTCTCGAACGCGGCTTATCGACAAAGATGCCATGGAGCAGCATCACGATGGCTGCGAGTGTCATCAAAAGGTCTGTCATTCTGTCCTCCGCTGCATCTCGCTCACCGATTCCTAGGAACGACCACTAAACCCGCGGACCGCGTGGAGATGGAAGATTCGGACCCCGCTTGCATTTTCTTGCGGTAATTGTTTGCCGCACATCGTCCGAGGTACCTCCGGAGGGAGAGCTCGCGACATCTTCAGCAACATTGATGGTGAGTTCATACAAATCAGATTAATTCATCCGAGGAATCCCGACTTGCGCGGCCCACAATGCGCTACAGCGCGCAACGGTCGCAGCCTGAAGCCAAGTCGCGGTACCCCGCGTGCGCACGACGATTTTCGTTCGTCCTATGGCCACTGGAGGAACTCATGTCTGCTGAGAATTCGATGAGAGCACCTGGCGCGGAATGGCTGACGCTTGTTCGCAAAAATGGAACGAAGGAATTCGCCGACGCCTTCGTTCTGAACCCGGTACTCGAGACGGCCGTCATGAATGGTCCATGCCATGGCGTAGATGCCGTAGGGTCTTTCTTCGCCGTGACGAGCGACGGGATGTACGACGTGCTGACCTTCACAACCGAGACGGTCGACGGTCGGAAGACTTACTTGGAGTGGGAGGGGAAGAGCTTCGGAAAGGACGTCGCCGGGACTACAATAGTTACCCGCGACGACGCGGGCTTGATTCAAAGCGTACATTTGCATCACCGGCCGCTTCCGATCGTCGTGCGGTTTGCTGACGAGCTCGCGAAGCGTTTGAAGGGCAAGGTCGATTCGAGCTTGCTCAGCACACACGAAACCGTTGAGGGAGCCCATGCCGTTCCAGGCAACACTCACGAAACAGCCCGCACTCAGTTCATCCAGGCGCGGGACGAGCGATTTGCTTATCGACGTTTCGGTCGGTCTGGCGGGCCGCCCCTTTTATTCCTCAACTATTTCGCGGCCAATATGGACGACTGGGACCCCAAGCTTACTAATGGTTTCGCGGCCGAGCGCGATGTCATCCTGTTCGACAATGCCGGTATAGCCAGCTCGACCGGTGAGACGCCGCCGACCGTTGCCGCGATGACGGAGCATTGCTTCGCGTTTTGTCGCGCCCTCGACCTCGACAGGCTCGACATCCTAGGGTTTTCCCTCGGCGGCATGATTGCGCAGCAACTGGCCTTCGAATATCCGGAGATGGTCCGGCGGTTGGTCCTCCTCGGCACCGGACCGCGCGGCGGAGAAGGCATGAGCTTCGCCGAGCTCTCACCCGAGGAGCTAGCTGACCCTGTGGCGCTGCTCATGGCCGCGTTTTTTACGCCCAGTGCGACCAGCGCGGCTGCGGGGCGCGCCTACGTCGAACGATTGAAGTTGCGCGCGGCGGATCGCGACGCACCCGTGTCAAGGAAATCCGCCGGCGCTCAATTGGACGCGATCCGAAAATGGGGCGCCGTGCCTCCGACCGACCGCTACGCAATGCTGGACAAGGTTCGCCAGCCGACCTTGATCGTGCACGGGAGCAAAGACATCGTCGTCATTCCCATCAATGCTTTTATCTTGGCACAGCATCTCCCGGATGCCGAGCTCCTGATGTTTCCCGATGCCAGTCATGGTGCCGGGTCGCAGCATGCGGACGCCCTTCTTCCACATGCGCGACGTTTTCTCACCTGAGCTCGTGAAAGCCGGCCATGCAATCTCGTGCGCGTCCTCGCTGCGCGGGGACAGGCCTCTACTTGCCGTATGTCACACAGCTCGCCGAGGTTTTGCGTCTCGCCTGCGGTACGGATCCCTCGCGCGGGCCACTAGGAACCATCCACATGCACCGGGAGTATTCACCATGACCGATGTGAGTAATGCGACGGCGCCGACGCAATTTATCTGACCAGGCTCGAGAAATACGCGTATCGCCGGTTTCGCAAGGGACGCGGGCTGTCCTTTTGTGTCTTCACATTTCACCGGGACCTTGGACAATTGGGACCCGGCGGTCACAGACCCGCTCGCGTCGGGGCGCGAAATCATTCTGTTCGAGAGCGCCGGGTTGGGGGGATGTCCCCACGACAGTTTCAGGCATGGCGGCGTATGCGCTCGCCTTCGTTGACCCGCTCGGCCTCAAGCAAGTGGATCTGTTTGGCTTCTCTCTCGGTGGCATGGTCACGCAAACCATCGTGCTGGAGCGGTCGTCGCTGGTGCGCAAAATGATGCTGGTTGGCACCGCCCCGGAAGGCGGCGAGGACATCATGCACTTGGAGAAGCCGGAAATTGAAGAAATCTTCGAATTCAATCCGCCCGCCGCGGAAAGGCTGAAAAGACTGTTCTTCGCCGCGAGCGCGTCCAGCCAGGCGGCGGGCGCCGCCTTGCGGAGCGCGAGCAGGATCGCGAACCCGTCTCGGACTCCAAGGTCGCGGTCGCTCAGATTGCCGCCTTCCGCGCGTGGGAAGCGGTCGCCGGCGAGCGCTTCGGCAAGCTACGGAACATCACTCAGCCATGCCTCGTGGTGGCTTTGTCAGAGTGACCTCAGGTCGTGTGCGGCTGCCGCAGCACGCCCAGACCTAAGTGGCCATTAGGCCGCGAGGGCGCGCCACGCGGCCAACTCACCGGCTCGCCGTTGTTTGTAGACCTGGCGAGTGACGAGATGGCGCTCCTGATTGAAATGGTTGTGGACCTCAGCATGAACTGGGGTGAATTTTGCAGCGTCTTCGTGCGTCGAAACCGCTGCATGGCGCGCTCTCGTCGTCGCAACGGCTGATGCGAATTTCTCCGCGCGATTGTTGAGCCGACGACCGACCTCGTGGCGGTCGGCATTGCCGATCTCTTTCATCGCCGCGCAATAAGAGCAAAGCCCGTCGGTGACGATCTTCCGCGGTCCGCCGTACCTATTCATGATCCGCTTGAGAAACTTCAGCGCCGCAGCCTTGTTCCGCCTCGCAGTGACGACCGTTTCCAAAACCTCGCCTTCATGATCGACGGCGCGACAAAGATAGCAGAGCTTGCCGTTGACCTTCACGAACACCTCATCCAAATGCCAACGCCACTGGGGATAGCGGCGCATGTGCGCAACCCGCTTCTTTCGGATCTCGGCGGCAAATATCGGGCCAAACCGGTTCCACCAAAACCGGACCGTCTCATGGCTGATGTCGATCCCGCGCTCGGCCAGAAGATCCTCGACGTTGCGCAGCGACAGCGGGTATTTCACGTACATCATCACGACCAGCCGGATCACTTCTGGCGAGCTGTTGAAATATCGGAACGGCTCGCTCATGGCCTGAAGCTACCACAGCCGAAAATTGCTCTCACAGTGCGGCCCACCACGACCTGAGGTTACTCTGACAAAGCCTGAACGGGGTCTCTCAGGTTCCCAGGCGATCCGTCCCGTACCTCTGCCCCGCTCCAAGAAGACCCCGGTCGGACCGACGAGCCCATGGCATTGACGGTTTCGTCGATGCTGCCCCCGCTCGAATGACAGCGAAGGCTCCAACAAGAGAAGCATTTCGAGGCTAATGCGCGGCTTCGGTACCTGCTGCCTACGCTTCCAGAATGACGTTGCCGTCAGCCTGACGGCGACGGCTCTCCGGATTGTGCAGGAGCTGATCGCCCGTCGACTGGCGGATGTAGACGAAGGCGCCGCGCCCCAAGTGTGGGTGTCTGATGTTGTTAAGGGTTCTCGGATCCGTAAATGATGCACAAAAGCGCAAGCATTCAGCCGGACCTGTTCGTCCAGGACGAGTTCGCGAGCCCTGCCGACCCTCTCCCAAAAGGAGCAGCTGGCAACACTGGTGGAGGCCCTGCTGCTCGAAATCGCGACGGCGCTGGCAACCGGGAGATGGTCGATGACCAAAGTCACGGCTGACCCAGTATGGGCTCGCCGATCGTGCCCGGCAGCTCGGCTGGCCCACAGTCGAGGTCGCGCCGGGAAACAGCCAGCCTTGTGGCCGCTGCGCCTTCCAATAGGCGCGCAGCAGTTCCAGCAGCGTAGTCGATAGCATCACGTAGCGGTCCTTATGGCCTTTGCCCTGCTCGACCCGGATCACCATGCGCGTGCTGTCGATATCAGAGACCTTGAGCGAGACCACCTCGGCGGCGCGCAGGCCCGCGCCATAGGCGACGCTCAGCGCCGCGCGATACTTGAGGCCCGGGCAGCTTCCAGGAAACGCGCTACCTCCTCCCGGCTCAAGACCACCGGCAGCTTGCGCGGCTCGCGCACGAACGGCAGCCGCTCGGTGTCCTGGCGTCCCAGCGTCACGCCGAAGAAGAAACGCAACGCGGTCACCGCCGCATTCAGCTTCGGTGTCGTGGTGCCGCTGGACGCCAGATGGAGGTGATAGCGCCGGAGATCCTCCGCACTCGCCTGATCCGGCGAGCGGCCAAGGAAAGCGGTGAAGCTCTTCACGGCGCGGATGTATGCTCCCTGCGTCTTCGGCGCCAATCTACGGCTCGTCATATCTTCGATCATGCGCCGGCGTAACGCGCTGACGGGTGCGTCGGTCATGGGGGTGCTCCTGTCTGGAGGTTAAGGTTAGCAACACCCCATCCTCCGACAGGACGCTCCTCTAGCGTTACAGCGTCGCCGATCGTAGCCCACGTGCCCCTGCGCGAAGCGCTCTACCGCGTGAGCGGTTTAGTTCTGTGGCACATCTCGGTCGAACGCACGTGCCGACCTAATGTCCGCTTCTGAGAAGGCACCGACATTGCCTGAGCGGCCGGGGTGGGCACGATAGCGGACTGGCGGCTTTGGGCCGTCGAAATGTCGAAGCGGACATTCGGGCCTATATAATATAGCTTTGTGGCGGCTCTCGGCGCTACGCGGACCCTGCGTTCTGTGAGCCTCGTCAAACGCGGGCATCAAGTGTTCGGATCGCTCCGCGCGGGAGTTGCAGAAGTACGGTCGCCATGTCGATCACCCCGCCAAGACGACTTTGACACTTCGCCGAGCTGCCGGCCGGCCGCCTGTGGCGTCATCGGGTGGTCGGAGTAGCCTCGCGGCCGCGAGGCTCGCGAGGTCGCGGGTCGCGGGTAATGCTACCCATTGGATGCGCTGGCGACGTCGATCAGGATCTTGCCGCCCTTGAGCAGATGGGCGACGGCTTCCTTGATTTTCGACATCGGATAAACCTCGGCGATGGGAACGCGCAGCGCCCCGGAGGCGACGAGGGGCGCGGCTTCGATCTGCGCTGGGAGGATCTTCGAGACATGATCGAAATCGCCCAGGAAGAAGCCTTTGACTGTCAAGTGCTTGCCAATGAGGAGAAGCTCGTTGACCGCCAGCGGCTGTCCGCTTGCCGCTGCGTAGGTGACAAGCACGCCGCGGTCCGACAGCATCTGAACGAGCGTTGCCGTCGCATCACCGCCCACTGAATCAACCGCCAATCGAACCGAACCTTTGCCGATAACGTGCGCCGCCTCCTCGACTGCGGCCGGTTCGTCCATGAGCACCAAGTCTGCTCCCGCGGCCTTGAGTTCGTCGATCATTTCGCGCCGCCGCACAAGGCTGATCGTTCGAATGCCACGCAGCTTCGCAATCGCGATCAAAGACCGGCCGACGCCGGAATTTCCTCCATTTTGGACGACCCAATCGCCGGGCTTGAGGTCTATATATTCGCTGAGGATCAGCGCTGCCGTGGGTGGGTTGCTGCCGAGCTGCGCGAACTGCAGCCGATCACCGTCAGGTAGCGGGAAGAGCCCCTGGGCCGGAGCGATCAGGCGCTCCCTCCAGGTCAGCCCGAAAATTGGCGCCAGCACGTGCTCGCCGACCTTAACGTTGGCAACACGAGGACCTACCGCTGCAACCCGACCGAACCCCTCGTTTCCAACGACAGTTGGCGTCGGCGGACCCCCGAAGAAGCCGCGTATGAACAGGAGGTCATGCTTATTCAGGGGCGCCAGTTCGACGTCGATTAGGACCTCGCCCGTTCCCGGCACACCCGGCTCAGGGACATCAACGAGTTCCAAGACCTTGAGCGGGTCACCATAGGCGGAGATTTGAAGCGCGCGCATTGAGGGTCTCCTTCGGTTTGGGGCCTTTGATCTTATCTCGCGCCCCATGCCCTTCTCGAGGCGGTATCCGTCGAGTGTTTCAGAGGTGGGGCTACGAAAGCGCAATCGCCACCCGCGACCGGGCACTGAGATTGAAATGACCGATCACGTGCCAGAGTTGTCACACAAGGAATGTCTGCTCCGGCGAAGGTGAGTAGTTTGAATAAGTGGCCGTTGTGGGCGCGAGGCCGCCGGCATGCCACGTCTGTCGATGTCTGCTTCCGGGATCGATTGACAAGCCGCCCTTCGGCGAAGTTGGGTCGGTAGCTGCCGAATCACATGCAGCCGTCAGCGTCTGCTGTACCTTTCAATTACCCACAATTTCTGCTCCAAGCATTGCACCGAGGACGATGTCGGTCAGACGAGATAACCCACGCCACATGACTGTGTTACCCGGTGGAGGATCGTTAGCACGGGCGAGATAACCACCGAGCCTGGCGATTTTGGTCAGATAAGTTGAAAGCAGGTTGCGTCGCGCTTGAGGCGTGTCGGTGACCAGCCGATCGAGCACGGCGATTTCAGTCTCGGTCAAGGCGAGAGTCGGCAGCGCGTCGGGAGCTGAGCGGTTAAGCATCGTCATCCAGAAGACTCGCCAACTCAGGATGCAGAAGATCGCGATCAGATTGGTCAGACGCTGAGCGGTCCGGAGCTTCGATTCTTCGGCTTTGCAGCCGGATTTGAGGATCTTGTGGAACACCTCGATTTTCCACCTCAAGGCATACCATTCCAGCTTCTCAATGGCGTCCGCGCGGGACGCAACAGGCAGATCGCTGATCAGCTTCCACTTGATCTTCTTTCTGTTCTTCGGTGTCCCGCGCTCCTCGGCATGGATCACCGTTAAGGTCAGCGCGGGATAGCGTTTCTGTTTTCCGATCGGCGGCAAGACGCGAAGCTTGCGATACCTGATCTCGAGAACGGCTTCGTCGGGATCGCCCTTGTTGTCTCGAACTTCGATGCGATGCAGCCCTTTGACGGCAACCTCGTCCATGTCATCGGCAATCGTATGATCTCCGTCTCCCGCCAAACGGTCGACGCACGTCCTGATCAGAAAATGCGTTCCGGCTTCCTGGGCGGTGCAGAACAGCTCGTAGATGTCGCTCTCGCGATCACCAATATGAATGCATCGGCCCGGATCACCCAACAGCGCCGTGGACTGCTGCACATTCTCCAGCCATCGGATGCTCTCTTTCTTCTCGATCGGCACCCGCGTCGGATTGATCTTCTTCTTAAGCGCCGCCGTCCCCTTGAATTTCTTGCGGGTCCAGAACTTTACTGCCGCCAATCCCAGGGGCGTCCCTTCCGTCGTCACCGCCAGGCTGGAATGCATCAAAATGCCGCAAACCGTGTGCGCGCGAGGACGACCGATCAGGTCACGACCGCTATTAATGCTCTTGGTGATCCCAATCGCGGCGACGTCTTCTCTTCGATAGGTGAACTCGGCCGTGTCATGGAGCACAAGAACCAGACCGTCACTGCCGATGGTGCGGTCACGCGTCGACTGAAAGTGACCGGCCAGAATGTCCGCCTCGCTGATCCGGTCGTTGGCGAAAAAGCGATAGGCCGCCTTGGTGTTGGCCCAGTCTTGGCACACCAGCGGAATGCTTTGGCCCATGGCGCTCCCGATCTGCGCCACCAGCTTGCGCAGCCGTTTGTTCAGGCGCCCGTCGGCAAGACGGCAACCACCAAGCTCACGATCAAACCACGCCTCAGTTCCCTCGTCCATTGGCACCGCTCCCCTTGCGAATTGGTGCCAGACAAGGAATCACAGTCGATTCCTGTGACGCAACTATTAGTGTAGCTCCCTAAAATCATCCACTAAATGTGGGTAAATGAAAGCTGCTGTACACCACCGAGTGCCCAAAGCCGACCATCGGCTTTCGGCCATCATTCTCGTAAGTCTCCAAGCAAGCGAAGATTGCCTTTTTGCCATCCATTGCAGACGTTCGCCGGCCGGGTTGGCCCAAAAAAATCGCTGAATTGTGACGGCATAAAAAAAATTCATTGCGCGGTCGAGTGTCGAGACGAGGTCGAAAATTTTGAGGACGCCCCCCATTGGGACGAGTTTGCCGCGGGCCGACTGGACGGCGACGCGGAGCCATTAAGCGTCGCGGAGTGCGCGACCATAAAGGCTGCCCGCGAACAGGCTTTGAATTGATCACTGATGTTTTTGCCACTCGTGATGGCAAATGTAATTCGAGCAGATGTAAGAGGTACCCTCAAATCCCTGACAACCGCACACAGTACATGGCCCTGCGATTTGTTGTCCTCTATGTGGAGCGCGAAGCCAATGCCGAATAGCGTTGCGGCCGAGGTAACCATGCGTTTAAGGCCCTCTCTGCGAGAGAGAAATTTCCCCACGTGCTTCTCTTATGAAGTTTCTGTGCCTAATCTTAGAGTGTTAATTAATCCAATTCGCTACAGTACCGTCCTCCGATCTAACCCGATTAGGTCCCTGAAACTGAAAGTGGAACACCTTCGACGTTCCTGCCGGATAATACATTGTGCCAGCATACTGCTGAGGGTACGGCACACATCCAAAGCCTGCGGAACACAGAAGGGTATTGCCGTAGATGACATGTATGGTCGTCTGGTTTTCCAACCGATATGTGCCCCCTGTGCGCCCCACGCCTGCGCCGGAACCATTTGGCTTTGGCGGGTAGGCTGTTTCGGCAAACCATTTGGCGTTGGCGTAATAAGCGCCGATTGATCTTTCGCACCTCGATGCGGACGAGCGCGACGCATTGCGGCAGTTGCTGGACCTTACGGAAGACAGAAAAATGAAACGGGAGGGGCGTGCCCGGCGCTATTGTTGCGGACAAATGATGGGAATTTCCAGACTGTCGAAACGCGAGCCGCTTCTTCTAGCCGAGCACTGCCATTAGCGCGGCTTCACCCTCTTGGAGCCGCTGGTCGTGCTCGCGATCTTGGGCCGCTTGATCGGACTGGTTGCGCCCGCGGCGCTGCGACAGCTTGGCAGTGCCAAGCACAAGGTTGCGGTGCAGCAGTCGAACGACTCTCCGGCGTGCTCGACCTCTACAAGCTCGATGTCGGCGAATATCCCACGACCGAGCAAGGCTTGCAGGCGCTGGTGACCGAGCCAAGCGGCGTCAAGAATTGGAACGGGCCTTATCTCAAGGGCGAAGGCGTGCCTCTCGATCCGTGGAGTAGACCTTATCATTATCGCCGGCCAAGTGAGCGCCCCGACTATGATCTCTACACGCTGAGCGCCGACGATAAGCCTGGGGGCACGGGAGAAGCTGCCAGTGTTTACAACGAATGACGCATGTCTGAGGCCTACGGCACGGCTTCGGCCCGGGCTTTTTGCTGCCTGGCTCGAGCGGCGCTTTAGCTTGGCTTGTGCTCCTTCAGTACGTGTGCACCTTGCCGCAGGAGCCACGTTGAGCGGGGATCGAGTTTGACCGCTTCCATCCGGCAATCGCGATGTGAGGCTGCTGCGAGCCGATACCGTGCGCGCTTGGACGGCTTCGTTCGATCGATGTTAATAAATGAGTTGGTGCTAGCTGGATGATATGCGTGTCAGCATACCTGAGTGTCGGCGAGCGCTACCTTGCCTGGCACCAAAAACAATCCGTTGGATTTGCGCAAAACTGGGAACGCCAGTATTTGCGGGGGGCTGGCGCTCTTGTGGCCCCGCCATCGTGGACGGGGCCATTTTTTTTATTCGTCTTTGCTGACGATACGCTCGATGTACGGGTGGCCCATTTCACGTCAGCAACGGCTTCAATCTTCCAAGGCAGCCCGCTCGTCGGGGCTTTTCTTTTTGTCAGTTACTTAAGGAATTGACTGCCTCCTTTCCTTCTACCTCACCTGGGGAGCCTGGATGGCTCTCCCACCCGTTCGAGACGCGATTCCAAATCCGCGATCAAGTTGGTGATGGCGCACCGCGCGCGCTCATCGGTCTGCGTGGCGAGCAGCGCCCGGTAGCGCGCGAGGCCACGCTCGATGCGCTCACTCTCGGAATCGATCGCACTCTGGTACTGCTGCTGCATGACGGCATCTCCGTCGTCGTCTGAAGAAACCACTGAAAAAGATAAAATCCTACGAAGGAGGTCGCCAGGCGCTTTGCGAGGAAATGCCGTCCGGGCCAAAGCCAAGTCGCCGGCATTTTCCGCCTTTTCAATATATTCCTGAATCAGCCTGACCGTGCGCCTGCGTTACACAGGTTACTTCCGCGGCAACTGAGCACCCATTCACTGGGACCTACTCCTCAACGAAGCACCAGCAAAATGCCAGCACAAGCTCGCACTCATCTCTTCGATGTCAAGCCGGCGCGGTCTTAAAGGTGACGCCGCAGGCGGCGACAATACGCTGCGTAGGCCGCGCCGTAATGCTCCGCAAGGTAGGTTTCCTCGCGTATTACCTGGCGGTGGAATAGCGCCGTCGCGGCGGCGAGATACAACAGCAGCGCCACGTTCGGGAACACCAGGAACTGGCCCAGGAGGATGAACCAAAAGGCGACATAGATTGGATTTCGGCTGACCCCGAAAGCCCCGCCCGTCACGAGTTCGTCGGGATGGTCGTCATCGATACCGATGGGGAAGCTGCTGTCGAATGAGATTAGGCTCCAAAGCATGAAGAGCAGGCCCCCGAAACAGAAGACAACACCGAGCCACGCAGCGGGGGTCGACACGAACAGTTGCCGGTGCGCCACTGTCGGCCAGCCGAATGCCTTGGCAAACGCCAAGTAGAAATAGAAGAAGGCGAAGGGTGGAATGAGAAAATCGGTCTTGTCCTGTCTGCCGAAGTTCATGGCGCGGACGCCTTCCCGGCGGAGCATCGCGACGCGCGCAAGCACCATGCCGAGCATCAGCACGATTGTCAGCGCGGCAAGATAGTTTGGCATCTGCGACACTCCGAGATCACCGCATTAGTCCAAATAGGCCAATCGTCGATAACTTGCTGGCGCGACGGCTATCCGTCATCAACTTCGCGAGCTTCGCGTTTTGTTGATCTTAAGCTCGCGCTCCAGCGCCAGGATGCGCCCATCCCACACAAGGCCGAGACAATAGAACCGCGCCGGTCATGTTGCCGCCCTCACGGCGCGCGCGGGGTCGGAGCGTTGCTGGACGCGTTTTTCACGCTGGGTGCTACTGGATAAAATCGGCGAGATTTTCCTCATCATCGCCAGAACTGCGGCACGTCAGCCACGGCCGCCTTGTTGAGAAGCGCAATGGCCTGGCGCTTGCGCCGCGAGGGATGAGGCGATCAGGTATGTTGCGAGATCTCATTGCCCCAACAGTCCCAACCGACCCGGGTTGTACGCGCAAACATCTCTAGCTTCGGTTGATGCGGAAACCACGAGGCTATCAATTCCGCGAAGATGGTCGGCTTCTCGCTGTGCCGACCGACCGCGTCGTGGAAGACGGATGACAAGCGCTGGTCCGGTGGCGGCGTCGGTATGTTCTCGCGTGTCAACCAGGAACCAATAGCCGGTGCCCATACGATCCTTAATCCAGACACAATGTGTTTTGATCGTGGAACTTTAAGCTCATCGTTTGGGGAACCTTGCGCAGCCTGCACGTGATGTAGTGGAACATTGGAACATTCGCGCGCTCGCGACCGTTCAAGGGGTCATTGCGGGCTTTCCGGCCAGCGTTACAGCTCAGGAGAAAGAGCTATGATCCGTTACCTCCTTACGGGTGTTGCGGCGTTCGCCATGATGGCGAGTGCGGCTTCCGCTCAGAGCTATCATCAGGACATCCAGGACCGCTATCAGGACAACGGTTGCTTGAAATGCACTTTCACCGGTGACTCCACCGAGCAGTTGAACGCACAGCAACTGCAAGACAACCAAGACAATTACTCCGGGCAGAATAGCTATTCCTCGTCTCACGAGAGCTACTCCACCGTAACGCAGCCGCACCCGTTGGTGGCCCAGGCACCGCCCGCGCCGGTTTATGCACGGCCAGTGCCCGAATACGCCCCGCCTGTCTCTACAGCGCCGGTCTATGTCGCACCACAGCCGGTCTATGTTCAACCGCAGCCGGTTTATGGCAATCCCGTCGCTGGTGGCGTCGCGGGTGGCGCGGGCGGAGCGGCGATCGGTGCCACGATCGGCTGCATCGTCACCATTCCGATCGGTTGCGTTCCTGGCGCCGCTCTAGGAGCGATCGTCGGTGGCGGCACAGGTGTTTTCGCGGGAGCCGCCACAACGGCACTACCGCCGCCAGCTTATTACTACCCGCCGTCTCAGTATTAGGCGGTATTAGGCGGTCAGTATCCCATCACCACGACGCTACAACTTTCCGCTGTCATGGACGCGTTCGCTGGCAGCGTGAGCGTTGTCGTCGTGGTGGTTGGGTTATACGTTCCACAGGAATTGCTGCCACTGGTGCCACCTTCCAGCAAGACCGGGGCGATGTACGGAGTTGGCCACGGAATCGTTTTTCGGCGTGAAAAATGGCCTACGCCGATGATCTGGCGACAATCTACATTGGCGAGCCAATTGCGTTCCGTAACTCTTCGCATGCCGCGTAAAGCGGAAGCGCATGGTGCCAGACTGCGGCCAGCGTTTGCTGCCAGCCGGCTTCCTATCGAATCGTCGTCAAGATTAGAAAATACTGATGCCGACGCCCGGTAGGGCGATACCGATGCCGGGGCCGTAAATCACTAGCGGCGCGTAATACGGATCGCCGTAGTAGTCGCCTCCATAGGGCGAGCCGTAGAACAGCGGACAGTCTGTGCCCCATTCTGCTTATTGGTAGCGCCGCCAACCGTACACGCTGCGAGGGGGGTGTTTCCGCTACCCCTGATAGGTGAAATTCGATTTACAGCGTGTACGCTTGCCCCCTCCTAGCGTATACGCTGCTTTAGGGTTGCCCGAATGGTGCCGATGTCGAGCCGCCCAGCCTCAACTTCCGCAACCGCTCACTTCCTGGCTGCGGCGTGCAACGCCATCCGGTGAGCCGGGCAACAATAGCGCTGCGCACTTCCGCCGCCTGACCGTTGTCCTTCGCAAAAATCCGATATTCGCTTTGGTGCATTGTGGCATGATCAAACGATGCTATCGGTCACCGGGATTCTTATCCAGGTATTGATGGAGTTGCCGCGAAGCGGCGACGAATCGATCCAGCAACGCGAATCGTGCTGTCGATACTCTCGAAATTCTGTGACTGGCGGGATTCGCTGGTAGCGGTGCGTCCGGAGACGATGATCCGCTGGCACCGAGCGGGATGGAGATTGTTCTGGCGGCTCAAATCCCGACCTGGCCGGCCGCCGATACCCCAGCAGTTACAAGCTCTGATCCGCCGCATGGCGAACCAAAACCCCTGATGGGGCGAGGAGCGTATCGCAAATGAACTCTTGTTGAAGCTGGGAATTCGGGTGTCGCCGCGAACCGTACGGAAGTACTTACCCCCTCGCCCGCCTGGCCGACCGCGGAGCAATTTGCGCTGGTCGACGTTTCTGCGCGTGCACCAATCATTGCCTGCGATTTCTTGGTCGTCGTGACCGCGACGTTCCGGCTGTGATACGTGTTTGTGGTGATCGAACATCGCAGCCGGCGCCTCGTCCATTGCAACGTCACCGCCCATCCAACTTCCGCTTGGACGATGCAGCAACTGCGCGAGGCCGTCGGACGCGAAAGCCAGTACGAATATCTGCTTCACGACCGCGACCGTATTTTCGCCGAACGCCTCGACAAGTCGATAGCAAGGCTCGGAATCAAGGTATTGAAATCGCCGCCTCGCTGCCCGATGGCCAATGCGATCTGCGAACGGGTCGTCGGCACGATTCGACGCGAGTGCTTGGATTGGTTGATACCCCTGTCCGAACCACATTTGCGATCCACTCTGAAATCGTGGAATTCACATTAAAACACGGGCCGTCCGGACATGGGCCTGGCCCCGGAGTTCCTGATCCGCCCCACTACCCTCGCCCGCCTACGACCCCGTTCGCGCCATCGGCGAGGAGAATCGTACACCGTCGGTGCCCTTCCGATCCTTGGCGGCCTACATCACGAGTACTATCTCGCTCCCGCCGCTGCGTGATTGAATATTTGCGGACTACCGCATCGTGAAGCTCACAGGCGATGACTGGCAGGCGACATTCTCATTCCGAGCCGGGATGCCGACCAAAGACGCGCCGCCCAATCCGCGGCGAGCGTTGAAGGACATCCTGATTGGCAGAAGTGTTATCGTGAGGGCGCTTCAGCAAGCGGGGCTACCTTCGTGTAGAATTGCACATCTCAAGCATTTCGCGCTGCCACCCAGCTCTAGCCCGAACTTTTTAGCCGGTATTGAGTCAATTCAAGGGGATAGGGGGATTTTGCGCCCAAATGTAGGCATGTAATTTATGGATATTCTGCTTGATTATTTTTAGGGCTCGTGATTCAACAAATCATGTACATCGCCCGGATCGCCAATCGCAACTCACCGCCGGCCCTGCTGCTGCGCGAAAGCTATCGCGAAGGCGACAAGGTCAAGACGCGCACACTGGCCAATTTCTCGCATCTGCCGGCCGAGCAAATCGAGATGCTGCGGCGGGTGTTCGCCGGCGAGACCCTGGTGCCGAAGGCAGCGGCCAAGGGTGCGCCGTCTTTTGCGATCGAGCGGTCGCTCGGCCATGGGCATGTGGCTGCGGTTCTTGGCGCCATGCGCAAATTGAAGCTCGACGAGCTCCTCCCCCGTCGGCCCGACCGCCTAGGCAAGCTGATCCAGGCGATGATTGTTGCGCGCATCCTTGAGCCGGCACCCAAGCTGGCGACGGCCCGCCAGCTCAGCGCGCGTACGGCAGCCCATTCTTTGGGGGCGGTGCTGGAGCTGAGCGACGTTGATGAGGATGAGCTTTATGAGGCACTTGATCTTTTAGCCGGTCATCAGAACCGTCTCGAAGAGGCTCTGGCGCGGCGCCACCTGAAGGATGGCACGCTGGTGTTCTATGACGTCAGTTCGAGCTATCTCGAAGGACGGCACTGCGAGTTGGCTCAGTTTGGCCATAGCCGCGACCACCGGCGCGACCGGATGCAAATCGTCTACGGGCTCTTGTGCACGCCGCAGGGATGTCCGGTGGCGATCGAGGTCTTCGAGGGCAACACCGGCGATCCCAAGACGCTTACGGCGCAAATCGTCAAGCTCAAGGAGCGTTTCAATCTGAAACGGGTCATTATGGTCGGCGATCGCGGCATGATCACGAGCGCGCGCCTCAAGGCTGATATCGAGCCGGCCGCCTTCGACTGGATTACGGCGCTGCGAGCGCCGGCCATTCACAAACTGGCCGTTGCGGGCGGCCCTTTACAGTTGTCGTTGTTCGACGAGCGTGACATGGCGGAAATCACCGCGCAGGACTTTCCGGGAGAACGGCTGATCGTCTGCCGCAATCCGGATCTTCAAACCGAGCGCGCGCGGAAACGTAATGAGCTTTTGGCGGCCACGGAAAAGGCGCTTCTTAAAATCCAGGCGCAAACCCAACGGAAGAACAGACCGCTGACCGGCAGGGACAAAATCGCCCTCAAAGTGGGGGCGGTTATCAACACCAAGAAAATGGCCAAACACTTCACCACCACGATTACCGATACAGGCTTCACCTTCACGCGCAAGACAGACGCGATCAATGATGAGCAATCGCTTGATGGGATCTATGTCCTCCGTACCAGCATGCCCAAGGATCTCCTGGCCGCGGAGCAGGTGGTTCTGTGCTACAAGAGCCTCAGCCATGTCGAGCGTGCCTTCCGGGATCTCAAATCCGATGACCTGGAGCTGCGCCCCATTCATCACCGTAAGGCCAGGCGCGTGCGCGGGCACGTCCTGCTCTGCATGCTCGCCTACCATGTCATGTGGCACATGAAGCGTGATCTGGCGCCGATGCTGTTCAAGGACGATGATCTTGCACGCGCCGCCCTCGACCGTACTTCACCCGTTGCCAAGGCCGCGGTCTCGCCGAGCGCTCGCGCCAAAGCTGCCACAAAACGCACGGCAGATGGCCAGCCCGTTCACAGCTTTCATACCCTTCTGCAAGATCTTGCTACTCTCACGCGCAATACCATTCGTTTCAATGACACTTCGCTGCCCGTCGTCACCTTCACCCGGCCTACTCCTCTACATACACGCGCTTTCCAACTCCTCGGGCTCAACCTTCCTTCCTAACCATACCCTGTAGGCAGTACACAAGATCAGTTCCGAAATCTTATCAATGGCTTGCGTTCAAAATCAGGGGGAAGTTCAGTCTAGAGACGGTAAAGCGCGACAGCAGATCGAGCATGATACTGGGCCGGGCGTATCAGATCTCTTGGCTGTGATTCACGGCAGCCGCATTCAATAGACACCTGCCGCGGAGGCTAACTCTTATGTTACCGTCTCACCGGTCGAGCGTTCCGGACAGATCAGACTGGGAGATTTGGGAAAATGGACTTGCCGCCAATCGCAGTTGATCGGATTCGCATTCGTCACCCGTGGACAATAGCTCCGATTGGTACTTTGCTTTGTATCGCTAGCTCCGAAGGAAAACCTTTATTCGGCATGCGATGCGCAGTCAGCAATCAGGCTGAGCCGCATTTTCTTGTCCTTGATGGCGACCAGACTGGTGTCGTTTTATTCTCACCAAATCAAAATGAGCCCGGTCTCGACCTCTCTAAAGAGATCTCGATCCGAGCAAAAGTAACGCGGCCACCCACCTTTTCCGATCGAGAGAAGGGCAAACTCCATCTGGTTGGCGATGAGTTTGCGTTGTGTGCATCTCTTAATTCTATAATCTATTTTGTTTTTCTCGTCGGTCGCCGAATTGGTATTTCGGTGCCTGTATCTAATCAGGCTTCCTCCATTGAAATTGGCGACATGATCTTGGTTCCCAATCAGGTTTAGGGAATTCACCGAAGCGGGGCCTGAGTTATTGACTGGGATGGTATGGCTAGCCAATCAGTTGCTTGCCGTTCGAGCGTAACCGCATCACGGCGCGATCCTCCGCCTCCAGGCACGGGTGATTTTCGCGAATGATGCGTTCGATAACTACACGAACCCCTATGGTGTCCGCCTCGGTCCCTGCAATCTCTGCGGCTTCTGCGAGCGGTTCGGCTGTTTTCTCTACTCGAAGGCTTCCCCCCAGACAACAATCCTGCCGATACTTGCGGATCGTCGGACACTTGAGGTTCGGACAAACGCCTATGTGACGAGAATCCTCAGGGATAGCGGCGGAAAGATCGCGACCGGGGTTCTGTACACCGACGAGAGCGGTAATGAGATCGAGCAACCCGCTGATCTGGTTATCCTGTCCGCGTTCCAGATGCATAACGTGCGGCTGCTTTTACTCTCAGGCATCGGCACACCCTATGATCCCGCCACCGGCAAAGGCGTGGTCGGCAAGAACTACGCCTACCAGATGTGCAGCATCACGGCCGCCCGTTTCAGCGAAAATGTGGAGATCAATCCCTTCATCGGCGCAGGGGCGGCTGGTCAGCGTGCAATAGACTTCAATGGCGACCACTATGACCACTCTCAGGTCGGGTTCCCTGACAGCGAACTGGCGCAGTTCCTCAGGAAGGGTGCCAATCCTGACGGTATCGCGTTCGGCTCGATGAGCGACGTCATTGTTCACCGCACGCAATACTTGACGGACGAGGACGCACTGGCGGCGGCTAAGTACCTGAAGACGATCCACTCTCCGAGTGACATGCCGACAGCTCCGTTCACTTATGACAAGGCGAGCACGAGGCCTTGCGGAACGGCGACGCCAGCAAGCCGGGAGCGATGATTTATCTCGACAATTGCGCGGCCTGCCACCGGCCGGACGGCACGGGGTATGAGCGCGTCTTCCCGCGCCTAGCGGGAAACCCGGTCGCAGAGGCGGACAATCCGCAAACGCCGCTCGCTCGCTACAGCGCTGTTTGGAAGCGCGCTCGCTCGGGCGTGATCGGCTCTCTAAGCGGGTCAATACTGGACGCCGATCCCGGGTCAAGATTGAACGCCGATTGACACGGGGTATGAGCGCGTCTTCCCGCGCCTAGCGGGAAACCCGGTCGCAGAGGCGGACAATCCGCTGTCTCTCGTTACCGTTGTTATCCAGGGCTCAGAGACGCCTCGGACACAAGAAACGCCGGCGCAGTTTGTGATGCCCGGCTTCGCATGGCGGTTGTCTGACCAAGAGGTAGCCGACGTCGCAAACTTCATCCGGACCAGTTGGGGCAATCGCGCCTCGCCGATAACGCCCGAACACGTCACCAGGGTTAGGGAGCAGACCGGCGCAGCCCGCGCCAGTCCGCCATAAAACGCCGGTAAATCTGTGAAAGCTCGCTCCGGGCCGCTTTTTCCCAATCATGCTTCGTTCGTCAGTGAGTATTGTCGCAGACAGATCGGCCGTGCGGAACGGCCACCAAAATGGAGCCACGCCCATGCGATATTCTGACTACAAATGCTTTCGGTTCGAGTTTGATCCTGGAGTCGTAATCATCAGCATCGATCACCCGCCGATAAATCTTCTTGATGAAGTTCTGTCACAGGAATTCGACAAACTCGGCAGGGAACTCGAGGCCGACGCGACGCGGCGACGCGGCCATTTTCGCCCGCACCAGTTGCGCCGGGTTTCCGGGTTTACGGCATAGCGACGCAATAGATCGTCATTTGCAGGCCGTCAGCGATGGTGCCGACCTGGGGCGGCCGCTTGCGCTTAGTGGCCATCCCCAGCAGCCCAGGCCTCGACTACCTTGCTGGCCTGATGCGGCTCGCGCCACAGCTCCGTCATCTTGGCGGTGGCGTTGATCTTAGGTTCGACCATGAGTGTGGCAATGCGGCGATCCCAGTCGGGGCCCTCGTTCGTGATTTGGCCGTTCGGCGCCATGCGCACCCCCAGTTCCTGGCGCAGTGGCAGTTCTGCCAGCCAGGCGCGCAGGCACGGATTGGCGGCGTCGATCGGGGCGGTGGAGGACGTCTTAAACGCCCGCGACGAATCAACTTAGCTATTAATCACTCATCAGAACGGTCGAAGAACAAATCGCTCATCGCGAGCAACCGCGTTTCTGGAAATTTGTGACCCCGGTGTGACCCCAGGGCCTGGGAGGTGGTTGCGGGGAGAGGATTTGAACCTCTGACCTTCAGGTTATGAGCTTGATGGTCTTTCCTTTGGCGCGCTCTTCCGCGCCGGAAAGGCTTACAAGCACAACTAAAACCCTACTCGCAGGGCCGCCGCGAAAGGTACCTCCGGGTAGACGACAGCGCCGGTTAACATGACATCGGTACCGACGGAATACACACGGAATCCGGGTACAAAGCCCGAATCTAGAGGCTAGCGACGGCCGCCAACGCTAGTATTTATATTATGACGCAGTCCCTTGGTAAGGGGCAGGTCGTAAGTTCAATCCTTACCGGCAGCACCAGCCTAACTTCTTGACATGATACGGCTTTTGGCGAAGTCAAGCACCAAGGATGGCTCCAGACGTGCGTTCATGGACGATCATCCCCTGTTCTGACCTCCTTGTGCTGCGTTAGACCGGAACGGCATCGCCAGTCGCCGCTGTGGGGGTGCATTGTCGGCCTCCTCTGAAAAGAGGGTCTTCCCGGGCGCCCGGCTGATCAAAGAGCGCCCAAACGCGATGATCGCCGGCTTCCGGGCTCGCCGTGAGCTTCGAGAGATGCGGTGCCGGCGCGCATATGGTCGGCAAGACGGCGCGTTCCGGGCAACGCCGCGGCCGCAGGCTCCCGCCAGCAATCGCGTCACCAAAGGGCCGTCCTCCCCCGCCATACGTTCTTTGCCCGCGCGCCCGTGAAGCGCCAAGTTGACCGTCGATGGCACGTGCACGAGGGCGTTGCCGCACCTCGACGTTTGCGCGATATTGGCGCGCTACAGATGCAAGCGGGGTTGCCGACATGAACGGATCGTCGGGTTCGAAGCCCGCGCCGCCGCGGCCGTATTGGCCGGGCGGGACGGCGCCGTCACGCGCCTTGCAGCGGGCTGGCACAGAAACGGTGTTCGCGCCCCATGCGCGCATGTTGCGCGGCGCGCCGCCGCCACGCGCCGTGCCCGAGGAATTGGTGGCGCGACCCGGCGGTAAGTACCAGGTGCGATCCGCCGAGCGGCAGACATTTTGGTCGCCGACGGGAACCTTCAACTTTGTCCGCATCCAGGGCGATTCGCCGCGGAGCCGCCCGCTCTTGGTCAGCGCCAAGCTCGCGCATGCCCAGATGAATCGCGGACGACCAGTGGTTTACGCTGGAACCGCCCGCTTCGATCGCGGCCAGATGGCATGGTGGAGCAACTATTCCGGCACCTACCAGCCAATCGCTGAGTTTCGCGGCCAGGCGGGATTACCCGACGACAAGTTCGTGCCATGGCAGAAACTGCAGATGAGCGGCACGGCGATGCAGCGCGGCTCGTTCGGCGAGCGCCGTGCGGCGGGCGCGCCGGCGATGCCGGGCGCAGCGGATGGCGGAGCAGAAGGCAGCCTTGCGACCCGTTCGAGCGCTCGGGAGCAACAGCCGAACTCTCAGACCGATGGGGGCCGCGATGGCGGTGTGGCCGGAAGCGCTAGTCAAAACGCAAAAGCGGGATCTTTAGCGGGTTGATGCTGAGCACCAACGTGGTCCAAGGATGGTTCCTCTGCGACCAACCAGGTGACGACGTTGGTCCAGCGGAAAAAAAGGCTCGGCAATTGCCGTAAAAGCAAGACCGCGGCTCAAACGTAGATTAGCAGCGCGTCCGCCCAGTCTATAGGCGCCAGCGTTTTGCCAGCGGCTCACGCCTCTTATAAAAGCGGCGGTTGTGCGTTCAATCCCTGGCGGCAGTCCGAGTTCTTGATGTCGTCACGCTAAAGGATTGCACGCCAGAGCCGATCCCTCGTGGCGCTGTCCATCACCGTTTCTATCGCCTGGAACCGCTCGGACGTGTCCGCATGCCGGATCAGCGCAGCATCGATGATGCGCGTCAGGACTTCGCGCGCCGCTGTCGATTGGGCATCGCGGCGGAGACGTGTGGCGCGAATCATCAAACGATGGCTTTCCAACATGACGGTGCGAATTTCCATCGCCAGTTCGAACAGATCGTGCCGGTCGTCGAGCTCCTGCGCGGCGTCGAGAAGCGCACGCGCCCTCATTTCTTGCGCGCCGTCCTCGGCCGCCTCGGCATCAAAACAATTCTCGTTAGTCGGAATGCCCACTTCGCTCATACCCGCACCGGTTGGTTTGCCAACGAGATCGGCTGTACGGATCGGTGACGCGGGCTAAGCAACGGCGCCTCACCCGGCACGATCGTCCGGGGCGGTAGGCCCATTGGGCGCTTCAAGTCTGCCATTTCCGGCCGCAGCCAGGCTTCCATGGAAGCGCTGCGCTCGGTGACCGCCAGCTGGTAGCGATGGAGTTCGCCATCGCCGTTGCGATCACGCCACAATGCCTGCTGCAGCGTTTGCGCACCGTAAACGTCGAACGCGTGATAGTCGATCAGATCGCCCCGGACCAATCCGATTAGCCAGGACCAACGCCAATGGCAAACCAGCCACAAGAGATGGAGGCGAACCAACGCTGCCAGAGTGGTACCGCCTCGGATCGACGGGTCGAGATAGACCGATCCGCAATAGACGACATGGCAAGCGCGGATAGATGACGACATCGCGTTGGTGAAGCAACGTTCCTTCCACATTGTAGCGGGATCGGAAACCCAGAACCGCCCGCTCTCCATTTCCGCAGCGATCGTGTCTTCGCACCAGATTAGGCGCGACGCGATGCAACCGATGGGCTCCCCGTCACGGACCAAGGCCAGAATATTCGTATCCGCGGGCGTGGTGTCAGGGTGGTACTGCGGATCGCAGCACTGGATCAAATGCATCTTGCCTCCGGCGCGGCTGCAGACGCCGGCAACAATGTTCAAATCATGCCCGGAGAACACCGCCAGTCCCCGCTCCGCTAACGCGCTGAGCAACGCCGGGATGACTTCGCGCCCTATAAGATGGACGCGCTCGCTCGGCACGTAGGGAGCGGGATCGAAGGTATCGATGAACGGCACCAGCCTGTCGATTTTGGCGCCTTTAATTCCCCGGCTGACCATTTCCTCGAACATCGTCATGCATCTCCTTTCGCTGAGTTCCGCGGACCTTGGACATCTCCTCCTGGAGAGCTTCGGTCGCCGCGCCAATCAGCGTAGCGATAACGAAAAGTCCCTGGCTGTGGTAGAAGCTCGCCAGGTCTTTTAGCGTTTCGGCATTGTGTTCGAGCCCCGTAGTCCATTTTTCGCTCATGGCTCACCTCCTACCGGCGCAGCCACGCACCACTTGTTGCAGCGCCTCAATGGTTTGGTAATATCTACCGGCTTAGGCTACAGAACTGGCTAGTTCGCGTGCCAAACATGGAAGATCTAGGGGTTAAGGGGTTCTATGAGCGCTTTGCGGAAGCTCTTCGCCTGCGCCTCTATCCCAATACCACGCTGCATTTGAAGCAGCTCGCCGCTGGCATTGGCCGTTCCGAGCACACGATTTCACGTTGGTGGCATGGGGAAAGCCGGCCACTGGCGGAAGATATCGACCGCATGGCGAGTTTTTTCTCAAAACGCGGTGATCACGGCTTCCTCGCAGCCGTGTTCGACGAGTCCAAAGCTCAGCCGGACAATATTAGCGATGCCCGATTGATCGAATTTTTCCGCAAGCTGATGACCGACGCCGCCAAAAATGCGGCTGCGAGTGAAGGCACTAACGACCACAATCTGTGGTTTTGCGGCGACGCGACAATAACGCCAGCGCCGCTTGGTCATGCCAAATACGCGGCGATCGTTTTAGGGATGCCGATGTCCGGGGATCTGGTTCGCTACGCCGTCAGCGTCCTTGGCTGGATTGCGGTGACGGTTCGATCGGATGATCTCGTGGTGATCCGGCACGATGGCCGCCGGGTCGCGCCGGTGGCGGCAGAGCGGGTGTGCGAGTGGCTGAAATCAAGGGATGAAAGGACTTCCTTAGTGCGGCGCATGATCCACATGGAGGGGCGTTGGATCGATGCGTACCATGACACGGCGGAGCTTGCTGCGGCCGCAATGGCCAGAATCGCCTTCATCGTTAGAGCCCCTCGGCGGCGCTGGAATGTCACCCAGCTCCCGCTCACCGAAGTCAAAGATCCGCTTTTGAGCGAATTGCTGGGCATCTACCGCCGGACCCCCGACAAGGTGATCCATGCCGCCGCCGATTTGGGCGCCTTCACTGTGAGCGGCGTCTTCAGCGTGGCGGGCGACGAAGTGACCTCGCACCACGTGCCGACCGAGTTTTTCGATCTCGACCCGTGGTTGATCGAAGGAAAAAACGTGTTGTCGCGCGCCGATACCGATTACGCGATGATGGTCAGGGCGCGCATCGTCAAAGCCAAGAGCGAAGGTGCGACGTTCCACGAGCTCTCAGGGTCGGTGAACAACTACAATGTCCACTATCGCAGTCTCGCCCTTGCCGAGCCCGGCCTGCACGGGCGCATATTGACCTCGACTGTCGTTATCAAGGCCGAACGCATCGCTGCGTGACAGTAAATCAGCAAATCAGCGGATCGCTGGGCTGCTGGTAGGAAGCACTCCAAGGCGATTCCGACAATGCAACTCTTCGTCGTCCCGGGGTGACGTGGGACAATTGAAGGTCAGCTCATGTCTCGGATGCTGGCGCTTGTTGAAAGCCGCTGGTCAGTTTGGCCATGATCGGAGCCAAGGCGACATCCGCTCAACTGTGCACAAAATAATCGTCAATTGAGCGCGCCACGCTATCGGCCAGCTTTACCTGATATCTGACCTGGCGGAGCTCACGCTCCTCATGAGCGTTGGAAAGGCAGCCGAGTTCGACCAGCGCGGAAGGAATATCGGGTGCCTTCAGCACGACAAAGCCTGCCGAACGATGGGTATTGTCCATCAGTGTTACCTCTCGGCCGAGTTCTGCCACCAGGGCGTGGGCGAAACGCTGCGACAGGTTATTGGTCTCACGGCGCGCCAGGTCGTAGAGGATTTCGTTTACAATCGGCTCATGCTTTGAAAGGTCAATCCCGGCAACGCGATCCGAGCTGTTTTCGCGCGCCGCCAATTCCGCAGCTTCTTCGTCGGAGGCCCTTTCCGACAACGTATAAACCGATGCGCCATGTATGTGATGGTTATGATTGGCATCGGCATGCACCGACACGAAAAGTTCGGCGCCTACGGTTTGCGCCATCGTCACGCGGTCCTGCAGAGGAATATATTCGTCACTATCACGCGTCATCAGGACGCGGTAGCCGCCGATCGATTCCAATTGCCGCGCGATGGTGCGCGCCGTGTCTAAGGCCACGAATTTCTCGCGTGTGCCTGCGACGCCGATTGCCCCAGGGTCCTGGCCGCCGTGGCCTGGGTCGATCATCACGATGCGCCGATTGCCGCGAACGCGCCGCTGCGCTTGCGCCCACGCTCGGCTAGCTTTTGTTGAAAATACGAAGCAAATCACACCCCCCGCCAGCAGCCCTATCAGCCGCCGGCGGCCAAATTCCAAACGCAAGCCCATCTTGCACCCCGACGATTTGCGCTCTCACCGAACTGCCAACCCACCCCTTTTCATACTATTATCAGGTTGAGAAAAATGCCATATCTATTTAACCCATAATGAAAAAAAGGGAATGACGCTACGGCTTGTTCGGGGTCACCGCGACGACCAATCGGCCGCGCACCCCGCCGTTCAAAATGCGCCCGGCCCAATCTCCTACCGAGTCAAGCGGTATCGTTTGCGTAATCGCCTCGAGCTTGTCCTTCGGTAGATCGCGTGAAAGGCGGCCCCAAGCGTCGCGACGGCGGTCGAAGGGGCACATTACCGAGTCGATGCCGAGCAAATTCACGCCGCGGAGAAGAAACGGCAGGACGGTCAGGGCCAGGTCGCTACCGCCGGCGAGGCCGCAGGATGCAACGCTGGCGCGGTAGGCGAGTTGCGTGATCAGGCTCGCGAGCGTTGTGCCGCCGACACTATCGATCGCGCCTGCCCAGCGTTCGCTGTCGAGCGGTCGCGTCGGCGCCTTGGCCAATTCGGCGCGATCAATGAACGCCGCGGCACCAAGACTTTTAAGATAATCGTGCGTATCCGGTCTGCCGGTCGAAGCCGTGACCTGGTAGCCAAGGCTTGCGAGCAGCGCCACGGAGACGCTACCGACACCCCCCGCCGCGCCGGTCACCAGCACCTGGCCGGCATTTGGCTTGAGGTCATGTTGCTCGAGCGCCATTACCGCCAGCATTGCGGTAAAGCCCGCGGTGCCGATTGCCATCGCCTGCTTCGTAGTAAGCCCCGGTGGGAGGGGCACCAACTGGCCCGCTTTCACGCGGGCCTTTTGCCCGTAGCCGCCCCATGTCACCTCGCCGACGCGCCAGCCGGTCAACACGACTTTGTCGCCCGGATTGTATTGGGGCGACAAAGACTCCTCGACGGTGCCAGCAAAATCGATACCCGGCACGTGGGGATATTTGCGCACGAGCCGGCCGATACCGTTGAGGATCATGCCGTCCTTGTAGTTGAGCGTCGAATATTCAACAGCGACAGTGACCTCACCCGGCGGCAGATCGGCCTCACTGATCGTTTCGACTGCGTGAGTGACCTTGCCGTCAGTCTCACGCAGAACTAAGCCCTTGAAAGCAGCCATCAGCGTAGCCTTTCGAGAATGCTGGCGTAATTCGCCACGGCGGCGCCGCCCATGTTGAAGACGCCCGCGAGTTGAGCGTCCTCGACCTGGATGCCGCCCGCGGTGCCGGTCAATTGCATGGCGGCCAGCACATGCATCGAAACACCGGTGGCACCGATGGGATGGCCCTTCGCTTTGAGCCCGCCCGAGGGATTGATCGGCAGCTTGCCGTCCTTCTCCGTCCAACCTTCGTCGATTGCTTGCGCTCCGTGGCCGAATGGCGTCAGCCCCATCGCCTCATAGATCATCAATTCCGCAATGGTGAAGCAGTCGTGTACCTCGGCGAAGCTGAGATCGTTGATCGTGACGCCCGCCGCAGCCAAGGCTTTCTTCCAGGCCAAAGCCGGCCCCTCGAAAGCGACGATATCGCGCTTGCTCATTGGCAGGAAGTCGTTGACATGCTCGGCCGCGCGGAACACCACTGCCTTATCGGCGGCAAGCGCCGTCTCAACATCGGCCAGCACCAGCGCCGCGGCTCCGTCCGAAACCAACGAGCAGTCGGTACGGCGGAGCGGGCCTGCCACCAGTGGATTCTTGTCGCCGACGGTACGGCAAAATTCGAATCCGAGATCTTTTCGGATCTGCGCCAGCGGATTGGAGGCGCCGTTCTTATGGTTTTTCGCGGCGATGCGGGCAAGTGCGTCGGACTTGTCGCCATAGCGCTGAAAATATGCCTGGGCGATGCGGCCGAACACACCGGCAAAGCCGCCATCGATCCCGCCTTCCTCTTTGAGGTAGGAAGCCCGGATCAGCACGTCGGCGACGTCGGACGTTGCGGTCATCTTTTCGGCGCCGACCACCAGCACGTGGCGCGCACGCCTCGCGGCGATCGCGTTCATCCCCTGGTGAATGGCCGCCGAACCGGTGGCACACGCATTTTCGACGCGGGTCGCGGGCTTAAAGCGCAGCGTTGGGGCGACTTGGAGAACCAGGGACGACGCGAATTCCTGACGGACGAATACCCCCATCGTGCCGACAAAAATCTCGTCGATATCGGCGGGCGCCAGGCCGGCATCGGCGATCGCGGCGTCGGCGACGCGGACGATCAAGGATTCGATATCTTCGCCTTCAAGCTTGCCGAAGCGCGAATGCGCCCAACCTACAATGCAGGCAGTCATGCTGGTCCTTCCCGCTTCTATTAGCCATATATCGCAAGCGTGGGGACTTGTGTCGATAGGCGAATGCGCCGAAAAGAGATCCGTGAGACGCGATAAAATCACTATCCGCCGTCCCGACGATTGGCATGTGCATTTGCGCGATGGCGCACTAATGAGCGCAGTGCTGCCCTACACCGCGCGGGTGTTTGCGCGTGCGATCGTGATGCCAAATCTCAGTCCGCCAGTTGTGACGCCAGCGCTGGCGCACGCCTATCGCGTGCGGATCCTGGCAGCGCTGCCGGCGGATATCGATTTCACACCCCTGATGACGGCCTATCTCACCGATGCCACCGCGCCGGACGAGATCGCGCGCGGCTATGCCGACGGCACTTGGGTCGCGGCCAAGCTCTATCCCGCCAATGTGACCACGAATGCGGCGCATGGTGTCACTGACATTCGCAAGATCGACCGCGTGCTGGTGCGCATGGCCGAGATCGGCATGCCCCTGCTGGTGCATGGCGAAGTCGCCGATCCCGCGGTCGACATCTTCGACCGCGAGGCGGTGTTTCTCGAGCGCGAGCTAGCGCCGTTAATTGCGCGACTACCGGCGCTGCGCATCGTGCTGGAACATGTGACGACACGCGAGGCAGTGGCGTTCGTCGAAGGCGTCGGTCCCAATGTCGCAGCGACCATTACCGCCCATCATCTGACCATCAACCGCAATGCGCTGTTTCAGGAAGGGTTGCGACCGCACATGTATTGCCGGCCCTTGGCCAAGCGTGAAGAGGACAGGCTCGCCCTGCGCCGCGTCGCAACCTCGGGTAACGCCAAATTCTTTCTCGGCACGGATTCGGCTCCGCATCCAGTCAGAGACAAGGAATGCGACTGCGGTTGCGCGGGCATTTTCAGCGCGACCAACGCTCTTGAAATCTACGCAAGGGTGTTTGACGAAGAAAACGCACTCGACAAGCTGGAGGATTTCGCGTCGCTCAATGGTCCCCATTTCTATCGCATGCCGGTCAATAGCGGAACGATCACTCTGACGCGCGGACAGCAGTTCGTCTTGCAAGAGGTGGCGAAGGTTCGGCCGTTCCTTGCGGGTGAGAGGTTGCCATGGCGGATCATGTAAGCAAGCGGTATGCGATTCTCGGGTCACGGGCCGTGCTCCGGATCGACGGACCAGATCGGGCAGATTTCCTCCAAGGTTTGATCTCCAACGACGTCACTAAACTCGCACAGAACGTCGCGATCTACGCCGCTTTGTTGACCGCGCAGGGACGATTTCTGCACGATTTATTGCTGGCAAATTTCGGCGATTCCTTTCTGGTCGACGGCGAGGCGGCGCGCCTTCCGGACCTGCTACGACGTCTCACCGATCTACAAACTCCGGTCCAAGGTTACGATGGCCCCCGCTAACGAATTTGTGGTCTGCGCCGCGTTCGGGAAGGACGCCTTATACGCATTGGGTCTGCCAAATGAAGTTGGCGCGGCCATCTCCTTTGTCGGCGGTGTCGCTTTCACCGACCCGCGCAATCAAGAATTGGGCGCGCGCTTGATGGTTCCCCGCGAAGCCGAAGCCGCACTGACCCAGGCCGGCTTTGCTCGAGCCGACCCCTCCGACTATGATCGCCTTCGACTATCCCTCGGCATACCGGATGGCAGCCGGGATCTCGTTCCGGAAAAGTCGCTTCTGATGGAAGCCGGTTTCGACGACCTAAACGGCATCGATTGGAGCAAGGGCTGTTATGTTGGCCAGGAGCTGACAGCGCGCATGAAGTACCGCGCTCTCGTCAAGAAGCTGCTGCTGCCGGTGACGGTAGCCGGCCCGATGCCGGCGCCCGGCACCGCCATCATGTTAGGCGAAGACGAGGTCGGCGAAATCCGCTCCGGCCGCGACGGCTCGGCGCTGGCCATTTTGCGATTGGACGCCGTTGAAAAAATGCCGCTCCACGCCGGCGACGCGATCATTTCAGTACGTTCTCGATGAGGTAGGCCGCGAAGTCGCTCGGTTTGACGCGCAGCGATTTCGGTAGTGCGTCATTCGCCATCGTCTTGGCGACGATGATGCTGTTCTCGACATGGTCTTGCGCCACCTTGAAATATCCCGGTGGCTCCTCTAAGACGCGGGTAATAGGCCGGATCAATCATCTTTTCCTTGCGCGCCAGTCTGGCCGTCAATTCGGCTTCGTCGATGCCATCCGCCGTTTTCTTACTCAACGATGGTCCAATCGTCGAAGCCGCCCCAATTTGCCTTGACCACTTCCTCGACCGGTTCGTCGGCATAGCCGACCCTGTAGACGTTCTTACTCAAGCCGACGTCCGATGCCCATTCGGAAAACTTAGCGCTGCGTGCGACATAGATCGCCCCCATGGCGCGATCCCTTCCTAAACGGTGGTTTCGACGCGCTCTTTTGACATCGCCGCCTGGGCCGCCGCAAGCCGGGCGATTGGAACGCGGTATGGAGAGCACGAGACATAGTCCAATCCGACCTCCTCACAGAAACGGATCGATGCGGGATCGCCGCCATGCTCGCCGCAAATGCCGAGTTTCAGATCGCCTCGCGCTCTTGCGACCGCGGGCGAACGCGATGCGGATAAGCTCGCCGACGCCATCGCGATCGATGGTGACGAAGGGATCGTGTTCGAAAATGCCGGCCTTTTGATAGGCGCCGAGGAAACTTCCGGAATCATCGCGCGACAGTCCGAGGGTGGTCTGCGTTAGATCGTTGGTGCCGAAGCTGAAGAATTCGGCGGTCTCGGCGATCTCTCCAGCGCGCAACGCGGCGCGCGGCAGTTCAATCATGGTACCGACGAGATAGGGCACGGCGCGTCCCGTGCTTTCCGCGACCTCGGTCGGCGATACGGTCGATCGACGCCTTGATCAGATCGACCTCTCTCTTTGTCGCCACCAGCGGAATCATGATCTCGGGCTTGATCGTTAGCCCGGTATCCGGCGGCCACCTGGGCGGCCGCCTCGAAGATGGCGCGGACTTGCATGTCGTAGATTTCCGGCGACGTGATGGCGAGCCGAACACCGCGATGGCCGAGCATGGGATTGGCTTCGTGCAGTGCAATCGCCCGCTGGCGGATCGCTGCGATGTCCTTGCTGGTCGCCCCCGCGACCTCGCGCATTTCTTCTTCAGTTTTCGGGAGGAACTCATGGAGCGGCGGATCGAGCAGACGGATCGTCACTGGCAGTTCGCCCATGATTGTGTAAATTTCGATGAAAGTCCTGGCGCTGAATCGGCAGTAATTTGGCAAGTGCGGTCCGCCGCCCCTCGGCGTCCTCCGCCATGATCATTTCCCGTACCGCGATGATACGATCGCCTTCGAAGAACATATGCTCGGTGCGGCACAGGCCGATGCCCTCCGCGCCGAAGCGGCGCGCGGTGCGCGCGTCAGTAGGCGTGTCGGCGTTTGCACGCACCCGCATGCGGCGCACCTCATCGGCCCAGCCCATGAGCGTAGCAAAATCACCAGACAGTTCAGGCTGCAGCGTCGGTACCTGGCCCAGCTATTACTTCGCCGGTCGACCCGTCGATGGTGACGATCTCGCCCGCGCGCACGGATCACGCGGTCGCGGACGGCGATCGTGCCGGCGGCATAGTCGATGCGCAGCTCGCCAGCGCCGGCGACGCAAGGCCGGCCCATGCCGCGCGCGACCACCGCGGCATGGCTGGTCATGCCGCCACGCGTGGTAAGCGTGCCCTTGGCCGCGTGCATGCCATGATGTCCTCCGGGCTGGTCTCGATCCGGACCAAGAATCACATTCTGGCCGCGCGCGGCATGCGCTTTCCGCCTCATCGGCGGAGAACACAACGATGCCCGAAGCCGCGCCCGGCGAGGCGGGCAAACCCTTCGCCAGAACCAGCTTCTTCGCCTTGGGATCGAGCCGGGGGTGCAGCAACTGGTCGAGCGAAGCGGGGTCGATGCGTTGCACCGCCTCGGCACGCGAGATCAGGCCGGTTTCGGCGCAATCGACGGCGATCTTTAGTGCCGCCTGCTGCGGTGCGTTTGCCGGTGCGGGTCTGCAGCATATAAAGCTGGACCTTGCTGCACCGTAAACTCGATGTCCTGCATGTCACGGTAATGCGCCTCGAGTGTTGCCCGCACGTTGAGCAGTTCTTGGAACAGTCCGGGCATTACCTCTTCCATCGCCGGCCGAGTCGAACCATTGGCCTTTTTGCCGGCGATCGGTCAAATGTTGCGGCGTGCGAATGCCCGCCACGACATCTTCACCCTGAGCGTTGACCAGGAACTCGCCGTAGAACTCGTTAGCGCCGGTCGAGGGATTACGGGTGAAGGCGACCCCGGTAGCACAATCCTCGCCCATGTTGCCGAATACCATGGCCTG
Organism: uncultured Alphaproteobacteria bacterium; assembly: GCA_963804725.1. GTDB lineage: Bacteria > Pseudomonadota > Alphaproteobacteria > ATCC43930 > CGMCC-115725 > JAATGI01. The sequence continues at coordinate 155,844 of CAWDRN010000003.1, read as the reverse complement.
GACGGTGACGGCCGTGCCCCAATCGCCCGGGAATATCGTGCAGCCGGCGATAAGTGATCGCACGCGGGTTCATCCAAGAGCCGAACACAGCGCCGACCGCGCCCCACAACTGCGCCTGCGGGTCCTGGGGGAAGGGCTCCTTCAACTCGCGCTGCACCAGCGTCTTATAGTCGGCGATCGACTTGCTGCCAGTCCTTCGCCGCCAGCTGCGTGTCAAGCTTCGCACCGGTCGCCAGTTTTTGGCGCTCGATCACATCCTCGAAATGATGGTGATCGACGCCGAGCACGACCTGCGCATACATCTGAATGAAGCGGCGGTACGAATCATAGGCAAAACGTTGTCACCGCTGTTTTTGGCGAGACCGATCAACGGTTTTGTCGTTCAGGCCGAGATTGAGCACCGTATCCATCATACCTGGCATCGAAGCGCGCGCGCCGGACCGCACCGACACCAGCAAGCGGATTGTCGGCATCGCCAAATTTGGCGCGATGCGCTTTTCCACTAGCGCCAAGCGCCGCCGCGACCTCGCCAGCGAACTGTCTTCGGATACGTATGGTTGGTTGGCGTAATAAGTAAGTGCAGACCTCCGTCGTGATGGTGAATCCGGCGGCACCGGCAGGCCCAGGTGGCTCATCTCCGCAAGGTTCGCGCCCTTGCCGCCCAGCAAGTTGTTCATTTCCGCGCGACCGTCGGCGGTGCCTTCGCCGAAGCTGTAGATCCAGTTCGTCATCACCCTTGCCCTTCGATGCGGGAAAAATCGGCGACGCGATCGAACGTATCGCGGATGCGCGCCAACAGCCTCAGCCGGTTGGCACGAAGCTCCTGGTCTCCTGACATTGACTGTAATGGCAGTGAAGAAAGCGTCGATTTGTCCCCTCAGACCAGCTAACGCCGTCATCGCGCCGGCAAAATCCTCAGTTTTCCAAAGCCGCTGTAACCTGGATTTCTGCAGCGTCAAGGCGGACTCCGCAATGCCCGATTCCTCTGCCTCGACGAATTGTGTCGCATCCGGGCATGCCGCCATAGGTAACGCCGTCGCGCTTCTCTTCGATCCCGACAATGTTGGCGGCGCGACGATAGGCGACGACCAAGTTGACCCCGTCTTCGGTACTGAGAAACGCCGCCAGTGCCGCTACCCGACGAGTCAAACGCACCAGATCGTCCTCGCCCAACGCAAACACCGCGGCAATCAGATCGTGCCGCACGCCGCGATCGCGCAAATGAACTTTCAGACGCTCGCCGAAAAAATCCAGCAACTTCGACGATCGGCTGGTCGCCGAAGCGGCTCGTTGCCCAGCGAATCCCGCCACAGCGCCAGAGCCCCGCGCAAGGCGATTGGCGGAGCGACAAGCGCAAGTTCGTTTTCAAGGATCAGCCGGATCACGCCGAGGCGGCGCGGCGCAGCGCGAACGGGTCCTTCGAGCCAGTGGGCTTTTCCCCGACGATAAAGAAGCCCACCAGTGCATCGACCTTGTCGGCGATCGCCACCGCGATGCTCAGGGGTCGGCTCGGGCAGCGGTCGCTCGGACCGAGCGGCGAATAATGCTCGGCGATCGCCCGGGCGACATCGTTGGGTTCGCCCTCCGCCTCCGCGTAGTAGCGCCCCATGATGCCCTGCAATTCGGGAAACTCGCCGACCATGGCGCTGGTGAGATCGGCCTTGGCGAGCCAACCGGCGCGCGTGGCGTTCTTGCTCGGCTCCGGCTCCGCCGCCGGCACATTCGGGCGAGCCTTCGCGATCTGATAGGCGATCTCGGCCGCCAGCCGCGCAAGCCGCTCGGCCTTCTCGGCCATCGTGCCGAGGCCCTGATAGAACATGCGTTCCCGGCAGCTTCGGCAGTCGCGCTTCCAGCTTGATCTTGCGGTCCTGGTCCCAGAAGAAGCGCGCATCGGCGAGACGTGCGCGCAACACGCGCTCATTGCCTGCCACAATCTCTTTTCCGCCGTCGTCGGCAATATTGTTGGCGACGAGCAGGAAGCGCGGCGCCAGCTTGCCGTCGCGGCCGAGGCAGGAAAAATACTTTCTGGTGCGTCCGCATCGCCGTGGTCAGAACCTCGGACGGCAAATCCATGAAGTTCGGATCGATCGCGCCCATCAGGACGACTGGCCATTCGACCAGACCGGTCACTTCCTCGAGTAGATCCGGATCATCCTTGACCGTGAGCTGCGCTTCGGCCGCACGTTCGTAGAGCGCGAGCGTAGATGGCGCGGCCGCGATCCTTGGCGTCGAGCATGACATAGCGCTCACGCAACCGCGTGCGGTAGTCGGCGACGCCGCCGACCGCGAACAGGCCATGGCGAGAGGAACCGATGGCCTTGCGAAAGATTGCCAGTCGCGATGCCGCCGAGATCGAGCGGCATGGTCTTGCCGCCGAACAGGCACAGCACGCCGATCAATAGGCCGTACCCAACGGAACGACGCAGCCGGAAAGCGCATCGATTTCGGCCACGGCATATCGAGTAGGAGCGAGCGCAGCAATTCGGGCAGGATCGTCCGCTGTCGCCCGCCCATCTGCGGCGGATCACGGCGAAATAGAAACACTCCTTTACCGGTATCGCGCTGCTCGCATTGCGCCAGACGTGACGCCAGCCGATTTGAGGAAACCTTCGATGGCAGTTCGCGGCGCGCCGACGCGCGGGCCACGTCGCTCCTCTTCCGGTGTCGGCTTGGCTGGCGGGCAAATCCTCGACCGACCAGCACCAGCCGTCGCGGGGTGACGAAGCTCTCGCGCCTTCGCCACATCTGAGACCGGCTGCGGCAAATTTGTCGCGCGCGAGGCGCACCAAATCCTCCGCCGCGCGTGCCTGCATGCGCGCCGGAATTTCCTCCGTCAGCAATTCCAACAGGAGGGCCGGCATCAGCCGACCTCGCCAGCAAGCCAGCTTCGCAACACGCTTTCGCCAGCGCGCGTACCCGGCCGATATAGGCGGCGCGCTCCGTCACCGAGATGACGCCGCGCGCATCGAGCAGATTGAAAGTATGGCTCGCCTTGATACATTGGTCGTAGGCGGGCAGCGGCAGGCCGTTCGCCAAGAGCGCGATGCATTCCTTTTCGGCATCAGTGAAATGGCGCAGCAGCATTTCGTGTCGGCGAATTCGAAATTGTAAGCCGGAATATTCCCGCTCCGCTCGCAAGAAGACGTCGCCGTATCTGACGCCGGCACCGTTGTAGTCGAGATCGAAAAAATTGTTCACCCCCTGCACATACATAGCGAGACGCTCGAGGCCGTAGGTAATCTCGGTCGAGACCGGATCGCATTCGATGCCGCCGATTTGCTGAAAATACGTGAACTGCGTGACTTCCATGCCGTCGAGCCACACTTCCCAGCCGAGACCCCACGCGCCCAGTGTTGGACTTTCCCAATCATCCTCGACGAAGCGGATATCGTGGCGACGCGCGTCGATACCGAGCGCGGTTAGACTGTCAAGATAGAGTTGCTGGCTAGGTGCCGGTGCCGGCTTCAGGATTACCTGGAACTGATAGTAATGCTGCAGCCGATTGGGGTTCTCGCCATAGCGGCCGTCGCCGGGGCGGCGTGAGGGCTGGACATAAGCGGCGTTCCATGGCCTCGGTCCGAGCGCGCGCAGCGTTGTTGCCGGATGAAAGGTGCCAGCGCCCATTTCGATGTCGTAAGGCTGAAGAATCACGCAGCCCTTGGCGCTCCAATACGCCTGAAGCCGCAATATCAATTCCTGAAAGCTGTCCTTGCTCACCCGTACCTAGCATCGCTATTGCAGATTTCGATGGAAAAACAAGAGTATGTTGCAATGCAACTTAGCCAGACGCCTCGCACGAAGCAAGTTGATGGACGAACCTGGGTGGCGGCTAATAGGGACAATCAGCCCGGGCGCAGCGCGTTGCGCTCTTGGCGGGCACGAAAGCGCTGCAAACGCGACATTTGACCAAATCCTCCGCGGTGACCGCCTGGCGCTGGCCACCGACGGGCCTGCGCATTGGCTGTCGCTTGCTGCGCCGCCCGGCGCATCGCGTGATGCAGCTGGCCGATCCGGGTGACGAAGCGCACGCCATACCACGCGATCAACAAAATGACGACGAGCAGCAGCAGTTTAGGCAGCATGACTTGGTTTAGGGGAGTGTTACTTATGGGTCAAGGATGACCCACGCCTACCGCTTTTGGTGGCTCGAGTCCGAGATTGTCGATCTGCCTCGTTAGACCTTTGCCGCTTGCGATGTCGCGAATTCTCGCGTGCGCGACAATTCGCTCTTGAGGGGGCCCCGTTGGTGGGTCTTCGTTTGCTTGTCCAAGGGAATTTGCAGCTGAGACCCGCAGTCTGGCCGGCGTCACACGCCGTGGCATCGGTAGGGCCTTATCTGCTCCGCCGTTCGCACGACACGCCCACTCGCGCAGCTTCACCGGAAACCAGCCGCTGGCCGCTCGCGGCTGAAATGTTCTATAAATCGGCGGCCATGGACATTGCGCCCTCCCTACCTGCCGCCAGCATTCTGCTGGTCCGTGACGCGCCAGCTGGTCTTGAAGTACTAATGGTGCGCCGGCACGCCAAATCGAGCTTTGCACCCGGCGCTCTGGTGTTTCCGGGGGGGAAGGTAGATGCCGTGGATGTGACGCTGGCTGCGAAACACGGCGCTGACGAAGTGCTTCCCTACCGCATCGCGGCGATCCGTGAGACCTGGGAAGAAGCTGGCATTTTTCTGGCCCGACACACCAGCACTGGCGTTTTTCTCGACCAGGCGGAGATCCGCCGTTTAGCCTCGGCCTATCGCAACCCGGCGACGGCGATGGCGACGATCGTCGAACGCGAGAAAATCGAGCTCGCGACGGATCGGCTCGTGCGCTATGCGCACTGGATTACGCCCACAGCAGAACCACGCCGCTTCGATACTCAATTCTTCATCGCCGTCGCTCCCACAGCGCAGAGCGCGGCACCCGATGGATACGAGACACTCGACTGTTTTTGGTTCACGCCCGACGATGCCATACGTGAAGCGGATGCCGGTCGCGTTTTGGTCGTATTTCCGACGCGGCTCAATCTGCTGAAGCTGGCACGAAGTCGGACAACAGATGAGGCGCTCGATCGCGCGCGAAACGAGCGGATCGTCACAGTGCTGCCTGAAATGATCGTGACAGAACACGAGCGCATTGTTCGCATCGGCGCGGACAGCGGCTATGAGACGACCGAAATGCGCTACCAGTTGGCCCGCCCAGCACCTTAGCAACATGCGGTTCCGCGCAATCCTGGATTGAAGACTGGATTAAAGAACAAGTCCGAAGCTTGCCAAAATCGTACCGCGGGGGAGAAACGCCAGCTAGGGGAGACGGGGCGACGAAAAAGCTGCTACCCTACTGATGTCGCTGTCGTTGCTGCTTCCCGCCATTTCCGAGGCTCAAAACAACCAGCGACCCAACACCGGCCAGCGTCGACCCGCGGCCGGGGCGCCTAATGCTCTGGAAGGCCATCGCGGCCGGCAGGAAGACCCGCAAACCAATCGCAACGGGAAAGACTTGCGCGACCGGAAGATCAGGGCGACCGCAGGCGAGTCGGCCGGGCCGGCCAGCAAGGCCACCTGCCGCCAGTCGACCATCACGGCCGCGGCCGCCTTCCGCTGGGAGGCCGACCCGGGGCCCCCGCTATGGCCGCCCATTGCCGCCACGGGGCAATCAATTTTGGCATCGCGGCCGATACTTCAACCTGAAAACGGCAGTTGCATGGAATATCGGTCTTGCATTTTGTGCGGTTTTGCCACGTGCGGTTGCGTCAACTTGGCGCGAGGCGCGCCGGTGGGCGCAATAGGCGGCCTTTTAGGAACGCCGTGAATGCGCGCGAGAGGATCGCGCGCCATTTGTGCAGGGTCGTCAACTGCTCCGCATTTTCACCAAGGCTCCGCAGGAACGCGGCGACCGCAGCGAGCGCCTTGGCGGCGGGCGTCGCTTCGGCGTGCGAACTCGTCACTGTGATCGTGGTTTGTCGCGCGTGTCGGGTTCGCGTTGCGATGGCGGACAGCAGCAGGGGCCGGCTCGTGATCGCCTCGCGATGCCGATCGGGCTCGGCGAGGCGGACGAATATATTCCACCAGTCGTAAAACAGCGCGAGCAGCCGCGCCGCCAGGCGACAGCGCGCGAGGTCGTTCGTCGTGAAGCCGCCCCAGCCCCATTGGTTTTTCAGTTCGTCGAAAATATTCTCGCTGTCGCCGCGATCGCGATACAGCTGACCGAAGACCGCAGTTTCTTCGCAAAGCGACGTCACCAGAACGGCGTATTCGTAGACTTCCGCCGCCTCGTCGACTTCGGCGAACGACAGGCTTTGCTGGCCGCAATCGTCGCTTTGCACCAGCGTCAGAGCGTCCTTCACGCGCCGACGCAGCACGATCGTGCGCCGCTGCCTTGTCCATCCCGTCAAGCGAACCGCGCTCTCCTTGGCTTCAAATCCAGCGCCGGCGTTGACCCATTCGCGATCAAAGGCGAGCTTTTCGATCATGCGTTTGACATTGGCGGTCAGGCGCAGCTTGAACAGAAAGGGAAGTCTGCGCGCTTCCGCTTCACGCATGATCGGCTCATTGCCGAAGCCTGAGTCGCCGCGCAACAACGCTGGCCATAAGTCACGCGGCAGGCGATCCAACAACCCCCACAAGCTCGGCGCGCTATGGTTGGATGCATGTTCATCGCCGGCACAAACATCAACATCGAGAACCAGCCGCGTCCCGGCCATGGAGTAGGTGTGATAGCAATGGCTCGGACGCCCGGGCTTCTTGGGGTTGTAGCCTAAGACGGCTCCTTCCTGATGGCCATAGAGAGGCTTGATCGTCGTATCGACATCGAGAACCCAAGGCTCGCTCAGCAGCTGCTCGACACAGTGGCCGAGATGCCGACGCAGCCACGTCGCGCCTTCTTCCTCATCGATCGCCTTGAGCCCGCGCCTCACCGCATCCTCGCTGACGATCTTGCTCATGCCGAGCAGCTCCGGCAAAACCGCGTCCCAGCGCAACGCCGCGATATGGGCGTAGCGCTTGTGCCCCGCGAGCATCGACAGCATCGTCGTGCCGAGAACGTCGCGTTTCTTTGCAGCGTTGGGGCTGCTGTAGCGCAGCGGACAATCCGCGACCAAGGCCTCGAACAACCCGCTGGTTTTGAGAAAGTCGATGAAAAACGGCAGCTGGCCCATTGGCGTCAGCGCCGCCTCCTGGTCCCATTCGACATGGACCGTTCCAGCAAAACTGTCGAGATCAACGCCATCAGGCAGGCCGGTCTCGGCAACCACAGATTGCTCACCCAACCGGTGAGCCGAAGCAGCAGAAGAATCGCGCGTCATGCCGTTGATAATGCGCGATTCGCCTCAAAAGCAGAAATCTTCAAACGCCGGATTTAGGTTCAACCGTACTAGAGGACCGGCTTTCGTCTGGCCGCGCGGCTATTCCTATCGCCGATGGGGCATTGGTGCCATACTTCCCAGTGTGTTCCTCGCTCCAGCCTTTTTCTATACGGGTTGGGCTTCACTGGGGTTGCAGGCACCCGTTCCCGGATATTCCTGGGTTAGAAACGGACCCGATCTAGTGCTCGTGAATTTGAGCACCGGTGAGATCGAAGACGTGATTTACGGTGTGTTCCTCTGAGCGGCCGGGCGTTCTCCATGCATAACAATGACACGGGCTGATTAGAGCGGTCGCCGATGTCGCCTTCCGGCCGCCACGACCGGTACTGACGCGCCTCAATAAAGTATCGTGTCGGTTGCGCCGATCTATTGTCTGATTTTGCCAGGGCAATTAACGGTGGCACTCCGGTAGATGCATGGAACTGATCGCCACGCAAGTTGAGGTCACTCGCAGGCTCCGCATGCTCGTCGTTGCTTATCTTGTCTTGTGCTTTGTCGTTGGTGTTGCCGGGCGCGTCGTCTAGGGTTTTTTGCTTCTTTCTCCTTTCTCTCCTGTTGACCCCGGTGATCGCGCCGGGCTGGCTTCTGCTAACGCAGAAACGTTTTCTGACCCATGTCGAGCATGTTGTTATCTGTGCGGACTGTGCGGCAGTTGAAGCCGTGCAGCCACCGCTCGCATTTCCCCTTGCCGGCCAATGAGATCGGGTCATTAAAGGAAAGAGTTTGGCGAGATCGAGAGTCCGCGACCACCTCGGAAGAGTGTGCAACGGCGATCAAAACATTATTTCTGGCGACGCATGCCGCGCACTTCGTTGGCGATGACCAATTGAAGGTTTCGCGGTGGTGCAATTTTGCCATTGTGTTCCAACGCAGTTTTCCGACTGAGTAACACGCCGATGTCGAAAACATACCGCCTGCGATTCCAGTTACACAAATATTCGGAAAGACCCGAGACAGGTCCTATACTTTCCGCGCTTTGCTACTGAGGCCCGCAACACAATCGGGAATCTTACCTTTCAGGATCTGGCGATCCAATGGTGGGAGGTCGCCACCTTCGCCAATCTTTGAAGCATGTCTATTCCATCCCTCCCGTGCACCAGCGACCATCCACGCCGCCGAAGCACCGATGAGCGTGTAGGTTTGCTTCAAGTCTATTGGTGTCCTTCCTGGCACGTCGCCAAAGTTGACTTGGGTTGTAAGCCCGAAACGACAACCCCTGTCCATGCTATCGGTGACATGCGCGTCGAGCGCCAGCCTTGTGCGCTGCACAACTTCAACAAACGGGCCTCGAATCCAGTGCTCGTCACCATTGGGAGAACGCGTACAGACGCCAAAGCGAGAGCCGACATGCATTCCCAGCCCCCAAGCGATCGAAGCGTCCCATCCGCACCATTGCGACCGCTTCTGACGCACCCACGCGCTGCACAACGGAAGACAGCGAGGCGCAGGTTGTCGCTAACCGCGCAAGAGCGGGCTGCCTCGGTCATCGTATTGCCTATCGGCGCGGGGTACGTCGTCTTGAGCACCCCGCGCACGTCGCTAGATGGGCCAAGCATCCACCAAGGATCACTGTCAGCGGTAGTTACCCACCTACTCCTATCTATATCCGAACGCTGCATTCGAAGGCAGCTTCGTCTCTGACCTGGAATTCCCATCGCGACGCTGCCAAACTGGCCCCTAGTCCCCAATTCCGGCGGAGCCCGGCGCAGATTGCGGTTTTCCTTAGAGCCAAACCTGTCCGCTGAAGAGTTTCGAAACATTCTCGTCGCGTCCACGCTCGCAGAGCGGCGACCTGCCGAAGATCTCGCGCGACTAGAGAAGATGCTGCGTAACGCGGATCTATTCGTGACCGCACGAGATGCCAACCGTCTCATCGGCGTCTCGCGGGCCGTAACGGACTTCTCTTATTGCTGTTACCTTTCGGATTTGGCGGTAGACGTCGAATATCAGCGACGGGGAATCGGCAAGCGTCTCATTGAAGAAACCCATCGGGCCGCCGGACACGGCACAAGTCTGATACTCGTCGCCGCGCACGCGGCACAAACTTATTATCCAAGAATTGGGATGACGCATCTGCCCAGTTGCTGGGCCATTCTGAGGAAACGATAAATCTTGCACCCTTCACGTCGACGCTCGTTCGAGTCGAAGAGATCGTGTTCGATGCCAATGTCAGATCAACGGCGTGTTCGGCTTGAGCCCTAGCAGGACGCGCCCATACATTTCCCGATTGGTTTCAAGATTGAGCAGGCCGTGCATATTGATGGCGTGAAGGTCGCGCCAAGCACGCTGCACAGCGTTGCTTTCGGAGAACTCCTGAGCCGCCGGAAGCCAACATCAGGATCTCGACACCTTCGACACAAAGGCGCACCGCCCATGCGCAGTCCATGCGCACGCGAGCACGCTTTGCGAACTCCATCTCTTCGCCAGCGCGGGCTGCCGTTTCGATCTCGTCTGCGCAATGACATAGGATAAGGCGCGCCGTGGCGATTTTGGTCGCCGCTTCTGCGACCTGCACATGGGTGACCGGCATGTCCTTTTGCATCTCACGTTGGGTGTAAGCGACTTCGCGGCCTGGAAGTCGGTCCATGAAGGTCGTTAGCGCGGCTTCGGCAATTCCCAAGGCCGCGGGCGTGATCGCCAGCGCCAGGACCGGAACCGCCGCGGCCCGAAAGAGCCAGCCCTGCTGGCGTCCGATGCCGGGCGCCTTGCCGGCGATCGCCGCGGGCAGCGACAGATAACGATGCGCTGGCACGAATACATTTTCGGCGACGACGCTGCAACTCCCGGTGCCGCGCAGGCCGACGACATTCCAGTCGTCTCTGATCGTGATGTCCCCAACCGGGACCAAGAAATCGCCTTCGTCGGCGATCGCCCCAGCATCGTGCCTTACTGCCGCGCCCAGCAACAGGAATTGCGCGTGCTCGCAGCCCGAGCAGAAAGCCCAGAAGCCGCTGAGCAAATAGCCGTCTTCGACCCGTTTGGCGGTACCGCGCGGCGAGATGACAGCCGAGATGATGGTATCGGGATCACTGCCGTAGGCATCCTGTTGCGCTTGCCAGGGAAACAAACCCATGAGCCAGGAATGAGCATGTATCACACCGGCACACCATCCCGTCGAGGCACAGCCGCGCGCCAAGGTCGCGACGACGTCGATATGCGTCCTCAGCGAGGCCTGGTGGCCTCCGAACGACGTTGCTTGCAGAACCTTGAACAGGTCGGCCGTGCGTAGCGCTGCTACATTCCCGTCCGGAAGACGGCGCAGGTGTTCGGCAGCAGCGACCCGTTCGCGCAGTTCCGGCACCAACCGCTCGGCACGTGATACCAGTTCCGTGTCGCTGATCTTGACCGTTCTTGCACTCATGGCGTGGCCGCCGCAGCCGATCCTCCGAGTTCGCGGACTGCTTCGGTCCAGCGAAAACCATCGAGATCGGGTGGCGGATGCATCACGCCGCACTTGGGGCATTTGCGCCGGGTCGCCTCCCCTAAATATTCATGGCAAACCTCGTGGAACATAGCTTGTGACACGGCGGTATCGGCGTTCCATGCCCTGCGGTACAATTCGGTGCTGCAATTAGTGCAGTACCAGGCCACGCCCTCGAGTCCCGCAGGCTGTGGCTTGTAGCGCAGCATCACGCTCTCTTCACCTGGCACGATGCGATGCGGCACACCGGCCGGGATATAGACGCAATCGCCGGGCTTAATCGCGAAACGAGCGACCGGCGAATCTTTCATTTCCACCGCTCCGCCACCCGAGAGCAGGAACAGCAGCGTGTCCTTCCCGAAGATCTGATGGAATGGCTGCGGTCGGTTATTGCGGGAAAGGTGTACCTGGAGCTGGAGGTCCTCTGGCAGCATCGGCATGTCGTCGTATGGGCCGACCTTCTCAGCTTCCCGCATCGCCTGGAATGTCTTTTTGCGCGGCATGCTGGGACCCTTATTTGATTGCTGGCCGGGTCGCCTGTGTCAGTGCCTGACGGCCGGCGATCGTCGTAGCACTTTGCGCGGCATACCTGTCCCAGCCCCATGAGGCCACCGGGAAAGGCCGGTTCAGATGGCCGCATTTGGCGCAGACGCGGAGTGATTCGTCATTGTTGAAGTCCGCGAAGAGCTCCGGCAACACCGCGACGGACACGAACGGATGCTCGACCTCCAAGGCATCGGCCGGCGGCGTCGCATCGAATTCCTTCAGATAGATCTCCTCGTGGCATTTCTCGCAGCGGAGGCTGCAGGCCTCGGTCTGCGGTCCGCTTTCCGCCTGGCGCTGAGTGATGACCATGATGGCGAAGGATTTCGGGTCATTCTCTTTTTTGAGGAAGGAATTAACGCCGTGAATCCGGGCACCGACGAAGACCTGGCCGGTAGCAAGCACCGCGCCGTTGGCTGCCAATGCCAGTACCACCTCATCCTGCGTATTGTGGTGGAAGAAATGACCATAGTCCGCGTTCGGGCCGCCGATGATCATGGCGCCCGCCGGTACCATTGCGCCTGGATGAAGATAGGGGAAGAGCGGCATCAGTTGGGTGTTGCTGTGTTGCATCGCCTCGAAGACATTGACCTTAAGCGGCGGTCGGTCCAGATGCGGCGGCGGAATGACAAGATTATCTTCGGTCACGGGGCCCGTCTCCCACTCATTTGTTGCCATGTTGTTTGAGTATTTGTTCCATCTCGGCGCGTGACTGGCTGAAATGCACCTCATGCATCTCATCCACCGGGAAACCGAGCACCTCCATCTGCTCTTCGACTTGCTCTTTGGTGTCGGCCTCGAACACCGAGACGATGAAGCCCGATGCGATATTAACGTAGAGATGCTGGAATTTGGCGATGGTCGCGCCGAGTACTTGGGGCGCGTTTTGCGCCAACTCCTCGCGCTTCAGTCCCGGCGCGCGATGAATGGTGATGAATTGCGGCATACGCTCCTCCCTGATGGTTCGGCAGCCCAACCTCCTCGGCCAACGCTTTTGTCCGTATCTCGGCCCATGCGTTGCGCTCGGGCCTTCCGGCATTGAGTTGGCGCTGGATCCGGACGACCAATCGCTTGAAAGTGCGAATCTCGACATCCGACAAGTCAGACATCGCATGCTCGTTCACGGCGCGGATCAGCGGAGCCATGGTCGCAGCCAGGCGCCGCCCGCGCGGCGTCAGATGAATGATGCTCCGCCGGCGATCGGTGTCAGACTTGGCCACCGTCACCAGGCTTTCGCGCTCCAGCAAACGAACCGCGACTACGGTCGTTGGACCTTGACGACCGACGCGCCGAGTGAGCTCGCCGGTCGACAATCCGTCTTCTTCCCACAGCTCGCGCAGATAACGCCACTGGCTGATTGTGACGCCGTTGGCCATCGCCGCTACATCCATAGCGTCCTGCCAAGTCTCGGCGAGCTGACGGACGTGATACCCCGCGCTGCGCGCCAGCGGGACGAGGTCGTCGTTTGCGGCAGGGGCAACCGGCTTTGCGACAGCACGGAGGTTTTTCATCGCAAGTCGAACAATTAGATAGATATCTACTAATTGAGGTTATACCCTCTCGGCACCGGAGTCAAAGGAACCGAGAATGGAAGCCCGGATCGAACGTCCGATCACCATCCACATGATGGGCGACTGGGGCATTGCCAATTTGCACCGCATTTGCGGCTGGATCAGTGCCGAGCTCTGGCGACGATCGCCACCGGGCTCGAAGTTCGCGACCTGGGCCGGGCGGGGAGGCACCGACGCGATTGAGGCAGTTCTGGATGGCGAGGTTCAGATTGCGCTGTTTGTGCCTGCGGGTTTCGCGCGGACCGTGTTCGAGGGCAAAGGTATCTCCCATCGATCCGATGTCACGCGGTTGCGGGCGCTTGGAACGTTGCCGCAAGACGATCGGCTGGTGCTCGCGATTGATGCTCACTTCGGCATTACCAGCTTCGGTGATCTACGCGCTAAACGACCGAGGCTACGCCTCGTCACCGCTCCCGATGATGGGGTCAACATGACCGGATTTGCCGCCCATCGTATGCTTGAAGCGTCTGGCACGCCGCCCGCGGCAATTGAATCATGGGGCGGCAAGATAATGTTCGGGGAAGGACCTTGGGACACTATACCCCTGGCGACGCGAGGCGACGTCGACGCCGTGTTATTCGAGGCGGTAATGACTCCTTACTGGAAGGAGCTGTGTATCGCACGATCAATGAACTTCATTCCTTTTGAGGAAACTGCGCTAAACGCCGTAGAACATGCCTTTGGATGGCGTCGTGCAATGGTTCCGCGGGACCGTTTCGCCAATCTCGCTGCGCCGTTCCTGGCGCTGGACTTTTCCGATTTCCTGCTGTTCTGCCGGGACGATTTGCCGGACGACATCGCGTATACGATTGCGGCATTGCTGTGCGAAACGCCGGGCCTAATCGAGAGCCAGTATCGGCATATACCACCACGAGACAGCCCTATCACCTATCCGTTGGACCCAAAAAAGATCGCCGCGGCGTCGATTCCGTTGGCTTCAGGGGCGCAGACCTATTATCGCGATCACAGCTTATTGTAGGGATTGCCAACTCTGGCCAAGTGTTTTTGGCAGGCGAAAAGAGCGACTACGGCGGCAAGCGAACGTTCGTGGACGATGGTCAATTCGCTGGATGCTATAAGTCGCCCGAAGAGAGGTGCGCGTTTCGGCAGCCGATTCACTGGCACCGGACTCTCGACCTCAGGTAGAGTCAGCCGGGCTGTGCTGGCCGGCGCGAGATGCGACTAGGAACGACCGGGAAAAAATAATCAATCCTCGCAGCTAAAGTTAGCGGCGTCCTCGGGGTCACCCGAACCCTTATACTGCGCGTGCAGCGGCCAGGCGCAAAGCGGGCGTGAGCGGCCTGGAAAGTCGTGGCCGGTAGCGATCACCGAATCCGGGGCTTTGCCGTTCTCGACCCAGTTGACCACAGCCGCCAGCAGATCGAAATTATCGAGCGTGGCCGGACCGCCACCGCAATGACCCATACCCGGAACGACAAAGATACGGCTCGATTCCGCCCGAACTTTGTCGAGCCCACCCGAACCCTTTGCCATGCGCTCGTAATATTCCAACGTGTCCAGCGCCGAGAACCAGGGATCGCTCCAGCCGTGGAAATACAGGATCTTCCCGCCATGAGCGAAATAGCTGGTGAGATTGGTCCATTGCACCGTATTGGTGAGCTGCGTCACGCCGTTGGCGTCAACATTGTCCTCGATCGCGTCGACGTCGAGCGTGGGATAGGCCTTCGCGTTGACGGGACTGCCGCCGCCGCTAGTGAGCACGCCTGGGATGAACCCGTGCGCGTCTATGCCGGTATCCCAGGGGAACGGCGGATAGACCTGTGTGCCGCGCGAATTCTTCGGCCCGGCAAAGGCTTTTTTCAGGGCGTCAACCTGGTGTGGCAAGAGACAGGTGTCGGTCTTGCCGCCAGGGCATTGCAGCACCGCGGGGTCGAAATGGCATTGCTTCGGATTGAAGATCATGCCGTCCTTTACGCCATCCGTCGCGTCGCATGCCTTGAGGATGCCGTCGACCACAAGTTTGCGGTCGGCGGCGGAGAATGCTTTGTCCGGCTGGGGCGTGCCCGATGCCTCTTTCGGCGCGATCTGTGTCATCTGATGGTTGAACCAGGCAAGACCGAGATTGGACATGCCGGTGTTCATCGCCGGATCGCCGGAGACGATGCCGTCGAAATCCTCGGGATAGCGTTCCGATGCCAGCATGCCCTCTCGGCCGCCGGTCGAGCAGCCGGTAAAATAGGAACGTGTGGCGGGCGCTCCGTAATAGGCGGCGATGATCGCCTTTGCAGTTCGGGTGACCTTGCCCACGGAAGAATTGGCAAAATTGAGCGTCGCTTCCTGGTCGGCAAAGAACGAGGCGTCGAAGACCGCACCCTTGTGCCCGCTATCGGTCGAGACCACGGCGAAGCCGCGCGCCAGTGCCGGGCGGCCGCCCGACGCCACCATGCCGAGCGGCGGCGCGATCGTGCCGTTCAAACCGCCGCCGCCCTGATAGAGGAAGCGGCCGTTCCAAAGGTCGGGCAGCGCGATCGCGAAGCCTATGGCATAGTGCTTGCCACCGACCCCGATGCGCTCGTCGATCTCGCCCTCGGCACGGCAGTAAGACAGAATGGCGACGCCGACTTTCATCGGCGCCGGCGGCATATACTGTACGGTGTTTGGCTCCGCTGCCGGCACCGCCGCTGCCTTTGTGATGACCATGGTTGAGCCGGGGATTTTTAGCCCCACAAGGTCGACGCATTTCATCTTCGCCGGGCCAGCGCCGCGATTTGTCTCGCCACTCTGCGCAGTTGCTGCGATCGCTAGTCCGAACACGCCGACCGCAACGCCAAGCGAAATCGCTCGCGCTCCCGATCGGATTGAAAGCGCTGCCGTCTTCAGACCGTTCATTTCTTTCTCGCTCGTGGCCAAAACGTCTGGTTGCCGGGTTCTCGGATGTTTACGTGGCGATTATTTGGGTCGTGGCCGGCCATCATCGATATTCAGATTAGGGTTTGTACCCAGATAAATAGTTGAGCGGCAAGGCGAAACATGATTCACCATGACTGGAGGTGGATCATGCGGTTTGATTTGAGCGACGAGGAGTGGGGACTTCTGGAGCCGTTCGATTCCGAAAGCGCGTAAGAGTGCGCGGGCGGACGACCGGCGGGTGATGAACGGGATCTTCTATGTGCTTCGCACGGGCATGCCGTGGCGTGATCTGCCGGAGCGCTATGGTCCCTACACGACGATTTACAATCGCTTCAATCGGTGGTCGCGGCGCGGCATCTGGAAGAAGATCTTTGATCGGCAGGCTGAGAGGTCACGCGATAGCCTACATATGATCGACAGCACGATCGTGAAAGCACACCGTGCGGCTAGCGGCGCAAAAGGGGGGAGAAAAACCAAGCGATCGGCATCAGCCGGGGCGGTCGCTCGACGAAAATCCACGCGGTCGTCGACGGCAAAGGCCGTCCGCTCAACTTTGTCGTGACGGGTGGGCAGGTCCATGACAACCAAGTCGTTGGCGAAGTTCTCAACACACCCAGATCACCGCTGGCCGTCACCGGCGACAAAGCTTACGACAGCGAGAAAGTGCGTGAGGAAATCAAGGACGAGGGCGCTCTGCCAGTCATTCCAAGCCGCCGCACCGCCACCAAGAAAGCCTATTGCCCCAAGCGGATCTATCGGCGCCGGCACAAAATTGAAAACTACTTCTGTCGGGTCAAGGATTGGCGGCGCATTGCGACGCGCTTCGACAAGCTCGCCAGAAACTTCCTGGCTACCAATCACCTCATCGGCGCACTTTACTGGATCAAGATATAAGTCCAGACCCTAGTATGATCAAATCAATCGCCGACATAGTACGCGGGCGTACATCTGACCGGCTCTGATGCCGGCTACCCCACTATTGCTTTCGCCCCGAGCGATGTCCACAAAGTATCACATATTCAGAGGGCGCGTTTGCTAGACTTAGGCACCTCGATTTGCGGGAGGATGAATGATGGAAGGGGACAAGCCGTCGACCAACAACGGTGGCTGGATTGATGTTCATGCACACTACTTGCCGCCGATCTATTACGATGCTCTGCAGGACGCCGGCGTGACGGACCTCGACGGCGGGATACCGATCCCGCGTTGGAACATCGAGGACTCGCTGAACATGATGGACCGACATCACACCACGACCCAAATCTTGTCCCTGTCATCGCCGAGTGTGCAGTTTGTTCGGGGCATTGCAGCGGTGCGAACTCGCTCGCGCGGTAAATGAAGCGGGAGCCGCCTACGTGAGGGTGAATCCGGAAAGGTTCGGCCTATTTGCCACCTTGCCCCTTGAGGACGTTGCTGCATCGCTGGCGGAGATCGCCTTCGCCTTCGATAATCTCGGCGCCGATGGGATAGTGTTGATGACAAATGCGCACGGGATCTATCTCGGCAGCGAGGCCCTGAAGCCGATCTTCGATGAACTGAACCGCCGCAGCGCGGTGGTCTTCCTTCATCCAACCTCGCCCGCCTGCTTTGAAGCACTCAGCCTTGGCCGGCCGGCTCCGATGATCGAATTTCCTTTCGACACGACGCGTGCCGCCGTTAACCTCGTGTTTTCCGGCACGACCCGCCGGTGTCCTGAAATCAAATTCATCCTGCCCCATGCAGGCGGCACCTTGCCCTTTCTCGTTCAACGAATTATTCGTGCCAGCCGCGCCGCGGCGACCGGCATGAACCCGACAGAGGCGCTGGCGGAAATGCAGCGTTTCTATTGCGACACCGCCGGAGCGGCGAACGGTCACGCAATTCCTGCGCTGCGCCGGCTTATACCGGTGACACAGATTCTTTTCGGGGGCGATTTTCCGTTCACCCCAGAGCCGACTGTCGGCGACTACCTCGCCTTCCTGCGATCGACCGACTTGTTCACCGATGCGGAGCGCGCGGCAGTGGCGAAGGATAACGCAGTCAAGCTCTTCCCGCGTTTGGCTCGAGACTGAATCGCGCAGATAAATCTCGGAAGCCGGGCCGTCTAGCACTCCTGCGGCTGCCGCGACCTTTCGCCGCGAATAGGCGACATCGCGCCCGAGCTCGGGGCGGAGCGCCTCACCGTCCGCAATGGCACCGTCATGGCAGGCGCCTTGAGTGGGAATGTGGAGACTTCGGGCGATCGCGGCGCCGAACGGGCAACTCAGGCGAACGCCTACGCTTGGCCATGGCCACGGAAGGCGGACCGTGCTTCGATCATCCTCCACCGCGCGCAGCGAGAACACGTTGAAGGAGTTGCCATGCCCACCAGCGCCATCGACAGTCTGATCTTCCGCGACTTCTTCGGCTCGCCCGCGATGCGCGAGGTCTGGTCGGACGCGTCCCGAACCGAAAAATACCTCGACTGGGAAGCGGCGCTTGCCCGCGCAGAGGCAAAGGTAGGCCTGATCCCGCAGGAAGCCGCCGATGAGATCAGCCGTGTGTGCAAGGTCGAGAACATCGACTTTGATGCCTATGCCGAGGAGACGCTTACCATCGGCTATCCGGTGCTCGGCCTCGTTCATCAGATTGCCCATCTGTGCCGGGGGGACGCGGGCAAGTACTGCCATTGGGGAGCCACCACCCAGGACGTCACGGACTCCGCCACCGTCCTGCAGATCAAGGCGTCCTTCGACCTGATCGCCAGCGACCTCGACCGTGCTATTGCGGCAACGGTAAAGCTCGCCCGTGATCATCGTTCGACGCCGATGCCGGCTCGTTCTAACCTGCAGCAGGCGGTTCCGATAACCTTCGGCTTCAAGATGGCGCGGTTCCTCGCCACGCTTAAGCGTCATCGCGTGCGCCTTACCGAAATCCGTCCGCGCATCGAGGTGCTCCAGTTCGGCGGCGCCGCGGGTACGCTCGCCACCCTTGGCGACAAAGGGCTCCTAGTGCAGGAGGCGCTGACGCGTGAGCTCGGGCTTGCGCAACCTGAGATCGCCTGGCACACCGAACGCGACCGCATCGCAGAGGCGGGCTGCTTTCTCGGGCTTCTCACCGGCACGCTCGCTAAGTTCGCCACCGATCTCAAGCTGATGATGCAGACGGAGGTTGGCGAAGCGAGCGAGCCCTTTGTCGCAAACCGCGGCTCGTCCTCAACCATGCCACAGAAGCGCAACCCGATTTCATGCTGCTACATACACGCCTGCGCCGCAGCCGTGCGACAGGGGGTCGCATCGCTGCTCGACGCAATGGTCGAGGATCATGAGCGCGCCACTGGGCCTTGGGAGATCGAGTGGATCGCACTGCCTGGGGTCTTTACGCTCGCTTCCGGCGCGTTAGCGCAAGCCTGTTTCCTACTGGAGGGGCTCGAGGTTCACGCCGAGCGGATGCGTGCCAACCTTGACGCAACGCGGGGACTGATCGTCTCGGAAGCGGTGATGATGGGGCTGGCGCCCAAAATGGGTCGCGACCAGGCACATGACGTCCTCTACGCGATCATCCACAGTCCTGCCATGGGCGAGAACAGCCTCGCGGATATGCTGCTCGCCCGCGACGACGTGACGGCTGCCCTCTCCGCGGTCGAGATCCGCCGGCTGACCGATCCCACCCGCTATCTCGGGCTTTCCGAACTCATGGTCGACCGCGTGCTCTCGGTAATCAACGGGTAGACGATCCGTCTAATACAAACCACCGTTTGCAAGACCCGAGCGTAGGACGGTCACATGCTCCACGTGATCGGAAGCTGGCTTCGGTCTGCGTTGGTAACCCAAAATCAGGCCGCCTCCGCCGGGGGACGATTCGTCACCAACCATTTCAACTCGCTGTTGGCGGGTTGCGACCTCTTTCACTGAACGAAAAATTGACAAAGGGTCCAATGATTGACTGGGGAGTGATCGAGTCGCAATGCATCGGCGATACAATTGCCTAAAAGCCATCCGTGAATCACGGTTGATGGCGTCGCTATTTTCACTCACTCAGCTTGGGCGCAGGAGCGCCAATTTTCGAGCAAGTCCAACGATTCTGGGGTAATTGAGTGCGACACGCCAATCCGCGGACAATTTGATTCGCCAATTCGGGTATTCCTCGATGGTTCCGGGAAAATTGGTTTGATCGTCCATGCCCAGAAGATCTTCGAGATACACCATGACCACACGAGATGGAGACTTGGCGAGGAACCGATAAAGCTCTTCCGCGATCGCCGATACATCGTCTCCTAGCGGATTGTTGGGCGCCTCGGCGCGCAAGAGCCCGAGCACGCTCTGCCTCATTTCGGATCGCTCGCGTCGTATTTGGGCTTCGTTCTCTGAGGACCGCAGCAGGTGCAGAGTCTTGCTGATCTCAATGTCGCATTCTTTCCAGAAACCCGAAAACGTGGGCAGGTCCTGAGTCCTGATAGAGACCTGGGCTAACCTGGGATAAGAGGCGGCAGGCCGCAACTTTGTTCCGTCGTGCTCGAAATACAAAAGCCGGGTCGATAAAATATTCGACGCCGCAAGCCGTTCACGGAATCCCGCGGGTACCGTGCCCAGGTCTTCGCCAATGACTACGCAGCGTGCACGTTGGCTTTCGAGCGCTGTGATGGCGAGCAGATCATCTAACGGATATCGAACGTATCCCCCAAGGCGAGCATCTTCAGATTTTGGGATCCAAAACAATCGCATCAAACTCATAATGTGATCGATGCGCAATGCACCCGCGTACCGCATGTTGGCACGCAGTGCTGCGATGTACGGCCGATAGGCGGCGGACCTCAATTCGGATGGTTTGAAGGGCGGCAGGCCCCAACTCTGCCCTTTTAAATTGAACGGATCGGGCGGCGCGCCCGTCGAGATCGCGGCCGCATAGACCCTTTCGTTTGCCCAAACATCGGCCCCTTGGGGATCAACACCGACGGCGAGATCGCGATAAACGCCCAGCGACATGCCGCCTTGGCGGCACGCGGTTGCGACCCGGGCAAGCTGATGGTCCGCCAGCCACTGCAGATATTGGAAAAAAAGGACACGATCAAAATGTGCCCGACCAAATTTCGCAACCTCAGCCGAGTCAGGACTAAGGTAGGGAGAAGGCCACTGATCGGCGCGGGTTTTGCCGAGAGTTCCTTCCCGAAAGTATTCATCCAACGCCGAGAAGATCGCGAATCGTTCGAGATCATTCCCGCCGGCCTGCCGAAATGCGTGAAAATCATTTGCCCGGGCAGTTCCAGGCATCAGGTGCTTCGTTCGAAACGAACTGTATAGTCTTTCGAAGGCCGGAAGTTTGAGTGCGGCCACGCCGTGATAATCGACCAGTCGCGTTTTGCGCAGATCATCGAGATCGGGCCTGCTCGTCGATTGAAGTTCGGGACAATCTGCAAAATCTGGCACTGACGTGACATCGATGTAAAAAGTGTTCAGAAAGCAGCGGCTCGATGGAGAATATGGGCTCACTCGCGATGGATCGCCCGGAAACAGCGCGTGCAGCGGATTAGTCCCTAAGACACCGGCACCCAGGGTGGCAGATGCTTCAGCCAACCCGGAGAGGTCGCTGAAATCGCCCATCCCCCAACTGTCACCCCCCTGAAGGGCGTAGGCTTGAACCGCGAACCCCCAAGTCCCCGCACCTTGGGCAAGCCGCTCCGAAAGAAAGGCCTTATCCGGCGCTACGACAAGGGTGGATTCGCGCCCCGGTAAATCGCCTGGTCCGTCGCCATCTACTTCGATGCGATGATACCCCAGGACGACCGATTGCGGGATTGACAGCTGACGCCGCTCGACATCGAGTGCGCCGATGCGGCGGGTTTCAACCAGCGGTAGGTCGCTTGGTCTGATTGTGCCAGAGATCGTCGCTCCCATTTCCATGACAATTCGCCAGTCAACCGGACGGTCTACACGGTCGGTTCGGAACCGCACCGAAATGACCGGAGCGTCAATTCCCATGGTCACCACCTCGACCGGTTCAAGGGCTCGCCGCCATGGCAGCTCGTCGAGCAATGAGAAACTTCGTGCAATCTCCGTTTCCGTATCGACTGCCAATCCCATTGCCCGCAACAACGTGCGCTTTGTTTCAGCCGACGACGCGTGCCAGGTGCCGGAAATGTCGTGATAGCCTGGTTCGATGCCGGCCAATGATGCGAGCCGATCGAGAAGGTCTTGGTCGCTCATCGTGGGAGTTCCATGGCGGGCTCTGCGCTGCTCTGAAACAGAACGAATGACCGTTGTTGGACGGGAAAGACAGATAACGGTTCGAACAACTTGGCAGCGACATCATCTTCATCTTCGCGCGACGTGTCGATCAGAAGCGACCAGGACGTCCCCATTGATCCCTGGGGTAGTGAACAGAAAATCATCTCTTTATGTGCATTCAGAATGACCAAGAAATCGTTGTCCGGTTCGGGTTGGCCGGATAGCGTTGGATCGATCGCACCGGCTTCGCCGCTCAAGAGACAACCGAGGAAGCGACCTGTGGGGTCTTGCCAATCGGTTTGCTCCATCTCGCGTCCGTCCGACCTCAGCCATCTGATGTCTTTAGCGCGTCGCCCGGCGATCGCCTTGCCGTCAAAAAAATGAGGTCGACGAAATACGATGTGATCGCAACGCAAGCGGAGAAGCTTGCAAACAAAATCGTGTAACTTCGCGCCATCACTGCTCTGCAACCGCAGCCAATCGACCCAGTTAACTTCGTTATCCTGGGAAAAAGCGTTGTTATTACCCTTCTGCGTTCGGCCAAATTCATCACCTGCCAGCAGCATCGGCACGCCCAACGACACAAACAGCGTAGCCAGCATGTTCCGTTTCTGACGTTGACGAACTTTTATAGTCTCAACATCGGCAGTCGGACCCTCAACCCCGTAGTTGTCAGTGTAATTCTGCTCGGACCCGTCCCGATTGCCGTCGCCATTGAGTTCATTGTGTTTTTCGCGGTAGCTAACAATGTCGTCGAGCGTATAGCCGTCATGGCTGGCGATATAGTTGACGCTCGCCCACGGGCGGCGACCTTGCTTCTCGAAGAGGTCGCTCGATCCGGTGATCCGCGCCGCAACCTCGCCGACGAGCCCGCGCTCACCGCGCCAGAAGCGCCGAAGCAAATCGCGGTACCGGTCGTTCCATTCAGCCCAACCCGGGGGAAAGCCTCCAAGGCGATAACCGCCGTCACCGATATCCCAGGGTTCGGCGATCAACTTGACTCCTGCGAGAATCGGATCTTGGCCGATGGCCTCAAGGAAACTCGCATGCGGATTGAAAGTGCCATCCTCGCCTCGGGATAGCGTCGCGGCTAGATCGAACCGAAAACCGTCGACATGAAAGTCTTTCACCCAGTAGCGCAGCGCATCCAGCACCATCTGCATGACGCGAGGATGGTGCAGATTTAGGCTATTGCCGGTGCCGGTGAAATTGCGATAGAGGCGCCTGTGGTGGGGGTCAAGCTGATAATAGCTGGCATTGTCGATGCCCCGGAAGCTCAAGGTGGGGCCAAGTTCGTCGCTTTCCGCCGTGTGATTGAAGACAACGTCAAGAAGCACCTCGAGGCCGGCACCGTGCAGAAGTCTGATGCATTTCTTCATCTCGCCCAGGCTTTGGTCGGCAAGGTAGCGCGACTCAGGCGCGGAGAACGCGACTGGATTGTAGCCCCAAAAATTGCGCAACCCGCGCTTTACCAGCGCAAGTTCATCGATCGCAGCATGGATCGGCATCAATTCGACCGCCGTGATGCCGAGGTCGCGCAAATATCGAACGACGTTCTGATCGGCCAGGCCTGCGAACGTACCGCGCAGTCGCTGAGCGACTCCGTGATGCAG
Organism: uncultured Alphaproteobacteria bacterium; assembly: GCA_963804725.1. Taxonomy (GTDB): domain Bacteria; phylum Pseudomonadota; class Alphaproteobacteria; order ATCC43930; family CGMCC-115725; genus JAATGI01. The sequence continues at coordinate 132,293 of CAWDRN010000003.1, read as the reverse complement.
CATCGTGAAGCCGCGAACATGCAGTTCATAGATCGCCGTATCGGACCAGGGACGGCGCGGTGCGCGATCGTTGTCCCAGTTGAATGCACAATCGATCAGACGGCACTTCGGAACGAAGGGAGCGCTGTCGCGATCGTCGTATGACAAGTCCCCTTTGGGATCACCCACGACGTGGCCAAAAACTGCGTCATCCCAACGAAATTGCCCTGCCAGCATCCGTGCATAGGGGTCGATCAAGAGTTTGTGATGATTGAAACGATGTCCTCGCTCCGGCGCATAAGGCCCATAAACCCGATAGCCATATAGCTGGCCAGGCAACACCTCGGGAAGATAACCGTGCCAAATCTGGTTGGTGTATTCCGGGAGGACGATGCGGGCGATTTCCTGTTCTCCCGCTTTCTCAAACAAACACACTTCGACTCGCTCCGCATTGTCGGAGAACAGGGCGAAATTCGCTCCGTTCCCGTCCCACGTCGCCCCGAGCGGATGAGGCGCGCCCGGACAGACACGGTATCGCTCGGTCATGCTGAGCGGCCGATCTCCGGTTCGGGCGTCACTGAGCCATGCGGTGGCAAGTGCAGCCAATCCACACGATGACGGCCTCGCCCCAGTTCAGACACGGCGCTTCTACGATTGCCGACGACACCATCGCTATATGGATGACAATTTGTATGAGGAGCCGGAGCCGCTCCTGCTCGCGGAAACGCTACCGGACCACCATATCGCACCACTGTCGTGAGATCGCCAGTCGGAAATGAGCTCATCAGGGCCTGCGCTATGAATCGAGGCGTTTCCACGAGCCGAAATGCAGGCGCTAGTCATGGCGGATCGATCCCTCTTGCGCAGGGTCGATCACGTCTTGTGGCAAACTGTCAAGCGGGTTGGCGGTTGGCTTCGCCGACTCGGCGCGGCTTCAGTATCTGATACCCCAATCCCTAGATTAGTTTTTAAAAAAACAACATTGCCGAATTGATTCCAGCAAGGAGCGCAATGACTCGAGATCTCGGTTGGACGCGCGGCTGGCATGCGGTAATCCGGCCTCTCGTGCGAACTCAAGGGTCCGACCGTGCGCCTTTACCCTTCCCACCGGATCGGGGTTTACGCCACAGAATAAGCGCTTTCTCCTCGTAGCTTGGTTGAGCGTCCGGCGTGACAGGGATGGAGTGTTGATGCTGTTTAAAGTCCATCGCCAACAGTCGATTGAACTGTCACTCGAATCGTCTTTCGAGTTGCTGAAATGTTCGCGCGCAAATCTACCAAATGTTAATTTAGGTTATTCCAAATAGATTACATGTTGACATCAAATCAAGACGATAAGAACGTTTTGGCAATGACCGAGGAAAGCCTCCCCCTCCTACGTCATCTTCGATCGGCAACGGGCAGATCAGAACGGCTCGCGACGCCCCAGGATTGGCTGATCGCTCTCGCGATGCTCGTTCGCGAACAGCTCACCGAGCATTCAATAAGTACGATGGACGATGCCGGCTCCCACGTGGGCCGGAGGGTTTGCTACCTGTCAATGGAATTTCTGCCAGGTCGCATCATTCTCTACACCTTGAAAAAGCTCGGACTGGATGAGGTCTGCCGCGCGACAATGTCGCGTTTTGGGTTTGATCTTGATCAGGTTGCCGAGCTCGAGGTCGAGCCGGCGTTGGGCAATGGCGGTTTGGGACGGCTGGCCGCATGTCTCTTGGACAGCATGGCCAATTTGGACGTGCCCGCGATCGGCTATGCTATTCGTTACGATTCCGGATTGTTCGACCAGCGAATCGAGGATGGATGGCAGGTCGAACGGCGCGAGCATTGGCTCGAACGCGGTCACCCGTGGCAAATACCCCGACGCGATCTGCAATATTCGGTACGGTTTGGAGGGCGCGTTGGGGACGAGCCGGGTGTGGGACGGCGATGGATCGCCAATGAGGAGGTCGTTGCCACGGCTTTTGACATGCCGGTTCCGGGGTATCCGGCGCGACGGCTCAATATGCTCCGCTTGTGGTCCGCTGGAGTAAAGGACGATCTGGACCTGAAGTCATTTAACAGTGGCGACCACGAGGGCGCGTTCGCACGCCGCAACGCCGTTGCCAAATTGTCGGAGGTCCTCTATCCGAGCGAGTCGACACCAGCGGGCCGCGAGCTGCGTTTTAGGCAGGAATATTTCTTTGTAAGCGCTTCCATCCAAGACATATTCCGGCGTTTTCTGCGCCGCAACCGGACATTTGAGCGGTTTCCCGAGGAGTTGGTGATACACATCAACGATACCCATCCCTCGATGGCGATCGCCGAATTGATGCGGTTGTTGATTGACGAGCATGGGCTCGATTTCGATGGCGCATGGAACATTACATCTCGCAGCTTCGCCTATACCAACCACACCCTAATGCCCGAGGCTCTGGAAAAATGGCCGGTTCATTTCTTTGAGAAGCTGCTGCCGCGCCATCTCGAGATCATCTATCAGATCAATGATCAATTCCTAGGGCAGGTCGCGGCACGCCGACCCGGTGACGCGGGCATTCTTCGCCGGATGTCGCTGGTGGATGAAGAGGGCGAGCGGCACATTCGGATGGCGCATTTGGCGCTCCTCGCCTCGAAGCGAGTCAATGGTGTGTCGAAAATTCATACGGCCTTGCTGAAGCAAACCACGTTTTCCGATTTCGCCACGCTCTATCCGGACAAGATTGTCAACATTACCAACGGGATCACCTTTCGCCGCTGGCTTCACGACTCCAACCCCCGCCTCACGGCAATTATTCGCTCGCGGATCGGCGAGCGTTGGCTGACCGAGCACCAAGCGATCGCTGAGATCGCGCCTTCTGCAGACGATTCCCGTTTCCGTGCCGCCTTCCGCGCCGTGCGCCGCGAGAACAAGCACGAACTCGCCGACCTTGTTGCGCGCGAATGCGGCATCGCCATCAACGTCGATTCTTTGTTCGACGTCCATGTAAAACGGATTCACGAGTATAAGCGCCAGATCTTGAAAGCACTGCATGTCATCGCGCTGTATGCGCGGATACGACACAATCCGTCCGCGAATCCGGTGCCACGCACTGTTATTTTCGCCGGCAAGGCTGCACCGGGCTATGGGATCGCGAAGCTGATCATAAAGCTTATCAATGACGTCGCGGCGGTGGTGAATGCCGATCCTCTCATGCACGACCGCCTCAGGCTGGTCTTCATTCCGAACTACAATGTTAGCCACGCGCAGTGCATTATTCCGGCGGCCGATTTGTCGGAACAGATCTCGACCGCCGGCTTTGAAGCCTCCGGTACCGGAAACATGAAGCTGGCGCTCAATGGTGCGCTAACGATCGGCACCTTGGATGGCGCCAATGCGGAAATTCGCGAGGCTGTCGGGGCAAAGAATTTCTTCATCTTCGGTGCCACGGTCGAGGAGGTCGCGAAGCTGCGCGCTTGCGGCTATGACAGTCGCGCAACCGCCGCGGCCGATGCCGAATTGACAAGCGTGCTCGATCTCATTGCGTCGGGTTATTTTTCTCCCGACCAACCCAACCGCTTCCGGCCGATTGTGGACAGTTTGATGGCAGGTGGCGACCATTTCCTCGTGCTCAAGGACTTCCGCTCCTATCTCGATTGTCAGGAGCAAGTCAAGTCTCTCTATCAAGACCCCGAAGAGTGGTCGCGCCGCGCCATCCTCAACGTTGCAGGATCGGGTATTTTCTCAAGCGACGTTGCCGTCCGAAATTATATGCGATTGAGCTGGAATGTGATGCGTTGCCGCCAGGGCGATACCGCGACCGCGGCCGCCTAGGTAGGTCGCAAGCGATGGTTCGCTTCGACCAGTTCGCTCAGCAAGGTGCGCCATTTCACTGACGGCTTGCGCAAGCTCCGCGGCAACGCCAAACGGAGCATCGGTGTCAAGAACACGAAACAGACCGCAGGCTCGCCTTAGAGCGGGAAGCGCTCGTTGATTCGCGGTGGGACAAGGTGGGTCGGACCCGCCGCTGCGATTATTGCAATCGCGTGGCATGACTGTCGCATCCGCGTCGCGTGAGAATGAGAGAGAACCGATCGTGCGGCAGGTCGGCGCCATTACGTCTTCAGAAAAACCGCCGAAAATCTGCGGACTCTCACTCCTCAGGTCGCTTCATTGTCCAGTCGGAAACTTCCGTCGACCTTCCTGACGCCGATATTGGGCGGCATGGAAAGGAACGGGCCGCTCTGGGTTCGGCAAAACCGCTCGGGCTTTGCCATAGCCTCTTCTGATCACATCGGGAAATTCGGGGCGGGGGCGAAACCTAGCGCAACGGCGCCATAGGTGATTGACGGCCCGTCCCAGGTCGCGACCAAATGCGACGACACGGCGTGCAGATCTCGGGCGGCACGTTGCACCGGATGGTCGTCATAAAGGCCTCGCGCGCCCTCGGCCGAGAACAATAGCTCCACCGCGCGTTTCGCCATTACCAGCGAATAGGTTTGGTCACGACGGCTGCGGGCACGGTGCTCGAGATCGAGGTTCTCGCCTGCAAAAATCTTGTCCATCGTCTCGCGCAGCGAGCGCTTATAAAGGAGATCGGCGGCATCGATCAGGGCCGAGGCTTCGGCTATGCGCATCTGAACGCTCGGCACCCGGCCCATCGGAGTGCCGTCCTGCAGCCGACGTTCCTTCATCTCGGAGACGAACGCGTCGAGGCCGCCGCGGGCGATCCCTGCCCCCGGCGACGAGATGAAGAACGGAAAGAACGCCATCATCGGCGCGCGATAGAGCGGACTTTGATGAACCATTGTCCCCGGCGCGGTGCCATCGCCCGCGGCGCTCCAGGAAAAGCTGCGGTGCGCGGGCACAAAAATGTCGTTGGCGACGACGCTCTTGCTGCCGGTACCGCGCAGCCCCATAACGTACCAGTCGTCGATCATCCTGAGGTCGTCGTGCGGCACCAAAGCAAAAATCAGTTCCGGTATCGGCGGGTCTACACTCCGCATGCCGGCGATTGCGCCCAGCATCAGCCATTGCGCGCAATCGACGCCACTGCAATAGGACCATTTTCCGGACAAACGATAGCCGCCTTCTGCAAGCTCCGCCTTGCCCGATGGCGCAAAGCTGGAAGCCATCAACGCGTCCGGATCAACCCAGAACTCCCGCTGGGCGGCTTCTGGAAAGAACGCGGCGAGCGTGTCATGGCAGGCAAGAATGACCCAGACCCAGGCCGCGGACCCATCACCTCGCGCCAACTCGGCAGTCACCTCCATAGCGGTGTCGATGCGCACTTCGGGACCGCCGAATCTCTCTGGCTTGAGCAAGCCCATCAGCCCGGCCTCGCGAAAATCCGCGAGCGTTTGCTCTGGCAGACGTCTTAACCTTTCTGTCTCGACCGCGCGTTGCCTCAGCGATGGTGCCAACGCACGCGCGCGTTCGATAAGTGCTTCGCGCGCATAAGAGAATCTTGCCACGTCACCCTTCCCGCTTGGCTTCGACGCTACACACGTTGCGTTGCGTCCCGAGTCCGTCGATCTCCGCTTCCATTACGTCGCCAGGGCGAAGGAAACGGTTGTAATGGGCGCCGTTGCCTGCGGGCGACCCGGTGCAGATCAGATCGCCGGGCCACAGCTGAACATGCTCCGAGAGATACTCGATCAGTCGAGCAACGCCGTAGATCATGTCGGCACTGGACTCGTCCTGCATAACCTGACCATTGAGTTTTAGCGTCAGGCGCATCCCTTGCGGATCGGGGACAAACGCGGCAGGCACCAGATAGGGACCAAACGGCAGGAATCCCGGCTGCGACTTTCCCTTGAGCCAATCGAAGCGCATTTCCTTGTGGTTGATGCGATCGCGTGCCGTGACGTCATTCACGACCGCATAGCCAGCGATATGTTTAAGCGCTTCATCACGCTTCACGTGGCGCGCTGGGCGCCCGACCACCACCCCCAGCTCCAATTCCCAATCGGGCCGGGTCACTCCGTCCGGCAGTGTAACCGGATCCCGCGCGCCGACGATCGAGGATACCGACTTGATGAAGACGAACGGCTCCCCACTCGCCGCTCGTACATCCATGGCCTTCTCTGCCTCGGCGCGGCGTTCGGACTCACTTAAACCAGGCCGCTCCGCGACGCCGGACTGCGACATGATCAGATCGATGACGTGCTTGCGGTAATTCATCCCTGCGCAATAGACGTTGCGAGGAAGATTCACGGGCGGATGGATTCGCAAGGTTTCGACACGCGCCGAGCCTTCCCGCAGTTCGGCCGAACGCGAGCCAGCGCGAAACTCGCCCGCAAGCCGCCGCAGTGCCGGCAACGCCTCATCCCAATGGTGCAAGAGCTGAAGCACCGATTCGGCACCCGCCGCAATTACGCGGCCATCAATGACGAGCCCGGCGAAGGGCGCCGCACCGGCAACAGAAAACGTGCCGAGCGCGAAGTCGGTTAGGTCCGGCTTCGCGGTCATTCCGGCATCCGTGAGGTCTCGGCGTGAATCTGGATCAACGATTTCACCAGCTCAGGGCGACGTTTGCGCGCGATGCCGCATTCCGTGGCGATGCCGAACGTCGGCACGGATTTTTGTGCCGCGGCAATCCGCTTCTTGGTGGCGTCGACTCCATCATTGTGGACCAGGCCAAGGATCAGTTCGGTCTTCGGTCCGAGCTTCAAATCACGCAGCGGCGCGAAGAACCCATCGTCGTTGCGATCGATCGGCACGGGCATGTGAATGTATGCGAGCGGATGCGAAATCACGCCTGCGATTAGGTTAGCGAGCTGGACCATCTTGCTCGCGTCCTTCGGCTCGACGAAATGACGCGCCTCCCAATCGCCGTAACACAGATGAATGCCGAGTTCGACATCGGCCGGGACAGCGTCGCCGAGGCGTTTCATGCGTGCCGCGATCTCAGCGCCAACATTGGTCCAGCCCGGCGGCGTGAACATCGGCAATTGCCCGTCATACATCACCATCTCGTTGCACACGTCCCACTGAATGCAGAGATCGTGGTGCGTAATGCCGTCAGCGATCGCCGCAACCTCGCGGACCATTGCGCTCTCGTAGGCACGCTCAATCGCCGGCATATCGGGACCGGGACAAAATGCGCCAACTACGGCGAGAGGCGTCGGCAAAGCGACCTGAAGCCGGGTGCTCGGCGCGATCGCCCCGTTGTCGCGCGCCTTCAGGAAATCCTGGTAGGAGGCGCGTGCCTCCCGTGCGTATCCCAACTCGCCGAAACCCACTTCTTCCGGTTTCACGCCGTCGGCGAGGCGCAGCAGGAAAAAGCCGGTCGCAACCGAGGGTTGCGCCGAAGTAACCGAGAGATAGGGGCTGGCACGCAGCAGCGGATATTGCCAGCTGATCCATAGCCGGCGACCTCCCGGCTCACCGTCGGGAATGCGCTTGAGGCGCCGTCCCAGCGTGGTGCCGCAGATGCGGAATACCTCAGCAACACTGTCGAGCGCGATACTGCCGACGAAGTGAACACTGTCCGGCAACGAAATAGCTTCGGTCATTGGTCCTCCACAGGCACACGATAGCCAGGGACGCGCGGCGGCGACCAATAGGATATTGCGATGTAACCTATCGGCGTAGCCAATGGTAGCATCGCCTTCGTGAATGGCGTCCCATCATAGTTGCCGGGCGACCTCCACAAAGATCGAGCGCAACCAGCGATGCGATGGCGTGCTGCCGTGACGGGGGCTCCAATAAATGCTCTCGTGGATGTCCGGCATCGGATAGGGCGGATCATCGATCCGAATGTCTGCCGCATCCTTGACGCGTTCGGCGAGGCGATGGTGGGTAACTGTGATCAACTTTGTGCCGCGGAGCAGAAATGGCGCGATCAAAAAGCTTTCGGTGGTGGCGACGACACGACGGCGTATCTGCAAATGCGAAAGATGCACATCGGCGACGGAGTGTCCGTCATTCTCCGGCAATTCGTAGCCGATATGCGGCAGCGCGCAGAATTTCTCGGCGCTCAGCTGATCGGCGAGGTCGGGATGCTTCGACCAGGCGACGCATACCCAACGATCAATGAAGAGTAGTTCGCCCGGATTGTTGGTCTCGATCTCCGATGGCATGACGACGAAATCGATCCGGTCGTTGGCCAGCAGCGCCGGCGAGCGCGCGTCAAGTTGGGTAAACTTCACGGTAACGCCCGGCGCCTCCCGGCTCAGCCGGTCGAGCAGCGGCGGCAACAGCATGAAGGCGGCATAGTCCGAAGCGGCGACGGTGAAGCTGCGGTTCTCCCGCGCCGGCGCGAACAGGCGGCGGTGATCCATCATGTCCTCGATCCGCTCGATGCACTGGCGTAGCGGCTCGCACAATTCCTGTGCCTGCGGCGTCAACTCAAGATTGCGGCCGACCCGCACCAACAGTTCGTCATGGAAGACCTCGCGCAGCCGCGCTAGCGTGCCGCTCATCGCCGGCTGGCTAAGGCCGATCCGTTGGCCTGCCCGGGTGACGTTGCGCTCGCGCAGCAATGCGTCCAGCGCTACCAGCAGATTGAGATCGAACTGCACCAGGTTCACGATGTCCTCCCATCATTGCTTGGCAATTTTTCTTGTCAGATTACCATAAAGGCGGCTTGGAAATGGCCCATCCATCCTGGTGATGGGAGGTATTGCGACAAAAGATTTTTCGAGGACGCCGGTGCCCGCTAGTCTCGGCACAGCAGCGAGAGGAAGGGCATGAGCGATCCGCGCGTCACGAAGCTCCGGTATGTCGGCCTCGCCGGACCGGACTATACCACCGAGCGAAGTTTTCTTCGGGACCCCTGGGGCTTAGAGGAGGTAGCAGCCGACGGCGAGCTTGCCTATTTCCGCGCCAAAGGCTCGACCGAACCGTTCATTACGCGTTGGCGCGGCGCAGCAAAGCGGAGCCTCGACGTCATCGGTTTCGCGGCAGAGAACCGCGTGGCTGTCGATGCCCTCGCCCAACGGTTGGCTCGAGGTGGCGTCAAGCTCACCTCAGAGCCGAAGCGACTGGATAGTCCTGGGGGCGGCTACGGCTTTCGCTGTTTTGATCCCAACGGACACACATTGGAGGTGTCTAGCGATGTGGCGTCCGTCGCGGCGCAAGAACTGAACCATGGCGAAAGCATTCCGGCGGTGCTGTCGCATGTCGTCCTGCACACAGCCGACCTCAAGAAGTCGGTCAACTTCTATGAAGAGCATCTCGGCTTCAAGGTAAGCGACTGGCTCGGCGACTTCATGTCCTTCCTGCGGTGCAACGAAGTGCATCACAGTATCGCCTTCATTCCAGGCCCTCCTTCCCTCAACCATGTCGCCTACGAAATGCGCGACGTCGACGAAATGATGCGCGGTGCGGGACGGCTGCTGAAGGCCAGGGTAACATTGAAGTGGGGCCCGGGGCGCCACACCGCCGGCAACAACACGTTCTCGTATTTCCTCGATCCAGTCGGCAACAGCCTTGAATACACGGCGGAGGTGGACCGTGTCGACGATGCTACCTGGAAACCCACCGTTTACCCGATGGGGTTCGAGATAACCGACCAGTGGGGCACCTCGGTCCTGTCCGACGGCCCACAGGGAATGGCAAAGCCGACACCGGATCCCGCGCTGTGGCAGACCCCGCCTGTCTGAGCAGTCTTTCTTAAAGACGATTCGACGGCCGCCGGTGAGCAGGAAGTTGTGGTTTCCTGCCCAATCGAGACGGACTTCATCCCGCTGGCACAACTGATTCCCATTCGGGTGTCGGCGACCAGCGACCACGAATATTAAGGGCCGATGATGCCGCGTATATCTCAGCTCCTTGTGTCGGGTGCCCATGACGAGGCGACGCAGCTCTATTGACAACTCCAAGCGGCCCGCCGCGCAAAAAGGCGCCGTCCAACAAATTCTTGGCGGTGGCTTTTTATCAACCGAATGCAATGGAAATTCGAAGCTTGGCTGCTGCGGCGGACCGTTACGGCAGCCAACAATGCGCATTCATGACGCACAGATGAATGCCCGTTAAGAGCTGGCTTGACGGCCTCGAAAATTCGTCCTGCAACTGGGCCGAACCGGGACTTCTTATTGGGCGAAATCCCGCAAAGCAGACCAGCCGTCTATCGCCTCCGCTGATACCTCCGATCCGAAGATACGATTGTCCCTTTACGCCTTGGTCGCGTTTCTTGTAACCGGTCGCGATAAGACCGGGAGGAAAAATTGGCGGCGGAATGGACCGGCAAATCGATCGGTGTGGTGGCAGCAGGCCTCATCGGCAGTGCCCTGGGGGCTGGGCCGGTTATCTTCTACACACTGCCACTATTGATGCGGCCAATCACCCAGGCGTTCCACTGGGGGCTGGCGGATTTTTCTCTCATTCAAGGCATCTCGTCCATCACGGTAGCAATCACCTCGCCGTTCCTCGGTTATTTGACGGATCGTTGGGGCGCGCGCGCAATCATGCTACCCGGAATCCTTGCGTTCGGTATCGTCAATTTCCTTTTGTCGCTTCTCAACGGATCACTGACCGAACTATACATCTTCTGGTTCTTCATCGGCCTATCGGCGGCTTTTGTTGGGCCGGTCGCTTATTCGAAGCTGATCTCGGCATGGTTTTTTCGCTATCGCGGCTTGGCCCTCGGCATTAGCCTTGGCGTGGGAGGCGGTATCGGCGGCGCACTGATACCGCTCATCATCGGCCCGATTATTTCTGCGCACGGGTGGCGTGCTGCCTACTGGACCCTGTCCGGCGCGATCATCATCATCTCACTCCCCGTCGCCTATTTCTTGCTCTACGAGCCGGAAGATTGGCACAACCTGGAAAAAGCCGCGCTCCCGACGGATGCAATGGGCATGACGGCGGCCGAGGCGCGCAAGACGCGCAATTTTTGGCTGCTTACTGTCGCCCAATTCATTGGCGCGATTACTTTGCTAGGGGTCCTGGCCCATTCGGTCAGCATGCTGACCGTGCGTGGCTTCACGCCACAAATCGGCATCGCCGTGCTATCCGCGGCAGGTCTTACTTCGATCGTCGGCCGGATTGTTTCCGGCTATTTTCTTGACCGCATCAACTCGCCGCGCGTGTCGCTGATCTTCTTCATTGCCCCGCTGATCGCGACATTGCTCCTGCAACATGGCAGTACCCCAGCCGTCATCATTCTTGGCGGCATCGTCCTGGGCATCGGTCTGGGCGCCGAGGGCGAAATCGTTTCCTATTTCATCTCGCGCTATTTCGGTTTGCGCGCGCTTGCGGAAATCTATTCATATACTTACGGGATCTTTGTCATCGGCGCTGGTGTCGGGCCCTTCGTGTTCGGTGCCAGTTATGACGCTAATCACTCATACACGCCTATTGTCACCATTTGCGAGATCGGCATGGCTATCTCCGTCATACTGATGGCGTCACTCGGGCGCTACACCTTCCCGGCGATACGCGATACCGAAACAATGGGCGACGCGCAGGCTGCCTCCCGAGTCGGACAACCGGCGGCATTAAAGTAGGTTCTCGCGTTCTACGCATTGGCTCGCTGCCCCGAAGCCGGACGTGGAGCACGGCCTCGCCCAGTTGCGGCACGCGTTGAGCATCATCCAGCGCGGTTTCACCCCGAGCCATTCGCCGGACAAAAATCGGCGATACTAGCCGACGAATTGATTTTGACGCGGCACGCGACGGGCGAAAAGATGATGAAGGTGGTTCGCAGCACCCCCAAGTCGCGGCATCGGCGGAGCAATCTTAGCCCCAACGATTCAACTGGCGCCGTGCGGTCAAACACCGCCCTGCGGAGCCGCCAGGGATCCATTGGTATCCGCTTCGCTTCGGGAAGCAACTGTTTGAGATAGATGACCCTCGATCGGCAACGCGACGGAGAAGGTGGCACCGCGATCTGGGTTGTTGGACGCCGATAAGCGGCCGCCATGGGCTTCGATGATGGATCGGCAGATCGACAGGCCTAACCCGATGCCGGTCGATTTGGTGGTGACGAAGGGCTGGAACATGCGCTCGCTGACGCTCGCCGCAATGCCGCTGCCGCAGTCGCTCACCGAGACCTGGGCAAAGCGCTTGTCATCGCACCAGGTCGCAATGGTCAGACCGCGATCGCCGGGCTTGTTGTCGGCCATCGCATCGCAGGCATTGACCACCAGGTTCAAGAGCACTTGCTTTAACTGAACCGGATCGGCGCGCACCGCGGGCACGGCGGCGGCGAGGTTGGTCGTCAAGCTGACATTGCTTTCGAGCAATTTGCGGTCGGCCAGCTGCAAGACGTCGGCCACAATGTCGTTGAGGTCCACCAGTTCGAGATGCGCATCGGCCTTCTTGAAGAGCGCTCGCAAGCGCTGGATCACATTACCGGCGCGTTTGCTGGCGGCGGCGATGTCGTCGAGAATCTCAGCAACCTCACCGGTATCGGCCGGCTTCTGCTGCAGAAAGCGCTTTGCCGCCTGCGCGTTGCTGAGAATCGCGGTGAGTGGGTTGCTGATCTCGTGGGCGATGGCACCTGAAAGCTCTCCCAAGAGCGAAACCCGGCCCAAATGCGCCAATTCCTGCTGCTGCAGCTCCAGCGCCGCCTGCGCCCGCCGCCGCCGCCGCGCCTGGACAATCAGCGCCGTGATCAGAATAGCCTGCACCGCCAAAGCCGCCGCCGCGCCCATCACCGGCCATTTGTGCTCTTCCCACAGCGACGGCGGCCGAAACCGAACCACGGTGCCCGACGGCAGGTTGGCCTCGTTCAATCCCCAGCGCTGCAGCTGCCGCCAGTCAACGATGGTGCTGGTCGGTGCCACCATTCGCTGGCCCATCAGATGTTCATTCAGCAATCGGACAGCGAGCCTGCCGGTTTGCCGACTTCAGCCTCGAAGTCTTCGACGCTGCCGCCAACACTTCCTCGACCGATGAAGGTCTCAAAGAGGCCGTATACGGGGACATTCGCTGCAGCCGCCAGCTTTTCGTCTACCTGCCACCCTATGAAAGACTGACCAGCACCATCTCGGACAATGCCGGTATCCACCACAAAAGTTCCCGGAGGCAGCTTAGCGACGGCGCGAAGAAGGTCACCCATCGCCAAGTCGGACCAATAGACGATCTTTAGTCGGTGCGCGAACGTTTCCAACCGTTCGGGCTCAAGGGCGAGGTCGTGCCGATCCGTATCGGTGGTACCGCTTAGGACGATCATCGTGGTGGCGTCCGGCTGCAGGTGAAGTGCCAGATCGACTGTCGGCGCGGGATTGAAACGGGTGACAATCCCGGAGACGTTTTGTGGGACCCGGAAGGCCGATAACTGGTCTTGGGGCACCCAAGTGAACATGAGCCGACTATTCGGAAACAAGTAATCGTGTCGTTGCAGCAGCAAATCGAGCGCTTCGGGAGCAATGGCAATGACGACATCCATTTGTCGACCGGCATATTTGTCGCGAAGAAACGACGCCAATCGAGCAGCATGTTCGGGACCGGGAAACTGCCCAATATCTAGAAACTCGGTATAGGTCTCGATGGCGGAGGAAAGCTCCGATTGCATTTCCCGGCGAATACTGTCTTCAAGCCGATTGAATACGACCACGCTGTCGTCGAACGGACTAACAATCAGTACTCTTCGCGTCTGTTCCGCGAATGCCGCACGAGCCGACATAATTGAGAGGACCGCTAGAACGCAGCACGCTTGATATAAGTATCCTCGATGTGGCGATCGTGCCTTACGTCCAGCCATTCTCAATTTCAGTAATGTTGGAGATCGAGGGTAATATACCGAGAGTTATATTGTGGATGTCCTGCCGGGCGCTAGCCATTTCGCGGGATCCTTAGGGTAGACTACTCGTTGCAGTGGGAATGCCTGGAAGACCGAGACGTGCCGCGCCGTTCTCGGCGGCCTCGAGCCCCGTTGCCGTTCGGTCTCGTCGATCGGTCTCTCTTGTGCCCTCTTGCCATTTTCGCTACATAACCCTTGTCATTGGGGAGTAGCCGCCCTCGCGCTTGAGGGGGTCGCGCCAACACACTTGTCGCTTTGGCGGCATGGCGCGATCGGAAAGCGGGCACGCCCGCGGGCTTGGCGAGACCTTTGGCATTGGCAGCTGCCCGGGCTGGAGCAGTAAGCCGATGTCATTGGTCCAACACCAGCCCATCGCGGTGCTCCCATGGCCCTTACATTTCTCCTGTTCTTTGGCTCTGCCGTTCTGATCTACTTTTCCTGTGAGTTCTTCGTGAACGCCGTCGAGTGGCTGGGCAAGCGGCTCGCAGTCAGCCGAACGGCGACCGGGACGATCCTCGCCGCATTTGGCACGGCTTTGCCCGAAAGTGTCGTCACTTTCGTCGCAGTCGTCTTCGGGCATAGCCCCGCCGAGCGCGAGATCGGCATCGGCGCCGCGCTCGGTGGGCCTCTCGCGCTTAGCACTCTTGCCTATGGGGTTGTGGGCTTGACGCTGATGGGATCCAGGCGGCTAAGGGTGCGCCGGAAGGAAGCCCTCGACGTCGATTGCCGACAAATGAATGGGATCAGGTTTGGTTCCTGGGTATCTTCGTGTGCAAGTTTGTCCTCGGCCTCGTCGCGTTTCCGGGTAAGCCGTGGCTTGGGCTTCTTTTTCTGAGCGCTTATGCCTTTTACGTAGTGAAAGAGCTCCGGCGCGACGAGAGGTCCGTCGACGAGCACGAACTTGAGCCGCTCAGGCTGAGACCCAAGGATGACCCAGCCCTCCTCCTATGGGCCGCGCTGCAAACCGGCGTCGCCCTGGTCATTATCTTCGCGGCCTCACGTGTCTTCGTCGCTCAGCTAGATACTATTGGACCGTGGCTCGGCCTGCGGCCGCAGCTCGTCGCGCTGTTGCTCAGTCCAATCGCGACCGAGATGCCGGAGACCATGAACGCGATCATTTGGGTACGGCGAGGAAAGGAGAACATGGCTCTTGCGAACATCAGCGGTGCCATGATGATACAGGCAACCATCCCCACGGCCTTCGGCCTCTTCGGCACGCCTTGGCTGTTTGAGCGGCCGCTGATTGCTGCTGCCGCCGTTACGACGATAGCCGTTTTAGCTCTGTTCTTCATGTTCCGCGGCGAACGCATCACTGGCAGGCGGCTATCCTGGGCAAGCGCCTTCTACCTGATGTTTGTCGGCGCATTGTTGCTCAGGTAAGTCAGGTCGAACTCCCGCCTTTGGTTCCACTACATTTGTCGACCAACACCAACCTAGCCTGGATTTCTCAAACGCGGCTAGTTTTTGGTCTGATCGGGCCCGTCGGCGGCTGTTTTTGGAAGTTGGGATGGCTTTGCGCGGGGGTGTTGGAACGCTGTCATTTGCGGTTCGCGTAATACGAGTTGTGTTGTTGTGTCGCTCCCGCGATGCGAGTCGGTCCGAACGCGCGTCAGCGCTCAGAGAAACGGTGTTGGGGGTTTGGCGCCGCGTTCCGTTCAGGCGGAGCTGAAGGCACGCTGGAGATAGAGATAGGCGAGCTCGAACTCGACCTTGTTGGGGCACCCCGAGGCGATGGCGAAGTGGATGCGGCGCACGCTGGTGCGCACCTGTGCGCCGAGCTTCAGGAGCTTGAGGCGAATGGTCTGTACCGCGGCATCGGCAAACTGGGTATGGCGCAGGCCGATACGGCGCAGGGTGTCGACCAGTACGTACGCCATGGCCGAGAACGACAGGCGCAGCTGATTGGCAGCCATCGTCGCGGAAGAGGCGCGATCGGCAAACAGCTCGAATTGCTCGCCGATGCGGTTCTCGGCCTCGCCGCGGGCACAGTAGAGATCCTCGTAGAGAGTGCGCGCATCGAAGCCGGTTCGGGTGGGTTTGAGTGAGGTGACAACGAAGCGCGGATTGGCACCGTCCGGCGTATGCTCGGCCTTGCCGATGACGCGCCGCGCCCGGCTCCAGCTGTCGATCGTGCGATATTTGAAGTCGCGGAACACTCGCGCCGACTTGCCCGAGGTCAGGCACAAGCACTTGGCCTCGGCGAGCTCGACGACGAGGGCCGCCTCCAGCCGGCGATTGCGCGCCAGGCCGAACACGTAATCGACGCGGTTGGTCTCGCACCACCGCATCAGCGGATCGTTGGAGAAGCCGCTGTCGGCGCGCAGGATGATGTGCACCTTCGGCCATTTCTGACGGATCTGCGCGACTATGCGCGCCACCTCTTCGATCGCGCCGTCGCTGCCGGCGACGTTCGCCCGCCGCTGCCGCGCCAGCAGCAAGTGCCGGCCGCAGAAAACATAGAGCGGCAGATAACAGTATTCGTCGTAGTAGCCGTGGAAGAAGCGGCCGTCCTGCCCGCCGTAGAGCGGAATGTCGGTATTGTCGAGATCGAGTACGATCTCACGCGGCGCATGCTCATGCGCCTCGAGAAACAGATCGACCAGCAAGGCATCAACCCGCGCCCCGTCGCAATCGATCTTGTGATACTTCGCCCCATGCCGCTTCGCCGTATGCTCGAGACGATTGAGCGTGCTCTTGCCGGCCAGAGCCTCGCAATCCGACCGCAGCACCGGATGCAGCTTGCCGGCCAGCACCGCAAAGATCGGGTCCTTCCGCAGCTCGTCGTGATCGTTGAGGTCCTCGTAGCCCAGCACCAAGCCGAAGATGCGCTGGCCCACCAACGTCTCGACCCGATGCTCGACATAACGAGCATCACGCCGGTCGGTGAAGCACTGCGCAAACCGTTGCACCAGCTCGATGCCGCGATCGACTTGCCCCAGGAGCAGCGCACCAGCGTTCGAGGTGATGTCGCCGCCATCGAAACCCGCAACCACACGACGCCCCTCGACCGCTTCAAACTCGAACAGCTTCGCAGTACACTCTGTTGGCATCGGGGCGATCCTTGGACCAGAGAGAAATCATTGCAGCACAACGATTTTCTCAGATTCTCAGCCCCGATGCACTTCTCGTGTTTGAGAAATCGAGGCTAGAAGTTCGTGTTTTCGTCCATTGCTGCTGTCTCCCGGTGAATCGCCGACGCGGAAGAGAGCGCCCGCAAAGCTCCGGGTGAGGGTGCTGCTTCGACTGGCAAGCCGTCTGCCGCTCGCCTATTCTTGCGCCTCTGCACAGCAAGGGAGGATACAGATGGCCTTCTACGAACTTCGCCAGTATTCCGTCCGCCCCGGCAAATTAGCCGAGTGGGTGAAGATCATGGAAGAGGAAATCATTCCCTTCCAGGTCTCGAAGGGCATGGTCATCTGCGGCAGCTTCCGCGGCGAGACCGATGAGTTGGTCTATGTCTGGATCCGCCGTTTCAACAGCGAAGCCGAGCGCGAGGCACAGTACCAAGCCGTATACGAGAGCGAGCACTGGAAGACCCAAATCGCCCCGCGCGTGCCTGCGTGTCTGGATCGCGAGAAAATGGTGATCTCTCGCATCGTGCCGACACCACATTCGACGATGCAATAGCGCCGCACCCCTCGGGCTTCCTACTTCGGGCTGTTGAGGGAAGCCGCAGCACGGGATGATCTTGCCCAGGGCTCGTGTCCCTTGCGGAGTAGCACCCGAAGGCCCAGAGGTTTCGGGGTCTCATGTCCCGCCACTCTCCGGCCGGGATGATGCCGATGTCATCGGGCACGGGAAGTTTGAGGCCCACATTGGGCTGATGATGCCACCTCTGGCGGCGTGTCACACACCGCGTAGCCCGGCGCCACGCTGACCGTTTCCTGATCGGCGGCGCCACCGCCGCTCTCGGCCTTGACGACTGCCGCTGAACCATTGACGTCGAGCACGGATCAAGGTCCATTTTGGTCGCGGGCAGCCCCGGCTCGACGAAGCCCAGCGCCAGAGATTTGTCGTTGATTCAAGTGAAAGAGGACGCGCCCACGCTATCGCCTGCGGCGTTGTTCCGGATTCGACTACCGCAATTACCCCCCATCCCCGCTGTGATCGATTGCTTCAGCCGAAGCATGCAAGATAGGGCACCTTGTTGCGCGGTCGGTTGGCCGCGCTCGCCAACACGCCCGTGCGACCCGACGGACAGGAAGTTTGGTACACCAACGTCTTTGAGGATGGCATGACCCAAAGACATTGTGGAACGCAAGATCAGCTAGTTCGGCAAGCCAAAATCAAGTGCGCGCAATATGAGGCCTTACCCAATCAGAACAGTATGACGGCAACTCACATGTGGGCTAGCTGCATGGGTGCGAAACAGGCTGTCGATAATACTCAATTTTCGATAGCGGCGCAGGAAGCGCAGGGTCAAAGCCTCGAAGAGGCTCATCGGCAGCTTTTGCGATACATTTATGATGCGCGGCGCTCGAGCGACGCGGTTGTCTGTGCTGGAATGATGCGCGCCCGACATCGTCGTTGTGGCCGGGAAAACGGGCGCCCGGTGGCTTAGGGCTGGGAGGGGGTACCGTTATGGGTCGGACGCCTGATACACAGCCGGTGGCCACGGGCGGATGTGCCTTTGCATGGCGCGCTTTAGATGGGAAGATTGGGCCTTGAACCGGGGCTACCGGCCTAGCCCCAGAGGGTCCGTTGCCCCGGCGTTAGCCCGTTGGCCCAGAACTGAAATACGTTTTAGCCATCGCCTCTAACATATTGAAATATTTAAGTAAACGGTGCCAAAGGTGAGACCTATATTCGGTTAGAATAACCAGTCCGAACGCAATCACTCTTGGGGCAAAAGGGACTGTCGCCATGATGAGTGATGAACAGAACGAACGCGTAGTGCGCGTAGGCCCCGGCACGCCGTGCGGAACGTTGCAACGTCATTATTGGCACCCTGATCGCGCTGTCGGAGGAATTGGTACCGGAGCGGCCGCTCCGCGCAGTGCGCGTGCTCGGCCAGGATTTGGTGCTGTTTCGCGACCGAAGCGGGACGGTTGGGGCTGCTCGACCGCGACTGCCCGCATCGCGGCGCCGATCTCGCGTTTGGGCGGCTGGAGGATGGCGGCCTGCGCTGCGCCTTTCACGGCTGGCTGTTCGATACCGCAGGCCGGTGCCTCGAAACGCCGGCGGAACCCGATGGCAGCCGCCTGTACGAGCGTGTGCGGCAAGCCTCTTATGCGGTGCGTGAAAAGAATGGCGTGATCTGGGCTTATCTCGGACGCGGGCGAGGCGCCCGCCCTGCCCCGGCTCGACTGTTTCGCTGCGCCCGACGCATACAGTTTCGCCTTCAAAGGCCATATCGATTGCAACTGGCTGCAGGCGTTCGAAGTCGGCATCGACCCCGCGCATGCCTCGTTTCTTCATCGCTTTTTCGAAGACGAAGACCAGGCCACCGGCTACGGCAAGCAGTTCCGCGCCAACTCGATCGACAGCGACCTGCCGATGAGCGCGCGTGCTGCGCGAATACGAGCGCCCGCGCATCGATGTCGAGAACACGGATTACGGGTTGCGCCTGATCGCGCTGCGCAAGCTCGACGAAGCGCGCACCCATGTCCGTGTCACCAACCTGATCTTCCCGCACGCGGTGCTGATCCCGCTCAGCGAGACCATGACCATCACGCAATGGCACGTCCCGGTCGATGACGAGAATTGCTATTGGTACGCGATCTTCACCAGCTTCCGCGATCCGGTGAACAAGGACGAGATGCGGCGCCAACGCCTCGAGCTTTACGAATTGCCCGACTACAAGCCGCGCGTCAACCGGCATAATGATTGGGGCTATAACGCCGCCGAGCAGAAGACCAAGACGTTCACCGGCATGGGCGATGGACATCAACGTCCACGACAATTGGGCGGTCGAGAGCCAGGGCCGCATCCACGACCGCACCCGCGAGCATCTTGGCCAGACCGACAAGGCGATCTCGGCCTATCGCCGCATCCTGCTCGACGCCATCGCGAAGGCGAAGCGGGCGAAGTGCCGCTCCTATCACGGCACAACGGTCACGAACTACCGATCACGGTCGACGGCATCGCGCCCGCGAACGAATGGGATAGTACTGGCGGGAGGCAGACTTGAAGCGCCGCCGCGCGGCCCCGTTGGCAAGCGCCGTGAGCTTCGTCGAGAGGCATAAGCTTCGCAGCCAAGGATCGAGGCGAAACGCGCCGACGAGGTGCTGAAACGCATCGCAGCCGACAAGATCGAGGTGGTCCGGCTTTCCATCGCCGATCAGCATGGCGTGCTGCGCGGCAAGACAATCACCGCCGCCGAAGTGCCGGATGCGATGGCGAACGGCTGGAGCTTTTCGACGACGCTGCTGTTGAAAGACACGTCGCACCGTACCGTCTATCCGGTGTTCAGCGCTGGCGGCGGTTTCGGCGTGGCGGAAATGGAGGGCGGCGCCGACCTGGTGATGGTGCCGGACCCAGCGACGTTCCGCTTGCTGCCCGTGGGCGCCGCATACCGGATGGATGCTGTGCGACCTCTATTTTCCCGACGGCCGCCCGATGCCGCTGTCGACGCGGCAGCTTTATCGCACTCTGGTCGAGCAGCTCGGCGCAGTCGGGCTACGATTTTCGTCGCGGGCCTCGAAGTCGAGTTTCACATCTTCAAACTCGACGATCCGAATTTGCGGCCGAGCGACGCGGGCCAACCGGGTCAGCCCGGCAAGCCGCCCACGGTTTCGCTACTAACGCAGGGGTATCAGTATCTCACCGAGGTGCGTTACGACCAGCTCGATCCGGTGTTCGAGCTTCTGCGGACTCGATCTCGCGGCGCTCGAGCTGCCGCTGCGTTCGCTCGAGGTCGAGTTTGGGCCGAGCCAAGTCGAGCTCACCTTCCCCGCCGCCAGCCGGAATGGCGCCCGCCGACAACATGATTTTGTTCCGCAGCGCGACGAAACAGATTTGCGCGCCGCTACGGCTATCATTGCGAGCTTCATGTGCCGCCCGCGCTGCCGAACCTGATGTCAAGCGGCTGGCATCTTCACCAATCGCTGCGCGACCGCAAAAGCGGCAAAACGCCTTCGTCGGCGAGATCGATCTGCTAAGTCTGGTGGGGCAGCATTATCTTGCTGGGCTGCTCGATCATGCGGCCGCGGCGGCCGCATTCACCACGCCGACGATCAACGGCTACAAGCGCTATCGGCCTTATTCGTTGGCACCCGATCGCGCGATCTGGGGCAAGGACAATCGCGGCACGATGCTGCGCGTAGTGGGGGCGCCGGGCGATCCGATCACCCATATCGAGAACCGCGCCGGCGAGCCGGCGGCGAACCCCTACCTCTATCTCGGCTCGCAAATCGTGTGCGGCATCGACGGCATCAAGCGGAAACTGACTGCCGCCGCCGCCCGCCGACACGCCCTACGAGACGAAGGCGCCGATGCTCCCGAAGACATCTCGGCGAGGCGCTCAGCGGCGTTGCGTGGGGACGATGCCCTGCGTGACGGTTTTGGCGCGGCGTTCGTCGATTGCTTCGCCAGATCAAAGAAGCCGAGCTCGCGCGCTTCCAGCTTGAAGTCAGCGAGTGGGAGCAGCGCGAGTATTTCGATTTGTTCTGACGCTCTTACGTTACATGGATGGAGAGCACGTCGGTGCCCCACTCCAGCTGCGCTCGGCACATCTTGTCCTTGGACGACGCGCAGCGCCTCTTTCTCCGACTTTGCGTCAGGCGTACCTTGTGATCACCGGTTAGCGTTAGATACCCGATCTTGCAGGAGCGGTATTTCATCGGGCACCAGTCGCGCCAAACGCGGCGTCTGCGATCTCCAAGCCAGCTGAAACTCATCGTTAACGTTGAATAAAACGACGGGAAAGCGTGGCAAACTACGCCGCACGGTATTCCGCGTTTACGTTTGTCTGGGAGGCTTACCCAACCGGCCCGGTGCCCGAGGGCTTTTCTCATGCTCCCATTCGACCGGTCAGTCCGGTTCTCCCCGCGATGGGCTCGCAGGATTTGCTCCAATTTGGCCTTGCGCATGAGCTTCCTGCGCGCTAGGAAATTCAGCTATAGACCGCCACGTGCCGTGATCTTCGATGAAAGCCTCGACGACAAACCTTCCTGGCCCGCGTTCGGCGACACGGTAGATGACGTTGGTCATCATCGGAGTGTTGCACGCGGCGGTCGAGCCGCAAGTCGCGATTTATCAAAGTAGCAACTTGGCGCCCCGTACCACCTAGTCTTGGCGCCATTTCCTTGAGGGCCGCGGTCGACGGTCATGACTGGTATGGACGTCATGACCCGGTCGCCGAGCAACTGGCCGCGGACCGGCAATCAGTGCTCGCCAGATTTCGTCGCCACTCGGATCGATCAATCGGATTGCATTCGGCGGAACGGAACCGTGAACCTTGATGTTGGTCACCACGCTGGCGAGAATTGATTTTGCGGCGGCCAAGTCGGCCGCCTTAAACTCGCCGCGGCCCAAGACGACAAAATCACTCGGCGACCCGCTTGTCGCGAGAAACTCATATTTCCAAAGAGATTTAATGCGAGACAATCTCACCTCGCGATAGATGAGCTCTTTTTTTTCTCAGTTTTTGTGCACGCTCAAAGCGACGAAGTGGTGCTCGATGACTCCAACAGTTTAGAGAGAGGGCGAAGGCCGGATCACAAGACAAAAATGACACGCGACTAGGGTCTGGACTCATATCTTGATCCAGTAAAGTGCGCCGATGAGGTGATTGGTAGCCAGGAAGTTTCTGGCGAGCTTGTCGAAGCGCGTCGCAATGCGCCGCCAATCCTTGACCCGACAGAAGTAGTTTTCAATTTTGTGCCGGCGCCGATAGATCCGCTTGGGGCAATAGGCTTTCTTGGTGGCGGTGCGGCGGCTTGGAATGACTGGCAGAGCGCCCTCGTCCTTGATTTCCTCACGCACTTTCTCGCTGTCGTAAGCTTTGTCGCCGGTGACGGCCAGCGGTGATCTGGGTGTGTTGAGAACTTCGCCAACGACTTGGTTGTCATGGACCTGCCCACCCGTCACGACAAAGTTGAGCGGACGGCCTTTGCCGTCGACGACCGCGTGGATTTTCGTCGAGCGACCGCCCCGGCTGATGCCGATCGCTTGGTTTTTCTCCCCCCTTTTGCGCCGCTAGCCGCACGGTGTGCTTTCACGATCGTGCTGTCGATCATATGTAGGCTATCGCGTGACCTCTCAGCCTGCCGATCAAAGATCTTCTTCCAGATGCCGCGCCGCGACCACCGATTGAAGCGATTGTAAATCGTCGTGTAGGGACCATAGCGCTCCGGCAGATCACGCCACGGCATGCCCGTGCGAAGCACATAGAAGATCCCGTTCATCACCCGCCGGTCGTCCGCCCGCGCACTCTTACGCGCTTTCGGAATCAACGGCTCCAGAAGTCCCCACTCCTCGTCGCTCAAATCAAACCGCATGATCCACCTCCAGTCATGGTGAATCATGTTTCGCCTTGCCGCTCAACTATTTATCTGGGTACAAACCCTAATATATAAGCCGTTTGTCGAGGGTAATCGCGAATGGGTTGCCGTATGTGGCAACCCGGGTCTCTTCCAAAAGTCGCCCGATGGCGCACTGCAGTTGCACGACGCGCGCCTGTGCTGTCAGGCGCTAGATTTTTCCTCGGCCTGCAAGGCAACCATGGCCGCGTCCTTGGCGGCGACCGCATCCTGCCAGCAAGTCAATGGCGAATGATGGGCATACGCGGCAGCATTGGCCGTACGCGCACGGCGAGGTGTTCGCCTCGCTTGTCGTCATACCAGGGCGGCGGGTCTCGGCTACGTGGCCGGAGCGAAGGTCAAACATCGCGAAGGGGCATCCGATAATTCTCCCGCCGTCGCAGTTCGCGAGTAACATCGGGGGATGGCCGATGGTCTCATCTTTTGCGTCGAGGGGGGCGGCACCAAGAGCAAGGCTTGCTTGGTCAACGGCGAGGGTGCGCGACTGGCAGCGGCCGACGGTGGCGCTTGCAATCCGAGCACCGGCCACGCCAGCGCCGTCGCGACCTTCGCGGCGTTGTGGCGACGATGTTGCTCAGAAGCCGGGTACGATCCCGCAGCATCGGGCAACGTCGTTCTCTCGATCGGCGCAGCGGGACTCTATGTGCCGTCGGCAAGGAGTTCGAATTCCTTACCACCATCGTCCGCTTTGCGCGGACCGTGACAGCGAGCGACGGGTATGCAGCATTGATTGGCGCCGGCGGCGGCCGGCCTTGCGGCATCATTATCATCGGCACCGGCGTCGCCGGCCATAGGCTGTGGCCAAACGGGCGTTCGAATTCAGCGCGATGCTTGGGGTTGGATTGGTGGCGATCGCGGCAGCGGCGCGTGGCTCGGCATTCGGGCGCTGCGGCATACCCTCAGCGTCGTCGACGGCATCGTGCCGGCGGACGGACTCAGCGATGGCGTGCTCGCGCGCATCGGCGGCCGGGCCGGCATCGCCGATACTCTGAGCGGCATCACCCCCGATCGGCTAGCAGCGTTTGCCCCGCTCCTACTCGCCGCGGCCGATGAGGGAGTCGCCAGCGCCGACGCCATTTGCGAGCGTGCCATCGCGCACCTCGCGGCGCTCGCAAGCCGGCTTGATATCGGTCCGGCCGACTTGCTTTTCGCTTCAGGTGGCCTGGCCGCTACCTTCGCGCCGCGGATCGCGGCGCGCATCGGCCACGCGGTCACCGCACCGCAGGCGGACGCACTTCGCGGGTGCTTTCTTCTCGGGACCGATCGCGCCCCGGCCGAGCAAATCATGGATGAGGGACTATGACGATGCAGTCCGAGCCTGCAGGCTCCATCCTCACACCGGAAGGCTGGGTTGCCGGCCGCGTACGTATCGCTAACCGCCGGATCGCCGCGATCGAGGGTCGCATGCTCGGCAATGGCACGACTGTCGAGCCGCCCTTCATCGTGCCGGGTTTCATCGACCTCCACGTTCATGGTGGCCTCGGCGGCGAATGCATGCTGGGCGAAAGCGACGTGCGCACGACGTTGAAATTTCACGCGTCGCACGGCACCGTGGCGATGACCCCGACCACCGTAACAGCGCCGGTGGCGCAGATCGAATTGGCGCTGGCCGACATCGCCGCGACGCAAGCTCGGCCGGGAGCGGGCGAAGCGACTGTGCTCGGCGCCCATCTCGAAGGACCGTTCATCAATCCCCGCCGGCTCGGCGCGCAGGCTCCTTATCCCCGCCCTGGCGACGCCGCCCTCGCGGCCGCGTGGGCCGAGCGCTTTCCCATCGCCGTCGCCACAGTGGCGCCGGAAATCGCCGGTGGTCTCGATGTCGTCCGCAGCCTTGCTGCCCGGCGCTGCCGAGTGCAGGTCGGACACACGCTGGCTTCGCTGGAAGAAGTCGGCACGGCATTTGCCTGGGGCTGCACCGGATTCACGCATCTCTTCAATGCCATGACTGGCTTGCATCACCGCGAGCCCGGGGTCGCGGCCTGGGCGCTGGCCCATGGCCAATATGCCGAGATCATCTGCGATCTTAACCACATCCACCCCGAGACGATCCTTGCCGCGCGGCGCGCGATCCCAAAGCTCTACACCGTGACTGACGCTTCGGCCGCCGCCGGCATGCCCGACGGCGAATATCGGCTCGGCGACCGCAAGGTGATCAAACGCGGCCTGCGGGTGACGCTCGAGAATAGTGACACGTTGGCTAGCAGCGCCATTACCCTGGCTGATGCGGTGCGCAATCTCGTGTCGATCGGCGTGCCGTTGGCCGAAGCCGCGGCGATGGCGTCGAACTCGGCCAGCCGACTATCTCGGCCTTGTCGATCTCGGCCGCATTGCGCCAGGCGCGCGCGCCTCGATTGTGCAGCTCGATGCGGCGCTGCGGGCCGAAGGCGTGTGGATCGACGGCGAGAGCGTCGATGTCGCTGATTGAGGACGAAATCGGGCAAATCCCGTCCCGGCTGAAAACGGTCGCTGCGGCAAACCGGGACGCCCTCGTTGCGGCAGCCGCACGTTTTCGCGCCGCTCCGCCGCCCGCGCTGTTCACCATCGCGCGCGGCAGCTCCGACGCCGCCGCGGCGTATGCCGCCTACCGACTAACGCCGGCGTTGGGGATCCCTGTGGGCTCGTTCGCTCCATCGCTCGCCAGTCTCGACCGGGTGGCGCCGAAAGCGGGCGGGCTCTGGACGCTCTCGATTTCCCAGTCGGGCCGTAGTCCCGATTTGCTTGCGGCCCAAGAAGCCTTCGCCAACACCCGCGGCACCCGGCTGGCGCTGGTCAACGATCTTGTATCGCCCTTGGCCGCAGCTGCCGACATCGTGCTCGATCAGAGCGCAGGAGCAGAGCAATCGGTCGCCGCCACAAAATCAGTGAGCTGCTCGCTCCTGGCACTCGATATGCTTGCCGCGGTGCTGGCAGGACGCGGCGACGACAACGAGGCGTACGGCGCGGCCGTTGCCATCGCGGTCGAACAAGCGCTGGCGTCACCACATGATTTGGCTGCGCTCGACGCCATTGACAGTGCTTACGTCATCGGTCGCGGCGTCAGCCTGCCGGTTGCCGTCGAGGCGGCGCTGAAGCTGAAGGAAGTCGCAGACCTCCACGCCGAGGCGCTCAGCGCCGCCGAAGTCATGCACGGGCCGCGCGCCCTTGCCGGCAGACGATTGGGCGTGCTTGGCTTTGCTGGGCCGGGAGCGGCTGGTGCTTCCGTGGTCGGGGCCTTGCGTGCGCTGGCTGACCAAGGCTCGCCCGCAACGCTCGTGGCGGCGTCGGATCAGGGACCCGCCGCGGCGATCGTACTGCTGGCCGGATTCTACGCCGCGCTCCCGGGTTTGGCGCGCCGGCGCGGCCACGACCCCGACCGCCCGCCGGCGTTGCGCAAGGTGACTATGACTTTCTGATTGCGTCCGTTGCTAAGCGATCGTGATTTGGTGTCATATTGATGGGCAAGACGCCGCGTGGATGCGAGAGCGGTGGCGTCAACCAGGGAGGAAGAGATGAAAAAGCACGTCCTTTATGCGTGTTTGGCGATCGGCGCAATAGCCGGCGCGGGTGGCACTTCAGTGCCCGTTCAAGCCGCCGATGGCCAATATGTTGTCGGCGTCTCCAACACGCTCATCGGCAACGGTTGGCGCGAGGAGATGGTATGCTCGATCAAGGCTGAGGCGATCGCTTCCGGCAAGGTATCGAAGGTCGTGCTGGCGAACCGCAACGGCGGTCCGTCGGAGCAGATCGCTGACCTGCGCAACCTGATTTCGGCCGGCGTCAACATCATCATACTTAACCCTTCCGACCGTAAGGCTTTGGACCCGGTGATCAAACAGGCGCTTGCCAAGCACATTGTTGTGGTGGCCGTCGACCAGGCTGTCTCGGCACCCGGCGCCTATGTGCTATCGAACGACCAGGTCGCTTACGGGCGGGAAGGCGCTGAGGCACTGTTCAAGTCGCTAGACGGCAAGGGCAATGTCGTCGAGATGCGCGGCATCGACGGCGTGCCTGCCGACTCCGACCGGCATGAGGGCTTCGAGCAGGCGCTGAAGAAATACCCGAACATCAAGGTAGTGGCGTCGGTCTTCACCGGCTGGTCGCCGGACAAAGGCTCGCAGCAGATCAAAGATCTATTGGGTTCGGGGAAGAAGATCGACGGCGTATGGACCTCCGGCATCGACAGCATGATCGTGGATGCCTACAAGTCGGCCAACGTCAAATTCGTCCCGGTCGTCGGTGCGGACAATAACGGCTTCATCGGACAGATGGTCGATGACAAAGACAAGGGCCTGACTGCTATTGCCGTTACCAATCCACCGGCGGTAGGCGGTGCGGGGCTCGGTCTTGCGCTTGGCATCCTTTTGGGCAAGAAGGAACCGCGCGTGGTTCACTTGACGCCGCATGTTTATAGCAACGCGAACGCCAACGGGATGGAATGGGCGAAATCGGTGTACGATCCGAAGGTCGATCCGACCTATCCGGTCTATAGCGGCATTCCGCCCTACACCGGCTACACCCCGGCACAAGAAAAAGCCTGCAAAGGCCCGGGCGAAGCCTGACGCTCACGGTCTCGACAGCGTTCCCCGCGTACCGCCGACACACCTTGCGCGGCGCGCGGGCGTGTCTGGGTAGGAAATGAACGAGCCGGAAATCCTGCTCGGGGTAAAGGGCGTCGCCAAACGATTCGGCGCGGTAGTGGCGCTCCGCAACGCTTCACTCGAACTGCGCGCTGGCGAGGTTCAAGCGCTGATGGGCGCGAACGGCGCCGGCAAGAGCACCCTGGTAAAAATCTTGACCGGCATATTTGTCGCCGATGGCGGCGAAATCTCGATTCGTGGCCGCACCTGTCGCTTCCGCTCGCCTGCGGAGGCGCGGGCGGCTGGCATCGTCTCGGTCTATCAAGACCCGGCGCTGGTACCCGACCTCACAGTGGCGCAGAACCTGCGTCTCGCGCGGGCTCCTCTCGATGCCGCGCGCCAATGGTTGACTGAGCTCGGCATTGCCGATCTCGATGTCGGCACCTTCGTGCGTGATCTGCCGTTTCAGACCTTGCGCTTGATCGATCTCGCCCGTGCCCTGGCTTCCGACCCGAGCATCCTCTTGATCGACGAAATCACGGCGGCGCTGCCGGCCGATCTGTCGGCGCGCATTTTTGCCATCGTGCGCCACTGGCGGGAGCGAGGCCGCGGCGTGATTTTCATTTCACACCGTATGGCGGAGGTCTCGGTGCTGTGTGACCGCGCGACGGTCCTGCGCGACGGCGTTACCGTCGGTGCGACCGATACCGCGCGCGGCACCGAGGAACGCATCGTCGAGCTGATGCTCGGTTATGACGTGGCGCGTGCTGCGGCCGCCACCGCCCCGACGCCCGGTCAGGCCCGCAACGACGCCGTTCCGGCGCTCGAAGTAAGCCATTTGCAGGCCGGCCGCCTGCTGCAAGACGTCTCTTTTGCCCTGCACCCCGGCGAGGTCCTCGGCATCGCCGCGCTCGAAGGACAAGGGCAGGAGGAGCTGTTCGATTGCATTGCCGGGGTCCGCGCCCGAGACGGTGGGGAGATCCGCGTTCACAGCGACCTACGGCGCTTTCGTCATCCCGCCGATGCGATCCGCGCCGGCATTGTGCTGGTGCCCGCCAACCGGCTGCAGGCGATGCTGCCGCAACGTTCTATTCGCGAAAACGTGGCGCTGCCGTCCTACGGACCCCCTAGCCGTTGGGGGCCGATCGCGATGCGCCGCGAGCGTGGCCGCATCGAGAATGCGATCCGGCGACTGCAGGTCGATACCCGTGCCGAATTGGAATTACGGCGCCTCAGCGGCGGCAACCAGCAGAAGGTGATGATCGCCCGCTGGCTTGCCGGCCCGTTCAAGACCTTGCTGTGCTTCGATCCGACGCGCGGCATCGACATCGGCACCAAGCGCCAGATCTACGCGCTCTTGCGCGAGCTGGCCGCCGCCGGTTCGGCGGTGCTGCTGTTCACTTCGGAACTTCCGGAAATCCGGCTCGTCTGCGACCGTGCGATCGTGCTGTTCGGCGGCCGCGTCGTGCGCGAGATGTCGGCCGCCGCAGCGGACGAGGCAACGCTGCTGCGGGCCGCACACGGGCTGGTGGCCCGTCGCGAGGACGCGGCATGACCGCGGCAATTACTCCCCGCGACGCGGCCCGTGCCGGACTTCAGGCGGTTTACGCAGCGTCACCCCGGCCTCGTTGGGATGCCGCTGTTCCTGCTGCTGTTTCTGGCGGTGACGGTGGCGATTCATCCCGCTTACGGTTCGTTCGATGTGCAATCCTTGGCGATGGGCGCCATGCCGCTGGCCTTGGCCGCCGCGGCGCAGACCGTAGTGGTGATCTCGGGGGGAATTGATCTGTCGGTCGGCCCGATGATCGCCGTCACCAACGTGCTCGCCGCCGCGACGATGGAGCAAGCAAGCTTTGGCCAAGCTCTCCTTCTGAGCGTGCTCGTCCTCGCGATCGGTGCCGGGATGGGCGCTGCCAACGGGCTGATCGTCGTGTTCTCGCGCGTCCCCGACGTGGTCGTGACGCTAACCACCGGCTTTATCTGGAGCGGCGTTGCGCTCCTCATCCTGGAAAAACCCGGTGGAGGCGCGCCCGACCGCTTCTTGAGCCTCGGCTCCGGCACGTTTTTGACGCCATGGATATCGGGCGCGCTGCTCTTGCTGATCGCAGCGGTCGCGATCATCTGGATTCCGGTGCAGCGGGGCCGGCTCGGCCTCTTGCTTTATGCCGTCGGCAGCGACAAGGCCGCCGCGTTCCGCAGCGGCGTCAACGTCGAGCGCACCCGATTCCTAGCTTATGTACTAGGCGGATTGTTCAGCGCCGTCGGCGGTATCGGCCTGATCATGACTACCGGCATCGGCTCGCCGCTCGCCGGGGTCTACTATTCCTTGAGCGGGTTGGCGGCGGCGGTGCTGGGCGGGGTCAGCCTGGCAGGCGGGCGCGGCGGCATGGTCGGGCCGGTGATGGCCGCCTACGTGCTAACCTTGATCCCGACCGACCTGATTTTTCTTAACATCGACCCGAATTTCGGTCAGGTCATCCAAGGTACCTTGATCGTGCTGGTGGTGATGGCGGGCGGGCTGGGCATCCTATTGCGCGCCCGCAAACGATGAACGCGCCTGCCCAATCGATCCGCCCGCACGGTGCTTCCGCAGTCAGCATCGGCAGTCGTCTTGGGGCGACCCTACGGCGCCATACCATCGGCGCGCTGATCCTCCTGCTGCTTGCCTTCGTCGGTGGCATCGAAGTGGCACGCCCGGGCACCGTTACGCCAATCTGGATCTCAAATATCCTCTTGTTCGCGGCGCCGCTTGGCATTCTGGCGGCCGGACAGACCCTGGTGATGCTGGCGGGTGGCATCGATCTCTCCGTCGCGAGCGTCGCCACCGCCTCGGCCTATCTGATGGCCACACATTCCTCGCAAGGCGGCGGTGCCGCGGTTCTGTGGGGCCTTGCCGTCGGGCTGCTGGTTGGCGCCGTTAACGGACTTGGCATAGCGGTGCTCCGGGTGCAGCCGCTGGTGATGACGCTCGGGACAGGGCTGATGACCGAAGGCACGCTGATCGTCTATAGCCAGAAGCTGCTGGCGAGCGCGCCGCGTGTGCCGCCCTTTATCCAATCGCTGGGAAGCGGCAAGGTGCTGGGCGGTGTCCCGATCGATCTGTTTCTTTGGGTACCGCTCGGACTTCTGGTGCTAGTCGGCCTGCCCCGAACCGGGCTTGGCAGGCTGATCTATGCCGTCGGCGACAATCGCGAAGCCTGCGAACTCGCGGGCGTGCGCGTTTGGCAGGTTCTTTTCGCCGACTACATACTGTGCGGACTATTCGCCGCCGCCGCCGGTCTCGTCATCGTCGGCGGCACCAACGCCGCCGATATGAGCCTCGCCGATGTTTATTTGCTACCGTCGGTGGCAGCGGCGATCATTGGCGGCACTTCGATTTTCGGCGGCCAGGGAGGCTATGCCGGCAGCGTTGTCGGCACGCTGATCCTCACCGTGCTGAACAGCCTGCTTACCCTGCTGGATGCGCCCGAACCAATCCGACAGATTCTTTATGGTGCAATCATTCTGCTGCTCGCCGCTGCTTATACCAGACTGACCGATTGAAAGGAGCCGTTGAATGTCCGGCCAGAAATCCATCGCCACGCTCCGCATCGGTCTGATCGGCAGCGGCTTCGTCGCCAATTTCCATGTCCAAGGGCTGTTCGCAGTACGGCACGTCACGGTGGCGGGCATCTACAGTCGCAACCCCGATCATCGCGAGGCGCTAGCGCGCAAGGTGAACGAATTGGAGCTTGGTCCCTGCCAGGCTTTCGCCTCGATCGAGGCGATGGCCCGCGCGGTCGACGCGCTGTGGATTCTCGTGCCGAACGACGCAAGGCTCCCCGTGATGCGCGAGATACACCGGCTGATGACGAGCGGGACGATAAAGCTGGTCGGCGTGGCTTGCGAAAAGCCGCTGGGGCGGACGCTGGCGGAGGGGCGCGAAATGTTGCGTCTCGTCGAAGATGCGAAACTGCTGCACGCCTACCTCGAGAACCAGCTATTCGCCCCTTCGATCGTGCGCGGCAAGGAAATCCTTTGGCGCCGGGCGGTGCCGGCCGCCGGCCGGCCTTATCTGGCCCGTGCCGCCGAGGAGCATAGCGGCCCGCATATGCCGTGGTTCTGGCGCGGCACCCAACAAGGGGGCGGCACGTTGCTCGACATGGGGTGTCACAGTGTCGAGGTGGCGCGCTTCCTGTTGACGCGGCCTGGCGCGCCGCGCACGGAGCTCCGCCTTAAAAGCGTCAGCGCAACGGTCGCTACCCTCAAATGGACCCGGCCCGAATACGTCAAGCGCCTGAAGGCGCAGATGGGTAACGAGGTCGATTACAGCATACGTCCGGCCGAGGATTATGCACGCACGATGCTGACCTTTACGGATCCTGAGGGCCACGACGTCCTAGTGGAATGCACCAATTCCTGGGCCTATGTCGGCGCCGGCCTGCGCGCGTCGATCGAACTCCTGGGGCCCGAATATGCGATGGAGTTCAACTCGCTCAACACCGCACTCAAGGTGTTCATCTCGCGCGAGGTCGGCACCACCCAAGAAGGCGAGGACTTGGTTGAGAAGCAGAACGCCGAGCACGGACTGATGCCCGTGATCGAGGACGAGGCCGCGACCTACGGCTACGCTGCGGAAGACCGCCACGTCGTCGACGCCTTCCGCGCCGGACGCATGCCGGACGAAAGCTTCGCCGACGGCGTCGCGGTGCTCGAAATGCTTATGGCGCTCTATCGCTCCGCAGAACTAGGCCGCGTCATCGACATGCCGGCCGAGGGCCTCGACACTTACGTCCCTCCCGTTGCCCGCTAATCGAAGCCCGTGCCAAAGAGCGGATTCGAGGCCTATCGATGGTCGTTTCGGTTACTTGGGCGGCATGCGGGCATCAGAAATACCCGCGGATGTTGGCCAAATCTTCGTCACCCCGCAATGGTCATGAAAAATAATTAAGAAAGAATTTTGTTCAATTTTCTCAAATACGTCCCGCGTATTTGCAATTGCACACGAGACTTGTCGAGCTTATCGATTGCAATACATCGAGACTTTGCTGCCAAGTAAGAAAACCGGCGACCTGCGCGAGGCGGGTCGCCGGAAGGACGGGGGATTGCCAGTAAGATCAACGGCTCACTGACGCTGAGAGTGTGCCCTTGCTGGCGCGCCGGAAGAATTCGGGAGGAACCCCTAATCCGCAGGCATAATGTGAGGAGATAAGGGAACGGCAGCCGCGGACGCGCATTCCTTGATGAACGCGAACGAGAATGCGGAGACGAAGGGGCGGAAGCCCGCGCACCTCGAAGCCGGCTATCCGGACTCCGTCTCGACGTGACGGCGCTCGAAATCCCACACACGTTCAAATCCCATCAGGCGTGAAAATGCATCGAAGCTGTAAAATCTACCGCTCCAGTCTTTCGTTGAGCCGCGGTCGTGCAGTTCCCCGTATACGGACGCAAGTGCCGCGCCCATCGCGAGCAGCCCAGAGGTGGGAAAAATCGCGATCTTGAAACCCAGCTTTTCCAGTTCGGCACGCGATAGGATCGGTGTGCGGCCACCTTCGACCATGTTCACGACCAGCGGCACATCGAACGCGCGCCCGATGCGCTCCATTTCCTCGATGCTCTCGGGCGATTCGATGAACAGGATGTCCGCGCCGGCCCGTGCGAAGGCTTCGCCGCGCCGCAACGCTTCATCCATGCCCCGCGAGGTCCGCGCATCGGTGCGCGCGATGATAAGAAAGTCTTTCGAGGTTCGTGCTTCCACTGCAACGCGGATCTTGCGCACCGCGTCATCGAGAGGAATGACGCGACGTCCCGGCGTATGGCCGCACTTCTTCGGGAATTCCTGATCTTCGAGCTGGATCGCGTGCGCACCGGCGTCTTCATACCCGCGCACCGTAAAATCGATATTGAGCAGTCCGCCGTAACCCGTGTCACCATCCGCTATCAAGGGCGTCTCGATCCCATCGACCATTTGGCGCAAGCGTCCGAGCATGTCTGAATAGGTGGCAAGGCCGGCGTCAGGCAGTCCCAGATGCGATGCCACCACGCCATAGCCGGTCATGTACAAAGCATCAAAGCCGATGCTGTCGGCAAGTTTGGCCGAGACCATATCAAACACACCTGGCGCGGATATCAAACCCGGTCGACGCAGCCGGGCCTTTAGTGATCTCGTCACGCTTTTTCTCCTAAGCAACGCTTCCAACGAAGCCACGAATTCACTCGCCTGCATCTTGTAAGGGCGGACATGAGAGTGGACGCATTCGCGCTGCGACAACATCCTCGTCCGTCATTACGTGGTCAAGCACACCTCGGCACAGCGCCCAGGGGGCATAACGACACCTGATTGAAGCCAGAGGCCCTGCCCGATGCCTCGTCCTCCAGCGGGTCATCCTCGCTCGTTGCGATCGCTTACCTGAATGTGCCCGTTACGCGGTTGAGGTTGGGCTCGCCATCTTACGGTGAGCTGAAGGAATGCCTTTCCCGGAGAGCGAGGGCTGGTTCGTACGCCAATCTATTTGCCTCGCCATCTCTAACCACGGGAGCTAAACCGCGCAGCCGAGCATCGGCGGCAAGGCGTGGCGACACCCAACAAACCGATACGTTCGGGCGGGAAGCCTTTCGCTGGAGCCGGGGTTGGGATAAGCTTTCTCTGCACAGGACCCGCCATCACTACGTTGGCAGGGGTAACGATCATTGCTCCGAATCCGGCATCGGGAGGGGTGAATGTCGAAGTGGGTGATCCAGGGCTCATTTTTTACCGGTCAGCCAAAGCTCTCATCGTCCGTCCAGACGAGATTGGCGCCACGCCTGGTGCCGGCACAGGGGATCCCGCCCCGGACCAGTCGGCCATTGCCGGCATCCGACACTCGACCACAGTGTTTGGCATCACCCCGTCCACCGGTTAGCCTGGCGCGCCAGCCCGGTTCTCCGGCGCCGGCGTTTGCGGGGAGGCCGACGGCGGTGCAACGGCATAGTGCAGGTGGCGCATTTGCCGTTGAAGCAGGGCAGCTCGGGCTCGCTTCGGGCGGCGGCAAGCCGCTGCCAGAAATGGTGCGCGGCAAGATGGAAGCCGCCCTCGGCGCGGATTTCTCCAGTGTCCGGGTGCATGTCGGACCCCAAGCCGAGCGCATTGGTGCCATCGCCTTCACGATCGGCTCCGACATCTATTTCGCGCCCGGTCGCTACCAGCCCGATACGCTGCACGGCCAGCAACTGCTCGGCCATGAACTAGCGCATGTCGTGCAGCAGCGCGCCGGCCGGGTGCGCAACCCGATCGGGGCCGGGCTGGCAGTGGTTCAGGACCACGCGCTCGAGGCCGAGGCCGACCGTCTCGGCTGGCATGCCGCTGCCCATCGCGCAGCGGCACAGGCAAAGATGCGGTCGGCGGCTGCGCCACCGGTAACGCCGGTGCGGATTTCGCCAGCGATCGGGGCCGGTTCCGGCAGTTACCGGCTGACGGCCGGAGTTGACGGACGGCAAGTCGGATCGGTCATGGTGCATGCGCACGACCAGGGGGCGGTCGAAGTGACCGATCTCCATGTGGCGGAGACGCAGCGCGGGAACGGCATCGGTCGGCAGTTGGTCGCTTCTGCCGCGAGGACCGGCCTGCAATTCGGTCGCTCACGGGTGACGCTGGCGGCGCAGGATCGGGGCAGCGGTCACCTCACGCGATGGTACAAGGAGATGGGCTTTACCCAGACCGGGGTAAACCGGCACGGCTACCAGCAACTCGAAGCCCCGATCAGTCGGGTGCTTGCCGGATCCGCTCAGCCGAAATCCGCAGTCGGGGTTGTCGCCGAGCCGCGCCTGCCAGGGCCGAGCCGACACGTCGTCAGTAGATAAGGCGTCGCGGCACTCTTCGAGATAACTACCAACGACTGAGGCCGTTTGCCCGTCGGTTGTTCCACATTCTCGAATATGTCAGAAACGGGAATCGACCCCGGCGCCTGGGCGTGCAATGAGGTCATAGACGAAGCGCGCGTCGGCAGGTTCACCGCCCGCCGCCCCTATCGCTGCAAAAAAATCAGCGCCCTCTTGCGGTACTGAACGCCACGGCCAAGCCGTCACCCCGGCGAGCAATTCTCCAATCTCGTCGATGGATGCGTCCTCCGTCGCCAATGGATAGACGCGGTCGATATGGTGGTCAGGTTCACGCAACACAACGGCGGTCACGGCCGCGAGGTCGGACCAATCTTTCCAACTCGGACGTGCGGTACCGAAATGATTGGCGATCGTTCCAGGCCCTGCGCGCCTTGAGCGACACTAGTCTGAACTTCCCCCTGATTTTGAACGCAAGCCATTGATAAGATTCGGAACTGATCTTGTGTACTGCCTACAGGGTATGGTTAGGAAGGAAGGTTGAGCCCGAGGAGTTGGAAAGCGCGTGTATGTAGAGGAGTAGGCCGGGTGAAGGTGACGACGGGCAGCGAAGTGTCATTGAAACGAATGGTATTGCGTGTGAGAGTAGCAAGATCTTGCAGAAGGGTATGAAAGCTGTGAACGGGCTGGCCATCTGCCGTGCGTTTTGTGGCAGCTTTGGCGCGAGCGCTCGGCGAGACCGCGGCCTTGGCAACGGGTGAAGTACGGTCGAGGGCGGCGCGTGCAAGATCATCGTCCTTGAACAGCATCGGCGCCAGATCACGCTTCATGTGCCACATGACATGGTAGGCGAGCATGCAGAGCAGGACGTGCCCGCGCACGCGCCTGGCCTTACGGTGATGAATGGGGCGCAGCTCCAGGTCATCGGATTTGAGATCCCGGAAGGCACGCTCGACATGGCTGAGGCTCTTGTAGCACAGAACCACCTGCTCCGCGGCCAGGAGATCCTTGGGCATGCTGGTACGGAGGACATAGATCCCATCAAGCGATTGCTCATCATTGATCGCGTCTGTCTTGCGCGTGAAGGTGAAGCCTGTATCGGTAATCGTGGTGGTGAAGTGTTTGGCCATTTTCTTGGTGTTGATAACCGCCCCCACTTTGAGGGCGATTTTGTCCTTGCCGGTCAGCGGTCTGTTCTTCCGTTGGGTTTGCGCCTGGATTTTAAGAAGCGCCTTTTCCGTGGCCGCCAAAAGCTCATTACGTTTCCGCGCGCGCTCGGTTTGAAGATCCGGATTGCGGCAGACGATCAGCCGTTCTCCCGGAAAGTCCTGCGCGGTGATTTCCGCCATGTCACGCTCGTCGAACAACGACAACTGTAAAGGGCCGCCCGCAACGGCCAGTTTGTGAATGGCCGGCGCTCGCAGCGCCGTAATCCAGTCGAAGGCGGCCGGCTCGATATCAGCCTTGAGGCGCGCGCTCGTGATCATGCCGCGATCGCCGACCATAATGACCCGTTTCAGATTGAAACGCTCCTTGAGCTTGACGATTTGCGCCGTAAGCGTCTTGGGATCGCCGGTGTTGCCCTCGAAGACCTCGATCGCCACCGGACATCCCTGCGGCGTGCACAAGAGCCCGTAGACGATTTGCATCCGGTCGCGCCGGTGGTCGCGGCTATGGCCAAACTGAGCCAACTCGCAGTGCCGTCCTTCGAGATAGCTTGAACTGACGTCATAGAGCACCAGCGTGCCATCCTTCAGGTGGCGCCGCGCCAGAGCCTCTTCGAGACGGTTCTGATGACCGGCTAAAAGATCAAGTGCCTCATAAAGCTCATCCTCATCAACGTCGCTCAGCTCCAGCACCGCCCCCAAAGAATGGGCTGCCGTACGCGCGCTGAGCTGGCGGGCCGTCGCCAGCTTGGGTGCCGGCTCAAGGATGCGCGCAACAATCATCGCCTGGATCAGCTTGCCTAGGCGGTCGGGCCGACGGGGGAGGAGCTCGTCGAGCTTCAATTTGCGCATGGCGCCAAGAACCGCAGCCACATGCCCATGGCCGAGCGACCGCTCGATCGCAAAAGACGGCGCACCCTTGGCCGCTGCCTTCGGCACCAGGGTCTCGCCGGCGAACACCCGCCGCAGCATCTCGATTTGCTCGGCCGGCAGATGCGAGAAATTGGCCAGTGTGCGCGTCTTGACCTTGTCGCCTTCGCGATAGCTTTCGCGCAGCAGCAGGGCCGGCGGTGAGTTGCGATTGGCGATCCGGGCGATGTACATGATTCGTTGAATCACGAGCCCTAAAAATAATCAAGCAGAATATCCATAAATTACATGCCTACATTTGGGCGCAAAATCCCCCTATCCCCTTGAATTGACTCAATACCGGCTAAAAAGTTCGGACTAGTCCCGGCAGATTTTCCATAAACCTGTTTGGGTGAAGATGCATATATGCCAATCCCGGCCGCCCCAATGTGAGCCTCGACCATCTGGTGCTAAGCCAGATGAATGATGGTCGTATCGGAACGGGCGTATACCCTCGGGTGCACGATGTGGGGGACGCCGGCAGCTTCTGCTGCGTTGACGGCGGCTTTCGTGTTCCGCGGGTCCAGATCGAACGACCTATCGTCGGCGCCAAGAACGATGCAATACGGGTGGATCGCGCCCCCGTGCGACGATTGTGTGTTACAGCACAAAGCTGGAGAAATCGTTGGTGGCGACGAGTCCAATCGTTGAAGCGGATTGGGCGGAATTTAATGCCATGGCTCGATCGATACGGTCCGAAAATGCACCGCATTCCATAGCTGCATCAGCGATGCCACCGAGCTGCCGACGACCGCGATCTTGATTGCCTCGCGTGGGAATAGCGGCACGATATCTGCGTCGGGACGCGTCAGGTAGTCGGCGGGCCACACGGCGCCCATCCGATCAGCGGGCTGCCGGGCGATCATTGCCTTCATCAGCGGAAAGAAGCCGTTGGCTCGGAATTCCCGCAGTGTGCCGGTCGTGCCTTGCCAGATAAGGTCGCGCAATTTATCTCGGTCGATCCCCTGATCGTCGAGAATGTGGGCGCGCTTCGGCGTCAGCAGAAGCAATGCTCCTGACGGCTGCTCGAATGTCTTTAGCCCTGCAATCGCTTCTCTGATTCCGGTGTAGTAGAAATTGCCGAGATGGCCCCATCCGCCGGTGAACAGAGAGAGGGTGTTATCGGATGGAGCGAAGCCTTCGCCGGTGTGGAACAACGGCCAAGGCGTCTCCGCCTCGTTCTCCGCAAAAACAAAGGAAGCGGTGGCGACATTACCTTGTGTCGGTGACGCGGTGATGCCGACGCGCTGGCCGCCACAATTGCGGATCGTGAGGTTGATCGCCCGGGCGATCGCCGCATTGGCCCGGTTGCCCGGACCGAGCGCGTTCATGCCGGCGGCGATTCCTGCGTCGCGAGCAAAGGGGCCGTTGATCAGCATCGGAAAGGCGAAGCTGTTGACCGAGCGTGTCATTGATTTCGAACTGGACATGGCCGAACAAACTCACCGCGGCGAGGATTACCGGCAGATGCTCGGGTGCCGCGCCCGCCATCACCGCGTTGATCGCGACCATCTCGACCGTGGTGCGCAGGCCCTCTGGCCGCATGGTTTTCGTAACGACAGTATCGGGCGTGCGCGAAGTCCCACTCAGCATTGCCTCGACCGCTGCGTCGGTCGGCGGAAGGATTGGCAGGCCGTCACTCCAGCCTTGTTCCAGGAAATGACGCTGTATGTCGTCGAGCGAGGCGATTAGTGCGATGTGCGGCCTAGGCGCCGACGGCCGATGGCCCACACCCAGCTCTTCTTCTTTCAAAGGAGCAATCAATGCATCGACGGCGGCGGTGGCGACCGCCCCGAGCTTACCCGGCTCCGGCGGGTTGGGGGTGACCGCATAACGCATCGGCGTCGACCCGACCGAGCGGCGATGCTCGATTACCGGCTGCAGACCGTCGAACACAATCACGGCGCAGGGCACGCCCGCGGCTTCCAGGGCGGCACCATAGACGCTCCCGACATGAACCATGGTGGCGGCTGGGCCGAGGAATAGAATCGCGGCGTCGGCCCGGTTTGCCAATGCCGCGCGTTCCTCCGCATCGTCGATCATGAAATCCCGGCGCATGAAACGCTCTATTTGCACATTCGGCCAACGGCAACGCAGTTCGCCTTCCACCGCATCCACCACCGGCTCCAGCCCTGACCCCGGTGGCATGGTCAGTACCAGGACAAACCGCGCTTCCTCGGGCTTGGCTACGCGCGGCGCCAAGGCCACTGCGTCGATCTCAGGATAGGCGCTGCGCGGATCGCGAGCAGCGTAAGTTGGTTCGGCCACTTTTTCCTCTCTGCGTTGTTCTGTTATATCAAGCGGCGGAAGACGTCGGAAAGCCGAGCATGATCAAGGTCTGGAATTTCGAATTCAACACGGCCTCGGGCCGCGCCATTCCGAACTACGAAGACACAGACTTCGTCCAAACAGTGTACGACAAAGCATTTGCGCGCCTGGTCGATCTCGAGCGACTTGGCTTTGAGGGCGTGTTCTTTAGCGAGCATCATTTTCTTGATTTATTGAGCCCCAATCCGAATCTGCTCATTACTGCGCTGGCACGGCTGACCAAGCGGATGAAGCTCGGCGTGATGGGCAATGTGCTGGCCTTCCACCAGCCATGGCGGCTCGCTGAGGACCTCGCCATGCTCGACTATATCACCGACGGCCGGCTCGAGATTGGCACCGCGACCGGTATTCCACCCGAGTTCATGTTCGTCGGCATTCCGGTCGAGGATGTCCGGCCGATGTATGCCGAGATGCTGCAATTCCTCGACAAGGCGCGCGAACACAAGATGTTTAGCCACCATGGTAAATATTGGAATTACGAGGATCTCCTGGCAATGCCGCGGATGAAGAAGGTGGCGCGGCGGCGTGAATGGGTAACGATGTACACGCCTGCCACTGCCGAGATGGCGGCAAGACGCAACGCCAAGGCAACGACCGGTTATCAATCGACCGCGTCAGCGGCAAAAAGTTTCGCCGCCTATCGCACAGCCGCAGCCGACGCCGGCATTACGGTCAGTTCCGACGACATGGCGCTGCGCCGTCAGGTGATGATCTGGGATACCGACTCAGAGGCCGAAGCGCTGCACAGGGGAACTATTAGAGACTGCCATAGAGCGGCAGAAGAAAATCTTCCGACCCCTGACGGATCGCATGGCGAAGAGGCAGGAACCGATGCCCGAAGGCATCGCGCGCTCCGGCGTGCGCGATGCGGCCTCGGTGAGACGGGCGGACGGGGCACCGAAGGAGTTCGCGCCTTTCACCGTGGCTTCGTCGACATGAACGATGAGTTTATCTACGGATCGCCGGACACGGTGGCGGAAAAAATCATCGCGCAATGTCGGCAGACGGGAGCTGGCAATATGCTGGCCTATCATTCGGAGTGCCTGGAAGAAGACGAGCTCGCTCACCATTACAAACTATGGGAGCGCGTACTGCCGATCCTCAATGACGCAGATATAGAAAGGGCTTCATCCAACAGATAAGGCGCGGTCGCGACCCTAATAACCTGGTTCGATCTGCATGTCGAAGTTGTTAGGGATGGTCGCGATCGCGCGGACGATGAGCAAAAACTCGGAAGCACGCTGCCAATCTTGCATTGAATTTTGTACGTTTTTCGCGGGGTGGGCCAGGCTGGAATTGGCGGCCGCTTTTTCGGCTGGTTATCCCGGTTCCCCCTGCGATCC
Source organism: uncultured Alphaproteobacteria bacterium (assembly GCA_963804725.1). Classification (GTDB taxonomy): domain Bacteria; phylum Pseudomonadota; class Alphaproteobacteria; order ATCC43930; family CGMCC-115725; genus JAATGI01. The sequence continues at coordinate 91,090 of CAWDRN010000003.1, read as the reverse complement.
CCTCAAGATCTGCTCCAGTCTCGCCATGCGCGCGTGGGCTTCCTTCAAGGTGGGAAACTCATCGATATGCCGCCATGTCCCGTGATCGTCCCTGAGAGCCTCGACGACAAACCTTCCGACCCCGCGTTTCATGACGCGGTACGTGACATTGATCATGTCCGGAATATGGCGTGCGGCTGTCGACTGGCAAGGCGCGCTTTCTTAATGCGGAGCGGAGCGACCCAGTCCTAAAAATTCCGCCAGTTCTTTTGAGCCAGCGGTCGAGAATGGATCTGATAAACCACTCGGCAAGCAGCGGGACGTGGACCAGCGATCAACGCTCACCAGATTTCCTGGCCGCTCGGGTCGATCGATCGCATTGCATGAGGAACGGACCCACGCGTCAATGTTTAGAGGCAATTTGGGCAGAGGCCGAGGCTCGTTCAAGCCAACAACCGCAAGACTTCGGGCTCCGCCTGGTAACCGCTGAGGGTGAGATGCATGACCTTCCGCCCGATACGTCAATCAGCCTCTCCGGCTGCAATTTTGACCCGCCACCTTGATGTTTCGGCTCACGCTCCGTAGGACGGCCTTGGCGTCCTCGACCCGCCCGGTACCGAACTCTCCCCCGCAATCACGTTTGAACCGGCATGACCGCATCACGTCGCGAGACCTGCGAGAGCTCGCTATAACCTTCGGCTCGCGACATGGGTGTCGTTGTGAGACGCCGCGACATGAGTGCATGACCCAGCTGCAGGCCGGGCACTTGGGGGAAGACCCTACCTTAAGACGTTATCTTTAGAAGTTTGATTCCTCTCAAATTACAAAGGCCCCGCAATGACATAGGAGTGCCCAGTTTCATCCTATCGAGCGCGCCAAACAGCACCATTCAGGATGAAAGTGGGCACTCAACTGGAGGAACCCCCCCGCCCATTTGCCGCGGTGGCCCTTCCTACCGCATACAGGCCGCCGCGCGGCCTCGATAAGGAGACGCTGCCTTGCGCTAACCGAAGGGTCGGAGGCTCATATCATCGGACTTGCGTCCTTTCGAAGCGCGGATTACGACAACGCGGAAGGGCCAACGGCACCGTGCACATCATATGTTTGCATGACTTGAGCCGCGCGCGATCGCGAGCACGACCAACGCAATGGGGATGCTCGGGCTCCAGACGAGCGACGTGCCCGCGATGAAAAAGGACACCGCCGTCACGCGCCCCGCCGAAGCCTTGCGCCGATTGAGGGCGTGCTAAAACGGAAAGGTTCGAACCTTGACGCGTCAGTTGAGGCTCGATCTGGATGCGCCATGGATATTCGAGGTGTCGACTAGACGCCGCGGGTGGAAACGTCAATGACATCGGACTTGATTACGACCGTGGCAATGATGGCGCACGATCCTCTCATCGGCGGCTCTGCCCTTATCGCGTTCGGCGCCATCGTAGGTCGAATGCTTTTCAAGCAAAAGCCCATTTGGCGTGCTGTTGCGCGGATCATCTTCCTGGCCCTGCTCACGCTGCTGCTGATGTACCATGGGATTGTTCCCTATCAACCGCTGCGACCGACCGGCGCGCCCTACCGCGATACTATCGCAGGAATATTGAAAATCGCCTGGTGGCTTTGGGCGGCTTGGTTCTTGGTCGCCCTGGTGCGGGCGGTGGTCATCTTCGAAGGGCGCCCGCGAGACGGTAGGCTCGTTCAAGATATTCTCTCTGCCCTAATCTATCTGACTGCGGCTTTTGCCATCATCGCCTATGTTTTCGATCTCCCCATTCAGGGCTTGCTCGCCACCTCCGGCGTAATTGCCATCGTGCTCGGTCTCGCGCTCCAAAGCAGTCTGAACGACGTTTTTTCCGGACTCGTGCTCAGTCTCAGCCACCCCTACAAAGCCGGGGATTGGATCAAGATTGACGGTGGCACAGAAGGCCGCATTGTCGAATTGAACTGGCGGGCAACGCATATCTTAACGGGGCGTCAAGACCTCGCAATTGTGCCAAACAGCACGATTGCCAAATCGAAGATCGTGAATCTGAATTACCCTTCGGCGACCCATGGGATTACCATTGAAGTTGGACTGAGTGCCCCACCGACAAGCGGCAGGAATATTATGGAGCTGGCCCTACTCAACTCGCAATTGATCCTGACCTTCCCTCGCCCTAGTGTTCTCACGCGGTCCATCGACGTGATGCAAACGGAATTCGAAATTACCTTCTTCGTCGACCGGCTGGATTCCGACACTGACGCGCAAAATGAGTTGTTCGATCTGATCTCTCGACATGCGGTCGCCGCCGGCGCTCGACTGGCGCCCCCCAAGAACGCGCCCTATCAACCTGGCGACGATGCGGCCCTGAACATAAAGGATCTGAATCCTGATACTGTCCTTACTCTGGCGGGAATATTCGTTTGTTTGACGCCAGACGAGCGGGCGGCGACTGCCGCCAGGTTGAAAAAGGCTTCGTACGACAAGGGAGATGTATTGGTCAGACCGGACGACGTGCTGCAGTCGCTCTTCATCGTCGGCAGTGGCGTGCTGTCAGTCACGCGGCCAGACAATGTTGGGGAGAAAGAATATCTGCGGTTTGGACCAGGAGATTACTTTGGTGAGATGGGACTTCTAGCAAGCAAGCGCGCCACCGGGAATATTACCGCGGTTGCTCCCTCCACCGTGTATGAACTCACGAAAGCGGACCTTAAGCCAATTCTCGAGGGCAGACCCGAGATCGCTCAAGAGCTTAGTCGCGCAATGGCTCAACGGCTTGAGATGGGTCGAGGGCTTACGACAGCCGAACTCGACAGGACCCTCCCGACGAGGGGGTCGAGCGCTTGGTTTTCCCAGCATATACATAGGCTATTCGAGTTCAGCATCACGAACTGACCAACTCTGCCGGGGAGCCTACCTCGCGGATCCACCGTAGCTTCATGCGCTCCCCCCGTTCAACGAGGAACCTCGACTATCTGATCACGAACTTGAGTAACCCTAGAGCGGCGTCCTTGAGACGTCCGGGCGCCAATTGAGCGCATCTTGAAGGACATCAGCAATTCTTAGGAGTGGCCGCTCCGCCTAAACCGGCCTTTCTTCTCGTGCAACCATTCAGACGATGCAAGGTAAACCCCGCCATCGATCACGCCGTCGCGGAACGACCGCTATTTGCGCATTGCCGCAGTCCACTGCGTCCAGCGGAATGGCTGAAATCCACCCCAAGTAGGTCATGGGGCAGTCGAGACGGCCCACTCGGAAGCGGGCATTCGTTCATCTCATCGTGGGTCGAATGAACGCGTCATTTTGGTCTAGGAGCCAAGAGAGCGCACGCTCGGTGCTTGGCCAACACCGCGACGACGATATCGCGCGCATGGAGCAGGACGGATTTCTGTTCGTCGGCCGAGACCTCGACGAAGCCAAGTCCTCGGAGCAGGAAAATTCCTTCGACAGCCAGCAGTGCGTGACGGACTTCATGCATATCGCCACCTTCCGATCGAAGCGGATCGAGCAGTACCCGGTAATAGCGTCGCACTGGCTCCAGCATGTCAGGGGCGTGCACCAACGCGGTTACTAGAAAAGCAGCCTTTTGCGTTGAGACGTCATCCTCGTGGAGTGCTTCCTCGATATGGGCCAGGACCAGTTCGACCGCATCGGTCGGCCCGCCACCGACCCGGCGGCGCACGGCCTCCTGAAAGCGCGCCATTTCCCTTTCGAGCGCTGCGTGCACCAAGTCATCTTTAGTCGCGAAGCTATACACAAGACCGCCCTTACTGATGCCGGCACGCGCGGCGACGGCGTCGAGCGTGAAACTTCGGCCACCGGATTTAAGAATCAAGGCCTCCGCCGCATCCAAAATCCTATCCCGATCGATCTCTCTTTTTCGCGTCAAAATCGACCTCTTGTTTTTTCGACTGACCAGTCGTATATCATTTTCGACCGGGCAGTCGGATTAGCATGGCGGTACGCGCCGTGCAAGATTGTCTTCGGGCGCGAGGAGGCGCGAACATGCTGGCCTGTCTCTCACCCAATGGAATGAACCGCTATGACGGCGCGAGCGCGCCGGACCGGTTGCTGGTCGCCACCTCGAGCGGCGTCACAACGTTGGCGCGCGGTTCGTCCGGCGCGTGGCGGAAGGCCGGCACCGCGCTCGCCGGTCTGCACGCGACGGCCTTGACGACCTTGCCGGGCCGGCCCGGCATTTTCGTCGGCACGCATGGCGATGGCGTGCTCTTCAGCGAAGACGGCGCGCGCTGGGAAGAGCGCAACTCCGCCCTCGCCATCAGGGATGTTTATACCGTGGCGTCGGTCGCAGAAGCGGGCGGCATCACGCTCTATGCCGGGACGCAGCCCGCCGCGCTCTTCAAGAGCCGCGATCTCGGCCAAAGCTGGAGCGAGCTTCCGGCGCTGCGCCAGGTGCCGGGCACCGAATACTGGACCTTCCCGGCGCCGCCGCGTATCGCCCACACCAAGATGATGGAGTTCGATCCGCGCACGCCGCAGCGCATCTACGCCGCAATCGAGCAGGGCGCGCTGCTCAAGACCGAGGATGGCGGCCAGTCCTGGCGCGAGCTCGCCGACTATTCCAAGCCCGACGACGGCGCCTATCGCGACGTCCACCAGGTAATGCTGCTGCCGTCGCGGCCCGACACCTTGTTCATGACGACAGGCATCGGCCTCTATCGGAGCAGCGATGGCGGTGATCACTGGGAGCGGCTGACCGGCGAGGAGTTCCGCTTAGCCTATCCCGACCACATGATGCTGTCGCCCGACGAGAAGATTCTGTCCATGTCGGGCGCGAAGTTCCATCCAGGCTTCTGGATGGGCACGCATGTCGCCGACACCACGATCGTGCGCAGCCTCGATCACGGGCGCAGTTGGGACACCGAGCCGAAGGGCTTCGCCGTGGCGCCCCGCGCCAATATCGAGGCGCTGACCATGGCGTGCTGGCCCGGTGGCTACGAGCTCTACGTCGGTGACACCGAGGGCACCGTGCATTTGAGCGAGGATGGCGGCGACAGCTGGACCCGCATCGCCGACGAGGTCGGCTGCGTCAGCAAGGGCAGCCACGCCGCAATTCTCCGCGGCGAGATCAGGCCCCGCGCCGCTGCGGCGGCGGCGCAGTAACGTCGTTGAAAACCCTCTCCACCCTTCACGGGGGAGACAAAGGGTGAGGTGGGCGCCTGCGCTCTCCAGAGTCTCCTACCTCTCCCCGGCCCTCTCCGCCCCCCAGGGCGGAGAGGGAGTCAGACGCCCGCTGGCCACACCGGATCTACTTCGTCGCTGCTAGGCGTTCTGCAATGCGTCTCCGCCGTCACCGGTGCGGCTCTAGGGCTCGCGCATAACGGCACCCTAGCCCCTTACGTTGTGGGATTGCTGTTGTGAGCTACCGGCGTCGCTGATCGCCTTTGTAGTCGCAACACGCGTGACGATAGTTATGGCTCCCGCCTCGCTTTGACCGGAAACCGGGGAACGCCCGCTATCCCTGCATCAACGTCCGAAGAACGAACCCGCTTCGCTCGGTAGGGAAAGTGCGAAAGCGGACAAGCGCCTTCAAGGCCGGTCGACTGTCGACGCCACGCTTGGCAAAATTTACTGCTGCAGGACTTTTTTGGCGCTCGGGCGCTCGCTCACGCGCTGAAACCATCCGACGAGTTTGCCCTTATCGGCAAGGATCGAATCGCCCTCCGGCGTCAGGCGAAGCCAGTCGTAGTGCGGCATAAGGCGAATGTCCGCCAAAGTGAAGGTCTCGCCTGTGAGGTAGAGCGCTGAGATCAGAGCCTCGAGCGCTTCAGCACAGCATCGCGCTAAGGGCACGGCTGCTTCGACCGTTTCAAGGTTGGTAGGCCGGCCGAAGTAGGTGGGCGCGACTAGCCGCTCAAAGCCGATCTCCCCACTCCAAGACTTGAACACATAACAATCTATGATGCCAAGAATTCTGCTGCATGCGTGCCGCCTCATGCGCATTCGTCGGTTGAAGTGCTGGCCCCGGAAAGGCATGGTCCACATAGTGCAAGATGGCTTGCGTTTCGTAGAGTATGAAGCCCTCATGATCGAAAGCCGGCACGCGCCCGAATGGGTTGCGCGCTAGGAGTGTGTCCGGGTAATCGGATTTTGCTCGACGGCAATGCGGTGACGTGATTCGCTATGCGGCATGAGCAAGACCTTTCGTGCGTGGGACGTTGACCAAGTTTGGCTGCTGCCGCCCTCGATTTCAGGATTTGGTGCCCGCCGGCCATCTTGCGCACTTCGTGCGCGAGACCGTGCGCGACGGGCTCGATCTGTCGGCGATCATGGACACGTATGAGGAGGAGCGGGGCTACCCGCCCTACCATCCGGGCATGATGGTGGCGCTGCTGCTCTATGGCTACAGCCAAGGCATCTACTCGTCGCGGCGGATCGCCAAGGCGTGCGAGGAGCGGCTCGATTTTGCCGCGGTGACGGGGATGCAGCGGCCCGACTTCCGCACCATCAGCGACTTCCGCAAGCGGCACCTGGCGGCACTCTCGGGATTGTTCCAACAGGTGTTGAAGCTGTGCCGGGCGGCGGGTCTGGTGAAGCTCGGTCACGTCGCCTTGGACGGTACCAAGATCAAGGCGAACGCCTCCAAGCACAAGGCGATGAGCTACGGGCGGATGAAGCAGGCGGCGCCAGCGCTGGCGGCGGAAGTTGAGCGCTGGCTGGCCGCGGCGGCAGAGACCGACGCGGCCGAGGACCGCGTGCACGGCGTCGAGCGGCGCGGCGACGAGATGCCGGAGTGGATGGCGAACAAGCAGCGGCGGCTGGAGAAAATCCGCACGGCGAAGGCAGCGCTCGAGGCCGAGGCGCGCGCGGCCGCGGCGGCGCAGGCGAGCGAAAAGGGCGACGGTTCTGGCCCCAGCGGGCCGGCACACCCTCCGGCCGAACCGGCGCCGCCCGCGGACAAGGCGCAGCGCAACTTCACCGATCCCGAGAGCCGGATCATGAAGACCAACGACGGCTTCATCCAGGGCTACAACGCCCAGGCCGCGGTCGACGCCGAAGCGCAGGTGATCGTCGCGCACGACTTAAGCAACGCCACCACCGACCAGGCGCAGCTGGCCCCGCTCGTCGCCGCGATCAGGACCAATCTCCACCGCAACCCCGACGAGATCTCTGCCGATGCCGGCTACTGCTCCGAGGCCAATCTCCGCACCCTCGCCAAGCGCCGTATCAACGCCTACATCGCCACCGGACGCCAGCACCATGGCACCGCCGCCGCGGTCGCGCAGCGCACGCCCCGGGCGGGCAGCCGCGTTGCCCGCATGGCCACGAAACTGAAGCGCGCCGGCCGCCGCAGCCGTTATCGCTTGCGCAAGCAGGTCGTCGAGCCCGTGTTCGGTCAGATCAAGCATGCCCGAGGCTTCCGCCAGTTCCTCCTGCGCGGCATCGACAAGGTCAAGGCCGAATGGGCCTTGCTCTGCACCGTTCACAACCTCCTCAAGCTCGCCGCCGCAGCCTGATGGGCTGCGGCGAGCGTACACGCCAGCAACAATCGAATCCGGAGCGCCGCTTTCGCGACTTAATCTTGCGCGTGCAAATCGCGACCGCGGACCGCCACCAAAATTCCTCCGATCCTCGCAACTCAGTGCTAACCTCCCCACCCTTACTCAGACACACTCCTAGTCTTACTGCGTCACAAACTGAGATGTGTTCTGCGCGAGGTCATGCGGGCGCAACAAGGGCATCTCGACAGAGTCGGCGCTAGCGCGATGACGATGCGACGGCGCAAGGTTGCGATCGAGTTCGGGATATGACGTTCCGGTCTGATTGGGGGCGCCTCGCGGTCGGTAACCGCCGGGAACGGCAGGTTTCGAGAGCCACGAGGCGCCACGCAGTCCCGAGGGGGGAATCGTCTCCCGCTCGGAGATTAGGAATCCGTAAGCGGCGATGCAGAGTGTGGCGTGGTGGTGGAAGCCGCGCCACCCACGACCTTCATAGTGCCCGAGGCCGAGTTCCTGCTTGAGTTCCTGGTAATCGCGCTCGATGCGCCAGCGCAGCTTGGCGAGATCGACCAGGCGCGCGAGGGCAAGGTTCGGCGGCAAGGTCGAGAGCCAATATTTGGTCGGCTCGTCTTCACCCCGGGGCCATTCGATCAGTAGCCATTCATCCCGGCGGCTCTCGGTGAGCTGGTAATCGCGATGTGCAACGCGAACCCGTATCCGGGCGAAGCGTGAGGACAGCCAGTCGCTTGTGCCTTCACGCCATTTGATCATGCGCCACGCCACCGCTGGCAGGCCGAGCGCAAGCGCCTTGACGGAAAGCGGCCGGTGTTTGGCGTCACGACCGATCAGCTTCGGGGGGCGTCCGCGACCCGACCATTTCTTCGGCGGCAGCGGTGCTGTCCCAGGAGCCCAGACCGAGGTGTTCGGCATGATGCCGGCAACATAGCTCAACCCAAGCGCGCCGATGTCCGTGCGCAGCTCGGTGTCACTGCCATAGCCGGCATCCATCAGCACCACGCCGCGCGGAATATCGGCCTCACAAGCGGCGCGGATCTGCGCCAGCGCAATCTCCGGCTTGGTCTCAAACCCAATCTCCTCGGGAACCCCCGCCTCGCCCCGCCGCGCTTTGTCCAAGGCCCAATCTTTCGGCACATACAGCCGATAGGCCACCGGCAAGCTGGTGTCGTGATTGGCGACCGATAGAGAGACGGCGACTTGGCAATTGTCCTGCTTGCCGAGTTGACCGCAGTACTGCCGCGTCACCCCCACCGAGTGCCGGCCTTTCTTCGGAAACCCGGTGTCATCGATGATCCACGCCTCGATCGCGCCGTGCCGCTCCATCTCGGGCAGCACCATCTCGCGCACCTTGGCCAGAACCTTCGCATCCGACCACGGCGCCTGCCCGACAAAATGCAACAGTGATTGATGTTGCGCCGCCGTCCGCTCCGGCGCCGTCACCGCCGCCATCGGCTCAACGCTCTTGCGCTCCACCGGCAGCATCAGCCCCACGCAATAGTCGCGCAGCGGTCCCGCCCGGTCCACGTGCCCGATCACGCCAACAAGCCCCTCGACATACGCGGCAAAGCGCGATTCACTGCGCGCGCTCGTTTGGAAATCCATCTCAGCCCTCATGCCGATCATGAATCTTCCCGCGTATCACGATTCGCAAATTCGCGAATCTTCCCCTTTTTTGTGACTCAGTAAGACTAGATGTTCCGCGTCCTTGAAGGGCGGCAAAACGGAGATCATGTTGTAGTCCACGCCCTTCTCGGCCAGACCCAGCATCGCACCGCGCACGTTGGGGCTGCCCGCCATGCCATAAAGCTTGACGCTCATTCCTCTTTGTAAAATCCTAGCGGTTCAGGCCGCCCTGTCGGCATAAGCCTTGAAACATTGCTCGAACACTTCGACCCAGCCGCCGTCGTACTTGTCCCGCCATTCAGCGCCGTCGACCTTGAGCTTTTCCCAGCCGACATGGACGAGTTGCACTTCGGTGCCGTCTGGAACCGCACGGAAGGAAACGTCGACGCGCTGCGCTTCCTCTTCGCTGCACCGCGCCTGCCAGGCAATCGCGAGAGCATGCGGCGGATACCATTCGAGTACACGGCCCCAGAGCGTTTCCTCGCCATCGGCCCCGATCTCGTAGAGTCGACCGCCGACATGAGGCTCAAGGCGACAGTCAATCGCCGGTTTGATCGAAAACCTGTTGAGCGGATACCAGAGACCGATCTCGGCGGTGAACACGTGGAAGGCCGTTGCAGGCGCGCACTCTACAGTTACCGTCTTCACAACCGGCGGTATGGGAAGGGCTCGAACCGAGGCGCTCATTTTTTCTGCCTTTTCTTGGCAACTGCGTCAGAAAAGGACGTGAGCGTCGCGCGCCACATATCATCGACATACGCCCTGAGTTCACCCAGCGCCGCACCATCCGCGTGGTAGATCCGGCGGGTGCCTGCGCGCTCTTCGCGGACGAGTTCCGCTTCCTTCAACACTTTCAGGTGCTGCGAAACAGCCGGCTGGCTAATCGGCAGGTCCTGAGCGATTTCGCCGACCGACCGCGGCCCCGCAATGATCCGCTCCAGGATGGTTCGGCGCATGGGATCGGACAGAGCTGCCAAAGCTGCTTGATAAGGCATTACTTATATTAGTGGCCACTTATATATGACGTCAAGGGGAGAAATCGAAGTGGCCACCGCATCAACTGGGACCGTTCGCGTCGATGCGCGCGCGCCGGGCAGGCAGGGCCATGCTTGCCGAACGTGACCGTCTTGCGCCATCCATTTATGCGGTAATCGAACTGAAAAATGAGAGTTCGGGACGGCCGCACGAGCACGCGCGTGACCCCAGGAACTTGCGGGTATGGAAATAATCAGCACGGTTGTCGTCGTGGGGGACTCTTATGCTGGCACATGCCGGTCGTACGCATGTCGCCGACCAAAGTCCGCTTCTGAGAAGCGGCCAACATTGCTTTGAGCGGCCGGGATGGGCGCAAAACGGACCGCGAGCGAAGAGCGAGTGCGGGGTCAAAAACCTTGGACGCCCAACGCGGCGTTCGGGAAAGGCATCAAGTAGGTCGATATTCACGAGGAAGTCGGCACGCCTGGATGGTCAAACTCAATGACAGTTCCATCGTCGCCGCAAGAGTAAGCAGAAAAATTTCGCTCATCTCCGCGACTGGGTGAGCATGTGGGAAACAAGGTTTCGGTGTTGCCTCACCCCCTGCCGCATGCGCACTTAATTCGCTAGCTATCTGCTTGTTCGGGATGGCGCCGCATCCTTACGTATGCGTCCAAGATGTTGCAGGACGGGGAAAAAACCGCGCGAACATGCGAATTGCGTATGCCTCAACCCACCCGGGTCCAATCGTCGCTGGAAATCAGTGCCGGAGGGGTCCGCTATGGGTCCGCAGGAAATCGGAGCTAGCAGGGCATGCCGCACGTCGTTCCTATCCTATTGATATACGATTAATAATGGTGCCGACGCGCGGGATCGAACCGCGGACCTACTGGGCTGACCTGACCAAGCGCGGAACGATCGCGGCTTCCGTTCGTGACCCATACCGACCTTTTGCCGCATCCAACTACTGCATTGCGAAATGCGGCCTGCAATAAGTTCAATGGGTTTGTTGCTTTAGCCTTACGACATGGGCCGTCATGTCAGGATCTAACCTTACCCTGTAGGTAGCGTTGCGGCATTCAAGGGTCCAAACTGCTGAATCCGCCTTCGATAGCTCCACATCCCGCCTAGCAGTGACCGGCTGATCACATTGGTAGCCCTGGCTGCGAATTTGAGCCGCAATATCATCTGCAGTGGTTTGCGAATGTAATGAACTGACCATGCCAATCAGTGATCCCGATATTAGGATGAATTCGAGAACGAGCCCCGCGCGGGCGGCGCGAGAAATGACCGGGACCGCGGCGGCGTTCGCCGCTAGAGGGAGAAAACCTCTACGCGATTTCATTCGATCTCCTTGTCGGCGATCGACGCGGCCTCCGGGGGCACCTCGATGCCGAACTCTCGTGCCGATTGACCTGCTGGCAATTGAGGGCCAACCGAAGTCCTTTGAACTACCTTTTTTTGGCTCATACGCTTCGTAAGCGGCGCCGGATAGGGCATCCTTTCGTAGAGGTTGGGGACTCTCCTCGCTGCGACTCACTCTTGCCCGCATCGCATGTCGGTCCGGGCACGGCCATTCCGCCCGAACCCAATTGGCTTGCTTTAGCAGCGCAGACCGGCGCTACGCGCTCATCGACCGGATCGTGGGTTCTAGGAGTGTGTCCGGGTAATCGGATTTTGCTCGACGGCAATGCGGTGACGTGATTCGCTATGCGGCATGAGCAAGACCTTTCGTGCGTGGGACGTTGACCAAGTTTGGCTGCTGCCGCCCTCGATTCAGGATTTGGTGCCCGCCGGCCATCTTGCGCACTTCGTGCGCGAGACCGTGCGCGACGGGCTCGATCTGTCGGCGATCATGGACACGTATGAGGAGGAGCGGGGCTACCCGCCCTACCATCCGGGCATGATGGTGGCGCTGCTGCTCTATGGCTACAGCCAAGGCATCTACTCGTCGCGGCGGATCGCCAAGGCGTGCGAGGAGCGGCTCGATTTTGCCGCGGTGACGGGGATGCAGCGGCCCGACTTCCGCACCATCAGCGACTTCCGCAAGCGGCACCTGGCGGCACTCTCGGGATTGTTCCAACAGGTGTTGAAGCTGTGCCGGGCGGCGGGTCTGGTGAAGCTCGGTCACGTCGCCTTGGACGGTACCAAGATCAAGGCGAACGCCTCCAAGCACAAGGCGATGAGCTACGGGCGGATGAAGCAGGCGGCGCCAGCGCTGGCGGCGGAAGTTGAGCGCTGGCTGGCCGCGGCGGCAGAGACCGACGCGGCCGAGGACCGCGTGCACGGCGTCGAGCGGCGCGGCGACGAGATGCCGGAGTGGATGGCGAACAAGCAGCGGCGGCTGGAGAAAATCCGCACGGCGAAGGCAGCGCTCGAGGCCGAGGCGCGCGCGGCCGCGGCGGCGCAGGCGAGCGAAAAGGGCGACGGTTCTGGCCCCAGCGGGCCGGCACACCCTCCGGCCGAACCGGCGCCGCCCGCGGACAAGGCGCAGCGCAACTTCACCGATCCCGAGAGCCGGATCATGAAGACCAACGACGGCTTCATCCAGGGCTACAACGCCCAGGCCGCGGTCGACGCCGAAGCGCAGGTGATCGTCGCGCACGACTTAAGCAACGCCACCACCGACCAGGCGCAGCTGGCCCCGCTCGTCGCCGCGATCAGGACCAATCTCCACCGCAACCCCGACGAGATCTCTGCCGATGCCGGCTACTGCTCCGAGGCCAATCTCCGCACCCTCGCCAAGCGCCGTATCAACGCCTACATCGCCACCGGACGCCAGCACCATGGCACCGCCGCCGCGGTCGCGCAGCGCACGCCCCGGGCGGGCAGCCGCGTTGCCCGCATGGCCACGAAACTGAAGCGCGCCGGCCGCCGCAGCCGTTATCGCTTGCGCAAGCAGGTCGTCGAGCCCGTGTTCGGTCAGATCAAGCATGCCCGAGGCTTCCGCCAGTTCCTCCTGCGCGGCATCGACAAGGTCAAGGCCGAATGGGCCTTGCTCTGCACCGTTCACAACCTCCTCAAGCTCGCCGCCGCAGCCTGATGGGCTGCGGCGAGCGTACACGCCAGCAACAATCGAATCCGGAGCGCCGCTTTCGCAACTCAATCTTGCGCGTGCAAATCGCGACCGCGGACCGCCACCAAAATTCCTCCGATCCTCGCAACTCAGTGCTAACCTTCCCACCCTTACTCAGACACACTCCTAGCGCGCTGAGCCTCTTGACCGGCAGGCTGCTCAATGTTGCGCACGTCCGGTTCGGATGCCCTCGACGGACGCACCGTCCGTCGAGAGCATCTGTTGAACCAGCGATTTACGGTGAAGAGACGCACGTTCCACGTCCCGCAAAGGTGTGGGATGCTGCTCGCCGCACCTCGCAGAGATCGTCGAACTCAGACATGGCCGCCATGAGTCGACACCTGGGCCAATACCGCGTCGAGGTTGAATGAAGCCGGTTTCTGACGCGGCGGGAACTTGACGAAGCTCTCGATCTGCGCCGCGACCATCGCCTGCATGAGATAGAGCTGGGGGACGTGATTTACCATCCAATCCCAGTAGTTGTTGGAGTTGAAATCGGCGCGCTCGAACGGGTCGCGGCGCAGGTTGAATATCAGCGGGACCCTCAGCTTCACCAACGGCTCCGCCCAGGCCAGCGTACTAACCGCGCGTTGTATCCCCAGGTTGAACTTATAGTCGCCGACCCGGACCGCCATCACGTCACCGTCGTCGCTGAAGTACATGATGTGGCTTCTCGGGCTCTCCTTCACCGCGCCGGTCACGTAAGGAATCATGTTATAGCCGTCGAGATGGACCTTGAAGGTTTTGGCGCCGACCCTGTAGCCGTTGAGGAGCTTCTGGGTCACGTCCGGATCGCCGGCGGCGGCCAGCAAGGTCGGGAACATGTCGATATGAGAGCCGATGCCGTTGAAGACCGAACCGGGCTTGATCTTGCCCGGCCAGCGAAGGAACGCCGGAACGCGCCAGCCGCCTTCCCAGTTGGTGTCTTTCATCATGCGGAACGGCGTGTTGGCGCCATCCGGCCAGGTGTCGTTCTGGGGGCCGTTGTCGGTGGAATACATCACGATGGTGTTGTCGGCGATGCCCAACTCGTCGAGCTTGGCGAGCAACTCGCCAATCTGTTCGTCGTGGGTGACCATCCGATCGCTGTAGTCGTCCTGCCCGCTCTTGCCGCGGTTCTTGTCGGCGAGGTGGGTCCTGAAATGCATGGCGGTCGAATTGTACCAAAGGAAGAATGGCTGCTCCGCTTTGGCCTGCTTCTCCATCCAGGCCAGAGCGCCCGCGGTGATCTCCTCGTCGATGGTTTCCATGCGTTTCTTGGTCAGTGGGCCCAACAACAACAAACACCACACCCAAACCCACAACAAAAACAAACAAACAATTACAACACAAACCCACAAACCAAAAAACACAAAAAAACCCAAAAAAACAAAAAAAACAACACAAACACACAAACCTAACAAAAAAAACAAACCCAAAACAAACAACCAAACAACCAAAAAACACACACCAACAACAAACACCCCACTGCTCGTCGTGGTCACCATCCGATCGCTGTAGTCGTCCTGGCCACTCTTGCCGCGGTTCTTGTCGGCGAGGTGGGTCCTGAAATGCATGGCGGTCGAATTGTACCAAAGGAAGAATGGCTGCTCCGCTTTGGCCTGCTTCTCCATCCAGGCCAGAGCGCCCGCGGTGATCTCCTCGTCGATGGTTTCCATGCGTTTCTTGGTCAGTGGGCCAGTGTCCGTAACCGTCTGCCCGCCCTTGCCGTCGGCCAGGGAGTGGAGCACGCCGCGTGGCCCAAACTTCTTCTTGAATTCCGGATCCTTGGGATAATCAGGCAGTTCCGGTTCTTCCTCTGCGTTAAGGTGATAAAGATTGCCGAAGAATTCGTCGAACCCATGCACCGTCGGCAGATATTCGTCGCGGTCGCCCAGATGGTTCTTGCCGAACTGACCGGTGGCGTAGCCGAGCGGCTTCAGCAGTTCGGCGATGGTGGGGTCTTCCGGGTGCAATCCGACCGTGGCGCCGGGCATGCCGACCTTGGTCAGGCCGGTGCGGATCGGGTTTTGACCGGTTATGAAGCTCGCGCGGCCGGCAGTGCAGCTCTGCTGGCCGTACCAGTCCGTGAAGGTCGCCCCTTCTTGCGCGATGCGGTCGATGTTGGGGGTCTGGTAACCCATCATGCCCTTGCTGTAATGGCTGATGTTCCAATAGCCGATATCGTCTCCCCAAATGATGAGGATATTTGGTTTGTCAGACTTAGCCATGCGACGCTCCTTTGGTTGATCTGCCCGTTCCAAATTACCTGCTTTTGGTGCTGAACTTGCGTTCCGACCAAAATCAGCTCTCCCATGCCAACCGCCGAGAGGCAAAACATCGCCGAACATTGCCGATCATCACAACACTGGATCTAGCGCTGCAAAATTCGCATACCAAAAGTCGGCGACGCACCCCAACTGGTTCTGGTTGCCCTTAAGCACCAAGGAAGGCGCAGGCAACCAGTGAGCAGCAGACGAGATCAGGTTCCGGCCGCTGCCGTGATCTCAACGCGGCGGTTCTGCGCCCGGCCCTGGGCGGTATGGTTGGAGGCGATCGCGTCGGCTTCGCCATGACCCGCTGCCGATACCAGGTCGGGTTTCACACCCTGCGAGATCATGAACTGCATGACGGATTCGGCCCGCTTTTGCGACAGGATCAGGTTCGAGGTGACGCCTTGGCGTTGCAGTCCTGGGCCGATCGGCGCGTTGTCGGTATAGCCATTGAACACCACCTTGGTCACCATCTGTGGTGGCAGGATCTTCGCAATGTTGGCGATCGTTTGCTGGCCGCGGTCCGACAACTCCCAGCCGCCCGACTTGAACAACAAATCGCTATTGATCGAGTATTTGACTGCCGCCTGCAGTCGCGTGATTTGTACCTGCGCCGCGGTCAACGAGCTTTGTAGTTGCGCGTTGCTGGCCTGCAGTTCCTGGTTCTCTTGCTGCAGCTTGTCATATGCACTCTGCGAAACGCACCCAGCCAAAAGCATCGCCGGCACGGTAATCGCCAATGCGAACCTATTTCGATTGATCGATTTGAACATGAGACATGCCCCCGAGATTGAAAAGTTGGATCGTCGCTTGGTTAGAGCGAGCTACAACGCTTTCACGCGAATTTCGGAACTATGTTTACCCGTTGGGTGGAAGAATTAATCTAAGGAAAAATACCTAGGCGGGATGCGGGTTTGTGGTAGCTGCGCTTGATCCGCGTACGCTTTGTATCAGCTCCTCACTACGAGACCCGATGAGAAATTGGCCCCCCGATGAACCGAAGAGTCTTGGGCACCGTTTTCAGCGGCGGTGTCAGCCCCGATAACCGCACGGGCGCCGTTGGTGCGATGCGCTCTTCATCGATGGGACAGTGAAAACCTACTCCCCACCGCCTCTCCGGTTGCCGTGCATAAGGCGGAATGATGACGGCGATGGTGACCCGGGATCGCCTCGCCGATCGCGCTACATACCGTGGCCAGCAGCTTCCGGCTTCCAACTGATTCGACTTCGTGGGCAAGGGCTCAGCTAGCGATGAACGACGACCCGGTTCCGACGGAGGCCATCGCCGCCAATCAGCAGAAGGTGAGCGCCTTTTACGAAGCTCATCCCTACCCGCCCCGCCAGTTGACGGGCTGCAGGCCTTCCTTGAGGCCTGGGACGACGGGCGCCGACGCGCCGAAACCCTTAGATCATCCGAAGCGGCGGGCTCCTCATTCGTCGGCATGCTGAGTATCACGCACTGCGCCATCGCGCAGGCGCGGAGCGAAGCGTTCCGTCAAGACCGGCCCTAGAATGGAGGTGGCCAGCATCAAGACGAGCACCGCGTTGAGCATCGTGGCATCGAGCATCCGGTGCCCGGCCCGGTTGAGCGTGTCATAGGCGACGAGCGCCGACGCTAGGGTGGCGGCCACCTGCGGCAGGGTCAGCGCCCACATCGTCGATCTTGCCGCGGGCGCGTAGCCGAAGACGCGGCCCATAGCCTCGGCGGCGATCCACTTTCCCGCGACGAGAGCGACGATGATCCCAAGGCCAGCGGGAGATGGTCGACGATGCTTCCCATGAAGGCGACCGGATCAATCAATAGACCCGGGACAATGAAGAAACTGGGGATGAACAGGCTTTCCCAAAGAACTCCAGCTTGGCCCTTGCCGAATTGTCATGTACCGCGCCGTTGACCGCCAGTCCCGCCAGGAACGCGCCGACAATCCGTGACAGATTTATTAGATCGGCGACCGCGCCTGCCACCGCCAGGATGCCCAGCATCAGCAGGAAATGGGCTTCCTCGTCACTCCCCATCTTGCTCAATGCCCAGGCCCCGGCCCGGCTGAGCCCGATCAGGATCGGTGGCACAAAAACGGCGATCTCGATGAGCTGGGTGGCGAGCCCCTCCGGCGAGAAGCCGGTCGTGTAGGTCGAGACGCAGACCGCGAACACGATCAGCGAGAGCGTGTCCGAAGGGACGGTTGCGCCGATCGTGACGACGATCGGTTCGAACCGAATGACACCCAATCGTGCAACAAATGGCCGTTACGAAGGTGCCCCAGGAACAGATCACGCAGACCATCAATGCGTTGCGATGGGCGGCGAGCGGCGATGATGCCGAGGCGGCGGCGGAGACGCGAAACCGCGGCAGTGCGGGCCTGATTGCGTCGCGTTCCTGCACTTCCTGGTGAGAAGCGACACATCCGCATCCCCCGCGCAACGTATGCGCGCGGCGACCGTGCTCTTGGAAGTGGGCACGTTCTTATCATCCGAAGCTAAAGAAACCGGATTGTTCCGTGATCCGGAGGAAACCCGCGGCGCCGAGGGGCGGAGGGAGGCGTAGGTCCGGTCATGGCGCGGCGCGAGGAGTGGCAGGAGCAAAAGAGGCTCGCTCGCTTGCTCGACCGATGGCTTGATCCTGCCTGCACATACTGGACTGCGACCGATCCGGTAGCGTCATCGGCGTTAAGCGGCGCGATACGCAAACAACGAGGCGTTAAGCCCGGCGCGCCGCGCGTGCTGATTTGGTATCGCGGGAAGTCAATTGCCATCGAGCTGAAATCTAGGCACGGGCAGTGCATGCTGTCGCAGCGGGCGGTGCGGGCGGCGCTGTTGTGGGCGGACGTTGATTGGTGGGTCTGCCGCTCGGCGGACGCAGCGATGTGGGCACTCTACAAGTCGGGTGTGGAATTCCGCGCTATCGTCGGAGGCAGATGGCAAGATCGAGCGCGGGCAACAGCCCAAGCTAGCGCCCTGGAGGTGCCGAAGCGCGACCCGCACGAGCGGCGGCCACGATCGCCGGAGGTGGCGGCTGAACGTGCCGCGGCACACAGGCGGAGTGGACAGCGAGCCCACGAGGGATAATCGAGCCGCTCAAGCGCGGGAGCGCACGTGCAAAAGCAGCGACCTTGCCGCTGAACCACAGGGGCCGTGCGACGCTTTCCATATCAGGTAAATATGCGCTTACACGTCGCCAGAGCGGCGAGCCGCGCAAGAATTTCATCGTGGGGAACGGTGGGTCGTGAGCGGCCCCCGGAGAGCATCGGCCAATACGCCTGCATGACCGTAAAAACGTAGGCAGTGCTGATACCAAACACCAGCATGCCGCCCGCTGCCTCCAGTGCGCCCATCATCCGCCAGTGCTGTTGTAGCATCAGCCCCGAAGCGCCCCGCGTTGTCATCGAGTTCGACGGAATAGAGGATCGCGTCTTGAGGCGAGTCCAGCGCACCGAGCCATACATACGCCGCCGCCCAGATCGCTGCCTCCATCCCGTGTAGCACCGACAGCAGCAGTCCAACCACTCCGACTAAGCTGATCACTATCGGGATCACGTGGCCCAACCCGAGTTTCCGAGTCTCCAGCCGCACCCTGATCCCGAAATCCATGAGGGCGATCAACACGACCCCCGTCGCGTGGATTGCCACGGTCAGTGCGATGAGCGACAGACCCCAAGTCCAGTTGACGTTTTCCAACAGGCATATCCTGCAAAAGCGACGAATACCCGGGTTATCCCACAGAAGCGCCACTCGCGCGAGTTGACCCCAGCCCTTCTTGGACGTTCGCCGGCAATTCGAGAAGCAACCGCCAAACTAGTCGCGTCGCTTGCCACTCTGCTATATTGGGAGTCGTGAGTGCGACCAGGATCGGCCCTGACTTCGGCGCCAATGCCGCATACCGGCAGAGGCGTCGTGTCGGCGTGGCGCATGGCGCGAGACGAGTCGCGGTCGCCTTGGTGGTCGCGGGGTGCAGCCATGCGCCAACCATGAATTTGTTCGGGTCCTATTTCCCGGCTTGGATGCTGTGTGCGGCAGTTGGCGTCGTCGCGACCATAGTCATCTGGTGGATCCTCGCCATGGCGGGCATCCACGAGTATGTCATCGCCCCGCTGCTGACCTATACCGGCCTCGCATTATCGGCCACGCTCCTCTCCTGGCTGCTCTGGTTCGGCCATTGACCGATGAAGGCAGTCCGCAAGACGTTGGGCATGCTGGTCAGTCTCGTGGCGCTGGCCGGAATTCTTGTGACCGGATTGCTCGCATCACAGAGGATCGGCCAATCGCCGCGCACTGACGACGCCTATCTGCAGGCCGACATCGTCCACATGGCGCCGGATGTCAGCGGTCGGATCGTCGAGTTGGATGTGCGCGACAACCAAAAGGTTCGCAAGGGCCAAGTGCTGTTCCGGATCGACCCCGAACCTTACCAACTGCACGTGGCCCAAGCGCGCGCGGCAGTGTTGGGACTCGAGGCGACCCTCGCCGTCACCGCCGATCAGGTTGCGTCGCAGACTTCAAAGGCAGATGCCGCCGAAAGCGGCATCAACGCCGCCGAAGCGCAACGCGCGCTGGCTGCCAGCACGCTGGTTCGGTTGGAGCCGTTGCTTGGGCACGGCTTTGTGACAGCCCAACAGGTCGATCAGGCCCGCACCGCGAAACGAACTGCACAGGTGGCGCTCCAGCAGGCGCGGCTACAGGCCGCCGAAGCGCGCCAGGGGATCACGAGCACCAAGCCGATTGCAGCGGATCTGGAAGCCGCGCGCGTAACCCTCGCCCTCGCACAGCGCGACCTGGACAAGACTGTCGTGTATGCGCCCTGCGATGGCCGGATCACTGCTCTCGACATCGCCGCCGGCGAGTTCGCCGCGACCGGCCACCCACTCTTCACGATCATCGACACCGAGCGCTGGTATGCGATCGGCAATTTCCGCGAGACCGACCTGGGCGGAGTCATGCCGGGGCAGCACGCGACCGTCTACGTGATGGCCCAACCAAGCCTTCCGCTGCGCGGCGAAGTCGAAAGCCTGGGCTGGGGTGTTGCGTCAGATGTGAGCGCCACGTTTGGCGGGCTGCCACATGTTGAAAGCACCCTCAACTGGGTGCGGATCGCGGCACGCTTCCCGGTCCGCATCCAGCTTGATGCGCCACCCGACGAGCTAATGCGACTTGGTGCTTCGGCAGTGGTCGTGATTGAAAAATGAGCGCGGCCGCAGCGGAGCGCGGACGGCCGCCGGATGTGGACGAGGGCAACCCGCGCGACCTGGCTACATGGTTGGTTGCCGAGCTGCGCCCGACCCCAGGCCGGCTCGGCGACTCGCTGCGCATCGTTGCTATAACGCTCGTCGTCGTCACCATCGGTGAGGTGTTCCGCATCCCCGATATCGCTCTTTCGGCCTTCATCGTTCTCGCCCTATCCGGTCGCGAAGCGGTCTCTACGGTGCTGACGGCTCTGGTCGCTGGCATCGCGGCCGTGTTGGCGGTTTTCGCGACGATCGCAGTCTTCATGCTCAGCCTTTCGGAGCCGGCGCTTCGTATTCCGCTGATGGCGGCCGTGACATTCGGTGCCATGTTTCTCTCGCAGGCCTCGCCGCTGGGGCCGGTGTTCTTTGGCGCCGGCTTTATCGTCGCCTATGGCCTGACCCTGGGGGACGTGGTACTCGGCCTCGCACTTCAGCCTGCGACTGCCGGTAACGCTGCGCAGTTCGCGTTGCCGGAGATCGTCTTCATCCCTCCTCCTGAAGCGTTGGTGCGGGTCCTTCTATGGCTGAGCCTGGCAGTTGGCTTGCCCGTCGCCGTCCTGATCGCTGCCAACCTGTTGGCTGGACGAGACCCGGCATGGGTTCTCCGCCGGGCATTGGCCGAGCGGATGGCGACGGCAGCGCGTTTTTGCGCGGGCGAGAGTGCGGCGGAACGGCAGCTCCAAGCCCAGGCCTTTGAAGGCACGGCCACGCTGCGCAAGTTGCACCATCTCGCCGGCCTGCTGCACCGCGCCCGAAACCGCCCTCTGTGGGACACCTCGCTGATTGACGCCGTTGCCGGGCTGGGCCTCCTGCTGCTCGCCTGGTTCCGCGTTGAGGGCAATGCGCGCGATCTGCTGGTCCCAGCGGCGGGGTTCTGCCGCGCCGCGGAACGCGCGCTGAGAGACGGCGAAGTTCCGACCGCCGATCCGGTCGTCATCACCGCGACCGGGGCCGCCCAACCGCTGGCGAGCGCGATCTCGCGCACGCTGGCTGCAATCCGCGATGCATTGACGGCGCCACCCAAAACGACGTCTCCGAGAGAAAAGAACGCCGCGCGATCGCCGCGACGGCTCCTGGCGGCGGACGCATTCAGCAACCCCGAATACGCCCGCTTCGCACTCAAGGTCACACTCGCGGTGATGGTCTGCTATCTCGCCGAGAACCTCGCGAACTGGCCGGGCATCCACACCTGCGTGATCACCTGTTTTTTCGTCGCACTCGGCACGGTCGGCGAGACACTGCACAAAGCAACGCTTCGTTTTACTGGCTGCTTGATTGGTGCGGGGCTCGGCCTCGGCGCGATCCTACTTCTAATGCCTGACATGACCGATCTTGGCGATCTGTTTTTGCTGCTCGCGCCGGTGACCCTGCTCGCCGCATGGGTCGCCAACGGCAGCCAGCGCATCGCCTATGCCGGCCTGCAGATTGGCATCGCCTTCTACCTCGTCGTGCTGCAGGGCTACGGTCCGACGATCGATATGTATACCGCAAGGGACCGCACCATCGGCATCCTGTTCGGCAATATCGTGATCTTCGTGATATTCACGACAATCTGGCGAGTGAATGTGACCAGTGTGGTGCGCACGAACCTCGCCAAGGCATTGGTGCAACTGGCGTCATTGCTTAGTCCGGATGTCCGAGTGGAAGGCGCGGTTTCGCAGGTCCCTCGGTCCGCGGCGGCGATAGCGTTCGGGCAGGCGATCGGGCAGGCACGCGCAGTCCTGGTGTACGATCCGTTTGAAACGAAGGCGGTGGGAGCAGGCGGGAGGCGGCCGATCGATGCGATCGTGGTCGAACAGGTCGGTTGGCTGTTCATTCCGATCGGCGAGATCCTCGAGCTGACCGGGGGCTCAGCATGGCGCGAACTGCCACAGCCGACGCGCGATACTGTTTGCGCGCATCACCGGAAGCTTGCAGCGTGGTTTCATCGGGCAGCGTCGTGGGTGCGCAGCGGCGAGGGGGCAGACGAGGTGCTGGGCGGCCCTCCGGAACCGACGGACCCCTCCGTTGTCGGCGACGAACTACCGGCGCTCGCGACGTGGTACGGCCTGCTGCACCATGACATACGCAATATTCTCGACGAGGTTGGTCCTCGACCACAGCCGTTGAGCCCAGCAGCGGTCGGCGAGGCACTCCGTGTCGCGCGGTAGCCTCTGTTGCGCCTTGGTGGCTGTATGCGCGCTGCTCAACGCCTGCAACGATACGAGAGACCTTGCCCCGGCATCACCGGACTCCCCGTGGCAGGTGGAGCTGACCGAAGGCGCGCCGGCGCCACCCGTATCTGCTGGAGCAGCATCCAAACGATTTACGGTGCCGACGAACACGGCAGTCCATTTGCCGTCGGCAGCCGACGTCGATGCCAGCCATGCCTATTCTTTGGTCGAGCTGATCGACGTCGCCCAGAGCCGCAATCCGGCGACGCGCGTTGCCTGGGAGCAGGCGCGGCAGGCCGCCATCAATGTCGGCATTGCGCGCTCGGCGTATCTTCCTGCGCTGACCGCGAGCGTGCTCGCCGGCTATCAGCACATCGTTGGTCCGTTTCCCAGCAATCTTGTTTCGCAAGGGTTCATCACCTTCAACGCCCAGGAAGTCTTCCCGCAACTCGCGGTTGACTACTTGCTGCTCGATTTCGGTGGTCGCGCTGCCGCGGTTGAAGCGGCGAAACAATACTCGATCGCGGGCAATGCGGGCTTCACGGCGACGCATCAGCAAGTGATCTTCAATGTGGCCCACGCCTACTTCATGGTGGATGGAGCAACCGCGGCCGTGCGCGCAGCGCGGCAGGCCTTGGCCGATGCGCAGGTGGTGGAGCGATCCGCCGAGGCGTTGTCCAGCCGCGGCCTCGCCACCGTTGTCAACGTCCAGATCGCCCAGCGCGACACAGCACAGGCGCAATTCGATCTGGCGCAGGCCAACGCCGCGCAGCACGACGCGATGTACACACTACTTTCCGCGATGGATTTGCCGCCGACCACGAAGTTGCACGTTGCGGACGCATCCGCGCGCCCGCTGCCACCGCGCACCGAGCGTACCGTCGACGACGTGCTAGGCGCGGCATTACGTAACCGGCCCGACCTACTGGCCGATGTGGCGAAGCTGCGCGCGACGGATGCCGACATCACGGCAGCACGTTCCTCCCTCGCCCCGAAACTTGCGCTGCAAGGCTACTTTCAGGGCAATATTGGCCGACTGAGTGTGGACAGCACGCCGTATTTGGGGGTCAAAGAGCCGCAGGGCGAGCTCCTGTTGGAACTCAAATGGCCGCTGTACGAGGGCGGACTGCTGCAGAACAAGCTGCACCTCGCCGAATCGCAGAGCCAGGCGGCGGCAGCGGAGCTGAAGGAACACACCGACCAGGCTGTACGTGAGGTGGCCCTCGCCTATGACCAGGTCGAAACAGGGCTGCAGCAATACGACGCCGCGGTTGCGCTGCTGAGAGCCTCCGACACGGCATTTCGCAGTGCCAGCGATTCCTATGCGCAAGGCATCGGTACGTTCACCGATGCGGCTGCTGCACAGACCGGGCTCGCTTCGGCGCGCGCCGCGGTGGCGCGTGCCCACGCGCAGTCACTCATCAACGCCGCGGCGCTTGCCTTTGCAACCGGTGAGCTGACGTCGAGTGCGGACTTCGCCACCGAGACGCCTCGATGACGTTTCAACTTCGCAATAGGCCCATCCATCCAGTCCGGGCGCGCATCCCCGGCGCATACATCGGCCGTGGGCCGGGCTGGTAGCTCACCCGGCGCGCGCCCTGCATTGCCACCGCGCCGTACAGTAGGGCGTCTGCGCGTGGTCGTGACAAGGCTGGCGGCTAAATTGAGTGGGCGTCTGGCGCTGACGCGCGCAATGCGTTGGTCTAGGCGCGGCGATGGAACCACTGGGCGATCTGGCTGGCCTTCTCGGGCGGTACGCTGGCCATGACATGCCGACCGATCGTGTCGGGACCAGTTACCTTGAAATATGCGTCGACGATGCCACGGGGCCAGCTGCTCGGCGTCTTTGCCGCGGCCCATGAGGAACGGAGCCGGGTAGACCGGACAGCCCGGCGGCAACGCAGCGGCGCCTGGCCCGGGCGCGTCTCTGCCGCTCGGCTGGCGTCATTGCTTCGGTGCCGATCGACGGGCGACCCAAGAAGTGCCGAGTGCGTTCTCTAATTCTCGAGAGTTCAGGGGATTGGCTGTCGCGGCATCTGCCGAGGTTGCGGCACTTTGGTTCCATTCGCGTTCGGTACCGTCCGGACCAACGATATCGATGGTGATCGAGGTGACGCTTTCCTCATCGAGCAACATGCGCCGATCCGGTGCACCCCACGCGCGGTCGAGGATGATTTCGATAGCCTTCAGCCGCGCCAGCCACGGCGCGGCGTCATCGCGCATGCATTCGATGGCCTTTTGCATTGCCTCGGGCGAGGGCCTCGCGCGCCTCTTAAGCACGTGCCGGTAGCCGCGTGCAGCGCCAACGCTATTTCCGCTCTGGCCCTTCTTCCAGGGACGGAGATTGGCGAGTTGGGCTAGGGTTTGTACCCAGATAAATAGTTGAGCGGCAAGGCGAAACATGATTCACCATGACTGGAGGTGGATCATGCGGTTTGATTTGAGCGACGAGGAGTGGGGACTTCTGGAGCCGTTGATTCCGAAAGCGCGTAAGAGTGCGCGGGCGGACGACCGGCGGGTGATGAACGGGATCTTCTATGTGCTTCGCACGGGCATGCCGTGGCGTGATCTGCCGGAGCGCTATGGTCCCTACACGACGATTTACAATCGCTTCAATCGGTGGTCGCGGCGCGGCATCTGGAAGAAGATCTTTGATCGGCAGGCTGAGAGGTCACGCGATAGCCTACATATGATCGACAGCACGATCGTGAAAGCACACCGTGCGGCTAGCGGCGCAAAAGGGGGGAGAAAAACCAAGCGATCGGCATCAGCCGGGGCGGTCGCTCGACGAAAATCCACGCGGTCGTCGACGGCAAAGGCCGTCCGCTCAACTTTGTCGTGACGGGTGGGCAGGTCCATGACAACCAAGTCGTTGGCGAAGTTCTCAACACACCCAGATCACCGCTGGCCGTCACCGGCGACAAAGCTTACGACAGCGAGAAAGTGCGTGAGGAAATCAAGGACGAGGGCGCTCTGCCAGTCATTCCAAGCCGCCGCACCGCCACCAAGAAAGCCTATTGCCCCAAGCGGATCTATCGGCGCCGGCACAAAATTGAAAACTACTTCTGTCGGGTCAAGGATTGGCGGCGCATTGCGACGCGCTTCGACAAGCTCGCCAGAAACTTCCTGGCTACCAATCACCTCATCGGCGCACTTTACTGGATCAAGATATAAGTTCCAGACCCTAGACTAGTACTCGGAATCAAAGCTTTGTGACACGTCGGCCTTTGAAGCGGCGTTGATAGACCCGTTTCTTTTTCCATGCGAAGGGCTTTGCGTCCTGGTTGTACGCGGCGATGAAGGCATCGATGTGCTCCTGCAATTGCTTGATGGTGGTGAAGGAAGCCCCGCTCAGCGACTGGCCTTGCAGAATGGAAAACCATGTCTCGACCTGATTGAGCCATGATGAGCGCGTCGGGGTGAAATGGAAATGCACGTTGGGATGCTTCTTGAGCCAGCGCTCGTTCTTCTTGTGGGTGTTGAGGTTGTCGAGAACCACGTGAAGCTCGCGGTCTGGAAAGGCGGCAACAACGCTGTTCAGGAAGCCGATGAACTCGATGCGCCTGCGCCGCTTTGAATGTGCGGCGATGACCTTTCCAGTGGCAACTTCCAGCGCCGCGAACAGGGTCGTCGTGCCGTGGCGGGTGTAATCGTGGCTTTGACCTATCAAGGCTCCTCCGTTGGGCAGCTTCAGATAGCCTTGCGCCCGTTCCAACGCTTAAATCGAGGGCTTCTCGTCAACGCAAAGGACAATGGCCGTCGCCGGCGGATCGACATAGAGGCCGACCACGTCGGCGGCCTTGGCGGCAAAATCCGGATCGTTGCTCTCGCACCAGGACTTCCGTGCCGCCAGGTCGATTCGGTAGCGACGCAGGCAGCGCCAGACATACTGAACATCGACATCCCCCAATGCCTTGGCCAGCAGCGGCCCTGTCCACCGCGCAAATCCCGCCGGCGGCGGCTGGTCCAGAAGTCCCAAATCCGCTTGTCCGTCGCTTGCGTATAAAGCGGCTTCTTGCCAGGGCGCGGCTTGTCTGCAAGCCCATCAAGACCGTGGTCGGCGTAGCGATGCCGCCAACGGCTAACAATCCGCGGCTGGACGCCCACCGCCTTGGCAATCGCCCGCGTACTCACACCGCCAGCCGCCAAAAGCACAATCCGCGCTCGCTTCAGATCGCGCTGCATCGTGCGCGGCGAACGGCATCGTGCCTCCAGCACCTTGCGATCGCCACGCCAAAGTCGAACTTCTCTTGCTTCGGGAATCATCCCGATCTTGAATCACGACTCACCCTTCTTGAAAAGGGGGTACTCTGATGTTCGTTGTCAACCCTTCTGAGCATGGCGACGCATTCTCCGTCGTCGTTGCGGAGTTATACGACATTGATGTGTTGCGCAGCGCAGGAGGCAGAGACGCTGAGACGACGGTTGGCAAACTCTGATGCGCGGGTTGGATACCGCATTTCCGTGTGTTCGTCCGGGGCTTCCTCGATCTAGTTGCGGGCATCGACGATGTCGGCCACATAGTACCGCGCGAGAATTCCCCACCGGAACTCTGCCCCCGGCGATGCGCAACAAGGATGTCAGTCGGATGTGTCGTGTTCCTTTGTTGTGAAGACTACCGCGAGAGTTTGATGTCGAGGATCAGTCAGCCAAACGCGGTTTGACCTGCTGACCGATCGCCCACAAAAAGGCCGACATCTCGCGGGCGATCGCCACCACGACGACGGTGCGACGCTTGCCATTAGCCATAAGCTTGCGATAGCGGCCGCACAGCCGGACCTGCGCCTTCCAGGCAATCTCCCGCACCCCCTTCGGCAGGCCGTTCAGCCGCTGGTGGAGGGTGCGACTGATACGCGCAGGGAAGCGATATGCCCACGCCCCCTCGATCAGCACGCGACGCGCCCGCCGGTTGCCGGATTTGGTGATACTGCCGCGCCGGACCCGCTCACCGGTCGAATGCTCCGATGGCACCAGGCCCAGATAGGCCATCAGCTGACGCGGGTTATCGAAGCGGCAGACATCGCCGATTTCGGCTGCGAAGGTGACCGCGGTCATGAACGCCACACCGCGCACCGCTTGATACGCCGCGA
Source organism: uncultured Alphaproteobacteria bacterium (assembly GCA_963804725.1). Taxonomy (GTDB): domain Bacteria; phylum Pseudomonadota; class Alphaproteobacteria; order ATCC43930; family CGMCC-115725; genus JAATGI01. The sequence goes on along the minus strand of CAWDRN010000003.1, from coordinate 63,271 downwards.
TCACCGGTGCCATTGACCATGTGGCCGCGATCTCTGTGACCTGCTGCGTCAGCCGCTCGAGACGGGCTTCGGCGTCCTCGATCGCCTGCCGGTATTCCGTCAGCACAATATGTTGGGCCGGATGATCGAACCTCTGCTCGCACAACCAGCGCGTATGCGCTTTGCTCCAAGCGGTTCGGCCGGTGAAGATCCGTCCGTGGCGAAGCAGAAAGGACTGCAGGTGCTGACGCGCGCGACGCAACTCCTCCACCGCCGTTTCACGGGCTCGCGCCAGCTCACGCACCGCCTCATGAGCCGGATCCGGGACCCACACCGCCGTCAGCTCGCCAGCGCGGTGCAACTTGGCAAGACTCACCGCATCCCGCCGGTTGGTCTTGACGCGTTCCCCTGGCCGCGTCGGGATCAGCGACGGGGCCACCACCACGCACTCGTGGCCAAGCGCCGTGATCTGTCTGTGCAGCCCGTACCCGGTCGGCCCTGCTTCATAGCAAAACCTGAGCTTCTGATGGCGTTTCGCCAGCTTCTTCACCATCCCCTCAACCATCGCCGGCGCACTGTCAATGTCACCGAAGAAGCGCACCTCGCCACTACGCCCCGCGTCGGCAACGGCGACAGAAATCTTCTGCTTCGATGTATCCAGACCCACAAAAGCTTCGCTATTCTCCTGCACGGCTCGTCCTCGCTATGTGTTGAGGCCCTACGCTGGCCTATCCAGCGCAACCCTCGCTCGTCACATACCGCAGGGACGAGCCACCCGTCTCGCCACGAACATACGGTCTAGTTTCTGTCGCAAAAGCCAAAATTGCAGGTAAAATTGGGCACTTTCGAGCCTTGCGCGGGCTCGATTTTTTGATTGACTGTATGTGCGATATATATCACACATACACATGGACAAGAACGAATCGCCCGGGGACGTAACGCGCTGGTTGGAGCGCTGGTCGGGGGAGAAGTGGCCGGCCATTCTCGGTTCGCTGAGCCTGCGTCGTAGCCCGTGCATACGCGAGAACTGCCCGGCCTGTCAGTCCGGGGAACAGCACCCAAGCTATGTTTTGTATGGCCGCATCAAGGGAGGTCGCGTTTCCATTTACGTTGCGGAAGAACTGGTACCGGAGGTCCAGCGCGCTTTGGCCAACGGGCGGGCCGTTCAAGACATGCTGTACGAGGCTGCGGGACGGTACGTGAAGGCTTTGAAGCGACAACGGTCGGGGCAGGGCTGAGCCCGTGTCGAGAGGCGCCCATTTGCAGCTCGGCTTTGCCGATTGGGAGTTCCTGCGGCAGGGCGTGGTTCTGGAGCGGGAGCTGCAGGCGATCGCCGACTTCCTCGATGAGCATGCAGAGATGGTCGAGGCCATTGGCGGCGATTTACGGTGGGGTCTGAAGAACCCCAACACCGGCCGCAAAGGCGTGACGCCGCAGCAGGTGCTGCGCTCGCTCATTCTGATGCGGGTGAAGAATTGGGATTATCGCGAGCTGCGCGAGCGGATCGCCGACGGACTGACACTACGCCGGTTCGCCGATTTCAATGCCCAGCCGGTGCCGAAGCACGATGCGTTCCAGCGAGCGTTCAGTCGGGTGACACCGCGGACGCTACGACTGGTGAACGAGCTGTTGATAACGGCGGCGGTGGCCACGGGACTGGAAGACGGCGGTAAGCTGCGGGTCGACACCACGGTGGTTCAGACCGACGTTCACCATCCAACCGACAATACGTTGCTGTGGGATGTGGTGCGGGTTGTGACGCGGCTCGTGGGTCAGTTGGCGAGCGCAATCGCGCGGCCAATCAAGGGTTTTCCCAACCGCACCCGGGCGGCGCGCCGACGCATGCAGGCGCTCCAGCGGATGACAACGACGCAACGACAGGCGCATCAGCGAACAAAATATCGCGAGCTCATCGGCATCGCCGAGGAAGTGGTGGAGCGCGCCCGCGGCAGTTTGCGGCATACCAGCAAAGTTCGCGCCACAGACCCGGTCGCCGGTTTGGCGGTCGAGGGCCTGCGCCGCCAGATCGAACACTATTGTGGTCTCGGCGTGCGCGTCATCGATCAAGCGCGTCGTCGTGTGCTCCAGGGAGAGCAGGTTCCCAATGCCGAGAAGATCTATTCCATCTTCGAACCTCACACGGATCTCATCAAACGCGGGAAGGTGCAAACGCCGGTGGAATTCGGCCATAAGGTATTCCTCGCTGAAAGTGCGCAGGGCCTGATCACCCAATATGAGGTGCTGAACGGGAACCCCGGCGACGAGGACCATGTTGAGGCCTCGTTGCGCCGCCACCAGGCAATGTTCGGCAGCGCGCCCCAGCTGTACGGTTCCGATCGCGGATTTTTCAGCGAAAAGAACCTGGCGACGTGCGCGCGCAGCGGCGTCGCGATGGCATGCATTCCGCAGCGCGGTGGTACAAAGAGCGCCGAACGAGAGGCCCATGAGAAGAGCCCGGCGTTCAAAAAAGGGCAGCGTTTCCGCGCCGGGATTGAGGGCCGCATATCTGTCTTGTTCCGCGGACGCGGAATGAAACGTTGTCTCGCCGAAGGCCGCGAGCGGTTCGAGCTATTGGTCGGCGCCGCCCCTCGCCAACAACTTACTCATGATCGCTTCCTTGATGCAGAAGCGCCTCGGGAGCAGACGACGCGCCGCTTGAGACCACCCCCTCATCGCAGCAATGCCGCCGTCGCTACCGATTACTCAACATTGCTCTCTTTTCGAACACACCCCAAAATCCGTCGCCGATTTGCTCAATCGGCAGAGTTCCCGGCTTAAGCCAACCCCCATATTTGCTGCAAAAAATCACCCGTCCTTCGGGAAAAATCCGGGTTTCGCGACAGAAACTAGACTAGATGGCCTAGCCCTGCTTCGATGGCCTGCGCCGCGCGTTCCACTTCAGAACTTGCTCACGATATGTATCGTGATCGATTTTACGCGCTCGTCCTCGATCTGGAACTGCTGGGTTGGCTTGGCGACGGTCTTGTGGATGATGACCTCGGCTGCCTTGAGGCGCATCGCCGTCGGCTGTTCTTTGTCACGGACGCATTCGCCCCACGGCTCGATGGCTTCAGGGACGAGTTTGCGGGCGGCGGTAATCGGGCGGATGACGTCGCGTGACCGTCTTGGGGCTTCAGATTGGCGAGGCTGTTGGCGGAAACTGGCATCACGTCATTTGTCGCAGCAAGGTACGGCTTCGCGCGGACTTACGCCAGCTCGCATCGCACAGCATCGTCACGAAACTGGGTGGTGGCAGCGGCCATTCGCTGAGGCCCCGCCGGAGCTGGCGCCCGACCCAAACCGGGCAAGGCTCGCTTGCCAGATTTGCAGTATGTCGACACGTTTTTTATTTTTACATGCGGCTCAATTGAGCCGATAACCCCGGACATGGGACCGCACGATTTGTTTTTGGGGGATCGCCGCATATCGCGACAAGGCGGCGGCTATTCGTTACCCAATTGGTTCTCGGGAATGAGCCGCGCGCTGCGCTTGCCGGTGAAATATGTCCACAGCCATTCGGTTAAGACCCGCCGGCGATTCTGCACCTGCGGGAGCGACATTATGTGAATCAGAGCCCAGATCCAGTAGGCGAGAAATCCACTGAGACGAATTCGGCCGGACTCCATTATCGCGAAATTCTTTCCCACCGCCGCCATGTTGCCTTTGTCAAAATATCGAAAGGGAGGCGGCGCAGCGCGGCCCTTGAGCTCCGCAGAAATTAGGCGTCCGACATACCGACCCTGCTGAATCGCGACCTGGGCAACACCCGGCAAAGTTCTGCCGCTCTGCGTGGCGGAAGCGGCGTCGCCGATGACGAATATCGCGGACTTATCCGGCAAGTTCAGGGATGGACCAACGCAGACCCGACCGGCGTGGTCCGTGTCGACGCCAAGCATGTGTAAGATCGGCGAGGGTGCGACCCCGGCGGTCCACAGCACTATCGCACTCTGGATCCGCTTGCCGGCGACGATCACACCCTGCTCGTCGACGTGCTCCACTCTTGCCTCTGTCATGACCTTGACACCGAGCTTTTCCAGCCGCCTACCGGCCTTTTTGGATAGCGACTCCGCGTAGCTCGGCAGGATGCGCTTCCCGCCCTCGATCAGCAGAATCGAAGTTTTCGCAGGATCGATCCGCCGGAAATTCGAGCGCAACGTAAGGATCGCCATCTCCGCGATCGATGCGGCCAATTCGACGCCGGTTGGGCCGGCGCCGACCAACACGACGGTCATTTGTCTCGCGCGTTCATCGGCGTCGTCCGTTAATTCCGCCGCCTCGTAGGCGCTGAGGATTTTTGACCGAATTGTCTCGGCGTCCGCCAGGGTTTTGAGACCCGGCGCATATTTCGCAAACTCGTCGTGGCCGAAATAACTTGGCCGCATCCCCGCGGCGACGACCAAATAGTCGAACGCGATTTTTCTCACCCCAATACCCCGGCAGTCGGCTTCGACGGACCGGGCGTTCAGGTCAATACCGGTGACGTCTGCCATCATCACGGAAAGGTTCTTTTGCTTCTTCGCGAGCTCCCGAATTGGCGTAGCCACTTCCGAAGGCGCGAGAACGGCGGTTGCCACCTGATAGAGAAGAGGCTGGAAAACGTTGTGATTGCGCCGATCGATTAGAACTATTTCCGCCCCACACCGGCGCAGCGCCCGCGCGGCCGCTAGCCCGGCGAAGCCACCGCCGATAATCACGGTGCGCGATTGCTGATGTATATGGGCGTCCATGTCGGAAGCGCTCTTAAGGTCTTTGGCGCGAGAATCTCATAGGGATAGGTTACGACAAAGGTCGCACGGGACCAATGATCGAGAAGCCCTCCTTCTCCTGCTCTTTGGAGGACACGCGGGCATAGATAACAGCCTGCGTGCGGGCGGGAACGGCGGGCTTCAATATTTCACCCAGACATTGTCACGGTGTTGGCGCAAAGTCTTGTGCGATAGGTTGCGCGCCAGCAAATCGCGGAGAAACGGCTTGAAGTATTCCACCATCTGTCGGCCGGGCAGAATGTCTCGCGCTTCATATGACCAGCTGCGAGGCCACTCATCGAGATCGGACAGTAGGCCTGCAAGGGATCGGCGGCAGGCAGTTGTCCGGCTAAGCTCTCACCCTTATTGGCCTCTTTCTTGGGTTCTGCTGTCATGCGGCTGATCTCCGTGCTGAACCATTATCAGCGCTACCCGGGCTTCGTGTATGAGAAAGCGCGGCTTTGCCACGAAACTCAAACCATCGAGATCTCCGTCCGTCCACGCCGTGGCTCGCGGCCGGTGTGCTCGGGCTGCGGCAGACCGGCAACTGCCTACGATCGCCTCAGCCCCCGTCGGTTCGAGTTCGTGCCGCTTTGGGGCTGCATGGTAGTGTTGCTGTATCATATGCGGCGCGTGGATTGCCGAACCTGCGGGGTACGGGTCGAAGCGGTCCCCTGGGGCGTGGGCAAGCACCAACTGACCACGGCGTACATGCTATTCCTGGCGCACTGGGCGCGAAAGCTGTCCTGGCAGGAGACGGCCCGGTCGTTCCGCAGCACCTGGGAGAAGGTCTGTCAGTCGGTCGAATATGTCGTGCAGTGGGACTCGAACACCGACAGTTGGGTCCGATTGCGGCGATCGGTGTCGATGAGATCCAGTATGCCCGCGGTCATAAATACCTGACCTTGGTCTATCAGATCGAGCAGCAGTGTACTCGCCTGCTATGGATTGGCCGCGAGCGGACGATGGAAAGCTTCGGAGAGTTCTTCACTCTGATCGGCGAAGAGTTGGCGGGAAACATCGAGTTTGTCTGCTCGGACATGTGGCAGCCGTACCTGACGGTCATCCGCGAGCGGTGTAGCCAGGCGATCCACATCCTCGATCGCTTTCACATTGTCGCCAAGATGAACGCTGCACTGGACCAGGTGCGCGCCGCCTCTTCATAGTGTCCAGGTGTCCAGTGGCACTTAAACATACCTGGATCGCAAGCGGCGGAGGTTGCCGCATCCACGGGCTTCCGGGCCGCACGGATCAAGCCCGGTCAATGCCTATATCACCGAACGCCATCGGCCAGTCTGGGCGCGGGCCGCCAAAGATGCCATGATTGCCGTCCGGTTGATGAATTAACAGGGGTGCCTACCGCCCCTAATCCGGGCGCGGACCGGCTTTGCATGGGGTGGGCTGCCCGGAATATTTATTCCCCTTCGGCGAATTCGCCCCTTGCTTCAGGCTACTCAAATCGCACCACCGCCCGATGCACGCTGAGCCCGGTGCCTGACGGTTCGACGCTGCCGGCGCGCGCGATCACCGTCGATTTGATGCCGGCCTTGGCCAGCGACTGCGCGACCGTAGCGGCGCGCTGGTCGGCGACGTTCTCGCGTCCGCGCGATAGGCCATCGTTACTGCCGATCACCTCGATCCTGCCGGCATGCAGTTGTTTCGCCGCCGCAGCGATACGCTGCACGATCTGGTCGCCATCGGGCGTCAAGGCCGCCTGACCGTCGCGGAAAAAGACGACATATTGGGGAAAGGCGGAAGTCTGCGGCGACTGCTGCGGCAAGGCGGAAGTATGCGTCTGCTGCGTCAGGGCGGAAGTCCGCGTCTGCTGCGCCAGGGCGGGCGTGACCGCTCCGACGGCACCAAGGACCGAAAACAAAGTGAGGGCGACACGATTCATGACTACCTCCACACGGCCAAGTGGCGGCGGCCGGTGCCGTGGCGCGGGCGCCCCCAACCGGCGTCAACATGCCTCGTCACGTTATCGGGATCGTGGCATGGCGAAGGTCCGATAAATCCTTGTCACCGGGAAGGAAATGTTCAGGTATTTTGATGGAGGGCTGACGCAATTCGACCACACATGTGACGGCACCGGCGGATTTGAGTGTGCGAGCGACACTTCAATTTATTGCCGGATCAGGGACACATAACCGCCGAAGCATCAATTCAGCTCAGCCGCCTGCCCTTTACGGGCCAATTATTAAACACGGAACAAAACGCCATTGAGGCCGCGTTATTAGGGGCTATGCGGGCTTCTTGCTCGCGCTACAGCTCAAGGAGAGCTAGCATGATCCGCTCTTTTCTCACGGGTGTTGCAGCGCTCGCTTTAATGACGGGCTCGGCCCTTGCCCAGGACAACTATTCCACGACTACCACGACGGACAACTATTACTCGACCACCCCGACCCAGACGGCCACTGCACCGGATGTCGCGCAGCCTGTCTATCAACAACCTGGTCCTAACCCCGCCGCAAACGCAGTTGGGGGTGGAATGGGCGGTGCGGCCATTGGTGCCGCCATCGGATGTGTCGTGACGATTCCGATCGGGTGTCTTCCGGGTGCCGCCGTCGGTGCTGCGGTCGGCGGAGGCACCGGCGCGGTCGTCGGTGCTGCTTCGACCCCTCCGGCGCCAGCCTACTACAATGAGCCGCCACCGCCCCCTCAGCGGTAGGCGATCAACTCGGGTAGCTCGCGCCGTTGAAGCGCGAATCATCAGCCATTAGAAAACGCTAACGCTTCTTGCCCGGCGTCATCGTCAGGTGCGCCGGGCAGGGGGCCCTTTCGAAGTCGTCGAGGAAATGCTCCCGGGCGGTCAGGGTTTTCGCATTGAAGGGGCTATCCGCGCCGGATGTCTTTTTTTGAATTACACGTCACCCAAAGCCCCGAATTCTTGTTCGCCTCACCCACGCCTTGGGCGCGAACTGGCCGACAACGGGCCGACCGCTTTCGGTGCTCAAAATGTGAAAGCGCCCATTGAGCTAGGGCGCCGAGTCCAGATGCGGATGCTGCCGGCGCGGCCGCGCAGCGTTTGCTCGCCGCCGTCGCGCAATTGCTCCAACAAAGCGCCGGCGCCGTCCGATGATCCGTTCCGTAGCGCGGCGATCAGCGGTTCGCCCACGACCAGCGGCGTTTCGAGGGTGCGCGTGAGCTGCTGCAGCCGGCTCGCGGTGTTGACCGTGTCGCCGATTACGGTGAAGGCCATGCTGTGCTCGCTGCCGACATCGCCCAAGACTGCCGGTCCATAATTGAGCCCGATGCCGATCGCAAGAGACGCTTCGCCGGCGCCGGTCCGCTCGTCATTCCATGCGTCGAGCGCCGTCAGCATCAAGTCCGCGCAGGCGAGTGCGTTGGCGGCGTCGTCGGCGCCCGGCGTCGGCACGCCGAACACCGCGACGATGCCGTCGCCGATATATTTCTCGACCGTGCCGCCACAGGCGAAGATCTGCGCCGTCATGCGCTCGTGGAACACGCGCAGCAGCGACATCACCGCCTCGGGCGCCATCGTCTCGGCCATACGGGTGAAACCGACAATGTCGGCGAACAGGACCGCGACCGTCTCGCGCCGCACCGCGCCCAATGGCTCGTCCTGGTCGGCCAGCATCTCGACGATGTTGGGCGAGAAATAGCGCGACAGATTGTGGCGCGCGCGTTCGGCGGCAGCGCGTTGCTGTTCTAAATCGCGCAGTTTGGCGACGTCGGCGAGCGTCTTGCGGATCGTTGTCTCGAGATCGGCCAGATCGACCGGCTTGGTGACGAAATCGAAGGCACCGCGGTTCATCGCGGTGCGCAGATTGGCCATGTCGCCATAGGCGGAGACGATGATCGAGCGCACGTTACGTTCGCCTTCGCGCAGCTTCGCCAGCATCGTCAGCCCGTCCATCACCGGCATGTTGATGTCGAGCAGGATCAGATCGACGTTCGGATCGGCGTCGAGCTTCGCCAGCGCTTCCTCGCCGTTGCCCGCGAACGCGAAGGAGAATTCGCCGTCGCGAATCTGCTTGCGGAAGCGCTGCGTGATAAGCAGCTCGAAATCCGGCTCGTCGTCGACGGCGAGGATGCGAGCGGCGGCGGCCATTGTGCGACGTATTTACGCCTACGCCGCGGGCAGCCGGGTCAGCTGCGCCTTCAGATGGTCGAAATCCACCGGCTTGGTGATGAACTCGATGGCGCCGAATTCGCTCGCGCGTTGGCGCCGCTCGTCGTCGCCATAGGCCGTGACCATCATCACCGGCAGTTCGGGCCAACGCTGTTTCACCTCGCGCAACAGCGTCAAGCCGTCCATGCCAGGCATATTGATATCGGACAGGATCACCAGCAGTTCCGGCTGGATCGGGCCGGTGAGGCGATCGAGTACCTCTTCGCCCGAACCGGCGAAGTGCAGGACATAGGTGCCTTGCCGCGCCTCGCGGCGAAAGCGCTGGCGGAACATATCGGCGACATCAGGTTCGTCATCGACCACGAGAATACTGACACTCATAACGCTCCCCGTTTCTTGGTCTAACCTTTACGCGGCAAATGGATAGTGAATTCGGTGAAGTCGCCGACCCGGCTGTCGACCGCAATCGTGCCGCCATGTTGTTGCGTCACGATGTCATAGCTGATCGACAGGCCAAGGCCGGTGCCTTCGCCGGTCGGCTTGGTGGTGAAGAAAGGCTGGAACAGCTTGTCTTTGACCTCGGGCGAAATGCCGGTGCCGTTGTCGCGGATGCGCACCTCGACCGCGTCGCCGAGCTCCTTCGTCGCCACCTTCAGCACTGGGCGGGAGGCATCGTCGCCGCCTTCCTTGCGCCGTTTATTGGCGGCATAGAAGCCGTTGCCGCAGAGATTGAGGAACACGCGCGTCACGTCCTGCGGCACCAGCTCGATGGGCTTCATCGCCTTGTCGTAGTCGCGTTCCAGCGTGATGTTGAAATTCTGGTCCTGCGCGCGGGCGCCGTGATAGGCGAGGTTGAGCGATTCCTCGACCAGCGCGTTGACGTCGGCCTCGCGGCGGTCGCCCGTACCGCCGCGGCTATGCGCGAGCATGCTCTTGACGATGCCGTCGGCGCGCTTTCCGTGCTCCTGAATCTTTTCGAGATTGCCGGTGAGCATGTCCATCGTCTCGTCGATCTCGCTGCGCTTGTCGGCGTCGAGGGTCGCGAACGCCGGCGCCGCCGTCTCCTTCAACTCACCGAGCAATTCGTTCGACAAGTTGGCGAAATTGTTGACGAAGTTGAGCGGGTTCTTGATCTCGTGCGCGATCCCGGCGGTGAGTGCGCCGAAGCGACGCCATCTTCTCCGACTGGATCAGGTTGGCTTGCGCCAATTTCAGGTCGGCGAGCGCGTGTTCTGCCGCCTCGCGCGCCGCGAGGATGCTTCGCTCCGCCAGCTTGCGCTCGGTGATGTCGGAATAGATGAAGACGAAGCCGGCGCCGCCGGGGACCGGGTTCCGCCGCACCTCGAGCACGCGCCCGCTGGGCCGGTCGCGCTCATAGCGGATCGGACGCACATCGCCCGCGTTGTCCGGGCCGCCGAGATCGGGTGGCGGCGTGTCGCCGAATTCGCCGCGTTCGGTCAAATAAGCGGCGAAATCGGCGTAAGTACGCGCCGTCGCCAGCCATTCCTCAGGAATATCGAGCATGTGGAGGAAATTGCGGTTCCAGGCGACCAGCCGCTGCTCGCCGTCGAACATGATGACGGCATCGCCCATATTGTCGAACGTGACGCGCAGCTCGGCCTGGCGCTGTCGGATTTCATTCGAGAAGCCGCGCATTGTCCATCGCGATCACTGCTTGCGCAGCGAAACTTTGGAGAAGCGCGATCTCTTTGTCGGCGAAGGGACGCACCTCCTTTCGATTGCATGAGATGAAGCCTAGGAGGCTCTCATCCTTGCGCAATGGCAACAATAGATTTGTTCGGACGCCGCCGCGCTCAACTATTTCGCGGCCGATCACGTCACCCGGGCGGACTGTTGCGCGGAGATCGGGCTGATGAATTGTGTGGGCACCGTCGCGCAAGGTGACGAATGGGGGCGTATCAGAAAGCGATCTACTGCGACGCAATCCTGCAGCCACGTCGGCGGCGTAGCCGCGGGTCGCCGCAGCGAGACACGTTTCTCCTTCGACTAAGTAAAGCGATCCGCGATCGGCACCACACAACGTGTGTGCCTTTTCCAGGATCGCATCGAATACCGGCGTGAGTTTGCCCGGCGAGGCGTTGATAACCTGCAACACCTCGGCCATTGCTTGCTGCCGCTCCAGGCTTTCACGCAGTTCGGTGAGGAGCCGCGCATTCTCGATGGCGATCACGGCCTGCTTGGCGAAATCCTCGGCGAGTGTCGCTTCCTGATCCCCGAACGGCCGTACCTCGGGCCGGTAGATCGTCATCGCGCCGACGACCTCGCCGTCCTTCAACAACGGCACCTGCATCGCGGATCGGCCGCGGCCTTGCTCCACCAAAGACACGATGGCCGGATTGCGCTGGGCGTAACCCTCCGTCGTGCGATAATCGTCGATGCGGATCGTCGATTTCGCCGCCATCATCCGGCCGAGCGGCGTATCGGGTGGCGGGCGATAATTGTCGAGCTTAAACGAAAATTCCGATGGCGCGCCGATCCTTGCGGCTTCGGTGAAAATTCCATCGACCACGCGGCTTATCGTTCCCATGTGAGCACGGGAGAGCCGGAGCGCGCATTCCAGCACCTTCTCAAACACAGGCTGCACTTGTCCGGGCGTGGCGGAGATTACGGCTAGGATTTCGGACATGGCGGTCTGGCGGTCGAGCGATTCGCGCAACTCCGTCAGCAACCGCGCGTTCTCGATAGCGATCACGGCCTGGTCGGCGAAGGTGCGCACCAGCTCGATCTGCCGCTCGGTGAAGGGCTCAACGCGACGGCGGGCTAGCGAAAGCGTTCCGACCACGCGGCCTTCGCGAAGCATCGGCACTCCGACGACGGTCCCAAGACGGTCCACGGTGACGGCAGTGCGCATCTCAAATTCCGGGTCAGCAGCTAGGTCCGCGACATGAATGACTTTGCCTTCGAGCGCCACCCGTCCAGCAATCGTATCGCGACCTGGCACAACTATCTGGCGCAGGAGGTCGTGCGGAATTCGTCGCTTACATTGTGCATCGCCATGTAGCGGTAGATCTGGCCATCGCGAAGCGTGAGCGCGCTGCCGCCGTCGCCGGCGCACAAGTGCTCCGCGGTCTCAACCAACTTATCGAGGACCGGCTGCAGATCGAAGGTCGAGCGGCTGATAATCTTCAGCACGTCGCTGGTCGCGGTCTGGTATTCGAGCGATTCCCGCAAATCGCGGTTGCGTGCATTGATCTCGCCAAGTAGCCGCGCGTTCTCTATCGCGATCACCGCCTGGTCGGCGAAGCTGCGCGCCAACGCGATCTGCCGGTCGGTGAAGGGGCGCACCTCTTGCCGATACACGGTGAAGCCACCCACGAAGGCGCCCTCCTTCATCATTGGCACCAGCAGCATGGCGCGGATGCCGCCGTCCTCGACCGCCGACACCGAAACCGGAACACGACGGCCATAGCCCTCGGACCGCGATAGGTCGGCGATATTGAAGACGGCCCCGGTAGCCCACTCCGGCCCGAACATCGTCCGCGCCCGAATCTGGTTATGCGTCAGGAAATTCGTGAAGCGCGCCGGCACATTACGAAACGTGAGGTACTTGATGAATTCGCCAGCCGGCACCAGGAGCCCGCCGAACGCGGCGTCGCATAGCCGCATCGCGCGCTCGAGAATGGCGTCGAACACGGGCTCGGGATCGCCGGAGGAGCGGTTGATAATCTCGAGAATTTCGGCGGTGGCGGCCTGCTGCGCCAGCGCCTCATCGCGCTCGGCGCGAAGCCGGACTAACGTTTGGCCAGTGGCCGATGCGTTCCGTAGGGGTGTAGCGCGGCTATTTTTCCCCGCCGCGACTGGCCCTTTCCGTTTTGCATTTTGTCCGCGCGTCGCCGGTGTCGAACGAATCTTTGCAGGTGCTTTGCCGCTCGCAGTGCGCGCGACCGATTTTTTCCGTGGGCGCATTCCTCCTTCTCCCAACCACACTTTACAGTTGAAGCTCTCCACGCGGCAAACGAGATTTAACGCTCGTGCGTCCGCTCGACAGCCACAAAGAGCGAGCACGAGGCCTAACTTAATGGGACTTTCTAAGCCGCTTGTCCGCCGGCACAAACGACGCGTCGCCGAGCGTCGCCATCGTAAGAGTGTTGGGGCAGAGTAATGGCTGACGGTGGATGTCTGCTCCAAAGCTCGCGCTGAAAGTTCTGAAAAGGGCGACAAAGTGGAAGTCCAAGCTCTCGATGCTGGAGTTCCGCCTTGGGTCAACGGCGCCGGATTTCCGATGTCCGCCGAGGGTCCGGTTACCCCTCAAAACTCTCCGTGAACGCTGACATCCCGGTTTGGCAGCCCCGTGCCATTAGCGGAACTTGTTGCCGGCCTCATAGGCCCGGCCATTTCCTCAGGATTGCCCAGAATGATATGATGTTCCCCGTCTGAGGGGGCGTGCTTCTAAATGAGCGAAACCCGGAAGCTCACCACGATCGTGGCCGCTGACGTGGCGGGATATTCCCGTCTTACCGTCGCTGACGAAGAACGCACCGTGTTGCGTCTGCGGGCGCAGCGCGGCGACCTGATCGATCCCGCAATCAATGCCCACCACGGGCGCGGCGTGAAGCGGACCGGCGACGGTACGCTGATGGAGTTCCGCAGCGTCGTTGATGCGGTGCGCTGCGCCATCGAAGTGCAAAACGGCATGGTCGAGCGTAATGCCGGACTGCAACCGGAACGACAAATCCGGTTCCGGGTCGGCATCCACCTTGGCGACGTGATCGAAGAAGAAGACGGCGACCTCATGGGCGACGGCGTCAACATCGCCGCGCGGCTAGAAAACATTTGTGAACCTGGGGCGATCTGCGGTTCCGAACATGCCTATTTGCAGGTCAAGTCACGTCTCGACTTCGCCGTGAGCGATCTCGGCGCCAAAGACCTCAAGAACATTCCCGAGCCAGTCCACGTCTACTCGCTTGAGGTCGGCAAGCCCGTACAGGCGAAGCCGGCCGTGACAGTCGCGCCGGTCGTGGCGTCACCGCCGACCAAAAAGCGATCGGCCCCTGTACCACTGCTTGCTGGGTTGGCAGCCCTCCTTGTCATCGTCGCCGTCGCGCTCTGGTTTTTCCTAATGCGGCCCGGCGCCAATCTCGCCGCCAACGCGCCTACGCATCTCTCCATCGTCGTCCTGCCCTTCGCCAATCTGTCGAACGATCCGAAGCAGGATTACCTCGCCGACGGCATCACCGACAATCTGATTACCGACTTGTCGCGCATCCGCAACTCGTTTGTGATCGCGCGTAACACCGCCTTTACCTACAAGGGCAAGAACGTCGACGCCAAGGAGATCGGCAAAGAACTCGGTGTTCGCTATGTCCTCGAAGGCTCGGTGCAACGCGACGGCAACCGAGTGCGCGTCAACGCGCAACTCATTGACGCTGAGTCGGGCTCGCATCTGTGGGCTGACCGGTTTGAGGAGGACCTGGCTGATCTGTTTAAGCTCCAGGATGATGTAGTGGCGCGGCTGGCGAATACCCTCGGCTTCGAGATGGTGGAAGCCGAAGCAGCGAAAGGCATCCATTCAGTCAACCCTGACACTCTCGACCTTACCATGCGCGGATGGTCCGTGATGTATCACCCGCCCACAAAGCAGAATGATGCGGAGGCGCTGGATATCTTTCAGCGAGCTCTCAAGATTGATTCATCCAACCCAGATGCCCTAGCCGGGTCTGCGTACACGGATATGCGGGACGCGACCTATGGGTGGACGAGTTCAGTGTCCGATGCCAATGCCCATGGCATGCAGCTGGTAAACCGCGCACTGACAATCGACCCGAACCATTTGTACGCCAGCTATGTCAAATGTGGACTGCTGATACAGCAGTTGCAGTCGGCCGATCCAGAGGCGATGAATGCAGCGATTGCCGCGGTTGAAGTTTTGTTGCGCCTAAACCCAAATTTTGCCCCATCTCATCTCCATGCAAGCCAAATCGCGATCGCCGCGGGCAGGTATCAGCAGGCCGAAGACGAAATTCAGCGCGCGATGACCTTAAGCCCAAAGGACCCGGGCATTGGGCTTTGGAATGTGGTGGCCGGATATGCGCTTTATGCCAAAGCCGAGCCCCAAAAAGCGATTGACGAAAGTCTCCAAGGGATAGATGCCGGATTTCGCGCATGGCATGTTTATCTTCTCCTTGCCGCAGCTTATTCAGACCTCGGGCGTCGCGGCGACGCCACACACGCGATCGATGAGCAATCCAGACCTCTCAGCCAACTGGGTAAGTCGCAACTTCGCCTACGTCACCGGTGTACCAGGTCTTATGGATGGCGCGCGCAAGGCGGGCCTGCCGGAGCAATGAGCGAGACGCGCACGCTCACGACGCTCCTCGCCGCCGATGTCGGGAGCTATTCGCGGCTAACCTCGGCGGCGGACGAGGAAGGCACCGTGTCACGGCTCCGCGCGCTGCGGCAGGAGTTGATCGACCTGTGATCGCTGCCAGCGGGGGCCGCATCGTCAAGACGACGGGCGACGTGCGACGGTGGCGCCGAAGATGTGGCAACATCGAGATTGAAAAACCCGAGAAGCCGATGAGGTAGATCGCGAAAGCGAAATGACTGTGACTGGATTCCGAAGGCGTCATGACAAAATTTCCGCAGGCTGGCGGGTGCCTATGCGGTAACAATTTGATACGAAATTACTGAGGCGCCGGTAGTGGTTTACACTTGCCACTGTGCCGATTGCCAGCGCTTGACCAGTAGCGCGTTCTCAGTAGTGGTCCTTGTAACGGCTAGCGGCTTTCGCCTCATGGGGATTGAACCGCGACCGCTTCAAAGCGTTGCTGATAGCGGGCGGGCAAAGATACGTTTGGTCTGTCCGGAGTGTAGCTGTTGGGTTTGCAATATCACGAGTTCGGATAACGGGATGCGCCGCGTAAGGGCCGGCACGCTGGACGATACCTCCTGGCTACGGCCTACGATGCATTTCTGGACCCGAAATAAACAGCCCTGGATCACGCTGCCCGATGGTGACCAGATTTTTGAGACGCAGCCCGACCAATAGTGCGGGATCTGTCAACTATGATATCGCCGAAACCGAACGGCGCTCGATAATGGGCGTGCGGTGTGGTCAAAACTGTGGAACTCCAAACAAGTCACTTTGTCCCCTCCGCAGCGTGGAGACGGTCATGGCCCTAGTCAGCTTCGGGTCAATCGCGCTCGGAATTCCAATGTCGGCGGATAGTCCGGTTACCACCCAAAACTCTCCGTCAAAGCTGACATTCCGACTTGACAGCGGAGTGTAGAGTTGAGGTGTGGCGCGGTGGCGGTAGGGCGAACATATCTGTTGGCGCCTGGCCTGAAGGGGTTCCCCGAAGCCATCAATGCCGTCTTCCCGCAGACCATCGTTCAGACTTGCATTGTTCACCTGATCCGCCATTCCATGGACTTTGCTTCTTGGAAGGATCGCAAGAGCGTGGCGCAGGCGCTTCGGGCCATCTATCGCGCCGCTGACGCCGACGCCGGCCGCGCCGCGCTCGATGCTTTTGCACAGGGTCTGTGGGGCGAGAAGTATCCGGCCATCGCGCAGAGCTGGCGCCGCAATTGGGACCTCGTCATTCCGTTTTTCGCATTCCCGGAAAGTGTCCGGCGGATCATGTACACGACGAATGCGATCGATGCGCTGAACTCGAAGCTGCGCCGCGCCGTGCGAACGAGGGGGCATTTCCCCTCTGACGATGCAGCGCTCAAGCTGATATACTTGGTTTTGAACCACGCCGCCGCTGACTGGAAACGGCCACCGCGTGAATGGTTCGAGGCGAAAACGCAGTTCGCCGTCATGTTCAAAGAGCGCTTCGTGCTCGCATGACGGAAAACCGCCTCGCACACAAAAATCTCGACAGTCTCCGCCACCAATCCCGCAGCAGCTCGAGCAGCTGCGGCGACAACATGGCAAAGCGATCCTTACGCCCCTTGCCTTGCTCGATCCGCAGCAGCATGCGCTTGGAGTTGATGTCCGAGACCTTCAGCGCCACGACCTCGGACACGCGCAGGCCCGCGCCATAGGCGGCGCTGAACGCCGCCTTGTACTTGGGTCCTGGCGCCGCCTCGAGAAACCGCGCCACCTCCTCGGGGCTCAACACCACGGGTATCTTCCGCGGCTCGGCGACGAAGGTCAGCAGCTTGGTGATCTCGGGCCGGTCAAGCGTGACGGAGAAGAAGAAGCGCAGCGCTGAAACCGCGCCGTTGATGCTCGGCGGCCGGACGCCGCTCGGTCAGATGCAGCTGGTAGCGCCGCAGATCCTCGGCCGTGGCAGTATCGGGCGAGCGACCGAGAAAGATCGTGAGGCCCTTGACGTGACGGATGTAATCCTTCTGCGTCTTCTCGACGAACTTGCGCACCGTCATGTCTTCGATCATGCGGCGGCGTAGCGGGCTGATGGTCTCGCCGTTCATGGGAGTGCTCCTGTCTCGAGTGAGGGTTGGCAACTCCTCATCTTCAAGACAGGACACTTCGCTCCGCTATCCCCTTCGCTCCGCCGCCCGTCGCCGCATCCTACCGCGCGAGCGGTTTAGTCCATTGACCCAAAGGCGACCTCCCCCCAGCCTCGGCCAAGTGGGTGAAGCCGCGGGCCACTGGGAAAGCGACGGTGCAGAGCGACGGCTACTTCCTCGCGACGCTATTCCCGGCCTGACGTCAGAAAGCTTGTCCTGTAGTTGATCAGCTCGACACGCAACTCGCCATCGGCGCGCGCGCCGGCGCAATGTTTCCCGGCGAGCAGCCGCCGATGACGATGACGTCGCATTCGGCGCTCATGTCGGCAGGTCCGTGCCGGCCTGCTCCCGGACGATGTAGTCGGCGTACCAATCCGGCCAGTTCGGATCGGGTTGGCCGGTCCGCTTCTCGTGCGCGCCGTGCGCGGCCGCCGCGCGTCGGAGCGCGGCCGCAAGGTCGGTCGACGAGGTGAAGGCCGTGCCGTCCGCGTCCACGCGTCCGGGCAATCGCACGGTGATCTCCTGGAGCAGCCAGCCGTTGCCGTCCGGATCGCGAAACGAGGCGAACGAGCGGTAGCTGCGGTGCTCTGGGTCCAGACCGCCAACCCGGTGCCGCCCAAAGAGGTAAGGCTCGTCCGTACCAGCGTAAACGCCGTCGGCGTCGTGGAACACTTCGCTGATCTCTACGCCGCGACTGATCAGTTCGTCGCGGGCGGCCTTGATGTCGGAGACAATCAAGTACAGTCCCTGGGCGGAGCCGGGTGCGGCCCCGGTGACGTCCTTGCCGAAGATGACGGAGCACCCGGAACCGGGCGGCGTGAACTGGATCACGCGGACGTAGCCATCGTCGGAGGCGTAGTCGGCGTCGATCCTCCACCCCAAGCCGCCGTAGAAGCTCTTGGCGCGGTCGACGTCCGAAACAGGGATGACCACGACCTCAAGCTTGAAGTCGACATTAGCGTTCTTCGTAGACTCCATAGCGGGTTCCCACTTTTTGTCGAAGTATTTGTCACGCCCGGATCGGGGCGCCCAAAGCCACGCGCGGCCGCCGATTTCAGGGCGACGATCAGTCGGGCCGCGTATCCGTGTCATCGTCGTCCGCCCGCCCGAGCGCAGGGAGGTCCCGGCCGAAGTTCAATTCGAAGTCGCTCGGAACACCGTAACCCGATACTACAGACCTTAGCACGGCGCGCCTGCGCACCGGGACCAATTCGTGACACGCCAATCGAAGGCTCCAGCCATTTCTTTACCTCCATGACTGCTCCGATTGCTTCCGGCTGGAGCGAAGTGCCGGGTAGGCCTTGCACCGACTGGAAAGCGCCGCCTTTCACGGTACACACCCAAGGCGGTCATTCACGCGGGGGATCGTGTCCGTCAGATCCGCGCATCGACGCCGCTGCCGAGATAGGCCTCCCAAAGCCGTTGGTCGTCGGCCAAGCCTGCGCTCGATCCAGACGCGACTACGCGGCCGGTGTCGAGCACGTAGGCACGGTCGGCCATGCGCAGGACCGATCGTGCGTTTTGATCGGCCAGCAGCACTGTGATGCCGGTATCGCGCAAGCGCGAGATGCGTCGCGAGCACCTCGCGCACCAACAGCGGCGCCAAGCCCCAGCGACGGCTCGTCGCACAAGAGTAAGGCTCGGGCGCGACATCAGCGCGCGCCCGACCGCGACCATCTGCGCCTCGCCGCCGGAAAGACTGCCGGCGAGTTGGTTTGCGCGCTCGCGCAACCGCGGGAAGACGCCGAACACTTGTTCCAGCGCTTCGTCCAGCGAGGCCGGAATCAGACCAGCCCAATTGCGCGTAGGCGCCAAGAATTCAGATTTCTCGCGCACGCTCATGTCGGGAAAGAGTTGTCGCCCTTCCGGAATCGTGCCGAGGCCGAGACGGATGCGCCGCACCGTCGGCGTCTTCCGATCGCGCCGCCCTGGAAACGCGATACGTGCCGCGCCGGCTGGACAGGACGCCGATGATCGTCTTGATCAGCGTGCTCTTGCCGGCGCCGTTCGGCCCGAGGATGGCGACGATCTCACCTTTGTTGACGTCGAGATCGATGCCACTGAGCGCGTGGATATTGCCATAGGAAACGTGGAGGTCGCGGATCTCGCAGCATGTCAGGTGCCGAGATAGGCTTCGATCACCGCCGGGTCGCGGGCGACCGCGGCTGGCGTGCCATCGGCGATCTTGCGGCCAAAATCCAGGACAATCACGCGCTTGACCAACCCCATGACCAGATGCATGTCGTGATCAACCAGCAA
The DNA here is from genome assembly GCA_963804725.1 of uncultured Alphaproteobacteria bacterium. Classification (GTDB taxonomy): domain Bacteria; phylum Pseudomonadota; class Alphaproteobacteria; order ATCC43930; family CGMCC-115725; genus JAATGI01. The sequence goes on along the minus strand of CAWDRN010000003.1, from coordinate 43,756 downwards.
CAGCGCGCAGCCGCTTTCCGCCGCGGCGGTTGCGAGCAGATCGGCGAGCCGGTCGCTTCTCAACCTCGTTGAGACCCGCCGCCGGCTCGTCGAGCAGCATGAGACGCGGCTTGCCCGCCAGCGCCCGCGCCACTTCGGCGACGCGCTGCAGGCCGAGTGGCAGGGCGGTGGCGAGGACATCGGCATAGGCGGAGAGCCCGAGGCGCGCGAGCCAATGATCGGCGCGCGCGGCCGCGAGCTCTTCCAGGCGGTGATGCCGGCCGATGCGCACGATCGAGGCGACGACCCCGCAGCGGCCGGCGGTATAGGCCCCCATCATCACGTTCTCGCGCACCGACAATTCGCCGAAGAGGCGCACGTTCTGGAAGGTACGGGTCACGCCGGTCTCGGCGATGCGTTCGGGTGCGAGACCGGTGATGTCGCGGCCGCGAAACAGGATGCGCCCCGATGTCGGCGCGATCATGCCAAAGATCGCGTTGAAGACGGTGGTCTTGCCGGCGCCGTTGGGGCCGACCAAACCCGACGATATCGTTCTCTGCGACCGCGAAACTGACGTCGCTTACCGCGCGCAGGCCGCCAAAACGCACCGACAGGTTCGCCACCGTCAGCATCGGTTCGGTCATGGCGTGCGCTCCGCTGCTTCGGGCACGGCGCTGCAGCCGCGGCGGCTTAGCTGTGCGCGGAGGCGGTGCAGCGCCGGATTCGATTGGATCATCACGATGCCGATCAGGAGGACGCCGAACAGGACGTATTCGATGCCGGCGATCAGTTGGCTTTCCGCGGAGCCGCTGACCCAGCCGATGAGCTGCGGCAAGGCGACCGTGAGCAGCGAACCAGCAAACGCGCCCCACAGCGACAGGAAGCCGCCGACGGTGAGCGCGGTGAGCTGTTGGATCGTCGCATCTAGCCCGAACGGCGCCGGACTGATGATGCTGAGATAGTGGCCGTAGAGGCTGCCGCCGACGCTGGCGGTTGCCGCGCTGAAGGCGAAGATGCGCATCTTCAATCCAACGACGTCGACCCCACAAGCGCGCGCGGCAGATTCGTTGGAGCGGATGGCGAGTAGCGCCCGGCCGATGCGCGAGCGCGCGATGTTCATGCCGAATAGCAGCGCGATCACTCCGAATGCCGCGACGGTGTAATAGACGGCGATGTCGCTGCCGAGTGGGATTCCGAACAGCGAAAAGGAATCGATGCCGACAAACCCGCTTGGCCCGCCGGTGACGCCGGACCATTCGCGGGCGAACGTCAGTGCGATCATCAACAAACCTAGGCTCGCCATCGACAGATAGAAGCCACGCAGTCGGAAAATGATACGGCCCATTGCGAGCCCCACGCTCACCGATACCGCAACGCCGACCAGCAACGCCAGAATCGGCGGCCAACCCGAGCGTACCGTGAGATAAGCCGAGGCGTAGGCGCCGATCATCATGAAGGCGGATTGCCCGAGCGAGAGTTGACCCGAGAAGCCGGTCAGCAACACCAGGCCGATCACCGCCATTGCCTCGATTCCGGCGAAGATGGCGTTCGACACCCAGACGCCGGGAAGCACGACGCCGATCGCGCCTAGCACCGCCACGCCGATGGCGATGCCGATAAAATCGCGCCGGCGGAAAGTGGTTTGCCGCACGCTGGTGGATAGAATCTCTTCGGGCTTTTCGTCCTTGGTCGCGCTGTGGGCGCCGCCGAGCAGCCCCTGCGGCCGGAATAGCAACGCCAGGATCAGCAGAGCAAAAATCAACGCGTCCTCGTAGTGCGACGACACGTAGCCGGCGGTGAAGGCCTCGAACAAGCCCAAGAGCACGCCGCCGACCAAGGGACCGAAGGCGCTGTGAAGACCGCCGAGGATCGCGCCGGTGAACCCCTTGATGCCGAGACCGACGCCGATATCGACCTGCGCGTATGCGATCGGGCTCCATACCGCGCCCGCCAGTCCGCCAAAAAAACCGGCGGCGGCAAACGCGAACAGGCCAAGGACTCGAGGATCGATGCCGACGAAACTGGCGCCGAGCGGATTGTCCGCGCTCGCCCGCAGCGCCAGCCCGAGCACGGCGCGGCGGAAGAACCAGGTGGTGGCGGCGGCAACGAGTGCGAGAATGCCGATCAGCCACAATTGCTGCGGCAAAATACTGACGCCGCCGAGTTCGATCGGCCCGCCCGCGGTAAAGGGCAGCACCTGCTTCGGGTCGGTACCCCAAAGCGACGTGACGGCACCGCGGATCAGAATCGAAAGACCGACGGTGATGATGACGAGCTGCGACATGGTCGCCCGTGTCGAGGGACGGATGGCGAAGTAATAGAAACCGCCGCCGATCGCGGCGCAGGCCAGCGCCGCCAGCGGCGCCGCGATCGGCGGCGGCACACCGGCCTCACTCATCACCGCAGCCAGCATGCCGCCCAGCATGGTCAGATCGCCCTGGGCGAAATTGATGAGGCCAGTGCTGCGGCTCACAAGGCCGAAGGACAGGCCGACAAATGCGTAGAGCGCGCCGTTAGCCAGTCCCGATACCGCCGTCTGGGCAAGGGCGGTCGGATCCATGCCGCTACGCTTCCCGGTTGGCTACTTGGCCGGAACCCAATTCTTGCCGTCGTATTTGACGATCTGCGCGCCGGCTTCGAGCGAAGACCAATGCCGCTCCGGCGTGAAGGTCCAGAAGCCCTGCAGCCCGGCGAGATCGGTGACGTGCTCGATCGCTTGGCGCAGCGCCTCGCGGTCGAGCACCTTCTTGCCGATAGACTTGCCCGCCGCCTGTGCCATCAGCAACGCGTCGACCGCCGTCGGCGTGTTGGAATTGGCGATCTGATCGGGATGAACTTCCTTGAAGTACTTGGTGAATACGGCAATCCGGCCGTAGAGCGGATCGTCCTTCGGCAAGTCGGCCGCCGACGCGACCTTGGCCGCGACGAAGAATGTATGCGCGGTGGCGTCCGGTCCGGCGTTGGCGGCGTAGCCGGGAATCTGCATGTTCATGCCGACGAAGCTCGGCTGGGTCATGCCGAGCTGTATCATTTCCTTCGCGATCAGCCCGCCGACCCCGATGCCGACGGCATAGTTGATTACCGCCTGCGGGTGGAGGCCGCGAATGCGCGTGAGTTGCGCGGTGATGTCGGTATCGGTCGGCGTATAGACCTCGTCAGCGACGATCTCGACGCCGTCGCGCGCGGCCTCTTCCTTGATCGATTTGGCGCTGTCGTTGCCGAAGGCGGTGTTATCGCGGATCAGCGCGACCTTGGTCCAACCCTTGCGCTTCAGGAACTTGACGACCGTCGGCACCTGGTCGTCGTTGCCGATGATGGCCTTGAACACCCATTTCTTCACCGGCACATAGGCGACCCGGCCGGCGGCGATCGCGAATAGCGGAATCCCGGCCGTTTGCACCGTAGGCTCGATCGCGACCGTCGGCGCGGTGCCGCCGACGCCCAACAGCATGTTGACTTTCTCCTGGTCGATCAGCCGCTTGGTGCACAGTACCGCTTGCGCCTCATTCGACTGGCTGTCGCACTTGATGACTCTCACCGGCAAGCTGCCGATGCCGCCGGAATCGTTGACCATTTTGACGCCGGCATCGAGCCCGTCCATGTAGTACTTGGTGATTGGCGAGATCACGCCGGTGATCGACGCGACGTAGCCGACCTTGAATTCGGCCGCGTCCTGCGCCCGCGCGACGGCCCCGGACATCGCAAGTATGGCCGCAAGGAAGAGTGTGCCGAGCTTGACCATGGTTTCCTCCCGAAGTCCGCTCGTTGGCGGAATTTTGCGTGTGCCGACCGAGTGCAAACCGGTTCGTTCACGCTTATAACTAAGCGGTTATTTGGGCTGCCCACAAGAAGAATGAGGGAGCTTCCGTGTTGTTGAGCGACAAGGCCCGCGAGATGATCCCGTTCTTCGCCGCGCAAGCCGACGCGAACGAAGCCGCGGAGCGATTGACCGCGCAGACCGTGGCCGGCCTGCGCGACGGCGGCTTTTTCGCGCTGTGGATTCCGCAATGTTTCGGCGGCGTCGAGGCTTGGCCGCTCGAGGCGCTGGCGGTGATCGAAACCTTGAGCTACGCCGACGGTTCGACCGGCTGGGTGTTGATGGCGTCGCAGGTCGCGATGGGCTCGGCCGCCGCTTACCTGCCGCCGGATACCGCGAAGCTGTTATTCGCCGAACGCATGCCCATCATAGAGGGGCAAGGCGCCGCCAACGGCCGCGCGATCCCTGACGGCAACGGCTTCCGGCTCACCGGCCATTGGCAATATGGCAGCGGCCTGCTGCACGCCGAATACATCCATACCGGCGGCGTCGTTTACGCCGGCGGCGCGCCGCGGCTGTGGCCCGGCGGCACGTCGCCGGAGACGCGCATCTTCATCCTGCCGGTCGGCGAGGCGAAATTCCTCGGCAATTGGGACGTGATGGGCCTGCGTGCCACCGGCAGCATCGATTATTCGATCACTGATGTTTTCGTGCCGGAAAAATTTACCCACAAACAGACCACCAACGTGCCGCGGCAGGGCGGCAATCTCTATTCGCTCGGCATCCAAGGCATGGGCGCGATCTGCCATAGCGGTTTCGCACTCGGTTGCGGCCGCCGCATGCTCGACGAGCTGCGTCACCTCGCACGCAGCGAGACCGGACGGCCGAGCCTGCTGCCGCAGATCGGCGGGGGCGAAAGCTTTCAGGAGCAGTTCGGGCTGGCCGAGGCGAAGTTCCGCGCGGTCCGCGCGCTCGCGCACGAGACCTGGGGTGACATCGAGGAGACGCTGAAGCGCGGCGACAAATTGAGCACGCGCCAGATCACGCTGTCGCGCCTCACCCTCAACTACATCACGTCGGCGACCGCCGAGGTTTGCACCTTCGCCTACAAGTTCGCCGGTGGCCGCGCGTTGCGCGCGAGCACGCTGCAGCGCTGCTTCCGCGACATGTATGCGGCGACGCAGCACATCACTACGGGGCCCAATATCCTGCGCGAATGCGGCAAGGAATTGCTGGAGGTGGCGCCCGGAAAAGTGTGGGGTCCGCGCGGTCTCGTCGATCCGGAATGACGAAAAACCTCGAAACGCTCGCCCTGATTGTCGGCGCCGGGCCTATCGGCCTGAGCATGGCGATGGAATTGAGCTGGCGCGGCGTTCCCTGCGTCCTCGCCGACGAGGGCGACGGCACGGTCGAATTGTCGCGCGGCGGCATGGTGTCGATCCGCACCATGGAATATTGGCGCCGCTGGGGCCTCGCCGACCGGGTCGCCGGCGCGGGCTTCCCGCAGGATTACGCGCTCAACATGGTCTACTGCACCAGCCTGGCGGGCCACCTGCTCGAACGCGACGAATTTCCCTGCCAGCGCGACGTCGCGGCGCCGCCGACTAGTCCCGAACGGCGCACCTGGTGCCCGCAGGTCTTGTTCGACCCGCTGTTGGCCCGCGCCCTGGCCGAGTGTCCGAGCGTCACGATGCACTACCATTGCCGGCTCGACCTTTTCGAGGAGCGGAGCGATCACGTTCTGGCGCACGCCGTCGACACGCGGACGGGCGAGGCGACCGACATTCGCGCCCAATACCTGATCGGCTGCGACGGCGCGGCGAGCCATGTGCGCGCTAGCGCCGACATCCCGTTCGAGGGCAAGACCCTCGGCTATTCGATTAACATCTATTTCCGCACACCGAACTTGCTCGCTCGGCATGGCAAGGGCGAGGCGGAACGCTACCTGTTCGTCGGGCCCGAGGGTACCTGGGCGAACATCACTGTCGTCGACGGCCGCGACAATTGGCGGATCACGGTGATCGGGTCGAGCGACAAGATGGATCTCGAACGCTTCGATGCACGCGGCCAAGTCCGCCGGGCGCTCGGCAGCGACGCCATCGATTTCGAGGTGACGGCGGTGCGGCCGTGGCGACGCAGCGAGATGACGGCGCGGCACTATCGCCGCGGCCGCGTCCTGCTGGCGGGCGACGCGGCGCATACCATGTCGCCGACCGGCGGCTTCGGCATGAACACCGGCATCATCGACACCATCAATTTGGGTTGGAAGCTCGAAGCCGTTCTCGGTGGATGGGGCGGGCCGTCGCTGCTCGATTCCTACGATTCCGAGCAACGCCAGGTCGCGCGACGCAACGCGCTGGCATCGACGCAGAATTACAAAACGTGGGTCGGTCTTGCCGATCTGTGCAAGCCGATCCTCGAGGAATCCGCCGAGGGCCGCCGCGCGCGCCGCGAGGTCGGCGCGACGCTCAAAGAAGGCCTGCGCATGGAATGGGAATGCGTCGGCGTGATGCTCGGTTACCGCTATGAGAATTCGCCCATCTGCGTTGGCGACGGTACGCCGCCGCCGCCCGATCCGATTTCGCAATATCATCCGTCGACGCGGCCGGGGTCGCGCGCCCCGCACGCTTGGCTGGCGCCCGGACGCTCAACGCTCGATCTGTTCGGCCGCAGCTTCGTTCTGTTGCGCTTCGGCGGCGCCGATCCGGCGCGCCTAGTCGCGGCAGCGCAAGCGCAGGCGGTGCCGCTCACCGTCGCCGATATTGCCCAGCCCGAAATTGCGGGGCTTTATGAGCGAAGGATGGTTCTGGTCCGGCCCGACGGACATGTCGCCTGGCGCGCCGACGCCGTGCCCGACGATGCGGCGCGTCTGGTCGGCGTGGTTCGTGGCGCCGATTGAGAGGGAGGATGCGGTGGAGATAAAGCTGGGCTGGCGATTGCGTCTTGGCGTGCTCATGCCGTCGGTGAATACGGTGGCGGAGCCGCAACTGACAGCGATGCTGCCGCCCGGCGTGTCGATCCACGCGACGCGACTGAAACTGGTCAACAGCGGCGAGGAAGAGCTGATGGGCATGACCAGAGACATAGAAGGCGCGTCGCTGCTCCTTGCCGACACCGAGCCGCATCGCATCCTGTTTCACTGCACCGCGGTGACGACGTTCGATTCAGACATTGTCGGGCGCATCCGCGATCGCATCACCCGCGCCACCGGCATTCCCGCGACGGTCACCTCGGAGGCCTTGATCGCGGCATTCCGCGCGCTGGGCTTGCGGCGGCTGGTGATGATCACGCCCTATATCAAGCCGGTGAACGAGCGCGAGGTCGCATTCCTGACGCATCACGGACTCACGGTGCTGCGCGAGCACGGGCTCGACTTGCCCGGCGGCAAGGAATTCGCGACAGTCGAGCCCTCGGCCTGGTACGGCATCGTGATGGCGCATCGCGACGACACCGCCGATGCCTATTTTCTCAGTTGCGCGCAGGCGCGCAACGCCGAGATCATCGAAACATTGGAGCGGGATCTCGGCAAGCCGGTCATCACCAGCAACCAGGCGGCGATGTGGCATTGCCTGCGGCAAAGCGGCCTCGACGACCGCGTCGCGGGCTTTGGCAGGCTGTTGATGCAATGAGCGACGCCATCGTCAACGGCGTGCGGCTGCATTACCGCGTCGACGGGCCGGAAGCTGCGCCGGTCGTGGCGCTGGTCAATTCTCTCGGCACCGATTTGACGATGTGGGAGCCGCAGATTGCGGCGCTGACGCCGCGCTATCGCGTCCTGCGCCACGACACGAGGGGTCATGGCGAGTCCGAAGCGCCGTCGGGCCCCGAAGGCGTCGAAATCCCTGCCGCTAATACCTTGGGGATACCTAGAGGGTTAACGGATCAGCCAACCTCAGTAATAAGTCATTGATTTAGTTGGTGCCGACGCGCGGGATCGAACCGCGGACCTACTGATTACGAATAAGGGTTCATCCCTTTCCACTGTCGGCTGCCCTTGTCTGCCAAAGTCCGCGCAAGTGCGCCTCATCCCTTGCCGTACCATGGTTTTTAGCCTCAAATACCGTCCACCGTGGTTCGCCACCGTCTGTTGGCATCGTGCCGACAGCGTAGCCCCAGCGTAGCCCCGCGTAGCCCCGGAGCGTGAACCACTGATGGTTTCCCATGCAACCCTGACCGAACCCTTCATCAACGCGCAAACTCGCCGCGCCGCCGTCAAACATCAACGTCTTAGCCTCTCCGATCCGGGGCTACAAGGACTGCAGCTGCGCATCACACCGTACGGCACGAGGACCTGGGTACTCTATTGCCGCGACAGTGCCGGCAAACCGCGCCGCTTTCCGCTCGGCCAGTATCCCGAGATCGGTCTGGCCCTGGCACGACGCCGGGCCACTGCAATGCGTGAGCAGGTGCGCCAAGGCGCCGATCCCATCGCCGCCGCGCGCCTGAAGCGCGCCGCCGCAACGGCGGATAGCGCCGACACGCTCGCCGCGCTGATTGACCTCTATGCGCGCCAGCGGGGCACCATGCTGCGGACCTGGAGCGAGATGAAGCGCCGGATCGAATGCGTATTTGCCGATTTGCTCGACACCCGGCTTGTCGACCTCCGCCTCGGCGCGTTGCAGATCCAAGCGGATCAGTGGCCGGCGCAATTGTCCGCCGGAGCCGCCGTGCGGTATCTCCGTCCGATCCTGAAATGGGCCGCCGCACCCGGACGCGCCTATGTCGCCAAGGAACTCGCCGAAATCGTCCAGCCGGCCCAGGTCGCCAAGCGTGGACGCGTGCTCGCCCGAGACGAACTGGCGCGGCTGCTGCCGGCGCTCGAAGCGCGCCGCGACAACTACGCTGCGGCGCTCAAGCTGATGCTGCTGACCTTGACCCGGCGGGAGGAAACCGTCGGCGCTTGCTGGGGCGAATTTCAACTCGAGCGGGCCGAGTGGACGATCCCGGAGAAGCGCAACAAATCTGGCCGGCGGCACGTGGTCCCGCTTCCTCCTCAGGCTGTGGAATTGCTGCGTGCGATCCAGCCGGAGCCGGCCACGCCGGGCGCCCTGGTGTTTGTGACCGCGACCGGACGCCCGCTCGACAACTGGGACCGGCTGACGAAGCGGATCATGGCTGCGAGCGGCACATCGGGGTGGCATCGTCACGACCTGCGGCGCACCGGGGCGACCATGCTCGGCGAAATGGGCGTCGAGCCGCACGTCATCGAAGCCGCGCTCAACCATCTGCACATCGGCGGACAGCTCGCTGCGCTCTATAACCAAGCGCGATACCGCCCGCAGGTGCGACAGGCGCTGCAGCAGCTCGCCGACGCGCTGGACGGCATTGCCGCAGACAATGCTGCGGCCTGAAAATGGCTGTACCCAGGTTTACGGCTTCGCTGCTACACGGCTGGTTCGCGATGCGATTAGTCGCCCAGAACTCGTTCCCGATATGGATGACTGCGCCAAGCTCGCGGCGCAATTCAATCGGTACCGACCTATGTTCAACTGGTTGCACGCCATGAAGTCCGCCAGAATGAGAAGGGACGTTGTCAGAGCTGTCAGGGTGGTGAAGGACGCTCGTCGGCTACACAGTTCCCTCCACCAAATCCAGTCTAATCCGGTGAACCTTAGGCTGTTTCCAGGATTTATTTACGCAGACGAGCTGCAATGGACATTGACCAAATTTCTCGAGCCGTTTGGCCGACGGTGGCGAGTCAGCGGAACAAAGGCAGTCCCATGGATTGCATGCGCCGATGCAATTACGCCGCACATCGTTGACACACTGCGCAAAGCCGGATGGCGCAAGGTCTCGCCGACTTACAAAAAGAGCCCGGTGATAGCCATACTGGCCATGCTAATCGGCGCTGTGATGGGCGACGAGCCGCCTGACCCCGATTCACTCGGTAGCACCCTTCGTCAGGCCGCCAAAAAAAGAAAAAAAGCCCGCCGGAAATAATTCGAGGCGCAAAAAGTCTCGGTCGCGACTAGCGTCCACGAGCGTCTGCTGAACGACGCGTGGATCGATGCCTAAGGAGAGTGCAGCTTGACCCCCGAATTTGCGCCGATCTCGGTATGGCGCGAGATCCGGCATGAGCCGCTCGCGCACCTATGAGGAACTCGCGGCCAAACATCTGCGCGGCGTTAAGTATGGGCGCCGAGTGCTAATCGATGTGAGGCACGGGCTTGAGTACTTACGATCACTGCCAGCCGTGAAGGTGCGCCCGCGCACCACGCCGAGAAGACGCTCAATGTCGGCACACGACGCGGGCAGCGGCAAGCCACCTTCTGCATGAACCTGATCGAGGGTCCGTTCCGTCGCTGGGAAGCCGCCTTCTTCCGGACCGCGCATCACGGCTACCTCTGGGGCTCCATCTGGGGCCGGTGGGGCATTCGTCATGCGCGCGGTCGCTACGCAGTTTACCTCCTCGGCGGCAAGCGTTTAACCGAATTTGACCGACTGAGCTGTGCGCGGCGTTTTTGTGAGACAGTCGAAGGTCTCACCGACTGGTCTCGGCCTGAAGCAGAACTCGCTGCCAATGACGAGCTTGCGCTGACGGTGCACCGGGCGGCGTTGCGCGTCACAGGTGGGCACCCGCAATTGAAATCGAGTTAAGCACCGGGACCGACATTTGCTGAATGGGCGGCGAGCGGGGCTGGACCCCCGCCCGCCATGGCCCGGATGGAACTGATGATGAACGAGGCCGAGCGCAAGCCTAACACGCCCGCTCCACGTGTCTACAGTTCGCGCACACCGGCGCTGATGCTGCTGCGGGCGCGCACCGCATTCGCGGATGCGGTGCGGAACCGGTTCCTCGAGATGCAACGCAGCGACCGACCGGTGAGCGCGTACCTCCTTGAGAAAGCGCAACGGCTACACTTGCCCAACATCCCAATGCGAAGGCTACTGATCGAAAATCACTACTGGCAGCGCGGCCTTGTTGTCGACCGCAATTGGCGGCTGGACGTTGATTGGCGCAGGCCAATCGATGACTGGATGATGGTACGCGACTACATCGCGAATCTGGTGCGCAACGGCTTCGATTTGGACACATGGCTAGATGCCGAGGAATATCGGATTCGCGGACTTGCGCCGGGACAAGCTGAAGCTGATCCGCCCTCCGGCGAGACATTGTTAGTCATCACTCCGCTGCCGGGCTACACCTCGGAAGACTACCAGCAATTCCGGGCATGGCTGCTTAAGTGGCCGAACCTGTATGAGCCTCGGGGCGATCACTGGTGCAAATGGGCCGTGGCGAAAGCCAGGGAAGCCGACGAGCTGAAAGGCTTCAAGATCACACACCGGCTGTTGAAAGATGTAATTCGCCAATATCCAGATCTGCAGAAGCGCCGCCAGAAAGATCCACCCAAAACCATATCCCCAGAATCTGTCGGAACGTCCCCAGGATGCACGTGACATGGCAAAGAAATCAGCGATATCCACAATACCTATGAGTCGTCTGTCCAAAGATGAGATCGAAGCCAACGCCGTCGCGGAACTGAGCGAGGAAGGCGTGTCGCCTGTTGGGGTGACACTCAAAACTGCTGAACTGCTTTCCGGCATAGTGTCCCGAGACCTCCTCCGTGCGATAGCGCGCAGCAAGATTGACGCCCGTTTCGAGAACGGGCGGATCATCGTGATTTACGACAGTCTCAAGAATTACGTGCTCGCGCTACCTGCGATGGAAGCACGTTGATGGGCGCATACCTACAAAGGGCGCCCCCGCCCGCCTGAAGTAGCCCCAGGCCGGGGCGTTCCGCCTTTTGTTAGTCCAACGAACAGAGGGGTGTCCTTAATGCTCAGGGACCTCGTAGGGCCGTTGTGCGCCTACGCCAAGGCAAGCACTGATTTCCGGGCAGCCAACAGTGCGTTGGTCCCGCGACCCGATCAGATCAAAGTCCATGACGCCATTGTCGACGCCCTCGATGCCGGTATTCGGCGCCCGCTTGCGGTTGAACCGATGGCGTGGGGCAAGTCGATTCTCCTGGCCATGCTCTGCGTCACCCTCGCCGCGCGAGGCCTGCGGATTCTCTGTCTTGCCCACCACAGAGAGCTGCTTGAGCAAAACTCAGGCGTGCTGCGCCGTCTCGATCCGAACCTCGATGTCGGTCTGTGCGCGGCCAATATGCAGAGCGACAATACCGATGCGGCCATCGTCGTCGGGTCGACGCCGACGATCTATCGGCGCCTTTCCCGCCTCGGGCGTGTCGACATCGTCTTGTTGGACGAAGCGCATTTTTTCGGACCCTGCAGTTCGACCATGTTGGCGCGCATCCGGGAGGCGCTTGGTGATCCGCCGCTCATCGGTGTGACCGCCACGCCTTACCGGACTGACAGCGCCTCACTGATCGATGCCGACATCTTCGATGTAATCGTTCACCAGACCTTTCAATTACCCACAATTTCTGCTCCAAGCATTGCACCGAGGACGATGTCGGTCAGACGAGATAACCCACGCCACATGACTGTGTTACCCGGTGGAGGATCGTTAGCACGGGCGAGATAACCACCGAGCCTGGCGATTTTGGTCAGATAAGTTGAAAGCAGGTTGCGTCGCGCTTGAGGCGTGTCGGTGACCAGCCGATCGAGCACGGCGATTTCAGTCTCGGTCAAGGCGAGAGTCGGCAGCGCGTCGGGAGCTGAGCGGTTAAGCATCGTCATCCAGAAAACTCGCCAACTCAGGATGCAGAAGATCGCGATCAGATTGGTCAGACGCTGAGCGGTCCGGAGCTTCAATTCTTCGGCTTTGCAGCCGGATTTGAGGATCTTGTGGAACACCTCGATTTTCCACCTCAAGGCATACCATTCCAGCTTCTCAATGGCGTCCGCGCGGGACGCAACAGGCAGATCGCTGATCAGCTTCCACTTGATCTTCTTTCTGTTCTTCGGTGTCCCGCGCTCCTCGGCATGGATCACCGTTAAGGTCAGCGCGGGATAGCGTTTCTGTTTTCCGATCGGCGGCAAGACGCGAAGCTTGCGATACCTGATCTCGAGAACGGCTTCGTCGGGATCGCCCTTGTTGTCTCGAACTTCGATGCGATGCAGCCCTTTGACGGCAACCTCGTCCATGTCATCGGCAATGGTATGATCTCCGTCTCCCGCCAAACGGTCGACGCACGTCCTGATCAGAAAATGCGTTCCGGCTTCCTGGGCGGTGCAGAACAGCTCGTAGATGTCGCTCTCGCGATCACCAATATGAATGCATCGGCCCGGATCACCCAACAGCGCCGTGGACTGCTGCACATTCTCCAGCCATCGGATGCTCTCTTTCTTCTCGATCGGCACCCGCGTCGGATTGATCTTCTTCTTAAGCGCCGCCGTCCCCTTGAATTTCTTGCGGGTCCAGAACTTTACTGCCGCCAATCCCAGGGGCGTCCCTTCCGTCGTCACCGCCAGGCTGGAATGCATCAAAATGCCGCAAACCGTGTGCGCGCGAGGACGACCGATCAGGTCACGACCGCTATTAATGCTCTTGGTGATCCCAATCGCGGCGACGTCTTCTCTTCGATAGGTGAACTCGGTCGTGTCATGGAGCACAAGAACCAGACCGTCACTGCCGATGGTGCGGTCACGCGTCGACTGAAAGTGACCGGCCAGAATGTCCGCCTCGCTGATCCGGTCGTTGGCGAAAAAGCGATAGGCCGCCTTGGTGTTGGCCCAGTCTTGGCACACCAGCGGAATGCTTTGGCCCATGGCGCTCCCGATCTGCGCCACCAGCTTGCGCAGCCGTTTGTTCAGGCGCCCGTCGGCAAGACGGCAACCACCAAGCTCACGATCAAACCACGCCTCAGTTCCCTCGTCCATTGGCACCGCTCCCCTTGCGAATCGGTGCCAGACAAGGAATCACAGTCAATTCCTGTGACGCAACTATTAGTGTAGCTCCCTAAAATCATCCACTAAATGTGGGTAAATGAAAGTCACCAGACAACAATCGGCGAGGCACTTGCTGCGGGCCTCCTTTGCCCGCTGGTAACCCGCGCACCGCGACAGGGGCGCATCGATCTCTCCAACGTGCCAATCGTTGCTGGCGAATTTCACGCCGCTAAGCTCGAGGCCGCCGCGATGGCGGGCGATGTCACGGCGCAGGCTGTCGCGCGCACCGTCGAGATCGCCCGGAGCGAGGGACGCAAGAGTTGGCTCATCTTCGCCTCCGGCGTAGCACACGCGCAGCTCGTTGGCCGCGAGCTTGACCGCCATGGCATCTCGCACGCGGTCATCACCGGTGAAACACCGGTCGAGACCCGCGCTGAGGCGATTGCACAGTTCCGCGCGGGTTTGTTGACCGCGCTGATCAATTGTAATGTGCTGATCGCCGGGTTTGATGCCGCGAACATCGATTTGATCGCGTTCATGCGCGCAACATGTAGCCCCGTATTGTGGGTGCAAAGCGCGGGCCGGGGCATGCGCGTTCATCCGGGGAAGGCCAATTGCCGCTTGCTCGACTTTGGCAACAATATCTTCCGCCATGGTCCGATTGATAACGTCACCCTGCGCGCGAGTGGCGAACGGCATGACTTGCATCGGGCTGCTTCGATAATTCGTATCTGTCCACATTGTGAGGAGGTGAACCCCGCGAGCGCGAGCATCTGCACCGGGTGTGGTGAAAGCCTCGTTACGGTCAGGGACGTCGACAAAAAGCTCGAGCAGGTCGAATCGTCACTCGCCGCGATAGGCGGCGCCAAACCGGCAGGGCACTGGACGCGTGTAACCGCGATGGAAGGCCGCATTCATCAGAAGCCGGGCTCGCCACCGTCGTTTCGCTTAGTTCTTCAAACTGATCGCGGGCGCGTCTCGGAATACTTAGCGTTGCAACACCCGCACCCTGGCGCGCGCTGGCATGCTGCGAACAAGTGGCGCCTGCTCTCACGTATGAGGCACATGCCGCCGCCGGTCTCCGCGCAAGAGGCGGAGGCACGGTTCGGTGAACTCCAGCGACCGGTCCGCGTACTGCTGGATCGCGAGGCGGGCTGGCTTCACGTCAAGGATGCGGAGTTCGGGCCATGAGCGAGGCCATCACGGTCACCTTTTTCAACGACCGCTTCGCCAAGACCAAGAGCGAGGAAACCCTCCCTGTCTTTATGCTTGGCGCCCGCATCTACGCCGCGTCCGCTCCAGAGAAGTCGGCCCTGCCATGGCTCAAGTGTGCTCGTTTTGGCGACGTCCGCAGCGATAAGAACTCGCTTCGTCACGACGGCAACGTGCTGACGATCTCTGGCGTCGAGGGTGACTACGACGGTGGCAAGGCGTCTTTCGACGCCGCCGTCAAATGCCTGCGCGACGCGGGTGTAAGCGGGATCGTTTACACCTCCCCGAGCTACAGCCCGGCGTTCCCGAAATGGCGCGTGCTTTGCTCGTTTAGCTGCGAGCTGCCGCCGATAGAGCGTGATCGCATGATGGGGCGCCTCGCCGGGTTGTTTGCCGCCATCGGTGTGGAGTTCGCGAACGAGAGCTGGACGCTATCGCAGTCTTACTTTTATGGCTCGGTCAACGGCAATCCGGCGCATCAGGTCCAACACATCGACGGTATGCCGCTCGATCTCCGCGACGATCTCGATGCGACCGCGATTGGTAAACCCGAACGGGCCCATCCGAACGGCAGCGGGCGTCCCGCAGGTCCGGCAACGCGGCCCGAGGACATCACGGACGAGCGCATCCGCGGGCTCACGGCCACACTGCTCGCCAATGTCAGCGCCGCCCCGGACGGTGAGAAACACCACACGCTCCTGCGCATTGCCCGCACGCTTGGGGGATATCTGCACTTGATCGGATGGAGTGAGCACGAGGCGGTCGAGCAGTTGCTGGGGGCGCTCCCAAATTCGGTGCAGGACTGGGACTTGGCACGCCGCACGGCGCTGGACGGGCTGCGTTTCGGTATGGCCAATCCGCTCGAGCTCGAGGACCGGCCCAATCCAAATATTAAGGCACCGTCCGATTGGGAGGAGCAGCATCCGCCGAACGACGGAGAACCGCCGCAAAGTTTGGGCAATGGTGCGCAGCTGGAGATAGAAGGGCCGCCCGCGCCGTCATCGGTACCGGCGCCGCCATCAAATCCCGGCCCGTTGCCGGGTCCCACACCAGACGACACGGCCATCGATGTGCTGGCGGAGATTGCCGCGCTCGGAGCCCAGCTAACGCGCAAGGAGCTGGTCGAGACCTTCAACCGCAAATACGCGATGGCCAATGAGGGCGGAAAGGCGGTGGTGATCTGGGCCATACACGACCCGGTGTTGAGGCGTGACCGCCACGAGCGCGCCTCCTTCCCCGACTTCGAACGGTTCTATCAAAACCACACACTGAGCATCGTGGTGAAGAAACAAACCATCACCAAGTCGTTTGCGGCGTGGTGGCTCAACAGCCCAAAGCGACGACAATATTTGGGCGGCGTCGTGTTCGACCCGGCCAACAGAACACCACCGGATACCATGAACCTGTGGCGTGGCTGGGCGGTCGAGCCGGCACGGGGCGACTGGTCGCTCATGCGCGAGCACATCCGGCTGATCATCTGCGGTGGCCGCGCCGAAATTTTCGACTACGTCATCAGATGGCTCAGCCACATGACGCAGCAGCCGCACCTCGCTGCTGAAATCGCCATCGTGCTGCGCGGCCTCAAAGGCACCGGCAAGGGCATGCTCGGCAAATGGCTCTTGCGGCTGTGCGGCCAGCATGGGCTTCACATCGTCGACGCCAGCCACCTCACGGGCCGCTTCCGCGGCCACCTCCGCGACGCCGTCTTTGTCTTCGCCGATGAGGCCTTCTTCGCCGGTGATCGCCAGCACGAGGGGGTGCTCAAGGCGATCATCACCGAGAGCTTGCTCCTGCTCGAGGCCAAATACCGGACCCCGGTCATGACGCCCAACATGCTCCACCTGCTGATGGCGTCGAACGCGACCTGGGTCATCCCGGCCTCGCACGACGAGCGGCGCTATCTCATGCTCGACGTCGCAGCCGACAAGAAGGACGACGCGCAGTACTTTCGCAAGCTCGACCAGCAGATGGAACAAGGCGGCCTCGCCGCAATGCTGCACGACCTGCTGCACCTCGACCTCGGCGATTTCCATCCGCGCGTCGTGCCTAAGACCACCGAGCTCGTCGAGCAAAAGATCCATTCATTCAATTCGCTGCACCGCTGGTGGGAGACAGTTCTTGATCGCGCCTTCGTCTGGCGCTCGCGGTACGGCCATAAAGATTTCCTCAAGTGGGACGAGTTCGTCTCCACCGAGTTGCTGAACCAGTCCTACCGGCAATGGTGTGCCGACAACCGGGTGACGCGCCCCGAACACCGCGAGGCACTCGGGCGCTTCATGACGAAGTTCTATCCGTCCCATCGACCGCGCGGCTCCCATCCGGTTTACGAAGCCGAAAACGTCGATCGCGACTATCCCCAGCCCGTCGTGCAGATGGACCGACCTCCCGGATACTCCGTAGGCGACCTCGACCAAGCAAGGAAGGCATTCAGTGAAAAGCTCGCCTTCCCCGCCGGAACTTTCGCCTGGGAAAAGCCCCAAAATGAGCCCTGATTTTGCATTTGACCCTGACCGGACCCTGACCAAAACAGGCCGACCCTGACCAGTAAACCTATATAAAACCTATAGTGGTCAGGGTGGTCTGGGTGGACAGGGTATGCGTATATGCGCGCGCGCGAAGAAAAGGGGTCTATAAAAAGTGTTTGGGGCCATTTTACCCAGTCCACCCTGACCAGCCCGAAAAACAGAAATGTATCAATGAGTTAAGGCGGTCACCCACCCTGACCGGACCCTGACCAGACACTGACCACCCTGACCGGGTACTAAACGGGTATCATTGCGAGACTGGCTTCAGGAAGCTTGCCAAGCGGAACGGCAAGTCGTTAAACAGCGTCCTGGTGCTCTACTCACGAGTTCACGCGACAGTGAGATGCCCAACGGACAGCCATCACAACTCGCCAACCTCAAGCCATGGCGGCGCGGCAACAGCGCTCCCAGACGCTCTAACGATGTCGACCGCGCGTTGCGCTATGCCCGCAAAATGGCGCCGGAAGCGCTCGTCTTTTGCGCTGGGCTGATGCAGGACGCCAGCGTCGATGAGCGCACGCGCTTGCGAGCAGCCGAGGTCATAATCAGCGTCGGCATGCCGAGGGGCGATGCTGCGCAAGCCCTCATCACAAACGAGCGTGTGACATCGATCACGATTGAAATTGCGCACCTTGAGCCGCACGCAGAAGCTCCTACAACAGCTCCGCAGCTCGAGCATCCGGTGCTCACGCTCGACACCGTGCCCGTCGCCGTCGGCAACGGTGACGACTGAGCCCCATCACAGCACGGGATGTCGAGGCGGAGCGGCAGACGTGTGGTGCCCGCGAACCCAACCAAGAAGTTTGGCGATTTCAGCGGCTTGACGCTCGCCCCGCGCGGCCACGCCCGCGACCAACTTGCTTTTCATGGCCGCTTCCCAGCTCGATTGGTTGGTGTTGACCCTCGTCCAGCCCAATAGTTTAGCGATTTCAAGTGGTTGGGGACCTCCGCCGAGTGTACTCGGACACAGCCCACTCTTGATTGCCGCCTTCCACGATTTCGAGCTCGAATCAGAACGAGACGAATGGTCCGCAGGTGCGCTTTACCATCGATAATGGCGCTTCTCGATAGCAATCCGGCCTCACGTGCAGCGTCCTTGCGCGTCACAACTTTGGTAGGGGCATCCCCACTAATGTTTTGGTTGGCGCCGTGAGCCGGTGAAATTTCCTCGAGCAGCTCGCCACAGCGGCGGATGGCGCGGGATTGAATGCGCATCGCGGTTTTGAAAAGGGTCTCATCGTCCGCCTGCCGCCGCATCGGCGCTTGCCCCGGCGGGCCGCAGGCCCAGACGCCCTCACCGGGCCGAACCCCACCCACCCCCTTCTTGGCCATACCCAAGCCGGTACGGGTGCGGAGGCCCCATCCTCCCCACGCGCTGGCCTTCATTTTCCCCGGCGATTTTTCCAGGAAATTTCCATCGACTGTCACCGGCCCGTAGGGCCTCATGCCCCAGCGCGTGACGAGGAGTTCTGTCGGGATGCGGGGCTGATTGCAATCGTGCCTTGACGGGTGTACGGTGCGACCGCACAGTGCGCGGCATGGATTTTCGGCAAGTTCGTCACCGTGGTCTCTTGCGCTTTATCAAAGATGATGACAGCCGCGAGCTGCGGCCCGACCTCGTCAACCGGCTGCGCAACATCCTCGCGGCGCTCTATCTCGCGCGCGACATGCGGGAGGTCGCTGGACCGCCGGGCTGGCGCCTACATCAACTCAAGGGCGACCGGGCCGATACGTGGAGCGTCTCGGTGAGCGGCAACTGGCGGCTTACCTTTGAGATTAGGGACGGCGACATCTGGAATTTGGACTTGGAGGACTATCACTGATGAGCGACGCACCTGTGAAGGTGGGAATGATCCCGCCTCATCCCGGCGCATTTATTCGTGACGAGGTGCTCGAAGTGATGGGGCTGAGTGTGGGTGAGGCAGCCGCAGCATTGGGTGTGCGGCGCGCGACCCTCTCCAATCTCCTCAATGGCCATGCTGCCCTGTCGCCGGAGATGGCGCTGCGCCTCGAGAAGGCGTTTGCCGTCAACATGGAGATGTTGCTGCGACTGCAGGCTTGGCACGACACCGTTACCATGCGCAGCCATGCCAGCAATATCGAGGTGAAGCGGGTGGCGTACGCGCAGAAAGCGGAACCGCTGCGCTGGGCCGCGAGGAAGGCACGTGTAGCGGCAAAGTCGATGACGAAGCGCACTGGGCTCGATCAAGGCAGGCCCCGCTCGCGAGCCAAAGCGACTTCTCCCATGCTGAGAGCGGCAAAAGCGAAACGGCGCAAGTAAATCGGCGCGCTCGGGCGCACGCGAGCGAGTGATCGCATGGCCAAGAAAGAAGACGTCACAATCGCGTCGCAGCCAGCCAAACGCACATTTAGGGGGTACACACCAACCATTTCGCTTTATGAGCCGTTGCCCGATGACTACCCCGCCTACGCACTGATAGGCCGAGTCGCATCCGAGTGGGCGCACTATGAGGTTATATTGGATATGGCGGTTCAGGTTCTTGAGAAACTTGATGGGCCGATTGGGGCCTCGGGCAAATCACAAGTCAGGGCCGCATTGATACAGATTTCCTCGATCAAAAAGCTGGCACAAAAAAGAGGATGTTTGAGCGAGATTGAGAAGGATGTGGAAGCGCTGGAGGAAGGTACCCGCGACCCACAGGAACAAAGGAACCGCATCATCCACGATCCGTGGACTTGGGAGCGATTTTCGCGCAAGGGACCATTTCAGCGCCGAACCAAGCCACGGACCAATCCCGCCTTCATTCCAGTTCCGGATGAAGTCCTCAACAAGCAGATTGCGGATACAAAGGACCTTCAAAAAAAAGCGATGGCGATCCTGGAAGTGATCAGAACGAAGGTCGCGCCCATACGACGGGCTCGACGCGACGCGACGCAGATCGGGAAGCCGCGAACGGGCAGAAGCTGACCGGCGACAGGCGCGGTTCACTTTCGATAACCATGTTTCTCGTGGGTAAATCCGGGCCGCTGCGAAGCGTGCTTCATCGCGACCAGCAGGCGCTGCTGTTGTATAATCGGCTTCAGGTCTGAAGGAGCAACATCGTCATGACCTTCCATCAAGACATCGGCTTTCAGCCGCCCCCGCCGCCGCAACCCGGCTCGATCCTGCCGACCATCCAGAGTATGCGGGAGATCCAGGGCCAGAACGCGCTCGGCGCGGCCTACCAGCAAGCTGTCGACCCGACAACGGGGCGCATCGACCAAGCCAAGCTCGCCAACGCGCTGACGGCAAGCAATGCGCCGTGGGTGGTCGGTCCCGGCGGCATCCAGGCCGGGCAGTCGATGCAGGCGCAGGGCCAGGGTACGCAGGAGCAGCTCGCGGCGGCGCATCAGCAGATGAACACCTTGAACGGTCTGATCACACCGCTCTTGCAGCGAAAGAAAGGGCAACCGATCACGACGCAGGATGTCCAGCCTTACTTGGACGATGCGCTAAAGACCAGTGTAGCGCGACAAACTGGATGAGAGGTCGCGACAATCTGGATGAGAATCTGGTGTCGCGGTTGGTTGATGATCGCGGGGGTGATTGTCGGGCGCAAGTATTTTTGTGGGATTGATTGTCGTGGCGCGTCAATTAGCGGTTCAAAATCGGCGCTGAGGCAACGCCACGTTCAATTCGTGGCATATGATGCGGATCGATCGGCACGAGGACGATCTGGCGCAGCGTTATTGTGCGAACAATCGGGTAACATCCGTCAATCAGCGGCGATATTGGCAGGAGTGGCCTGGGATGGCGGTCGCCCCGGCCCGCGTTTTCGATCGATGGCCTCGCGACGCCTGTAACTTTCGACATTGAGCTCGAAAATGATGGCGTGGTGGACGAGGCGATCGACGGCGGCGAGGGTCATGGCGGGATCGGGGAAGACCTTTTCCCAGGCGCCGAAGGGCTGGTTGGCGGTGATGAGCATTGATCGCCGCTCGTATCGGGCGCTGATGAGCTCGAAGAGGACGCTGGTCTCGGCCTGATCCTTGGAGACGTAGGAAAAATCATCGAGGACGAGTAGGTCGAAGCGGTCGAGCCGGTTGATGGCGGCTTCGAGGCTGAGTTCGCGGCGCGCGATCTGAAGCTTCTGAACGAGGTCGGTTGTGCGCGTGAAGAGCACGCGCCAGCCGTTCTCGACGAGAGCGACGCCGAGGGCGGAGGCGAGATGGCTCTTGCCGCCACCCGGCGGCCCAAAAAGTAGCACGTTGGCGCCTTTCTTGAGCCAGCTGTCACCGGCAGCGATCGCCACCACCTGGGCCTTGGAGATCATCGGCACGGTGGCGAAGTCGAAGGTATCGAGTGTCTTTCCCGGCAAGAGGCGGGCCTCGGCGAGGTGGCGCTCGACGCGGCGCCGATCCCGCTCGGCGAGCTCATGTTCGGTGAGGGCGGTGAGGAAGCGGGCCGCAGGCCAACCTTCTTTGTCGGCCTGTTCGGCAAACTTCGACCAGATTAGCTTGATGGCCGGCAAGCGTAGTTCGGTAAGAAGTAGTCCGAGCTTGGCAGTGTCGACGGCATGGTTGGTCTTCATGCTGCGTCTCCCGTCACGCTGGTGCCGAGCAATGCTTCGTAGGCATCGAGCGGCGCCAGAGTGACGATGATCTGGGGCAGCCGCGCGGGATCGGGGGCAAATCTTGCCCGCAAAGCGGTAATGTCCGGCAATTGCCCCGCTTCCAGTGTGTCAGCAAGCCGCTCAGCCAGTTCGCTCTCGCAGTTGCGCTCGTGCGCCAGGGCAAGAAGATCGACCATGATCCGGCAGGCCTGTTGTGCCGGCAGGCGCTCGATCAGAACATCGAAGGTTCGCCGATAAGCCTCGCGGGGAAACAGCTGATCGCGGTAGACGAGCCGCAGAAGTGCCATCGGCTTGCGGCGCAGGGAATGGATGACATGGCGGTAATCGACCACCTGGTCGTGCTTGCCCGAGGGAAGAGGCCGTCCGCGCGGCACGGTCATGAGCGGAGTGCCGCCGACGAAAACAGCGAGCCGGTCATCGAACACGCGCACCCTAAGGCGATGCCCGATCAAGCGCGAGGGCACGGAGTAGAATACTTTGCGCAGGGTGAAGCCGCCGGCGGAGGTGACGCGCACGGTCACCTCTTCGTAGTCCGCGGTTCGGCGGCCGGGCAAATCCTGGAGGGCGGCGCGTTCGCTGTCAATTCGTTTAGCATTACGAGCGTTTCGGCGGCTGACAATCTCGTCGACGAACCTCCGATAGGCGGGCAAATCGTCGAAATCCCGGGAGCCCCGCATCAGTAGCGCGTCCTCCAGGGCACGCTTGAGATGACCATGAGGCCCCTCGATGGCACCGTTCTCATGCGCGATACCGGTGTTGTTGCGGGACGGCGTCATGCCGTAATGGCGGCAAAGTTCCTCGTATCGGCGTGTCAGATCGTCGCGTGCTTCGCGATCGAGGTTGCGGAAGGCGGCCGAAAGGCTGTCGGTGCGATGTTCCCGCGGTGCCCCGCCGAGCGACCACAAAGCGTTCTGCAGCCCCTCCGCCAAGGCAACGAAACTCTCGCCGCCGAGCACGACATGAGCGTGTTCGAAGCCGGAGTAGGCCAGGCGAAAATGGTAGAGCCGGTGCTCGAGCGGTGTATCGGCGATCGAAATCGCCGCACCGCCCATGTCGCTGAAATCCGACAGGCCCAACCGGCCGGGTTCATGGACCTGTCGGAAAATCACCTCTCGTTCCACACCATAAAGTGCGTGCCAGGCACGAATCCGCCGCTCTAGCGTGCGGCGAATGCCGGCGCCCAAATCGGGATGGCGCCGCCGCATCTCCTCGAAAATCGCAATCGGCCGAAGACCCGGCGTAGCCTCGAGCATCGGCACAATCTCGATCTCGAAAATATCCCCAAGCGGATCCCGCCGACGCCGGGTCCGCGGCGCCTTCTTCTGGGACGGCAACCGCGGATCATTCTCGATGCGATACGCCGTGGCGATGCTGATCGATGCCTTCGCTGCCGCTGCAGCCGGCCAATTGGTTTGTCGATACTTCATGTAGAGCCTCATCTGATGATCGGTTACGTGGCGGCCGGGCACAAAACAATTCCTCCCAACGGAAAAATCGCCACCATACCCGGCCTACCGCCATCCCCAGACAACGCCTCAAAAAGAACGCGTCGTTGGGGGCCTGAAACTCCGGTCGGGCTACGCCCTCCCTTCGTTCCAGGCCCTCAGCATTCTCATCTTGATTGACGCTACGCTCTCACCTTGATTGTCGCGCCGCAGACCGGCCAGATCACGCCCGTCTATTATCAGCAGGTACAGAGTGTGGCCGCTGGCATGCACCCCGGCGAGGATTGGACGCCCTTGCTCCAGGCGCAGCAATGGTCGCTCGAGAACACCTCGAACCAGATCGCGTCGCAATATCCGAACTTGAAGCTCAACTCTTTCGGCGGTTACCAGCAGAACGTCCAGGGGAGTCCCTTCCAGCCCAATTATGGGCAGCCGGTGGGGCCGCAGTTTGCCAACACGCCGGAGGCAGGGGCGACCGCAAATGTGATGATCACGAGCGGCCCCCAGGCAGGGCAAGTCATTCAGAACGTGCCGATGGCCCTGGCCCAGTACATAGCGACCCAAAACCTCGGGCATGTCATCGCCCCAGCAGGCGGTGGTGGCGGCACTGCAAACCCGCAAATCAACATCCCCAATGGTGGACGCATCAGGCCGACCGCTCCCGCGCCTTCCGGCGAAACTACTCCACCGCCAGCCGCTGCCCCGGCGCCTCCCAATGTCGGGCCGGGGCCTTCCCCGTCGCTCGCACCTCCCGCGCCGCCGACGCTCGGCATGACGCTGGCGCCGGGAACAACTGAGGCGATGACGGGCTCGGCCAGTGACTACAACCAGACGCGCACTACCACAGCCGGCGCGCAGGGCCGCATCTTCACCGCGCAGCAGGCGCTGCAGGCGCTGCAAGCCGCCCCGACCGGACCCGGCACCGACTTTGTCTCGGCGGTTAATGGCATCCTGGGGAGCTATCCGCAGATCGCGCCGCAATTTCTGCAGGGCATCACAGGACAGGCCCAGGCCTACGCGACGAACCGTGACGAGGCGCAGAAGTACATGACGCAGCTATCCATGGGGATGGCCTCGTCGATGGGTCAGGGCACCGACGAGAAGCTGGCGGTCGCCATTCAGGGCACGCCGAACATCCACATCCAAAATCTCGCGGCCCAGAACGTGCTCAAGGTTCAGATCGAGCTCGAGCGCATGCAGCAGATGATGTGGCAGGAGGCCCAGGCGCAGGGCATAACGCCTGCCAATTTCGCCAACTGGAAGGCGAACTGGACGACAAACCACGACCCGCGCGCCTTCATTGCCGATCAGATGCCGCTTGCGCAGAGAAAGAAGTTGTTTGATGAGCTTAATGCGCCGGGACACGACCGCGAGGTGCTGAATTTTGTGCAAACGGCGGATGAAGCCTACGCCGCCGGTTACATCCCGCAGATCTTGAACATGGCGCAGTAGAATGGCCGACTACACCTCGCTCTATAGCCAAGCCGGCAACCAGTACAACGTCGACCCGATGTTGCTGCAGGCGATGGCGATGAAGGAGTTGAACGAAAACCCGAACGCCGTCGGGGCGCCGATTCCGAGCCTCGGCAATGTCCGGGCGCACGGCATCATGCAGTTCGTGCCGCAAACGGCGCAGCAATACGGCGTCGATCCCACCGACCCCAAATCGTCGATCTTTGGCGCTGCGCATTACATGGATGTCCTGCTCAATCAGAACAAAGGCAATCTCGGAGCAGCGTTGGCTCAGTATGGCGGCGCTACACGCAATCCGGCGGCGGCACAGCAATACGCCACCGACATCCAGACCAATTATCAGCGGCTCCAGGCCTCGAGGACGAACGCGGCGTCTTCCCAAGCGTCAACGTCCCCGCCGGCATCAGCAGCTACAGCGCCAGTGCAAACGGACAACGCAGCGGCGGCCCGGCAACGTCTCCAGGGTCTGATCGCGCCCACTCAGGCAACGGCACCGTCACCGCCGGCGCCGGGCCTGGCCCGGCAGCAGTAGCGGCGGCGCGGAAGCGTCTTCAGGGTCTGGCTGTCGGGCCGCCGCAGGCACCTCCGCCAGCGCCTCCGGCGACGCCGACGCCGCCGGGACTGGAGGCCATGTACGGCGGCACTCAGACGGTGCCGGGCACCAGCATCCCGTTCACTACCCCTGGCGGCGGCCAAACCATACCGGGCACCGACCTCCCGCTCGCCACCCCTGAGAACATTGAAGGCGGGGCCGGTTTCGTCCACGGCGCCAGACAAGCCGTCAATCCGCTGTTGGAGTGGGGCTCCGGCGTCGGCAACTGGATTGGGCGCCAGACCGGCCTGAATTTTTTGCAGGGCGACCGCACCGCTGCCGACGTCGCCAACGAGCAGGCGTTCCAGAAGCAATATGGCGGCTCGCCCGCAGCCCAGGCCGGTGCCGTGGTGGCCGCTACACCACGCCCTTCCTCCTTGGTGGCGCCGCGTCGCTTGGCACACGCGCCGCCCTCGAAGCGGCGAGCCTGCCTGAGCTCGCAGCATTCGCCACGGGGACAGGTGGCGCGGATCAGCCCGGCATCCTCGGCTGGGGCACCCGGCTCGGCTCCGGCATCACCTCGGGCGCCATCCAGGGCGGCGTGACCGGCGGTCCTCAAGGCGCAATTCTCGGGAGTGCCATCGGCGGTACGGCGCTTCCGTTCGTTGGTGGCGTCTCTGATTGGGTCGCGAATCGTTATGGTCCGGCGGCTGCGGGAGCATTGCGCAAGCTCTATCAGGCGATGGTGCGCGACGGCTCGTCGCCGCAACAACTTAACGACGCCTTGACGAGCTTGGGTGACAAAGGGGTTCTGGCCGATGTCGGCGATGCCAATGTTCGCCAGCTTGCCGAGGGCGTTGCCAACGCGCCAGGGCCCGGTCAAGCCGAGGCGATTTGTTACCTGACGGCTCGCAACGCGGGGCAGACGCAGCGTCCCGACGATGCTGTCAAGATCGCGACCGGCGCTCAAGGCTCCGCGTTCCAGACGGCCAAGGACTTGAGTACCGCCCAGCGTCAAGCGGCGACACCGGCCTATGAGAGCGCCTTCAACAGCACGGTCCCGGCCAGCGCGCAGGCACAGGAGCTGCAGCGTTTCGTCGAGAACCCGATGGGACAGGCGGCGTTGCGCAATGGGCTCAACAATCTCCAAGTGCAAGCAATCGCGGATGGCACGCCGTTCAAACTTGCCGATTACGGCGTTACCGAAAGCCCCGATGGCACCTATGCACTCAAGGCAGGCGTTCCCAATCTGCGGCTCTACGATGCGGTGAAGCGCGGCTATGACACGCTCGTCAACCGCTTCCGCGACCCAACCACGCTGCGCCTGAACCTGGAGGGCTCAACGAGCGTGCCGGGCATGCCGGGTGAGGTTAGCGGCAACGCGATCTACGACTTGAGCCACAGCTACACTCAGACATTGCGGCAGATGTTTCCTCAATATGCGCAGGCGCTCGATACCTGGGCCGGTCCCGCCGCCTCTCTGGATGCAATATCGATGGGACGCCGTGCGCTTGGCACCGACGCCGATGTGACGGCGGACACCATATCGCGATTGTCGCCCTCGGAGCGCCAGATGTTCCAGGTCGGCGTGGCGCAGGCGCTCCGTGACAAGATCGCGGGTGTAGCTGACGAAGCCGATGCAACACGTCGCATCTTTGGCAATCAGCTCATCCGCAACAAGATCGCCGCGAGCTTTGGCGGCGAGGATACGCCGGCCTATCAGAATTTCGCGCACGCGATGGATCGCGAGGCAACATTCGCGCAGTCAAATCGGCAATTCACGCAAGGATCGCCCACGGCGCGGCGCACGGCGGCCATCGCGGAAGTGCAAGGCGCGCCGCCTCCGGCGCACGTCATTGTGCCTGCTGCGATTTATGCCGCAACCGGCAACATTCCGGCTGCGGCAATGACTCTGGCTCACGGGGCTGCGCCAGGGCTGATCAACCGACTGGTGGCGCCCCCGGATCGTGTCAACCTTGCGCTCGGCAATGTTTTATACAGCCCGATACTCGGTCGGCAGGCGCTCTCTCAGGTTGGTGGCGGCGGCGTCAGTCCGAGCATGAGCGACATCCTCAAGGGATGGCAGGGCCAGCAGGCTGCCCAAACGCTACTTCCCAACCGTCTGCAGCCCCAGCCGCCTGCACCATGATCGGGATCAATCATGCAGAGGACAATTGAAAGGATGGATCCTCCCCGGCTGGGTCTGCTCATTCATGAACTTCAGGTTTTCGCGGGTCTCGGGGTCGGCGCGGTCGTACCGCGTTTGCATTTCTTTGCAGTCGATACCGGGATGAGCTTCTGCCACTTGTGGACAGTTATTCCCCATGGCGTCGCACCCAGCAGCTAGGAACTTTGCCGATTGGTTGTCGACGTAAAAGGTGAAGGCGACGAGGACGCAGATACCGAGGCAACCGAGGACAAGCGCGGCCTTGAGGATAACCCGGCCTGCCGCCGTGCCGACGAGCGCGAGCAACAGGAAGCCGCAGAGGGCGATGCCGATGAGTGTCATTCGGCGGCCCAATAGCGCGGCAGATAATTGGGCAACGGGATTGTCTCGGGGTTACCGGCTGCACTGGACAGCGCGGACAGCATGACCCAATCGGCGAAGTCGTCCGGGCGAGGGATGTTGCCGTCGGCGTCGCGGGCGACGAGCGTCATCGCGAGCTGGGCCAGCACCTCCCTGCCTTCCGTCGTGCTCGGCGGCGCGGCTTTGGTAAGTGCAGCCGCGAGCGTCGCGTACTCAGCCAGGAGCGCCTTATGCCGCTCGTGGTTCGGCCCGCGATCTGGCGCGTAAGGGTCCTGTTCCACGAGCGCCTCCTCCTCGTGATGGATGAAGAGCAGATGCCGACAGATGTCGATCGTCTGAGCATCGCTGCTGGTCATTTGGTACCTCTCATTGTCGTTCATGCTCTCGTTCGTCCTGCTCCACCTTCTCGCCGAGCCAGACCGTCATCAGCGCCGCCCGGCTCAGATGTTTGCGCTGGGCGATGGCGTCGACCTGGGCCAACAGTTCGGGTGCTATCGACAGCGTGATCTGCGTCCGGTTGCCGCGCACCCAGCGCCCCGTGGGCGCGGCGTTTTTGGCCTTCGCTTTGCTGGCGCTCCGCTTGTTCATGGTCATGCAATTGCTCCCCCGTTGCCATAGCAGCCGATGGCGGCGGAGTATGCAGTTAATCGCCCGGCAAAAGCTTGTCAACGGCATGAAGCGTTGCTAATAGTTAACTCGGCAATGGTTAACGTCCTGCGTTACCATTTCATATCAATGGTAACGAGCTATAGAATGGTTCCGATAACGCTCCGGAACCAAAAAAGATCATGAACACGCTCATCGATGTCCTGCCGATTGCCACATCTCTACCAGCGAGCGCCGATGTAGAGGTCGCAGCGGCTCTGTCGTTCGCTTCGCAGGAGAAATCGGCGGCCACGCGGCGCGCCTACCGCTCCGACTGGCAGATTTTCACCACGTGGTGCAGCGCGCGCAGCCTCGAGCCGCTCCCGGCTTCGCCTGAAACCGTCGCCCGGTTTCTGTCGGACCAAGCGACGGCTGGCGCCAAGGCCTCGACCATCAGCCGCCGAGCCGCAGCAATCGGCTACGCGCACAAGCTCGGCGGACATTCTGAGCCGCCGACCAATGCGGAAATGGTGAAGGCCGTCATGCGCGGGATCCGCCGCGCCATCGGCACAGCCTCGACGCGGAAGGCGCCGGCGACAGCGGATCTGATCGGCGAGATGCTGAAGCATTGCCCCGACACGCTCTCCGGCAAGCGGGACCGCGCGCTCCTGGCACTTGGGTTTGCGGGTGCATTCCGGCGCTCCGAGCTGGTCGCGCTCGAGGTCGCCGATCTCGGTGAGGTGCCCGACGGACTGCGCGTCACGATTCGGCGCAGCAAGACCGATCAGGAAGGCCTGGGCCAGGAGATCGCCATCCCGCGCGGCTATCGCTTGCGCGCCGTGGAGGCGGTAGAGACATGGCTGGCGGCGGCGGAGATCAGCAGCGGGCCCGTGTTCCGTCCGGTGTTGAAGTGCGGACGCGTGCAGGCGGAGCCGCTGACAGCGCAGTCGGTCGCGGCGATTGTGAAACGCTACGCCGAGCTGGCGGGTCTCGATCCTTCGCAATTCGCGGGGCACAGCCTCAGGGCCGGGTTCATCACCTCGGCGGCGGAGAGCGGCGCCGCGCTCCTACGCATCGCCGATCAGTCGCGGCACAAGAGCCTCGACGTGCTGCGCGGTTATGTCCGCCGCGCGGATATGTTTAAGGATCACGCTGGTGCTGCGTTTCTCTAGCGGTAGCACAATCCGACCGGTAGGGCTGGCTGGCATAGGAGTTGAAACCACGCCCATATTCTAACGGCCAGGAGCTGGCGGCGGCGGTGGTGGTGGTGGTGCCGCGACTGCGGTACTACGCGCTCTTCCCTCAAAGATCTTCAGGTAGCGCGATTTTTCGGCAATCGACTTCATACATGCAATGTAGCAGCCACAATCGGTCCCAAACTGGGTCACCCGGAGGCAAATAGTCGACTTTGAGACCTAAAGCTGTTGCCTCACGGTGATCAATTACCGAGCCATGTGACGCATAGGTGTCACGAGATGATAGCTTTTGGACGACATCCTTTATTTCCTCAGGTCTTTTGCCTGCCATCATGCCCTTAGAAAGCAACGCCTCAGCAATCGTCTTCGACTGCTGAAGCCCAAATGTGCCGACCTTGTGCAATACAAAATTCTGGGCGGCCATTTGGGGATCAGCAAGGATCGTACAAGGGATCCCGTTTACCATCGGCTCGATTGGGCCAAGCTCAGAAGATACGCCCATCACAATAGAACGCGCGGCCAAACAAATCAGAGTTCCATTGCTCTTGGCCTCACGAGCGACGATCACTCGAAAATCGTTTGAGAGATTCTGAACAACGGATATCAGAGCCTCTGTTGCGTCGGTGATTTCGCCTGTCGCTTCCAAGAGCAGATCTACTGGTTCGGTGCCAACATCGCCCAGTAGTTCCAAAACGAATGTGGTGTCGCGCGCGTCAATCATCGCGTTCGCGAATCGATTGCCGAAATACACGACAAGGCGGCGATTCGTCAGGACTTCAATGTCTCGGATTAACAGTTGGCGCAGGTAACGGTCCTTCTGTTCGACCCAGAAGAGCGGCGACTGCGTTGGAAGGTCGGTGGTGCGCGGAAACTGGTCTGGCAATTCTACTCTGGTTTCTTTTCGGGCTTGGGCCTGCCCAACTCAATCAAACGCTGCATAGCAGCATAATCCGGACGCGGTTCCTCAATGGAGGAGACAACGTGGACATTTACCGTCTCTCCTGCCGGCTTGGGGCGGACAATCTCGGTAAAGTCGATGTCTGTGTCCATACGATCCTTTGTCCGCTTCTGTGGTGGGGTAGTCTACAAAATCGTAATCGTCCTGTTTCTATCGCCGTGTCAACAGTCCGTCCCTTACTTAAGGCCCCGCTGCGTCTTGCGGGCCAGAAGTGGCCGCAACTCCCGGTCCGGGTCGGGCCGATCCATACCGGGGGAATGCGCAGGTAGCGCTCGGGCGCCCGTTCTGACGTACGGAGGGGCGCGCTGGCTCGATTTCGTTGTGGGAGGCCCTCCGGGATGCGGCGCGCCCAAAAAACGCTCCTGCGGCCAACAGCGTAGCCCCAATGTAGCCCCAACGCCCGAATTGACGGCGGGCGCTGCGGCATCTGGACGCTAAGTCTTTGAGATTATTGGTGCCGACGCGCGGGATCGAACCGCGGACCTACTGATTACGAATCAGTTGCTCTACCGCTGAGCTACGTCGGCAGTGGCGCGGTATGAAGCATAGCCTTGCACCTATGACAAGCGAAGCGCGTTACCATGGGGTGTCCCGGTTAGGTTAAAAACCCTTCATGCAGTGTCCATCAGGCAGGAAACGGTTCCAAGTTATGCTAGTGAAGCATCCCGCACGGCGACATGCTAGGTTTACTCGCGAAAATGGAGTTATCTAGAGGAGTCGATGAATTTCAATGAGGATACCCGCGGGCAGCTGCGCGCGGCATGGCGTCTGACACGGCCTTATTGGGTCTCGGAGCAGAAATGGTCGGCGTGGGGGCTACTCGTCGTTGTGACCGGGCTTGATCTCGGCAACGTTTATGTGAGTGTGCTCCTCAATCAATGGAACAATGCCTTTTACAATGCGCTGCAGGAACTCAATAGCGGAGTGTTCTTCCGTCAAATTGGAATTTTCTGCGGTCTCGCCACGATCAGCATCGTCCTCTCGGTCTACGCCGTTTATCTGCAGCAAATGCTGCAAATTCGTTGGCGGCGATGGCTCACCGATCGCTATCTAGGCGCGTGGCTCGCGGATCAGGCTTACTACCGGCTGTCGCTTCAAAATAATCCGACCGACAACCCCGACCAGCGCATTTCGGAGGACCTTAACTCCTTCACCTCCTATGTGCTGAACCTGTCATTGGGCCTGTTGACGTCGATCGTATCGCTGTTTTCTTTCTTATTCATTCTCTGGGGTCTCTCCGGGCCGGCACGAATTCCGCTCGGCTCGTGGGGAAGCATTCATATTCCCGCCTATTTGGTGTGGGCAGCGTTGATCTATGCTGGCATTGGCACTTTGCTTACGATGAAGATCGGGCGGCCGCTGATCAATCTGAACTTTGCCCAGCAGCGGCTCGAGGCTGATTTCCGCTTCGCCCTTATGCGGCTTCGCGAAAACGCAGAAAGCGTCGCGCTGTTCCGCGGGGAACGTGCCGAGATGCATCTTTTCCGCGGCCGTTTTGCCCATGTCTTCGATAATTTCTGGCGGATCATGAAGCGGCAGAAGACGCTGTCATGGTTCACAGTCGGCTATGCACAAGTCGCCGTGATTTTCCCGGTTGTAGTGGTCGCGCCACGGTTTTTTCGCCAAGGAGATTCTCCTCGGGGGGTTGATGCAGGTGGTGAGCGCCTTCAATTCGGTGCAAAGCGCTCTGTCCTTCGTTATCAACTCGTACACCGACATTGCCACCTGGCTTGCCGTGACCCAACGGTTAATCGGCTTCCAGTCTCGACTCGACCTGATTGTCGATGCCGTGCGCGCGCCGCAGAAAATCGCACTGCAGCGCGCTGGCGAGGGTATATCGGTGACGGATCTCGATATCGCGTTGCCCGACGGGACGCCCATCATGCGCGACGTAAATTTCGCCGTCGCCAACCGAGAAGCCGTGCTGATCTGCGGTCCGACCGGCATAGGCAAGAGCACGCTCATCCGTGCCCTGGCCGGAATTTGGCCCTATGGCCAAGGCCAAATCCGGATCGGCGAAGGCACTTCCCTGTTTCTGCCTCAGCGCCCTTATTTGCCGTTGGGTACATTGGCTGACGCGCTGCGTTATCCTGGCACAAAGGGCGAAGTGCCGAACGCCCGGCTCGCGCAGCTCCTCACCGATTTTCAGCTGGCCGATCTGGTGTCGCATCTCGATACGGTCGACAATTGGGCGCATCGGCTGTCGTTGGGGGAACAGCAGCGGCTTGGCTTTGCCCGGATCATGTTAATTGAGCCGGCACTGGTATTTCTCGACGAGGCGACCTCGGCTGTCGACGAGGCGCGCGAGGCACGTTGCTATCGGATCTTGCGCCACGCCTCGTGGCGGCCCGACCATTGTCAGCGTCGGCCATCGCAGCACGCTGCGCTTTTTCCACGACCGCACAATCGACGTAACATCCTTCGCTTGCGCCGAACGCGATTTCACCTTGCCCGATGATGCGGATTTGACTATGCCGGGTTCGGTTCGAATCCGGGTCGCGGGCGCCGAATAAGAGTTAGCCGGCTTTGCGGCGAGCGGCGGCCTTGGGCTTCTCGGCTGGTTTCGGTGCCTGGCCCTTGCCCGCCAGTGGCAACAGCATCTCGCGCTGACCGTCGCCTTTCTTTCTCACCTTTTTTGCGGCAGGCGCCGGCCCACGGTCATTCGCGAGGCTGCGCTTTAGTGCGTCCATGAGGTTAATGACGTTGTGGGGCGGTGGTTGAGCGGCGCCGCGGGGCATCGGCAAGCCCGCTTGTTTCTTCTTCAGCATTTCCGCCACCGCCTCTTCGTAATGGTCGACGAATTGGCTGGGCTCGAAGTCGGCGGCCTTGCTTTCGAGAATGTGCTCAGCGAGTTTTCGCATATCGGCCGGTACAGGTATACTAGGTATCTCGTCGAAGTATTCCTTAGCATCCCGGACTTCGGAACCGTAGCGCAGGGTGATGCGCGACCAACCCCTTGTCCCACGGCTTCGAGCATGACGACACGCTCGCGCTTTGCCAGAACTACCCGCGCCAGCGCCACCATTTCCTTGCCGCGCATAGCTTCGCGGATCACCGCGAACGCCTCCTGCCCTACCGGATCGTTCGGGACCAGATAGTGCGGCGATTCGTAATAGCGTTCGTCGATCTGCGCCCGCGGCACAAACTTGTCGATCTCGATCGTATGATTGCTTTCGATGGCGATGGCGTCGAGCTCTTCGTCGTCAACCAGAACATACGTATTCTTGGCATATTCGTAGCCGCGAGCCTTGTCCGAGCCCTCAACCGGCTCGCGCGTTACCTCGTCAATCATTTGTTGCCGTAGGCGATTGCCGGTCGCCCGGTTGATCTGGCGGAACGACACCCGCTCGCTCGATGATGTCGCCGAATAGAGCGACACCGGACAGGAGACCAGGGAGAGCTTCAAATAGCCCTTCCAGTAGGGGCGCGACGGAGCCACGGGAATCCTCCCAAATCAGGGCTTTAGCAAATACTAATGCATTCTCTAATTTGGCGCAAAATATACCGGGCTAACCGACTGAAATTACAAGTAAATACTAGATGATGTGGCGCCTACCTGCTGCGTCGCAAGGTTTTGATGGCGGCCGCAATTGATTGTCTAACCTTTCCGATATCGGCCCACGGATCGCTCCGTCGGCCTCGCAACAGTTTCGGTACCGTTAAGACGTCGTATCGATCCGATTTGAAGCGTCGGTCGAGCTCGTCCCAACGGATCGGCATGGCCACCGGAGCACCGGATCTGGCGCGCACGGAATAGGGTGCGACTGCCGTTGCGCCTCGGCCATTACGCAAGTAATCGACGAAGATCCTGCCCTTGCGCTCGCGTTTCAGGGGGTTCGCCGTGAAATGCTCCGGCGCGTTCTCGGCCACGATCAACGCGACCGCATGCGCGAAGCCTTTGAGCTCTTCCCACGTGACGTCCGCGCCGCAACGGCAACACGACATGCAGACCTTTGCCGCCGGTGGTCTTGACGAAGGAGGTTAGCTCCAATCTTGCCAGCATTTCGCGCAGCGCCTTAGCCGCTTCGATTACGGCCGCGAACGGCAATTCGGGCGCCGGATCAAAATCGAAAATAAGGCGGTCGGGCGAATCGGGATCGTCGGCCAGCGCGCCCCAGGGGTGAACTTCGATTACCCCCTCTTGTGCCAGGGCGACCAGATCATGGGTGTCGCGCAACACCAGATATTCGCGGGTCGCATGTTCTTCCTTGATGGTGACACGGCGCAGCGATTCGACACCGTGCGCGAAATGTTTCTGGAAAAAGCAATCGCCAGCGATGCCCTCAGGACAGCGCAACAGGCTAAGAGGGCGGCCGGCGATTTCGGGTACCATCCGCTCCGCGACACTTTCGTAATAACGCGCAAGATCGATCTTGCTGACACGGGTATCGGGAAAGACTCCTCGGTCGGGGTGAGAGATGACAACACCCGCAACAATATTGTCTCGGTCGGCGCTCTTCTTGATCGGCGCGGCGCTTGCGAGCGCAACCGGGCCCTCGCGCCCGACCGTTCGCGCAGGCTTGTCTTCACGAAGACCGCGGAACGACGG
Organism: uncultured Alphaproteobacteria bacterium; assembly: GCA_963804725.1. Taxonomy (GTDB): domain Bacteria; phylum Pseudomonadota; class Alphaproteobacteria; order ATCC43930; family CGMCC-115725; genus JAATGI01. The sequence goes on along the minus strand of CAWDRN010000003.1, from coordinate 8,649 downwards.
GTGGCGCAGCGCACCATCGCTGGTCCAGTTGCTAAACTCTACCTCGCCAACCAATTCCGGACGGACCCAAATCGCTCCTGGACGCGCTTCTTTCGGAAGTTCGCCATAACCCGGCTTCGCCACTTTGATCCGCATCAGCCGTTGGCGCATGTCAATGGCCTGCTTTGCCGTGAAACCGGTTCCGACATGGCCGGCATAGCGGAGCGAACCATCTTGGTAATAGCCGAGCAACAGCGATCCAATGCCGCCCTGCGTGCTCCGGCACCTTCGGTGAAGCCGCCGATGACAAATTCCTGGCTCGCGCTGCACTTGGTCTTGATCCAATCGCCGACGCGACCGGAACGATAGGGCGCCGTCGCGCGTTTGGATACGATGCCCTCGAGTTTCATCTCTCTGGCATGATCAAGGATGTTGGCGCCCGAACCGAGAACATGATCCGAATATCGCAATTGGGCAGTCTCGGCCGCTGGCGGGATCAGCCTGCGAAGCAATTTTTTACGCTCGATCAGTGGTGAGGCGCGCAAATCCTTACCGTCCAGATAGAGCAGATCGAACGCGATCAGCGCCAGGCGATCGTCACGACTGTCACTCAACGCCTGCTGTAAATCGCCGAACTCTGATCTTCCCTTGGGGTCGAACACCGCGACCTCTCCATCGAGCGCGAATTGCTTACCTGGCAACGCTCTAATCGCATCAGCGAGCCGACCAAACCTCGCGGTCCAATCCTGTCCGGAGCGAGTGAGAAAGAAGACCTTGTCACCGTCCCGGCGACAATAAACACGATAGCCGTCGATCTTGATCTCGTGCAGCCAGTCCCCACCCTCGGGTGGACGCGCGGCAAGGGTTGCCAATTCAGGCGCCACGAATTTGGGGAGCGCCGCTGCCTTAACGCCAGCGATCTTGCCAACGGTTGGCGCGCGCCGTGCCGGCCTCTTTTCCGATGGTGTCTCCGGCTTGCCGTCGGCGCGATTGGAGTTCCATACTCTCGCGGCCTTGGAATCGGCAATCTGATCCATCGTCTTGCCACTGCTGACGCTTTCCATCGCGTCCGCGAGCAGTTCGTCTTTGTCACCGGGTCTGGCGTATTGATCGCTCTCCTTGATCAAGAGCCAATTGTCCCCGCGGTCCCCGGGACGCCGGGATCGCATCCGGACCAGTGTCCAACCGCCCTTCAGCCGCTCGCCATGCAGGATGAATTTGAGCTTGCCGGCCGCGTAGTCGGCTGGGACCTTTCGCTCATCCTCTTGTGGCTCCCAACTGCCTCGATCCCACAGCATTACCGTCCCGCCACCGTATTGGCCCCTTGGGATCACGCCTTCGAACTTGCCGTATTCAAGCGGATGGTCCTCGACATGGACCGCGAGCCGCCTCACCTCAGGATCGAGGCTGGGGCCTTTGGCGACTGCCCAACTCTTAAGCACGCCATCGAGTTCAAGACGAAAATCGTAATGCAACTGTCTGGCGGCATGCTTTTGGATCAAATAGGAATGACCCGCCGAATGCTTGACACGCCCCGGCTTGGGCTCAGGCGTACTGTCAAAATGGCGCTTGGCGCGGTATCGCGTCAGATTAGAAACGCTGGCCATGGCCTGTCTGTCATTTGTGCCTCGCCTCTTAGACCTAATATAAGTGCAAGTGGAAATCGAGCGAGGGGCGTTTCAAGCCCTGGCTCACATTTGGCGATGCAAGGGACCCGATAACAGCCAGATTTTCCAGTGTGGTTCATATTAGGGTTGGCACAACTGGCGGCTGTCAGGGGGTTCGCTCAGACTTAAGCCGACGATGCGAAGCAGTTTTTAACGGCCAATTTGCAATCTGCACTGCAGTATCGTAAGCGGTGTTTTTACCCCACCTTCACCGCCGCGAGCTGATGAGCGAATTTGTGAGCCGCTGAAACGAGTGGGTTGGACACGTGTCTGACCCAACTTCCGCAGTTTCGTTTTGAACATCTCGGCTTATCAATGGCCTGAAGGCCATTTTCAGATTTAGGCACCACAGGTTTTGGGGTGGTTTAGGGGCCGAGCGGCATCTCCTGGAAAACGGGCGGCAGAGTGAGACCGATGGCGCGGCAGATCGGATCGATGGTCGGACCGGGAGCGGTGCGCAGCCGTGCGCGGCGGCCATCCTGCTCGACGTCGATCGCGCTGAGATCGGCGAGATCGTCGATGATGCGCTGCCATTCGAGCTGGCGGCGGCGGGCCGTGAGGCGGTCGATCAATTCCTTGCGCAACACGAGCGCAAGAAATGAGCAAAACACATGGCCGCGGATGCCCGCATCGGTTTTGTGGAAGATCGGGCGGGTGGCGAGCAGCGCCTTTGCGATTTTGAAGGCGTCCTCTACGGCCAGCAGATTGCGGTATCGCAGAACGACCTGAAGGGAGGAGATCTTGGTGTTGGTGCGCAGCACGAAGAGGCCGTCGAACCGTGCATCGGCCTCGATCTTGGCGCGATCAATGACAAAGCCGCGGCCTTCAGGGGTCTTCAGGAAGCGGCGGAAGCCCTTGTTAGCGACGAGTGCTTTGTCGCCCTGGGCGAGCTTGCGCTCGAGGCCGGCGACGAGCTCGGCGCGCGCCGCGGCATCTTTTTGGGCCTCCTCCTCATTGCGGCAGATGACATAACGACGCCCGGCGATCGTCGTCTCTTTGATGGCGAGTTCGGTCTCACCTTTCTGGCGCGGGATGACGAGCGGCACGGCGACACCGTCATCCTCGATGACCTCGGCGCGCACCTCGCGGCTGGTGCGCTCGCGCACACCGAGGATGTATTGGATCTTCTCAGCTTCGAGAGCCGCGATGGTGTCGGCGCTGATCATGCCGCGATCGGCGACGATGCAGGCCTCATGGATTCCGAAGCGCTCGCGCAGACGCCTGACCACCGGCAACAACAGCGTTACATCGGCAGTGTTGCCGGGCAGCAGGAAGGAGGCGATTGGCCGGTCGGCATCATCGAGCACGATGCCGAGCACGACCTGCTTTAAATGCCCGCGGTAGTCTTTGGAGTGGCCGCGCTGACCCAGACTTTCACCGCCGGCGCCCTCAAACCACAATGTCGTGGTGTCGAAGAACGCGATCGAAACGGCGCCGAACAGCGGCTGGCGATGGCGATAGAGTGCCTCCTCGACGGCTTCGGCGGTGGTGCGGCCCGCGGCGTCGACCTCGCCCAGCCAGGCCATCGCCTTATAAGCGTGGTCGAGATCGAGCCCTTCGGCGCCCGGCACACGCACCCGGCTCAGCCAGTCGTTGGCATGGCGGTCGGAGCCCGAGATCATCAGCCGGTGCAACACGGTGAGATAGACCGCACGTTCGACATCGAAGGAAAAGCGCCGATCGGCGAGGAGGCTCTTCAGCACTTCGCCACACCCTGTTTCCGCCCATAGCCGCCCGAACACCAGATCGGGTCCGATGCTAAGACGATGCAGCTCCGGCAATTCGCCACGATAAAAGCTCGACAACACGATCGAGCGGCGCGACTGGCGCGCCGCCGACGCGATCAGCCCATCGATGAGGCCGGACGCCTCGATCTCGTCGCGGCGGCCGAGCGCTTTGACGACGCGCTGCACGTGGCGGCCGCCCTCGCGCGCGTTCTCGACGAGGTAGAGATACTCGTAGGCTCCGATCTTCTTGACGCGGACGAACATGGCGCGGCACTCTGTCTGTGACAGAGCACCACGATTCCCTTCGCCGTCGCAAGCAAAATCCTCATTTTCTGCAGCAATATACCGAGCGATTTAGCACCACAGCTCGGGGCCTCATGTCATATCCTCAGCATTTCTGCGGGTTTCGGCAGCCGATTTGCGCGAAACCACGGAAGTTGGGTCTGACACTGAGCTTTTGCACATATCTAAGCCGGAGCCGCCGGAACCGGTGCGTCGGTTGGAAGTATTTACCGGGTCTGGACGCCGCCGCCAGTGGACCGCGGAGCAGAAGGCACGGATCGTGGCTGAGAGCTGTGAGGGCGGCGCACAGGTTTCGGCTGTGGCACGGCGGCATGGCTTAACGCCCCAACAGTTGTTTTGTTGGCGCCGCCTGGCGCGGCGGGCCGCCGACGATGGGGCCGATGCGAGCGCTGCTGTAGCATTTGCACCGGTACTGGTGGAGCCGGCAGCACGGAGCTCGAATACGCCGATCCGCGGCGGCAGCGCCGCGATAATCGAGATCGTGATTGGGGCGGCCACGGTGCGGGTCGCGCGGGGGATTGACGGCGCGACGCTGACGACCGTGTTGCGCGCTGTGAAGGCAGCGACATGATTGCGGTTCCAGCCGGCGTGCGGGTGCTGGTTGCGACGAAGCCGGTGGACTTTCGGCGGGGAGCCGACAGTCTTGCCGCCCTTGTAAGCGAACAGCTCCAACTCGATCCGTTCTCCGGAGTAATCATCATCTTCCGCTCGAAGCGCGCTGATCGTTTGAAAATTTTGGCGTGGGACGGGTCCGGGCTCGTACTTTTCTGGAACTACCTGGCTTCATACTGCGTCTCCTTCAATTGGAGCTGATGACTTTGATTCCATGGCCGTTCGGGTTGCCGCGGTGCGGTCGATGAGCAGGTCCCATCGACTCGAATGCTTGACCGGAGGGTTTGACCCGGGCGCTTCGTACAAGTAGGCGTGAGCGTTGTGGGCATGCTTCGCGACGAGTCCGTGCTCCGCCCACCGGACCAGGGTGCCTTCGCAGATTCCAAGACGCGCTGCTGCCTCCTTTGCCGTCAACATTCCGCGGTCTCGCAACCGGTCGTAGCGGGATCGGAGCCCGTATCGGTGGGCAAGATAAGCAACGCGCAACGCGGTGAACCGGGCGTTGGCGTGTCCCCGACGTGCTGAACCGCCCGGGCGGATTCCTCGATCATTCAGGATATCGGCGATCTCGGGGTAGGTATGATCGTCGAGGAGGGTATCGACGAGCTCGACCACCTTTGGATGGGTCTTGACCTGCTGCGCAGAAGCCTTGGGATTCTGTGTCGTCAGGGTCTCGGTCTTGCCGCCCTTGAAGCGAACATGGATCCTGGTCGTTTCTTCAGCCGGAAGTCTGATGAGCGTGACATCCTCTATGAGGTAGGCAAGCAATCGTTTGCGCTCGCGGTTCGGCAGGCTCGGATCACGCCACAGCGTTTTAAAGTCCGTCGTCATGGCGACCAGGCGATCGCGGATCGCGTCGTCGAGGACAATTTGGTCCTCCCGCCGGGCATGCTCCCTTTCCTCCTGGGTCTTGGCCAATGCACGTAGCTTATGGTTCCACTCGCCTTCAAGGGTATCCGCAACGAGACGGTTATTCGGATCTACCAGCATATATCGCCGCTGCGCGAGATCCGCTTCGATCTGAGCGCGTTCGATGGCGCGACAGCGCAGCCGATCGGCCTCCTCGTACCGAGCTTCGATCTCTCGTCGTATCTCGAGGGCCAACTCGACGGCGGCGGGCCTCATCTTCTCGGCGACCAACTCGCCGATCGCTTGGTCAATAGGCATGCCCGCAATCGATTGGCAGTGCAATTCACCAAGACTGCTGCGCGCGCGGTCGCAGACATACCAGATGTCCAGCCTGCCGCGCCGCGCGGCATAGTGGACACGAAAATGTCGGCCGCATCGCCCACACACCGCGCGCCCTTGCAGCAGGGCCGTCCCCTCTCGTGGTGGCGACGAGCGCGCCAGTTCGTATGAGCGACCATTGGCTTTGAGTGTCTTGAGATTTTCCTGGAATCGCTCCCAGGTGATGTAGCCGGGATGAGCGTTCGGAAGGCAGGCGAGCCAGTCATCGCGTTCGCGGTTTCGCAGTATCTTCTTGCCATCGGCGGCTCGCCGATAGTGCCGTCGGCCATAGGCGCAGGCGCCCGCATAACGCGGGTTGTTCAAGGTGCGGGTCGCCGTCGATGCGGTCAGCGGCCGGAATATCGTCACCGCGCTATTGCGAAGTCGGGAGGGGAAGAGAAGGTTCTCCTTCCGGAACACCTTGACCGTCTGGCCAGCAGACGCCGCCCGCGAAAACGTCTCGAAGAAGTAGGCGATCGTGTCCCTGATTTGCGAGTCGGGATCGAGCGCCACATTGCCGGCTGCATCGTAGACAAAGCCAGTTGGAAGCACGCAGCGATACTCGCCGCGCCGCACCTTGTTCAGGATCCCGCCGCGCAACCGGGCTTTGATGAGATGCAATTCGGCCTCGGACATCGTTCCTTTCAAACCCAACAAAAGCCTGTCGTTGAAGCTGGCGGGATCGTACACGCCGTCCTCGTCGAGGATCAGCGTGTCGGCGAGGGCGCAGATCTCCAGCAAGCGATGCCAGTCGGCATTGTTGCGCGCCAGGCGGGACACCTCGAGGCCCATGACGATGCCCGCGTGCCCCATGCCGACATCGGTCACCAGGCGTTGAAAGCCGCCGCGCCAAGACGCCGACGCACCGGACTCGCCTTGATCGCTGTCGATGACGATGATCTGGTCGTCGCGCCAGCCGAGTGCGATGGCGCGGCCGCGAAGAGCGTATTGCCGCTTTGTGCTCTCGACGTTCTCGATGACCTGTCGCATCGACGACTGCCGGACGTAGAGGTACGCGCCACGCTCAAGGTGACGGCGTTGGACCTTGAGAGACTCGTTCATGCGGTTCTCCGTCATTGATCTTCATTGTCATTGCCGCGAGCACGTAGATGATGGCGCGAGCCGCGCAGGGCTCTGCCGGATTCGAGCGCTGCACCGGAAGCGGCTCCTGCCGGAAACTTCCGACAGGCAGAGTGCGCGCCCAGCCCCACATCCCTCGACGCAGAAAGACTATCAACCCGCTGCGGGCCTCCAGGGACAGTGGCTCGCCGAGCATCGCCATGCGGAGGGTCTCGTAGTGGGCGACGGCGGCAGATGCCACTGTCGAAAGCTTCTCAGTGGTCTGTGGCATCATCGCAGAGTTTTTTTTCCACTGACGGCGCGCTCGATCGTCCGCGGATGCACGTCGAGGCCGAACTCCTCCCGGATTAATCTCGCCAGCGCGCGTGCCCGGACCGGTTCGCCTGGAACGAGCCGTGTCCTAAGAAACGCCAATACCTCGGCCTGGATCTTGTGCGGACCGCGCGGGCCGCGCTTCTTTGGCACCAGCCCGGCGATGCCCGCTTCCTCGAAGCCGGCGCGGGCCTGGTAATAGGTCGGGCGCGAGACGCCGTATTCGTCGGATGCGTCGGTCACCGACGCTTTCTCGACGGACACGCGGCGCAGCATCTCGTACTTGACCTGGACGGCATCGCGCGGATCGAAGAAGTCGCCTTCCTGAAACTTGGGGTCGCGCACCTTCTCGGGGGCTGGATTCAAGGTGCCTTCTTCGCGCAGCACGTCGGTCTTCGCGCGCTTGGGATCATTGTTTGCTGGCACGTCAACTCCAGGAAACCGACAGCGAATTGTATTGATATTTATACCGCAAAAAAGCCTTCTTGCCAAGAAAAGGGGACGGCGCCTGCCGAAGGAAACCTCAATTGATGCCTCTCTCATGGCTTTTCCATGCGCTCTTGCGGCATCAATCCCTTTACATATGCGGCAGAATTACCATTACACATGGTGGAAGCCTTCCCCTCCTCAGACAGACGCGTCACCAGAGCGGCGAGCTCCAGCAGGTCCGCGAGGCGAAAGAGTGAGCGTCCTTGCCCGAGAACGACTTCAGGATCCAGCACAACCAAGTCGGTCCATTGAGGTAAGACAGAGCAAACGCTCTTGTCGTCGACACGCAGCAGCAGCCGCTTGCCGGATCGGTTATAGCGTTCGCCAACGCAGATTAGCTGGCGACCGGCCAAAGGGTGGAAGGCATGGGTGACGCGGACAAGCTGCGTCGAAGCAGCGGAAAGGCCTGCATTCCGAGTTGAGTTACAAGCGTCTCGAGCGAAATGGGTTTCGCTGGCCTCCCATCAGCGATGGCGTAATGCGACTTTCAGCTTCGCAGGTCGCCGCGCTCGTCGACGGGCTCGATTGGTCGCGCCTCCACGCGCGGGATATACCGCGCCCGGAAGCTGTATCGTGAAGCCTGTGACCAATTGAATCAGGCTGCAGATTTTTCGCCCAACCGCGCGCGAATCTGATTCCATCTTCCGCGTGAGCGCAGATCAGGTTCCCGTCGACATCGCGGTATTGCAAGCACAGCTTGCTGCGATGGTTGCCGAGCGCGACGCCGCCATCGCGGAGCGGGACGAAGCGCGATCGCAGAACGATCGACTTCGGCATCTCCTGCAGCAATTACGGCGCATGCACTTTGGCCCCCGGTCCGAGAAGCTCGATCCGGACCAGCTCGCTCTGGCGTTTGAGGACATCGAGCAGGCCATTGCGGCGAGCGAAGCCGTCGACGACAAAAGGGATAAGGCGGCGGCCCGCATCCGGGCCGATAAGCGCCGCGCCGATCGCGGCGCGCTTCCCGCCCATCTGCCGCGGGTCCATGTGACGATCGAGCCCGAGGACAAAAACTGTTCGTGCTGCCGGTCGCCGATGCATGTCATCGGTGAGGAGAGCTCGCAGCGGCTCGATGTGATCCCGGCGCAGTTCCGGGTGATCGTAACGCACCGTCCCAAATATGCCTGCCGTGCCTGCGAGCAGGCGGTTGTCCAGGCGCCGGCACCCGAACGATTGATCAAGGGCGGGCTGCCGACTGAAGCGATGGTGGCCGCTGTGCTGGTCGCCAAATATGCGTGGCATTCGCCGTTGTA
>CAWDRN010000002.1:0-153560 GCA_963804725.1 uncultured Alphaproteobacteria bacterium | reverse complement strand
AACTGAGCCAACTCGCAGTGCCGTCCTTCGAGATAGCTCGAACTGACGTCATAAAACACCAGCGTGCCATCCTTCAGGTGGCGCCGCGCCGAGAGCCTCTTTGCGACGGTTCTGATGACCGGCTAAAAGATCGAGTGCCTCATAAAGCTCATCCTCATCAACGTCGCTCAGCTCCAGCACCGCCCCCAAAGAATGGGCCGCCGTACGCGCGCTGAGCTGGCGGGCCGTCGCCAGCTTGGGTGCCGGCTCAAGGATGCGCGCAACAATCATCGCCTGGATCAGCTTGCCTAGGCGGTCGGGCCGACGGGGGAGGAGCTCGTCGAGCTTCAATTTGCGCATGGCGCCAAGAACCGCAGCCACATGCCCATGGCCGAGCGACCGCTCGATCGCAAAAAACGGCGCACCCTTGGCCGCTGCCTTCGGCACGAGGGTCTCGCCGGCGAACACCCGCCGCAGCATCTCGATTTGCTCGGCCGGCAGATGTGAGAAATTGGCCAGTGTGCGCGTCTTGACCTTGTCGCCTTCGCGATAGCTTTCGCGCAGCAGCAGGGCCGGCGGGAGTTGTGATTGGCGATCCGGGCGATGTACATGATTTGTCGAATCACTAGCCCTAAAAATAATCAAGCAGAATATCCATAAATTACATGCCTACATTTGGGCGCAAAATCCCCCTATCCCCTTGAATTTGATTCTATACCGGCTAAAAAGTTCGGTTTAAAGCAAGGCCGCGTCGCGCCTATATTCAAACCTACCAAGCAAAAGACCGGACATCCCGGCACATCCAATGATCATGGTCGCGTCATGGGCATGGCGGCGCGCGCGCTTTCGGAATTGATCGATGGACAAGTGCCGCCAAGGGACGCGGCAACACAAGTCGCTGCAGTGGTACGGAATATTCCTGGCTTCAAAAAAGTAACCGCGGCCAAAGTAACCAATTGGCGCGAGCGAATTATGCAGGGACCCGGTCCTGGCGCGCCACAAGTGGCAATCAACTACTATCGCATGTCACGACAACACAAAGAGTGGACTCCAAAGCAGCGCGGCGAAGGTTTGATCAGGGCACTGCGCAAAATCGCATAAACCCCGCTTTTTATGCGGAGGAATGTCTTTTAATTGAGCCTCTCTTCAAATCTGAGTGGGTAAGCTTGGATCACCGGTGGTAATAGGGTTGAGCATGTCGGACAAGCTGTTTGAGGTGGCGCTGGGAGTATCCTCGCCCTGGTATGTAGCGGGCACGGACTTTGACGCGGTGGCCAGGACGCTGACGATCCGCGTGGACTTCACCACCGGCAGTCGCTTTGCCGTGGCGGGGATCGATGGCCAGCATCCCGTCCACGACACCGTTAGCAAGCGCTACCGGCACCTGAACTTCTTTCAGCACGAGTGTTTCCTGGAGGTGCGGGTGCCGCGTTTGAAGCTCCCGGACGGGAGCGTGCGCCAAGTCGAACCGCCGTGGGGTGGAAAACTGTCTGGTTTCACGTTGTTGTTCGAAGCTCTCGTGCTGATGCTGTGCCAGCATATGACCTTCGCTGCGGCCGCTCGCTTAGTGGGGGAGAGCAGGCACCGGGTGGCAGCGATCTGTGAGCGCTATGTGGAGCTCGCGCTCGCCCAGACCGATCTGTCGGCGGTGCGGGCGCTGGCCATCGATGAGACCTCCCGCGCTCGCGGGCATGACTACATCACCCTGGCCGCCAACGCCACGGAGCGGCGTGTGGTGGCGGTCGCCGAGGGCCGAAGTGCAGAGACCATCGAGCATCTGACCCAAGAGATCGAGAGCCGCGGCTGCACCGCGGCGCAAATGAACTCGATCAGCATCGATATGTCGCCGGCCTTCATTAAGGGGTGTACTGAGCACTTGCCCAAGGCACGGATCACCTTCGACAAGTTCCACGTCATCTGGCATGCCAACGCCGCCGTCGACCGCACCCGGCGCCTTGAGCAGCGCACCGATCGATCGCTCAAGGGGCTGCGCTGGTCGCTCCTGAAGGATCGATCGCGACTGTCCAACGAGGCTGCGGCCGATCTCGATGCGCTGATCGCGCGCATGGCCACCGTGCGCACCGCGCGCGCCTGGACCTACAAGGAGCAGCTGCGGGAAATCCTCGATCGCAAACAGATCAATGTCGTGCGCGCCATGCTCGCTCACTGGTGTACCTGCGTCATGCGATCGAAGGTCGAGCCGATGAAAGAAGTCGCCGCGATGATCCGCAATAACCTCGAGGGCATCGTCGCCTGGGCGCAGACGCGCCAGACCAACGGTTTCCTCGAAGCGCTGAACGGATTGTTCCAGTCCGCCAAGCGCCGCGCTCGCGGCTTCACCCGAACTCTCGACCATCCGCACCGTCATCTTCCTGATTGCCGGCAAGCTCGACTTTCGAACCATCAACCCGCATGCCGCCTAACCCACTTAAAATTCAACAGAGCCTTAATTGAATGGCCTCTTCAAACCGCAAGAGGCTACCAAATGCGTTTCCTATCATATCCAGACCTAGAATCCGAAAAAGGGATCCGATGGGCACAGGATAATCTGCGCCGACTGAGCAAAGATGGCAAATTTCCAAAGCCAGTGAGGCTTGGCTCCAAAACCGTGGGCTGGCTCGAAACTGAGATTGATGCCTGGATCGAAGCTCGCCTAGTACCCGGAATCATAAGTCGCTGAGACGGCGACCCTTGAAGGGGCGCTGCACGACTTTGGTTTTGGTCCAAACGAAAGGCTTTGCGGATTGGTTGTAGTTTTCGATGAAGGCATCGATGTGTTCTCTGAGCTGCTTCACCGAGGTGAAGGACGCGCCGGCGAGCGACTGACCCTCGAGGATCGAGAACCAGATTTCGACCTGATTGAGCCAGGAGGCGCGGGTCGGCGTGAAGTGGAAGCGAACGTTGGGATGGGACTTGAGCCAGCGATCGGTTTTGGGCTTGTGCGTGCTCAGATTGTCGAGGACGACGTGGAGCGTCTTATTCGGATAGACCGCCACGAGGTCGTTCATGAAGCTGAGGAATTCAACGCGGCGCCGGCGCGTCTTGTGGGCTGCTGTGACCTTGCCGGTGGCGACCTCGAAGGCCGCAAAGAGCGTCGAGGTGCCATTGCGCTTGTAGTCATGGCTCCGGCCGGTCAGCGTTCGGCCACCGGGCAGCTTCAGGTAACCTTGGGCGCGCTCCAGCGCTTGGATCGAGGGCTTCTCATCAACGCAAATGACAATCGCGTTCTCGGGCGGCGCCATATAGAGGCCGACCACGTCCGCGGCCTTGGCCACGAACGCTGGATCATTGCTCTCGCACCAGGATTTGCGCCCGGCGAGATCGATCTTGTGCTTCCGCAACACGCGCCAGATGTGCTGCTCATGCACATCGCCGAGGTGCTCGGCGATCAGCGGTGCAGTCCAGCGGGCATAACCTTTGGGCACCGGCTCGTCCAACACCGCGAGGATGCGCCCGTCAGTCTCCGCCGCATAGATCTTGGGCTTCCCCGACCGCTTGCGGTCCTTGAGCCCTTCCAAGCCTTCATCTGCAAAGCGGTTCCGCCACGTGCTGACGACCGCCTCTTCGACCCTAACCATCCGCGAAATCGACCGCGTGCTCGCCCCTTCCGCCGCCAACAATATGATCCGCGCCCGCCGTACATCACGCTGCGGCGTTGTCGCCGCGCGGCATCGGGCTTCAAGCACCGCGCGCTCCTCCGGCCTCAGCCGGACCTCTCTCGCCTTGAGAATCATTCATCGTGTTGAATCACGACTCAGCTTCTTTGGATAGTGGGTACTAGCCGAACGCGATGGCGCCAATGGCTGAGTTCATTCGTGTTCAGGATGAAGACGTCGATTGCGTGAACCTCGACCACGTTGCGACCAGTGTCCATGCGCGCAACGGCGGTTATCTCTTAAAAGAGCTACCAGACGGCAAACTCTGTTCCGCCGATGGTGTGACTTACAATTCACTCGACCGTGCCAAAGCGGCCACTTTGAGGCGGTCCCAAAGTGAATGGGACAATAAGCATCGCGAGGAGGCATCCGATGCGCCGCCGGCTGCTTAACCCCAAAAACCGGCAGGAGGCACTCAAAGTCGCGGCGCTGATATGGGGCGACCCAAATGAACGGAAGGCGGGCTCTGGCAAGCCCGCCCTCCAAAACTCACAGGCAAACATCAGCAATCATACAGGCGCGCATGACATAGCAAACGTCTCGCCGCCGTGCAAGGAGCGAGACGATGCCAAATATCAGCGGCGATGACTTTAAAATGGGACAGCGAATCGGTCTGCATTCACGAGCAGCCAGCAACCGCCGGCTATACGAATGTGCGTGGCGCGATCGTCATTCGTCAGAGCGCCTGGCCTGACGACGAGGATACATACGTTCACGTCGCGCCACAGTACGTCGCGAGGCTGCTACGCGCGATCGCCGCCGAGGCAGGCATCGCCATCACTATAGGGGCGCCTGCTTCCTCGCCCGCGCCATCACCATCGGAACCAACGTCTAATGCTGAGCGGCAAAGGCGTTACAGGCAGAGACATACCGTAACGGAGACGCGTAACGACCGTAACGGGGAGAGCGTAACGCGTAACGGGCACGATGTGACGCACGGTGACGCAGATGTGACGCAACGTGACGATGATGACGCGTCACAGCTGACGCTCATCGGCGGAGACTCCAAATGAGTAACGCCGGGGACAATTCCCTGCCCGATTTGGCGGCCCGGATTAAAGCCGAGCACCAGGCCGTCTCCTTGGCGCTTAAGGAGAGCGTCAGGCACGCCATAGCGGCCGGCGAATTATTGATTGAAGCGAAGGGCATGGTTGAGCACGGTCAATGGCTACCGTGGCTGCGCGATCATTGCACGATCTCCGAACGCACCGCGCAGCTCTATATGCGCGTGGCCAAGAACCGGACCGAGATCGAGGGGCAAATGCGCAATGACGTTGCGGATTTGAGCCTCAGCGAAACCGCCGCAATGCTCATGCTCTCATCCGACGTGCGCAAGTTCATGAGTTTCGCCAAAACGGCAGAAAACTTGTCGGGAGAAGCATTGGTCGAGTTTTGCATCGCCAATGATGTCGCAGCCATCAGGAGTCCAGACTACAACCCGTTCGCCTGCTGCAACGAAGCCGAGAAGCTCGAATGGCACATTTTCGCGCTGTTCCTGGCTAGCGATAGTGATCTGGGTTTCGATCCCGAAGGCGCGTCGTACCACGTCGAATGGCTATTGCAGCGACCGTTCAAATGTTGACGAATGGCTGGGCCCCCAGAGCGACGGATGGTGCCGCGCCCACTCGATGCGCCGGGTCTCAGACGGCTTCAAAGGGGCCGGGGCCGCCTTCCGCGATGCACACCTCGGCGTCAGTCTCGCTGAAATCATCACCAAAATGGATGCATTGCCGGCCACGCCGAAACGCTCACGCCGGAACCGCCGAGCCGCGCACCGCGTGAACCGGGGATGAGCACAATGAAGAAACTTAACCGAAATCGCAGTCGGGGCGAGCACCATATCCGTCTGCACCATTGGATGCTGAAGCGTGGCGCACGTTGTCGCGCAATTCCAAGGCTATCCTGATCGCCATTTGGGAACGCCATAACGGCATCAACAACGGCTCTATCTCCTACTCGGTGCGCGAGGGCGAAGATATCGGGCTCTCGCGCGGCCGTACCGCCCGCGCCCTGCACGAACTAATCGAGAAAGGCTTTCTCGTAATGACCAGAGCATCTGCGTTCACGCTGAAGACGAAGGAAGCTCGCCTGTGGCGCATCACAGCTGAGCCAACTCCGAATGCTCCAGCGACGAGAGATTTCATGAAATGGCACCCACCTCACAGTCCCACCAGTGGGACCGTGAACGAGCCCAAAAAAAGAAAATCACAGTCCCACCAGCGTGACAGACAGTCCCACCAGTGGGACCGTGAACCCGAAAATGAAACAAAATTACCTGTTTCAGTCCCACCAGTGGGACCGTCAGAGCCATTTCAGGGGCGTTCACAGTCCCACCAGCGTGACACTTCTAATATACCAGGTGAGGGAGTTCGAACCGGCGCTGCGTCTGCCCGGGTGGGGAGCAGGTCATGAGCGGCAGGCGGACCCCTTTCGCACTTGGTCAAAGCCTAAAAAAAATGGCGCGCGAAAATTCGCTCGAAAATTGCTCTGCGGACGCCGGCTGGCTGCTCGAACGCTACGTGGCCCGATGGCTGCGTGAGAGCGAACTCGGCAAATCGCTCATTGCCGCGCACGCCGACCTGAACTTCGAACAAATGATGGATACGACCATCGAGTTGTTGAACGCAGGTTTCCTGAAAATCACCGCCGATCATCGCGGCTTTACCGGGATCGAGACAAGATTTCCGCCAGAGCCTCCGCTCGCTCACATTCGCCGATCGCTTTGAGGAACAGCCACAATGACCGACAAGGAGAACCGATTGATGGCAACCATCAACTGGCACTGGACCAGCAGCCCTGTCGCGCGCCCCACTCGTTGTGCGTGAGGATTTGCTGCTTGGTGGCCTCGGTCAGCGTGTCCTGCTGCGACAGGTGGATCACTTTCCAGCCGACGCAGGAAAAATCGATCTGCGGCGGCGGGGGGTCGTCTTTAATCAGATCGCAACCACTTATCGAGGCGATTATCAACGTCGCGCTGATCAGCATCGCGTATTTGCTCATCGTGCTTGTCCTGTTCGCTTGGCGATTGGCATGCCCAACTTGATTGTTTCTCTGAATCCCCCATCAGTCTCGCCACAAATTGTTAAATTAACCTGGCGATTGCGGAGGGGTCCCGTCCTGCAAGGCTCGCGCAGCAATCACTCGTCGCTTCCGTACTCCCGCCCCGTCGCCCGGTCGGGACTTTGCCGCAATCGGTGGAAAACCGGTTACTGACCGCTTGCGCTGCTCGGCTAAGCCATTGCTATTCTGTCGCTTTATATCGTCTCATATCGGCTTCTGCGTCTTGGGGCAACATCGGGGCAACAATTTACTTGTTTGCCGCCGCGGAACGTCTTTATTCATGGTGGATGAATTCAACGGCACGCGACCAGCAAGGCGCTAGTGCGGCACCGGTACGTCGCCACCCGGCGCCGCCGGTCTTTTTCATGAGGTGACGCCATTCCTGTAAGAAACATAATCGACCTCGAGGTCGGGCCATCCTTGGGAAAAATTCCTCGCGCAGTTTGAGAAATTTCAAGGCGATATCAAGAAACTCCCGAAAGATTGGGCGCCCGCAACTCAGATCCCAGGCGGTGGAGGCGCCGTTACTGCGGGTACAGGAGCTGTTACGCGCACAGGCGCCGGCATATTCGGCATACCGTCCCTCGAAGATACGCGGACGTGGCGGCTTGAGGTCGAGCGCGTCAATTTCGCTATGCTCGGCGTCGCCCGAAACACGCGCGACGTCTCGCTGCACATCGCAGACAGCACCAAACAGCTCATGAAATGGACCGGTGTAATCGGCCTCATCGATGGTCTGCTGGGCACAGCGGGCGGATTGTTCGGTATTGACAGGCTTGCTGGCTTTGCCGGTGGCACACGCCGATCCGCGGCGGGCCTCGGTGTTGCTCCTGGAGCCATGCAAGCCTTCCAGCTGGACTTCGGGCGTTTCGTCGATCCGAGTTTTCTCAGCAAGGTAATGCAGGCCCAGAACGACCCGCAAGGATGGGCTGCGTATGCGATGCTTGGCATCAACAATCCGCAGAACCAAGATCCCGCGCAGTTAGGTATCGCGACGATGCAGAAGGCGCGTAAATGGTGGCAAACTCACGATCCAAAAACGCGCGGTTTGCTCTGGCAAAATACGCCGTTATCGAATTTGATGAGCCTCGAAGAGTTGCGCCGGCTCGGTACCGCGTCTCCGCAAGAGTTTCAAGCTCAGCTGCAAGCCTATCGGAAGGACCCGAAGGATTTATCGCTCTCGGATCAGCAGCTAAAGGCCTGGCAAGATCTCAAGACCCAGCTAGATCGCGCCAAGCTATCGATCGAGAACACATTGATCGATGGGCTGACACCATTAGCCCCGGAACTCAAAGAGTTGAGCGGCGCGATGGTGGAATTGCTCAAAGGCTTTTTCACCGAGGCGAAGCGCGAGGGTTGGTTCAAATCGCTCGCTACGGACATCAAGGAGTTTGCGCACTATCTCGAGACGCCTGAATTTAAACAGGGCGTGAAGGACTTCGTCGGCGGCGTCGAGCAGATGGGCGCTAAGATCGTCGCCGTCTTGAAGCTGCTGGGCCTGATTCCAGATAAGAAAGAGGCGGCGAAAACACCGCTCGAGCAGACAAGCGACGTGGTCCCCGAGGTAGATCAAGTGGTTCGAGACTATCTTGGAACGCGTGCAGCAGCGCAGGCCACGTTGCTGCCAACCCTAAAATCGGTTTGGGGTCAAACCAAGGCAGGCATGGCCGTTCTTAATCCTGGAACGGACGAGGCGATGGCGTTTTTCATGCATAAGGGCTGGTCCGGCGCACAAGCCGCGGGAATTGCCGCAAATTTGATTGCGGAAAGTAATCTCGATCCGACGGCGCCGGGCGATAATGGGAAAGCCTTCGGTATCGCTCAATGGCATTCCGATCGGCAGGCACTGTTCAAGAAGATCTTCGGCCACGACATCCAACATTCGACGCTCCAGGAGCAATTGAAGTTCGTGGAGTGGGAACTCGAGCATTCGCAAGCCGGCCGCGATCTGACGCGCGCCAAGTTAGCATCTGAGGCAGGGAGCGTCGTCTCTCGTGAATACGAGCGTCCGGCTGATCCGACCGGCGCTGTCGCTGCCTCGCGCGGGAGCATGGCCGACACCGTGTTTAGCAATACGACCGTCACGGTGAACGTCAACCAAGACACTGGCGGCTCGACGAACATCAGCTCGAGCCATATGACACAATAGGACTTACACAGTGAGATTTTACAGCATCCAAATCACGTCGCCAAAAACGGGGGCGTTGATCAAATCATATTCCAGCTTGGGAACCCAATTCGGCCAACAAAACACCTCGCTGATGGGAGCCCTCAATATTGAATGGATATTTTGAATTATGGTTACGATAGCCCGGCTGGTCAGAGCTTCGTGAGAGTATGGGGCATACCGCTATAAGAGATCGCCCAGGCTAGCAACCTTAACAACATGAACATCCAAGTTTACGGCGGAATGCAGAAGGGACTACCGCTCGCGAATCCAGCCCAAGCTGGGCTGCTCGTGCAAGGTATGGTTCAGCAATGCTGGGGAAATTGGATAAATACAAACCAGACCTTAGACATGGTCATCGTGGCGGGCTACGCATCAGCTTCGGCGCCGGGTGGCACCGGTTCGCCGGAAGCATCGGCCAATATACCGTTCAATTGGAAGGCTGGCGTGCCTCTTGGAACTGCGGTCGCGAACGCGCTGGCGACTAGCTTTCCTAATCTGAAGGCGAACGTCAATATCTGGTCCGGTCTGATTCAGGCATTCGACGAGGTCGGCAATTATCAGAGCCTCACACAATTTGCCCAGAGTGTTCGCGTCCGATCTCAGGCCATCATGGGCGGCAGCTATTTGGGCGTTCGCACTGCGATCAATGGAAACACGATCACCGTTACCGACGGGACGACACAGCAAGGTGGCGTCAAGCAGATTGCCTTCCAGGATTTGATAGGCCAACCCACGTGGTTCGCACCTGATCAGATCCAGGTCACGACCGTAATGCGCGCTGACATAAATTTTGGTAATATGATTCAGCTGCCGCCGACACTAACGACTACACAGGCCGGAAGTTACAATTCCATCCTGCGGAACAATTCGGTGTTTCAGGAAACTTTCATCGTCACGGGAATTCGCGTCGGCAATTTCCGCCAGCCTCAATCGGAAGCATGGGTAACGACGCTCCAATGCGTGGCCAACGATTCGGCGTCGCCCTCATCGACGAGCAAGGTCGGGAATGCGTTTCCCGTTCTGATCTCGACATGACGACCATGCTAGAAAATTTCATTCGGTCGTTGCCCGACGATACGATCTCAGCGCTGCCTTTCAGCGAGCGGGTTCGACTGTTGCGCGAGTTAATCGAGATCGATCGCGAGAGTGGCATAGAGCCGCCATCACAGGGCGGCTTGCTGCACGACATCGAATCCTTGCCGGCCGAAATGCAGATCGCCGCGGTGTTAGCGCGTGCGGTCGAGAAATACCGCATTGCACGGAGGGCGGCATAGATGATCGGCACGGTTGCATTTTTCAACGCTGAGAAAGGCTTCGGATTCATCACGCCGAAAATTAACCGCGGCGATGCGGACGTTTTCGTTCACATTAGCGGCGTAGTGAGCGTCAGGAACTCGGACGCTACGACGTTGTCGAATACGAGATCGAAGAGCGAAAGGGCCGATTGTTTGCGATTGGCGTGAAGGTGATAGGGCGGGGCCGCCGTTGGCAGTAGAGCCGGCTTTCCTGCTGCCTCGACCCGCCGGCCGCTGCGGCGCATCATTCCCGACGGTGCCTAGCAGCACCGTGAAACCGTAGGCGGACAACCGCCCCCGTCAGATTTGGCGGTTTTTCTATGCCCATTTGGTCGGGCCGGGACGAATACAATACCCGCGAGGGGAATAAGTCCGGACGTCCTACGGCGTCTTGCTAAGCCCCGGCTCAGCGCCGATCGCTGAAAACGGCTCTAGCAAGCCATACCGTGGGAGCAATCATGCTCAACGACGATTCGCCCGAGTTCCGGGTCGCCCAGCGCGAGCTTGAATTGGCGCTTTTCGATATTAAGTGTATAGGCCGTACCCTGGTCATGTTGACCGAAGGCGCCCGGCGATTACGGCGAGGTTTTCTCATTCCTTGGCTGCTCGCTGATCAATACCGCAGACGCGGCGCGGGACGCCCTCAACGAGATCATGTACCCGGATACTGAAGTCCTCGGCATGCCGGTCGATCCCGAGGCGCAGGAAGCCGCGCAATGAGCAACGTTGTTCCCCTCCGCCGTCCGATCGCGAAAGGACGTATCGATCCGAAGGTCCAAAAGTTCTTCGACAGGCTCAATGAAATGTCAGATGCGCAAGTGCATGCGTTTCGTGCTCGCGCCCTGACGGAGATGAAGGAGCGCAAGGGCTTCGCTGAGATATTGAGCGCCTGGCTCGAGGCTGACCCCGTTCGGCGCAGACGCCTATCGTCGAACTAATGCCCGCGGCCGCAGCCCAATAGCCAACAATCCGATCGACTGAGCCCCGGCCCGCCTGGTCGGGGCTTTTCTTTGGGCCGCCTTAACCTCGAGCGTTAACCGGGCCGGGCTCGTGATGACTCTCGGTTGTTCATGTGCTTAACTCCTTCCCCAAATTGGGAGGTGCTTCTGAGCATGTCAGACGCGCCGATATCTAGAACGGCATCGTCGGCTTCATCTGAAGCGTCGTCTTCCGCTCAATCTGGAACATCGTCTCCCCCTGAACCGCAAAGTGCCGATCCATCAGTATCAAACATCATCACGGTTTATGCCGACCGCTTCTCAAATGCCTGGCCCGACAATGGCATTATTAAGACGTATATCTTTCGGCGAGATCCGGTGCTGAACTCGGCCACTGGCGAAGTTCACACCGTTGGACAACTTGTGATGTCCTACAGGTCGTTCATTCAAACCGCGACTTTTTTCAACCAAGTTGCCCAACGATTGCTTGCGAATTAGTTGGTTACGCAGGAGCAATTTGATGAGGCACTGCACTCGGTGCTTGACACTCTCAAATCCTAATCAGGCATTGGTCTCGCAATGGCCAATACCAATATCGAGAATATAAGTACGGTCCGGCCGTCTCCGAAAAAAAATGGCCTGGCGTCAGAGGTTCCCTATCGGTTTACTCCTTTTGGTGGGACAATCCGTGACGCGTTGCAAACCTAGCTGCGGGCGAAGAGACAATCCGTGCGATCGCAAGCCAAGCTGCGACCAATAATATCTACGTTACGATCCCAAGCCGGGAGCAATTTGCTCTCGACCGGTCCAAAATGGTCAACTGGGCAATTGGTGAGGAGGTAGTTCACGCTTTTGAATTGAAGACTCCCCCCGACGATCAGACCGAATTCTTCCAAACGGCTCCAATGACGACTAATCCCACAGGCCCCGAGATAGACGCCAAGATTGCGCTTCAGAAGCGCGCAGCGAAACAAAGATCGCGCGTCTGGAGGGCAAAATGGATTTGGTTATTTCGAAACTCGACGACGTCCGTGGGGACAATCGATCGACGCGTGCGACCATCTGGGTGGTAGGGCTCGGATTGGCAGCGATTATGATAGCGATAGCGACATTGGCAGCTACATTAGCCCCTACTTTTTTTGGGATGGGCATACGGATGGGCAGCGCGGCTCGCGTTGAATCGCCAACAACCGAGCCAACGAAGCCCTAAACAAGACCGTCATGCCTTCCGCATACCGCCCGTATGAATGGCTCTGACCCTGACCGATAGCTTCGGCCATTTGGCGCGGCACTTGCTGCACCGGCCACGTGCCACGAAGTCGGAGATGGCATAGTTCGGCCCGAGTTCGCGGGCCAGCGCCTCGAGGTCGACTGTCTTGCGGTTGTGGCAGCCCATCGCGTCACAGACGATCGTCATATGCAGGCCGTCAGCGATCGTGCTGCCGATCGTGCCGACCTGGGGCGGTCTCTTGCGCGGCATTTACCATTTAAAGCACCGGAACAAGACGGGAACAAGTCGATCCCCCAATCACAGCACCCACAACCGCAAGCGCACCACATTGCCTTGTGCTACGATGCCCGCATGATCAACCCGTGTCGGTGGTGGGAGATACGACATGCGAATACCAAGCTTTAATGCGGAGGCGTCTCTCTATGGAAGCAGCAACAAATATCAAAGTAGAGGGGCTGGCACAGATGGGACTGCGGCTACGGTAATTCCAGCAGCCATTCTAAATAGGGGCACGATGTGCTTTCCTTACGCTGGTGATATCATTTGTATTCAGCAATCAATTGTGCTTGCGGATCCCGTCACAATAAACCCGGTCGGCCCTGGCGATTGACCCGCACCGAGGTTGTGCAGATTGAGGGTTGGCGTCTAGCCCTCGCCCGCAATTTCCCGCTTCGCCCGCTCCACCGCCGGCAGTAGCTCTGCCCAATCATCCGCGGTCTTGATGAGGTCCGCCTGTAGCTCGGCGATTCGCGCCTCCCATGCTCGACTGGCGCCAGGCTCACGCACGTCGTCCCGCAGCGCCATGCGCGCGATCAGCTCCTCGTGTGCGGCTCGAGGGAACGAAGCCAGCGGCGGAACTTGGGAGAGGCGCAGAAGGCGCTGCTCAGTTCCGTTTCTCGGTTAAAAAAGAAGAATTTCCGGTCGACATGCGTACCGTCGCCTTGTGATTGTCGATCAGATTCGAAAATCCCTGGCGCTCAAATGCGAATCTGTGCCCGCAGCGGGAGCACGCGAAATCATCTGCCTGCCGAAGATGCCCAATTTCTAGCGGCGTTACGTGTCCGCAGTCTTTGCAGGTGATCGGCCATTTATCATTGTCATTGAGCATGGCGTTTCGCCCTTTTTCCCGCATTGCTGAAATGCGTTTCATGTTGCCCCAGGTGTTGCCCCGGCCGTTTTTCTTATGAAAAAGTGGATCGAAAGTTCCGCTCAACCTTTTGATGTAATTGGTTCAAATGGCTTGACCGGAATCACCGCCCAAGCGGTCCAAAGCCATGTTTTCCCCCGCAAGTTGCTGCTGCTTTTCAACCAAACGCGCGCGCTGCTCTTCGATCGCTTCGGGCTTCGCCTTCGCCATGAATTGCGCGTTGCCGAGCTTGGCGGAAATCCTGGCAATCTCACTTTCGATCGCAGCTTTGGCCTTGGCGTGGCGCGTTCGCTCTTGCCCGAGATCAATGATTCCAGCGGTATCGAGAAATATTTCGCCCTTTTCGACAACGATTTGAATCATGTTCTGCGGATCGAGTCCGGCGGAATCGAGGGTCTTTAGCCGCGCCAATCTTCTAATTTGTTCACGGTGATTCTCGACCCAAATTGCTTGCTCGGAAAGCGGGTTTATGGACGCCGGCAGCTCGGCCGCGCCAGGTATGTTCATCTCGGCGCGGACTTCTCTGATCGTCGTAATCAGCATCACCACCCAACGCAGCTCGGCAACAGCGCTATGGTCGACCGCAAAGGAATATCGCGGCCATGGTTGAACCATCAAAAGGCCGCTCCTCCACCCCGTCCATTCTTTCCAAAGCATTTCCGTGACGAAGGGCATGATGGGATGAAGCAGCAGCGCAGTTTGCGCCAGCACCCAGGCGGCCGTGGCCCGGGTCTCCGCTTTTGCCACCTCGTCGCTGCCGGTCAGGATCGGCTTCGTGAACTCGACATACCAGTCGCAGAAGGTGCCCCAGGCGAAGTGATAGAGTTCATTGGCGGCTTCGTTAAACTTGAACTCATCGAACGCGGTCGCGACCTTCGCCGCCGTTTCGGTTAGGGCCCCGACGATCCAGCGGTTCACGGTCATTTTGGGCTGCGCCGGATCGAAATCAGCGACGAGTTTGCACTCATTCATCTCGGCGTAGCGCGCGGCATTCCACAGCTTGGTGACAAAATTGCGATAGCCCTCGACGCGGCTTTCGCTAAGCTTGATGTCGCGGCCCTGGGCCGCCAGCGCGGTCAAGGTGAAGCGCAGCGCGTCGGTGCCGTATTTTTTGGTCAACACCAGCGGATCGATGATGTTGCCTTTCGACTTGGACATTTTCTGGCCGCGCTCGTCGCGCACCAGCGCGTGGATATACACCGTACGGAATGGCGCACGGCCCATAAAGTGGAGCCCCATCATCATCATTCGCGCGACCCAGAAAAAGATGATGTCGAAGCCGGTGACCAAGACGTCGCTTGGGTAATAGCGTTTGAGCTCCGGCGTTTCCGCCGGCCAGCCCAGGGTGGAGAACGGCCACAGCGCCGAGGAAAACCAGGTATCGAGTACATCTTCATCGCGCCGCAGCGGCACGCCGGGACCCGCCTGCGCTCGGGCTTCTTCCGCCGTTTCGGCGACAAAGATCGCACCGTCCGGCGCATACCATGCCGGAATCTGGTGACCCCACCAGAGCTGCCGGGATATGCACCACGGCTGTATGTTGCGCATCCATTCGAAGTAGGTGTTTTCCCAACTACGCGGTACAAATAGGGTGTGGCCCTGGTCCACCGCCGCGATCGCGGGTTGCGCCAATACCTCCGCATCACAAAACCATTGCTCGCTCAACCAAGGCTCGATGACCGCCTCGGAGCGCTGGCCATGCGGCACCGTCAGGGTGTGCGGCTCGATTTTTTCCATCAGCCCCAGGGCTTCGAGATCGGTGACGATTTTTTTCCGCGCGACGAAGCGATCCAGGCCGCGATAACGCTCCGGCACTGCGTCGTTCAGTCGGGCGTCATGGTCGAAGATATTGATGAGCGGAAGGGCGTGCCGGCGGCCGACTTCGAAATCGTTGAAATCATGCGCCGGAGTTATCTTCACCGCGCCACTGCCTGTTGTTGGATCGGCATATTCATCCGCGACAATCGGAATCCGTCGTCCGACCAACGGTAACACCACATGTTTGCCGACAAGATGCGCGTAACGCTCGTCCGTAGGATGGACGGCCAGGCCGGTATCGCCGAGCATGGTTTCGGGACGCGTCGTCGCCACGACAATGTAGGCGTCGTGGCCCTCGATCGGATAGCGGATATGCCACAGCGAACCCTTGGTCTCGACATTCTCGACCTCGAGGTCGGAAATGCCGGTGTGCAGCACCGGATCCCAGTTGACCAACCGCTTGTCGCGATAGATCAGTCCGTCGCGATAAAGTTGTACGAAGACCTTCCGCACGGCACGCGACAGGCCTTCGTCCATGGTGAAGCGCTCGCGGCTCCAATCGGCCGAGGCCCCGAGCGCGCGCAGCTGGCGCGCGATGGTGTTGCCCGACTGCTCCTTCCATTGCCAGACGCGCTCGATGAATTTGTCACGGCCCAGCTTTTCCCGGCTCGACTGCTCGAGGGCTAGTTCGCGCTCGACCACCATTTGCGTCGCGATGCCGGCGTGATCCGTTCCGGCCTGCCATAGCACGTCGCGGCCTTGCATGCGGCGATAACGGATCATTATATCCTGGAGCGTGTAGCTCAGCGCGTGGCCCATGTGCAGGCTGCCCGTGACATTGGGCGGCGGCATGGGGATCGTGAAAGGTGGGGCCTTGCTATCAGGATGAGCAGCGAAAGCGCCGCTGCGCTCCCATTCCTCATAGAGGGCGGGCTCACAATCAGCAGCGCGATAAGTCTTATCAAGCATAGGATGGGGGGTAAGGCACCGGTTCTCTCCCACACCGGGAGCGGATAGCGCTAATGCTGCTGCGCCTCTCGCACGAGCCGGGCGATTTCATCGCGGGCCAAGCGCTCGACCAGTTGCGGCAGGTGGGCATCGAGCCATTCCTTCATGTGCGGCCGCAACAATTCGCGCACCATATCCTCGAGGGTGCGGCCGACATCGCCAAGGGGCAATTCCGGCGGGCGTGCTGCCTGGCCGGTGGTCGCGATCTTGGTGAGCATCGCCACTGACGCCGCCAGCCTGGCTGTACGCGGCTCAGCATCACCCGCTTCGTTCGCGGCGGCCGGCCGGTCGAACCGGCCGGGACTGGCCGGTGACAACCCCGCTGACGAAATTGCTTCGGGCTCGCGGCGCGTCACCTCCGCGCCGTCGCTCTGCCTGCTCCGATTAAACACCGTGTCTTGGGCCGGCGTCCAAGCCGCCGGAGGCTCCTGCACGATCGTGGGCGGCGCGGCCGCCACTGAAGGATCTATTCCCGAGACTCGGAGCGGCGGTGCTTGATCAGGAGGACGTGTCCACGCTGGCGCGGCGGCATCATTCGTCACCTCTCCGGGGCCGGCCGAAGCCTTCGGAAGCGGATCGTCGTCCTCGACAATAATGCGGCGGATGGAGGCAAGAATTTCCTCCATAGACGGTTCAGTAGGATTGCGCACTTCCGCCATTCGAGAGCCTCGGCGTGGTTGGCGAAAGAGTAATGGAAACATCATGTGATTTCCAGTCGCGCTGGTCGCGCCGCTATCCGAGTTGCATCAACGATCCGAACCCGAATCTCCGTGGCCGAGCCCGAGCCGAAGCCAAACCATTTGCCGCGCACGGCGTGATAATGCTCATTCACGTCGTAGAGTTTGACCTTGAGCCGCAGGTCCGGCTGCGGTCAACCGGCCGACTTGTTCCGCCAGATTGAATTCGGCGACCGCCAGATCATGCTCGGTCGTGACCAACGTAACCTGCTGGTTAAACAATTGCTGCTCGGTGATCAGGACATCGAGGATCGTGCGGGTGCCGACGCGCTGCTCCGCTTGGATACCTTCAAAAGCGACTGTCGCCGCCCTGACGGCTTCCACGAGCGACTTGTATCTGCGCGCGGTCGGACGCGATGGTTTCCCACGCCTGCGTCGCGCTTTGCACCGCCGCGCGGCGAGCATCGTCGGTCAGGCCTTGCATCTGGCCGACATTCTGAATTGCCTGCCGCGTCTGCGAATAGACCGCCCCGCCCTCATAAAGCGGCATGGTCATGCGCGCCTCGATCGAGGCATTGACCGTGTCGGAATTCTGAAACGCAACATCGTTCAGCCGTTGATAGTCGCCGACCACGGACAGGGTCGGCAGCAACTGGCCGCGAATCACCTTGATCTGGTCGCGCGCCGCGTCCTCGGCGAACAGCGAGGCGATCACGTTCGGGTTCTTGGCGGCGGCCAGCGCCAGCGCCTCGTCGCGCGTCGCCGGCAGGACCGGCCGCAGCTTCGTGGTCGCCAGCTTCGGCGGCAGATGGCCGACCGCGCGCTCGTAATTGGCGCGGCTGACTTGCAGATTGCCCTCGGCCTGGTTGCGGCTGGCGATGGCGCTGGCGTACTGCGCCTGCGCCTGCGCGACATCGGTTCGCGTCAACGTGCCGACCCGGAATTGCTCCTGGGTCGATTCCAACTGCTTGCGGAGAACCTGTTCGTTATTGATGCTGAGTTCCAGCGTCGCCTGATCGCGCACTACATCAAGATAGGCCTGTATCACACTGAAAAATACGGTTTCTTCCGTCACTTCCAGCTTGGCGCGTTCGGATTCGATGGTCTTTTCCGCGGCCGCCGTCTGCGCCACGGTCCGGCCGCCGCGATAGAGCGGCTGGGTAATGTTTATATCGATCGTGTTCGGGGTGACGTTGGTCAGGGCGGGAAAGGCCGACGGAACCGTCACCGGGAATACCCGTGCTCGCATGGCACCCCGACGTGCACCCGGGCGCCGGCGTAAGGAGATACGTCAGTGCGGGCACGTGGGCGAATGGGTGGTGCGCTCCGCGCCGGCCGCGCCCGTGAATTGCATCGTCGGCCGCCAGTTCGACAAGGCTTGCGGCACGCCTTCATCGACCGCCCGCAAATGGGCGCGTTCTGACAGAAGCTGCGGATTCGTCTCGTAGGCCTCGGTCAGCGCGTCCTGCAACGTCTCGGCGCGGGCGGTGCCGATGAAGGCCATCAATACCACAACGAATGCCAAGAGTTTGGATCGGTGCAATGAGGCGGCAACCATCAGCGGAACACGCTCCTCAGAAGACAAAACTTGGCGCTGGTACAAACCCCGGCAACGACGGCGCGGCGGCATCGAACAGGGGGCGGCGCGACAGCACGGACTTTGACGCGGCACATCAATGTCGCCTGTCCGAGGCCGGGACCGGCTCTGACCACCGTGACGAGTCGGCCGCCGTCGGCGAGTTGTGCCGCGGTGTCATCAGGAACCGCTGTGACCGCGCCCTCAATGACGATGACATCGTAGGGCGCGCCGGCACCATAGCCCTGCGCCAGGGGGGCGTCGATGATCGTGGCATGAAGTACGCCCAGTTCGGCAAGTCGCGCGCGCGCCTGTCGGGCAAGTTCCTCATCTTCCTCAACGCCGACCACACTTGCCGCTATCCGTGCCAGAATTGCAGTGCCGTAACCGGTGGCGCAGCCGATATCAAGGACTTTGTCGGTGTCGCGGATTCGCGCGGTGGTCAGAAGCCGCCCAAGGATCATCGGGGCGAGTAATGCTCGCCCGTTGCCGAGCGGCAGATTGTCGTCGGTATAGGCAGACGCCTGAAACCCCACCGGCACGAATCGCTCGCGCGGAACCATGAGAAAAGCGTCGAGCACGGCCTCGTCCGTAACCTTGTTCGTGCGCAACTGGCTCTCGACCATATTGATCCGTGCCGCGGCGAAATCCATGACCCTCCGACGCCTACCCTCCGATCGCCCTCACGACTATCTTGGCAACTGAGACAAATATCCGCGCGCGTCTTATAAGGGGCAAGCGCCGTGATGACAATGCGGGATCACGCGGGCTGGGCGTGTGAGCGGTAGCTCAGTTCAGCCGGACATAATCATATTCGAGCGGCAGTTCATTGATGCCGCGGTCGGGCGGCGCGATCCAACTGGCAATCTTTCCCGGCAGGGTGACACCCCGCATCAAGCTCCCGATGAAGACGCGATCGGCCTCGCTTGGCAGCCATTGCGGCATGCCTTCTGCCCAAACCGCTTCCAGCAGAATATTGCCGGCAGGATCAACCGGCTGGTTCGCCCACACTCCCTGCCTACGCCGAAAGCGCGCGCTCGGCAGTACCAGTCGTGCCGTCAACCCGGCGGCAGTGATAAAACCGTTCCATCGCCGCACGCCGATGTCACATTCGCGGATATAGGCATTGCGGACGATCTCGTTCATCGCGTTGCGTAGCGGAATTTCCTCGCCGGTGATAGCGCCCTTGCCGTCCGGCTTCGTGATGGTCATTGCGCCGTCGCGGCATAGGTGATCGTCGAATTTAGCCTCATCCGGCCGACCCTTAACCCCGGAGGCAAAGTAGCTCGCGACGTTTGAAGAGCTTTCGGCGCCGAATAGATCGAGCGATGAAGAAAACCAGAAATTCAGGTAGCGCTGAATTGTCGGCAGATCGATCGCACCGGCGGCACGCACTCTGTCCGGTTCCTCGCCAACCTGCTGCATCGCCTCGACAGTGCGACGGATGATGCGTGCGATGCCGCTGTCACCGACGAACATGTGATGGCCTTCCTCGGTCAGCATAAAACGCGTGGTGCGCGCCAACGGATCGAAGCCGCTTTCGGCAAAGCTTTTGAGTTGGAATTTGCCGTCGCGGTCGGTGAAGAAGGTGAACATGAAAAAACTGAGCCAGTCCTCAATCGGCTCGTTGAAGGTGGATAGGATGCGCGGCCGATCGGCATCACCGGAATGGCGTTCGAGCAAGGCTTCGGCTTCTTCGCGGCCGTCGCGGCCGAAATAGGCGTGAAGCAGGTAAACCATTGCCCAAAGGTGTCGGCCTTCCTCAACATTGACCTGGAAAAGGTTGCGCAGATCGTAGAGGGACGGCGCGGTGTGACCGAGGAGGCGCTGTTGTTCGACCGACGCCGGCTCGGTATCGCCTTGTGTGACGATCAGGCGGCGTAAGGCCGAGCGCAGTTCGCCCGGGACCTGTTGCCATACCGGCTTGCCGTATTCGTCGCCAAAGCCGATGTGGCGGTCCGGCTCACGTTCCGCGAGGAAAATGCCCCAGCGGTATGCAGGCATTTTGACGTGGCCGAAGGTCGCCCACCCGGCACGATCGACCGAGATCGCGGTGCGTAGATAGGGCTCGCACGCAAGGAAATCGGTCGGTCCCATCTCCCGCCACCAGTCGAGGAAAAGGGGCTGCCAATGTTCGAGCGCGCGCTGCAAGGTCCGGTTGCTCGCGAGATCGACGTTGTTGGGAATTCGTTCGAGGTAGTCGATGGCCACTATTTCCCCTCCTAAGACGCTACACCCTCTCCCAATCAAATTTCGGCTTGCTCCCGGTGCCGAACAGTTTGAGCGCGCCCTGCGCACCCGTCGCGTTCGGCCGGTTGAAGATCCAGTTTTGCCACGCCGAAAGCCGCGCAAAGATGCGGGTCGCCATCGTCTCCGGTCCGGCGAAGCGTAGGCTCGCCTCGAGACCGCTCAGCGCGTCGGGCGAAAGCTTGGTGCGCTCCTCAACGGCGAGGCGGATCTCGTCGTCCCAATCGAGGTCGTCCGGCGTTACGGTGACAAGACCCAGTTCCAGCGCCGCCGCGGAAGCGAGCGGCATGCCGATATGCGCCTTGAGGTTCTCGACCGGCGCCGCCTCGCCGGCAAAGCGGTTGGCGAGGCGGGTCAGACCGTTCGCCATCGGGTACAAACCGAAATTCATTTCCGAAAGGACGAGGCGATGGTGGTCCGCCTGGCGATCCCCAGCCGGCTGGGGGGCAGCGAGGTCACGCGAGGCGTCGCCGGCGGAGGCTTGCAGCATGTAAGTGCGATCGGCCGCCAGCGCCAATTCCAGGAGCGTGCCTACAAAGCACGAGCCTGGATCGATGATCGCAAACAAGCTGCGCGCCGAGACATCAAGACGGCTCAAGGTCCGTCGCAGCAGGCCGATGGTCTCGCACACGAGCCAATAGTCCTGATGCGCCGCCAGGTAGGCGTCGGTATCGAGGACCGTCTGTGCGTCGCCGCGCGTTCTCAGGAGGATGGTGCCAATATCCAACTCGTTGTGGCGCAGCATCAAGATTGCGTCGTCAAGCTCACGCACCATCGCCAGAGGCCACCAGGCGTCGCCCTGCGCAGGCGATCCGGCATCGTTCGGCGCCGTCACGGTGATGGTCGCGGTGCGGGCCGCGCGGTCGATCGTCACCTCGACGTGGTCATATCGGTAGCTGCCCGCGTTAATCATCCGGCGCAGCCGCGTCAGCACGATGCCGCCACTGCCCCGCGGTTTCGCCAGCGCCTGCGCGTGTTCCTTGACGAGCGCTTCGAAGCGGTTCGGCGGCGCAATAGTGTCCACCAGTCTCCAGTCCCGGGCACGATCGGCGCGTACGCCTTCGGCCGTGGTGCAGAACAGGTCGGCGAGGTCGCGCCGCACCCGGCGCTTGTCGATGAGCCGCGTCAACCCGCCGGTGCCCGGCAGCACCCCCAATAGCGGCACTTCCGGCAGGCTTACCGTGGTCGAGCGGTCGTCAACCATCGCGATCTCGTCGCAGGCCAGTGCCAGCTCATAGCCGCCACCGGCGCAGGCGCCGTTGATCGCGGCAATGAATTTGAGGCCGGAATGCGCGCTCGAATCCTCGATGCCATTGCGCGTCTCGTTGGTGAATTTGCAGAAATTGACTTTGAACGCATGAGGCGACGAGGCGAGCATGTAGATGTTGGCGCCGGCGCTGAAGATGCGCTCACGCGCGCTGGTGATGACCACCGCGCCCACCTCCGGATGCTCGAACCGGATGCGGTTCAATGCGTCACTGAGTTCAATATCGACGCCAAGATCGTAAGAATTGAGCTTGAGCTGGTAGCCCGGGACGATGCCACCATCTTCGGCGACATCGAGCGACAAGGTCGCGACCGCGCCGTTATAGGCAATACGCCAATGTTTGTAGCGCGACGGCTCGGTGTCGAAGCTGATCATCGCGCCACCTGCACCGCCGCCTTTAGGCGCTTCAGGCTTGCCGCAATGGTGGCGCCCGTGGTGTCGACGCGCCCATCGGCCTTGGCATAAAGCGCCTCGCGCCCGGCTAGAATACGGCGCAAATCAGCCATCGCCTCATCGTTGCCGGCGATTGGCCGCAAATCGCTCTGCGCCACGACTCGGCTCATATGTTCCTCCGGCGCCGCCATCAACCAGATCGTGTAGCAGGCAGTCAGCAGCAGATCATAGGTGCCGGCCTCGGATACGATGCTGCCGCCAGCGGCGATCACCGCACGGTCGTGGCTCTCGAGCACCGCCTCCAACGCGCGCCGCTCGTAGCGGCGATAGGCGGCCTGGCCATAGAGATCGAAAATCTCGGCGAGGCTCGCCCCGGCAATGCGCTCGATCTCGCGGTCGAGCTCGATGAACGGTACGCGCAAATCGCGCGCCAGGAGCGTGCCGAGCGTGGACTTGCCGGCGCCGCGCAACCCGATCAGCGCGATGCGCCCGGCGCGCTTGCGCATCGTGGCGTCGGCAAACATCGTGTTGCAGATTCTGCCGCGCCTCGGCGAGTTCGGCCGGCTTCAGCCGCCGCAACGTCTCGACCAGCAGGGTCAATTCGAGGGGCTGGTCCGGCGCCTCGCGCACCAACTCGTCAGCGGACAGATTCATTGCCTGCGCGATCTGACGTAGGAGCAGAATCGAGATGTTGCCCTGGCCGGTTTCGAGCTGGGCGATGTAGCGCTCGGAGACGCCGGAATCGCGCGCCAGGAGCTTGCGGGTCATGCCGCGTCGCGCGCGCGCCTCGCGCACGCGTTCGCCGACGCGCCGCAGATATTGAGCGTCGCCGATTTCGCTCTCGTGATCGCGCAGCGTCACGCTCAATCGAGTTCCTCTGAAGGCAATATAATGCTTCTATCTATCACAGTATGCACTATAATGCCAAGAGACTTTTCCCTTCTCTTTTTACCTCCCTGCCCGCGGGCAGGGGCTTTAAGAACAAGACGCGTTCCTAGGGAGGGCAAGAAATGGCCAGCGACGAAGCGCCCCATGTCGAACTGCCGAGCCGGTACAACGCCGCGGTTGATCTGATCGCGCGCAACCTGACTGGCGCGCGCGTCAACAAGATCGCATTCCAGGACGATCGCTCGGCAATCACCTATGGTGAATTGGCTGCGCGCGTCGGTCGCGCCGCCACGGCCCTGCTGGGGCTTGGCCTGCAGCAGGAACAGCGCATTGTTTTGTGCCTGCTCGACACGATCGATCTTCCGGTGACGTTCCTCGGCGCCATCAAAGCCGGCATTGTGCCGATTCCGGTCAACACCATGATGACGCCGGAAGACTACGATTACATCCTGCGCGATAGCCGTGCCCGCGCCCTCATCGTCTCCGACGCGCTTGCCCCCAAGTTCGCGGAGATCCGTTACGGTCAGCCTCATTTGGAGCATGTCATCGTGTCCACCGGTGACGACGCTTCGCCACTTCGCAAGCTGATCGATACCGCAACCGCGCAAGCCAGGGCCGCCGACACCACGCCCGACGATGTTTGTTTCTGGCTTTATTCTTCAGGCTCGACCGGGACGCCGAAGGGCGTCGTCCATTTGCACGCCCACCCAATCCTTACCGCCGAACTCTACGCCAAGCCAGTCCTTGGCATCGAGGAAAGCGACAAAGTGTATTCCGCGGCGAAGCTGTTTTTCGCCTATGGGCTCGGCAATTCGCTGACCTTTCCGATGGCGGTCGGCGCGACCACGATCCTGAGCGCGGAACGTCCGACCCCCGCACTTGTCGCCACCATCTTGCGCCAGCACAAGCCGACGGTCTTTTGCGGTGTCCCGACGCTCTACGCCGCGCTGCTGGCGAGCGCCGACTTGCCGCAACGCACCGATGTGGCGTTGCGCCGGTGCGTCTCCGCCGGCGAGGCACTCCCGGAACAGATCGGGCTCAATTGGCTCGAGCGGTTCGGCGTCGACATTTTGGACGGCATTGGCTCGACCGAAATGCTGCACATCTTCCTGTCCAACCGCTTCGGTGATGTCCGCTACGGCACCACGGGCAAGCCGGTGCCGGGTTACCGCATGCGCCTCGTCGACGATGACGGCAATCTCGTGGCCAAAGGCGAGATCGGCGAATTGCAGGTCAAAGGCCCGACTTCGGCGTCCCATTATTGGAACAACCGCGAAGGCAGCCGTCATACTTTCATGGGGCCCTGGACACGGAGCGGCGACAAATATCGCGAGGACGAGGACGGCTATTACGTCTATTGCGGTCGTACCGACGACATGTTGAAAGTCGGCGGCATTTACGTCTCACCGTTCGAGGTAGAGAGCGCCCTCGCGTCGCACGATGCAGTGCTCGAATGCGCTGTGGTCGGCGCCGAGGACGAGGCGAAGCTCATCAAGCCGAAGGCGTTCGTCGTTGCAAAGCCGGGCCACGCGCCCTCGCCCGTTCTGGCGGCGGCGCTGCAAGACCACGTCAAATCGCGGCTCGCGCCCTACAAATATCCGCGTTGGATCGAATTCATCGACACGATGCCGAAGACGGCAACGGGAAAGATCCAGCGCTTCAAGCTGCGCTCGTGACCGAATTCATTAGCGCCGGCAGCCACCGGCTCGAGATCGAAACGATCGTCGGCCGCGCCAATGCCCCAACCCTGATCTTTCTACACGAGGGCCTGGGGTCGGTCGCGCTATGGCGCGATTTTCCTCAGAAGCTTGCGGCCGCGACCGGTGCGCCGGCTTTAGTCTATTCCCGCCACGGCTATGGCAAATCCGATCCCCTTCGCAACGACCGCGCGGTCGATTACATGCATGTCGAAGCCCTGACGGTGCTCCCTGAATTGCGCTATAAGCTCGGCCTGGACGACGTCGTGCTGGTCGGGCACAGCGACGGTGCGTCGATAGCGCTGATCCATGCCGGCGCCGGCAAATGGCCCGTGCGCGGCCTGATCGTTGAAGCGCCGCATGTCTTTGTCGAAGACGTTTCCATCGCCGCGATTACCGCGGCCAAACACGCTTTCGAGACCGGCGACCTGTCAAGCCGGCTCGAGCGCTACCACGTCGACTGCGCAGGCGCATTCTGGGGCTGGAACAAAATCTGGCTCCATCCCGAATTTCGGGAGTGGAATATCACGGAATATCTGCCAGGCGTACGTTACCCGGTGCTGGCGATACAGGGCGCCGACGACGAATATGGGACCCTCGCCCAGCTCGACGCCGTGACGAGTGGTGTCTCGGGTCCGACCGAGAAAATAGTATTGCCGGATTGCGGTCACGCACCCCATCGCGAAAAAACGGCCGCAACACTGGCGGCGATGACCCGATGGTGGCACAATCTCGCACACAAATTTGCATAGGAAGGTGGCACGGTCGAGATGATCGCCCGCCCAAGGCGATTACACGCCCGCCGCCGCTGTCCTGATGGCGTCTCGGCGGCGGACGCTCTCCTTTTGCGAGAACAAGCAGCCTAATGCAGGCGGCTCTGACCGGTGGCAATCGGCAGGAACAGCTTGGACAATGGCATGAAAGCCGGGACCCGACGCCTGGTCCGTTTGACATCAACTCATCCGCATCGGCGTCGACGCGGATCAGAACGGAACCGAACCCACGGAACTCGGCATCTCTCGCCTGGGCTGATCCGACTTGGGCTCATACGTGGAGGACACGATGCGACTTCCGGTTTTGGTTACCGCCGCGGCATTGGCGGCAATGACATTGCAGCCCGCCGCAGCGCAGAAGCACTATGATACCGGCGTTACCGACAATTCGATCAAGATCGGTCAGACCGCGCCACTTTCTGGTCCCTACTCGGTTTCTGGCAATGTCGCCAAGGCGCAGATTACCTTCTTCAAAATGATCAATGACCGGGGAGGCGTGAACGGCCGCAAAATCGACTTCATTGTTTATGATGACGGCTACAATCCGGCACGCACCGTGGAGCAGACCCGCAAACTGGTCGAGCAGGATCGTGTCTTCCTGATTTTCGGCTCGACCGGGACTCCGACCAATCTAGCTGTCCGCAAATATCTCAACCAAAACAAGATACCGCAGCTCTTCCTGGTTTCGGGCGCGCCGCAGTTCAATGACCCAAAGAATTTTCCCTGGAGCATTCCGGGCGCCGGCAACTACGTCACTGAAGGGCGGATCAACGCGGAATATATTTTGAAAAACCAGCCGAACGCCAGAATTGCCGTGCTCTATCAGAACGGCGATCTCGGCGGAAGCTTCCTGAAGGGCCTACGCCAGCAGCTCGGCGACCGTGCCGATAAGATGATCGCGGCCGCCATCAGTTTCGAACCGACCGATCCGACCGTCGACTCTCAGGTCATCAGCCTGGCACAGACGCACGCCACTGTATTCGCGGATTATGCGCTACCGAAGATCGTCGCGCAGGCTCTTCGCAAATCAGTCGATCTCGGCTGGAGGCCGTTGCATATTGTTCCCGCGATCTCCGCTATTCCCGAGGCGGCGTTCAAGCCGGTCGGTTACGAAAATGCCATTGGCACGATCTCGCTGACCGCGTTGAAGGATCCGACCGACAAAGCCCAGTGGGGCGATGCACCCGACTTTCGCGCTTTCGAGGCATGGATGCAGAAATACAATACCTCGAGCCCCGACCCGACATCGGTGCTGAATTCGGTCGCGTTCGGCAGCGCCAACCTGCTGGTCGACGTATTGAAGGGCTGCGGCGACGATCTCACTCGGGCCAACGTCATCAATGTAGCGGGCCATCTCGACGTGCCTATCCCAATGTTCCTGCCGGGCATCCACTTCCACATCACGCCGGACAATTACGACGCTTTCCGCCAAGCCCAGATCGCTCGCTTCGACGGCAAGAAAATGGTTCCGATCGGGCAATTGATTGCCGTGGACTAACAGTGGACCTCTGCCACGCAACCATGGTCGGGCTACTATTGGGCCATCCCGCGTGGCCACGAGCTAGCCCAGGAGGAAGAATTGATGAGTGCGATCACGCCAAACGCTAGTCACCATGCGGGATTGGCGCCGTTGATGTCGCGTTTCGTTCGGGTTGCCGATCTTCTGTGGGAAAAGACGTCGTTCCCTGGCGTCGAGACCAAAACGCTATTGGTCGATAAATCAACGGGCTTGCTTACGGTGCTGCTCAAAATGGCGCCGAGCGCCAGATTACCCGATCACGAGCATGTGCTGATTGAACAGACCTACATGCTCGAGGGCCGCCTTGTCGATCCCGACGGCGAGTGCCGCGCGGGAGACTACGTCTGGCGTCCCGCCGGTAGTCGGCATGAGGCCTGGTGCCCTGAAGGTGGCTTGATGATCGCCATGTTCCAAGTGCCGAACCGCTTCTACCGGGGAGACGGCAAAACTACCGACATGCTCGGCCAAGATTGGATGTCGACGTGGGGCGGCGCGCCGAAGCAAGCGGCAGAATGATATCGGATGCTCATCAATAGGCGCGCCGCGTCTTCCCGCGTCCACCAGGCTTGGCGTCAGGCTTCGCACGCCCCGCCTGGTAGACACTCAGGAGGCAGCCTACCGGACCTCCGCGCCGACGAGCGAAGCAGTCGTCAGTTCGCACGCGCCATGCGGATCGGGTTGATCTGACCTTGGGGACTAAGACCGGCATAGCCCTCGATCAAATCGAGGTCGATGACCATGGCGACGCCGAGATGAGCGAAATCGTGGTCGCGCTCGACCTGAGCCATGGTGTCATAGACCTGCTTGCGCGCGGCGTCGCTTTTATCGATGTGCGCCCTGCCCTGCATGCTGTAGGTGGCCTTGGCATCCTCGTCACGATACATCAGCGCCACCTTCGGGTTCCTTTGGATGGAGCGGATCATCTTGCCGTTGGCATTGCGCACCCAGATGGCCAGCTGGGTATCGCTGAACACCTGTGTCGAGCCGCGGAATGATCAGATTCGGCTGACCCGTCTCGTCGACATAAGTGATCATGATCGGGTGGCGCTGCACCAGCGCGGTGTTGAGGCGCTCCTTGAGGTCAGCCGGAATCTTAAGCGGCGCAGCGGGTCTCGGGCTGCCAGGCAGCATCTGCTGCTGAAGGAGGGAAATCTTACCTCCGTCACCATGCACCGTCAGCACCAGCTTCGCACCATTGGGCAAGGTGCCGACTGCCTGCACCGCACCGGCCTTGTCCTCGGGCGCCGCCCAATTGGCCTCGGCATAATTCCCGCCTTTAAATCGTTCGACGACCGCCTCTTTGCCTTTCAGGTTGATGTTAAGCGCCTGAAAGCCAGCATCGGCGGTAAGCAAATCGCTCGCGAGCTGGCCTGATTTTACGCTTGCGAGAAACTTCGTAACGGTATCGGTCTGTTGCGACATGACATCACCCTTGATTGACGAAGCCGGAAATGAATTGTGCGGCGAGCTCGGGATTGTCGAGATCGGCTAGATGGCCGGCACCCGGAATGACAGCTACAGCGGCGCGGCCGGCAATCTCGTGACCGAAATGCTCGGCGTAAGACGGCGGCAACACTTGATCCTCGTCGCCCCAGACGATCAGTGTGTCTGCCCGGACCCGGTGCAGCCGCCGTACCAGCCGGGTATCGCCGAGCGGCCACAAAATCCGGGCGCTGGCCTCCAGCGCCCGAGTCATCACCACGGCCCATTCCCCTGGATCAACACCATCGGGCGGCGACGTGAACTCCGTATAAGTGTCTGCCTTCTTGCACAGGAGCGAGGGCTGCATACCCGGCCGCTGCGCCCAGATATCGG
This sequence comes from uncultured Alphaproteobacteria bacterium, assembly GCA_963804725.1. GTDB lineage: Bacteria > Pseudomonadota > Alphaproteobacteria > ATCC43930 > CGMCC-115725 > JAATGI01. The sequence continues at coordinate 124,466 of CAWDRN010000002.1, read as the reverse complement.
CCGGCGGCGCATCGGCGTCATAAAGCCCGAACGGCGCGATTAGCACGAGCCGCCGCACCAGGCCTGGCGAGATTGCCGCCACTTCTGCGGCGATCGAGCCTCCCAACGACGCGCCGATGACGTCGGCGCCGCTATGTGCGCCCGCCGCCTCGAGCAAATCGAGTGCGGCCGTGACCCAATCGAGATGGGAGTCAAGCACATCATGGCCTTCGCCTCCGGGAAAGCCCGGCAGCGACGGCACCACCACGCGCCGCTTTTCGGCGAGCTTGTCGAGGAATCTGGTCCAGCGCGGCAGTCCGGCAACGCCGGCAAGATAAAAGAGCTTCTTCCCCTCACCCTTCTCCCATACCCGGCACGGCCGGCCATTGACCTCGACGGAATGTTCAGCGATCTCGCTCATTCAGCGGCCCGCGCCACGACTTGGGGAACGGGTGTCGCGCGCAGTTGCGTCGGCATCGGCCTTGGCCACCAGCGGTCTTCCCATTGATCGTCGAACAGGTCCTTCAACTGCGGCGCCACCTTCTGCGCAAACAGTCGGGAGTTTTCGTTGGTCAGATCTTTGCCCATGTTGCCGAATTGCAGCAGCAGCATGAGATGGCCGACATTGAGGTCGATCGCCACTTCGCGCAGTTTGTCCGCCACTTCATCGGGCGAGCCGATGATGACATAGCCCTTGTCAAGCATGTCTTCAAAGCTCGGATTCTGCAGACCCTGCTGCGGTCGCCCGCGCGCGTCCCGGGCCGTGCCTGTCGCCTGCTGCGCCATGGAAACAATGTTAGCGCGCATTGTCGCCTCGGTGACGTAGCCGGGCGGCGATGCGTATTTTGGGTCGACATGGAGGCAGCGGTTGAAGAAATATTCGGCCGGCTCGCGGTAAAGTTTCAGGGCCTCGGCCCGCGTCTCGGCGACGCCGACGAATTGAAGAAACGCCGCCCGATAGGGATTGCGGTCCTTGCCGAGCCTGTCCATCTCGCTCCAGAAACCATGCATGGTCTTGCGGCCGAGCTGGTAGCCGAAATAGCTGAGATAGGCATAGACGTAATCCATCTCGGCGCACCATTGCCAGGTTTCCACCGAACCGCCGCCTGGAATCCAAATCGGCGGGCGCGGCTTCTGCACCGGCTGCGGCCAAATGTTGATGTAGCGCTGCTGATTGAAACGGCCGTTGAACGTGAAAGTGTCGTCACGCGTCCAAGCCTGCACGACCAGATCGTGCGCTTCGCGATAGCGGGCGCGCAACTGGCTCGGGTTCATTCCGTAACAATAGGATGTATCCCATGGCGTCCCGACTGGGAAACCAGCGATCACCCGCCCGCCCGAGATGCAATCAATCATTGCCATTTCCTCGGCGACACGGGTCGGAGGGTTATAGAGCGCCAGTGAGTTGCCCATGATGCAGATCGCCGCGTTCGAGGTGCGGCGGGCAAGGCTTGACGCGATCAGATTAGGCGACGGCATCAGTCCGTAGCCGTTCGAATGATGTTCATTGACACAGATGGCGTCGAAGCCCTGCGCGTCGGCAAACTCCAGTTCGTCCATGAAGTCATTGTACATGCGGTTCGCGGCGGCCGGATCGAACAGCTCGCGCGGAATGTCGACCCAGACCGACGGATACTTCTCGCGGAAATCATCCGGCAACAGCGTATAGGGCATGAGATGGAACCAGCAGAACTTCATGACGCTTCTCCCGAGCCGCTCTTGCGGGCTAGTCTAGGAGAGAATGCGCGTGCGTTCCAGCACGTCTCGCATCAAATAGCTTGGGGTTAGCCATGTCTTATCGTGTCGTGTTGGGGTCGGCGCCTGCCTCATTCAGCGAGCTCGTGACCATGCTCGAGGCCGAAAACTGCGAAGTGAAGCAGTTGCCGGAGAATGCGCGCGGCTGGACGCCGGAACTGATCCGTGACTTTGCCGCGGACGCGCAGGCATTGGTTGGCACCTTCGCTGCGACCAAGTTGCCCCGCGCCGTCATGGAAGCCGCCCCAAACCTGCGTGTGGTGGTGTCTCCGATCATCGGCACTGAGCATATCGATGTGAAGGCGGCAACCGAGCTCGGCATTGCCGTTGGTTACGGCGCCACACCGGAAAATATTCTCGGCGTTGCCGAGGCAGTAGTGATGTTGCTCGCGGTCTGGCGCAAGCAGTTCATGACAAAATACGATACGGTTCGCGCCGGCGGTTGGCGGTCGCCGGTTGCGGGCCACATGGTCCGCCATTCCACGGTCGGCCTCGTGGGCTTTGGCAATATCGGACGTGCGGTCGCAAAGCGGCTGGCGGGCTGGGAATGCGAGGTGATCGCAACTGACCCCTATATCGATCCCGCCGTGGCGCCGCCATTAGGCGTGCAACTGGTGGACCTCAATACGCTCTTAGCCAAGTCCGACACCGTGGTGCTGCTGGTCACCCTGACCGATGAGACCCGGCACATGATCGGCAGTAGCGAACTCGCAAAGATGAAACGCGGTGCGTACCTTATCAATGTTGCTCGCGGCGGCTTGGTCGAGGAACCGGCGCTGATCGAGGCGATCAACGCCAATCAGCTCTCCGGTGCCGCGATCGATACCTGGGAGCAGGAGCCGTCGCCGCTGGCCGACCCAATGCGCGCGCATCCCCGCATCATTGTCACCGCCCACAATATCGGCCATTCCGATGAAGGTTACGCGAGCCTGCCGGTAGCGGCCGTCAAAAATACGTTGCGGGGCCTGGCGGGCGAGCCACCTTTGCATTTCCGCAATCCTGAAGTGCTGGAGCGGTGGCGCGCGCGGCTGAGGCGCCTCGGCGTCAATAGCGCACCGATCTGAAAGGCATGGTGGCCCGACCCAGCGTCGAGACCGGGTTTGTGTCGGAGCGTCGTGCCGCATCCGGGCTAAGAGCCGAAGGCCGGGAGCGAGGTCGCGGCTTGCGCCAGAAGTCGAGCTCGAAGAATTTCCATCTGCGGCCCAACCGAAGCAAAATGCGCCGATCATGGATTCCGTCGAGACAGTTGTCATTGGCGCCGGCATCGTCGGTTTAACGATCGCGCGTGCGCTCGCCGGACGCGGACGCGAGGTGGTGATATTGGAAGCCGAGGGAGCGATCGGCACCGTCACCAGTTCACGCAACAGCGGCGTTATTCATGCTGGACTTTATTACCGGCCAGGCAGCCTCAAGGCTCGGCTGTGCACTGCTGGACGTGAGCTGCTCTATGGCTATGCCGCGGCACACGGCGTGCCGCACCAACGCTGCGGCAAATTGGTCGTGGCGACCCTTGAAACGGAGACCAACGCGCTTGCGGCGCTCAAGGAAAACGCCGAACGCAACGGCGTCGCTGGTATTCGCCTCCTGACTCCGACTGAAGCCCACAGTATCGAGCCCGATATCGCCTGCGCAGCTGCGCTCGAGGTTCCCGTCACGGGAATTATCGATCAGCACCAGCTGTTGTGGGCAGTACTCGGCGATGCCGAAGCTGCCGGCGCGACATTGGCTTTGCATTCGCCTGTTGTGGCCGGTGTGATATCGGCGCCGGGTTTCGTACTCGATATCGGAGGCAAAACGCCGACAAAAATCGGCTGCCGCATGCTGGTGAACGCCGCTGGGTTGAATGCGCAACGCGCAGCCCGGTCACTGCGCGGGCTCGATCACGCCACGGTACCCAGCCAAGTGCTGGCGAAGGGCAGCTATTTCAGCCTTGCCGGCAAGGCGCCGTTTCGCCGCCTGATCTACCCTCTGCCGGTACCCGGTTCATCGGGCCTCCATGCTGGACTCGATCTGGCCGGACGCGCGCGTTTCGGGCCGGATGTCGAATGGGTCGATAGGATCGATTACCAAGTCGATCCGGGACGCGAGCCGCTTTTCGTCGCTGCGATCCGTCGCTATTGGCCCGGTCTCCCTGATGGTGCGCTGCAGCCCGACTATGCCGGAGTGCGGCCGAAGCTGGCGCATGGCGGACCCTACGATGCCGATTTTGTGGTGCAGACCGAGCGCGATCATGGCGTCCCCGGCCTGACCAACCTTTACGGCATTGAATCGCCGGGCTTGACGGCTTCTTTGGCGCTCGCCGACTACGTCGCCGATCAGGCGAGTGTATAACGCTTTAGGGCTTCGACGGCGCGTTGCCAGCCCGCATACAATTCCTCGCGCCGATGCGACCCCATCGCCGGTGAAAACCGGCGCTCGAGTTTCCAGCCCTCGCCAAAATCGCTTGGCGCTTTGCACAAGCCCGCGCCTGCAGCGGCGAGGCTGGCGGCGCCGAAGGCGGTCGCTTCGCTGAGGACCGGTCGCTCAACCGGCAGTTCCAGCATGTCGGCAAGAAATTGCAGCATCCAATCGTTGCGGGCCATGCCACCGTCGACCCGAATGGCACTGGGCTTCGTGTTGCCATCATCCCGGAAGGCATCGAGTAGATCGCGCGTTTGGTAGCACACTGCTTCGAGCGCCGAGCGCACGAGAGCGCTTGTATTGGTGTCGCGCATCAGGCCAAAGATCGCGCCGCGCGCCTCGGGGATCCAATGCGGCGCGCCAAGACCGGTGAAGGCCGGCACAAGATATAAGCGTGTCGCATCGCGTTCGGGTGCGAGGCTCGGCGTCAATGAGGCCTCATCGATTACGCCTAGCTCGTCCCGCAGCCATTGGATCGCGGCGCCCGCAACAAAGATCGAGCCCTCGAGCGCGTAAGTCGTTCTGCCGTCGAGCCTATAGGCGACCGTGGTGAGCAGGCGATGCTGGGAGAGGCGCGCCTCCGCACCGATGTTCATCAGCGCAAAACAGCCGGTGCCGTAGGTGCTTTTTATCATTCCCGGCGTAAAGCAGCTCTGCCCGACCGTTGCCGCCTGCTGGTCGCCGGCCATGCCAGTAATTGGAATGCAGGCGCCGAACAATTGCTCACTTGCCAATCCCAAATCGCCGGCATTGTCTCGCACTTCGGGCAGCACCGCCCGCGGCACGTGGAACAGTTCCAGCAATTCATCATCCCATGCCTGGCGCCGAATGTCGAAGAGCAGCGTACGCGCGGCATTGGTGGCGTCGGTAGCGTGGACCGTGCCACCGGAAAGGCGAAACAGCAGATAACTATCGACAGTACCGAAACACAGTTCGCCGCGCTCTGCCTGCGCGCGTGCGTTCCCGACATGGTCCAACAACCAGGCGAGCTTGGTGGCGGCGAAATAGGGATCAATTAGCAGCCCGGTCTTGGCTCTGATCGCCGCTTCGGCGCCGTGACGTTGTAGATTGCGGCACAGATCAGCAGTACGCCGGTCCTGCCATACAATCGCGCGATAGAGTGGCTTGCCGGTCGAACGTTCCCATAAGAGCGTGGTCTCGCGTTGATTGGCAATGCCGATAGCCGTGACGCCCTGGGGAGCAACCCTGGCCTTCGCTATTGCCTCGCGCCCGACCGCGACGGTATGTCCCCAGATCTCCTCCGGGTCGTGCTCGACCCAGCCATCCTGCGGAAAATATTGAGGCAGCTCCTTCTGCGCCATTGCGACGATACGGCCACTTTCGTCAAACAGCAACGCGCGGCTCGAGGTTGTACCTTGGTCGATGGCAAGGATATGATGCGGCATGCGTCACCATACGCGAATTCGCATGCGGCCGGAAACGGAGCGCGCCGGCGGTCGAGCTGGAATCACACCTTTTGTCCAATCCCGTCATATGGGCGGCTCAAACGGATTGCCGCACCCTCGGGATCGCGCCCGTCATTCCTAGGCGCCGAGCGCCTGCACATAGTCGTCATGGGCCGTGCCGAGCCCACCCTGGAACCGACGGTAATAGAAGCGCGTCAGGCCAACCGCCGAGATCGCCCCGATAACGTAAGGCACGGCGCCGAAGGCATAGAGCCATTCCAGCGGCACATGCTTGGCGATCAGCAAGCCGCCGATCAGCGGGCCGGTCGCCGAGCCAAAGCGGCCGATCGCGAACGCCCAACCGGAGCCATTGGAACGGAATGCGGTCGGATAAATCAGCGCCGATGCAGCGTTCAGGCCGAATTGGAGGCCAAGCGAGCAAAACCCAGCAAGCGTCACCATGATGAACAGCAGCATCTCGTTCTCCAGACCGAGGAAACCGATCAGCGCCACCACCGGGATCGACAGCACAAACAGCCAAAGCACCGGCGCCAGACCTTTGGTGTCAATCGGCCGCGCCAGCGCCAGTCCACCAATAGTACCCCCGATCTGAAACAGCGTGCCCGCCCAAGCGGCGTCGGTTACCGGAATATGTGCCGCCGGTAGCACAATCGGCAGCCAACCCTGGATGAAGTAGAAGGCCATCAAGTTGCAGATGAAGCAGATCCACAGCGTAATGGTGATGCCGGCGAGGCCGTCGCTAAAAAGATATTTCGGATTAAAGCCTTGATAATGCTTTTCGTCGCGGATCACAAACTGCGCATCGGCAGGCAACGCGGCGGTCGGCTCGAGCGCGCGGAGAATCTTGACAATGCGCTCGCGCGCCTTGCCCGTGACCACAAGGAACTTGAGTGATTCCGGCATCAAGGCCGCAACCAGCACCGCCATAACCAGTGGCAGTAAACCGCCGATCCAGAACAATAGTCGCCAGCCATGGAGCGGCACCAGGATGGCGGACACTATGCCCGGTACCGAACCACCGAAGGTAATCCCGCAGAACATGATGATGACCAGCGTCGCCCGCAGGCGCTTTGGCGCGAACTCGGCGTTCAGCGCGATGATATTCGGCAACAGACCGCCGATGCCGAGGCCGGCGCAAAAGCGCAGATAGATGAGTTGGTCGATGCTGTTGGCCCAAACGATGGCCAGGGTGAAGACGCCATAGATTGCACTTGATATTACGATGGCGACCTTGCGTCCCCAACGGTCACCGACGAAGCCAAGGATGGGGGAGCCAACCAGAATGCCCCAAAGACCCGCGCTGATGACCGGCCCCATCTCTTGCGGAGCAAAGTGCCATTCCCTTATGAGATGCGGGCCAGCGAACGACACGGCACCGATGTCATAGCCATCAAAGAAAATCACGAAAAACGAAAAGATCACCAGGCTCCAATTGAACCAAGTGACTTTGCGTTGGTCGATCAGTGTCGACACATCAACAATTTGCGCGGGCATCGCCCGATCCTCCCGAAATCTCACGACATTTTATTTGCCCGCACCGTAAGGCGGCGCTCGCCCTGGTGTCAAATTATGTTAGGTTTTACCACAATGCGCCGATCAATAAGTAAGTCGCTCCAAGCCTCGACAACCCGAGTCCTGTCTCGAGGCTCGCAGGGAGACCGCGCCGAACCGCCGACTGGACCGCTCTGATCCGGACAAAGACCGTTGCTTCCGGGACCATGTTGGGCCGGATTCTGCGCCTGGCGGTCACTGCCGTCCTTGCCATCGTCGCCAGCGTTCTGACGCTGATCCTGCTCTATCGCTGGATCGACCCGCCGGTGACGCCGCTCATGCTGCTACGCTACCCCGCGGCAGGACGCATCGACCGCGCGCCCATGCCGATGCATGCGATCTCGCGCGAACTGCAATACGCCGTCATCGCCGCGGAGGACAATCGCTTCTGCCGTCATCACGGCGTCGATTGGGGCGCCGTCAACGATGCGGTCGAGGAATATGATTTACAGGGACGGTTGCGCGGCGCCAGCACGATAACCATGCAGGTGGCGCGCAATCTCTTTTTGTGGCCCGGCGGCGGCTTTTTCCGCAAGGGCATCGAGGTGATCCTGGCCATGGCCATCGACGGTTTGCTGCCAAAGCGCCGCATCCTCGAAGTCTACCTGAACATCGCCGAGTGGGGTGATGGCATTTACGGCGCCGAGGCCGCGTCGCGCGCCTATTTTCGCACCTCCGCCGCGCGCCTGTCTCGCCACGATGCCGCACTTCTTGCCGCGGTATTGCCGAACCCGCGACGCTGGACGCCGGCGCGTCCGACCAACTACATCGCCGAGCGCGCGGCGGTAATCAGCGGCCGGATCGGGCAATTGCAGGGTTACTATGACTGCTTGCGTTAAGCGCACGCCGGCCGGTACTTCGCCGCTATTGACACGTCGTTCTCTGTCCGGACAGCTTGTGCCGTTGATCGACTAACGAGGTCCCATGCCCGAATCCGTAAAAGTCCGCAACATTACCCAGACGCAGGATCGCTTCCTCTCGTCCGATTTGTTCGAAACGAAAAGCCATACCCTGCCTCCCCGCAACGGCAGCGGCGTCTATCACGAAACGGCGCGCGAAATTCCGGTCTATCATCGCTGCGATGTGTTGGTGGTCGGCGGTGGCCCTTCAGGTTGCGCTGCCGCGTACGCGGCGGCGCGCGTCGGCGCCGATGTCGTCCTGCTCGAACGCTACAACCACCTTGGCGGGCTATCGACAGGAGGGCTTGTTATCTGGATCGACCGGATGACCGATTGGGAAGGTCGGCCGGTGATCCGTGGCTTTGCGGAGGATCTGCTCGACCGCTTCCCGCGAGAAGCTGTCGCCGGACCAGAACGTGCCGACTGGGGATCGCGCGACCCGGCGCTCGCCGCCCATTGGGGACAGCGCACGGCCGCTTTTCATGGCATCGTCTCCTGGGCGCCGACGGTTGACCCCGAACGGCTCAAGCTGATTTCGCAGGAGATGTTGCTCGCGAGCGGCGTGCGGCTTGTCTTCCACAGCTGGGCCGCGCTGCCGATCCTTCACGACGGGCGCGTTGGCGGCATCCTGTTCGAAAACAAAGCGGGCCGCCAGGCGCTGATGGCCAAAGTCGTGGTTGACGCCACCGGCGACGGTGATGTCTTCGCACGCGCGGGTGCCGCGTTCGAAAACGATATCGAAGAAGGCGATGTCCATCACAGCATGAACACCGCATTCATGCTGGCCGGCGTCGACATGAACCGGTGGCTGGCCTTCAGGCGAGGGGAACCGGAGAAGTTCGGCGCTTTCATGAAGCTCGGACGCGAGCAACTTGGCTTCTTCCAGCCGCCCTACGTTTCCTGGCGAAACGACATCGCGTTGTTTCTGGGACCGCGCCAATCAGGCCTGTCCGCGCTCGATGTCGACGACATGACCGAGGTGGAGATCCGCTCACACCGCTTCATGCTGCAACATTGCGATTTCTTCCGCGCCCATGCGCCGGGCTTTGAGAACGCCTTCATGCTGGAGAGCGCACCGCAGCTCGGTGTGCGCCACACGAGGCGCCTCGCCGGTGTCGAGCGCGTCGAGCGCGGCCAATGGAGTTTGGGTGTGCCGTTCGCCGACGAGATCGGCGTCAGCCCGTCCGTCTCCCCGAAATTTCCGGTCATTTCCGTGCCCTACGGCTCGCTGGTGCCGCTCGAACTGGACGGACTCCTGGCCTGCGGCCGGCACATCTCGTGTGACGCGAACTCGCACGGCTTCCTGCGCGAGATACCGCAGTGCTGGCTGACCGGCCAAGCCGCAGGCGCCGCCGCTGCGCTCGCCGCCGACAGAGACATCGAGCCGCGCCGCGTCGACGTCAAGGAACTTCAAAGGGTACTGAGGGTGCAAGGCGTCTTCGTTCGCGAGCCCGTCACCGAGCCGGTCGCCTCATAACAAGGTCCCGTGAAGCACAAGCAACTCATCGGCGAACATTCCGCCTGTCCCCGGTCCGGCCGCCCTCCGCCGCGCCAGCCTCGCGCCGCGAATCGCCGAAGCCCGCTGCGGGCCGATCTCGAATTGCCCCGGACGTCGAGCGCAAACCGAGCGCAGGCCACCGCCGGCGGCGCAAGGATGCCATGATCCCGCGCTATTCCCGGCCGGAGATGAGCGCCATCTGGGCGCCGGAAAACAAATTCCGCATCTGGCTCGATATCGAGATCTACGCCACCGAGGCGCTGGCGGCAGGCGGGCGTCGTGCCGAAGCGCGCGGCGACCGCGCTGCGCGAGCGCGGCAAGTTCGAGGTCGCGCGCATCGACGAGATCGAGCGCGAGACCAGGCACGACGTCATCGCCTTCCTCACCAATGTCGCCGAGCATGTCGGGCCCGAAGCGCGCTTCGTCCATCAGGGCCTGACCTCGAGCGACGTGCTCGATACCTGCCTCGCGGTGCAACTTGCGCAGGCGAGCGACATCCTGCTCGCCGATCTCGACGCGCTGCTGGCGGCGCTGAAGCGCCGCGCGCTCGAGCACAAGCACACGCCGATAATCGGCCGCAGCCACGGCATCCATGCCGAGCCGACCAGTTTCGGCCTCAAGCTCGCGGGTTTTTACGCCGAGTTCGCGCGCGCGCGGGCGCGGCTCGTCAACGCGCGCGCCGAGATCGCGACCTGCGCCATTTCCGGCGCGGTCGGCACCTTCGCCAATGTCGCGCCCGCGGTCGAGGACCTATGTCGCGAAGAAGCTCGGCCTCGTGCCCGAGACCGATCTCGACCCAGGTTATTCCGCGCGACCGCCACGCCATGTTCTTCGCCACGCTCGCCGTCATCGCCAGCTCGATGGAGCGGCTCGCCACCGAGATCCGCCATCTGCAGCGCACCGAGGTCGGCGAGGCCGAGGAATATTTCGCGCCGGGACAGAAGGGCTCGTCGGCGATGCCGCACAAGCGCAACCCGGTATTGAGCGAAAATCTCACCGGCCTCGCGCGGCTCATCCGCGCGCCGGTCATCCCCGCGCTCGAGAATGTCGCGCTGTGGCACGAGCGCGACATCTCCCACTCCGCGGTCGAGCGCATCATCGCGCCCGATGCCACCATCGCGCTCGATTTCGCCCTCGCCCGCCTCGCCGGCATCGTCGACAAGCTCGTGGTCTATCCCGAGGCGATGCGGCGCAATCTCGACCAGCTCGGCGGCCTGGTGCATTCGGAGCGCGTGCTGCTGGCGCTGACCCAGGCCGGCATGAGCGCGCGAGGATGCCTATCGCGCGGTTCAGCGCCACGCCATGGAGGTGCTCGCTGGCAAAGGCACGCTTCCCCGACTTGCTCAAGGGGGACGCGGAGGTGACGCGACATCTTAAACCGAAGGAATCTGGACGCGCTATTCGACGACGCGCATCATCTAAGGCATGTAATACGCATTTTTCGAGCGCGTGTTCGGCAAATGAGGGGGTTGGGCGTGAAACAGATTATCGCCGTTGCCGTCGGATTGATCGGCTCGTCGCGCTGGCGCACAGCGCCGCCGCGCAATATGCGCCGTTCAATTCCGGCCAGCGCCGGGTCCGGGCAAGCCCTATTCAATTATTTCCAGCAGGACGACGCGGTCTGCCAGCAATGGGCCAACCAGCAGGCCGCCTACGCACAGCAGCAGGCCGGCAACCAGGTCGGCGGCGGCGCGGTGGCCGGCGCCATCGGCGGCGCGCTACTGGGCGGCCTTCTCGGCGGCGGACGGGCGCCGCGATCGGCGCCGGCGCGGGCGCGGTCACGGGCGGCGCCGCCGGCTCGGCCAACGCCGCGAATACGCAGTATTACGGGCAGCAGCGCTTCGACGGGCTCTATCAGCAATGCATGATTGGCCGCGGCAATGCGATCGGCTATCAGCCGCCGCCACCCCCTCCGCCGCCCGGTTACCAGAACAATAGCGGCTATCGAGGTCCGAGCGACGAATAGAGCGCGCGCTGGCGGGGCGTCGGCGACCTTCTTTTCTGTGCACGGCACAGCGAGGCCGAGGGCCGCAATGCGTCCTAGCAATCTTGTTCGGCTAGAGCGAGAACGCGCGTCAACTCTCGACGAATTCCGGCTCGGGCGCCTCGGGTTCGGCATCGGGGCTATCGCGGCCGCTACGGGGCGGAGCCTCCGTGAAGGTGAAGGCGAGCTTCTCTTCCTTCAGCGCGACGTGCACCACGCCACCACGTACCAGCGCGCCGAACAGCAGTTCTTCTGCGAGCGGCTTCTTGATGTGCTCTTGAATAACTCGCCCTAAGGGGCGGGCACCGAACAGCTTATCGTACCCCCTCTTCGCTAGCCATGCGCGCGCCTCGGGGTCGAGCTCGATTGTGACGTTACGGTCGGCCAATTGCTCTTCCAATTGCAAGATGAACTTGTCGACGACGCGGCCGATCGTTTCGGGACTGAGGGCCTGGAAGGAAATGGTGGCGTCCAGCCGGTTGCGGAACTCGGGCGTGAACATACGGTTGATGGCTTCCTCGTCCTCGCCGACCCGGACCTCCGAACCGAAGCCCATCGCCGGCTTGGCGAGATCGCTCGCACCGGCGTTGGTCGTCATGATCAGGATCACATTGCGGAAATCGACGGTCTTTCCGTTATGGTCAGTCAGCTTCCCGTAATCCATCACTTGCAAAAGGATGTTGAACAGGTCGGGATGCGCCTTCTCGATCTCGTCGAGCAACAGCACTGAATGCGGATGCTGGTCCACCGCATCGGTCAACAGGCCGCCCTGGTCGAAGCCGACATAGCCCGGCGGTGCGCCGATGAGGCGCGAGACCGTGTGGCGCTCCATATATTCCGACATGTCAAAGCGCGTGAGCTCGATGCCCATGGTGCGTGCCAGCTGTCGCGCGACTTCGGTCTTGCCGACACCCGTCGGACCGGAGAAGAGATAAGAGCCGATCGGCTTTTCCGGCTCCCGCAATCCGGCGCGGGCGAGCTTAATTGCCGCCACCAGCGCTTCGATCGCCCTATCCTGGCCGAATACCATGGTCTTCAGGTCGCGATCGAGATTGGCCAGCGCTTCCTTGTCGTCGCGCGACACGGTCTTTGGCGGAATTCTCGCGATCGTTGCCACCACCGCCTCGACCTCTTTCGCGGTAATGACCTTGCGCCGTTTCGACTCCACCACCAGCATCTGCGCGGCGCCGACTTCGTCGATCACGTCGATCGCCTTGTCGGGCAGCTTGCGGTCATTGATGTAGCGCGAGGACAATTCCACGGCGGCGCGAATGGCGTCGGCGGTGTAACGGACCTTGTGATGGCGCTCATAATAGGGCTTCAGGCCACGCAGGATCTTGACCGAATCTTCCACCGACGGTTCGTTGACGTCGATCTTCTGGAAGCGGCGAACCAGCGCGCGGTCCTTTTCGAAGTAATTGCGATACTCCTTATACGTCGTCGAGCCGATGCAGCGGATATTGCCGCTCGGGAGCGCCGGCTTCAGCAGGTTCGACGCGTCCATCGCACCGCCCGATGTTGCGCCGGCGCCGATCACCGTATGGATCTCGTCGATGAACAGCACCGCGCCGGGCATGGCTTCGAGTTCGGCGAGCACCGCCTTCAGCCGCTCCTCGAAATCGCCGCGATAGCGCGTGCCGGCAAGCAGCGCACCCATGTCGAGTGCGAAGATGGTGGCGTTCTGCAGCACTTCGGGCACTTCGTGCTGCACGATGCGCCGCGCCAGCCCTTCGGCAATAGCGGTCTTGCCGACGCCAGGATCGCCGACATAAAGCGGATTGTTCTTCTGTCGCCGGCACAGGATCTGGATGGTGCGGTCGACCTCCATCTCGCGGCCGATCAGAGGATCGATCTTGCCGTTCTTGGCCTTCTTGTTGAGGTTGACGCAGTAGGCGTCGAGCGCGTCGTGGCCGCGCTTCTGCCCTTTCTCGGTCGGACGGCCGCCTCGTCCTCGTCGGCACCCTGCGGGCGGCGCTGCTCGCTCCGGCCCGGCGCCTTGGCGATGCCGTGGCTGAAATGTAGTTCACCGCGTCGAAGCGGGTCATGTCCTGCTCTTGCAGGAAATAGATGGCGTGCGTCTCGCGCTCGGCGAACATCGCGACCAGCACATTGGCGCCGGTCACTTCCTCGCGGCCCGACGACTGGACGTGGATGGCGGCGCGCTGCAGCACGCGCTGGAAACTCGCCGTGGGCTTAGCATCCTCGGCATGGTTCGATACGAGGTTGCCGAGCTCGCTGTCGACGTAGGAAATGAGATCGCGACGCAGTTTCTCCAGATCGACCGTGCAGGCGCGGAGAACCGCCACCGCGTCTTGGTCTTCGGTCAGCGCGAGGAGCAGATGCTCGAGCGTGGCATATTCGTGGCGCCGCTCGTTCGCATAAGCGAGGGCTCGGTGCAGGGTCTTTTCCAGATTGCGCGATAACATGTGCGCCTAGTCCTTCTCTCGCGTGACAAACACTTTAACAGCCTGGAGCTCCACTCGTTCGTCCTTTATCAATCCTTCTCCAACGTGCATTGCAGCGGATGCTGATGCTGGCGGGCAAAGTCCATGACCTGCGTTACCTTATGCTCGGCAACCTCGTAGGTATAGACCCCGCAAACACCGACGCCCCGGCGATGGACGTGCAGCATAATGCGCGTCGCTTCCTCGCGGTTCTTGCTGAAGAACCGCTCGAGAATGTGCACCACGAACTCCATTGGGGTGTAATCGTCGTTGAGCATCAGGACTTTGTACATCGAGGGTTTTTTGGTCTTGGGCTTGGCCCTGACGACAACGCCGGTCGTTGGACCGTCGCCGTTGTCACCATTGCGCTTCTCGATGTCGCTCATGACCGCCCGCTCAACCTCGATCAGGAACTCCGCATAACAGGCATTATCTTAATTTCGGTGCGGCGCGTGAAAATGTCCAAGAATTTTTGACTGACCTCTCATAATTGCAAGCCATGAGAAGGGTATCGTTCAGTGCGGCAAGGTTTCGTTGGCACGTGCTCGGGCTAGCCTCGAGCCGCGCCCTGCCCGACAACCGTGGTGGCTCCGATAATACCGCCGTTGGCTTGGCGGTTTTCCCCCGCAAGCCCGTTGGCCGCCGGAATTTGCCGGGAATTTTCAGACTCTGGTTAAAAACGGGCTGGACAAACAATCGACACATTCATAGGCTGTTAGAACCCGTTAGCCATTGAACTTCATATGACAGTGCAGGTGGAACGGCAAATTTATGGCAAATTCAAGCAAGGCGTGTAGAGCACGCCGAAATTTCGCCCTTGGGGGAACGATCTCTTTCCTTCTCGGCATTGTCGCCACGCTCGCGACGCCGGCGTATGCCGCCAAGCCGACCACCTGGATTGTGATCGATGCAAGCAATGGCCAGGTCTTGAACGAACGTGACCCCGATGCGCTCAATTATCCAGCGTCGTTAACGAAAATGATGACGCTGTTCCTGACTTTTGATGCGCTCGAGCATCACCGCATCAATTTGGCCCAGCGCTTCTACGTTTCCGAGCACGCCGCCATTCAACGACCTTCGAAGTTAGGATTGGTGCCCGGCAGTACGATCGCGGTTCGCGACCTGATCTTGGCGGTTGTGACGCACTCCGCCAACGACGCCGCCGTCGTACTGGGCGAAGGGCTTGGTGGAACCGAGAGCGCTTTCGCGGCCAAGATGACCGCCCAAGCGCAGGCGCTCGGCATGACCCGGACTAATTTTCATAACGCTTCGGGTCTGCCCGATCCGCTCCAATATACGACGGCGCGCGATCTCGCGAAGCTGGCGTTGGCGCTCTATCGTACCTTTCCCAATGAATACCGGTATTTCGCCACCGAAGAGTTCGATTATAACGGCGCGATCTATACGAATCACAATCATCTAATGGAAGCCTTCGAAGGCATGGACGGCATCAAAACCGGCTTCATCAACGCCTCGGGCTTCAATCTGGCGGCTTCGGCGGTGCGCAATAATCGCCGGTTGATCGCGGTTATTATGGGAGGGCGGACGGCTCAATCGCGCGACATGGACATGGCCGAACTTCTGGACGATGCCTTTGCCCATCGCGCACCCAGCAGCCTCAATGATGTCGCCGTCGCGTCGAGCGATCCGTCGGACCGCGGGATGATCCACGACAACGTCCGCTCTAGCGTATCCGCGATCTCTCCCGACATGGCAGCAGGCACCTTGAACGCCGCAGCGGATTTTCACGAGCCAGTTTACCGTTCCACCAGGGCACATCATCGCCACCAACACCGCCATTTCAGGGAGACGGCACACCACAAATTGCGGCGGGGCGTGGTGCTCGCCAGTGTTGAGGTATCCCCGACAAGTATCAATCGCTATAACCGCAAACATCAACACGCTGCGCATAAGCATCGCCAGCATGTCGTTACCGCCCGCCAGCATCCGGCGAAACCGCCGCTGGCAGAATCGCATCGTCGCGATCGCGGTGCCTCATCGGCCAACGCAAGCAAGCCGACGCACCGCTCACATGGCGCTGCGTGCGGCGGTTGGAATGGCAACAATCGGCCTTGCCCCGCGAAATTCGATAAGGCCCCGCGTGACCCCTTGCGGTCCGCGTCAGTATCGACCGGTGGGCAAGGTCCGCTCGGTTGATTTCCCTCTAGTCAGGGATCGGGGGCATGGTGACGCCACTAGTCGCGAGCTGCGTCGTCAGTTGATCAATTAACTGATCGAGCCCTTCTCTGTCGGCCGCTTCAGCCCGCGCTACCAGTACAGCCTGAGTATTCGACGCCCGAAGCAGCCACCAACCTTTCGCCGTGCTGACGCGCACTCCGTCGATGTCCGTGACCTTGGCCCCGGCACTGACGTCAGCCGCCCTTTGACCTCTTCGATCACGGCAAATTTCCGTGTATCGGGACATGGAATCCGCATCTCCGGCGTGTTCACGACCGGCGGCAGCCGGCGTCGCAGGGCCGCCAGGCTCTGGTCGGAGGAGGAAAGAATAGAGAGCAGCCTTATCGCGGCGTAGAGGGCGTCGTCATAGCCATAATAACGATGGGCGTAGAAAATGTGGCCGCTCATCTCGCCGGCCAAAGGCGCTCCGGTCTCCGCCATTTTGGTTTTAATAAGGGAATGGCCCGTTCGCCACATCAGCGGCTTGCCGCCGATCCGAGCAATTTCGTCGAAAAGAACCTGGCTTGCCTTAACGTCGGCAATGATCAGAGCGCCCGGCTGCGCGGCGACAATCTCCGATGCGAGAATCACAAGAAGCTGATCGCCCCATAAGATGTTCCCGTCGCCATCGACGACCCCAATCCGGTCGCCATCGCCGTCAAAAGCAATTCCTAAATCAAGTGATAATCGCCTTATAGTATCTTGTAATTGAAGTAAATTCTTTGGCTCTGTCGGGTCGGGATGATGGGCCGGGAAATGACCGTCGATCTTCTCGTTCAACAGCACATGATTGCCCGGCAGCCGCGCCGTCACAGCCTGCAACACTTCACCGGTTGCGCCGTTGCCGGCGTCCCAAGCGACGCTTAAGTCCCGCCCTCCGCGAAAGTCGCTGAGAAGGCGGTCGACATAGGCGTCCTTGACCGGGCGTTGGGTGGTCGTGCCGGCGCCGACGGCAAAAATGCCGGTGGCGGCGATCGCACCGAGCCGGACAATGTCCTCGCCGAACAGCGGCTTCTTGCCGATCATGAGTTTGAAGCCGTTATGGCTACCGGGATTGTGGGAACCGGTCACCATCACCGCGCCATCGACGCCAAGCGTGTGCCCGGCAAAATAGAGCATTGGCGTTGGTCCGAGGCCGATCTGGAACACATCGACCCCTCCGGCCGTCAGCCCCTCCAGCAACGCCGCCTCGAGCGCCGGCGAGCTCAGTCGGCCGTCGCGGCCGACGGCGACCGACTTGCCCCCGCGCTCTGCCAGGAGCGTCGCGTAGGCGCGGCCGAGTGCCAGAGCATCGGCCTCGTGCAGGGTTTCACCGACAATCCCGCGAATGTCGTATTCACGCAAAATGGTGGGGTCGAAGCGATGGCCTGTCATCGAATTTTTCCTCGCGCGGAAACCCCGGCATTGTTGCCGGGGAGGAGCGCGTCTAAGGTGAACGCACTATTCGCACGATACAACCCTGGGCGATAACGCCACTGTGGCCTGCAGAAGGGTTTCGCAGTGAGTGGGGGGACTGAGCACTCGATCTCCGGGTCAGAAGGGTTGACTTCCCGTGGGGAAATCCTCGCCCTTCGGGGTGGGCGAAGACGTTAAAGCCAAACCTCGGTTAGCGATAGCTGCGCAGAATATGTTGCATGGGTACGGCGGTATCGTCCCGAGTGAGCGCAACCGCAATATTGGCTTCAAGCCAGCCGACCTTTTCGCCACAATCGTAGCGCCGGCCCTCAAAACGCAGGCCGTGAAACGGCATGCCGGCCGCAATCAACGGCCTGAAGGCATCGGTGAGTTGGATTTCGCTCCCTGCGCCCCGAGTTTGATTCTCGAGATAGCCAAATACGTCCGGGTGCAAAATATAGCGCCCGACAATGCACAGGTTTGATGGCGCCTCTGACGGATTGGGCTTTTCCACGACGCCGCGAACCGACACGAGCTTGCCTTTTTCTGCAGCAATATCGAGCACGCCGTAACGGCTGGTCTGCTCCCGTGGCACTTCCATGACTGAAACAATACTGCCGCCAACCTTGTCATGGGCATCGACCATCTGACTGAGACAGGGCGTCTCGGCCAAGATGAAATCGTCCGCCAGCAACACAGCAAAAGGTTCGTTGCCGACTAAGTCGCGGGCGCACCAAACCGCATGACCGAGACCTCGGGGTGCGGGTTGCCGGGTGTAAGCGATCTGGCCAGGTTTCGGAACCCAGCCATTTACTAAGCTTACCTGGCTGGTTTTGCCGCTCGCCTTGAGCTTGGACTTCGACTTCTTGGGCGAGGTCGAAATGATCTTCGATCGCATGCTTGGCCTTGCCGGTCACGAAGATGAGATTGTCGATGCCCGCGGCAATCGCTTCCTCGACCGCGTACTGGATCAATGGCTTATCGACAATAGGGAGCATTTCCTTCGGAATCGCCTTGGTGGCGGGAAGAAAGCGCGTGCCCATGCCGGCCACGGGAAATACCGCTTTGCGGACGCGTGTCTTCATAGCATTCTCGTGGCGTGGGACCCCGTCATTGTAGATTCAACAAAGGCATGCCTACCTTTAACGGACCAAGCGCCCAGATGTCCCGCGATGCTTCGCCGGAGCATGGCGCTTCGGACCGCGTCGCCGCCGGCAAGCGCCTCGGCAGATTGCGCATCAAATTACGCAAAAGCCAAACCTGTCCAAATCTTTGAATGATTAACAAACGGAACTTGCTGCATTCATTGCCGACGCTGGCCGCGGCGAGATGGTGTCATGATCGGCATTGCCTATAATGCCGAACATGCCCCGCCGGCTTTCGGCACCAAGGATATCATGAGCACGTTCGAGATCGCATCAACAGGCCCCATATTGCCGGCGCCACAGCCACCGGATCGGCAGCTCAATCTGTTCGCGTTGGTGCGCACCGTGCGCGACAATACGATCGCGACCTTCCACCGTGGCGCCTATGAGGAGGATTTTCTCGACCGATCGTTGCTGTGGGCACACGCGTACATCATCAACGATACCGAAGCGATCAAGCGTGTCCTCCTCGACAACGCCGAAAATTACGTCAAGACGCGTTTGGCGCGGCGCTTGCTTGAACCCGGTCTGGGTCAGGGGCTGTTGACCAGCGAAGGCGAGACCTGGCGGCGGCACCGCCGCATCATGGCGCCATCCTTCGATCCGCGTTCGGTGGCCTCTTATGGTCCGCTCATGGCGCGGCATACCGAAGAAATGCTCGCGGGTTGGGATGCGCTGCCGGACGGGGCCGAGCTAATGCTCGATCAGGCAATGATCGGTCTCACCCTCGCGATCATCGCCAAAACGATGTTTTCGTCCGATGCCGAAGACATGGGCGAATTGGTGGCGAAGAGCGCGGAGAGATACCAGATCGAGGTCCGTCCCAACCTGTTCGATCTACTGGGGCTGCCCCGATGGGTTCCCCGCCTTCGCTCAATGAAATATGCCGAGCGGATATTCAGCGACTTTGACCGCGAGATCGAGCGCATGATCGCCCGCAGGCGTGCCGAAACGGGGGAGCGACCAGACTTACTCGCGCGGCTGTTGTCCGTACATGATGAAGAGACCGGCGAGGGGCTTTCGGCGAAGGAAATTCGCGACGAAATGGTCACGATATATGTTGCTGGGCACGAGACGACGTCGCTCGCACTCACCTGGACGTTCTATCTCCTTTCCCAACATCCTGAGGTCGAGGCGAAGCTGCACGCTGAATTGAGCGAAGTGTTGGGCGGCCGGACGCCGCACGCCGAGGATGTGCCGCGGTTGCGCTACGCTAGAATGGTCATCGATGAGACGCTGCGCCTTTATCCACCGGCGCACACCTTGTCGCGCGAAGCGATCTCCGCCGACGAACTGGCAGGCCACCGGATACCGGCGGGTTCGGCCATCTATATCGTTCCTTGGCTTCTTCATCGTCATCGCAAACTATGGGAGCGGCCGGAACGGTTCGCCCCCGAGCGCTTCCTTCCCGAAAACGCGGTCCAACCGTCCGCGCTTTGGCTACCTGCCGTTCGGTGCTGGCCCACGCATCTGCATCGGCGGCACCTTCGCGGTCACTGAGGCGATTTTGATCCTGGCAACGATCACGCAACGCTACCGCCTACGTCTGAAGCCGGGCCATGTGGTGGCGCCGCGCGGCTTGATCACGCTGCGTCCACGCCACGGCATCGCTATGGTACTCGAGCGGCGTCGCTAATAGAGGTGCTGGCCACCGGTGACGAAGATCTCGGCGCCAGTAATGTAGCCGGCATCGGCGGCGCAAAGATAGAAAATCGTCGCAGCAACATCTTCAGGCGTACCGAGACGGTGCAGCGGAATCCGCGGCAACAGGACCTCGGTCTCGGGCGACAACATCGCTGTAGCGATCTCGCCTGGCGCCACCGCATTGACGCGCACACCGAGCTCGGCGAACTCCACTGCCATCTCGCGTGTCAGCGCCGACAGCGCCGCCTTGGAGGTGGAATAGGCCGAGCCGGCGAACGGATGCACGGCGTGGCCCGCGATCGAGGTGACGTTGACAATGGCACCCTTGGCTTTTGCCAGCGGCGTGGCGAGGCCGCGCGCCAAAGCGAGGGGGGCGAAGAAGTTGAGTTCAAAAACGCGACGCCATTCGGTGAGGTCGCCATTGAGACTGCCGAGCCGTTCTTTGAAGGGCGTCTTGGGCGACATGCCGGCATTGTTGACAAGGGCATCGAGCCCACCCGCACCAAGCAGGGCCAAGGTGTCGCGAATCACAAGCGCAACTTCGCTTGGCTCGGCGAGATCGGCGGTGACATGATGCGACCAGTTCGGATCGCGCTGGCATTCCTCCGGTACCTCATCGCGCGACACGGTGATGATGTTCCAGCCCGCGTTGCTGAAGCGCCGTACCGTGGCATGACCGATGCCGCGGCTGGCACCGGTGAGCAGTAAATTTTTGCGTTCGGTCACGGATAGAGCCTCGTCATCGTCCAGCCATCACCGTCGCGGCGATAGACCAGCCGTTCGTGCAAACGAAATGGCCGGTCTTCCCAAAACTCCATCTGCACCGGCGCGAGGCGAAAGCCGGACCACCGGGGTGGGCGCGGTACCGGCTGGTCCTTAAAGCGTGCTTCCACTTCGGCGAGCCGCCGTTCGAAGGTTGCGCGGCTGTCAAGGGGGCGCGATTGATCGGAGGCCCATGCCCCAATCTGGCTTATGCGCGCGCGCTGGGAAAAATAGGCATCGCCCTCGACATCGCTGACCGGTCCGGCGCTCCCTTCGATGCGTATTTGTCGTTTGAGCGATTTCCAATGAAAGCACAATGCCGCACGCGGATTGGCGAACAGCTCCTCGCCCTTGCGGCTGTCGAAATTGGTGAAGAATACGAATCCGCGCTCGTCGCTTCCCCGCAACAGCACGATGCGCGAGGACGGCGCGCCGTCACGGGTGGTCGTCGCAAGGTTCATCGCCTCGGCTTCCGTAGGCTCACTCGCCCTAGCAGCGGCGAACCAATCGGCAAACAGGGCAAAAGGTTCGGCGAAAGGCACTTGGCTCTGGGTCACGCCCTAGGATAATTCGTCGTCGCGCGTGTTTCAAACGCGCCAGACCGCATCACTAGGAAGGCCGCCAACTGACCGCGGAGTGGCGGTCCGCTAGCGCCAAAATCCGTCGACCGACATGTCGCGCGAGACCCGGCGGCTCCAACCGGCCGCCCGGCCGCGCCATCCAGCATAGGCGGGCGCGAGCAGAAACCTGAATCGGCCCGGTCCACGGCCGATCGTGCTGAGCTAGAGCCGTAAAAATAGGGCTCCGTTGTTGACGCCGGCGCAATCCGGCAGACCACACCCCCTTTGAGATTGGAGCGCATCACCCAAGCACCACCCTGTGGTCGTGCCGGCAGTTCGCTTTTCGTTGTCGGCGAGCATCGTGTAGGATGCTGATGTTTATGATCGAGACGCAGGAGCTGTGGGAATGACCGAATCGAAGCCGCTCATGGCGGGGAAACGCGGCCTCATCATGGGCGTCGCCAATGAGCGCTCGATCGCCTGGGGCATTGCCAAAACTGTCGCGGAAGCCGGCGCCGAACTGGCCTTCACCTTTCAGGGCGAAGCGCTCGGCAAGCGCGTCAAGCCGCTGGCACGAAGCGTCGATAGCGACTTCGTATTGGAATGCGATGTCACCAATGAACAGAGTCTAGACAGTGTGTTTACCAGAATCGCCGACACATGGCAGCGGTTAGATTTTGTGGTGCATGCCATCGGCGCGACCGATCCTGCAGCATTGCGCGGCAAATATGTCGACACCACGCGCGCGAATTTTCTACGGACGCTCGACATATCCTGTTTCTCCTTCACCGACCTCGCACGACGCGCCACGCCTTTAATGCCCAACGGCGGCAGCTTGCTGACACTGACCTATTACGGCGCCGAGCGCGTCATGCCGAACTACAACGTCATGGGTGTGGCGAAGGCCGCGCTCGAAGCGAGCGTGCGCTATCTCGCGGTCGATCTTGGTGGTCAGAACATACGCGTTAACGCAATTTCGGCTGGGCCGATCAAAACACTGGCGGCATCGGGTATCGGCGATTTCCGCTATATCCTGAAGTGGAATCAGTACAACTCACCTCTGAAGCGCAACGTGTCGATTGAGGATGTTGGCGGTGCCGGCCTCTACCTTCTCAGTGGTCTCGGCGCCGGCGTCACTGGTGAAGTGCATCACGTTGATTGCGGCTATCATGTCGTAGGCATGAAGGCGG
This sequence comes from uncultured Alphaproteobacteria bacterium, assembly GCA_963804725.1. Classification (GTDB taxonomy): domain Bacteria; phylum Pseudomonadota; class Alphaproteobacteria; order ATCC43930; family CGMCC-115725; genus JAATGI01. The sequence goes on along the minus strand of CAWDRN010000002.1, from coordinate 101,655 downwards.
TCGACGCACCGGATATTTCAGTAGTGGTGAATCAGCCTTGACCGGTAACACTTTCGGCAAGCTGTTCGGCTTCACTTCATGGGGAGAAAGTCACGGCCCCGCGATTGGCTGCGTGGTCGACGGCACGCCACCGCTGCTGCCACTGGGCGAGGCCGACATTCAGCCCTGGCTTGATAAGCGAAAGCCGGGTCAGACCCGTTTTGCGACACAGCGCCGCGAGAGCGACACGGTTGAGATCCTCTCGGGCGTGTTCGAAGGCAAGACCACCGGTACGCCGATTTCGCTACTCATCAGAAATGAAGACGCGCGCAGCAAGGACTATGACGCGCTCAAGGACAAGTTCCGCCCAGGCCACGCTGACTATACCTATTGGACGAAATACGGCATTCGCGACCATCGCGGTGGCGGCCGCGCCTCGGCGCGCGAGACCGCGGTGCGAGTCGCCGCGGGGGCGATCGCCCGGAAAATCCTCGGGCCCGGCATCACGGTGCGCGGCGCGCTTAGTTCAGATCGGCCCCCACAAAATCGACCGCGCGCGCTGGGACTGGGACGCGATCGATGACAACCCGTTCTGGTCGCCCGACCGCCAGGCGGCGCAATTGTGGGAAGGCTATCTCGACGATGTCCGCAAGCGCGGCTCTTCCGCGGGCGCGGTCATCGAAATCGTCGCCAGCGGGGTGCCCGCCGGATTGGGCGATCCGATCTACAGCAAGCTCGATGCCGATCTTGCCGGCGCGATGATGAGTATCAATGCGGTGAAAGGCGTCGAGATCGGCGCCGGCTTTGCCGCCGCAGCGCTATCGGGTGAGGAGAATGGAGACGAAATACGCATGCGCGATGGCAAACCGATCTTCCTCTCCAACAATGCCGGCGGCATTCTCGGTGGCATTTCAAGCGGGCAAGATATCGTCGCCCGTTTCGCGGTAAAGCCGACAAGCTCAATTCTGACCCCGCGCAAGACCATAGACACGTTCGGTCGTGAGACGGAGATTGCGACCAAAGGCCGTCACGATCCTTGCGTCGGCATTCGCGCCGTCCCGGTCGGAGAAGCCATGATGGCGATCGTCCTCGCAGACCATCTCCTGCGCGACCGCGCTTACCGTAACGGGATCGGCTGATGCCTCGCTCGCTGCTGCGCCGCATCGTCGGCGGGTTCTTCGCTTGGTTCGGCTTCGTCATACTCCTCATAATGGTCGTGGGCGTCGCCGCGCGGCTATGGCTCCTGCACACGGCTCCCACCGTCGCCGACAGAACCGTGCTGACGCTTGACCTCACCGCGCCGCTGGCCGACGGGCCGCCGACAACAACCTGGGAACAGACCCTGTTTGGCGCCAAACCATCGCTGCGGCAAACCGTCGAGGCGATCGGCACGGCCGCCAGAGACAGCCGCGTCAATGGCATGATCATCCATCTCGGCTCGGGAGGTTTCCAACTCGCGCAGATTCAGGAATTGCGCGATAGCATCGCTAACTTCCGCGCCAACCGCAAATTCGCCTACGCCTACGCCGACAGTTTCGGTGAAATGGGCGGCGGCACGGGCAGCTACTACCTTGCGACCGCCTGTGATGAGATTTGGCTGCAGCCTTTTAGCGAGCTCGGCCTTGTGGGATTGCGTGCCGAGCAACCGTTCTTTCACGGCCTCTTCGATAGAGCGGGCGTAACCGCAAACTTCGAACATCGCGAGCAATATAAGACCGCGATGAGCATGTTCACTGACAAGACAATGACGTCGGAGCAGCGCGAAGAGACGGCGGACCTGTTGAATTCGCTGCTCGGGCAGATCGTGCGCGGCATCGCCGAGCGACGCCATCTCGCCGAAAGTGACGTCCGCAAGCTGATCGACCAGGGGCCGTTCTTGAGCGCCGAAGCGATCAAGGCCGGGCTCATCGACCATATCGGCGGTCGCGAGGACATTTACGCGGCGGCCCGGATCAATGCCGGCGGCGAAAAGACAGTCGCTATCGCCGACTACCTCAGAGCGGAAGGATCGTCGCACCGCAGCGGTCCAGTGATCGGAGTGATCGACGCCGACGGCCTGATTGTAGCCGGCAGTACCAACCAGAGCCCGCTCGCCGCCGCAACGAGCGTTGGCGCTGACGACGTCGCCGAGGGCCTACGCCAGGCCACCGACGATCACCAGGTGCGGGCGATTGTGCTCCGTGTCGATAGCCCGGGCGGTTCGGCTGTCGCATCGGAGACGATCTGGGAAGCGACGCTGCGGGCGAAGAGAGCTGGCAAGCCGCTCGTCGTGAGCATGGGCGACCTCGCCGCATCGGGCGGCTACTATATCGCCTCGAATGCCGATGTGATCGTCGCCGAGCCGGCGACATTGACCGGTTCAATCGGCGTCGTCGGCGGCAAGTTCTCCATCGGCGCCATGTCCGAAAAGCTCGGGATCATCTGGGATTCGGTACAAGTCGGCGCCAATGCTGGGCTCTCCACCGTCACCCAGGACTATACGCCCGAGGGTAATGCCCGTCTTGCCAAACTGCTCGACGATTTCTACGCCGGGTTCAAAAGCCGCGTTGCTCAAGGCCGCAAGTTTGACGACGCCAAGATCGAAGCGGTTGCCAAAGGTAGAGTGTGGACTGGAGAAGAAGCGCGGGCAAACGGATTGGTCGACGCGCTGGGCGGGTTCGACGTCGCTCTCGATCTGGCGAAGCACAGGGCAGGCATCGATATTGGCAGCGACGTGACGCTGCGAAGATTTCCCGAAACAAGCCACACGCTTTGGTCGCGCTTGTTCGGCACCAGCGCGGCCACCAACATGGTGGCTCTGGTGCGTCCCTACCTCGAGGCGCTGATGCTGATGAACGCCCCGCCCGGGGCGTTCGCGATGGGGCCCCTCCTCATCAGATAAGAAGGGACGCTTAGTCTCCCGCCGCGGCAACCGAGAATTCGATGCGTGGGTACCAAGCGAGCAATCGTCTCGTCGGTGGTCGCGACATCGCCAAAGACACGTAGGATCGTGCCGAGGGTGGCATTGTGCTCGGTGTCGCTCAGTGCCGCGTTGGCGTCGGAAACGAACACAACCTTGTAGTTCAACATCATCGCGTCACGCGCCGACGATTCGCAACATACATTGGTCAGCGTGCCAACAATGATCACCGTGTCGATCCCTAAGCCCCGCAGAATCTTGTCGATGGTCGAGGAGCCTTGAATGAACGCGCTGTAGCGGCGCTTCTCGATAACGAGATCGTTCGCTTTGACATCGAGGGCCGTGTGGAGCGCATGACCATGGCTACCACGTTGCAATTCCCTGAATGCCTCACGCCGGCGATCTCCTTCGAAGAAGACACTCCAGCTTTGCTCCTGGTCGTTGAGAGTCATCTGAACCCACACGACTTTGCCGCGAGAACTTCGTGTCGCCGCAGCGAGCCGATTGACGTTCGGAATGATCTCGCGAGCCGTCGGTACCTCGACTGCTGCTCCCGGGAGCATGAACACATTCTGCAAATCGATGACGACCAGTGCCGTTTGTGGTCCGACGATGCGATCGTAGCGATTGAGCTTGCCGCGCTGATGCAATGCGCCAGCGATGATGCTTTCGGGAATGGCAATCTTGTGCATTTTGGTGCTCCACCCGCGTGATCAGCGCCCATTTTGCGAGTGCGTCATTGTCGCGTCAATGTCAGGACGATCTCACCCCGAACCCGGAGCCGAGACCGGCACCTAGGCGCGGACGCGATGCAATGGTCGATCGCGCTACTGGGCGCAGATCACCGCCACTTTTGCTGAGCGCAAGGCGCAAAAGAAGGACAAGCTTGTCAGCTGATGAGCTTCCTCTTTCCGTCAGCCGCGCGCCACAAATACCAAGTCGCGACACTCCGCCACGGCCGCCAAATCTCGGCATGAGACAGCACGGCCTGCACCGAGGGCAATTCACGCCCGCCATAGAGCAGTTGAAAGCCTTTGCGCACCCCGAGATCCTGCGCCGGCATCACATCGGGCCTTGCCAGGGAAAAAATCAGAAACATCTGTGCGGTCCACAGGCCGATGCCTTTCACTTGCGTCAAGTGTTCGATGATCGTGTCGTCGCTCATACGACCCAATCTGCGAAAACTGGGGACGGTGCCGTCCAAGGTTTTGGCGGCGAGATCTTGCAAGGCCAATGATTTGGCACGCGACAGGCCGACGCCGCGCAGCCGGTCCAATCCGGCATCAAGGACGCTTTCTGGCGTCAAGCCGCCACTCAGCGCCGCGACCAGCCGGGCTTCAATCGTCGCCGCTGCCTTGTTCGATAGCTGCTGATTGATCACCGCACGCGTCAGCAACGCGAACGGTGTCAGGGCTTGTTTGAGTTTCAGTGCGAACGCCCCATGCTCCCGGATGGCGCGCCCCAATATGGGATCGCTCTTGGTCAATGCGCGGATCGCGACCTGGGCATCGCGCGGCATGTCGTTCGACCTTACTCAACCTTGCCAAAAGGGCTTCGCAACTTCCGTCATAACATCGCTGAGGCTCAATGCCAGGTCATGGCGTTCGTTCTCGTTTAACCTCGCAAGTAACTCCCGCTCGTAGCTCCGGCGCCGCCACAGCCAGATCATGGCAACAATCCGCGCTGCCGCCGACGGGCCCGGTCGACGGACCGAAGCCAAGTTGCCGCGCCAGGTGCTGCGCGCCCGCCTCCTGGCGCCAACCGACGGCGAAAAACCAGCCTCCATCTATGATCTCCTCGACCGGCGATCGATGTCGCCTATCCGCCACACGAGACGCTGCCTTGCGAACATCTACTCCCTTTGCCGTCACGCCTTCTCGCAATGCACTTCGAGCCGGTAGCCATCGGGATCAATGACATAGGCAGCATAGTAGTTGGACCCGTAATCGGTCCGGGGTCCGGGCGGCCCGTTGTCGCGCCCGCCGTGTTTCAACGCGGCCGCATGAAACTGATCAACGCTTTGCGGCGTCGGTGCCGCGAAGCAGAAATGCAAGTTGGATCTATCGTGCGGCGGCACCGGGTGATCCGACAACCCGATCCACAGACCAATCGCGTCCCTGGCGCCATAACCGAGGCTCCCCACATCGGCGCTTTTGCACGCGAAGCCCAGCGGCTTCAGTGCGGCGTCGTAGAACTGCTTGGAACGGGCAATATCGCGAACCCCAATCGAGACATGATCCAGCATAAAGTGCCTCCTCAAAAGCGGCAGACCTTGCCTAACCTCGTTGACGGTTATATATAGGCCATCGCGCGACCCGGAGTCAACCACCTAGAGGGTTAGAAGAGTTGTTTATGACGGCGGACGAACATTCGCGAAACCATCGGGTTAGTCTCGCGGCACCGGCGGAAGATCTATGTCTCGCCTTCGTCAACACGCGCTATTGGCGAGGCCGTGCGGCACCGACGGAAACGCTGCGCAGCTTCGATGATTTGCTGATTTGGCTCGAACATCACTCCGGCTCGGCGCCGCCGCTCATATCGCGCGCTCGGCAGCGGGCGATCGATCATCCGACAGTGGTCGCGCGGGCGGGCAAGGAAGCCATTGCCCTGCGCGAGACGATCTACCGCGTCTTCACCGCAATCGCTGAAGGTGAAACCGTGACGGCGAGCGACCTCGAGCAACTGAACCACGCGCTGGCGCTGACGCCACCACGCGTGCGCTTGATTCGCGGAGCGAAGGGATTTGGTTGGGCCGCCAATGATGCCGTACCGATCGTTCCGGCTTTGCTGGCGCCGGTGTTGTGGTCGGCCGCCGATTTGCTGACTTATGCCGATAACCGTCGGCTCAGACGCTGCGCCAACGAGGAATGCCTCTGGCTGTTCATGGATCATAGCAAAGGCGGCACCCGGCGCTGGTGCGATATGAATTCGTGCGGTAATCGCGCCAAGGCAAAACGCCACTATGCACGGTCCAAACAGGCGAGCTCGTGATTGCGGTCCTGATTGGAAGATCTCTAAAAACACCACATATAGAAAATTCTTCGCCCTACGCACAAAATCTAGTTGACGCCGACCTCCTTAAGACGGAGCATCGTGCAACGACGATCAATTTCGGCGCTGGAAGAATAAGCCCGCGACCTTGGTACGGGGGATTGTGATGCGCATCGAGCGGCGTTTTACCCAAGTTGGCCATGATCCCTACGAAAGGATCGAATTCCGCCAGGCCACCAGTGAAATCCGGAATCCCGACGGCTCGCTCGTCTTCCAGTTACCCGACATCGAAGTGCCGGCAACGTGGAGCCAGGTGGCGTGTGACGTTCTGGCGCAGAAGTATTTTCGCAAGGCTGGAGTACCGGCGCGGCTGCAGCCCGTGATCGAGAGCAATGTGCCCGACTGGCTGTGGCGCAAGACGGCGGACGAGGCCGCGCTCGCCCAACTACCCGCCGCCGATCGCTATGGTTTGGAACATAGCGCGAAGCAAGTGTTCGACCGCATGGCCGGCACCTGGACCTACTGGGGCTGGAAGGGCGGCTATTTCGATGGCGATGATGACGCGCGCGCCTTCTTTGACGAAATGCGCTTCATGTTGGCGGCACAGATGGCGGCGCCGAATTCGCCGCAATGGTTCAATACGGGCCTCCATTGGGCCTACGGCATCGATGGCCCGGCGCAGGGGCATCACTATGTCGATTTCGAGACGGGCGAGCTGACGGTGTCAACGAGCGCCTACGAACACCCACAGCCGCACGCCTGCTTTATCCAATCGGTCGCCGACGATCTCGTAAATGAAGGCGGCATTATGGATCTGTGGGTACGCGAGGCGCGCCTCTTCAAATATGGTTCCGGCACCGGCAGCAACTTTTCCAAGTTGCGCGGCGACGGCGAGAAACTGTCAGGCGGCGGACGTTCCTCCGGCTTGATGAGCTTCCTCAAGATTGGCGACCGGGCGGCCGGTGCCATCAAATCGGGTGGCACCACACGCCGCGCTGCCAAGATGGTGACCGTCGATATCGATCATCCCGATATCGAAGCCTATATCGACTGGAAAATGATCGAGGAGCAGAAGGTCGCCGCCCTGGTGACTGGCTCCAAGGTGGTGCAGAGGCATTTGCGCCGTGTGATGCAGGCCTGTCACGACAAAGCCGCGAAGTCACTCGGTGCCGGTCGTCTTGATCCCGCTAAAAACGCGACGCTGAAGCAGGAAATCAAGATCGCGCGCCGCGCCGCGATTCCGGAGAACTACATCCAGCGCGTTATCCAGTTCGCGGCACAGGGTTATACCGATATCGACTTCAGGACCTATGACACGGACTGGGATTCGGAAGCCTATCTCACGGTGGCCGGACAAAATTCAAACAATTCCGTCCGCCTCACCAACGACTTTCTTCGCAAGGTGCAGAGTGACGGCGAATGGAGCTTGATTCGCCGTACCGACGGCAAGGTCCACAAGACGCTGAAGGCGCGCGAACTGTGGGAGAAAATCGCCTACGCCGCCTGGGCGAGTGCCGACCCCGGCGTGCAATTCGATACCACGATCAACGAATGGCACACCTGCGGCGCGAGCGGTCGCATCAATGCGTCGAACCCATGCTCGGAATACATGTTCCTCGACGACACGGCGTGCAATCTTGCCTCGCTGAACCTCATCGCATTCCGTCGTGAACCCGGATCGTTCGACACACCGGCCTTTGAGCATGCGGCACGGCTGTGGACCATCGCGCTCGAGATCGCGGTGATGATGGCGCAGTTCCCCTCCAAAGAGATCGCGCGCCTGTCCTACGAATACCGTACCCTCGGGCTTGGCTACGCCAATGTCGGCGGTTTGCTGATGGCGATGGGCTTGTCCTACGACAGCGATGCGGGCCGCGCATTATGTGCGGCCATCACCGCGCTGATGACCGGCGTTTGCTATGCGACGTCGGCCGAGATGGCAGGCGAGCTTGGCGCTTTCCAAGGCTACGCCGCCAACCGCGAAGCAATGCTCCAGGTAATCCGCAATCATCGCCGTGCGGCACACGGCGTGCCGGACGGCTATGAAGGCCTGACCATTTTGCCCTTGCCGCTCGACGCCGCCAATTGCCCTGAGCCGAGTCTGGTCGCGGCGGTGCGTCGTGCCTGGGATCGGGCGCTTGAGCTTGGCGAGCCGAACGGTTATCGGAACGCACAAGCGACCGTGATCGCGCCGACCGGCACGATCGGTCTGGTCATGGACTGTGACACGACGGGCATCGAGCCGGATTTCGCACTGGTGAAGTTCAAGAAGCTTGCCGGCGGCGGCTATTTTAAGATCATCAACCGCATGGTGCCGCTGGCGCTGCGAGCGCTCGGCTACGACGCCGAGGCGATGTCAGCCATCACGCGCTATGCCGTCGGTCACGCCAGCCTCGAACATGCGCCCGCAATCAACCACGAGACCTTGAGGGCGAAAGGCTTCAATGACGAAGCAATCGCTGCGGTGGAGAGTTCTCTGCCGGCCGCGTTCGATATCAAATTCGCCTTCAACAAATGGACCTTGGGCGAGGCGTTCTGCAAAGCGGCATTTGGCTTCAGTCAAGCACAACTCAATGACCCCGGTTTCGATATGCTAACGGCACTCGGCTACACTAAAGCCGAGATCGAGGCGGCCAACACCCATTGCTGTGGTGCCATGACCCTTGAAGGCGCGCCGTTTCTGAGGTCGGAGCACCTGCCAGTCTTCGACTGTGCAAATCCATGCGGCCGGTATGGTCGGCGGCTGCTTTCCTGGGAAAGCCACATCCGCATGATGGCGGCGGCACAGCCCTTCATCTCGGGCGCCATCTCCAAGACCATCAATATGGCCAACTCCGCGACAGTCGAGGATTGCAAGAAAGCCTATCTGCTCTCCTGGCAGCTGGGCCTTAAGGCCAACGCCTTATACCGAGACGGCTCAAAATTGTCGCAACCCCTGCAAGCCTCGCTGTTGGAAAACGACCGCGACGACGACGAGGACGGCATCGCCGACCTAATGGATAGGGCGCCGGCCGAGCGCATCCCGGTGATGGCGGAGAGGATCGCCGGGCGCATCGCCGAGCGCACTGCCGTCGAGCGCAGACGCCTGCCGCAACGCCGCAAGGGCTATACCCAAAAAGCGGTGGTAGGCGGTCACAAGGTCTATCTGCGCACCGGTGAGTACGAAGACGGTGGTCTCGCCGAAATTTTCATCGACATGCACAAGGAAGGTTCCGCCTTTCGCTCGCTGATGAACAATTTCGCCATCGCGATTTCGATCGGCCTGCAATATGGCGTGCCGCTCGAGGAATTTGTCGAGGCCTTCACCTTCACCCGGTTCGAGCCATCCGGCTTGGTCGAGGGCAACGACACCATCAAGATGTCAACCTCGTTGATCGATTACATCTTCCGCGAGCTCGCGATTTCATATTTAGGCCGCAACGATCTCGCGCACGTCCACCCGGCCGATCTCACACCCGACACGGTCGGCAAGGGACATGCCGAGGCCAACTTGCCAGGCTTCGGCGGCCGCGCAGACCCTATCGTACCGCGTGGCGTCGTTGCCGGTTATGTGCGCAGCAAGCTCACCCTGCTCCATGGCGGCGTCAGCCAGGGCGTTACCCCCGCAACCTCACGCGACGGCAATAATGCCTTGGCCCTCAATGCGATGCTTGAGACCAGCCCGGCCTTGGCCGAAGCGTCTATCGAAGACGATTCGCCGGCGGCGACGGCGCGGGCCGCTCAAATTCGCGCCGCCCGTATCAAAGGCTATGAAGGCGATAGTTGTGGCGAATGCGGCAACTTTACCTTGGTAAGGAATGGAACCTGCCTCAAATGCGACACCTGTGGCAGCACAAGTGGCTGCAGCTAGTCGCAACATTACACCGGCTTAAGCCTCCCGGCCCGTGCAATGGCAATGGGGCAGAAATTGGGGCGCGGCTCACGCCGCGCCCCTCTTTTTTTTTCGATAGCCGCGCCGCGATTCGCCGCTAAAAGATTGCCCCTCTCACGACTGAGAGGGGCAATCCTGACACTGCCGAACTAGCTGCTCCCGGCCCGAGCCCGGCAATTGTGCTAATGCACCGCGCCAAGCGTGCTCTCTTTTTTCTTGATCTTATTGCAAAAATGCCAAAACACGCCAGCACAATTGCCGGCGCGAGCCCGTGCCAAGAAAGCACAATCACCGGTTTCTCGTCGGCCTTAAGTATCTCCTTCGATTTAGCCGTGGAAAATCACTATAATATATTGATAATAAACGATATTCCTACCGTCGTCGCCGCAACGGCAGAGCCATGCCGAAGACCCGGACGCCAAAAAGCTGGACTTGCATTTTCCACCACCGGTCGCGCCGCGTTCGCCCGACCACCGCTAAAAATCGCCAGCGGCGACGAAACGGTCCAAGCCGGAAATGGTAGTGGGCAGGGTCCGGGGTACCGGTAAGGCGGCATTGATGCGCGTCGATTAAACGCCGCGGATAAGAGCGATCGATCTCGGGAAGGGCTGCACCCAACTCGGCGACGTGCAGCGGATTGTCGCGAAACAATTTCACCTTGAGCCACGGCAGGCCCTGCCCCGCCAAGCGCTTGACCGCGTCGCCCAGCAAAACGACCGGTAGCCGATCGGGAGCGGCAAAGCTGCGCAGCCGATGGCCTCTGCCGGCGAGCATTTCACTCAATCGGTTTTCGTATTGAATGACGACCTGGTCGCTGGTCGGCTGCGACGTTACCTGCTGCCAAAACGCGTTGAATGCCGGATCGGCAAGAACGCGGCGGCGAAAGACGAGGAAATAGCTGTTGAGATGCCTGACTTGGCCGTTGTCACCGGTAGCGGTGCCGCTCCACGCGTCGCAGTCAATCTCGGCCATCCGGGTAAACACGACTTGGAACGGAACGACGGGCGCATAGCACGAATCATTGACCAGAATCAGCTCGTCAAACCGGGAGAGCGTAGACCCTAGATAAGCGATGCCACGCTTCCAGCTCCCGAAATCGTACTCACCGTGATGCGCCGCCGAAACCAGCTCGGCCAGTCCTTCGAGCTTATCGGTCTCGGACCGGGGGAGCGCCGCGTCCGAAACGAAAAGGATGCGTGCCGCCACCTCCTTCAAGCCGCGCAGATAGTACAGCACATACTCATCGATAACGGCATCGCGGTCGTAGTGCGCAAAAATCGTGATCCGGTTCATGATGTGGTCAGTGTCGCCGCGCCAACGGCAGGACAAAAGCAAAGACTGTCAGGCCAAACAGCTGGACATAGAGCTTCCACCATCGGTCGCGCCGCGTCCGCCCGATGATGCGCAAGGTCCGGCCGTCCCGCCACGACCAACGAAAGGCACCGAGCCGAAAATGGTAGTGAGAGGGATCGTCTTTTTTGGTCAGGCGACGCTGATGCGCGTCGATCAAACGCCGGGGATAGAAGCGGTCGATATCGACGAGGACTTCCCCGAGACGGGGCACGCGCATGGGATTGTCGCGGAACAGGCTTACCTTTAGCCATGACGAGCGATGTATCACCATGAGGCGGCGCGCGTAATCGCCGTGCACTGGCAGGTCGACCTGATCGGGCGGCACCAACGTGCCGAGCCGGTAACCGCCCGCCAACAGCAGGCGGCTCAGACCCATCTCATAGTCCCCGACGACCTCGTCTTTGCTGGCGCGCGGCCTAATCCCCGACCAGAATTCCCAAAAATCGGCGCCGCTTAGCGCCGTGCGGCGAAAGACAAGGAAATAGCTGTTGAGAAATTTTAGCCCTTCGCGGTCGCGGTAGCCGGTTGGGCCCCAAACGTCGCACGCCTCTCCCGCCATGCGTGCGAATGCGTCCGCAAAGGGAAATACCGGCGCATAGCAGGAGTTGTTGGCGAGGATGACTTCATCCCAGGAACTAATCCCGTCGACGACGGATGCGAGGCCTCGTTTCCAGCTCCCATAGTCATATTCGCCGTGTCGGCCCGTGGCGACGAACTCGGCAAGACCGGCAAGTTTGGCCGTTTCTGCGGGCGGCAGTGCTCCATCAGAAATGAATAGAATGCAATCCGCCACCGCGCGCAGGCCACGCAGATAATAGAGAACATATTCGTCGATGACGGCGTCACCATCATAGTGCGCGAAAATCGCGATGCGCTTCATGGGCTTCAATGGCTGAGGCTAGGTGACTGCAATCCCGGTGTCCAGCGGCCGTTGCCTGGACTGGCACAGCTACGTTAGCCTCGAGAGACGATGCCAAAGTCCCTTTCAGACCGGCTGCTGCGCCGTTCTCGCGAGCAACGGAAGCAACGGAAATATCAACGGCTTCAGGCGCAATATCAGAGCGTCGCCGATGCGCGTCGATTCGACCTCGACTGGCGCGCCGTAAATTTCAACCGCATCGCCGTTGTCAACCTGTTGCTCACGCACCGGCCCACTATGCGCTATCTCGAAATCGGCTGCGATACCAATGAACTGTTCGATTCGGTAATTGCCAAGGACAAGATCGGAATCGATCCGCAACGCGGCGGCACCCATCGTATGACCAGCGACGCCTTTTTTGCGCACAATGAGGCGCGCTACGACCTGGTCTTCATTGATGGTTTGCACACCTACCCGCAGACCCGCCGTGATCTGGTTCATGCCTTGAGCTGCGTCGGCAACACCGGCTGGATCGTGTTGCACGATATGTGGCCGCTTGACTGGCTCGAAGAGCATGTGCCACGGATTTCCCTGGGCTGGACCGGCGATGTCTGGAAGGTGGCGTTTGAGCTGGTGCGATCGCCGGAACTCGAGTTCAAGCTCCTCAGGATCGACCACGGCGTCGGAATCGTCAGGGTGCTGAAAGACGATGCGCAGCTAGCCGATCGGCACGCCGAGCTGGCGGATAAGCGGTTCGGTTATTTTTTTGCCAATATCGCGGATTTGCCGACCCTTGACTGGAGCGCGGGCCGCGACTGGATTGAACAACATTTAGGGGTGACGCGTCTTCAGCCTTAGATTCAGCAGCATCTCGAGCGCCTGGTAGGGTAACTTCTTCAAGCCCCTGCTAATGTGAAATAATTCATCGTCCTGCGGACCCAGCTGAAGGTCTTCGAGCCGCATCGTCACGGTCATCGGCCGGTGCCCCGGTCGCTCGATTCGCCCGTCAATGCGCAACAAAATATTGTCGCGACTCAGCCAGAGGAAACCCATGCCGCGCCAACCGTCGCTGGCAGTATAAGCAAGCCGATATTTAACGGCCGGCAACCCTCCGATGCGCTCCTCGCCCGCCTTGTGCCCCTCGAGTCGTCGCCGGTCGAGTTCCGCCAACAATGGCGGCACCGGAAAATCGACGTAGGAATGCAGGGCCGGCGCGGCGATGACCCCGGCTTCACCCGCAATATTCAAGAGAAAACTCAGCTCCAACCCATTGATATCAACATCATGGCGCTGCTTGCCCGGGACGGAAAAGACCCTGCCTCGATACTCCTTGCCGTCGACAATGACGATACGCGTGGCGCTGTAAGGCACCGTGGCATCGCCGACGATGACAGCCCTTGCCTCGCCCGACGCGATTAAGGCCATAGCCAGAAGCACCGGCAACACCCATCGATAAAACGTCCACTTCGCTCGTTTCTGGTCCACCATGGTTTCACTCGATCGCGCGGCGCGCTATCCTGGTACGGATGGAGTGGAAGGACCATCCCTAAATGGCTGGAAAAATCGATGCCCGCCTCGCCGAACGCGCCATCGAACTGCCGCGCGCCGCGCCGCCGGTGGCCAATTATCTGCCGACGGTGCAAATCGGCGAACTGATCTACATTGCTGGTCAAGTCTGCCAATGGAATGGCGAGAACCGCTTTCGCGGCAAATGCGGCCAGGAGTTCGATTCCGAACAGGGCCAGCTCGCCGCCCGGCTTTGCGGTCTCAACCTCATTGCCCAGTTGCACCACGCCCTCGGTGGTGATCTCGACCGGGTTGTGCGCTGCGTGCGGCTTTGTGGTTATGTTAATTCGACGCCCGCATTCACCGACCAGCCGCGGGTGATGAATGGCTGCTCCGATCTGATGGTCGAGGTGTTCGGGGACAGCGGCAAACATGCGCGGGTCGCGGTCGGGGTCAATGCCCTGCCGGGGGGCGCCGCGGTCGAGGTCGAAGGTCTGTTTCAGGTGAGATAGCCATGCCGGACGGCGGCGATCAGTTAACCGTCAAAGCCCACCGCGCGATCGACACGATCGGTTCCGCCGCCTGGGATGCTTGCGCGGGTACCGACGATCCGTTTCTTTCCTACGCCTTTCTTCAAGCGCTGGAAGCGAGCGGCTCGGCCACCACGGAGAGTGGCTGGCTGCCGCAGCATCTGGCGCTTGAAGATGCCAACGGCTGCGTCATTGGCGTCGCGCCGCTCTATCTCAAAAGCCATTCCTACGGCGAATATGTCTTCGACCATGGCTGGGCGGCAGCGTATGAGCGCGCCGGCGGACGCTATTATCCGAAGCTGCAATGCGCAGTACCGTTCACCCCCGTGACGGGGCGCCGCCTGCTACTGCGTCCGGACGCGCCTGCACGGCGCCGCCGAAGCTCTGATCGCCGCGATGGTCGGGCTCGCGAAGCGGCACAAAGTGTCGTCGCTCCACGTCACTTTTCCGACCGAGAAGGAGTGGCGGCAGCTCGGCGATTCGGCCTTCCTGCAACGCCTCGGCCAACAATTTCATTGGCAGAATGACGGTTATCAGAGCTTCGATGCTTTCCTTGACGCGCTGAATTCCCGGAAGCGCAAGCAGATACGCCGCGAGCGTCGTGAAGCCAATGACAACGGCATCGAGATCGAGATGCTGACAGGCGATGCGATCCGGCCGCGTCATTGGGACGCGTTTTTCCGCTTCTACATGTCGACCTCGGATCGCAAATGGGGCTCGGCCTATCTTGACGCGCGAATTCTTCGACCTGATCGGTCAGCGGATTCCGGATCGCGTGCTGTTGGTGATGGCAAGGAAGGGCGCGCGCTATGTCGCAGGCGCGCTCAATCTCATCGGCGCCGAAACGCTCTATGGCCGCAACTGGGGCTGTGTGGTCGACGTTCCGTTTCTGCATTTCGAGGCGTGCTACTACCGCGCCATCGAGTTCGCGATCGAACGCGGCTTGAAGCGCGTCGAGGCCGGCGCGCAGGGTCAGCACAAGATCCAACGCGGCTATCTGCCCTGCCATACCTATAGCGCCCATTGGATCCGCGACGCGAATTTCGCTGCTGCAGTCGCCGACTTTCTCAAACGAGAGGCCCGTGCGCTCGAGCACGATATGGACGGAGCTCGAAGCCGAGTTATCGCCTTTCAAAACACTGGGTGATTGATCGAAACTGGCGCAAGCACCGCTGCGCAGCTGGGCAATGCCGATGCCAGGCCTGCCCGACGGGAGGCCGCCGTTGTGATCGAGCCCGACCTAGCGAAGCTAGGAACTGAGAGGACGCAGCGTGGTCCTCCTCTTCTCAGCGGCGCGTCACTCCCTATCGGGCGTCAAGGGGTCGCGATCATGACGTGCGAAGGCGCCGCTTCAATCTTTCAACCTCGTTGAGCAGGCGTTGTTTCGGCTTGCGCGCGCTGCTGCGCCCGGGCGCCGGTATGTGCTCCGGTGGCACCGCACTGTTATAGAGCCGCAGCGCACAGAACCGATCGCGTCGCGGCACCGCATGTACCGCAAACAATTGTGGCTCCGCGCGCCACGCCATGAGCAACAGACCCTGATCGTCATCGGCGAGATCGGCAGCTAACAGCTCTCCCAACATCGCCTCGAACAGGCTGCGCAAGCGCGGCCACAAAGCCTTCGGACCGAACACCTGCGCACCATGAAAGGGGCAATAGGCAGTGCGCACCATTTCGTTGGCCGTGCGATCGTCCGGCGTTTCGATGGTGAAGACGTGGAGCCGGTCGCCGCAGTCATAGCGCCACGGATAGTCGGGATTGAAGCTCCCAGGCTCGCGGCAATAGGCAAAATCAAGCCAGGCCAATTGCCGCTTGGTTACCAGGCCGAGATCGAGCGCGGCGGTGGTCAGCACCGGCTTCAGAGCCGTTACCAGCACATAATCCGCCGAAAATGCCTCGGGTTTGTTGGGCTGTTCGACAAAGTCGAGCATCCGGTTCCGCATCGCCGCCCCGATACGGGCCCGTGTCGTGGCCAGGATCGGATCGCGTTCGAACGGCCGATCCAATGTCATGACCACGGTTAAGGCTTCAAGACCATTGTCTTTGCGTGCCGCCAGAACCTCCTCGGCAAAACGCGGTTCGGTGAACACGATCATCTCGTTCTTGAGGCGCGCCAGCTAGACGAAAATTGGCGAGATAGTCTTGGTTGGTGCGGGCCATCCAAGCAGGGATTTGATGGCCCTTCACCGCCCCGCGCCAGCCGCTGCGGCCGATATCGAAATAGCCTGTGACCACCGTCAGATCGGCAGCGTCGGTGCCGGCGGTGCGATCGGCCGGCAGCCAATAGGCAGTGGCGAGGTGTTCGACCCGCTCGGGAAAAAGCCGCGTCATGACCGCGGGGCTCATGTCCTTCAGGGCATGCCGAAATAGGCAATGCCGGCGGTAACCAGCCCGACCGCGCTCATCACAATGGCAACGCCAAACAGCCAACGTTGCCGGGTCAATACCGCGACCGAGACGACGCTAATCGCGACCTGCAACAATGCCAATGCGTACATGAAATTGCCACGCGGGCCCGACAATGCGCGGCGCTTTCGGCGTTGGCCTTGGCGGACAGCGCTTCGAGCTTGTCCGCTTGCCTCCTGATATCGGTCTTTTGCGCTTCGTATTTCTTGATCTTGTCGGCGAATGGCGGACGCTGGTCCGTCGGCACCAGCGACATCGCCAATTCCGCCAAATGGCCCTTCGTGCTGACCGCCTGGTAATAGTTCCACTGGTCGGCAGCCTCAGTTTTTTTGAGCGCCGCCTCGTTCTTGAGGAGGATCGCCGAGTTGGCGATCTCTTCGGCCTGGCGTCCGATCAGAGCACCGATTGTGGAAATCACCGCAGTGAAGATCGCGATCCAGCGCACCAGCCCCGCCGCCCTCATGGGCGGCGTGGGCCATGTGTTCGAGATGGCCTTCGGGTATTTCGATACTTTCATCCATGTCAGTCCCCTGCGCGTGCGTCATTCCATATCGCAGGCGCCGCGTCGACGAAAGCATGATCGGCGAGTTGGCAATGGCAGCGTCATGCCTTAAGTGATAAGACCATTCGTGGGAACGCCAAGCATGCCGCGAATGATCAGCCGCCGCGCTCATCGGCCGCTGTTGCTTTTTTGTGCCGGCGGCATGGGCCGAAAACGCCCCCGGCGTCACCGACGGCGAAATCAGCATCGGCCAGACCCAACCCTACTCCGGTCCGGCTTGCGATCTTCGGCGCGGTCGGAAGAGCCGAAGCCGCCTATTTCAAGATGATCAACGATCAGGGCGGCGTTAACGGCCGCAAGATCGTACTGGTAAGCCGCGACGATATGTATGATCGGCCAAAAAGACGGTGGCGCTGACAAAACAGCTGTCGAGAACGACAAAGTCGCCGCGATCTTTTCAATTCAAGGCGCCAGCTCGAACCTTGAGATCCGCGACTATCTCAACCAAAACGGCGATACCCCAACTCTTCACCATCACCGGCGCCGATGTCGCGGGCGATTTCCGGCACTATCCGTGGACTATAGGCGGCACGCCGCTCTATCGCATCGAGGCGCAAATCTACGGCCGGAAGCATCCTCATCGACGATGCCGAAGGCCAAGGTCGCCGTGCTGTATCAAAACGACAGTTTCGGCAAATCCTATCTTACCGGTTTACGTCAAGTATTCGGCGCCGAATCGTTCGACCAGCAGGTCGTGAAGACCGAAAGCTACGAGCCGGGCGACAAGTCGATCGCGGCACAGTTGAAGGCGCTGCAGGACTCAGGCGCCGATGTACTGATCACCGCCGCCTCGGCGGACCTCGCCGCGCACGCGATCGCCGGTGTTTACGACATCGGGTGGCATCCGACGCATTATCTCACTTTCACTGCGCAATCGCTGCCGCGTGTTGCAAGCCGGCGGGGCTCGACAAGGCGAAGGGCTTGATCTCCGCCACCAGCTACATGGATCCGGGCGATCCGCGCTGGACCGAGGATGGCAGCCTGAAGCCCTACAACGCTTTCGTCGCGAAATACCTGCCGGGCGAAAATCCCGACAACGCCTATTTCCTGTACCGGCTATATCGAGGCGCAGGCCATGGTTCAGGTGCTGAATGCAATGCGGCGACGACCTGTCGCGCGGCAACATCATGAGCCAGGCCGCCAATCTCAAGAATTTCCATCCGATCGGTTTGCTGCCGGGCATCAGCTTTTTCACCAGCCGCTCGCCATACCATCCGATCGTCGAGGCCGCGCTCGAGCGCTTCAACGGCCAGAGATGGGATTTGTTCGGCGAGGTGATGGCCGGACAGTGGTTACTTCGCCCGACGAACCAGATTCGTCTTGGCCCGCTTTAGGCGGGCCATCCACGAATTTTTTTTTCCGTATAAAACCGGTCGTGTGCCCGGCCAAGCCGGGCACGACGAATCGGATGAGTTTGGCTATTTCCCCGGATCATCTCGATGATGCCCGGAGAAATCCTTGGCGCCCTGCCCCGATGCGGCGAACGCCTCGTAGAGTTGCGCGGCGTGCGCGCCGAGCGCGGTGGCCGCGTGCGTCGCTCGCCGCCGCGTCCTGCGACAAGCGCAAATCCTTCAGCATCATATCGGCGGTGAATCCAGCGGCATAATCGCGATTGGCCGGCGAGGTCGGCACCGGCCCCGGCACCGGGCAGTAGCTGGTCAGCGACCAGCACTGCCCGGAGGATTTGCTCGCGATGTCAAACAGTTTCTGCCGGTCGAGGCCGAGCTCGTCGGCCAGAACGAACGCCTCGCAGACCGCGATCATCGAAATGCCGAGGATCATGTTGTTGCAGATTTTCGCCGCCTGGCCGCTGCCCGACGGCGCCGGCATGAACGATGGTCTTGCCCATCTGCTCGAGAGGATCGGCTTGGCGCGGGCAAAAGCCGCATCTGGACCGCCGACCATGAAGGTCAGGCTCGCAGCCTCGGCGCCGCCGACGCCGCCGGATACCGGCGCGTCGATCATCGGCAGACCCGCTTTGCGGCGGCCGCGCCGACCTCGCGCGCGGTGGCGACGTCGATGGTCGAGGAATTGATCAGCAGCGTATCCGGCCGGCGGCGGCGAGAATGCCGCGCAGTGCCGAGATACATCTCGCGGACCTGATTCCCCGCCGGCAGCATGGTGATGACGATGTCATTGTCGTGCGCCGCTTATGCAATCGAGCCAGCGGCGCCCGCACCGGCCTTGACGCAACGCTCGACCGCCTCGCGCGACAGGTCGAACACCGTGACGCGATGGCCGCCCTCAACAGATTGCGCACCATCGGGCCGCCCATGTTGCCGACGCCGATAAAGCCGATCGTCGCTCATCTCATTCCTCCCAATCGAAGCGCAACTCGTCGCCGGGCAAAGGCGCGAAATAGCGCGCCACCTCATTCTCCGTCACCTCCTCGAGCCGCGCCGGTTGCCAGCGCGGCTGGCGATCCTTGTCGATGATCGCGGCACGCGTGCCCTCGTAAAAATCGTGACCGGCGATGACGCGATTGACCATGCGCCATTCCATCCGCATGCAATTGTCGAAACCGAGATCGCGCCCGGCGCGGATCTGGCGATGCGTGATCTTCAGGCTGGTCGGCGATTTGGTTTTGAGCACGACAAGGGTTTCGGCGGCGAAGCGATCCGTTTCCGCCGCGAGCGCCGCCAAAATCTCTTCGACGCTGTCCTTACTGAAGCATCGGTCGATCAGCGTGCGGTGCTGTCGCCAAGTTTCGGTGGCGCCGGTGGCTTGCGCGACGCGCGTCATGCTGTCGACGCCGCTCAGCGCAGCCCATTCTTTGCGCCGGACGCAACATATTGCGCGATGCCGCAATAGATCGCGTCGGCAGCACCGAGCCGCGCGCCGGTCAAACCGATATACATGCCGAGCGCGCCGGGGCAGCGGCTGAGGAAATAGCTGCCGCCGACATCGGGAAACAGGCCGATGCCCGTCTCCGGCATGGCGAACTGCGTATGTTCGGTCGCGATGCGGTGGCTGCCATGAACCGAAACCCCGACGCCGCCGCCCATCACGATACCGTCAAGAAACGCGATGTATGGCTTGGAGAAGCGATGCAGCCGCGCGTTGAGACGATATTCGGCGCGATAGAATTGGCGCGGATAGTCGCCGCCGCGCTCCTCGTAAAGGCGGCGGATATCGCCGCCGGCGCAAAAGGCGCGACTGCCCTGCCCGCGTACCAGATACCGCATTCGACGTTCAGATCTTCCTGCCATTCGCGAGCCCGCGCATCGAGGGCAACGGCACATTGCTCCAGCGGTCAGCGCCGTTGACGCGCATCGGGTCGAAGTTTCATGATTGGACACACCGACGCGCCGACGCCGTCGCGCGTACTGTCGACCACGATGTCAGCCATTGCCGAGGAGGCGCCGCGCGACGATGACGCGCATGATTTCGTTGGTGCCTTCGAGGATTTGATGCACGCGCAAGTCGCGCAGAAACGCTCGACCGGCACGTCCTTCAAATAGCCGTAGCCGCCGTGCAATTGCAGCGCCTCGTTGCAGATGGCAAAGCCGGCATCGGTGGCGATATCGCTTGGCCATGGCGCAGAATTGCGTGGCGTCGGGATCGGCGGCGTCGAGTTTGGCCGCCGCCTGGCGGATCATCAGCCGCGCCGCCTCAAGTTCGGTCGCCATGTCGGCGAGCTTGAACTGCACGGATTGAAAGCGCGCGAGATGCTGGCCGAATTGCTGTCGCGTCAAGACATGCTCGCGCGCGATTCGAGGCAGGCCCGCGCGCCGCCGAGCGAGCACGCGCCGATATTGATGCGCCCGCCATCGAGCCCCTGCATCGCGATCTTGAAGCCCTCGCCCTCGGCGCCGATGCGGTTGGCGACCGGCACGCGGCAATCCTCGAACAGCACCATCGCGGTCGGCTGCGAGTTCCAACCCAGCTTTTTCTCCTGCGCACCGAACACCAAGCCCGGTGTGCCGTTCTCAACGACGATGCAGGAGATGCCGCCCGCGCCCGCGCCGCCGGTGCGCACCATTGCAGACATAAAGATCGGACCGGCCGCCTCCGGAAATAAACGCCTTCGTGCCGTTGACGATGTAATGGTCACCGTCGCGCAAGGCGCGGGTCGTGAGCGAGGCAGCGTCCGACC
The DNA here is from genome assembly GCA_963804725.1 of uncultured Alphaproteobacteria bacterium. Lineage (GTDB taxonomy): Bacteria > Pseudomonadota > Alphaproteobacteria > ATCC43930 > CGMCC-115725 > JAATGI01. The sequence goes on along the minus strand of CAWDRN010000002.1, from coordinate 80,603 downwards.
CGGCGTCCGGCTCCGTCAGGCAATAGCTGGCAAATTTCTCCATGGCGCACAGCCCGGGCAGAAATTTGCGTCGCTGCGCTAAATCGCCGAACCGGTCGATCATCCAGCTCGCCATATTGTGAATTGAGATGAAAGCCGCCGTCGAAGCACAGCCGGCCGCGAGCTCTTCGAAAATGATCGCGCCGTCGAGGCGCGAAAGCCCGCTGCCACCGACATCCTCTTTGACGTAGAGCCCGCCGAAACCCAACGCAGCGGCGGCGCGCAACGTCTCAACCGGAAAAATCTTCTCCTCGTCCCAGCGCCGAGCCTGTGGCGCCATTTCACGTGACGCGAAGGCGCGCGCCGCCTCCTGAAACGCACCCTGTTCGTCGGAGAGGTCAAAGTTCATGACGTTTTGCTCAGCGCATATTGCGCATAGCGCAGCGCGTTGCGTTGCCAGCCCAAGCTGCCGTGAGCGGAGGCGCCAAGGACATCACGAAAACCGCGCTGCAACGGCGCCGTCAGGTAGCAGACCACGGCCACCCGTCACCTCAAATAGGTGCATGGCCGCCCGGCGCACCAATGTCACGGCATAGCCGCCATCGCGCATGGTGCGGACGGCATCTTCCTCTTGCAATGGCGTACCCGCCTCTAGCAACTCGGTGTTCGTCCTCGCCGCGTCCATCACCAGCAGTTGGGCGGCTCGGGTCTCCGCTGCAGCTTCGGCGAACCGCTCGTGCAGCAGCTCCGTTCCCATGGGTAGTGCTGTGCCGATAGACCGGTCCGTAATAAAAGCCCTAAAATCCTCAATCATGCCGATGGCAATGCCGACCGGCACCGCAGCCAGCGCCAATTGGGCGAAACCTAAGAGCGGCATACGATAAAGCGGTGCCGTATTGAGCTCGTGCTCCAGGAGCTTTGCCGGCCGTGATCTCGCGCATCTTCACCACACGGCGTGCGGGCACGAACGCGTCGACCACCACGCTCGCGCTGCCGGTACCGAGCATGCCGACGGTGCGCCAATCGTCATCGATCTTATAATCGGCACGGGGCACAAGGAACAGGCGATGATCCGCCACATCGCCGGCGACGAAATCGCCGAGAATGATCCATGCCGCATGATGGACACCGCTGGCAAAAGACCAGCGGCCGCCGACACGAAAGCCGCCGCCCGCGGGCTCAACCCTATTGCGCGGCGGGATGATCGAGGCGCAGATCAGTGCGTTCGCATCGGCATCCCAGACCTCGTGCTGCGCTTCGTCTTCGAACAATGCGAGGAACATTGCATGCTCGCCGTAGATGTTCGCGACCCAGGCCTGCGATCCGTCACCCTGCCCGAGTTGGATCGAGGATTTGCATAAGACGTCCCATCCGAGCTCGGATCCGCCGAACCGCGCCGGCTGGCACAGGCGCAACAATTGCGAATTGATCAGGTCGGCAACCGTCTCGTCCGGCATGCGGCGCATCGTTTCACCCCGTAGTGCCCGTTCGCGCAGGATCGCCACTAGTCCGCGCGCCCGCGCCAGCGCCTCGTTTCGATCAAGCGGCATATGCGTCAGCGGCTTGGCGCAATCGGCGCCGTGATTTCGAGGAGCCTGCCCTCTCTCGTGCCGATAAGGCGCGCGCTATAGAGAGACCCGGCCGGAACGAATATCGACACCCCGTCGCGGACGATGCGGCTCACGCCTCCGGCCTCGATCTCCCACTCGCCAGCAACGACAAAGACATAGCGATTGTCGGCGACCGCTATTGGCAGCACCGGAGCGGCGCCCGGCACCGCGATCAACTCGCGCACGGCGAACCGACCTGCGGTCTCGGCCTCGGCCAACAGTGTCGCGATGGTGTTGCCGCCTTTCGCCATGACCTCGGCGTCATCACGATGGATGAACTTGCCAGCGGGCTTTTTGTGCGCCATCGCCGGTCCGTTCAGCTGAAAACGACGTGGTAATCGTCCCTGGCGACCTCATGGGGGTCGCGTCCACTGCTCCGCGCGGCCGCCATGCCGACATAGAAGCGCTCGTGCCCGGCAGGGGCATTCCAGCTCAACATGCGGCCCGGCTTGTCCTCGGAAAGTGATTTGAAGGCGTGGGTCACATCGGCGGGTGCGTAGACCAACGTGCCCGGCCCGCACCGGCGAACCTCGGTGCCGGCGACAAATTCCCATTCGCCTTCAAGGATATAGAAAACCTCGTCTTCGGTTGTCTGGTGATGCGGCCCGGCGCCAGTGCCTGCGGCGACGAATTGCTCGTAAAGGCCGAGCTGACCGCCGGTCTCCTCGCCGCGCAAAAGAATGAAGATCGGGCCGAAGGGCGTACCGACCTCGGGGCTATCGGCGGCGCTACTGAATTTCACATTGGTCGGCATTTCCGCCCAACGCGCCCGCAGGGTGTCGAACGCCGCGCCCGAAGATACTGGGACAATGCCAGCTTGCTCCGCCTTCATTCATGTCCTCCTGCGCTAAGACTAAGACGCTTCCTTTGCCATTTATCCGGCAAAACGACTCCGGCTCGCAATCTCGGCGGGGTATGCCATATTCCTCAGGCATGGATTTTCGCCGCCGCGACCTCCTCATCGCCACAGGCGTGTTGCTTTCGCTGCCAAGCGCAGCCTCCGCGGTGCCGCGCGTGCCCAGCCTGCCGCGTCGCCTTGACCTGAAGAATGCTAATACCGGCGAAAGTTTCATCGGTCCTTATCGCGACAGGGACGGACCGATCCCGTCGGCGGTTACCGACCTGGCCCGTTTCCTGCGCGACCATCACGCCGACAAAGAAGGGCCGGTCAGCATCCCGACACTCGATTTTCTCGCCGACGTGATGGATGCGGTCGATCAGACCAGGGCCACGATCCTCTCTGCTTACCGAACGCTTGAGACCAACCGGATGTTGCGCGAGCGGTATTTCGGCGTCGCCGAAAAAAGTCAGCATCTTCTTGGCAAGGCGCTCGACGTCACCTTCGACGGCAGCGTCGCCAAAGCGGAACAGGCAGCCCTGGCGATGAAGCGCGGCGGCGTCGGCTGGTATCCGAACTCGCATTTCATCCATATTGACACCGGACCCGTGCGGCATTGGCAGCTCGATTATACCGGGGTCGACACGAGCTATTGGAACCACATCCCGGGCCACCACATTCTAACGCAGCGCGAGATGATGGCGCGCTACCGTGCCTACGCACGGCGCGAGTTTATGCTGCGGCACCGACACAAAGGCGATATTGTCCTTAACGGCGACCACTTTTAATTGGGAAGTCACATGGTCAACCTGGCCGATGACGAAAAAGCAATGCTGGACGGGAAGGAGCGGGCCGGCCAAACAGAAAGCCATGGAGCTTTTGGTTAAATACGCTGAAGCGTTGAACTGCGAGCGTTTCGTCACAGACCAATAACATTGCCGGCGTACCGGGTTCGTCGACTCTGTTCTTGAAGGATTACTACAAGCATTTAGACGGCGGCAACTACGAGGCGATTTTCTCCCTGTTCGATCTCGACAGCGACACCGTCGTGCCGGTACCGAAAGTCAGCGCTTATTCGTGCCACCTGCAAGGCGGCCTTGACCCCAATGAATGGAAGACGCTCGGCAAGAGCGCGCGAAGCTTTCGAACATCAGATGGAGGACGAGACCGCAGTCGCCGATCACGGCATCCAGATCATGAAAACCTGCACGCCCTACCTTGCGGGTAATGTGCCGGTGAAAGGCGAACATTGCGCCTGGATGGAGTCCTCGGCAGTGGTGTTCTGCAATTCGGTGATCGGCGGGCGCACGAACACCGAAGGCCGCGAAAGCACCAGCGTCAGCCATGCTGACCGGCTGCGTCCCCGATTGGGGTTTCCACCGCGACGAATTCCGGCGCGGCACCCACGCCATCGTGGTCGAGGTACCGATCGAAAGCATGATCGATTGGGGCATGCTCGGCTATTTCACCGGCTACGCGGTCGAGGAAAACATCCCCGTCATCAGCGGGGTCGACCTATCAGCCCAATCTCATCCGCCACAAGCATTTTGGCGCGGCGGCCGCGTCGTCCGGCGGGGTCGAACTTTACCACATGGTCGGCATCACGCCCGAGGCGCCGTCGCGCGAAGTCGCGTTCGGTGGCAACAAGCCGATCGAGACGATCAAATACGGCCCGGCCGAACGGCGCAAAATCTACGAGCTGCTGAACAGCAACGGCACGCGAGGAAAAGGTCGATTTCGTCATGCTTGGCTGCCCCCATGCCTCCATCGAGCAGATCTGGGAGGTCGCCAACCTGCTCGACGGCAAGAAACTCAGAGCCGACACCAAGCTGTGGATTTTCACCTCGCGCTCGGTGAAGGGCATGGCCGACACCAACGGCTACACCAAGACGATCCGCGCCGCCGGCGGCACGGTCCTAACGGATACCTGCTCGGCGATCGGGCCAGGCCGTGCCGAAGGGCACCAAGGTCGTGGCGCTCGACAGCGCCAAACAGTCGCATTACCTGCCGGCGATGATGGGCATCGAAGCCTGGTTCGGCACCACCAAGGACTGTATCGATGCGGCAATCACCGGCAGATGGCACGGAGAACTGCCATGAGCGTCGAGACCCTGCCCCGCAACGACACCATCGTCCTGCATGGCCGCATGGTGACGCCCGGGAGTCGCCGAGGGCGAGGCCCTTGTCACGCACCAGACCATTTCCGGCTGGGGCGGCATCAACTCGATGACCGGCACGGTGATCGAGACCCGCCACGAGCTGCGCGGCGTCAGCTTCAAGGACAAGATTCTGGTCTATCCCGGTGCCAAGGGCTCGTCGGGCTGGTCGGCGGCGTTCCACACCACCCGCCTGACCAAGACTGCCCCCAAGGCGATGCTATTCACCGTGATGACCACCAAGATCGCGCTTGGCGCAGTGGTGATGCGCATCCCGGCGATGACCGATTTCGATCGCGACCCGCTCGAAGTGATCGAGACTGGCGATTGGGTCAAAGTTGATGCCGACCGCGGCGTTGTCGAGGTAACCAAAAAGGGTCGCTAACTTCCCTCTCCGCTTGGGAGAGGGAGGGCCCACGCAAGCGATGGGAGGTGAGGTGGTTGGGCTCGCTTTTTGCCCTCTCCGCGCCGTGGAGAGGGAAACTACCATTTCCCGCCTCGCGTTTGGACTTGGCTTATGCATAATATGTAAGGGATGCTGACACATTATGGGGACGTGTCACCCAATTCGTCACTTTTAGAGGTGTATTAGAGTAGTTCGGCATGAGACTGCCCGCGAAACAGGGACTGTATGACCCTCGGAACGAGCACGACGCGTGCGGCGTCGGCTTCATCGCTCATGTCAAAGGCGTGAAGTCGCACGACATCATTCGCCAAGGTCTGCAAATCCTCGTCAATCTCGACCATCGCGGTGCCGTCGGCGCCGATCCGCTGGTCGGCGATGGCGCGGGCTGCCTTATCCAAATTCCGGATTTATTGCTGCGCCATTGGGCCGAAGAGCAAACAATCGAATTGCCGCCGCCGGGCCAATACGCGGTCGCGATGTGCTTCCTGCCGCAGGACGAGCCGTCGCGGCGATTTCGCCATCCGCCATTTCGCGATATTACCTGCAGCAGGAAGGCATGGCGATCTCGGCTGGCGCGAAGTGCCGACCGATCTGACCGGCCTTGGCAAACTTGTCGATCGAGACCATGCCGATCATCCGCCAAGCGATCGTAGTGCCGCTCGAGCCGTTCGCCAACCAACAAGATTTCGAGCGCAAAATTCTGGTCGCACGCAAACAAACGCTTGAACAGCCGCGATCACGAGGCGGTGGCGCAGCATCTGCCCGGCCTGCCCGAGTTTTACATGCCGTCCTTCTCGACCCGGACGGTAGTCTACAAAGGCCTGCTGCTCGCGCCGCAGGTCGAGAGTTTCTACGACGATACTGCGCAACCCGTTGACGCAATCGGCGCTGGCGCTGGTGCATCAGCGTTTTTCGACAAACACTTTCCCGTCGTGGCGGCTGGCGCATCCCTATCGCTTCCTCGCCCATAACGGCGAAATCAACACGGTGCGCGGCAACGTCAATTGGATGTATGCGCGGCGTGGCTCGCTGCACTCGGAACTGCTCGGCGACGATCTCGATAAGATGTGGCCGCTGATCCCGCACGGCCAGTCCGACACGGCATGCATCGACAACGCGCTTGGAACTTCTGGTGGCGAGCGGCTATTCGCTGGTTCACGCCATGATGATGCTGATTCCCGAGGCGTGGGCCGGCAATCCGCTGATGGAACCGCAGCGGCGTGCCTTCTACGAATACTACGCCGCGCTGATGGAGCCGTGGGACGGTCCGGCGGCGATCGCCTTCACCGACGGCCGCCAGATCGGCGCCACGCTCGACCGCAACGGGTCTGCGCCCGGCGCGCTACCTTCTTACCGATGACGATCTCGTGGTGATGGCGTCGGAGACCGGCGTACTGCCGATCGCCGAAGAGCGAATCAAGCGCAAATGGCGGCTTCAACCCGGCAAGATGCTGCTGATCGACCTCGAACAAGGCCGCATCGTCGAAGACGCCGAGATCAAACAGACCCTCGCCGCTGAGCATCCTTACGAAGAATGGCTGAGGCAGACGCAGATCAAGCTCGAAGAATTGCCGGAAAGCGCGGATGCTGCGAGAGTCCGGCCTGCGCAACGATCTAACTTTGCTGCTGAACGAGCAGCAGGCATTCGGCTACACCCAGGAGGACATGCAGTTTTTCCTCGAGCCGATGGCGCGGGAAGGCGACGACCCGGTCGGTTCGATGGGCACCGACACGCCGCTTGCCGTGCTCTCCGAAAAGCCGAAACTTCTCTACAATTACTTCAAGCAAAATTTTGCCCAAGTCACCAATCCGCCGATCGATCCCGATCCGCGAAGAACTTGTCATGTCGCTGGTGTCGATGATTGGGCCCCGGCCTAATCTGTTCGGCCACGCCGCCGATACACACCATCGGCTTGAAGTGTCGCAGCCGATCCTGAGCAATATCGATTTGCAGAAGATCCGCTCGATCTCCCAATCCGATACCGGCAGGACATGCGTTCCGTACTTGCACTCTCGATGCGACATGGCCCGCCGAGGAAGCCGAGGATGGGCTGGAGCCGGCGCTGACGCGCCTATGCCAAGCCGCGGCCGAAGCGGTGCGCGGTGAATACAATATTCTGATCATCTCTGATCGCAAAGTATCGTCGGAGCGGATTCCGATACCGGCGCTGCTTGCGACCGCTGCGGTGCATCATCACCTGATCCGCGAAGGCCTGCGCACCTCGACCGGCATTGTGGTCGAAACCGGCGAAGCGCGCGAGGTGCACCATTTCTGCGTGCTCGCCGGCTATGGCGCCGAAGCGATCAACCCGTATCTCGCCTTCGAGACGCTGGAACACCTTCTGGTCAGCAACAAGCTGCCGCTCAAATCCGGAACAGCTTCACAAGAATTATGTGAAGGCCTGCGGCAAGGGAATTTTGAAAGTGATGTCCAAGATGGGCATCTCGACTTATCAATCCTATTGCGGCGCGCAGATTTTCGATGCGGTCGGGTTGCAGTCGAGCTTCGTCGAACGCTATTTCACCGGGACGGCAACAACGGTCGAAGGCGCGGGCTTGCGCGAGATCGCGCGCGAGGCTGTGACGCGCCATCGCAACGCCTTCGGCGACAACCCGCTGTACCACGAGATGCTCGATGCCGGCGGCGACTACGCCTTCCGCATCCGCGGCGAAGATCACGCCTGGACGCCGGAACTCGTGACCGCGGCTACAACATGCGGTCCGCGGCAACCTGCCGGACGAATATCGCGCCTATGCCGAGAGCATCAACGACCAGTCGGAGCGGTTGCTGACGCTGCGCGGGTTGATGAGCTTCAAATTCGCCGATGCTCCAGTACCACTCGAAGAGGTCGAGCCCACCAGCGAAATCGTCAAGCGATTCGCGACCGGTGCCATGAGTTTTGGCTCGATCAGCCGCGAGGCGCATACCACTCTTGCCATTGCCATGAACCGCATCGGCGGCAAGTCAAATACCGGCGAAGGTGGGGAGGAGCCTGACCGCTTCAAGCCGAAGCCCAACGGCGATTCGATGCGCTCGGCAATCAAGCAAGTGGCATCGGGCCGGTTCGGCGTCACGACTGAGTATCTTGTCAATGCCGATGATCTGCAGATCAAGATGGCGCAAGGCGCGAAGCCCGGCGAAGGCGGCCAACTGCCGGGCCACAAAGTCGACAAAAATATCGCGCGGGTGCGACATTCGACGCCGGGCGTCGGACTGATTTCGCCGCCGCCGCATCACGACATTTATTCGATCGAAGATTTGGCGCAGCTGATTTACGATTTGAAGAACGCCAATCCACGGGCGCGCGTCTCGGTGAAGCTGGTCTCCGAGGTCGGCGTCGGCACGGTCGCGGCGGGCGTCGCCAAGGCGCGAGCCGATCATGTCACCATCGCCGGCTACGAAGGCGGCACGGGCGCCAGCCCCCTCACCTCCCTGACGCATGCCGGGTCGCCCTGGGAAATCGGCCTTTCCGAGACACAGCAAACGCTGGTCCTGAACGGGCTGCGCGGCCGCATCGCGGTCCAAGTCGATGGCGGGTTGCGCACCGGCCGCGACGTCGCGATCGGCGCGCTGATCGGCGCTGACGAATTCGGCTTTTCAACCGCACCGTTGATCGCCGCCGGCTGTATCATGATGCGAAAATGTCACCTCAACACCTGCCCGGTCGGCGTCGCTACGCAGGACCCTGTGCTGCGCGCAAAATTCACCGGCCAGCCGGAGCACGTCATCAACTACTTCTTCTTCGTCGCCGAGGAAGTGCGTGGGCTGATGGCCAAGCTCGGCTTCCGCAGGTTTGATGAAATGATCGGACGCGTTGACAAACTCGACATGCGGCGCGCGGTTGATCACTGGAAGGCGAAGGGCGTCGACCTGTCGCGTATCCTCTACCAGCCCGAGCCCAAGCCAGGGATCGCGATCCGCAACTGCGAACGCCAGGAACACCGCCTCGAACGGGCGATGGACCAGAAGTTCATCGAACTGGCACAGCCGGCTCTCGAGCACGGCGAACCTGTGGTGATCGAGCACGTGATCCGCAACGTCAACCGTACAGTCGGGGCGATGCTCTCAGGCGAGGTGGCAAAGCGTTACGGTCACGCCGGTCTCGCAGACAATGCCATACGCATCAGTCTCAAGGGCACCGCGGGCGGCAGCTTCGGCGCTTTCCTACGCACGTGGCATCACGCTGGAACTCTATGGCGATGCTAACGATTATGTCGGCAAGGGCCTTTCGGGCGGCCGCGTTATCGTGCGCCAGCCAGTCGATGTCAGCGCGCGATCCGCTCGACAATATCATTGTCGGCAACACCGTCCTTTATGGCGCGACGGCAGGGGAAGCCTATTTCCAAGGCGTCGCCGGTGAGCGCTTTGGCGTACGCAACTCCGGCGCGGTCGCGGTGGTCGAAGGCACCGGCGATCATGGTTGCGAATACATGACCGGTGGGGTCGTGGTGGTGCTCGGCGATACCGGGCGCAATTTCGCCGCCGGCATGTCGGGCGGTATCGCCTATGTCTACGATCCCGAGAAGCGCTTCGACCGGCTCGCCAATAAGGTGATGACAGACCTTGAATGGGTCAAACCTGCTGAGCCCGAATCCGGCCATGCCGAAGACCATGAGCGGCCGAGGCAGCGTGCCGCAAGCGTCGAGGATAACGGCATGGGCGATCCGCTGCACTTCGATGCCGAAAGGCTGCGAATTCTAGTCGAGCGGCATCATCTCTATACCGGCAGTGTTCGGGCGCGCGAACTGCTGGACAATTGGGACCAAGCCGTGACGAACTTCATCAAGGTTGTCCCAAAGGATTATCGCCGCGCGCTCCTCGATATGAAGGCGGAGCGCGACGCCGCCAAAGCTACCGCGGCCGATGACCCCATCGGCTCGGGATTTCCTTCATGGGTAGACCAACTGGCTTCCTCGAATTCGAGCGGCGCGATCGCGGCTATGAAAAAGCCGAAATGCGCGTCCGGCATTGGCACGAATTCGTTAAGCCTTTGCCGGAGGCCGAGCTCAACCGGCAAGCTGCACGCTGCATGGACTGTGGCATCCCCTTCTGCCACCAGGGTTGCCCGGTCAATAATTTGATCCCGGACTGGAACAATCTGGTCTATCGCGAGCAATGGCAGGCGGCATCGACGGCCCTGCATTCCACCAACAATTTCCCGGAGTTCACCGGTCGCATCTGTCCCGCACCATGCGAAGCGTCGTGCACACTCAACATCGACGACAATCCGGTCACCATCAAGACCATCGAATGCGCCATCGTTGACCGCGCCTGGGCCGAAGGCTGGCTCAAGCCGCTTGTCGCTGCCCAGCGCACCGGCAGGCGGGTCGCCGTCGTTGGCTCCGGCCCGGCAGGCATGGCGTGTGCACAACAACTGGCACGCGTCGGACACGGGGTCACGCTGTTCGAAAAAGCGGATCGTATCGGCGGGCTGTTACGCTACGGCATTCCCGATTTCAAGATGGACAAGCATCTCATCGACCGGCGCATGGCCCAGATGGCCGCAGAAGGTGTCGAGTTCCGCGCTTCTACAAATGTCGGCGTCGATGTCAGCGTCGACGAATTGCTGCGCGACTATGATGCCATTGCCTTGACCGGTGGCGCCGAATGGCCGCGCAACCTCGAAATCCCCGGCCGCGATCTCGACGGCATCCACTACGCGATGGATTTTCTCCGGCAGCAAAACAAGCGCAATGCGGGCGAGGAGGAACATGTCGCGGCGCCCAGCGGCACCATCTCCGCGAAAGGCAAGCATGTCGTGGTGATTGGCGGCGGCGATACCGGCTCGGACTGCATCGGCACTTCGACGCGTCAGGGCGCCGCCTCAATCGTGCAGCTCGAAATACTGCCGCAGCCACCGGAGCACGAGAACAAGGGTCTGACCTGGCCCGACTGGCCATTGAAGCTGCGTACCTCTTCCTCGCAAGAGGAAGGTGTCGATCGCGATTGGTCGGTGGTCACGAACCATGCCAGTGGCAAGAACGGCAAGCTCAAGGCGCTCGAGTGCGTCCGCGTCGGTTGGTCCCGAGGCAGCGATGGCCGGATGCAAATGGCCGAAATCGAAGGTAGCAGGTTCGAGCTCAGGGCCGACCTCGTGCTGCTGGCAATGGGCTTCCTCGGGCCAGAACGTACGGGTCTGGTCCAGCAATCCGGAGTGGCGCTCGACCCGCGCGGCAACGTCAAGGCTGACACCCGCGATTACCGCACCTCCGTCGACAGGATTTTCGCCGCCGGCGATATGCGGCGCGGGCAGTCGCTGGTGGTTTGGGCGATCCGCGAGGGCCGCCAGTGCGCCCGCGCCGTCGACGAATTCCTCATAGGGCACAGCTCCTTGCCGCGATGAACGGTGCGCTTAAAGTGGTTGCATTTGAAACTTCGCCGAATTGATGGAAGGCAAATACGCCCGCGCATGTCGCGCCGCTAATTTTCCCGGTGCGCGAGATGAAGGTGCGTCTCGAAGTGGAGCTCGATCAAGTCGCCGTCCGCCGCGATCGCTTCTGAAATCGCCGTCAGTAATTTTCGGCGCATCGGTCCAGGCAGGCGCCGATGGTCCGTGCGTGTCCGCAGGAAGTCGACGAAGCTCTTCGCCGTGTGCGGTTGGCTCCACGCATAGCTTTTATGAAGGGCCGGCCCAAAATGGCCCGACCCGGCAATGAGCGACGGCAAGGCGCCGCTGGGCGTGTACCACAGCTCTGGCGGCGGTCCCAAAGGCGCGCCGAGCTCGACGCGATATATTTCCGCCAACTTGAGATCGAGTGGCGGCGCGACGTCGTTGGGAACATTGCCGAACACCGCCAACGTGCCGCCAGGGGCCAGAAGCGACGCAGCCTTGGCGTAGCTCGTATCCGCCGCGATCCAGTGCCAAGCCTGGGCCGACGCGATCAATTTGAATGACCCCGGTGGAAACGGAGCCGCCTCGAAGGTGGCCTCTACGAAGGCGACCGTTGCGACGCCGTCTAGACGCCGCCGCGCCAATGCCAGTAAGTCGGCGCCGGGGTCGAGCGCGGTCACCGCAAGACCGCGCCGGGCGAAGCCCAGGGTCGCCTGACCGCTACCGCAGCCGACATCGAGCGTCGGGTCGCCAGGCTTTAGCCGCGCCGCTCCACAAATGTCGGCAAACAGCGCAGCCGGATAGTCGGGCCGCACTTTGTCATAGAGCGCTGCGATCTCGTTGAAGGCGAAGCGCGGCTCGGCTCGGTTCATATTTCGCGCAGATGACGCATCAGAATTGCCAAGCTATACTTTATCCCAGTAACGAGAAAGGTTCGCGGCGAGGAACGCGTTATGGCTAGCCAAAGCAATACGATCGATATTTCGGAGATTGTCGAGAATCAAAAACTGTCTGGGTTTCTGATCGGCCTCGTCATTATTTCCTGGATCATCACTTTCTTCGACGGCTTCGACATGATTTCCATCGGCTTCATCGCCAGGCCAATCATGTTGCAGTTCAGATTAACCCCGGTCGAAATGGGCAATGTCTTTAGCATTGGCCTGATCGGAACTCTGATCGGCGGATTCGGCCTCGGCTGGATCGCCGACCGCGTCGGCCGTCGGCCCGCGGTCATGTGGGCGACCTTCGCCTTCGGCGTGCTGACCATCCTCCTCGGCTTCGCCAATAGCTACGGGCAGTTGCTGGTCCTTCGATTCATCGACGGTATCGCCATCGGCGGGATGCTGCCGGTGGCCTGGGCTCTCAACATTGAGTACGCGCCAAAGCGCTATCGCTCCACAATCGTGACCGTGATCATGATCGGCTATTCGGTTGGCGCCGCCACGGGCGGCCCGGTCGCGAACTGGCTGGTGCCGACGCATGGCTGGCAGGCGGTGTTTATATTCGGGGGCGTATTGTCGATCCTGGCTTCGATCGCGTTGATGCTCATGCTGCCGGAATCGGTGCGTTTCCTCACCACCAAGAAGCTCGATCCGGCCCGCATTGCCGCCATCGTGCGGCGCATCGCGCCCGGGCGACCACTCCCCGCCAACGCCAATTTCGTACTGGCGGACGAGGGCGCCAAGACCAGCGACTTCACCCCATCGGTGCTGTTCCAGGGCGAACTCAAGTGGATCACGCCGATGTTGTGGATCGCCTACATCTTCAGCTCGATGACGGCGTTTTTTGGCGCCAATTGGGGTCCGATCGTCGTGCAGTCGCTTGGTTTCAGCTCGGCCGCGGCCAACTGGTCGGGCACAGCCAATTCGATCGGCGGCGCCCTCGGTGGCCTCCTGTTGATGCGTTTCACCGACAACAAGGGCTCGATCGCCATTACCTTCATGCCGCTCCTCGCCATTCCGTTTCTGCTATGGATCGCGTTCGGCTCGGTCGCGGCGCCGATGTTCCTTGGCTTCAGCCTATTCTTCACCTTGAGCTTTATCTCGACGCTCTTCCTGATCGGCGGCCATTTCGGCTTACACAGCATCGCCGGCATTTTCTATCCGTCGGCCTATCGCTCCAACGGCGCCGGCTGGGCCACTTCGGTGGCGAAAATAGGTTCGATCATTGGGCCTTGGGTGGGTGGCTTCATTCTGGCATCGAGCATTCCACGCCAGCAGATCTTCGCCGTCATGGCGATTTGCCCCGCCGTCTTCGTTATTTGCATTCTGGTTGTCGGTATCCTCCACAGCCGCGTGATGCGGCGCGAACATGAGACAGGAGGCGCCGCCGCAGCCGACATCGCGACAGCCGCCGGCGACTAGCCCGCCAGTCGCGCAGCCAGCAAAGCCCGAGGTCAGGGAGTCCGCAACCGCCCGACGATGCCCGCAGGAAAGAAGTAGACGATCGCGATGAAGAGGAGCCCGAGCCATAGCAGCCAGCGATCCGGATCCAACACCGCCTGGATCAATGGCACGCCGCCAAAAGCCTTGGCGAGACCACCCATCGCCGGCTGCAGATAATATTGCGCCATCGTCATGATCGTGGCGCCGATGACTGCGCCATAGAGCGTCCCCATGCCGCCGATCACCACGATCAGCAGGATGTCGACCATCAACGAAAAGGACAATGTCGCGTCTGGCCCGGTGTAACGTAGCTGTAGTGCTAAGAGCGAGCCCGCGAGCGACGCCGCCGCGGCCGCGATCGCGCCGGCCAGTGTCCGGTACCACAGCGTACGCAGGCCAAGTGCCTCGGCGCGGAACTCGTTCTCACGGATCGCCTGCAACACCCGGCCCATGGGCGAGTTGACGACGCGTAGCAAGAACAAGAACACCACCACCGCCACAGCGAAAATCAGGTAGTAGGTGACAAGATTGCCATTGTAGCCGCCGCCCAGCCTGAATGCCGACGTCAACATATCGGGCACCTCGAAAGTCAGCCCGTCTTCTCCGCCAGTCCAGTCGCGCATGCTCGAGGCCAAAATCTGCGCGAAGCTCGCGACCGCGAGCGTAATCATGGCAAAGAAGATCGCACGAACCCGCAAACCCAGTAACCCGATGATCGCGGCAACCACGATCGCCAGCAGCATGCCCCCGAGCGCTCCGATCAAGACTTGACCCCAGCCGACGCCAAGACGCGTCAGCGCGATCGCCACGCCATAGGCGCCCATGCCGAAGAACATAGTGTGGGCGAACGAAACGATGCCGGTATACCCCAGCAGCATGTCGTAGCTGGCCGTCAGCACGATCAGAATAGCGATGCGCTCCGCCACCGCCAGCGCGCGCGAACTCGGGAACAGGAATGGCGCGATTGCAAGGACGGCGACGATGGTTGCCAGAATTGCCGACAGGATGCGGCCACGCGGCGGATCGCCCGAAAGAAGCTGCGCCGCTAGGCTCACGATTTGGTCACCGGAAACAGGCCTTGCGGCCGCCACAACAGGACCAGGACCATCAGCAGGATGTTGGAGCCAAGCGATATGCTGGGCGCGAGAAATCCGACATAGTTGGTGGTAAGGCCGACTAGCATTGCGCTGATCAAAGAGCCGCCGATCGACCCCAATCCGCCGATAATCAGGATGATCAGCACCAGCACGAACATCTCTGTGCCGAGCTGCGGAGTGACGAGTTCCTGATAGAGCGCCCAGACCACGCCGCCCATGCCGGCAAGGGCGGTGCCAATGATGAACACGCCGACAAAGAGACGGCGGATGCGGTAGCCCAACACCTCGACCATTTCGCGGTTCTCGACCCCGGCTCTCACCAACAACCCGATGCGAGTGCGGTTCAGCAAAATGTGGAGCGCCACGAACGCGCCCACGCCGAGCGCCAAGGCGATAAGCCGGTATTTCTCGACCGCAGCGCTGCCGATCAGAATGCTGCCGCTGAATGCCGGTGGCTTGACCAGCGGAATTGCGTTCGGCCCCCACAGTACGATGAACAACTGCTGCGCCACAATAAGCCCGCCCGTGGTCACCAAGATCTGGCGCAGCGGTGCGCCATAGACGCCGCGCACAATCAAACGCTCGAAGCCCCAACCAACCGTGCCGGTGACCACTAGCGCGGCCAGCAGCGCCACTGCGAACGCAGCGAGATTGAGCGTCCAGGAATGCCCGGTGCTCCAACCGGCGAGCGGGGCAAGAACGGCAATTCCGATATAGGCGCCAAGCGTGATAAAGGCGCCATGCGCAAAGTTCATCACGTCCATGAGGCCGAAGATCAACGTCAATCCGGCGGCCATCATGAACAACATCGCGCCCATCGCCAGGCCGGCGACTGTCAACACCAACCAGTTGGACCCGCCGAGGACCGGCAGCGCGGCCAGCATGATCGCGGGAAGTACTAACTTCGGAGCGAGGTCTTCGAGGCTAGTTTTCATCGAGATGTCGAGCCCCGTTTTCCGGTCTTAGCTCGCGAGGTTGGGCTATCCCCAGGTCTTTTCCGCATTTGCATTCAACCCGAATCTTATTGGCAAACGCATTGGCCGTGCCAAGACATGACGAAGGGGTGGCATTTCAGAGCATCGGCTCGTTGCCATCACTGGCCTTATTGATGCATCGCGAGGCTCAAGCCGAGAAGCCGATGTTGCAATGCCTCGTCAGTGGCCAATGCGACCATCGACCCGGCATGGACAATGCGCCCGTCATCCATCACCGCGACATCGTCGCCGACCGAGGCTGCCATGCGGAAATTCTGCTCGACCAACAGGATCGTGGTCTCGCTCTGCTTCAAGCGCCGAAACACTTCGATCAGAACCTCGATGACATGAGGCGCAAGCCCTTTCGTCGGCTCGTCCACCACGAGAAGGCGGCGGGGCTCGATAATGGCGCGACCGATGGCAAGCATCTGCTTCTGCCCACCCGATAGCACGCCCGCCGGCACCGAGTACCGGTCTTTTAGCGCGGGAAACAGTGCAAACAGATAATCGAGCCGGTCCGGCGTGAGACCATCGCGACCAGTGGCCAGCAGAAGGTTCTCGCGGACGGTCAGCTGCGAGAAGATGCCCATGGTCTCCGGAACATAGGCCATGCCGAGCCGCGCAATTTCAGGCGTGCCTAGCGCATCGATCCGCTTGCCCTCGAACGTGACGGTGCCTGCAGCGGCCCGCCATAGCCCCATAATGGTGCGGAGCGTCGTCGTCTTGCCTGCGCCGTTGCGGCCGAGCAGCATGGTCACGCGGCCGCGCCGCACCACGAAATCAACGCCATGGAGGATCTGATAGCGGCCGATGCGCGTTTCGACACCGCGCAATTCCAACAAAACCTCAGACATGCGCAACACCGAGATAGGCTTCCCGCACGATCGACGACGCGACCACATCCGCCGGCGCGCCGTCGGCTACGAGTTTGCCCTGATGCAACACGATGACGCGATCGGCGAGGCGACGCACCACCTCCATCTTGTGCTCGACAAGGAGAATCGTCTTGTCGCGCTGCTCGCGGATCTCTTCGATCAGATCGAGGATGGTCGGCACCTCGTCGACGCTCATGCCGGCGGTTGGCTCATCGAACATGAAGACGCGAGGGTCTAACGCCAGAAGGATCGCGACTTCGAGCTTGCGCTGATCGCCATGCGGCAGCGCCGCCGCAGGCAATCCCGCGCGCGCTTGCAACTTGACGCGCTCGAGGCAGGCCATGGCACGATTGCCCAGCTCGCGATGGCTGATCGCCATGGTCAGGAAATCGAGCCCAGGCCGAAGCCGTGCCTGAAATGCGAGCCGCACGTTCTCCAGTACGGTCAGGCTTGGAAACAAGTTGGTGAGCTGAAACGCCCGGCCGAGACCGAGCTGCGTTCGAGTCGGCGCCGATAGCTTGGTAAGATCCCGGCCTTCCAGCAGCACCGCGCCCGCGGTCGGCCGCAATTGGCCCGAGATCAGGTTGAAGTAGGTGGTCTTGCCGGCGCCGTTTGGTCCAACGATCGCGGTCAGAACGCCGCGGTCGAAGGCGCAGCTGACGCCGTCGACCGCCACATGGCCACCGAAATGGACCGAAAGATCGCGGGTCTGAAGCACAGTAGACATGAGGTGGCTACATCAGCATGGTGCCGTCGCGAAGCTTGGCCGTCGAAACCAGGGTCTCGAAAAGCCGCCGAGCCTAGCGGTTCTCACCGGCGCTACGCCCTGCGGCGGAACATTAAGAAAGCGCCGATCACAATCACCACCACCACCACGATAACGATAATAATGGTGGTGTTGTTCGATGACGTTGCCGGCGGTGACGACGGCGTCGGCGCCGGCGGGGTCTGCGCCTTCGCGGGCGGCGACGGCGGCGATGCCGTGGTCGGCTTCGGCGCTTCCGGCGCGACCGCTCCCGGTACCGCCGGGGGCGTCGCCTGCGCGGTCTTCATCGCGTTGCCGTTAAGGATCGGCACGTTCATATCGCTGATCTTGATTACCCGGGTCAATTCCGGGATGGCCCATTTGACGTTGGGATCGACTTTGATTTTGAAAGCATACATCTCTTGCAGCGCCTGATGATCTTCCTTGCGGAAGATCATTTCATTCTTGGGCGTGTCGAACCTCATGCCTTCCATGGCCGCGATCAGTGTCTCGGTATCGGTCTTGCCGTGCGTGGCATTGAGCGCGGTCACAACCGCCATCGCTGCTGCGAACCCGCCGCAGGTAAAGAAATCCGGTGGCATGCCGTTGAAGCGCTTCTCATGCTCCTTGACGAGCCAATCGTTCACCGCGTTCTTGGCAGCGTCGTAATAGTAGTACGTAGCCCCCTCCATACCGGGGAACGCCTTATAGAATACCAGCGCCGGCAGAATGTTGCCGCCGGTCGAAATGTCGATGCCGAACCGGTTCGGGTCGAGCTCCTTGAGCTTGCCGAGCGGATTGCCGGTGCCTGCCCAGATCACCCAGATGATCTTCCGGTTCGCCCTGACCTTGCCGAGGGCGTCGAAAATGCGTTGCGCCGGCGCGGTAAAATCTGTGGTCGCGGGTGGCGCATATTCTTCGTAAACCAGCTGCGCACCTGTCGAGGCGAGTGCCTTCTTGAAGGCGGCAACGCCGTCGCGGCCAAAGGCGTAGTCCTGCGCCAGCGTCGCGATTGCGGTGCCTGGCTTGCCAATCGCAATTGCATTTGAGATCGCGTCTTGGGAAGAGTTGCGCCCGGTCCGGAATATGTAGCGGTTCCACTTATCACCGGTAATCGAATCCGCCACCGCCGGCTCGACGATCAGTATCTTCTTGTTCTCTTGCGCCACCGGCAGCATGGCCAGCGCCACGGCCGAGTTGGTGCCACCGACCGCGAGGTCGACATGGTCGTCGTTGTAAGCTTCGTTCAGTAGGTTGCGGCCCACATCGGGCTTCGTCTGGCTGTCTTTGTAAATCACCTCGATCTTGCGGCCGCCGGCCATACCGGTGCCTTTGGTGCCGTATTCGAGCCCAAGCTTGAATCCGGTAATCATCTGCTCGGCATAAGGCTGTAACGGCCCTGTCGAATCTTGGATGACCGCCACCTTGACCGGCTCCCGGTTATCCTGCGCAAAAGCGGGTATCGCCAAGCTCGTTGCCAGAGCCGCGACGGCGGACCAAGCACGCATTTTCATGAGAGGCGTCCCCAATATTGTTGTCACGAGTCAGTTTCGCGCGAGCCGATAGGAGGTGCAAGAATTGTTACGAAGGGCAAAATCCGTGATAGGCTTGCCGCGAGGAGATAGTAATGGCGACCAAGTGGCGCCCTGACACTTGGCGGGGCATGCCGATCAAGCAGGTTCCCGATTATCCAGACGCCGAGGCGCTGTCGTCGGTCGAGACGACGTTGCGCAATTTCCCGCCGCTGGTGTTTGCGGGTGAGGCGCGGCGGCTCAAGGCGGGCCTGCGCGCGGTCGCCGAGGGCAACGCATTCCTGCTGCAAGGCGGTGATTGCGCCGAAAGCTTCGCCGAGTTTCACCCTAACAATATCCGCGACACGTTTCGCGTATTGTTGCAAATGGCGGTCATCCTCACTTACGGCGCCGCCTGCCCGGTTGTTAAGGTCAGCCGTATGGCGGGCCAATTCGCCAAACCGCGCACTGCCGACACCGAGACTGAGAACGGCGTCACCCTGCCCGCTTATCGCGGCGACATCGTCAACGGCATGGATTTTGATCCGGCGTCTCGCACACCCGACCCGCAACGTATGCTGCGCGCCTACAGCCAGGCGGCGGCGACGCTCAATTTGCTGCGTGCTTTCGCACAGGGCGGCTACGCCGACCTGCACCGCGTCCATAGCTGGAACCAAGGATTCGTGGCCTCAAGTCCCGCCGGCGCGCGCTATCAGGAAATGGCAGACCGGCTTTCGGAGACGCTTGACTTCATGGCAGCGGTCGGACTGACCTCCGAGACGACACCGCAAATTCGTGAAACCGACTTCTATACCTCGCATGAAGCGTTGCTGTTGTCATATGAAGAAGCGTTGACGCGCATCGATTCGACCAGCGGCGAGTGGTACGACTGCTCGGCGCACATGCTGTGGGTCGGCGACCGCACACGCCAGCCCGACGGCGCGCACGCCGAGTTCCTGCGCGGCGTCAAGAATCCGATCGGCCTTAAATGCGGGCCGACGCTAGAAACAACCGAACTCTTGCGGTTGATCGATAGGCTCAATCCGGAGAACGAGCCGGGCAGGTTGACACTGATCGCGCGCATGGGCGCCGAAAAGGTCGAAGCAAAACTGCCGCCGCTGATCCGCGCCGTTACCCGCGAAGGCCGTAAGGTGGTGTGGTGTTGCGACCCCATGCACGGCAATACCATCATCTCGAGCACCGGCTACAAGACGAGGCAGGTCGATCGCATTCTTGCCGAGGTACGCGCCTTCTTCGCAGTGCACGAGGCAGAAGGTTCCTATGCCGGCGGCGTACATTTCGAGATGACCGGCCAAGACGTGACCGAATGCATCGGGGGCGCGCAGGCGATCACCGAGTCCGGCCTTTCCGACCGGTATCACACTCATTGCGACCCGCGACTGAACGCGAGCCAGGCGTTGGAGCTTGCCTTCCTGATCGCCGAATCGCTGAAAAAAAAGCGCGCCGGCGAGGTCAGCCGCCGTGCCGTAGCCGCCTTCTGAGGACTGCATTGCCCGACGCGCTGGCCGATCTCTCGCGCCTCACCGACAGCTATTTCCTGCGTACCAAGACGATCGTCGGCAAGTTCGGCGATTGCCGTGCGACCTACGCGATCTTCATGCGCCGACCAGTGATTGCGGCGCCTCGCCTCATCGTCGAATTTCTCGAGGCGATGGCGCGCGCGCGCCGCACCAAGTTCGAGATCGAACTGCTTTGCCGCGAAGGCGACTGGGTCGGCGCCGGCGAGCCGATGATCTATCTCTCCGGCTCGCTCTATCATCTCGTCGATCTCGAGACGGTCTATCTACAGAAACTCGGGCCGCCCTGCGTCGCCGCCTACAATGCCCATGCCATGTGCGTCGACTTGCCGAAGACGGCGTTCCTCGCTATGGATGCGCGGCACTGTGCCGGTACCGAGATGGCGGAGCAGATGGCCTACGCGGCATCGGTGGGCTCGGCAGCGGCCAAACGCGGCGCGGGCGCGGTCGGCTTTATCGCCAATGCCACCGATGAGACCGCACGCTGGTTCGGCAACGATCGCGGACGTGGCACCATGCCCCATGCCCTGATCGGCTATGCCGGCTCGACGCTGCGAGCAGCGGAAATGTTCCGCGCGACCTTCCCCGACGAACCGCTTACCGTGTTGATCGACTATTTCGGCCGCGAAATCACCGACGCGCTCGAGGTCGCCCGAGCATTTCCTGACCTCGCGGCGGCCGGCCAACTGTCGCTCGCTACGACACGCATGGCGGCCGCTACATCGAAAGCCTCGACCTCAACCGTTCCTACGAAGTGCTGGCCCGGGCGGCGCCGCAATCGATTCGCGGCTATCGATCGGAGACCGATCTGCGCCATCTGGTCGGCACCGGCGTCAGCGCCGCCGCGATCTGGCATTTGCGTCAGTCGCTCGACGGCGCCGGCTATTCCAACGGTGAAAATTGTCGCCAGCTCGGGTTTCTCGCCGACAAAATGCCATATGATGGCGGCGGCCAACGCGCCGATTGACGTGATCGGTACCGGCTCCTATCTGCCGGAGAACTGGACCGAAACTTATGCAACGGCGGATATCGTGGCATATGACGATAAACCGATGGTGAAAAAAGGGCGCGAGTTCCTTCTGGAGCCGCGCGCGGGAACGGTACGATGACCGACGAGCTTACCATCGTCCTGGCGCAACTCGACCCCACCGTGGGCGACATTGATGGCAATCTCGCCAAATTCGCCAAGGCGCGGGCTGAAGCCGCGAAACTGGGCGCGGATCTTATTATCTCGACGGAATTGTTTGTCGCCGGCTATCCACCCGAGGACCTGGTGCTGAAACCGGCTTTCGGCGCCGACTGCGAGGCGGCGGTGCCGACATTTCGCGCAGACAATGGGCCCGGGCCCGGCAGTTATTGTTGGCACGCCCTGGCGCCAGGACGGCAAGCTCTATAACGCCGCCGCCCTGCTCGACGATGGCCGCATCACGGCGCTGCGCTTCAAGCATGAACTGCCGAATTACGGCGTGTTCGACGAAAAACGCGTGTTCGCGTCCGGCCCGGTCCCAGGCCCGATTGTCGTCAGGGGCGTACGCATTGGTCTGATGATCTGCGAGGACATGTGGACGCCGGACGCGACCGAAGGGCTTGCCGAAAGCGGCGCCGAGATCCTGCTGGTCATCAACGGCTCGCCCTATGAGCGCGACAAGCGCGACGAACGCGTTTCGCTCGCCGTGATGCGCGTGACGCGAAAGCGGACTGCCCCTCGCTTACGTCAATCAGGTCTGCGGTCAGGACGAGCTGGTATTTGACGGCGCGCTCCTTCGTGCTCGATGTCGAATTCCAACCTGAAGGTCCAGGCGCCCGATTGGCGCGAAGCACTGGTCAAGACCGAGTGGCGACGCGGCGGTGACGGAGGCTGGCTGCCTGAAAAGGGCATGATAGTCCCGCCGACCGAAGAGCTGGCGGCGATCTATCACGCCATGGTACTGGGCCTCGGCGATTACGTGCGCAAGAACAAATTCCCCGGCGTGGTGCTGGGCCTTTCGGGCGGCATCGATTCCGCGCTATCGGCAGCGATCGCGGTCGACGCGCTCGGCGCGGACAAGGTGCATTGCGTGATGATGCCGTCGCGCTACACCTCGCACGACAGTCTCGAGGACGCCGCCGAAGTGGCGCGGCTCCTCGGCGTGGATCTGCGGACCGTCGATATCGAGCCGGCGGTCGCCGCGTTCGCGGCATGCTCGCGCCGGCCTTCGCCGGACGCGACACCGGACATCACCGAGGAGAACCTGCAATCGCGCGCGCGCGGCATCACGCTGATGGCGCTCTCCAACAAATTCGGCTGGATGGTGCTGTCGACCGGCAACAAGTCCGAGATGTCGGTCGGCTATGCCACGCTCTACGGCGACATGTGCGGCGGCTTCGCCGTGCTGAAGGACGTCTACAAGATGACGGTGTTCGCGCTTATCGCGCTGGCGCAACGCCAATCATGCCGCGAGGGTCTGCTCGGGCCAGAAGGCACGAGTCATGCCCGAGCGCGTCATCACCAAGCCGCCGACGCGCCGAGCTCAAGGCCAACCAGACCGACCAGGACACGCTGCCGCCCTACGACAAGCTCGACGATATCCTCGAATGCCTGATCGAGCATGAAATGCCGGTGGCCGAGATCGTGGCGCGCGGCCATGACGAGGAGACGGTGCGCCGCGTCTGGCGCATGCTCGACCGCGCCGAATACAAGCGCCGCCAAGCGCCGCCAGGCGTCAAGATCACGCGCCGCGCCTTCGGCCGCGACCGCCGCTATCCGATCACCAACGCGTTCCAAGACAGGCTGCCTAGCGCAGCCCCGATGGACGAGCCCGGTGGCCTCCCCCGCGCGCCGACACCGGTCGCGACGTAGCCACACGACAAGCATCGATTCCGGGAGGCTGGTAGATGTCTGGGGATAGCCGTGTTAGCGAGGCCGGGCGCGACTTCATTCGCGACATAGTCGACGCCGACCGCGCTGCAGGACGCGCTGCGCTTGTCGTCACGCGATTTCCGCCGGAGCCGAACGGCTATCTCCATATCGGCCACGCCAAATCGATCTGTCTCAATTTCGGCATCGCCCAGGAATATGGCGGCCATTGCTCGCTACGTTTCGATGACACCAACCCGGCGAAGGAAGAGCAGGAATTTATCGACGCCATCGATGCGCGACGTGCGCTGGCTGGGGTTCGATTGGGGTAGTCACCTCCATCATGCCTCGGATTATTTTGAGCAGCTTTATCGGTGGGCCGAACATCTTATTCAGACTGGCTTTGCCTATGTCGACGATCAGACCGCGGAACAAATTCGCGTTAGCCGCGGCTCGCTGACCGAACCGGGACGTGATAGCCCGTATCGCGCGCGAACCGTCGCCGAGAACCTCGATCTGTTCCGCCGCATGCGGGCGGGCGAATTTCCCAACGGCGCGCGAACGCTGCGCGCCAATATCGACATGGCGTCGGGCAACATCAATCTGCGCGATCCGGTACTGTATCGCATCCTCCACGCCGAACACCCGCGCACGGGTAACGCAATGGTGCATCTATCCGACCTACGATTTCGCGCACGGCCAGTCAGACGCGATCGAATGCGTCACGCATTCGCTGTGCACGCTTGAGTTCGAGGACCACCGCCCGCTTTATGACTGGCTGATTGAACATTTGCCGGTGCCATCGCGGCCTCGCCAGTACGAATTCGCGCGACTCAATATCGGCTACACGGTGCTATCGAAGCGCGTGCTGACCACACTGGTGCGCGACGGCCATGTCGAGGGCTGGGACGATCCGCGCATGCCAACCCTGGCGGGATTGCGGCGCCGCGGCGTACCGCCCGAAGCCATCCGCGATTTCATCCGTCGCATCGGCGTCGCCCGCGCCAATAGCGTCGTCGACATCGCAATGTTCGATTTCGCGGTTCGCGAGCATCTCAACAAGGTGGCGCCGCGCCGCATGGCGGTGCTGCGCCCGCTTAAGGTCGTGATCGAGAATTACGACGGCGACGGCGAAGAGCTGGAGGCGGTCAATCATCCGGACGATCCATCGCAGGGCACCCGCAAGATCCCGTTTGGGCGCGAACTCTATATCGAGCGCGACGATTTCATGGAGAACCCGCCGAAGAAATTCTTCCGCCTTGCGCCCGGACGCGAGGTGCGGCTGCGCTATGCTTATTTCATCACCTGCCGGGAAGTGGTGAAGCATGCGGCGGGCGAAATCGTCGAGTTGCGATGCACCTACGATCCGGCGACCCGTGGCGGCAACGCGCCTGACGGCCGCAAGGTGAAGGCTACGATCCATTGGGTTTCAGCCCGGCATGCGATGTCCGCCGAGATCCGACTCTATAACCGGCTCTTTGACCCGGCCCGATCCCGGCGCCGACGCTGACGTGTTCGCCGATCTCAATCCCAATTCGCTCGAAGTACTGAGCGATGCCAGGATCGAGCCGGCGCTTGCCCGATCGAATTCAGATGAGGCCGTCCAGTTTGAACGGCAGGGCTATTTCTGCCGCGATATCAGCTCCGTCGCTGGCCGACTCGTCTTCAACCGCACGGTCGCCTTGCGTGACTTTATAGCAAGATATAAGGGTGAGCCTCCGGGCGGCGTTGGGAAGCTAATAACACTAATAAATAGAATATATGCACAACCGACTATTGTTTTCGTATTCGCGCCCTATGAGGCCTGCAGGGTGGACTAGAACAATAATCTTGCAATCGCTGCGCGTCGGCCCACGCCATGTGGCGAGGATTGTCGGAGTTGACGAAGCGGCTAATGTGCTGGGCGTGCGACGGGACGGCGCTCGGAGGCTTGGCATGGCGCGGAACTAACATCTTGCCCCGATCGATCGTGACGAAGGTTTCTTCGAGTTCCGGCGACAACTCAATTAGGGTGGTTTCCTCAAGCAAGATGCTCTTGCTGCGGTTCGGCGAAGGCCCAACCGGCGTGTTGTGACGGGTGAGCTGACTGATTTTGAGTCGGGTTCGGAGAGCGGTTGACAAGGCAAGCGGGCCGCCCCGAAGCTAGAGTGATGGCCAATCATTCCTATCGGGCGACGATTTCGTGGCACGGCGAGACCCGCGACTATGATACCTATGCGCGGGAGTATCGCGTCGCCGTGCCTGGCAAAGCGGTTGCTCGCGGTTCTGCGGACGCCGCTTTCAAGGGCGACCCGGAACTGCACAATCCCGAAGACCTGCTGCTGACCTCGCTCGCGGCCTGCCACATGCTGAGCTATCTGGCGGTGTGCGCGCGGCAACGGCATTGTGGTACTCGCCTATGAGGATAATGCGGAGGGCACCATGGCAATCAAGGATCAGCCGCATGCGCTTTACCGAGGTGATGCTACGACCGCATGTGACCGTGGCGCGCGGAACTGACTTGGCACAAGCCCGGGCGGCGCACGAGGCGGCACATGACGAGTGCTTCATTGCCAACTCGGTAAACTTTCCCGTGCGCCACGAAGCGACAATCGCGCGCTGAGGCCATGCCGGTCTATCTGTACAACACGGCGACTCGCCGCAAAGAACTGTTCGAGCCGATCGATCCGTCCGACGTTCGCATGTATGTGTGCGGCCCGACGGTCTATGATTTGGCCCATATCGGCAACGCGCGGCCGGTCATCGTGTTCGACGTGCTGTTCCGGCTGCTGCGCCATCACTACGGCGAACGCCATGTACGTTATGTCCGCAACATCACCGACATCGACGACAAGATCAACGCCGCGGCCAAGGCCAACGGCGAAAGCATCCGCGACCTGACCTAGCGCACGGCGCTCACGTTTCACGAGGATGTCGCGGCGCTCGGCTGCTTGCCGCCAACCGTGGAGCCGCGCGCAACCGAACATATCTCGCAGATCATCCGCATGATCGAGACGCTGATCGCAACGCAGCACGCCTATCGCGCCGACGGCCATGTCTTGTTCAAGGTCGCCAGCGATCCGGACTATGGCAAACTCTCGGGACGATCGCGCGACGAGCTGATCGCGGGCGCGCGAGTCGAGGTCGCCCCCTATAAGATGGATCCTGCCGATTTCGTGCTGTGGAAGCCGTCGTCGCCCGACCTGCCGGGCTGGGACAGCCCCTGGGGACGCGGCCGGCCAGGCTGGCATATCGAATGCTCGGCGATGAGCGAGACCCATCTTGGCGAGACCTTCGACATTCATGGCGGCGGCCTCGATCTGATCTTCCCGCACCACGAGAACGAGATCGCGCAAAGTGTTTCCGCCCACGACGGCCGACCTTTTGCGCGCTACTGGCTACATAACGGCTTTGTCACTGTCGACGGCGAGAAGATGGCGAAGTCGGTCGGCAATTTCCGCACCATCCGCGAGGTGCTGACCGAGGTGCCGGGCGAGGTTGCACGATATGCCATGCTAATGAGCCATTATCGCGATCCACTCGATTGGAATGATGAGCGGCTGGTTCAGGCAAAGCATGCACTCGATCGGTTCTATCTGGCGCTGCGGCATGCGCCGGATGGAACATCGGGCGATCTCTCGCCCATGTTCTTGACGGCCCTCGAAGATGATCTCAACACGCCGTTGGCGCAGGCGGCGCTCCATGAAGTGCTGGGCGACCTAAACAAGGCCACCGGCGCCGCCGACAGAGCACGGCTGGCAGGCGTGTTGCGGACGAGCGGTGCGATGCTGGGCGTGTTGCAGCAAACACCCGAAATCTGGCTCAAGGGCGCTGTAGTCGAAACGGCCGAGATCGATGCGCTGATCGATGCGCGTCTCAGAGCCCGCCAAGCCAAGAATTTTGCCGAGGCCGACCGCATCCGCACGGAACTAGCTATCCGTGGGATCCTTCTCGAGGACAAGCCGGGCGGCACAACAGAATGGCGCCGCGCGGTATAAATGGCCATGGCCCGCGAACGTCTCTATCTCTTTGACACCACGCTGCGCGACGGCGCGCAGACGCAAGGCGTCGATTTCAGCGTCCACGACAAGCGCCAGATCGCGGCGGCGCTCGACCGCATCGGCATCGACTATGTCGAGGGCGGCTGGCCCGGCGCCAACCCGACCGACAACGCTTTCTTCGCCGATCCGCCCGCGTCTGAAACACGCCAAACTCGTCGCCTTCGGCATGACCAAGCGTGCCGGTCGCAGCACCGCCAATGATCCCGGGCTCGCCGCCGTGCTTGGGCGCACGCGCGTCGGCGATGTGTATCGTCGGCAAGAGCTGGGATTTTCACGTCGATGTGGCGCTCGGCATCTCGCTCGAGGAAAATCTCGCGCTCATCAAGGAGTCGCTCGCGGCGGCCGCCAAGCAGGGTGAGGCCATGTTCGACGCCGAGCATTTTTTCGACGGCTACAAGGCCAATCCCGACTACGCCCTCGCTTGCGCCAAGGCCGCGCTCGAAGCGGGCGCGCGCTGGGTCGTGCTGTGCGACACCAATGGCGGCACCCTGCCGCACGAGGTCGAGCGCATCGTCGCAGAAGTAGCGAAGCATGTGCCGGACAACCGG
The DNA here is from genome assembly GCA_963804725.1 of uncultured Alphaproteobacteria bacterium. Taxonomy (GTDB): domain Bacteria; phylum Pseudomonadota; class Alphaproteobacteria; order ATCC43930; family CGMCC-115725; genus JAATGI01. The sequence continues at coordinate 52,734 of CAWDRN010000002.1, read as the reverse complement.
CTCGGCATCCATGCCCATAACGACACCGAGAACGCGGTCGCCAACACGCTTGCCGCGATTCGCGCCGGCGCGCGCCAGGTTCAAGGCACGCTGAACGGGCTGGGCGAGCGTTGCGGCAACGCCAACCTCGTCTCGCTGATCCCGACTCTGATGCTGAAGGATAGCTACGCAGCGCGCTTCGAGACCGGGGTCGCGCCGGATGGGCTGCCACAGATTACCCATGTCTCGCGGTTGCTCGACGAACTGCTGAATCGCGCGCCCAACCGGCACGCCGCCTATGTCGGCGACGCCGCCTTTCGCGCATAAGGGCGGCCTGCATGTCTCGGCGGTCGAGAAGGACCCGCGCACCTACGAGCATGTGCCCCCGGATAAAGTCGGCAACCGGCGCCACATCCTGGTGTCGGACCAGGCGGGACGCTCCAACATTCTGTCGCGCCTGCGCGATGCCGGATCTCGAGGTCGATCCCGAAGCATCCCAAGCTCGGCGCCGCTGCTCGAAGAGGTGAAGGAGCGCGAGTTCAACGGCTATGCCTATGACGGCGCCGAGGCGAGCTTCGAGCTGCTGGCGCGGCGCATGATCGAGACTGTGCCGGAGTATTTCCGCCTCCAGCGTTACCGCGTCATCGACGAGCGGCGCTGGAACGCGAAGGGCGAGCTCGTCACGGTATCGGAAGCGACCGTCAACGGTTCGGTCGACGGCCAGACGCGTTCCTTGAAGTCGCCGAGAGCCATGACGGGCCGGTCGACGCGCTCAACACCGCGCTGCGCAAGGCATTGATCCCGATCTATCCCGAACTCGAAGACGATCAGCTCACCGACTACAAGGTCCGCATCCTGACGCCGCAGGCCGGCACCAAGGCGGTGACGCGGGTGATGATCGAGACCAGCGACAAGCACGAGAGCTGGTCGACGGTCGGCGTCTCGCCCGACATCATCAACGCCTCCTACAACGCGCTGCACGACAGCCTCACCTATAGACTGTGGCGGTCGGGCCGCCGAGGCTAACGGTGGCCGGCACCAACCGCCGTCGCCAGGCGCTAAGCGGCGGCCCGGCGATTATCCTGGTCGAGCCGCAGCTCGGCGAGAATATCGGCACGGCGGCGCGCGCCATGTTCAATTGCGGCCTGACCGATTTGCGCCTGGTGGCGCCGCGCGACGGCTGGCCCAACGACAAGGCGGTGGCCGCGGCGAGCGGCGCCGACACCGTGCTCGACAGGGCGCGGCTCTATGGCCGTGTCGAGGACGCGATCGCCGATCTGCATCATGTCTATGTCACGACCGCGCGCGACCGCTACATGGTCAAGCGCGTGCTGACGCCGCGCGCTGCGGCAGCCGAGATGCGCGCGGCGATGGTCGGGCGGGCAATGCCTGCGGCATCCTGTTCGGGCCGGAGCGGACGGGCCTCGTCAACGACGCGATCGCGCTGGGCGACCGCGTCATTCGCGTGCCGCTCAACCCCGCCTTTTCCTCGCTCAATCTTGGCGCAGGCGGTGTCTGCTGATCGGCTATGAGTGGTTTCAGTCGAGCGACGCAGACGACCGGCCGAACGACTCGTTACCGGCCATTCGCGCCCGGCCACGAAAGAAGAGCTGCAGCGCTTTTTCGACCATTTCGAGGAGGCGCTCGACCAAAGCGGCTTCCTGCGCACCGCCGAGAAGCGGCCGGGCATGGTCCGCAACCTGCGCAACCTGTTCCAACGCGCCGAATGCACCGAGCAGGAGCTGCGCACCCTTCACGGCGTCATTACGGCCTTTCTCGGCGCCCGCGAAAAGCGCGGTCGGGTCGCGTTGACATTGAGCGCTATCGGCCGTTATAGTCGCCGCCCATTCCCGAGAAAGTGGGCAGAATGCCCCGTCCCCCTGACGGGTGCGACCTATCGGGTCAAAAACAACATCTGAAACGGACAATCATGAGCAAACGTGCGGAATCGAAGTACAAGATAAATCGGCGCCTCGGCGTCAATCTCTGGGGGCGGCAGCAAAAGCCCCCTCAACAAGCGCGAATACGGTCCCGGCCAGCATGGGCAGCGGCGCAAGAAGCCGTCGGACTTCGGCACGCAGCTGATGGCGAAGCAGAAGCTCAAAGGCTATTACGGCAATATCGGCGAGCGCCAGTTCCGCCGCTTCTACGACGAGGCGATGCGCCGGCGCGGCGACAACGGCGAGAACCTGATCGAGCTGCTGGAGCGCCGGCTTGAGACCGTGGTCTATCGGCTCAAATTCGCGCCCACCGTGTTTGCGGCGCGCCAATTCGTCAATCACGGCCACATCCAGGTCAACGGCAAGCGCGTCAATATCGGCTCGCTACCTGTTGAGAGACGGCGACCAGATCGAGGTGCGCAGCAAGAGCAAGCAACTGGCGCTGGTGCTCGAAGCCACGAAATCGTCCGAGCGCGACGTGCCCGACTATCTCCAGGTCAATCACGACCAGATGAAGGGCTAGCGTTCGTGCGCGCGCCGAAGCTCGCCGACGTGCCCTATCCGGTGCGGATGGAGCCAACCTGGTCATCGAGTTCTACTCGCGCTGATGGCCGCGACATGCGTGACGAAGGCCGCCCTTTCCGGGCGGCTTTTTGTTTCGCTATGCTACGAGCCGGGGTCATCCCATGCCGTGGGTCAAAATCGTCATCATCTTCCTGCTGATCCTGCTCAATGGATTTTTTTCCATGGCGGAGATGGCGATCATTTCGGCGCGCAAAGCGCGGCTGCAGCATGCCGCCGACAACGGGCGCGAGGGCGCGCGGATCGCGCTCGAGCTGAAACAAGATGCCGGGCGTTTCCTGTCGACGGTGCAGATCGGCATCACCGCCATCAACGTGCTGGCGAGCGTGCTGGGCGGCGCCACGCTGGCCGAACGTTGTCGATCGTTGGCTGATTGACCTTAGGCGGTTGGCCGGCGCGCAACGCCACGGCAATCAGCTTTCTTGCCGGTCGTCGCGATCATTTCCTACCTGACCCTGATCTTCGGCGAGCTGGTGCCAAAGCGGATCGCGCTGAGCCGGCCGGAGGCGATCGCCGCCGCGTTGTCGCGCCTCCTGCGCGTTCGCTTCGCGGATGGCGCGGCCAGCGGAATGGTTCCTGGAACGGTCGAGCTCGCTGGTGCTGCGCCTCGTACCGCTGCGCGCCAACGAGACGCAAGCGGTCACTGATGAAGAAATCGCCATCATGCTGCGCGAAGGCGCGGCGCTGGGGCATTTCGAGCGCACGGAGACCGCGATCGTGCAGATGGCGCTGCGCCTCGACGACCGGCCGGTCAATGCGGTAATGACGCCGCGCACCCAGGTCGAGTTCCTCGATCTCGGCGACAGTGAAGCCGAGAACCGGCGCAAGATAGTCGCCAGCGCGCTATTCCCGCTTTCCCGTCGTCGATGGTACGCCGCCGCAGGTGTTGGGCATCGTCGAGGGCAAGAAACTGCTTGGCGGCGGCGCTGATCGGCCAGGCCGTTCGATCTGCGCGCGGTGTTGCGCCCGCCGCTCTATGTGCCGGCCAGCGTCACCGCGTTGCGCGCGCTCGAAATCTTCAAGGTCTCGGGCGCGCCGATGGCGCTCGTCGTCGACGAGTATGGCGAGCTTGGAGGGCATTGTGACTCTGCATGACATCCTGACGTCGCTGGTCGGTGAGATCGCTTCGCCGGAAGAGCCCGGCGATCCTTCGGTGGTGAAGCGCGACGACGGATCCTGGCTGATCGACGGCATGGTCCCAATCGATACGGTGCGGGACACCATTGGTCTTGCCTCGCTGCCTGGCGAGGGCGAAGGCGACTTCCACACGCTTGGCGGCTTCATTATGGCACGCGTCAATCGCATCCCTAAGGTCGGCGACAAAACGGCGGTCGCTGGTTATCGCTTCGAGGTCGTGGTCATGGACGGGCGCCGCGTCGACCGTGTGCTGATCGTACCGCCCAAGCCGCGGCGAGTGGCAGTGCGCTGACCTACCCCCCTACCGTCACGTTCCGCAGCGTCACAAACGGCATGCGGTGTTCGATCGGCCGGTACCGCACCTCTTTTTTCGTCGCGAATACCGACATGCCGTCCCACAATGAGATCGATGCCACCTGATCATAGAGAAATTTCTCCATCTTTTTGACCATGTCGGCGCGGTTCTTGTCGTCAAGTTGCGCCAGCGCCGCCGGAATGCCGTTGTCGATCTCAGGATATTTGTAGAGCACATAGGGCGACCGGGAAAAATAGGACAGCGTCAGCGCGTCTAGCGAAGGCAAGCCCGAGTTCGCCACCGGCATGCCTGAGATCGAGACGAACTCGATGCTGGGATTGTGCTGTACCCTGCGGACGAATTCGAACCCGTTTGAGCCTTCGATGGTCTTGAGCTTGCGCGTCGATGCCGACGGCTTTGAGATAGAGGATGACCGCTTCGGTAGTCTGTGGAAAACCGTAGAAATTGGCGCCCGCCGAATAAAGCGGCATCACAAAGCCATTAGGGTATCCGGCCTCGGCCAGTAATCGCTTCGCCACCGCTGGGTCGTAGCGGTAGTTTTCGAGGGTCGGGTCAAAGCCAAATTCACCGGGGGCTAAACGCGGATGACGTTCCGGGACGCCATGAAAGAGCCCCTTAACAATCGCTTCGCCGTCAATGGCATGCGCGATGGCGAGGCGAACGCGCTTATCATGCCAGGGTGCCTTTTCGTTAAGCAGATCGAACTCGATGCTCACCGTCGGATTGGCCGGCAACTTAACCACCCGGAATCCATCGTGCGTCAGCGCGTCGACCTGTGGGAATGGCGTGTCCATGATCATGTCGGCTTCGCCCGCGCGCAGCTTCGCCACCCGAACGTCGGCGTCGCCGACAAACTCGAACCGCACATTCTTGATCGCCGGTTGCTTGCCGTAGTACCCAGAAAATGCCTTGAGATCGAAATACTGGCTCGGTCGGTAGCTGACAAATTCATAGGGGCCGATGCCGTTCGGATGACGGGAGAACTCTTTTTCGCCGACCCGGTCATAAAAGGCTTTTGAAGCGGGGAACAGGCTGGTGCCGTCGAAAAAATCGACGTCGGCTTCCCTAAAATCGATCCGGACCGTGTATCGGTCTACGGCCATGATCGTTGCGACATGCTTGCCATGTCTTGCGAAAGGCCGTGTCTTCGCCATCAGTCGTTGAAAACCGAATACGACATCGTCCGCAGTGAACTCGTCACCCGAATGGAATTTCACCCGGCGCTTCAGGTGAAGACGAGCGTCTTCCTGTCCCCGCTATAGTCCCAGGTGGCGACGGTCTGACGGATCGTGCCGTCGTCGTTATAGTCCCAGAGCGCTTCGTCGATGTTGCGCAAAATGACATAGTTGATGGGGGGAAAGTACCCGGCGGTGATGTCGATCGAATCCGGCTCGGCGCCGGTGGCGATGACAAAGCGCTGCTGGCTCAGGGCCGGCGCCGACACCGGCACCGACGCGAGAGTCACCAGGAGGGCCGCGAGGCCGAAAGCCCAAATTTGTTTCATATGATCCCTCCCACCCTTAAGTCTTGACGCGATTCTTAGCCGCCTCACGACACAGTCGCCAGCATGTGAACCACATATGATCGCGCCGTGAGTTGCGCCTGCGGAGAAAGAGCTTCATGGTGAACTGGTCAATTGCGATCGGTTGGTGCGTGACATCCCGTCCCTTCTATAAGAGGCTTCCGTGGCTCGATTATTCGGGCCATTTCTCGCCGTTGAAGGCAGCGGTCTTTGTTGCCCTCTTTGTGCCGGGTCTGACTACGCTCTATTGGTTCGAAACGCATCAACTCGGCGCACGGCCGACCACCGAAACGATACACGCAACTGGCCTTTGGGGTATCCGATTGCTCGCGATCACGCTGGCGATCACGCCGTCCCGCCAGATCTTCAACCAACCGCGAATTGTTTTGCTACGACGCATGATCGGCGTCGCGGCCTTCAGCTATCTCGTCATCCACCTCTCTTTTTATGTTGTCGACGAAAAATACGCCCTCGGTACGGTCGCGTCGGAAATCGCCAGGCGCTTCTACCTGACGATCGGTTTTTCGGCATTGTGCATGTTGACTGCGCTCGCGGTGACTTCGACCGACGGCATGATGCGACGATTGGGCCGTCGCTGGCAGATCCTGCACCGCATCGTCTATTTGGCGGCTATAATCGGCGCGATCCACTACTTCATTCAGGTTAAGCTCAATGTCTTCGAGCCAACCTGGTTCGCGGGAATAATCGGCTGGCTCTTGATCTACCGGCTATTGGCACATCGCTTCGGCCTGCGACGTGCGAGCACAGCCGGGACGCTCACTCTCCTCAGCATTAGCCTCGGCGTACTGACCGCGCTCGGCGAGTATGGCTATTACGCCATCTTCACGGGGGTGCATGCGGAGCGTGTCTGGCATGCGAATTTCAGCTTGGCCGGCGGTTTGCGCCCCGGCTGGATTGTCATGGCCGTAGGATTCGGCGTAACCATTCTGGCTAGCTTATGGAGGCTGTCGGAGAAATGGCGCACCAAAGCGCCGTCGGGCGGAATTGGCGCCGTCCAAGCGCGCCGAGGTGTCGGTTCCTGAGTTTTCTTCGATGGCTTGTCGCCACGGCGTTGCTCGGCGCTTTATCGGCCTGTACCGCTACCCCACCCAACCCAGCCGCGGCGACTGCACGCTATCTCGATAGGATCCGCAGCGATCCGGCCAAGCTTGAGGCTTTTTTGCTGGCCTTCCCCAAAGGCGCCGATTTGCACAACCACCTCTCCGGGGCGATTTACGCGGAAAGCTTTATCCGCTGGGCGATCGCGGATGGGCTGTGCATCGATGAGAACGAACTGACGCTTGAAAAAGGGCCATGTCGGCCCAATCTCGTCGCCGCCAGCGCGGTCCGGCAAAATCGTCCGCTCTATGACGCGCTGGTCGCCGCATTCTCGATGAAGAACTTCCGGCCCGACGGGGAAACTGGACATGATCACTTCTTCGCCGCCTTCGAAAAGTTTGCTGCCGCCGAGACCGACCGCGAAGGCGATATGCTCGCTCAAGCGCTGCAGCAGGCGGCAAACGATCATACGGTGTACCTCGAGCTGATGTGGTCGCCGGGCATGCCTGAGGCACGCCATCTCGGAAGGAAGGTCGGCTGGGACGGCGATCTAGCAAGGCTAAGGACCAAGCTTTTGGCGGCCGGAATCGACAAGATTGTTCCTGAGGTCCGGCATGAGATAGATCGGCGCGAGGCCCACGCCCGCGCCCTGCTCCATTGCACCGACCCGGCAACGCGCCAAGCCGGATGCGACGTAACCGTGCGCTACCTCGCCCAGATCATACGAATCTTCCCGCCGGCCGAGGTCTTCGCCCAAGACGTCTTCGCTTTCCGACTCGTCGAGGCTGATCCACGCTTTGTCGGGCTCAATATCGTCGGACCAGAAGACGATCCAATCAGCCTGCACGATTATTCACTCCATATGAGGATGTTTCATTATCTCCACGCGCTCGATCCGCGCGTCGCGATGTCGCTCCATGCCGGTGAGCTGGTCGAGGGGCATCGCGGTGGCCTGCGACGCGTTCGGCCCGAGGACATGCGCTTCCATGTCCGCGAGGCCGTCGAGATCGCCGGTGCGCGCCGGATCGGTCACGGTGTTGATATCGAACATGAAGACAATTGGCGGCAGTTGATGGCCGAGATGGCGGCGCGCCACATTTTGGTGGAGACCAATCTCACCAGTAACGCGCAGATCCTCGGCATCACCGGCGCGGCTCACCCAGTCATGACCTATTGGGCCGCTCGGGTGCCGGTTGCGCTTTCGACCGACGACGAAGGTGTCGAGCGTATCAATCTCACCCACGAATATGTCCGCGCGACGCGCGACTATCATTTGAACTTCGGGCAACTCGTGACACTGTCACGCAATGCCGTGGCCTACGGCTTCGAGCCCGGCGCTAACCTGTGGACCGATATCGACCATTTTGCGCCCAATGCGGCTTGCGCATCAGACAAGATTGGCGGGGCCGAGCCGAGTGGCCCTTGCGCCGCGTTTTTGTCAAAAAGCCAAGAGGCGCGCCTTCAATGGAAGCTCGAAGCCGCGCTGACAAAATTCGAGGCCGCGTACCAATAAAAGACCTCGAACCCGCACCATCTCGATTATTACTATTTCGGCGGCGGTTCGCGCGTCGCGGCGCTTCTTCGCAATCCAGGACGCCGCCTCAATCGGCCAAAACCGTCTCCTGATGCGTTAGCGTTTGGCGCATCGAGCGTTTATCATAGAAGGAAGCGAAGAAGTTCGGCACTTACCGATCTGGTCTGCCGGCTTGCGGCCGGTTGATTGCCGGCGCCAATCGCAATGGGAAGCTGAATAAGGACAGGCGATGCCGGACGCCAAGGTCGCTTTAGTCATCGGTGCAGGCGATGCCACAGGCGGCGCCATCGCTCGACGCTTTGCCCGCGAAGGCTATACCGCATGTGTCACGCGGCGACATGCCGATAGATTAACCCCGCTGGTGCGCCAGATCGAGGCCGCGGGCGGCCGAGTTCATGCCTTCGGATCTGACGCGCGCAGGGAAGAGGCAATGGCGGGGCTCGTCGAGGAGATCGAGCGTGATGTCGGCCCGATTGAAGTGGCGATTCACAATATTGGCGCAAACGTCCGTTTTGGCATCCGCGAAACGACCGCCCGTGTCTATTTCAAGGTGTGGGAGATGGCGGCCTTCAGCGGTTTCCTCATGGGCCGCGAAGCGGCGCGGATGATGGTGCCCCGCGGTCGCGGCACGATCTTGTTTACCGGCGCTTCCGCTTCTTTGCGGGGGCGTGACGGCTTCGCCGCCTTCTCCGGCGCAAAGCATGCGCTGCGCGCGCTGGCGCAAAGCATGGCGCGTGAGCTCGGGCCGCAGGGCATTCATGTGGCGCACGTCGTGATCGATGGCGCGATTGACACGGAGTTCATCCGCACTGTAGCGCCCGACCGCTATGCAATGAAACAGCAGGACGGCATCCTCAACCCAGAGCACATCGCCGAGAACTATTGGCGCCTTCATGTCCAGCCGCGAGACACTTGGACCCACGAGCTGGATCTAAGGCCGTGGCTCGAACAATGGTAAGCAAGGAACCCCAATGAAGGTCGAATTTCTCTACGATTTTGGCAGCCCCAACGCCTATTTTGCGCACCGCGTCTTGCCACAGATCGAGGCACGAACCGGGGTCAAATTCTGTTATCTACCGATCTTACTTGGTGGCGTGTTTAAGCTCACCAACAACAAATCACCGATCGCGCAATTCGCCGACATCAAGAACAAGCTTGCTTACGAGCGACTCGAAATCGACCGCTTTATACGCAAGCACGGGCTTAGTCAATTTCACATGAACCCCAACTTTCCGGTGAATACTCTTACCATCATGCGCGGCGCCATCGCAGCGGAGAGGGACGGTGTCGCTGCGACTTATATCGAGACCATGTTCCGCGCGATGTGGGAGGACGGCCGAAAACTTGACGACCTTGCAGTGGTTGTCGCGACGCTCAAGGAAGCAGGAACTCGATGGCGAGCGCATCGCCGCGCAAACACAAGAGCAGGCGGTCAAGGACGAACTCGTCACCAATACCGAAAAAGCGGTGGCGCGCGGCACCTTTGGCGCCCCTACCTTCTTCGTCGACGACCAAATCTATTTCGGCAAGGATCGGCTGCGCGACGTCGAGGAAGCAATCAGCGCCGCACAATAGCTATTCGGCGGCCTGGGCCTTGGGCTCCGGCACCTTGTCGCGCATAGTGACAAACTCCTCGCCCACAGTCGGGTGGATGCCGACGGTTTGATCGAACTGCCGTTTGGTGGCGCGGCACGTGATCGCGACGGCCAGCCCCTGGATCAGCTCGGGTGCGTCGGGCCCAACCATGTGACAACCCAACACGCGATCCGTTGCGCGATCGACCACGATCTTCATCATGGTCTTTTCGTTGCGGGCCGACAGCGTGTTTTTCATTGGCGTGAAGCGGGTGCGATAGACGTCGACCGCACCGAACTGCTCGTCGGGCATCGGCTTCGGTCAGACCAACCGTGCCGACCGACGGGATACTGAACACCGCGCTAGGTATATTGGCGTGGTCCATCTCGATCGGGTTGTTGTTAAACAGCGTTTCTGCGACCGCTCGCCCTTCGGCAATAGCAACTGGTGTCAAATTGATGCGATCGGTGACGTCGCCAATGGCGTAGATGCTCGGGACCGAGCTGCGTGACCAGCTATCGACCGTGATCGCGCCGGTTGGGCTTCAGTTCCACGCCGATTTCCTCGAGCCCGATATTCGCGGTATAAGGTGCGCGGCCGATCGCGTACGAGCATCTATTGGTCGTGATCCGATTGCCATTGGTCGTGGTCAGGCAAAGATCCCTGCCCCGCCCTGTCGATCCCGGCGATCTCGGTGTGATTGCGGATGAGCGATGCCGCGCGCGGTCATTTCCTCGGTCAGCGTGTCGCGAATATCCTCGTCAAAACCGCGCAAAATCTTGTCGCCGCGGATCATCACGGTTACGTTGGCGCCGAGCCCGTTGAATATGGCGGCGAATTCGCAGGCGATGTAGGCGCCGCCGACAATGACGATGCTTTTGCGGCAGCGTCGGCAAATCCAGCGCCTCGTTCGAGGTAATGACATGCTCGATGCCCGGAACGGTCGGCAGGATCGGCCGCGCGCCGGTCGCGACCAGAATGTTCGCCGCGGTGTGGCGCTTGCCGAGCACCTCGACGGTATGCGGATCGACGATCCTCGCCCTGCCCTCGAACAAGGTCACGTTCGCGTTCTTGAAGAGATTGCGATAGATGTCCTTCGAGCCGATCGATTTCGGCTTCTTCTTGCTGCGATCAGCTTTACCCAGTCGAAGCGCGGCGCCGGCACGTGCCAGCCATAGCCGGCGGCGTCGGCGAAATCGTCGGCGAACTCGGCGGCATAGACCAGAAATTTCTTCGGGACGCACCCGCGAATGACACATGTGCCGCCGATGCGACTATCCTCGCAAATCGCGACCCGCGCGCCATAGCTGCCGGCGCGGCGCGACGATGCGACGCCACCCGACCCCGCGCCGATGGTGATCATGTCGAAATCATAATAAGGCATGGGGTCGTCCTTGGAACGAGCCTACTCGACGGTGACGCTTTTGGCGAGGTTACGGGGCTGGTCGACATCGGTGCCCTTGAGCACCGCGACATGATAGGCCAAGAGCTGGATCGGGATGGCGTAGAGGATCGGCGCGACGAAGGGATCGCAGTGCGGCACCTCGATGCCGGCCAGCAGACGGCCTGCGAGACGGTCGAGGCCGGCGCGCTCGGACGATCATCACCACTTTGCCGCCGCGCGCGATGGTCTCCTGAATGTTCGATTGGTCTTCTCGAACAGCTCGTCCATCGGCGCGATCACGATGACCGGAACCGTCTTCGTCGATCAATGCGATCGGCCCGTGCTTCATCTCGCCGGCGGCATAGCCTTCGGCGTGGATGTAAGAAATCTCCTTGAGCTTCAGTGCGCCTTCGAGCGCCAAGCGGATAGGAGGTGCCGCGGCCGAGATAGAGCACGTCGCGCGCCTCGGCAATGGTGACGGCTAGCTCGGCGATGCCTGGTCGTAATTGAGCAGATGGCCGGCCCGGGCCGGCACCTCGGCCAGCGCCGCCGACAGCGCCGCTTCGCGCTCCCGGTCGATGGTGCCGTGCGCCCGCGCCAAGCGCAATGGCAAAACAGGCCAGAACTGCGAGTTGTGTGGTAAACGCCTTGGTCGAGGCGACGCCGATCTCCGGTCCCGCATAGGTGCCGAGCACCACATCGCTTTCCCGCGCGATCGTGCTTTCCGGCTGGTTGACCACGCTCAGGATGTGCTGGCCCTGGGCCTTGGCATAGCGCAGGCTGGCGAGCGTGTCCGCCGTCTCGCCCGATTGCGAGACCAGGATCGTCAACCCGCCCTTGGCAAGGGCCGCCTCGCGATAGCGGAACTCCGAGGCGACATCGACCTCGACCGAGAGGCGCGCCACCCGCTCGATCCAATATTTGGCGATGAGGCCGGCATGATAGGCGGTGCCGCACGCCAGGATGGTGATCTTCGGCACCGCGGCCAGAACGAACGGCAATGGCGGCAGCACCACGTTTCGCGTCGCCGGATTGACATAGGCATTGAGCGTGTCGCCGATCACCGCAGGCTGCTCGAAAATCTCCTTCTTCATGAAGTGGGGGTGACCGCCCTTGCCGATGAGCGCCCCCGACAGCGCCGTCTCGCGGACCGGCCGCTCGACCCGCTCGTTGGCCGCATCGCGGACAACGACGCCCGCACGGCTCATCTCAGCCCAATCGCCTTCCTCAAGATAGAGTATGTCGGCGCGTCATCGGCGCCAGCGCCAACGCGTCGGAGCCGAGATACATCTCGCCATCGCCGAAGCCGACCGCCAGCGGGCTGTTGCGCCGGGCGCCGATCAGAAGATCTTCCGACGCCGGCAAAGAGGATCACCAGGGCAAACGCGCCCTCGAGCCGCGGCAAGCGTCTTGGCAACCGCTTCGACCGGGCTCAGCCCTTCCCCGAGATAGTGCGTGATCAGCCTCACCACCGTCTCGGTATCGGTCGCCGTGTAGAAGCGATGGCCCAGCGCCACCACCTCGTCCTTCAACGCCTGGAAATTCTCGATGATGCCGTTGTGAACCACCGCAACCCGATCGCTCGCAATCGGATGCGCGTTGTCCTCCGACGGGATGCCATGGGTCGCCCACCGGGTGTGGCCGATCCCGATCCGCCCCTGAACCGGCGACGCCGCCAGCCGTTCCACCAGCCGGTCGAGTTTGCCCTCGGCGCGCCGGCACTCGATCTTGCCCTCGACCAGCGTCGCGATGCCGGCCGAATCGTAGCCGCGATATTCGAGCCGCCGCAGTCCATCAACCAGCAGCGGCGCCACCTCGTGACGGCCGACAATGCCAATGATGCCGCACATCAGACCGCGTCGCCCGCTTTCTTGGCGCCTTGCCGCTTGCGCCATGCCGCCGCGCGGCGCGGCTTGTTCACCTGCCGTGCCCGCCCCAACGCCATCGCATCCGCCGGCACATCCTCGGTGATGGTGCTGCCGGCGGCGATGAAGGCGCCATCCTCGATCCGGATCGGCGCCACCAAGGAGGCATTCGTCCCGACAAAGACATCGGCGCCAATCTCGGTCCGATGCTTCCCCACACCGTCATAATTGCACGTCACGGCTCCGGCACCGACATTGGTGCCGGCACCGACGTTGGCATCACCGAGATAGGCCAAATGATTGGCCTTCACTCCTGCTTCCAGCCGCGCATTCTTCACCTCGACGAAATTGCCGATATGGACTTGGGCGCCAAGATCCGCACCGGGCCGCAGCCTCGCGAACGGACCAATCCGCGCCTGGTTACCGACAGCGGCACCGGCGATGTAGCTGAACCCCAGAATTTCAACGTTCTTGCCGATGACGACGCCCGGTCCAAACACGGTATAGGGGCCGATGCTGCTGTCCTGCCCAATCCGCGTGTCGGCGGCGAGAAACACGGTCTCCGGCGCCACCATGCTCACGCCCGCCTGCATCAACGACCGGCGCAGCCGCCACTGCATCAGTGCCTCGACATGCGCGAGATCGGCGCGATCGTTGACGCCGGCCATATCGTCAGCCGGCACTTCGACGGCGCGACAGAGAAGGCCGCGCGGGCGCGCCGCCGCAACAATGTCCGTCAGGTAATATTCGTGCTGGGCGTTGTTGCGACCGACGCCGCTTAACAGGCTAAACAATTGATCGGCCGCCACGACGATTGGCCCGGCATTCACGAAGCCGATTGCGCGCTGCGCGTCGTCGCAATCACGCAGCTCGACAACTGCATCGAGCGTGCCGTCAGGCGCCGTTATTAGACGCCCATAGTCCGCGGGGTCTGCCGGGCGCATTCCGGCTACGACAATGTCAGCCGACGGCTTCGCCGCGAGCAGTGTTTCGATTGTGCCTGACGTTATCAGCGGCGAATCGGCGTACAGCACCAGTACATCGCCGGCAAAATCGCCCAGCGCCGTCTTCGCGGCGGCAACGGCGTGCGCCGTACCATTCGGCTCTTGCTGGACGACGCGCTCGAACCCCGCCGACGGCGGCATCTGCTCTTCCATGCTGGGCGCAACCACGACAATCGTGCGCGCCGGCCCGAGCGGCTGCAGTGCCACCTTGACGTGCTCGATCATGGGAAAATGAGCAACCGGATGCAGCACTTTCGGCAGGGCCGACTTCATCCGGCTGCCCTGGCCTGCGGCCAGGATTACGGCGGCAAAGGGACGGCTCGTCATCGCTCGAAACATAGCCGGGACAAACCAAGAAATGGTAATGAAATCTGCGATGGTACAAATGGCGGCCCAGCTTGACAGGCGCTTAAGCGCCACCCTTAATCGCTAACCTGGGGCGCGTAGCTCAGTGGGAGAGCACCGTGTTCACACCGCGGGGGTCGCAAGTTCAATCCTTGCCGCGCCTACCAATCTTTTCAATAACTTAGGAGGAAGATCCTGGCATAGGGGTCCAAATTCCCAGACCGAAGAGCGATCGGGGGCGCAATGCAGCAAGCGAACGAGTTTGTCATTGCGATGGTCAAGAGCACGATCGCGCGCGAGCTCGAGGATCTGGAGCCCGATCCCGGTCAGCGGCTCGGCCTGATGGCAATCATTGCGATCGGTCTATTTAGCGATTTGAGACGGGGGTCTCGCGGCGCCCGGCTTCGTCGAGGCCGTCAACAGCCGGCTTGCAGCGTCAGGCCTCGAGTTGCGGTGGCGCTCAGTCGCGTCATTCGTCCGCCGGCTCTTCCCGCAATAGCTTCAAGGTGCGTGCCACGGTGTCGGCCGCTGCGACCGACTCACCCGACCGCGGCGTCGCTTTTATCCATTCCTCCAAACTCCAACAATTCGATGATGCACGTAAAGCGTCGCCATGTTCGACGGTCCCCAGTCCAATTCTCGTCCTCGTTTCGTCGACGCTGATCGCGCCCGAGTTCAACAACTCGAGATCGTCTGGCCGAGCTCCGCGCCTTGTCCGAACAAGACGACACTGGTATCGAGCCTGACGCCAAAACAGCACGTGGCAGCCCGAGGCAAGCTGGCCGTCGAGTACATGGAAACCCTTTGATGTGCTGGCGGAAACCGTCGCTACAGCCGTGCGTCTTGAACCGACCAAAGGCACGGAGTGGCTCAAAAGAGATTTGGCTGCCCTTCGTAGACGACTATCGAACTGGACTAAGTGCATCGTCCCAGAGCACTCCTTCCGCTTAAGGTTGGAGCAGGTGACCGGCCTCGAGCGGGCTGCATGATTGCGGTCGCTCGTTTGTGCAGTCTCCGATGCCCAAAGCTAAAAGTTCGCTGCGGTCAAACATATGACCTTCATTTGCCCCCTCGTATCGCCGACGACGACGTGTCGGCCCCATCGAAGGCCAAGCCTAATCGGATGACAGGAGGTACGCATCCTTCCTAAACGTTCTCCTCTTTGAGCAGAGCCGTCTCTGTGTCGGTCTGAAGCGCTTTGTATCGCCCCGGCCTGGATGACGTCACGCAACTCGGCATCGCCCGGGCGGCACTTAGGCTTTCGCCGCGCTCGACGATCGCCAGCAAGTCGGCATGCATCGCCGGCATACGCACCCCGCCCGCGCCCTGCGCCCGCGCGAGTTGATAGGTCGCGTTGCCGACCGACCCCGCCGATCCCGGGGGCCAGCACCGTCATGCCTGGCTTGCTAACGGCCGCCACTGCGCGTGAACAAGGCATACGGGGAAACCTTGCCCGCGGACGCAGGGTTCCCGGGCCGATAGATCGACGCCAGGGTCGCCGGAATGTCCGCCTCCAGGTCGCTGACTGTCTGGTCGAGGTGGGTTCGGTAGAAACGAAAATAGTCCAATGCCCGTCCGGATATCCATCTGGGGGGTAGAGAGATCGGCTCAATTGGCGTTGGGATAATTTCATTCCAAGGCGCGCAGCCAGGCCTTCATCAGGTGTCTATGTGGGAGGGTGAGAGCTACGGTCATTTGTGCCGCCCCCGAGAAAGCTGTCTTCAAACTCGCTCGATGAAATGCGGTTCATCAGCCGCCGCATCGCTGCTGCGTCATCTTTTCCAAAAAAAGCGTCAACGCGGCCCTGAGCATCTCTCCAGAGCACGCTTGCTTCTTCACGCCTCGCTTCTCCCTTTTTGGTCAGGCGCAGTTGCTTCGCGCGGCGATCGGACGGATCGGGGCTTGTTCGAACAAAGCCGTCCCTGATGAGCGGCTTGAGCGTGTGGCCAAGGGCGGAAAGGTCCATGACCAGACTACATGCGAGTTGCTTCGGGGAAATCCCTGGGCACAGGATGATTTGCGTCAGTAGCGTGTATTGCGTGATCCGCAGACCGCTGGGGGCGAGGACGTCGTCGTAAAGCTGGCCCAGCCGGCGGGATGCCCGCTTGACCGCGCTGTGGCAGCAGACATTCCACACAGCGCGCTTTTCACCGATTTCGGTCATGCGTTTCCCTTTAGCCGTGTTGCGACAACTTCGAGTGGCATCCACGACCTGCTCGTCCCAATTGGTTTTGAGTGGTATATGCTACTAAATAAAGGTAGCATATGCCACTAAATCAGTGGCGTCTAGCAGCCAAGGAGAAGCAAGCCATGCGTTACAAACTCTTCGGCAAACACACGGGTCTGCGTGTCTCCGAATTGGTGCTGGGGGCCGGCGTTTTCGGCACGCGCTGGGGGCATGGCGCCGAACCCGACGAGGCCCGCCGGATCTTTGACGCCTATGCGGAGGCCGGCGGTAATTTCATCGACACGGCCAACGGCTACCAGTTTGGTCAGTCCGAGGAGATCCTGGGCGAGCTCCTGGCCGGACGGCGCGACGACTTCGTGCTGGCCACGAAGTTCACCATGAGGACCGATTCCAACGCGGGTCTCCTCGTCACCGGAAACAGCCGCAAATCTATGGTCGCATCGGTCGAGGCGAGCTTGAAGCGGCTCAAGACCGACCGGATCGACGTTTACTGGGCTCATATGTCCGACGGCGTCACACCGGTCGAGGAGATCGTGCGGGGCTTCGACGACCTCGTCCGGGCCGGGAAGATTCTCTATGCAGGTCTTTCCAACTTCCCGGCGTGGCGTGTGGCGCGGGCGACAACCATTGCCGAGCTGCGCGGCGCGGCTCCCATTGCGGGGCTTCAGGTTGAGCACAGCCTCGTCGAACGCACCGCCGAACTGGAACTTCTCCCGGCCGGTCAGGCGCTCGGCCTCGGCATCGTAGCTTGGTCGCCACTCGGCGGAGGCATGCTGACCGGCAAATACCGCGAGGGTGAGAAGGGCCGGCGCGAGGGTCTCGGCGGAAGAGTGTTCCAGGCGGAAAATTCTCCGCAGCGCACCGCCATTCTCGACACGCTGATTGCGGCCGCCAAGGACAACGGTGTCTCGCCTGCGGAGATCGCCATCGCCTGGGTCGCGGCCAAAGGCTCGCTTCCGATCATCGGACCGCGGACGTCGGCTCAGCTTGAAAACAATCTCGCCGCAACGAAGGTTATTCTGTCGCCGGAGCAGATTGAACGACTCGACGAGGTGAGCGCGATCCCATCGGTTTTCCCATACACGGTGCTCAATGCTCCGGAGAACCGACAGGGCTTCACCGGCGGCAAGCTTGAGCAGTTCGACGCACTGGCGGATTCCTGACCTTTAACAGAGGAGAGAGAGGAGCGGGAGCGATGGATATCGTGATACTTGGCGTTGATCTGGGCAAGAATGTTTGCAGCCTCGTCGGATTGGATGGCGGCGGTCGGGTGATTTTGCGCCGGCGTCTGAGGCGGTCGTGGATTGCTGAATTTGCACAGAAATGGCCCGGTTGTGTGGTGGCGATGGAGGCCTGCTGTGGCGCGCATCATCTTGGTCGGGAATTGGCGGCGCGGGGACACGAGGTTCGGTTGATGTCGCCGGAATACGTCCGCCCTTACGTCAAGGCGCAGAAGAATGACGATCGGGATGCGGAGGCGATTGCCGAAGCGGCGCTGCGACCGACGATGCGCTTTGTGCCGGTGAAGAGCGAAGAGCAGTTGGATCTTCAGTCGCTACATCGGGCGCGGGAACGTCTGATCGGCGAGCGCACGGCGCTCATCAATCAGCTGCGGTCGCTGTTGCTGGAGCGTGGGATCACGGTGGCCCAAGGACGCCGGAAGCTGGAGAAGGAACTTCCCGAGATCCTTAGCGACGCGACGTCGGGTCTGAGCCCCCGCCTGCGGCAGTTGATCAGCGATCTGCGTGAGGAATGGCAAACGCTCGATGATCGGATCGCCGCGTTTGACGCCGAGTTCGTGGCTCTAGCGCGCGCGGATGAGGCCGCCCGGCGTCTCATGAGCGTGCCCGGCATCGGCGCGCTCAACGCAACCGCGCTGGTCGCCGCGGTCGGCGACGGTAGTGCTTTCCGGCGCGGCCGCGACATGGCCGCCTGGCTAGGCCTGGTGCCTCGCCAAGCGACGACCGGCGGCAAACCTAGGCTGCTCGGCATCAGCAAGCGCGGCAACCGATATCTTCGCAAGAACCTGGTTCATGGCGCGCGTGCGGTGCTGCCGTATCTCGCCGAACGCGATACGCCGCTCGGCCGCTGGGCGAAGCATCTGTTGGCGCGGGCGCACAAGAACAAGGTGGTGGTGGCGCTGGCCAACAAGTTGGCGCGTATCGCCTGGGCAATCCTGGCCCATGGCGGAAGTTACGAAGCCAACCATGTGGTGGCATTGTCATGAGGGATTGACCGACCGGCAATAACCGGCAGGTCTTTGGTGTCTGCGGGTGGTGGAAGCAAGATGGCCCAACCGTCGAAACGGCAGCTCGGAAACCTGGTACCGAAAACGGCCTTCGCGGCCGATAAGTTTATGAGGACCGGACTGCGCGGATCTCCATCTTGGCCGGGAATACTACGTTCCCGAGACCGGATACGTTGATGCAGGCTGGTGTTAGGTCAGATTGCAGATAGCACTTGCAGACGGGGCGGGCCATACGTTTCGGTACACACAGCCTCCGCAAAGCCGGGCTGCCGGAGGATTAAAGATACTGCGCGGGCGCATACACTCCGCTTCCCCTCATCTACCGCCGAAAGCCACCCAACCGCTTCGGCCAATCCTTGCCTTGAGCGAAAGTCCGGTATCGGCGTTCCCTGCCCGGAAGCGGACCGGCAGAAATCCACGCAAAGCCGTCCATCTGAGGGACCGTGAACCTAGGGCCTTCGGGTAGCGCAACCAGGCGCGCAACCCGTCAAAACCTCGGTGCAGCAGTGCCAAGTTGCCAATTGGCAAACTTCTGTCACCGTCTCGCGAGATCCTCTGCCAGCCATGCCAATAGGCGCTTGTCGCTGGCGTCGATCATACCGCGCCTTGGCGGCGCTGCCGCCCCGCCGCCCTCAATATTCCTATATTACGCCTCGCTTTTTCGGCGCTGATCTTGCGGGCGGGTTTCCACGCTTGAACCTTTTGAGGCTCGTGGATTCGGTACGGGGTGCCCCCTTCAAAATCTTGACCCGCTTGAGGCGCGGCTCTCGCCCGCTCCGTGCCGATTGCACCAGATAGGCCGAGCGCGAAATGCCCTTTGCCCGGGCCAACCGATCGATCTCTGCCAGCTCGCGTTCGCGCAGTGTGATGTTTACCCGCACCGTCTTGCCCAGGTCTTTGACCGGCACGAGAAACGCCACCCCATCCCGAAAGTCGGAACGGGTCATGACGTCGTCGAGCGCCGACGGGACAGGGATCGATTCGCCCGCCTCTTGCATGATCTCAATGTGACCGGCCAGCGCCTCCGCCGCCATATCCTTGGCTTCATCAAGGCTGCGGCCCACTGTAATGCAGCCCGGAAAATCCGGAAAGCTGACGCCGAAATCGCTGTCGGCGTCTTTGTGAATGATGGCGATATAATCCATGGCTCTATCTCAATTTCAGGCCGCATTGCCGCTCTATGGAGCGCAGGGTGCCGGGTGGAATATTTCGCTGCGGCTGCGGGACCGTCACCAGGCCCGACTTTGTCGGATGCCGGAAATGGTGGTGGCTACCTTTGACCCTGACTAGTTTCCAGCCGTCCCGCTCCAGCGCGCAAATGATCTTCCGACCGCGCATGCAGGATTGCTATACACACTATACACATTCGATGCAAGAGCGGGCTGATTTCCCTTGCCGAATAGCGCGGACCCCATTGGACCCCCAGAACAGGACAGTACCCGATGCGCGTTCCCGTTACCGACGTCTTCCTTCAGGGCTGGAAACCGCCCGCCCGCGGCCGTAGCGAGATTACCGACACTACCCGCGGCCGTATTGGTCTGGTCTGGCGGCAGACCAAGGCAGGTGAGATCACTGTCTGCGGCAGTCTTACGCCGATCTTCTTCCTGAAATGAAGGACGAGGCGAGAATTGGCGGATTTCCTGGGGCGAGGACAAATTCAATCCCTGCCGCGCCCACCATCCCCTTGCAGGCGACTTTGACCCGATGTTGCGCGCCGGTGCCTCGCGCCGCACTGCATCAAAACATTTCGGGATAGGTTTGGGACAGGCCCTGCTCGATATTGTCGATCCCAGTTAGCGTATCGGGGATTTCTCGATTCGGAAGCGCGCGCCCGAGGTCATAGCATAGCCAAGCAAGATCGAGCCGTGAGACGCGCGCGAAATGATCGCCAAGCTCACGATAGAGCACGACGACACTTGGATCGCCGGTGAAGGCCGCAGCAAAGGATTTCGCAGCGGCGACGCGGTCGCCGCCTTCGCTGAAAAGCCGGGCAAGGAAAATATCGACGACATAGCCGTTCGGTACGTCGTGTCGGTCGAGACCGCTCCAGATCGCTAAGGCCTTGGCTGGCTCGTGGTCTTGGAGCGCCGCCGCCTTAAACATTGCCACGGCGCGCGGATCGTCGCCCAACAGCTGTTCGATCTCCTGTTTTTTCCGGCACGAACCGCCTGGGCCGGGGATGCATTCCGTCGCGGATCGTCCCCACTGCATGGCCAACTCGCTCAGGCGCAGTGCCGCCGCGAACTTGTGGCCGTCGGCAAAATCATGAGCGATCGCCGCCTGGTATCGGCCGATGTCGCTTGCACGATCGCTGGCGCGCAACGTCATGGCCTCGCGCATGTGCGGCAGCACGTCGCGCAGGAGCGCCACATCGGGATCATTTGTGCCCAAAGGCAGCAGCACCAGCGTCATACCAGGAGGCATTGGGAAGTGGGCCGAGACCGTGGCCGCGCTCCGCAGCCGCAGCACGATCTTATCGGTCTTGCCACGTGCCTCGCTCGTGAATGCCAGCTCCTTTGGCACCTGGCCGTTTTCGCTGAGCCAACGGGCAATGCTTGGATGCAACGGCAGGGTATGGCGCAGAAAGGCGCGGTAACTATGGGTCAGATTGATCGGCACACCTTCGTCGCCAGGTGTGACCGCCGCGACGTCCTGGCCGTTATAGAGGAATTGGGTCCGATCGCCCCCTTGGTGCGGTACTACCGCACCCAATGGTTTATCGGACCAGCCCATGCCGAGTTCGCTCTCGATCCAGAATTGATCAAGGCTTTGCGGCAACTCGCCGTTGCCTGCTTTATTGGTGATGGCGGTCGCGATTTTCATGCGCCGTGCCAGCTCGATATGCCGCAACATGACATCGCCGTAGAGGGAAAGATTGACCAAAGTGCCGGCCTGACGACCTACGACGAAACGGCGCTGCAACTTCAGATCGGTGATCGTCAGACGGTCACCGTCAACGAGAGCAAAGTAATTGGCGCCGATCCATGCCGTGAGCGGCGCCAGCAGTTCGCCATTCCGGGTGCGGTCGAAGACAAGCTGAAGCTGCGTCCGGTCGAGTTCGCTGCCACGCAGCGCCAGGATGGTCTCCGCCGGCATCATTGGATTGGCCGCCAACGCGCCCGGCCGCTCCTCAGCGTCGACGATCGATGACCCCAGGCAAAGTAGTGACGTCAGGCCGACGCGAATAAGGAGCCGCACGCTAGACCGCGTCTGGTTGGCGTTCTGGCAGCGCGCGACGAAAGGCCTCGAGCGTCATGCAATTGTCAAAGATGCGGCAGATGGTCGGGTAAGGTGCCATGTCGAAACTCGGATAGATGCGCGCGTTAAACACGCCCGGCACCAGGCAGATATCGGCGATACCCGGACGATCGCCGTGACAGAATTGACTGGTGCGCGGGTCGCCCGCCAGCATCGACTCGATGCCGTCGAAGCCCAGCTTGGTCCAATGATTCATCCACGATTCTCCAGCGCCTTCTCGTCATGGCCAAGGTCGTGCAAGATGTATCGGCGAATACGCAGATTGTTCACCGGATGGATTTCGCAGGCGATATCCATTGCGATGGCGCGGACACGGGCGCGATCGGCCGGCAGCTTCGGCAGAAGCGGCGGTTCGGGATGCGTCTCCTCCAGATATTCGATGATCGCGAGCGACTGATCGACCACGACCTCGCCATCGATCAGGGTCGGTACGGTGCCCATTGGATTGAGCTCGAGGTAAGTCGGCAGCGCGTTGCTCGTTGGCCCGGAGATTGATCGGTACCCGATCGTAGACGAGGCCCTTCAAGTTGAGCGCGATTCGCGTGCGGAACGCCGCCGAGGAGCGAAAGAACCCATAAAGCTTCATGGTCAGCAGTCTGGTATCCGGCGCCGTCGACCGACCATTGATGTCAAGTTAGCTGGCGCGTTTGAGCCGTCTGCCTCTCCATGTTATAAGGCGCCGAACGAAGGAGCCACCGGCATGGCCGGAGAAACCATTCTTGTTCTCAACGGGCCCAATTTGAATCTCCTCGGCGTCCGCGAACCCGAAATTTACGGCAACGAGACCTTGGCGGAGATCGAGGAGGCGTGCCTCGAACGTTGCGCCGAATTGGAGCTCAAGCTTGATTTTCGTCAATCCAATCATGAAGGCGAACTGGTCACGTGGATTCAGGATGCCCGCGGCAACGCTGCTGCGATCATCATCAACGCTGCAGCTTTTTCCCACACTTCGATCGCGATACTCGACGCGCTGAAATTCGCCGAGCTGCCAGTGATCGAGGTTCATCTTTCCAACATCTTCAAGCGCGAGCACTTCCGCCATACCTCCTACATCAGCATGATGGCCGATGGCATCATTTGCGGCCTCGGTAGCCAGGGCTACCTCCTGGCGCTCGACGCGTTGTGGCGCTTGTTGCACGGCGATGATGAAGAGACGTGATGGCTGACAACAAGAAGGGGCCTCGATCCGGCAGTCGCCGAACTGGTGCGCGCGTTGGCGGCGCTGCTCGATGAGGTCAATCTCACTGAAATCGAATATGGCGACGGAGCTCGCCGTGTCCGTGTCACGCGCGCCTCAACCGCAATCCTTGCCGCAGCACCCGCGGTGGCTCCCGCGCTGAGCGCGGCGCACACGCCACCGGCGCCGGAACTATCCGGGACCGTCAAAGCGCCGATGGTCGGCACCGTCTACCTCGCACCGCAACCTGACGCGCACCCTTCATCAGGGTTGGCGATCGGGTTAGCGAGGGACAGACGTTGCTGATCGTCGAGGCGATGAAAGTGATGAATAATATCGCCGCGCCGACGCGCCGGCCGGGTCTGCCGCCATCCTCGTGACCGACGGCATGCCGGTCGAATATGACCAGCCGCTGCTCGTGCTCGACTAATTTTGATGTTCGAAAAAGTGCTCATCGCCAATCGCGGCGAGATTGCGCTACGGATTCACCGCGCCTGCCGCGAGATGGGTATTCGCACCGTCGCAGTCCATTCGACCGCCGACGCCAATGCCATGCATGTGCGCCTGGCCGATGAAAGCGTGTGCATCGGCCCGCCCCCGGCCCGCCACTCCTACCTCAACATTCCTGCGATCCTGTCGGCGGCGGCAATCACCGGCGCCGATGCGATCCATCCCGGGGTCGGGTTTCCTCGCCGAGAATGCACGCTTTGCCGACATGGTGACCGAGCATGGCTTCGTCTTCATCGGCCCAAGTTCCGACCATATCCGCCTGATGGGCGACAAGGTAAAGGCGAAGCAGGCGGCGCGCGATTTCGGCATTCCCACCGTGCCCGGCTCCGATGGCGCGGTCGGCGATGCCGAGCACGCGCGCAAGCTAGCCGACAACATCGGCTATCCGATCCTGGTCAAGGCGGCAGGGGGCGGCGGCGGACGCGGCATGCGTGTCGCCGAAAGCGCCGACACGCTGGGCGAGGCCTTTGCCGCCGCGAGCGCCGAAGCGCGCGTGTCTTTCGGCAATACCGAAGTTTATCTCGAACAGCTATCTCGGCCAACCGCGCCATATCGAGGTGCAGATCCTCGCCGACGGCCAGGGCGACGTGGTGCATCTCGGCGAGCGCGATTGCTCGCTGCAGCGCAAACACCAGAAGGTGCTCGAGGAGACCCCCTCTCCCGCCCTCAACGCCAGCGAACGGGCGGCGGTGACCAAGACTGGCGACCGACGCCGCCGCTCAACTGGCTTATAGCGGCGCTGGCACTTTCGAGTTTCTTTATCAGGAAGGTGCCTTTTTTTTCATTGAAATGAACACGCGGCTTCAGGTCGAGCATCCGATCTCGGAGATGGTCAGCGGCATCGATATCGTGCGTGAACAATTGCGCATCGCCGCCGGCATGCCCCTGTCGTGGCTCAGTCCGACGTTGTGCTCGAAGGGTCATGCCATCGAATGCCGGATTAACGCGGAGAATGCCGCCAGCTTCCAGCCCTCGCCCGGCGAAATCACGACTTACCTTGCGCCGGGCGGCCTCGGCGTCCGCGTCGATAGCGCCCTTTATCAGGGGTATATCGTGCCGCCACACTATGATTCGCTAGTGGCAAAGCTGATCCTTCACGGCACCAGCCGGAACGAATGCATCATGAGAATGCGCCGTGCGCTCGAGGAATTCGTCATCGCCGGCATCGACACGACTATTCCGCTGCATCAGCAACTGGCAGTCGAGCCCGATTTCATCGACGGCAATTATGATGTTCATTGGCTCGAGCGGTTTGTGGCGCGAGCCCGCACCGTGACAACCCAGCTCGACAGCCGATCTCTTGTTGCGCGCCTACGCCGCCGGAATTTTTCCCATGGCCGATTCTGCCGAGACCACCGAGATTTTCTGGGTCGACCCCGACGAGCGTGGCATCCTGCCCGCTTGACTGCTTTCATGTGTCACGCCGCCTTAGGCGCACGATCCGCGACTGAGACGTTCGAAATGCGCTGCGATCGATGATTTCGCCGCGGTTATGCGGGGCTGCGCTTCGCCGACTGAAGACCGCCCCAAAACCTGGATCAACGAGGCGTTGATCGCGGCCTATTTGGACCTCTTTCGCCGCGGCCACGCGCATACCGTCGAGGCCTGGCGCGACGGCAAGCTCGTCGGTGGCCTTTATGGCGTGACGCTCGGCGCGGTTTTCTTCGGCGAGAGCATGTTCAGCCGCGCCACTGACGCAAGCAAGGTCGCCCTCACCCACCTGGTAGCGCGGTTGAGACTAGGCGGCTTCGCCTTGCTCGACGTCCAATTCGTAACGCCGCATTTGCAGCGTTTCGGCGCCGTCTCGATTCCGCGTCTCCGTTATCGCCAGTTATTGGCTGCTTCCGTGTCAGCGTCGGCAGATTGGCTCGTTCGGCCATTGCGCGGCAGCGAAGCGCTCGAGGCGCTATCCGCCGGACTTCGGGCCGATCCCCGGACGGCGGGCGCCGCCGCGTCGGTCTCTTTGCAGTCCAACACGCTGATGTCATAGACCGGATTTTCGAGCGCCGACAGCGCCGGCGAAGAAGCGAACATCCAGCCGCTGAAAATCCGCTCCGGCGGTGTTTGCGGCCCGGCATCGGGCGGCAGTTCGTCGATGACGAGAAACGCGGCACTCTCCGGCGGCTCTTCCGGCGGATGCTTGACGCAGGCGCGCGCGGTGATCAGGAGATTGCCATAGCGCACCTGTCGGTCGATCGGCGCGTGATGGTGGCAATCCGGGCGGTCGTCTTGTCGAGCCCCTGAAGCACCGCCACGGTTCCTGCCTTTGCCGGAGATATCGCAATGGCAACACTGCAGACGACAAAGCAGAAAAGCCACTTCAATTCATCACCTTTTATATGGATTAACAATGGCTTCTGCAAGGTTCCTTATAACTTCTCTGAACTGAGACTCGTCACACCCCATTAGCACCGCGTCCTCGAGGGCGGCCTGCGCCAGGTCGCGGATCTCTTCGAGATTGTCGTTAAGAACCTTGATTTTGTCGATGCAAGTTACCGGCTCGCCTTCCGGTGTCAGCCAGGTCGGCAGATCGAATTTGGGCTTGTCCATGCCACGTCAGGGTTTCGCTGGTCCATTGTTAGGTTGGGTCGGCTTATTCTGCCCGCTACTGCCTTGGCTGAAGATATATTGGCCAATCAGCGATTGCAGATCCATTGGTGGTTGGGTGTGGGCGATGGCACCCCCGGGCCTGATCATGTCATCGTCATTGCCAGGAGTGAGCGACACAAAGTCGCTGCCTAGCAGCCCCGACGATGTGATCGCCGCCACCGTGTCGACCGGCAACCTGATGTCGGGTTGCACGCTGAGTGTCACTACGGCCTCAAACGTCTTGGGATCGAGGACCTGCTGCGTCACGGTACCGACCTTGATGCCGCTGATCCGCACATCGGCTCCGTCGCGCAGGCCCCCGACGCGGTCGAAGCGCGCCGTCAATTCGTAGCCCGACACCGCGCGCACTTCGCTGGTCGTGTAGGCGAAGAAGAGGAACAGTGCTGCGACCACGATCACGACCGCCCCCAACACGGTCTCTACGGCATTGCGCCTTATCATGAGTCAGGATGCCACGGTTGGTAATCACCGCTCGCCGGTGCGCGATTGCCGCCCCGCAGCACGGAGCCGGGCGGATGGTAAGCGAGCGGGGTGCCAGTCAGGTTTGGTACATGATCTTTTTCCCAGGCGTAGCGTTTGATGCCCGCGTCGGTCGGCACTGTGTCGATGGTGTGGTGCAGCCAAGCGTGCCACATCGGCGGCACCTTAGTGGCCTCGGGCGCGCCGTCAAAGAGAACCCAACGCTTTTCGCGGCTCTGGCGGCCGCCGCCGCGTAGGAATTGGCGCTTGCCCTTTTCGCGATAGTAGCGATTGCCGAATTGGTCGGTGCCGACCAGCTCGCCCTTGAGCCAGGTGAAGAGTCGGGTGCCAATAGTCATGGCTGCGGACTATGGCATTGGCTCCCGCCACCGTCCAGCGGGACACCATGCTGCCCGACAACGACCCAAGTCGGCGACGGCCGGCAACACGGCAGCGACGCCGTTCATCCGGAAAAACCGCGGGCAATGCCGCTCAAAATAGCGTGGGCAATGCTAGCTCGAGGCGTCCGGGCCGCGTCCCGGGCGCGCCGGTCGGGTTAAAACCCAGCCGCTCCAAGACGCGCCATGAGGCGCGATTCTCGGGTCGACACTCGGCAATGATGGGCGCCGTTGGATTCGCGTTCCTGAGCCATTCAACGACGCCGTGTCCCGCCTCATAGGCATAGCTCCGACCCTGAAACCGCGTCCCAATCCAGTACCCGATCTCGGTGGCGCCGCTTGGGCGCCGATGGGACCCGATGACTCCGACGAGTACACTATCCTGGCGCCGCCAAACGCCACGGAACAGGTCGCAATCATTCTGGTTGAGCGCAATTAGCGTCTTCGCGTCCACCAACGTGAATGGTTGTTGAAGGAATGAAATGGCGTCAATGATGCCGGCGTTATTGGTCACATGCCACAGCGCCTCGGCATCCGCGGGAACGAGCGGTGCGAGCCGGAGTCGCGCTGTCTCGATATCGGACAAACCGGACGAAAGCGAGCCTGACACGGAGCTTGTTTCCACTACTGGGATTCGAATCTGGAAAATGGAAAAGTCATCGCATCAGCCATTGGCGGAGCGCGCCGCTGACCTCGTTCGGCCGCTCGAGCGTCGTGATATGGCCGCAGTGCTCAACAATGTGCAGCTTGGCATTTGGTATCAGCGCGGACATTTCCTCGGCGAGGGACAGTGGTGTCAATAGGTCTTCTCGTCCCCAGAGTACCAGCACCGGCGCCGTGATGCGGGGCAGATCGGAGCGTCCGTCCCGGCGCGTGAGTATTGCCATCTGTTGCCGGCGGAAGCCCTCGGTCGCGATCGCTTCCGCCATCTCCGTGATGATCTTCACCAGTGTCGCATCGCCGAGCCGATCAGGATGAATCAATTGCGGCAGCATGCGCTGTGTCACACCGTGGAATTGCCCGCGCTGCGACAGAGCGATGAGGTCCCGCCGCCGTCGACGCTGCTCCGGCGTGTCGGCGCGCGCCGAAGTGTCTAGCAGTGCCAGCCGCGTAACGCGCTCCGGCGCTTGGCGCATCATCTCTTGCGCGACGTAGCCGCCCATCGACAGACCGGCCACAGCGAAACGCGGCGGCACCGCGAGGAGCGCCCGCTGCGCCATGGCCTCGATCGAAGTATCGCGGGTCAGATCGACAACAATCGGCTCGGCTATGTCGGCCAGGCTCGCCATCTGCGGCGCCCAAAGTCGGCGATCACACAACAGCCCAGGGAGTAACAAGAGGGATATCTTCTCGGTCACGTGCGCTGGCGCTCTATGTTGGATGGTAACCCTCCAGCATTTTGCCAGAAATAGTTTGACTTTGGCCTTTCGAACCCCAATTAAGGTACGTGCATCATCATGCTGACGGTGCAGTTGTATCCGATGTTATAGAACTGAAAGAAAGCAAAGTACCCTTTTCAATGAATTTTTCCGACCTTGACCTCTCCCACGAGGTCTTACAGGCGGTGGCAGATGCGGGCTATAAAGCCCCTACCCCCATCCAGGAACAGGCAATTCCTCATATTTTAGCCGGGCGCGACGTGCTTGGCTGTGCCCAAACCGGAACAGGCAAGACGGCCGGTTTCACCCTTCCCATGATCGATATGTTGGCATCGGGACGCAGTCGCGCCCGCATGCCGCGCTCGCTGATTCTAGAACCGACTCGCGAACTCGCCGCGCAAGTTTCGGCGGCCCTGGAGACCTACGGCAAATATTCGAGACTCAATCTGGCCTTACTGATCGGCGGTGAAAGCTTCGTCGATCAGGAGCGCAAGCTCGATCGCGGCGTCGACGTGCTAATCGCAACGCCGGGTCGCCTGCTCGACCTCTACGAGCGCGGCAAGATCATTCTCAGCGATACCAAGGTTCTGGTAATCGATGAGGCCGACCGGATGCTCGACATGGGCTTCATCCCCGATGTCGAGCGCATCGTTGGACTGCTGCCACGCACCCGTCAGACGCTGTTCTTCTCTGCAACGATGCCTCCGGAAATCCGTCGGCTGGCCGACGCTTTCCTCAGCAATCCGAAGGAAGTAGCAGTAGCTCCGCCAGCCTCCCCCGCCGCGACGGTGGTGCAGAGCCTCATCATGGTGCAACCCTTCGGCAAACGGGAGGCGCTACGCCGCCTCTTACGTCACGAGGACGTCAAGAACGCCCTGATTTTCTGCAACCGCAAGCGCGATGTCGATATTCTTCATCGCTCCCTGGCAAAACATGGCTTTAGCGCCGCGGCGCTGCACGGCGATCTGACGCAATCAAAACGTACCGAGACCTTGGAAAAATTCAGGGAAGGCGGTGTGCGCCTCCTGGTCGCAAGCGATGTCGCGGCGCGCGGACTAGACATCGAGGGGCTCTCGCATGTCTTCAATTTTGACGTGCCAATCCATGCCGAAGACTATGTCCACCGCATTGGCCGTACCGGACGCGCCGGTCGTGCCGGTCACGCGTTCACCCTGGCGACCCCGGACGATTTGCATTTCATCACCGCCATCCAGTCCTTGATCGGCAGGTCCATACCCGAAGGCAAGATCGATGGGATGGAGCCGGAGCTCAATCAAGAGTTGGCGGTTCCGCTAGCGCAAGGCGGCCATGGCCAACGGCGCGGCGGCCATGGCAATGGCGAGCGGACGGTGCCACCGTCACGGGCAAAAAAAGCGCGTGATCAGCAGTCACGCAATGATCCTCGCAATCAGGCGCGGCACGAGCGCCCACTGGCGCCGCGCCCCGTACCGGTAAGCATGAAGAGTTTTCCGCTGGTTGCGAATGCTGCGGTTCAGGCGCTGCCCGCGCGACACCCGGAGCCCACCTTTGCCAAGGATGATCTGAGGGTTGTTGTCGGTTTTGGCGACAATCCCCCCGCCTTCTTATCTCGGCCGCGTGTCAAGCTGGCGCGATGAAGACGTTGTTCGTCATGGTCAAATGCGAGCTCGGCCAAGCCTATAAGGTCGCTGAGGAGGCGGTCGAGACCATCGAACAAGTCTCTGAAGTTCACTCGGTCTCGGGCCAATACGATCTTCTGATGAAGTGCTTTTTGGCGGATAACATGGATATCGGCCATTTCGTCGTCGAACGGCTGCAAAAGCTCCCGGGCATCAAGGATACCTTCACGCTCACCGCCTACAAGGCATTCAGCTAGCTTAGCTGGCCCGCTGTCGGCTAAGTCGTGCCGGTCGATTTGCCTGAGAGTTCCGCGTCGAGTTCGGCCTCACGTTGGGCGCGCCGCCTCTCGACTAGACGGCAGGAGAGGATCGAAATTTCGTAAAGCGCCAGCAGCGGCAGCGCCAGCGAGCATTGGCTGAAAATATCGGGCGGCGTCAAAATCGCCGCGGCGATGAAAATGCCGACAATGGCATAGCGCCGGTTTTTCCTTAGCGTCTGCGACGTGATCAAACCCACCCGTGCCATCAGGGTCAGCAACACTGGCATCTGAAATGCGAAACCAAACGCGAAGATCAATCGCATGACCAGGGTCAGATACTCGCTCACTTTCGGTTCGAGCGTGACGGCCATCGTGCCGGCAGCGCCCGGATCCTGGAAGCTGGCGAAGAATTTGAACGCGACCGGGAAGATCACGAAATAGGCAAGACAGCCGCCGAGAATAAAGAGCACCGGCGTTGCGAAGAGATAGGGCAAGAACGCCGCGCGCTCTTTTTTGTAGAGGCCTGGCGCCACGAACATCCAAAGCTGGCTCGCGATCACCGGGAAGGACAGGCAGATCGCGGTCCAGAAAGCCACACGCATGTCGGTGAAAAACGCCTCGGTCAGATCGGTGTAGATGAAGTGACCGTTGCTGCGTTCAGCGAGAATTCGGGCAAGCGGCGCGGCAAGGAATCCATAGATCGTCTTGCTGAAATACCAGGAGGGCACAAACAGGACGAGAAACGACAAAACCGAGTAAATCAGCCGCCTTCGTAGTTCGATCAAATGCTCCAAAAGCGGCATCTTGCCGCCTTCGAGCTCGTCTTCTCTGGCGTCGGACACGGGATTCTAGCACCCTGTTAGCCGTGCGTTCCGGACTTAGCCTCGGAGAGCGCAGTTTCGGCTTGCTCCGGTATCGCCCGTTTCGCCGGCGCGCCGATGGTCGGCAAAGCGAGCTGTGCCGGCTCCTCCACCTCTGCCGCCGCCGGCGCTGATGCTGATGTTCCACCGTAAAGTTCGGGCGCGGACAGGCTCTTTTCGATCTCGCGGGCGGGGTCAATGAAGTTGCCGACCGCGGTGCCGATATCCGTGCTGACGGCGGCATTCATGGTCTTGCGGACTTCGTCGAGTTCGCTTTCGCGTATCATCTCGTCGAGATGAAACTGGAATTCGCGCGCGACGCCGCGAGCGCGGTTTGCCCATTGACCCACCGTGCGCAGGACGCGCGGCAAGTCCTTGGGACCGATGACGACCAGCGCCACCACTCCGATCAACAATATTTCCGACCACGAGAAATCAAACATTGAACCCCGAGCCAACGTCACCGGCGCATCGCGCGACGGATAATGGCAGAACCATACCTGGCCCGCAATCAAGCAAGCATTTGGCGCGGCACGCCCAATTGGTAAGCGCTTCGGGGTTCGTCTTAAGCCCGTTTCGTATTATTGGGCGAATTATTGTGATTTTTTCGCGCGTTAATCCCTTTGACCGGGTCGGGGGCGCCGTTATGTCGCTTACTCGCCGTCGCTATCCTCGTCCGCTTCCTCGGGATAGGGGTCCCTTTCCTGCACAGCTGCTGAGGGAGCAAAGGGCAGTGTTTGTGCGGTTTCGGTCACTCCCAGCGGATGGGGGCCCACGAGGCCGGTAGCCTTGAGCTCCTCAATGCCGGGCAAATCCCGGCGGTCGGCCAGGCCGAAATGCAACAGGAAGGCATCGGTGGTGCCCCAAGTAACGGGACGGCCCGGGGTCTCGCGCCGGCCGACCGGCGCAATCCAGTCGGTTTCCATCAAGACATCGAGCGTGCCGGAGCTCACCGCAACTCCCCTTATATTTTCGATCTCGGCACGCGTAACTGGTTGGTGATAGGCGATGATTGCCAGGGTTTCGATACCGGCGCGCGACAACTTGCGCGGCACCACTTTTTCCAGGCCCAACTTGTCGGCGAGATCGGGGGCGGTATGAAAAGTCCAGCCGCCGGCAACAAAGACCAGATTGACGCCGCGACCGCGATACTCCGCTTCAAGCTCGCCAACGAGCGCCGAAATGTCGGCTCCTTGCGGCAATCGTTCCGCGATGGTGGCGACGTCGAGCGGCGCCGCCGAGGCAAAGAGCAGCGCCTCGATCAAACGCAGCTGCTGGGCATGATCGCACGCGCCGGCGACACTGGTGATTTCGCTATCGCTTGAGCTCATATCACCCCTGGTTTGCTGCGGATGAAAACGGGCCCGAACGAGCGATCTTGCCTCAGTTCGAGCTTCCCGACGCGAGCCAGTTCGAGGCTCGCGGCGAAGGTCGCCGCAATCGCCGACCGCTCGATTAGGCCACGGCCAAGGCCCGCTGGCAGGAAACTGATGAGGCTGCGCCATTCCGGCACTCGCCCGACCATGCGCTTCAGCCGCTCCAGCGCATCGTCCATCGAGTAAAGTTCCGGAGGCACGATGCGCAGAACCGCGTTTTCTTTGCGCTGGCGCAGCTCGCCGTAGGCGCGCAGCATTTCCAGCAAGGTGGCCTCATAGCGCGGTACTAGGCGGCGGGGTAAACCCTCGGGCGAGCCGCGCCCAAACACGTCGCGACCAAGCCGTGGCAGCGCCATCAACCGCGCCGCAACCCCACGCATCGCCTCAAGGCGGCGCAATTGCTGCGTCAACATCGCGGCCAGTTCATCGCCGGTCGGTTGTTCAGGGCCCGGCGGCTCGGGCAGCAACAATCGGGACTTGAGGTAAGCGAGCCATGCCGCCATCACGAGATAGTCGGCGGCGACCTCGAGCTTCAAACGCCGAGCCGTGGCGATGAAAACGAGATACTGATCGGCCAGCGCCAGAATGGAAATCTTGGTGAGATCGACCTTCTGCTCGCGCGCCAACGTCAGTAACACGTCGAGCGGCCCTTCGTAGCCGTCGAGATCGACCACCAGCTCGTCGCCCTCGGGCCCACGCTCGCGCTCTGCGTCTTCGAACGCCGTCGCGTTGATCATGACACTCCGGTCAGCCAGCCGATGCCCTGAACAATCATATTGGCTGGCCAGTATATGATGATTCCCACAATGTCCAGATCGACTCCAATTTCGCGCCCGATCCAAGGCAGAAGGAACAGAATCGCAATGATGATCGCAATGCCGTAACGCTCAATTCGCGCTAGGGGAAAGGCAAGGAAATCCGGCAACAGACCGACTGCAACGCGACCGCCATCAAGGGGCGGCAACGGGATCATGTTGAATACTGCCAGCACGACGTTGAACATCACCGCGTTCCGCAAGTTGAGCGCGGCCCATAGCTTCGCCACGGCAGGTATGATGGGGATCGCGTAGAACAGGAGCGCTGCAGCGATTGCCATCAGGATGTTTATGGCCGGCCCGGCCATCGCCACCCATACCATGTCTATGCGCGGGTGCCGGAGGCGGCCGAAATTCACCGGCACCGGCTTGGCATAACCGAATAGAAAATTGCCGCGCGAGACAAAGAACAACAGCAACGGCATCAGCACCGTGCCGAACGGATCGATATGTTTCAACGGATTGAAGCTGACGCGACCCGCGCGCTTCGCCGTATCGTCACCGAGCTTGTCGGCAACAAAACCATGGGCCGCCTCGTGCAGCGTAATGGCAAAAATCGCCGGCAAGGCAAAGACCGAAATCTGCTCCAGCAAAGAGCCGTAATCGCCCATCACGCGCCCGCCAACAGTTCCTGAAACCGGGCTTCCGCGGCGGCGCGGTCAAACGGACCTGGCGACGGGCGACAAGCTTCGGCGTCCGCCAATCGACGCAGGGCGGCGGCCGACAAAGGAGGCGTCACCGTCGCAATTTCGATCATTTCGCCCATATTACCGTTGCAGTGGAGAACCAAATCGCAACCTGCCACGAGCGCCGCTGCGGCCCGTGCGGCGATGCCGCCGCTCAGAGCGCGCATCGACAGATCGTCTGTGATCAACACACCTGCAAAACCGATGCTACCGCGAATAACCTCGCCGATCACGCGCGCCGACAGTGTTGCCGGCAGATCGGGGTCAACCGCTTCATAGACGATGTGAGCAGTCATGGCCCAGGGCAGGTCGCGCAGCGCATGGAATGGTAAAAAGTCGCTTTGCTCTAATTCAGCCCGCGATACCGTCACTCGCGGCAGCCTATGATGACTGTCGACGGTGGCGCGGCCATGTCCGGGAATGTGTTTGATCACAGGCAATATTTGGCCCTCCAAAAGGCCATCACAAGCGGCACGGGAGAGCCGCGTTACCGTTGCCGGATCGCCGGCCCAGGCCCGGTCGCCGATCACCCGGTCCGAGACGGCAAAACCCAGGTCGAGCAGCGGAAAGCAATCGATCGATATACCGAGCTGAACGAGATCGTGGGCGATCAGGCGCGCCACCGAAAAGGCGGCCGCAGCCGCAGCATCGCCACCGAGCGCGGCGATCTGGCGCGGCGGTGGATAGGCTGACCAACGTGGCGGGCCAAGCCGCGCCACCCGCCCGCCTTCTTGATCGATCAAAATCGGTGCGTCGGCGCGCCCAACCGCGTCGCGCAAGTCTGTCAGCAGCCGAACCACTTGCTCCGGATCGATGCAGTTGCGGCCGAATAGGATGAAGCCGAGCGGATCGGACGCCTTGAAGAACGCTCGCTCGGCCTCGGTCAGCCTTTCCCCCGCGCAGCCAAATATGGCTGCTCGCGGTGGATTACGGTCTGGCAACGATGCACGCAGCTCCGCGTTCGCGAAGCGCACCACAGATCTGCGATGCGGAATTCTGTGACATCGGCCCTGCCATCACCCGATAATAAAAGCCGCGGTCACCGAGATTGACGGGAACGATCGAAAAACTCACCGATGCCAGCACATCGCCATAGCTGCGCTTGAGCTTGGCTTCGACCTCCCGTGCATCGCTGCTGGAGCGCAAAGACGCGAGCTGCAAACGATAGCCGCCGGCCCCCTGGGTTATCGGCTTCCGCTTTGCTTCATCTCGATCGGTGGGTCGCTTGAGGCTAGGTTGAGCGCTGCTCGCTGGTGCCGGGATGGCCACCGCCGCGGTGACAGGATTGATCGCCGGCATTGCCGGCGCCGGAACGGGGTTCTGCGCCGCGACCGTCTTATCAGCACCTTTGACTGGCACCGCCGCGACGGCATTCGCGGCAGCCGGCGCCACTGTGCCCGTCGCGGCATGTTGCTCGGGAACCGGCTGCGGCAAGGGCTTTTCCGGCCCGGGCAGGATGTTCTCGATCCGGGGCGGCGACCGGCCGCTGTCATAGGATAGCGGATCGATGTCGGCCACCTTCATGCCACCGGGATCGCTTGGCTTCTCGCGCGTGGGCTGGGGACCGGCGGTCAGTACCGGCACCTCCGAACCACTCCGACTTGGCCCCCGCTGAAACGCCCAAGCCCAAGCCAAGGCGACAAAGCCAAGAAACAGTCCGACGATCACCCAAGCCCTCGCGCGTCGTCGGCGCGATGGCGTTGCGAAGATTCGCCGATGCCCGTAACGGTGAGCCTGGTCCAACGCCATTAACGCATCTCCTCGGCAGGCGTCACGCCAAATACGTTGAGGCCCGATGCTACGACAAACGCTACCGCCTGCACCAGAGCGAGCCTCGCCGAAGTCACCTCAGGCGAGTCGCTTAGAATAAAGCGCAAGGTGGTATCATCCTTACCTTTATTCCACAAACCATGGAAGATCGAAGCGAGCTCCTGGAGGTAAAATGCGACGCGATGCGGCTCATGGGTTGCGGCTGCGCTTTCAATGAGGCGCGGCCAGCCGGCCAGATAGCGAATCAAAGTTAATTCAGCCGAGTCGGAAAGCAGTTCGAGGGGCGCCGCTGCCAGCGCTTCAGGGTGGAGGGCAAGCCCCGGCATCGTGTTCCCCGCGAGTCGCAAAACCGAACGAGCGCGCGCATGGGCATATTGGACATAGAAAACCGGATTGTCCTTTGACTGCTCGACCACTTTGGCGAAGTCGAACTCTAGGGTTTGATCGTTGCGGCGTGTCAGCATGACGAAGCGGAATACGTCCTTCCCGACTTGCTCGATAACGTCGCGCAAGGGGATGAAGGTGCCCGCGCGCTTCGACATACGTACCGGTTCGCCCTGGTCAAACAATAGGACGAGCTGGCACAGCTTCACGTCGAGCGTCCCCTTCCCGACAGTGAGCGCTGTTACTGCCGCCTGCATGCGCTTGACATAGCCGCCATGATCGGCGCCCCAAACATCGATCATGTCGGTGAATCCGCGGCGGTATTTGTCGAGGTGATAGGCGATGTCGGCGGCAAAATAGGTCCAAGAGCCGTCCGACTTTTTAAGCGGCCGATCAACATCGTCGCCGAATTGGGTGGACCTGAACAAAGTCTGGTCGCGTGGCTCCCAATCTTGAGGAAGCTTGCCTTTGGGCGCCTCCAAGGTGCCGACATAGACGAGCCCCGCCGCCTCGAGCGTCGCGAGCGCGCGCTCGATTTCTCCTTTCTCGACAATGTCGCGGCGCTCGAAGGTGAATTTGTTGAATTCGATGCCCAAAAGAGCGAGGTCCGCACGGATCGAATCCACCATCAACTCGACGGCTTTAGTGCGGAAATGCGGCAGCCATTCCGGTTCCAGCCGACCGAGCCATTTATCGCGGTCGGCGCGTGCGAAGGTTTCGCCGACATCAATTAAGTAGTCCCCCGGATAAAGGCCTTCGGGTATGGGGCCGATCTCTTCCCCGAGGGCCTGGCGATAGCGCAGATAGGCCGAGCGGGCGAGAGTATCGACCTGGGCCCCAGCATCGTTCACATAATATTCGCGCGTCACATCGAACCCGGCCTTTTGCAGCAGCGATGAGAGAGCGTCGCCCACCACGGCCCCGCGCCCGTGACCGACGTGCATCGGCCCGGTCGGATTCGCCGAAACAAATTCGACATTGATCTTACGGCCGTTGCCGATCGCGCAATCACCATAGCTAGGCCCGGCATGCAGGATCTCGCGCAAACGCTCATGCCAGAACCCGTCCGCAAGGGTCAGATTAATGAAGCCGGGGCCGGCGACCTCGACTCTCGCCACATCGGGGTCCACGCGAAACTGGCTGGCGACGAGTGTCGCGACATCACGGGGCACCATGTTTGCCGACTTCGCGATCACCAGCGCCGCGTTAGCCGAAATATCGCCGTGCTTGGGGTCGCGCGGCGGCTCCACGGTCAAGCCCTTCGTCGTGATGCCGGGTGGGAGTTTGCCCTCAACGATAAGCGCCGGCAGGATGTCACGCTCAATCTTGTCACGGAAATGACTGAACAGATTCATGGCGTTGCGTCGGGGTCAAACAGACGGCGATGTTCGTCCAGCGCATAGCGATCCGTCATGCCGGCAATGTAATCGGCAACGATACGGGCACGCATCTCGGTGGACTGGCCCGCCGCCGCATCACGCCACTCGCTCGGCAGACAGTCAGGTTCCCCCAACAGCAGCGCAAACAATTCCGACACCACCCGCCGCGCCTTCGATGCCATGCGATTAACCCGAAAATGCCGATACATATGGTCGAACAGAAACGCCTTCAGCGCTTTGTCATGGGATCTCATCGTGTCCGAGAACGCCGCCACCGGCGCAGCCAAACCGCGAATATCGTCGACCTGCTTAGGCTTGGAGGCCTCTAATCTTCGCGACGTCTCGACAATCAAATCTGACACCATTAGGTCGATCATGCGACGAATCGCCTCGTGAATGAGGCGTGTCTCCTCGATCCCCGGATACCGCAAAGCCGTCTCTCGAAACACCGGTCCCGCCAGCGGCACCTCGCCCAAGTCCTTGATGGTGAACAGGGCCGCCCGTAGGCCGTCATCAATATCGTGGTTGTTATAGGCGATGTCGTCGGACAGGGCAGCAATCTGCGCCTCAGCGGAAGGATAAGTACCGAGCGCAAGATCATGATGGCGAACATAGGCGGCAATGGTGCGCGGCGCCGCGCCGCGCAATGGTCCGTTGTGCTTGACCACGCCCTCGAGCGTATCCCAGGTCAGGTTAAGTCCGTCGAACTCCGCATAATGTCGTTCGAGCTTCGTCAGCACTCGAAAGGTTTGGTCGTTGTGCTCA
The DNA here is from genome assembly GCA_963804725.1 of uncultured Alphaproteobacteria bacterium. Lineage (GTDB taxonomy): Bacteria > Pseudomonadota > Alphaproteobacteria > ATCC43930 > CGMCC-115725 > JAATGI01. The sequence goes on along the minus strand of CAWDRN010000002.1, from coordinate 14,372 downwards.
AATCCTCCATAGGGCCGCATCGCTTCGTCGAGTGCATCGCCGCCGGCGTGACCGAAAGGGGTGTGTCCGAGGTCATGCGCGAGCGCAAGTGCCTCGGCCAGATCGTCGTTGAGATGGAGGGCGCGCACAATAGAACGGGCGATCTGAGCCACTTCGAGCGAGTGGGTCAGTCGCGTACGATAATGGTCTCCCTCATGGTAGACAAACACCTGAGTTTTATATTGTAGGCGGCGAAACGCGGTTGAATGAATGACCCGGTCACGGTCGCGCTGGAACGGCGTCCGCGTCGCGCTTTGCGGCTCCGCATAGCGTCGCCCCCGACTATTTTCGGAGCGGCAAGCATAGGCTGCAAGCGGCGCTGGTTCGGTCATTTGTTGCACAACCTAAACACGAGACCTGGGCTTGGCAACGTCCGGCGGCAAAACGAATATGTGGAACAGCAATGGCTGCCAAACCGTTGTCACCATGACGCCGAGGTGGCGCCGTCAGTGGTGGCCCTTTTGCTCGCGCCGGTCGGCGCCGGCAGAACCAGGGAGTAATCGATGAAACGCCTTTTCGTCTGTGGAGCGGCGCTCTTACTCCTAGTGGCGCCCGCGCTCTCAATGGCCCAACAACCCCAACAACAACAGCAGGAGCACCGTCCCCCTGCCAGACCGGCACCGCATGCGACGCCACACGCGCCCCCGCCGAATGCTCAGGTCCGGCCAGGTGCACGACCGATGCAACCAGTGCCCGGTCGGCCACCCGTTGCCACAACACGACCAGTGCAACCGGTGCCTGGTCGGCCACCCGTTGCCACAACACGACCAATGCAACCGGTGCCTGGTCGGCCGCCGGTTGCCACAAATAGGCCCTATGGCAATCGGCCGTACTACGGTCACGGCGACTATCATCCCCCACGAGGTAACTCCTTCTATTATGGTGGCCGCTATTATAATCGTGTTCGTGGCGGTGCCTGGGCGTGGCCACAGGGTTACGGTTATCGCCGCTTCTATGTCGGCGGTATTTTGCCGGGGATCTTCCTGGGTTCGGCTTTTATCTACGTCAACTATGCCGGCCTCGGCTTGGCGCCGCCGCCTCCCGGTTTCGTCTGGGTGCGGTACGGACCAGATCTGGTCCTGGTCAACCAAGAGACGGGCGAGATTGTCAATGTAGCCTACGGCGTGTTCCTTTAGCGTCGACAGGTTGACCCCGAGCGCCATATGGTGGGTTTCAGCGAAACCCGCCGCTCGGGTCGCGCGTCACCACACTCTGGCCTGCTCCAGGTCACTGCCACCGATATTGTGCCAAGGCTTCCGAGCATTGGCGATCTACCCAAGCCTGAATGAGGCCGCCCATGGCCCTGATGCGTCCTTCATTTGGGGCGGTAACCGGATGGCCGGCCATCTAGATTTCGTTCGCCACATCTGGGCCCATGACGACGCTCCCCGCATAAACGCTGTCTCGGCGCTCTAGCGGCTTGCCTCTTGCTTCGGCATAGTATGGCCATGCCCGAAACCAAACTGCCGGCACGCGACCTGCTCGCACGGCTCATCGCTTTCGACACAACCAGTCGGGAGAGTAACCTGGCCCTCATCGATTTCATCCGCGACTATCTAGATGGCTGGGAAATCGCGAGTGAACTCTATTTCGATCGCGACCGCCGCAAGGCGAACCTCTTTGCCACGATTGGGCCCGATGATCGCGGCGGCCTGATGCTGTCGGGACACACGGACACCGTTCCAGTAGACGGGCAGGTCTGGGACAGTGATCCGTTCGCGGTCACCCTCCGCGACCGAAGGCTTTATGCCCGCGGCACCTCCGACATGAAGAGTTTTATCGCCGTGGCCCTTAGCCGCGTTCCCGACTTTGCCACAGCCAAGCTCAAGATGCCGTTGCATCTCGCTTTTTCCTATGACGAGGAGGTGGGGTGTACCGGCGTGCGCGACCTGATCGCCGATGTGAGTTCCCGTCCCGTGCGCCCGCTAGGGTGCGTCGTCGGCGAGCCGACCTTGATGACCCCGGTGATCGCGCATAAGGGCAAACTCACGATGCGCTGCGAGGTGCACGGCCACGAGGCGCATTCCGCTTTAACGCACCAGGGCGTCAACGCGGTCGAGACCGCCGCGGAAATCGTGGCGCGTCTGCGAAGCATGGCGCGCCACAAGCGCGACCACGGCCCCTATGATGAGGGTTTTGTGCCGCCGTACACGACGATCCATGTCGGCACCATCCGCGGCGGCACCGCAGTCAATATCGTGCCGCGCCACTGCTCTTTCGATTTCGAGATCCGTGCTATCCCTGCAGACGATGCCCCGGAACTGGTGCGCGAACTGCGTGACTATGCCATTGCGACGCTCTTGCCGGAAATGCACGCGGTCAATGCCACAAGCGCCATCCATTTTCACGAGATCAACAATACGCCGGGATTGGCAACGGCGGCTGAAGATCCACTGGTAAAGCTGGTGCAAACGCTGTCGGGCGCCAATGACACGGGCAAAGTGAGCTACACAGCCGAGGCCGGCCTCTACCAGGCGGCGGCGATTCCGGCCATTCTCTGCGGACCCGGTTCGATCGAGCAGGCGCACAAGCCAAACGAATTTGTGTCACTCGACCAGATTGCGCGGTGCGAGACGTTTGTGCAGCGCCTCTTTGAACATTTGCTCGCGTGACCAACAATTGGGCGAAGACACCGACGGTCGAGGTGACACCACCCGACCTAACTCCCTATCGTGACAGCAATATCGGCATTCCTTATGTGACGAGCCTCAACGCTGGATCGCCCGGGCCGCACGTCCTCGCGATCGCGTTGACGCACGGCAACGAGATCAGTGGCGCCATAGCGCTTGATCGCCTTCTGCATGCGGGCATCCGTCCGACGCAAGGCAAGCTCACCTTGGCATTCGCCAATGTCGCGGCTTATGAGCGGTTCGATTCCAGTCAGCCGCATCGCTCGCGATGCGTTGATGAGGATTTCAATCGGGTCTGGAACGCTGCAACGCTTGACGGACGGCGGAACAGCGTTGAACTCACGCGGGCACGTGAATTGCGGCCGCTTATTGACACCGTTGATGCATTGCTAGACCTCCACTCGATGACGGCGCCGTCTCCGCCACTGGCGCTCGTTGGTTTGCACGACAAGTCGTTAACGCTGGCACGGCAGGTCGGCCTGCCGGAAATCGTCGTGCGAGATCCCGGCCATGCCGACGGCACGCGGATGCGCGATTACGGCGCCTTCGGCGATCCATCCGCAGCGGCAGTGGCGCTATTGGTTGAATGCGGGCAGCATTGGCTGCGGGCCACCGCGGACTTCGCATACGACGTCACGAGGCGCTTTCTTGCGACAACCGGTGTCATCGACGGACCGACCGCGCCGCGTGCCACAGCACAGCGCTTGCTCGACGTCACCCATGTCATCACCGCGACCTCTGACCATTTTGCCTTTGTTGAGCATTTTCAAGGCCTCGCAGTCCTGGCAAAGGCCGGTACGATCGTCGCCCATGACGGCGGGATTGCGGTCAGGACCCCTTACGACGATTGCGTAATCACTATGCCGTCGACCCGTGTCGGGCCGGGACAGACGGCGGTACGTTTCGGACGTTTCCGCAAATGAGCCCTTGCGCTAATCTGCCTCCCCCTGCCCTAGCACGAGTCCACCATGAAGTTGCTCCGTCCTCTCACCTACTGCCTCGCGATTTTGTTCGGTGCGGCATTGCCTTTTGCCGCCATCGTCGTAGCGGCGCCCGAACAGGCGTCCGGCATATCGATCAATCTGTTCACCGAAGTGATGCAGACCGTCGAGGCGAATTACGTCGAACCTGTCAACGACCGAAAGCTCATCGAAAGCGCGATCAAAGGCATGCTCGCGGGGCTCGATCCCCACTCCAATTACATGGATGCCGCCGAATACCGCGAAATGCAGGTCCAAACTTCAGGCGAGTTTGGTGGTCTCGGCATGCAAGTGACCATGGAGAACGGCGCGGTGAAGGTGATTTCGCCGATCGACGACACGCCGGCGGCGAAAGGAGGTATCCGGCCGAACGACCTCATCATCGCCATCGACAACGACCCGGTCTCCGAAATGACGCTGTCGGAGGCGGTCGACCGGCTGCGCGGCGCCATCGGCACACAGGTCAAGCTCCTGGTTAAGCGCGGCCAACAAAATCCTTTCGAGCTAAACCTGACGCGCGCCGACATCAAGGTCGATCCGGTCAAGTCGCAACTCGAAGACAATGACGTGGCTTATCTGCGCATCACCAGTTTTACCGAGCGAACCAGCGATGCGCTGCGCGACGCTTACAGCTCATTGCGTAAGAAATCCGGCAACAAATTAGTTGGGGTCGTTCTCGACCTCCGCAACAATCCGGGTGGTCTGCTTGACCAAGCGGTCGACGTCGCCAACGATTTTCTCGACCGGGGACAAATCGTATCGATCCGTGGCCGCCGTCCGCAGGATAATCACAGCTTCGATGCAGAGGCCGATCGCGATCTCGCACCCGGTTTGCCGGTCGTTGTCATGATCAACGGCGGATCGGCGTCGGCTTCCGAGATCGTCGCCGGCGCGCTGCAGGATCATCACCGAGCGCTGTTGCTTGGGACCCGCTCATTTGGCAAGGGTTCGGTACAGACTGTATTGCCGGTTCAGGAAAGCGGGGGCGCCATCCGTCTGACGACGGCGCTCTACTACACCCCGTCCGGGCGCTCGATCCAGGCCGAGGGCATTCGGCCCGATGTTGTGGTAGAGCCAGCCAAGATTGAATCCGTGCCGGACAGCGACCTGCGCCGCGAGGCGGATTTAAAGGGTGCCCTAAAGAATACGGATTTGGCACCCAAATCCGGTGTCAGCACGCCACAAACCTCGGCATCGCCATCAACGGCATCCCCACCCAACGCCGGGGCGTCCAAAAAGAGCCAGCTAGCGCCGCCGGCAGCTGATGCAACGGCAGATGAGATTGCTGCCTTTGGCACGGCCAATGACTATCAACTTGTGCGCGCGGTCGACCTGGTGCGCGGCGTCGCCATGTTCAAGAAAGAAGTCGCCGCGCAGTAAGGCACAAGGCGACGACTAGACGACTATAGGTGACCAATCACCGCCTTGGCTGCGTTGGTGATGCTGATATCAGTCGCCGTGGCACTCACGGCCTCACTGTACCACTGGTCAACCGCCTGCATCAGCACGAGGCTGCCACGCTTGCGCAGGTCGGCACCGACAATCGCTTCGAGGGAACGCAGGCGAGCAAAAAACTTGCGGGTCGCCGCTTTGCGGCGTTCTTCACTTTGCGCTGGCGTGGAAGGACCGGACTTGGCAACCACAGGCGGAGCCGACATCGGCGATGGTTTCATCACCGGAGCCGGTTTGGCGGTCGTAGGGCCTTTGGGTACTATCTGTGGTTTGCCGGCGGTCGGGACAGGCTTCGCTGCCGCAATTGTCTTGATGGCGGCCTTCCCTTTGGTCGCTGACGGCTTAGGCGTCGGCGCTGCCTTCTTGGCTGGCGCCGTTTTCTTGGCCAAAACCATGCGCTTAGCCATCGCTTTCTTTCCCGCCTCGTGCTCGCGAGATGTCATACCCTTTCCTCCGGAACCCGTCGGTCCCCGTGATAAAATGGGATGGCCTGCCCACTTAGAGCAAGAGAAAACCGCATGTGTCGGCATGCTATTAGTTAGTTCCCTCATCAAATCGGGCCACCAACCCTCATAACCCGATCGCATCTCCGCGCGAGGAGTGATATTGCCCTTCTATTCTATAATTCGGTGTATCGATTTCGTGCTTTGCGCCGCAATCGGAATCCCCTCCCGCGAATCTTGGAAGGTCCGGATGGCCTGCCGTCGTCGGCGCCGCCAATCGAGCGCCTTCCTGGGAAGCCTGGCGCCGGGGCGATCACATGTTGCGCTGGGAAGGCCGCAATCTCACGGTCAGCGGTCAGGTGAAAGGCAACGCACGCCCCCGCGACCAATTCGTTCTCAACCGCGATCGCGGTTGCCCGAGTGACGAGATGATTGGCTTTCGCTTGGTCCCAGCCGGCAGTTGATCGCTCGAGGCGTCTCACACCTTTGGCAGGACCAAAGAGCCGCCCCGAGCGACCGCTTCCGCCCCTTTTCAAGCCGCCAGTCTCGCCTTGCTTTGGCCTGGAGCGTCGGCATGGCCTTTCCTCCCCTTCCCTCTGCCAGCGACGTGACCGACATCGGAAAACACGCGATGACCCCTGTTGGGTGTGACTGCCGATCTATGAATGATTCATTAATTCTTGAGGCTCGCCCGCAAGTGCAGTAACTTGATTGCCGCAGAGTCCGCACCTCTGCTGTGTTGACACATGTGGTGACGAGGCCCTGCATCCAGTTTGCGGGGCCTCTTTTATGAAATGGTTGGTTAATGCGTGGCAGCTTAGAACCCCGATGTCCGCACTTCTGGCCTTTGCTTTTCCCAGAAGTGCGGTGATGTCGCATCGCGATCTTAGCCCCCGCAGCCTCGTTGACGACGATTTGTCAGCGCCACGATTGCGATCGTTTCAGCGTTCGTTTCCGCGGAATACGGAGTTCTTCCGCCGCCGCGCCTGACGAGCGGCCGCTTTTGAGCGGGAGTCAATCTGAATTATGACCATCGTCTCCACTCCGGCCGGGTCGCGATCCGCGACCCGATTGGCCGATAGGCGACCGACTCGTCTGCATCCCACGGCCATGCTTTGAGAAGTCGATGATCGGCGCGATGACCGACGCCCTGGTGACCGACCCCACCCCTAACAGTTGGCCTCTTCGCCGTGTCTTCGGCTTAGCGCGCGCCATTTCGCACCGCACTTGCTGATCTGGCGCGTGCCACGAAATCGGAAATGCGATAGTCCCCGCCTAGCTCGTCGCGTAGCGCTTCCAAATCGACGGGCGCGCTGCGGTGGCATTCCCGGACGTCGCAACAGATTCTCATATGGAGGACGGCTGCGATCGTGCCGCAGACCCCTGCCAACGGGGGTTTCCTGCAGGGCATTCATCATTTGAGCGGCGGTACAAGGCAAGAACAAAACTGGGAATGGAAGCTGCCAGCGGCCAAATGATTCAAAGGCCCAGTGCGACGGCAATGACCTTAAAGCCGCGCGCGACTTCGCTTACCTGGCGCGGCGGCATTTTACTGCCTGAGCCGATCTCCCGCTTGGCCTGCTAAAGCCTGTGAAAATCTGCAAAGTCGGTTCTTGGATTGGCGGGAAACGACATAGTGCCCTGAGCGGTTCCAGGCCCCCTTACCCGCAATGAGATATGGATGCCTCGCAGGGTGACGAACTTAAGCCGATCCCCCCGGATCGTTGCGCCATATTTGTCGCACAGCGCACGCGTTCTCGCATCCGGTCGAGAGCCGTAACATATGCAACAGCGGCACTACGGTTATCGTTGACCTGAACATGGATTCTTGCGCATTGACGAATCCGGTTGCCGCGTCGGCCCTGGAGCAACCATGTTCCGGCCCATACACCAGAGAAGGCGGCGGCATCCCGGCCAACCGATGCCGGCGGAGCGGAAATCGCAAGAATGGGTCTGGGTGCATCGCAACTCGCCGCAAAGGTCTTATTTCCGGTGAAACAAAGCACTGACGCCACGATTGATTACACAACTCATAGATCCCCCCCTTAGCAACATACTTTACACTGGCGTTGAGAACGATCTCGCCAATTCGGCAACTCCTGCACTCCACACACAGCGCACCGGACCGCGCTCTTTAGGAGCGGCCTACGCGCTGATCGCTGTCAGAGGCGTTGTCCCAAAGCAGTCCAAAGCAAAGTTGGAGCAGTCGTGAGCCAGTTAAGCAGATGCGCAGCTAGCAACAGCGGCAGGGCTATTCCGACGATGCTGACGACCACCGCCAGGATCGTGGCAATGCCAGCTGTCCTAGCCCAAAACAGCAATTGACGGTGCCGGTCCGCAGCTAGCTGCGCTTCTTCCCAATTCTTACCCGCGAGCCATTCTTCGGCGTCTCTGCGGGTAGGGTTGTCTTTTCCAAGGCCAAGCGTCACCTCCGCTCCCTAACCTACACCGACAATGTCGCCACCCTGAAGCATGGCGCGAATGTCTTCGCGACCACGCTGCTCCATTTCGGTCGTGGCTTGTCGTTCGCAGGCATAGAACGCACGCAAGGCAGAAACGCGTCTCTGAGCCCATCCGTTAGCCCATCAACAACCGCTACTTATAATAGGTACATCACACTATCGCTGATCCCTGGTTTTATTGGTGCCCGCTGCCGGGATCGAACCGGCACGGCCCTACGGCCAAGGGATTTTAAGCCCGCCAAATGCCCTTATCCTATCTCTATCCGGCTGTGCGATTTTCTGCGCTAGCGCCTGAGATAGATGGACTTTCTCTCGAACGCGACCGACCTTTCGTAGCCGGGGACGCGACGCAGCCAGCTTTCTGGCGGCTCCTAATTGGCTCCTGGATCTTGGGACGGAATTTGTGGGATGGCAAAGATCAAACTTACGAAGACCACAGTCGAGTTGGCGACGCGCGCCGCCAAGGAATACGAGTTGCGCGACACCATGGTGCCTGGGTTTCTCCTTAAGGTCACGCCAGTCGGCCGAAAAATCTTTATGGTGCAATATCGCACCAACGCCGGAGAACGCCGAAAGCCGGCGATTGGCCGGTTCGGCGAGCTCACGGTCGAGCAGGCACGCTCGATCGCCAAAGACTGGCTGGCCGACGTTCGCACAGGCAAAGACCCGAGCGCAGAGAAGACGGCGGCGCGTGACGCCCCGAGCGTGAAGGATTTGTGCACCAAGTTTATGGAGGACTACTCGACACCGAAAAACCGGGCGACAACAGTTGAAAGCAACCAAGGCTATATCGACCGGCACATCGTTCCCAATTTCGGGACCCTCAAGGTGCGTGCGGTCAGTCGCGCGGACGTCTCAGCCCTCATCACCGGAATGAAAAAGACCCCCGTAACCGCCAATCGCGTCCTCTCCTGCCTGCGCAAGATGTTCAACATGGCCGAGGTTTGGGGCTTCCGCGACGACGGCACCAATCCATGTCGCCACATCCCGAAGTACCCGGAGTGCGGCAAGACGCGGCTGATTACGGACGAAGAAATGGCCCGGTTGTTCGGCTACCTCGACCGCGCCGATCTTGAAGGGATGGAACACCCGTTTCTAACTCTTGGCATCCGCCTGCAGTTTGCCTTTGCCGCACGCATGTGCGAGATCGTCAACCTGGAATGGGAATGGGTCGACTTCGTCAATCGTCGCGTCGTCTGGCCGGACAGCAAGACCGGTCAGATCTCGAAACCCATGAGCGAAGATGCCCGCGCCCTCCTTTCGAACGCACCACGTTTGCAAGGTTCTCCATACGTTGTGCCGTCCATCCTCAACCCAGATCGGCCGATGTCCGAGAGCGTCTACTGGAGAGGCTGGAAGCGCATCCTCGATCGAGCAGAAGTCCCACATGTCGGAACGCATGGCGTCCGCCACCGCGCTACCACCGAGATCGCGAATTCGGGGATACCGGTAAAAGTCGGAATGCAGCTCACAGCGCACAAGACGGTCACTCAGTTCATGCGCTACGTCCACACGGAGGATGACCCCGTACGCGCGGCCGCGGAAGTCGTATCGATGCGGAGGAAGACCCTCCTCAAAGCGGCACGTAGCGGCGTTTAGTAATGGCCGCTCGCGCCGCGATGGTTATCAAAGCGCCGGCAACCACGTCCCCGCAAATCATCGAAAACCGGCGCTATACCGCCCGCGACGGCTTTGTCACGTTGCCGTGCCGCGGGCGCGAAGTGTCGGTGCCTCAGGATTTGTCAGGCCGCAGCGACTGCTTTGCGCCACGTGCTCATCGCCGCGGCGCGAAGCGTGCGATGCGTCCGGGCTGAGGTGAGGTGGCGCTGGACGTTGAATGTGTTGTAGACAGCGGCGTGGGTTGAAAGAAACTTCTGCGCGGACCCGGCGCTGTATGATCGCAAGTCGTCGGTGACCAACCGCTCAGGAACAAAGACATACTTCTTCAGAAGCTTGGGCATCATCTTCAAGGCGGCGTGCTTGTTTCGCTTCGATTAGACCAGCACATCGAGGACCTCGCCTTCGGCGTCGACGGCCCGCCAGAGATAGACCATACGTCCGTCGAGTTTCAGAAAGACCTCGTCAGATGCCAAGTCGTATGAGATCCTATGAGGGCGACAGGCGCCGGTTCCGTTAAGGTTCGGCTGCCAAAGCAAAACTTGAACGGAGACCGTAGGATGTCCACCGCAGTGTTGAACGCGCCTGTCGCCCAGGAGGAGATTGCCACGCTTTTTGTCGGATTTGAACTCAGCAAAGCGACTTGGCTGATTGGTATGTATTCACCGGAGCTCGGTAAGACCATCAGCCGTCACAAGATCGAAGGGGGCGCGGTCGGCGTCGCTTTGGAGCGGATTGCGGCTGCCCGAAGGCGGTTGGAAAATCTCGGTAAGCCGGTGCGGGTCGTGTCGGTTTACGAAGCCGGGTACGACGGGTTTTGGCTGCATCGCCGGCTGACGGCTGCAGGCATCGAGAACCGTGTCGTCGATGCCGCAAGCATTCCGGTGGAACGGCGTTCGCGACGGCGTAAGACCGACCGGCTCGATCTGGAGCTTCTCATCCGCATGCTGCTGGCGTTAGAGCGCGGCGAAACGCGCATCTGCCGGGTGGTTCAGGTGCCGACCCCGACCGAAGAGGACGCCAAACGCCAGCACCGGGAGCGGGCCGTGCTGGTAGCGGAGCAAACCGCACACACGAACCGCATCAAAGGCATCCTCATGGCCTTGGGAATCCGCGACGTTAATCCACGCCGTCATGATTTCGTGCAGCGCCTCGATGGCCTGGTGACGGGTGCCGGCGAACCATTGCCTGAGCACACCAAGCAAGCGCTGGCCCGTGAACACGAACGAATAACCCTGGTTGAACGCCAGATCAAAGACATCGAACGCGCGCAGGCAACCGCAATGGAAGCAGCGACGGAGCTGCAGGGCGCGCCGGAACAAGATGCCGGTTCAGCGCAACGCAGTGCTGCCCAGGCCGCGAGGTTGGTGCGCCTGAAGGGCATCGGACAAATCAGCGGCGTGCCGCTGTGTCGTGAAGTATTCTACCGTCACTTCAACAATCGCCGCGAACTGGCCAGCTATTTTGGCCTGACGCCGAGCCCCTTCAACAGTGGCTCGATGCGCGTTGATCAAGGCATCAGCAAGGCGGGCAACCCCCGCGCGCGGACGCTTGCCATCGAGATCGCCTGGCTGTGGGTCCGGCACCAACCGGACAGCGCTTTGACCAAGTGGTTCGTCCAGCGCGTCGGCAATGCCACCGGGCGCATCCGACGCATCGCTATTGTGGCACTGGCGCGCAAGCTGATGGTCGCGCTGTGGCGCTATCTCACCACCGGACTGATCCCGGAAGGAGCTGTCATGAGCCCAGCATAGGATCGCCCAAACGCGGGCGTGGCGCCTGCGTCACCGGGGTCGGTGCGTGACCGTTGAAGCCTCTGGCTCATTGCCGCTTTGTGAGATTGGTCCCATCGCTCCGGCCTCTCGCCCGCTGAATGCGGGATTATGGTCACGGTCGCTGACGACCGAACCGGAGATAAGGTGATGCGGACTTCGCCGCATGCGCAAAACCGAGGCCGCCCGGATGACGCCGCCCTAAGATCGCTCGACAGGTTCCCGACCTTGCAAAGGAAACTTCTGTGATGACGAAATTTTCCACTTGACTTAAACGCCCTCAGATAAGGCTTCAGACGACGCTTTCGCAGGTCGGCCGCGATCATCGGTCCGAAATGGTTCACCCAACGCCGAACCGTCTCGTAAGACACTGCCACTCCGCGTTCCGCCAATAAGTCTTCGACGTCGCGCAGGCTGAGCGTGAACCGGAGGGAAAGCCATATCGCTTGCTGAATGATCTCCGGAGGGCCGATACTCGCTGTAGCTGATCTTGTTCATCCGCATGGGGCTACCCGGCCACCGAGTACGCCGCAAGCTCCGAGTGCTGTGACAATGCCCGCGCGAGAAAACGTCGCGCAGCGGAAAAATTATAGGGGAGTGCACAGCGTGGTGAAGTGGTTGCTGGTTATCCTCTTTCTATCTCCCGCATTTGCGCAGGAGTTGCCCGATTTGTATTTGAGGACGTCCTATTGCCTCGGGGCCTATCAGCAAATGAAGAGTTATCTGCCGCCTGAAGTCTTGCAGTCTCAGTATGGCAAAGATATCGATCAGAAAAATCCAACACTTGCACGAATATCTCATGACGAGACTCCTCGGCGAACAGCACGGCGGGTCCTTTAATGGCCAATAAGCGTGGGCGCGACGACGAGGCCGTTTGTTACAAATGCGCTAGCCGAGTTACAAACACGACGTGCCGCCCATATTCATCAGACCCCTCAAAGGCACAGGCATGCATGATCGCGCAATGCACTTCGGTCTGTGTGGTTGCAAAGCGAAAGTGTGACAAGCTTAAGGACGAATTGCCGTTTTGAACATTGTATGACGATGCCTGCCACATCGACGTCTAACGTCGTCTGCCGCTTAAGAGAGAGTCCCGAGTGAGTGCACCTCACCGAGGGATTTCGATCGGCCACCCAAAGGTGGAACCGAAGGAAAAGGGCACAACGCATCACTTTCGCGTAACCGGCCTTCGACGGAACGCCTTTTTCTAAACATTTGGGGAGCAGGTGATGAAGAGAGCCGTCGTGCCAAGCATTCCTGCGTCGTTGGGTCAGCCGCGCCATCCACACGCACTGTTCTTCACCGTCGCCGGCCTCGGACTGGCATTGGCGCTTGGGTTTGCCCAAGGGGTCGTCGCGCAACAAAATTCGGTGACGGCGATCGACATCGCACTCGAACCCGACGCGACGATGGTTCAGCACGCGAAGGACGCCAACGCTCATCTGCTCAAGTCTTTCCCGAAGGGCTTTACTTTGGATAAGACGCACCATCCACACGTCACTATGTTGCAGGAGTTCGTCCGCACAGACGACCTCGACAAGGTATTTGCAGCGGCGAATGCGGTTCTGGTCAAGGAGAAGCCGACGGCATTGACCCTGAAGGCTATCAAGTATTACTACATCCCCTCTCCGCCGATTGGCCTCGCGGGGATCGTAGTCGAACCGACTGAAGACCTCCACCGGCTGCAAGATGAACTCATCAAGGCCGTTGAACCCTACACCGTGAAGACCGGAACCCCGGCAGCGTTCTTCAGCGACGAGGACGGACGCGACATTCAAAAATTCCTGATCGAGTACGTCGCCAATTTCGCCACAATCGCGGCCGGCAAGCATTTCAATCCGCATGTCACCATCGGTGTCGCTAAGGAAACCTATTTGAGCGAGATGTTGGCCGAGCCATTCGAGTCGTTCATGTTCTCGGCGACTGGCGCATCGGTCTATCAGCTTGGCAGCTTTGGCACAGCTCGGAAGGAACTCAAGGCGTTACCGCTGACGCCCTGAAGCTGGGCCGGCATAATCACACTATTACCACCACCTTTCAGAACCTGCGGTTTGCAGTTGCGACGCACATATTTCGGAGAACGCATAGCCACCTTCGATAAAGAAGGCACGCTCAGGGTCGAGGGCTCGCTAGACGCGGTAGATGTGCCACCCGAATTCAAAGCCGAAGGCCCACTAGACGTGCTCCATGAGCCACCCGACCAGAGATACCAACCGTCTATCGAATTCAAGGCATAGACCTGGCCGCCATTTTCAACGTAAAGCGAGTTCGCCGCACCGCCGCCAGCCGAACTCCCCTATAAGAGAATTCTCATGGCCGCCAGTACTGCTCGAGGAACTAAAGGTCCAAATGCCGTACTTAGTGGTGAGGCTTCCAGCTGAACCGGCGTTGAGAACGGACCCGTCAGGAGATAGGCCGCCGAGAGATCATCGGGGAGCCGGTGCTTGGTCGTCTGCATCATGTCTATCGTCTGGCGGCATGACGCTTTGCACTATGTATTTGCGGCCCACAGCCATCGCCTCCGAACCGATTGCCGCAAGAGCGCCTGAATGATGGCTGGGTGATGGCTCTTGTCCCGTTCGCCTCCGGCCAACCCCGCCTCGTAGCCCGCAATTAGGCATTCGAGAATGCGAGCCGTCGTCACACCCGGCAGGTTCGATCCGCGCGCGGCAGAAGCAAGCGATAGGCCGAGCCGGATCAAATCGTGCGCCGGATTGCCTATAACGCTTTGGGACGCTCCTGCTCCGGCTTTTCCTGTTCCAGTATTTCCCGCTCCATTAGGTCCTTGCGATTTGCCAGCGCCTTCTTGTCGGTCATCGTGTTCTCCTGTCAACCGATGCTGAGGCGTGAGGGGCTGCGGCCGCAGCTACCGAAGCCGGACCCTATTGCACGGTGGCATGCAGCGGCAGATTCCGAATTTACCTAATTTTTGCCCGCCCGGCCCTATTGAAGTGATGCAATAGGTGTCCTGGCGCCC
>CAWDRN010000001.1:675000-2605163 GCA_963804725.1 uncultured Alphaproteobacteria bacterium | reverse complement strand
AGAGCCCAGCCCGCCTGCCGGCCCACATCGGCAAACTCCGAGTGATAGCGCTCCTGCGCCACCACGGCCGAGGCCGAAAACACCATGGCCAGCCCCACCACCACCAGCACCAGCGTGGTGAAGAACAGCCATTTGTCCACGCCTACGCGTTTTGCCATGCCTTCCACCCCCGCCGCTCGCTGACGAGTTCCTTGAACACGCGGCCGCGCTGCTCGTAGTTTTCGAACTGGTCGAAGCTGGAGCAGGCCGGCGCCAGCAGCACCACCTCGCCGGGCCGCGCAGCCGAGGCCGCCGCGTTCACCGCGTGGTCCAGCGTCTCGCAGGAGTGAATCGAGACCACCCCGCGCAGTTGCGACTCGATCTTTGCCGCCGCCGAGCCGATGGTGTAGACGGCGCGCACCCGCGTCGCGCAGCAGCGGCGCCAGCGGCGTATAGTCGGAGCCCTTGTCCTTGCCGCCCAGAATGAGATGAATGCCGCCGGGAAACGCGGCAACCGCCTTGGCCGTCGCGTCCACATTGGTGGCCTTGGAGTCGTTGTAGAACTCCACGCCGTTGATGCGTGGCCACATACTCCAGCCGATGCTCGACGGCCTTGAAATTTCTCGATCGCGCGGGCGAATCGCGCTCCGCCGGCACGCCGGCCAGCCGCGCCGCGCACACCGCGGCCAGCACGTTTTCCACGTTGTGCTCGCCCTTGAGCGGAATCTCGCTCAGCGGCATCATCTGTCTCGGTCTCGGCCTCCTTGCGCGGAGCGATAAACCACGTAGCCGTCCTCGACCCACGCGCCCTGCCGCACCGAATGCTCGATCGAAAACCAGATAAACCCCGCGCCGCCGAGCGCGCCGCCGCCTCAGCGGCGCGCGCATTGTCGGCGTTCAGCACCACGCAGTCCCGTCCTCCTGCGCGGCGAAGATGCGCTCCTTGGCCAGCGCGTAGTTCTCAAAGCTGCCGTGGCGGTCGAGATGGTCGGGCGTGATGTTCAGGATCACGGCAATCGCCGGGATGAAACTGCTCAGTGCTCTCAAGCTGAAAGCTCGAAACCTCGAGCACCGACCAGGTCTCGTCCGTGCTCTCGTCGATCAGCCCAACCACCGGCACGCCGATGTTGCCGCCCACCAGCGTGGGAAGGCCGGCCTCCTTCAGAATCTCGCCCAGCCAGCGCCGTGGTGGTCGTTTTGCCGTTGGAGCCGGTGATGGCCAGGATCTTGCCCTTGAGAAAGCGCGCCGCCAGTTCCAGCTCGCCGATCACCGGCAGGCCGAAGTTGCGCACCTGCACCAGTTCCGGCGTATCGAGCGGCACGCCGGGACTGACCACGATCAGGTCCTGGCGGCGGAAGGTCAGCAGGCCGTGGCCGCCGGCCTCCACCATGATGCCCTCTTCGAGCAGCGCGGGAATGTCCTTGGCCAGCGCCTCGGCGCTGCGCACGTCGGAGACCGTGACCTGCGCGCCCTGGCGGCGCAGAAACAGCGCCGCCGCCAGGCCGGATTTCCCCAGCCCCACCACCAGAACCTTTTTGCCTTTCAGTTCCATCATTGCGGATGCTATCCCTCTGGCGCGCGCGATATCCTCTATTGTGCACCGCCGGCGCGCTGCGCGCGCGCTGTGTCTAGCGCAGTTTCAGCGTGGTGAGTGCAAACAATGCAAACACCAGCGCGCCGATCCAGAAGCGGACAATGACTTTGGACTCGCTCCAGCCCAACTGCTCGAAGTGGTGGTGCAGCGGCGCCATCTTGAAGATGCGCTTTCCTTGCGCAGCTTGTAGCTGCCCACCTGCAGCATCACCGAAAGCGCTTCGAGAATGAAGATGCCGCCGATGAACGGCAGCAGCAGCTCCTGGCGGATGATGATGGCCACCGTGCCGATGGCTCCGCCCAGCGCCAGCGAGCCCACGTCGCCCATGAATATCTCCGCCGGGATGCGCGTTGTACCAGAGAAAGCCGATCGAAGCGCCGACCATGGAGCCGCAAAAGACCGTCAGCTCGCCCACCATGGGCATGCGCTGCAGCTCGAGATAATCGGCAAAGACCACGTGGCCGCTGACGTAAGTGAGCACCGCCAGCGCGCCGGCGGCGATGATGGTGCAGCCGATGGCCAGGCCGTCGAGCCCGTCGGTCAGGTTCACCGCGTTCGACGAGCCCACCAGCACACAGCATGACCCAAAGCGACAAACGGCACAAAGGCCAGCAGGCCAAGTGCGGCAGCGTGGCGGGCCACCCGTGCCACAGCAGATCGGGGCGCAGGCTCTTGATGAACGGCACCGTAAGCCGCGTGGAAAACATCTTGAACTGATCGCAGCACCACCAGCGCAACGGCCACCAGCGCGCCGGCCAGCCCCTGCCAAAGCAGCTTGGCGCGCGCCGTCAGCCCCAGGCTGCGCCGCTGCACCACCTTGATGTAGTCGTCGGCAAACCCGATGGCGCCGAAGGCCAGCGTGGAGAACACCGTGACCCAGACGAACGGATTCGATGGGATCGGACCACAGCACCGTGGGCAACAGAATGGCGATGCAGATCAGCACGCCGCCCATGGTGGGCGTGCCGGTCTTTTTCAGGTGCGACTGCGGCCCGTCGTCGCGGACGAACTGGCCGATCTGGAACTCGCGCAGCTTCTGGATCACCCAGGGCCCGATGAACAGCGCGATCAGCAGCGCCGTGAGCGAGGCGAAGGCGGTGCGAAACGTGAGGTAGCGGAAGATCCGGAACGGGTGAAAGAACGGAAACAGCTTTTCGTAGAGCAGCCAGTAAAGCAAGTGGCCTCCAAAGCCGGAATGAGGCGGGTTTCAGGTTGATTTTACTAGAGAGAGCGCGGGGCTCAATGGAACATGCGGGGGTCGAAACGAAAAGGTATTGCTTCGGCAAAAGCCACCTTGCTGCAATCCGCGTGCCCTGGATTCAGATGACATTCGAATCTCCATCGACGACTGCCGAGGAAACCCAGAGCCCCAGGGACCGACCGTTTCTAGCCCAGTCAGAACCAAGATCGCGGCAGGCGAGGCTGTTCAGTTCCCGCCAATCTGAAGGCAGCAGGATTCATCCATTGTTTCGTCGAATTCGTCAGGAACCGTGGCTTGGCCATCAGCAAATCGTCAGGAGCCTCGCCGGGGTCCAGATTAACGAAGAATTCGAGAGCCGCCAGCGCACGCGAACTCGCGGTGTAGACCATCGCAGATCCCTGTGGTTCCAGCGGCTGGCCGCGTAAAGTCCGCCGACGCCAGTGAAGGCTGTGCTCACGAAAGCGCCGAGGGAAAAGCCGCCATACCGCATCAGCTATACGTTCCGTAAGCGATGCGTAAAGGACTTCCTCGACCGAGCGCACCCAGTTCCGTGTCCAGTTGGTCGAATGGCTTTTGCCCGCCGAGTGCGCGGTTCGGGCGCACCATCCATCGCGAGGCCTTTTCTTCCGTTCCCAGAACTTCGTTTGCCAGCGCCACAATCTTTGCCATGCGCAGGGTTCGGTCGGACTCATCTTGCGTCAAGCGCGACTTCGTCGCCAGCCTCCGGCTTAGCGTCCGCGTTGGAATATTGAGGCACTTTGCCACCTGCGCATCGTTGCAGCGACAAGCGCTTCTGCCAGCTGGTTTACGGTTGACGCGGGCAGCCCAGCTCGGACCTGGTCGACCAGATCGTCCGCCTTGCGAATGGGCCGTTTGAAAGTCCTCTTGCCGCCCAGCACTTCCACAATCTCCGCAATTCTCATTTCGGCCACCTGGCTTTATTATCGCGCCATTTGGCGAAAGAACGCAAGAGTGCCGTCTTGCATCACCGGCGAGTTCTACGGCTTTCCAGCAGATTGGCGCGCCAGCTCCGCCTCGAATGCCTGCTCGCGATCGGCGATGTAGGCCTTATAGCCGTCCGGATCGATGAAGGCATGGCGGTCGCCGCCCTTCCAGCGCGTCGTACTTCTCCATCATGTCGAAGTAACCGCCGTGCGCGCCGAGAAAAATATCGCAGGGCAGGCTCTTGAGCACTTCAAATCCATGCTTGTAGTCTGCGGCGATCTGCGGATAGGCCTTGTTGTCGACCAGCTTGTAGCCGGGATTCACGTTGGGGCTGCCGACGATGACGACGTGCAGCGTCTTGCCGGCTTCGGTCTCGATCCATGGTCCAGGTGGTCGTTCCTTTGGTGTGGCCGGCGGTCAGGTGCGCGGTCAGTACCGCGCCGCCGAGGCGGACCGTATCGCCATCGTGCAGCACCCGATCGACATGCGCCGGCGGGAACTGCATCGACTTGTCGCCGCCGTATTGAAAGTCGTTCTTCCGCCCGATTCGACAACCGGCACATCCGCGTCCATCACGTAATACTTCGCGCCGGTAAGCCGCTTCACCTCCGCGCTGCCTGCGCAGTGGTCGTAGTGCGCATGGCTGATGAGCAGAATTCTTGATGTCGCTGAAATTGAAGCCCAGCGTCTCAACACTCTTCCGGATCAGCGGCACCGATGACTCGAGATTGCTGTTGATGAGGATGTCTCCCTTTGGGCGTGACGATCAGGTACGATGCGAGATCTTCGCTGCCCGACGTAATAGAGGTTGCCGGCGATGCGGAACGGCGGAAACGGCCGTGTCCACGACGGGTTCGGCGCCAACATGCGCCGTGCGAACACTGACCAACATGGCGAGCATTTAGGCGAGGCCAGCAATCTGCCACCGATTGCAGCATCTCGCTCCACTGGAAGCGTCCTTCGCCTCCACCGCTTCGACTCCGCCGTTGAGGCCTGCGATTGCCCGCTCCAGATGCACGCCGCGCGAGCCCTTCACCAGCACCACGTCGCCGGGCTGCATGATTTTGCTTGAGCCACCGGCCGGCAGCCTCCGCATTGGGCAAGAAACAGCGAAGCCACTCCGCCCGCGCACGCAGCCGCGGCCAGGTGCTCCGCGTTGCCCCGAACGCCGGCCACCAGATCGAGTCCCGCTTCGGCCGCAGCACGTCCGCACGCCGCGTGCAGCGCCGGCCCGTGCTCGCCCAGCTCCAGCATTTCGCCGGCAACCAGAATGCGCCGCCAGCGCGGGCCGCGCAGCCAACGTGCGAATCATCGAGCGCAGCGCCTCGGGATTCGAGTTGTAGCTGTCGTTCAAAATCGTCGCGCCGTCGATCTCGATCACCTGGCCGCGCTTGTCTCCGCGCGGTCAGCGAAGCCGAGCGCCGTCACAGCCGCATCCAAATCGACGCCGGCTTCCAGCGCAACCGCCAGCCCGGCCATCGCATTCGAGGCGTTGTGCGCGCCCAGCAGACTGCAGCGTAAGCGCCCTCTCGCGCTCGCCGGCGCGAAACTTCAGGTGCAACCCCTCCGAGTCCTCGTGCGACTCCAAATCTGCGGATCGGCGCATGGCCCAGCGCCGAAATAAACCACGCGCCCCGGAAAGTCGCGGCCAAACTGCGAAACATAGGCATCGTCTGCAATTGAGGAAGGCCACGCCGTTCGCGGGCAGCGCCGCCACCAGCTCGAACTTGGCGCGCGCAATCCCCGCCTGGCCGTCGGCAAAGTTCTCAATGTGCGCCGTGCCCACGTTGGTCACCACGCCCCAGTCGGGCGCGGCAATGCGCGCCAGCGCTGGCGATCTCGCCGGCGTGGTTCATGCCCATTTCGATCACGGCGATATTCGTGCTCCGGCTCCAGGCGCAGCAATTGCAGCGGCAGGCCGAAGCCGTTATTCAGATTGCCGCGCGACTTGAGCACGTTGAACTTTGCGCCCAGCGCGGCGGCCGCCGCTTCCTTGGTGGTGGTCTTGCCCGCCGAGCCGGTAATGGCCACCACGCGCTTGCCCCAACGCCTGCGCACATGCGCCGCCAGCGCCTGCAAGCGCGATCAGCGGATCTTCGGTAATCAGCAGCGGCGCGGCCAGCACCGCATCGGGCAGCGAGGCCACGCGCGCCCGCGAAACGACCGCGGCAACCGCTCCGCGCTCCAGCGCCGCTCTCCATAAAATCGTGCCCGTCCAGCCGCTCGCCGCGCACCGCAAAAAACAGCTCGCCCGCGCTCACCGTGCGCGAGTCGATCGAGTAGCCGCCCGCCATCAGCGCGCCGGCATTGGCCACGCTCGGCCGGCGCCTCCAGCACCGCGCCCGCGCCGATTGCCGCCTCTGCCAGTGTGAGCTTCATTGCTACTCCACCATATGTCCAATTCCCGCAGCGCGCGAAAGCGCAATCTGCGCGTCGTCAAAAGGAATCGTGCGGCCCGCCAGAATCTGTTCTTTCTCATGCCCTTTGCCGGCAATCAAGACCACGTCGCCGGCCTTTGCCTCCTTGAGCGCAAGACGAATCGCCGCCGACGCGGTCCGGCTCGATGATGTATCTGACTCCGCTGGCCTTCAAAGCCGGGCTCAATCTCAGCCAGAATCGCCAGCGGATCTTCCGAGCGCGGATTGTCGCTGGTGGCCACCACAAAATCGCTGCCCTCGCCCGCCGCCTGGCCCATCTTGGGCCGCTTGGTGCGGTCGCGGTCGCCGCCGCAGCCGAACAGCGTAATCACTCGCGCCGCCGGTCTGCGCCGTCATCTGCCGCGCCAGGGCGATCAGATTGCGCAGCGCGTCGTCGGTGTGCGCGTAGTCCACAATCACGGTGAAGGGCTGGCCCGCATCCACCGGCTGAAAGCGGCCCGGAACAGGCTTGAGCCTGCGGAACGAATTCGACAAGCCGGCGAACGAGACGCCGCGCGCGTGGGCTGCCGTGAAGGCGGCCAGCAGATTGAGGATATTCACCTCGCCGGCCAGCCTGCGAATTCGACTCTGCGCCGCACCCGCCGGCGTTTCAAGTTCGAGCTCCGCTCCGCCGGGCGTGAGCGTGTAACTTGCCGGCGCGCCAATCGCCCATGCAACTGCCCGATGCCATACGTCCGAACTTCCGCGCCCGCCTTGCGCGCGCGCTGCGGCCAACTCCTTCGCCGCGCGGATCGTGCGCATTGATCACGGCCACGCGCGGCGCGGGATAGACCGTGCCGTCAAACAGCAGCCGCTTGGCCGCGAAATATTTCTCCATCGTCCGGTGATAATCCAGATGATCGCGCGTGAGATTGGTAAAGACGGCCACGTCGAAATTGCACGCCCATCAGCCCGTCCCTGGTCGAGCGCGTGGCTCGAAACCTCGGTCACCAGCTCGGTCGCTCCGCGCGCTCGCGCCCTCGGCCATCAACTCAAACAAATCGCGCGACTCGGGCGTGGTGTGCACGGATGGCCGCACTTCGCCGGCCACGTGATATTCAATCGTGCCCACCAGCACGGTCTTGCGCGCGGCCGCATTCAGCAGCGCTTCGATCAGAAATGCAGTGGTGGTCTTGCCGTTGGTGCCGGTGATTCCGGTCGCCGCAAGCTTGCGTTCAGGATGGCCGAAGAATGCCGCCGAAGCCTGCAGCGAGCGCGCGCCGCCCGTGTTCCACTTCAAGCACCGGAAGGCCCGGCTGAAAGACCAGCAGATGATCGAACGTCTGCGCGGAGTCGGTGATGATGCCCAGCGCGCCCGCGGCGATGGCCTTGTCGACATAGCGATTGCCGTCCGTCGAGCCGCCCTTCATGGCGACAAACACCGCGCCGGGCTTCACGCGTCGCGAGTCGTACTCGACGCCCGTCACCGGCTGCATCGGACTCGCCGCCAGCGCCCACGGCTGTTACTTCCGCAACCAATTCTTTCCAGTTCATCTCGTGGTTCGATTGTAGTTGGCCGGGGTTCAGACGGCTGTTAAAGCACACCTGATAATTCGCTCTTGACATGCAACCAATAGGTTGCCTATTATGACTGCAATGCGCGCGGATGTCGACAAGGTGTTCAAGGCGCTCGCGGCTCCGGAGCGCAGGCTGCTGCTTGACCGGCTGCGGGCGCAGAACGGGCAGACGCTGGGCGAGCTTTGCGGCGCATCGAATGACCCGCCAGGCTGTCACCAAGCACCTCAAGCTGCTGGAAGAGGCCACGCTGGTTGCAACCATCTGGCGCGGGCGCGAGAAGCTGCATTACCTCAATCCCATGCCGATTCACGAGATCGCCGAGCGCTGGATTGGCAAATACGAGCGGGGCCGTTTGCGCGTCCTTGCCGAACTGAAAGCGAAATTGGAGGAAGAAGACCGATGGCTGAATCCGAGTTTGTTTATGTGACCTATATCCGCACCACGCCGGAGAAACTCTGGCGGGCGCTGACCGAACCCGAATTCACGCGCAAGTTCTGGGTCGAGCACCGTGCAGGAATGCGAGTGGAAGCCGGGCGCGACATGGAAGCTCGTGGTTCCCGACGGCCGCGTAGCCGACGACGGCGAAGTGGTGGAGATCGATCCCCCGCGCAAGCTGGTTCTTACGTGGCAGAATCACCTCTTCCCGGAGATGACCGCGGAGGGCTTTTCGCGCCTGACTTACGAGCTTGAAGCCAGAAGGCGGAACCGTGAAGCTCACCGTCACGCATACGATGGACAAGAAAGACTCGAAGCTGATGAAGGAGGTATCGAATGGATGGCCGCACATCCTTGCCAGCCTGAAGAGCCTGCTTGAAACCGGCGAGCCGCTCGAAGGAACCGATCAGCTGGCCGGAAGGGATTGTAGCTGCTCGCACTATCTCGGCCATGCAGCGAGTCTCGAGCTGTCCGCAGCGGACGACGATCTGGCCGTGCCCGCGATGCGAACCATCGTGCCGCGGAAGCGGGCGCCTGCTTCGCGCGCACGGTTGCCGCTGCCGGTGACTCTGCACCTCAAGGCCCGCCGCGGCAGCCTGCTCGCATGCCCCTGCCGCATCGGGCAGCCCGACCGAGCGATGGAACCTGAACTACCTTGCGCACGGCAGACCGACGAGCGACGGACCTTGAGGTTCTTGCTGCGTCGGAATGTTGCCGCGTCCCGTTTTGTCGGTTGCGGGTGGCGACGCAGCTGAGCCGCTGGCGCGGATTGCGCTGCGTGCGCTTCCGCCGCGGCATCGGCGGCTGCAATGTCGGCCGGCTTGCGTGGCGCTCACGGACTGCGTGGCCGCGCTCGGCTTGCTCCGGCAGTCAGCGCGCAGCGGATCGTCGCTGGGCAAATCGTTGACCGCGGCGTAGAGCGCATTGACGTCGCCTGCTGGTCGTTCAGCTCGTCTTCTGCAATCGGCGCTCTGGTTTCGCCGCCACGACGTCGGCGCGCGCACATCGATGTCGTGCGGCACGCCCAGGTACTCAAGCACCTGCTGCGCCACCTCGGCAAACACCGGCGCGGAGACCGCGGTGCCGTAGTAAGAGCCGCCCTTGGGATTGTCGATGACCACGGCCACCGCGATCACCGGATTGTTGACCGGCGCAATGCCCGCGAACGACGCAATGTGCATGGTCTTCGAATAGAGATGCGTGGCCGGATCGACCTTTTGCGCGGTGCCGGTTTTGCCGCCGGAGGAGTAGCCATTGAGTTGCGCAGGCTTGCCGCGTGCCGTAGAGCACCACGCCCTCCATCATCTTGCGCATCTGCGCAGCGGTCAGCTCGGAGATCACGCGATGCGCGCCGGGCGGGCAGCGGGTTGGGCAGTTCGCCTCCGGGCTTGAACGGCTCCGGCTGCAGCTGCTCCCTGCGCGTCCGATTCGCTCCGCCGGCGGTTCCGGCATCAGCACATGCGGCGGCAGGTAGATGCCTCCGTTGGCGATTGTCGAAACCATCGAAACCAGTTGCAGCGGCGTTACGCGCAACTTCCTGGCCGATGGCGATCGAGCCGATCGATGAGGCGCCCCACTTGCTTCACTGGACGCAGCAGGCCGCGCGTTTCGCCGGGCAGTTCCACGCCCGATGCGCGCTGCCGAATCCGAACGCGCGAATGTAGTCGTAGAACTTGTCCTGGCCCACCTTCAGCGCCAGCTTCACCGCGGCCACGTCGCTCGATGCTTCCAGCGCCTCATGCACCGTGATCACGCCGTAGTGCTCGCCCTTGTCGTCGTGAATCACGCGGCCGGAGAGCGTGATCTGCCCGCCCTGGCAGTCGATCATGTCGTCCGGCGAAGTCACGTGCTGGTCAAGCGCGGCAGAGTAGGTGACCAGCTTGAAGACCGAGCCGGGCTCGTAGACGTCGCTGACCGCGTGATTCTTCAGCAGCGCGGGCGTGGTGTGGCGGGCCAGGTTGGGATTGAACGTGGGCCGGATGGCGAGCGCGAGAATCTGGCCGGTGTGCACGTCCTGGACCACGATCGTGCCGTTATCCGCATGCGTCCTGCTCCATCGCATGGTCGAGTGCGCGCTCGGCCATGAACTGAATGTTCTCGTCGATGGTCAGCACCAGGTTCTGGCCCGGCTCGGGCTCGTGCTCGCTCGAGCCCAGCACTCTGGCGCGCGCGCGTCCATGGCGGTGATACATGCGGCCCGGAACGCCGTGCAGCTGCGGCTCGAATTTCTGCTCCAGGCCGCCCAGGCCGTTGTCGTCGACGCCCACGTAACCCAGCACCTGCGCGGCGATTTGGTTGTCCGGATAGAAGCGCTCGAAACTCCTTCTGGAAGTAGATGCCCTTGATGTTGCAGCGCTCTTCACGCGCGCCGCAACTTCCGGCGTCACCCGCCGCGCCACCCAGGCAAAGCTGTGCCCATTCGTCAAGCCGCTCGGCGATCTGCGCCTCGGTGGTGATGCGCTCCTCGGGGTCGGTGTGCACCATCGCGGCCGAGCATGCGCGTCGACGCACGCGGCCTGCTTATCGTCGATTTCGCTGGGGACCGCGTAGATGGAGTCCGCCTGCACGGTCATGGCCAGTTCGTGCAGGTTGCGGTCGTAGAGCACGCCGCGCCGGGGAGCGACTTCAAAGGTGCGCTGCTGCTGCTTTTCCGCGCGCTCGACGAATTCGTTGTGGCGGACCACCTGCAGCCAGAACAGCCGGCCGCCGATGGCCAGGCCCAGACCAGAAAAACAGACAGATGAGCCAGAAGCGCGCCCGCTTGAGCGGAATGACGCGCGCCGCGCTGTTGCGATTCCGGTTGGCTCGGACGGCTGACTGCATCGAAATTGCTCCGGCATTGGCGAATAGTTCTCGCAGCTATCGGCCAGTAGCTCGTAGCCTGTATCTAGCGGCAGGCGCTGGAGGAGTCGACCTGCGCAATGCGCCGGAGCGAGCGCTGTCGGGCGGGCGTTGGGATGAATCACCTGTCCCGGCTGCGGCTCCGCAAGGCCGAGTCTGGCGGGCCATCGGATCGATGCGGCCCGGCTGCGTGAGCTGCGCTTCGGCCAGCCGCAACTGGCGATTCTCTTCGCGCAACTGGTCGAGCGTCTGCTTCTCCGACTCCACGCGATAGCCGCTCTCGATGGCGTAGAAATGCTGCAAGCCATAGACCATGACCAGCGAAAACAGCACGGTGATGGCCGCCGAAAACAAGCGCATCTCGCGCACGCGCACCGGATCGGGCGCCTTCACCAGGCGCGAATTGTCGAAGTGCCTGGCGAAGTAGAACTCCGGCGTGCGCACGCCGCGGCGGCGCAGCGGCTGCTGGGCCAGCAGCTCCGCGTTCCGCTCGGCGACTCCGCGCGGCCGAGCTGCGGCCCGACTTCAAAATAGGTTGTTGTGCATGCCGCCATGTTTGCCCCTCCTCCAGATTGCAGATGACAGATTACAGTGACAGTTCACTACTGCCTGCCACTTCTGCCCGATCCCGTAACTGTCATCTGTACACCTGTCATCTGCCCTACCGTCTCTCCGCCGCTCTCAGCTTCGCGCTGCGCGAGCGCGGATTCCGTTCGATCTCTTCCTCGCCGGCAGTTACCGGCTTCCTGGTCAAAATCTCCCAGATTCCCTTCTGCGCGCCTTCCCGCAGACTGTCTTTTGCGATCCGGTCTTCCAGAGAATGAAAGCTGATAACTACCAATCTTGCCGAGGGCTTAAGCAACTTAGGCGCGGCCTCAATCAACGCCTTGATTTCGTCTAACTCCCGGTTCACGTAAATACGAAGAGCCTGAAAGGTCCTGGTCGCCGGATGAATGCGCTCCTGTTTCATTGCCGGGGCAGCTTGAGCTACAATCCGGGCTAACTGCCCCGTGGTTGTAACCGGCCGCCCCCGAACAATGGCTCTGGCGATTCTCCGCGACCTCCTTTCCTCTCCGTACTCGTAAATGAGGTCTGCAAGCTCGCGCTCGCTCGCCTCATTCACCACTTGTGCGGCGGTCGGCCCGGAGCGCGTATCCATGCGCATATCCAACGGGCCTCCGCCTGAAAACTGAATCCCCTGTGCGCCTCGTCGAACTGCAGGCTGCTTACTCCAAAGTCGGCCAGCAATCCATCCACTGAAGCCGGCTTCACATGCTCAGCGATGGAGCTGAATGCCTCGTCGATCAGCGTCACTTGCGGCGCCTGGCTGCCCAACTCCGTGCAAACTCGTGCCAACCGTGCTCTTGCCAGTTCCATCGCCTCGGCGTCCCGGTCGAACCCGATCAGATGCCCCTTCGGGCCCCAGCTGCCTTACGATCGCCTCCGCGTGCCCAGCCAGCCCGAGCGTGCAGTCAACGAACGTCCCGCCTGGCGCGCACCCGGAGAAAATCGATCGCTTCTTCAAAAGAACCGGCACATGGCGTCCTGCTTGCTTCGTCATGCGCTCCCCCTGAGGGGTGTTTCGCTTACCCTGCTACAGCAGAATCGCCAGCTAATGCCATCGTCTCTTGCGGTCATCTGCCTTGGCCGGCACGTCCTCCTCGCAGACTCTTCACGGTTGTGAACTTCGCAGATAATTCCTCTTGCCCGAGACCGTCACTTCCGCATCCACCTTCGGCGTTGCGCGCTCTCCGGCAGCAACAGCCGCGCCTGCTGTCCATGTCGACCTGCTGGCCGTAGTAGCTGGTCCGCGCCGCAGGTTCTTGTGCGCCGGATCGCCATGGTGCCGGCATGCGACCAACGCCTTGCCCAGTTTCTCCCATTCCGGCATCGGCCAGATTTCTGCGCTCCAGCCGTCCCTGCTGGTGATATAGAACTGGGTTGACGTCCTTGCAGCATCCAGCATGCTGCTTGAACTCAGCAGGCATCTTGAGCCGTCCCTTTTCGTCCAGTTTCGCCCTCGGGTTGCCACAAAAACCAATTTGCAGATCGTCCCAGGTTTCCAGACCCTTCCCGGCAGCCTCATTCGAGGACTCCGGTTCACCTGCACGGGATTCTGGACTCTCAGTCACGATTTGCGCTCACCTTGGCCCATTTCTTGCCGATCTGGTCCCAAGATGGCCCGCTTGGTCCCGTTCTTACCCAACTGGACCCATTATGCGGCAAGAATTGTCTCTGCGATATGTGGAAATTGCGCCCCGTTTCCGGAAGCAGTGCATGAAATTAGCTGGGGGGACGTCTCAAGATGGTCTACACACAAGTAATTGAGAAGATATAAACAACGACCGCTACTAATAGTGCAACGTTACTCTATTGATTCCTCTTCTAAAGTTTTCGAGGCCCGCCGCCTTGCGGAATTCATCCCGTTGGTATAAAGCGAAGAAAAAGCGAAATTGCCCGCTCACTTGGCCAATGAATCCCCATTGCGCTTTTGCCTTTCCCGTTCCACCACCACCTTCAGCAAATACAGAAATACCAGCACATTCACGATCAGCAGCCCCACGCGCACCCATGTGGTTCGACGAAAAACTTCGAAGATCTCCCAGGGCAGGAACGACGCGGTAATGCCAAGCGTCAGATATTCGGCCCAGGCCTTTTCCAGGTAGAGCCCGATCCCCTCAACCAGACCCAGTGCGGCATAGTGAAGCCCACTGCCGATCCGGCGCAGCAGCGTCGTTGACCATCGAACCGATGTCGAGGACGAAGTCGACGAAGCGCGATTCCGGATTGAAGCGCATGTGGCGCGCACATGGCGGGTAGCATGTCGCCGACAGTCCTTGTGCATAAGCCGGAACGCACCCACGCCGACGCCGCGATAAACAACAACGCCTGCGCCAGCTTGAAGGCAGCAATCAGAGTGAGCCAACGATTGCGGCGGCGCGGCTTGATAAGACTTTGTGGAGGAATCGGCCATGATGCGGGAGAACCTATGGCTTCTTCGTACGTTAAACGATGCACGCCCGTTCTCCTATTCCTCCCCTCCGGAGTCTTCATTCCCAATGTGGGCACGCCTGCTCCCAAAAGAGAACTTTTTGGTTCGAAATCGCAAGATTCTACACATCCCTGGTTTCGTTCCTGCATAATCATTGAGTCTAAATCAACATTGTTTGGGTTCATTTCGCTGCCGAAAGCCCAGGTGCCGATGCAGCCTTCGGGTTGCTTTTGTCTAAACGCCAAGGCAGGCACGGTATTCCGTTCCCGGATTCCGGATGCAACAGGCTCCGGAGGTTGTACGTTTTACTCGTTGCGAGTGTTTGCTCCCAGCACTCGTATGTTGTAGGGCCAAGCTCGAGTGAACTATTGACACCCTCAGCCCGCTCCTGGCCGTACAGCGCGAGGGGTGCAGTCGGGTCGATCGCTCGCGAGGGCGACTCCAGGAGAATCATGAAGAAGTTCGCATTCGCTTTACTCGCAATGGCAACGGCCCTTGCGATTTCACCCGCTCGTTGGCGGATTCAGTAACCTACACTCCTAGTACTGGGGGTACAAATTCGCTACTCGATACAACTCGGGTGCTTCAGTTTACTTCGGCTCTCCAACACCGTCGAGTGGTCTGGAGGAGTCGTCAGTGACGTGAATGTGCACGGAGGAACCTGGGCTCTTGCTACGCCTCTGGGATCAACCTATTCTGATACGGGTATCGTAGTCGATTTCAATGGCGGACTCACACTGGGCAATTGGGAAGCGTATCGGTCGTCACCGCCACTAGTGGCGAAACTCCTTTATCGATCAACCTTTGGTTTGATACAACAGACTGGACAATCTCTGGCGGAGTGTTCGAAAGTGTGAATAGCGGCAGCTACGCTGCCTGCGGGCTTGTATCTCTGACGTTAAGCTCAAGCTGCTACATGATGGACGGAGTCGATGCAGGAGACACGTTCACTTTGGCACAGCTTCAATCGGGGTCAGTTTCCGGCTATGGTGCCGACACACAGACAGCGTTGTGGATCGGATTCGTAGGTCCGCAGACGACTTTGGGGAACGCACAGATTGATAGTGTCACCGTTACGACTACACCTGAGCCCTCGAGCCTGCTGTTGCTTGGCACCGGGCTTCTTGGCCTGGCAGTCGTAGCCTTCCAGAAGGCCAAGCCGTCCGGCCTGGTCCGGAGCTTGTAATTCACTTTGGCTCACCTTCCGGAGACAGCAATCGTGTTCTCCGGAAGGTTGAGACGGAATCCCAGCTTCCATTGTCGCACACACTGGCCGAGAGAGCCTGTCAGTTGAACTGCGCCTTTCGCAGATCGCGAAATGCGGACGAACTTGACGCCCGCAGCTAGTATCCCCTTCTTCGATGCCTGGAGGTATTGTCCCAAAGTGGAAAATCCCCGGAGTTGGGTGTGCAATGTCTTGCATATTTTGGGGATTCGGTGCGCGTAAGTGACTGAAAAATAAATTGCTTTCTTTGGAATAAAACTTGCTTGCAATAAAAATATCGTTGCCGCGCCCTCGACCAGCCCGAATTACTTCCAGCCAGGCGCGTATTCCCACTCCCCGGATCCCGGAGGCAACAGGCTCCTGGAGGTTGTGCGGTTTTACTCGTAGCGAGTGTTTGCTCCCGGCATTCGCATGTTCTACGGGCCACGTCGAGTGAACCACTGATACAACCAGCCCGTACCTTTGGCTATGCAGGCGAAGGGTAAAGTCGAGCCCAAATGCCCGTCAGGGCGAATCCAGAAGGAGGAGAACCTTGAAAACACTTATTGCGCTGTCCTTGGCGCTGTTTTTGGCGATTGCCATCGCCCCGACAGTATCTGCGGCAGAATCGGTATGATTCCGCCTTAGCATCTCCCGGAGTGTATTGGGGGTCTGGTAATCAGAATAGTGGATTTACCGTCGTCGACTCCACCAATTCCGACGGG
Organism: uncultured Alphaproteobacteria bacterium; assembly: GCA_963804725.1. Taxonomy (GTDB): domain Bacteria; phylum Pseudomonadota; class Alphaproteobacteria; order ATCC43930; family CGMCC-115725; genus JAATGI01. The sequence goes on along the minus strand of CAWDRN010000001.1, from coordinate 2,589,311 downwards.
GCGTGCCCTTGAGTTGGGCCTCGAAGCCCTCATTCGCTTTCGGGGCCTGTCACGCCGACTGGGAACACTTATGTCGTTCCGACTGGTGGCAGCCCGGACGCGTTGTGGGACTTCGCGTTTTCGGTCAACACCGGCAACGATACGCTAAGCGACTATACCTATAGCATCGATATCACGAACGACACGACGTCGGCGACGTTTTCGTTCGATCCGACGGTGTTGCCAGACAATGCTCAAGTAGGCGCCGACGCGTGCACGAACAATAGCAATGGGTGCACTTACAATGGAGCCAACGATGGGATGCAGAATGCCGAAAATCTCGGATTCTCTCCCCTTTCAACGCTGCTCGATTTCGACCCGAACGTGGCCGATGCACTACACGATAACGCTGACAGCAACCCCAGTGAGTGTGAGTGGGGGTGATGGCTCCAGCGTGTCGATCAATGTCGATGCGGAAACCCCCGAGCCGTCCTCCCTGCTATTGCTCGGCACCGGGCTGCTCGGTCTGGCATTTGTCGCCTTTCGGAAGACCAGTCCAACAGCCGCGGTCCGGAATTTGTAATTCACTTTGGCTAACCTTCCGGAGGCAGCAATCGTGTTCTCCGGAAGGTTAGCCGCGAATCCCAGCTTCCATTGACGCACACACTGGCCGACAGAGCCTGTCAGTCGAACTGCACCTATTCGCAGATTTCGAAATGTCAGCGCTTCAAACTCAGCAGCGCGTCGCGATCCATCACATTGCCATCGACAATGAGTTGCGAGATGTGGCGTGCATTCCAGATGTTCTGCGTCGGATCGCCATCGACCACCAGAATATCGGCGCGGCGGCCGGGAGCAATCTGGCCCAGCTCATTCCATCCGAATTCGAGCGCGTAGTTGTTGGTGGCAGCGGCCAGCGCCTCGCGCGGTGAAAGCCCCAGCCGCACCAGCATCTCAAGCTCGGTATGCATCGAGATACCGGGCATGGAGCCGAAGACCGGCGCGCCCGAGGCCGCAAGGTAATGCGGATACGCGGTAAAGATGGTCTGATTGATGCGCCACAGCGCATCGCTGCCTGATCGTCCTTCTTGCGCTGGCCCTCTTCCATCTAGCGCTGGCCGAACAACGGGCAGATGGCGCGACCACGAGGGCAGCGGGTAGGTCAGCTCGCCGGTGGCGCGATCGGTGGGCGCAAACATCTGCGCCGGATCGAGCAGCGCCGCGGCCGGCTCCTTCCACAAATTGCGATGGTCCGGCAGGCGGGCGTAATAAAGGCTGAAGGTCGGCATCAGCGCGGCGTGGTGCGCGGCGATGAACTTGCGCGTAGTCGTCGCAGTGCGGATCGGTGGGCGGAGCCGCTCGCGAATAGTCGTAGGCCGTATTCGCCGCCGGCCCCTCAGGATCGTCGACCAGCGGCCGCTGCAGCTCATCGGGAATCACACCCAGCTCATAGCGGCTCATCTGCAGCAGCGCATCCACGCCCGCCTCAATGCCAACCTTATAGGGAGTCGAAACAAACTCCCCATAGGTGATCATCCCCATCTGGTGGGCCCGCGCAATGATCCATTGCGTATTGGCCGCGGTCAGGTCCTGTCCCAGCCACAGCACCCGCGTGCCCAGCTTGGACGTGTCAACAATCTGCTGTGCCGTGTCCTGCGGGGCTCAGCTCTGCCGGATGCGCGCCCTCCTTCAACTTCGCAGCCCACTCGGGGTGGCGCGCCAGCAGGCTCCAGTTGTCGGTGGAGCCGACCGAGTCGAGAAGATAGATGTGTGGGCTGGGGTTGGCAGTCTGATCGACAAATCCGCGCCGATCGTCGCTCGAAGCCACCACCGTGGTCACGCCCATATATAGATTGGCGCTGGCCTGGCCCTGCGAATTCATGCCGGTAAATCCGTCGACAAGACCCGGGATCAAAAACTTGCCCGTGCAGTCGATCACCCGCGCGCCCTTGGGGATGGTCATCGCAATGCGCGGGCCCACATCGCTGATGCGTCCGTCGCGCACAATCACAACCGCATCCTGCAGGTCGCTGGCCGAGTGACCCCACTGCGTCACATCCACCACGGTGCCGCCGGAGAGAACCAGGATGTTCGGGATCGCGGGGACGGATGGGACCTGTGCCTTGGGGTAGCGGAGAAGGCTGCGCCTTCGGCCAGGCCAGTGTTCCGGCAAGCACCACCACGCTGAAACCAATTACAAGGTCTCGTACGAATCGCATAGAGGAAAGGGTCTTTTGAGGATTGTCGCACAGCGGCTTGGTCCGGCCCATCATCGAGACCGATCCAGGCGAATGCCAACCCGCCCATCTTGCTTTGCGTTTCGGGATTTCCATTCGCTCACGGCCTAGCTGGCCACCAGCGTGGCTCGGCGCCGATGCGCCACCAGTGGCAACACCTGCGCCAGCGCTGCTTCCACGGTGAGTCCGTAGCGGGCGCGCAGGTCGTCCACCTTGCCGTGCTCGATAAACTGGTCGGGCCAGCCGATGCGCACCACCGGCACCTGGCTGCCCATCTCTTCAAGGGCCTCGATCACTGCCGAGCCGAAGCCGCCCATCTTCACATGGTCTTCAAACGTGACGAAGGCAGCCACGCGCCGCGCATAGGATTCAAGCATCGCGCGGTCCAGCGGCTTGACGAAGCGCGGATTGATCACCGCCGCCGAGTAGCCGTCGCGATCGAGCCGGATCCCCAAGCTCGCGCGCCAGCGCAATCATCGGGCCCAGCCCCAGAATCGCCACATCGGAGCCGTCTTCGACGATCTCGGCCTTGCCCACGGTAAGAATCTGCGGCTCCGCCTTGCGCTCCACGCCGGACACTGCCCCGCGCGGATAGCGAATCGCGCTGGGCCCGGGAAGCTGCAAGGCCGTTGCCATCATGTCCGCGAGTTCGTTCTCATCCTTGGGCGCCATCAGCACGACTTCGGGAATCCCGCGCAGATAGCTGATGTCGAACAGGCCGTGATGCGTAGGTCCGTCGTCGCCCGAAAGCCCGGCACGATCCATGCAGAAGACCACCGGCAGCTTCTGCAGGCAAACGTCGTGAACCACCGGATCAAATGCACGTTGCAGGAAAGTCGAGTAAATCGCGCAAACCGGCCGAAAGCCGCGCGTGGCCATGCCAGCCGCAAAAATCACCGCGTGTTCCTCGGCAATGCCCACGTCGAAGTAGCGTTTCGGATGGTGCGGCCGGAAAAGATCGAGCCCCGTGCCGTTGGGCATGGCCGCGGTAATGGCCACGATGCGCTCGTTCTTGTTGGCCAACTCGACGAGCGTGTTCGCAAAAACCTCTGAGTAGGTCGGCAGGCCGGCCGGCTTGGTGTTGCCGGTTTCCGCATCGTACGGACCCAGCCCGTGAAACTTCTTCTGGCCGTCGAGCGCCGGCTGATAGCCGCGGCCCTTCTGCGTCAGCACATGCAGCAGCACCGGCCTGTCCACCGTCTTCAAAAACTTGAACGTCTCCACCAGCAGCGGAAGGTTGTGCCCGTCGATTGGCCCGAAGTATTCGAGACCAAACTCCTCAAACAGAATCGAAGGCCAGAGCATGCTTTTGGCAGCCTCTTCCGCACGCCGCGCCAGGGTCACGGCCGTTCTGCCGCCGATCTTCTGCACAATGCGCTTGGCCGACTCGTGCAGGTGCTGATAGTGCTCATTGGTCACGATCTTGTGCAAGTAGCGCGCGATGGCTCCAACGTTGCGGTCGATCGACCACTCGTTGTCGTTGAGCACAATGATCATGCGCTTGGTCTGCTCGGCAATGTTGTTCAGCGCCTCAAACGAAATTCCATTGGTAAACGCCGCATCGCCGGCTACGGCAATCACGTGCTCCTTGCCGCCCGCCAGGTCGCGCGCCACGGCCATGCCCAGCGCCGCCGACAGAGCAGTTCCCGCGTGCCCAGCGCCGAAGCAATCGTGCTCGCTCTCGGTGCGCAGCATGAATCCGTTCAGCCCACCCGGCTGGCGGATGGTCGCGAACCGGTCCAGCCTGCCGGTAAGAATCTTGTGGATATACGCCTGGTGGCTTACGTCGAACAGCAGTCTGTCTTCGGGAGTGTTGAAGACCGCGTGCAGAGCCAGCGTGAGCTCGACCACGCCCAGGTTCGGACCCAGGTGACCGCCGGTTTTGGAAAGCGTCTGAATCAGGAAAGCGCGAATCTCCTCCGCCAGCTCCGCCATCTGTGCAAAACTCAGGCACTTCAGGTCGGCAGGCGAATGAATGGTTTCCAGCAAAGCTCCCATGGTTTTCCTTCTCCCGGAATTACGCCGGGATTCGTGCAAAAAAGACTCCCAGGCGCGGCCGGCGCCGAGGCAGCGAGCCAAACGATCCCCAAGTATACCAATCCGGCGCATTGTCCGAGCCCGATTGTTTTGACGCTTTTGATGCCTCCCAGGCTGATTCGGTCCCCGAAACTTCCACTTTCGCCCCGCACTCGAGCCCGGAGTTGTAGCATGGCCTTGGAGTGCGCATCGGGGTAATAGGCTCTGGATGAAAAGCGGGGGTGGAAACGTGAGCAGGACTCAAAACGCGATTCTGGCTGGAACGTTGGCGATCATGCCTGAGCCTGCCCGCCCTGCTCCGCGCCCAGTTGCCGGAGCCGGGAAGCACACCATCGGCGCACGCCCAATCCCCTCTCCGACACCACCATGAACCCCGGCAAAATGATCCTCTTCGACCTCGAAGCCCGCTTCGCCAAAGACGTAGCCGAGCGTGGCGGAGCAGCCTTCGCCGACTGGTTCGCCGACGATGGCGTAGCCCTGGGAAACGGGGCCGCGCCACTGATCGGCAAAGTCGCCATCGTCAAATCCGCCAGTTGGTCGGCCAAGGACTATCAGCTCACCTGGACCCCCACCGAAGCACTCATGGGGCCCTCCGGCGACATGGGCTACACCTGGGGACATTTTGAAGGCCACAGCAAAGACGCGAACGGCAATCCCGTCACCACCAGCGGCCGCTACATGACCATCTGGCGCAAGCAGCCCGACGGCAAATGGAAAGTCGTGCTGGACGCCGGAGCCAACGAGCCAGCCGCCGCGGGCGACTGCTGCAAGCTGCCCGTCGGCAACTGAGGCATTTTCAGTTTTCCGGTTCCGGACGCGTTATGCGATCCAAAACCAGCCACATATCTGGTTTCACCCGGATGTTGCAGGGGCGGTCGATGGCCCACGCGACAGGCTACGGATATATATGCCATGCCAATGGAATAGGGCGAGATGCCATTCCATTGATTTCCAAGGTGCTCAGCAGAATTTCAAAATGGGGCAGCTTGGAAGCATTGCCGGAATAAGAAGAAAAGAACTCATCGAATTCCTGTGCATTGGTGACGAATTCCGCCGCGGCTTGCGTACCGGCAAGTGTAAACCCTGGACAATCAGCAGGTTTCCGTTGCCGCTTAAATTGGGAAGGAATGCGATGGTTGCCAGACCTCGGTGCTGCGGATCGTGCGGGTCGAAGGGATATTCGCTTTTTTCGCCTGCCTTGGGCTGCCGGTTTTCCACGCGCAGCGTACCCTGCGCCGGGGTCGTCATGGACCACGAAATTCATCTGGCCGCTGATCGCACTCAGCCAGGGGTCAGCTTCCTGCGAATCCGGCGAGAATGAGATTCGATTCTTTGAAGTCCTTGAGCTCAAGATCGCGTGCATAACGGATTTCTGTTCGGTCGGGAATCGCTTCAGGAATGTGGGTGACTTTGACAGCGAATTCCAGGTCGCTCATGGATGTATAACGGAATTCCTCGACGGTATGCACCAAAGCAAGTCGCAGGGCTTGTCGCAATAGTCGACAATCTGTATTGTCCTCCCGCATATTCTGGCAGGCCTATCGGGTGTCCTATCATCAGCCTCGCGATCACCAGGCTGCTATCAGCCGGAACAATGATTGTTTCCTGATCGCGGCGAAATATTTGAGACCACAGCTTGTGGGATGCCGTTTGTTGCAGCGTCGCGGGAAAACGAAGATAAACAAATGTCGAAGCTGCCGCAATCGCCGCCGCCAGATAGGACAAGACAAACAACCAGGAATCATCGGAGCTCCCGAGCGAAGGCTGGCGGCGCCGGTTTTCTGCTTCTGCATCGATGTTTGGATCGGCAGATTCCGGAGATGGTTCCGCGAGGGCGGTAACTTCTGGCTCAGAAACCAACTGTTCGAAGATTGGAACATAGCTTCCCCGCGGGATGTTCACCCTCAGATCCTCAGATACGCCTTCGCCTTCGAAATAATCCAGAAGCCGGAGGCGGAGACGGCTGGCATGGGAACGGACGATGTTGTCGTCGCGCGGGTCGTAGTCGGGCGAACGCTCGAAAACCACCTCTCCAATACTTCGCTCGTTGAGGCAAGCACTTTCCCCGCTTAGTGTTTGCTTGCTGACATAAAGGAGAAAGGTTGAGAGTCGAGGCGACTTTATGAAGCCGGAACTGGCAGCGATCCGCTGAACGAGTTGCCACCTCGGATCGCTTTCAAGAGGATTTGTCGGCGAATTCTCCCCCTTCATAATTCGCACCTTCGCATACAGCATCTCACAGCCTTTGGTTGCGCTGGCCCATACTTTTGGTGTAAGCGGCTCATTCCACACGCCGGGTTTGCCGCTTGACACAATAATGGACGGTCACTGTCTGTAACAAACTAAGCAGATTGTGCGACTTAACGGTGAAATTACAGTAAAAACACCTACCCCGCGGAGATATTCTCTGCCACCATTTGAAGCGAAGCAGAGATGGGTATTAATCACGGAGCAATTTGGAATCGCCGCGTCGTGCCGATTTGTTTCCCCGTTGAATCGCCTTAAAGATCCCTGCAATTCAGTGCGCTAAATGCCAATGCGTTGGCCATGGGCTGGCGCGGCCTTGCGCAATTTTGGAGAGGAAAATGATGACTTGTGATCGACATGAGAATGATGAAGTTTCCCCTGAACTCTCTTCGCCCGTTCTCAGGGCTGGGCCGGTTCTCAAAAAACTGACTGGAGAATCTCACAAGGTGCTGGTGCGGGCATCGGATGGGAATTTCTACGTGGTCAAGATGATGGATGCCTTCAGGGGCCCCAATGTCCAGGCCAATAAAGCATTGGGTTATGAATTGGCAAAATATCTCGGACTGTCGGTTCCCGACTGGTGTCCCATCGAGTTCGCCGATTCTGACATGGAAAGATACTTTCTGTTGCACGGGACTGGATCGGAGTCCTCAATCGATCGACCGGGACCGGGATTGTATTTTGGCTCGCGAGCCATGGTGCAAGACCATCCGAAAGCGGTGTCCAAGGAGTTGCCTGAAAATTGGCTCAGCAGGATTGACAATCGCAACGAATTTGCAGGGATGCTGCTCCTCGACCTTTGGGCAAATCAGGTCGGACAGCGGAAGGCAATCTTTGTTGTTTCCCAAGACAGCGCCAAGGTGACCGCGGTATTTACCGGCAATAGCCAAATGTTTGGCGGCTACTGGGGGCGCGAGCAACAGAGCCGGGGCGCGGCACTCTACCATGACCGCCGGGTTTATGCGGGCCTTGATTTCAATCGGGCTTTCAGCTTGTGGTTGCAAAAAGCAGTCGCCATGAACGACGAGATGCTGCTCCGGATGGCAAGAGTGATTCCTTGCGAATGGTATGACAGCGGCTATCTTCAGACCGTTGCATCACAATTGCGGGAACGGACATGGCGCGTGGCCCAATTGCTTGAAGAAGAGATGAGCCTGATTGCCAAAGGCACAAGTGAAACCGCCTCGCCCACTGGAATGCCCAGCAACGGGAGTAACAGTTGAAGTGGCGCAGAGGGCGCGGGGATTGCTTAGGGGGAGCGAAAAGTGATTGCGGACAGGAGCGGCTATCCTGGTCGCCGCGTCCTGTTTCCGCATCTAGTGAATAGGAGCCATCCCGATGAAGAGATTCTTCGGCCTGTGCCTGCTGGCATCTGCCATGTCGGCCGCTCAGCAGATCCCTGGAGCCACCGAACTGCCGAGCCACCCCTTCTTCATCAAGAAGACCTGGTTCATCGGCGGCGCGGGCAACTGGGACTACCTGACCATGGACCCGGCTGCCCAACAGCTTTTCATCGCGCATGGCGCCCAGGTTCAAGTGGTCGATGTGGCGACCGGAACCGTCGCAGGCACAGTCGGCGCCCTCCGCCTGGCCCACGCCATTGCCCTCGACGACAGCGGCGAATTCGGCTACATCAGCGATGGCCCGGCCGACCAGGTGAGGGTATTTGACCGCCGCTCGTTCCAGGTGGTGGCAACCATTCCCACTGGTCCCAACCCGCGCGCACTCGTCTATGAACCTCAAAGCCGCCTGCTCTTTGCCATTTGCACCAACCCACTTCCGCCCGAGCCCGCCGGCGCAAGTCCCTCCGGCAATCAAGCTAACCGGCCTGCCAATAGCACCGCCGCAACTGTCAGGAATCAGCAGCCCGCCCCATCCCCGGAGATCAAGACTTCCATCACCGTCATCGATGTGCAAACCCGCCAGCCGCTTGCCCAAATCCTCATGCCCGGACGGCTTGGATTCGCGCAAGCCGACGGCCATGGCCAGGTGTTTGTGAATATCGTCAACCGCAATCAGGTTGCCCGCCTCGATGCGCAGTCTCTCGGCACGATGTTGCGCAACAGGCCCTCCGCAAACGCAGTTCTGGACTGGAGCCACGAGTCGCGCCCGGCTCAATCTTCCGAGAATTCCCTGCGCCTATTCGCTCTTGGACCCGATTGCCCCGAACCCAGCGCCCTCGCCGTAGATGGCCCACACTCGCGCATATTTGTCGCCTGCAACAATATGAAAATGGCCGTGCTGAACGCCGACACAGGCGGAGCGCTCACCTCTCTGCCCATCGGCCCCGGAACCGACGCCATCGGCTTCGACTCCAGCCACGGCCTCATCTATTCCGCGAACGGAGGCGCCAACGGAAGCCTCACCGTGATTCGCCAGGACGTGGCCGACTCCTATGCGGTCGTTCAGGTCTTGCCCACCCGCCAGCGAGCCCGAACCCTGGCCGTAAACGCCTCTACCGGCGATGTCTACCTGGTCACCGATCTGCTTGGAGCGAACCTCGCCCAGTCCGGCGGCATCGGCACCCTGCGGACAGCTTCTGTAAACGGCAGCTTTCAGGTGCTGGTCATCGGCAACTGATGCACATGCAGGCTCCTGCATGAAAATTTCAGAACTTTCCCGCGTTGCCGGGTGCAAACTAGATAAATGCACGACTTTGCACCACCGCCAGAACTCCCCACACTGCTGCTCATTGACGATGACATGGTGAGCCGGGAGGTAATGGCCACGGTTCTCACCATGACCGGCTATTCCGTGCACACCGCGGCAAGCGGAGAGGAATCGCTGGAACTGCTCGACGGGGGAAGCTGCGTCCCCACCGTCGTCCTGCTGGATGCCCAGATGCCCGGCCTAAGCGGAACCGGGCTCATCGAGCAACTCCGCGTCCGCTGCCCGGCACGCATCATAGCCATCAGCGCCAGCAACGCGCCGGACGAGGTGTTCGCCGCCGCAGACGGATTCCTGCTGAAGCCATTTGCCGCGGACGCCCTCCAGAAGCTGCTCGGAAGCCAGGAGCCGCAGACCGCCGCTTCTCCGGCCTCGGAGTCGTCATCGACCCTGGAAAAGCCTGCACTGGACCCCTCCGCCCCGGTTGTGAATCCTAAAACCCTGGCCCAGCTTCGCGAGATGATGCCCGAAGCTGCCGTCAAGCAGATCTACCAGGCCGTTGTTGCCGATCTCAACAAGCGCCTGGCCATGCTTGAGGCTGCCATCGCCAAAGGCGACGACGCTGAAATCCGACGCATCGGTCACTCCATCAAAGGCGGCTGCGGCATGGCCGGCGCCCAACAAGCCGCCCGCATCGGCGCCCTGCTGCAGTCCGGCGGTCTGGAATCGGCGAACCGTAACCAATTGGATAACAGCGCCGCCCTGCTGGGGGATTTGCGCATCGCCGCCCGCAACCTGGAGAGTATGCTTGTGCAAGAGTTCCCTGCTTAGGGAACGCCTGATCCAAAGCCCTTGCCGACTTTTCTTCCACGTCGCCGGGGGGTTCGGCCCGGCATGTGGAGGCTAGCCGCTCAAGTGCAAGATCCAATTAGAATCGTACTGGCGGACGATCATCCGGTCGTTCGAATCGGCGTGCGCAACATGCTCACCGAAAAAGACGGCTTTGAGGTGGTTGGCGAGGCCAGCGACGGCGATGAGGCCATCACCAATACTCTTGAGCTGGAGCCGGATATTCTGCTGCTCGATGTGCAGATGCCGCGTCTGCCGGGCCTGGAAGCCATGCGCGCCATCATGGACGGCACGCCTACCGTCAAGATTCTTCTGCTGACCTCAACCATTACCACCCAGCAGATCATTGAGGCCCTGCACATAGGCGCGCGCGGAATCGTGCTCAAAGACGCACTCGCGGGCCATCTGCAAACCGCCATCCGCACCGTCTACGCCGGCGACTACTGGATCGGCGGCAAGCGCGTCGTCAACCTGGTCTCCGCGCTGCATGATCTAATGCAGCAGGCACAGGTGCCGCAGCGCAAGACCTACGGCCTCACCCCGCGCGAGTTCGAAGTGGTGGGCTGCATTGTTGAGGGCTGCAGCAACCGCGACATCGCCAAGCAGTTCACCCTCAGCGAAGAGACCGTCAAGCGCCACCTCTCGAACATCTTCGACAAGACCGGCGTCTCCACGCGCCTGGAGCTGGCGCTGTTCGCCATCGCCCATCAGCTCGTTGCGCCTCCATAGAAGGCGGCACACTCCGCCACGACGAGACTTCTAAAAATATATTCGGGGTCCGTGGAATATTTCCCCGCTGCTCCAGTTCTATGCAATGACCGGCACTGCTGGTCTTTGCAAACAAAGGAGCAACCAATGAATAAGCTTTTTGCCTACTTAGTCCATCCCCCCACAAATGGTCCCCGATCGATTCTCTTCCTCCGCCTGATGGCGGGGGGCGTCTTCTTTTGGGAAGGCCTGTTGAAGTTGAGGACTCGCCAACAGGCTTGGCGACGTGTTTCCCGATTATTGGGCGCCCCGACCTTTGGTGGTGCGCGGTATCCTCACTGAGCATCGCGACTGGTGCCACCCCGAAAACGGCACGGCGGGTGATTGTGCAACGCTGCTCGCGACAGCGCTGCACAACGCGCTCGCTCAATTGGCCGAGCGTTACGGGGACGATATAGCCGGCTGGAATTGGGGGCGCGCCCACGTCGCGCCCTTCCCCAATCAATTCTGGTCCAATGTGCCGGGGATGCAGAGCTGGTTTAACCTGGACATACCGACCGACGGCGGCTCCGACACCGTTAATCGAGGCGACATGGAGTATGACAGTGAGACGCCGTTCGCCAACCGGCATGGACCGGGCCTGCGGATGATCGTCGATCTGGCGACCCCCGCGACGGCGCGTTTCCTCATCGCGCCAGGCCAGTCCTCAAACCCGCTTTCGCCTCATTACAGCGATTTGGCACTTCGCTGGCGCGACTTTGTGTGGTTGACGCTTGGCAGCACACCGATGGTTGCGGTGACCCATCTCTTGCCGGCAACGGCGAATCGCGGGAACTGAACACGTGACAGGAGGAACGTCGACGCGATGCGGCCAAGTTATCCACAAAGACGGTCGTGAAACCGGTGGAAATCAATGCGAATTCGCCGTCCCTAGTCATCGAAAAAGACGCGAAAATGCGAGGAATCTATTGATTGGCAAGGGTGAGAGTGACAGGCTTTGTTGCTGCCTTTCCCAGTGGTCGGGGTCGATCCTGGAACGCAGAGTCTGGGCGTAGAGGGGTGGCGTCCTGCGGGACGCGCCGCCAAGGGACGAAAAGGAAAAGCCTCGTGAGCAAACAAATTCTCGTGGATGCGCTGAGGAAAAACGGTTTGACAACGGCTGATGCCGCCAACGCGGTCGATGCCGTCGTCACAACGATCGGCAAAGAGCTCAAGAAGAGCCAGAAATTCGGCATTCCCGGCTTCGGCTCTTTTCATGTCAGCAAACGCGCCGCCCGCATGGGACGCAATCCCCGTACTGGCGAAGCCATCAAGATCAAAGCCAGCAAAGGCGTTCGTTTCAAAGCCGGTGCCAAGCTCAAGTCCGGCCTCTAATTCTACTCTGTCGTTGGTCGTAAGCGCGCGAGGCGCGGGGTCAGTTAGACCGCGGGCGTTTTGTTGCGCTTAGAGCGCCGCCAACTTGTGCGTTGTGGCGATTGCCGCGATGTTGTCGGCTTTCACTGCGTGTAGACGGCTCGCCTGATGTTGCTCCGAGCCAATAACACGAGCCGGGGGTAGTGTGATTGTTACGGTGGTGCCGATGCCGGGCGCGCTTTCGATGGCAAGCGTGCCGCCATGAAGAGCAATCAGTTGTTTTGCAATCGGCAAACCGAGACCGGTACCTTCATATTTCCGGCGTAAACCGATGTCGACCTGCTGGAACGGCGTGAGCGCGATCGGAATTTCCTCGGGGGCCATGCCGATGCCGCGGTCGATCACCGCCAGCGAAATGCCGCCATCAGTATTGCGGTGGCATTCGACTGTCACGCAGGTGGCACTCTCAGAGAATTTGATGGCATTGGCGAGCAGATTGAGCAAGGCGCGCTTCAGCGCCGTTTCGTCGGCGAACAGCACAATGCCCGGCGCGTTATGAATGAATTCGAGCTGTATTCCGACTTCCTCGGCGCGCGGCCGCACCAGTCGTAGCGCCGACTCCACCACGTCCTGTGGATCGATCTCACGTTCCTTCAGCTGCAGGGAATTGGCTTCGATCTTAGCGAGATCGAGAATGTCGTTGATGATTGCCAAGAGGTGATGGGCGCTTTCGAGAATATCGCCGACATAGGCGGAATAGCGCGGCGAGCCCAACGGGCCGAAAAGTTGGTCGCGCATAATTTGCGAAAAGCCAATGATCGCATTCAAAGGAGTACGCAGCTCATGGCTCATATTGGCAAGGAGATCGGATTTGGCGCGGCTGATCGCCTCGGCAGCGTCGCGCGCGCGACTGATTTGCTCCTCAATTCGTTTCTGTTCGGTGACGTCGACAGTGACGCAGATCGCCATTGCGCGCCCCTGAAAACGGAAGGGATGTACGCTAACATCAACGACAACTTCGCTGCCGTCCGCTTTGACATACCGCCACCGGCCGCGGCGGCCCGATTCCGGAACCGGCGTACGCATGACCGCCTTAAAGCGTGCAAGTTCGTCCGGTGAACGGATCGCTTCGGCCGACATCGCCAGGAATTGCTCACGACTGTACCCGAATGCGGAAATCGCCGCTTCATTGATCTCGACGTAGCGCTGGGTCTTGATATCAAGCAGCATCATCGGCACCGGCGCCCGCGAGAACATCAAATGGAAGGTCTGTTCACGCTCGCGCAGCGCCTGCTCGAGGTCGCGACGGCGCGTCATGTCGCGCAGAATCGCGACTACCTGTCTGCCGCCCTCCCCAGTGGCGTCGACCGCCGCGGCATTGATACCGACCCAGAACAGACTGCCATCCTTGCGACGCCACAGCAGCTCCCGCCGCAGCGGCGCATCGCGCTTGAGCCGCTGAAGCGCCGCCAACTCGTCGCCATTGGCGCATAGAGCCGCCGGCAATTGGCCAGTCAACTCGTCCGCCGAAAAACCGGTGATGCGCGTCATCGCCGGATTCACGTAGGCGACGCGCAGCGGTGAGTCCGGCTCCGCGACATTGTCAGGCATCATCAGAATGGCGCCATCATCGGCATTGATCACCATCGATTGCAGCCAGGCGATCCGCTCCTCCGACAATTTCCGCGCCAGCGCCGGCCGAACCTTCTCCGCTAATTCCTCGATGCGCCGCGCCATCTGTTCTGCATCTGTCGGCCGCTTCTCAAAAAAGAAATGCAGCGCGAAGCGCCGACCGCCCTGGCTTATGGGGATGGTGATCGAGGTCTGTGAGCCGCGCGCGACCTTCTCGCCGAGCTGTGGAAAGCGCTTCACCGCTTCCCGCACATCGGTGACGATTGCCCGGTTTTCGAGCAACGCGAGACCGGTGAGGCTGTTGGCCACGTCGATTGTCGCATGCTTGACCCGATCGCTTTCGGCGCGCCATGACGGAGTGGCACCATAGGCGCCGATGACGTGAATGGTCTGGCGATGCGCCACCACTTCAAACACCACGCCATGAACCGCGCCAATAGCAATCGAGATCAGGCGCACCGAAATATTGAGGGCATCGGTTGCCCCCGGCGCCTCGGCGATCGCCAACATGAGCTGGTTCATCAATTCGCGGTCGCGTTCCGCCTCATTGCGTGCCGCAAGCTCTCGGCGCAGATCGATCTCGTTCATGGCGAGCTTGGCTAAGATGCGCAGCCAGTCGCGCTGCTCGCAGGTCAGATCGTCATGCGGTTTGTCATCCGTCACGCACAGTGCGCCGATGCGAAAGCCGTCGCGCGTGACCAAGGGCGTTCCGGCATAGAACCGCGCCGGAGTCTTTGCCAAGGCCCGATCGATAGGATGATCCCGGTCCTGCTCCGTATCGGGAATGACAAGGGCGTCGTCGCTCAGAATCGTGTAGGTCGAATAGGAGGCGCCCCGCGGCAGTTGGTCGCGATCGCCCCCGGACTTGTACCAGACCTGCTCGGCATCGACAAAGGCGACCAGGCCGTGCTGCGTCCTAAACATCGACCGCGCCATCTCCGTGATGCGATCGAAGAGTTCTTCCCGCTCCCCGTAGAGTATGCGATAGCGCCGCAGTGCTGCCAGGCGCTCCGGCTCATTCGCGGGCATGGGAAACGACAGGTCCAAGAGGATCCCCCCGCTGTTCGGTCACCCCAGGGCGCAGTATCGGAGGGTTTGGTAAATCTTCTCTTAAATCCTGATCGCGATCAGAGCCGGGGGGTCGCTAGGTCATATGATGCGGTGAGATAGTGAAGCGACGCCGTTATGCGGCGAGATAGTGAACGCTGAATAAATCGGCTGCATCGGTCCAGCAGGCCAGTGGCGTATAGCCGGCGTCGCGCGCCAGCATCTGGAAATCGGAGACGGCGTATTTCCACGAATCCTCGGTGTGAATTCCCTCGTCCTTGGCAAAGCGGAAGCGACGGCCTGCAACGGTGGCGATCTGGTCCACCAGGCTGCGAATATGGATCGCCACTCGGCCGATCGCTCGCTCGTAGTTCGCATGGTGCGCAAAACGGTCAATAATGAAATCGGCCCCCAATTCGCGGTTCATCCGTTCCAGGAGGTTGAGTGTAAAGGCAGCGGTAATGCCCGCCGCATCGTTATAGGCAGCATTGAGCCGAGCCGGATCCTTTTTGAGATCGACACCGATAAGCATGGCGCCTTGCGGTCCAACCATGGCCCGGCATTGCGCCAGAAAACGCGTGGCCTCGTCGGGCGTAAGATTGCCGATGCTGGAACCGGGAAAGAACGCCACGCGCCGGCCGCCGCCGCGCCGCAACGAAGGCGGCAAGGCGATCGGGGTGAGGAAATCCGCGCAGATTGCGACCACATCGAGAGCGGGTGCCGCCATCGACAAATCGTCGGTGGCGCGCGTCAGGATCTCGCGGGATACGTCGATGCCGGCATAGGCGTGCGGGCGATCGAGCGCGCGCAAGAGCAACTTCACCTTTTGGCCGGCGCCGCTGCCATATTCGATCAGGGTCGCCTCCGGCCCAATCAGTTTGGCGATCTTGCGGGCGTGCTTCTTCAGAATGCTCATCTCGGTGCGTGTCGGATAATATTCGGGCGTCTCGCAAATCGCCTCGAACAAGTCCGAGCCGCGCTCATCGTAGAGAAAACGGCATGGAATGTGCTTTTGCGGCTGCGACAGCCCATCCAGCACCGCATCGCGGAAGCTTTCGAGTTTCGGGGCAAAATCGTGAAATGCGACGGTGCCGCTCGGCCTCATGACGCGTCCTCCGCCAGACGGATGCCACCCATGCACCAGCGTGCGTTCGGGGGGAAGAAATTGCGATAGGTCGGGCGGGAATGTCCCGCTGGTGTGATCGACGCACCACCACGCAACACCATTTGATTGCTCATAAATTTGCCGTTGTATTCGCCGATCGCGCCAGCCAGCGGCCGAAATCCCGGATAGGCGATATAGGGGCTGGCGGTCCATTGCCACACTTCACCTATCAGCTGATACAGGAATTGCGCCTGCTCAGTCGCCGCAACCTCCCATTCCGCTTCAGTCGGGAGGCGTTTGCCGGCCCAGCGGGCATAGGCATCTGCTTCGTAGAAGCTGACGTGGCGAACTGGCTCCGCCGCATCGACCGATTTGCGGCCCTCCAGCGTGAATATCGACCAGCCCGGTCCGTCATTGCGCCAATAAAGCGGTGCGTTCCAACTATGTGCATTCACAGTCGCCCAGCCTTCGGACATCCACAATTCCGGCCGGCGATAGCCGTCATCGCCGATAAAGGCGAGATACTCACCGCATGTGACGAGGCGCGAGGCGAGCAGGTAAGGCTCAAGCCACGCCCGGTGACGCGGGGTTTCATTGTCAAAAGCAAAGTCGTCGTCGGCATGGCCGATCCCGCGTAAGCCACCGCCGACACCTACCCATTCAAGGGAAGGCACAGGGCTTTCTTTCTCGAACGGCAGGGTACGGTAGGCGGGATCGAGCGAGTTGCAGGAAAGGACATGCAAAATATCCATCAGCAGCAACTCCTGATGTTGCTCTTCATGGTTAAGTCCAAGCTCGACAAGTGCTGCCAAGGCGTGCCATGAATCATCGCTAGCGGTAAGAATGAGCCGCTGCATGGCGCCGTCCACGTCAGCGCGAAAGCGGGTGATCTCCTCAATGCCGGGGCGCGACAAAAGACCTCGTGCCGGGCGCGGGTGGCGCGGCCCGACCGCCTCGTAATAGGAGTTGAACAAGTAACCAAAGGCGGGATCGAACAAGCGGTAGCCGGGAAGATGCGGGACCAGGAGAAAATTCTCGAAGAACCAGCTGACATGGGCGCGATGCCATTTGGTCGGGCTGACATCGGGCATCGATTGCACCGTTTGGTCCTCAGCCGACAAGGGCGCCGCCAGGGCTTCGGTGTGCGCGCGTACCGCATCATAGCGCGCGGCCCAGTCCTGGCGTTCACCTCGAACGCCCCTGTTGGGGACCAATTGCATAACACTTACCTCCTCTGTGCGGCCCTACCCTAACCGCAACTGACCAAAAACATGAAGTTGTGGAATACTCCCCAACCAAAGACTACTGACACGAACTCACATACGCGTGAGACGGTGACCCAAACGGTGATTGCGACACCTTAACGGTTGAACCCAGGATTTTGATAGGGCGTTCCAGGCCGAGATGCTTGACCCGACCCGGAGTTGCTGTAGGAACCATGATTGCTCACAGCCCCCTGCAGGGATCCGGACGAGCGGCTCTCCTCATCCGGCTCCTGCCTTAGGTGATGACGCCAAGACGGCGCAGCGATGGGGATGACAAATGCGTGCGGGAGGCGGCCACCAGACACGGCCATTCTGGCTGCCTCGCGACGAAGCGCGATGCCAGAGGTGTCCGACTTGGAACCGGAAGAGGAACAGCGCGGGGCCGCTCATGGGCACGCCGCAATATCGGGTGTGCCCATCGACCACCGATGGCAACCAACCGCCCCGCTCCAGGATGGGATCGTGCCTGCGTCGTGAAGCTCGGCTTGAACCTCGCTCAACTTGGCCTGCAACCCTCGGGATGTCTGACGGCGCGGAGCCCAGCACGCTCGCAATACCGACACTGCCGATTTCGAGCTCCGCATTTCCATAGGGCGTCGGCGCTCCGGAGCAAGCTACTTTCGCAGCTCAATACCGGCCCCGCACCTACCCCTATCGACGCTTCGGCCCTTGCGGGCAGTTCCGCATGACTGAGGGCCGGTTGTGAGTCGCTAGTCTTCACCGTATGACTCTTCATTCACACAAAACCTTGCCGGTTTGACCGGAGCATAGGAGGACGCCATGGCGTGGGAGACGATTTTGTTTACCGCCGCAGACGGGGTTGCGACGCTGACCTTGAACCGTCCTGACAAACTCAATGCCTTGAACGACCAGCTGCACCTCGATATTGCGGACGCGCTCGGCAAGGTCGAAACCGATCCTGCAATTCGCGCCCTGGTCATTACCGGAGCTGGCCGCGGCTTTTGCTCGGGCGCGGATTTATCGGAACGGCTTGGGCGACAGGGCGGGACCAACGACGCCCTCGACCGGTACTACCATCCGCGCTTGCATCGCCTGCGCGGCCTCAAAAAGCCCGTGATCGCGGCCGTGAACGGCCCGGCGGCTGGTGCCGGCATGAGCCTCGCCCTCGCTTGCGACATCGTGATCGCGGCACAATCCGCGACCTTTATTCAGGCCTTCACTCGCATTGCTTTGATCCCTGATGCCGGCAGCACCTTCTTCTTGCCGCGCCTTATCGGCATCGCCCGCGCCAAAGGCTTGACCTTGCTGGCCGAACCGCTTGGCGCCGCACAAGCTGAGGCTTGGGGGCTCATTTGGAAGGCGGTCCCGGATGACATGCTGATGGCCGAAGCGACGACGCTGGCGAGAAAACTCGCGCAAGGCCCCACTTTTGCGCTTGGCCTCACCAAGACTGCGATCGATGCCTCGCTTGAGAACGATCTCGACAGCCAACTGGCGCTGGAACGCGATTTTCAGCAGGCGGCGTCCGGCGGCCAGGATTTCCGTGAGGGCGTCACCGCCTTTTTGGAAAAGCGCCCGGCGAGATTCGCTGGAAAATGAGCTTGGCGGCGACATTGTCGGCTCGGTGACGGCGCTCACCGACAAGAACGCGATCCTCATCAGAAGGATTGGCGCGCCATCGCCCTCGACGATATCGACCACGTCGTCGCGCAGCAGCTTGATAAAGGCGCTGAGGGGTGATGCCGTCGAAGCAGGTGCCGTTGGGCGCAGGCGTGAACACTGCGCCATCCTTTGCCATGAAGAGATTGGCGATGGCGAGCTCAGTGACAAAGCCTTGCTGTTCAAGCATAACACAATTGCAAATCATCGGTGGTGGTCTTCGAGCATGGCCAGGGCATTGTTGGGGTAGAGGCATCCAGCCTTGGCTTCGAGCGGCGCCCAATCCGGCGTCGGTCGACGATACGGCGACAGCGCTATTGAAAGTCCGTTGGTCGGCTTTGCCATTGCCGCTTCATGGATGCAAAGGCACCAGCGTGTCATCTCCCCTCCCGGTACAACCGTGGAAAATCCCGCCGCCTCCGCCCAGTATAACGGCCGCAGATAAAGTTGGTGGTTTTGCACCGGACTTGCCCACGCCCTCTTTGGCGAGACCGATCAATTCATCGACCGGAACGACCGGCGCCAGCATCATCTTTTTGGGCCAAGCGGTTGACACGGGCGCAATGGAGATCGAGATCGGACATTACAACCTCGAAAGCGCGCGCGCCGTCAAACACCCGAAGTTGCAGCGCAAGCGCCATGGGTACGCGCACCCCTGATCGGCACGTTGCCTTCATGCCAACCATCCTCGAAAAAGGTGCACGTCCTGGACCAGGATGACCCTGCCATCACAGCACCACTGCAAAGTCGAAAATTCTTCTGACCATGCGGTGGCTCCACCAGCAGCCGCCTGGCGACAGGTTTTGGGCCGAACATCCAGAGCCGGTTCGCTCGGCATCAGGTAGGGTGATTGAGGCTGATTCGGCACGGCCTTCGCCTCCACGACGCGCTTTGCACCCCGAGTCGGAGCAGGATCCCGAGAGAAGGACATCGTCACAATACGACCTCAATCAGTTTTGGTCCCGATTCGGAAAAGCCTGCCCGCAGCGCTGCCACAAACTGATCAAGATCAGTTGCACGCTTGCCTGGCACGCCCATGCCTTTCGCCAGGGATAACCAATCGAGGTCGGGCCTGCCGATTTCCAGCATATCGAGAGCACGCGGTCCCATATTGCCGGCGCCGACATTGGCATACTCGCCCTTTAGAATTGCATAGGCGCGGTTGGAAAAAATCACGGTTGTGATGTTCAGCTTCTCGCGCGCCATCGTCCACAGCGATTGCGGCGTGTACATGCCGCTGCCATCGGCCTCGAGGCATAGGACCGGTCGGTCGGGAGAGGCGATCGCCGCGCCGACCGCTAGTGGCATGCCGATGCCGATAGAGCCGCCGGTATTGGTAAGCCAGTCATGGGGCGGCGCACCGCGGCTCGCTGCCATCATGCCGCGGCCGGAGGTGACCAATTCATCGGCGATGATGGCGTGCTCTGGAAGCAGCGCCGCCACGGCCTGTGCTAAGCCAGTCAACGTGATCGTGCCGCTCGGTACTGGCGGGCGTTCGGCGGGCTGCCGGTTCGGCGGCGTGTTCGATGCTCCGACGGCGTCGGCGAGCGCCTCGAGCGCGCTGACGTAATCCTCGCCCGGCCGTGCCAGCGGATAGAAGTCGCAATCCGGCGGCGTCGGTACGCTGCTCTTGTTCGGATAAGCGAAAAAGGTCACTGGTGCCGGCGCGCCGATCAGAATCATGTGGCGGAATGGCTTCAGTCGCTCGACCGCTTGTTCGACGACGTAAGGTACGCGTTCGACACTCGGCAGGCCGGCGCCACGTTCAATGCGCGCCGTCGAATAGGGCGAAAATAGCGACGCACCGGTCGCGGCAGCGACCCTACCGGCGGCGATCAGCCCGCGCCCGTACATGCCGTTGCCGTTCAGCACAATCGCGGTCGGCGCGCCGCCCAGAAGCATTTTTGCCGCTTGCGCTATGGCCGTGGCCGAGGGCGGCGGTGGTGGCGTCACGGGCAGGCGTCCTACAACCTTCCCGCCATCGCTCCACGCGGTATCGGCCGGCAAGATCAGAGTCGCGATACGCCCCGGCGCTTGACGTGCGGCAACGACCGCCTCGGCACCGTCGCGTGCGACGTCTGCGGCGCGCGCCGAGGTGCGCAGCCAGGCCGAATATTGGCCGGCCAGCATTTCGATGTTGGAATTGAGGGGCGGGTCGTAGCGTTTGTGGTAGGTCGCGTGCTCGCCGACGATGTTGACCATCGGCACATTGGCCCGCCGCGCATTGTGCATGTTGGCGATGCCGTTGCCGAAGCCGGGGCCAAGATGGAACAAGGTGCACGCGGGCTTTTCCGCCATCCGGGCATAGCCGTCCGCAGCACCCGAGACGACGCCCTCGAATAGCGCCAGCACGCAGCGCATCTCGGCGACGCGATCGAGCGCCGCTACGAAATGCATTTCCGACGTACCGGGATTGGCAAAGCAAATCTCGACACCGTTCGCGACCAGGGTGCGGACCAGGCTTTCGGCTCCGTCCATTCTCACTTCTCCAACTCAGGTGCAGGATGATTGGGACGCTCCATCGTCGAGCAGCCCAGCATGCTTTATTTCACCGGAGTCCGCTCCATATCATTAGCGTTCGCGCCCGTTCGCCGAAGCCGGCCTGAGCCGGCGGAAGTGGCGATCCCCCCGGTGCGTGGCTCCTCGGTGCGGAAGGCCGCCCAGAATGTCCTAGCGACGCTCTCTTCCCAAGCCTCCGGCAGCAGGTCAAATGCCACACGGCGCCGATCCGGTGCTGGCACCGCCCGATCGCCTCAATGTTTGAGCTTTGCTGGCAAAGGGCACATTGCGCGCGATCGCAGGCAAGGCTTCCGAGTTCCCTGCCCCCCACCCAATCGAAATAGCGTGGTCGGCCGGCGGCTACTGCCCCGTTGGATTGCCGAGATAGTCCACCATCGGAAGCGTCTCGAACTCAACGGTGACATACTCGCCGTCCTGCTTTTCAACGCGACGCATATAGATATTCTGCACGATCTGGCGCGTTTTCGGGTCGATCCTCACCGGGCCCTTGGGGCTGTCTGCCGTCTGCCACTTGCTGAGAAAAGCGATCCCTTCCTCGCCCGTGAAGCGGCCCTTCGTGGCCTTCACCAGGTCGAAGATCGCCGACATGCCATCCCAGGCATCGGCGGTTTCGAAGTCCGGTCGCTTGCCGTCCGTATAGATTTTTTGGTAGGCGGCAACGAACGCCTTGTTGGCGGGCCGTGGCGAAAACGATGAATAGACGCCCGAGGTCACCAGGCCGAGCGCAAGGTCGCCCATATTGCGCAGTTCCTCGTCCGGAACCAGATCCTCGGTCGAAACAAAGGGGATTTTGGCAGCCGGAAAACCGACATCGGCAGAGGCCTTCAAGAGTTGTGTCGCGGTCGGACCGGCGGGTACGAAGGTATAGACCACATCGGGATGCGTGTCCTTGATGCGCAACAGGAACGGCGCGAAATCAACGACGTTCGGCGGCGGTGGAAAAGTCACCTGACCAACGATCTTCCCACCTGCTTCGGTGAAGCCCTTGATGAAGGCGTCACGACCCTCCTGACCGGGCGCGTAGTCGCTGACCGCCGTGTAAGCAGTCTTATAGCCATGCTTGGCCGCCCATTTCGCCAACGGATAGGCTTGCTGCGTGAGCGTGAAGGAGGTGCGGATCGCATAAGGGTGGCGCGTCACCGGAATTGCCGCGGCGTTGGTATCAACGAACGGTACCTTCGCCTGAGTCGCCACCGGCGCCACGGCCATGGCATTCGGCGACCAGACGGTACCGATCAGCAATTGAACGTGTTCGCGGACGATCAGTTCGGATGCCAAGCGCTTTGCCACGTCGGGTTTTGGTCCGGTATCGTCGCGTCTAATCAGCTCGATCGTGACGCCCGGCGGAAGATCCTGCTGATGTCTTTGGTAGTAGGCTTGCAGGCCGCGCTCCATCATGTCGCCCTGGGCGACGTTGGGGCCGGAATAGGTGTTGATGACGCCAACCTTGACCACGGTCTCGGCATCGGCGGTCGATAGTGCTGCGACGGCCAACACCGAAGCAACGGCGCAAGCCGACAGAACGATCGAACGGTGCTTCATTCTTTGCTCCCTCTAGCCGGTCCAGTCGCAATAACTGGAACGACGCCTCTTTGCTCTTGTTTCCGGGAGCCACTATAGGGGCCGGTACCTCCAGGAGGCAATGCGTTAGGCCCTAGGCCCGGCGCACAACCCTGCCAAAATCGTTACTTCGTGGCACGCGCGACCTGCTCGTCCTTTGGCGCGAAAGCGGACGGCAGCGCAACTGCAGGGGGTCCGTTCGGCGACAGCGAGACCAGGTTCTTCGTCGGAACGTGCAAGCCGAAAATGCTGAGCGAGCGATACGCCGCGACATAGACCTTACCGTTCGCGACCACCGGCATGACATTAGCCGTGCCGTCGAAATTGGGCCAAGTGCCGGCGGGCTCCGAGAAGAGACGCGTGGCGTTGGCAGCATCGTAGGCGTGAAGGCTGATGGTGCGCGGCCCGTCGTTGGGCGGATGGCTCACTGCCCAAATGACCGCGTTGTCCGTGCCGTTCGACGAAACCATCGTCATAAAGCCGGGAAACTGGCCGCTATTGAGCGGATGAGAGGTGATCTCGCGTTCGAGCCGTACGGTCGACTCGGCGAAGCTACAACCTTCCACACCATAATATTGACGCCGCCGCTGGTGACGACCCGCGGCGTGCCATCTCGGCCGACAAAATAGGATTGCACGCAAAAGCAACCGCCGATTGGGTACTTGCCGGCCACCTTGTCTGGACCGGTGACGGCAAAGCCACCCAGATGGTCGCGATCGAGGAGATAGAGGATACCGTCTTTACCAGCGGCCGTGGCGAGATGTGGCACGGGCCCGTCCTGGTCCGGCAGCAGCATGATCCCGCCAGCGCCAAAGTCGAGATCACCGGCATCGAGCTCGTCGCGGTTCTGCGGCGTAAAATATTCCGACACCAACCGCAGATCGCCGGAAACGGCGGCAACGCTTTCGCTCATCTCGCGCTCGCCGGGCGGCGCGCCATTAGGTACCTCGATCTTGTTGCCGGTTACCATATAGAGCCGCCCGGTCGCATCCGCTGCCGGAGCGGAACCCGACATCCAGATCGAGGACAAGAACCAGGCCCGGTCGCCTGCGGCCTTGCGATCGACAAAGGGATGCGAGGGCAGCGGTCTCAACGTGTCTTCCTGCCAACCCATCACCCACCCGCGCGAAGCGCTGGTCTTCAAGTCGCAGAAGCTGGCGAAGGCGGCATAGACGTTCCCGTTCGCCAGACGCCAGCCCGGCACGTTGCCGATTGACGCGCGCGTCAAAGCGCACCGGATCACTTTGCGAGGCGTTGACGACACTATTGATCACCCGCGAAGGGGTGCGATCCTGGAGGTTGCGCAGGCTCAGCGCATGGACGCGGTAGGTTGGCGTCCCGTCCTCGAGGGTATAGGCGACCACGTACATAGTCTCGTGCGCGAGATCGATGACCGGCGTCGACGCGATGCCGATGGTCTGGCCGTTATTCAGGCAGCCACCCGGCAGTAACGAGCGCGGCACAGGCAGTCCGAGATTGACGTGCAGCAGCTGCTCCCCTGATGACGAATCGAAGGCGTAGACACTGTTCGCCTCGGTGACGACATAGACCACATCCGAGATACTGGAACGCCCGTCGATGGGCTGGTCACTGACCACCAGCGGCTGCGCGTCGACCTGATCATCGAGATCGATCGAGCGCAACAGGCCGAATGACTTGCTGGCCACTTGCTGGGGCGTGAGTTGAGTTCTCGGTGCTGTTCCAGCCCGTCCGCATGGCATCGCCATGATAGGTGGTGACATCGGTGCCGGCGAGGGCGGCCACGGGCATGAGTGCCATCACCAGAGCGACGGCCATGCGGCGCAGAGCGGTCTTACACAATGTCACTCTTCCCCACGTCACGTGTCGCCGATTCATTGGCATGGCCGTCCACAACCGCATTACGCGAAACACTCGGCCGGCATCCCCAATCGACCGAAAAACGTGATCCGTCCGACCAAGAACGAGCTTGCCATGCAAACTCGATGCCTGAGGACGGCAGTGGCCCGCGATTTTCCGCCGTTGCCAACTCTAAAACGTGGCAACTGCCCCTTTCCTTCCCCAAGATCGCGGAGAAGGGCGGCGAGCGCGGCAGGCTGCTGAACTTCTCCATCCTAGCGCGTGCTGATGCGCCCTAGGGTTGCGACGCCGATTTGCACTTTGTAGATCCCTTCGGCCGCTGCGCAATTTTCCCAGCGGCCAACCATTCCCGAAGCAAGCCCGCAGTGAATTTTGCCTTTGTGTCGCGCGGGGGCGTGATCAACTTATCGTGTGGCGCGACCCGGCAGTCTCTTGCGCGACGTGCATGTCCGCCGATTTGGCCAGCAATTCCGCCGAGTTGGTTGTGATCCGGCACGCAAAAACCCTCCCGCCACGGCGGGAGGGTTTGCGATTGGGGGTTCGCTATTGAATGATCAACGGCACCTCGGCGCCGACCGGCGCCCCCGAATCGGCGTCGCGCGAACCCTTGCTCAGAGCGCGCCAATCGGCGTCGATCGGAAAGATATGCGAGGCCGAGCGTACCCGGTCGAGCTTGACATTGTCGACGTTGGCCGGGACCTTTTTCTCGTCGCGAAGCGCGACCACCGCTTCGAGCAATTGGCGCCGGACCAGCGCCACCTGCCCGTCCGAGGAGCCGAGATGCTCCTTGGTGCGGTCGTATACCGGCTCACCATCGTCGCTGCACATCAGCTCGGTCATGGCACGGTCCTGCAGATTCCCAATGAAGGGAATGCCGTTGAACATGGTCTTCTTTTCCTCCTGCAGGTCGCGCAAGTAATCGTTGCGCTTGTTGGCCGTGGTGAGGAAATAGCTCCGCGGGTCCTCGGTGCGCGGAACAAAGCCGCCGAGCTCGTCAAAGCCGAGAACCCGATTCTCCGCCGGCGTGATCTTGCGCAGCGGGTGAGCGCGGTGCGAAATCAGCATGGCGTAGTGATCGTCGAGCGGCACGAACGAGCGCAGATTGATGGTGCCGTCCCCGGTAGTGATCATGGTGTGGAACGGGAAGATGAACTGGTTGATGCGATGCCAGTCGTCGTTGTTCCGGTAGCGGCGCTTTGCCGTGTAATAGGCGCCGTATTCTGTCGGTTGCACATCGAGGACGGGCGGATCGGGATCAGGCGACCAAAAGCCGCGAATGCCGTATTTCGGCTGCGGACTATCCTCCTTCAGCCGGCTGTGCAGGAAGTTGAGGTGGGCCGAGTCGAGATCGCCCTCCATATTCTGCAGCCAGTTGGCTTCTTCCATCATGATCGACGGCTCGCCGACATGGTCGTAAGGCAGCGTGTTGATCTCGAACGCCGGAAATGGCGGCGGATCCTTGCGCGGGCCCATATAGATCCACACCATCTTGTTGACGTCGCGGCAGGGAAAGGCACGGGCCTTGATCGAATTCTGGAAGCGGATGCGGCGTTCCATGGGCTCGGTCGGGGCGTCAACACAATTGCCCTCGAGATCGAATTTCCAGCCGTGATAGGCGCAGCGGATGCCGCAATCCTCATTGCGCGCGAAATAAAGGCTGGCGCCGCGGTGCGGGCAGGCCTCGGCGATGGCACCCATGCGGCCCTTGCTGTCGCGGTACATGACGATGTTCTCACCGAGAAGCCGCATCCGTTTCGGCGGGCTGTCCGGGCCCGGGAACTCGTTCGACGGCAGCGCCGGAATCCAATATTCGCGCATCAGCGCGCCCATCGGCGTTCCGGGTCCGACGCGGCACAGCAATTCGTTGTTCTCGCGAGATAGCACGGGGGCTTCCTCCAAGGTCAGTTGTTGGCAGTATTAAGCCAAGGGAAAAAGCGAGGCGCTAGCGGCAATTTCGCAGGACGGAAATGCCGCCCTGCTGCATTCCAGACCGCCATCCGCTGCAACTGTCATCCACCAGGCGCTTGTGCTAACGTCAAGCGAGCTTGGCAACCGGGCCTTTTCGGAGCACCGCTATGATCTCCCTGACCGTCAACGGCAAGTCCTATCAATTCGACCTTGAGCCAGAGACGCCATTGCTCTGGGTTTTGCGCGACGAGATCGGCCTCACCGGCACCAAATTCGGCTGCGGCGTCGCCCAATGCGGGGCTTGCACGGTCGAGATCGATGGTCGCGCCATGCGCTCCTGCTCGGCGCCGATCGGCGCCCTGGACGGCGCCCATGTCGTAACCATCGAGGGCTTGTCAGCAGACACGACTCATCCGGTGCAGAAGGCGTGGATTGAGGAGGACGTCCCGCAATGCGGCTATTGCCAGTCGGGCCAGATCATGGCCGTCGCCGCGTTCCTCAAGAACAACCCCAGCCCGACCGACGACGAGATCGACGCCAACATTACCAATATCTGCCGCTGCGGCACCTATGAACGGCTGCGCCGTGGCATCCATCGCGCCGCTGCGCTGATGAAGGCGTAAGGGAGGACCACATCATGGACGGCAGTATTGGTTCCCTGACGCGGCGCAAATTCCTCGTCACCGGCGTGACCGCCAGCGGTGGCCTCGCTGTCGGCATCAGCGCCTTGCCGCGCCTCGCCGGCGCCGCAACCGTTTCGGCGACGCCGTGGGACGATGACGGCACAGCGCCCAACGAACTCGACGCCTGGATTGCCATCGATCCTGACGATGCGGTGCTGATCCGCTACCAGCGCTCGGAAATGGGCCAGGGCAGCATGACGGCGCTGGTTATGTGCGTCGCCGAGGAACTCCAATGCGACTGGTCGAAGGTCAGGACCGAATACGCCTCGGCCAATCGCAGCGTCCGCGAGCACGACGTCTACGGCAATCAGGCCTCGGTGGGCAGCCAGACAGTGCGGCAATCGCACGCCTTGATGCAGCAGATCGGGGCGAGTGCGCGCGAGCGGTTGGTGCACGCCGCGGCAGCGCGCTGGCAGGTGCCGGCGGGCGAATGCACAGCGGCCAACAGCGTCGTCAGCCACAAACTCTCGGGCAAGCGCCTGCGCTTCGGCGAGCTAGTGGGCGATGCCGCGAAACTCAAGCTCAACCGGGACCCGCCCATCAAGGAGCCGGCGCAGTACACGCTGATCGGCCAGCCGACAAAGCGCGTCGACGTGCCCCTCAAGGTGAACGGCTCCGCAATTTACGGCATCGATATCAAGGTGCCGGGCATGCTCTATGCTGCAATCGAGGCCTGCCCGGTGCCGACTGGCAAACTTGCCTCGGTTGATGAAGGCCCGGTGCAGGGCATGCGCGGCGTTGTCAAGGTGGTGAAGCTGCCCGACGCGGTCGCGGTGGTCGCTGACCGCTACTGGCGCGCCAAACAGGCGCTCGCCAAGCTGCAACCGGAATGGAGCACGGGCGCGCTCTCAGCGACCAATAGTGCTCAGTTCAGCCAGGCCTATCACGCCGCGGTCGAGACGCCAGGCGCGGTCGCGCGCAACAATGGCGATACCAGCCAAGCGATCGCTGCCGCCGCCACGAGGCTCGACGCGGTCTATGAAGTGCCATATCTCGCGCACGCCACGATGGAGCCGCTCAACGCGACAGCCTATTGGCAGGCCGACCGGATCGATGTCTGGGTCGGCACCCAGATGGCCAACAACACATTGAAGGCACTGGCGGGCATCCTCAGAGTGAAGCCCGAGCAGGTGCACATCCACAACGCCTTCCTCGGCGGTGGCTTTGGCAGACGCAGCGGCATTGACGAAGGCCTGCAAGCCGCGTTCGTCTCGAGAGCGGTGGGTAAACCGGTGAAAGTGGTGTGGTCGCGCGAGGAGGATATGCGCCACGACCGCTACCGCCCCATGGCGGTGATCAAACTGCAGGCTGGTCTCGACGCCGGCGGCAAGCCGGTGGGCCTGTTTGCACGCACCGCTGTCGGCTCGTTGTTCCGCGGCATGGGCCTGGGCAAGTTGGTCAAGAATGGCGTTGAGCCGATGGCAATAGACGCGCTCGCCACCAACCCCTACGACATTGCCAATCAGCGCATCGAAGTGCACCTCAAGGACACGCACATCCCGGTGAGCTTCTGGCGCTCGGTGGGCGCATCGCAAAACGCGTTTTTCCTCGAAAGCTTCATCGACGAAATGGCGCATGCCGCCGGCAAAGACCCGGTCGCATTTCGTCGCGCGATGCTCGGCCACCGGCCGGACTGGATGAAGGTGCTGGACACGCTCGCCGAGAAAAGCAATTGGGGAACGCCAATGGCGCCAGGCAAGGGCCGCGGCATCGGCATCACCGAATGTTTCGGCAGCGTCGTTGGTTGCGTCGCCGAGATCGACCTCACGCCGCAAGGCAAGCTCAACGTCGAGCGCGTGGTCTATGCGATCGATTGCGGTCACGCGGTCAACCCCCTGACCGTGGCCGAGCAGTTGGAAGGCGGCACCATCTTCGGTCTGACGGCCGCGCTCTACGGCAAGATCACCGTCAAGAACGGTGCGATCGAGCAGGGTAATTTCGACAGCTACCAGATGGTACGTCTGGCCCAGGCACCGCGCATCGAGGTGCATCTCGCGCTCACGGGCGGCAAGAAGTGGGGCGGCGTCGGCGAGCCCGGCACCGCTCCTGCCGCGCCCGCCGTCGCCAACGCGATCTTTGCCGTGACCGGGAAGCGCATCCGCCGCCTGCCGCTCATGGACCAGGATCTGTCGACGCGCACCGCGAGCCTGTAGTTCATATCGCAAGGGGGAGCGAGTGCCATAAGGAGGCAGCCATGGATGGAAGTCTCTCCCGTCGCCAATTCCTCGTCACCGGCGTCACTGCCAGCGGCGGGCTTGCCATCGGCATCGCCGCCTTGCCAGGGCTCGCCGGCGCCGCGAGCATTTCGGCAACGCCGTGGGACGATGACGGCACCGCGCCCAACGAACTCGATGCCTGGATCGCGATCGAACCGGATGACACCGTACTGATACGCTATCAGCGCGCCGAGATGGGGCAAGGCAGCATGACGGCGCTTATCATGTGTGTCGCCGAGGAACTTCAATGCGACTGGTCGAAGGTCAGGACCGAATACGCCTCGCCCAATCGAAGCATCCGCGAGCACAATGTTTACGGCAATCAGGGTTCAGGCGGCAGCCGTACCGTGCGCGAATCCCATTTCCTGATGCAGCGGATCGGGGCTGGTGCGCGCGAGCGGCTGATCCACGCCGCGGCAGCGCGCTGGCAGGTGCCGGCGAGCGAATGCGCGGCAGCAAACAGTATCGTCAGCCACAAAACCTCGGGCAGGCGCCTGCGCTTCGGCGAGCTGGTGGGCGATGCCGCGAAACTCAAGCTCAATCAGGACCCGGCCATCAAGGAGCCGGCGCAGTACACGCTGATCGGCCAGCCGACAAAGCGCGTCGACGTGCCGCAAAAGGTTAATGGCACCGCAATCTTTGGGATCGATGCGCGCGTTCCGGGCATGGTCTATGCCGCGATCGAGGCTTGTCCGGTGCCCGGCGGAAAACTACGCGCCATAGACAAAGCGCCGGTGCAAGGCATGCGCGGCGTCGTCAAGGTGGTGGCGCTGCCCGACGCCGTGGCGGTCGTCGCCGACCGCTATTGGCGCGCCAAGCAGGCGCTCGCCAAGCTGCAGCCGGAATGGGATGTCGGCGAAGCAGGCCAAACCGACAGTGCGCAATTCAATCGGCAATATCGCGGGCTTCTTGACCGACCGGGTGCCGTGGCGCGCAATGAGGGCGACGTCGATCGTGTCATTCCAGGCGCCGCAAAACGGCTCGAGGCGGAATATGAAGTACCGCTCCTCGCCCATGCGACGATGGAGCCGCTCAACGCCACCGCATCCTGGCAACCGGACCGGCTCGATCTGTGGGTCGGCACGCAGGCCGCCGACCGCACGCTCCACGACATGGCGCGATTGACTGGCCTCAAGCCCGAGCAGGTCTATATCCATAACGCCTTCCTCGGTGGCGGCTTCGGCCGCCGTCACGGCGTCGATGAAGGTATGCAGGCTGCCCTTTTGTCGAAGGCGGTGGGCAAGCCGGTGAAGCTGATCTGGTCGCGCGAGGAAGACATGCGCCAGGATCGCTATCGGCCACAGGCGGCGATCCGTTTCACCGGCGGGCTCGACGGCAACGGCAAGCCGATCGCCTTGTCGGTGCGCGTCGCGGTCGCCTCAATATTCCGCGACATGGGGCGGGCCGAATTGATCAAGAACGGGATCGAGCCGCCAGCAGTCGAAGGTTTGGCGAACAATCCCTATGCGATCGCCAATCAGCGTGTCGAATGCCACCTTTACAACACGCATATTCCGGTCTGGCCATGGCGCTCGGTCGGCTCATCGCAGAACGCCTTTTTCATTGAAAGCTTTATTGACGAGTTGGCGCACGCCGCAGACACCGACCCGGTCATGTTCCGCCGTGCGCTGCTGGGGCATCGCCCTGATTGGATCAAGGTGCTCGACACCCTCGCCGCCAAGAGCGGCTGGGGAGCGCCGATGCCTGCCGGCAAGGGCCGCGGCATCGCCGTTCATGAATGTTTCGGCAGCATCGTCGGCGCGGTCGCTGAGGTCGACGTCTCGCCGCAAGGCCGGCTCAAAGTCGAGCGCGTGGTCTATGCCACCGATTGCGGTCACGCCGTCAACCCGCTCACCATCCAGGAGCAGATGGAAGGAGCCACCATTTTCGGCCTCACTGCAGCGCTCTATGGCAAGATCACGGTAAAAAGCGGCGCCGTCGAGCAGGGCAATTTCGATTCCTATCAGATGGTTCGCCTGGCGGAGGCACCGCGCACCGAGGTGCATCTCGCACTCACGGGCGGCAAGAAATGGGGCGGCGTCGGCGAGCCCGGCACCGCACCGATCGCGCCCGCCATTGCTAACGCGATCTTCGCCGCCACTGGCAAGCGCATCCGCAGCCTGCCGCTGATAGACCAGGATTTGTCCTACCAACGCACGGCAAGTCTCTGAGGCTTGCTTCGCTCATCCGTCAGGTCGTGGGGACGCTGCTGCGTCGGGCTCGAGTCAACGCATCTTTAGAATCACCACCTGATCGCTCGACGAGTCGGTGGCCTTGCGGAACTGAGCGACCTGATCGACCGTCACGGCGCTGGCGCGGTTGCCCCAGCTCTGACGGATGAAGGTCAACACGTCCGCGATCTCTTGGTCGGACAGGTTGATACGGAACTCCGGCATGCGATAGGCGTCAGGCGTGCCCTTGACCACAATCTGGTTTGAGCCGTTCAGGACAATATTGATCAGCGACGACGGGTCGTTGTCCAAGACAGTCGGGTTGCCCGCGAGCGGCGGCAAGAACGGCTCGAAACCCATACCGTTGTCGACGTGACACGAAACGCACTGGCCGAGATAGATGGCGGCGCCACGATCCGCCGGGCGGTCGGCGCGTAGCATCTTGGTAGTGGCGTCGTCATAGGCCCACACCGGCTGGTTTGGCACTGTCGCCGTCAGCGACTTTATGTAGGTCGCCATGGCGTCGAGATCGGAGTCAGAGAGATAAGGCGAGGAGTTGTTGATGACGTCGATCATCGAGCCGAACACTGCGCCATCGTGATTGTGTCCGGTCTTAAAGAATTGTACGAGATCGGCATTGGACCACCGCCCGAGCCCGGTATTGGGGTCGCCGCGCAGATTAGGCGCGGACCAGAAATCGAGCATTGCGCCGCCGAGAAAAGCGTTGCCGCTCTCGTCGTAGGCTTTTTCGTCCCATGCCAGGCCGCGCTCCGTGTGGCAGGCGCCGCAATGGCCGAGGCCCTGCACTAGATAGGCGCCACGGTTCCAGGCCGCGCTTTCGCCGCTTTTGGGCTGAAACACGTCGTGATCCATGAACACGATGTTCCATAGCGCCAGCGGCCAGCGCATGTTGAGAGGCCAGGCGATTTCGCTTGGCCGGTTCTCCTCATGCACCGGTGGTACTTTCTTCATGAAGAAGTCGTAGAGCGCCGTGACATCCTCATCGGTGAGCTTGGCATAGGACGGATAGGGCATCGCCGGATAAAGATGATGCCCGTCCTTGGCCACGCCGCGTCTGATAGCGTTGTCGAAATCGGAGAGGGTGTAGTTGCCGATGCCGGTTTCCTTGTCGGGCGTGATGTTGGTCGAATAAATGTTGCCCAAGGGCGTGCCCATTTTGAGGCCGCCTGCGAACGCCTTGCCGCCGGCTACGGAATGGCAGGCGACGCAATCGCCCGCGCGCGCCAGATATTCGCCGCGATCCGTGGCCGCCCAGGCGGTTCCGTCCACCACGCCGAAGGTTACCGTAAGGGTGAGAAAAAAAAGGCAAAAGCCGCCCGTCCGCGTCATTGGTTTGACCCGCATTGATTGCTCGAACGCGCCGAGTTTAGGCCGTGTGCCCGTTGGATTCGCTATGTATGTTGAAATATAGCGTGTGCGGTCGAGTCGGGCCGAACCCGAGCCCGCGACACGATCTCCGGAAAGGCGTGTTTGACTCGATATATTCATTAAAATATACCGTAGCTGGCGCAACGCGACCGCCCGGTCGCGAGAACAAAATCGCCACGTCGAGGGAGATAAGGAATGCACAAACAATTGACCCTGCTCGCAACCGCGGCTCTGGCGGTGGTGAGCGCCGGCGCAATGGCGGCCACCGTCACCATCCCCGGCGATCGTGTCTTCCCCGAAAGCATGACCCAAACCGCGGACGGGAGGCTGTTTTTCGGTAGCATCGGCGAAGGTGCGATTTTCGTTGCCCCGCCCGGCGACGCGACGGCGAAGTATTTCGTCAAACCCAATCCGCATCTGCGCTCGGTCACCGGCGTTCTTGCCGACGAGAAATCGAATACGCTTTATGCATGCACCAATGATTGGAGCATGTTGGGGATCACCACCGCGGGCGGCAAGGGTCCGCCAGCGCTCAAAGCGTTCGATCTCAGGACCGGCGCCGACAAGGGCACCTATGTGTTCCCCGGCAATACCGGTTTTTGCAATGACATCGCCGTCGGCAAGGACGGCGCCGCCTATGTCACAGATTCGATCCTACCGCGCGTGCTGCGCTTGGGGCGCGGCGCCAAGACGCTCGACGTCTGGGTGCTCAATCCGATCTTCGGCACCAAGGGCATTAATCTCGACGGCATCGCATTCGGCAGCGACGGAAATTGCTACGTCACCGGCTTCACCGACAACAAGCTGTTCAAGATCGAGGTCGAAGGCGGCACGAAAGCGGGCGCGGTAACCGAGCTTGCGCCGATCGACAATGTCGTCAACCCCGATGGCTTCCGTCCTTTGATGGGCGGCACGGGCAATCAATTTCTGCTTGCCGAGGGCGGCCACATCAGCCTCGTCACCATCGACGGCCCGCAGTTTACGTCGCGGGTGTTGGCCGACGCGCCGGGTTCGGTCTCGGTCGGCCAGCACGGCAAAACCGGATGGGTGCTCGAGGGCCAGCTCAACTACATTTTCAATCCGAAGCTCAAAGGCCAGAAGCCCGGACCGTTCATCGCGCAATCGGTCGCTTTGCCGTGAGAACCGAACGTGGCGGGCTTTCTTCGTTATCTAGCGAACCGGGTTGCAATGCTGGCCGAGCGTACATAGGACGCTCGGCAGCGATCTCGCAGGGTGGGGGTAGTTGCTCGCCATCTGCACACCGCTTGCCGCGGTGACGAAGACGTGTTCGAACCCAGTGCCAGCTCAACAGGAGACCTGTGATGACCACCTTCACCCACACCATCGACGGCGTGGCCGAGAGCAGCGACCAAAGCTTCGACGTGATTAATCCGGCGACCGCTGCAGCGTTCGCACAATGCCCATCGGTGTCGCGCGATCAACTCGACCGCGCGGTCAGGGCCGCGCGCACTGCGTTTGAAAGCTGGAGCAAGCTCTCGCCCGAGGCGCGGCGCGAGCATATCGTCAATTTCGCTCGCGGGCTTGCGGCGAAGATCGACGCGATCGGCCCGGTATTGACGCGCGAGCAGGGCAAGCCGCTGGGCCAGGCAAAGTGGGAGATCGGCGGCGCAGTCCACGAGCTCGAGGAAATGTGCAAATTGGACCTGCCCTATCAGCTTATACGCGACGACGGCAAACATCGCGTCGAGCTGATCTATCATTCGATCGGCGTGGTCGGGGCCATCACGCCGTGGAACTTCCCGATCATCCTCGCCGCGCACAAGATTGCGCACGGCCTTTATGCCGGCAACACAATGGTGCTGAAGCCCTCCCCCTATACACCACTCGCGACCCTGTTGATGGGGGAAGTCGCGCGCACCGCGCTGCCGCGGGGCGTGCTCAATGTGGTCGCCGGTGGCAATGAGGTCGGCCAATGGATGACCGAACACGAGGGCATCGACCGGATCTCGTTCACCGGCTCAGTCCCCACCGGCAAGAAGGTGCTGGCGAGTGCCTCGGGCACGCTTAAACGCGTGACACTCGAGCTCGGCGGCAACGACCCGGCGATCGTGCTTGAAGACGCCGACCTCGCTGCGATCACGCCGAGCCTGTTCCGCGGCGCGTTCCTCAACGCCGGCCAGATTTGCATGGCGGTGAAGCGTATCTATGCACCCGAGAAACTCTACGAGCCGCTGGTTGAAGGCCTCGCCAAGCTGGCGCAATCGCACCGCGTGGGCGACGGGTTCGAGGACGGCGTTGAAATGGGGCCGCTGCAGAACAAGATGCAGTTCGACAAGGTCAACGCCATCCTCGAGGACACGAAAAAGCATAGTGGCGTGCGCGTCGTGGCAGGCGGCCACACCCTCAACCGACCCGGCTACTTCATCGCACCGACCGTCGTCGCAGCGCCACACGATGATATGCGCCTCGTCCGCGAGGAACAATTCGGTCCGGTGGTGCCAGTGATGAAGTACCAGGAGCTCGACGAGGCGGTGCGCCGTGCCAACGACACACGGTTCGGCCTGTGCGCGTCGGTTTGGACCACAAACATGTCGAAAGGCGCGGAAGTGGCAAAAAGAAT
Source organism: uncultured Alphaproteobacteria bacterium (assembly GCA_963804725.1). Lineage (GTDB taxonomy): Bacteria > Pseudomonadota > Alphaproteobacteria > ATCC43930 > CGMCC-115725 > JAATGI01. The sequence goes on along the minus strand of CAWDRN010000001.1, from coordinate 2,553,758 downwards.
CGAGGCCGGCACGGTATGGGTCAATCACCATGTCGGGAGCGAGGCTGACATGCCGTTCGGCGGCTTCAAGGAATTGGGCGTCGGCCGCGAGCTTGGCGCGATGGGCCTCGCCTCCTACATGGAGCCGCAGGTCGTCAAAGTCCCGTTGGCATAGTTCGCACCGCCGACCTTCGGCGGCCTTCGCGACTTGCGGAGTGGTGACCACCGCTCAAAAAGGCCGCCCGACCGTTCCGGCCCGCAGCGCCGCCAGCACCTGGTCGGGACGTTCGGCCATCAACAGATGGCCGGCGCCGGCGAGCGCCACCATCCGTGCGTTGGGCAGCGCCGCGGCGAGCGCCTGCCCCGCCTTCAACGGTGTCATCCGGTCGCGCTCCCCGAGAATCACCGTCACCGGCACTGCGACCCGCGCGGCAGCCGCTAGCGCGTCCTTGTAATCGTTGCAGGCGCGCAGGTCGTTGAACAACACACCGGGCCGGCTCGCCTCCAACACCCGCCGCGCACCGCCGAGCATCCACAAGCCAGGTGCGAGGCAACCGCCAAGGGCGGCGGCGGCGCCGAGCCCCCACAACGCTACCATGTCGACCGAGGCGCGCTGGTTCGCCGCAGCCGCCTGCAGCAGATCGGCGCCGACCGCCATTGGCGCACCGGTGCCGATCAGGCCTAGCGCCGAGACTTGTGCGGGATGCCGCGCGGCGGTCTCGAGCGCCACCAGCGAGCCCATGGAATGACCGATCACCCAGGCCCTCGTCGCACCCGCCGCACCGATCAACGCCGCGATCCAGTCCGCCATGTTGCCGATGGTCGCGAGCGGTCTTCCCGCTGAGCGGCCGTGCCCGGGCAGATCAGGCGCGAGCACGGCGTGCCCGTGATGCGCGAACCAACGGCTGTGCAGCGCCCACGCCGAATGATCCATCCCGCCGCCATGGATCAGCACCGCCGCCGGCAGGGCCGCGTCGAAGTCTCGGCCGCCCGTCGCGACATAGGCCTCGATGCCATTGACATTGAGCCGCATGATTACGCCCGCTGCGAGGCGCGTAGCGCCTGACCGAGATCGTCGATAATATCCTGTGCCCCCTCGATGCCGACCGAGAGCCGGACCAGTTCCTCGCCGACGCCCGCGGCCTTGAGCTGCTCGGCATCCATCTGCTGATGGGTAGTGCTGGCGGGATGGATCACCAGCGTCTTGGCGTCGCCGACATTGGCGAGATGGCTCGCAAGGCGCAGCGCCTCGATGAATTTCTTGCCGCCCGCCCGCCCGCCCTTAATGCCGAAGCTCACGATCGAGCCGGCGCCGCGGGGCAGCAGGCGCTTCGCCAGTTCGTAATCGGGATGGTCCTCGAGCGATGGATGCAGCACCCATTCGACCGCCGGATGCTTGGTCAGAAACGCCAGCACGGCTTCGGTGTTGGCGATGTGCCGCTCCATCCGCATCGCCAGCGTTTCGATGCCTTGCAGCAGGTAAAAGGCGTTGGCCGGTGACAGGCAAGCGCCGAAGTCGCGCAAGCCCTCGGTGCGCGCGCGCATGATGAAGGCTGATGGGCCGAACTGCTCGGCGAAGACGATGCCGTGATAGCCGGCATAAGGCTCGGTCAGTGTCGTGAACTTCTCGGACGCTGCCCAGTCGAACTTGCCGCCATCGACAATGACGCCGCCGATCGCGATGCCGTGGCCGCCGATCCATTTGGTGATCGAGTTCATCGCAATGTCTGCGCCCCACTCGATCGGCCGGCTCAGATAGGGCGTGGCAAAGGTGTTATCGATCAGGAGCGGAATCTTGGCGTCGTGCGTGATCGCGGCGACGGCAGGAATGTCGAGCACCTCGAGTCCGGGATTGCCGATGGTTTCGCCAATGACGAGGCGGGTGTTGGGCCGGATCGCTGCGCGGAAGTCGGCGGGGTCGCGCGGATTGACGAAACTTGTGGTGATGCCGAAGCGCGGCAAAGTGTGTGTCAGAAGGTTGATGGTGCCGCCGTAAAGCGAGGTCGAGGCAACGATGTGACCGCCCGCGCCCATCAGCGTGACGATGGCAAGGTGAGTCGCCGCCATGCCGCTCGCCGCGCACACCGCGCCGACGCCGTTCTCCAGAGCCGCCAGGCGCTCCTCCAGCACCGCCGTTGTCGGATTCGAAATACGCGTATAGATGTGCCCGGGCCGCTCGAGATTGAACAACGCCGCTGCGTGATCGCTGTCCTCGAAGACATAGGACGTCGTCAGGTAGAGCGGCACCGCGCGCGCTCCGGTGACGGGATCGGGATGCTGCCCCGCGTGGAGGCTCAAGGTTTCAAAGGCGGGCGGCTTCGGCGTTGGCATATCCGGCTCGCAAGCAAGGGATGTCACGCACTATCGCATCAACCGTACCGCGCCCGTCAATCGAGCGGTGGCCCGACCCAGGTACCGGAGGGGGCGGCGTCATCCTTCTCAAGCCAATTGGCAACGACGGGGTCTGGCGGAAGCTCATTTTGATCAGCGCTCACGGCACGTTGCTCTTGAGGTCTGACACTCCGTCATCGCCCGGCCGCCGTTCAATCGATGATGATTGCGCGGTCGCGGCAGTCGGCTAGAGTGAGACGCACATGCGAATCATCACCACTCTGCCGTTATGGGTGTTCGCCGTGGTGCTTGTCGTGCTGACGGCGCTTTCGATGTGCGGCCCCTATTTGATCCGACGCCGGGTGGCGCTCGAACGGCTGCGCACCAACAACGAGGTGGCCGGCTTCAAGTTCGCGACCGTCGGTGTGCTCTACGCGGTGCTGCTCGCCTTCGCCATCATCGTGGTTTGGCAGAAATTCGACGACGCCGATAACGCCGTCGCCCGGGAAGCGGGCGCGGCCGCTAACATCTATCGCCTGTCCTACGGTATGGGCGAACCCTCGAGGACCTCGTTGCGCGATCACATTTCGGCTTACCTCCATGCGGTGATCGACGGAGATTGGCCGGCAATGGCCGACGGTGGCGAGAGCGACGCGGCCACGCAGGCGCTCAACGCGATATACAACAGTCTCCTCACCGACCGCTCCGGCGACCGGGCAAGCCCGGTCGTCATGACCGAGATCCTCGAAGAGCTCAACCAGGTGACATCAGCGCGGCGCGAACGGCTGGTGATGTCGGCGGGAGTGGTGCCCGGCATCCTCTGGCTGGTGCTGTTCGGCGGCGCGGCGCTTACCATCAGCTTTACCTTTTTCTTCGGCACCGAGAATGTGCGGGCGCAAGCGCTGATGACCGGCACACTGTCCCTCCTGATCCTTGGCGGTTTGCTGATCATTATCGCCGTCGACTACCCGTTCACCGGCCCGGTTAAAGTCGGCCCTGGCCCGCTCGAGCTCGTACTGACCGATTTCGGCAAGCACTGACCAAGACTCACAAAATTTGCCACGGAATCGCCGAAAAGAAATTCTCTGCCTCACCACCCCGCCATATTCGACTTGATTAAGTATTGGCGTTCAGTAGTGTCCCAACGTTATTCGAACAAACTCAACTGGTTGGGCGAGACTCGCTGTTCCGAGGCCTGTGGTTGCTGGGAAAGTAGCTGATTTATCGGCATTCGCTCAAACACTGTGACACTCAGGATTTGTAGCATCTCATAGAGGCTCGCGGAACAGTTCAGGCGCTTCTTGACGATGGCGACGAGGACGTAAACCGACACTGCGATCTAGATTTGCGTCTTCACCGCGTTCTCGGTTGTGCCGAAGAACGCTTTGATTCGCAGGTGCTGTTTGATCCATTTGAAAAACAGTTCCACACGCCAGCGTAGCCGATACAGCTGGGTGATCGTGAGTGCGGGCAATGCAAAGTTGTTGCTGAGGAATACGAACCGTTTGCCGGTTTCGGGATCATTGAACTTGATGCGGCGCAGCGGCGCCTCGAAGCCCTTGCGCGAGTAAAAGCCTGTGAGCACCACGGTCTGATCGCAGACGAGCCCCGTGGCTCGGTCGACGGCGCGCGAGTAGCGGCGCTGTGCTCTGAAGTTCGACTTGGCGCGGGTAACGAAGAAGCTGCCGGCGTCGTTGAGCCGGGCCAGTCGCTCGAAGTCGATGTAGGCTCGATCCATAACGTAGAAGGCACCGGGCTCGGGCACCTACATTGCCACGGATACCGAGATGATAGAGCTTCGTACTATGGGCTCGCAGGCAGGCTTCGATGTCGCGCAAGCTCTCTCGCCATCTGAGTTGCGCGAACGCCATGCACAGATATTGGTCGAGACAGGAGAAGTACTTGACCTTGTGCTCGCCGCCGTAACGAGCGACGCAACGCCTCAATGTCGTCAGCGGCAAGTGCTCCATGATCTGAGCGAAAACGAGTTTGCCTTGGTTCATCGGTGGCCCCGCGATAGGCGGCATCAGGAGCCCGCAAATGCAGCGATTCGAGTCGAAATCGAAACCAGGCGACAACATCGATTATCGCTTACCCATCAGAGTGTTATTGCGTCTCTGGCGCTCAACGTTGGGACAGCAGTGATTGGCGTTCGCAATTGTGGTCGCGAACCGTCGCACGAAGCGAGCGCGAAGCGTCCCCACCAAGGGAACCCGCGTCGATGGCCTATCCTGTCGGCCACCCAGAGCGCTATCCGCCATCGCCGCTAATTCGGCGGATGGCCACGCAGGCCCGCGAACCGTCGCTCGACCGCGCCGGCGATGGACCGGCGTGCGACGGCTTTGTCCTCGCGGGGGGCGATGAGCATCGAGGCTTCGTACAGCGCGCCGAACATGATGTGCGCAAGCGGATCGATCGGCTGTGGCTCGATCAGCCCTTGCGCCATCACCGTTGTCCTTCCTTTTCGATCATCACGCCACGCATCGATCTGGAGCCGGGCGTGACGTGGCAGGGCGAACGGCCGGCTTTCAAATGGTGTGAGCCGACCGACGGAAACCAAGCCGAGGGCGCGACCACACGAAGTCTCTATCTGATCTCCGGCGCTGCGGGGACGATCGAAGATACGGCTCTCCCTCTGTCAGCGTCGTCACCCGCACACGCGCGCATTCTCCGGATGCGCGGCCAAATCGTTTGGCCCGGGCGTCAAAGCCAAAAGACGGGGCTCAGGCGGCCCATTAGGAATCTGGCGTCTCCCCGCGGGAGCAGGGGCAACCATGGCGTGAGCTCGCGAATAGAGCCGCTTGCGCGCCGTCGCCTTCGGAGGTAAAGCGCGTCTCATAACAGCGGGAGTGCGAAATGGCCGTGACCGATGACGTCGCCAAAACCTCTGCAATATTGAACCGGCGGATGCTGATCAACGGCGCCTGGGTCGACGGCGTCTCGGGCCAGACCATCATCGTCGAAAACCCGGCCAAGCGAAAACCGATCGCCGAGGTGCCGCGCGGCAACGCCGATGACGTCGACCGCGCCGTGCAGGCCGCCTCTCGCGCCTTCCCTTTATGGTCGCGCACCGTGCCGCGCGATCGCGGCAAGTTGCTCTTGAAGATCGCCGAGGCGCTGGAGGCGCGGCTTGAAGAGATCGCGCGACTCCTCGCGCTCGAAAACGGCAACGCGCTGCGCACGCAGGCGCGGCCTGAGGCGAGGAACATGGCCGACGTGTTCCGCTATTTCGGCGGCCTCGCAAGCGAGCTCAAGGGCGAAACAATTCCTTTCGGCGAACATGTTCTGAGCTATACGCAGGCGGGAACCACTGGGCGTGGTCGGCGCCATCATTCCCTGGAACGCGCCCATCCTGTTGGGCGCCCTCAAAATCGCGCCCGCGCTGTGCGCCGGCAATACGCTAGTGATGAAGGCGGCGGAGGACGCACCGCTCGCCGTGCTGCTTATGGCGGAGATCTGCCAGGAATTTCTGCCGAAGGGCGTGCTCAATGTGCTGACGGGTTTCGGACTCGAATGCGGCGCGCCCCTTGCCAATCACCCGCTGGTACGCAAGCTGAGCTTCACCGGCTCGACCGAGGTCGGCAAGTCCGTGATGCGCGCCGCCTCGGAGCGCATCGTCCCGGTGTCGCTGGAACTCGGCGGCAAGAGCCCCTCGATCGTCTATCCCGATTGCGACGAGGACTGGGTGGTCGACGGCATCGTCGGCGCCATGCGCTTCACCCGGCAAAGCCAATCCTGCACCGCGGGCTCGCGCATGTTCCTTCATGCCGACATTTTCGACAGTTTTCTGGCAAAGCTCAAAACCAAGGCCGCAGCCGCTCAAGATCGGCGACCCGCTGCTCGAAGAAACGGACATGGGCTCGATCATCAACAAAAAGCAATTCACCAAAGTGTGCGGCTATGTTGAGGACGGGCTGAAGCGCAAGGAAGCGAAGCTGGTGTTCGGCGGCTTGCCGCCGACCGATGGACCGCTCGCGCGAAGGCTATTTCGCGGTTCCCACCGTGTTCGCCGACTCATCGAATGATTGGCGCTTGGCCCGTGAGGAGATTTTCGGCCCGGTGCTGGTCGCGATTCCATGGCGCGACGAGGCCGACGCGATCCGGATGGCGAACGACAGCCATTACGGTCTCGCGGCCTATGTCTGGACCCACGAGATCGGCCGCGGCGTTGCGCGCTGCGCACGCGATTCAGTCGGGCTGGGTGCAGGTCAATCAGGGGCTCGGGCAAGCGCCCGGCCATTCCTATGGCGGTTACAAGCAGAGCGGCATCGGGCGCGAATTCTCGCTCGAAGGCATGCTCGACAGCTTTACTCAACGCAAAAACGTCACGGTCAATCTGGAGACCCCGGTCCGCGGCTAGCGCAGCGCTCGATCCGGTCCAGTGCCGCTGCGCGACACCTAACCCAGGGTGCCGGCGACGAAATTGACCGAGAGCGCCAAAATGAAGGTGTTAAAAAAGAACGCGAGGACACCGTGCCCCAGCACCATGCGGCGCGCCGAACGCGATGTCACCGCTACGTCAGAGACTTGGCAGGTCATGCCGATGACAAAAGAGAAATAGACGAAGTCCCAATAGTCGGGCAAATCGGCCCCGGGAAACTGCATGCCGCCGCGATCCTGTTCGCCTTCCAGAGCTTCGTCATCGCCGTAATAATGGTGCGTGTAATGCAGCCCGAAGATGGTGTGGGTCAATGTCCAGGAGGCGAGGATCGTGAGCGCGCCGAAGAGCAGGCGCATTGCCAATCCCGCGCTGGTCTCGCCCGGCACCTTGCCGAAGCTGTAGCCCAGCGCCAACAGGCTGACGCCGGCGGCGGTCACCAGCAATCCCAGGATGATCGAGCGGCGCGGGTCCTCGAGCCGGGCATTATGACGGCACTCTTCCGGTCCCGCGGAGCCGAGTACGAGGGCGGCTAACGCGAGATAGATCGCGACTGCGATGATCCAGGCGGCGGCGATGCGGAACGGCAGGCGCATCAGTCCGTTGCTGGCGAAGCCGACGGCAATGCCGACAATCGCGGCGAGGGCGAGACGCTGCGTGCCGAAACGCGGTGTCAGAAATTGTCGCCAGGCAGGACCGGCCATTCAGTCGTTAACTTGCTCGGCCAACCGCCAGCCTGCCTCGGCAAGGAGGCGGGCGCGAGCGCCCTGTTCCCGCGCATTGGCGCTTGACGCGTTGCCGGCGACGACGCGCCCCATAATACCCTGTAAGATGGCCGCCAGCCGGAACATATTATAGACCATGTAGAAGTCCCAATGGGCAATGTCGGGACGTCCGGTACGTTGGCAATAAAGCGCACGATAGCGCAATTCGTCGGGGATGCCGATGGCCGCGAAATCGGCGTCGGCAAGGCCGCGCTGATAAGTCGACGAGCCCAATCGCCAAAGCATCATATGATAAGCGAAATCCCCCAAGGGGTTGCCGAGGGTCGACAATTCCCAATCGAGGACGGCGAGGATGCGCGGCTCTTGGGCGTGAAAAATGACATTGTCGAGTCGGTAGTCGCCATGGACGATGGTGGTCTCGTCATCGGCCGGCACATGGGTCGGCAGCCAGGCGATGAGGTTGTCCATCGCCGTGATCTTCTCCGTTTCGGAGGCGCGGTATTGCTTCGTCCAGCGATCGATCTGCCGGACGAAATAGTTTCCTGGCCGGCCGTAATCGGCAAGACCGACCGCCTGATAGTCGATGCGATGAAGCGCCGCGATCACGCGATTCAATTCGTCGAAAATTGCAGCGCGCTCGGCTGGTGTCTGATCGGGCAATAGCGGGTCCCAGAAGACCCGGCCCTCAACATAATCCATGACAAAGAAAGCGGTACCAATCACTTGGTCATCGCTGCAGAGGCCGAAGGTGGCGGCGACCGGCACATCGGTGCCGCGCAGCGCCCGGATGATGCGGTATTCGCGATCGACAGCATGCGCCGACGGCAAGAGGCGGCCCGGCGGCTTGCGGCGCAGAACATAGTGTCGCTCCGGCGTGGTCAGACGATAGGTCGGGTTCGACTGACCCCCTTGGAACTGCTCGACCGTCAGCGGTCCGCGGTAGCCCGCGACATGGTGGCTCAACCAGTCGGCGAGGCGTGCCTCGTCGAAGCGGTGGGATTCGCGCACCGGCCCGGCGTCTTGGCCCAAGCTGACGGAAAGTCGCTGATTGGTCATAATTGTGCATAAAATCGCGGCGCTGCCTCCGCGCCAAGCGAAAATCGCGCCGCGAGTTGGACCGCGACCCTCTCGTTATTCACGCCCGAACCAACGGGAAAATCACCCTTCACTGCCGCGTCTGTCCCACGTTTTGCAACGCAGCATGTTTTATGTTGCACTGCGACAATTTGGCCAAAGCATGGTGATTTAAGGGTTTAGTTTGCATTTTTACCATTCAAAACCTTTAAATCACCTCTATTGCTCTTAACTTCGCCTAGATTTGTGGCAACTTAATGAGTGTGCTAGTTCGATTAGCAACTTTATGAGTGTCCTAGTTCACTTAATGAGAGCCCTAGTTGTTGCTAGGCTTTATGGGTCATGAAGGTGGCGCCGATGTCATATGAAAGCCCCTTTGGTCTCTTTGCCAAGCTGTACGACAGCCAGAAAGAGACCGAGATGTCTCTCGAGGACTATCTCAAATGCTGTGCGCGCGAGCCGCTGGCTTATGCCAGCGCGGCCGAGCGCATGCTCGCCGCGATCGGCGAGCCGGAAATGGTCGACACCAGCCACGATCCGCGCCTCGGCCGCATCTTCATGAACCGGACGATCCGGGTCTATCCGGCCTTCGCCGATTTTTACGGCATGGAAGAGACGATCGAGCGCATCGTCGGCTATTTCCGCCATGCCGCGCAGGGCCTCGAAGAGCGCAAGCAGGTGCTCTACCTCCTCGGCCCGGTCGGCGGCGGCAAATCGTCGCTGGCCGAGCGGCTGAAGCTGCTGATGGAGAAGCTGCCGATCTATGTGCTCGAAGGCCGGCAAGGAAATCAGCCCGGTTTTCGAGAGCCCGCTCGGCCTGTTCGATCCGGTACGCATGGGCGACACGGTCGAGAAGACCTACAAGATCCCGAAGCGCCGTCTGACCGGCCTCGCCTCGCCTTGGGCGGTGAAGCGGCTCGACGAGTTCGGCGGCGATCTCAGCAAATTCACGGTGGTGCGCATGTCGCCGTCGCGCTTGCGCCAGATCTGCATCGCCAAGACCGAGCCGGGCGATGAAAACAACCAGGACATTTCGTCGCTGGTCGGCAAGGTCGATATCCGCAAGCTCGAATTCTTCAGCCAGGCCGATGCCGACGCCTATGCCTTTTCGGGCGGCCTCAACCGTACGACCCAGGGCATCCTCGAATTCGTCGAGATGTTCAAGGCGCCGATCAAGATGCTGCATCCGCTGCTGACCGCGACGCAGGAGAGCAACTACATCGGCTCCGAGAATATCGGCGCCATTCCTTATCAGGGCATCATCCTCGCTCATTCGAACGAGGCGGAATGGCAGACCTTCAAGAACAACCGCAACAACGAAGCCTTCATCGACCGCATCTGCGTCATCAAGGTGCCGTACTGCCTGCGCGCGACCGAGGAGCGCAGGATTTACGAAAAGCTGCTGACGTCGAGCGAATTGTCCGCAGGCGCCGTGCGCGCCCTCGACGCTCGAGATGCTGGCGCGGTTCTGCGTGCTGTCGCGGCTCAAAACCGCATGAGAGCTCCAACCTGTTCTCGAAAATGCGGGCCTATGACGGCGAATCATTGAAGGACAGCGATCCGCGCGCCAAGACGGTGCAGGAATATCGCGACGCCGCCGGCGTCGATGAAGGCATGGAGGGTCTGTCCACCCGCTTTGCCTTCAAGGTGCTGTCGAACACGTTCAATTTCGACACGCAGGAAGTTTCGGCCGATCCGGTCCATCTGATGTATGTGCTGGAGCAGGCGATCAAGCGCGAGCAGTTCGGCGACGACATAGAGAAGAAGCTCATCGCCTTCATCAAGGCGGAGCTGGCGCCGCGCTATGCCGAGTTCATCGGCAACGAAATCCAGAAGGCCTATCTCGAATCCTACGGCGATTACGGTCAGAACCTGTTCGACCGCTATTTGTCCTATGCCGACGCCTGGATCGAGGATCAGGACTACAAGGATCCCGATACCGGCCAGATGATGGATCGCGAGATCCTGAACCAGGAACTGTCCAAGATCGAGAAGCCGGCGGGCATCGCCAACCCCAAGGACTTCCGCAACGAAGTGGTGAAGTTCGCGCTGCGCGCGCGCGCCGCCAACAACGGCAAGAATCCGGCCTGGACCTCCTATGAGAAGCTGCGCGAGGTGATCGAGAAGCGCATGTTCTCGCAGGTCGAGGACCTGCTGCCGGTGATCAGCTTTGGCTCCAAGCGCGATTCCGATACCGAAAAGAAGCACGACGACTTCCTGGAGCGCATGGTGTCGCGCGGCTATACCCCGCGCCAGGTTCGCCGCCTGGTCGAGTGGTACATGCGGGTCAACAAGGCCGGGTAACGAGGCGAGGAGTCCGCGATGAACATCATCGACCGCCGGCCCAACCCGAAGGGCAAGTCCCTCGCCAACCGGCAGCGTTTCATCGAACGGGCCAAAGACGAGGTGAAGCGATCGCTGGTCGACGCCCTGAAACGACGCAAGCTCGGCGAGGCCGAGAGCGGCGAGAAAATTTCGATCCCGACCCGCGGCATCCAAGAACCAGCCTTTCATCATGCCCGCCGCGGCGGCAATCGCGACTATATCGTGCCCGGCAACAAGAATTTCGTGGTCGGCGACAAGATCGAGCGGCCGCGGGCGGCCAGGGCGAGGGCCGCGGCAAGGCCGGCAATACCGACAACGGCGAGCAGGATTCCTTCGAGTTCGTGCTGTCGAAGGAGGAATTCCTCGATCTCTTCTTCGACGATCTCGAACTGCCCGAGCTCGTCAAGACCAATCTCAAGGAAACCGAGGCGACGCAGCTGACGCGCGCCGGCTATTCGATCGACGGCTCGCCCGCCAACCTCAATCTGCGGCGCACCATGCGCAACTCGCTGGCGCGGCGCATCTCGCTCAATCGGCCCACGCCGTCGCAGATCGCGGCGATCGAGCGGCAGCTCGAATTCGCCCGCGCCGCCGACGATTTCGAGGCAGCCGCGCAAAGCCAGCACGATCTCGAATCGGCGCAGCGCCGCGCCCGGCGCTTCGCCTTCATCGATCCGCTCGATGTCCGCTACAACCGGTTCGAGCGGGTGCCGAAGCCGATGACGCAGGCGGTGATGTTCTGCCTGATGGACGTGTCGGGCTCGATGACCGAGGCGATGAAGGATCTGGCGAAGCGCTTCTTCCTGCTGCTCCACGTGTTCCTGACCAGGCGCTACAAGCATCTCGACATCGTCTTCATCCGCCACACCTCGAATGCCGAGGAAGTCGACGAGGACACCTTCTTCCACAGCCGCGAGACCGGCGGCACCATCGTCTCGACCGCGCTCGAGGAAATGCTGCGCATCGTGCGCGAGCGCTATCCGCCCGGGCACCTGGAACATCTACGCGGCGCAGGCCTCGGACGGCGACAATTTCAGCGAGGACGGCGAACGCTGCGCCCAACTGCTGGCCAACGATCTTCTGCCGGTGTCGCAGTATTTCGCCTATATCGAGGTCGGCGCCGACGCGACGCTGCGGCACGGCTTTCCCTTCGCCGCCGACCGATCTGTGGCGCACCTATGCCGAGCTGGCGCCGCTGCACTCCAATTTCGCGTTGCGCCGCGTCGCCGAGCCGAGCCAGATTTTCCCCGTGTTCCACGAACTGTTCGCCAAGCGGCGGGATCGGGCGGCATGATGAATCGTTCAGCCAATCGCTCTTGACGTCGCTGGTCCGGGCCTGTTTCAGGGCTCGGAATGGGATTTCGACAAGCTGCGCCGCGTCTATGACGCGATCGAAGAGATCGCGCTCGGCGAGCTCGGCCTCGACACTTATCCGAACCAGATCGAGGTCATCACGTCGGAGCAGATGCTCGACGCCTATGCGTCGATCGGTTTGCCGCTGATGTACCGCCATTGGAGCTTCGGCAAGCGTTTCGCGCGCGAGGAAGCGCTCTATCGCCACGGCCTGATGGGCCTCGCCTACGAGATCGTCATCAATTCGAACCCCTGCATCAGCTACATCATGGAGGAAAACTCCATGCCGATGCAGACGCTGGTGGTGGCGCATGCGGCCTTCGGCCACAACCATTTCTTCAAGAACAATTACCTGTTCCGGCAATGGACCGATGCGGGCGGCATTCTCGACTATCTCGCCTTCGCGCGCGACTTCGTCGCCCATGCCGAGGAGCGCTATGGCGTCGAAGCGGTCGAGCGCACGCTCGATGCCGCACATGCGCTGATGGACCACGGCGTCCACCGCTACGCCAAGCCGCCCAAGCTCAACCTCGAAGAAGAGCGCCGGCGCGAGGAAGAACGCCGGCTCCATTTCGAGAGGCATTATGACGATGTCTGGCGCACCGCGCTGTTCAGCGAGGAAAAACGCGACGAAGACGAGGCCGTCACCAAGAAACGCGCCGAGGTGCGCAAGCAGTTGCGCCTGCCCGAGGAGAACCTGCTCTATTTCATCGAGAAGCGGGCGCCGCGCCTCGAGCCGTGGCAGCGCGAACTGGTGCGCATCGTGCGCCACATCTCGCAATATTTCTATCCGCAGAAACAGACGCAAGCCTGATGAACGAAGGCTGCGCCACCTTCGTGCACTACACCATCGTCAATCGCCTGCATGAGAAGGGGCTGATCTCCGACGGCGCGCTTGCTCGAGATCCTGCACTCGCACACCAGCGTCGTGTCCCAGCCCGACTTCGACGACCTCCGCGCTACAACGGCATCAATCCCTATGCGTTGGGCTTCGCCATGATGCGCGACATCAAGCGCATCTGCACCGAGCCGACCGACGAGGACCGCGACTGGTTCCCCGACATCGCCGGCAATGGCGATCCTTACGGCACGCTGCGCCATGCCTGGGCCAATTACCGCGACGAAAGCTTCATTCTGCAATATCTCAGCCCGAAGACTGATCCGCGAATTCCGGCTGTTCAAGATCGCCGACGTCGAAGGTACCGATGCCCTGGAAATCGACGGCGATCCACGACGACCGCGGCTACCGCGATATTCGCGCCGCACTGGCGCGGCATTACGACCTCGCCCGCCACGAGCCCGACATCCAGGTCAGGGATGTCGACCTCGCCGGCGACCGTTGCCTGGTGCTGAGCCACGCCGTTCATGACGGGATCATGCTCGATGAGAGCCAATGCCAGGCGGTCATCGGCCATATCGGCGAATTGTGGCGGTACGGCGTGCGGCTTGAAGAGATCGACGCCATGACCGACAAAGTAATCAAAACCTACGAAGAGCCGGCCCGGCGTTAGGCTTCGCGTCCTCGACGGCTGGCGGCGAGCGACCGTCACATTCATTTCGATCCCAGCGCACGCCTGATGCCGTCGCCCGGCATCGACCGCGCCTTACCACGCCGGACCTCGCCAGGTCAGTCCCGACGCCGCACGCCGGCACCGGCCCCTGCCACCTATTTCTTGGGCACCAACTTTAGCGACGCCGAATTCATGCAAAAGCGCAGGCCGGTCGGATCGGGCCCATCATCGAACACATGACCTAGATGGGCGTCGCATTTGCCGCACAGCGCCTCGGTGCGGACCATGAAATGGCTGTGGTCGGCCTGCGTCGCCACGCTCTTATCGTCGATCGGCTTGAAAAAGCTCGGCCAGCCGGTGCCTGAATCGAACTTGGTGTCGGCATCGAACAACGGCGTGCCGCAGCCTGCACAAACAAAGACGCCGGGGCTGTGATCGTCCCAGTATTGACCAGTGAAGGCAGGCTCCGTGCCTTTTTCGCGCATAACATGGAACTGCGCCGGGGTAAGCTCCGCGCGCCACTCGGCTTCTGTCTTCTTTACCTTATCAGTCATGGTCCACCTTCCCCGGCAAAATCTAGTGCGTCCTGAGATCGACGCAAGGTGAGGTCGCGTCACATTGCGATGAGGACTGCTTGATTATAGAGGCTCAATCCTGCACCGTCCTCATCGCATCGGGTTGGGCATTGTCGCTGAGCGAGGAACCGGGTTTGTAAGTGGCCATGTCGATCGAGGTCGGGCTGGCGTAGCGGCGCGGCGGGCGCGATCCTGGCGGTTGCGGTGATCGCCATCCTTGCCTCTGTCGCCTATGTCATGGGGTGGCGCGTGACCCACCAGCCTGCGGCGGCGCGTTGCTCGCCGACGATGCCATCGATCGCCAGTACCCGAGACGTGCTGGAGCGGGCCGCGCTCAATTTCGTCAATGAAGCTGCCGGCAACAACCCAATCGCCGCCTATGCCATGCTCGCCGACGATACCAGAGGCTCTGTCACCCCTGACAGGTTCATCGACGGCAATGCGCGCCTCGCTCAATCCGGTCGCACCCTTCAGCCAGATCCACGTCACTCACGCCTATTTTATCCGCGCCTCGGCGGGAGGCGCGACACAGCGCGTGATCTGCGGCGATCTCGATCAGCCCGATCATTGGGTTGCCGTCACCGCCAAGCCCATCGCGGCGCAGGCCCATCTCTGTCATCGCGGCCGCCGCCAAAGGCGACCATTGGGCATTCGTGCTGTGGCTGGTGCCGGAGAACAGCTGGAAAGTTCGGGGCTTCAATTTTACCGCCGCCAGCATGGCCGGCAAATCGCCGTCGGATCTCATCGCCATGGCGCATGCGCAGCATGCGCTCGCATCATGATTTCAACGCGACGCTGCTCTTCAGCACAGCGGCCCATCTCACAGCACGCGGCAATGACCTCCAGCTCGGCATCCAGCCCCATATTGAAGATCAGTCGCCAAGGTCCCGATTCCTCAGCTTTTGCAGGGCAAGCCGCCCCTCAACTGGAAGATCGGCGAGCGAACACCTACAAGATCGACGGTATCGGTGCCGCGGGTGTTGGCGACAAAATCTATCTCGCGATAACGCAGGAACTCTCGCCCTGGCACAGTGACGGCGATGCCGACACCCGCAACCGCATCCTGATCCATGATTTCACCACCGCGGTGCCGGAGTATTCGGCGTCGTTCAGCGGCTTGATCTTGCTGGCCCGCGACGAGAGCGGCGGCCACCTGTACCGCACCGTTGCGACCTACCAAAGGACAGGCCAGCCGGCAAAGAAATAACGGGTGGGACCGCTTGCGATTGCCCGTGAGGTGGGGGAATCTCCTCGCCCCATGGCCTACGCCTCTGTCACTCGGCTTTATTGCGAGCGCGTGCTAAGCGCCGGCGCCGTGCTTGAGCTTGACGATGCGCAAACGCATTACCTGCGGAATGTCCTGCGCCTCGGCGCGGGTGCACGCATCGCGCTTGTTCAACGGCGGCGATGGCGAATGGTGGGGCGAGATCGAACGTCTCGGCAAGGAAGACCGGCCGCGTCCGTGTGACGGAACGGCGGCGCCCGTGGCGGTCGGAACCCGATCTCTGGCTTGTGTTCGCGCCCTTGAAGCGCGCGCGCATCGACTATCTGGTCGAAAAGGCGAGCGAGCTCGGCGTCAGTGTCCTGGTGCCGGCAGTAACCGAGCGTACGGTGGTCGAGCGCCTCAATCTTGACCGGCTCCGCGCCCATGCCCGCGCCGCGGCCGAACAGACCGAACGCTTGACCGTGCCCGACATTCGCGAACCCGCTGCTCCTGGCCGGCCTCCTGGCACAATGGCCGGCGGAGCGCCGGCTGTTGGCTTGCGTCGAGTCCGGTCGAGCCCCCGCGATTGCCGACCAGCTGGCCGGCGAACGGAGGGGCTCTTGGGCCGTACTGGTCGGCCCGGAAGGGGGCTTTTCGGACAAGGAGCTTGACGGTCTCGGCCAAACTCCCTTTTGTTTGCGCCGTCAGCCTGGGCCCGCGGGTATTGCGCGCCGACACAGCCGCAATAGCGGCGTTATCCGTGCTTCAGGCTTGTCTCGGCGATTGGCGCGCCAGTCGGGGGGCCTAACGCGCCGCTCTCAAAGGGAATTCCGAATTTCAATGTCAGGCCCAGTCGCTTCGGGCAGCGCCCGCATCACCAATCGCCGTCAACTCGTCGAATATCTCGCTGCTGGCAGCAAACCGGCGGCGCAATGGCGCATCGGTACCGAGCATGAAAAATTCGTGTTTCGCCGCGACGACTTGTCGCCGGCCCCTTATGCCGGGCCACGCAGCATCGAGGCGCTGCTCAACGGCATGAAGCGCTTTCGGCTGGCAGCCAGTGACCGAGAACGACCAGATCATCGGCCTCTCGAACGGCACCGCTTCCGTTTCGCTGGAACCGGGCGGCCAGTTCGAGTTGTCGGGAGCGCCGCTTGAAGACCTCCATCACACCTGCGGCGAGGTGACTGACCATCTTCATCAGGTGCGCGCCGTCGCCGACGAGCTCGGCCTCGGCGTTCTCGCCACCGGCTTTCACCCCAAAGCGCGGCGTGCCGATATCGACTGGATGCCAAAAGGCCGCTACGCCATCATGCGGCGCTACATGCCGCAAACGGGCCATCTCGGCCTCGACATGATGCTGCGGACTTGTACCGTCCAGGTCAATCTCGACTTCGCTTCCGAAGCCGACATGGTGCGGAAGTTCCGCCTCGGACTTGCCTTGCAGCCGGTCGCCACGGCGCTCTTCGCCAATTCGCCGTTTACCGAGGGCAAGCCCAACGGCTACCAGACCTATCGCGCCCATGTCTGGACCGACACCGACCCCGACCGCACCGGCATGCTGCCCTTTGTGTTCGAGCCGGGAATGGGGTTCGAGCGCTATGTCGATTATATGCTCGATGTCCCGATGTACTTTGTCTATCGCGATGGCAAATACATCGACGTCGCTGGCCAATCCTTTCGCGATTTCCTGGACGGCAAATTGCCGGGACTGCCAGGCGAAATTCCGAGCCTCAGTGACTGGGGCGATCATCTTACGACGGCGTTCCCCGAAGTGCGGCTCAAGCGCTTCCTCGAGATGCGTGGCGCCGATAGCGGGCCCTGGGGGAGGCTGTGTGCGCTTCCGGCGCTGTGGGTGGGCTTGTTGTACGACGACGCGGCGACCGATGCTGCCTCCGATCTCATAAAGGATTGGCGCGCCGATGAGCGCGAGAGATTGTACCGCGACGTGCCGAAGACTGGGCTTCGCACGCGATTCCGCCGGGGCACGGTTTACGATATCGCGAAAGCCTTGCTCGAGGTGGCGGCAGGTGGCTTGCGACGCCGCAACCGCCGCGATGGCAAAGGCCAGGACGAGAGTATGTTTCTCGATCCACTACAACAAATTGTGGTTTCGGCACAAAGCCCGGCGGATCGATTGCTTGAGGCCTTTTCCCAACGCTGGCGGGACAGCGTCGACCCAATGTTCGACGCGGAGTTGTGAGGCGGCCACCCTCGGCTGGCGCACGCCCATTCAACCAAAGTTAGAGGATTGACTTCGGACCAAACCGGTTCCATCTCTGGCACGGGCTTCTTCGCGAGGGTTCGATGTTTATTCAGACCGAAACGACGCCAAATCCGGCGACGCTCAAATTCATCCCGGGTCGCGCGGTGATGGCAGAAGGTACCGCGCAATTCGCGAATGCGGCTGCGGCGGACGGGCGCTCACCTTTGGCGCAGCGGCTTTTTTCGGTGCCGGGCGTCAACGGCGTGTTTCTCGGTAGCGACTTCATCTCCGTCACCAAGGACGGCACCCTCGACTGGTTCCAGCTCAAGCCGCAGATCCTGGCGGCGATTATGGAACATTACACCTCGGGTCAGCCGGTAGTGCTGGCGCCAGCCGCAACCAGTGAGGCTGGCGCTGACGATGATGAAGTGGTGTCCGCGATCAAGGAGCTGATCGAGACCCGCGTGCGTCCGGCGGTTGCCCAAGATGGCGGTGACATTGTGTTTGAGCATTTTGCCGACGGCATCGTCTATCTCCAGATGCACGGCGCCTGCTCCGGCTGTCCGAGTTCGACCGCAACCCTTAAGGCCGGGATTGAAAATATGTTGCGGCACTATATTCCCGAGGTCATCGAGGTAAGGGCGCTTTGAGGCATCATCGGCAGGTCGAGCGCTGCATCGCCTAAAATCGGATATGTCGTCGGCTCAAAGAGCTGGTAGTGCCACCACTCGTTGCCGTAGAAATCCCAGCCCGCCGCAGTCATCAGCCCCAATAGCACAAAACGGTTCCGTTGCGCCGCTGGTGTGACGGCCCGGTTGGCGTGATGCGATAGTGGGGTGAAGGCGTCGAACTTCGTTCCCATGTCGAGTTGGTTGCCACCGGCATCGAGCAATGTCAGGTCAACCGCAACGCCCCGCGAATGGGGCGAGCCCCGGCGCGGATCGGCAAGAAATTCAGGATCGGGGCGGCAATTCCACAATACCCATTGTGCCTCACTGGGCCTGAAGGCGTCGAAGATCTGAAGCCGCAGGCCGAGCGCCTCAGCCAAATGCACCGCCTCCCTGAGCCGCGCCGCGGCGTCGGGGTGAAGATAACAGCCAGGCCGGACATAGACCGGCTTGCCGGTAAAGTTCCGCGGCGTGGCATAGGCGATGTCAAGGACGACGCCATGGCTTTCGGCACTGATCTCAAGCAATCTCATGGCAGAAAAAATGAACCGAGTCGGGTGATGTTTCAGCTGTTATTTTCACGCGATGCTCGTTCTCGGCCTTGACAGTGCTGGCCAGGGTACATCGGTCGCGCTCTTGCGCGACGGCAACGTGGCGGCTGCACGCGACACGCCGAGGACCGCAGCCAGGCCGTGATCCTGTTGCCGATGGTGGCCGAAGTGCTAAGCGAAGCGCAAACCGATCCAATGGGGCTCGATCTGATCGCGACCGCGACCGGGCCTGGCTCGTTCACGGGTTTGCGCATCGCCATCGCAACCGCACGCGGGCTGGCGCTGGCTGCTGGCATCCCCGCGATCGGGGTGTCGCGTCTTGTCGCGATCGCCGCGCGCTTTCCCCTCGAGCGACGCGAGGGACGCGGGCTCTTGGTAGCACTCGACACGCGTCGTGACGATTTTTTCCTCCAACTGTTCACCGACACGCGCAGGGTATCCACATCTTGCCACCGCGGAAATGGCGGCGAACGCGCTGCCCCACGTTCCCCTTTTGCTGGCGGGTGATGCCGCGCCGCGGCTCGCGGCAGCGCTTCAAGGACGCGACATTTCCATTGCGCCAGAACTCGAGTCCGGCCTTGTGCCGAGGAGGTGGCGCGGCTTGGCGCCACCGCTTTCACGACGGGCGAAGCGGCCGACCCTCCCCGGCCTCTCTATTGCGCGCGGCAGATACCACACTGCCGCGTGGGCCTAAATCGTCATGAGCGACGAACTCGACTGCTTCTGCGCTCGGAACTGGGCGCCCTGGCCAAGCTCCATGCCGAGTGTTTCCCGGTGGATCCTTGGGCCGTGCGCGATTTCATGGAATTGCTGGCGATCCGGGGCGCCAGCGGTCATCTGGCGGTCTCCTCGGAAGCGGGCATTATGGCCTTCATTCTCGACCTGATTGGTCCCGACGATGCCGAGATTCTGACCATTGGAGTGGCTCCGGGCGCGCGGCGGCGCGGCTGGGCACGCGCCCTGATCTCCGATCTTGCCAAACGCGCACGACAACGTGGCGTGCGCCGCCTTCTCCTTGAAGTCGCGGCCGACAACAAACCCGCCATCTCGCTGTATAGCTCGGCCGGATTTATACTGCTTGGCGAACGGCCCGGATACTATAAGTCGCCGTCCGGTAAGGCCGATGCTTTGATTTTTGGCCTTTCGTTTGCGCGCGTGAAGTCGATCATCCATAGACAAGCGATGCGTCAATTCTTGTAATTTGACTGCCGGGAGTGCCTGGGATTTCTCGGGTAACTGACAGAATTAGAGGCTAAGGCCGCAATGACGGACAAAAGCAACAATAAGGACCTGCTGACCCTGACGACCGATATCGTATCGGCCCATGTCTCAAACAACACGCGTGGCGGTCGCGGACCTGCCGCAACTGATCAACCAAGTCTATCAGTCCTTGTCCGGCATCGGCAAAACGCCGACGCCGCGCCGCGCGGCCGCAGCCGGCAGTGCCGATCAAGCGCTCGATCCATCCCGATCATATCGTCTGCCTCGAAGACGGCAAGAAGCTGAAGATGCTGAAGCGGCATTTGATGACCGCCTACAAGCTGACGCCCGAGGCGTATCGCGAGCGTTGGAGCCTGCCGCCGGACTATCCGATGGTGGCGCCGAACTACGCCAAACAGCGCTCGCGTCTCGCCAAGGAAATCGGCCTCGGCACGCGCGGCCGCAAGGGCGGCTAGGCGCGCCGCCGTTTCGCGGCGCCCGCCAAAGCCGGGCAAATCCCGATTCGACAACGTTGCCGAATCGGCTTCGACCGGCGCTGGCATGACCGATGCTTTGGGCTATAATCCTCGGCAAGAGGCACATCAGAATCGGGCGGAATGACATCGCGGCTGGAACAATTGTGTATTGATAAAGGGCTGAAGATGACCGATCAGCGCCGCGTCATCGCCCGGGTTTTGTCGGAAGCTGTGGATCACCCAGATGTCGAGCGCGTCTACCGCCGCGCCGTTGAGATCGATCCGAAGATCAGCATCGCGACGGTCTATCGGACCGTTCGCCTGTTCGAGGAGGCCAACATCCTCACTCGCCACGATTTCGGCGACGGCCGGGCGCGCTATGAGGAGATGACCGGTGATCACCACGATCATCTGATCGACGTGCAATCTGGTCGCGTCATCGAGTTTCGCAACGAAGAGATCGAAAAGCTGCAGCATGCCGTCGCCGCCACGCTCGGCTATTCGCTGGTGGGTCACCGCCTCGAACTCTATGCGGTGCCGCAGGCGAAGGGCAGCGGTGAGACCTCGCTGGACCAAGGCCAAGAAATGAGCGACGTCGCGGTGGTGAAGGAGCAAGCGCTCCGGACGGCGTACGCCCGGTCGATATCCGCTCCGGCTCGCTGCAGGTGCGCCTTGCCGAGAGCGCCGCCGATATCGATGCCGTGCAGGCGCTGCGCTATCGCGTGTTCTATGACGAGATGGGAGCACAGCCGACGCAGGAAATGGCGCGGCGGCGGCGCGATTTCGACGAGTTCGACGCCTATTGCGACCATCTCATCGCCATCGACCATGCGCTCGGTGATGGGCCCGAGGCGGTGA
Source organism: uncultured Alphaproteobacteria bacterium (assembly GCA_963804725.1). GTDB lineage: Bacteria > Pseudomonadota > Alphaproteobacteria > ATCC43930 > CGMCC-115725 > JAATGI01. The sequence goes on along the minus strand of CAWDRN010000001.1, from coordinate 2,532,344 downwards.
TCGGCACCTACCGCTATATCCGCCGGCCGGTGGCGCGGAAGCTTCTCGGCCGTTTCTATTCCGAGGCCGAATACGACGTGTCGAAGATCATCGCGTTTGCCGGCGAGATTCTGGAGCTCGGCCGCTCCTGCGTCGATACGCGCGCGCGAAACCATGCCACGCTGCAGATGATGTGGCGCGGCAACGCCGCCTATGTGTTCCACCACAAGATCGATCTAATGTTTGGCTGCGCCAGCCTGCCTGGCACCGATCCCGACGAGTTGGCCGCGCCTTTATCGTATCTCTATCAGCATCGCTTGGCCGAGCCGGCGCTCAGACCGCGCGCCCTGCCGGGGCGCTTTGTCGAAATGAACCGTTGCTCGAACCGGGAAGCTACGACACGATTGCGGCCGAGGCGGAACTGCCGCCCTTGGTGAAGGGCTATTTGCGGTTGGGCGGTTTTGTCGGTGATGGCGCGGTGATCGATCATCAATTCAACACCACGGATGTTTCAATCGTGGTGAAATGCGCCACCGTCTCCGAGAAATATTATCGCAGCTACGAGCGTCGCGCGCAAAACGCGGGCGTGACCTGGAAACCAATCGACAAGGGACAATGACGCGCGCAACTTCTTCGCCTCATCACGAATTGTTCTTTATCTCGGCCTGACCGCTGCCGTTGATGCCGGTGCAAGCAGTCGCGATGCTGCTCAATCTCAGGCTCGCCCGCACCCTGCCGCGCTGGTATCACCGCTTATCGTGCCGCGTGCTTGGCATTCGCCTGGTGTTCGAGGGCAAGCTCGTCGAAACCGATCCGGCGCTCTACATCGTCAACCATACCGGCTATCTCGACATCGAGATTCTCGGCGCGGCACTTGAAGCCTCGTTCATTTCCAAGGCCGATGTCGCCGAACTGGCCGTGGTTCGGCTGGCTCGCCAAGCTGCAGCGCAGCGTGTTCATCGAGCGCACGCGATCGGCGGCGAGCGGCCACCGCAACGCCATCGTCGAACGCTTCGATCGAGGCGACCGGCTGATCCTGTTTCCGGAAGGCACCAGCAGTGACGGCGGCCATGTCCTGCCGTTCAAATCGAGCCTGTTCAGCGTCGCCGAATATCGACACAACGGCGTGCCGATCGCGGTGCAGCCGATTGCCGTGGCCTATACGCATCTCGACGGCATTCCGCTCGGCCGCGTCGCTTCGGCCATTCTTCGCCTGGTATGGCGACATGGATTTGGCACCGCATCTATGGACCGCGCTAGGCATGGGCGTGTTGACGGTCGAACTGACGTTCTTCCCGCCGGTGACGATCGATCAGTTCGCCTCGCGCAAGGAGCTGGCGGCACACTGCTATCGCGTCATCAGCGAGGGCGTGGCAGCATCACTCGCCGGGCGCAAGCCAATGCCGGCTGCCGCCGCGCGCCGTCACCGCCCGAAGCGCCGGGTACCGCAACCCGATCCGCGTTTCATGACCGATCCGCGACCCGCGAGCCGCAAGCTCCACATCAAGACTTATGGCTGCCAGATGAACGTCTACGATTCGGCGCGGATGGCCGATTTGTTGGCGCCGTTGGGTTTCGCCACCAGCGACACGGACGAAGACGCCGATCTGGTGATCCTCAACACCTGCCACGTCCGGGAGAAGGCGGCGGAGAAGGTCTATTCCGATCTCGGTCGGCTACGGCCTGCCGAAGGCGGCCAAAGCGCGACGGCGGCGGGCCGAATGCTGGTCGCGGTCGCGGGCTGCGTCGCGCAGGCCGAGGGCGGCGAGATCCGCGCGCGGGCACCCGAGGTCGACATCGTGCTGGGGCCGCAGACCTATCACCGCCTGCCCGAGATGGTGGCGAAGCGCGGCGCGCGAGGAAGGGCTTGGTGCTCGACACCGATTTTCCCGCCGAGGCGAAATTCGATTTTCTGCCGCCGACCGATACCGCGCCGGGGGTCAGCGCCTTTCTATCGATCCAGGAAGGCTGCGACAAATTCTGCACCTTCTGCGTCGTGCCCTATACGCGCGGTGCCGAATATTCGCGGCCGCCGGCGTCGATCATCAGCCGAGGCGCGGCGGCTCGTCGCACTTGGGCGCGCGCGAGATCACGCTCTTGGGGCAGAACGTCAACGCCTATCGCTGCGAGGGTTGGGGATCTCGGTCGGCTGATCCGCGCGCTCGCCGAAATTCCTGGTCCTGGCGCGCATCCGCTACACGACGTCGCATCCGCGCGATGTCGACGACGAGCTGGTCGCGGCGCATCGCGACGTCGACGCGCTGATGCCGTTCCTGCATTTGCCGGTGCAATCGGGCTCCGACCGCGTGCTCGAGGCGATGAACCGGCGCCACACCGCCGACGATTATCGCCGCACCGTCGATCGGCTGCGCCGGCGCGCGGCCCGATCTGGCGCTCTCGTCCGATTTCATCGCCGGATTTCCCGGCGAAACCGACGCCGATTTCGACGCGACGATGAGGCTGGTGCGCGATGTCGGCTTCGCCCAAGCCTTTTCATTCAAATACAGCGCGCGTCCGGGAACGCCCGGCGGCGACAATGAAGCACAAGTACCCGACACGATTAAGGCGGCGCGGCTCGCCGCATTGCAGGAGCTGCTCGCAACGCAGCAACGCGACTTCAATCGTGCCGCCATCGGGCGGGACATGCCGGTACTGTTCGAAAAGCCGGGCCGCCACGCGGCCAGCTGGTCGGCCGCAGCCCTTATCTCCAGGCGGTGCATGCCAACGCCCCCGAGACGATGATCGGCGGGTGACGACGGTTCGGATCGACGGGCCTCGGCGCCAACAGCCTCGCCGGCGAGGTCGTGCGCGATGAACGCCACCGCGCGAGAGCCGCGATCACCGTGCAGATGCAGTTCGACGACAATTCGCTGCTGCCCGAGCTGTTCGGCGAGCGCGACCGCAATCTCGAACGCATCGAGGAAAAGCTCGGCGTCGCCTTGGTGTCACGCGGCAATCGGCTGATGATCTCCGGCGCCGACAGCAATGCCGAAGTGGCGCGGAACGCGCTCGACAATCTCTACCGCGGACTTCGAACAAGGCCATGACGTCGACACCGCCACGCTCGACGCGGCGCTGCGTCAGGCCGCGGCATCGGGCAAGCGCGCGTTGGGAGCACGGCGACGACATCCGCACCAAGAAACGCCGCATTTCGCCACGCAGCGCGAATCAGGCCGACTTATATCCGCGCGCTAAGCGGACTACGATTTGGTGTTCGGCCTCGGCCCCGCCGGCACCGGCAAGACCTATCTCGCGGTCGCCACTGCGGTCGACATGCTAATGAGCGGCCAGATCGAACGCATCGTCCTGTCACGCCCCGCGGTCGAAGCGGGCGAGCGGCTGGGGTTCCTCCCCGGCGATCTCAAGGAAAAAGTCGATCCCTATTTGCGGCCGCTCTACGACGCGCTCTACGACATGCTGCCCGGGCGACCAGGTGATGAAGCGCATCGCCGGCGGCGAAATCGAAATCGCGCCGCTCGCCTTTATGCGCGGGCGCACCCTCGCTCGTTCCTTCGTCATCCTCGACGAGGCGCAGAACACGACGCCGGTACAGATGAAAATGTTTCTGACGCGACTCGGCGAGGACGCACGCATGGCGGTGACCGGCGACCTCACGCAGATCGACTTGCCGCCGGGCGCCGAATGCGGCCTCGAAGACGCGCTCGACACGCTCGACGGCACCGAGGGCGTCGCCACCGTGCATTTCGACGACAGCGATGTCGTGCGCCACCCGCTGGTCGCGCGCATCGTGCGGGCTTATGATCGGCGCGACCGCCAACGCGGCGCCCGCCGCGCCGCGTCGCGCGCCAAACCCGACGATGAAAGACGCTCCCGCAACCTAACGTCTCGTCATCGATGTGGCGATGCCATGCGCGGCTTGGCGCCGTGAACTGCCCGGAGCCGTTCGGTCTGGCGCGCGAGACGGCGCGGGCGGCTCTGGCCGATGCCGGCATCGGCGCCGCCGAAGTGAGCCTGGTGCTGAGCGACGACGGCGACGATACGGCAGCTGAACCGGCGCTGGCGCGGCAAGGACGCGCCGACCAATGTTCTATCGTTTCGCGACCGGAGAAAGCACGCATGCTGGGCGATGTCGTGTCTGGCATTCGAGACCGTGGTCGCGGGAGGCCGAGGAAGCGCAACAAACCACTGGCCCATCATTTCCGGCATCTGATCGTCCATGGCGTGCTGCATCTCCTGGGCCACGATCATGAAGCCGAAAGTGACGCAGTGCGGATGGAAAACCGCGAGCGCCGCATTCTGAGAGAATTCGGCGTGCCCGACCCCTATCGCATCGCGAACGGGTGCGATCATGGCTGAGTCACACCCGAACCATGACAAGCCGCTTGCCGGCCTGCGCCAATGGCTGCGGCAATGGCGGCGCGGCGACGCGCCCGAGGCCGATTTGCGCCAGGAACTCGAAGAGCTGATCGAGGAACATGAACAGGAAGAACCGATCGATCCCCACGAACGGCGGCTGCTGTCCAACATCCTCAAGCTGCACGAGCTGAACGCCGCAGAAATCATGGTGCCGCGCGCCGATATCGTGGCGCTGGCCGAGGACACGCCGTTCGAGCAAGCGACCCGGCAGATGATGGAGCAAGGCCACAGCCGCGTGCCGGTCTATCGCGACACGCTCGACGATGTTGTCGGCATGCTGCATGTCAAGGACATGATGCCCTATGCCGTCGACCGTAAACGGTGCCGCTCGGGCGGATCGTGCGCAAAGTGCTGTTTGTCGCGCCGTCGCTGCCCGTGCTCGATCTCTTGCTGCAGATGCGGTTGTCGCGCGTACACATGGCGCTCGTGGTCGACGAGTTCGGCGGCATCGACGGCCTGGTCACGATCGAGGACGTGATCGAGCAGATCGTCGGCGAGATCGAGGATGAGCACGATGACGCCGACCGGCCCATGATCATCGAGCGTCCCGACGGCAGCATCATCGCCGACGCGCGCACGCCGCTGTCATCGCTCGAAGACCATGTGATTCCGCCGCGACTTCTCGCGAACTGGAAGACGAAGGCGTCACCACGCTCGGCGGCTTCGTGACCATGCTGGCGGGCAGAGTGCCGAACCGCAACGAGATCATCCGTCACCCCGCAGGGATCGAATTCGAGGTGCTCGATGCCGATCCGCGCCGTGTCAAGCGGTTGCGGGTGCGAACCGCCCAACCCGCGACAAAACCGACCGAAGCATGACCGCCGACAAATCCGTTCCGGCGGTGCTGTTCCGCGCCACCGGTCCGTTGGCGCCGCTGCAAGGCTGGGCAACCTGGACGCTCGGGCTGACCGGATGGCGGCGTTATCTCTATGCCATGCTTTTGGGCGCGCATCGCCGCGGCAACGCTGCCGCCGGTCGATTTGACGCCGCTACTCTTGGTTTCCTTCCCCTCGCTGATTTGGCTGAGCGACGCGGTTACCCGTCGCGGCGCGGCGTTTTTCCTGGGCTGGAGTTTCGGCTTCGGTTTTTTTGTCGGTGGGCTCTATTGGATCGGCGCCGCTTTGCTCGTCGATGTCGACGCGTTCTGGTGGCTGATGCCGTTCGCCGTGCTCGGCATTCCGGCCGGCCTCGCGATCTTCACCGGCGCCGCCCTGTTGGCGGCAAACGAGGTCAGGCGCTGGCTCGGCCTGCGCGGCACTGCACGCATCTTGATGATTGCGGTTGCCTGGTGCGTCGCCGAATGGCTGCGCGGCCACATTCTCACCGGGTTTCCATGGAACCTGATCGGCTATGCCTGGTCGGGAGCATTTCCGGGTTCCGACCCCATGCTGCAGATCACTGCGATCGTCGGCATTTACGGCCTGTCTTTGATCACCGTCACCGCCGCCTCCCTGTTCGCCCGGTTGGGGGATTTCGACCGCGGCCGCGGCTGGGCGGCAGCTGGCCGCCGTGCTGCTGATCGCGTTGCCAATGGCGGGCGGCGCGGTGCGTCTCAACCGCGCTGCGACGGACACGCTAAGGGGCATCACTATCCGTCTGGTCCAGCCCTCGATTCCCGAAGTCACTCAAAAACGACCGCGGAGGCTGCGGTCGATAATCTACGCCGTTTGCTCGCGCTCAGCACGGCCCCGACCCAAGTGCCGCTGGCGGCGGTGGTGTGGCCGGAAGCGGCAGCGCCCCCCTTCCTCGACCGTGACGACGAACTTCGGCACACACTGGCGTGGCGATGCCGTCGGGAGCGTTGTTGATCACCGGCGACGTGCGCACCGACATGGCGCCCGCCAAACCAACGCAACATTTGGAATTCGCTGCTCGTGATCGGGCCGAGCCGGCGACATCGTTGCCAGCTACGACAAGGCACATCTCGTGCCGTTCGGCGAATATGTGCCGCTGCGCAAGATCCTGCCGCTCCGCAAAATTACGCCTGGGATGATGGATTTTTCGCCAGGCCCGGGGCCGCAAGACACTGTCGCTGCCGGACCTGCCCGCGGTCGCGCCGATGATTTGCTACGAGGCGATCTTCCCAGGCGCGATTGTCGATGAGACGCGGCGGCCCGATTGGCTCTTGAACGTCACTAACGACGCCTGGTACGGCGTTACCTCGGGTCCCTTCCAGCACTTCGCCATTGCCCGCGTGCGCGCGGTCGAGGAAGGTTTGCCGTTGTTGCGCGCCGCCAATAATGGCATCACCGGCGCAATCGATCCGTATGGCCGGGTATTGAGCCGGCTCGATCTCGACGCGATCGGCGCCCTCGATGTGCCGCTACCGACGGCACTATCGCCGACCCTCTATAGTCGTATCGGCGACAAGGGCTTTGGAATTTTGTTAATAATTGAGGTGGTCGTTAGTCTAGCTTTGGGATATCGCGGCTTGTGGCACTAAGATATTCTTAACGAATAAATAAAAATCTGCCGCCAAACGCTGGCAAGATGTAATCCCTAGTGTGTTGACCTCGCGCGATACGTGCCATAACAAGGCGGATCGGGGTTTCATAGGAGCAATACGAAAGATAGTGATGAGTGAACAACCAGGCGATGGTCGGCGGCGGCGCCGCAAGTCGGACAAGCCCAGCCCCATCGATGTCCATGTCGGATCGCGGGTCCGGTTGCGTCGGACCTTGTTAGGGATGAGTCAGGAACGTCTGGGCAACGCGATCGGTTTGACCTTTCAACAGGTGCAGAAATACGAACGCGGGGCCAATCGCATCGGCGCCAGCAGGCTGTTTGACCTCTCCCGCGTGCTCGACGTACCGGTGTCATTTTTTTTCGACGACCTCAATCCGGGCATTGCCGCTTCGATGGGCGATGGGGTGCCGGGCTCGAGCGATTCGGCAACGGCGCCGGCGACACATGAGCCGGATCCGATGATGCGGCGCGAAACGCTGGAGCTCGTCCGCGCCTATTATCGCGTACCGGACGCACAAACGCGGCGCCGGCTCTTCGAGCTGGTCAAGGCGATCGCCAACGCTCACGCAAACCCCCATGCCGTCCCACCCGCCGAAGTCTCCGAGCGGATGCCTTGATCCGGCGCTGAGCGGGTCCGGTGTCTCGAAGACCGACGGCAACGAGGGCGCCCCGAGGGCAGCGATAATCGGGGCGGCCATGGCTGCCCGATTGTCGTGTCCGGGCGGGCGGGCGCGGTGTCGTTGCCGTCAAATGCGTTGGACCGGGAGGCGCGGGCACATCAAATAGCTTTGCGGTCATCGATATTGGCTGGACAAACCATGGCGCCCGGCACGGATCGAGCGCTATCAACCAACGAGCAACGCCGGTGCGGCAGCGGCCAGCGTCGGGATGAATTGGAACTACTCGATCTCACCCGAGCGGGCGACGATGACCTTTGGGATAATGACCTCCGGTATGAGCCGCTCCCGCCGCATCGGATTGGCGGTCCCGAACCGGCCGCAATTGATGGCGCGGATCGCGCTTCGGGCCTTGCGTCTTCGGTCTTGGGTGACCGCTATTTCGTGGCGTTGGCAATGGCAAATGAACCGTCGCGGTACCGCATGATTTACGGCCGGCGCCGCGGTCGAAAGCTGCGCGCGGCGCAGGCAGGTCTGATGGCGACGCTGCTGCCGCGTTTACGTTTCATCGTGCCGGAGAGCGGCGGCTTCCACCCCGGCCTCCTTTTTCCCGGCTACCGTCGTATCGCGATCGAGATCGGGTTTGGCGCCGGCGAGCATCTCGCGGCGCAAGCGGCGGCGCAGGCCGAAACCGGCTTCATTGGTGTCGAGATTTTTGAGACTGGGGTGGCGAAGCTGTTGACGGCGATCGCGGCGCAGAGCTTGAGCAACGTGCGCATTTTGATCGACGACGCGCGGTTGTTGCTGGCGGCTTTGCCCGAACAATGCCTCGACAGCGCTTACATCCTCTTTCCCGATCCGTGGCCGAAGCTGCGCCATCATAAGCGTCGTATCGTCTCGCCTGCGACACTGGCGCAATTGGCACGGGCAATGCGCGACGGCGGCGAGTTGCGGCTGGCCACTGATGACATGGATTATCTGCGTGCGATGCTGATCGACGCTTCGCAAATGCCCGAATGGCAATGGCTCGCGCGGCGACCGAGCGATTGGCGCGAGCGGCCCGATGACTGGCCGGCGACGCGTTATGAAGCGAAGGCATTGGCGACCGGACGCCGGCCTCGTTTCTTGCGCTTCATCAGACGGCCACGGGGCTGACGGTCCGCAGTGAAATCCTTGCCGGACTACCGGCCGTGATGCCAGCTCTCGACGGCCTGTTCCCAATTGCGGCCGTCGAAATAATCCAACTTCAGCGCGGCGAGATCGACCAGGTCGAGGCAGCGGACATTGATATCGATCATATCGGGATCGGAGCGCGGCACATAAAAGGGATGGATGCCGCAATGCCGGCAGAATGTGTGTTTCGCCACCCCGGTGTTGAAGCGATAGGTGGTAAGCGCGTCGGCACCGCGTAACAGCTCGAACCGGTCGGGTGGCACGAGATGGTGCAGGATTCCTTTCTTTTGGCATATCGAGCAATTGCAGTAGGACACGCGTCTCAAGTCGGTGGTGATGCGGAACCGCACGGCGCCGCAATGACAGCCGCCTTCGTAGACCCGCATCTCGCTCATGGCGCGCCGAGCAATTTCTTGACGATGCCGCTGGCCCTGACATTGTCGATGCGGCCCGTCAGCTTGTCGCGAATTGCCGCCATCACCTTACCCATGTCTTTCACTGATTGCGCCCCGGTAGCGGCGACGATTTCCGCGATCGCGTCTTCGGCCTCCGTATCCGATAATTGTTTCGGCAGAAAACGCTCGATGATCGCGATCTCGCCGCGCTCCCTATCTGCCAAATCCTCCCGACGGCCCTGTTCATAAAGGGCGATGGATTCGCGACGCTGCTTAATCATGCCTTGCAACATTTGTTGAATTTGCGCCTCATCGATCGCCGTCTGACCTTTGCCCCGCGCCTCGATGTCCTGCTCCTTGAGCTTGGCGATGATCAGGCGCACGGTCGAAACGCCAAGCGCGTCTCTGTCCTTCATCGCAGCCTTCAAAGCATCGCTGAATTGCTCGCGCAGCATTGCCTTCTCCATGATCCAACGGCGCCTCCCCTGGGGTTGACGCGACTCGGGGGTGCATACTATGTGAAAGGTCTAGCCGCGCAAATCGGTTGCCATCGCGCCCGGATTGTCCTTCCGGCGCAATTTTTGCGCGCGGCACCGCTCAATTGACCGAAGGTTCGTCGCTCCAGATGACACTGATGCCCTCGCGTCCGACTGCTGCCCTCGTCCTGGCTGACGGTAGCGTCTTTTGGGGGCACGGAATCGGCGCCGAGGGCATGCGCGTCGGCGAAGTGTGCTTCAACACCAGCATGACCGGCTATCAGGAGATCATGACCGATCCCTCCTATGCCGGTCAGATCGTCACTTTCACCTTTCCTCATATCGGCAATGTCGGCGCCAATCACGATGATATCGAGACCTCGACGTCGGCTGCCCTGGGCCTGGTAGTTAGCGCCCGCATCACCGAGCCCTCGAACTGGCGGGCGACGCAGCATTTCGGCGCGTGGCTCACATCCCATAATCTGGTCGGCATCACCGGTGTCGACACGCGTGCCCTCACCCGATCCATCCGCGACCGTGGCGCGCCCCGGGGGGCCTTGTGTTATGCCGCCGACGGCAAACTCGACATCGACGCGCTGCGCGACGCGGCTCGCGCCTGGCCAGGGCTCGAGGGCATGGACTTGGCGAAGGGAGTGACGTGCCGGCAGAGCTATGGCTGGGACCAGACCAGATGGGTGTGGGGTAAGGGCTACGGCACGCTTGGCAAACCGAAATACCGGGTCGTTGCCATCGATTACGGCGCCAAGCGCAATATTCTGCGCATGTTGGCGGCCGCCGGGTGCCAGGTTACGGTCGTACCGGCGAATGCCAGTGCAGATGAGGTATGGCGACATGAGCCCGACGGGATTTTTCTCTCGAACGGCCCCGGCGATCCCGCGGCGACCGGCGAATACGCGGTGCCGGTGCTGCAGGAACTGATCGCGAGCGACAAGCCAATTTTCGGCATCTGCCTCGGTCATCAATTGCTGGCGCTGGCGCTGGGCGGCAAAACCCGGAAAATGGATATCGGGCATCGTGGCGCCAATCATCCGGTGAAGGATCTCGCCACCGGCAAGGTTGAGATCACCAGCCAGAATCACGGCTTCGTCGTGCTGTCGGAAACATTGCCGGCGAACACGGAAGTGACTCACCTCTCGCTGTTCGATGGTTCCAACGAGGGCATGCGCCTCAACGACAAACCGGTATTCTCGGTGCAGTACCACCCTGAAGCGAGCCCCGGCCCCCAAGACAGTCACCATCTCTTCACCCGCTTCATCGACCTGATGAAGGAGCGCCGGTGATGATAGCTTGCGTCGTCTGGTTTTGCTCGCATCCCCGGGGTGCGAGCACCGCAGCCGCGGGGGCCGGCAATCCATTCGGCACAATGACGCAATGCATCATCGGCGCGCCGGATCTGGGGGTCCGGCGCTAGATGCCGAAGCGCACCGATATCCGCTCAGTTTTGATCATCGGCGCTGGCCCGATCGTCATCGGCCAAGCGTGCGAGTTTGATTATTCCGGCGCCCAAGCGTGCAAGGCGCTGCGCGAAGAGGGCTATCGCGTCATTCTGGTCAATTCCAATCCGGCGACGATCATGACCGATCCGGACATGGCGGACGCGACCTATGTCGAGCCGATCACGCCGGAATTCGTCGAGCGCATCATCGCCAAAGAGAAGCCGGAGGCGCTGTTGCCGACAATGGGCGGGCAAACGGCGCTCAACACCGCCATGGCGCTCGCCAAGTCGGGGGCGCTCGCGCGCCACGGTGTCGAGCTCATCGGCGCCAAGCGAAGACGCCATCGCCAAGGCCGAGGACCGGCTGATGTTCCGCGAGGCGATGGACCGCATCGGCTTGGAATCACCGAAGAGCAAGTTGGTGCGCAGCCTCGCCGAGGCGCGCGAGGCGTTGACGCATGTCGGCTTGCCGGCGGTGATCCGCCCGTCCTTCACGCTTGGCGGCACCGGCGGCGGCATCGCCTATAACGGCAAGGAATTTGAAGAAATCGTCGAGAGCGGCCTGCGCGCATCGCCGAGCCACGAGGTGCTGATCGAAGAATCGGTGCTGGGCTGGAAGGAATTCGAGATGGAGGTGGTGCGCGACCGCGCTCGACAATTGCATCATCATTTGCTCGATCGAGAACGTCGATCCGATGGGCGTGCACACCGGCGATTCAGCGTCACCGTCGCGCCGGCGCTGACCCTGACCGACAAGGAATATCAGTTCATGCGCAACGCCTCGATCGCGGTGCTGCGCGAGATCGGGGTCGACACCGGCGGCTCCAACGTCCAGTTCGCGGTCAACCCCGAGAACGGCCGGCTGGTCATCATCGAAATGAACCCGCGGGTCTCGCGCTCTTCGGCGCTGGCGTCGAAAGCGACCGGCTTTCCGATCGCCAAGGTCGCCGCCAAGCTCGCGGTCGGCTACACGCTCGACGAGCTCAAGAACGAGATCACGCAAATAACGCCGGCCTCGTTCGAGCCGACCATCGACTATGTCGTTACCAAGATGCCGCGCTTCGCCTTCGAGAAATTTCCAGGTGCGGAGCCGTTGCTGACCACGTCGATGAAATCGGTCGGCGAAGCGATGGCGATCGGCCGCAGCTTTGCGGAGTCAGTGCAAAAGGTGCTGCGCTCGATGGAGACCGGCCTCACCGGTTTCAACGAAATTGAAATTCCGGGGGCGGCCTCGGGCGACAAGAATGCGATCCGCGCAGCGCTCGCGTTGCCGTCGCCAGACCGCCTGCTCACCATCGCCCAAGCCTATCGCCACGGCTTCACCACTGCGGAAATCCACGCGGCCTGTCGCTACGATCCCTGGTTCCTCGACGCGATCGCCGGCATTGTTGTTGTCGAAGACCAAGTCAAGACGAACGGCCTCCCCGGCGACGCCGCTGGCCTGTTGCGCTTGAAACGACTGGGCTTTTCCGATGCGCGGCTCGGCGAACTCGCTGGGCAGAGCGAAGCAGCGGTGGCGTCGCCAGCGTGCCCACGCCAAGGTTCATCCGGTCTATAAGCGCATCGACACCTGCGCCGCCGAGTTTCCGGCGCTGACACCCTACTTCTATTCGACTTACGTATCCGAATGCGAGTCGGAACCCACCGACGCGCGACAAGGTTATCATCCTCGGCGGGGGCCCCAACCGCATCGGCCAGGGCATCGAGTTCGATTATTGCTGCGTCCATGCCGCCTATTCGCTGAAGGAGGCCGGCATCGAGACCATCATGGTCAATTGCAACCCGGAGACGGTCTCAACCGATTACGACACATCGGACCGGCTCTATTTCGAGCCGCTACCGGCCGAGGATGTGATCGAGATCGTGCGGGTCGAGCAAGCGCCACGGCCGCGTGCTCGGCGTGATCGTGCAGCTCGGCGGGCAGACGCCGCTGAAGCTGGCGGCGGCGCTGGAGGCGGCGAACATTCCAATTCTCGGCACCTCGCCTGACGCCATCGATCTCGCCGAGGACCGCAAGCGTTTCCAGCAATTGCTCGCGCGGCTTGGCCTGAAACAGCCCGACAACGGCATCGCCACCTCGCTCGACGAAGCGGTCGCCGTCGCCGCGCGTGTCGGCTATCCCGGTGGTGATCCGCCCTTCCTATGTGCTGGGCGGGCGCGCGATGGAGATCGTGCACGAACCGGACGGACCTGGCATCGCTACATGAGACTCATGGCGGTCGAAGGCGTCGGGCAAAGCAACCCGGTGCTGATCGACCGCTATCTCGCCGACGCGATCGAGGTCGATGTCGACGCGCTGGCCGACGGCGAGACCGTGCACATCGCCGGCATCATGGAGCATATCGAAGAGGCGGGAATTCACTCCGGCGACAGCGCCTGCTCGCTGCCGCCTTACTCGCTCGGCGCCGCCATGATCCGCGATATCGAACACCAGACCGGCGCTCTGGCAAAGGCCTTGCATGTCGTCGGGCTGATGAACGTCCAGTACGCGGTAAAGGACGGCGCGGTCTATGTGCTCGAGGTCAATCCGCGCGCCTCGCGCACCGTACCCTTCGTCGCCAAGGCCACCGGCGTGCCGATCGCCAAGATCGCGGCGCGGGTGATGGCGGGCGAGAAGCTGGGCGCCTTCGCCCTCGCCCGCGCCGGCAAGCGCCATGTCGCCGTGAAGGAAGCGGTGTTTCCCTTCGCGCGCTTCCCCGGCGTCGATCTGATCCTCGGGCCGGAGATGAAATCGACCGGCGAGGTGATGGGCCTCGACAGCGATTTCGGCCGCGCCTTCGCCAAGTCGCAGCTCGGCAGCGGCACCATGCTGCCGCTCGCCGGCACCGTCTTCGTCTCGGTGCGCAACAAGGACAAGCCGGGCGTGGTAGCGCCGTGCCGGCGGCTGATCGAATTCGGCTTCAAGCTGTTGGCGACGCGCGGCACCGCCGACTTCCTGCGCGGCGAAGGGTTCGCGGTCGAGACCGTCAACAAGGTGCTGGAAGGGCGGCCCCATATTGTCGACCGCATGCTGCTCGGGCGGTGTGCAATTCGTCTTCAACACCACTGAAGGCGCCCAGGCCAAGACCGACAGTTTCAGTCTGCGTCGCACGGCCCTGGTGATCGGCATTCCCTATTATACTACAATAGCGGGTAGCCGGGCGGCGGTTCAGGCCATCGCCGCGCTGCGGCAGCGCCAATCTTGAAGTCGCGTCGCTGCAATCCTATTTTGAAGCTTCGCCTACGGTAGCGGTGTAGTAGGCTTGGTTAATTCGCGCCAAATCGCGGGCGATCTGTTCCGGGTGGAGGCCCGGCCGGTAATCATTCATCCGTGTTATCGGGGACGAGTTTTCCTCATGTCAAAAATTCCGATGACCGCCACCGGCTTTACAACCGGCTTCAAGAGGAATTGCGCCGGCTCAAGGCCACCGACCGGCCCGCCGTGATCCGCGCGCTGGCGGAGGCGCGCGAGCATGGCGATATTTCGGAAAATGCCGAATATCACGCCGCCCGCGAGCGCCAGAGCTTCATCGAGGGCCGCGTGGCCGAGCTCGAGGACAAGATCGCGCGCGCCGAGGTGATCGACGTCTCCAAGCTCTCTGGCAAGCAGGTGAAGTTCGGCGCCACGGTCACGCTCGAAGACGAGGAGAGCGAAGAGAAGACAGTCTACCAGATCGTCGGCGAGGACGAGGCCGATGTCAGCAAGGGCCGGCTTTCGGTGACATCGCCGCTCGCCCGCGCGCTGATCGGCAAGGGCGTCGGCGAGAGCGTCGAAGTCTCGACGCCCCGCGGCGCGCGCTCCTACGAAGTGGTACGGTCGCGTTCAAGAAGCGCCGAAACGTTAACCACCAAGACACCAAGCAATAGCTCTCTTGGCGGGCTTGGCCCGCCACACCACGAACACCGGTCGCCGGGAGCGCGCGTCTCTTGGTCTTGTGCTTGGCGTTTCTTCGTCAGACTCGAACCCGTGGACCCCGTCGTCTTGCGTACCTTGGCCGCGTCTTTCAGCGGATAGGTCTGGCTGACTAAGATCTTCACCTTGCCCGCCAACACCACGTCGAACAGGTTCTTGGCCATCGCCACCAGATCCTCGCGCTTGGCGCCGTAAGTCGCCAGTGTCGGGCGCTGGACATAAAGCGACCCCTTGGCGGCAAGGATGCCGGCATCGAACGGCGGAATCTTGCCCGAGGCCTGGCCGAAGCTGATCAGGAAACCATGCGGCCGGACGCAGTCGAGCGATTTCATGAACGTGTCCTTACCGACGCCATCATAGACCGCTGGCACCTTTGGCGCCCTTGGTGACTTCGCCGACTCGCGCGACGAAATCCTCCTTGGTGTAGTCGATGACATGATCATAGCCGTGGTCGCGGGCAAGCTTGACCTTGGCGGCACCGCCCGACGGTACCGATGACGGTGGCGCCCTTGGCCTTGGCCCATTGGCCGAAGATCAGACCGACGCCGCCGGCCGCGGCGTGGAACAACACCGTGTCGCCTGCCTCAATGGCGTAGCTGCGATTGACGAGATATTCGGTTGTGAGGCCCTTCAGCATCATTGCCGCCGCGGTCTGGTCGGAGATCCCGTCGGGGAGTTTGACGAGCCGCGCAGCCGGGATGAGGCGGGCTTCCGAATAGGCGCCGAGCGGCGCCGCGCCATAGGCGACGCGGTCCCCCGCCTTGACATCGACGACCCCGGGGCCGACCTCCTCGATAACCCCGGCGCCCTCCCCTCCCAAAGGGCTCGGCATCGGCATCGGATATAGCCCGCTGCGCTGATACGTATCGACGAAATTAAGGCCGATGGCGGTGTGACGGATGCGGACCTCGCCCTCGCCGGGCTTGCCGAGTGGCACGTCTTCCCACCGCAACACATTCGGCCCGCCGGTCTCGTGGAAACGAATGACATGAACCATGCGCGACCTCCTCTAGGCGAGATTCTGTTTGAAAAAGGCGGCGGTCCGGTCGTTGGCGAGTCTCGCCGCCGCCTGATCGAAATGATCGCCGCCGTCGCGAGCAAACGCATGGTCCTGGTTCGGATAGGTCTCAAGCGTGACGTGGCGATTGCCTTTGAGACCGTCTTTCATTTTTGCCTGAACCGGCGGCGGTACGAAGCCGTCCTTTTCGGCGACATGGAGCAACAGCGGCTTCGTGATATTGCCGGCCTCGCCGAGCAACGCATCGATCATTACTCCATAATAGCCGACCGATGCGTCGATCGTGGTGCGGGCCGCCGTCATATAAGCCAGCCGTCCACCGAGACAATAGCCGACGGCGCCAACCTTACCGGTGCAAGCCGGATTGGCCCGCAACGCATCGATGGTCGCTTGAATGTCCTCTACGGCCCGATCTTGATCGAGCTTCTGCATCAGCCCGAGCGCCTTTTGAAAATCCTCGCCCTTGTCGGTGAGCTGAATGCCGGGCGTGATGCGCCAGAACAAATCGGGCGCCATGGCAACATAGCCGGCGGCGGCATAGCGGTCGGCGACCTGACGAATCCACGGATTGACACCGAAGATTTCCTGGATCACGACGACGCCAGGCCCCCTCCCCGCGGGCGTTGCGAGATAGGCCGAAAATTGGCCGCCATCCTTGGCGCGAACAGTGACATCCGGCATTGCGCTCTCCTTTGAGGCTGTGGCAGTGACGCGAGATTAGCGAGCCATGCATTGGCGGGGCAAGTCACACAAGCGGCATGACGCCATGGCGACGCCCAGATCGCTCGCGTCGGCATCCGCACCAATCGATGACGGTCGCCGCGCACCAACCCTGGCGGACACCCTGGGCCGCCCATAAGCCATCCCGGAAAGAGGTGCCGGCATTGATCGCAGCGACCGACTTCCCCTCACCGAGCGCCGGTCCCGTGCGGCAGTCTTGTTGCCGCGACCTCCCGAGGCCCAGGCCGCAGCGGCATCAATCATTCGCGATGATCGCCTCCGAGCCAAGCGCCAGCGACAAGAGCGCATCGTCCCGGCCCGGCATTGCCGACAGGAGCAGTGCCGTTGGCATGCCCGCGGCGTCGCGTCCGTTCGGTAAGGATACGCCACACCAGTCGAGGAAATTGCCGGGCGAAGTGTTGCGCAGAACACGTGCGTTGGCGGCAAAAAACCGCTCGTCATCATTCTCTAAGGCTGCCATCGGCGGTGCGACGATCGGCGTGGTCGGAAAGGCGATGAAGCATTGGGCGAAGCGTTCCGCGGTTTCAGCGATTAGCTGCCGGCGCGCAAACGTGACCGTGAGATAGTCAGCGAGGGTAATACCGGCACCTGCCCGCAATCGCGCGACCACGCGGCGATCGACGCGGGCGATTTCGTCGCGCTTGAGCAGCATCTCATGGATCGCATGGGCCTCGGCGGCGACGATCGCGCCGCGATTGTCGCCGAGCCGGGCGATGGCGTCGAAGGCCGGTAGCACGCCGCGTTCAACCACCGCGCCGGCGCGTTCCAGCCGCTCGATGGCGGCATCGAAGTTCGCCAGCACGGCGGGCTCGCAGTCGTCAAGGACGATATTGGTTGGGACAAAGATCCGCACCCCTTTCGGCATTTGCGGCGTCGATTCTGCCGGCTTCGCCCGTCGCATCGCCGCGTCGACCAAGACCGCTTCGGCAACGGAGCGGCTCAACACGCCGAGTGAATCGAGGGTCGGTGACAGCGGGAACACGCCCGCCATAACATAGCGCCCGGTCGTTGCCTTGTACCCCACGACGCCGTTGAGCGCTGCCGGCACGCGAACCGATCCCCCGGTGTCGGTGCCAATCGCGATCGGGACGAGGCCGCGCGCCACGGCCACGGCCGATCCTGAGGAGGAGCCGCCCGGCACTCGGGGCTCGCTGCCGAAAGGGTTACGCGGCGTACCGAAATGCGGATTAAGACCGATCCCGGAATAGGCAAACTCGGTCATGTTGGTGCGGCCGATGCAGACCATACCGGCGGCCGCGAGATTGGCCACGACCGCGGCGTCGTGTCTTGCCGGCGCGCTGCCCGCTCGCTGCATCGATCCCGCCGTGGTCGGTAATCCTTCAACGTCGAACAGGTCTTTCCACGCAACCGGCATGCCATCGAGCAAGCCGAGAGGCTGGCTCGCGCCCAGTCGAACAGCGGCCGCCCGCGCTTCCGCCATGGCGCGGTCGCGTGTTATCGTCGTGAAGATGGCACGATCGTCGCAAGCATCGATCCGTGCCAATGTTTCCTCGACGCTGCCCACCGGGTCGGCCATGTCTCTACCCTTCTGCCGGCACCGGCGGCACGCGCCCGAGAATCATGTCGCGTCGCTTTCTCCGCGATCATGATCGTCGGGGCGTTGGTATTGCCCCCGGTAATGGTTGGCATGATCGAAGCATCGACCACGCGCAGGCGGTCCACACCGCGCACCTTGAGCTCCGGATCGACGACGGCATCGCCGTCGATCCCCATGCGGCAAGTGCCGACCGGATGAAACGCGGTGCGTACGTCGGCGCGGATAAAAGCATCAAGCTGGGCGTCGTTCCTGACCTGGTCGCCCGGCACCACCTCGCGCTCGACCAGCTGTGCCAGATCACTCTGCCGGACCAATTGGCGAGCAATGTGGATGGCGGCGCGCAGAGGCGCATAATCGCTCTTATCCGCGAGCAAATTGAAAGTGATGCGCGGTTTAGCCATCGGATCGGCCGAACGCGGCTTGATCCAACCGCGGCTCGCCGGATGCAATAGCACCGCCCGCAACGACAGATAATGTCCGTCCGGCTTGCGCCAGCCCGGAAACCAAACGCTGGCGAAGAGCCGCACCGGGCTGATGAGAAACTGCAGATCGGGTCGCTCGAGCCCTTCGCGGGAGCGCGCGAACAACATCGCGGTCACCGGCAAACCTGCGAGCGGCCCGGTGCCTCTTAACGCCCATTGCATCAGCGACCGCGCGACGCGATCGACCCGCAAGTTGGTTGACGAAGGTGATCGGCGCGCGCAGCAGCACGTCGACGCCGGTCGAGGCATGGTCCTGGAGATTGTGCCCGACACCAGGCAGATTGACGACTGGCTTAATACCATGCGCCCGCAGCTCATCGGCGGGCCCGATGCCCGAAAGCATCAGCAAATGCGGTGAATTAATGGCGCCACCGGACAAAATCACCTCGCGCGTTGCGCGCGCCAGGTTGCTGTGGTGGGCACGGATATATTCGACACCGACAGCGCGGCCAGCCTCGACAGCCACGCGTACAGCATGAGCGTTGGTCTCGATGGTGAGATTGGGTCGCTTCGTCGCTTGCCGCAGAAAGGTCACCGCGGTGCTACCCCGCCGGCCGCCGATCGTGGTGAAGTCCGGCACGCCAAAACCTTCGGGTTGAGAGCCATGGAAATCCTCGGTCTCGCGGTGGCCTGCCGCCACGGCGGCGTCGCGAATCAGATCGTAGAGCTTGTGGGCCTTGTCATGCCGCGATACGGGCAACGGTCCGGAACCACCATGATAGGCGCCTTCGCCGCGCCAATCGGTTTCGGCGCGGCGATAGTAGGGCAGGATATCATCATAGCTCCAGCCGGTATTGCCGAGCTGACGCCATTGGTCATAGTCTCGCGGATGGCCGCGCGAATATAGCATGCCGTTGATCGAGGACGAACCGCCGAGCAGCTTGCCGCGCGGCACGGGGATGACCCGGCCGTCGAGATTCGGCTCCTGCTCGCCGTCATAGCCCCAACCATATTGATGGCCGAACCACAATTTTGGCGCGTAGGCCGGAATTTGCAGAGCCAACGCGCGCGCCTCGCCGCCTGCTTCGAGCAGCAACACCGTGGTGTCGCGCTCGGCGCTCAGTCGGTTGGCGAGGACGCATCCTGCCGACCCGGCGCCGACGATGATATAGTCGTAATTCCGCATCGGCGAGCACACGTTAACAGGCAAGAAAAGCGATTGTCACCCGCGACAGTGATTCATAATATCTTTCCGAACGTCGCCGAAATCACCAGGAAATTCGATGGCTCAACAACATCGCTTTATGATGCCGCTCAACGAGCAACTCCCTGCGGACCGTCACCGCAAGAGCAAGCTCATCGATCTCGACGAAGCCGGCAAGATCATCGCCTCAAAGAAGGTGTTTTCGATTGCCGGATCGCATTCGGCCGACGCGGCGATGAGCCTGATACGCGCCGCGATCCGCGCCGGCGCCACCGGCATGACGCTGATTCCGCCGATCACGACATCGCTCGCGGCAGATTTGCCGATCGCCGCGGGCATGCTGAAAAAGTTATATCTGTCCTATGTCGGCTTTGAGGTGTTCGGCATGGCGCCGGCGTTCCGCAAGGCTGCGGAGACACAGACGCTCGAGATCGTCGAAGCCGACGAGCCGTTTATTCTGCTCGGCACTCAGGCGGCGGCAGGTGGCAAGCCATTCAACACCGTACAATACATCTATGACGGCACCGACCATAGGCGCCTCAACCCCGAACTGAAGCGGGTCGTGGATCCCTTCACCGGAAAGACGGTTTGGGCGATTCCGCCGCTGCGCGCCGACGTGTTTATCATGCACGCGCAGGCCTGCGACGAGTACGGCAACGCGCAATGTTGGGGCGGCACCGGGCAAGAGCGTGACAAGGCGAAGGCCGCCGACATGGTGATCGTCCAAGCCGATGAAATCGTGGGCGCCGAAGTCATCCAGAAGGACCCGAGCCACACGACCGTGCCCGGACTGTGGGTCGATTACGTGGTCCATGCGCCGTTTGGCGCGCATCCGACCTTTTCATCGAATAATTACGCGGTCGACGAGGAGCACCTCAAGATCTACATCGACCTCGCCCGTGACGGCCGGGTGCAGGAATATATCGACAGATACGTGCTCGAGCCGAAGGACCATTACGAGTATCTCGAGCGGATCGGCGGCATGCGCCGCCTCACCCATTTGCGGTCGACCCTCGCGGTGCGAAGTTGACGGAAAAGATGCGCATCGCATCGATATCGGGACCCGAACAGATCGATCGCCACGGCTCGTCTCAAGCCGATGACGGCGGGGTCGGGCGGCGAAACAGAAACCACTTTCCTCAATTCACGATTCACTTGGACGAAAAGAATGGCTGAGCTTGCACATCCCGGCACCGACCGATACTCGATGGCCGAATTCGTTGCGATCGTGCTGGCGCGCCAAGCCGGCGGCACCGGCGAGTGTACCGGCGGGGGCGGTGCCAATCAGGCCGTGTCGCTTGCCGCAAACCGGTTGGCACAGATCACCGTTCGGCCGGATCTCTGGCTGTTCACCGGCGGCGCGGGCGTCTACAATGGCAAATTCGACACGCTACCGATCGGCACCTGGGATCCGCGCTGCGGACATGGCGCGGAGTGCAAAATCTATATCGCCGATGTCGTCGATGGCGGTACGCGCGGCGAGCGGCCCGGACAAGGTACGGGTCGGATGAAGCCGGCGGGCTCCGGCGGCTTCGGCGGCATCCAGGTCGACAAATACGGCAACATCAACATGATCGGCATCGGTCGAGCACCCCAAGCTCAAGGTACGCGGACCGGGCACGGTCGGGACGATCTGGATGGGCTCCGGGCCGAGCAACGTCTATGTCGAACACCACTCGAAACGCATCTTTGTCGAAAAGTGCGACTACATCAGCGGCCCGGGTTGGCTTCAAGGCGGCGACAGCCGGCACCAGCTGCTAAACGGCCGCGACGGGCCGCAATATATCTGGTCACCGATCTGCGTCCTCGATTTCACCGAGGACGAGCATCGTGCCCGCATCGCTTCGGTGCATCCCGGTTACACCGTTGCCGATGTCGTCGCCAATACCGGCTTCGAGTTGGTGATTCCGCAGGACGTGCCGCAGACCACGCCGCCAACCGATTGGGAGTTGAACATGCTGCGCACCCAGGTCGATCGCAACGGCGTCTTGCGCAAGCGGCGAATGACCATGGGCCTACTGACATGGAGACGATCGGGGAGACGCTCGCTCATCAGGCCCGCGTTCAGCCAGACCGCGAGGCGCTCAAGGTCGGCGAGCGCAGCCTGACGTGGCGCGACCTCGACGAAGGCGCCAACCGCGCCGCCAATTTGCTGCTGGGCCTTGGCGCCAAACAGGGTGATCGGGTGATGATGATGCTCGGCAACTCGATCGAGTTCGTCGAGATCTACTACGGCCTTGCCAAAATCGGCTGCATCAGCGCGCCCGTCATGCCGCGTTCAGTGGCCGGCGAAGTGCAATTCATCTGCAACAATCTCCGTGCGCGCTTCATCATCGCCGAGACGGATTCGGCCGCCGATCGTGCGCGAGCTCCATCACGAACTCAAGTCGGTCGAACACACGGTCGGCGTCGGCGCCGGCCACGGATTGGCACACGATTACCACGGGCTCAAAACCGCGGCGTCATCCATCGAGCCAAATATTCGGGTCTCTCCCGACGACATACTCACCACCAAATTCACCAGTGGCACCACCGGTACGCCGAAGGGGTGTCTGCGCTCGCACCGCAATTTCATCATGGCGGCGGCGGTGCTGATGATGGAAATCCCGCTCTACGACAATGACAGCGCCGATCATCGCCAATCCGCTCGCCGCGGGCATGGCGGTTTCACAACTCACCATGTTCGTGCTCAAGGGCATCCGCACCGTGATGCAGGAGCGGTTCGAGCCCGCTGAGTATCTCGCGATCGTGGATCATGAGAGGCCGACGCTGCTTTACATGATGGATACGATGATGCAGCGCTGCTTTGCGCTGCCGCAATTCGCCACAACCGATTTCTCCAGCGTGCGGCTCTATCACGGCGCCGCCTCGCACGAGGTGATCGACGGGCTGCGCGCGCAATCCGCCGCTTCCATGCCGGCTTTTCCTTCGGTTACGCATCGTCCGAAGCCGGTGGATCTGGTTACATTTCGCCTGCCTGCTCATTACGCGATGGCGTTAGATCAGCCGGAAAAATATGGCTATCTGCTCGAATTCCGCCGGCACCGAAGCGCCGCTGACCCGGATTGCATGTCTCGACGACGATCTGAAGCCGGTGCCGCAGGGCGAGATCGGCGAACTCGCCGTCAGCGGCCCCTCGGTGTTCCGCGGCTATTGGGAACGATCCGACGAAACCGAAAAGGTGTTGCGTCAGGGCTGGCTGCTCACCGGCGACCTTGCTTACCTCGACGCGGACGGATTTATTTTCATTCGCGGCCGCAAGCGCGACATGATCAAGACCGGCGGCGTCAACGTCTATCCCGCAGAGATCGAGCCGGTGCTGGAATCGCATGCCAGCGTCGTTGAAGCCGCTGTGGTTGGCATTCCGGACAAAGAATGGGGCGAGAAAGTGGTCGCCTTCATTGTCGCCAAGTCGCCGATCGGCGCGCCCGAATTGATCGATTTCTGCCGCGACAAGCTCGCCGCCTATAAGCGGCCGAAACAAATCGTCTTTGTCGACGAGTTTCCGATGCGCGCCGGCAAAGTCGTGAAGCGTGATTTGATGCGGATGCTGACGGAGGGTGTGGTCCGCTGACCCTCGCGCCACGCTGCGCGAATTCTACTTATTGTTGCAATTGTTGCCGCAGCCGTCGCTCACCGAAGTGAGCGCGTGGGCCAATGAGCTTTCACCCACCCAACCCATTGCCCGCCTCGCCCCGAGATTAGGCCGCATTTTAATCACGTTTTAAGATTCGTGATCCCATTATAAGCCGACCCCGTTGACGGCAGCACCGGCATGTCTCGCTTCCCCATCCGCACCGGAATTAGGCAGAAAATCCTATTTGGTTTCGCCGCCATGGCGATGATGATCGCCGCCTTGGGCGGTTATGGTGTCTACGTGCTCGGGGCAAGCGGAAAAATGGACGCCGAGACCTACGACCGGCCGTTGCTGACCGTCAACTACAGCCGCTTGGCCGGTCAGAATTTTACCGAAATGCAAAGCGAGCTGTTGCGGCGGCACTACGCCCCAGCCGCGGAACGAGCGGCCATCGACCGCGCCATTCCCAAGTTCGCTGCAAGCGTCAGCGAGGATCTTGCCATGGCCCGCGCCCAGGCATTGTCCGATAAAGAGCGGGCCGATATCGACGCTATTCAGGAGCGCGTGGCGCATTGGAACGAATTGTGGCAGGCGGCGCCCACCCGCCCGGAGAGCCGTAATCTCCAGGACCTGTCCGCCCAAATTGGGCAATCCTTTGATCACCTGGTGGCGCTAACCATCGACCAAAGCTTGGCCGAACGCCGCAAGGGCCTCTCTGCCATTACCCGGTTCCAGTCTTCGATAATCGGCGCGATAGCCCTCGCGCTCGTGATCGCCGGCGCGATCACCTTTTACCTGGCGCGGCGTATTGCCCGGCCTTTCCGTATGGCAGTCAGCGTGGCGGACCGCATCGCCGGCGGCCAATTGGATACCGTCATTCCCCGCGGCTTCGGCGACGAGACCGGCGTTCTTCTCCAGTCGATGAGCGTCATGCGCGACGGTATTCGCACCATGATGGCGCGTGAGCGGACCCGGCGCCGTGCCGCCGAGACCCGTCTCGCCGATGCGCTTGAAAGCGCCCATGAGGGCTTGGTGCTGATCGACGCAAGCGGCAACATCGTGCTCGCCAACAAGCAGATCGGCGCGTTCTTTCCGCCCCTCGCGCCGCTGTGCCGGGAGGGCGTCCAATTCTTGGCGGTTACGCGCCTCCTTTATCAACAACTGTTGCATCCGGAGAAGGCGCCCGATTTGTTCGCCTTGCCATCGTCCGGCTGTGAGCTCCAGCTGGTCGACAGTCGCTGGATCCACGTCAGCTCCAGCCGCACGCACGATGGTGGCCAGTTCTTTTTTTTCACCGACTTCTCCGACGTCAAGGAGCGCGAGCAGCGTTATCGCGAAGCCCAACTTCAGGCCGAGGCCGCCAGTCGCGCCAAATCCAGTTTTGTCGCCAATATGAGCCATGAGCTGCGCACACCGCTCAACGCGATCATCGGCTTTTCCGAGATCATCCAGCGCGAGATGTTTGGCAAGCTCGAGAACCGAAACTATGCCGCCTACATCGCCGATATTCTGCAAAGCGGCCGTCACCTCCTGGCGATCATCAATGGCGTGCTTGATTTGGCGAAAAGCCAATCCGGCAAGCTAACGGTTCATTTCGAGACAGTCGATCTCGGCCATATCCTAGTCGATTGCGCCAGCATGATGCGTGAGCAATGCAAGCGCGGCGACTTGATCCTGGAATTCACCAAGCCGACCGCTCAAATGCTCGTCTCCGGCGAGCCTGCCAAGCTGCGCCAAGTGCTGCTCAACGTGCTGTCCAACGCGGTGAAGTTCACCGAGCCGGGCGGACGGGTCGCCCTCAGCGCGCGCGACGAGGGCGACACCATCGTCGTTGACGTCCGCGACACCGGTATCGGTATGTCGAGCGACGACATCGCGGTCGCGCTGACGCCGTTCGGCCAGGTCGATAACCGGCTGGCCCGCCGTTTCGAGGGCACTGGCCTCGGTTTGCCGCTGGCAAAAGAACTGATCGAGCTGCACCGCGGCACACTCGTCATCGATAGCGAGCCGGGACACGGCTCGACGATCAGCGTTGTGGTACCGAAGCTGGCGGAGACCGAGGCGGTTGCACCCGCCAAAGCGATCGCGGCCTAGCTATTCCGCGGCGGCGCGTTTCGCCAACTGCGGCACGCGATCGCCGAAATAGGGCAATACTTCTTCGGCCACTGCCGCCTGGTTCACCAGCGCCATCTCATGGGGCATGGTGCCGAACTGCGTCTTGGTCAGCGAATAGCCGAAACCAGCAAGGTCCTGATAGGCCGCGAGCTTTTCCCGCACGGTATTGGGACTGCCAACGATCACGGTGCCAAGATCGATGAGATCGTCCGGCGTTTGCGGTCGGGAGCGGCCCATGCTGCGCTGCCGTTTCAGCGATTCGATGCTGCTGTAGCCTGGGGGCGACATCATTACGGGGTTCATCTTGAAGAATTTGCCGTAGGATTCGAGATAGGGCCGCGCCTCGCGCCGCGCCTTCTCGTCGGTTTCGGCGATGTAAATGGCGTTCGACCAGGCGAGTTGATCGGGCGAGGCCTGGTAGCCGCATTTGTCGGCTTCCTCGCGGAAGATATCGAACACACGCGCCACCGATGCGATGGGCGCCAGGGTCTGGCAATAGGTATAGCGCTTTGCGGCCGACCAGCGGATGGTGCTGATCGATCCCGAGGACGGCGTCCAGATTGGCGGATGTGGTTTCTGATATGGCACCGGCCACGGGTTGACGTAGCGCAAATTGAAGAATTTGCCGTCAAAGGAGAACGGGCCGGGCCGTGTCCAGGCCTGCACGATCAGATCGTGGGCCTCGACGAAGCGCGGGTTGGATTCCGCAGGATTGACGCCCATGGAATGATATTCGGCGCCAATGCCGCGCACAAAGCCGGCAATGACGCGGCCGCGCGTGATGTTGTCGAGGATGGCGTATTCTTCGGCGATGGTCAGAGGATTGTTCACTAGCGGCAAAGCGCGACCGAGGATGGCGAGCTTGCCGCGCTTGATCTTGCGCGACAGCGCGCCGGCAAGCACGCCCGGCACCGGCATCATGCCATAAGCGGTCTGGTGGTGCTCGTTGACGCACACGCCGTCGAAGCCGAGTTCGTCGGCCTTTTCGAGTTCATCGAGATACTGATTGAACAGGTCGGCGCCCTTGACCGGGTCGTAGTGACTATTGGAATAGGTGACCCAGGCGGAGCCGCCCTCGTCGATCGCGTCGAGATCGGCATGGGCGTATGGCATCAGGTGAAAATTGAATATTTTCATGTCGCGGCCCTCTGTTGCGCGATGAAATCGTGGACGATATTGGCGGTCTCTGCCGCTTGTTCGACATGCGGCCAGTGCCCGGCATTCGCTACCGCGACCAGCTGCGCCCCGGGAATGGCGCGCTTGCCAAGCTGCGCCATAGGCGGTCGGCAACAGGCGATCCTCGCGGCCCCACACGATCAAGGTCGGCACATCGATGCGATGGAGCCATTTTCCCAATTGCGGATCGAAGAGGCGTGGCTGCCAGGCCAATTTCGCCGTCATCATCTTACCCTTGAGCAACGCGTCTTCGCCTTCCGGCGCGAGGACACGCGCTACCAAGGGCTCGGCGCTTTTTGCGGTCGAATGACAAGTCGTAAAGCGCCTGCTCGTCTGTGCGAGCAAACAGGTCGATGCCGACGGCGCCGTCGACGCGCAAGCCCCAGGGATCGATCAGCGTCAGCGAGGCGAGCCGCGTGGCGTTGCGCGTTGCCAGCTCCGCTGCAATCCAGCCACCGAGCGCCGCGCCGACGAGATGGACGTGCGCCAAATCGAGTTGCGTCAAGGTGTCGAGATAGAAATTGGCGAGGTCGGGGACCCGATCGAGCCAGGGTGGTGGGTCGCCGCCGCCGTAACCGGGATGCTCAACGAGAATGACCTCGAAATGCTCGGCAAGACGATCATGAAACGGCAGCCAGGCCGCCCCGAGATGCGCATCGGGGGAAAACATCAGCGGTTCCCCAGCGCCTGCGCGCTGGAGATGAAGATCGACATTGCACGCTCGAATGGCAACGTTGGCACTACCCGGCATGAAGCATACTCTCCCATCTATTCGCCCTAGGGCGAAGGCTATCGTCCCAGGCTCAAACAGGGAATAGACGTTCGAGGGAAGCAGTCATGAAAAACGCGGCGGAATTTCACCAGGACATGGTTGCTTATTGGAACGGTGCCGGTGCCGATCGCTGGATCGGCGAAAGTGCCCGCACCGAGGCGATGCTGTTCCGTGTCGCCGAATTGCTCTATCTCCGCGCGCAGCTGCATGCCGGTGAGACCGTGCTCGATGTCGGTTGCGGTCTCGGACCAACCACGGTGGAGTTGGCGCACCGGGTGGCGCCCGATGGGCGTGCAATCGGCCTTGATGTGTCAAGAAAGATGATCGAGCGCGCACGCCGGCGTGCCGCCGGCATTGCCAATATCGAATTCGTTGCCGGCGACGCGGCGTCGCATCGTTTCGCGGCGCCGTTCGCCGACCTGCTGTTCTCGCGCTTCGGGGTGATGTTTTTCGGCGATCCGATCGCCGCGTTCACCAATCTGCGCCAGGCGATTAAACCCAGCGGCCGAGTCTCTTCGCCTGCTGGCGCCGGCTCAGTGAAAACCCGTGGATGCTGAAGCCGCTCCTCGCCGCCTATGAGCATGTCCCCCGTTTGCCGCCGGCCGAGCCCAACGAGCCCGGCCCCTTCTCTTTTGCCGATGCGGATCGCGTGAGCGCGATTCTGACCACCGCCGGCTTCAGCAAACCGAGCCTCGCCCCTGCCGAACTCACCTTCGATGTCGCGGGCGGTGCTGGTATGGATGCCGCCGTGCATCAAACCATGGCGATCGGCGCCACGAGCCGGGCCTTGGAGGATCAGCCCCAATCGGTCCGCGACGCCGTCGCGGCGTCGATCCGCCAGGCGCTGGCGCCATACGCCAGAGACGGGCATGTCGAGCTCCCCGGCGCGGTCTGGTTGGTAGAAACCAGGGTCGCTTAGGCGTACCGGCTCGGCCAAACTCTTCTTGTCAATTCCGCCTCCCTGTCAGATTGTCCTCCCGGTATCGCCAGCGATGATTTATCGGTAAAGACACGGCATCAACTGTGTGCCGAAAACGACTGGGAGGGATCCATGATTCGACTTGCCGCAGGCCGGGCCTTGCCTGCCCTTGCCGCATTGTGTCGCATTAGCATTGATGGCGCCTTCGGCGCGCGCCGCCGATCCGATCAAGATCGGCTTCAGCATGGAACTGACCGGCAGCCTCGCCAGCGGCGGTACGCAATCGCTGCGCGCGATGAAGATCTGGGAACAGGACATCAACGCCAAGGGCGGCTTGCTCGGCCGGCCGGTGAAGCTGATCTATTACGACGATCAAAGCAGCCCCGCGAACGTGCCCGGCATCTACACCAAGCTCCTCGATGTCGACAAAGTCGACCTGTTGGTCTCGTCCTATGGCACCAACATGATCGCGCCGGCAATGCCAGTCGCGATGGACCATGACAAGGTGTTCATGACGCTGTTCGGCACGGCAGTGAACGACAAGTTCAAATACGACAAATATTTCCAGATCCTGCCCAACGGCAAGGATACCGCCGTGGCGCCTTCCAAGGGTTGGTTCGACGTCGCGATGACGATGAACCCGAAACCCAAGACCGTCGCGTTGCTCGCGGCCGATGCCGAATACGCTCAGAACGTAATCGGCGGTGCCCGCCGCGTCGTCGACGAACTGGGGCTCCAGCATCGTCTACGACGCCAAGTACGATCCCAAGACCGTCGATTACCTCCCGATCGTTCGCGCGCTGCAGGCGGCCGAACGCGGACATCGTCTATGTCGCCTCCTATCCCAGCCGATTCGGTCGGCATCATCAAGGCGGCGCACGAGGTCGGCCTCAAGACCGACTTGTTCGGCGGCGGCATGATCGGCCTCGCCTTCGCGCCGATCAAGGTAGCGCTCGGGCCGCTGCTCAACGGCATTGCGTCTATGACGTCTATGTGCCCGAGCCGACGATGAAGTTTCCCGGCATCGAGGCTTTCTTGAAGCGCTACCAGGCGGTTGCCGGCAAGGCCGACCCGCTCGGCTATTATCTGCCGCCTTTCGCTTATGCCGAATTGCAGGTGCTGGGCGACGCAGTCACGGCAACGGCGGGCTCGATCAGGACAAGCTCGGCAAATACATCCACGCATACAACGTTCCATACCATCGTCGGCGACGTGAAATTCGCCGATAATGGCGAATGGGAGAAGTCGCGCGTGCTGTTCGTGCAGTATCAAGGGATCGACGGCAGCGGCGTCGAGCAATTCAAGCAACGCGGGCAAGCAGGTGATCCTCTATCCGCCCGAATTCGTCTCGGGCAAACTGCAATATGCCTTATGTCGCGGCGAAGAAGTAGGGGTGCAAAGTTGTCGGTTGTCAGTTGTCAGTTCGGTAAACGACGACTGATAACTCGCTACCGACCACGAAGGGAGGTCCGATGCCAACGGTTCGGGCGGAAGAACTGCAACGGATCGGCGAGGCGTTGCTGCGCGCGGCCGGCGCCTCGGACGAAGAGGCAGCGACCGTGGCGCACGGCTGCGTCAACGCCAATCTCGCCGGCCATGACTCGCACGGCATCATCGTGGTGCCGACCTATATCGACCGCATCAAGGCAGCCATATCGTGCCGGGCGCGAAGTGGACCATCGTCCAGGAATCGCCGACCACGACCGTGATCGACGGCCATTGGGGCTTCGGCTTCGTCGTCAACGCCAAGGCGCCATGCGCATGACCATCGAAAAGGCGCAGACCGCCAACGTCGCGGCCGCCACCGTGTTTCGCCAAAGCCATGTCGGCCGGCTCGCCGCCTATCCGATGATGGCGGCGGCGGAGGGCATGATCGGGCTTGCCACCGCCGATTCCGGCCGCTCGCCCAAGGTGGTCGCGCCGTTCGGCGGCCGCGAGGCGCGGCTCGGCACCAATCCGATCTCGATTGCGGTGCCGTCCGATCTCGAGGCGCCGCTTTATCTCGACATGGCGACCTCGGCGGTCGCGCCGGCAAGATCTCGCTCGCGGCGTCGCGCGGCGAGGAAATCCCGCAGGGCTGGGTCGTCGACAGCGAAGGACGGCAAACCACCGACCCGCCGGCAATTCCTGAAGAATGGCGGCGCGCTGCTGCCGCTCGGCGGCACCGAGGGCTACAAGGGCAGCGGCCTCGCGGCGATGGTCGAGGTGTTGTGCGGGCTGCTGACCGGCCTGGGCTTCGGCGTCGAGCCGACCGGCCGGCACAATGACGGTTGCTTCATGGCGGTGTTCAATGTCGCCGCGTTCCGTCCGCTTGCGGATTTCAAGAAGGAAGTCGCCGAGTTCGCGCGCTACCTCAAGGCGACGCCGCCGTCGCGAGGCAGCACGGGCGTGTTCTATCCCGGCGAGATCGAATATATCCGCGAGCAGGAGCGCCGTCGCGACGGCATCGAAGTCGAAGACGCGACCTGGGATAAGTTGCGCGCGCTGGCGCAAGGATATGGTATGGCGGCGTCGATCTGAATATCGGCCTGATACGGAGACGCAGCATGACACGGCAAATGGCGATGGTTGGCTTCCTGCAGGCGCAGAACTGCACCAACCTGCCGAGCTCGTGGCGCCATCCGGAATCGCGCACGGATTTCACCGCGCCGGAATACTATCAGGAGATCGCGCGGGTTCTCGAAGCCGGAAAATTTCACATGGCGTTTTTCGACGACCGGCTGGCGATGCCCGACCGCTACGGCAACGACCACGCCCACACCGTCGAATACGGCATCCGCTGCGTGAAGATGGACCCGATCCTGGTGCTGACCACGATGGGGATGGTGACCAACCGGCTCGGCCTCGGCGCCACCTGCTCGACCACCTATTTCGAGCCGTTCGATGTGGCGCGCCGCTTCGCCACCCTCGATCTCATGACCCATGGCCGCGCCGCCTGGAACGTCGTCACCTCGGTCAATGACGGCGAAGCGCACAATATGGGCCGCGCCGAGCATCTCGAGCATGACCTGCGCTACGACCGCGCCGACGAATTCATGGAGGTCGTGCTCGGCCACTGGGACTCCTGGGAAGACGGCTCGCTGATCATCGACAAGAAGAGCGGCCGCTTCGCCGATCCGACCAAGGTCAAGCGGCTCGATCACAAGGGAAAGTTCTTCAAGTTCGCGCGGCCCGTTCACGGTGCCGCGCTCGAGCCAGGGCCATCCCGTCGTCATCCAGGCGGGCCACAGCGGCCGCGGCCAGCGTTTCGCCGGACGCTGGGCGGAAGTGGTGTTTTCCTCGGGCGGCCATGCCCCACGCGGCAGGGATATGTACGCCAGCCTGCGCGAAGAGGTCGCGAAGTGCGGGCGCGATCCCGACCATGTCTCGTCTGCAACGCCATCACCATCGTCGCCGGCCAAAGCAAGGCGAAGCCGAGGACAAGATGGCGGAATCGAGAAACTGCCGCTCGAAATCGACCCGCTGTCGCTGCTGGCGGAGGGTGTGAATTTCGATTTCGCCACCAAGGGCATCGACGAGCCGCTGACCGACGCGAGTTGGCGAGCTTCGCGGCATGTTGGCAATCCGCGACGGCGTGTTCGTGCCAGCGGCAAGACCAACCCGAGCACGCGCGACTTCATCACTCTCAACTCGCGGCCAGATCCAGGACGCCATCGTCGGCGGCCCGAAGGAAATCGCCGACACGCTTGAGGAATTGTTCGTCGATCGCGGCTGCGATGGCTTTGTCGTCGCGGCGACGTATGTGCCGGGCTCCTATGCCGATTTCGTCCGCCATGTCGTTCCGGAACTGCAGCGGCGCGGCCTGTACCACAAGGATTATGCCGGCAAGACCTTGCGCGAGAAATCTCGGGTTCGCCCCGGCCGACAATCGGCGGTTGGAAATAGCATGCGTTGGCTCAAATTCACGGATGGCGGGCGAACTGCCTGGGGCATCGTCGAAGGCGACCGTGTGGTCGCAACGCAAGGTAGTCCGTTCGGCGAATGGCAGCGCACCGGGCAGGAGCGCGCTCAAGCCGAGATCAAGATCGAACTGCCGCTGATGCCGCGCACCTTCTATTGCGTCGGCCTGAACTATCTCAAGCATCTCAAGGAAGCCGCCGGACAAGCGGCGCGGTGCCCAATGTCCCGAAGCGGCCCGAGATCGGCTATCGCGCGCAGAACGCGCTGATCGCGCACGACGAGGATGTCGTGATCCCCGCGACGCCACCGAGAAGATCCATTACGAGGGCGAACTGGTCGTCGTGATCGGCAAGAAGGCAAAGCATCTGAGCGAAGCCGACGCGATGTCCTGCGTGTTCGGCTACACCATCGGCAACGACGTCAGCGAGCGCACCTGGCAGAAGGCCGACCGCGGGCTGTGGCGCGCCAAGAACGCCGACACCTTCAAGCCGATGGGCCCCTGGATCGAGACCGAGGTCGATCTCGACAAGATGGAAACCGTTGTCCGTCTCAACGGCAAGGAGAGCAACCGCTTCCGCACCAACGACATGATCTTCGGCATCGTGCCCTTCCTCGTCCATGTCACAATATTTCACGCTGTGGCCGGGCGACGTGATCTGGATGGGCACCGACGGCGGCTCGCCCGACCTCAAAGCCGGCGACGTGGTCGAGATCGAGATCACCGGCATCGGCACCCTGCGCAATCGCTTCGTGGCAGCGACATGAGCACTGACGACAGCCTGCCACCGGTCGAGCCGGTGCAACCCGGTGCCGATGTCAACACCTCCACCGGGAAGAACGGCTTTCTCGTGGTCTGCAAGACTGCGTCTTTGATTGCCTTTTACCATCCCGAACAGTTCACGCCGATCGACGAAATTCGTCTGCCGGAATTTCCTCACGAGGTGGTTTTGTCGCCGGATCGGCGCAAAGCCTATGTTTCGATCTATGGCAGTGGTGTGATCGGTGCCAATTTGCGTCCCGGCACGCAGATCGCCGTGATCGACCTCGCCACTCGTACACTCGACGGTTTCATCGAGCTGGCGCCATTCCTGGCGCCCCATGGTTTGATGTTCGACCGAGGCGGCATGCTGTGGACGACGGCGGAATCAAGCAACGCCATCGTCGTCATCGATCCGGTTCGCGGCGCCGTCACCGGCCATGTCGAGATCGGCACGCAGCGCAGTCACTGGCTCGCCATCACACCCGATGGCAACAAGCTTTATGTGCCGCACCGCAACTTCACGTTCGTGAGCGTCGTCGATGTGCACCAGCGCGCAGTGATGAAACGCATTCCCAATTTCGTCTATGAATGCCAGGGGATCGCCGTCGCACCCGACGGCAACCGCGTCTATCAGGCGCAAAGTTCACGGCCGCGCGTCGACATTATCGACCCAAAAACAGATACCGTGGCGGGGAGCGTCTCGGTCGCTGCGATGCCCGATGTGCCGCCCCAGCTAACTCGGCTCCGTGTCAGTCCCGACAATCGCCGTTTGATCATGTCGTTCCACACCACCGACCAGGTCGCGGTGTTCGACACCCACGACCTGCGCAGCCAACATGTCTTCGCCACCGGCAAAGGCCCGATGGGCATCGCGTTTCAGGATTTTGGAAGCAAGGCCTTCGTCACCAATCACGACGCTGGGTTGATTTCGGTGATCGATCTCGTCGACCTGAGGATGGCGGACCAAATCACGACCCCGATGGGGCCGGAAATGATCGCCTGTTATTAGCGTGAGCGGCACCGTTCTCGTCACCGGCGGGGCCGGCTATATCGGTGCGCACGCCTGCAAGGCGCTCGCCCGGGCGGGCTACCTGCCGGTTGCCTACGATAACTTGAGCCGCGGCCATCGCGAATTCGTGCGCTGGGGGCCGCTGGTCGAGGGCGACATCGCGGACCGCGCGCTCGTCGACGAGACGCTGGCCCGTCATCGCCCGGTCGGGGTGATGCATTTTGCCGCCTATCTCGCCGTCAGCGAGTCGGTGAGCGATCCCGCCCTCTATTTCCGCAACAATGTCATCGGCAGCCTTACCCTGTTGGAGGCATTGCTCCATGCCGGCAAGCCGCCGCTCGTCTTCTCCTCGACCGCCGCGGTCTATGGATTTCCGGACGCCATGCCCATCGTTGAAACGGCGACGCAGCGTCCAGTCAATCCCTATGGCGAAAGCAAGCGCATGGTCGAGCGCGCGCTCCACTGGTTGGACCAGGCCCACGGCCTGCGGCACGTTGCGCTGCGCTACTTCAATGCCGCCGGCGCCGATCCCGACGGCGAGATCGGCGAGGCGCATGAACCCGAAACCCATCTTATACCGCTGGTCCTCGACGCGGTCGTCGGGCGGCAAAGCGCCCTCAATGTTTACGGCACCGACTACCCAACGCCCGACGGTACGGCCATTCGCGACTACATTCACGTCCAGGATTTGGCCGACGCTCATGTCCGCGCGCTCGACTATTTGCTCGCCGGCGGCGACAGCGCGGCGCTCAACCTCGGTACCGGGGTCGGCCACTCGGTCCGGGAAGTGATCAGCGTTGCCGCGCGCGTGACCGGTCGCAACGTGCCCTATCGCGAATCCCCCCGCCGCGCCGGCGACCCCCCGGTCCTGGTCGCCGATTCGAGCCGCGCCCAAAGCCTGTTGGGGTGGCGGCCCGCCTTGGCGACGCTCGAAACGATGGTCGCCAGCGCCTGGCATTGGCAGGAGACTTGGGCGGGCAAATAGGCGAGTCTGGCGTGCGCGCCGGGGCGCCCCTATGTTATTTGCCATGACGCTCATTACTGCCCAACGTCCCGATGCCGATATCGGCCGGAGCTTTCGTATCCAATCCGATTTCGCGCCCGCCGGCGATCAGCCGGAAGCGATCACCGAGCTGACCCGCGGCATCGACGCCAACGAACGCGAGCAGGTGCTGTTGGGCGTCACCGGTTCGGGTAAGACCTTTACCATGGCGCATGTCGTGGCGCGCTGCGGCCGCCCGGCCCTGATCCTGGCGCCCAACAAGACGCTGGCAGCCCAGCTCTACGGCGAAATGAAAAGCTTCTTCCCGGACAACGCCGTCGAATACTTCGTTTCCTATTACGATTACTACCAGCCCGAGGCCTATGTCCCGCGTACCGACACTTATATTGAAAAGGAATCCTCGATCAATGAGCAGATCGACCGCATGCGCCATTCCGCCACGCGGGCTATCCTGGAGCGTCGTGATGTCGTGATCGTGGCCTCGGTGTCATGCATTTACGGCATCGGCTCGGTTGAGACCTATTCCGAAATGACGCTGGTCCTGCAGCAGGGCCGTAGGCTCGACCGCCAGCGGTTGTTGGCCCAGCTGGTCGAGCGGCAATATAAGCGCAACGATGCCAATTTCTTCCGCGGCACCTTCCGCGTGCGCGGCGATACGGTTGAGATCTTTCCGGCACACTATGAGGATCGCGCCTGGCGCCTGTCGCTGTTCGGCGACGAGCTCGAGGCGATTCACGAATTCGATCCGCTCACCGGCGAAAAAACCGTGGCGCTGGACGAGATCAAGATTTACCCGAATTCGCACTATGTCACGCCAAAGCCGACGCTCCATCAGGCGATCGAACAGATCAAGGTGGAGCTCAAAATCCGGCTTGCCGAGCTCAATGCCACCGGAAAGCTCCTCGAGGCGCAACGTCTCGAGCAGCGCACCCAGTTCGATCTGGAAATGCTGGCGGCGACCGGGAGCTGTGCCGGCATCGAAAATTATTCCCGCTACCTCACCGGCCGCGCGCCGGGTGAGCCGCCGCCCACGTTGATCGAGTATCTGCCCAAGGATGCGATCATCTTCGTCGATGAAAGCCACGTTACCATTCCGCAACTCGGCAGCATGTACAAAGGCGACTACGCACGCAAATTTACCTTGCAAGACTATGGCTTTCGCCTCCCCTCATGCATGGATAACCGGCCGTTAAAGTTCGAGGAATGGGAGGGGATGCGTGGCCAGATCATCTGCGTCTCCGCCACCCCCGGCCCGTGGGAGCTCAACCGCACGCAAGGTGTCTTCGTGGAGCAAGTCGTGCGGCCAACCGGGCTGATTGACCCGGTATGCATCGTGCGTCCGGTCGAGACCCAGGTCGACGATCTGATGGCGGAGTGCAAGGACTGCGCGCGTCAGGGTCAGCGCGTCCTGGTGACGACCCTTACCAAGAAGATGGCCGAGGCGTTGACCGAATACTTCCATGAGAACGGCATTCGCGTACGCTACATGCATTCCGACGTCGATACGCTGGAGCGCATTGAAATCATCCGCGACCTGCGACTTGGCGTTTTCGACGTCCTGGTCGGCATCAACCTGCTGCGTGAGGGCTTGGATATTCCCGAATGCGCTTTAGTGGCGGTTCTCGACGCCGACAAGGAAGGGTATCTGCGCTCGCGTACGTCGCTGGTACAGACCATCGGCCGTGCCGCACGCAACCTAGCCGGCCGCGCCATTCTCTACGCCGACAACATGACCGAGAGCATGAAATATGCGATCGAGGAGACCAACCGGCGACGCGACAAACAACAGGCCTACAACGCCGAACACGGCATTACGCCGGAAAGCGTCAAACGCGGAATCGCGGACATTCTCGAGAGTGTCTATGAGCAGGATCATTTGACGGTTGGATTGACGCCCGGCGAAGCCACGCATTATCAGGGCGCCGATTTGAAGGCGGTTATTGCCGATCTCGACAAACGAATGCGCGAAGCCGCAGGTGAACTGGAATTCGAAGAAGCGGCTCGATTGCGCGATGAGATCCGCCGGCTCGAGACGATGGATCTGGGCGTTCCGGTCGGCAATGCAGCGCGCCCGATGGGGCGCTCGGAGGCAGGCCGCGCGGGCACCTCTGCGAAGCTTATGGCCAAGACCAAGGCGCGGCGCCGTTACAAGGAACGGCACCCCTGAATGACCGCGCCGCATGTCATCGATTATCCGAAAGCGGTGTTGGTAACGGGAGCCGGCAAGCGCATCGGCCGCGCGATCGCGCTCGGCCTGGCCGAGGCGGGCTGGGCGGTCGCGGTGCATTACCACGCATCGGAGAGCGAGGCCGTTGCCGTGGTGCAGGCCATCGTGGCCCGCGGCGGCAAGGCCGTTGCGCTAGAGGCCGATCTCGTCTCGGAAGAGCAGTGCGCGCCGCTGGTCGAACAGGCGGCTGCCCGCCTCGGTCCGCTTGGCTGTCTGGTCAATAACGCGTCGATCTTCGAGAGCGATCATGCGCTCGATGTCACGCGTCAAAGCTGGGACCGGCACTTTGAGGTCAACCTCCGGGCGCCGTTCGTTCTCAGTCAGGAACTCGCCCGACGGCTGCCTGCCGACAAACACGGCTGCATTGTCAACATTTTGGATGAGCGGGTCTGGAGTGTAACCCCGTATTTTTTTTCCTACACGCTCGCGAAATCGGCACTGTGGACGATGACGCAGACTCTGGCGTTAGCGTTGGCGCCTCGCATCCGCGTCAACGGCATCGGCCCTGGGCCGACGCTGCCCAGCCCGCGGCAGACCGAAACGCAATTTCAGCGTCAGGCCGGCCTGATGCCGCTCGGTCGCGGCACCACGCCTGAGGAGATCGTGCAAGCGGTGATGTTCATCCTAGCGGCACCCGCCCTTACCGGCCAGATGATCGCGCTTGACGGCGGGCAACATCTCGGTTGGGCCCAGGCGGCGGAGCGACGGACGCCCGAGGAGTGAATGGCGATGTTGTTTGAGCGGCCATCGCGTCGGCCCGGAAGCAGACGCCGCCTTGGCACTCGTTCCTAACGGCTTGCTGGCCTCCCCCAACACTAGGCCAAGCGCTTGAGACGAATGAGGCGTGCGTGTCAATTCCTAGCTTGACGCCGGACACCGAATACCGTGGACGGTTGCCGTCGCGCGGGCGTTCGGCTAAACCCCATTGTCATGGATGAGTCTGTGCAAACGCTCGATGCCCGTGGCATCGCCATCACCTTGCCAAACGGCGAGCAGCGGCATTTTGCCGGTCCCGTGACCGGGCACGAGATTGCGGCCGCGATCGGACCTGGCCTTGCAAAGGCGGCGCTCGCCATCACGGTTGACGGCGAGCCGCGCGATCTCGTTTCACGCGTTGACCATGATGCTAAGGTGGCGATCGTCACAGCGACCTCGCCCGAGGCGCTCGAGATCCTGCGCCATGATGCGGCCCACGTTATGGCCGAGGCGGTAAAGGAGCTTTATCCAGAGACGCAGGTAACTTTCGGGCCCGCGACCGACACCGGCTTTTACTACGATTTCGCACGCGATCAGCCGTTCACGCCGGAGGATCTGGAAGATATCGAACGACGCATGCACGAGATCGTCGATCGCAACGAGACGGTGACGCGTGAAGAATGGGAGCGCGACCGTGCGGCTGAATTTTTCAATTCGATCGGCGAAAAATACAAGGCTGAGTGGATTCACGAAATCCCGCCCGGCGAAGTCATCAGCCTCTACCGACAGGGCAGATTTCGTTGACCTGTGCACCGGTCCGCATCTGCCCTCGACCGGCAGGCTCGGACACGCCTTCAGGCTGCTGAAGGTTGCCGGCGCCTATTGGCGCGGTGATGCGCGCAATGCGCAGCTCCAGCGCGTCTATGGCACCGCCTGGGCGAGCGACAAGGAACTGAAGCAACATCTGTTTCAACTCGAAGAGGCAGAAAAGCGAGACCATCGCCGGCTGGGCAAGGAACTTAATCTATTCCACATCCAGGAAGAGGCGGCGGGCAGCGTCTTCTGGCATCCCTATGGATGGACCCTCTATCGCACCGTCGAGGCCTATATCCGCCGCCGCTTGGAGGCTGCCGACTACGCCGAGGTCAAGACCCCTCAGCTTATCGACCGGTCGCTGTGGGAGCGGTCCGGCCATTGGGAAAAATTCGGCGAGCACATGTTTACCTTCGCCGAAGGTGACGGCAAAACACTGGCGCTGAAGCCGATGAGCTGCCCCGGTCATATTCAGATATTCCGCCAACAACTCCACTCCTATCGCGAGTTGCCGCTGCGCCTGGCGGAGTTTGGCTCGTGCCACCGCAATGAACCCTCCGGCGCACTGCACGGCATCATGCGGGTACGTGCCTTTACGCAGGACGACGCACACATTTTTTGTACCGAGGACCAGATCACGCCGGAGAGCGTTGCCTTTTGCCACTTGTTGCTCTCGGTCTATCGCGATTTCGGGTTCGAGGATGTTCGGGTCAAGTTTTCCGACCGCCCGCCGATACGCGCCGGCTCCGATGCTACCTGGGATCAGGCGGAGGCAGCGCTGAAGGCCGCCATCGAGGCGGCGAACTTGCCATATACCCTCAACCCCGGTGAGGGCGCGTTCTACGGCCCGAAACTAGAATTCGTACTGCGTGACGCCATTGGCCGAGACTGGCAGTGCGGTACGCTGCAGGTCGATCTCGTGCTGCCGGACCGCCTCGATGCTTCCTACATCGGCGAGGACGGCCAACGTCACCGGCCGGTCATGCTTCACCGCGCCATTCTCGGCTCGTTTGAGCGCTTTATCGCCATCCTGATCGAGCATCACGCCGGTAAGCTGCCCCTGTGGTTGGCACCGGTGCAGGTGCGCGTATTAACGATTACCAGTGACGCGGATCGCTACGCCGAGCAGGTGTGCGACGCCTTGGCTGCAGCCGGGCTTCGGGTCGAAAGCGACCTGCGCAATGAGAAAATTAGCTATAAGATCCGCGAGCATAGCCTGGACAAGACGCCGCTCTTGTTCGTCGTGGGAAAGCGCGAAGCCGACGAACACACCGTGGCGTTGCGCCGGCTTGGCGGCAAGGATCAAGAAATTCTTGCGCTGGACACGGCGCTCGCTAGATTGATCGCTGAGGCGCGGCCTCCAGGCTAGGCTCGGCGGCGCACCTTCCATTCACAGCAGGAGTTTATCCATCCCACCCCGTCCTTCCCTTCCCCCGACCCCAGCCACCGACGGCCCCAGGGTCAATTTTCAGATTAACGTTCCTCGCGTAAGACTGGTCGACGAACGCGGCACTATGATCGGTGTCGTGTCCCGGCAGGAAGCCTTGACCCGGGCCCAGGAAGCCGGGCTCGATCTGGTCGAGGTCGCGACCAATGCCGATCCGCCTGTCGTCAAGATCCTGGATTTTGGCAAATTCAAATACGAGGAACAGAAGCGCAAAAACGAGGCTCGCAAAAAACAGAAAGTCATTGAGGTCAAGGAGATCAAGCTGCGCCCCGGCATCGACGACCACGATTACGACGTCAAGATGCGCTCGATGCTCAAATTTATCGGCGAGGGCGACAAGGTGAAGGTGACCATGCGGTTCCGCGGGCGCGAACTTGCGCACCAAGAGCTCGGCATGAACGTGCTGATGCGGGTTAGGGACGATCTGGAAAAAATCGCCAAAATCGAACAGACGCCGCGCATGGAAGGCCGTCAAATGACAATGGTAATGTCGCCAAAATAGGGCAGTGCGCGGTCGGTCGTATCATCGATCGTCGTCGGCCGCCCGCCGGTTTGCTATCAGCCGACCACCACCGATGACCCTGTGTCCGCGGTGGCAGCGATTGCCAACAGATCCTTTTGGCTAACGGCAATGCACCCGTCAGTCGGTGAGTAGTCCGATCGGGCTATATGGAGAAAGATCGCACTGCCTTTGCCGGAGACAGGCGGATCGTCATTGTAGCCGAGCACGACGATAACATCGTAAATCCCATCTTCACGCCACAGATGTTCGGCACGTGCTCGAAACGGCAGCTTTACCGGCCGATTGTAGAGCGGGTCAGCCGCATCGTCGCACCAGCCGTCTTCGGGTCGCAACGAGCGTAACGGCAGGTTGGAAAGCGGTGCGCGGATGATGCGATCGGGCCGGAAGAGTAACGCGCGCATCCGCCACTTTCCCTGAGGTGTGGCGCCATCGCCCTCCTGCTTGTCGGCACGAACGCCACCGCGCCCGAGGGCGCAGCGAAGCCAGTGGCCGCCCCACTCGGCCGATCCATTGCTCGAGACAATCAAATCCATGCCAAGAGGCTAATGCCGACCGCCTCGATGAAGCAATCGGTCACCGAATCAAGCGGCGTTGGCGCACCACCCGATCTTCGATCAGCACTGCGCGTCAGCAACTCGACGACGCCAACGGTTCACCCCGCGACCGCTCGAGCATAGCGCGCCGGGTTGGATCGGCCACGACGACGAAACAAACCCGATCAGGCGATTGCACCCTCAGCGCGAAGCATTAAATTCGCTCCATGACGGAGCCGCAAACCGGACCGACGATCTTCGCTCTGGCCTCGGCGCCGGGACGCTCCGGCATCGCCGTGA
This sequence comes from uncultured Alphaproteobacteria bacterium, assembly GCA_963804725.1. Taxonomy (GTDB): domain Bacteria; phylum Pseudomonadota; class Alphaproteobacteria; order ATCC43930; family CGMCC-115725; genus JAATGI01. Next base: position 2,490,800 of record CAWDRN010000001.1, on the reverse strand, counting down.
TGCGGTTGAGCGGGACCCGTGTGCATCGCACGCTTCTTGCCTTGGTTGGGCTATCGCCTGTACCCCGCCGTGCCACTCGGGTCAAATTCCGCGATCCTGATAGTGCCGAAATCATCGATGACGGCGTGGGGATTTACTTTCCCGCGCCTCATTCCTATACCGGCGAGGACGTAGCCGAATTGCACGTCCACGGCAGCCGCGCGGTCATCGCCGCGCTGCTAGAAATCTTAGGCAAGCGCGAGGGGCTGCGCCTCGCCGAGCCGGGCGAATTCACCCGCCGAGCCTTCGAGAACGGCAAGCTCGATCTTACGGAAGCCGAGGCGGTTGCCGATTTGGTCGAAGCGGAAACAGCGGCACAGCGCCGCCAGGCGATCCGGCAGCTCGACGGCGCGCTCGGGGCGCTCTACGAGAATTGGCGCATGCGCCTCATGCAAGCACTGGCACGCATCGAAGCGGAAATCGATTTTCCGGAGGAGGGGCTTCCGCCCTCCCTTTGGAAGAGCGTTGCCGACGCTATCGAGGGGCTGCGACTTGAAATCGTCGCCCATCTCAATGATTCGCGTCGCGGCGAACGGTTGCGGGATGGCGTATCGGTTGCCATCCTCGGTCCGCCCAATGCGGGCAAATCGAGCCTGCTTAACGCACTGGCGCGCCGGGATGTCGCCATCACGTCGGCCATCGCCGGCACCACCCGCGACGTCATCGAAGTACGGCTCGATCTCGGCGGCTATCCCGTGATGATCGCTGACACAGCGGGCTTGCGGCAATCGGCGGACGAGATCGAGCAAGAGGGCGTGCGTCGGGCTCTCGCCCGTGCCGAGGCAGCCGATCTGCGATTGGTGATTTTGGACGCTACTCGTCCTACCGAGACGGTCGACCCGAAGCTGATTGACAAGGACGCGATCATCGCGGTCAACAAAATCGACTTGACGCCGAACGCTAATGCCGATGACGCGATCGCCATTTCCGTCCTGAACGGCACGGGCATGGACGCACTGCTGTACCGGTTGACGAGGGAAGTAGCAAAGCGTGCCGGTGAGGGGAGCGCTCCCGTGCTGACGCGGGCGCGACATCGGGCCGCTCTGGAGCAATGCGTCGAAGCGCTGTCGCGATTTGCCACCGCGAGCTTGCCTGAACTGGCCGCCGAGGATCTGCGCCACGCTGCACAAGCGATCGGTCGGATCACCGGCCGCGTTGACGTCGAGGACATGCTCGACATTGTCTTCCGCGAATTCTGCATCGGCAAATGACCAGCGACATCGCTGTATTTCGAGTGCATCTTCGGCACCTCCGCGCTGCATTTGCGATCAAAATGCATAAAAGACGCATAAGGTGGGCGTCGTACGAATCTTCCTCGGTACTCTTGTCCTGACAGGCTCCTGGTAGGGATGTGACGTGGCATGGTGACAACGAACGCGGGCGGGACTAGTGGCGACGGAGATGAACAGGGACGGCATTCATCCAGGAGCGCACCCTCAATCGCGCCTTGGCTTCCCACCAGGTGGTCGGATTTGAGCCACGGCACGGCACTGCCTTCGAAGCGATCATCCAAACTGCGCAACCAGATCAATCTCGTCTTCACGACAAATGCCGCCGAGAGGCAAGGAACATCCTTACGGATGTGGACAAGAAGTACGCAGCAACGTTGCATTTACGGATGTTCCAAGAGCTTGCGAAGTCCGTCGAAGTTTGACGAGATCGAGGGTCAACTTGGGCCGCTTTGAAACCACAGCGCGCACCTACGCCGCGCGGCGCGAACCTTATCCGCCTGCGTTCTTTGCTGCAGTGGCCGAGACACTGAAGTTGGATGGACATGAGGCATTGATCGACCTCGGCACCGGACCGGGTCTGCTTGCACTCGGTTTCGCTCCCTATGTCGGCCGCATTCTCGGGGTCGACCCCGAACCCGCGATGGTGGTCGAAGCGCGGCATGCCGCAGCGGCAGCACGAATCACGTTTTCGGTGATCAATGACCGAGCGGAGAATGTTGCCGCGGAGCTTGGGCCGTTCGATCTCGTGACCATCGGACGCGCGCTGCACTGGATGGATCGTGATGCGACGTTGGCTGCGTTCAACAGGATCTTGACGCCTGAGGGTCGCATTTTGATTTGCGGATCCGCCGCCACTGAAATCAACCCTTGGCGCCCGATCTACGAGGCTGTGCTCCGCTCCTGGGGTGGGCGCCGCGATGGGCGTCATCGCAGGCTGTACGAGCACTGGTTCGACAGCAGTCGATTTGTTCCCGTCGCACAAATAAGGACGACCCACCGTCAGCAGATCACGCCGCAGGCTCTGTTCGAGCGGGCGTTGACGCGTTCGACGACTTCGCCAGCGGTTCTAGGGCCGGGACTGGACGCTTTTCGGGCCGAACTCCTCGAAGCCCTGAGGCCGTTTTTCCCGGACAACGAGGGTCAGGAAGTCGTGGAGGCCAGGGCTTGGGTTTTTGCACCAGCCTGAGGCGCAATGAAGGCTGGTCTTTTGCGTGACAACATCGTTTCCGCGCTTCAGGCATCAAGCAGGGTCGATCCCCAGGTTTGGCGCTCGGATCGACACGAGAAGGGGGTGTTAGTTTGCAGCCGCGTGCGTGGTCGAGGCCCACCAGTCATACGACCATTTGCATAGAATTTTAATAAATTACTAATATAATTGCGATAGCGTGAAGATCGCGCAGATGCCTCTCTGCGGTCCGTTTTTCGGTTCGACTTGACGTATCAAAGTGTCTTAAGGCCCCGCACCCAGTTTCGGCGGGGCCGTTTTGTTTCCCAAGGCACCAAATCAACGTCCTCTTAAGGCGTCCCTTAAAAGGGGTGCCGAAAGTAGATTCGGCTGACCAATAGGTGGATTCGCATACGATAATAAGGGGAGCGCCCGCCAACTCTTCGAAGCTGACCGCTATCGCTGCGTCATCTGCCCCACGCCGGAATGCGCCCGGGCGCGAGCGCGCTTTATTGCGAACACTCGCTTTAACGTCCCTCGCTTTGCTGATCGCAACCCCGTGCTTGGCGCTGGAAAAGGTCTCGCTGCAGCTCAAGTGACTGCCTCAGTTTCAGTTCGCGGGGTATTACGCCGCGCTCGAACAGGGATTTTATCGAGACGCCGGGCTTGACGTCGAAATCCGCGGGAGGCCCCGGCTTCGACGCGATGCAGGAGGTCCGGCACGGCCGGGCCGATTTCGGGGTCTGCACCACCAGTTGCTGAGTTGTGCCGATATCGGTGGCTTACCGGATCTGAAGGGGCGCCGGCTCATGGATACCCCGGACAGCGACGACCTTGCAGCGATGCTGAAGAGCGAAGGTGTCGATTACAAGAGTTTGCCTCGTGTTCAACACAACGGTGATCCCCGCGATTTCGTTAGCGGCAAAGCCGATGCCATGGTTGCCCACACCACGAACGAGCCGTTCGTCCTCAGCCAATTGGACGTGCCGTATCAAACCTTTTCGCGCGGGCTTACGGGTTCGACTTCTACGGCGATAACCTGTGCACGTCAGCACCGCCGGCCGAGACACATCCGGACCGCACGCGCGCCCTTTTAGACGCCAGCCTCTAGGGCTGGGACCACGCCCTCGCTCACAAGGCGGAGACGATCGATCTCATCCTCAACCGTTATTCGCAGCAAAAAACTCGCGACGCTCTGCTTTTCGAGGCGAGGCAGAGCGAAGCTCTGATTCAGCCGCGCCTCGTTCGCCTCGGCAGTCAGATCGCGCAACGTTGGCAGAGCATCGCCAACTCTTATCGCGATCTCGGAATGCTGACCGATCCGCGGCTGCCCGGCCGACTGATCTACAGAACGGATCGCGACTCGGTCGTTCGATGGCTCAAGCCGGTCCTCATCGGGTTGGCGCTGATAACTGTTGGATCAGGCTTGGTCTGGCTGCTGTACCGCTGGATCGGCCGTTACCTGAAGCCGGTGCTCAAAAAGCCGAAGCTCAGCGCGATTATGGCTGGATTCTTCGTCTGTCTCAGTATTCCCATCCTGATTTTCATCCTGGCATACAACTACTATCGGAACTCGGAAGTGATCATTGGGACCCTCAAGGACGAGGTCGCCAAGACGCGGCAGGCCAGCATCGAAAACGTGGAGGGGATGATCCAAGGCGTGGCGGGCACACTCCGCTTGCTCCCCGAGGTAGTTGCAGCTGACCCTGGTTTTTTCCGCACCGATAAGAGTGGCGACGTCCTCTACCGAGCGTTGACGTTGGCCGAGGAGATCGATACCGCCTTCGTCAGCTTCGAAGACGGGTATCATCGGGCGGTGACGCGGATCGACGATGATCGCCGGCGTTCGGATCCGAAAATTCCGTCGACTTCGAATTGGCACATGAACTTCATCGACGACTTCTCGGCGGGAGGAAGTCGCAGCAGACACCGGACATTCTTCGATGTATGGGGCCACGTCGTCGGCCAGTACGTGGTCCCGACCAAGGTCGATTACGCACTATCTCCGGGTACCCGGCGGCGAAGGCGTCGAGAGCGCTGGTTGTGGCAGATCCTGAAATCAACTCCGATACCGGCTACCCGATCATCAACATCAACGTCCCTATCATTCGCCCTGGCGACTTCATCGGCCGCGCGGCAGCCAGCATCACGCTGGACGTGTTGACACGGTTTCTCGCGACGCATCGCGCCAGCCCGCATAGCACGACGATGATCGCAGACCCGACCGACGGCAAGATCATCGTTGTGTCCGAGAAACACAAGGGCGTCCGATTGGCAAACGGCAAGCTCGAGGTCGCACGCCTGGCGAACATCGCCGACGACGACGTGCGCGCGGCCTATCGATTGCAGACGTAGACAAATCAGAACGATTTTCTGTTCCGTTCGCCTCGCGATGGATAAGAACTGAGTGCCTCCTTCGGCCGCTTCTCGGAGAGCTTCGGACATCCGTGGGAAGCAATTACATTACGCCGATAGACGATTTCATCGGATAGCTCAAAAAAACGAACGAGCGGATCGTCGTGATCATCGTCGCTCTGACCGCGGTTGAGCTCTTTCTGATCTACTTTCTATCCCCTCGCTTGTCGCACCCGATCGAAAACATTTTGGAGGAACTTAAGTCCGTCGAGAGCCTCGCCTTCGAGCATCATGCGAACCGCCCCTCCAAGGTCCGTGAAATCGCGCAGCTGCGGCACACGACCGCGCTGTTGCGCACTTCGCTTCAGTCATTTTCGTCCTTTGCGCCGGTAGATGTCGTCAGAGGCTTGATCAGGTCGAGCATTCCACTCGCCCTCGGCGTCGAAAAGCGCCGTTTGACCATCCTTTTTTCCGATGTCGAAGATTTTTCAACACTCGCCGAACAATCGACGCCAGATGCGCTTCTCGAGCAGATGTCGGTCTATTTCGAAGTGGTCTCGCGCGCAATCTCGGACGAGAAACGAACCGTCGACAAGTTCATTGGGGACGGCATCATGGCGTTCTGGGGAGCTCCCGTCGCGTTATCCGACCACGTGGCGCGCGCCTGCGCCGGCGCGTTACGGGCGGCGCGTCGAGTGGAGCGTGTCAACGCGGCATGGCGCACGGAGGGAAGGCCGGCGCTGCGCGTCCGCATCGGGCTCAATGCTGCGGAGGTGCTGGTTGGCAACGTCGGCTCGCGCGAGCGCTTCAGCTACACGGTGATGGGCAATGGGGTGAACTTGGCGTCCCGGCTCGAAGGCACGAACAAGACGTTCGGCCCGATCTGCATCAACGATCGCGTGTTCGACGCGGTTGCATCCGAAATTGTGGCGCGACCGTTGCGATACGTTCAGGTCAAGGGCCGGAAGCAAAGGTTCATGGTCTACGAGCTGCTAGGAATGGCAAAAACCGATGATGTGGAACTCGGAACCGGGTCTAGCGGTCGAAGATTGGCCGAGCTGACATGGAGCGCCTCTACGACCTTCGAAAAGGGCGACCTCTCCGAGGCTGCACGCGGCTACCAGAAAATCTTGGAGGACTTTCCGAACGATCCTCTGGCAAAGGCGATGCTGGCCGCCTGCTCACCGAGCAGCGTGCCGGCGGCGTCCGACGGACAAACAGTTGGCAGATAAGTGCATGAACCGTTGGCAGATGAGTGTATAAACTCGTCACGCGCTCGCTGATCGACTTGGCTAAAGCGAACTCGTCGGGACCTTCCCTGCTCAACGTGAAGCGGCCATAGCAGCCGATGCCAATCTGATCACGGCCGACAACCTCATCGAAGGAAATTTATGAGCATGTTCATCCGCGATGTCCGGTCCCTATGGCACTGGCAGTCGAGGGAGAACATGGCTGAGATACGCGGGATCATGAGACTCGTGGTGGTGGATGGGATGGCGACCATTGATTTCAAGCCTTTGCCGCTTGCAGGTCACGGATTGGATCCGCCACATTCGCGAACCACTTTGCCAACGACCAAGGAGTTGCAGTAGGAACCATGATTGCGCATAGCCCCCTGCACGGATCCGGACGAGCGGCTGTCCCGCATCCGGCTCTTGCCTCAGGTGATGACGCCAAGGCGGCGCAATGGATAGGGATGACAGATGCGGGCGGGAGGCAGCCACCGGTCGATGAGGCGCCGCATCCGGTGCCACAGGATGCGGCCATTCTGGCTTCGTCGCGCCAAGGCGCGATGCCAGAGCCAGCCGACCTGGAACCGGAAGAGGAACAGCGCGGGGCGGTTCATGGGCACACCGTAATATCGGATGTGCCCATCGACCACCGAACGCAACCATCGGCCCTGCTCCGGGATGGGGTCGTGCATGCGCCGTCGAAGCTCGGCTTGGACCTCGCTCAACTTGGCCTGCACCCGTTTGCGGATGGTCTGCCGCAGCACCGTGAAGCGCCCGTTGCTCCTGTTCCTCGCGCAAATATGCGTGAGGCCGAGGAAGTCGAACGTCTCGGGCTTGCCTTCGCCGCGCCTGCGTCGGTTATCGGCCGCGAAGGGTCCGAACTCGATGAGGCGGGTTTTGTCGGGATGCAGTTCGAGTTTGAACTTTCGGAAGCGCTCCTCAAGTTCTTCCTGGAACCGCCTGGCATCCATCTCGCTCTGGAAGCCCAGCACGATGTCGTCGGCGAACCGGACGACCCGTCGCCGTTAGCCCGCTTCTTTCGCCATGCCTGGACCCAGAGGTCGAACGCATAATGCAAGTAGACGTTAGCCAGGAGCGGCGAAGCGCTACCCCCTTGCGGCGTCCCTTCCTGCACCAGCGTTCGCTTCCCATCCTCCAGCACGCCGGCGTTCAGCCATTTCTGGATGAGCCGCGCGACGCGCCGGTCCGCGATGCGGTGCTCGATGAACTTCACCGGCCAGACGTGGTCGATGGCATCGAAGAAGCCACGGATGTCCAGGTCGAGCACCCAGTTCACCTTTCTCGTCAGCAGTCCGACATAGAGCGCATCGAGCGCTTGGTGCTGGTTGCGTCCCGGCCGGAAGCCATAGGAGAAGCTGAGGAAGTCGGTTTCGTAGATGGCGTTCAGCACCGCCACGGTCGTGCGCTGGACGATCTTGTCTTCCAGCGCGGTTACACCGAGCGGCCGTTGCCGCCCGTCCGTTTTGGGGATGTACACCCGACGAACCGGCTTGGCCCGGTACGCGCCGCATTTGAGCCGCTCGGACAGGTCTTGGAGATTGCCCTCCAGCGCCTGGCCGTAGTGCCGCCACCTCTCTCCATCCACGCCGGGTGCGGCTTCTCGCTTCAAGGCGAGATAGGCCATCTCCAGCATGTCCGGGTCGTAGATGTGGTGCAGGAGCGCCGTGAACTTCGTCTTCCTATCTCTACTCGCTGCTTGACGTACCCGCTCGAGCGCACCGTGCGCGTCGCTTCGGCGCTGTGTCCGAGCCGCGTTTTGCTCTGGCAGGTTCCCTTTGGCCAGGCCCCTTCCCTCCATCTCCTCCGCCGCCGATCGCTCGGCCTTGTTCGGAGACTTCCCAGGTACTGCTGGCCTGTCCGACTTCCTGTGGTCGTTCATCGTCGGCGTGCGTCCTTAGACTTCCCGACACGGCCCATGGCGCCATCCGCCGTGGGCAACCACAGGATCTCCCGGTTCCCGAGCATGGTGTTTCCGTACGTGCTCGGGGTCTCTGACCGCGCGGAGCCCAGCACCGTCTCGCGATACCGACGCTGCCGGTTTCGCCTTCCGCATCTCCTTACTGCGTCGGCGCTCCGGAGGGAGTTACTTTCGCGGCTCAATACCCGGCCCGCACGTACCCCTGTCAACGCTTCGGCGACACCCTTGCGGGCGGTGCCGCATGAACTCGGGGCCGGTGTGGCTCGCTATTCCTTCACCGTATGACTTTTTCATTCACAACTCCATGCCGGTTTGACCGGCGCACAAGGAGCGCGCTATGAAAGTGCTGATGGTTCTTACCTCTCACGATCGACTCGGCAACACCGGGCGAAAGACCGGCTTCTGGTTGGAGGAGCTGGCGGCGCCCTACTACGTCTTTAAGGATGCTGGCGTGCAGATCACCCTCGCATCGCCAAAGGGAGGGCACCCGCCGCTTGATCCCAAGAGCAACGAGCCGACGTTCCAGACCGACATCACCCGCCGCTTCGAGAGGGACTCTGACGCCAACGCCATCCTCGACAAGACAGTGCCCCTCATTAACGTCAAGCAGGAAGACTACGATACTGTCTTCTACCCCGGTGGCCATGGGCCAATGTGGGATCTCGCCGACGACGACCATTCAATCAAGCTGCTTGAATCCTTCGCGGCCGCCGGTAAGCCTTTCGCGGTTGTCTGCCACTCCACCGGCGCGCTGCGCCATGTCAAGACCACGGCTGGCAAGCTACTCGTCGAAGGCAAGACCGTGACCGGCTTCACCAATGGCGAGGAAGAAGCAGTAGGATTGACGAAGGTGGTACCCTTCCTAGTCGAGGACGAAATGCTGACACTCGGAGCCACTTTTTCTAAGGTCAAAAACTGGAGCGTGCATACCGTCGTCGATGGCCGGCTGATCACCGGGCAGAATCCGGCTTCGTCCGGCCCGGCTGCGAGTTTTTTGATCGATGCGCTGAAGAAGACGGCGAAATAACCTGGCCGACGGTACTCGGAGGCGCGGACGTGCGCCGGATGCACCAGTGTTGTCCTAGAAGGAAAAACCCGGGAAACCCAATTCCGGGTCTTGTCCCATATGCGCTAGCCGAGAACCGGAAAAAAATTTTGGTTCTTCCGCACTGTTATGAGACATAGCCGGTTTCATACGACGATCCACTGCGACGGCAAAACTCGAGGCGCTCGCTCGCGAGCTTGAGCCCGATTATCCATCGCCGACTTTCGCGCGCCCAGCTGCGTCAGCAATAGCGGCGCCAACTGGCCGAAGCTCCCGATGCGAGTCGGGCCTATCTATACCGCGGAATGTTCACGCCAAACTCGCTTCCCGTCATGCGCGGTCCCGCCTTAAATCGCTGCACTGTCTATGGCGCCGTGCGCGGGACTACGGGCCGGGCGAAACCTTTTACCGGAGGCCCCAGGCCACTTCATGCGCGCTCACCCCACCCGGTTTCGTCCATATTGAATGGCTGGCCGCGACCATTAGCTCGCACTTAATCTCTCGAGTTCCCAGAGGCGTTCGCTCGATGCAATCGCCCATTCGCTGTTCAAAATGGTTCATCGTACTGGACGATGTTTTCCTGCGTTCGCGCGGCCAATTCCCGTTGCCGTGCCTCGTGGGGGTTAGCGGCACCGCTTACGCAACGCGCCCCCTCCCAGATCTCTCGGAGCACGCGTCGACGAGAATTTCGGCGATTTGCGCCGCTCGATCATCATGGTCAGCTTGGAAGTCGAACCGACCGCAGCTCATGAGCGGTCAGTCCGCATTGCACACCACTGGTACGATCCGGCCGTGTTCGCATGTAGTGGCAGGCATAACACCTGAGCGTCATTTTAGGTGCATGATCTTTGATTTAAAAAGCTGCAGTGTCCGGGCCGTTCAGAGCTACGCGCCAGCATTGGGGAGCCGCGTGTTGATGCCCGCTTAGGCGCTGTCGAACCTCCCGAGCCGTAGCTGGATGCGCTCCGCCGCCCCGCGCTGCGGCAGGGTGATCTTGGCCCCGTCACGTTTGTCATCGTCGGCGCTTTCGTGGTCGCGGACAAATACTGGCCGGAAATCGGCCAGTTATTCAGTGTTGATGGCAAGCCGGGAAGGCATGGGCCGCCGCCGCGGTGCAGGCGCTGGCGCTTGCGTAGAGCGAGCGCAAGACCTCGAGCGCCTTTCGATTATATGACGCTGAACCCGCAGGACGCCGCCGCAGCGCGGGCACCGCTGGACATTTGCTCCGTGCGGATCGCCGCGTCGAAAACGCGTACGGCCAGGGCCGCCATCATTTTCGTGCCGCGCACGCCGGTGGCCAGCAAGGCATCGAAAAACGCTTCGGTAAACTCGGCCATGAGTTTGACGCGATAAAGATGGATGCGCGACCACCCCATGAGTTTGGCAAAGTGGCGGTTGGAAAAGGGTTTCGATGCCTTTTCGGCAATTGCGCAGATACTCATGGGGCGTTGTCGCCGGCTGCCAATTTCGGCCGTGGCCCCCCACGCAGCCACCTTCAGCGTCGCTCATTTCTTTGGTCCTGGCGGTGCGTAACGTTCCATTGTCGCGTTGAACAGACGTTGCGCGCGTGCCGGGTTCCACTTCAGCTCGCTCAGGCGACGCTTGCGGAAGGCCCGACGCTCTTCTTTCGATGGTGGGCCGAGTGTTTGGTCGCTAAATTTCTTGCGCATCCAGGGCCTCCATGTGAATAGCGGCAGGTCGACCGGTTTCAGTTGCAAGGGTGGATCGCACCAGCATCAGCGCGAGCGCAATCGTCGCTACCATTATGCAAGCGCCACTCACCACAGCTGCGACCACCTCAAGCCTTGTCATGGTTCCCTTCTCTGATAAAAGAAGCCGCCGACATTCGCAGTGGAGGATTGACGACTGTCGGCGGCCCAGTTCAGGCCGGCGTGGGGTACACCGGCCCGAGCAAATTTATGCTGACACTTTTCCTCGGGCATCAGGGGCCATCCCGTGCCATGCGCTCGCGTTATTGCTGGCGCCTAAGCAACGCAATGCACCGTGTTTTCGATCCGGTTCGGCAGTTTTTTTTCCGTAAAAATAGTCTTGAGGGTTCGAGCATGCAGGCATCGCCGACCCCGAACTCTGCGAGGATCTTGGGTGATACCGGCTAAATCACGGATCGCCCCACCAACCTAGTATTAGGCAAGAACAAGGCTTCTCTACTCGCCGATTACGGACACAACGTCTTGCCCCTTGTCATCGCATGTCGATTTGAGTGGCCGTGATCCGCCCCAGGAGCTTCGGCCACTTCGTGCCAAGCCGGCGTGGACCACGAAGTCGGCAATGCGCTGTCAGGCGGGACTACAGCGAATAACCGCACGCGCCCCTTTTTGCTCGCTTTTGATTTGTCGAGTTCGGCGAGGAGACGCGCGCTCTATGCAATTGCCCAGTTGCTGTTCACGATCATTTCCTCGCACCAATCGATATTTTGCCTGCCTTCGTTCGTTCAAATGTGAAGCTCGGGCCACCGTCCGTGAGCTGCTCACCCCCTCCCAGATCTGCTTGGAAATCGAACGGACCGACGTTGATTTCTAAGCAATAGAGGCGGTAAGCGCTCATTTGCTTCACGCACCGAAGCTGGAGGACATTTACAACTAGCAAGTTCAACCCTCCGCAAAGACCCGACCGTCGCACGACGAAGACTGACGACCTTGCAACTTGACATGGTGAACCAGGGCCGCGGTGCTTGTAGGAGACTGCCGTCTCGATTGATGGCAACGAGCCAAATCTGCCCCTGACCGCCAACGGGAATTATGATTGGCGCCATCCATTCACAGCCCACCAGGTCGACACTGACGCATTCCGCGAATAAGTCGAACGTCCTCGAGGAGGCCGAGTGCTACGCCAGCCGCGGGAGATGTTGCACCTCCCGCGCGGCGCACCCGGTTCGCCCTGCTGGGGCAGCTCTACAACCGGGACGGAGGTGGAGTCGCCCGCCGGGTCGCCAATCGCAACCAGCTCGTCATGCCAGCTCGGCTAGTGTTCCGACTCATTCATAAGCATCCAGCCTTTGCGAAGGCGAGAGCTTTCTTGGCGCGGCGGTGTTTGGCGAGAATCGAACTGGCGGTGGCTGTCCATCTGAAGGGTTTCGGATTTTGATTTCGATGTTCGATCCAGTCGGCAATGGCGATCTTGAGTTCTTCGACAGTGTTGAACGTCCCTCGTCGGATTCGCTGTCGCGTGATTTCGGCGAACAGCCGCTCGACGAGATTGAGCCAGGAGCTGGACGTCGGGGTGAAGTGCAGCGTGAAGCGTTTGTGCCTAGCCAGCCAGCGCTTGACGTCCGGGGTCTTGTGGGTGGCGTAGTTGTCGAGGATTAGGTGCAGGGCAAGGGCGGGTGGGGTCTCGCGGTCGATCCTCCTGAGGAAGCTCAAGAATTCCTTGGCTCGATGGCGGGGCAGGCATTCACCGATGACGGTGCCTGTCGCGATATCGAGAGCCGCGAACAGCGTTGTGGTGCCGTTGCGTTTGTAATCGTGGGTCATGGTCCCGGCGCGACCCTTCTTCAAGGGTAACCCTGGCTGGGTGCGATCGAGCGCTTGGATTTGGCTCTTCTCGTCGAGCGAAAGCACCACAGCCTTCTCCGGCGGGTCCAGATAGAGCCCGACGACGTCCTCGACCTTGCTGATGAAGTCGGGATCGTTGGAGATTTTGAAACGGCGCACGAGATGCGGCTTCAGACCATGCTCGGCCCAGATGCGCTGCACGCTGGTGTGGCTGATACCCATTTCTTCAGCCATGGCCCGCATGCTCCAATGGGTAGCGTTGACCGGCCGCTCCTTCACGGTCTTTTCCACGACCGCGAGCTTGATCGCCCGGCTGAGCGGCTTCTTGCCGGGCGGCTTGGACCGACCCTTGATCAGCCCGGCAATGCCAGCCTCAAGGAAATGCTCCTGCCAGCGCCACACCGTCGTCTTCGTCACCCCGACTTCACGCATGATCGACGACACCCCATGACCGTCCGCGTTCATGAGCACAATCCTGGCACGCTTGCTAATCTTCTGAGGGGTGTTGCCATCCGCCAGCAGACGCTTCACTTCACCGCGAACTCTTCGATCAAGGATGATGCGAACTTGTTTGTGTGTCATCATCCCAGCACTGAATCAGACCCAGATCCGGGATTTAAATGTTAGTTACAGAACACTAGCGCCCTATCGTGATTGGCTCTCTGATCGCTCGAGCGCGGGTTGGTATGCACGCGTCTTCACCGATCAGATGACGAGGTTCGTAGCTTTGATATCGTCGCCTCGTTACTCTATAAGCGCAACGCAGACATCGATGTCTCCATGTTCTGTGAGCCCCCTCACCGCGTCTCTCATCGAGATCAATTTGCTCACGCCCGTGCGCCGGTGATGTCCCCTCAAAGCAACCGAAACAACCACGCCAATCATGTCGATACTGCCTGGCTCTTCCCCGTTTATCATGTCGCTCACTGGCGGTGGTGAAACGCGGGGCTGACGGTGATGAAGGTGCTATTCGCGAGTGTGGCGCTGCTGGCGCTGCTAACAACGCATGCAGTCGCGCAGGAAAAGCCGCCGGCACTGCCGACCGCTGCACTATGCACTGGTGGGTGGGGGTTGATAGTCGTCAGCACCGGTTCCAGCCTGCCGACATGGCGCAACTCGCGGCCGCCGACGTGCCCAAGGTCAAGCTCAAATGGGCCTTCGGGATTCCCGGCGTGGCACGCGCCTTTGCGCAACCCACCGTCGTGGGCGACCACATGTTTTTCGGCAGCACCACCGACACGGTCTATGCGCTCGACGCGCGGACCGGATGCCTCTATTGGACATTCGCCGCACGGATCCCGGTGCGATCAGCAATCGTCGCCGGCAATGATGCGCGCGGCTGGACCGCTTATTTCGGGGATGAGCGTGGCAACGCCTACGCCATCGACGCCGTGACTGGCGCATTGCGGTGGCGGGTGCATCTTGACGAGCACCCAGCGGCCAGCATCACCGACGGCCCGACGCTGGAGGGTGGCACCCTATTCATCGGCACGTCATCCGGCGAAGAAGCCACCGGCGCCAATCCTGGCTATCCAGGTTGCAGCTTTCGCGGCAGCGTCTCGGCGATTGACACCGCGACGGGTAACGTCTTGTGGAAAAGCTACACCATCGCGACCGAAGCCCGGCCGGTGGGTCGCAACACCGCCGGCATCGGGCTGATGGGGCCCTCCGGCGCCGGCATCTGGTCATCGCCGACTGTCGACGCGGCACTGCACCGGCTCTACGTCACGACCGGCGACAATTATTCCGACCCGCCGAGCACTACGTCCGACGCGTTCATGGCGTTCGACCTTGCAACCCGGCAAATGACCGGCGGCGACACCTAATCCGAAACACACCAACTGCCCAACGTCGAAAGGGCCGGACCTCGATTTCGGCTCGTCCGCGATTCTAGTGGATCTCGGCAACGGCAAACGTGCTTTGCTCGGCGGTCAGAAATCCGGCGTCGTCACCGCGCTCGACCCCGACCGCGACGGCGCCATCCTTTGGCAGCGCCGCATCGGCAAGGGTGGCGGACTCGGCGTCGTGCAATGGGGCATGGCATCGGACAAGGACAATGTTTATGCCGCGCTCTCGGACATCGATTTGCGCGTCGTGAAGCAGGGCACGCCCGGGGCGCGGCGTGCCGGCGAATTCTGGTTTCTGCTCGATGACAAAGTCGGAGGCGGGATGTTCGCACTCAAACTCACGACCGGGGAGGTGGGGTGGAGCACACCACATCCCGGTTGCGAAAAGGTGCTCGGCTGCAGTCTCGCTCAGTCGGCGGCCGTTACCGCGATCCCGGGCGTGGTTTTTTCCGCCGCGTGGACGGTCATCTCCGAGCCTACGCGACGAGCGACGGCCGCATTGTGTGGGACGTCGACACCAAGGGCGACCACGCCACTGTCAACGGCGTGGCCGCACTAGCGGCTCGATCAACGGGCCGGGGCCGGTCGTCGTTGACGGCATGCTCTATGTCAATTCCGGCTACGCGAGCTACGGCCAGGCCGGCGGCAATTTGCTGCTCGCCTACTCGGTCGGTGGAAAATAGCCCCGATGGGAATAACCGTCGCCTGAGTCGCGGTGAAGGTCCGCTTGCGCGCTACGACTGCTGAAAGTCGACCAGCCGCAGGATCGGCATTCCCAGGGCAGCTCATGTCGAACCGGTGCCGGACGCGGAATTGATCCCCGTGCTCGAGGCCGCCGACGAGCTCGTCGAGCGCCTCGGCCTACAGTCGATGGCGTTAGCGCAGGAGGACGCGCGGCGCGCCGGTCGGCCGATCGTGGACACAATCAAATTTCTTTGCCGCTTGGATTTCAGACCCCCACTCTCCTCCACCACATCGAGCCTGGCCATTTCGGTCGGGACGACAATGTGTGTATTCCGCGTCGGCACCGCTAACGCCAGTTGGCGCGACGATGGTACAGCACCGACCGATTCCCGTTGGTCGGTGCCGAACTCAAGTCACCACGACGGGTCCCCTTCAAATGGTATGGCCGCCAGGAAGCTCCGACGTGGTGGCTACTCTTTTCAAAGGAGAAGAAGCAATGAAAGCTGTGGAGCATCCGATGCACAGCCCTGAGATTAATGCACAGATACCTACGACCATCGGCAATCTGCTTAATTGCGCCCGTCGCGATCTGCCATTTTGTGGCGCCAGAGTTTAGCCGAAACGCTGAAGGTCGACGGCGAGGCGACTGCCCCATCTATCAATGTATTCCGCTGGCTGGCTACCGGCCAACTCCGGCGCGAAGTTTTCTCTCCTTAATATCCATTGCTCCGCTTCACCGCGTATATCCTCTAATGCGCTCCGATCTCGGCTGTCCTGACTGGCGACGCCTGATTTGATGTGGGAGATCAGTTCGGCACCATTGCAGGCTATCGTCATCAATTCATTTGCGAAGGCTGCAACTTGATTCGTCGGAAGGTCCATTGAGTTTGGGTGGTGCAGAAGCCTTTCGCTTGTATCGCGAATCTTTGCGACGCGGCTAAAAAATAAAAGCAATTCGGGCGCATCATCTCGAAACTGCTCCAGACGCGAAGCTACGGTTGGAAACACCTGCGGGATTGGCAGCCTAGCGCGGTCTTCGACCATCAGGGCCGAATGCACGGTCTGGCCTAGTATAGCAGCGCATTGCTTATGCTTGCTAAGCGCCTCGCCCGTAATAAGCCTAATCTCAAGAGCGAGTGCTCGGCGTGCCGCCGACATATCGCGCTCTACTTTTCGTTTTTCCTCACGGAGCATGCTCAGCAGAACGTAGATTACGGCACCGCCACCGATAAAGCCGGCGATTGCTGTCTGCCACGCGTAGAGGCACGAAAGGACGCCAAGGTGGCAAGAAAAGTCGGCCATTGGGATTTTCTATCTCGTGTCCGCCCATTTCCTAACATGGTCAATTTCCTTGTCCACGCGTCGCACCAGCCACAGCAGTT
Source organism: uncultured Alphaproteobacteria bacterium (assembly GCA_963804725.1). GTDB lineage: Bacteria > Pseudomonadota > Alphaproteobacteria > ATCC43930 > CGMCC-115725 > JAATGI01. The sequence continues at coordinate 2,474,368 of CAWDRN010000001.1, read as the reverse complement.
CGGCCATATCAGCCCTCGCCCCTTGATCGGTCTTGGACATCTTGCTGTAGCTCTACTAACGCAGTCCGTGCAAGCGGGGTGGTCCAGCGGCAGGTCATCTTCCAAAGCACGCTGACCCGCTCTGGTATCGTCACTAGGAGCGCGCAAAGCCCTGTCACGCGATATTCGGTTGACAGCGTCGGGCTCACAGAACGATAATACGATAAATATCGAAATATTGTTAGGGTTCCGACACTTGAAAGCCGAAGAGACCATCTCGGCGCTGGGCGCCCTCGCTCATCAAACCAGGTTAGAAGCGTTCCGTTTGCTGGTCCAGCGAGGTCCCGATGGCCTACCGGCTGGCGTGATTGCCGACCGGCTCAAGGTCGCTCCATCTTCGCTGACTTTCCATTTACAGCAGCTAGCCCATGCTGGGTTGGTTACTCAGCGCCGTGTCAGTCGGCAACTTTTCTACGCCGCTAACTTTGCAGCAATGAACGAACTTGTCGCCTATCTAAGCGAGAATTGTTGTGGCGGCGAGACGATTTGCGGACCGATCTGCCGACCGGCCAAGACCGGCACCAAATCTCAACTGGGGAGGACGGCTTGAAGCGCTTTCATGTTCATGTTGGCGTTGCCGATCTCGACGCGTCGATCCGGTTTTACTCGACACTGTTCGCCGCCGAGCCGGACGTACGAAAGCCCGACTACGCCAAGTGGATGCTCGACAACCCGCGCGTCAACTTCGCCATATCTCGAGGGCGAGGCGCCGTTGGCATCCATCATCTCGGCATTCAGGCCGAGGATCGCGCCGAGCTTGGCGAGGTCTATGACCGTCTCGAGCGGGCAAACCGACCAACCCTCAAAGAAGGCAAGACCGCCTGCTGCTACGCGAAGTCCGATAAGTCGTGGATCACCGACCCACAAGGCGTTTCGTGGGAGACGTTTCTGACGTTCGGTGACGGCACCCACAATGGCGGCAATGCGCCTGCGATCGGCAGTGAGGGCAGCACGGGATCGCTTGTGCCATCCTGCGGATGTGGCCTGGTCAAAGCTACGTGAGATGTCCGATCCAATTTACAACGTGCTGTTCCTCTGCACCGGCAACTCCGCTCGGTCCATCATGGGCGAAGCGATCTTGAACCGCGTCGCCGCGGGTCATTTCAAGGCGTACTCGGCAGGCAGTCATCCCAAGGGCGAGGTCAACCCGCGAACCCTGCAACTCTTGAAACGGCTCAACTACCCGACCGAAGGATACCGCTCCAAGAGTTGGGATGAGTTCGCTCGGCCGGACGCGCCGCACCTCGATTTCGTGTTCACCGTCTGTGACCAAGCGGCTCAGGAGGTCTGCCCAATCTGGCCGGGACAACCGATGACCGCCCATTGGGGCGTGCCCGATCCGGCTTCCGCGACCGGCACGGACGCCGAGATCGGCCTCGCTTTCTCTGAAGCTTATCGGCAACTGAACAATCGCATCTCGATATTTGTGGCGTTGCCGCTGGCACGTCTCGACAAGCTGGCGTTGCAAAAGCGCCTCGACGAAATCGGCAGATCGTGAAGCGCGGTATTGTCGCCGAAGGCGTCGGCACCGCCCTTTTGTTGGTCGCGGTTGTCGGGTCGGGCATTATGGCGGAACGACTGGCCGCAGGAAATGTCGCGGTCGCTCTGTTGGCGAACGCAATCGCGACAGGTGGCGCATTGGTCGCATTGATCCTCACGTTCGGTCCGATCTCCGGTGCCCATTTCAATCCCGTCGTGACACTCGCCTTTGCGACGTGGCGTACGATCTCACCGACGCAGGCTGCCGCCTATATTTTGGCTCAGTGCGTCGGCGCGGTTCTCGGGGTATGGTTGGCGCATGCCATGTTTGACCTCCCAATCTTGCAGACATCGGCCCATGCTCGGGGCAGCGTTGGCGAATTGCTCGGCGAAGTTGTGGCAACCTTCGGCTTGGTCGGCCTGATTTCTCACTTGCTGTGATCAAACTCCGGGCGCGGTCCCGTATGGGGTCGCCGCATACATCACGGGAGCTTATTGGTTCACGTCATCAACGTCGTTCGCCAATCCCGCCGTTACCATTGCCCGGTCACTTACCAATACCTTCGCCGGGATTGCGCCCGCTCATGCCCCCGGGTTCATCACGGCTGAGTTGGCCGGTGGTGCCGTTGCTTCTGTTTTGTTCGCATGGCTCTTACCGCCAAGGCCGAAAGCCTAAACGTAATCGAATGGGCCCAACTCGTACCGAGAGTTGCCACCATTTGGCACCGCACTTGCTGCACCGGCTGCGCGCCACAAAGTCGGTAATTCGCCAGTCGTCGCAAAACTAGCGGCCCAGGCTCAGCGGTGGGCCGGCCCGACGCGATGCGATTTTGGTGCGGCCATCTCGGCGGACTGGACCTTAGGCGGGTCGTGGCTAAGCGCGAAGTTATTGGCGAACCGCGCCAACCGAGCGTTACGGCGATAGATGCAACGCTGCCCATCAGGCCGCTCAGAGGAATTCTCTAGTGCCCAGCGACCCGGGATCAGAAAGGTGTGTGCCCGGCGACACGAGATCGGATAGGTCTGTTCCCTGTCGGTATCGACATACACCAACGCCGGCCAATCCCATTCGATCTTGGGATTTGATTTCGATGGCTTTGAGCCGCGCGACCCACGGCGCGGCGTGATCGCGCATGCGTTCGATGGCTCCTGCATTGCCTCGAGCGAGGCCTCGCGTGCCGCTTCAGCACGCGCGCGGCACCATCTTGAAAGCTACTCTGGCCCGCTTCCAACGGGGACGCAGACTGGCAAGGCTGGCAGCCGCTGGCGTGTGCCGTTTACCGATCTGTCCACCCGGTTTGCAAGACGGCTCTTGGATTACGGGAAACCGTGATGGTTGGCTCGAATCTCACCCCCTCCACCGACAAGTTAGCAATATCAATAACTTACATGAATGCTCAAGTTAATATCCCACCGCTGATCCCTTGCAAAAATCGAGCGTTTACACGGGAGCGGGATGCGAGCTAAGCCCGAAAAAATGATCGACGCCAACGATAAGCGCCGTCCGGCTTGGCTCAAGAAGCTATCGCATGAAGAGTTGGTCGTACGCCAAATCTGCAGTAGCCTGAGTCGTACGGCTTCGCGTTTGCGAGGTCCGCGACGAGGGTGTCATAAGCTCAAGGGGATATTTGATGTGTCGACTTCCAAGTTGGCGCTTATCGTTATGATGATGCTCTCGGTGGGGGCTTCGTTCTTTATCCTCAAGTCTCTGCAAATGCTGCCGTCAGGTACTGCGTGAAGGTAAAAGGGGCGGAACACCCTGACCGCTCATTTAGGCAACTGAATGTGTGTCGCGCGCACGCAAGGGAAATCGGCGGCGGGCACTGCTGCGCATTGCATCACTGACGGCTCCTCGCTCGACCGCATCGCGGCCCGATCCGCGAGATCGATGGCGGCTAAGGGCACTCCCTTGGCCGCGCACTAAAAGTCTCAGGGCGAGCGCAATTTCGGGAGCGGTCAAAGGAGCGGGAGAGGAAGCTATTGTGCGACGGAGCTTGCGCGCGATGAACGGCCGCTCACAGACGCTCGGCCCGGATTTGGTGGCCGCGCATCGATGTCCTGGCGCGGTGTGTAAGATCGACACGACGGCCAAGAAGGCGAAGCTAGTGGCCGACCTGCGCAAGCAGGGAAAAGATTATCGATGCATGGGCCTCTCGAGCTGCGCGCCTGTGGGGGCGACTTCGAAATTTGTGAGCGGATACCCGCGGTCCGCCTGCTCGTTTTTTTTAACCTAATCCACAAAGAGATTTTCGTATTTGTGGATGGGTAGCGTCCTTTTCTCGAACTGTCTTAATTGTTCAAGCGCGATGCCAAGATGCCATGTAAGCATCGACGTCGTTGCGGGTATTTCATTTTCCCGGTCTCGATCGATTGGGGTCGATGAATAACCCGCTTTTTTTGGCACTAAAGCGTCAGGTCTATGATCGGTACGAGCCACGCCAATTCATCGATCCAAGCGGGCAAAAAAGTCATGAGCCCACGATGGCCTTGATGAGCGTCATCTCTGCTTGACGGTCGTAGACAATCGGAGCCAGCAAAAAGCCTTCCGGAAGGCCCCCGAATGCCAACTGGTTCGAGTGAAACCCAATCGAATATCCACTTTCTCCTCTGCCGTAAGCGCCATTGGCTACGGTCATCCCATATTTCGCTGATGCAGAACACGAACCATTCGCTCGTCGGCGCAACCTTCAATCCGTCATCAATTCTTTCGTGAAGGAATGTCTCGTCGCATTAGGATTCACCACTGCTTGGCGCTGCAAGAGGACGCTTGCATGAGTATTTGAAGCGTGTGGCGCAACTCCGATGCGTCATTGAGACAAGAAATTTGAGTGCTCCGCACGGACACCGACTCAATAACTTTGATTTGATTGGCGGACCGCCCCTCGTGTAATGCCGATCAAAGATCGGGGGGTTGCGAGCCAACTTGCGGATCTCGCGAAATACAAATGCTTAGTACCTAGTTTTGTCTGCGTCAGTTACCGGCATGCCATTGTTCTCGCTCGAATGAACGGTCAGACCCTGAATCGCCTGGCATAAGTTCTTGTCTCCTCCTTTTGCCCACCCCCTGCTGTGCCACCCGGTCTTCTGCCTATTCAATTCATTCCGGCTTCTGGACGTATTGCCAAACCCAGAGCACGATTAACAGCAACAGCGACCCGGCAACAGCCGCAACGACATCACGCAACGAGATAACGACGCGGTCAAGGCTAGGTAGGAGGCCGAAAACACGGAACACTCCGCCGCCGATCAGAGCCCCGGCAAGCCCGAGACCCAGGTTGCGGAAGAACCCGAAACCGCGGCGTTGTCGCGTGACGATCAAGCCTGCGAGCGTGCCTCCGGCGAGACCGATGACGACCCAAACAATGAGTTGGTTTACGAAGGACATCGGCCTCCCCCAAGTTGAGAAAACATCGTGACACTCGACGCTTTTCCCGACCGCATTTTTCGTCCTCGGTGCCGTCAAGGTGCGGTTTGGACCAGCGTGGAATGCGCTGCGAACGCTTTGGCACAGGACTCAGTACCAGAAAAATATCAAGGTCCTGTTTGCGGGGATTGAACCCCCAATCCTCGGTTTAGAAAGCTAGAACAAAACAGAAATAATCATCATAGGCAATTCTAACTACCAGGGGAATCAATCACTTAGCATTTTGCCAACTCATAGTTGTCATGGCAATTTTTAGCTTGTGTAATCTCAAATCGGCACGAGCACCGGCGGATACCCGGGTAACGCAGCCAAAGTCGCTGCACGACTACGCGCCGGAAGCAACAGGCACGGCGTGTTCTTCCCGGAGAGACGGAGATGATCGCCTTGATCAAGGCACTGCTGGTGAAGTGGAAGACCTATCAAAGACACCCGGCCAGTTGGGCCCACTCGTACACCCGCGTGGAGAAACCAAATGAGCGCGAATCGTGCCATCCTCAAGTGTCGTGCAAGGATCGCCTTCGACAGCAAGTTTCAGAACTTTATTTACAACAGATACGGAACCCTCCAGAACGCCCTTCGAAAATTGCGTTGGACGAGTTGGACATCGACGAGCTGAGCGATATCACTCAGCCCGACAGCGAAGCCGACATGCACAACAGCGCTGGTGATCGGTGGCGGATGCAGACGGCAAGCCTTCTGGAGGAACGGGGCCTGGGAAGGCTGTAAACCGCGCGGCGGCATCAACAGATCCAGCCGCGATGTCACCTTCACGACGAAACGAATAAGCAGAACTCTCACAGGGATGGGATCCCAATTGGTACTTCCATCGTTAAATTCGCTTGCGTGCAGGTTGGGGCGCCGTCATCATTTGTCTCGCGGGCAGCACCGCCGTCAATGGGCGACGGACACCACAGAATCGTCGGCGGAAATAGGCCGGTAATACCGGGCCATACGAGAGGGGGAAGCCTATGAGAGAGCTGTTGCGGTACTTCCGGCTTGGCGCAATCGGCGCGATGAGCGTTGCTTGCCTGCTGGCTACCGCGCCGGTGGCGAATGCGGTCGAGCTTACGGCCCCTGTCGTCACGACGACCGGCAGCTATCGGGGTCTACTGAATTTCCAGGAACTACAGGGAGATCCCACGAGCGGGGTCAACGTATTCCTCGGCATCCGCTACGGCCAAGCGCCGGTGGGCACATTGCGCTGGAAGCCGCCCCAGGCCCCCAATCCCGGTCAGGGATCGGTCGTCGCGGGAACCCTCGGCAACACCTGCCCGCAGGGGCGGGCAACCGATTCCGAAGACTGCCTCTTCCTCAACATCTATGTCCCGGCCTCGGCCGATAAACATTCGCACCTGCCCGTCTTCTTCTGGATTCACGGGGGCGCGCTCGTCAGCGGCGCCGGATCTGACTACGACCCATCGGTGATGGCGGCGGAGAACAACATCATTGTCGTCACGATCAACTACCGCCTTGGGAGCCTCGGCTTCCTCGCGGCCAGCGTGCTGGTGGCGACAGAAGCCAACGCCTTCCAGAACGTCGGCGACGCCGGCAACTACGGTCTCATGGACCAGCAATTCGCGATGGCCTGGGTCCATGATAACATTGCGGCTTTCGGCGGCAACCCGGAGCAGGTGACGATCGGCGGCGAATCAGCCGGCGGTCTCAGCGTCTCGACGCATCTTGCCTCCACGAACACCTTCACGCGCCTCACCGGCCAACACCTGTTCCGCGGCGCCATCATCGAGAGCGGCGGGTACATGTATCATGACGTGCCATCGCTCGACACCTACCAGACCCTTAGCAACACTTTCGCCCAGAAAGACGCCGACGCATTCTGCGGCGGCAGCTTAACCCTGGCCTGCCTCCAGGGACTGACGCCAGCGCAACTGTTTGCGAGTGAAGGCGTCTTCGGCGGCTTCGGCATCGCGCCCAATTTCGGCACGAAAATCCTGCCGCTTGACCTCCACACGGCCTTCTCGACCGGACAGATCAACCACGTCCGGGTGCTCCAGGGTACCAACGCTAATGAGGGCCGGCTCTTCGAGCCGAGCTTCTTTCCTAGTGCGGTCACCGCTCCCAGCGGTACCGGCCCGACAATCTTCGCCGCCGGCGGCCCGGCGAGCTTCGACCTTCAGGTCCCGAACATTCTCTGTGCGACACCGCAGTTCACCGGCGCGCCAGCGATCTGCTCCTACTTGCAGGAGATCGAGTTCTTTCTTACCACCCTCGTGACGGCCACACCGTCCACGTCCGGCCCGACCGCGCCCTTCACCGAGGCAGTCGTCGCCGCCTCGGCGACGGCGCAGTTGGAATACCCGATCCAAAATTTCCACAACTTTGTTCCGCAGACAAGCTCGTCGATCCCCGGCCTCAACAACAACTTCGCGGGCGGTAACGTCGATGAGGCGCTCTCGCAGATCTTCACCGATTTCGTGTTCGCCTGTAACGGTTTTGATTCAAACAGGGACCTGTCCAAGCAAGTCCCGGTCTTTGCCTACGAGTTCGACGATCCAGATGCCCCGAGCACGGCCGGCGTCCCGGGTCCGGGGTCCAATGGCTCAGGTTTCACGACAGCTTCGCAGCACGCAGCCGAACTCGCGTACATCTTCAACTTCGGCGCGGACTTCACCGCCGCGCAAGCGGAACTGGCGACCGATATGAAGACCTACTGGGCCAATTTCGTGAAGACCGGCAATCCGAACGGGACGACCGGCGGCGGCGAGGGGCCGCCGTTCTGGTTCGTGAAGACCGGCAATCCGAACGGGAACGGCGGCGACGAGGGGCCGCCATTCTGGCCGCTCTTCAACACCCTCGCTGACGACGAGCCAGTGGCCCAGACCCAGCTGCTTACACCGAAAGGGCCGGCTCCGTTCGACACCTTCACGACCGAGCATTTCTGCGATACCTGGCAGCCGTTGCTCACCTTCGATAACGGCAACGAGCCGGAGCAACCCTGATCTAAACTTCAATCGGCGATCGACCGCGCAAAAGCGATCGATCGTAGGTGCCTCAGACGCCCTGCCTCACGGCAGGGCTTTTTTTTGAGGGGTGCGCCCGGCATGCGCGGTTAACGTTGTGACAGACGCGGTTTGGTTGGGGTGGCACTGACCGATGACTTGGAGGTGAGAATTCCTCTGCGGACCCTGGTGATGGGAGCGGTTAGCGACAGCAAGAGCCTGTCCATCGGCCCTCTTCCCAAGATCGGCTATTGCCGGTGCAAAAGGCATTAGTCAAACGATGGTCCGTCACAGCGCTGCAAGCCTTGGCGACACTGTGAAGCAATGGCGCGGCTCAGCGAAAAGAAGATCGCGCCGCTGCTTGCGGTGTGGGTGCGCACATTGCAGGGGTGGGGCCTTGGCGGTGGCGGCCCGCCCTACGACAAATTCCGGGGAAAACCGGCCGGGGCGTGTGACGATCCTTTTCGCCAACAATTGCTGGCAGCTTGAGGTCGGCAAGACGGTCAACGTAATGATCAACGGCACCAGCGCTGGCAAATATACAGCCGTGACCAGCACTGCTATCGAGGCTGTTTTTGCGACGGATAAGGACGAAGGCCCGTTTGAGGGGCTGGTCGCCAAGGACACCCAGACCTTCAGGTTACTGTGGAGGGTCATAAGCCGTTTGTGATTGCAAGGGCGGACATAAGGGATGCGATTGTTGCGTGGGAGCCATATTCTGAGGCGATTGAGACGGCCGCCCAGAAGGCTGCTAAGGCCGTTTACGATAACAGCCTCATTGGCGTGCTCGCCAAACTGAATGCCAAGCCCGACGAGACGAAGCAGAAGCTTGAGGCGATCAAAGCGCTACAGGACGAGATGCAACAGCTAGCTGGCGCACTGACCTCGCCCAAGCGCGGTGGCGTTCAAGGTCTCGAGGCAAAAAAGAGATAGGTCTAGCCTCACCGCGTCCTGTGTAAGCCGCCTACCCATCGCATATCACTCTCGTTGGTGCGAGGAGTGCCACCATGGGGCCACTCGCCCTTGACCAAAACGCCGCATGAAAAGCGGTCGATAAAGGCTTGGGCGTCGGCAACGGCGACGAAATAGAACAGCAAGGTATCCGGTAGCGTCGGCAGCCGCTCCTCAACGTGAAACCACCGCGCCGAACCTATCTGCTCGTCCAACCAGCGACACATCGTTTGATATTGGCGGTCACGTCCTAACTCTCCGACCTACGTTACCGCCATCGTATGGTGTCACTGGAAACCGTCCAAGGTGGCCGTCGAGTTGTGTTTAATAAATATCTTCTGGAAATCGACGAAGTCCCGAGCATCTTCCATAGCGCACTCTCGACTAGGAGGATACCGAATTGAAAACCTCGCTGGACGCAATTAATGGCGCCATCACCGGTAGGCTGGTTGTCGACCCCGCGCTCGGGCTCGTCGAGACCTTAGAGCTCTGCGTCGGGCGGATACCAACTGAGGGCACACCGCCCGAGCGCCATCGAAAGGCGCCGACCGGGTCAAGTGACCGGCCGCCGAGCAGCAATAAATGACTGCCGAACGATTCGACGCCATCGAAGGCGCGCGCGGCTGGCTGGCAAGCGGCGTCATGATCGTGCACGCCGCCGTTTTGTCACATATCAGCGTTGACGGCGACACTGGCGACACTTTAGTCATCGTTTTCATGGTGATGAGCGGCTTCGTTATCACCCACCTGCTGCTCGTCAGAGACGAGTCCTACGGCATCTACATCATCCGGCGCTTTCTGCGGCTGTTTCCGGTGTTTGCCGTCACTTGCGTCGCCGGCTATTTCTCCGCTCGCTTGGTCCTTGCCGCGCTGCCACCGACCCCCAACTACGCCGGCCTTACCGACTACTGGTCGTGCATCGACCACAGCCAGACCGAACACCTCTGGGCGAACGTCTTGGCGCACGCCACCATGTTGCACGGCACAATCAATAGCAGTGTACTCCCTTGCGCCGCGATCACCTTCAACCCCCCCGCTTGGTCGCTGTCGCTGGAGTGGCAGTTTTACATTATCGCGCCGTTCGCTCTGGCCCTGGCGACGCGCGGACGGTCGGTCGGTATAATCGGCTTGGCCGCAGCGACCCTGCTCTGCCTCGCCGCCCGCCATGGCGACCTTGGCCAATATCAACACTTAAGTTTCCTGCCGCTCGCGGTGCCGTTCTTTGCCGTTGGCGTCGCAAGCCGGCTGGTCTACCCGCACCTCGCCGGGCGGCTGCGGCGCCCGGCGGCGGCGCTGGCGCTGCTCGCCGCGCTTCTGCCGCTTGGCTGGCACGTATTGCCGCTGATCCTGTGGGGCTACCTATTTACGTTGCTTATCACCGACCACCGCGCCGTTTCTGGGATCGACGCCGCTGCTGTCCGCCTTGGCTCACTGCTATTCGAGAGCCGAGGCGCACAGTTTGTAGGGAAACGGTCATATTCGATTTACTTGATCCATTTGCCGATACTAAATTTGGTCGCCTTTTTTCTGCCGCTCGGCAGGCTATCTAGCGGGGAGATCTTCCTCTTATTGCTCGCCACCGGTGCAACGCTGACCCTGCCGCTGTCGTGCGCGTCCTACGCCGTGGTCGAGCGCCCGGGGATGGCCTTGGGCAACCGACTCGCCGCCCGGCTCGCCGCGCGTGGCGTGCCTGCTGTGGTGACTGCGCCGTAATTCTTCATGAGTTGCTCGCCTGCATTGGCGACCCGCCCTGCATCCGACCAGACGCCAAACGGCACCCGGATTGTTCAGGGTTCCGTTGCCGCTGTGTAAGCGATAACTAGCTAGTCTGTAAGGACCCGCTTGCTTCCATATGTTTCGTCAATCTACCGTTTCATCGCGGACTCCTCCATGACCGAGCGCCGTGGCGCCGTTCAGTTTTCGTCCAAGGCGAAGCTCTCGTCACGGCAGGGGCATTTCCCCTGCAACCTCACATCCGGCGGGACGACGTTCCCACCACGGTCCCACATTCGGGACGGGAGAGCTCCAAGAGGGTGGCACCACTCTGTTTGAACGGCGATTTCGTGCCAGGCCGAACAACGGTGACGTCCCCTTGGATCCGTATATCAGGGCCGTCATGTGGCCCTGGTCTAACTAACCAGCGAATTGGATCAGCACGCGGGTTTCATGACGGCACCCTCCGGCACCACGCCCTGGATCGCGAATCGCCACAAGGCGATCAAGAGCCAACGCGCCATCGCCACCACCATGACCTTGCGCATGCGCCTTCCCGTACCGCCAGTGCGCTCGCGAAACCACAGAACCTGTGCAGATCCGGGTTGGTAACGTTGCCAGAGCCAGGCTAATACCGCGTCTCGGTGAATGAAACTCACGAGCAGGATTCCCAAAAGGAGCGAAACCTAATTCACCATGGCAAACGGGATGAGGTTTGCCATGGCAGCGGCAGTTCGGCTTCGTGGGGATTATGATGGCGATCGATTGCGCCGGTTGGCGAAGCGCTCGGAGGATGCCGATCAGACGCGGCGTCTTCTGGCGCTGGCGGCAATTTATGATGGTGGCTCTCGAACTACGGCGGCGCGGATCGGCGGCGTCGGTCTGCAAACGGTTCGGGATTGGGTGCTTGCTTTCAATGGCGAAGGGCCGCCCGGCCTGGTGAATGGCAAGGCACCGGGCAATCCACCCTTGCTGAGCGAGGTCCAGCGCCAAGGGCTGATGAAGATTGTGGAGAGCGGCCCCCTTCCGGCAGTTCACGGCGTGGTGCGCTGGCGATTGCTCGATCTGGCGCAATGGGTGTTCGAGGAGTTCCGCATTCCGATCAGCAAGCAAACACTGAGCCGGGAACTGCGGGCATTGGGTTTCCGCAAGCTGTCGGCGCGTCCCCGACATCATGCCCAGAATGCCGAGGCCATGGCGGCGTTCAAAAAAACTTCACCGCCAGCCTGGACCAGATCGCCCGGCGAGACGCGGCGGGCAAGCCGATCGAAATCTGGTTCCAAGACGAGGCCCGGATCGGCCAGAAGAACAAAATCACCCGCCGTTGGGCCAAGCGCGGAACGCGGCCATCGGCGCCGCGCGATCAACGGACGCGGTCGACCTATATCTTCGGGGCGATCTGTCCGGCACGGGGAACCGGGGCGGGGTTGATCCTGCCCCGCTGCAATACCGCCGCCATGGCGCTGCATCTCAGTGAGATCTCCACAACCGTGGCACCGGGCGCCCACGCCGTCCTCTTGCTCGATCAGGCCGGCTGGCACCTTTCCGACAAGCTCGACATCCCGGAAAACATCACCTTGATGCCGCTGCCGCCTAGGTCACCCGAACTCAATCCGGTCGAAAATATCTGGCAGTTCATGCGCGACAACTGGCTCTCAAACCGCATCTTCCAATCCTACGACGACATCGTCGACCATTGCTGCTTCGCCTGGAACAAACTCATCAACCAGCCATGGACTATCATGTCCATCGGCCTTCGCAACTGGGCCCATGGGTCATAATCACCGAGAGTTGGTATAACCCAACTTGCGCAAAATTGGGGGTCTGGTCTAGGCAAATCAATGGCTTAGCCAAAAAGTCGCCACTACATTTTGGCTCGAGTTGGGGTTCGCTAGGCGCTGATCGCGAGGGCCGGGAGCTCGTGTTGGGCAAGGCGCATGCGCTTCGGCAGAATGATGCCGAGGCGATCGAGCAGCGCCGCTTGGGCAGCGTCGGGTTGAGTGACGCAGCGCAGGCGGATCGGACCGTGGGTGGTGGTGGGTAACACGACATCGTGCGACTGACTCCGTGCCAGCTCTTCGAGCACCGTGCGCGGCGAGTTTCCGAGACCGGCGCGCTGCTGCCACATCTCGAGGCTCTTCCACAGCACGAAAGCGAGGAAACACACGAGGATATGAGCCTGAACGCGATCCTGGCGCTGGTGCCAGATCGGGCGGACGTTCAATTGATCCTTATGGATGCGAAACGCCGCTTCGGCCTGGGTGAGTTGGATGTAGGCCTTCCAGAGTTGTTGATCGCTCCAATCGCTGATGTTCGAGCGCAGCAAATAAGCGCCTTCGGACAGCCGGGCCCAATCGTCGAACGCGATATGGTGAGCCACCTGCAGATGAAAGCCTGCCGGGCTGTTGTCTGGTTCGAGTGAGACGGCAAAACGAGCCGCCGCCCGCTGGTTCTGTTGCAGGATGCGGCCGATTTGCCGGTTGACCTGCACCGGGTCGAGGCTCTTTTTCGAGCGCGCGATGCGCGCCGTTAAGCGGTCGAGTGCCACTTCGATGCGGCGGCTGAAGCGATCGTGCATCGCCCGTTCCTTGTCGCGTCGATCGGCCGAGCGGCAAAGGATCACGGTCTCATTGGTCTCAGGGTGAGAAGCGAGTTTGACTTCGACGCCTTCGTGGACCGTTCGCCAGCCGACCGTCGTGGCAAGGGCGGCCCCGAACTTCTTCAGCTCCGACTTCGGCGCGCCGATGATGTAGCGCCGGCCCGTATCACGAAGCCAAGCCAGGTTGGCGGCGCTGGCCATGCCGCGATCGGCGATCCACACCCGCCCCAGCATGCCGTGCCGCGCTTCCATGGTGGCCACGATCGTCTGCAAAGTTCGGGAATCATGAGTGTTGCCCGCAAACACTTCGTAACCCAGCGGAAAGCCGTCGAAGGTCACGACCAGCGCGATCAGAACCTGCTTGCAATCAGGCCGGTGATCGCGGGAATAGCCGCGCTGCGCCTGCGGGTTGGCCAGCGCCTCACCCTCAAAATAGACGCTCGTGACGTCGTAAAGTAAAACCTCATTCTCCACCGCAAACAGCTCACCGCACCGCCGCGACAAATGCGTTTCCAGCGCCGCTTTGTGCATCAGTGGATGATCCAGGCCGCGATAGAGACGGTCTTTGTTGACCTCTTCATCCCCAAGCTGCAGAAGATCGCACAGCGCCGTGCGCCGGTACCAATCCTCGGCAATGTGCAGCTCGCTCGAAGGTTCGCAGAAGCGCGCCACAACCAACACGGCGGCCAGCTTCGCCCAGGCAATGCGCTCCTTGCCCTCCGGCAGTAGTTGCTGGCACAGATCCTCGAGGCCCGTTCCCCGCCACAGCGCCAGCGCCAGGTACACATTGCCAAACTGGCCTGTCCGCTCGACGCGAACCCCCTTCAGCCGAACCGGCACCGTCACCAACTCGCGGCCATCCTCGAACAACGGCGCTTCTTCCGGAGCGCCAATCAGCTGGCGTGCAAGCGCTTGCGCCGCAAACCGACCCTGATCGTCAAGCTCGCCTAAATGCGCCACCGTTTGCTGGATCACTCGCCGCCCAACGCGTACGCTCCGCACCAGGCACCAGTAGCGATGAACCTTCCCGTTCTTCTTGCGAACCGTGTGACGCAGGTACATGCGTCATTCACAACGGGTTTCGCCACAAAAGAAAATACCCAAGGTCGTCACTACACGCTCAAATCGCCGTCAAGCCCCGCCTAACCCTTTGATCCGAACTCACTACCCAAAATCAAAAAATCTCGCGAACTCGAGCGATTCTGCGCAAGTTGGGCTAACTCGACCATCACGGTTCGCACCCGCCGATTGCCGGCCTTGCCAATTCCCTGTTCGCGTTCCATACGCCCGCTGCTGAACAGCGTCGGGGTGAGCCCGGCGTAGGAACTCAGCGCTTTGCCGTTGGCGAATTCGCGCACGAACGCCTCCCGGACCAGAACAGTGGCGCTTTGCACTCCGATCCCTCGCAGGCCGGCGAGTTGCCGGATCATCTCCGCCGCCTTATCTGGAGCCTCCTCCTCGAGCACCGCGTCGCCCTCCCGCTCCAGTTCGGCGATTTGTGCGCACACCAACTCCAGGCGATCCAGCATGCGGATGATCCTGGCGCGGGCGTGTAGCGGAAGCGGAGTCCCCGAGCGCGGTGCGCAACGCCTCGAGGCGCGCGCGCCGGTCCCGTCGGAGGGCGTTGTAGTCACGCACCCCCACGGTCGCCCGCACGGCTTCAATCCGATTGACCAGGCTGCTCCACTCAGCCACCAGATCCTCCCGCTCACGGACGCGCCGGCGCTCATCCTCATCGACCTCGTCCGGGATCGGCACCATCGAGCATACGCGTGGCTCACCTCGAAGCCAGGCCAGCAACATGCGCAACAACTATTCGGCGTCTATCCCATCGGATATCGCGCGCCGTGCCCAGCGGTCAACCGGAACACTGGACGCTTGGACGACGTGCGCCTCGACACCGCGCAGAAGCAATCAGCGCGCCAATTAGAAGCCCGACCAACCGGACTCATAGATGGCGACGACCCGTTCGACATTTCTCCCGGCCGCGTTAGCCCGCCCACGGCAAGCTTCAATGGCGGCCAGCAGCACCTCAGCCGTCGGCTCAATGGTTTGTTGCGCCTTGACCCGAGACAAACCAGGAACCTGGGCTGCCACAACCCAATTGAGATTGCTCAGCTCTATCGCGAGCACGAGTGTGTTGTCGTAATCGATAGCGATCGGATAGGAAACCAAATTGGGTGCCTGTGCCATGACCTGGATCCTCCAAAGAGAGACCTCAGGGCGGACCGTAAACCGCCCGCCGCTTGCCCCTCATAGGATCTGTTGATGCGCTCGCATATGAACGCTGGCCAAGATGGTTTCGGCAACGCGAGTTCCGAACAACTTGGCGGCCTCAAAGAAGGGCCATTGGGTTATGTTATTCGAGGGTCTCGCGTCGAGGATCGATCGGCCATATGAAGGCCGGGCTGCCGCTCTCCCGCTGAACCAGGTTTAGCCGCCCCGGCCCATTCGACCATGCCGGAACACAGCCGTCCGCTGGCTGCATTTTCGGCCTACTCCAGAGCCTACTCTACCTCAGCAGCTTCGGCCAACCAGGCGGACCGCCTTTTGTTAGCTGGAGTCCGAAGACCCCCTTGCTGTTAGCTAGGCCGTCAGCTGGCGCGCCACGAGACTAACCTTACCACCTAGCTGTACCACCTATTCCTTTGTTTTAATTGGTGCCGGGTGAGGGGATTGGAACCCCAGACCTTCGGTTTAAAAAACCTATCTAGCCGTGTTTCAGGGGTGTTCCTCGGTTTTCATTTTGCTCCCGATAAACTCCAAAACCCATTGAAAAATATGGAAATAACCGTATCGTAGTCTCTTCGGGTGTTTCCTGCGTTGTAACGGCAATCCGTTGCCCCGGCGTTGCCCCGGGCCGGAGCATCGGATCAGAGGTATGAAGGCGCATGTCTCAGGCTTCCGCGTTGCCCCGCGTCGACAAGAGAGTCTTAACTGATCGGGCATTGAAGGCGCTGCGACCGGGCCCGCAGGCAAGCGTTACGTCGTATGGGATGGTCAGCAACCTCACCTTGGCGTCCGCGTCACCGACCGCGCCACCAAGGACGGTAAGGCAGCGAGCGTTTCCTTCATCGTGATGCGCCGGCTTCCCGGCGAGGCGCAACCGATCCGACATACGATCGGCCAGTACCATCCCGAGGCCTCGCCGCTCGCAAGGCGCGCGCAGAGGCAAGACGCGTGCTCGAGCTGTTCACCGGCGGCACCACTCCCAAGGAAGAGGTGCAGCGCCTTGCGCGGAAGCTAGCCGAGCGCGGCGCCAATACGGTCGCCGCGGTGGCCGACGATTACATCAAGGACATGTATGCCCGAGGCCTGCGGAATGTGCGCGAGTTCGAGGCCATCATCCGGCGCGAGTTTCTCGGGCAAGCACTCGGCGATGATGCGAAATGGAACGACCAGAAAGAGCCGATCTGGCGCGACCGGCCGATCACCGAAATCACCCCCGAGGATGCCGCGAGACGTATCAAAGCGATTAAGGACCGTGGTGGCGATCCCGAGCCCGGACACGGCCGCCGGTCGAGCGGGGGCCCATGGGCTGCGCACCACGCTCTAAGCATCGGCAAGGCGTGGTTCGCGTGGGCGATCGACCAACACGCCTACGGGCTTACCTCATCCCCGTTCGAGCGGTTAAAGCCGAAACGCATCATCGGTGCGAAGAAGCCCCGCCAGCGCACCCTCAGCGAGGCCGAGCTCCGCATTGTCTGGAACGCAGCCGGGAAGATGGGCGGCGCTTACGGCGATCTGGTGCGCTTGTTGGCGCTTACGGGGCAGCGTCTTTCACAGACCGCCGAGATTCAGCGTGCCGAGATCGACCTCGATCGCGGCGTGTGGCTAAGCCCGCCGGGCAAGATGAAAATGAACAAGTCGCACGCGACGCCGCTGGCGCCAGCCACGGCCGAGCTGTTGCGTGGCCTATTTGATGAAGCGACACACCGGAACGGCTTTTTGTTTACCACCACGGCGGGCGAACGGCCGATCAGCGGGTTCTCAAAATTCAAAATCGCGCTCGATAAGGCGATCGCGGAGTTATGTCGCGAGGCCGCCGGCTCGGACGATGCCGAGCTTGAGCAGATGGTACATTGGACCCTGCACGATTTGCGCAGAACCGTGCGGACTAATCTGCCGGCGCTTGGTGTGCCCGACGTGGTTGCCGAGGCCGTTCTCGCACATGCACGGCCCGGTATCGTAGGTGTCTATGACTTGCACACTTATGCCGCCGCGAAGAAGCAGGCGCTCGAACGCTGGGCCGCCCGGCTAGCCTCGATTGTTGACCCAGCGCCGGCCAACGTCGTGCCTTCGCCGAGCGCGCGACCGCTCAATGAGCGTCGCCGAGATCGCCCGGGCGATCGCGAGAGTGTCGTTGGTCGGCGCGCTCGATCGCCGCGGGGCAGGATACCGAAGTAGGCGCTGTCGCCCTTGTAGGGGCAGTAGGTCGCATGAGCGCTCCGCTCGGGCAGCGTCATGTCGACATTCTTGCGGGGGATGTATTGGAGGGCCGCGTAGTCCGCTTCGTGGAGGATCAGCGCATCGCGGCCGTCGGCCACAACCGTGCGCCGATCGAGACCACGATGCGTGTAGGGTTGCGCTCGATCGTGATGGGATGATCGGGCCCTGGAACCTTGATCGTCTTCATCGTCGCATTCGTCTGTTTGGACATTATGCACCTCCTACAATTGCCGATCAGCACGGCGTCCACGCACCGCGACCCTTTTTGACAGCCATGTCGATTCTCAAATATCGTGTCGATTGCGAAGAATGATCAACTGAACGATCAAATCGCTGTGGGCGCTGAAATAGAAGGCGAGTACCAGCGGATCAGGTAGGCCGCGCTTGTCATAGTTGCCGTCGACATTGGCCGTCACGATGAAGTTCCCGTAGTGCTTAATCACCTTGGTAACGCTCATCGTCAGTCTCTCGCCGATGATATCGCGTATCGCCCACTCTGTGATGGCCGGCTTTCCCCAGTGATCCCGTAACTGATCATTGACGAGAGCGTCTTCTGCAAAAATGGCCATCAATCGCTCGAGATCGAAGCTGTTGGTTGCTTCAACGTAGGCAGCCAAAAGGGGTGGGAGGGCGACCGGAGCGTTCGGTGGATCGGAGGACTTCATGCTAGTTTCCGGTTCGAAAGGTACTGGACAACTGCGTGCAACGAATATGCCCGAAGGCCGACGCCTCGGCGCGTTGTATTCTGTAAGAAATTGTTAGAACGGCGGAGGGATCCCGGTTCCTTCCGGTCTCCAGCCCAGTAGAGAATGGTATCGTGGCTATCAGCCTGCTATGGGCGGCAAAAATTGCTATCGCAAATCCTTAAGAAGCGCGCGCGCCAGCTTGAGATCTGCGGTTTCAAATCCTTCCGTGAAGCGGTCGTAGACGAGGGCGAGCTTATGGCGGGCCTGATCGCGCTGCCCGTCTGCGGAGAGCATGCGTGCCAAGGCCATCGTCGACCTCAGTTCCCAGGCGAGCGCGGATTGCGCACGTGCGACAGCGACCGCTTCGGTCAGGCAGTTTATCGCTGCTTCACGATCACGCTGTCCCACGAGAATCTGCGATTTAATCCGAAGCAGTTCGGCAAGGTCCAATTCCACCCCACTATTTGTCGCTCGCGCGATTGCTCCATTGATCGTGAAGAGCGCCTCCTCTAATTGCCCGGTCTTGCGCAGGCCTTCCGCCAATGCGCCGGTGAAGCGCGTGATCGAGAGATTGTACTGTTGAGCGTGCAGGGTCTTCAGCGCGCTCCGTAGCAAATCGACACCGGCTTCCGGGTCATCGCGGGCGATGGCAAGTTCGCCTTTCAGCGCGATGCCTGCGGCACTGAACGGTTCAAGCGAGTATCGTCCGGCGTGTGCGATCAACTGCTCGACGAGCTCGCTCGTTCTTGGCAAATCGCCGGTCCACATTGAGAACGCCGAAGCGTAACTCAGCGATAGGCAGACCGAAACCGGGTGACCTCGGCTCGCCGCTTCATCGATGGCCCTTCGGATGATTCTGAGCGCCCGATCGGCGAAGCCACGCAGCGACAAGGCGCGGGCGAGGAAGAGCAGCGCGCCGGTGCGCTGATCAAAACCGAAGAAATCGATGTTGAAGGTACCAAGCTCGGCCGCGAGTGCCAGGCCGCGCTCAAGATGGAGCTGTGTCGCGGCCTGGTCGCCCAGAAAGTGGTGAGTAGCGCCCACCCACCACTCCGCCCAGACGGTGGCGGCCCGGTGCCTCGCAGCCGGGGCGATGACGCGACTTTGTTCAGCGACCGCCAGAGCGCCGCGGATGTCGCCGAGCCGTGTTAAAAAGAGGTTCAGAACGCCGAGAACGCGCAGTTGGTGTGCACGGTCCTGGAAAGCGTCGGCAAGCGCCAGTCCACGCTCTATTGCGTCGCGAACTTGATTGCTGTGCCCCCTGGTGAACATTGACGACAGCGCCAGGGCTCCCTGAAGAATCATCTCCTGTCTGGTACCACGGTTGGAGTCGTCGAGAGCAGCCAGTGCCCGTTCACACCAATCTCTGCATTCCTCGAGCAGCGCCAGTCCGACGAACAGCGGCGCCGCCCAAGTGGTGAGTTCGATGCCGATAGGGACTTCCCCTCGGTTGGACAGCGCCCATCCGAGCGCTGCGCGCACGTTGCCGATATGCGGAGCGTATCCCGAAAGACTATGTTCACCGGACAACGACTGGATGATCTCGTCGTGTTCGAGAAATTTGGAATAACAGATCGCATGGCGCCGGGCGATGAGATCCGCTTCGTCACGGTCTGCGAGTTTCGCAGCAGCGTAGGCGCGCGTCGCGTCGAGCAGCCTGTAGTAGGTCGATTCTTCGATGACGGTGGTGGATATCAAGGACTTCGCCACCAGGCTCACGACCGCGTCGATGACGTCTGCCTCATCTACGTCCGTCTCCGACGCAACGGAGCCGGCGGCCTGTGGCGTGAAGACCCCGACAAAGACTGATAGCCGGCACAGGACCACCTTCTCGCGCTCCGAAAGCAGGCGGTAACTCCAGTCGAGCATTGCGTTCAGGGTCTCGTGCCGTGGCAGCGCGGTTCGACGGCCGTGCCAGAGCAAGCTGAAGCGGTTGTCCAGCAGCTCCCCGGTTCCGCGAATCCCGACGGAGCCGACGCGACTAGCCGCGAGTTCAATGGCAAGTGCCACTCCGTCAAGCTTGCGGCAGATTCGGGCAACGATCGGCGCGTCGATATCGCTCAACGCGGCGCCATGGCCGCTCGCAGCGGCTCGCTCCATGAAAAGTTGGGCAGCGGGATGCCGGAGCACCTCCATCGCAGTCAGGCCAGCATCCTCGGGTGGACAATCGAGTGAATACAATAAGTGGACGTGCTCACCTTCCACCTGAAGCGCTTCGCGGCTCGTCGTCAGGATGTGCGCTTGTGGTGCCTCGCGGACGACGCGTTCAGCCAGCGCCGCGGCAACGCCGATCACGTGCTCGCAATTGTCGAGCACGAGGAGGATCTTCCTGTCGCTAATGAAGGCCAGCAGACTAACGACCGGGTCCGGAGTTTGCACCATGAGCCCGAGCGCCGACACAACCGCTGTCGGCACGAGTTGGGGATTGGACAGCGCGGCCAGATCGATGAAGAAGACCGCGCCACTGAATCCAGCGATCAGTGTATAAGCGACAGAGATCGCTACGGTCGTTTTTCCGATGCCGCCAGCACCGACGATGCTGACGAAGCGCCGCACTTGTAATTCCTGCGCCAACGCTCGAACAGTGTCATCGCGGCCGACCATCCGCGCTGGTCGCGGCGGCAGCTTTTGAACCCGTTCGGTTGTAGCGATACCGGTGACCGGAACCGGTTGCTTAGCGCTCGAGCGCGTGACTGTCGCGACAAAACAATACCCCCGACCAACAACATTCGACACATAGCGAGCGCCGTCTCGCCCGTCACCAAGCGCCTTCCGAAGGGCAGCCATTTGAAAGCGGAGATTGGCTTCCTCGACGGTCACATCCGGCCACACCGTTGAGATTAGCTCCTTGTGAGTGACGACTTCGCCGGCTCGCTCCGCGAGAGCGATCAGGATGTCGAGCGCGCGGCCACCGAGCGGTATCGGCTCGCCGGCCTTTTTGAGCAACCTCTCGGCCACAAATAGGCTGAACGGGCCAAAAGCAAAAACGTCCTTGGGCTGTGAGTTGCGACGATCAACCATACCCGTCGTCCACTTCTCACGAGGAGCCGTGGGTTCGTGTGCAGGCCGAAAGGACCAAACGATATTGCGTTTTTGGTCGCCGTGGCCTGTTCCATCGTGGCGTCATTTTCCGTAGCCGTCTGACCACCGGGCTTGGATTTAAGCCGAGGAGCGGTTTCGCGCAGTCAATGGAAACTGTCGTTTTCGGCTACCTCAGCGCGATAAGCTCTGCGAGCTGCTGCTGACTACAACAAACGGCATTTTACAGCAACTAACAAGCGTTTCCCACCGCCTCTACGTAAATTCCTTCGGTAGTCGGCGGATGGCGGCCGACCCAAAGGTCAGATCACCGCAGTTGTAAAGAGTCGACCAATACACAGAACATCAGGGAGAAATCAGATGGCTGTTACACCTGACTACGTTCGTGAAGTATTTAAAGGTTTGGAGAACGGCGACGGAGCCGCCTTTTTCACATATGTCGCAGACGACGTCGATTGGACCGTGATGGGTACTCATCCGCTCGCCGGTCGCTACCGCAGCAAGGCGGACTTTATCGCCGCTACCTTTACCAAACTGGGCCAAGTGCTTCCACAAGGAACTCAGCTCCATCTGGAATATCTCATCGTTAAAGGGGACCAGGCAGTGGTCGAGCTTCACTCCTTGGCGACGGCACGGAGCGGCATGAGATTCGACAATCATTACTGTTGGATCCTCTTTTTCGAGGCCGACAAGATCGTGCGCGTTCGAGCTTATCTCGACTCGGCCCTGGTCGCCGAACTTTTCAAACAGAATCCGGTCGCCGCTTAGTCCATACGCTGCGCAAGAACTCGCTTTCCGTGGCTCCGTAAAACGGCGCCGGCGGTCAAGTGTACCCAAAGCGTCTGGGGGGTTCGCCCGATTTGAAATGCTCGGTGATCAAGGACAACGCTAGTGCTGAACACTATATTGGGCGCACTCCTGCCGATGGCCGTCACCTTCTTGCTCGGCTTCATAGCGGCATGGCGTCACGATCTTGGTCCGAAAGATGCCTCGATCCTGAATCGGATGGTGTTGCTTTATGCCGTCCCGCTGACGCTTTTTGCCGGGACCGTTACGACGTCGCGCAAGGCACTCTGCCAAGACATCCCGCTGGTCATCGCTTTGTGCCTCGCCATCATTGGCCTCTACGGCGTGGTGTTTCTGTTCCACCGTATTATCCTTCGCTTCCCAACGAGCGTTAGCGCCCTGTACGCGCTGACGGCTTCTGCGCCAGCAGTGCCCTTCGTAGGTCCCGCCGTCCTCGGTGATCTGTTCGGAGGGCTTAGCGCCATCCCGATCGCGATAGCCAGTCTCGTCATCAACCTCACCGTCGTGCCAGTCACGATGCTTGTTCTTACACTGGATACGGCTGGGAGAGATCGACAGGGAACGAGCTTGGCCGCGCAGGACAAAGAGTATTCGGCCTCGCCCGCAGCCAAACTTGCCGAAACGGTCAAACACCCGATGGTTTGGGCTCCAGTTCTCGCTTTCGTGGTCGTGCTGAGTGGGCTCCACATTCCTCAGCTCATCGTCCACTCGCTTTCCCTGCTGGGAAACGCCTCCGGGGGCGTCGCCCTGTTCGCCAGCGGGATCGTGCTCGCATCCGGCAAAATCAAAGTCAACTCGCACGTCTTGTTGCTCGTATTCCTGAAGAACATCCTGCAGCCCGCACTTGTCTTGGGTGGATTGCGATGGGTCGGCTACGGCGAACCCACTGTCAGCGAGGCGGTGCTGGCGACGGCGATTCCAACCATGCCGATTGTGATCATGTTCGCCCTGCAATACTGCGTCGCGCAGGAGGAGGCAGCTTCAGCCGTATTCCTGAGCGTGATCGCCTCGGTCGTTACGATGGGGATTTTCATCGCCCTGACTTCCTAAAGACGCCAGCCTGTTCGCTGAAAAAGGAGAACTCTAGTCATGACCCAAGTCGAAGCTCTCGCCAGGTACGCCGCTCGCGCCAAATTCGACGACCTCTCGGCCGAGTTGCGCAAGCAACTGCCGGTTCACATCCTGGATTCGCTCGGCTGCTGCATCGCTGCACTTGGGGCCGGTCCTGTTCAGGCCTGTCGCGAGCAGACTGCGGAGTTTGGTGGCACAGGCCCGTGCACGCTGATAGGTGGTGGAAAGGCCAACCCAATCTACGCTGCGTTCTGGCACACCGTGCTCGTGCGCTACGTCGACATCATGGACAACTTCCTTGCCCAGACCGAAACTTGCCATACGGCGGACAATTTCGGCGTTGCGCTGACGATTGCCGACTACGTCGACGGCAGCGGCCGAGACCTGATGCTCGGGGTAGCCCTGGGCTACACGGTGCAGTCGCGGTTCGTTGATCATGCCAATTTCATGACGCGCGGCTTTGACCACACAGCACAACTGGCCTTCTCGTACAACGCAGCTGCCGGGCGACTGCTCGGCTTGAGCGAGCAGCAGATTGGCCACGCCATGGCGATGGCCGCGGTCAGCGATGCGTCATTCGCCGTCGTTCGGGCAAAACCGCTGTCGCAATGGAAGGGTCTCGCCTCGGCGCAGTCGGCCCTCGGTGCCATGAACACTTTGTTCCTTGCCCGTCGTGGCGTCGAGGGGCCGCTTCAAGTGATCGAGGGGCCGTTAGGAATCGACCACCTTCTTGGGATGAAGATCGACATCGCTTGGGACAAGGAGGGATATGAGGGCGTCATGGAGAGCACCATCAAGAAGTACAATTCCATGATCCACACGCAATCAGCGGTCCATTGTATGGTCGAACTGGCGAGGCACAAAAAACTCGATCCCAACAAGATTGTCTCGATCGAGGCGGAGGTATTCCAACTCGCCTTTGACTTCGCTGGTGGCGGCCTTTACGGCGTGGACAAAATCATCCGTACCAAAGAACAGGCGGATCACAGCCTTCCGTATCTGCTTTCGGTCGCCCTCATCGATGGCGATGTGACGCCGGCACAATTCAAGCCGGACCGCATCGCCAAGCCCGACGTGCAAGCGTTGTTGAAGAGGGTTTTGACCCGTCCGAACAACGAATTCACGGCGCAGTATCCTCGGAAAATGCCTGCCAAAATCAAAATCCGTCTGCAAGACGGGACCGTGATCGAACACCAGGTTCAAGACTACCCGGGCCTCGCTTCCCATCCGTTCACATGGGAGGAATCCGTAGAGAAATTCGACGGGCTCGTAGTCGGCCGCATCGACGCGGGGCTAAGTCGAGCGATCAAGGACGCCGTGCTTTCGCTCGAAAGCATTCAGGTTCGAGACTTGGTGAAACTGCTTAGCTACTCAAAGGCGGCGGGCAGAGAGGCCGGTGATGTAAGCCGTAACTTGTCAAGAAAGGAAACCGCATGACCAGCCAGGCACCAATTCGCACTCGAAGCTGGCTGTTCACGCCGGCGACCCGCCCGGAACGATTTGCGAAGGCTTCTCAGGCCGGCGCCGACGTTGCAATCCTGGATCTGGAGGACGCCGTGGCGCCCGGCGACAAGGTGCGCGCCAGGACCACTGCTCTCGATTACCTGGAAGGAAACCCGTCCGATGGTGCGCTACACGCGCTGCGAATCAACGGGCTCGACACGCGTGTAGGCATTTCTGACCTGGACGCGCTGCTCGGAGCCCGGATCGCTCCAGACTTCCTGGTGGTACCTAAGACGGAGACAGCCGGCCATCTTCAAATCCTTGACCGCCTGCTGACGGATACGGGCAAGCACACGCGGCTTATCGGCCTGGTCGAGAGCGCGCATGGACTTGCCGCGGTGCCGGCAATCGCGGCCGCCACACCACGGCTCGCTGGCCTGATGCTCGGCGCTGCCGACCTGGCGGCCGACCTCGGCACTGCAGCCGCATGGGAACCGCTTGCCTTCGCCCGCGGTCATCTGATCGTCTCCTGCGCACTGGCCGGCGTCACGCCGATCGATTCGCCTTTCTTCAATCTGCATGACGAGGCGGGCTTCACGCAGGAGGTTGCCGCAGCGGTGGCATTCGGTTTCGTCGCCAAAGCCGCGATCCACCCCGGGCAGATAAACGCGATCAACGCCGCCCTCACGCCGACCGCCGAAGCGGTCGAGAAGGCGCGCGCCGTCCTCGCCGAAAACGCCAAGGGCGTCGGCACGATCGACGGTCAGATGATCGATGAGGCGGTTGCCCGAAAGGCGCGCCGCACACTCGTCGCGGCCGGACTCGCAGCTTGAAAAATGCATCCAGTTTTTCACCCCAGATCAAGGAGACACTCCATGGAAACGTTGCTTCCCGCCTACAAGCCCGTCGGTGCGCGCCGCTTTCGCGAAACCTCGGGCCTCTACTGGGAGGATTTCGAGCCCGGCGATGTGTTCGAGCATCGTCCTGGGCGCACCGTGCTCGACGTCGACAACACCTATTTCACGCTGCTGACGCTGAACATCCAGCAGGTCCATTTCGACGCGGCCTACGCGGCCAAGACCGAATGGAAGAAGATGCTCGTCGAATTCGACATTCACCCTCGCACTCTTGACCGGCATGAGCGTGCGCACCGTGAGCGCCAAGGTCGTGGCGAATCTCGGCTGGGACAAGGTCAAGGCAACTCATCCGGTGTTCGCAGGCGACACCCTCTATGCGGAAAGCACCATCCTCTCGAAGCGGGAGTCCAAGAGCCGCCCCACGCAAGGGATCGTCACCGTCTCGACGCGCGGCATCAACCAGGACGGCAAGGAAGTGATGAGCTTCGAGCGCACCATGCTCGTTCATCGCCGCGGCCATTCGCCCGAAGAAGCCGCAGGCTACTGATTTCTCGAATGATGAGGGAGACACCCCATGAATGCGGCATCACTTTACCAATCGAAATTGACCGCATCTGACAAGGCGGTAGCATTAATTCCCTCGGGCTCGAGGCTCTCGATGGGCATGGCAATGGCCGAGCCGCCAGCCGTCCTGAAGGCGCTGGCGGATCGCGCCGCGGCCGGGGCAATCGAGGATCTCAGGGTCTATTACTTCGAGGCCACCAAAATCGCCGGCGAGACGATTCTTCGTTACGAGCTGAATGATCGCATTCGCCCATACTGCATGTTCATCTCGCCGACCGAACGGGCCCTGATCAGGCGCGGCACTGAAGACGGTGGTCGCAAGGTCGTAGACTACGTACCCAACAACTTCCACCAGACGCCTCGCCTGTTGATCGAGATCGGCATCGACACATTCGTCTGCACCGTCTCGCCGATGGATCGGCATGGCTATTTCAGCTTCGGCACCGGCAATGACTATTCGACCAAAGTCGCCCGTGCAGCCAAGCGTCTGATCGTCGAGGTCAATCAGAATATGCCGCGGGTGAACGGCGCGGAGCTGCATGTCTCGGAGGTCGATGCGATCGTTGAGAACCACGTGCCGCTACTGGAACTGCCGTCGCGCGGAGCGACGCCCGACGACGAGGTGATCAGCCGCATTATCGCGGAACTGGTGCCGGACGGCGCCTGCCTGCAGATGGGTGTCGGCGCGTTGCCAAATCTCGTCTGCGCCGCACTCAACGATCGCAATGAGCTCGGCATTCATACCGAAGCCTTGAATCAGGGCCTCGTCGATCTTCTGCGCGCGGGTGTAGTTACCAACGGGCGAAAGGCTATCGACCGGGGCAAGACGGTCTTCACTTTCGCCATGGGGCAGAAGGCGATGTACGACTTCCTGAACGACAACCCGGCCGTCGAGAGCCGGCCCGTCGACTACGTCAACGACCCGCGCATCATCGCGCAGAATGACAACGTCATCTCGATCAACGCCACCATACAGATCGACCTGACCGGCGCCTGCAATTCAGAGCATTTGTTGGGCCATCAATACAGCGCTTCGGGCGGTCAGCTCGACTTCGTGCGCGGCGCCTATGCGTCGAGGGGCGGGAAGTCGATCATCGCGGCGCGGTCGACCGCCGCGAAAGGCAAGGTCTCACGTATCGTCGCACGGCTCGACGGGCCGGTGACGACACCTCGCATCGACACGCATTACATCGTCACCGAGTTCGGAGCCGCGAACCTCAAGGGCATGTCCTCGACCGAACGCGCAAAGGCACTGATCGCGCTTGCCCATCCCGAGTTCCGAGACGACCTGACCGAAGCCGCCCGACAGCTCCACCTTATCTGAGCGAGAATCCGAAGACTGAACAGGAGGCCGACATGTCGAGGACAGTTGCCGACCAAATGGTCGAAACTCTATCCACCGCAGGGGTTAGACGCATTTACGGGATCGTCGGCGATAGCTTGAACGGCTTTACCGACGCATTGCGGCGCCATGGCGGAATCGATTGGCTGCACGTCCGGCACGAAGAGGTGGCGGCATTCGCCGCCGGCGCCGACGCGTATCTCACCGGTGGGCTCGCCGTCTGTGCGGGAAGTTGTGGGCCCGGCAACCTGCACCTGATCAACGGACTCTTCGACTGTCATCGGTCTCGCGTGCCGGTTGTTGCCATCGCCGCGCACATCCCGTCGCCGGAGATCGGTTCCGGGTACTTCCAGGAGACCCATCCGGAGCGGCTCTTTCGGGAATGCAGCAGCTTTTGCGAGCTCGTGTCGAGTGTCTGGCAAATGCCGCGAGCACTGGAAATCGCGATCCGGCGCGCAATTGCAGAGCGTTGTGTTTCGGTCATTGTCATACCTGGTGACATCGCGCTGAAGCCCGGACTCGATGCGCCGTCGCCGCAACAGCTGGGGCTCGCACCAGCACGTCCGACAGTCACCCCGTCTGCCGAGAGCATCGACCGTATGGCCGCGCTTTTGAACAGCGCTCGGCGCGTCACCCTCCTGTGCGGTGCCGGCTGCGAAGGAGCACATGATCAGCTGATACGGCTCGCCGGACGGCTGAAGTCGCCGATCGTCCATGCGATGCGCGGGAAAGAGCACCTCCATGGCGAACGCATAAGCCCAGGCGATCGGCGCGCAACCCGCCAATCCCGACCGACTGGTCGTCTCACTGTCGGGAGATGGCGGGTTCACGATGCTGATGGGCGATGTGTTGACTCTTGTTCAACTCAAGCTTCCTGTGAAGCTCGTTGTGTTCAACAACGGAGCGCTCGATTCATCGAGCTCGAGCAGAAATCAACAGGCTTCCTGGGTTTCGGCACCGACTTCGTCAATCCAAACTTTGCAGCCATGGCGGAAGCTGTCGGGATCGAGGGAGTGCGCATAGAGAATCCGGCAGAGGTGGATGAGAAGCTCGCCGAAGCGCTCTCCTATCCCGGCCCGGTGCTCGTGGATGCGGTGGTAAACCGCATGAGCTTGCCATGCCGCCGAAGATTACCGCCGAGATGGCCAAGGGCTTCACACTCTACATGCTCAAGGCTGTCATGAATGGGCGCGGCGACGAGATCGTTGAGCTCGCCCGATCCAATCGGCGGCGCTGAAGCCGCCACCGGATCGCGCTGCGCGCTGATATCATAGAAGGAAGACAAATCATGATGATGAAGAGACGTACGTTCGCAGCCGCTATGTTTGCGGGCGCTGCCGCCTCGCTGATCTCCACCCGCGGCCTGGCCGCGACGCCCCCCGCGACGAAGGCGCGCAACATCGTCCTCGTGCACGGGTTGTTTGCCGACGGGTCCAGTTGGTCGGAAGTGATTCCGCGCCTACAGACGGCGGGTCTCAACGTGACCTCCGTGCAGAACCCTCTGACGACGCTGCTTGAGGCTGTGGCTTCGGCCCAGCGGATCCTGGCGCAGCAAGACGGCCCGACGGTGTTGGCGGGACACTCCTTTTCCGGGATGATCGTCACGGAAGCCGGTGTGCATCCGAACGTCTCGGCTCTCGTGTATGTAGCTGCGCGGGCACCCGATGCGGGCGAGGACTACACGGCATTGGCCAAGAAATTTCCGACTCCTCCCGCGTCCGCCGGGATCGTCTTCGACGGTGACGAGGGGCGTCTCAGCGAAGCCGCGTTCCTGCGCGATTTCGCGGGCGATCTGCCGGAAGCGAAGGCGAAGGTTCTCTATGCCGTCCAGGAGCCGTTCCACAAGGCTCTACTTACGGGCAAGACCACGCATGCTGCCTGGCGGTCGAAGCCGAGTTTCTATGCCGTTTCCACGGAAGACCGGACGATCAATCCCGATCTCGAACGGTTCATGGCCAAACGGATGGGCGCCAAGACGATCGAAGTGAAGGCAAGCCATCTCTCGTTGATCTCTCATCCCCACGAGATTGCCCAGCTTATCCTGGAAGCCGCGGGACAGCGCAGTTAGTCTCGAAGACGAAGACTAGCGTTGCGACGCTGTGGCTCGAGGCGAGTCGACGTTGCGCTCGACTGATGCCTTCCGACGCCGTCCTGCAGCAGAGAATTCCTCCGTCGAAACACCGTGGGATTTCCGCGGTCCGCCCACGGGACAGGTCTTGGCCTTGAGGTCTTACGACTTGACGAGTCCATGATGAGTTTTGATCGAGGTGCTGAACGCAGCAAGAGATCTGCGAACCGTGCGGTTAAGCGCGATGGAGACGCCGTCAGCGTCCCGGGCTGCAGTCTTCGCTTTTTGAGAAGACGCGAGCAAAGTGACTTTGATCGACAAAGCCGCAAAGTTGCGCAATATCCGCGAGGCGCGGAGTAGGTTCACGTAAAAGCTCTTTGGCTCGCTCGACGCGTCTTTTCATTATTCTTGTAGCCGTCCGAGACGCCTTCGATGCCGCGCGCCGCCAATTGGAGGATTACGCTCGCCAACAACGTGGCGACGCCAAGACCCATGCCACCCCGGATCACGGCCGCATCGCCAGCGTTTTTGCCGGACTATGCCTTCATCCGTTCAGCCGGCGGTGATGAAATCTACATGCACCGCAACGCGCTTATTGGAGCCAAGTTCGCTGACCTGACGGTCGGCCACGAAGCGCGTTATTTTATCCATGATGCGGAAGGGGAGAAAGGGCCCCAGGCCAGCACCGTGGAGAAAGTCGGCAAACACCACCCGCCGCCGACGGAATCTTGACCGGCAATGGCCATGAGACTACCGGATTTCTTGCCGGCCGTTCGGCGGAGCCGGGTGGTAGTGCGAGATCGATTTCGAGCCTTCAATTCGCCAGTTGAGGTGGAACAATGCCGACAATTCGATGAAGGAATCATTTTGTCCACGCAGAGCTGATTGCGTAGATGCTGCCACCCTACAAGAGGAGGAAAATTCAAATGGTTGCGAACCTCAACCTCCAGACAGGAGCACCCCCATGACCGACGCAACCGTCAGCGCGTTACGCCGGCGCATGATCGAAAAGCCGGCGCATGATCGAAGATATGACGAGCCGCAGATTGACGGCGACGAAAGCGCGATGTGTGATAAGCATCTAGCGAAGTCTTCCGTCGTCGCAACCCCCGCAAGGGAGAAGCCAGAATGTCGATGCGGAGAGAGGCGACGCCCGTGGAAGCAGTCGCTTTATATGCGAAGCTCGAGGATCGAATCCTTGCGCGCGATCAGATCGGTGCCAACGAGATCTATCTCAATCTGCTCCGCCAAGGGCGACCGCTCAAGGAGATGCTCGCCGAAGTGACGCGGATCCATGCGCCCTATACGCATGTCCCGTATCACGAGCGGATCGACGACGGGTTCGTCAATTTCGTCAACAACGACCACTGCCTCCTCAGCTCGCGCGTCACCATTCACCTGACGCGGCTGCTTGACCGCAAACACGCCGGGCTGCCGATGGCGCAGACGATCTGGTATGTGCCGACTGCCCTTGACATATGGAACCAGAAGATTGCCAAGGCGCCCGGCCATTACGCGCGCGACTTCAAGATGCCGAGCGGACCGCCACCCGCCCCAATCGTCCACTGGCCCGACCAAGAACCAGTAACAGAGACAGGCACCTTGCGCGAGCGGCTGGGCCACTGGCTGACGCTCGTCCATCGCGGCCAAGTGATCGATGCCTACCGCGTGTTCCTCGGCCTCGTCGACGAGCAGGCCAACCGTAGGGAGGTGCTG
The DNA here is from genome assembly GCA_963804725.1 of uncultured Alphaproteobacteria bacterium. Taxonomy (GTDB): domain Bacteria; phylum Pseudomonadota; class Alphaproteobacteria; order ATCC43930; family CGMCC-115725; genus JAATGI01. The sequence continues at coordinate 2,443,164 of CAWDRN010000001.1, read as the reverse complement.
GCAGAGCTAGCCTTCGCCGGCCTCATCGACCTACAGGACCGCAGCCTCAACAACCGCTCCTATACGACCGGGCACAAGGCCTTTCGAGCTCGAGCGACTGTGGAGCTCGGTAACGCGATCGGCTGGGAAGCGGCGCACGACGTCGTCTATGCCGGCGCGCTCGACATCGCGGTGGGACCGCGTTGGTACTCGACCTACGAGATGGCGTGCAACGCGATCACGGTCTACATCGAGGGCGACCGGATCTCTGCGATCCCCTACAGCGGCACGACCGCGGGCGAGCGCCAGCTCCTCGCGAATACCGGAAAGCTGAACACGAGCGAGAGCGCAGAACTCATCGACATCCTCCTCCACCAGCCCGAGCCCGCCAATGTCGAGCGCGTCAGCGCCCTCCTCAAATCGGGCAAGAGCCCGCGCCACATCCTCGACGCCATGCAGATCGCTGCGGCGGACGTGATCATCGCGACCGACAACGACCTCAACTTCTCGCTGCCGCAACATTGCTACGAGTATTGCAACACGCTCGGCTGGTTCTATGACAATTTCGAGCATCCGCAGCGGCTGAAGCTGCTCTACGTCGCCGCCTCCTACGTCAATCAAGCCGCCTTCCATCAGGCCCGCACCGACGACCTCCACGAGGCGCCGGTGAAGGCGCCGAGCGGTGCCAGCCGGATGACGGGGGAGCAAATCCTCGAGCGGCTCGAGGCGGCCATTCTGGCGCTCGACGGCAAGCAAAGCGTCGCCTGGACCAAGGCCCACCTCGAGAGTGACGCCCCCCGCTCGCGTCTCGTCGATCGCCTGGCACTGGTCGCCACCAGCATCGGCAACGATCCGCACAATCAAGAGATTGCGCAGTGCCTCCTCGAGGATTACGGCAAGAACCCGGGGCCGGGCCGTGAGCGCCTCCTCCTTGCCTGCGCCCAGCACACGGCGCGGCACCGCAAATACGGCGACTTCCTCGACGTCCGCCGCCGCTTCGACGCAGCGATGGGGCTGAATTAGGCGCTTCGGGGCAAAGCCCCGAAAAAGTGTTGTCGATAATCAGGGGGCAAGGCCGAGTTCATGGAAGACACCGCATCGCGAGGTGGACACCGGATCAACCTCGAACTCAGTTGTCGTCAGCTGCTCGCCGCCGCAGGCATTGGTGGAGGCCGTGGTGGCGGCCTACGCCGACAACTATCTGATCGATGTACGCTGCGGGGTCATCGTGTGCGGCGCGACAATCAAGGTGAGAGCGTAGCGTCAATCAAGATGAGAATGCTGAGGGCCTGGAACGAAGGGAGGGCGTAGCCCGACCGGAGTTTCAGGCCCCCAACGACGCGTTCTTTTTGAGGCGTTGTCTGGTGATGGCGGTAGGCCGGGTATGGTGGCGATTTTTCCGTTGGGAGGAATCGTTTTGTGCCCGGCCGCCACGTAACCGATCATCAGATGAGGCTCTACATGAAGTATCGACAAACCAATTGGCCGGCTGCAGCGGCAGCGAAGGCATCGATCAGCATCGCCACGGCGTATCGCATCGAGAATGATCCGCGGTTGCCGTCCCAGAAGAAGGCGCCGCGGACCCGGCGTCGGCGGGATCCGCTTGGGGATATTTTCGAGATCGAGATTGTGCCGATGCTCGAGGCTACGCCGGGTCTTCGGCCGATTGCGATTTTCGAGGAGATGCGGCGGCGCCATCCCGATTTGGGCGCCGGCATTCGCCGCACGCTAGAGCGGCGGATTCGTGCCTGGCACGCACTTTATGGTGTGGAACGAGAGGTGATTTTCCGACAGGTCCATGAACCCGGCCGGTTGGGCCTGTCGGATTTCAGCGACATGGGCGGTGCGGCGATTTCGATCGCCGATACACCGCTCGAGCACCGGCTCTACCATTTTCGCCTGGCCTACTCCGGCTTCGAACACGCTCATGTCGTGCTCGGCGGCGAGAGTTTCGTTGCCTTGGCGGAGGGGCTGCAGAACGCTTTGTGGTCGCTCGGCGGGGCACCGCGGGAACATCGCACCGACAGCCTTTCGGCCGCCTTCCGCAACCTCGATCGCGAAGCACGCGACGATCTGACACGCCGATACGAGGAACTTTGCCGCCATTACGGCATGACGCCGTCCCGCAACAACACCGGTATCGCGCATGAGAACGGTGCCATCGAGGGGCCTCATGGTCATCTCAAGCGTGCCCTGGAGGACGCGCTACTGATGCGGGGCTCCCGGGATTTCGACGATTTGCCCGCCTATCGGAGGTTCGTCGACGAGATTGTCAGCCGCCGAAACGCTCGTAATGCTCAACAAATCGACAGCGAACGCGCCGCCCTCCAGGATTTGCCCGGCCGCCGAACCGCGGACTACGAAGAGGTGACCGTGCGCGTCACCTCCGCCGGCGGCTTCACCCTGCGCAAAGTATTCTACTCCGTGCCCTCGCGCTTGATCGGGCATCGCCTTAGGGTGCGCGTGTTCGATGACCGGCTCGCTGTTTTCGTCGGCGGCACTCCGCTCATGACCGTGCCGCGCGGACGGCCTCTTCCCTCGGGCAAGCACGACCAGGTGGTCGATTACCGCCATGTCATCCATTCCCTGCGCCGCAAGCCGATGGCACTTCTGCGGCTCGTCTACCGCGATCAGCTGTTTCCCCGCGAGGCTTATCGGCGAACCTTCGATGTTCTGATCGAGCGCCTGCCGGCACAACAGGCCTGCCGGATCATGGTCGATCTTCTTGCCCTGGCGCACGAGCGCAACTGCGAGAGCGAACTGGCTGAGCGGCTTGCTGACACACTGGAAGCGGGGCAATTGCCGGACATTACCGCTTTGCGGGCAAGATTTGCCCCCGATCCCGCGCGGCTGCCCCAGATCATCGTCACTCTGGCGCCGCTCGATGCCTACGAAGCATTGCTCGGCACCAGCGTGACGGGAGACGCAGCATGAAGACCAACCATGCCGTCGACACTGCCAAGCTCGGACTACTTCTTACCGAACTACGCTTGCCGGCCATCAAGCTAATCTGGTCGAAGTTTGCCGAACAGGCCGACAAAGAAGGTTGGCCTGCGGCCCGCTTCCTCACCGCCCTCACCGAACATGAGCTCGCCGAGCGGGATCGGCGCCGCGTCGAGCGCCACCTCGCCGAGGCCCGCCTCTTGCCGGGAAAGACACTCGATACCTTCGACTTCGCCACCGTGCCGATGATCTCCAAGGCCCAGGTGGTGGCGATCGCTGCCGGTGACAGCTGGCTCAAGAAAGGCGCCAACGTGCTACTTTTTGGGCCGCCGGGTGGCGGCAAGAGCCATCTCGCCTCCGCCCTCGGCGTCGCTCTCGTCGAGAACGGCTGGCGCGTGCTCTTCACGCGCACAACCGACCTCGTTCAGAAGCTTCAGATCGCGCGCCGCGAACTCAGCCTCGAAGCCGCCATCAACCGGCTCGACCGCTTCGACCTACTCGTCCTCGATGATTTTTCCTACGTCTCCAAGGATCAGGCCGAGACCAGCGTCCTCTTCGAGCTCATCAGCGCCCGATACGAGCGGCGATCAATGCTCATCACCGCCAACCAGCCCTTCGGCGCCTGGGAAAAGGTCTTCCCCGATCCCGCCATGACCCTCGCCGCCGTCGATCGCCTCGTCCACCACGCCATCATTTTCGAGCTCAATGTCGAAAGTTACAGGCGTCGCGAGGCCATCGATCGAAAACGCGGGCCGGGGCGACCGCCATCCCAGGCCACTCCTGCCAATATCGCCGCTGATTGACGGATGTTACCCGATTGTTCGCACAATAACGCTGCGCCAGATCGTCCTCGTGCCGATCGATCCGCATCATATGCCACGAATCGAACGTGGCGTTGCCTCAGCGCCGATTTTGAACCGCTAATTGACGCGCCACGACAATCAATCCCACAAAAATACTTGCGCCCGACAATCACCCCCGCGATCATCAACCAACCGCGACACCAAATTCTCATCCAGATTGTCGCGACCTCTCATCCAGTTTGTCGCGCTACAATCGTGGATGTCGAGGCCTCCCGTGCCGTTCGCCAGGCCGAGGTGGGCGCTGCACGGGCCATGCTGGAGCGCACCGAAGAGCGCTTCTGCCTCAAGCCTGAGCGCCTCGCCGCCGATTCCGCCTATGGATCGGCACCGATGCTGAACTGGCTGGTCGAGGAGAAGCAGATCACGCCGCACATCCCGTCATCGACAAGTCCAAGCGGGATGATGGGACCTTCTCGCGTGAGGACTTTCGCTACGACGAGCCCGCCGACACCTGTGTCTGCCCGACTGGGAAGACTTTGACCACAAGCGGCACCCTCGTAAATGACGGGACCACACTTCTCTATCGTGGCACCATCAGGGACTGCGCGCCGTGTCCATTTAAAGCCGATGTTGCCCCAACACACCGGTGCGCAAGGTTCCCCGCAGCATCTATGAGCGTGCATGACTCGCTCGGCAGGAATGGCGACCTCATCGCCGCCGCGCATAGCGTCTACCGCCTGCAGATTGGCCAGAGACCTCACCTAGTCGAGGAGTTCAGTTCAGGAGGTCGCGCGCGAGAAATCGAGGCGGCCCTTGCGGAAACCACGCCTGCAGGAGGTAAGCTGCCTCGCATCACCTGAGTGGAAGCCAATGTCCCATCCCTTCCGGCTATCCAGCCTTCGGCGCCGTCGATTACGGTGCCCCGGGTATCACAATGCTTCTGCCGCCGGATGCTCACGCACGGGGGCCATCCGAAAATTTGCTGCATTGTCGGGAGACTGGAAGCTCGTGCCGAATAGCCTTGAGGCGCGCGCGCCTGGCTTCCTCGTCGGTACCCATAAGCTGACTGTCACCTGCCATATCAGCGGCGAGTATGGCAGCCAGCTTGCGTACCACGCGCTCGGGCGACATAGCGGAGCCTCGTTGCAACTGTCGGCAGAGCCTAGCCCAAGTCGAGGGATTGGTACATGGAGGCCGCGTAGGCCGCTTGCGTGCGCCATGCAATCCGCAACGGGTCACCATGCGACGAAGAGCGCCAATCGCATTAAGTCTGCTTCACCCTCAGCATCGGAAATCAGCGCTACTCTTCGGCACTTCGGTTTCGTGCCAAAGCGGAAATCGGCACCACGTGCTGACTTAAGGATTCAGAGTCGCGAGCAGCGATCCCGCCTATTCGATCTCGGGGAACTCTGGCGTCGGCGAGAACCCCGCGAGCGCGGCGCTCTTGAAACAGGCTATCTCTATCCTGTCAGGTCGTACCGCAGCATCACCATTGTCGAAGCACCGGCAGGCGCTGTCGGGCTACGGCACTTGTGCTACTGTCGCCGTAATAGCCGACATTGGGCAACTGAAGCTGAGCTATGGTCGTTCGTGTCCAGCACAAACCAGCAAAGCGAGCTAAGAGTTTTGAGCGGCCCATGAAGAATTTGTTCAACGCGGGAAAACTGCTGTTGCTCGATTTGGCATCGACATTGTTTTTCCTCGTCCTCTATCTGCTGACGCACAACATCCCTCTTGCCGTCGCTCTCGGCATGGTGATGGGCTTCGCCCAGATCGGCTGGCAGGTGGCGCGCAAAAGACCGATCGACGCCATGCAGTGGATGAGTTTGGTTTTGGTGGTGGCCTCGGGCACTGCGACCATGCTTACCAACGATCCCCGCTTTGTCATGGTTAAGCCGAGCCTGATTTACCTCGTCGTCGGTGCCGTAATGCTGAAGCCCGGATGGATCAATCGCTATTTGCCAGCGGTTGCCATGGAAGCATTAGGAGATATCGCTTTCGTCTTCGGGTTCGTCTGGTCCGGGCTGATGTTCTGTTCCGCCGCGTTGAATCTGATTGTCGCCCTGAACTTTAGTGTCGAGACTTGGGCGTCGTTCATGACGGTCTATGGCATCGCAAGTAAGCTCAGTTTGTTCCTGATCCAGTATGCCATCATGCGCTTCGTCGGCGCTCGCCGTCGTCGCGCCCTACTCGCGACGGCCTGAATCGCCGAGCTATCCACCACTCCCAACCGCACCAAGCTTATCGCGCTGGCGATGACGGCTTTGCGACTGGGAGACAATCAGCAACGCCGGCAGACGATTGCCAGGCACGGCAACGGTCGCTCGACAGGCCACCCCGCAGAGCCCAAGCACCGCGCCGCGCCAGTTCCGGCGGCGATCACGATCGACACCTCATGATGCCCTCCCCATCGATCCACCACCGCAGCGACGCCCGTCATTCTCGCCCGCTCTCGGCCGGCACCGTCGAAGCTCGCTTCGCTTCGCCGGATTCAGCAGCAGTCGCGCCACCAATCTCCGCGGTCACCGCCCGGTTCCATCAATCAAACCAACACCAGCACCCACGCGATCCGGCAAACCGATCGCCGCATCTGCTTCGTTCCATCTTCCACACACCCCTCGCCGCCAAATCCCCATAGAGCCCGTGGCACTCTCGGTGCCTCACTCCCCGCAATTTCGTGCCTTGGCGCTTTTCAGACGCCGGCCGCCCGAGCGCGCGGATGGTCTTCGCATTCCGTCCGAAAACCTGCACAATCTCGGACATGCGCAAGGCTCGTGAAAACTGATGTTCGCTTGCCACGGAGAAGGCCAGTCAACAACGCCCTGAGCCCCGCCAATCGAACGGCTCGCGCAGAGCCGTTTGGAGACGTAGTGCCGGGCGGATGAGTCAACGTAGAAGGCGTGAAATCAAGCGGCGGCCAGCACCACGCCACGCAGCACCGCCACATAATGGCAGGCGGCCGCGAACAGCACGAAGCCATGCCAAAAGGCATTTTGAAACTTCAACCGTTGCCAGAGATGAAACCCTACCCCTACGGAATAAAAAACCCCGCCCACACCCAGCAAAATCACGGTCACGGGATCGAGTGAGGTAAGGAGGGGCCTCAATGCGATTAGCCCGATCCATCCCAACATGAGATAGAGAATGACCGACGGTCCGTCTAATCGTCTTGGGAAGACGAGCTTGAGGCTGACACCCAGCAAAGCGATCGCCCAAATCGCGATGGTCATCGCGCGCGACCAGCTTCCAAGGAGCCCGCTCGTTGTGAATGGCGTATATGTGCCGCCGATCATCAGGAAGATCGCTGCATGGTCAAAGCGCCGCAGCAATTCGCGCGCCACATTGGGCGGGCCAGGTGGTAAGCCGCCGAACAGCCGAGCATCACGAGCAAACAAAACGGCATAGACTAGGATCGCGAAAAAGCTGCCGATACTGTTCCGATCGAAGGTGATGCCGACAATCGATATCGCGCCCAACACGCCCAGGCCAATTCCGGCCCAGTGAATCCAGCGATCAATTTTTAATTCTTCGAATTTGTACGAGCGCGACCTCCTCGATTGTCAGGGGCTGGTTGGGCGCGTGCAGGACTGCGGCTTTCATCGACGGGCGCCTCGCAGCAGTTTCGCAAATGCTAGCCCGCGCGCCGGCGCCGGTCCATCGAGGCGCGATATTATCTCGAGGGCCTGGTGCTGAGCGAGCACCGCTCGGCAGTGTCAGCAGCCCAGGAATCTGTCATCGCCCGGGCGCGGCCGAGTTGCCGTCAGAGACAGTTCGGCAGGGCCTCTTCGACGCTAATCGGCGTGATCCCGAGGGCGACAAATCCCGGTGCGGTCGGGCTTACGAGGTTGTCTCGTCGAAGGAGGTCGATCATCCCAACCGTCAGTGGCGGGTTGGGCAATCGCTCCAGCACGGCCGCGAGGAGTTCCGCTACAGCGAAAGGGATGGGCACGTAGGAGCGGCTAAGGCCGAGTTGACGGAGCACCAGCTGTACGCACTCGTTGACGGTGTAGATCTCCGGTCCGCCGAGCTCGAAGGTGCGACCGCGCGCGTGAGGCTCATCTAAAGCACGTTCAACTGCCAGAGCGACGTCCCCGACGTGTACAGGCTGCAGTTTGGTATGTCCGCCTCCGACCAGGGGGAAAATAGGCGATGACCGTGCCACCGCGGCGAACGAGCTGAAAATCCCCGCGCGGGGCCCAAACATTGCGCTCGGCCGAAGGATCGCGGCGCCGGGGAATGCCTCTCTCACGATCAACTCGCCGCGTCCACGGGCACGGATGTAGCGAGAGGGCGACGCCGGATCCGCACCGATCCCGGAGATATGCACGAGCGTCTCCACGCCATGTCGAGCGGCGTGTTGCGCCAACTTGAGCGCGCCCTCTTCGTGAACCGCCGCAAAGGTTACCCCGCCCTTCTCGACATAAGCCGCAACAGCGTTGACAACTGCCGCCGCCCCCGCAACCGCCTTGGCCACCGACTCCTCATCGCGCACGTCCGCACGTATGGCGACAATATGACCGGGAGCAGGCTCCTTGGGAAACCGAAACCGTTGTGGTCGACGGACCGCCATCCGCACCTCGGCGCCGTGTGCCACTAGCCGCTCGACGATGTGCCGTCCTAAAAAACCCGAGCCTCCAAAGACCGTCACGATCGTCATGAGAGGTTACTCTGGTGCAATTGCTGGGTCTCGTCGTCGGGACCAGGATGATCCTGATCGAGCGCTCGCGGCATTACAACGAACGTCGGCTCCAAAAATGAGACTGTTATAGCCCATTATCGGGCGTAAAATTGCCCATGACCGGATCGAATTCGCCGCGCTCGGCCCTTGCCGGAAAGGTCGACGTTTCGGAAAAAACGTCTGTCCACTGGCTATCGCCCGATGAGGTTGCACAGATCCTCGCTGCGCACTCGCTATATCTGAAAACGGGTCGACGCGAAGGCCTCCGTGCCGATTTCGGCTCCGCCGACTTGGCCGGGATGGATTTCTCAGGGGTGAATTTACAAAGGGTCAAGATGGATCGGGCCGTGCTTACCGGAGCCAATTTCACCGGCGCTTGCCTGAAAAAGGCCAATCTCATCGGCGCGACTTTGCAAGGTGCGTGTCTCAACGAGGCGGATTTGTCGAGCGCGCGTCTGAGCGGGGCAAATCTGATCTCGGCGCGTCTCGAGAACGCATGCCTCTCGTTGGCTGATATGGAGTTCTGCCTGATGGCCGGAGCTGTACTCCGTGGAGCCTCCTTACGTGCGGCTGATATGAGCGGCGTGAACCTCGACGATGCGATTCTGACACGAGCCGACTTGCGCGAAGCGAACCTGCGCGGCGCCAGTCTTCATAACGCGTATCTGGACGAGGCCGATCTTCAGGATGCCCGGCTTGGCAGCGCATTCCTCGCCGGCGCCTCGCTCCGCGGCGCGAACTTGCGCCGTGCGTATTTACGCTTGGCAAAGCTCGATGGCGCGATCCTTTTCAGCGCCGATCTGCGAGATGCCGAGGGCCTGACGCAAGCTCAACTTGATGGGGCGCATCGCGACAACCACACGACACTAGGCGACGCCTTGGCAGCTGCGAAAAATGGCAAGGGATGATCACGTTGCATTGCTCAACCGCGGCGTCTCGGCGTGGAATGCGTGGCGCGCGGATCACCTGGGTGCACCGGATCTGTCCAGTGCCGCCTTGCGAGCGCTCGATTTCACCGGATTCGATTTTTCTCGAACGGATTTTCGCGGCGCCGATTTGCGAGGCACGAAGTTTTGCAACGCAAATTTAACTGATGCCAATCTGGACGGCGCCAATTTCTTCAAAGCTGTGCTCGACGGGGCCGATCTTAGCGGGACATCCCTATACCGCGTAAAATTTCTGAATTGCGCTCAGCTCGTCACGGCCCGGAACTGGCAATCCGCCTTTAGAGATGATGAGCTTGCCTGCGGCGCCGCCATTCCGAATAGGAATCGGCCATGAAGATCATGTTGCTAGTGGATCGGCGGTAACGAACGATTCCGTTTGTCTCGCGACCATACGAATCTGGCGGGATGAGAACGGGCGTCGAGGTGCGGCTTGGTCCGGGAGATCGCGATCGGTTGGAAGCGGATCGTGGCGTCGCGGAACAGCCTACAGAACCATGTCGGTGATGCCTTTCGCAAATATCGGCGGCGATCCTGAACAGGAGTATTTCGTCGACGCGAGGCAGAATTTGATATTTCTCTGGACTGTTGGCGGGCGGCCTATTCGCGGCGGTGTGGCGTGATGAAAACGTACGTTGGCGTTGAAGCCGTCACTGGAGGCGATAGATGGTGCTGCGAACCATTGTTCTTGCAACGGTGACATTTTTGGCTTTCGCCTTGAGTCAACTCGCGGCAGCCGACCGGAGGTTCGACGTCGACAACTGAGAGCAGGGAGGAAATTATGTACAAACATTTGATCGTGTTCGCCGGCCTTGCGGGTGCGGCGCTCTTCTCGAATACCGCATTGGCGGAAAACGCACCCGGCATCACAGATAGTGAGATCAAGATCGGGCAGACTATGCCCTTTAGCGGTCCCTTGTCGGCCTATGCCGCGATTGGAAAGATCGAGGCTGCTTATTTTCAGATGATCAACGAGCATGGCGGCGTCAACGGCCGCAGGATCAACCTCGTCTCGCTCGATGATGGTTATAGTCCTCCGAAGATCGTGGAACAGACCCGTAAGCTGGTGGAGGAATATCGCGTCGCCTTTATATTCGGTTCGCTCGGCACTCCTACCAACACCGCGGTCCAAAAATATCTGAATAGCGCCAAAATTCCGCAGTTATTCATCGGCACCGGAGCCGATAAATGGGGCGACTATCAGCACTTCCCATGGACGATGGCCTTCAATCCGAGCTATCGCAGCGCGGCGCAGATCTATGCCAAATTTCTTCTCAAGGAGAAGCCCGACGCCAAGATCGCCGTGATTTATCAGAACGACGATTTCGGCAATGAAGGGCCTCGACGACAATATCGGCTGCGTGGCAGTCATCGGCATTGTAGGTGATCAGCTCCTGTTTCAGCGTGTCATCGCCGGTGAGCTCCCAACACCTCCGCGCAAGGATCGCGGCCTTGCCCGACGCGTGCGGCCAGGTCCATTTAAAGCCAAGCCAGTGGGCGACATCCTTCAAACCATTCGTGTAAGTTGGGAAATAGACCCTCCCGTAGATGATAGCGAGGATGTTTACCGACTGTCCGATGGGCCGATCGACGAAGGCCGCATCGTCGTCGGCCGACGGCCATCGCTCCTTCATGAGTTTGAGAAATCGCCTTTCGAACGCCCCCTAGTGGAACAACCGGGGATCATCAATTGTCCGGAGCGCGCTGAGGCAATCGCGCCACATCTCGGCTTCATCCTTGGGGCTATCAGCCCAGAAGGAGAGTTGGATTGGTTCGCCCGCGGACATGTGGCGCAGACCGACCGAGTAGTAGAAGTTGCGGTCCGTCGCGCATTCGACATCGACGAATACCGGCGTGCCTCCCTCGGGGATCGACGGCGCACCGACCACATGGATCCTCCCCTTCTTAATTGCCGGCGCCTTTAACTTGTGGTCATGCCTCAATTGCAGGGTGGTCCGGCGCGGGGTGGCTTTTGGTCGTTTCCGGCGCCGGGGTCGATACCCATAAGAGAGCTGAGTAATTGTGGTAATGCCCTTCTCCGCGAGTTTCGCGCGCTCCTTGATTGTCAGGGCGCCAAGAAGCGAGAGGTCGTCCTTCTCGAGTGCGATCGCCCGGCAGCGTGTCTGGAATTCACAGGCGGGGCAGTGCTGGTTCACGATTGGCGGCGGCATGCCGGCAGTGAGCGCGCCTATAAGGCCGGCAATGGCCTCTCTCGTTTCGTCCACGGAAGCGGAGACATCGACACGCTTCGTGAGGAGATCATCACCCTTGACGATCTGCCCAAACGCCGGAATTGCGCCGCCGGTGGCCTGGGCAATAGAAAGGGCCGCGTGGCAGACGCGAAGCACGTCGGATCGGTCCGTATTTGACCATGGGGAATAGAGGATTGGGACAGCATATGCGCTCCCTGTTGTCGCCTTGATGGGTCGCCTCTTGGGCTGGTCAACATGGCCATGTTGAAGCACCGCCGTTTCCGCATCAATTTCTTCGGGCTTCTTCTTCAGTGCAGGAGGGCCTGGCCAAGCCGACCGGTTTGTAGCTTTCGCCTTGTGCGCCTCCGTCAGCCGCGCTCGGATTTCCGTCCCGAACGTGTCCATCCCCGTCTCACCGCGCGCGACGAGATAGCCCTTCGTCGGACACTTGAGGTAAGCAGCGAATGCTTCCGCAGTGATTTCCACAGTCTTGGGCATAGCCGCCATCGATCCGGGTCCGATGCGCCAAGCTGAACCATGCGCATCGTGTCGATTGCGCAGAATTTCTCATATCATTGTGCCATGATACCTTACCCGCGGATAAAGTGCCGGCGTGTCGGTCCGCTCTGGAGACGGTTGGTTTACGCCATCGTCGCGTATACCCTCGTGCGCGTCGAAAGCTCACTGTCGCCCGCTTGCGCGCTTTAGGGAGACTCTGAAGAAGTTGTCGACGCGACGAGGGTTGTGTGATTTATAGGGATCAGTGTGCGGAAGCATATTGGGTGGCTCGATGAAGCAGGCGACGCTGGCGGCGGTTGGATTCGAGCGGTACGGGAAGACGACACGCCGAGCTGTTTTTCTCGCTGAGATGGATCAGGTGGTGCCATGGTCAGCGCTGTGCGCGCTGGTTGAGCCGGTTTACCCGAAGCCGGGCAATGGTCGGCCGCCGGTGGGCGTCGAGCGAATGCTGCGCATCTATTTTCTGCAGCAGTGGTTCAACCTGTCTGACCCGGCGGTGGAGGAAGCGCTTTACGATTTGCTGGCGATGCGCGGATTTGTCGGCATCGACCTGGGCCGCGAGCCGGTTCCGGACGAGACCACGGTGTGCCGCTTCCGGCATGTCATCGAGCGTCACGACTTGGGCAGCCGCCTGTTCGAGGAGGTGCATCGGCATCTTGAAGCCAAGGGGCTCAAGCTGTCGAAGGGCACGATCGTGGACGCGACCATCATCGCCGCGCCATCCTCGACCAAGAATGCAGAGAAGGCGCGCGATCCCGACATGCACCAGACCAAGAAGGGAAACCAGTGGTATTTCGGCATGAAGGCGCATGTCGGCATCGACAGCCGAAGCAAGATCATCCACGCCGTGGTCGCGACCGCCGCGAATGTCGCCGATAGCGAAATATTGCCGGACCTGATGCACGGCGAGGAGACGCGCGTTTGGGGCGATCAGGCGTACCGCGGCCAGACCGACGTGATCAAGGCGCATGCGCCCAACGCAAAAGACTTCACCAACCGCCGCTACCGCCATCGCGGTATCGTGGACGAGATCGAACGGGCCAAGAACCGCACCAAGTCGAAGGTCCGGTCCAAGGTCGAGCATAGTATCGGCGTCATCAAGCGGGTCTTCGGCTTCGCCAAAGTTCGCTATCGTGGCCTGGACAAGAATGCCAACCGCCTCTTCGTGACCTGCGCGCTGGCCAACCTCTTCCTCGCCCGGCGACACTTGTTGCGGTGGCAAGGCGCGTAGCGCGCCCACAATCCGGCTATGCACCCTTGCCACACAGACAAACGTAAAGCCACTCGCCGAGCCGCGCCGACATCGTTTCAAACCAAAACGGCCGCTCGCGTGGCTTCATTAAATCGAGCTACTTATTCAGACTTTCCTTAGTTTAGGTGGGAGACAGGGGCGCCACGCTGATCGCGCCGCATGCGCTTTCATATCGCGCTCGATTGTCTCCAATGGGTCAATCGCGCCGGAATTCCGATGTCCGCGGAAAGTCCGGTTACCCCTCGAAACTCCCGGTCATGCGAACATCCTGGATTGGCAACCAAGTGCCAAAAGGCGACATCCTTGGCCGATTGAACGCTGGCCGCGAAGGCGCAGGGGCCTTGATACAGGGATCAAGGACAAGTTCGGCTAGATATGATTAAAAATCTGATCGTGGGCCGATCCTTTGAACGACCAGGTCCGCGAACTTCTTCGCGGGGTTCGTGCTAAATTTTGCCAGCGAAACTCGGAACAACAATGAAACAGGGGAAAGGAATTCTGCCGGTTCGCGCTCTGCTTCGGGGCCGTGCTAGCGGCGGCGGCGCCGGGCGAGGCGCAAGAAGATTGCGTCACCACCTGTGACGAATACGACCAGGGCCAATGCGTCCTGGAACGGCACACTTGCACCTACGAGCCGCCGAAGCCCAATTTCGGCGCCATCGCCTATGGCCCGACAAGCAAGGCCTGGGGCTACTCCTATGGTTGGGGCAGCGATGCGCAGGTGGAAAACGCCGCGATGACGAATTGCGCGCAACACGGCAATGATTGCGAAGTCGCGGTGTGGTATCAGAGCCAATGCGCGGCAGTGGTTTCGGAGGCCGGCGCGACCTACTATTGGGGCCTTGGCGATGGCACGCCGGCGGCGGTCGCGGAAGCCCAAAAGACCTGCGCGCAAGACGGCGGCAAGATTTGCCACCCGGAGGTTGCAGAGTGTTCGCGGTGAGGGCGGTCGGCTCTATCACTGACCAATGAACGCTACAAAGCCTGGCTTGGGCACGGCGTGAACCCATTCTCTGCCTGTGATGCAAACTATCTGATCGACAACAAGGTCGGGATCATCCTCGACGCCGAGGGCACGCGCACCAATCGCATCGAGGAGATTGTCGTCACACAGACGATGTCCAAAAAGCGACATGTGTTTTGAAGCTCAGCCGCGATAGTTCCAGCGAGCTTTTGGGGGCCCCACACAGCGGACCCTCAGTGAGTCACGGCACAGCGCCGTTCTGTGCCAAATCCTGACCTACCTCTATGCCGGATGCCTCGAAGCTACCGTCGACGTCGCCAGCTTTCGTCCTCGCGCCGCCCTGCCCCGAGCAGAGACAAACGGACTGCAGTGGCGCTCTGCATCGCGGCAACGACTCTTGCCCATACCCATCGCGCTCAACCCCATAGCTCATGGCTCGCGAGACGGGCGCCCTCGACCAATGCCTCGAGCTTTGCCCACATGATCGAGGGATGGAACTCGCTGCACAAAGGGACCTTGCGCGAAGCCACAATCGGTGCCCGCAATGACGCGTTCGCGGCCGACCAGCTTCGCCAGCCGCACCAAGCGCTCGGCGACTAGCCTCGGATGCTCGACCACGTTGGTGGCGTGACTGATCACGCCAGGCATCAGCTTTTTATCCTGCGGCAGTTTGTTCTCGCGCCACACCTGCCATTCATGCTCGTGTCGCGGATTGGCCATTTCAAGCGAATAGGTTCCGGCATTGACGCGGAGCACGAGATCGAGAATGTCTTCTAGCGGGACATCATGGGTATGCGGTCCGTTCCAGCTTCCCCAACAGACGTGGTAGCGAATGCGCTCCTGGGGCAGCCCGTTGAGCGCGTGGTTGAGAGCGTCAATCCGCATACCCGCCCAGTCGCGGTATTCGGCGAGCGATGCGGGCGGCACCATGCGATCATACATCAGTGGCAGATGAGCATCGTCCACTTGCAGCACAAACCCCGCATCGATGATCGCGCGGTATTCCGTGTGGAGCGCCGCCGCCGTGGCGAAAAGATAGTCCCGCTCCGTCTCGTAATGCTCGTTGGTTGTTAGCGCCAAGGCGCTCGTTGGAGCCACCGCCGGCATGAAGCCTTGCGCGCCGGTGTCGGCCAGTGCCGCCTTGAAATTGTCGATGTCGCGACCGATGGCAGCTTGGCCCCGATAGGAAATTGGCCCCGTATTGCGCCAGACTTTCGGCGTCTGCCAGGCAGGACGCAAATTCTCGGTCTTCATATATTCAGCATAGAATTCGGGAAAGCGACGGTAGTCCACACCGCTACGCACCGTCGCTTCGCGGGCCTCGCGCGATGCCACGATATGCTCAAAACCATCGAGGCGTTCCAGGGCGTACTGCGCCCACGAGATGCCCTTGCCGAACTCGCCGTCGCTTACAACGTCGATACCAATTTCGGCTTGGCGTTTCACTATGGCGGCGACCGAGTCCCGCAGTGCCGCCTCATAAGTTGCAGTATCGACCCCGCCCTCGCTGCGCCGCCGCAACAACGCCGCAAATTCAGCCGGACGGATAAGACTACCGACGTGGCTGGTCGGAATATGC
The DNA here is from genome assembly GCA_963804725.1 of uncultured Alphaproteobacteria bacterium. Classification (GTDB taxonomy): domain Bacteria; phylum Pseudomonadota; class Alphaproteobacteria; order ATCC43930; family CGMCC-115725; genus JAATGI01. Next base: position 2,427,311 of record CAWDRN010000001.1, on the reverse strand, counting down.
GCGCAAGTCACAGCTAAGCAATCCTCTCCAACACTGAGGCAGAGATTCTTAGGCGCGCCCGTCACTTTCGTCTACGCATTACCGGCGGGGCATGACGCGTTCGTGCCATTTTCGGACATGCGCGGCGATGTTGACGCCGTCGCCCATGAGGTCGCCGTCTTCTTCTTCGATCACGTCGCCAAGGTGGATGCCGACCCGGAACCGGATTTGTCGCTCCGGTTGCAGTCCGGCATTGCGCTCGACCATGCCGTTTTGCACTTCGATGGCGCAGCGCACCGCATCAACGACGCTGCGGAACTCCATCAGCGTACCGTCGCCGGTCCGCTTCACGATGCGCCCGTGGTGGGCATTGATTGCGGGATCGATCAGGTCGCCGCGCTGCGCCCGCAGACGCAACACGGTGCGTTCTTCGTCAGCGGCGGTAAGACGGGAATATCCCGCCACGTCAGCGGCCACGATCGTGGTGAGCTTCCGGGTTTCGCTCATTTAGAAGCACGCCCCCTCAGACGGGAGCATCGAGCAGCGATACCAGTTCGAGGCTGATCATGTCCACGTCATCCGTGGTGCCGGTTCGAGCACAATCTACCCTTCTATTTTTTTTCAAGCCGACATCCCCTTGATCTCACGCTAACCCTCCATTAACAAGTCGATTTTGGGGTGGTCCGTCGGTTCAAAAGTTAACGGCGTCTCTTTATCGCCGGTCGTTCGTTAATCCATTCCTGGCCGATGCGCTTCGCCTTCGTCTGTTCCGCGTACCATGCGTAAACTACGTCCACAGTGTCGCTAACTGCCTAAAGCTTCGGGGTCACGCCAGCCGCCTTGAGCGGGGAGTGCGCGACGTACGAAGCGATTTGTGGATGCGGGTCGGCAGCGTAGCTACAGCCGATTTTCCGGGCGCCAAGCCGCAGCAAATGCACGGTAACGGTCAGCCCGCCGCCACCGAACGCCAACACGCCCGGCAGCAGCGAATCCTCTGACGGGACCATGCTGGGCTATCCCGATTACACGACCGGCGGCATGCAGGTGAAATGCTTGTTCCTGCCCTCCGCGATGTACAACGGCCAATGCAAGGTGGCGAACAGCATCGCCCCCGCGAACGGCACCTGGACCATTGGCGTCATCGAGGACACGTTAGACACGGTGCCGAACGGCGAGTGGTGTAGTCGGCTGAGCTTGTACGTGGATTCCGCGCACGTTCCGGCGTGATCGATTCGGCTCGGCTTAGAGGACTGTGTTGACCGCCGCGACCGCCGACTCATTTCAGCGGTACGCGGCGCCGCCGAGCGTGTCGAAGTGCGACACTCAGCTCGGCGATCACCGTGTCGGGTTATTTTCCCTCGCGTAAGGATTGATCAGTAAGATCGTTGAGCCGTGCACTCAAGTCGCCATTCGACCGACGCAGCGCCCCGTTTAGCCCAATCAGAGCGCCGACAGCATCTTCGTTGGCCCGGATTACTTGCTCGTTGGCGGTGATGGCGTCATCAATTGCTGCTCTTAATTCGCCATCGGCTTTCGGTAGCGCCAAGCGATACTTGCGCAGCATGGCATGAGCATCGGCAATATGCTGGTTCAAGATTTCGATCTGGCGCGCGTTCTTTAGGAGTTCGGCCTGCAATTCTTCTGGCGATAACTTACGAGTTCGGGGGCGGTCACCGGCTGGAACCAAGAGATATTCAGGGACCGGCACGCCGCCGATGGGGGTGATCTTAGCCATTGCCGACCTCGCGCTTTAACTTCCAGAGAACTGGCAATTCGGTTCCGATCATACCACTACATGCCCGCGCCGTGCTGCGCCATTCGCTGGCGCTGGCACAGGATGTTTTGGCGGATCGCACTCCGCTCGATGCAGCGCTGAAGATCGGTGAGGAATTGCAGCGGGTGCCGAAAGCAACCCGACGCCAACCGAAGAATGTACCCAGCAAGGTACATTTAAAAACTGGCCGCAAAGATGTGATGCCCTCGCGTACATCACGTTCGCGTCATATGAAGTCCGTTCCGGCAACGCATGCTGGCTGCTACCATCGGTGCGTGAGCACTGCCGAACTGGTCTCCGCCTTAACCGCCGCGGGCATCCCCGCGCCCGTAGCGCAACGTGTGCTGGAAGGCGCAGCTCCGGTGCTCCGGGCGGTCGAGCGCTCCGGCACCAAACTCGACAGCGATCTCCTATGGGTTCTGATCGCGGTACAGGCCGATCGGCTGCGGCGTAATGGGCAGTAGCGCCCAGGTCATCCGACTGCCTGCTGCCGACTGTAAGGTCATCATCAAGACGCTGCCGCTCGAGCTGGCGCAAACCTCTGGTGCGCTGGATCATCGCGCTCAGCAGTTTCCGGCGCTTCTGTGTCGGTTGCGGCGCCGAGTTCGATCCTGAGCGCATGTTGCCGACGGCGTTTGTGGTGTGCGTGCCGTGGCGCGCGGATCACCGCATCATCCACGAGATCGCCGGCCTCTGTCCCGACTGCTGTGCCCACAGCGACGGCGATATTCTGAGCGCCTGGGCGGCGCGTGGCGTGGTGGAGACGGCGGGGCGGGCATGAACGCCCGGCGCAGTCACTGCTGAGTCGCAACCGGGCCGCGATGTAGTTCGTTAACAGCAGTCAGGGATGGACGCTGCATTGATCCTCGCCATTGTCGTCGCGCTCATCATCGTCGCTTTCATCCTTCATCCGATACGCTTCGTGATGCGCATCGCGATTTTCGTTGGCGGCGTGCTGCTCCTGACCGATTTGCTGAAGATGCTGAATGAAATGACCTGCGATTGTGCCCGCTCTTTTCGTTCGCCGGATGCCGCGGCTCTTCGTCGGTTGATGCTTCGTGAGCCACACATCGCACCACTTACAGATTTTGTTGAGCAGCTCAGAAGTGCCCATCCGGCTTCGGAGTTCCCTTATTTCGACCCGCTCGATGGTGGCACAATGCCGATATCCTGTTCTTATACGAGAAGCCTGGGCCAATGACGTCGGCCAGCCAGCGGCTTCATTTCGCGTAACAACGACGATCCCACCGCTGAGGCGACCTTTGGCTTCATGAAGGAGGCTGGCTTATCACGGGAACGGACAGTCAGCTGGAATGTCGTTCCTGGATGGAACGGCACCCGCATGATAACTGCCGCCGAGCTTCGAGAAGGCGTAGAGTCGCTCAAGAGGCTGATGCCATTACTCCCGAGGTTGAAGACCATCGTCTTTGTTGGGCAAAAGGCTCGAAAGGCTATGCCGCTCGTGGAGCCGTTAGGTTTCCGGGTTCTGGAATTGGCTCATCCGTCACCGCTTGTGCGGGCTTCGCACCCAGGCGTATGGCGTGCCATCCCATCGGTCTGGGCACAGGCGAGATAACACCGCCTGACGACCGCTTTAGCTTGGCTGGTGCTCCTTCAGTACGTGTGCGCCTTGCCGCAGCAGCCATGTTGAGTGGGGATCGAGTTTGACGGCTTCCTGCCATCCCGCAATCGCGACGTAGAGGCTGGAGGCAGCCGATACCGTACGCGCGAGCGAGTTCTTAGACCGGCTTGAAGAACCTTGATCCACCGACTGATCCACTCTGGGAGCAACGTCGCAAGACGGTTGGAATAGTACACGAGCGCCAAATGCCTGACGGTAGTAGGCGCGGTCCCACGATTCTCAACGGTCACATTAATGTAGGTGTGTGGATCGGGTTGGACTCCACCATAGTTCTTCGCGTTGCCCATCACGAAGAGTGAAGCTGTCAACCTAGTCATCCAAGCAGATCCGCATGGCCCTAGCCCCGCTCCGGCGGGGCTTTTTCTTTTGCGTCCTAAAGGGACGGTCATAAAATATCGCCGCTCCGAAAGGACACTGCCGATGAGCAGTATTGATTATGGGCATGAGCAATTCTGGAAGGCGGTCACGGGGATGGCCGAGAGCACGCGCACGCTACGCTATCGGCTGTGCGACGCCTATGTGAACAACATCGCTCAAGTAAAGGATGAGAACGTTCCAGAAGGCTCGCGATCCGATCTCGCTAAATTGCGCCACATGTTGACGCATAAGCCAGCCAGGCATTCGCACGAAGCAGCGTGCCAGTCCACGATAGATCAAATGACCGATGACGAGGCTCACGAAGCGGCGCGCCTCATAATGAAATTGTTTGATGAAATTGACTCACATTATCGGGAGGAGCATCGATAAACGAGTTTTAGGTCCAGCAAACCCTATCTTATCCCCGCTTCGGCGGGGCTTATATTTTGCGTGCCAGGGGAGACGATCATAAAGTGTTGCCTTCCGAAGAGGACACTATCGCCAATGGTCAGCATGGATTCTGGGCGTAAGAGATTTTGGTCCGCAGTTAAGGGGATGGCCCAGAGCGATCGCGGGCTACGCGAGCGGCTTCACGATGCCTATCAGTTCCATATCGCTCACGTAACGGAAGAGGATGTTCCGGAAGGCCTGCGACCTGATCTGGCAGAATTGGTCCGCATGTTGAATCATAGGCCATCCAGAGATTCGAACGAGGGAAGGTGTAAGGCCACCACGGATCAAATGACCGACGCCGAAGCCGCAGTGGCAGCGAACCTCACGATGCAATTGTTTGAGTATATTGAGGATCATTATTGGGAGGAGAAGGTTTACCCTCCCCCGCCCGCCCCGCAGCTATAGCCGTTTTCCCGTGCGCCCGCGCGGCGTAGGGCGAGTCCGCATAGGTTCGGGCGGTCGGCTCTCGAAAACGAGCCTAGCCCCACCCTGGGGATCGTTCGAGGCCGGGGCTACCGGATCTATGGCGGACCCGGTTTAGGCTCGAACGGCCCTGGGACCGAACGGTACGTTCCCGCGTACTTATTTTAGAGGCTCCGATCCGTCGAAGCCACCTCACAGATAACATAGTGAATTATTTGAGATATTATGGTGCCGGGTGAGGGGATTGAACCCCCGACCTTCGGTTTACAAAACCGCTGCTCTACCGCTGAGCTAACCCGGCAATCCCAATAAACTCAATAGGTTGCAGTCTAGCCAATTCACTCCTTAAGCTGATTTCTACCCAATTCCTACCCGAGGGTCCCGCGACCGGGTTTTTACCCCGTCTTTTAACCAAGCGTCCACTCGCATAGCGGCGTCGGCTTCAGGGCCCCAGAACATTGGCTGCGTAAATGGTCAAAGTAGTTTCAATTTCAGAATTGCCGGCACGCTCGCTGACGACCTTCGCGTGAACGTCATCCATCAAAAGGTGACTGATGTGCGGGTGGCGAAGGCCGTGACAGTTGATTGGCGTTACCTTGGGAGCGGCGATGAGGCGACCGAATGCTTTGGTGATCGAATCAGGATCCATCGGCTCGCCATCTTCCCGTGTGACAACTAGGGTGAGGAATCGGGGCCAAGGCAAGCTTCAACCGCTGCTCGTGCTTGGCCTTATGTTCGATCAGCGCCTCGACTGGCGCTACCGGCAACATGATCGTTCGACAACTCTTCTTCGTCTTGGGGAGCTTTAAAGTCGGTGACGCCCTTGCTGCGTTCCATGGCCTGGTTGACAATGAGCCTCCATGCATCGGGGTCAAAATCGGACCAGCACAGCCCTGAGAGTTCGCCATGACGTAAGCCGGTTTACAAGTGTCGGCGACTTACGCGCTGGCTCCCCACCCCTTAGCCTCGTGGCGAGATGGACGGCGGAGTCGTCTCGGAGATGCATAGCTCCAAGGTCAATCACGACCTTACGCGCTTACCACAGGCCGAGATTAATCCTCCGGCTTTTCGGCAACGGGTCGATGCGGGTCAACCCAGGATCTGCCCGATTTCGTTCTTTGGTCGCGTCCGCTGCTGTCCGCCATTCTAACGAAACTCAGCGTCGGTATTTTCGAGGCCCTGGCGATCGCCTCCTTGGTTGCGGCGCGCGGCTCCTCACCGTTTTTGCGACCGCTGTTTCTAGGGGCCGAAAATGTCGTCGCCCTTAGGTGCGCCGTCACGCGATCTTGTCGCCAACGATTCTCACAATTTCCAAAGCCGAAGAGATCGCTTGCTCACCTGTTGGCAAGGTTTGCGTAGCGGTTAAATGAGCGGCAACCAAATCGCCTTCCGACACCACATGGTCGATGATGACCCTCTGATCTGGAACAGCCATGTTCACGAACGTCCGAAATTGTTTTAGATGGGCAAGAGCGCGCTGCGGCTGATCGTAGGCGACGAAATCCGGCCGCAGTACGGTATCGGGTTTTTCCGGGTGCTTCAGCGCATCCTGATAGAGAGCATAGTTCCCTGCTGTTTGGCGGCCGTCATTCTGTTCTCTCCTCCGTTTGAAGAACAAGAGCGGCAGAGAAAGGATTCGATGAGAACGCCGTCGCCGGTACGCTTCACAACGTGGCCGCGCTGAACCGAGATGGCCGGATCGATAAGGTCAGTTCTAAGACCACGCAACCGGGCTGTGGTGCGCTCTTCCGTCGGTTGCCGTGAGACGGAAATATCCCGCTCCATGAGTGCCCAACATGGTCTCCCTCAAAAAAAACCGCAGATGGCATCAATAAAACTCCACGAAGAGATATTGGCTCCGCGCGGCAAGAGAGAGCGCCGCAGCGCGATCTGCAGCGCGTCAATCAGCGTTCGTACGGCTCCTCACTTCGCGGCGATCACGTCGCCGAACAGCACCCAGCTCTTGCCGTCGAACCGCGTGAGCTGCATCTGCCGCACTGGATGGAAATTGGTCGGCGAAGTGTCGATGACTATGCCTGGCAGCAGCACGTCCTCGCTGAGCTCGCGGATGTTAGCCGCCTGGCGCATGATGTTCGCGCGCGACAGATCGTTGCCGCATTGCCCCAACACTTTCGCCAGCGTCTCGGCATATTGATAGCCGGTGATGTAGTTGCTGTCGGTTTGCAGCGCGGTCGGCAGATATTTGTTCATGAACGTGCGCCACTGTTTTATGCCGGCATCGTCGCTCCAACGCGGATCGGTCGGGTCCTTGGAGTACTGCGCCGTCATCAGTCCCTTCGCGTTCTCGAATCCCGCCGGTTTCAACACCGCGGCTACCGATGACGAGGGATAGTTGACGAAGAAGGTCGGGTGCCAGCCCAGTTCAGCGACCTTGCGAATCGCCTGGGCGGCGAATTTCGGCGTCGCCGCGACGAAGAGCACGTTGGCGCCGGAAGCATGCAGCGTGACGATCTCGGATTCGACCGTCGGCGCCGTCACTTCGTAGCTCAATTCCTGGATGACATGCTTGGCGTAGTTCGGGTCCCACGCCTGGTGCAGCCCGCTTTGCGAATCGCGGCCGGCATCGTCGTGCTGGTAGAGGAACGCGACCTTGGCGTCCGGCACGTTGCGGTCGATATAGTGGGCGTAGATTTGTGCCTCGACCCGATAGCTCGGCAACATGCCGATGGTCCACGGATAGTGCAAATAGTCGCCCCACATGTCGGCGCCCGAGGCGACGAACAACTGCGGTATCCCTTTGCTGTTGAGATATTTGCGGATCGCGACATTGGGGCCGGTGCCGAGACTCGAAAAGACGACCGCGACGCGATCCTCCTCGACCAATTTCCGGATCTGCTCGACGGTTCGCGGTGGCGAATAACCATCGTCGCGGCTGAGGATGCTGACCTTGCGGCCGTTGATACCGCCTTGGTCGTTGATCATCTGGAAGTAAGCGATCTCCGCCTTGCCGACGGCGGCGTAAGCCGAGGCCGGTCCGCTATAGGGCATTGTCTGGCCGATCAGAATCTGCGCGTCGGTGACGCCCGGCGCATTTTCCGTCGCGGCCTGCCCGGCTAACATAAGAATAGCCCCCGCCAGCGTGGCCAATCGCTTGCTCATTAACCCGCCTCGCATTCCTAGCTCGCGGCGATCACATCGCCGGATAGCACCAGATCTTGCTGCTCGCGTCAGTCCGGACGTTCGCGCCTCGACGCCGCATCAGTCCCGTTGCGGCCACACGGGCCGGAACCCGCTTCCAGAAATGCATCGCGAGATCCGAGGTTTGCCTGTCGAGATAGGGCATCCGTTCCTGCCTGTACCGCTTCCTGTAGTGGGATCGAGTTTAGCAGACTTCGTGCTCCGGCAGCAGGTCGGAATTGGCTCGACGTTCTGAAGCTGGACTAAATTACCCACGTATCCACCAGACTGCGGAATTCGAATAGGATGCCGTCGCCCGTGCGTTTAACGATGCCGCAGTGGCGGACCATGACCACCTGATCGACGGGGAACGCCACATAGCTGGGAGCCGCAGCACCGCGCGTTTTTCGTCGCGGCCGAAAGACGGGAATTCACGCGACCTCTGCGGCCACGATCCTGGTGAGCGTCTGAGTTTTAACCACTAAGAAACACGCACCGTCAGGCACGGCGCGTCATATCCGAGGGAATTTCCAGCAGTGACGCTAAGGCAGGAGAGTCGAGCCTTCGAGACGATGAGGATACCCGACGACGATACGCGCATTGACGGCAACTGGTAGTGGCAAGCGTATATTGGCCGAAGAACGAACCCGATTCGCAACGGCGCCCTATCGCTCCGTCGCGCGTCCAATTTCAGCCACTACAGCTTCGCCCAAGATCACGAGTCCCCATAGCTCGCCTCGGCTGACCGCGGGATCGTTCTTCGGGGACTTTCGTACGCCTGCCAACGTCCGCCCCCTTCACGGAGAGTCATCACCGACCGGCATCCGAAACCCTTCATGAAAGCGGTTTGGCAGCTTTGGAGCACCAACGGCCACAAGCAGACGCACGCTCATAGGGATTTCCATAAAGGCGCTCATGCGACATTGGACGAGCATCCGGGAACTCTTCTTCCGAGCGCCATTCGATCGGGCTGCACGCCTATACACCAGCATTGTTTACCAGAATGTCGATCGGACCAAACTAGCGTGCCGTCTCGGAGAGCGCGCGCACGACATCGACGGTTTTCGCGACGTCGCCCTGGATCGTTACTGCCTTACCTTCGCCTCTGGTGACGTCCTCCGCAACTTTGTCTGCGACGCCATGGTTGCTGGCCCAGTTCACGACAATCAGAGCGCCTTCGGCCGCCTGCTCGCGGGGGATCTCCGCTCCGATCCCTTTGGACGCCCTCGTAACGACCGCGACTTTGTGCGCAAGCCTACCCATCCAACACTCCATCTGGATGCCGATATCCATCACCCTCCGCGAGGCTGTGCATTCCCAAGCAGCCGCCCCAGCCACTCGGCCGTTGTCAGATGCGCAATGACGGCGTCACGAGTGGATGCGATCGCCACTCAGTTCGAGAAGGAATAGTCGGCCGGAACGGACGACTCCTTCGGCTGCGAACGGACGCGCCATTGCGAGCACGATACCGCTGCTGCCACCGGTGATCCGGGCCGTTTTCCCTTGAAACCTCATTGCCCTCTCCTCCGCTGCGGACTAGGGCTGCGTATCCCTGTCACCACTGCCCGCGCGCCCGAGCCTCGGCAGGTAGCTGCCGAAGCTCAATTCGAAATCGCTCGGAACGCCGTAACCCAAATTGCGGACCTTGGCACGGCGCGCCTGCGCAGTGGGCAAGGCCAGAGTTGAGAAGAACATGTCGTTGCTCGACTGAAGCTCGGTGGCTGTCGGCATCCCGAACCGATTGATCTGGGCCTTCGCCGCACCCAGCACTTCACGGTCGAACGAGGCCAAGCGCTCGGCAAGCGCGTCGACAAACGAGTTGAGGCCGTCATCGTCCAGGGTGCGGTTCACCCAGCCATAACGCTCGGCAATATCAGCATCGAAATCGTCGCCGCTGAGCACGATCTCAAGTGCCCGCGAGCGGCCGACCAGGCGCGGGAGCCATTCCAGCGCTCCGCCGCCCGGGATCAGTCCGACGCCGATCTCGGGGTTGCCGAATAGGGCGCTTTCCCGACTGGCGAAGCGCATGTCGCAGGCCAGCACGAACTCGTTACCGATGCCGCGCGTGCGGCCGCGAATCTTAGCGATGCTCACGGCTGGCGTGGACGAGAGGCGCAGCACAATGTCGCGCCAAAGGCCCAGAACCTCTGGCCGTTCAGCTGCCTTGGATACGTCGAGATGGGCGATGAAAAAATCGGGATTCGCCGACTGGAACACTACGACCTTCACCGACGGATCCGCCTCGAGGTCGGTCATCAGTGCTCCCAATTCGAGGATCGTTGCAGGAACAAACATGTTGATCGGCGGGTTGCTGAAGGTGATCGTCCACCGGCCCGGATAGGTGTGGTCGGTGTTGAACTGCGAAGGGTCAGGCATGGCGCATCTCCTACGTCGATTGGCAGATCAATTTGGCGTTCAAGCTGACCTCGGAACACGGTAGCTTGCAGATCGGGGACTCCACCGCGCAGAGTAGCCCCTGACCTAGTTGCCCGCCGAGCTCCAAGGCATGGGCAGAAGACATAAAATCGACGATCTCCTTCGTTGTCACGATGGCGGTCGCGTATCTCGTAATATTAACCTCGTGAGCGGGCATGCATCTCCTTGTCCGAGTAATCCGCCGTGCGTCTCTTGCCAACGTGATTCCATAGCCAATCTCTGCGGCAAGACGAACGGTCGCTTCGAGGCATGTATGGGCGATGAGCCCGACCATGATGAGCTGCTGAATTCCGTGCTTTTTGAGTTGAAGATCCAAATGATATTCGCAAAACCGCTCGAGCACCAATGCCCAGTGGCAACGATATTGGGTTAGAATGCGGGATGCATCTCTCCACCCCACGTTCCATATTCGAACGTCCTGCTCGCCCACGCAGCTTTCTAACAGCCGCAATGTATTTCCAGATCTCATAATCACCTGGACGGCAGCGATGGTGCATTACAAAGAAGACTCGAAACCCCGCAGCCCGCGCTACATTCACGAATTCCAGTATGCGAGAAGCGCGGCCATTCGCTTCCACAACAGTGCGAATGCGAATTGGTGACCACGAGCGCCATGGTCTCCTTGTCATATGCGGGTCCCGTCATGGCATCGTGTCCTGGTCCAGACCAGCTTCATTCCAGCATGGAATATCGCTGCACAGGAGCGACTGGACGTTTGCGCGGGATGAGTGCCGTCTCTCCCAGGCCACTCATGTACGAAGCGACTTGAAGGCGGCGCGAAGTTCCTTGTAGAAGAGTTCCGGCTGTTCCCAGGCCGCATAGTGCCCGCCTTTGTCAACCTTGTTGTAATAGATGAGCTCATAATAAGCCCCTTCTGCCCAACTCTGCGGTGCCTCATAGTTCTCGCCAGGAAAGACGGTCACGGCAGCCGGGATCGAGACGTCGGCGGCGTTGTAAAGGTTGATGTGACTTTCCCAATAGAAGCGAGCCGCAGAAATCGCCGTATTCGTCAACCAGTAGAGCGTGAAGTCGTCGAGGACGTCGTCTCGCGAGAGGTCGCCTGCGGGGTGTCCATTGATCGTGCGCCCGAGCACGGCCGAGGTGATCGCCGCCGCTGGCTGACCATAGCCGTCACCGTGGTCAAACATCCAGGCTGCTTGGCCAACCGGTGAATCCGCCAATCCATATAGCGTTTGCGGGCGCGTCCCCCTCATTTGTGCGTAGGCACGTCGCTTCGCAAACAAGACCGTGAGCTGCTCGTACGCGCGTCTCTCGTCGGCTGAAAGACCGGATGGCGGTGGGTCACTGGCCTGCAGCGCCTTCGCCACGTTAGGTGGAATTGTTCCGGGGAAGTTGGTGTGAATGCCCAGCAATTCGGGAAACGCCTGTTTGGCCATCACGGTGCAGACACCTGCGCCCAAATCGCCGCCTTGCGACACAAATTGTGTGTATCCAAGACGCCTCATCAGCACAACCCAGGCACGTGCGGTGCGCTCCGGTCCCCACCCCGTAGTCGTCGGCCTGGCTGAAAACCCGCAGCCCGGCAGCGAGGGAATCACCAGATGGAAAGCATCCGCTGCGCTGGCGCCATGTGCCGTGGGATTGGTAAGTGGATCGACAATCTTCAGCTGCTCGATGACCGAGCCGGGCCACCCGTGCGTGACGATAAGCGGCAACGCATTTTCATGTTTCGAACGAACGTGAATAAAATGAAGGGTCCATTTCGGTCACGAACTGCGGTAGGGCGTTTAATCGCGCCTCGACCTTGCGCCAATTGTACTCTGTCCCCCAGTACCGGGCGAGTTCCGGGATCGTCGCGAGCTGTACGCCTTGCGATTCATCCGTGACCGTTTCCCGATCAGGTCAGCGGGTCGCGCTGATGCGCCTGCGCAACTCAGTAAGCTCAACTTCCGGAGCGCTGAAATGAAATGGACGAATTGCGGTCGCATCACCAGCCGTCTGTTTTGCATCGTAATCCATTGCCATATTCCTTTCTGAAAAGAAAAGAACAGCCCGACCTGCTGGGCCCGCAACGACCGCTACCGCTGCGGCACCAAAGAGGCGACGGCGATTGACGTTGCACCCCTCCTGTATAGCGAGCGCCTCAGATACGGATTGGTGGATTGCCGCCATCCGATGCCGCTGGCATCTCGGCGAGCGCGTAACCCGACGTCTTTTTCTTGTATGCTTGTCAGTCGTTGATCTGAATGTCAAACATGCGTCGATTTCGGACATACGGATGAGCGCGGTGTTTGACCGGTCAGGGCAGGCGTCCTAACCGCCTCCGCCGACGGAACGACGGGAATATGACAAGGATGGGCGATGGGTGGAAACCGGACGTTCAAGGCCCTGGTGTTTGGCGCAGATTGCAGGCTCATCGTGCCAACATAAAACCTTACGAGCACGCACTTCCCGAAACGGGTCGCCGCCCTAGTTGCGCACTTTGAAAATCACAGCCGCCTTTGTAGTAATGGCCGCTCTCGATAGTTATCGATGCCGCAGTACCATCACCGGCCAGTCCAACATGCTCCACGACCAGATCTGCGCCGCGTCGGGCCCGCGGGGTAACCGCGGCATGCTGTGTCTGCGATGCCTGGAGTGGCGGCTGGGGCTGAGAGTTGGCGCCAGGCGATTTCATCGACGCTTCTCTCGCGGTGCCGAGCGCTTGGGATACGTTTCGCCACGATGAGCCGCATTATTTCAGCCGGGACGAGCGGCAACTGTGGCTGCAGCTGACGTTGCCGCGCGTGGTCAAGGAGCACTGACGGAGCACAGCCAGACACCATCGCACTCGCATTGCCGGTACCACCGGCTCGGCCAGGAAGCCATCGAACGGCTGACGAGGCCGGGCCTGCACCGCGACGGCGGCAATCTCTACCTGCGGGTCCGGGCGCCGATCTCAAGTATCTCAAGTGGGAAGCGGCGGCGCGCTTACGACTACCACCGGGCGGGTGCAGTCCCGCCATCATCGAAAACAGGGAAGGTGAGGCATGGCGTACATCTATCTCGTGCAGATGAACATCCCGGCCGAGCACGAGGCTGAGTTCAACCGCATCTACGACACCGAGCACGTGCCGATGCTGTCGCAGGTGCCTGGGGTCCACAAGGTAACCCGCTATCGCCTCGAGACAAGCGAAGACCCGAAAATGCAGAAATACCTGGCGATCTACGAGATCGACTCGCCCGAAATCATCGCCACCAAGGCGTGGCAAGAGGCCGGCGAGTGGGGCCAGTGGGCGCCCAAAATCCGCCCACACACGACCGAGCGCTACCGCAGTTTCTTCAAGCAGATATCCTGTGCGAACACACCTCGCCCTTGACAAGGTGTGAATCCACGTGGGGTTTGATGGCTGATCGACGCTGGACAATGACCCCAAAAAAACCAGGCGTCACACAAATGATATAGCCGAGACAATTTCCACTCCACGGGGTCATGGTTTGGCGCCGAAAGAAGTCGAAGTTCGTCGCCGAACCTCAGCCGACACTCGGGACCCGGTATCAACAGCATCGTAGACCCTTCCCCAGCGACGACTCTCATTTTACCTGCTGGACCGTGCTGTCCGGTTTGATCTGATCAGGCTTAACTTGAGGGCGACCTGAACGCCGGCATAACGTCACGCGCGAACCGGCGAAGCTGATCTCTGAACTGCGCCGGCGTAAGGCCCTCGGGCCAATGCAACATGAAAGTTTCGAGGCCTGGATATCTCCCGGCAATCGATTTGATGCCGTCGATCACATCTCCGGGCGTGCCGCAGAACCACGCCTTCTGGTCGAGGCCATCCCTCAATGAAGGCATTCGTGCTGGAGCGCCGGGCGACCCCCATTGGCGTCCTTCCTCGTCAGCATAACGAACGAAGCCGAAGGGCGCGAACCACTTGAAGCGTTCGTCGTGCGCCGGCTCGAGCGCGCGCACTGCCTCTTCGTGGCTGTCAGCCAGATAGACGCCGGCGCCCCAAATCATGTCCTCGCCGAGCTTCTTGTCGCGACCGTGCTTAAGACACGCGGCATGGTAGGCGCGGACTACGTTATCGAGGATCTTTTCCCCGTTGAGCGTGACCATCGCCTTCAGCCCATACCGCGCCATCAGGTCGATCGTCTTGCCACTTGCGATCGGCATCCAGACGTCCACGGGCCGATGCTTCGGACGTGGCACCAAAGTAATATCCGAAAGCTGATAGCCCCGATACTCGACTGGGGGCGGACATTCATAGAATTTGCCCTTGTGATGAAATGATTGTTCGTTGAAGGCTGCAAGCAGCAACTGCAGCTGTTCCTCGAACAGTGCCCGGTTCCTTTCCGCATCGAGGAGCGGCGCGCCGAACGTCTCGACTTCCCGGGTGTGGTAGCCGCGGCCGACGCCCATAACGATCCTGCCGTCGGTGACGATGTCGGCCATCGCGTAGTCCTCCGCAAGTCGCAGCGGGTGCCACATCGGCAGGACATTGAAGGCACAGCCAAACTTGAGGCGCTTCGTTTGGGTCGCCAGCCACAGGCCGAGCTGAATTAAATTCGGAAAGACTTCGTAGCCCTCGCGCTGGAAATGATGCTCGGCCGTCCACAAGACGTCGAAGCCGAGTTGATCCATGAGTTGGGCGAGATCGCGGGCCGTAAAGAATGCCTCGCGCAGCCGTTCGTCGGAATAACGTCGCTCATTCGCTGGGGTGCCGTTGAGCCCGACGTTGTCCAATTCAATTTGACCGACATAGAGAACGTGAAAGCTTTTGATCATGTTCGCCTCTGTGACCTCTATCCGTACCAAGAACGAATGGCCCGCCCCGGTCTGCAAGTGCTATCTGCAATCCGACCTCAACAGTCGGCACCAACCTATTCGGTCTCGGGAGATATTCCCGGCCAAGATGGAGATTCGCGCGGTCCGATCCTCATAGTCACCTCGGCCGCGAAGGCCGTTGAAGCTGCGGGTTTCCGAGCGGCCGTTCGACTGGCATGGCGTGATTCCTGTCAAGAGTTGTCTATGGTGTCATTGCGATATTTTTCCTTCGCTGGCAGATCCGAGGCTCGGGCACGTTCTCAATATGTGATCCTGACAACTTCAACTGACATTCGTTCGAGCAAATCGCCCATACCGAGACCAACCGCGTCGAGCTTTTTTGCGCCCTTCAAAGAGCGCGACCATCTGCACGAGCGTGAGGGGATTCTTTCACTGCTGCAATACGGATGCGTTTGTCGGTACACACGGCGGACGGCCCGACGCGGATGAACAAGATCAGCAACAGCGAGAGTTGGTTCCCGCCCGAGATCATTCAGTAACCGATATGGTTCTACCTTAGATCTTAAGGATGATGCCACGCTTGTAGACGACGCGCATGATTTCCCACCACAACAGGACGAACAGAACGGCGAAGCCAAGTGACGCGATTTTGTCCGGCAGCCACGACTCCAGGAAGGTGTCGTTGAACCACTGCTCGATTGAGATCCGATTGCCATTCTTTTCGACGATGAAGGTTCTATAGATCAAAATCGCGCTCAAGTCCGACGCGACAAAGGCGAGGATCGGGTTGACGCCGAACACGCGAAACGGATGCGTCCACCAATCGCTGCCGCGTAGCTCGATCAGCCACATGAGAACCGCCAACAAGCTGGTCCCGAGACCACCGGTGAAGACGACGAAAGAACTGGTCCAGAGCTTCTTGTTGATGGGGAAGGCATAATTCCACGCGAGGCCGACCGCGATCGCGACGAGGCCCGCCGCAAACAGGAAAAGCACGCGGCGCGGGAGAGGGACGGAGCCTGCGATCCAGCGTCCGGCCAAAAGCCCCAAAATCGCCGTGCCGATTGCGGGAACGGTCGAGAGCAGCCCTTCGGGGTCCCACGTCTTCGATTGGCTCCAGAGATGGTTGCCCCAGGAGCCCCAATCGAGCGCGCCGCGATCAATCCACGCAGCCAAGGTGTGCGGCTTGTCCGCGATGGCGGCAAGCCCAGTCATGCCGGTGTCCGGTACCGGTAGGAGCGTCAATATCGCCCAATAAGAAAACAACAAAACGCCCAGCAGTCCAAGCTGGAATCGCGGCGTGCAATATAGCGCGATGAATCCGGTCACCACATAAACCACGGCAATACGCTGCAGTACGCCCGTGATGCGCAGATGTAGCAGCTTGGAGCTCATCTGTTCGGTTAGCCCCGGATCGCCGGCAACGTGACCAAGGTCGAAACCCGGAAACCAATTCAGGAAGAGGCCAAGCGCAAAGATGATCGCCGCCCTGCGCAGCACCTGGTTCCTCAATCGCCCATCGCCTTCGCCGCGCTCCATGCGATTGCTGAGCGACAGATGAGTTGTGATCCCGACAATGAAGAGGAAGAATGGGAAGATCAAATCCGTAGGCGTCCAGCCGTGCCAATTCGCATGGTCAAGCGGCCAATAGATCGCGGTCCAGTTGCCGGGATCGTTGACGAGCAACATCGCGGCGACCGTCGCGCCGCGAAACACGTCGAGCGAAATCAACCGGTAGCCTTCAATCGCGGCAATCGTGCCCGCGCCGTGAACGGTGGATAAAGTCATAGCCTCACATTTATCGGTCGCGAGACGTGCAAGTAGGCGCCCCTCAAACGTAAGGAAAGGGTCTAGAACGGAACGCACCCAAGGTCTATCTCGATTTAGATGAACGAGGGTTCTCTATTTTTCGAATCAAATGAACTACCGGCATTGTCACTCCAACTGTAGCAGCGTGTTTTGTGTGGGTAAGCTAGTTAGCCCACTAGACAGTCATTGCCGTGGCTGAAAGATCTGGCAATCAAGGCCGAGAAATCGGATGGTGGTCGTTTCAGTGTTCAAGATGGCGATCCTGGGCGCTACTTCGTCCGCCTCTTGTCTTGCCTAGCATCACGTTCGGTCGTGAGCTGATTCCGGCGAATCATTCCCGAGGCGATTGTGCCGATAACGCGTGACGCATTGGCGATGTTAGGTGGTGGCCCTGACCCCGAGCCCGTTTTGCACACAAACTCACCGTCGAAATGTTCTTTGTAAGGCTCGCCGCACCCCCACTTTCGAGCCGAGCATGTTTCTTGTTTGACGGACGACGCCAAGCGCTCCGCTAGGCCGAAAAGCCGAGACGGCAGCTAGTCTGCGCTAAGGCGTGTCAGGAACCGTCGAGTCTCGCGCACCCTTCAGACCGCCCTACATGAGGCGACAAGGACACGAAACGGGCTGCGGTGATACCTAGGGGGATACTTATTCGACCGGAGGCCAGCTCATACTTAGGCCAAATTATTGATTTCCTTGGTGGGCGCAACAGGGCTCGAACCTGTAGCCTGCCGATTAAGAGTTTTGGATGCGAGCGCGGCCGAAAGAAAGGTTCTGTTCGGTCGTGGCGTGCGCGTTTGTGATGTGCTGCCGATGCCAGATTCTGCATCCGCACAATAACGAGTGCTCAGCTTGGGTCTTGCCCGTCCTCTACCGATCAACAAGCCGACAAACACACGGGGGAAAAGCTGTAGCCAGAAAGCGGGCTGATCGATCCCTAAGCCGGTCGCCATCATTTCGGCTTGACGAAGTAGCCTATCGGGTTTTGGACAAGCTCCGGCAGGGATTCCGGGTTGCAATGCGCATTGGCCGCATCGTAGGTCCGTTCGCCAAAAGGGCCCTCGGGGTCGATAGCAAGCCAGCCACGTTGAGGATGATGCCTTATATTGTCGTGATGGATATCATCATGCAGAACATGTGGCAGCCTTTGGGCGTGAAGTAGACCGCGAGCTACCGTTGCTCCGCGTTGAATGATTTGGTCAAGTTGACTTGCTGCTCCGTCTTCAAGCAACGAGCGAAATCGACCTAACAGCGGGACTAGACCGTTGGCCGATCCGGGCATCAATGATGAGAAGATGAAGCAGGCGGGCACAGGCGCTGAAGCCGGGTGAAGCCGGAGTGTTCTTGCTGGTTCGCAAGATAACCACTGATAAGGTGCTGGCCGATTTCCAGGGCGTCGGGGGCACCGTGACAAGCCCTTCGATCGATCACGCCAAGGAGGAGGCGTTGAAGGTGGCCCTGGCACCGCACGTGCCTGCCTGACGCGCTGGGTCGGCCCAAACAGCCGTCATTGTCCCCACGCCCGTCAGGCCTGGATTGCCTTGAGAAGGACGCAGCAAAAAGGCTCCCCCTCGCCCCCGCCACCCGGTAGATTGGATAAATGTCTCACCTCCACCTCACCCTGGCGTGCTGGAAATACGATCGCACGCGCGCTTTATTCGACGGCGAGGTGCAGCCCGATGGCATTGACCTGACCTGCCTTAACCTTCCCGTCGAAGAGACGTTTTTTCGCATGTTGCGGCACCGTGAGTTTGATGCGGCAGAAATGTCCCTATCATCCTACACTCTGTCACGCGCTGCAAAGGATCCAGCCTTCATCGCGATTCCCGCTTTCGTCTCGCGGTGTTTCCGACATGGCAGCATCTTCGTCTCGGGCAAGAGCGGCATTGGCAAGCCTGCCGATCTGGTTGGCAAACGTATCGGCGTGCCGGAATATCAAATGACGGCGCCGGTCTGGATCCGTGGCACTCTGCAGGACGAATACGGTGTCGCACCCGATAGCGTCGAGTACTTCTGCGGAGGCGAGGAGGAGACCGGTCGTGATGAAAAGATCGCCATCAACCTACCGTCGCGATTTTCACTTCGATCGATCGGGCCCGGTCAGACGCTGTCGCAGATGATCGCCGAAGGCGGCATCGATGCCCTCTATACAGCGCGAGCGCCTTCGACTTTCTCGACACGGCACGATGCGGTTCGTCGTCTGTTCCCGAATTACGTAGCGGTCGAGCGCGACTATTATCGCAGGACCAAGATTTTCCCGATCATGCACGTGGTGGTGATCCGGAGTGACGTTTACGAAGCAAATCGATGGGTGGCACAGTCGCTCTTCAAGGCGTTTGTGCGCGCGCAATGTTTGGCCTATGACGAACTGACGATCTCCGCCGCGCTCAAGACGATGTTGCCATGGCAATTGGAAGCGGTGGACGAAGCGCGGCAATTGATGGGACCCGATTGGTGGTCCTATGGCTTGACGTCGAACCGACATGTGCTCACCACATTCCTGCGCTATCACCATGAGCACGGCCTGTCGCCGCGGCGCCTCGAACCGGAGGAACTGTTTGCGCCGGAAACGCTCGAGAGCTTCAAGATCTAGATAGGCCGCAGTGGGATCGGTGGCTTAGATGCCCTGACAAGGGCAACGAGATTCGCTAAGCAAGCACCGAATCACGACGGCTCCGAGCCCTAGGGCGACTCGATCTCCTCGCCATCGGCTGAGGTCGGCGGCTTGATAGATCCACATTATCATCGCCACCGGACCGGGCTGCGCTCGGAGCGGACGGCCCGTGCCCGCCCCAAGTCTTCTGGGCATTCTGCTAAGAGATATCGTCGCGCAAGGGTCAGCGTTAATCCGTTCCCTCAATTGCGGCCGTCGAGTTCTGATGCGGCACAGCAACTTTCGCCAGACGTTTGGTCTGGATTGCGGTGTAAAAGTGCTTCACCTATTGCCAGGATGCGCGGCCCTTCCTGAGCCGAAGTCGTCGGCTGCCCTTGGCCGGTGATCGCGCGTTTGAAATGCTCGACCTCGAGACGGAAGCACTCGGAGGCGACAAGCGCCGAGTGGTAGTGCCGGTCTCGTTCACGAGGGTCAGGCTCGGCGTCGGGTCCTCTCCGGCGACCGGTCAGATAGGCAAACGAATTCTCAATGACCAAATTACCCAATGTACCATGAATCTCGAATGGACGCCGCGCGAGAACCTGGCGGCCGCGTAGCGGATCGCGCCTGTCGAAAGCGCTAGCATTTACCGCAACTCTGATCGTTGGGCGGATCATCCCGCGATGCGTCGGTGAACATCGAAACCTCCTCGATCTGTTGCCCGACCATGTAGGCAAAGTGCGTCATGCGCGTGGTCACGATTACACGTTGCACATGGAGTCCGTCCGGTGTCGCGTCGTAGATCGCCTCAAATACGGCGATCGCGAAGGACCTCCTACAGGGACGTGCGGACAGAAAGGATATCATGGCCCTGCGCGAAGGTTTCGCCGCGTGCGCGGTCACGGCTCATCAACCGCAGTCAGCTTGGTGTCTGCGGCGTACTTCATTTGTGGAGCGACGAACATCTGGACATAGGCACCATGCCATGCGCGAGGGACGCCGCATCCGCGTTGCGCGCAGGGCAAGAAGGCGAGATGATCGGCTCGGGCTGTTATTCGGCCGTCATGTCCAATATGAAAAGGAGTAGCGCATATGGCCTATGAAGGCATGATCGCGGAAACGATTTCGATCAACGGCCACCAGAATGAGCGGATCTCCGCCTACCTCGCGCGGCCCCTAGGTCCAGGTCCTTTCCCGGGCATTGTGCTAATTCATCACATCCCTGGTTGGGATGAGTGGTATCGCGAGGCCACCCGCAAGTTTGCCCATCATGGCTACGCTGCCATCAGCCATAATCTCTTCCACCGCGCCGGCGAAGGCAAAGCCGATGATGTCGCCGCCAAGGTTCGTGCTGATGGCGGCGTTGCAGACGCTCAGGTGATCGGCGATACCGAGGGCGCGGTACAATGGCTCCGTGCGCAGCCGTATCTCAATGGCAAGGTAGGGGTCATCGGCAGCTGCTCGGGGGGACGGCAAGCGTTTTTATATGCCTGCCACACGAAGAGCATCGATGCCATCGTCGATCTTTGGGGCGGACGGGTCGTAATGACTAAGCAAGAGCTCACCCTAAAGCAGCCCACGGCTCCGATTGAATTTACGAAGAATCTGTCCTGTCCGATGCTCGGTCTCTTCGGCAACGAGGACCGTGCGCCAACGCCAGAACAGGTGGACCAGCACGAAGCGGAGTTGAAAAAGTACGGCAAACAATATGAGTTTCACCGTTACGACGGCGCCGGGCATGGTTTCTTCTACTATGACCGCCCCATGTATCGCGTCGAGCAAGCGCTTGACGGGTGGCACAAGGTATTCACGTTCTTCGGCATGCAACTGGGCGCGTGAGCCGGATGTGCACCTCGATCGTCGAGATCGTTGGCGTGGAAGGCGCCGGGAAGAGCGCTGAGGGCTGGATCACCCTGACCCACGCCGTTGTGTCCTACGACCACCCGCATCACGCCCTGCTAGAAGAGGCTGTCGCAATTGACTTCATGAATTCTGCCAATGGGCCGGGCGCCCGGGTCGCGGTTGAGCTTACGTTGCAGTCGGCCAAGCAACTCAGTGATGCACTCGCACGGACAATTGTAGCCGCTGAAATTGAGGAACGCGCGCGATCACAAAGGCTATCATCATCGGTTTTGGGGACAACCAAACACGGCACGTGAGCATCAAGCTGACGGCGCGGTGCCTGCTGCTTGTACGCGACCGGCGCTTACTCAATTGAGCCGGACGCCCGCTCGCCCGCTCTGATCGGATTTTGAGCTCGAGCGAGCGTCAAGGCGGTTCCACGTAGCCCGTAGTCGGATAGGTAACCCCGGGGCCAGTTTCGTTGTCGGCGGATCTACCAATTCACGCGCCGCGCGTCTCTAGACCTGGGCTTGCTGTGACACGCGCGGCCCGCGCGTGCGCACGGCTATAGCCGAAATAGATGATGAGCCCCAACGCAAGCCAGCCGACGAGCCGGTACCAGGTCGCGATGTCAAGCGAATAGATCATCGCGAGGCAGACGAGGATGCCGGTGGCGGGGACAAACGGGACCAAGGGGGTGCGGTAGGGCCGCGGCAAGTCGGGCCGTGTCCGCCGCAGGACGATGATCCCGATGCAGACGAGCACGAAGGCCAAGAGCGTGCCGATGCTCGTCATGTGACCTAGGCTTGCGATTGGCACGAACCCGGCGAAGGCGCTTACGAATACCAGGAACACGAGGTTCGAGCGCAACGGCGTGCGCCATTTTGGGTGCACCTTAGCGAAGAGCGGCGGCAGGAGCCCATCCCGCGCCATGGCGAAGAACACGCGCGATTGCCCCAGCAGCATTACCAGGATCACTGAAGTGAAGCCGCAAATGATGCCGAGCTTGATCATCACCTTGAGCCAGGAAAAGGGCGTCAGGTCGATCGCAGTTGCGACCGGCGCCGCGTCGCCGTGCATGGCCCGGTAATTCACCATGCCGGTAAGGACCACGGCGAAGGCGACATAGAGGATGGTGCAGATCACAAGCGACCCAATGATACCGATCGGCATGGTACGCTGCGGCTCATGCGTCTCCTGCGCCGCGGTCGAGACCGCGTCGAAGCCGATATAGGCGAAGAAGATGACGCTGCACGGCGCATGATCCCGCTCCACCCGGATTCGCCGAAAGTGCCGGCGTTAGGCGGGATGAATGGCCTGTAGTTGTCGGCGTGGATGAAGAACGCTCCGACCGCGATGAACACGACGATAATCGTCACCTTGACAAACGACGATGAGCGCATTGACAGCCGCCGACTCCCGCATACCGCGCATCAAGAGCAGTGACAGCACCGCGACGATGATCATCGCCGGCACATTAATCAGGCCATGGACCGGGGCGAACGGCCCGTGCACGAACGAGGCGGGGAGGGCGAGCCCAAAATCCTTGAGCAAGGAGCCCAAATAGCTGGACCAGCTCACCGACACGGTGGCGGCGCCGACCGCGTATTCGAGCACCAGGTCCCAGCCGATGATCCAGGCAATGAACTCGCCCAAAGTGACACGAGCATAGGTATGGGCGCTTCCTGCCATCGGGAGGAGCGCCGCGAACTCGCTGTAGCACATGCCAGCGAAGGCGCAGCCGATCGCCGCCACCACGAAGGACAACACCACCGCCGGACCTGCATTCTCGGCTGCGGCGCTGCCGGTCAGTGAGAAGAGCCCGGCACCGATGATGGCGCCGATGCCGAGGGCGATGAGGTTCCAAGGGCCCAACGTCCGACGCAGGGTCGGCCCGGTTTCCTCCGCGTGCTGAGTGAATGGATCAATCGTCATGACAGCTCCCGCCCGCGCCTGGCAACAAAGGCCGGCCCAGGCACGGCCGATTGCTGCGCAGCGATGCGAACCCCGCATCCTACTTTTGTCTGCCGCCGGCTAATGTTCGCCATTCCGTCCCGTTTCATACCGCTTGTGAAAACCGCCTTCGAAGCCTGTTGGAAATCGCCTCCATTATCAGCCGCCCGGCTGATTGCAATAGAATGCTTGAGTAGCTTCCGAAGTCTGGGTCTGTTGCAGCCGCTGTTCCACGTCGTGTGCACCGAAGCGGTCAAGTTGAAACTGTGAATTTTTAGAACCCAGACGCAAGTGCGTCTGCCATCCGAGAATTTTTGAACGCAACCGGAACTTGTCTCAAATGCTTGACCAAAGAAGAAAACAGGTATCCATGGACAATTTCGAAAATCATGTGTGAAACGAGAGGCGAAATATGCTGCGGGCGAATCGTCGCGTCGTCGTAAGCCATGTCGGCAGCCTAGTACTCGGAATCAAAGCTTTGTGACACGTCGGCCTTTGAAGCGGCGTTGATAGACCCGTTTCTTTTTCCATGCGAAGGGCTTTGCGTCCTGGTTGTACGCGGCGATGAAGGCATCGATGTGCTCCTGCAATTGCTTGATGGTGGTGAAGGAAGCCCCGCTCAGCGACTGGCCTTGCAGAATGGAAAACCATGTCTCGACCTGATTGAGCCATGATGAGCGCGTCGGGGTGAAATGGAAATGCACGTTGGGATGCTTCTTGAGCCAGCGCTCGTTCTTCTTGTGGGTGTTGAGGTTGTCGAGAACCACGTGAAGCTCGCGGTCTGGAAAGGCGGCAACAACGCTGTTCAGGAAGCCGATGAACTCGATGCGCCTGCGCCGCTTTGAATGTGCGGCGATGACCTTTCCAGTGGCAACTTCCAGCGCCGCGAACAGGGTCGTCGTGCCGTGGCGGGTGTAATCGTGGCTTTGACCTATCAAGGCTCGTCCGTTGGGCAGCTTCAGATAGCCTTGCGCCCGTTCCAACGCTTAAATTCGAGGGCTTCTCGTCAACGCAAAGGACAATGGCCGTCGCCGGCGGATCGACATAGAGGCCGACCACGTCGGCGGCCTTGGCGGCAAATGCGACCCCCGGCCATGATTCCGTATCTGGAAAAAATCCGCAGCAAAGAGCCCTATGAGGAGGCAGCTTTTGAAAAAAGCCTCACCGACTCGGTCGCCGAGGTGGTCCGGCTTCAGGCGGAAGCGGGCATCGACGTCGTAAGCGACGGCGAGTACGGCAAATCAGTCAACTGGGCCTTTTATGTTCACCGACGCCTCTCTGGCCTCACCTGGCGACCCTATACGGCGGAAGAGGCGAAGGACCCGACGATCGCCGTTATCGGCGGCCATGATCGCGTGGCATTTCCCGAGTTTTATGGCGAATACGACGCTCGCGTTCTCGCCAATGCGCGCGCCGCGGGACGGGTGGTTGTTACTGGCGCAATAATCTATACCGGAATGACCGAATTGCAGCGGGACATCGCCAATCTCAAAGCGGGCCTAGCCAAGGTGAAGGGTGTGACCGGATTCCTGCCGGTGGTGGCGCCGGCGAGTGCGCTGCCCAATGCGAAAAACGAATACTACCGCGATGAGGAGGCGTTTTTATTCAGCCTCGCCGACGCGCTCGGGACCGAGTATCGCGCCATCATCGAGGCCGGGCTCGACCTGCAGGTGGATGACGCGTTCATCCCGTACCAGTACGAAAAGATGGTGCCACCGATGACACTGGCGGACTACCGCAACTGGGCGAGCCTGCGCATCGATGCGCTCAACCATGCACTGCGGGGGCTGCCGAAAGACCGCACGCGCTACCACATCTGCTGGGGTAGCTGGAACGGACCACATATGTTCGATGTGCCAATCAAGGACATCGTCGATCTCGTGCTAAGGGTCGATGTCGGCGCCTATAGTTTCGAGGCCGCCAATCCGCGCCACGAGCACGAATGGAAGGTGTGGAAGGATGTGAATCTACCCGCAGGCAAGGTGCTGATGCCGGAACTCATTGCGCATTCGACCAACGTGGTCGAGCATCCCGACCTCGTGGCCGAGCGGTTGCTGCGTTACGCCGATATCGTTGGTCGCGACAACGTCATGGCCGGCACAGATTGCGGATTCTCCCAAAGCCCGCTCGCGGGCCGCGTGCACCGTTCCGTCATGTGGGCGAAGCTGAAATGCCTGGCCGAGGGCGCCACCATCGCCTCGAAGCTGCTCTGGCACTGAATGTCAGTTGGAGTTGTCACCTAGACAAATCCCGCATTGCGCGATCAAGTCCGTCGAGCGTCAGCGGATACATCCGGCCTTCCATCTTATCGCGCACTAGTTCGATCGAGCTCATGCCGTCCCAAAACTGCTCAGGTACCGGATTGAGCCAGGTAGCCTTCGGGTAGGTCGTCGTGAGACGATGCAGCCAGATATCGCCCGCCTCTTCGTTCCAATGCTCGACTGAACCCCCGGGCTGTGTAATTTCATAAGGCCCCATGCTGGCATCGCCAACAAAGATCAGCTTGTAGCTTGAATTGTAGGTATGCATTACCTCGAGGGTCGGAGTCTTATCGACATGCCGACGGTGCGCGTCGCGCCATAGCGATTCGTAGGGACAATTATGGAAATAGAAGCTTTCAAGGTGCTTGAACTCCGCGCGCGCCGCTGAGAATAGTTCCTGGCAAGTGCGAACATGGCCGCTCATCGAGCCGCCGATATCAAGAAGCAACAGGACTTTGACTGCGTTGTGCCGCTCCGGCACCAGCTTCAGATCGAGCCAACCCGCATTCTTCGCCGTAGAGCGGATCGTGTCATCGAGGTCGAGTTCGTCAGCAGCGCCCTCGCGCGCGAAGCGGCGAAGTCGGCGCAATGCCACCTTCATGTTGCGCGTCCCGAGCTCGACCCGATCGTCTAGATTTTGGAACTCACGCCTCTCCCAGACTTTGACCGCCGTGCCGTGTCCCTGCCGGCTGCCCTCCTGTTCGTTCCGCTGCTCGCCAAGGCGCATACCTTCGGGATTGTAGCCGTGATTGCCGAAGGGCGAAGTGCCACCCGTGCCAATCCATTTATTGCCGCCCTCATGCCGGCCTTTCTGCTCCGCGAGGCGCTGTTTCAACAGTTCCATCAGTTTGTCGATGCCACCGAGCGCCCGTATGGCTTTCTTTTCTTCCTCCGTTAGGAGCTTTTCCATCAATGCCTTTAGCCAATCTTCCGGTCCGGCCTCGATCGCATCCGGCGGCATCTCTGATCCTTTGAATACGTGACCAAAGACGCGATCGAACTTGTCGAGATTGCGCTCGTCCTTTACCAAAATGGCACGCGACAAGTAGTAGAATTCCTCGACATTGCAATCGGCCACGCGCTTGTCCATCGCCTCTAGCAGCGTCAAGTATTCGCGAAGGCTTACCGGCACCTTGGCTTGCCGCAGTTCGAGAAAAAAATTGGCAAACACGCGTTACTCCACCGCAAATGATGGTGGGTATCGATGATTTTGACGGCGCCCGCCTCGTTTCCCGCTATTCACGGGAACTAAAGGAATTGCCTGCATCTGCGGGAGCACGATTACCCTCGCTCGCGGCGATTGAGGAAGGCGAGCCGCTCCAGCAGATGGACGTCCTGCTCGCTTTTTAACAGCGCGCCGTAAAGCGGCGGGATCAGTTTGCCGGGCTCGCGCGACCGCAGTGCTTCGGGCGGAAGATCCTCCACCATGAGCAGCTTCAGCCAGTCAAGGAGCTCGGAGGTTGAGGGCTTTTTTTTCAGGCCCGGCACACTGCGCAATTCGTAAAACGCGTTCAACGCCTCACGGACCAGGTTTCTCTGAATGTCGGGAAAGTGCACTTGGACGATCTGCGTCATGGTTTCGCGATCCGGGAAGCGAATGTAGTGGAAGAAACAGCGGCGAAGAAAGGCGTCGGGCAGTTCCTTCTCGTTGTTCGAGGTAATAACCACGATCGGTCGGTGACGCGCCACAACCCGCTCTTTGGTCTCGTAGACGTAGAACTCCATTCGGTCGAGTTCCAGCAGCAGATCGTTGGGGAACTCGATATCGGCCTTGTCGATCTCGTCGATGAGCAGAACCGGCCGCTCTGAAGTCGTGAATGCATCCCAGAGTTTGCCGCGCTTTATGTAATTCGCGATGTCATGGACCTTCGCGTCGCCGAGCTGGGAATCGCGCAATCGCGCCACGGCATCATATTCGTACAACCCTTGCTGGGCTTTGGTGGTCGATTTGATGTGCCACGCGATCAATTCCTTGCTCAGTGCTTTGGCTATTTCTTCGGCCAGGATGGTCTTACCTGTGCCAGGCTCGCCCTTCACCAGCAAAGGCCGTTCCAGCGCGATTGCGGCATTAACCGCAACGTTCAAATCCGCCGTCGCCACATAGGTCTCGGTGCCTTCAAAACGAACCGACATGTTTTTCCTATCGTGCGTGATGGGCTTGGAAGGGTCGGCTTGAATCTCCAGGGCGGCCTGGGTTTCTGCCGTAGGACAACCATTCATCATAGCGTTGGCCCGCACGCACGCAAACGATGTTGTGTAAACATAGGTCGCGAGCTGGTTGCCTCTACCATTTCGGTGGCTGCCGAAGAAGCTTGTCGCCCCATGCTGGCCGGATACTGCATGGCGACGTCAACTTCCGCGAAAGAGGTCAGTGCGCCCGATAAAACCCGAATTGGCGGAGACCCCGCCACCACCCCCGGAAAGTGGGTCACGGACGCGAGATCTACGATGAAGAACGAGGGACCGTCGCTTCAATGTTCCTCAAGTGGCGCCAACGGCACGGCGTCGGGTGGGACCGCTGTTTGATTGACGTTCAGTGTCATCGCCACCAGCGAATAGTAGCCTATCGTTCCGATCAAATCGACGATGCCCTGCAGGCCGAACGCCTCTCTCACAGCCGCAAAGGCGGTATCGCTGACTTTCCTCGCGGTCAGCAATTCGCTGACAAAGTCGTAGATGGCGAGCTCCTCACGACTGAGACTCGCCGGGCGCTTACCTTGGGCGATGGCATCGATGATGGCCGGGGCCAGACCCGCCTTCAGGCCCAATTCGCGATGGGCGTACCATTCATATTGCGCCGTCCAGAACCGTGCGGTGCACAGGATCGCGAGTTCGCGCAGCGGCTGTGGCAGAACACTATCGAACCTGACATAGGCGCCGAGGCGCTGCGCCAGGTCGCCCATGACCGGACTGTGGATCAGTACCGGAAACGGACCGCGAAGCGAGCCACGCGGGCCGGCAATGATGGCGTCGGCCATCCGCTTTTGCTCCGGCGTCATGGCGTCTGCCGACGGTAGCTGGAAACGCTCTTTGCTCATGGAAAGTGCCCCGCCACTCTGTTGTCGTTGTGGGGGTTCATTACCCGCCCGCTTGAGCCGGCGCCAAGTAATCGAACCGCTGGCTAGCCGCTTTTTTGGACGGTCTCGCTGCCAACGCCGCTCGACGGCGCGTTACTGGTTTGGCTTGTAACCTGCGGCTTGCCAGCATCGGCGGTCTCATCGTCTTTCATGCCGGACTTGAACGCCTTAATACCCTTGGCGAAGTCCCCCATAACGCCCGACAGCTTCCCGCGACCGCCGAAAAGCAGCGCGATTACCGCGAGGACGATCAGCCAATGCCACATACTGCCAAAACCCATGACCTTGCTCCACCAACGTTCACCCCCGGGGGGGTTCATCAGCCGATGATGGCGCGTCCTTGCCAGGCGAAAGTCAAGGGGAATCGCGTGGCTCAAGGCTTCCGTCCAAACCGAGGGCCGGGCCAAGCGGCCCGGCCCTCGGGTGGTTCGGCACGATCCCGCTATTCGTTGTTTGGCAGTGTCGCGGTCTGCCCGTTCAGCTGCTGGAGATTGAGCCGCGCCGTTTCGCCCTCTTCCGCCTGATCGACATCCGCTAAAGAACCGCGCGCGAAGTCGCTCGGCGCCCGGCGTTCGCCAACAACCGGGTGACTCATCCGGTCGGAGGGCTCTGCTGCAACGTCGCTGCGGCTATAGGCTCCGCCGCCTGGCGCAACGTCCATCCCATAACTGCCGGCACGAGCGCCGTTCGGGTACTCCCGGTCTTGCGCGAAACCTGGGAGTGCCATGGCGATCCCGCTCACCAGGACCAGCGAGCCGAAGACCCATTTCGCCTTCATTTCTACACCTCTCATGTAGTTGTCCCTAAGGCGATTCAACCAACGGAATATGGAACCAGTGAGGCGCCAGGCGCCGCGATTATGCCGCCTTTGGCACGATCCAGACACATGATTGACCCGAATCCGCCCCCGTCGATAGTGTGCTCGCCATGGCAATTACTATTGCGACTTGGAATATCAACTCGGTACGGCTGCGCGTCGATGTCGTTAAGCGCTTTCTACTCGAGGCGGACCCCGACATTCTGTGCCTGCAGGAGACCAAAACGCCGGATGAGCTTTTTCCCCACGACGCATTCGCGGCGCTTGGCTACGAGCATCAGCTCGTGCACGGGATGAAGGCCTATAACGGCGTCGCCGTGATATCGCGGATTCCATTCGATGATCATGGCACGCAGAGCTGGTGCGAACGCGCCGATTGTCGGCATGGCCACGTGACGCTGGCAAACGGCATTGAGCTGCACGACGTTTACGTTCCGGCGGGCGGTGACATTCCCGACCCGGACGTAAACCCGAAGTTCAAGCACAAACTCCAATTCCTCGATGAGATCGGCGCATGGTTTGCAAACGAGCGCCGCCCTTCGAGACCCATGGTGCTTGTCGGCGACCTTAACATCGCACCGCTGCAGAACGACGTTTGGTCGCACAAGCAATTGCTGAAAGTGGTGAGTCACACGCCCGTTGAAGTCGAAAAGTTGAAGGCGCTGCAAAAGGCATCGCGCTTCATCGACGCGGTACGCCATTTCGTGCCGGCCAGCGAGAAGCTCTACACTTGGTGGAGCTACCGGAACATCGATTGGGCGAAGTCGGATCGCGGCCGCCGCCTCGATCATATCTGGATCACGCCGCCACTCCGGGAACGGCTTCTCGCCGCGACCGTGCATCGCGAGGCGCGTGGCTGGGAGCTAGCCTCCGACCATGTTCCCGTGGTGATGCGGCTCGCGAGCTGATTCATGAGGGCGCGATGATATTGATGTGGGCGAATTCTTTCGCGTGACCCAGCGTTGGCGCGAGCCAGGGACCCGCTGCAATTGTGGAGGGTACCTCGCCTCAGGCCCAGTTTCCTGTCATCGATTTTTGCGATTATCGACCAGGTCCTGCACCACCGCGGGGTCGGCCAGCGTGGTCGTGTCACCGAGCTGGTCGTGCTCGTTAGCAGCAATCTTTCGGAGAATGCGGCGCATGATCTTGCCGGAGCGCGTTTTGGGCAGGCCTGGCGCCCACTGGATCAGATCCGGTAGCGCGATCGGTCCGATCTCTTTTCGTACTGTCTGCACCAATTCGTTGCGCAGTTCTTCGCTCGGTTCAATGCCGATCTTGAGCGTGACATAGGCGTAGATTCCCTGCCCCTTGATGTCATGCGGATAGCCGACTACCGCGGCCTCGGCGACTTTGGGATCGGCGACGAGTGCGCTTTCGATCTCGGCCGTGCCAATTCGGTGACCGGATACATTAATGACATCGTCGACGCGGCCCGTGATCCAATAGTAGCCGTCCTGGTCGCGGCGCGCGCCGTCGCCAGTGAAATACTTGCCCTTGAAGGCGGAGAAATACGTCTCGACGAAACGTTTGTGGTCGCCGAACACCGTGCGCATCTGTCCGGGCCAGGAATCGGCGATGACGAGATTGCCCTCGGCAGATCCGTCGAGCACATTCCCGGCGGCGTCCACGATCTCCGGCTTCACACCGAAGAACGGCCACGTCGCCGACCCCGGCTTGAGGGGCGTCGCGCCAGGGAGCGGCGTGATGAGGATGCCGCCGGTCTCCGTCTGCCACCAGGTATCGACAATCGGCACGCGGCTCTCGCCGACCACGCGGTGATACCACAGCCACGCCTCTGGGTTGATCGGTTCGCCGACGGTGCCTAAGAGGCGCAGCGATTTGCGCGAGGCCTTCTTCACCGGCCCCTCGCCTTCCCGCATCAACGCGCGGATCGCGGTCGGGGCGGTATAGAAAATGTTGATCTTGTGTTTGTCGACCACCTGCCAAAAGCGCGAGCTGTCCGGGTAGTTGGGAACACCCTCGAACATCACCGTGGTGGCACCATTGGCCAGTGGGCCGTAGACGATGTAGCTGTGTCCGGTCACCCAGCCGACATCGGCCGTGCACATATAGATGTCGCCGTCGTGATAGTCGAAGACGTATTGGTGCGTCATCGACACAAAGACCAGATAGCCGCCGGTTGTATGTAGCACGCCTTTCGGCATTCCCGTCGAGCCCGAGGTATAGAGGATGAAGAGCGGGTCCTCCGCGCTCATCTCGGTGGGCGGGCAATCATTGCTGGCCTTCGCCATCTCGTCGTCCCACCAGAGATCGCGTCCTGCCACCCAGTCGACTTTTGCGTCGGTGCGCTTCACCACCAACACCCGCGTCACTTCTCGGCATTGCTGTAGCGCTTCGTCGACATTGGACTTCAAGGGAATCTTCCGCCCACCCCGAACCCCTTCGTCGGCCGTGAGGACGATGGTCGAGCCGCAATCCTTGATGCGGCCAGCGATGCTCTCAGGCGAGAAGCCGGCGAAGATGACGGAATGAATCGCGCCGATGCGCGCACAGGCAAGCATCGCGTACGCCGTCTCCGGAATCATCGGCAGGTAGATGGTGACGCGGTCGCCTTTCTTGACGCCTTGCGCCTTCAGCACGTTGGCTAGACGGCAGACATTCTGGTGAAGCTCGGCGTAGGAGACATGTTTTGAATCCTTGGGGTCATCACCCTCCCACAGGATCGCGGTCTGGTCGGCGCGCAATGGAAGATGACGATCAACGCAATTGTAAGCGGCATTGAGCGTGCCATCCTCGAACCATTTGATGCTGATATCGCCTTCGAAGCGGGTGTTCTTCACCTTGGTGTACGGCTTGATCCAATGGAGTTGCCGGCCCTGTTCGCCCCAGAACTTGTCAGGTTCGGCAAGGGATTGCTCGTACATTGCTTCGTATTTGGCTTTGCCGATCCAGGCACCTTGCGCGGCATTGCTCGGCACCGGGATCAGATTGTCATCGACCATGGCTGGGGTTCCCTTGTTCACAACTTTGACGAATTGTCGCGCGCTGCGCGAAGCGATACAAGACGCTCACTCGACGCCCTGGCGACTCCTTCGCGGTCGCCCGATCAACGGCAGAACCGGATCAGCTCTTGATCGGTAACCAGATTTCGATCCGTCCCGTCCCGGTTAGCCCGTTGAAGTCTTCGCCGTAAAGTTCGTAATCAGGCGAGTTTGCGAGCGTGTCGCCAGACTGCGGCAGCCATTTGTTCCAGATGGTGTAGACCGTCGAGCGTATGGTCGAGATATGATCGCGGTGGCGGAACACGGCGTAGCGTTGTTGGGGGATGCGGATGCGCCGGAACTCAGGCGGCAGCTCGCTGAAATCCCTGACCTCGACGCCCGCGATGTATTCGAAGCTGCCGTTGCCGTCCATGTTGTAGCAGACGCCGTAAGTAGCGAATCCGACCTGCCCCTCGATATTTCCGATATAGGGCACGAAACGTTGCCACAGGAACGGAATGCCCTGATTCGTATCGAAGGTGTAACGCTCGCCCAGCCCCGCCACCAAAATGACGCGGCCATCCTCAAAGCGCGGTTGCTCGAGGGCAACGAAGTTTTCACTCATGCCGAACGCCTCCACGAGTTTGATGTTGCTGGTATGCCCTTGCGCACGCACGGCATCTGGCGTCTGCCCGAATTGCTCGCGGAACGCGCGGGTGAAGGCCTCGTGGGAGGCGTAGCCAGCCCCGATGGCGACACCGAGGATGTCGGCGGCGCCGCACGCCAGCTGCCGCGCGGCCTCGGTTAGGCGGCGCGCGCGTACATAAGACATGACGGAGAGGCCGGTCGCAGCGCCAAATGCTCGCAACAAATGAAAGCGCGACACCTTTACAAAATTTGCAATCTCGGCCAGCGAAAGCTCGCTGCCAAGATGCGTCTCGATATACCAAATGGCACCGCCGACTGGATGCGGATTTATAGCGTCTCCCGCCAGGATTACATCATGATGCGGCTCGTCAGGGTGATGTCGCTTGATCGGAATTGCCGTTGACGTGATAGACAGACGAGGAAACGGAGGAACCCATGAGACTCGAAAACAAAGTGGCAATCGTCACCGGCGGCGGCTCGGGTTTCGGGGCGGCCATTGCCAACCGGTTCGCCGAAGAAGGCGCAAAGCTCGTTATCAACGACATTAATGACGCCAACGGTGAACGCATCGCTGGTGAGATCGAGCGCGCACAAGGCCAGGGCACCGCATTTTATGTCCATGGCGATGTCTCCGTGAACACCGCCATGGCGGCCCTCGCACAGGCCACACTCAACCGCTTCGGCCGGATCGATATCATGGTCAACAATGCCGGCACCACGCACAAGAACGGGCCGATGCTCGAGGTGCCGGAGCAGGTGTTCGACCGGGTGTTCGCGGTCAACGTCAAATCGCTCTACCTCTCCGCGCTGCACATGGTACCGGTGATGCGGCGACAAGGCGGCGGCGTCATCCTCAACACCGCCTCGACCGCGGGCCTCCGCGCGCGCGGTGGCCTCGTCTGGTACTGTGCCTCGAAGGGTGCCGTCGTAATGGCAACGAAGTCGATGGCGCACGAGCTGGCGGCCGACAAGATCCGAGTCAACGCGCTTTGCCCGGTCGCCGGCGAGACGCCGTTACTGCCGACCTTCATGGGCGGTGACACGCCCGAAATCCGCGCCAAGTTCTTGTCCTCGATTCCGCTTGGCCGCTTTGCGCAACCGCGCGACGTCGCCAACGCTGCGCTCTATCTCGCATCTGACGAAGCCGACTTCATCACTGGCGTCGCTTTCGAGGTCGATGGCGGACGGTGTATCTAGAGTAGGATTCTCTTGGTGCAAAGAGGGTGCTGAAATCTGTCCGTTCCTGCACGTCGGTCTTGGCTGCCAAAATGCAAAATCAACGGTCGTCCGGCTCAACCTGATGCTCTGGGAGACCATGCCTCAAAAGTTCCGACATAGCGCGTGGCGCAAAACTGTTGATTGATCGAGAAGTGGCTGGCGAGATCGGGGCCGCCGGTCGCGGGGCTCAATGATTGACCTGTCGAATGTCGATGCCCATCAGTGTCGAGAGTTCTATCGGGCTCCGCCAGCAACGGCGCGCTATCGCCGTCATAGACGACGCGGCCGCGGTCCAGCACCATTGCCTTCGCACAGACGCCGAGTGCGAGCTTGGCGTGTTGTTCAACCAAAAGAATCGCGACCTCGTCGTCGCGGCGCAGTGTCTCGATGCCAGCCAGCACCGCGTCGACAACCACCGGCGCCAGGCCTTCGAGCGGCTCGTCCATCAACACCATCTGGGGGTCGCTCATCAACGCCCGCCCGATCGACAGCATTTGTTGCTCTCCTCCGGACAGCTGACTGCCGAAATGACTACGCCGCTCGGCGAGGCGCGGGAACAGTTCATAGACTCGCGCCGCGGTCCACCGCCGGGTGCCGCCGATCGGACGTGCGACATCGAGATTTTCAGCGACCGTCAGCGACCGGAATATCTCACGCTCCTGTGGCACCCACCCAAGGCCGAGCCGGTTGCGGCGATATGGCGCCGAGCGGGAGATGTCGCGGCCGGCAAAGCTGATCGTGCCGCTGTGCAACGTCGTGTGGCCCATTACGGTGCCGAGCAACGTCGACTTGCCGACGCCATTGCGGCCGAGAAGCGCCAGCGTCCCTCTGGGAGCCAAGGTCATCGAAACGCCCTCGAGCACCACCGTCTCGCCAAATCCAGCACGGACATTTTGGAGGATGAGGCCGGCGCTCATCGGTGATCGCGTTCGCCGAGATAGACATTACGCACGCGTGGATCGGCCGCAATCTCTCGCGGGGTGCCCTCAACCAGTATCGAACCCTGCACCAATACTGTTACACGCCTGGCCAAACGGAACACCAGATCCATGTCGTGCTCGATAATGAGCAATGCCAATTCTGCGGGTAGGCTTTCGATAACATCGATGATGACGCCGCTCTCGCCAGAGGGCACGCCGGCCGCGGGTTCATCCAGTAGCAATACCTTTGGCTCGAGCCCGAGCGCCACCGCGATCTCCAGGAGACGCTGGCGCCCGTAAGGCAGTTCGCGTACCAACCGGCTCGCGTCGTCGGCGAGGCGTAAGCGCTCGAGGAGCGCATAGGCGGAAAGCAGCACTTCGCGATGCAAGCCGGCAGGTCGGAATAAGCGACCACCCGTGCCCAGCCGCTCGCCGATCGCGAGGCAGACATTTTCGAGGACGCTCAAGCCCCGATACAACGTGTTGATCTGGAAGGTGCGGGCGAGACCGCGCTTGACGCGCTGCTCCTGTGCCAACCCCGTGACGTCGCTGCCACCCAGCAAGATTTGCCCTGCGCTGGGCTTCAACGCGCCGGTAACGAGGTTGACAAAGGTGGTCTTGCCCGCCCCGTTGGGTCCGATTAGCGCATGTCGTGCGCCAGGCTCGAGCCGGAAATCGAGGTTGCGGGTCACCGTCAACGCGCCAAAGGAACGCTCAAGTCCGCGGGTTTCTAGTGCGAAACCCTGTTTCGCCACATCGTTCGGCTGGGAGCGTTCCGTGACCAAGATTTCTCTCACCTGTTGTCTTCGCTCCCTGGGGCGGAGACGTATCCTAAGTGAGGACGCATCAGACGTGCGCCACGCTCGAACAGGCCGATTATGCCGCCGCGCGCGAAGAGCACGATCAGCAACAGGAACATGCCGATCCAGAAATACCAGTAGGCGGGGTCCGCCTGAGCGAAGCGGTCCTGCAGGATCATGTAGATCGGGACGCCAAGAAAGGCGCCATAGAGCCGGCCGACGCCACCGATGATAAGCATGATTACCACATCCCCGGAGCGCTCGAAGCTCAAAGCGTCGAGCGCCACGAGCTGCGTCGTCTCCGCGAGCAGCGCCCCGGCCAAACCGCACAAACTCGCGGAGATGACGTAGGCGGTTAGGCGGCGACGGAACACCGGCGAGCCGATCGCGCGCATGCGCGCGTCGCTCTCGCGGATGCCGGTCAGCGAGCGGCCGAACGGGGAATAGATCAAGGTTCGTACTGCGAGCCAACCAAGAAACAGCAGCGCGAGACAATAGCAGTAAGCCGTGTTGCCGTAGAGATCGAGTTCGAACACGCCGAAGATCGGTGCGATCTCCATGCCTTGGAGACCGTTGGCGCCACCGGTTAACCCGGTCGCTTTGTTAGCGGCTTCGCCGAGCATCACGGCAACGATCAGTGTCAACATCAACTGTGTGAGGCCAGTGGTCCGCAGCACCACGAAGCCCGAGAGCAAGCCGACGAGCGCCGCGGCGGCGGCGGCGGCGACCAGCAGACTCAGGGGTTCGCTCCAACCACGTGCCGACAGGATGCCGCAGACGTAAGCGCCGGAGCCGAAGAACGCCGCCTGGCCCAACGTGATGACACCGGCGTAGCCCAATATCAGATCGGTCGCGAGCGCGAACAGAACTACGATGAAGACCTGGGCACCGAGTTGCCGGTAATCGGGAAAAGCGAAAAACCCGGCGATCGCGAGCAGCCATGGCAGCGCTTCGTAAACGCGCGGGTGATGACGGCGCGCGAGCCGACGGACCGCCTCGGGCAGAGGCTGATCGCGCAGCGGCGTGCTGGCGACCGATGGGAGCGGCGTGTCGCTCACGCGCGGCCGATCTGGCCAAACAGGCCCTTAGGCCGCACTAGCAAGATCACCAGCGTCAGCGCATAGATAAAAAACGAGCCGAACTCCGGCAGCAGATACTTGAAGGCAGTGTCGGCAACGCCGAGCAGCAATGCTGCGAAGAACGGGCCACGGATGGTGCCGAGCCCTCCGACCGCGACCACGATCAGAAAAAAGATGAGATTGTCGAGCGGATAGCCGGGAAACACCGGCAGTATCTCAGCCCCGAGGGCGCCGCCGAGAGCTGCCAATCCGGTCCCGAGCGCGAACGTGAAAGAGAATAAGCCCGATGTATTGATGCCGACCGATTGTGCCATGCGCCGGTTGTCGACCGCGGCGCGGATCTTGGCACCGAGGCGGGTGCGATCGAGGCCAAGCCACAACAAAGTCACCAGTACGCCACCGGCGCCGATGATAAAGGTGCGATACGCCGGAAAGTCGCGGCCACCCAGCTCGATTTGGCCGGCGAGATAGATTCGGCGGATGCATCGGTGCTTGCTCGGAGCCCCAGATATATTTCGCGCCCGCGACCGCGATGAAGACGATCGCGATCGTGAGCAGCACCTGGTCGAGTTCATCGCCGCCGTAGAAGCGGCGATAGAGCAGCCGCTCGAGCACGATGCTGACGCTGCCGACGAATATTGCGGCGATGGCCACCGCCAGCGGAAACGGCACGCCTTCGTCATTGAACAGCGTGGTCATGACATAGCCGCCCGCCGCGGCGAATACGCCATGCGCCAGGTTGACGAAGCCCATCAACCCCATGGTG
This sequence comes from uncultured Alphaproteobacteria bacterium, assembly GCA_963804725.1. GTDB lineage: Bacteria > Pseudomonadota > Alphaproteobacteria > ATCC43930 > CGMCC-115725 > JAATGI01. The sequence goes on along the minus strand of CAWDRN010000001.1, from coordinate 2,389,655 downwards.
ACGCTGAGCCCGACCGAGATCAGATAGAGCACCATCGCAAACGCAATGCCATGAAAGCCAATGCTAATGACGGCCGAAACCGCGTCCGTCATCGTCAAAAAGTCTGGCTGCGGACGGCGAAATCGCCGGCGGCAGCGAACTCACGATGATGCTTCAGGCCCCAATGCACTGACGGAAAAGCCAGCTCCGTCCACGGAATCTCATCCCAGCGGTAGAGCCTTACCTCGAGGCTTTCCTCGCCCGGCGCGAATTCGGGCGCATCGAGATGGGCGCGGTAGATGAGTTGGATTTGGCTCAGGCGCGGCACATCGTAAATCGCAAGCAGACTGTCGACTGCGATGCGCGCCCGCGCCTCCTCCCAGGCCTCCCGCATCGCACCGGCGCTCGCTCCCTCATTCAATTCGAGATAGCCCGCCGGCATCGTCCAGATAGCCGCGCCGCGGTTCGATGGCGCGGCGGCACAGAAGGAACTCCTCACGCCAGGTGACAATGGCACCCACTACGATCTTCGGATTTTGATAGTGGACGAAGCCGCAGTCGCGGCACAATAGCCGCTCGCGATTGTCGCCTTCCGGAATCGCGCGATGGATCGGCCCCTGTGGGGCGCCGATTTTGCCGGTCTCGGCCATCGCTGATGGATAAACCGCCCTGCCGCCGGGGACAAGACCGGTGCTGCTATCTTGGTTCTTGAAGACTCTGCCTTGGACACCGCTTCGCCCGGCGGCACAATCGCGCCTGCCGCCCCACAAAGGCTGAACGCGTGAGATCGCCCCTAAGGCCGTTCGAGTGCGGCAATCCCGGGCAGGGTTCGACCTTCGAGCCATTCAAGAAAGGCACCGCCCGCCGCCGAGACATAGGTCAAGGCGCCGGTTGCACCGGCCGCCGCCAAGGCGGCTACCGTGTCGCCTCCGCCAGCAATGCTCACGAGCCCACCGGCTCTGGTGAGGCGTGCCACCGCCTGCGCCAACTCGACGGTGCCGCGATCGAAGGGCTTGGTCTCGAACGCGCCGACCGGTCCGTTCCACACCAGCGTACGGCATTGTCCCAGCCGCGCTTCGATCACCGCGACGGTCTTGGCGCCGATGTCGAGAATCATCTCTTTCGCTGGCACCTGGTCGATCGCCACCGTCCGGGTCGGTGCATCTGGCTCGAGCGCGCGCGCCACGACGACATCCACCGGCAGAATCAGCGTTGCGCGTTCTTTGCCGGCAAGAGCGAGAAAATCGCGTGCGGTCCCGACCATGTCACGCTCGGCGAGCGATGTGCCGACCTCCAATCCCTGCGCCAGCAACAACGTGTTTGCCATGGCACCACCAATGATCAGGACATCTACTTTGGCGAGGAGATGATGCAACACATCGAGCTTGGTCGAGACTTTGGCACCGCCGACGATAGCCGCCACCGGGTGCTGGGGCGAACCGAGGGCACGGTTCAGCGCCTCGAGCTCCGCCTGCATCAGGCGCCCGGCATAGGGCGGCAGAAGATGTGCAATTCCCTCGGTAGAGGCGTGGCCGCGATGCGACACCGAGAATGCGTCGTTGACGTAAATGTCGCCGAGTTTGGCAAGCGCCTCAGCGAAGTCGGGGTCGTTGGCTTCCTCGCCATTGTGGAAACGCGTGTTTTCGAGCAGCAGGATTTCGCCAGGCTTCAGCGCCGCCACCGCGCGCTCGACCGCGGCGCCAATGCAATCTTCGACAAAGTGCACCGGCCTCCTGCCCAATACGGCCTGCAAGGCCGGTACGAGCGGCCGCAGCAATTCCTTCGGGTTGGGCTTTCCTTTGGGGCGACCGAAATGCGACACGATCACGACCCGCGCGCCCTTGTCGGCAAGCTCGGCAACGGTCGGGGCCAATCGTTCGATCCGTGTCCTGTCCTCGGCCTGGCCATTCTTCATCGGCACATTGAGATCGGCGCGCAGCAACACGCGCTTTCCGCTAACATCGACCTGGTCGATGGTCGCAAATCGTGTCAACTCGGCAATCCTCTTGAAAATTTATCGCTTAGGCGTCGCTGCCCGGAACCCAGGGAATGCGCGCGACCTCGATGCCATCGTCGGCTAGCGCCTCGGACTCGGCATCGCTGGCTTCGCCGTAGATGCCACGCTGTTTTGCTTCGCCTCGGTGAATTTTGCGCGCCTCTTCCGCGAAGCGGGGACCGACATGTTCGCAATTCGTCTCGACAAAGCGTCGCATCTGTTGCAGCGCACGGCGGAACTCGGCCGCCGTCGGCGGCCGTTCAGGCGGCGGAGCTTCCACAAGATTGGGCGCGGCATCCCCGCGCGACTTGGCCAGCCGTGGTGCCATTGGCGCCTTCTCCACTGCGCGCGAGCCGCATTCCGGGCAGCTGATCTCGCCCCGCGCATGCTGGCGCTCGTAGGCGGCGTTGTCGCGGAACCAAGCCTCGATTTCGTGGCCCTTGCCGCAACGAAGGGTAGAAAAAAATCATTGCATCATAATCCCTTGCATACTTTTTATAGCAGAATATGAGCTCCGCCATATCCCCTGATCCTGCCACTAGAGTTAACATCCATTCCCGTGATGCACCAACCTCGGCCTGGGTGCGGCGCTTTCTGCCCTTGATCGCACGGGACGGCAGCGTGCTGGACCTGGCGGCCGGCGAAGGGCGACATACCGCACTCCTGCTGGAGCAAGGATTTAGGGTGGTTGCCGCAGATCGCAAGGTCGCGGAACTGAAGGGCCATTTCGGCAGCGTGTCACGTTGCCGGATTGTCGATATCGATCTGGAGAGTGGCGCCGATTGGCGCCTCGGCGACGGCTTCGCTGGCGTCGTGGTATCACTCTACCTGCACCGCCCACTCTTCGGTGATCTGGTCACGGCGCTAGCGCCGGGTGGGGTGTTGATTTACGAGACCTTTATGCGGGGCAACGAGCATTTTGGGCGCCCGACCAATCCCGATTTCCTGTTGAAGCCGAATGAGCTGTTTGAGGTGTTTTCGCGCCACCTGACGGTGGTCGCGTTCGAGCAGGGCGAAGTCCGCGAGCCGAAACCGGCAATGATGCAGCGCATCGCTGCGGTGAAAGGCGAGGCGGTGAGCGTGCCGGTGTAGCGTCGAACGGGAGATGCGTTTGCGCACGGACGGTCGGGTTGCGGCTCGCGGTGGCACCATTTGCGACCACCCCCAGCGCGAAGAGAATATCCTATTCAGCGGCCATCGGATCCACAGCGGGCGATGTGAAGGGACGGTCATGCGCGAGCGACGGCACGGCGCGGCGCGCCTCCGCGACCGTGGCGGGATCGATGGTGGCCGTGATCAATCCGGGACCGTTCTCGGCCTCGGCCAGAATCTCGCCCCACGGCGCGACGATTAGCGAATGGCCGTAGGTCTTGCGGCCATTCGCGTGTTCGCCGCTTTGTGCCGCAGCGAAGACGAAGCAAAAGTTTTCGATTGCACGGGCCCGTATCAGCACATGCCAATGGGCGCGTCCCGTGGGCACGGTGAAGGCCGAGGGGATCGAGAGGAATGAGGCGCCGCCCAAGGCCAACGCCCGATAGAGATCGGCAAAACGCAGGTCATAGCAGATCGTCATACCGAGCTTGCCCCAAGGCAGATCGGCCAGCACCGCGGTGTGACCTGGGCGATACGATTTGGACTCGCGGTAGCTCTCGCCCTGTTCGAGATCGACGTCGAACATGTGAATTTTGTCATACCTCGCAGCGATGCTGCCATCAGGCGCGATTAGGAACGAGCGGTTGGCAAGACGCGGATCGTCGGGCAGCTTCACCACCGCAGAGCCGAGCAGGAACCAGGCGCCAGTTTCACGGGCGATGTCCGTGCATGCGGCCAGCATTAGGTGCTCGGGCTCCAGTTTTACCTTCGCCATTAGCGCGTCGCGCCGAGGTTCAAGCATATCGGTGACCTCGGGCGTCATGATGAGATCGGCGCCACGGTCACGAGCACGGCGCGCCAAATCGCGCACGGCTGCAATGTTGGGCTCGACCTCGCGTGTCGACGTGAGCTGCAGGCAAGCGGCCGTGAAGGGGCCGCTCATCGCGCGATCCCCAGCTTCCGGTCGAGCTCGCCCGCTTGGTCGAGCGCCACGAGATCATCGGAACCGCCGATATGCTCGCCGTCGATGAAGATCTGGGGCACCGTCAGCCCGCCGTCGGAGCGTTGCACCATCTCTTCCCGTTTAGCGCTGTCCGCATCGACGTCGATGTCTGTGAAGGCCACACCCTTCTTGGTAAGCAGCGCACGGGCGCGGGCACAGTATCCGCACCACTGTGTGGTATAGAGTTCGACCTTGGCCATTCGTCGGTCCTCGATTAGCGCCAGCGTAGTGTCGATTGAGCCGTTTTAGAATTCCACCCAGTTAGCCCTTAGATCTCCCACGGCAGCAGAACAGCGCCTTTCGATGACCAAGGGAGCTCTGGCCATGGGCCCGCACTGGGCGCCCTTCGGCATCGGCTCGGCTGAGCCGCGATCGACCAAGCTTGCCTTTCAGCGCCGGTTTGCCGGCGTGTGCTGCTCCAGAAACGGCATCACGGCCTGGTTGAATTCACGCGGGCTGACCTGCATGAACGAGTGGCCGCCATGAGAGAAAAATTTGGCTTCAGCTCCCGGAATGACCCGCGCCAGCTCTTCCGAGAGATAGGAGGGACTGACGAAATCATCCTCGGCCGCGATCACCAAGGTCGGCGTCTTTATTCGAAGGAGGTCGGCGGAGCGATCGAACGCCAGCAGCGCATCGATCCGTGCCAGAACGATTTCCGGTTTGAAACCGGCGAGCTGCTGCGATTCCATTTGGCGCAGCGCCTCGTGCTTTTTCGCGATCCACGACGGCGGATAGGTCATCAAGGTCGAGGCCTGGACGTAGGCGGCCGGCCCGAGCTGCGTCAGCAGATCGCGGCGGAGCGTATAGACCCGTCGCAGATAAGCATCCTGCCGCGCCCACCCAGCCGAGATCACGACGCTGGCGAGGCGTTCGGGGTGCTCGATCGCGAGTACTTGGGCGACGGCACTGCCGGTGGCATGACCGATAACGTGCGCGCGTTCGATGGCGAGCGCATCCATCAGCGCGATCATGTCAGCGGCATTGCCCTCGACAGTATAGGCCATGCGCAACGCGTCGCTCTGGCCGACGCCACGCATGTCGTGAATGACGACGTCGAACGAGCGCGCGAAGACCGGCACCTGCTCGCGCCAGAAGCTCGAATGGCCGCCGAGGCCGCTCGCGAACAGCACCGGGAAGCCGGCGCCGTGGCGCTCGTAATAGAGCTGGCAATCGCCGATCGAAGTGCGCGGCATGACGCGAGCTAACAATGCGGCGGCAATAGAGTCAAACGCCGCGGGCGCGGAGCAGGAATGATCATCGCGCCGGGAACATCGGCAGGAATACCGTGATCACGGTGCGCATCTGCGGGTAATCCGATGGCAGATGCGGGAAGGGCTCGCTATTCGTGATCATTTCGCGGGCACCCTCATCGAGTTTTGGCACGCCCGTCGTCGCCAGCAAGGTGATCGTGACGAGCTGCCCCCCGGTTCGATCTGCACGGCGAACACCGCCGTCGATCTCTCGGTGCCGATGAACGCTTCTGCCGGCGGATAGACGCGGTTGCGTTCGAGCAAGTTCCTTAAGGCGATTGAGGTAGGCATCGCCGGCATAGTCGCGATCACCGGTACCACCACCTGGTCCCGGCAGGCGCAGCACAAGATTGCGAACCGGCTGCCGGGTCTGACGCTGTGGCTGCAACGCTGGCGGCAGCGCTTCGAGTGGTGCGGCCTTGCCCTTCCCCAGCGCCGCCTCCTTGGTCCGGGCGCGTGGCGGCGTCGGTTTCGGCTCGGGCGGCAAGGGCATCGGCTCCGGCGGCGGCGGAAGCTCTTCGGCCTTTGGCTGGATTGGCATCGGTTTAGGGAGTGCTTCCTTCGGCTTTTCGCTTTTTGCCGCTTCGGTCTTCTGGTCCGCACCGGATTCACGCGGCTTCATCGCTGGCGGTTTGGGCGGGGCGGTGGTGGCTTCGGCTTCTCTTCAACCTTTGGGTTTTGGCTTCTCCGGAGGCGGCGGCTTGGCCGGTTCGGCCTTTTTGGGTGGCGGTGGCTTCGGCGCTTCGCGCAACAGCTGGACTTGAAGTGGCTTCATCGGCGCTTGCGGACCGCGCCATGAGGTGAGCAGCAGGGTCAGCGCCAGAGCATGGAGCAGCAACGCGGCAAGGATCGTCGAGATGGGGACCGCCTCGCGCCGCGTGTCCCTGCTCGGCGGCAGACGGAAGACACCGTCAATGGCGAGATCGACGACCGGTGACGGCAGTCGCTTGTCGGGAGGCAGCGCGGCCTCGCTCACGCGGCGACCCCATGATCGCGCGCAAAATCGCGCAGCTTGCCGCGCAAAGAGCGCGACGGCAGCTCGTCGAGATCGGCCAGCAGCGGCGCCAGCAAGCCGAGATCGACGCTGCGCACCATCTCCTTCACCGGCCCGACTTTGGCGGGTGACATGCTGAGCGTGCGAAGGCCGATGCCGATAAGGGCCAATGCCGCCAGTGGCTCCCCCGCCATCTCGCCGCACACGGCAAGCGGCACACCGTGTGCATCGCACGCTGTCACGAGTTGCCGCATCAGTCGTAGACACTGGGCCGGACAGCGAATCATAGCGTTCGCTCACGCGCGGATTGTTGCGATCCGCGGCATAGAGAAACTGCACCAGATCATTGGTGCCAACCGACACGAAATCAACCTTCGGCAAGAGCTGCGACAGTTCGAAAAACAGCGCGGGCACTTCCAACATGACGCCGATCTCGACCCGGCTCGGGGGTTCATGGCCCTGATTTCGCGGCGCGCGCCAATTCCAAATCGAAAATCGCGCGTGCTTGATCGAACTCGGCGCAGTCGGCCACCATAGGAAACATGATCCGCAGATGTTGACCCGATGCCGCCTGAATCATCGCGCGCAATTGCTGGCGCAACAATGCCGGCCGGTCGAGCGATATACGGATGGCGCGCCAGCCCATTGCTGGATTCTCGTCGTGCGCGCTCGTCATGTAGGGCAGCAGCTTATCGCCACCAATATCAAGGGTACGAAACGTCACCAGCCGAGACCCGGCTTGTTCCAGGACGCGGCGATAGGTTTGTGCCTGCTGCGTCACGTTGGGTAATTTTTCTCGCAACATAAAAAGAAGTTCGGTGCGAAACAGTCCGATACCGTCCGCGCCGGTTTCATCGAGGTGCGGTAAATCGAGCAGCAAGCCCGCATTGATGTTAAGCGAGACGCGGGCACCGTCGAGCGTCTCCGCCGGCAACTCATGCAACGCCTCATAGCGCAGCCGTTCCCCGGCGCGTGCTTCGAGCCGCGCGCTGACCGCCTGCATCACGTCTTCACCAGGGCGCAGCACGACCTGCGCCTCATCGCCGTCGACGATGACGGTGTCGCCGGCCTCGACCGTCGCCAGTGCGTTGCTGACCCTGCCAACCACCGGGATGTCGAGTGCCCGTGCAATGATGGCGACGTGAGAGGTCGGCGCGCCTTCTTCCAACACCAGCCCTTTCAGGCGCTTGCGGTCGTAGTCAAGGAGTTCCGCCGGGCCCATTTCGCGTGCAAACAGCACGAATTCATCGGGTAACTCGGCGCCGGCCGCGGTCAGCGACCGCCCAGCAAGATGTTGCTGAAGTCGGTTTCCCAAATCCTCGAGGTCGGCCAATCGGTCGCGCAGATACGGATCGGTCGCCTGCGCCATGCGGGCGCGATTGTCATCCTGCACTTTCTGCACCGCCGCCTCGGCGGTGAGGCCACTCTGCACCGCCTCGACAATCCGCCGCGTCCAGCCGCCATCGGCGGCGAACATGCGGTAGGCTTCGAGCACGTCGCGATGCTCGCCGCCGCCGGCGACATCGTCGGCCGCCAGCATTTCGTCGATCGCCTGCCGCATGGCCGCGATCGCAGCGCGCACGCGGCGCAATTCGGCGGCGGGGTCTTCGGCGACGATCTGCGTGATAATGACGCGCGGTTCGTGCAGCACAGCGCAGCCGCGCGCGAGGCCGCCATTGAGCCGCACGCCTTCGAGACGCAAGGCTCTCAGCATCGGCCAGTTCGCTTCGGCTAAAGCGCCGGGCGGAATCAGCTCGCTCGTGGCCGCCAGCTCGGCGACGATCATCGCGACTGTTTGCAGGGTCTCGGCGTCATCTTCGTTGTAGTGACGCTGCGTCCGGTTTTGCACGACCAGGACCCCGACGACGTGCCCGCCGCGCAGCAACGGCACGCCAAGGAGAGAATGATAGATTTCCTCGCCGGTTTCGGGTCGATACGCAAAATCGGGGTGCGATTGGGCGTCGGCGAGCGACAATGGCAGCGCGGTGGCGGCGACGACACCCACGAGCCCTTCGCCGACACGCAACCGGGTGTTGTGTACGGCCTCCGGGCGCAGGCCTTCGGTTGCGAACAACTCGAGCACCTCACCCGGGCGCATCAGATAGCACGAACACACTTCGGCCACCATGTCGGCAGCGATCATGCGCACGATCGCCTCGAGCTTGGACTGCGCCGAGCCCGTTGCCGCCATCGCATCCCGCAGCCGACGAAGCAGGCGGCGGGAAGGTGTAGCCGCCGCGCCGCCGGGTTCCATCATCCCTCCGCGCGGACGGGCGCGACCCGGGACGGCGGTGCCGATCCGCGCGCCACAAGCATGGTAAGCGCCTGCGACACCAACTCCCCGAGAATGTCGCGGGTCGATTGCTCGCGCGTCACCATGCCGACGCTTTGCCCGGCCATCACCGAGCCGGTTTCGACCGCACCATCGATGACCGCTCGTTTTAGCGCGCCGGCCCAGAAATGCTCAATCTCGAGTTGCGCTTCTTTTTGCGGCATCTCGCCCCGCAGGAATCGATCGATCACCGTCCGCTGCAGCTCGAGAAAGCGCATCGTTCCTGCATTGCGGATGGCACGCACTGGGATCACCGGAAAGCGCGGGTCGAGTTGCACGGACGCCACGGCATCGCGAGCATGAGCGCGGATGAAGGCCTCTTTAAAGCGGCGATGCGCAATCGATCTCGAGCGCGCAAACGAAACGGGTGCCCAGCTGCGCCCCCGACGCTCCCATCTCGAGATAAGAGACGATGGCGTCACCGCGACCGATGCCGCCCGCCACGAACACCGGCACCGCGCGCAGATGCGGCAGAATTTCCTGGGTAAGCACGCTGGTCGAGACGGGGCCGATATGGCCGCCGGCCTCGGCGCCTTCAACGATAATGGCGTCAGCGCCCATGCGCACCAGTTTTTTGGCGATGGGCAACGCCGGCGCGAAGCACAACAGCTTGACGCCGGCATCTTTGATGCGGCGCACCGCCTCGGTCGACGGAATTGCCCCCGCCAAGACAATATGCGTGACCCCGCGGCGGATGCAGACATCACTTAGAGCGGCGAGATCGGGATGCAGCGTGATGAGGTTGACGCCGAAGGGCCGCCGCGTCCGCGCTTGGGTCGCGGCGATCTCGGTGTCGAGCTGGTCGCGATTCATCGATCCGCAGGCGATGACGCCGAAGCCGCCGCCATTGGAGATCGCGGCGACGAGGTTGCGCTCCGAAACCCAGGTCATGGCGCCGCCCATGATCGCGAACTCGCAGCCAAGGAAGGTTGTACCCCGACACCATAGCTCATCGAGTTGGACGCGCGCGGCGTCGAGTTCGCGCGAAACCGCGGGGGCGCAGACCGATGTCGATATGTCCGTCGCCGGTGCCGCTCAAACCGCGTCGAGCCCGTAAGCCGTGTGCAGCGCCCTGAGTGCGAGTTCGGCGTATTTTTCCGCGATCAGCACGCTGACCTTGATTTCCGAGGTGGAGATCACCTGAATGTTGATGCCATTTTCCGCCAAAGTCTTGAACATCAGCTGCGCCACGCCAGCATGGCTGCGCATGCCGACGCCGATCACCGAAACTTTGACCACATCTTTATCGGGCTTGATGGCGCCGTAGCCGAGCGCGGCCCGGTTCACCTCCAGCACCCTGATGGCTCGGTCGAGATCTCCGCGTCCGACGGTGAAGGTAAGGTCGGTAAAGCGACCATCCTCGGAAATATTCTGCACGATCATATCGACGTTGATCGCATTGTCGGCAAGCGGTCCGAAGATTGCGGCCGCGACACCAGGTCGGTCGGCAACTTTGAGGAGCGTCACCTTGGCATCGTCGCGGCTGTAGGCGATGCCGCTCACCACGCGCTTTTCCACGATCTCGTCCTCATCCACCACCATGGTTCCCGGCAGGTCGTTGAAGCTCGACAGCACCTGCACCCGAACTCGGTGATTCATCGCTACTTCGACCGAGCGCGTCTGCAACACTTTCGCACCCTGGCTGGCAAATTCGAGCATTTCCTCATAGGTAATCTTATCGAGCTTCCTCGCCCGCGCAACGACGCGCGGATCACTGGTGAACACGCCCTCGACATCGGTGAAGATGTCGCAGCGTTCGGCCTCCAGCGCCGCGGCAAGCGCTACCGCCGAGGTATCGGAACCGCCGCGTCCCAACGTGGTGACCCGGCCATCAGGGGCGATGCCCTGGAAGCCGGCGACGACGCCGATTTCGCCGGCCGCCATTCGCTGACGCAGTCCGTCCTGTGGAATCGCGCGGATCCGAGCGTGGCCGTGCGCGCCATCGGTCTCGACCGGCATTTGCCAGCCAAGCCAGGACCGCGCCATCAATCCCAATTGTTGCAGCGCGAGCGCGGTCAGGCCGCTCGTCACTTGCTCGCCGGTCGACACCACACTGTCATATTCGCGTTGATCGGGATGCGCCCCGGCAGCATCGCGCGACCACGCGATCAGTTGATCCGTGACCCCGGCCATGGCCGAAACCACGACAGCGACCTCATTTCCGGCGTCCGCCTCGCGCTTTACGCGCAGCGCCACCGCGCGAATGCGCGCAAGATCGGCCACCGAAGTGCCGCCAAATTTCATGACAATGCGCGCCATGACGCTTCGGACCAGTCGCTTGGGGAATTTGCCGGTTAAGGGCGGCTATTCATAGAGCGCCCGTGCCTGCGAGGCAAGACACCCATCGAACAAAGATTGTGTCGAAAGATGAATGGCTTGCGCGGCGTCGCCTGATCAGCCGACGGGCAAAATTTCGGGTACCGCGTCGGTGTGACTCGACTGTTATGGCGCAGCCATCAATTCGCCCACAGACCCTTTTTTGCGCGCCACCACATCCCGGGGGGCGGCGCGCCCGGACGGCGTTTTAAGAATCTGATTACTCCCGACCGAACCACACGCGGATTGGTCTGCTCGGGAGTGCCTCAGAGGGCAAGTATTTTTCCTCTTCCGGGGGCACGCGTTTGAAGCAACGAGCGCTAATAGACGTTTAACGCACGTCGCTGAACGTCCCGAATATAGACCTGCTGGCTTCACATCGGTCCCAGCGTTGTCGAACCGAGCGGAGGCGCTTAGGCGAGCACCGCCACCTCGGCAGGTCTGGCAGGGTCGTCATCTGCAGGCGGCGTCTATAAGCAGGGAGGTGAAGATGCCACGACAATTCCCTGGGACAGCCCAATTGAGAGCGCAAGGCGGCAACGGCAAAGGTTGCAGATGCTCGGCATATCGCAGGGGGCATCACTCATTATTTCGACAATCCGCTGCCGGTGATCATCAGCAACCTCGGTACGGCGGAGTTGCACAATGGACTGGACGCTAGCGCGGCGGCACGGCGTCAAACGGCAATCGCCAATGCGCTGCGCGGCGCAGGCGGGGCTGCTTCGCTGTCGTAACGGCTCCTCAGTTATGCGCGAAGATCGAAACGGCGCGCGGCGCCTATGGCCGGCAAGTTCATGTAGTGAGGGCGAACTGCAGTCGGCGCTTCTAAACCTTGCCCCGAACGCCCGCGACGTAATGCCGAATGGAGGTAAGCTCGTGATGGCCACAGGCACCATCACCGTCGACGCTATCAGCTCGGTCGTGCCCCCGGGCGAGAATGTGGCGCTGTCGGTGTAACGCTGTCGGTCACTGACAATGGTATCGGTTATGGCAGAGAACGTTGTGAACCGCGTCTTTGAGCCATCATTCACGACCAAATGGCGCCCGGCTCGGCCTCAGCGAGGTGCACGGCTTTATTGGCCACACCAAGGGCCATGTGACAGTTGACAATGGTCCCGGCAATGGGAAGCGCATTACCATTTATTTGGCGCGTCTTGCGACCTAGCCCTATGGCAGCGCTCGTGCGATGCTTGCGCAGCGGCAGAGAGGGCGACGACCATGCCTCCGAACATCAATCGGCAATGGCTACTGAAGACGCGTCCGAGCGGCCCGATCCAAGCTGACACTTTCGAGCTGCGCGAGAGCGAGGTTCCGATTGTCGGTCCGGGCGAATTTCTCGTCCGCAATCTGTGGCTGTCCTTCGACCCGGCGCAGCGCGGCTGGCTCAACGACCTCAAGAGTTATGTACCACCGGTTGCGATCGGCGAACCGATGCGGGCTGGCGCTGTCGGTCAAGTCATCGCATCGAACAAGCCCGATTTCGCGCCGGGGCAACTCGTGTTGGGCGCGTTCGGCTGGCAGGATTATGTCGCCACCAAAGGCACAGGCCTCATCCCGGTGACCAGATTGTCACCCGGGGTGCCGCCGAACAAGGCGCTCTCGGTGTTGGGCTTGACCAGTACTACTGCTTATTTCGGCATGCTGGAAATCGGCCGCCCGCAGCCCGGCGATACCGTCGTGGTGTCCAGCGCCGCTGGCGCCACCGGTTCGGCCGCGGGTCAAATCGCCAAGATCCAGGGCGCCAAAATCGTGATCGGCATTGCGGGCGGAAAGGAGAAGTGCAGCTGGCTCACCCGTGACGCGCATTTTGATGCGGCGGTCGACTATAAGAGTGAAGATGTTGGACGCCGGCTTGCCGAACTCGCGCCCAGTGGCATCAACGTCTATTTCGATAATGTCGGCGGCCAAATACTCAATCAGTGTCTCGCCAACATCGCATTTCGCGGTCGGGTCGTGCTGTGCGGCGGCATTTCGTCTGGTTATGGCACTGAACGCAGCGCCACCGTTCCACTATCCAATTATTTCATGCTGACGGTCCAATCGGCACGGATGGAGGGCTTCATCGTCCTCAATTATGCCGCTCGCTTTTCGGAGGCGGTTGCGCAAATTGCCAATTGGGTCGACGCCGGCAAGTTCGCTTACCGCGAGGATATCGCCCTAGGGCTCGAGAACGCGCCCGAGACGCTGAAGCGATTATTTGTCGGCGCCAATTTTGGCAAACAGCTTCTCAAGATCGCCGATGCGCCCTTGCCAGTAGCGTAGATGCATGACTGGACAATCCAACATAGACCCTGGGGAAGTCGCGCGCTTTGCCGCGCAAGCGCGCGAGTGGTGGGATCCCAAGGGCCCGACCCAGCCGCTGCAACGGATTAACCCGGCGCGGCTGCAGTTCATCCGGGATCGGCTCGCGGCCCGATTTGGCCGCGATGCCAAATCGCTCAAACCCTTTGCGGGCTTGACGCTTCTCGATATCGGCAGCGGTGCCGGGCTCGTCACGGAGCCGATGGCGCGGCTTGGCTTTGCCGTTACCGGCATCGACGCCGGTAACGCGGTCATCGCCGCCGCGCGAGCCCATGCCGACGGCGCCGACCTCGCCATCGATTATCGCACCGAGCCGGTCGAAACCGTGGCAACAAAAGGCAACCAATTCAATGCCGTGCTGGCGCTTGAAGTGATCGAACATGTGCCCGACCCAGACGCGTTCTTGCGCGCTGCGGCGTCGCTTGTCGCGCCGGGCGGGGCTCTCATCCTGTCGACGCTGAACCGCACCGCCCGCGCCTTTGTTTTGGGCATCGTCGCGGCCGAGCGAATATTGGGCTGGGTTCCGCCCCGAACCCATGATTGGCGCCGCTTTCGGCGTCCCTCGGAACTGGCGGCGACACTGCGGCACTCGGGACTCTCGCTCGAGGCGATGGTGGGACTTGGCTACGACCCCTTCCGCGATCGCTGGCGGCTGACGTCCGATATCTCAGTCAACTACCTGATGGTGGCGGTTCATCCCCACCGTTCATGCCCATCGCTAAACGCAACCCTGTCCTGTGGATAGATCTTGCCGCAGGGCCATTTCGCGCATATGAAGGTAGGGGCACCCGCCGGATTGAACGCCCCCGGCGGGGTGGCATTCCGCCATAAAGAGGGGGGGCGCGCGATCGTTTTTTTAAGGTGCGTCGATGAGTTATCAGCAGGGGATCGGGGACAGCCAGCGTCTGTCGGGCAAAGTTAAGTGGTTCAATCGCAGCAAGGGTTTCGGTTTCATTATACCGAATGATGGTAGCGGCGACGTTTTCTTGCCGCTGGCGGTTTTGGAACGGGCAGGCTTTAACGAAGCGCCGGATGGGGCTAGCGTCGTATTCGATTGCGTGCATGGGGCGAAGGGCCGCGCGGTCGCGGCCATTCTCGAACTCGACACGTCGACGGCATCGCCACGCCCACCGCGTGGCGACCGGCCCGAGCGCGGCGACCGCGGCGGCGGCGGCGGTTTTCGTCGCGAGCGAAACGATCATATGGACGAGCCAACCGGTCCGACGGAAACGCTGGACGGGGTCGTCAAATGGTATGACGCGCAGCGCGGCTACGGCTTCATTCTGCCGAACGATGGCGGTAAGGACATTTTTGTCCACGTTACTGCATTGCGGCGCTCGGGCATCGAAACGCTGGAACCCGGCCAAGCGGTTCGCATGATGGTCGGCCAGGCACGTCGTGGCCGCGAGGCATCGTCCGTCCAGCTAATCTAGGGAGCCATCAATCGCGTCTAGCGTAAGGCTGCGAAGAATTGGCGCAGCAATTCGCTGGCGCGGCGCTCCTCGATCCCGCCGTAGATTTCGGGCCGGTGCAGGCAGGTCGCTTGCTCGAACCAGCGCGGGCCGTGATCGACCGCGCCACCTTTTGGATCGTAGGCGCCGAAATAAAGCCGCCGTATTCTCGCGAGCGATATCGCAGCGGCACACATGGCGCACGGCTCCAAGCTGACATAAAGATCGCACTGCTCGAGCGCAGCCCTGTGCACCGACCGGATCACCATCATCTCGGCATGAGCCGTGGGGTCGCCCAGCTCCCTCGTTCGATTACCCGAAGCCGCAAGCACCCGACCGCTCTCCGCCTCGACCAAAACCGCCCCCACCGGCACTTCGCCGCGCGTCGCGGCACGTTCGGCCTCGGCGATAGCCTGCGCCATGAAAGACGTCATGGCGCGTAGCGTGCGCGCAACGGCGCCGGCGGCGCGATCGGCCGGCGCGTCGACAGTTTGATGAACAAGCCGATCTGCTCGGCGCGGGCATGAACCGTATCGCCGACCGAAAATTCGGCGGCGACATGCCATTTGACCCGCTCCATTCGCGGGACCCACATCCGGCCGATCAACGGGTCCTCGATCGTCACCGGCTTTTCATAGGCGATGTTGGTCGAGAGTAGGATCGGCGCCACATCCTCACGCAACGCTCGATCGATCGGATAGATGCCCGCCATCAGCGCCAGCCGCAAATCCTCGAGCCACCGGATGTAGACGGCGTTGTTGACGATGCCGGCGAAGTCGATGTCATAAGTGCGCGGCGGAAAGGCAAGTTCAACAAACGGTTTCCCGGGCGGAACCATGGGTCGTCGCTATCGTACCAGGTGGCAGCCTATCCCCGATCCTTCCCGGCTTGCGGCCGCGGATTGAAAACGCACAGCGTTTTCGGGCGGGGGCCTCAATCGGCTCATTCTATGACTATTTCCGCAGCGTCTTCGCCAGGCGCAGGCGCAGCGCGTTGAGCTTGATAAAACCGGCAGCCTCGCGCTGATCGTAAACCTGATCCTCCTCAAAGGTGACGTGCGCGAGGCTATAAAGGCTCTTTGGCGACTTGCGGCCGACCACGCGCACCGACCCCTTATAGAGCTTGAGCCGTATCGTGCCTTCGACATCTGTCTGGCTTTGATCGATCGCGACTTGCAGCATCGCGCGCTCGGGCGAGAACCAGAAACCGTTGTAGATCAGCTCGGCATAGCGCGGCATGATCTCATCTTTGAGGTGAGCGGCGCCGCGGTCGAGCGTGATACTTTCGATGCCGCGGTGCGCCGCGGCGAGGATCGTGCCGCCTGGCGTTTCATACACGCCACGCGACTTCATGCCGACGAAGCGGTTCTCGACAAGATCGAGCCGCCCCACCCCGTGGCTGCCGCCAAGCTCGTTGAGCCTCGTCAGCAACGCCGCCGGCGACAGGCTCACGCCGTCGATCGCTACGGCGTCGCCTTTAACGAAGTCGATTTCGACATAGGCTGGTGCATCGGGCGCCGCCTCGGGTGCGACGGTGCGGCTAAAGACGAATTCTTCAGGCTCAATCCACGGGTCCTCCAGCACTTTGCCCTCAGCCGAGATGTGCAGCAGATTGGCGTCGGTCGAGAACGGCGCCTCCCCGCGTTTGTCGTGTGGAATGGGAATCTGATGCTTTTCGGCATACTCGACCAGCTTCGTGCGCGAAGTCAGGTCCCATTCCCGCCATGGCGCGATCACCTTGATGTCGGGTTTGAGCGCGTAATAGGCGAGTTCGTAGCGAATCTGATCGTTCCCCTTGCCGGTCGAACCGTGCGCGACGGCGTCGGCGCCAACCTGTTCGGCGATTTCGATCTGCCGTTTGGCGATCAATGGCCGCGCAATCGCAGTGCCGAGCAGGTATTGACCTTCATAGAGCGCGTTGGCACGAAACATCGGGAAGACGTAATCGCGCACGAAAGTCTCGCGGAGATCGTCGACAAAGATCTCCTTGACCCCCAACAGCTTCGCCTTGTCGCGAGCGGGGCCTAGCTCCTCACCTTGGCCGATATCGGCGGTGAAGGTGACGACTTCTGCACCATAGGTTTCCTGCAACCAGCGCAAGATCACGGACGTGTCGAGCCCGCCTGAATAGGCAAGCACGACCTTTTTCACCCTCTCGGTCATGCCGCGAGGTTTTACAGGGCCGAACCGCCCAGCGGCAAGAAATTAGGGTTGGGTCTACATCGCCACCTTTTCGGCGTGGAGCCATCGCGCCAGTAATCCCGCAAGCACTGCGCCGACAAGGGGCGCTAGCCAAAACAGCCAAAGCTGCGCCAGATGCGCACCGCCCGCAAACAGCGCCGGGCCGGTGCTGCGGGCCGGGTTGACGGAAGTATTGGTCACCGGGATCGAGACCAGATGAATCAGCGTCAGACCAAGCCCGATCGGAATGCCAGCAAAGCCGACCGCGGCCCCTTTGGAGGTGGTGCCAATAATGATGAATAGAAAAAAGAAGGTCATGACGATCTCAGTGACGAGACAAGCGCCAAGACTGTATTTGCCCGGGCTGAGATCGCCATACCCGTTGGCCGCGAACGCGCCCATCGTCCATCCCGCCTTGCCGGAGGCGATGACGTAAAGCACGGCGGCCGCGCAGATCGCGCCGACCACTTGTGCGACCCAATAGGGGATGACGTCGGCACCCCTGAACCGGCCGGCAGCGAAGAGGCCGATCGTAACTGCGGGATTGAAATGCCCACCGGAGATATAGCCGACCGTGTAAGCCATGGTCAGCACAGTGAGGCCAAAAGCCAGTGCGACCCCAAGAAAGCCGATGCCGAGCACCGGAAACGCTGCGGCAAGCACCGCGCTGCCGCAGCCTCCGAAGACCAGCCAGAAAGTGCCGAAGAATTCGGCGCCGAGACGACGAGGCAGGTCCATATTTTCTCCCCCCTACCGAGCCTGCGCTATCCTTCGAATGTCCCGGAGCGCAATTCAATCAGGGAAAACCCGGGTTCACCGTCGATCGGCGCTCAGGATGCGTTTCCGAGGCATCGCCCGTAGCCCGACTGTCAGATGCGAGGCGTGACGCGGAACCGCAAAAGGGAGGTACCGCCCGATCTCGCCGCCACCACCTTACTTATTTTGCCACGGGGGGTACTCCCCACCATTTAGCAAGCGGTTTTTTGAGCGGCTAGAGAAGGGTCGAAGGTGGTGCCGGTTTTAAGCATGGCGCACAGTCCCCTCGGGGCATCGATCACGGCCAATTCGACAGGGCACGCGTCCCCCCAGGTGGTCGGAGCCACAGGGGGCCATTGGTCGCCCCCGGCGAATTGGCTCGGTCTTGGAAGCATACACCTTTGGGCCGTCGCCCGCAGCGCCTCCAAGAACCGCATACGAAGGGTACAGGGGGGCGGGGAGCCGGCGCCGCGCGGTTTCGCCATGAAGCGCGCGACCGTTCGTGACGGCGGTTTTAAATCAAGGCGATCCGTTCACCATGGAACGCCGGCGAAAAAGCGGCTCTCGCTCGTGAGCGGCGCCAGGTCATAGGCATCATCGTCTCGATGTAGCACGCGGAAATAGACCGCATAGCGAATCTGAAGCCACAAATTCCGAGCCGAACTGTGCGTCAAGAGGTGATGCGCGAGCACCGCGTCGCCTGGGCCGACGGTGAGTTGCTCGGGCTTGCCGAGCTCCGTTTCCATCGCGGCAGCAAGCAACGCGTCGGCACCATTCTGATGCAGGTAGCTTGGCGCTAGTGTCGCGCTTGAACTGCGCGATGCGGCGAGGCGAGCCGGGCCACACCGTTAAATTGCCCATATTCGGGCGAGCTTCGGAGAGATAGACGCCGATCAGCGCCGTCTGTCGCGACACGGTTCCCTGCGGCACCGTGTTCAGGCCGGCGGGAAAGCCATCGATAGGGGGCCGCCAATGTCCTGGCTCGGTTTGATAATCGGGAAGGTGCAACGCGATTTGCGCCGTATCGTTGCAGCGTGCCGTGGCGCGTTGGCCGAACAGCTCCTCCAGCAAATCGATCAAACCGCTGTTACGCAACAACGCGAAGATCGTTCCATCTGCGAACAGATCGGGGCAGAAACTGTTGGCAAGGTAATATGGCAAGCGCCCCGGGGCTTTTGTCGGCCGCGAGCGCGTCGTCAATCTTGGCCCTGGCTGCTGTGACATGGGCATCTGGCACGGCTCGCCCCACCACGACGAAGCCTTGGGTGGCAAATGCCGCCTTCTGCGACGTGCTTAACATCATTGCACAATGCGCGTTTGACGTTGCCAGAGCAAAACGAAATGATTGCCCAAGGATTGGGGAGGAAAATATGAATGGTTCGATCGGTGCGGCTGCGCTCGTCGCATGGGCCTTGGTGTCTGCGAGTCCCGCGTTGGCGGACGATTTGCAGAGCCGGTCGTTGCCCAAGATAGAAATCGCCGATAACGAGCATGCCGCGTCGGCAGCAAAACAATACGGGCCCGGCGTTACCGACACCGCGGTCAAGATCGGACAAACTCAACCCTATAGCGGCTTCGGCTCCGCCTATTCCACAATCGGCAAGGCGAGCGCCGCATATTTTGTCATGGTCAATGATCGAGGCGGCATCAACGGTCGCAAGATTGATTTTCTGAGTTGGGACGATGGCTTCAATCCCGGAAAGACGGTCGAACAGACGCGCAAGCTGGTCGAGCAAGCACATGTGCTGCTGATGTTCGATTCAGTCGGTACCCCGACAAACCTGGCGGTGCAGAAATATCTCAATGATAGAGGTATTCCCCAACTCTTCGCAGGCTCCGGCGCCACCCGCTGGGCCGATCCGAAGCATTTTCGCTGGACCATCGGCTGGCAACCCGCCTACCGCACCGAGGGCCGCGTCTATGGCCGCTACATTCTCGAGGCAAGACCCAATGGAAAAATTGCGGCGCTCTACCAGGACGACGATTACGGCCACGACTATCTGAACGGAATCCGCGACATTCTTGGTGACAAGTCAGACAAAATGTTTGTCGCGCGCCAGACCTATGCGCCGACCGATCCGACGATCGATTCTCAAATGGTATTCTTGAACGCCGCCGGCGCTGATGTCTTCGTCGATATCTCGCAACCGAAATTCACTGCAATGGCGATCCGGAAAGCTTGGGACCTCGCTTGGCACCCGCTGCACATTGTCAATTCGGTCTCGACCTCGGTCGATCAGGTGCTGCGCCCGGCCGGCCTCGAGAAATCCAAGGGGTTGACAGCGGCAATCTACCAAAAGGACCCGACCGATCCAGCCTGGAACGGCGATGCTGGTCGCGCCGACTATCTGGCGTTCATGAAAAAATATGATCCAGCTGGAAAACCTGAGGACGGGCTCAACGTCTACGGATATTCCGTCGCCCAGACACTGGTCGCCGTGGTGAGACAATGCGGCGACGATCTCACCCGGGAAAATGTAATGAGACAAGCCACGAACCTGCACATCCAGCTTCCGATGCTGCTGCCTGGCGTTGTCATCAAGACGAGCCCAACCGACTACCGCGTCATCAAAGACATGCAGCTCGGCCGCTTCAACGGCACCATGTGGCAACGCTTCGGCGGCATCGTCTCTGGCGGATGAGTTGCGAAAGGGGCTTTCGGAATGCCTAAACCCAATGGCTGCGGAGCTAGGCAATGATGGCGCAGCAGGCACGCGGGCAATGGTAAATGAACCAAGCGGCGCGCCAAAGATGACCTGCACCAACCGCGGCGAAACATCTGGGCGCGCCATGATTTGACAAGCTCTTCTCGCGGCGAAATGATAGCAACTCTACGAACAGAAGAATCGGCAAGACACAACCTCAAGGGAGCGCGTCTAACATGATGAGGCAAACGGCGTACGCCTGGGCCGCGGCATTGGGTTTGGCGGCTGCGGCCGCTGCCGGCACGGCGTCGGCGCAGGACATCAAGATCGGCCAGACGATGCCTTACAGCGGGCCGGCGTCGGCCTACAGCGTCATCGGCAAGACCGAAACCGCCTACTTCCAGATGATCAATGATCAGGGCGGGATCAATGGGCGCAAGATCGACCTGATCTCGGTGGATGACGGCTATGTTCCAGTCAAGACCGTCGAGCAGGTCCGCGATCTGGCCGAGAACAAGCATGTCCTATTCTTTTTCAATACACTCGGCACACCGCAGAACTCGGCGATTCGCAAATATCTGAATGTCAATAAGATCCCGCAGCTATTCGTCGCCACCGGGGCAGACAAATGGGGTGACTATCAGCATTTCCCCTGGACCATCGGTTATCAGCCCTCCTACCAGGTCGAGGCCCGCATCTACGCGAAATATATTCTGCAAACTAAGCCCGGCGCAAAGATCGCCCTGCTCTACCAGGACGACGATTTCGGCAAGGACTATCTCGTTGGCCTGAAGGAGGGGTTGGGCGCGAAAGCGACGAGCATGCTGGTCGCGACCCAGACCTACGAGACGACCGAGCCGACGGTTAATTCACAGATCGTGTCGCTCAAGGGTTCTGGTGCCGACACGCTGCTGGTCGCGGCGATTCCGAAATTTGCCGCGCAGGCAATCCGCGAGGTCGCCCAGATTGGCTGGCATCCGCTGTTTCTCATGACCAATGTATCGATCTCGGTATCGACAGTGATGAAGCCGGGAGGCCTCGACAACAGTAAGGGCATCGTTACCGCGAGTTACGGCAAGGATCCGACCGATCCGACCTGGAAAGACGATGCTGCCATGAAAACCTATTTGGCCTGGCTGGCGAAATGGGCTCCAGCCGTCAGTTCTCAGGACATCAACGCCGCCTATGGCTACGGCGCCGCCCAAGCCATGGTTCAGGTGCTGAAGCAATGCGGCAACGATTTCAGCCGCGAGAACATCATGAAGGAGGCAGCGCATCTCAATATACCGATCGGGATGTTGCTGCCCGGCATCCGCGTTACCACCAGCCCGACCGATTTTCACCCCATCAAGCAAATGCAGTTGCAGAAGTTCAACGGGACCACCTGGGTGTTGTTCGGCGAGGTGATGTCCGGTGCCGGCAGCTAAGCATTGATCAGCTGCGCTCGCGTCATGGCCCGGGCCGATCGGCGGGCCATGACGTTTGTGCCGGTGCCTCGGCGCGCGGGCGCGCGCGCTTCCTGATACTGTCGGATTTGAGTTGACCGCAGGCGGCGAGAATGTCGCGGCCGCGCGGCGTTCGAACCGGCGCCGAATATCCGGCGGCAAAAATGATGTCGGAAAATTGCTGGATCGCCGCGTCGCTCGAACATTCGTACGGCGCGCCCGGCCACGGATTGAACGGAATGAGATTCACCTTCGCAGGAATGCCAGCCAAGAGCCGGACCAGCTCGCGCGCGTCGGCAGGTAAATCGTTGACCCCCTTCAGCATGACATACTCGAACGTAATGCGCCTGGCATTATGTGCGCCCGGATACTCTCGGCACGCCTGCAGCAATTCCGCCAACGGGTACTTCTTGTTCAGCGGCACCAATTCGTCGCGCAACTCATCGTTGGTGGCATGCAACGAGATCGCCAGATTGACACCCAATTGCTCGCCGCAGCGCCTGATGAGTGGCACCACGCCTGCGGTCGAGAGCGTGATCTTGCGCTTCGAAACCGACAGGCCCTCGCCGTCCATCGCGATTTTGAGCGCTTTCGCCACATTGTCGTAGTTGTAGAGCGGCTCACCCATGCCCATCAGTACGATGTTGGTGAGTTGCCGGTCGTCCCGGGGGCTCGGCCACTCGCCGAGTCGGTCGCGCGCCAGCATGATCTGGCCGACAATCTCCGCAGCACCGAGATTGCGTACCAGAAGTTGCGTACCGGTGTGGCAGAAACGGCAATTGAGGGTGCAGCCCACCTGCGATGAAACGCACAAGGTGCCTCGATCGGCTTCGGGGATATGGACGCACTCCGCCTCTTGACCGTCACCGAAGCTGAGCAGCCATTTGCGGGTGCCGTCGCTCGAGACTTGGCTGCGGGCCACTTCCGGGCGACCGATCCGGTAATGGCAAGCGAGCCGGGCACGAACCCCTTTTGCGAGGGTGCTCATCGCCATGAAATCGGTGGCGCCGCGGTGATAGAGCCAGTGCCAGAGTTGGCGGGCGCGGAACGGTTCGGCATCGATCGCCGCCATTTCGGCGGCGAGTTCTTCTCGGGTCAGACCGATCAGATCCTTCCTTGCGTCCGGAGCCGGGACCGTCATCGCTTCACGCCGCAGGCCCGGTCGATCATCTGGAGTGCCACCTTGAAGCCGTTCAGATCGTAGCTGTCCGCGGTGAGCTTGCCATGTTCCGGTTCGGCTTTAATCAGCGCCTTCTTGGCATGAACTCATGGCAATAACGACGGCACGGTCGGTCGAAGCGTCGCGCGTCCACGCGCCATCCTTATCGGTAAATAACGGAAATTTTCGTCCGTCAACGACCAACACGGCTTCGCCGTCGGTCCTGGCCCGATAACCGAGAATGAAATTGACGACGTTCGCCACCTTGTCTGCGGGCCGGTGGGTTACGCTCATGCGCACTTCGGCGGGATTGAGGCGACCCCTGTCGATCTTTTTCGGCTTGCCGACGAGAAAACAGATCTTGCCGCCGGGTGCGTCGTCTTCGTAGGCCTCCCATGGGCCCGAGGTGCCGAGCCGCGTTACCGGCGCAACATTGGCCTTTTGTGCCTGGGCCTGCGAACCGACCACAAGCGCGACCGGCGCGAACAAAAGCGCAAGCGCCACCGACGCAACGAGAAGAAAAGGGCAATTGCGCATGGTCAAAAGTTACTGAAAACCAGACGCGCCGCAAGCCCCACTATCGCACCGGAGGCCTGAGGTTGCGGCCCAAGGGCTTGCCTCCACGGGTATCGCACGGCAAGTTGAACGGTACATCGGCACGTCTTCGCCGCAAAGGAGCATCAATGAAATTCGCGGTTCGATCCTGGTTCCTATTGATCTTGCTTCTGGCGCTCGCTGTGCCGGCGATTGCCCAAAACCCGGAGTATCGGATCGATCCCGCAATCGCCGCCAAGCTGGCCGCGCTGGGCAACCGCATTAACGTCGGCGAAGCCGCCAAGATCTATAGCCCACTCCAAGCCAGCGCACCCAAAGACGGCGTGAAGCACAGCGATAATCTCGCCTACGGCCGCGATCCGTTGCAGAAGCTCGATGTCTATGAGCCGACCGTCCATCCGTCGAAACCCATGCCTGTATTCATCTACATCCATGGCGGCGGCTTCATGCGCGGCGACAAGACGAACAACGGAACCGGTCCGTTCTATGCCAACCTCGGCTATTGGTTTGGGCACAACGGGGTCGTCACCGTGCTGGCCAATTACCGGCTCGCGCCCAAGGATCCCTGGCCGGCAGGCGCAAAGGACATGGCCGGCATCGTTGCCTGGACGCATGCCCATATCGCCGAACATGGCGGGGATCCACGACACATCATCCTCATGGGCGAATCGGCTGGCGCATCGCATGTCGCCGCCTATGCTCTCGAAAAGCGGTTTCAGCCGCTCTCGGGACCTGGCCTTGCCGGGGCCATTCTGTTTTCCGGACTCTATGATCCCGCCTTGGAAACTAAGGCGGCCCCGCGCTTCGGCATGGCCGGCCCTGGTGCGCCAAACGTGAATTACTATGGCAAGGATCCCAGCCGTTACGCCATGCATGCCACCCTGAAGCATCTGACCGGGCCGAAGCTACCGGTACTGGTCATCTACAACGAATTCGACCCGCCGATCATGCAAGTCGAAGCGGGGATATTGTTCGGCGCCCTGTGCGAGCACTTCCGCGATTGCTCGGACCTGCTATTTGTTCCCCACCATGTTCATGGCTCGGGGATGTTCACCATCAACACGGCGGATGAGTGGATGGCGAATAAGCTTTTGGACTTCATCCGCGATCCGGCCCGGTAAAGGGCCGTGACCATGCCGGTTCTCGGAATCTGCTCTTGGCCAAGAATCGACGGCGACGTATTGCCGGTAGTCTATACTGGAGCGTGTTCCTTTCTGGGCCGAGGATCCGGCGAAAATGACGGCGAATAGCTCGCACTCCGGAACGCCGCTGCCGGCGGTGCCCCGATCGCGGTCGATCGGCGCCATTCCAGCATCGCCAAGCGCCGCAACCGCCTCGCGTGTTGCCTGGCTCGCGGTGTTGCGCGGTTAGCGATGGATCGCGACACGACTTTTCGTGTGCGCCGGGCCGGCCCCGCCGACGTCGCGGCAATCGCGCGGATCGAGGTTGAGACGTGGCGCGCCACCTATCCCGGTATGCTGCCCGACCGCGTGCTGATCGGCATGTCCGAGCGGCGGCAGCACGGCGCTTGGGCTGGACTGGTTCGTTATCGGCCTGGCGACGTGATCGTGGTCGAGGAACCGGAGACCGGCATTGTCGGCTTCGGCAATTGTGGCGCCCAGCGTGATCCAACCTTGCCCTATAGCGGCGAGATCTTCACGCTATACGTCACACCGGACGCCCAGAATCGCGGCGTCGGCCGCCAACTATTGAGTGCCCTGTTCGAGCGGCTGCTGGACAAAGGCAATTCCTCGGCGCTCATTTGGGTAATCCGAGCCAATCCCTCACGCTTTTTCTACGAGCACATGGGGGGCAAGTTCATCTTGACCCGACGCATTCGTGTGGGCGGTGAGCCGGTCGAGGCGATCGCCTATGGCTGGCCTGATCTCCGCGCTTTGCTTGGCGCCTAAGCAGCGCGAGAGTGAACTCCTTTGGTGTGTTTCGAGGAGAGCCTCATCGGCGCGTTGTCAAAACGTCTACAACATTTTCGCGCAATTCCCGGCGGGGAATAACAAATTTGTCGACGTTCCGAAGGTATCCGCTTAAAATTGCGGGAAAATAGAGGAGGCTCAAGGTCTATTTATAAGCGTGGGCGCAAGCGTTCTTCCGGAGGGTTGGACGGTGATTGAAATAAACGCTCTCACGAAGGCCTGCGGCCTGTTGACATTCCGCTACCGGAGCTTTCCAGCGCCAAGTTTCGACGACGTTTCCGTGCCGCTGACATCGCCCGGGGTGGAGCCGGCACCGGGCGTCGTCGCTACCGAGTCGCCGCGCGCCACACTCCCGCCAGAACCGGCCGCCGCAGCGCCCCGCTCTGTGCTGCGGGAAGTCGCTGCTCTCAGCCCGCCACCGGCCGCCGTCAAGTCCGTGCGGCCAAGCCGCGCGGCGCGCTCCGCATGGCGGGTGGCGACGTCTCCGCAACCGCCGCGTTAAGAGATCGTCGCCATCGTGCCGCTTATCGTCATCAACTCTCCGAAGGGAGGCGTTGGCAAGACGACGTTGACCGCTCATATCGCGGCTATTTTGGCCAAGCGCGGCCATCAGGTGCTGGCCCTCGATCTCGATACGCAGAATTCACTGCGACTGCATCTCGGCCTGTCGATCCGGGACGAGGCCGGCTACGCGAACGCCCTCGATCACCAGCCCCGCTGGCAGACATCCATCGTCGACACTCCCGCCGGCGTGCGTCTGTTGCCGTTCGGCAGCAGCGAACCGCGCCGGGTGCTCGAAGTGGAGATGGCCTTGCTCAACAGGGCTGACCTCCTCACCACTCCTGTCCGGGAAATGCTGGCGGATCCGGCGCGATTCGTGATTGTCGACACGTCGCCAGGCCCGTCGCCTGCGCTCACCGCGCTGACGACCCTGGCAGACCTGATCGTTGTGGTGCTTTTGGCCGATGTCGCCAGCGCCGCTTTGATCCCGCCGATCCTCTCGGGCCAGGTCTATGGTCGCGGCACGATGTCGGCCCGCTCGGTCGATCGCCTGGTGGTCTTGATGAACCAGGTGGACCTCGATGCCCCGGTCAGCGTTGCCGTGCTCGAGAGCGCGCGGAACGCTTTCGGGCCGCGGCTGCTCGGCGCCGTCTGCTGGGACAACGCAGTGGCGGATGCGCTCGTCAACCGGCGGCTGGTGACGAATGGCACGGGCGGCGCGGCAGAGGATCTGCAGTTGCTCGTCGAATTCGCTCACCGCTCGCACTCGACAGTCCGCCGCCGCGCCCGCCCCGGATGCAGAGGCGTTCCCCGCCCTCAAGGAATGGGGCCTGCGCTGATGTTGAAGATCCTGACGCAGCCGCTGCCGCTCTGGGGTCGTCTGTTGCGAGCCGTCTCCCTTTTGCTCGCCCTTTTCGCCGCTGTCATGTTTGTCACCGTGCCGATGGAGGCCAGCCAACAGGCGGTCCTGACGGTCATTGGTATCGTGGCGTTCGTCACTATCAACCAATTCGAGTCGCGAGGCGCCGGCCTGGTGCTGGCGATCATATCGGTCCTGGTTACCGCCCGTTACCTGTTCTGGCGAGTGTCCGACACGATGGTGTTTGACGGCTTCGTGCCAGAGTTCTTGTGCATCGGGCTGATCCTGGCAGAGACCTATGCCGGTATGCTGCTGGTGCTCGCCTATTTCCAGACGACCTTGCCGCTGAATCGCAAGCCGGTGCCGCTGCTCGCCGATCCGGCGGAGTGGCCGACGATCGACGTCTACATCCCCACCTACAACGAATCGCTCGAGCTGGTGCGCTACACCGTGCTGGCCGCGCTCAACCTCGACTGGCCGCGCGACAAGATCAACGTTTGGATCCTCGATGACGGCCGGCGCGAGGAGTTCCGCGCCTTCGCCGAAGCATGCGGCTGTGGCTACATCATCCGGCCGGATAACAAGGGGGCCAAGGCCGGTAATCTAAACCACGCGCTCCGCCACACCGACGGCGAGTTCATTGCCATCTTCGACAGCGATCACGCGCCCACCCGTGCCTTCCTGCAAATGACAGTCGGCTGGCTGATGCGTGATGCGCGCATCGCGCTGGTGCAGACGCCGCACCATTTCTACTCGCCCGATCCGTTCGAAAGGAACCTCGCCTACAAGATGCCGGTGCCGAACGAGGGATTGCTGTTCTACGGCGTCATCCAACCAGGCAACGATCTGTGGAACGCAGCGTTCTTCTGCGGTTCCTGCGCTGTGATGCGACGCTCTGCGCTGGAAGAGATCGGCGGCGTTCCGACCGAGACCGTTACCGAGGACTGCCACTGCTCCTTCCGCATGCAACAGCGGGGTTGGCATACTGCGTTCCTGCGCGTCCCGCTCGCTGCCGGGTTGGCCACCGAGCGGCTCGCGTTGCATATCGGGCAGCGGCTGCGCTGGGGCCGCGGCATGATCCAGATCTTGCGGCTGGAGAAGACGCCGCTCGCCCCCGGGCTGCGGCCGATCCAGCGGCTCTGCTATTTCGCCTCCAGCTTCTCGTTCCTGTTCTCGCTACCAAGGCTGGTTTTCCTGACCTCGCCTTTGGCATTTCTGTTTTTCGGACAGAACATCATCGCCGCGTCACCGCTGGCGATCATTGCCTATGCCGGGTCCCACATATTCCACACCTTCGCCACCACGGCGCGCATGAACGGACCTCACCGGCACTCCTTCTGGAGCGAGATCTACGAGGCGGTAATGGCCGTCCCGTTGCTGCCGGTCGCCCTGCTAGCGTTGTGGAATCCGCGCAAGGGCCGGTTCAACGTCACTAGCAAGGGCGGCACGCTGGCGCGCGGCTACCTCGACTTGCGGGTCGTGGCACCCAACGTTGTCCTGCTCATACTCCTGCTGGCGGGCTTCATCCTGGGGATACACGGCATCCTCACCAGTGAGGGGTTGGCATTTCAGGCGTATTTGTTGAACACGATCTGGTGCGGCATGTGTCTGATCCCCGTGTCGGCCTCGATCGCGGTCGGAGGAGAACGGGAGCAGTCACGCGTCTGGGCTCGGACGCCGGCGAACGTGCCGGCGGAATTGGTGCTGCCGGACGGCGCGCGGATAGCAGCCCACACCAGCGATCTGTCGCTTTCGGGGGCGCGCATGCACATCGCACAGCCGCTCGGGACCGGTGCCGGCGATACCGTGGTCGCGGCGTTCACCGTCTGCGACGAGATCGTGGAGGTGCCCAGCACGGTATTGCACTGGGAGGGCGACACGGCCTTCTTGCAGTTCCACTCCGCGAACTTGCAAGAGCTGTCAGCTATTACCCGCGTGTTTTTCGGCCGCCCGGATGCTTGGCTGCACTGGGACCATTGGCGACGCGACCGGCCGCTGAGGTCCCTCGGCGAAGTCGTGCTCTCGACTCTCATTGCCGTGTTCCGGAGGCATCGCTTCACCGTCAGCCGACGGCCAGCCGCCAGCGCGGCGGCCCCTGCGCCGGCGCGGGCGTCGGACGTCTTGCAGCCTCGGCGGGAGCGGCCGATGGTGGCCGCGGTCCGAACGACAGCGCTGCTGGCAGTGCTGCTGTTGGCCAGCACCGCCATCGCCGGGGCCCAGCACCGTCACACGGCCGGACATGCGCCCACGCCAACCGCCACCGCACCGGCTGTTTCTGCCATACCGAGTCCGGCGGCAGCCATCGCGGCGCCCGTTCCCGTCCCTGCGGCTCCGACACCTGCCATCAACATCGTGCCCCCGATACCCGGTGCGACTGCCTCCCCCCCTGCGGCACCAACCGCGCCGGTGACCACTGCCGCAGGCGAGGGCGTGCGGCAAGTCAAGCGGACCTTGCGCGACCTCGGTCTCACGGGGCCGATGCAGATGCGCGGCACGTCGGATCTGCAAGGCGTGCTCTTCGGCATACGAGCCGACGAAGTAGTGACCGCCGCGAAGCTTTCCGTCTTCGGTGGCGCGTCGCCCGCGCTCATTCCTTCGCTAAGTCAGATTGCCGTCACCCTGAACGATGAGGCCGTCGGTACCATTCCGCTCGATACCGCTCATCAGAAGAACCTCGGACCGATAAATTTCGACCTCGACCCGCTGTTCTTCACCGAGATCAACCGTCTCAACTTCCGGTTCTCGGGACGCTACGCAGTCGATTGCAACGACGCACTCTCAGGCCTGCTCTGGGCCACTATTTCCGATCTGTCGACGATCACGATGACCATCGCCAAGATCCGGCCGCAGCGCGATCTAGCCCGTCTGCCAGAGCCACTCTTCGACCGCCGTGAACTGCAGATGGCCCTCAATCTTCCCTTCGTCCTGCCGGAAAACGCAAGCACGCCGACGATCTTTCGGGCCGCTGCGATAGCCGCCTCCTGGTTCGCCGCGCTGGCGGATTATCGCGGTGCCGACTTTCCGGTGAACCACCGAGTGCCCGAGGCTGGCAGCGCGGTGGTGCTCGCTGTCGGGGACCAAAGACCGCCAGATGTGACGCTGCCGCCCTTCGAAGGCCCGACCCTCACGGTGTTGCCAAATCCCCATGACCAGTTTGGCAGTCTCCTTGTCATCGGCGGTCGGACCGAGCAGGACGTCGTAACCGCCGCGCTGGCCCTGGTGCGCGGGATCGGCGGCCTGTCCGGTACCACCGCGTTGGTACAAGCGGAACAACCCCCCTCGCCTGCGCCCTATGTCGGGCCGAACTGGCTGTCGCCGGACCACCCGGTGCGTTTAGGAACCCTGGTAGACCAGGGTGGGCTCGAAGCCCACGGCTACGCCCCCGGTCCGATCCGCATCCCGCTGCGGACAGCGCCGGACCTCTACACATGGCGCAATGGCGGCCTGCCGGTGGACCTTCGTTTCCGTGCCCCTCCGGGACCCATCGTTGACCTCGCGACTTCCCGCCTCGACGTGCTGGTGTCAGGGACCTACTTGCGGTCCTTCCCGCTCGGGCACGAGCATTCGTGGCTGGTCCAACGGCTGGTGCGCTGGCTCGGCTTCGAGCAAAACACCTTGCAAGGGCGGACGGCCATTCCCCCTTATCTGCTCCTGGGCAGGCAGGAGCTTCAACTCAACTTCGATATGCGTCCTTTGTCACACGGACAATGTGCCGGGGTGCCGGGCGACATCCGCTCCAACGTCGACCCGAACAGCACAATCGACGTCAGCAATGCCAGCCGTTACGCGCGCATGCCCAATCTCGGCTTTTTCGCCAGCGCCGGATTTCCGTTCACACGTCTCGCGGACTTGTCGGGCACGGCAGCCATACTACCCGAGCATCCGACCACGGCCGAGGCGACGGCGTTCCTCAACGTGATTAGCATGCTCGCCGCAATCACCGGCACACCCGCTACCGGGCTAATGGTCGTCAGCCCTTACCTGCTGGAGAGCGCGGGGGACCGCGATCTGCTGGTGATCGGCGCGCTCGACCGGCAGCCGGCCTTTAGCACGCTCCTTCGCGACAGCGCGGTGCAGGTGACCGGAAAGCGGTTGACACTTGCGCTGCCTGGACCGTTGCAGGATGTCCGCACCGTCTTCCTCGATGCGCCGAGTTGGGATGAACTTACCCGCGCGAGCCTCGCGCTTGATGGGGCGGGCGAGGGCATGGGTCTCGTGATGGGGCTGGAAAGCGCGGTTACCTCGGGCCGATCTGTGGTCGCGGTGACAGGAATGACGCCGGAGGCGGTCGTCGTGGCCGCGGCAGCGCTGCGCAACCCCGGCCAATCAGCGCTCATCCGTGGCGATGTCGCGCTGACCCAGGCGGGGCGAGTCGCGGCGTTCCGCACGTCAGAGGGATACGATGTCGGCCATCTGCCGCTCTGGCTGTGGGCACAGCGCTGGCTGGGCTATAATCCGATCCGCACCGGGCTGCTGCTGATTATTTGCGCGCTCCTCGCCGCGTTTCCGACATTCTGGATGCTCCGCCGTCGGGCCGCGATCCGGCTGCGGGCGCGGACGCCGAGGCCGTCATGAAGCACCGGGTCGCCTTCCTCGTCCTTCTGGGCTTCCTGGCGACGCCCGGGCTGACCCTTGCGCAGGTGCCGCCGGCACCGACTGTCCCAGCGGCGCAAAATCCGGCTCCTTCGGCCACGAGTGTGCCAAGCCTGGCCTCGCCGGCCATGAGCCCGGCGGCGGCGGCAGGCCCGGCAACCCCGCCCACGCCTTCCGGAAATGCAGCCGTGGCGATGTTGGTGCGGCAGGGCCAGCGCTGGCTCACGGAAGGACGGCCGGAACTCGCCGTCCTGTCGGCCGAGCGAGCGCTGTCCGCAGAACCGAACAATGTCGACGCATTGCTGCTCGCCGCACACGCCAACATCGAGCGCAACGACCGCGCCGCTGCAAGCGCGTATGTCGACCGGCTAGGCAGCGCCGGCGCAACACCCGAGCAAATGGCCCGGGGTGAGGCCATTCTGCGCGAACCGATAATCGACCCGGCGGCGCTCGAGGCCGCCCGGCAGCTCGCACGCGAAGGCCGCCTGGACGAAGCCGCCGCGCGGTATCAAAGCTTGTTCGGCCCGGGCGAGCCACCCGCAGACTACGCTCGGGAGTATTATCAGGTGCTCGCCGCGGCCCCCAGCACCCGCGCCTTGGGGCAGCGCGGCTTGGCGCGCCTTGCGGCGGCGCCGCGCGCCAGCGGCGCTACACTTCTCGAGTATGCGGAGGCGCTCACCTACTCGCCATCGACCCGAACGGAGGGCATCGCCCGTCTGGCTGCCCTGGCCGAGCGTCCTGACCTCAGTGCGCAGGCACACGCGGCCTGGAGACAGGCACTGGGTTTCTACGGCAAAGACCCGGCAGTGTTGCCGTTGATGGAGGCCTATCTCCGACGCTTCCCCCGTGATGCGGACGTCCTGCGGCAAGAACAAGCTGTGCGCACTTCACAGCCCCCGCCGCCCAGCCCCGCCGAACTGGCAAGCCAGGCGGCTTATGCCGCACTGAACAGCGGCTCCCTCAGCGCCAGCGAGAAGCAGTTCACCCAGATACTGGCCACCAACCCGAACGATGCGGATGCATTGGCTGGCCTCGGCATTGTACGGCTGCGGCAGAATCGTGCCGCCGATGCGAGCGATCTGCTGCAGCGTGCCATCAACGCCGCTCCGGCTCGCGCGGCCCAATGGAAGCGTGCGCTGGACGCCGCGAACTACTCGCTGGAGCTGACCAACGCCCGCGCACTGCTGCGCCAGGGCGACGTCGCCCGTGCCGAGATCGTTCTGCGCCAGGCCATGGCCCGCGACGTGGACGACAAGACCGACGCCGAAAGCATGCTCGGTGACATCGCGTTGCGGCAGGGCAAAGCGGCGGAGGCGGAGCAGCATTTCCGCGCCGCACTCGCCCGGCGGCCCGGCTTCGCACCAGCCATCGCCGGATTGAACCGGGCGCTGCGGGCGCAGGGTCGGGTCGCGGAGGCGCCGCCGCAACGCCTGGCCTACGCGCCGCGCAATAGACCACCGGCCGGGGGCGGCACCGCCACTACCGCCGCGGCCACCCAGGCGCGCGCCGAGGCCGCCGCGATCTCTGACCCGGCCGCCCAAGTGGCGATATTGAGCAAAGCCATGAACGCCGCGCCGAACGACCCATGGCTGCGGCTCGACCTCGCGCATGCCCTGCGTCGGCTCGGCCGCGGCGCCGAGGGCCGGGCCATCATGGAGGAACTGGTTGCCCGACAGTCTACTCCGGACACCTTCTACGCCGCCGCGCTGCTGGCGCAGGAAGATGGCCGCAGTGCCGATGCGGAAGCGCTAATGAACCGCATCCCGATGACGCAGCTCACCCCAGACATGGCCCGACTCCAGACCCGTCTGCGACAGCAACAGGAGGTGACCAACGCCGCAGCCTTGCTACCTACCGAGCCCTTCGAGGCGCGGCAGCGTCTGCTGACGCTCGCGGCACAGCCCGACCCAACAGGGGGCATCGCGGCCGACGTGATCCGCGCGCTTGGCAATGCCGGCGACCGGATAGGCGCCGACCAGGCCGCCCGCACGGCCGAGATCGTCAATCCCGGGCCTGGCGCCCGCGTCGCCATCGCCGGAGCCCTGTTGGCTGCCGGGCTCAATTCGAGCGCCAATGCCATTATCGCGGAGCTGGACAGTGCCCGTCTGACGGAGTTGCAGCGCCGCGACCTTGCACTCCTGCGTATTGAAGCCGATATCCGCGCTTCCGATCAGCTGAACGAGCGCGGCGACCAGGCGGCGGCATTCGAACGCCTGCGCCCGGCCCTGCTGAGCGATCCGGAAAACCCCGACGTGCAAGTTGCTTTGGCCCGCCTCTACCAGGGTGCGAACCGACCGGCAGAGGCGATGCGCGTCGCCGAAGCCGTGCTGACACGCGATCCTCACAACCCGGATGCCCGGCAGGTCGCAGTGAATGCCGCCATCGCTACGGGGGACCGTCGGCGCGCTGAGACGCTGGCCGATGAGGGCGCTGCGATTTCTCCGGGCGACAGCCGCGCGCTCCTTCTACGAGCCCGCGTAGCGCGGGCCTTCGGCGACAATTCCCGTGCCCGCACCCTGCTGGCCGAGGCAGCGGCGCAACGCCAAGCAGAGTTAGGGATGGCGCCCCAGACCACGACCCTGACCGGCCCGACTTACCTGCCGAACCCGTTCAGCGCCTCGGGCCAGGGTGCCCCGATGTCGGGCGTCGCCCTGCCGGCGGACCCGGTTGCGCGGCAGATAACCGAGGAGCAAGCCGCGTTGTGGGCTGACACCGCGACGCGCGCAAGCGGCGACGTTACCTTCCGGGCACGCTCAGGCACGCCGGGGCTTGACCGGTTGGCCGACATCTCGGCGCCGCTGGTGGCGAGCGTCGCACCCGACGGTATCAGCGGCCGGATCACCGCCCGCGTCACCCCTGTCCTGCTCGACAACGGGACTCTGTCCGGCACCGAAAACATCTTGCACTTCGGCAGCAACGCCGGGGCCGGTACGTTGGCCGTGCCGGCAACCAAAACCGCCACCGGCGCCGCGCTGGACCTCTCCTATCAGCACGGTAGCCTGCTTTCGGCCGATATTGGTTCCTCACCGCTTGGCTTTCCGGTGTCAACGATCGTTGGTGGTATTGAGATTGCGCCAAAACTGACAGACCAGATCACGCTGCGGCTGCGCGGGGAACGACGCATCGTAACGGACAGTCTGCTGTCCTATGCCGGCGAGCGAGATCCAGTGAGCGGGATCACCTGGGGCGGCGTCACCCGCAGCGGCGGACACGCGCAGCTCGAGAGCGGCATCGGCAACGGCGGTTACGCCTATGCCGGAGGCGGCTACAACATCCTCACCGGCCAGAATGTCGCCGAGAATAACGAGGTCGAAGGCGGCGCCGGCTTCGGCTACCCGCTTTATAAGGAGGGGGATTCCACGCTGCTGGGCGGGTTGGATCTGATCTATTTCCGCTATGAGAACAACCAGCGCGGCTTCACCATTGGTCAGGGTGGCTATTTCAGCCCGCAAAACTTCGCCGAGATCGCGTTGCCACTCGATTTCCGCTCGACCTGGGGCAAACTGCAATATCATCTCCGAGGCAACCTCGGGTTCATGACGTTCCGTGAGGAGGGAAGCCTGCTTTACCCGCTCGACCCAGCACTCCAGGCCGCGGCCGACGCCGGCGCGCTGGTTAACCCGGCGATACCCACCCATGACCTGGCGCAGGACAAAGCCGGAGTCGTCGGCGGTGTGCGCGTCGACTTGCGTTATCCGCTGACGGACGCGCTGGCCATCGCCGGCGGCCTCGCATTCGACCAGGCACCGCAATGGGAGGAAACCAGTGTTTACGTCCGCATGGAAAGCCAGTTTTAGCCCGGCGCTAGTTACCACGCGGCTGCATCAAACATGATCAGACCGGCATGATGTTCACAGCCCGACGGTGAGCTTGCCCGTTCGTCCGGTCTCTAGTCGCATCCGCAGCCTGATTCGCGCCGCGCCGCTGTTTGCGTTATCGTCGCGACCATGAGCGATCCCCTCACCGGCAACGCGCTCGGCGGCGAGACCAGCCCCTACCTGCTGCAGCACAAAGATAATCCGGTGCACTGGCAGCCTTGGAGTGATGCGGTGCTTGCGGCGGCGCGCGCCCTTGATAAACCAATCCTGTTATCTGTCGGCTATGCCGCTTGCCATTGGTGCCACGTCATGGCGCATGAAAGCTTCGAGCGGCCCGAAACTGCCGAGCTTATGAACGCGCATTTCGTCAACATCAAGGTCGACCGCGAGGAGCGTCCCGATCTGGATATCATCTACCAGCATGCTCTTCAGGCTATGGGCGAACAAGGCGGCTGGCCGCTCACCATGTTTCTGACCCCGGCGGGTGAACCTTTTTGGGGGGGCACCTACTTTCCCCCCGAGCCGCGTTACGGCCGGCCGAGCTTCCGCCAGGTGCTGACGGCAATTGCACGCGCCTATCGCGAGGACCGCGGCAATGTCGCCCAGAACGCGTCCGCTTTGAAGGAAGCGCTCGAGCGCCTTGGTGCGCCGCACGCCGGCGACGACCTTACCATGGCAGTAACCGACCAAGCGGCGAAAGCGCTGCTAGGGGCGATCGATGCCGTTCATGGCGGGTTCGGGGGCGCGCCAAAATTTCCACAGGTTCCCGCGCTCGAAACCTTGTGGCGCGGCTGGCGACGCAATCGTGACCGCGGCCTACGCGACGCCGTGATTTTGACGCTCGATCATATCTGCCAAGGCGGCATCTATGACCATCTTGGTGGCGGGTTCGCGCGCTATTCGACAGATGCGCGCTGGCTGGCCCCGCATTTCGAGAAGATGCTCTACGACAACGCGCTGTTGATCGATCTGTTGACCGCGGTGTGGCAGGAAACGCAGAGCCCACTCTATGCCGAACGCATCGCCGAGACGATCGGCTGGCTCGCACGGGAAATGCGCCAGCCGGACGGGGGTTTCGCCTCGAGCCTCGATGCCGATAGCGAACACGAAGAAGGTCGATTCTATGTCTGGCACGAAGACGAGATCGATGCCGTCCTCGGCAGTCGCGCGGCGCGCTTCAAGCGATTCTACGACGTTGCGCCGCACGGTAACTGGGAAGGCAAGACCATTCTCAATCGCCTCAGCCATCTCGAACGTGCGGACGAAGCGACCGAGCTGGCATTGGTGCAAGATCGCGATGCCCTGTTCCGCGCCCGCGCGCCGCGCACTCGCCCGGGTCTCGACGACAAGGTGCTGGCCGATTGGAATGGCCTGATGATCGCCGCACTCGCCGTCGCCGGTCGCGCGTTCGCACGCGGCGACTGGTTGAAATTGGCCCGCGAAGCCTATGCCTTCGTGCGCCGGGACATGAGCACCGACGACCATCGCCTGTGGCACAGCTGGCGCATGGGGCAAGCGCGCAACCTGGCGCTGATCGACGATTACGCCAATATGGCGCGCGCGGCGCTGGCACTCTATGAGGCGGAAGGCGACGCCACCGATTTGACCCAAGCCGAAGCTTGGGTCGCAGCGGCGGTGAAATATTATTGGGACCCCGACAAGGGCGGCTTCTTCTTCACGGCCAGCGATGCCGAGGCCCTGATCGCGCGCACCAAACAGGCGCTTGACGCACCCAATCCTTCGGGCAACGGCGTTATGGCGGGAGTATTGGCGCGGCTCTATTTCCTCACGGGCAAGCCGGGTTATCGCGAACAGGCGGAGCAATTGGTGCGCACTTTTGCCGGCGAGGCTCGGCGCAGCGTCTTTGGCTGTGGCGCGCTGTTCAACGGTAATGAGCTGCTGCAACGCGGCCTGCAGATTGTGATCCGTGGCGTCCGCAGCGAAGCCCAAACCGAGGCGCTTCTGGGCGCCGTCAACGCGGCGGCGTTGCCCAATCTGGTACTCGACATCATCCCATCCGAGCGCGATCTGCCGGCGGGCCATCCGGCCGCCGGAAAGGGGCGGGTCGACGGCAAGGCAACCGCTTATGTCTGCGAAGGCGCGGTCTGCTCGTTGCCCTTGACCGAGGCGGCGGCGTTGGCGGCATTGCTCTACGAAAAATGACATGCCGCATCTGTCCCTCAACAGTCCGGTCGGACGGCTGACAATTTTCGAGGAAGACGGGTTTATCACTGGGTTGATCTGGGGCGGCAAAGCCGTCGGGCCGGGCGACGCCACGGCGCTATTGCGGCGCGCCAAACGCGAAATCGACGCCTATTTCGGCGGCAAGCGCCAGCAATTCGACTTGCCAATCAGGCCGAACGGCAAACCCTCAGAGATTGAAGTTTGGCTGGCGATGGCTGCGATCCCGTACGGCGAGACCCGGACCTATGGTGACATTGCCAAGGAGATCGGCATCAATGCGCGGGCGGTCGGGGGGGCATGCAGGCGCAATCCGATTCCGATCCTGTTGCCATGCCATCGCGTGGTCGCGGCAAACGGGCTCGGCGGTTTCAGTGCGCCAGGGGGAAGCGACTGGAAGGGGAAACTGCTGGTGCTGGAGCGCGCGCTGTTGTTGTAGCTATTGCGACGCCGGCCCGGGAGACAAGTTGTTTAGAATTTGGAACAGC
This sequence comes from uncultured Alphaproteobacteria bacterium, assembly GCA_963804725.1. Classification (GTDB taxonomy): domain Bacteria; phylum Pseudomonadota; class Alphaproteobacteria; order ATCC43930; family CGMCC-115725; genus JAATGI01. The sequence continues at coordinate 2,351,827 of CAWDRN010000001.1, read as the reverse complement.
GGCACGAGGACGGTATGGTTGTTGCCCTTGCCCATCTGCTCGATACTGGCCGAGGAGATCTGCGTGCTCGCGGAATCGTCCGGTGTCGTTGCTACCGGCGCTTTATCGGGTGTCGCAAGCGAATCGGTGACCTCGTCGAATTGCGATCGGACCGGATTGGGACGGCTGTCGGGCGCCAGGCTCAAGGACAGCGGGTCGAAATAGTGGGAGGTGCGATCCTCGAACGTGCTTCGCGGCACCCCCGCTTCGCCTTTCGATCGCGGCTTCCCTGACCTATGCGTGGCCTGCTTCGGCTTTTTTGCGGCGTCTATCTTAGCCGCGGGGTTGGCTGCGCCATCGTCCGGCAAGCCGGGCACAGTAAGCGCGGCCTGCGAGACATTCGCGTCTTGCGCCGCAACCGGGTTTGGCAGGGCCCCCAGAGCGATCAGTCCGACCATGACTGCCGCCGCGCGGAAAGGGTCTTTCACCGCTTTTCTCCCTCCGTCGCCTGTCACTCTAACAAAATCAGGCGCCAAAAGCACGCTTTTAAGGAATGACGGACTGATGAGGGTAGACGCATAATGCGTAAAGAAGTTCGTGCGGCGACCGGCACGTTGCTGTTTCTCGTCGTCGCGCCGGGAACCGTGGCCGGACTGGTACCGTGGCTCCTGGCGCGTTGGCGCATGAGCGATCCGTTTCTTGGATTTGTCGGGCTACGCTGGGTCGGCGGCGCGCTGATCGTCGCCGGCATTCCGCCGCTGATCGATTCATTCAGGCGCTTCGCTCAGGAGGGTTTGGGCACACCGGCACCGCTCTACCCGACCAATCGGCTCATCGTCAGCGGCCTTTATCGCCACGTGCGCAATCCGATGTATTTGGGCGTTGCGGCGGTGATTTTCGGACAGGCCTTGCTGCTCGCCAGCGTCGCCCTGTTGATCTGGGGCGCAATCGTGTGCCTTGGCTTTGATCTCTTCGTCCGCCTCTACGAAGAGCCGACGCTGCGGCGGAGCTATGGCGTGCAATTTGCGACCTATTGTGCCAGCGTTCCGCGCTGGCTTCCGCGTTTAACACCGTGGCACGATGAAGGTTCGTTTGCTGAGGGAGAATGAGACGTGACGGATTTGGCGACCATCCCAGAGATTTTGCGCCGCGGCGCCGACAGTGCACCGGCAATCGGTGCTCCCGAGCAGCAAGCGATCGATTTTGCAGCCTTGCGCGCGCTGATGGCGGCGACCGTCGTTCGCCTCAACACCCTCGGCATCGGGCGCAACGACCGCGTCGTTCTCGTCACGCCGAACGGGCCTCGTGCGGCAACGAGCTTTCTTGCCGTAGCCGCCGGCGCCACCACGGCGCCGCTCAATCCCGCTTATCGCGCGGATGAATACGAATTCTACCTTTCCGATCTCAACGCCAAGGCGCTGGTGATCGAGGCCGGCATGGACAATCCCGCGATCGCGGTTGCTCAGAGGCTCGGCGTGCCGATCATCGATCTCATGCCGCTGCCGGGACCGGCCGGAGACTTCAAGCTGGAGCCGAGAGCAGCAATGGCGAGCAGCAACCACGCCGCCGGCTTTTCCCAGCCTGACGACATCGCCCTCGTGCTCCACACCTCCGGCACGACGTCGCGACCGAAAATCGTGCCGCTCAGCGTCGCCAATATCTGCGCCTCGGCGCGCCATATCGGCGCGACGCTGCGGCTCTCGCCCACGGATTGCTGCCTCAACATCATGCCGCTATTCCACATTCACGGCCTGATGGCCGCCGTGCTGGCTTCGCTCGCAGCCGGCGCCTCCGTGGTGTGCACGCCCGGCTTCAACGCGCTCAAATTCTTTGCCTGGCTCGACGAGGTGAAGCCTACCTGGTACACGGCGGTACCGACCATGCACCAAGCGATCTTAGCGCGCGCCGGACGCAACCAGGAAATCATCGCGCGCAACAAGCTACGCTTCATCCGCAGTTCCTCGTCGTCGCTGCCGCCGAGCGTGTTGACGATGCTGGAGACGACCTTCGGCTGTGTGGTGATCGAGGCCTATGGCATGACCGAGGCAGCCCACCAGATGGCAAGCAACCCGCTGCCACCGGCGGCGCGAAAACCGGGCAGTGTCGGCCTTGCCTCGGGTCCCGAAGTTTCGATCATGAACGAGGCCGGCAATCTCATCACCCCCGGGAACATCGGCGAAGTCGTGATCCGCGGCCCCAACGTCACGCGCGGCTACGACAACAATCCCAAAGCCAACGCTGCTGCCTTCACCAACGGCTGGCTCCGTACCGGAGACCAAGGCGTGATCGACGCCGACGGTTACCTGTCGCTGACCGGACGTCTCAAGGAGTTGATCAATCGCGGTGGCGAAAAGATTTCGCCGCGCGAGGTCGATGAAATCTTGTTGGACCATGACGCGGTCGAGCAGGCGGTAACCTTCGCGTTGCCCCACGACATGCTCGGTGAAGAGGTCGCCGCGGCCGTCGTGTTGCGTGACAATAGGGAAGTGGGCGAGCGCGAGTTGCGCAACTTTTGCGCGGCGCGCCTGGCCGACTTCAAGGTGCCGCGCAGGATTGTGTTCCTGAAAGAGATCCCGAAGGGCGCGACCGGCAAGCTCATGCGCATCGGCTTGGCGGAAAAGCTCGGACTCGCCAAATGAGAATTTGCGTCTATGGCGCCGGCGCCATTGGCGGCTACATCGCGGTACTATTGGCACGGAGCGGAATTGAGACCAGCGTCGTCGCGCGGGGGCCGCATCTCCAGGCGATTCAGCAGAATGGGTTGACCCTGAAAATCGCCGGCGAGATACACACGGTAAAACTCGCTGCCAGCCACGAACCCGCGACGCTAGGCGAACAGGATTACGTGGTCGTCACCCTGAAGGCACATCAGATTGCGGCGGTCGCGGCGCAGATCAAAACCCTGTGTGGACCCGAGACCGCGATCCTCTATGCCATCAATGGTGTGCCGTGGTGGTATTTCTATGGGCTCGAAGGGCCGTACCACAATCATCGCCTGGCATCGGTCGATCCCGGCGGTGCCATATGGGATACACTCGGGCCTGAGCGCGCGCTCGGTTGCGTCGTGCTGCCCGCAGCCGAGCTCGTCTCTCCCGGCGTGATCGAACATCGCGACAGCGATCGGCTGCCCATCGGCGAGCCCGATGGCAGCAAGAGCGCGCGGGCGGCTATCTTGTCGCAAGCCATGATTAAAGCGGGCTTGCGCGCGCCGCTGCGCACCCGCCTCCGCGACGAGATCTGGGTGAAGCTCTGGGGCAACGTCGCCTTCAATCCCGTCAGTGCCCTGACCGGCGCCACCTTGAAAGCCATCGTCGACGACCCGCAGCTGCGTGCACTGGTACGCCGAGCCATGCTCGAGGCGCAACGGATCGGCGAAGCGCTTGGCGCGACTTTTCCCATCGACGTCGACCGCCGCATCGCCGGCAGCGGCGAGGTCGGCGAGCACAAGACCTCGATGCTGCAAGACCTCGAACGCGGCCGGGCGATGGAGATTGACCCGATGGTGACCGCGGTCGCGGAGCTTGGCGATCTCACCGGCGTCGAGACGCCAACCATCGACGCAATCCTGGCGCTGGTGCGCGGGCGCGCCCGCGCCGTGGGCTTGTACTAGTCGCCCATCGCTGTCGCCGGCTTCACCTGCTGGCGTTCGAACGCGTGGCCCTGGAACCGACGGTAGTAGAGCCGCGCAAAGAAGAAGGCGGCAATCGCCCCCAGCCCCAACGGGACCACCAACGTCATATAGAAGGTCTGGATCGACATACCGGTCGACAGCAGGATTCCCGCAACCGATGGGCCTGCGACGGAACCGAGCCGGCCCAGGGTCCCGGACCAGGCCGAGCCCGTGGCTCTGAGCGTCGTCGGATAGATCAGGGCGCCGGCCGCGTTGAGCGCAAATTGTAGGCCGAGCACGAAAAAACCTGAGATTGCCACCGTGACCATTGCGAGGGTTTCGGATGATGTGGTGAAGCCGATCGCGCACGAAAATGGGATCGCCACCAGGAACATGACGAACACTGGAAGAAGCCCAATCTTGTCCACCGGCCGCGCCACCGCCAGGCCGCCGATCGTACCACCGGTCTGGAATATCGTCTGGAAATAGGGCGCATCGGTTTTGAAGCTGGTGGTTGCCATCACCGTGGGCAGCCAGAAGGAGATGAAGTACAGCGACAGCACGCTGAACAAATTGATGATCCAGAGTAACGCCGTCAGCGCGCCGAGTCCGTCCCCGAACAGCAAGACCGGGGACAGGTTCTTGGTGGGCTTTTCGTCGGCGACGGCAAACCGGGTTTGGGAATTGATCACGACCATGCTGTCAAGACTGCGGACGATCGCCTGGATCCGCGTCACGCTCTTGCCTCGCAAAGTCAGGAACTTGATCGATTCCGGCAGATAGAGCGCCGATACTACCGCCATGATGAGCGGCGTCACGCCGCCGATAAAGAACAGTGCCTGCCAGCCATAGACCGGAATGAGGCGTGGACCGATAGCGCCGGGAATCGCGGCGCCAAGGGTGATGCCGGTGAACATCACGATCATGAGCGTCGCGCGCACGCGCCGCGGTGCGAATTCGGCGTTGAGCGCCAGTGTGTTGGCACCGATCCCGCCGATCGCGAGACCGGTGAACAAGCGGACAACGATCATCTCACCGAGCGAGTTGACGAACATCGTCACCAGGGAGAACACGCCGATTCCGACGCAGGCGAGGATCAGAGCGTTCTTGCGGCCATAGCGGTCGCCGATCCACCCGAACAGCGGAGTGCCGAAGATGGTGGCTAACAAGACGGCGCTGAAAGCATAGCCCATCGAGGCCATACTCTTGATGCCCCAAAGCTTCATCAGCGAGGGACCGGCCACGGCGAGCGTCGCCAGATCGTAGCCCTCGAAAAACATGATCAGCCAGCAAATCACCACGATGCGGGCATTAAATCCATTGAGCTTTCGCCCATCGATCAGTCTGCTGATCTCGACGGTTTGCGCCTGCGCCATAACCTCCTCCCGCGCTTTATTCTTATCGTCGCGAGTCTTTCACGAATGAGCGCAGCCCGTCCAGCCGATTAAACGCTAGAGTGGTCGACCGAACCGGCGTACGCGCAATGCGAGACTGTTTTCCTTCGGTTGCTTGCCTTAAATCTTTGTCATGCTGGTGAAATGGCCGCGATCGAGGTGTTGGCTTGGGATCATGTGCCTAAGCCCGTTCTTGCTGCTGAGACCGGCTGCGGCGCAGCAAACGCCTCCGGCCCCCGAGCAGCTGCTCGCATCCGCCATCCACGCCGACGATCTCGCCAAGGTCAATCCTGGCGGGTGGTGGAACGATCTTGCCGAATTCAATGACCGGCTCGACCCGGGCGGCGGCGCGGGCGAGGTGACTTCCGTCACCGCTCATGTCTTTGGCAAGCCCGACAATGCACCGGCCGAGGTGGCAACCAGCTTGCAGCTCTACACCAAGGCCGAGGCGGCCGCCGAGGCGTTTGCCGCTGCCGCCGCCGATGACACGAGAGATGATGGCGCCATCGTCGATGGGCCCAAGATGGGCGATGAGAGCCGTTATTTGTCTCAAGCCGCCGACAGCGAACATGGGGGCAGCACCGCGCTACGGTTTCGCTTGGGCAATTATGTAGCGCGCATCGAGGTTGGCGGCGCGGCCTCGACCATGACGCGCGACCAACTGGCGGCATTGGGTCAACTGGTCCATCGCCGTTTGCGCCAGCTCGACGCCGGCAAGCTCGCGGTCCCGGCCTTGCCCGAGTTGGCACGTGACCTGCCGGCTGCCGACCAAGGATTTGGGCAGGTGCTGGGGACGGCAACGCTGTCGAGCGGGGCCTTGAGCTGGATCTGGTCGAAGCAGAACGCGGCGCTGGTGGTGTCGAACCGGTTGCGCACGCTGCTGCAGGAGGCCGCCGGCAACGAGCAACCGGTGTCGCGGCGCTACAGTCTGGCCGCGAGTTCCGGCTAATGTCGCGGACATTATCGTGATGCCGTTCCGCGGCGCGCAAGCCGCGAGCCGGTTTCTCAGCGAGAGTAAGCGGGAGGATGCGCGCCGTGCGGCCATCGCCAATGACGAGGGCGACGTCGAAGTCGCGCCGCCGATTCCCGATATAGCAGCGGCCTATCGCGCCGATATCAGGGTCGGCCGCTATATCGCCGAGGTGACGTGCGTCGCCCCGTTTGCGCCCACTTCTTCGGTCTGCGCGACGGCAGTAAAGGATTTGGCGCTGCGGGCCAAGAAGTCACTGCCGCAAAAATAGCGGTCAGGCCGAGACCGTGTCGACAATCGCCCCGTCGCGGTCGAAGCAGGCGGCGAGTAGCGCACCGCCGAAGCCGGCGCCTCCATCGAGCGACACCGCAAAGCTGCTGCGCTTAATCCCCGCATGCTGACGATCGAATCCGCCAATGATGTGGAAAAATTCCGGATTCGGTTCATCAAACGCCAAGATGTCGCTGCCGCCCCACCAGAGAGTGTCGGTCTGCAGTTCGAGCGGCTTACCCGGGTCGTAACCGGCGTGCACAAAAAGCAGTCTCCGGTCGTCGGTGCGCGCGGCATGGCGCAACGAGGTGAAAAAGGCGCGATGACCCGGCCGGGCATCGATCGCCTGGCGTAGCGCGCCAGTCCAGCGGGTCACGGCCATCACTCCTTCGCGCATCGCCGCCTCCACTTGCTGCGGCGCGTACCCATAGCAGGCAAGGTTCGGTGCCGTGCCATGGGCCAGCATCCACTGGAACACGGGCTTGGGGTCGACGGAGAATTGGAGCTGGATGAGCTTGTGCCAAACCTCCTCTTGCCAGCCGCGAAGGAACACGATGTCGCCAGGAAAGGTTCGCGGCTGTGCGAGGAAGCCGCGGCGGAACGCGATGAGGAGATCGAGCGTGCCGCCCACGTCGGCGCCGTAGCCAAGGTAATTACCAAGAAAGACGGCGCGGTCGCCGGCCTTGAGACGGAGGGCGATTCCCTCCAGGACCCGGCTCAGCCGATCGGCGTCGCCATGAATCGCGGCCACCGCCCACACCCGGCGCCAGGCCCGCAACGTGGCGAAAATCGCGCTATCGCAGGGAGGCGATTCCGCCACGCCCGCCGATAGGTTAAGCGACGCTTAAAATCTGCTCGAGCCGACGGGTGGCCGTCGACTCGTCGATCTTCTCGACTGCGGCAAACTCGCGCACCAACCGGTCCATGGCCGCCTGATAGATTTGCCGCTCGCTGTAGGATTGCTCGGGCTGGCCGACATTGCGGTAGAGGTCGCGCACCACTTCGGCAATGGAGGCCGGATCGCCGGAATTAATCTTCGCTTCATATTCCTGAGCGCGGCGGCTCCACATGGTTCGTTTGACGCGGGACCGGCCCTTGAGCCGGGTTAGCGCCGCGTCCATCTCCTTCCGGGTCGATAACCGCCGCAGACCCGAGAGCTTTGCCTTGCCCAATGGCACGCGTAAGGTCATACGATCTTTATCAAAATGAACCACGAACAGACTTAAACGATGCCCGGCGATTTCCTGCGTCTCGACGCCAACGATCTTGCCGACGCCATGGGTCGGATAGACCACCAGGTCGCCCTTTGAAAAATCACGCTTTTCCGGCATATGTCCTCTCTCAACTGCGGCGGCCAGGGACGCGCGCCCCTAGTCCTAACTCACTCATCCAAAACGGAATATTGCGAGTTGGTGCGAACGCCCGGACGTTTTTTCACCGGGAGACGCAGAGAATTCCGCGTCGTCTCAATATGTAACATATTTGAGGGGGAATTTCCAGGGGGTGGGACATGCAGATACGGCAGCACTGCCACCAAGCCATTGAAAATTAACGCTTTGGCGGGTTCGGGTCGAAAAACTTCTTGAACTTGTCGGCAGCCCCTTCCCACTCCTTGGCATCGGCCGGTGGGGCACCTTTACGGGTGATATTGGGCCAGGTTTGGGCATATTGCCGGTTTATTTCGACCCAGTTTTCCGCGTCCGGTTCGCTATCCGGCTTGATCGCTTCCACAGGACATTCGGGCTCGCACACGCCGCAGTCGATACATTCATCCGGATGGATGACGAGCATGTTTTCGCCTTCATAAAAGCAGTCGACGGGACACACTTCGACACAATCCATGTACTTACATTTGATGCAGGCTTCGTTGACGATATACGTCATGGCAAGAGGGTTCCGCGGCCAGGATTGGAGATGGAGGTTAGCTAGCATGCGCTTCCGGGTGGTTCAACCCCAGGGGTTTTATGGCTTTGGGCCTTCGATGGGCGCGTTTCCTGGAACGCATTTGCGCCGGCCCGTAGCCATGCCTTAAAGTTCTGTCAAACCTGAGGAGTCGGTAATGGCGGATGCAAAGAGAAAGGCCGGGTTGGTGGTGAGCGCCCACGCGGCGGATTTCGTGTGGCGCGCCGGTGGCGCGGTCGCGCTCTACGCCGAGCGCGGTTATCGCATGGTCATTGTCTGCCTCAGTTTTGGCGAGCGCGGCGAAAGTGCAAAGATGTGGCGAGAGCCCGGCATGACTCTGGAGAAGGTGCAAAAGGCGCGGCGCGCCGAGTTGCAGGCCGCGGCTGAGTTGCTCGGCGGCGAGATTATCTCCTTCGACCTTCAGGACTATCCCATGCGCGTCGGCGAAAAGGAGCTGTTCCAGCTTGCCGATGTCTATCGTGAATTGCAGCCGGAATTCGTCCTCACGCACTCGATGGAGGACCCCTACAATTACGACCACCCCCTGGCGGCGAACGTCGCGCAGGAGGCCCGTATCATCGCCCAGGCGTGGGGCCACAAACCCGGCACCGGCAAGGTGCTGGGAGCGCCACCAGTGTTCCTGTTCGAGCCGCACCAGACCGAACAGTGCAATTGGAAGCCGCAACTGCTCTTGGATATCACACCGGTATTCGAGAAAAAGCGAAAGGCCTTCGAGCTGATGGCGGCACAGGAGTATCTTTGGGACTACTACACGCGCGTTGCGCTCAACCGCGGCATCCAGGCGTCGCGCAATTCCGGCAAGGCGCACATCAAATATGCCGAGGCCTATATGCGGGTATTTCCGACCGTCAGCGACGAGTTCGATCGCGTTTAACCACTGTTTTCTGGGAGGACCCCATGCCTGACGCCGCCGGCAACAAGCCCTTTGACCTCGCCGAGATGCGCCGAAAGATTCGCGCCATCGGCGTCGAAATCACACCAGTGACGCTCGGCGCCGCGATGGCGCTCTATAAGCCCTACCACGGCGTCGAGCCTTATCCCGGCGTGACGGTGCGGCGCGATATCCCGTACGGGCCCGACGATGAGCGTAACCGGCTCGATCTGTTTCTGCCGGCATCGGGGCGCGCGGCGCTGCCAGTCCTGATCTACCTCCATGGCGGCGGCTTCGTTGGCGGCAACCGCAAGAGCCCCGACTTTCCCTATTACGACAATGTTATGGTGTGGGCGGTGCGGCACGGTATGGCCGGCGTCAACATGACCTATCGCCTCGCGCCCCGGCATAAATGGCCCTCAGGCAATGAAGATGTCGCCAACGCGATCCGCTGGATTCAAAAGAACGCTGCCGCCCATGGCATGAACGCCGGCCGCATCTTCCTCATGGGCCAATCGGCCGGCGCATCCCATGTCGCCCAGTATATCGCGCATCGGCAGTTCCATCCCGAAGGCGGCCACGGTCTTGCCGGTGGCCTCATCATCTCCGGCATCTTCGAGCCCAATCGCAAGGAATATTTCGGGGAGGACACCAGCAAATATCCCAGCATGTCGGCGCTTCCCGGCCTGGTCGCCTCGGCGCCACTGCCCTTGCTGGTCACCGTCGCCGAGAATGACCCGCCCATGTTCGAGGAACAGGCCATGAAGCTCTTGAATGCGCTCTTCCAGCGCGACAAGCGGATCCCGTGGTTCCAGCGCATGTGGGGCCACAATCACATTTCGGCGATGCTGCATGTTGGGCTCGAGCCGGAGGACCAGCTCGGCGGCCTCATTCGCGATTTCGTGGCGACTCGCTGAACTCTTGGACGCCCGGCGCTGCGGCGCCAGGAGTTGGTGCGGCGGCGCCCGGAGATGGGCGCCACGACAGCGTCGCCTCCCTAATGCGCTTGGTCCCAGTTGGTCGCCATTCCGGTTTCGACCACGAGCGGCACCGCGAGTTCGAGCACCGGCAGCGGCGCACCCTCCATCACGGTCTTGACCAGTTCGGCGGTGTGCTCGGCTTCCTCCTCGGGCGCCTCGAGCACCAGCTCGTCATGCACTTGCAGCAAGAGCCTTGCTCTCAGGCCCGCCGCAGCCAGCGCCGGCAGCAGACGGATCATCGCCCGCAGGATGATGTCGGCGGCAGAGCCCTGCAGCGGCGCATTGATTGCCTCGCGCTCGGCATAAGCGCGATGCATCGCGTTGGTTTCGCGAATGCCCGGTATGTGGCAGCGGCGCCCGAGCAGAGTTTCGACATAGCCCTTGTCGCGGCATTCGATTTTCATCCGGTTCATATAATCTCGGATGCCGGGGAACCGCTCGAAATAGGCCTTGATGTAGGCGGCCGCTTCAGCCTGCGGCACCTGGATGCGGGTCGCGAGGCCGAAGGCGCTCATACCATAAAGAATGCCAAAATTGATTGCCTTGGCGCGGCGGCGCAGCTCGGGGCCGACCTCGATGCGCGACACACCGAACACCTCGCTCGCGGTGGCGGCATGGATGTCGGCACCTTCGAGAAAGGCCTGCTTCAAGGCGGCAACATCGGCCATGTGGGCAGCAAGGCGCAATTCAATCTGGCTGTAATCGGCTGAGATCAGCACGTGACCCGGTTCGGCGACAAAGGCGCGCCGAATTTTCCGCCCCTCCTCGGTGCGCACCGGGATGTTTTGCAGGTTGGGCTCGTTCGACGACATGCGGCCCGTCAAGGTGTGTGCCAGCCAGTAGGTGGTATGCACCCGTCCGGATTCGGGATCGATCTCCTCCATCAGCGCGTCGGCGTAAGTGCTTTTGAGCTTGGCGAGCTGGCGCCAATCTAGCACGCGCGCCGGCAGCTGATGGGATGTGGCCAGTTCCTCGAGGACCGATGCGTCGGTGCCGTAGGCGCCGAGCTTGTTCTTTTTGCCGCCGGGTAGCTGCAATTCGTCGAACAGCACTTCGCCCAACTGCTTTGGCGAGCCGATGTTGAAAGGATGACCGGCCAGGGCGTGAATCTCTTGTTCCAAATCGGCGAGGCGCTTGGTGAAATCGCTCGACAACAACGCCAGCTGCCCGCGGTCAATGCGGATGCCGGCCTGCTCCATCATCGCAACCACGCTCGGCAGGTGTCGCTCGTTGGTCTCGTAGAACGCCAGCAACCTGTTGCCGCGCAGACGCGGCTTCAACAGCCCGTGCAGTCGCACTGTCATGTCGGCAAGCTGTGCCGCATAGTCGCGCGCACGCTCTGGCGCCACCGCGCAAAAGCCGATCTGTGATTTACCCGAGCCGACCAGATCTTTGTACTTCACCGTCTCCAGCTGGAAATGCACGACGGCAAGTTTGTCGAGTGCATGCTCATGGAGGCCGCCCGCCAACACGAATGACATCAGCATAGGATCGTCCAGCGGCGCCACGGTGATGTCGAAGCGATCCAGGGCCTCGATCGCAAATTTAATGTTGTGACCAATTTTCATGACGCTCGCGTCGGCCAACAGCGGCCGCAATCTCTCGAGCGCTAGGTCGCGCGGAATTTGATGCGTGGCGTCTAGGGTGCCGGTATGGCCAAGCGGAATGTAACAGGCGTGACCAGGCGTCAGCGCCAATGCGATCCCAGCCAAAGCGGCGCGGGGATTGTTGGCAATGTCGGTCTCGACATGGAGTGCCACCGATCCGTTCTCGAGCGCCACGGCGATCCACTGGTCCAAGGCAGCGAGGTCTTGCACCAATTCGTAGCGAGTCTCGATGGCGACCGGCGGCCCGGCCGATGGCGCAAGCACGGCGGCGTGGGCCCCGGCGAGTGCGGCCCCGTTGCCGGTGTCGCGGCCCTCGTTCTTGATCCGCGCCAACAATGCGCGAAAGCCGTTGGCTTCAAGGAAGTTCGTCAGTTTGGCGATATCAAGAGGCGGAACCGTCAACTGATCGAGTGTCAGGCTCAACGGCACCTTGGTATCAAGTTCCACCAGTCGCCTCGAAATGCGGGCCTGTTCCGCGAAATCGATCAGGCTCTGTCGGCGCTTTGGCTGCTTGATTTCGGGCGCATGCGCCAGCAATGTTTCGAGGTCACCGTAAGTGCTGATTAGCTCGGCGGCGGTCTTGGGGCCGATGCCAGGCACCCCAGGCACATTGTCGACGCTGTCGCCGCACAAGGCCTGGACATCGATGACTTTGTCGGGACCGACCCCGAACTTCTCCTTCACCTCGGCAGCGCCGATCGGCTTGTTTTTGATCGGATCGAACATGCGGATCCGCGCCGAGACGAGCTGCATCAAATCCTTATCGGAGGAAATGATCGTGACCTCGTCCCCATTCGCCGCCGCCGCGCAGGCATAGCTCGCGATCAGATCGTCGGCCTCAAAGTCCGGACGCTCGACCCGCGCCAATCCGAAAGCATCCGTCGCGTCGCGCACCAACTTAAACTGCGGTACCAGTTCGGAGGGCGTCTCCGTGCGGTTGGCTTTGTACGGATGATAGATCCGGTTGCGGAATGTCGTTTCCGCGGCATCGAACACAATGGCAACGTGGTCGGCGTTGGTGTCCTTCAACAACCGGTAAATCATGTTGGAAAAGCCCAACACGGCGCCGATCGGCGTGCCGTCTTGCCGCGTCAGCGGCGGCAAGGCATGAAACGCGCGGAAGATATAGCCCGACGCGTCGACGAGATAGATGTGGCGAGACGTGCTCAAGGATGCGCTGAGGATGGTTTCGGCTCGGCGCCCGGGGGCTTCAGGATGTACACGCGCGAGCAATAGGGGCATTCGATCCGCCCCGCCGTAGCGAGATTTAAGAAGACCCGCGGATGACCGCCGCTCTCGGTGCCATCGCAAGCGACCACGACCTTATCGACATAGACCGTCTCGAATGGTTGCATAGCTGCCAGTCGTCGCAATTTTTCGTGAGTAAGGCCCCCTCGATTGACCGGGCCGATGGCGCGATGATACGCATTGCCACGAGCGATGCCAGCACAAACCTCCACCGCCATGCTGCCGTTGACGCGCCATGCACCTGCCGCTTTGCCGGCGAACGCGGTCGAAGTGTTGGGTCTGACAAAAGTCTATCGCGGTCAGGGCAAGCTGGCGGCCCGCCGCGCCCTTGATCGCATCGATCTCGCAATTCCGCGCGGCTCGATCTTCGGCCTGTTGGGGCCGAACGGCGCCGGCAAATCGACGCTTATCAACATTCTTGCCGGCCTCGTCATCAAGAGCGAAGGCAAGGCGATCGTCTGGGGCATCGATATCGACGAATGGCCGCGCGCCGCACGTGCCGCGATCGGCGTGGTTCCCCAGGAATTGACATTCGACATGTTCTTCACCCCGCGCGAGCACCTCGAACTGCAGGCAGGATTTTACGGTGTTCCGCGGCGCGAACGGCGCACCATCGAGATACTAGGCCTGGTCGGCCTCACAACGCAGGCGGACGCTCCCACGCGGACCTTGTCCGGCGGCATGCGCCGGCGCCTGATGGTGGCAAAGGCGATGGTGCATTCGCCGCCCATCCTGGTACTCGACGAGCCCACGGCGGGCGTTGATCTCGAACTGCGCCATCATCTGTGGGAGCACATCCGCGCGCTCAATCGCGCGGGCACCACCATTCTCTTGACAACCCACTATCTCGAAGAGGCGGAGCGGTTGTGCGATCGCATCGCCATCATCGATGAAGGGCGCGTCGTTGCATGCGAAACGACCACTCAACTGGTGGCGCGTGTCGATGACAAGAAGCTCACCATCGGGCTGGTCGAGCCGATCATGGCCCTGCCCGAGCGGCTGGCCTCGACCGGCCTCCAATGGCTTGAGCCGGGCAAGCTGGTGCTGCGTTACAATCCGAGCCGCGCCGCCATCGGCATGGTATTGGAAGCGATCGTTGCCGCGGGGCTCCACGTCCGCGACATCACCAGCGACCAAGCCGATCTCGAGGATATCTTCCTTCGCCTTACCGGCAGCATGGACAAGCCGTGAAGATTCTCGCCGTCCTTACCCTCGCCATCATGGTGAGCGCCTGCGCAAATCGGCAGAACGATCGCAATCCTGTCGAGCCGATCGGCACGATGACACCTTACATTTCGAGCAACGCGGCGGTCATGGATGACGGTGCACGTTTGCCACTTCGTGCCTGGCTGCCAAAGGACAAACCGCGCGCGGTGATCCTGGCGCTGCACGGCTTCAACGACTACTCCAACGCCTTTGCAGGCCCGGGCAGGGATTGGGCAAAGCACGGCGTCGCCACCTTTGCCTATGACCAGCGCGGCTTCGGCCGGGCGCCGGACCGTGGCCGCTGGGTCGGGGCTTGGCGGCTCGATGCCGATCTTGCCGCCATCAGCCGACTGCTCCGCGCGCGTTACCCCGACGTGCCACTCTTCATCCTGGGTGAAAGCATGGGCGGCGCGGTCGTCATCACCGCCGTTGCCGGCTCGGCCGGCGCGCCGAAGCCGGTTTGCGACGGCATCGTTCTGGTGGCACCCGCGGTGTGGGGACGCGCGACCATGAATATCATGGAGCGCGTTGGCCTATGGGCGGGAAATGCGCTGTTTCCCGGCCTGACTTTGACCGGCCGCGGCCTCAACATCACGCCATCGGACAATGTGCCGATGTTGCGCGCTTTGGCGGCCGATCCACTGATCATCAAGGAGACGCGAATCGACACCATCAAGGGGCTTGTCGATTTGATGGATTTGGCGCTGGCCTCGGCGCCACGCCTTAAGGGCGTCCCGATGATGCTGCTCTATGGCCAGCATGACGAGATCGTGCCATCAATGCCGACGCGCCTCTTTATCACCGAGCTGGCGCCGCCGCAGCGTGGCGATAGCCGCATCGCACTTTACGAGCATGGCTATCACATGCTGCTGCGCGACCTCGACGCACAGAGCGTGATCGAGGATGTCGCGATCTGGCTCGACAACCACCACGCCGCCCTACCCTCGGGAGCCGACCGCCACGCGCGCGAAGGTACCGGCGCCAAAGGCTGACCCCGGGGATCCCGCGTCGTTGGCGCTGACCGCGGTTCGCTGTAATCGATCCTACACAAAGGGCAGCGACCGCGGCGCTTGCGATCAGATCGACGCAGCACCGATCGGCCTCCGATTGACACCTGGGGGCGCGGTCCCCATACTGCGGCGCTTCTTGACGGGGCAGAAGCAGTGATGCACGAAACCAGCTGGGCTGACCGGCGACGAGGACGGGAGCGACGACGCTAAATCGTTTGCCGTTGCCGACGCGCGCCGTTGCGCGCGACCCTCAACCTTCCGTGCAGGAGTAATTCCCGTGATTTCATCAGTATTGCCGTCCTACGCGCGAGCTCCCATCAGCTTCGAGCGGGGCGAAGGTCCATACCTCTACACTGCCGATGGCAAGCGCTATCTCGATTTCACCGCAGGTGTCGCGGTCGTGTCCCTGGGCCACGCCAATCCGCGCTTGATCAAGGCGCTGACCGAGCAGGCACAGAAACTTTGGCATTGTTCCAACTTGTTTGAGGTCGAGGGCCAAAAGCAGGTCGCCCAGATGCTGATCGACGGTTGCTTTGCCGACACCGTATTTTTCTGCAATTCCGGCGCTGAGGCGTGCGAAGCCGCAATCAAGACGGCGCGGAAGTACCAAGCCGCCACCGGCCATCCCGAAAGGTATCGGTTGATCGCGTGCACCGGATCGTTCCACGGCCGCACTCTGGCGACGTTGGCAGCGGCGGGAAACGAGAAGTATCTCGCTGGCTTCGGCCCGCCGCTTGAAGGCTTTGATCACGTGTCGTTCGGCAATCTCAACGAGATGCGAGCCAGGGTCACCGCTGAGACCGCGGGTGTGATCGTCGAGCCGGTCCAGGGCGAAGGCGGGCTGGCGACGCCGCCAAGCGACTATCTGAGGGGGCTGCGCGAGCTCTGCGATGAGTTCGGCCTGATGCTGGTCTATGACGAAGTGCAGAGCGGCATGGGCCGGAGCGGCAAGCTGTTCGCACACCAATGGGAAAACGGCGCGGAGCCCGACATCCTCGCGACTGCGAAGGGCCTGGGTGGCGGCTTTCCGGTCGGCGCTTGCCTCGCCACCGAGAAGGCGGCGGTGGGCATGACCGCTGGCACCCACGGCTCAACCTTTGGCGGCAACCCCTTGGCGATGGCGGTCGCCGCCGAAGTGATGACAGTCCTGACCGAACCCGGTTTTTTGGAACGCGTCGATAGGATGGGACAGGCACTTCGGTCGCGGCTCGACCGGCTGGTCGCCGACCATCCTGAAATATTCGAGGAGTCGCGCGGTGCCGGCCTGTTGCTCGGCCTCAAATGCCTGGTACCGAACCTCGATATGGTGGCGAAACTGCGCGAAGCAGGCCTGCTCGTGGCAGCCGCTGGCGAGAACGTGGTGCGGCTGATGCCCCCGCTGACCATCGAGGAGCCACAGATCGAAGAGGCCTATCGCATCGCTGATAGCGTGGCGCGGCGTTGGGAGTTGGCAAGCCGGTGAACCCGCCCCGTCATTTCCTCGACATCGACCGCTTCGATGCAGCGGAGCTGCGTCGCATTCTTGATCTCGGTGCCGCCTACAAGTCAGGTCGCATCAACGGCAAGCCTGCGTCGGGCAAGTTTCTCGCCATGTTGTTCGAGAAGCCCTCGACCCGTACCCGGGTCTCGTTCGAGGTCGCGATGAAGCAGCTCGGCGGCGACGTGTTGGTCATGGACGAAAAGGCCAGTCAGCTCGGACGCGGCGAGACGTGGGCCGACACGGCGCGCGTCATGTCGCGCTATGTCGATGCCATCATGATCCGCACCAGCCGCGCCGCTGATCTGAACGAAGCCGCCGGCAACGCCGATGTGCCGGTGATCAACGGCCTCACCAGTCAAAGCCATCCGTGCCAGATCATGGCCGATGTGATGACGCTGGAGGAACGCCTGGGGCCGGCTCAAGGCAAGATCGTGACCTGGAGCGGCGACGGCAACAACGTCGCCAATAGCTGGATCCATGCCGCGGTGCGTTTTGACTTCAGGCTACGGATTGCGTGTCCCGAACCACTGCGGCCGGCCAAGAAGCTGCTCGACTGGGCCAGCAGGGAAGGCGGCCACGTCATCGTCTTGGAAGATCCGGCCGAGGCAGCGTCGGGCGCCGATTGTGTCGTCACTGATACCTGGGTATCGATGGGCAATGACAATGCCGAAAAGCGGCATAATCTGCTGGCGCCGTACCGTGTCGACGAGAAGCTGATGGCAAAAGCCAAACCCTCGGCGATATTCATGCACTGTCTGCCGGCAAAGCGCGGCCTTGAAGTTACCCCCGGCGTGATCGACGGGCCACAATCGGCGGTATGGGACGAGGCCGAGAACCGCCTCCACGTACAAAAGGGCATCCTCGCCTGGTGTTTGGCTTGATCGAAGCACGCATAGAGTGGCTGGGCGCGTTTCGCCGGCGTGGCCGCGAATGGGTTATTGTGGCCGCGGGAAAACGCGTCGCAGGTCGGGTCGGGCCGGGCCAGGGTGGTGTCACTCACTAGGAATCTCCCCATGCCGTCTACCGTGATTGAAGACGACTTCGTCCTGCCATTCGCCGTGGGTGAGACCCGGCTCAAAGGGCGGCTGGTGCGGCTCGGCCCTTTGCTTGACACGATCCTGGGCCAGCACGCCTATCCCGAAACTGTGGCGGCGATGCTTGGTCAGGCAATTGTGCTCGCCGTTATTTTGGCGCGCGCTTTGAAATATGATGGCATTTTTACGCTGCAGACGAAGGGCGACGGCCCGGTGCGGCTCCTGGTCGTGGATGTCACCGCCGCGGGTCATGTCCGAGGCTACGCTCAACTGGACGCGGCGCGCCTCGCGCAGACCACCTTGACGCTAGCACCGGTACCGACCCTGCTCGGTGCCGGCTACCTCGCCTTTACCGTCGATCAGGGCGAAGACTCCCCTCGCTATCAGGGCCTGGTAGAGCTGGTCGGGGCAACGCTGGTTGATTGCGCGCATCATTATTTCCACCAGTCGGAACAGATCGATGCCGTGATGAAGCTCGCGGTCGAGCGTGGCGCCGACGGCCATTGGCGCGGCGGCGGGTTGATGATCGAGCGCATTCCCGACATGGCCCCGGTCGGCGATGCCGGCGACGAGATCTGGCGCAATGCTGTGATTTTAATGAGCGCGTGCGGCGATGCCGAACTCAGGGACGCCGGCCTGCCAGCTGACCGCTTGCTCTATCGCCTGTTCCATGAGCCGGGAGTGCGCGCGCAAAAGACGCATCGCTTGGTGGCGCGATGCCGCTGTTCGCGCGAGCGAGTCGAACGCGTGCTGCGCGCTATGCCCCCCGACGACCTCAACGACATGATCGTCGATGGCCGCATCAGTGTGACCTGCGAATTCTGCAGCGCCACTTACGATTTCGATGACGCCGCGCGCCGCGCGCTCGCCGAGTAGCCGTTACTCCGACGCCAGCTTCCGTTCGTCGGCGAGCAGATCGTCGAAGACACGGCGCATCTGCACCCTTGTGCCGTCCGAGGCAATGTTGACAAGCCAATCCTCGCCGAACTCGGTCAGACGGCGTTGCTGGTGCTCGACGATGGCCTTGTCTTCATCGAATGTCAGCGCCAAAGCGGCGGCAAACTCGTCCGCCGCCGAGACGTCGTTTACCTTGAAGCCGTTGGCGGCAGCCCAGAAATAGAGACAGCTGGTTTCGCTCTCCGGGGTCAGGCCATGGAAAATCTTGAACTCGAAACTGCCATCGCGAACGCCCTCATAAGCACCCTGTCCGGCATCCTTGGCGCCAGTCCATTGCAGCACGCTCGACGGCGCCACCCATTCGAACTCCTGCCAGCGATCGACCCTACCCTTGAAATCGTAAGCCGCGACGTAAGTGGGTGGCGGTGGCGAGTCCAGCATCCAACGAGTGAAGCGCACCCCGTTCTGGGTCCGTGATGTCTCCATCTTGGCATCGACATGCTGTGATGGATTGCCACCGACCGTGCGCTTATGGACATAGCCGAGATGGGTAAGATCCATGAGATTGTCGATCATCAGGAGATAGTTCGCTTTGATCGGGAGGAGCGCGTGCCGGTGTCCCCATTGCGCGGTGTCGCGATGCCAAGGCACGTCAATGATCCGCGTCGGGTCGGCGCTGCCCGCCTCACCCATCCAGATCCAGATGAAACGGTCGCGCTCGACGACTGGATAGCTCCGGACGAAGGCTTTCTCCGGAATCCTGTCCTGACCCGGGATGTGGACACATCTGCCGGCACCGTCGAACACCATGCCGTGGTAACCACATTGCAACCCGCCCTCGACCACTTCGCCGAGCGATAGCGGGGTGCCACGGTGGCAGCAACGATCAGCGATGGCGGCCGCCTTGCCTGCACGGTCGCGGAACAGCACCACTGGCTCATTGAGGATGCGCCGCGCCCGTGGTTTTTCCTCCAACTCGTCGTCCCAGGCTGCGATGTACCAGGCATTCCGGATAAACATGGTTCCCTCCGAGCCTTATGCCGCCGCGCGGCGTTCTTGTTCCAGCATGTGATCGAGAAACCGACGCATGCGGATTCGTGTCGCGTCGGAGACGATATCGACTAACCAGTCCTCGCCGAACTCGCTCAACCGAGTCTGCTGCTGCTCGACGATGTGCTTGTCCTCGAGGAAGGTTTCGTGGCTCTCGCGGAAAAACAGATCTGACGCCAGATCATTGGTCGGGTCCCAGTGGTTGGCCGTGGCGAAGTAATAATGACAAGTCGTCGCGGTTTCCGGCGTCAGCCCATGGAATACTTTGAATTGGAAGCCGCCTTCGCGATTGCCGGCATAGGCGCCGGTCCCGACATCTTTGGCGCCGGTCCATTGCACAATGTTCGATGGTGCCACCCACGCAAATTCCTGCCAGCGGTCGACCCGGCCGGCGAAGCCATAGGCTTTGACATAGGTCGGTGGCGGCGGCGAGTTAAGCATCCAACGCGTGTAGCGCAGCCCGGAAGCGGTCGCCACCGTCTCCATTTTGGCGTCGACATGTTGCGACGGGTTGCCCCCGATGGTGCGCTTATGGACATAGCCGAGATGCGTCAGGTCCATAAGATTGTCGAGCATCAAGAGATAACTGCCGGCAATATGCAGGCAGGCGTGACGCTCTGGCCATTGTGGATCATTGTGATACGCGGCATCTGGGATCCGCGAGGGCTCCGCCCGTGTCGCTTCGCTCATCCAGATCCAGATGAAATGGTCGCGCTCGATCACGGGGTAGGACCGTACGAAAGCGCTTTCAGGAATCCGGACCTGCCCTGGAATGCGGACGCATTTGCCGGTGCCGTCGAAAACCATGCCGTGATAGCCGCATTGCAGGCCTTGGTCTGTCACTTCACCCAGCGACAACGGCGTGCCGCGGTGACAGCAACGGTCTGCCATCGCGGCGGCGCGACCGTTCACGTCGCGAAAAAGCACCACGGCTTCATCGCATATCCGGCGCGCGACGGGCGTCGATTTGAGCTCGTCAGCCCAGAGGGCGATGTACCAGCTGTTGCGGACAAACAATCGTGGCCTCCGCTAAGTTCTGAAGGCGAAGTTACATCCCGCGCCGGCGATCGCCAAGCCCAGCGGCGACGCGCGAACGCCACGTGGGTTCGACCGCTTGCTGCGGCACCAGGGTCGCCCGTGCGTGTGTGATTAGGCAGATGTGGCCTGCTTCCTCATCGCTCGGTCGCGTCGGGTACGCAGAGCGCCGCTCAATCGTCGACCTCGCTCACGGCAGCGGCACAAACGGCGCGATTTTGCGACGACCGGCGCTACGGAGTGCGGCCCGCGTCGCCGGCAATCACGTTGACCAGGGTTTGGCGGCGTTCTCTGGAGACAATATCGACCGCTTGCCGCAGCACGCCCGGCAATTCGCCGGGCTTGTCGACGCGGAAGCCGATGCCGCCGGAAGCCTCGACGAGTTTCTCGAATTGCGGACTTGGCGATAGATCGGCAAGAATTTTGCCGTGGGCGCGGGCCGCCGCGCCGGCGCCATAAATCCCCAGCGTCGACATCTTCACCGCATTCCAGATCGAATTGTTGTAGATCACCGTTAGCAACGGCAGATCCTGCGCTTGCGACAACCAATGACATGCTGTCGGGTTGGCGAACATGTAGGAACCGTCGCCGAGGGTCGCGACCACGAGCTTGCCCGGCGACGCGAGCTTCGCGCCGATCGCGGCACCGAACCCCCAGCCGAGCCCGCCGGCCGGGCTTGTTGCGAAGAACGTGCCCGGCTTTTCGCGTTTCCCCATTTCGAGGCGAAATGGATATTCGTTGACAATGATCGCTTCAGGCCCTGCCGCCTCGTCGACGCAATAGCTGAACCAGCTGTAGTCGATGTGCGCCGCCGCACCGGCCTTGGCCGCCTCGTCCGCCCAGCGCTGGCGCATCGTCGCCGTGCGCTCTGCAATCGCGCGGCGCCGTGCCACCAGTTTGCGATCGTCGGCGGGCAGCTTGGTCGCCAATTCACGAGCGAGCGCCGCTAAGGTACCTTGGGGACCGGCCGCGATCGCGAGATCGCAAGGGAAGCTGCGGATGGGGTAGCGCGCGAAAGTCGGGTCCTCGCCAATCTGCACAACGCGCGCGCCCTGCTTTGGCTGCTCGCGCGCCGGTACCCACGGCACCTCGGAGTCGATGACGATGACGAGATCGGCTTCTGCCAATAGCGGCGCGACCTGCTGGCCGCAATTCATCGGATGGGAATGCGGCAGATTGACAAACCGCGGAACGCTGTTTGCGACGGCCACGGCATAGCGCTCGGCAAAACTTGCCAACGCGTCCGCGGCGGCGGGATAGCGGCCAATGCCGGTGGTGATGATCAGCGGATGATCCGCTTGACACAGCCAATCACCGAGTTTGGCGATGGCGCCGGGATCGGCATAGGGCGGCGCCGGGTAAGCGCGCGGCGGAGCGGCCTCGACGTGGGCCGCCGCGGCCGCCAGCACTTCGCGCGGCAGCGACAGGTAGACCGGGCCGCGCGGTTCAGTCATCGCGATCTCGTAGGCGCGCGCCACCACTTCCTCGACCTGTTCGGGTAGGCGCAATTCGTAATCCCACTTCACCACTTCGCGTAGCATGCCGGCCTGGTCGTACATCTCCTGGCCCCAGTGGATGTAGGCATTGCGCGCACCGATGATGCCGTGCTCCGTCAAGGGGGTACGGCCGGCCATCAGAATGAGGGGCACGTTATCGCGGCTGGCATCGATCAACGCGTTCAACGTGTTGGCGGTGCCGACGTTGGTGTGGACCATCACCGCCTGCGGCTTGCCCGTGATCATGTAATACCCGTGGGCCATCGCCACGGCGGCGTTCTCATGGGGTACCGCGATCGGTTTGGGCACTGCGGCGCCGCCCTCAAAGGCGCGAGCGAAGCCTTCGATAATCGAAGCGAAATCGGTACCGGCATTGGCGAGGAAATAATCGATGCCATGCTGTTTGAGCGCCGCAAGCAGACGGTCGGCGGCATTGGGTTCGTTGCGGCCCACCTTCGCCTGGTCGGCAGTTGGAAAGTCGGCTTGCGTTTGGGGCGAAGGCATGAAGTCATCCTCACTCGGTTTGGCGCGGACGCTAGCATGGGGCTGCACCAGGCGGAACTGGCGAGTGAGCGGTGATATTTTGTGATAGAGAAGGCGCTGAAGGGAGGGCGCGCTATGCCACGCACACGCAAATCGCCGGCGAGATCATCGTCGCGCGCGAGAGCTTCACAAACCGGTTCGACGGGCGATGTCAAATCGCGGCTGATTGCGGCTGCGCTCCAGCTCGCCGCACGCCGAGGGTGGCGCAATCTCGGCATGGGTGAAATCGCTGCCGCCGCCGGGGTCAATCTCGGCGAGGCATTCGCGGCGTTCCGCACGAAATATGGTCTGCTCGCCGGCTTTGCACGCCAAGTCAGTGAATCCGTCCTTGCCGGGGGCGAAGCCGAGGGCGATCCGCGCGAAAAATTGTTCGAGCTGCTGATGCGGCGTTTTGACGCACTGAAAAATCATCGCCCGGGCCTGAGGGCGATCTTGCGGGGCAGTGTTGGCAATCCAGCGACGATCTGCGGCGTCCCGGCGACCTTGAATGCGATGGCATGGATGTTAGAAGGGGCTGGCATCTCCGCCGAAGGATGGCGAGGCCGTGCGCGCTGCCTTGCTCTCACTCAGGCCTATGCCGCGACCTTCCGTACCTTCCTCGACGATGATAGCGAGGACTTGGCGAAGACGATGGCGGCGCTCGATCGGCGTCTTAAAGCCGGGCCGTTTGGCGACGGTGCTGCTCGTTCTGCCTCATAACAGTCACTATTGCGGCGCAATATATTCTCGTTCAGCCCTTGACGCGGGGGCAGGCTTCCGCCATATCTTGGTCATTGTGCACCGCAACATAAATTTGCGTTGCACACCACCAAGCCACCACCAGCGGAACTAGGAAACACAGGACCCAACCATGAACAACGGTAAGAGCTTTTTCGATACCGATGTCGGCAAGACTTTTGCCGGCTTCACTTTCCCCGGATTTGACGTCGACAGTTTGGTCTCTGCGCAGCGCAAGAATTTCGAGGCGCTCACTCAGGCCAATCAAGTCGCGGTCGAAGGCGTCCAGGCGCTGCTAAAGCGTCAGGTCGAAATCGCTTCGTCGTCGATCGAAGAAGCCTCGGCGGTCGTGAAGGAAATGACCGCTCCAGGTGGCGCAGAGGAAAAAATCGCCAAGAATGCGGCACTCGTCAAAGCCGCCTATGAGAAGGCACTCGCCGCCACCCGTGAACTCACCGAGCTCATGGCCAAGACCAGCGACGAGGCGTTTGGTGTGCTGAACAAGCGCTTCACCGAAAGTTTCGAGGAATTCAAGGACTTCGCTACCAAGCGCGCGGTTGTGAAGTAGCGGCTTCGTCACGACAAGTAGCAAGGCCGCCGCTTCCGGCGGCCTTTTCCTAACGTGGCAGGGTAAGCCGCACCCTCAGCCCACCGCGTGGCGAATCTTCGAGGCGAAGATCGCCGCCATGACCGCGGGCGATGTCGCGGGCGATGGTAAGGCCAAGCCCGACGCCTTCGGTCGCCGGGCTACGCGCGGGATCGAGCCGGAAAAACGGGCGAAAGACATTCTCCCGGTCGGCAGACGGCACGCCCGGTCCGTCGTCATCGACTAGCACTGTGACGATATCGGTAAGCGGCGCCACGGTGAGCCAAATACGCCTTCCATAGCGTTGGGCGTTGCCGACGAGATTGGCGAGACAGCGATGGATCGCATCAGGACGCAGCGGCAGGACGCATTGTTCGGGCGTCACCACGGCAATCTCCGCACCCTGGCGCCGCGCCGCCGCAGCGGCATCTTCAACCAACGCCGCCAAATCGGTCGGCTCAGGCTCTTCCCCGCCTTCGCCCTTGGCAAAATCGAGATAGCCTTCGATCATTCGCTGCATGACGCCGACATCATGCTGCAACTCCGCTGCCGCAGCATTATCGCCGAGAAACTCAAGCGCGACGCGCATGCGCGTGAGCGGCGTGCGCAGATCGTGCGACACGCCCGCGAGCATCTCGGTGCGTTGGGTCAATTGTCGTTGCAGCCGTTCACGCATCTTGAGAAAGGCGGCCGCCGCTTGACGTACTTCGCTGGCGCCCTCAGGACGGAAGTTTGGTACATCGCGGCCTTTGCCAAAGCTGTCAGCCGCCGCCGCGAGCCGGCGGATTGCGCGAACCTGGTTACGCATGAACAGCGATGCAATGGCCACCAGCACCAATCCTGATCCGGCCATCCACAGCACGAAGATATAGCCGGTAGGGGTATAGAGGCGCTTATGCGGCGCGGCGACTTGCAGAATGCCGTTGTCCAGCTGGATCGAAATCAGGATGTCGCGGGGATCGAATTCGGCATCGATCTGAAAGGGTCGCGCCACAACGTTGCTGATCGCACTCGCAAGTTCGTTTTCGATTTGGCCGTGTCCCAACTGACGAAGACCCGGCGGCAGCTTCTCACCCGGCAGAAAACCGAAGGTCAGATCGGTCATACGCTTGGCGTGTCCGAGCAGGCCGAAGATCTGCTCATCGTTGTCGGCATAGGCCATCGCGTCGATGGTAAAGCCGATATCGGAGGCAACGCTAGCGGCGAGGCGCCTTATCACCGTGTCCCAGACACGATCATAAAACACGCCGGTGCCGATCAGCTCGGCCAGCACCAGCGGCAGTATGATAATGATCAACGAGCGGCCGTAGAGCGAGCGCGGCAGCACCCGCTTCCACCAGTGGCGATGGCTGTCGCCGGCCGCGAGAGGGGACGACGATCCGGCAAACTCTTGCCGCCGCCTAAGTTCGACAGCGGCCTCGATCGGGCTGGAAGATAAGTCTTTCCCGAGAGCCATGACCCATTCTAACGACAACAGCGCCAGTCCGCCCTTTAAATGCGGCCATCGCGGCGCCGGCGGCAGTGCTCGCCGATGGCGATCGGAGGGGTGCGGCGGTGGATAGCAAGCATTGGCGCATATGGTTTGGTGCAGCATTGTCGCTGCTATTGATCGCGTGACGGCCCCGCGATCAGAACCAATCCCGCGCAGGTCCTTGGTGTTCCAAAGACCCGGCCCCTCGCGTCGCTAATTGATCGGTGCACAAAAGCGGGCCGCAATCGAACAGCAGCCCGAGAGCTACTAACCCCTGTCGGGGCTTGCATAACACCCGGTTGAGCGCGAGCCTGCCCGACCGTTTGCCGCGGGCAACGACAAGCGGCGGCGACAGGTCAAATCTCGCCGTTCCCTACCTCGCGCCTATGGGAGGCAAACTCTTCACCAATCTTCGGTACTGCTCAATAGCACATCGGCAACAGGGCCGGAATACGTCAGCACCAACAGATGCTACGGCCGACAGCATCGAGGTGCCGCGCGGTGCGCGCTGAAATCGCGCGCGTGGGTGGGGTTTGGCGTGACCCCCCGCGTTCCACCTCGGGACGCTAATCCGGCTTCAACATATAGCCGGTGCCGCGTACCGTCTGCAGATAGCGCGGGAATTTCGGATCGCGTTCGATCTTCCGCCGCAATCGTGTGATTTGGACATCGACCGTGCGCAGGTTGCCACTGAAATTGGCCTCTTGCGACAGGGTCTCGCGCGCCACCGGCTCACCGAAATGCCTCGCCAGCGCCATCAGCAGCGCCGTCTCGGCCTCGGTTAAACGCACCGGCACGGCGCCATCGAACAACTCGGCGCGATCAAGATCGAGCCGGCACGGGCCGAAGCGCAACGTGCCCGCAGGTGCGGGCTGGCGCACGCGCTGCAGGATGTTGCGTATGCGCAAAACCAACTCGCGAGGCTCAAACGGCTTTGCCAGATAATCATCGGCGCCCTGCTCGAGGCCGCGGATGCGATGCTCGGGTTCCGCCATCGCCGTCAGCAATAGGATTGGTACTTTGCTTTCCCCGCGCAGCTTGCGGGTCAGCGTCACGCCATCCTCGCCCGGCATCATGACATCGAGGATCAACAAATCAAAGGCGAGCCCTTGGAGGCGCGCGCGCGCATCGGCGGCATCGGCGGCGGTGGTGACGCGAAAACCCTGCTCGACGAGATATCGCGTCAATAAGCCGCGCAAGCGCTCATCGTCGTCGACGACCAACAGGTGCGGTTCGGCGTCCATCAGTCCTTACCGCCGCGCACAAACCGCGCGCGATCTTCGGGATCCGAGACGAGATCGATCATGACCTTGCGGAACCCCTCAACCGCCTCAGGGCCTGCTTCGCGATAGGCACGCGCGATAAAGCCGCGCTGATTCTCCGAAAGATCACGTTCCAGCGCCACGCCCGGTTCGGTCAGTTCGAGAAGGCGCTGGCGGCGATCACGATTGCCCGGTGTCTGGCGAATAAAGCCCTGCCGCACGAGCTGGCTCAGCACCCGGTTCAAACTCTGTTTGGTGATGCGCAGAATGCCCAGCAACTCCGTTACATTGATATGTGGGTGTCGTCCCACAAAATAAATGACGCGGTGATGAGCCCGGCCGAAACCATAGCGCTCCAGCATGTGGTCCGGGCCGGCAGTAAAGTCGCGGTAGGCGAAAAACAACAATTCGATGCCTTGCCGAAGCTCGGATTCGCGCAAATAGGTCGCGGTGGCGGACGATTTTATGTCAGACATGTTGACTTATCTTTTGGCGGTTTGTTATATGGAGATGGCTTCGGACGCAAGATTAATACGTGAGGCCGCGAGGCACGAGGATCCCTGAGATGGCTAGTTCCAGCATTCCCTTTGACGATCGCGACGGTGTGATCTGGCTGGATGGCAAGTTGCTGCCATGGCGTCAGGCCAAGATTCATGTCCTCACCCATGGGCTGCATTATGCAAGTTGCGTCTTCGAGGGGGAACGGGTCTATGGCGGCAAGATCTTCAAGTTGCGGGAGCATACAGAGCGGCTGATCAAGTCGGGCCGCATCCTCGGCTTCGAGATTCCCTGGACGGCGGATCAGATCGACAACGCCTGCTACGAGGTCGTCCGCGCGCAGAACATCACTGACGGCTATGTCCGACCGGTGGCTTGGCGCGGGCCGGAGCAGATGGGCGTATCGGCGCAGGAAACCAAAATTCACATGGCAGTCGCGGTGTGGGAATGGCCGTCTTATTTCTCGCCCGAGGCCCGGCTCAAAGGGCTGCGGATGATGATGTCGCCCTGGGCGCGGCCGGCGCCGAACACCGCGCCCGTTCATGCTAAGGCGTCGGGCCTCTACATGATTTGCACCATCGCCAAGCACGCGGCGGAGGCCGCAGGTTATGACGATGCCTTCATGCTCGACTATCGCGGCCAGGTCGCCGAAGGCACCGGCTGCAATGTGTTCTTGGTCATCGACGGCGAGCTTCATACGCCGACGCCCGACTGTTTCCTCGACGGCATCACTCGCCAGGTGGTGATGGAACTGGCGCGAAAGCGCGGGATCAAGGTTGTCGAGCGTGCGATCTGGCCCGAAGAGTTCGAAAAGGCGGACGAGGTGTTCATCACCGGCACCGCCGCCGAGGTGACGCCGGTCTCCGAGATCGGCAAATACAAATTCACGCCAGGAAAGGTGACAAAACTGCTGATGGACGATTTCGACGTGCTGGTCGGACGGACTCCGGCCAAGGCATCGGCGGCTTGAGCGGTGATCAGCGCCCGTCCGCAACGGCACGTGCATCGTAGCGTCTATCCCTCAGTTCGCCGCTCTCCCATCACGTCGGCGATGAGGCCACCGGCGCCTATTTCCTTGGCGCGCTTTTGAATTGCTCAAATTCGTTGCCGTAGGCCTCGAGAAATTTGTTGAGCATGGCGCGCATGACATTGTCCCCGATGCGGGCGGCGCCGACGAAGACATGGGGAGGACTGCCGATCAGCCCGGCCACCAGACTGGCACGGGTCTCTGGCTTGGCTGCATCGAAGATTTCGCGGCACTTCACCGTCGATAGATCCGCAAGGCCGCTGTCGCCATCGGCATCAATCGCACGCTCGGCGGCAATGATCGCGGCAAAATCGAGAAACCTGGGGAGCAACCGCTCGACCTTGTCGAGCGCCTGCTGCGCGGCGCCAGCATCGAGTTTCCCGGTCGGCGCCAAGTAAACCCGCGACGCCCTGACCCGGTCGTAGACCCGGTCGTCAACCGGCCGACGTTTCGATTCCCGCCGCGTGTGTCGGGTTTGCCATTCGCTTTCGGTGGCCAAGGCAGTCTCGGGAAACTCGGTTTCGACGCCGTTTTCCGCCGAGCAATAGACGATGCCGTCCTCGACATCTTCGACGACGTAGCTCCGGCCTTGTTTATCGTAGGCGATGGCGCCGCGACGAAATTTAGACGCCATCACACCGTTCCCGCGACCCAGTCGTCAATCAGCCGCCGCGCCACCGCGATGCCGGGCGGCACGAAGAAGTCTTTACTCCCGCGGATATTCTGCCGCAGGAAGTCGCGGCTGAACCAGTCCGCGGATTCGATCTCGTCCGGATCGATGTTGATGTTGGTAGTGACGGCCCGCGCGTGAAATCCCAGCATCAGCGACGCAGGGAACGGCCACGGCTGCGACGAATGATAGGCGACATCGGTGATGCGGATTCCAGCTTCCTCGAACACTTCGCGCGCCACCGCGTCCTCCAGACTCTCGCCGGGCTCGACGAAGCCGGCCAGCGTCGAATGCATGCCTTTGGGCCAGATTTTCTGCCGGCCGAGAAGGCAACGGTCCCCGTCATGCACCAGCATGATGACCGCGGGATCGGTGCGGGGAAAATGCTGAATGGCACATTTTTCATTGCTGCAGCGGCGGACATGGCCCGCTTCTTCCAGCTTGGTCGGCGCACTGCACACGCCGCAGAAAGCGTGACGGCTGTGCCAGTAGAGAATGCCGCGCGCGTAGGCCATCAGCGCACCGTCGCGACTGCCGACCAGCGGTCCGACGCGCCGCAGGTCCGCGAATTCGAGTGGCGTCTCCGAGCGAATGATGTCGAGCGGCGTCTCGACCGGCGACAGATCGTGTGCAAAGAAACAGCGATCCTCGATGTGTCCGAGAAATACTTCGGTGCGTGTGTCGCCGGCGATCTGCTCACGCGTCAAGAAGACAGCCCGGGGCGTTATGCCGTCTTGTGCCTTCGTCACCAGATTCTGGTTGCGCCACACCGGCACGATACGGCTCTCCGGATGCTGGACCCGCGTCGCCAACCAGTCCCCGTCTTTGCGCAGTTTTGCGGCGCGGTCATAGCCGCCGGCGGCGTAATAGTTCGGTTCCTTCGGCAAGACTAAGTCCTTCGCAGTTTCGCCGGATCGGGTTGCGGCGCGGCGTTGATGCCGAGCGAGTCGCGCAATATATCGGCACGGTCAAATCCCTGCATTACGTGCGCATGCCATTCCATCACCCACTCGCGGGTCTCGGGATGGGTGAAGATGAAGAAATCGCCTTCTTCAATCGCGCGCAGAACATACTGTCCGACATGGTCGGGCGACAGACCTTGTTTTAGCAACGACGCCATCACCGGAGAAATCTCGCACTCGAACGGACCGCCAAAACGCTGCGGCCGCATGCGGCCGGCGCGGTAAATATTGGTGTCGACGCCGGCCGGACACAATACCGAGACGCCGATATCATGGTGCGCCATGGCGTCCTGCATCGCGAAAGACAGCGCCACGACCGCGAACTTGCTGGCGGCATAGATGCCGTTATTCATGCCCGGCGCGATGCGAACGCCGGCGATCGAGGCGGTGTTGACAATATGCCCGCCCTCGCCGTGTTTCTTGAGTTTGCTCGCAAACGCCTTGAAGCCGTTGATTGGCCCCATCGTATTGACCGCGAACATCCAGTCGAAAATCTCGTCCGGGGTCTCGTCGAGCGCTGACGCTCCGGAGCCGACCCCGGCATTGTTGCAGACGATATGCACCTTGCCGAAATCCCGCTCGACGGCGTCGGCGACCTCGTACATTTGGGCGCGATCGGAAACGTCAAGCAGATAGGCGCGCGCTTCGACGCCGAGCCCCTCGATCTCGTCGCGGGTTTGGGCCAGCGACGGCATATCAATGTCGCCCAGTGCGATGTTGCAACCGGCCCGAGCGAAGGTGCGCGCGATGCCGCGGCCGACGCCCGAAGCAGCGCCGGTTATGAAAGCGGTCTTGCCCCGAAAATTCTTGATGGCCATGTGCTCTTCTTACGACCAAAGCGCAGCTTTGCCTAGCAAAGCGTGGGTGGACGAACGACGCGCCGCGTGATTGTCTCTCTGCAAAATTGGAGGAGAGGATGCAACGCTGGAAACCCGCGCTAATGACCTTGGCGCTTTTGACACTGGTGACGTCGGCGCCTGCCGCCGAGGACGCCCTGCCCTATCCGCCGATCACCGACATATCCCATGCCTCAAAGCCGGCGGCCGAGATTTTTCGCGGTTTCTTTACAGCCAAAAGCCGGCACCAGCCCGACGCGCTGATGCGCTATTTCGCCCGCGACCAGGTGCTCTATATCGACGCGTCGTCCGGAGGCATTTGGCCAAGTTGGGCCGCCCTCAACAAGATCTTTACGACCTTCATGCCGAAATGGCCGCCTTCCGGCTTGTCCTACCCGAACTCGAATCTATGGCGACGAACATTCCGCGCTCGTGGCCTTCACCGACACGCCCGAACTTTTCGGCAAGGAGCTTCGCATTCTCGGCGCGGTCAGCGTTGGCGATGACGGCAAGATCATACGCTGGATCGACTATTGGGACGGCCGCAGCTCGCAGCGGAAAAACAACATCACGCCGGCCTATCCAACCGATTTTCACGACAATATCGGCAATGGGACCGGGAAGATCCATGACGTTGCCCTGCACCTTACGAGCGCCTTCGCGGCTGGTGACGCCAAGGCTGCAGCGGCGATGTTCAGCAATGATGCGGTTTACGAAGACATGGCGCTCCGTGCCCAGATTCTCGGACGGCTGGCGATCGAGCGCTATCTGACGCGCGCGCTTCCTTCGGTGCCCTATGGCAAAGGGGCCACGCTCGCGCATGTCGTTGGCAGCGCCGCCGGCGGCGGCTTTGAATGGCGGGCCGCTGCATCATTCCCGGTGCGACGCGGCAACACGGCACTCGCGCTCGACCCCGATGGCAGGATTACGCGCCTTGCCGTGGTATACGATAGCGGTCTCCTGCCCGACGCGCAGTACCACGCGCTGGTCCTGCTGTCGGCGGAAAATTGATCGTCACCCGCTTCGCGCCAAGTCCGACCGGATTGCTCCATCTGGGCCATGCCTATTCGGCCCTGTTCGCGTGGCGCCGTGCCCGTCAAAGCGGTGGCCGGTTTCTGCTGCGCATCGAGGATATCGATCGGGTGCGCTGCCGTGAGGAATTCGCCGCCGCCATGGTTGAGGATCTCAGATGGCTAGGACTCGACTGGGACGGCGATGTCCGCCGCCAGTCCGAGCATCTTGCGGACTACCGCGCGGCCCTCGATCGCCTCGCCGCGCAGGACATGATCTATCCGTGTTTTTGCAGTCGTGCCGACATTGCCGGCGCGGTCTCGGCGCCCCATGGCACTGTCGGTCCGCTCTATCCTGGCACTTGCCGCACGCTCTCGGTGTCCGAGCGCCGCGCCCGCATCGCCGCGGGCGCGGCCCACGCCATACGCCTCGATTGCGAGCGTGCGCTCGCTCAGACCCGGCCGCTCGCATGGAGCGACGAAGATCTGGGGACCATTACCGCCGATCCGCGCTCGCTCGGCGATGTCGTATTGGCGCGCAAGGACACGCCCTCGAGCTATCACCTCGCCGTCACCGTCGATGATGCGATCCAGGGAGTCACCCTGGTCACCCGCGCCAGCGACTTATTTGAGGCGACTCACATCCATCGCCTGTTGCAAGCCTTGCTCGACCTGCCGGTTCCGCGCTGGCATCATCATCGGCTGCTGAGCGGCGCCGACGGCAAGCGCTTTGCAAAGCGCGACCGCGCCGTCACCTTGCGGGAGATGCGTGCTGCCGGAGTGACACCGATGCAGGTGCAGGCGCTGGCCGGTTTTCGTCATCGGCAATGCTAGGGCGCTGTCGGCTTTGTCCTCATTGGTGGCACCGCGATCGGTTTGGTAACGAAGTTGATCTCCGACCGCCGCGGCCTTCGGCTTCGCTGCGCCTCATGCCGGTGAACAATAACGGCTGCAGCTAAGCGCGGAACGTCCTACTCGGCAGTGCATTAACTGGGTGTAGAACTTCGGTCGATGTTCCGGCCGCTCCATCAATCATGCGCTGCCGGGCGACGTGACGAGTGGCTACGTCCAACTTCAAGCCGAACGGTTGCGCGAGCCAGCGCAAAAAGTTTGTGATCGACCGATGCAACTATGTGGCGTCACGGCACCCGAAGCGTGGCGAAGCCGGGCCAGAAAACATGACTGAAGAGTTGGCGCAGGAGTAATTCGTCTAGCGGCCAAACACGGTGTAGGTTCGGGCGTTTTAAGCGCGCGCCTAGGAGGACGATGTCGAGGCCGGCGAGAACGAAAACGCGCTCTTTTATGGCGAGGCCGCATAATCACGAAAGCCTTAACTCGTCCGAATAGCGCGCCGAACGCGAACGCCAGGCCGCCATTCCTCAGTGTGGAGCGGCCAGAAGCCTCGTCCAATTTTAACAACAATGTGGTACGCGCAGCGATGCGCTCGATGTCCTGACCCAACTTCCGTGGTTTCGCGCAAATCGGCTGCCGAAACCCGCAGAAATGCTGAGGATATGACATGAAGCCCCGAGCTGTGGTGCTAAATCGCTCGGTATATTGCTGCAGAAAATGAGGATTTTGCTTGCGACGGCGAAGGGAATCGTGGTGCTCTGTCACAGACAGAGTGCCGCGCCATGTTCGTCCGCGTCAAGAAGATCGGAGCCTACGAGTATCTCTACCTCGTCGAGAACGCGCGCGAGGGCGGCCGCCACGTGCAGCGCGTCGTCAAAGCGCTCGGCCGCCGCGACGAGATCGAGGCGTCCGGCCTCATCGATGGGCTGATCGCGTCGGCGGCGCGCCATTCGCGCCGCTCGATCGTGTTGTCGAGCTTTTATCGTGGCGAATTGCCGGAGCTGCATCGTCTTAGCATCGGACCCGATCTGGTGTTCGGGCGGCTATGGGCGGAAACAGGGTGTGGCGAAGTGCTGAAGAGCCTCCTCGCCGATCGGCGCTTTTCCTTCGATGTCGAACGTGCGGTCTATCTCACCGTGTTGCACCGGCTGATGATCTCGGGCTCCGACCGCCATGCCAACGACTGGCTGAGCCGGGTGCGCGTGCCGGGCGCCGAAGGGCTCGATCTCGACCACGCTTATAAGGCGATGGCCTGGCTGGGCGAGGTCGACGCCGCGGGCCGCACCACCGCCGAAGCCGTCGAGGAGGCACTCTATCGCCATCGCCAGCCGCTGTTCGGCGCCGTTTCGATCGCGTTCTTCGACACCACGACATTGTGGTTTGAGGGCGCCGGCGGTGAAAGTCTGGGTCAGCGCGGCCACTCCAAAGACTACCGCGGGCATTTAAAGCAGGTCGTGCTCGGCATCGTGCTCGATGATGCCGACCGGCCAATCGCCTCCTTCCTGCCGCCCGGCAACACTGCCGATGTAACGCTGTTGTTGCCGGTGGTCAGGCGTCTGCGCGAGCGCTTCGGAATCCATGAGGCCTGCATCGTCGCCGATCGCGGCATGATCAGCGCCGACACCATCGCGGCTCTCGAAGCTGAGAAGATCCAATACATCCTCGGTGTGCGCGAGCGCACCAGCCGCGAGGTGCGCGCCGAGGTCATCGAGGATGACGGTGTCGCCGTGCCGCTCGTCATCCCGCGCCAGAAAGGTGAGACCGAACTCGCCATCAAAGAGACGACGATCGCCGGGCGTCGTTATGTCATCTGCCGCAATGAGGAGGAGGCCCAAAAAGATGCCGCGGCGCGCGCCGAGCTCGTCGCCGGCCTCGAGCGCAAGCTCGCCCAGGGCGACAAAGCACTCGTCGCTAACAAGGGCTTCCGCCGCTTCCTGAAGACCCCTGAAGGCCGCGGCTTTGTCATTGATCGCGCCAAGATCGAGGCCGATGCACGGTTCGACGGCCTCTTCGTGCTGCGCACCAACACCAAGATCTCCTCCCTTCAGGTCGTTCTGCGATACCGCAATCTGCTGGCCGTAGAGGACGCCTTCAAAATCGCAAAGGCGCTGCTCGCCACCCGCCCGATCTTCCACAAAACCGATGCGGGCATCCGCGGCCATGTGTTTTGCTCATTTCTTGCGCTCGTGTTGCGCAAGGAATTGATCGACCGCCTCACGGCCCGCCGCCGCCAGCTCGAATGGCAGCGCATCATCGACGATCTCGCCGATCTCAGCGCGATCGACGTCGAGCAGGATGGCCGCCGCGCACGGCTGCGCACCGCTCCCGGTCCGACCATCGATCCGATCTGCCGCGCCATCGGTCTCACTCTGCCGCCCGTTTTCCAGGAGATGCCGCTCGGCCCCTAAACCACCCCAAAACCTGTGGTGCCTAAATCTGAAAATGGCCTTCAGGCCATTGATAAGCCGAGATGTTCAAAACGAAACTGCGGAAGTTGGGCCCTGACTTTACCCTTATTGTTAGTACTGACCGCAGTGACTCTCTGCGTTAGATAGGTTTTTCGCCTATATAATGTAGAGTGTTTCTTACTATCATTTTATAAATAATAGTAATTAGTAATCGGTCGTTTGATTTTTTACTTGTGGCTGTTTATAGGTCAGATGTAAGGGGATGTTGCAGCCAATTCCAACGCTCATTCGCGTTTCTACCAATCCACCTCTGCGCTGAACTGGGAATATCCCAAGACCAACGTGACGACGCGTGCGCCTTCATAAAACGGCGTCTAGTTAGGATTGGCAGCGACTTTCAACTAAGGAGCAACCCAACATGGCTCGTGTATTGAGAGTCGCGCTTCTCACGATTGGACTCTGCGTTGCTTTATCATTTGCTGCCTCGGCCCAGACCGCGACAATGGGCGAGACCACAGTCCTGGCCGCAGCCGACAGCGAGAATGGCAATCTCCTGGTCGCACAGGAGGCAACCTTGAGTGCGGCGGGGTCACTCCAGAGCCTGTCGTTCTATGTTACACAGGCTACCGGGACGTTAGTGCTGGGTGTTTACACCGTCACGCCATCGGGGATGCCAGGCACGCTTGTGGCGCAGACGGCAGCATTTACGCCAGCAAACGGCTGGAACGTTGCGTCAACCACCACGAATCCAACGCTTCAGCCCGGTAATTACTATCTGGCATACTTTCCAAGTAGCGGTGGTCTTTCGTTCGTTAAGGAGAATAACACGGGGAACTGCTACAATTACGCCCTACCGTTCACCACGATTCTGCCGCAAACGTTCAACGGCGGCCCGAATAATTGCACACCAACCGAGTGGTCCTTCTATGCGACCCTGGTGACGACGACGGCTCCAGCGGCCCCGGCGACACTGAGCCTTACCGATAGTCCCGCATCGCCATCTGTTCTGGCTAATGCGGCAACTGGTACTGTCGTCACGACCTTGATGGCAAGTTGGAGCGACGGCTCGACCTTTACCGGCACGCTCGGATTTGTTCAACCGAACACCAACGATGGCGGGCTATTCGCGCTCAACGGCAACCAGGTGGTGGTGAATGGCAGTCTTGCCAGCCTTGGCGGCACCACTCAGCAAGTCACCGTGGCGGCGACGCAATCATCAACCGTTGTCCCGCTAACCGTATCCATACCCGTTACGGCGGTTACGACCCAGGCCCCGCCTCCTCCGCCCCCGGCAGTTACCGGCAATGATCCCACCAGCGGTGTTCTCCCTGCCTATAACGACGCTTACCCCAATTGGTCGAAGGCTGGATTGCTATCAGTAGGGGGCATTCCGAACCGTACGACGGTTTGCGCGACGGTCAATCCGAGTGGCGGCGACGATTTTACTGCTATACAGAATGCGCTCAATGCGTGCCCGGCAGGCCAAGTTGTGATGCTCGCGCCCGGGGCGTTTTCGTTTAGCATCGCCGATCTGCCTTTACAAATTTCGAACGGCGTTACGTTGCGCGGGGCAGGGAACTGTAATGGTACCAGCTCGCCGTATTGCCAATCCTCCATCGCGGTTTCCAATGGCGCGCTCGCCTATACCGGTGGAATGTGTGGTACGAGCACGTCAAGCGAAGGAGCGTGCCCGAATGGAGGTCCGCCCGTTA
Source organism: uncultured Alphaproteobacteria bacterium (assembly GCA_963804725.1). Lineage (GTDB taxonomy): Bacteria > Pseudomonadota > Alphaproteobacteria > ATCC43930 > CGMCC-115725 > JAATGI01. Next base: position 2,315,213 of record CAWDRN010000001.1, on the reverse strand, counting down.
TCGAGATCGCCCCAGTTGCCCCGGGCTATAATTATAGCTGGGCTCAGTGCGGCAATACCGGTAATGCCACTGGACTTAATTGCGGTGCCATCGCCCTCACGGCTGATGCCGCGCAAGGACAGACCACGATCAGCGTTGCCAGCACGAATGGTTTCTCGGTTGGGCAAGTCGTCCTGATCGATGAAGCATCCGGTGCTGCGTGGCAGACTGATCCTGTGGGACCGAACTTATACGGCCAGGTCTGGGCCGCTGCTGATTGGCTGAGCACATCGGGTAGCCCGGCCACCGGTAGGGTTCAGTGGGCGAAATTTAGCAACGGGACTGGCGATTTTGCTTCCGGTCAGCTCCCGAGTACTGCGGGTTCGTCGGGTTGCTGGTATTCGTATTGCGACCGTCCAACCGCCGAGTTGCATGTCATTGCTGCGGTAGGGTCTGGGACTTTAACATTTGATAGCCCACTCACGGTCGCATTTCGTGTGAGCCACACCGCCCAGGTTTACCCCGGACTTTACAACAATCAATCCGGCACCGGAACGCCGATCCCACTCTTGCAGAATGCGAGCGTAGAAAACCTTTCGGTTCTGCGCGGGACCAGCGGCGGCGTCAGCATGTTGTTCTGCGAGTATTGCTGGCTAAAGAATGTGGAAGTCGGGGACTGGTATGGCGGTGGTGTCGATGTCGCATATTCGATCCGCAGCGAATTGAACACCATCTACGTCCATCACGCTTGGGATTCCGTCAACAATGGCGGCGAATATCCCATCGCCATAGATAGCGCCTCGACCGAACTTCTCCTCACTAACTCCATCACGAATTTTGCTGGCAAGGGCATGGTTGCCCGGGCAGGCGGTGCAGGCTCGGTGGTTTCGTACAACTATCAAGACGACACGATGTATGACGCTAAGTCGGGCATTGGCGATTATTGGGTCGATATGGGCACGGGTGGCAGTCACTATTCGGCAGCTCACCACATGCTGTTTGAAGGCAATTGGGCCGACAATCTCGACAACGATAACACCCACGGCAACCAGGTCTACCTTACCTATTTCCGCAATTGGGGCACGGGGCTTAGGTCTCCGTTCACTGATCCGTCGATTGGCAAACAAGTCAATGATGCGACGGGGACGGCATACGCCTGTGGAACTTCCGGGCCGAGCGGTTGCTCTCCGAATGGCCCGGGTCCACTGCGCGCCGCGGGCCCGATGATGCACGACTATTGGCTTGCCTATGTCGGCAACGTGCTTGGAACTCCTGTGGTTTCCAAAGGATGGACGTATCAAGGTAGCTTCGCCGTTAATCCCGCCATCTGGATGCTGGGCTGGAACTCTGACGCCAGCAATTCGGCCACGAGCGATCCCAACTTAAGCGGTGGAGCCTTTATCTTCCGCCACGGCGATTATGATTATGTGAACGGGGCGATCGCTGACTGGACCGCTGGGTTCTCTCAGACGCTGCCGAACTCGTTCTACTTGGCGTCTGCACCAGCATCATTCAGTGCCGGCGCTGCTTGTACTTATCCGTGGCCGTGGGTGACGCCGACCGGGACGAGTCAGATCCAAGCCAACAGTTGTGGCGGCGATGGCCTACCCGCTAAAGCTCGCTGGGTAGCGGGCACGCCGTTCAGTCAGCCATAGGATCAACACGACATGGCTCGTGTCTACTCGCGTCCATTCCAGGAGCTGACGCTTACAGCCTCGCAGCATCATGATGGAGTCGTCGATACCTGATACCTGACCAGATTGAAGGGATCGAGATTGATGCGGATGGCTCTACGTAACCCTCCGCCGAAAACCGCCGAGGATACTCGCAACGTCTGCGCCGGTCATATCGAGGCGTTCGGCTTGGCTCGTCGGTCGTCGCTCTTGGTGCCGGTCGACGCGACATCCCTCCACCGTTCTTCAGCGCCTCGGGGACAACGGTGCCGATGAAATCGGCGATCTGCTCCATTGTCTAGGCATCGGCTCGAGCACTTCGATAGCCGCACTCCCACGTGTCCCCACCAAAATGCCGCGACCAACGCGCCAGCTGCTTGTCCAAACCCAGCCAAGTTCCACACCCACGCCGCTATCTCCGTGTATCACCTCCCTGATATTGATTCCGACGCTGAGCAATCCCTAATGGACGAGCCTTAACGCGTCCTGTGTAATACCGCGTCTCGGTGAATGAGACTCACGAGCGGGATTCCCAAAAGGAGCGAAACCTGATTCACCATGGCAAACGGGATGAGGTTTGCCATGGCAGCGGCAGTTCGGCTTCGTGGGGATTATGATGGCGATCGATTGCGCCGGTTGGCGAAGCGCTCGGAGGATGCCGATCAGACGCGGCGTCTTCTGGCGCTGGCGGCAATTTATGATGGTGGCTCTCGAACTACGGCGGCGCGGATCGGCGGCGTCGGTCTGCAAACGGTTCGGGATTGGGTGCTTGCTTTCAATGGCGAAGGGCCGCCCGGCCTGGTGAATGGCAAGGCACCGGGCAATCCACCCTTGCTGAGCGAGGTCCAGCGCCAAGGGCTGATGAAGATTGTGGAGAGCGGCCCCCTTCCGGCAGTTCACGGCGTGGTGCGCTGGCGATTGCTCGATCTGGCGCAATGGGTGTTCGAGGAGTTCCGCATTCCGATCAGCAAGCAAACACTGAGCCGGGAACTGCGGGCATTGGGTTTCCGCAAGCTGTCGGCGCGTCCCCGACATCATGCCCAGAATGCCGAGGCCATGGCGGCGTTCAAAAAAACTTCACCGCCAGCCTGGACCAGATCGCCCGGCGAGACGCGGCGGGCAAGCCGATCGAAATCTGGTTCCAAGACGAGGCCCGGATCGGCCAGAAGAACAAAATCACCCGCCGTTGGGCCAAGCGCGGAACGCGGCCATCGGCGCCGCGCGATCAACGGACGCGGTCGACCTATATCTTCGGGGCGATCTGTCCGGCACGGGGAACCGGGGCGGGGTTGATCCTGCCCCGCTGCAATACCGCCGCCATGGCGCTGCATCTCAGTGAGATCTCCACAACCGTGGCACCGGGCGCCCACGCCGTCCTCTTGCTCGATCAGGCCGGCTGGCACCTTTCCGACAAGCTCGACATCCCGGAAAACATCACCTTGATGCCGCTGCCGCCTAGGTCACCCGAACTCAATCCGGTCGAAAATATCTGGCAGTTCATGCGCGACAACTGGCTCTCAAACCGCATCTTCCAATCCTACGACGACATCGTCGACCATTGCTGCTTCGCCTGGAACAAACTCATCAACCAGCCATGGACTATCATGTCCATCGGCCTTCGCAACTGGGCCCATGGGTCATAATCACCGAGAGTTGGTATAAGTCACCGACCCAGCGCATGTCGCTCTCGTCAGTGCGCGCAGTGGCACCGTGCGGCCATTCACCCTTGATCCATACTCCGCACGAGAATCGGTCGATGAAGGCCTGCGCATCAACAACGGCGACGAAATAGAACAGGAGTGTGTCCGGCAGCGTTGGTAATCGCTCTTCGACGTGAAACCAATTGGCGACACCAATCTGCTCATCGAGCCACTGACACATTTCTTGGTATTGCCGATCCCGGCCTAGCTTGCCCCGCGCCACCCTGATCCTTACCGGAAAATAGCGCTCGGCATCGCGCGTTTGGTCGCGATAGGTGTTCGGTCGCGGCATGGACCAGCCTCCTCAATGTTCCCTTTTTGTTCACATGGCATCCTATAAAGTCAAGGTCCGAGGCAGTTAGATCCACAGCAATTTTCTTAATGAGAAATTAATAGGAATTGACACGCGAAGCGGGCATGTTATTCTACCTAATGTCGCAGGGCACCGCATATCCTTGCGGCTTGTATTTCTGTCTGTTCCTTGATTCCGTGGGCCCACCGCTATCCCAAAAGGACGGTGGGCCTTTTTCGTCTTGGATCGCCAGAATTTAGGAACACAAATCTTGAACTTCGGTGACGCGATACCACATAGAGGTTGTGGTTTCGGTTACCAAGTTGTATTCCGTTAGAGGATATCCTGATTAGAGACCCGCCCCGGTTCACCGCCGAGGCGGGTCTCGCGTTTTTCTCAGGCAGCCCGTTGCTGGGGATTCCGAAATATCGGTGTTTGCCCGTGAAGTTGTCTGCCACTCGGTTCGGCGGCGACAGTCGCGCTCGTTGATAACAACAGCGTGCTGCCAATTTCCCGAAAAGCCTGCCCGTGATCCAAAGACCGAGCTGCAGGCGCGCCTGTCCTTATCGTGTGGCCGTAGCGAAGAGTGGCTGGGCTGACCCAAGCGAAACGGTCCCGCCGCGCGCAAGGTGCAGAAATCGTGAATAGCGACAAGCGACTATTGCTGGTGCTGCCTCGTCACTGCGTGGATGACGAAGCCAGCAATCACGGCGAACACGATTAAGCGAACCACAAGACTGCCCCCCCTGGCCAGCCAGCCGACATAACTGTGGAACGCAATGCCCACTAGCACGACCACGGCCAACAGAAACACCATCCGTCAGTTATCCCGTCCGTCCAGCGTGTACGCGGAGAATTCAATGTGCTCGCAAGCGCGATCGTTCTGAAGGCTGGCGTAAAGCGACGGCAACAAGAAGCTCGGTACGACCAAGCTCGTCGGATTGCCAACATGGAGCACGAGATCCGCGAGCGCAAACTCTGCCTGGAACGTTTGCACCAACGACTGCAAAGCAGCTGATGGACGGTCGTCGCCCTCGAAAATGTCTTCGCGCGGTGCCCGCAAGAGAACCAGCGCCTTCTTCAATTCTGTCTTCAGCATTAGAACTCTCCTAGATTTTTGCCTTTTTAATAACCGGCGTCAAGGAAGGTGCCCAAGTATCTGAAAACAATGTAAAAAATTTAGGGATCTCTAGTATAGACAGCGCGCGATCGCACCGACAAGAGGCGGTTAAAACCGGATCTCTACCCTACCCCCAACGACTGTACCCCTTTCGCTCTCGGCGCCGACCCACCGGATGTCCGGTGGCGGTAGCCCGAAAGCAAAATCATATGCATTCCTATAAAGCTAGTTCTGCCTGGGCCAGCTCGCTTCATGCGAAGTCGTTGCGTCCAAAACCACTGACGGCATCGGCGAGCAGCTCGAGTTCTTCTATGAAGACGACGAGAATTCGGTCGCCATGCATCGCCGCTGGAACGAGTTCGGCAGTCCCGACGACCTGATCTCCTGCATCCGATAATCATGAAGAAGCGGCGCATTACGAACGGCGCCACCACACCCCATGAGATGCCATCGATGAAGCGAAAATTGTGGGAAGGTTGGTCGGCTGGGTCGGCGAGCTTCGCAAGACATTAGCGACGCTCCCCCAGTGCGCGTACGACGAACACGACACAAACGACGCGCCGGTAGATGCCGGGCTCGCGGCCTTAGGTTCGGATCGAGAAAAATCGGAGAAGGCCAAGCAGGCGGAAAGAGGCCGCGGCGGCGGCAATTAGCCGCCGACGCCGACAGTGTGCGGCACTCGATAAGCTAGATGCGGCTGAAGTGACGCCCGCGGGGGCAACGATGAATAGGCGGCATGACGCGGCCCAGATCGATGCACCACCACCGCCGAAGGTCGGAAAAATGCGGATGTGTTGTAAGCCTCTCGACCCGTCGCAGCCCGACGCTGAAAATATCTAGCGAGTTTCTAGCGGTGCCCAGGCCGTGAGCGTCACCACCTCGAACCGCGCCCTGATCCGTCCGCTCGCATCAGCCGTGGCATCATAGAACTCAACCGCACGAAGCATCGTGGCGCGGCGGGTAAAATTGCGGGACCGCTCGACCAAGGCATTCCCCTCACCCATGGCCCGCAAATCCCGCATCAATTTGAGGGAACTGTCGTACGAAACCTCGATCGCGTCGCTGTCGATCACCGGTGCCGCGAAACCGGCTCGTTGCAAGAGCGCGCCGAGGTCACGCGGATCGGCGAAGGGTGAGACGCGGCTGCCGGCGCCGCCCTGCTCAGCCAGTTCTGCCTCGATCCATGCGCGGCGCAGCTCCGTCAGCGTCTCGCCGGCAAACAGCGCCGCGAGCAACAGACCATCTGACTTCAGCGCGTGGCGGATTTGCACCAGCGCGCCAGGGAGATCGTTAACGTGATGCAGATCGAGCACGCTTAGGATCAGATCGAAAGAGGCGGGCTTGAAAGGCAACATCTCGGCCTCGGCAACCACACGCGGAAGCGGCGCTCGTCGGGCAAAGCCATAAGCCGGGTCCATTTGCACCAAAGCTTCGATGCCGCCTCGGCCGTCCAACAAACGGGCAAGCACGCCGCCGCGACAACCAAGATCGAGCGCTACGGGAAACTTGCGTTGGACATCGTCAAGACGGTCGGCAAGGCGCTCGGCCACGTCGGCGACCAAAAAATCTGCCTCGCCCCAGTGCCACGCTGCCCGCTCCCGGAACCGACGCACCGATTGCCGATCAAAGAGGTTGAAGGGATGAGCCGAGCCTAGCGTCGATCCTGTTCCTTGCCATCGATTTGGTTGCACGAAGCCGCCAGGTGCCGATGGGCCGTTCTCATTGCGCGCCATCGTGCAGCCCGGGTGTCGCCGACGTTCCAGCCCCCATGCGCAGATCGGGGCCTTTCCCTCTGGAGCTCATGACATGAATGTGATGAGAGAGGGAGCGTGACGCAAGCGTCGCCCTCGTCGGGCCGCAGGGTCGAAGTGCCGCCACGGCGCCGACGCCTGTGCTCGTGACAGTGCCGCCTTCGGGTGGCGCGGAGCGCCATCCGGTTGAGAGGCAAAACGCCTCGCGATCCCGGCCGGTATTGATTTGCAGGCTCGGTCAGGACGGCAGGCGTTTTTCCGGCACGCTTTTGGCAATCGTTCTCACTTCCGTGCATCAGCCGCGCCGGCGGTTGATCCCTATCCAACACGCGGTTATCGTCGCCCCAAATCCGGCACACACCAGGAGGGACCCATGTCAGAACCGGACGCTTCCGCCGAACTCTTCCAGCCAGGCAAAGAAGAGGCGGCGATCCATATCGTCCACGAATATATGGGCTGGTCGGCAGGCGGCGGCTTGCTTCCGGTGCCGCTCCTTGATCTAGCCGCGATCTCGCTGGTCCAGCTCAAAATGGTGCATTCGCTGGCGCGGCTCTATGGCGTACCGTTCCGGCGCAGCGCGGCGAAGTCGATCATCGGCGCCCTGATCGGCGGCGGCGGTACCTTTGTCCTGGCGCCGCCGGTGGCGAGCCTGGTGAAGTTTGTGCCGGTGATCGGCTCGCTCGCCGGCATGGTCACCGAACCGGCCATCGCAGCGGCGGCGACCTATGGGCTGGGCAAGGTGTTCATTCAACATTTCGAATTCGGGAGGGACGCTCCTCGACTTCAACATCCGCACGCAGCGACACCAATACGAGCAACATTTTGCCGCTGCCCAACAAAAGAGCGACGAAACCAGCTGATACTCGACGATTGGCCGGTCCGCGCGCCGGCTTCGGCGTTGCCCCCGGCGGGAAGCATCGACTGCTGGAAGCTTGCGGTCGGCGATATCGATGCCGCGACGCACGCGCTTTTGTTTGCGTTGCTCAGCCCCGGGGAGCGGGATCGCGCAGGACGGTTTCAACGGGCGGAGGACCGGCACAGTTTTACCGCCGCCCATGGCGCGCTGCGGCTATTGCTCGCGGCGATGCTCAACGAGCAACCAGATGCGCTCACCTTTGCCGCCAACGCCTACGGCAAGCCTTGCCTCGTGCCGCACCGCGCGATCGAGTTCAACATGTCGCATAGCGGCGGTATCGTCCTCATCGCTTTAGCGCAGCACATCCCGATCGGTGTCGATGTCGAGGTGCTGCGCCCAATGCCCGAGCGTGCGGCCATCGTGCGGCGCTATTTTCATCCGGGTGAGGTGGCTGATTTCGCCGACGTGCCACCGGCGGATGCCGAAGCCGCGTTCTTCCGCTGCTGGTCGCGCAAGGAAGCGGTGGTGAAGGCGTTGGGGCTTGGCATGAGCCTCGACCTCCATCGCTACCGCGTCGCTTGCCTTCCTGGCGCCGCAGCGGAAGTGCTGGCCCTCGAGGGCGACGACGCGCCGCAAAAAACCTGGAGCCTCATCGATCTTCATTTCGGGCCCGGCCATGTCGGCGCCGTGGCGGCGCGCCACCGCCCCCTGGTCGTCAATCGCGCCGCATTCGATGCGGCAACGGCACGCCTTTAGCCGTTCCCCTTCTGCCCGGCTTCTTCGCTCGCCCGCCGCTCATCCTCTTCCATCGCTTTGCGCAGACTCAATGGGCGCATATCGGTCCAAACCTTGTCGACCCAGCTCAAGCAGGCCTCCTTCGTGTCGGGACCCCAGCATTCGCGCCAACCATCCGGAATATCCATATCGGCGCGCCACAAAGAATATTGTTCTTCCTCGTTAATCAGGACGATGTGCGGCAGCGCATCAATTTCCTCGTCTTCGTCTTCGTAATCGGTCATCAGCAATCCCGTCAGGCGGACAAGGCCATTTCCCGTGTCGTAGCACGCCGCATGTCGCGGCGGAAGCGGGTGTCCTCATACGGTGTTCCGCGATGCATGGTACACCGATTGTCCCAGATCACCACGTCGCCGAGCCGCCATTGATGGCGATAGACAAAGCGTCCTTGCGTGGCAAATTCCTTCAGTTCCTTCAACAGAACACGGCCTTCATCCTCGGGCCAGCCCTCGATATGAGAGGCGTGGGAGGCAAGATAGAGGGTCTTCCGCTTCGAGCCGGGGTGAACTTGCACGAGCCGGTGGCGGGTGGGCGGCCGTGAAAGGAGTTCCTCCTCGGTCGGATCGGGAAAGCCCGCGACCGCGCGCGAATACCAGATCGAATGGACAGCAACCAGATCCTCGATCTTCGCCTTGGTGGCATCGGGCAGCGCGTCATAGGCGGCACGTAAGTCGCAGAACTCGGTGTCGCCGCCCGCCGGCGGAATCTCGTGCGCCGACAACAGCGAATAGACAGCACGGTTCGGATGGAAAGACATATCGCAGTGCCACAAACGATCACCGCGCCGGAACAGGATGACGCGGCTGCCTTCCTTCATCACATCGTTGTTCTCGTCGATATTGGCGACGTCCTGGAGCTCGACCGGGATGCGGGTCTTCTTGCGGCCGGTGATCTTAAACACCGGGGTGGTGTCGATCGATCCCAGCGCCTTGCCAAGCGCGATATGCGCTTCGTCCGGCATTGGCCGGCCGGGACGATAGAAACAGACCGCATAACGGTCCATGGCACCGACAAGGTCTGTCACAACCCTCGCATCGAATGGTCGTGACAGATCGGCGCCGCCGATCTCGGCGGCAAATTCCCTACCAACCGCTGTCATGGTCAGACCAACCATCGCACTCTCCTGTTAACACTCGTTCTTTCGCGGGTTTAACATCGGATTTGTGAGACGTTGCTGTCAACCATGACCCTGACCTTTCACGCCCCGAGCCTGCTGGCAACGATCGTGATCAGCCTGGCAATCGCCTATCTCTTCGGCATGGCGGCGCGCGCCGCTCGGCTGCCGCCAGTGGTGGGTTATTTGATCGCTGGCGTGGCGGTTGGGCCGTTCACCCCGGGCTTCATCGTCGACCCGCACATTGTGACCGAACTGGCCGATATCGGAGTGGCCCTGTTGTTGTTTGGCGTCGGGCTGCATTTCTCGCTGGCCGATCTACTTTCGGTGTGGCGGATCGCAGTGCCGGGAGCGCTCATCCAAATTGCGGTCTCAACCGCGATCGGTTTCGCAACCGGACGATGGCTGTTCGCCTGGACACCAGCCAGCTCCTTGTTGCTGGGCTTCAGCCTGGCGATCGCCAGCACCGCGGTGGCGACGCGGACTTCTCGAGGATCGCGGCCAACTCACCACTGAGGCCGGCCAAATCGCGCTCGGTTGGCTGGTGGTGCAGGATCTGATGGTTGTCCTTGTCCTGGTTTTGCTGCCGCCAGCGACCATGACCACGGGTCATGCCGGCAGTTTGCTGCCGCTCTTAGGGCGCACCCTCCTCGAGTTGGCTGGCTTTGTTGTCGTCGTGGTCGTGGCCGGGCGGCGCGTCATTCCGTGGATGTTGGCGTTGACCGCGCGGGCTGGGTCGCGCGACCTCTTCACCCTTGCAGTGATCCTGGTCGCACTCGGCGTCGCCTATGGCTCGGCGCAGCTATTCGGCGTATCGCTTGCCTTGGGCGCGTTTTTCGCCGGTGTGGTGCTGGCCGAATCCGATCTAAGTCATCAGGCCGCGGCCGCATCGTCATCGGTCCAGCAACTGTTCACGGTCCTGTTCTTCGTCTCGGTCGGCCTGTCGATCGACCCTGCGGTCATACTGCATGTGCCGCTCGAAGTCGGCGCCATTGTGCTGGCAATCCTGGTGGGAATCGGATTCGTGACCCTGTGCGTGCTGGTGGCGTTGCGAGTGCCGTTGCGCACGGCCGTGAGGGTCGCGGGCGCGCTGGCGCAGATCGCGGAATTTTCCTTCATCCTGGCCGCCGAGGCGGTCGCTGACGGCGTCATGCCCAAGGAAGGCCTCAGCCTGGTGCTGAGCGGCGCCGTGCTCGCGATTTCTCGTCAACCCTTTCGTCTTTCGCGCCAACGAATTGCTGGGGGAGAATCTCGAGAAGATCCGGCCGCTGCGACACTGGATGGCGGCCCCTCGGTTCGCCGGCCAGACGCCGCCATTGACCGATCATGCGTTAGTAATCGGCCACGGCCGGGTCGGCAGTGTGGTGGTGGGCGCACTCCGCCAGCACGGCGTGCCGTTCCTGGTGATCGAACAGGATCGCCGCATCGCCGAGCGGTCGCTCCGGGCAGGCTTACCGGTGATTTTTGGCGACGGGACCCGTCCCGAAGTCGTTGCCGCCGGCCACCCCGAACGTGCCAAGCTGCTAGTCGTGGCGATTCCGGATCGCTTTCTTGCGCGCCGTGTTATCGACCTGGTGCGCCAGGCCAACCAGGGAATTGATGTTGTGGTTCGCACCCATAGCGATGAGGAAGCGGAGTGGCTCGACGCCAAGGAAGTGGGGCTCGTGGTCATGAGTGAGCGGGAAACGGCGCTCGGCATCGCTGAGTACGCGCTTCGCCAGTTTGCCATCGATCCCGATCAGGCGCGGGATACGCTGAAGAACCTCCGGCGCGCGCAGCCGCGAGACTGAGGAATGGCGGCGCTGCTCGACACCGTGATCGCGATCTGGCTGACCGAAACGGTGCTCGCCACTGTCGCGGTCTGGCACTACTGGCGAATGGTGCGCGGTCCTGTGACGGCGCCTCGTTTCTCGGCACCCGCCGTCGTCATCATTCCGGTGCGCGGCGCTGACAATCTGCCCGGTTTATGGCGGGCTTTGTGTGCGCAGCAATTTCCCGACTGGCGTCTCATCTTCGCGCTCGAAGCGGAGAGCGATCCGGCCTATCCGCTGCTCACCCGGTTCGTGGCGGCCACGAAAGAACGGCCGGATACCGAGCTCGTCATCGCCGGCACCGCGACTACGAGCGGGCAGAAGATTTACAACCAGCTCGCGGCCATGGCGCACTTGCGGCCGCGTGATGCCATCGTTGTGTTCGCCGACGCTGACATCCTGCCACAATCCGATTGGCTGGCGCGGCTGGTGCATCCCTTGGGGCGGGACGATGTGCAGATCGTCTCGGGCTGGCGCTGGCTGACGGCGAACGACGATCGTCTGGCGACCGCCTTCATCTGCGCCGCACACGCGTCATTTTCGCTGGCGCCGCGCCCGCGGCCCTGGGCGCTCGCTTGGGGCGGCTCGATGGCCCTGCGGAGGCGCTATGTCGACGTGATCGATCTCAGCGCCTGGTGGCGCAATGCGGTGCTAGACGATCTGCGCCTCACGCGTGCTGCCTGGACTGCAGGTGGGACGGTGCTTGGCCCATCGAGCCTGCTGTTGCGATCGCCCGTGCGCTATGGTTGGCGCCGCGGTGCCGCCTTCATTCGCCGCCAATATCTTTTCGTTCGTATCCATATGCCGGTCTACTGGGCGCTTGCAGCGGCGGCAGTCACGATTCCGCCCCTCGGCTGGGTCGCAGCGATTAGCGCCAGCTTTGCCGGTCAGCGCTACCTGCTGCTGGGTTTCGCGCTGGCGATTGGGCTCCATCAATTTCGCGTCGCCGTCCGACGCCGCGTCGCCTATCGGCTTTGGCATGAGCCGGCCAAGCACCGGCAACTCGCGATCGACCGCTGGGCTGTGCCGGCGTGGCAGTTGTTTCACGCCGCACTGTTGTGGTCGACCGCGTTTGGCTACAGGATTTATTGGGCGGGCCGAACCTACCGACTCGATCGTGCCGGCAAGTTCCGATCGCCACCCGGATCAGCCGCGTAGACGCTGGTCGATCAGTTCTTTCACCTTGCGCTGCTCCCAGTCATGCGTGGTCCATGGCAGCAGCTCATAGGCATTAAGGCAATGGAACACGACCACTAGGCCCCAGCCGATCAACACTGCATAAAACCAGGAAGAATGAAACGGCGTGGTCGCGACGAGCATGAACAGAATAAAATTGATAATCACATAGACGGAGAGATGGCTGTAGAAGAGCCGCAACGCACGCACCCGCCGCCATGCCCAGCGCTCGAGCTCCGCCAGCCGCGCCGCCTCGCGTGTGCCGGCACCCGGCCGCAACTCGATCGGTTCACTGCTCTGACCGCGTACTGCCATGACCCAAGGATAAGCCGAGCGCGTGCTAAAATCGAGCGGAGTTGCTGCCTAGCGAGCGGGCAAGTGATTAACGGGTTTCAACACCTCACCGGCGATAAAGGCACGGATTATGTCGACAACTTGGGGAAAGTGATTGGCGTAATTCTCGGCCGTGACATAGCCGAGATGCGGTGTGACGACGACATTGTCGAGGCGGTAGAACGCGCTGTCATGCGGCAATGGCTCGACCGAGAAAACATCGATGCCGGCCCCGGCAATACGCTTGCCGCGTAGCGTCTCGACCAGCGCGTCCTCGTCGACGATTGGTCCGCGGGAAGTGTTGATGAGGAAGGCGCTGGGTTTCATCCGCGCGAGGTCAGCCTTGCCAACGAGACCGCGCGTGCGCTCGCTCAGAACAAGATGGATACTGAGGACGTCCGACTGCGCCATTAGTTCCTCTTTGCTGACAAGCTTGGCTCCGGCGGCTGCGGCACGCTCGGGGGTCGCATTGGGGCTCCATGCGATTGGGTTCATGCGAAAAGCGGCGCCGATGCGCGCGACTTCGCTGCCAAGTCGTCCCAGGCCCAACACGCCCAGCGTTTTGCCGGCCAGCTCGATGCCGAGCGTGGACTGCCATTTGCCCTGCCGCTGCGCGTGGTCCTCGGCGACGATGTGACGCAGGCAGGCGAGAATCAGGCCCCAGGTCAATTCCGCCGTGGCCAGACCCGCCAAATTCGTGCCGCAGACCTGAACCCCGTGGTCGGTCGCGGCTGCTTCATCGATCGCGGCATTACGCCGACCCGAGGTAATCAGCAGCTTGAGATTGGGCAAGCGCTCGAACAGCGCGCGCGGGAACGGCGTGCGCTCGCGCATTAACACGACGCATTCGAACAAGTGTAAGCGTCGCGCCAGCGCCTCGAGATCGGAGAGATGGTCGGGGAATGCCGTGGCCGTCGCGTCCGGGTCGAGGCTTCTCCAATCGGCAAGAGCCAACGCCACCTGCTGATAATCGTCTAGCAAGGCTACCCGCATCATGATGAATCTCCTGAAGCTGGACGGTGCGGCGCCGCCTGATTCATCCAGCGCGTCAGGCGCGCGGCAGGCCAAATCCAGATAATGCCGGCAGCCGCGTAGAAAGCCATGTCGAGCAGCGTTTGACGCGGCAATAACGCTGGCGCGATGACCGCGACCAGGACGGCGTAAGCGGCAAGACCGAAGATCAAACCGATTGTGCCGGCGAGAATCCGAAGACGCATTCGCGATCCTCGCCGAGCAAAGCGAGGCGCGCAAGCCTGATCGGCGTTATTGTAGGTCGATTGTGCGACGCAATAGAAAACCTCGGCATAGCAGTCGAACCAGGCCACTTTGCCGCAGTTTTTTCTGTTAGCAGTTGCGATTTTTTCCTTGCGTTAGGGCAGTCATACGGCCATATTGTGCAACGCGGCATCGACCGTCGCCCGACGGTTCGCCGTACGTCTTCTAGGCGTTTCCTCCCTAAACTTGGGCCGTGGTCCGCCACGGCCCATTTTTTTTGGCCGGCCGCCAACAGCCGTTGAGGCGCTGTGCCTGAACCTACCCACGGCGGCCAGCGACCTGCGTCGCCGAGGGACGACATCAATGATGGGACCCGCGGACTCGGCCGGCGGTTTTGGGTGGCGGGCGGCTATTGGGCAGCGTCGCCCACCAACTCCCGTTGCATGATCACCGTGTCGAGCCAACGTTGCTGCTTGAACCCGACGCCGCGAAGGATGCCGACGTAGCGGAAACCGCATTTCAGGTGAACCGCAATCGACGACCTGTTGCTGCTATCGCCGATCACCGCGACGATTTGTTTCATACCCGCGGCGATGCAGCGCGACACCAGCGTCTCCAGCAATGCGACACCAATTCCGCGGCGCTGCACCTCGGGCGCGACATAGATTGAATCCTCGACGGTAAAACGATAGGCGGAGCGCGGCCGATAAGCGGCAGCGTAGGCAAAGCCTAGCAGCGCCGAACCGTCGGCCGCCACGAGATAAGGCAGGCCGGCATCGATGACTCTGCCGAAGCGGTCGAGCATCTCCTCCTGTAAGGGCGGCACTTCTTCGAAGCTGCCGAAGCCGTTGCGGACATGATCGGCATAGATTTCGGTGATGCGCGCAAAATCATGTGCCCGCGCGTCGCGAATCGCCGGGTTCATGCTCTCGGGGATAGGGAGGGCGCCATTGCCCCCAGCGCCAGCATGATATCGCTCATGTCATCGGCAAGCCGGCTGAAATAGGGTTTCCGCTCGAAACTTTGCTCATCCATGTAGAGCGCGCGACTGAGTTCGATTTGAATGCAATGACCATGGACGCCGGGCTGGCCGTAATGTGCAGTAGTGAAGCCGCCGGCATAAGGGGCGTTGCGCGCGACCCGATAGCCTTTGGCCGACAGCGCACGATGCATCGTATCCATGACGCTGGCATGACAAGAGGTGCCGTGGCAATCGCCTAGAACGATATCGGCGCGTCCCGGCCGACCGCGATCGCCGAGGCAGGCGGACGGCATCGAATGACAATCGACCAACAGATAGAAGCCAAACTTCTCGCGGGTCGCGTCGAGAAGCTGCTTTAGCGCGCGGTGATAAGGGCGGTAGAGTCGTTCCACCCGCGCCATTGCCTCGCCGGACGAGAGCTTGCGTGCGTAGATCTCTTCGCCCGAGGCCACCACCCGCGCGATGGTCCCCAGTCCCATTTTTACCCGTGGCGAAGTGCGGTTGACATAAGGCGGCAATGCATCTTCGAACATGGCGGGATCGAATTCGTAAGGTTCGCGGTTGGGGTCGAGATAGGCGCGGGCCACACAAGCACGCAAAAGCGGTGCGCCATAGCCCGGCGCGGCACCAAAAATCGCATCGACATAGGCATCTTCGGAGCGCCGCAACGTCAGCGCATCAAGACGCGTCGCGGCGAGGAGATCGCGCGGATAGTAGGAACCGCTATGTGGTGAGGCGAAGACGAGGGGCAGGGTCTGCTCCGCCGGCGCCGTTATTTCCACCGGCGGCACCGTCGCGCTCAATAACGCGAGATCGCCTTCCATGGCGTGACTTTAGGAGGAAGTTGGCCGCGCTGTCATCCTTTTCGCGCATGCCTCCCAAACCTAAACCGCTTTGCCGGCGGCGCCGGCCGGTGCATCATGGCGGCCGCAGCAAAAGGAGCGCGACGACCCAATGAAATTGCGGAATCTGGGAAATTCGGGCCTCAAAGTGTCGGCAGTCGGATTGGGCTGCAACAATCTGGGCGGCCGCCTCGACCGCGACGGCAGCCAAAAACTTATCCCGGCGGCGATCGATCTCGGGATCACGCTGTTCGACACCGCCAACTCCTATCCGGTCGGCCGGCCTGGCGTGTCCGAGGAGTTGCTCGGGGAGGCTCTGGGTTCACGGCGCGCCGAAGTCGTGATCGCCACCAAGTTCGCCAACGTGATGGGCCCGGGCGAGATGATGCGCGGCGGCTCACGGCGCTGGATTATGACCGCGGTCGAGGGGAGTCTGCGTCGCCTCAAAACCGACTGGATCGACCTCTATCAAATGCATTTCCCCGATCCGCACACGCCGATCGAGGAGACGCTGCGCGCACTGGATGATGTGATTCGCGCGGGCAAGGTTCGCTATATCGGTTGCTCCAATTTTGCCGGTTGGCAGATCGCGACGGCACGCGCCGTTTCGCGCGAGCTCGGCATCAATGCATTCGCTTCCGACCAAGACGAGTACAGTCTGTTGGTGCGCGAGGTTGAGCGCGAGATCATTCCGGCAACGCGGGCGAACGGTATGGGCTTCCTGCCGTATTTTCCCCTGGCAAGCGGCTTGCTCACCGGTAAATACAAGCGCAACGTGCCGCTGCCCCAAGGCGCGCGGATTACCGCCGCCAAGGTATTTCAAGACAATTATCTCACCGAAGAGAACTGGCAGATTGTCGAACGACTTGAGGATTTCACCGTGACGCGCGGCAAAACCCTGCTTGACCTGGCCATTTCCGGGCTGCTCATGAATCCGACTGTGTCGAGCGTCATCGCTGGTGCAACCAAGCCAGAGCAGCTGGCCGCTAATGTCGCCGCGTCGGAATGGATCCTGACGGCCGACGAGGTCGCGACCGTCGATCGCCTCGCGCCGCTGCCCAAGACCAAGAAGATCCACTGATGATCAAGGGGCTACACCATCACGTCTATCGCTGCCGCGATTCCGAGGCAACCCGCCGATTCTATGAGGATTTCTTGGGACTGCCGCTGATCCGCGCCTTTCGCGCGGGCCAGACCGCGACCGGCCGCTCGGTCGATCTGCTCCACACCACCTATCGGCTTGGCGAAGATTCGTTTCTCGAATTTTTCGAAGTGCCGGGGCAACCATTTACCTTCAAGGAGCAGCACGATTTCGATCTTCATCTCGCCATCGAGATGGACCATGAGACGCAACAGGAACTTGGCGAGCGGGCACGCGCCGCCGCCATGGAGGTGCGCGGCCCCGTCAATCACGGTCCGATGCAGTCGCTTTATGTCCGCGATCCCAATGGCTACGTCGTCGAATTGACCGCCGACCGCCCCGGACAGTCGCGCGCCCCCGTCGCGCCGAGCGCGGAAGCCCGGATGACGCTAGCATCCTGGCAGGCATCCAAACCGCGTGGCGCCTGAACGGTTCCTTTTTTGCGCTGGAGAATTCCCTTTTCCTTTTTTGCGCTGGAGATTTCCCTTTCCCGACCCGGATCGATCACGCCGATCATATCAGCCCCCGGCAGCATGCTCGCCTCGTCGATGAGTGGGTGACCGGGATCGGATTGCAGTCGGACGACTGCGGGACGCATTCGTTACGCCGGACCAAGGCCTCGATTGTGGATTTGCTTTTCACCGACCTCAGCCCGGGCTTTACCGGTTTCGCGATCTCCTTCGCGGCCAGGGCGATGTGGCCCGGCCCTTGGTAGCTATGTGGTAGCTACGACTTTTACGCTGGTTGGTGTCCTTCCCCTAAGTGTTTGATTTAATTGGTGGGTGCGACAGGGATTGAACCTGTGACCCTACCATGTCAAGGAAGGGGCACCATCACACGTAATGTTTTTATTGAGATTGAACTATCCAGAAATATCACTATCCACCAGGACATACCGCAAACGGCGCGCCACTGGCGCGCAACGGACTATCGCCACTTTCGGCCGCCCTTGACCTCGACCACGTACGGATATACGTGTACGAAAACGTATATCCAAGGGAGAGGCTGACATGCAAATCGCCAAATGGGGAAACAGTCTCGCGGTCCGCCTTCCCGCTGCCGTGGTCGAAGCGCTTGAGCTGAAGGAAGGCGATGAGATTGAAATCCACGTCGCCGACGCTCGACAGCTAGGCATCGCGCGCAAGCCCGGGCGTGCCGAGCTATTGAAGCGCCTTCGCGCCTTCCGCGGCCGCCTTCCTGCCGATTTCAGATTCGACAGAGACGAGGCGAATGCCCGGTAGCTTTTTCGACACCAACGTCCTCGTCTACCTCGCCTCCGGCGACGCAACGAAGGCTGATCGCGCTGAGGCGGCCCTCGCTACGGGCGGTGCCATCAGCGTGCCGGTTCTCAACGAGCTGACCAACGTCGCACGCCGGAAGATGCAAATGTCCTGGACGGACACACATGCGTTTCTGAACACGCTGCGCAGCCTGCTGACGGTTCATCCTCTCACCGTCGCGACCCACGAAACCGGACTGGCGCTCGCCGAGCGCTACGGCTTTTCTCCCTACGACGCGATGATCGTCGCCTCAGCGCTTCACGCCGGCTGCGATACGTTGTGGTCGGAGGACATGCAACACGGCATGGCGCTGGAGGGATTGCGGGTCGTCGATCCGTTTCGGGGTGGGAAGTGATGAACACACGCGAGCAAACTGTTTTTTTCCGATCTTGGCAATGCGGATGCCGAAAGCCGCGATTGAGAGTCTTGTAGCTTGATTTCTGGCGGGAATACCCAGGGAAACAATCCCTGCGCCCGGTCGGACGCAGCAACATCGCCCCGGGCAGAACCAACTCATTGATCCAATCCATCTCCTTTCTCCTATTGCGGCAACACCGTGGCACCGTCCCGGTAATCCGTAGTCGAATGCGCAAGTGAGCGCATTTGAGCGTGCACAAAGGCCATGGTGCATCGGAGATTTTGGAGGTTCACTAATGCCGAACAACGAAGCTGTGAGCGCCAACCGATGGGGTTGTTCCGATCTATTGCAACCTCCGACCCCCGCCTCCCGAAAGCGGAGACGACAAACCACTAACGCATTGGCCCTCTCGCACTATTCTTGCCGGAGCGGAATCACGTGTCAGATCCGTGTCAGAACGTTGCGCCCATTCACACGCCGTCGCCATTGAGACACGTCAAGCGTATAGCGCCGTTCGCGTGACAAAGCGCTGGCAGTGGCCGTTGGTTTCGAGTGAGCGTCTCGGCTTGCCGTTCTGATTCAACCGATCTAAAATTTTTTCTCGCTGGATCATAAAGATAAGCGGTGCCGTTGGTGGTGACCGTCACGAGGAGTTAATGGCGCGACCGAGAGAGTTCGACGAGACGGCGGTGCTGGAGGCTGCGATGAACTGCTTCTGGGAGCAGGGCTTCGAGCAGACTTCAGTGCGTGATCTTACCGAGCGGATGGGGATCACCGGCGCCAGTCTTTACAACGCCTTTGGGGACAAGCGATCGCTGTATCATCAGGCCTTCATTTATTACCTCGCCCAGACCGTGCAGGATCGTGTTGCTCGGCTGGAGAAGCTGCCGCCGGCCTTGGCGATCCGGACATTTTTCGACGAGATCATTGAGCGGTCGGTCGACGACGAGCAGCGCCGCGGCTGCATGTTGGTTAATGCGGCGCTGGAACTGGCTCCTTACGATCCCGAATTCCGGAAGCTCGTTGCCGGGGAGATGGTTTTCATCGAAGGCTTCTTCTGCCGCTGCGTCGCGGCTGGGCAAAGCGACGGCTCGATCCTCGTGACCCGGCCAGCCGACGAGATTGCGAAGCTGCTGTTGAGCGTGCTGCTCGGCATCCGTGTCCTGGCGCGCACGCGCCCGCAGCGCGAAGTGCTGGAAGGCGCGGCCAACGGGATTTTGGCGCTCCTTGGCGACGCCCGAACTATTTTAGATTGATCGATCTAAAACATGTGATAGGGTGGTTTGGACCGAGGCGAGCCATCGCCGCGGGCTGATGCGAGGAGAGGCTCGGTGACCAGACTGACCGACTTGCCGTCCGCTCAAGGTAAACGTCTGGCGGAACTCGAATGCCCGGACTTTGAAACTCGGCCCTGGGTGACCGGGCCGGCCCTGTCGCAGCGCCGGGTGGCAGTCGTTTCGTCGGCCGGGCTGGTCGTGCGCGGCGAAAACCCGTTTCGCGGCCGCGATCCCGATTACCGCGCGATCCCGGCGACGACCAAGCCGAACGAGCTGCTGTGCAGCCACATCTCAATCAATTTCGACCGCACCGGGTTCCAGGAGGACTGGAATGTCGTCTTCCCGCTCGACCGGCTCAACGAGTTGGCGGCGGAGGCGATGATCGGCTCAGTGGCCGCGACGCACTATTCGTTCATGGGCGCAACCGATCCGGTGCAGATGGAGCCCCATGCGCGCGCGCTGGCCGGTCGGCTGAAGGCCGACGCGGTCGACGCGGTCGTTCTTACCCCCGTTTGACCGCTCTGCACGCGCGCCGTGAGCGCGCTCGGGCATTACCTGGAGGAAGAGCGTATCGGCACGGTCGCAATTGCGCTGATCCGGCCACAGGCGGAGAACACCAAGCCGCCGCGCGCGTTGTGGGTGCCGTTCGAACTTGGCCGTCCGCTCGGGCCGCCGAACGACGCGTCATTTCAGAAGCGGGTCCTGCTCGCCGCGCTCAACATGCTGGTCGAAGGCGGCGGGCCGGCCCGGATCGCCGATTTCTCAGAGGACGATCCGCGCGCGCAGGCGGACCCGGCCTGGCAGCCGCCGTTCATGCCGGGGGTGGTGGCCAAAGGCTCGGTCGAGTCGCTGGCGGCCCGGCTCGAGGCGGAAATCTTGCTGTTCCACGGCGCGCACCAGCGTTGGATGGCCCAATACGAGCGCAGCACGGTCGGACTGAGCCGCCTGGCGATTGCCGAGGCCGCCCGCTACGTTGCCGACTGGCTGCGCGGCAAGGCACCGGCGAGCCCGCGCGACGGGTTCTCGGCGCCACTGATGCTTCGCTTCGCAGTCGACGATCTCAAGGCGTACTGCCTGGAAGCGGCGGACGCGGGAACCGCGAAACCGTCGAGCCGTCAGCTCGGCGACTGGCTGTGGAACGAGACGGCGACCGGCGCCGCGCTCTACGCCCTGCGCGACCTGCTGCTAACCCAAGAAGACGAGAGGCTGCGACTGATCGTCGCCAATTTCATGGTACCAGCCGCGAGGGTGCGTACCGGGTGAGCAGCGTATGAAGGACGTGAAGGTTCTTGCCTTCGATACCGGCGGCACGGTTCTCGACTGGCATTCCGGCTTGACCGCCGCGATGGTGGCGTGGGGTGACGCCCAAGGCGTCGAGCGCGACTGGCATGAGCTGGCGAACGAGCATCGCCGCCGCTCGCTGCGACGGATGACAAACACGGTCGAACCCGGCTTCAACATCGAAGACGTGCACCGGGACGTGGTCAGCGAATTGTTCGACGAAAACAAGCTCGGCGGTTCCGTAGACGAGCGGCGGAGAATTGCAGAGCAATGGCACCGGCTCGACGCATGGCGGGATTTTGCTCCGGCGCTGCGTCGGTTGCGGCAGCACCGCATCTGCATCTCGCTCACGATCCTCAGCCTGTCGCTCGTCGTCGATGTCTCACGTCGCAACGGCATCGATTGGGATGCCGTGATCTCATGCGAGATGCTGCGAGTTTACAAGCCGCTTCCCGACGCCTATCGGCGCGCCGCCGCGTTTCTTGCCGTCGAGCCGCACGAAGTCCTGATGGTGGCGTGCCACAATTTCGACCTCGATGCGGCGCGCGGTGTCGGCTATCGCACTGCCTTTGTGCGCCGACCCGAAGAGTGGGGACCCGCCGGCCCGCCGGATCCCCTGCCGAACCCAGCCACCGACATCGTAGTCGACGGGTTTGCGGAACTCGCCGACCACTTTGATGCTTGAGACCTCGGCGATACGACATCCTGGCCGATCACGTGTGGCGGGTGCGGTGTATCTCGGTGATATGGCGCCGCCGCGCCTGCTCAACCTGAATTCGAGTGCCGTAGAAGTCGCGGCGGGCTGCGTAATGTTACTCGGCGCTCCCCTCTCGTTTGCGGCCGCGCGCGCAGCCATGTTGAAAGATAGGCTGGCACCCTGCGATCCGTATCCTGGCGCGGTACGTCATCGCCGGCCTGGTGATGCTCCCGGTGCTCGGTTATCTCGCAGCGTCTAACCTCGCCGGAATCGGTAGGCGTCGCGGCCTTATCCTCACGGCGCTTGGGCGGCCAGCACTCACGCCGCTGCAAACGGCGGGGCTCGGATATCCGCCTGTCGCCGACGGCAGGGTGATCACGCCGGCCGCTGTGGCCGTCATTAGTACGGGCGTCAGCGGCGATTTTACTGCGCGAGCGCCCTGGGCTCGTCCGTCTGCCGGGTTCAGGTCTGATAATAGCGAAAATCGGGCTCATCGGCTGAGACGGCTGCGCCGAGCGGCCGGTCCGATGACGTGGTCGGGTGACGTCCTGTTTTTCGGAACCGCCGTGGCTTGGGTGCCTTTCTCGATCAGGATTCGCCTCGGGCGCGTCGATGCTTCGGGCGATGGCAGTGGTGTCGGTCTCGGCGACGGCCCCAACGCTCGCCGGATATTTCGCCGTGTAGGGCACGGCGCACCTCTTGGGCTTGCCACTCGGCGCTCCGTTCCGTCAAGGCGTCGTCCAGGGCGGCGTGCACGGAATATTGGCAACGCTCGGCTTCACACATGCGGTTCGGGTGTCGGGCGCGAGCCGCGCCGTGTTCTTTGCCGCCGTGGTGCGGGTCGTTTCGGTGCTGATCGGGGTTCCATTGTTGCACGAGCTTCCAACCGCGTGGCATTGGTTTGGGGTCAGCCTGGCCACCGGCGGCTTGCTGGCGACAGTCCCGTTGCCAAGTTTGCTCGGGCGGCGGCCTCTCCAGTGCTAATCGCCTCGTCCCGGTGCGCCAATTTCTCCTCAACATCCTCGGCAGGCCACACATTCCGAACCGCTCCGTAACCAGATCGCCCCGCTCGCCGAATCTTGTCTCTAAGGGCAGAGAGGGTGAGCCGTGCCAGACACAGCGACGGCATTGCAGGCATCGGGGTTCATGACTGCGGTGCGGCGGCTGACAGCCTGCGGCGACAGCAAAGACAACCGCGAGTGGGACGCGCTGATGGCGGCTGCCCACGGCGGCGACGCAGTCGCCTATCGCCGCCCGCTCTCGGCGGCGGCTGCCTGGCTTCGTCCGTATTATGCCCGGCGGCTGCCGCCGGCGATGATCGACGACGCGATCCAGGACACACTGATCGCCGTTCACGAAAAGCGGCATACTTATGACCCGAGCCGGCCGTTCGGCGCCTGGCTGGCCGCGATCGCGCGCTACAAGTGGATCGACGCGTTGCGATCGCCGGAAAACAACCCCCGGGAGATCCTGGACGATGACATCGCCATTCCCGGCCATGAAGAAGCAATCACAAGCGCCTGGTCCCTGGAACGGTTGCTCTCGACGCTGAGACCGGCCCAGTCGCAGGCAATTCGCCTCGTCAAATTGCAAGGACTGAGCATCGACGAAGCATCGAAAGCCAACGGTCAGTCGGCTACGCTCGTGAAGGTGAATATTCACCGCGGGCTGAAACGCCTGACCTCCATGCTGCGGAGCGAAACCGATACAGACTGATCGGCTCATCGAGCACCTGACCCGCGAGTTGGAACCGGTTCGTCCCCGAAAGGTATGGCGCGAGGCCGTTTTGCTGCTCGTACTGGGCATCGTCGAACTTGGCCTCTTCCTGGCATTCGGGCTGATGCGCCCGGACATGCCGATGGCGATGCGCCTACCGTCGTTCTGGTGGAAGCTCGCGAGCTTGGGCCTGATCGCGGTTGTCAGCGGCACCGTCGCCATCGTGTCGCTCGACCCTGTCCGCTCTCCGCGCCGCGGCTTGCGGTCGGTTCTCATCCTGATCGTCCTAAGCATCGCCGTCGGGTGGCTTCTCGACGCCTCGCGCTATGGCTTCGCCGCATTGCTCGCTCGACTGGATTGGCGGGACGGGCTGCAGTGCCTTTGCAAGATGGTGGCGCTGTCCGTGCCGGCTATTGCCGCTCTGGGCTTGTTGATGCGGCGCGGCGCACCGACGGACCGTGGTGGAACGGCCCTGGCGGCTGGGTTCGCGGCCGCCGCTTGGGGCGCTTTCGTGTTCGTGTTCGCATGTCCCTTCGACGATCCGTTCTACGTGGTCGTCTGGTACTCGCTCGGCTGCGGCACGGTGACGCTTTTCGCCCGCTTCGCATTGCCTCGTCTGACCCGCTGGTAGGTCCGAGCCGCTATTCACGCCACCACGCGGTTCACGGAGAGGTGATCGAAAACCGTGCTCGCCGAAGTGGAAGCGCTGTAACCCGGCGACTCCCAAACCCGAAAGCATGAAGGTGCGCCCGTCAGGCGCAACCTCCGACCACAACGGGAAAGACAAACTCATGTCAGTGACAACCAAGGTTTCTGCCGCGCTGCTGGTCAGCGCCGTCACTGCGGCCATCGCGTCAGCGGCATTCGCAGCGCCGCTCACCCAGGCCGAGGTGGCCGCCGCCACCGCCGCGCACAAGGAGAAATGCTACGGCGTTGCGCTCAAGGGCCAGAACGACTGCGCTGCCGGCCCCGGCACGACATGCCAGGGCACCTCTACCGTCGACTTTCAGGGAAATTCCTGGAAGTTCGTCCAGGGTGGCACCTGCACGAACATCGTGGTCCCGGGCGGCAAGCACGGCTCGCTGACGCCGTTGCCCTAGCGCCCCCCGTCTGCTGAAGAGCGGAGACGAGCTCGATGACTACGGTCACCCAATTCAGGGCCGCAACGCCGCGAGCGCGTTTCCGCTCCTCGGCTCGCTCTTTGGCCGGACTGGCCGGAACGAGCTTCAAGCACGAACATTTCCGGGCCATCCTGGACCAAGGAGGCAACGAAGGCTTTTTCGAGGTTCACGCCGAGAACTACATGGGTGCGGGCGGTCCGCCGCACCGCATGCTCGCGCAGCTCCGTGCCGATTATCCGGTTTCGCTGCATGGCGTGTGCATGTCGATCGGTGGACCGGACCTGCTCGATCGGGCGCATCTTGAACGCTTCCGCGCGCTCGTCCTGCGCTACGAGCCGGCGCTGGTATCCGAACATCTCGCCTGGTCGACGCACAGCGGCACTTATCTCAATGACCTTCTGCCGCTGCCTTACACCGCGGTGACGCTGGCGCGGGTAGCGGACCATATCGACCAAGTCCAGAACGCGATCGGCCGGCCGATCCTGCTGGAAAATCCATCGACCTATCTCGCCTTCAGCGAGTCGACGATGTCGGAGACGGCGTTTTTGAGCGCGCTTGCGCGCCGCAGTGGATGCGGATTGCTGCTCGACATCAACAACGTCTTTGTGTCGGCGACAAACCAGGGCTATTCGCCGACCGCCTATCTGGCCGAATTCCCACTCGACGGCGTCGGCGAAATCCATCTGGCAGGTCATGCCGAGCAAACCGACGACGAGGGCGACTTGCTGCTGATCGACAGCCACGACCGGAAAGTCGCCGACCCGGTCTGGGCGCTGTTCGAGAGCGTGGTCGCAAGCTGCGGCCCTATCCCGACGCTGGTTGAATGGGACAGCAATCTCCCCGAATGGCCCGTGCTGTGGGCCGAAGCCGCGGCCGCCCGCGCGATCCTTGATCGTCACGCCCCCATTGCCCCGAGATACGCTCATGCCGACCGCTGAAGCTGCGCCTGCCACCACCTTGAGATTGCCGTGCTATGCGGCGGCTTTTGGCCGCGGGCTGCTCGACCCGGATCACCCAACCCCAGCGGGCATTGCGGGACCGAACGGAAAACGCGCCGTCAAGCGCTACAACGTATATCGCAACAATGTCACCGCCAGCTTGATCGACGCGCTGGCGGCGATCTTTCCCGCCACGCAGCGGATCGCCGGCGTCGAGTTCTTCCGCGCCATGGCGCGCTTTCACGTGCGCGGCACGCCGCCGCGTTCGTCGCTGCTGTTCGAGTACGGCCGCGATTTTCCGGATTTCATCGCACGTTATGAATACGCTCAGGGAATGCCCTATCTGGCGGACACAGCGCGGATTGAACGCGCTTGGTTGGACGCCTACCACGCCGCCGACGTGCCGCCGCTAGCGGCGCAGGCGCTGGGGGCAATCCCGCCGGACCTGCTAGCGGATGTCGTGTTCGTCCCGCACCCGGCAACGCGGATCGTTCGCTCACGCTTCCCGGCAGTTACAATCTTCGCGGCAAACCGGCAAGACGGGCCGGTCGGACGCATTGAGGCGTCGGTCCCAGAAGACGCGCTCGTCACGCGTCCCGACCAGGAGGTGACCGTCCGTCGTCTGCCGCCCGGCGGCGCTGCATTCCTGATGCGGTTGCTGTCGGGACGGTCGCTCGGCGACGCGGGCGCCAGTGCCTTCAACGCCGCACCCGGTTTCGACCTCGCAGCCAACATCGCCGGCATGATCGAGGCAGGGGCGCTTTCGGCACTCCATGTCGGAGATCAGCCATGAACACGACAACCAGCTCGGAGACCACAACGGGCGGCGGCCCGCAACCTTGGCTCGCGTCGGCGATTGGGAAGGCGGTGGCGATCATTCGTGCGGTCGCGCACCCGTCTCTAGTCCAGCTGGTGCTGCGTGTCGCTCTCGCCGTGCCGTTCTGGCGGTCGGGGATCTTGAAATGGGCGGGCTTCCTCCAGCTCAACGACACCGCCGTGCTGCTGTTCAGCGACGAGTTCAAACTGCATCTGCCCGGCGGTCCGTATTCTTTTCCGGCGCCCGAACTCATGGCCTTCATGTCGGGTTCGGTCGAGATTCTGGCGCCGGTCTTTCTCATTCTCGGCCTGGGTACGCGCTTCGCCGCCACCGTGCTGCTGATCATGACGGGTGTTGTCGAGCTCACCGTTCCCGATGGCTGGCCGTTGCACATCACCTGGGCCGCGATGGCGCTCGCGCTGATGGCATGGGGACCCGGACGCCTGTCGATCGATCACGTGATCGCGCTGGTCGGCTCACGGCGCCGCCCATAGAGGTCCGACGAGGTCTCAACATCCCGGCGATGCCAATTTCGCGCCTGGCGCATTCCGAGCTGTTCCGGGCAGTTGCAAGACGAGAGCGACAATGAGCGTTGCGGTTCACATGTTGCGACAGGCTGCCGCCGCCGCCGGCCGTCTGGGAAGCGTTGCCGAGAGACTATCGAAGCCATGGCTGCTGCTCGGCAGCAGATTGTGGTTGGGCCAGATCGTCCTGGTTCGGTAGGCGATGGCGATGATGGTCGCTGCCGCTCCTTTGTTGGAGCACGCAGTGACAGGAGCCCCCAGCTGGACCATCGAGAGCGGATTCTGGCTGGTCGCGCCGCTTGGCCTGATGACCGGTTTTCTGACGCGGCCGATCGCCTTGGCGCTGTTGCTGCGTGCCGTGCTGTCGGCTTCCGGCGCCGCTCGCGCGATGATGCTGACGCCAGCGATCGTACTCCTCATCTGGCTTGTTGCCGCAGGGCCGGGCCCATTCTCGCTCGACGGGTTGCTGGGGTATGGACTTGCTCGTAGCGCCCTTGGCCCGGCACAACGCATCGGACAGCTCTACCGGGCGCTGACGCGGGTGCTGGGGCCGGTCGTGCTGCTCGGCCTGCGCCTCGGAAACCGCGGCGCTGCTCATCGTCCCTGCCGCGGCGATGGGGCCGGGGCTGGGCTATCCGATGCGGTCCGGCATCGCCCCGTCTCTTGGCTGGCACGCCGTCGTTGCGGCGCTGTTCGTTCTCGGCATTGCTACGCGACCCATCGCCCTGTTGCTTGCGGCGATGGTGCTCAGCGGGCTCGCGATGACGATGGACGATCGGCTCACAGTGATCCTGATCTTACTCACGATCACCTCGTCTGGGGCCGGATTGCTGTCAGCCGACCGGCTGATCTTAAGCTGGGCGCGTGGCCGTCGGGACGACCGCGACCGGATCGAGACGAACCTGCCGCATGTCGTCGTGGTGGGCGGTGGCTTTGCCGGCATCGCGGCGGCGCGCGGGCTGCGCAACGCGCGATGCCGTGTCACGCTGATCGACCGGCGCAATCATCACCTCTTCCAGCCATTGCTTTATCAGGTCGCCACGGCCGCGCTGTCTCCGGCCGACATCGCGACGCCGATCCGAAGCTTGTTCCGCCACCAGACAAATGTTCGCGTCTGCCTCGCCGAGGTCACCGGCGTCGACGCAGCCGCCCGCGAGGTGTTGCTCGGCACCGCGCGGGTCCGGTTCGACTATCTCGTGCTGGCGACGGGAGCGCGGCACAGCTATTTCGGTCAGAATACTTGGGCAAGCTGCGCGCCCGGATTGAAAAGCGTCGAGGATGCGACCGCGATCCGCAGCCGGCTTCTGCGGGCCTTCGAGGAAGCGGAGAACGCCGTCGACGAGGCGAAGCGGTCGGAATCGCGGCCCGCGAGGTGATCGTTCAGCACTTGGTAATGCCGCTCGGCCTCGCGCCGGTAACGGTTCACGGCGGAGCCCAGCCCTTCGGGCGCAGCAAACTGGAAATGGACAGCCTGGCCGGAAAAGGGTCCTAGGCCGGACGCGATAAAGAGCAGCCAGGACAAAAGTTCCGGCCGGTCCGACGGCGAGCCCAGGAACCGCCCCGTCTTTTCGGCGAGATAGATCAAAATCGCGGTCGAATCGAAGATTCGCGCTTCCTTGCCGTCTGGTCCCTCGGTGTCGACGATGGCGGGCACCTTGCCGTTCGGGTTGATGGCACGGAAGGACGGTAGATGCTGTTCGCCCTTGCTGGTGTCGACGGGGATCGTTTCGTAGGGAAGCCCTGCTTCCTCCAGGAACAGGGCGATCTTCGCAGGGTTGGGCGTGGGGTGGAAATAAAACCGGATCATGGTGCGCTCCTCGTCAGTGGCCATCGCCGCGCATTTTAGTGCGACCGTTCTAGAATGCGATCACGTAGATTGCAAGAATTGATGGTTCGCAAGGCGCTGAATGCCGACCTCGAGGACGCGATCTCAGGGCGGACTAGTTGCCTATTAGCCGAAAGCGGGAATTCTCCCGCGTCCCGCCGGGATCGTTGTAAGTCGCGCCTAACACGCGGGTAAGATGATGCGCGCGGCCATTCGCGCTTTGGAGGGAAGCCGCAACATACCGCTCGGATCGAGGCGGAACGCGAGGAAGAACCCGGACCCGTTGCATCGGACACCTAACGATTCCCGGCAGGCAGTTCTGGCTTTGGCGCCGTCGAGGACGAAGGCGAGGTTCTCGATCTGCTCGTGCAACGGTGGCGCGACAAGGCTGCAGCGGTCAAGCTGATGCGCAAGCTGCTCAAGAAGCATGGTTTTGCGCCCACCGACAAGTTGCGTTCTTACAGCGCGGCGGGGTCTGAATTGGGACTTGCGGCTCGCCACGATCAGGGCTTGCGTCGGAACCATCGGGCCGAGAATTCGCCTCAGCCGGTCCGTCGAGCGGCGCCGCAACGTTCTCAAGCGCGTCGAGGTGCGCGACGCCAGCGAGCGGGCCATGGTCAAGCTCGCCACGGAACCCAAGCACCTGACCGACATCATCAAGATGATTGCCGATCAGGCGGAAAGCGATCTGCTTGCGTCGCTGCGACCTCACTACGCCCGCGCCGATCAAGAGGGGCGAACCCTGCTGCTGCATGAGATCTTCGCCACCACAGGTGACATCCGTGTTTCACACGGCGAGCTGCAAATCACGTTGGCTCCCCTCAGCGCGCCGCATCGAACCCTCGCCGCCCAAGCCCTGTGTGAGAAGCTCAACCAGCCGGCAACAACCTTCCCCGGCTCTCGTTTGCGGCTTCGTTTTGCGGTGCGTCCACCACCGCGCATCGGGCTTGCCTTCCCCGGCTCGCCAGCAGAGCCCGGCCCCGTCTTGGCCGTCGCAGCAGAACCCTGATCGCTGCCCAAAACCGGACATTTTTGCGCCACTCTATGTCAGGAGTTCTGAAGTTAGACGGATGGGGCGCGGACGAGCAGCTCAGAATCGAGCGCGGTTTGAGCCGCTTTCAGTTGGACCTTGATGCGCTCGGCACGAGGTGTCGCCTGCGTGATTTCGTGCGTAATCCGCGGGCCCGAATCCGGTCAGACCATTAGTGCCGTGCAAACACTGCTGCGGCGTTGCCCGCAGAACGGCCGCTGACCGCCGCGGCACCGGCCAACAGGCCAACCGATCCGACCCAGTCACCGGCGATGAAGAGGCCCTCTTCATTCTGGACCACGACGCCCGGCCGCCCGTTCATGCCGCCCTTCGCCGCGAGCGGGATTGAGGAGATCGCCGGCATGGCCGGCAAGAATTGGCGCGCTCGCTCGTCGTCTCGCCATCCCGGCTGCGTCAAATCGATAAATTCTTCGAGTTCGGCAAGGAGCCGGCCGCGGTCGGGCTTCTCGCCCGGTTCGAGATAGCGAACGGCGTGAGCGAGAGCCGCACCTTCAGGCGCGAGGCGCGCGGCCGCACTATGGACCGAGAAGTAGAGCGGTCGGTCGACACCGAGCGCAAACAGGATATCGGGTCGCGGCAGACTCTGCGAGACCGATGTCGAGGCATGCTACTTTCGCCGGCACGGCATCGAGCGTGCCATTGTTGAGTGCAGGATACAGCTTTGTCGCCTGTGCCGGGTTCACCGCCAGAATAACCGCGCGGGCCGTCAAAGCGGTTCCGTCGGCGAGTGTCGCACGCCAGGGAGGGCCGTGTTCGACCGACACAACCCGAGAGCTTGAACGAAGGCCGGCACCGAGCGCGACGCAGGCGGACCTCAAGCTTTCGATCATCGCGCCCCAGCCGCCGTCCAGATAGAGAGCGTTTCGCGTCAAGCCACCGTGGAGTTGGTCGAGAAGCGCCAGTCCGTCGGCAGCCTTCGGCGCGTGCACTAAGCTTGTCAGTCGCATCATCGCTGCGAGCACGGCGCGGACCATGGGCGATTGCGAGAGTGCTGCCAGGGCATCCTCCGAAGACGTCCTAGGCGGCATTTCCGTCGATCGATCGCGCAGGCGGCGGAAAAGCGATGCCATCTCGCTCTTCTCCGCGTCGGTCAGCAAATTCGTCGCGGCAAGTCCCGCGGCACTGAACGGGGCCCGATGAAGCTTGTTGTCGTTAACGAAATATCCCGCCGCCAGATCCGGCACGTTGCCGGTCACGGCGACACCGAGGTCAAGCAAGACTTTATCGAGAAACCCGCCGCGATAGAGCGCGTGGGCGCCTTGATTGAAGTGGTATCCTGAGACTCTCCGGGTCCGCGCGCGCCCGCCAAACGCCGGTGACGCTTCAAGGAGGAGCACGCCGGCCCCATCCTTCGACGCGAAGGCGGCCGCGACCAGACCCGCGATGCCGCCGCCCGCCACGATGACGTCAAACGCACGCATGGCCCCTCCATTGCGGACAATTTGTATCCGCTTTAACACGGACATATATTATCCGCAATGAGAATCAGCGATGGCGTCGAGTGGGCGATTCACCTGTGCGGTGTCCTTGCGGCAGCACCCGAGGGGCGAGGTTTGCCTGGCGTCAAGCTTGCCGAATTTCATGAGCTGCCGCCGGCCTATCTGGCCAAGCACCTGCAGGCGCTGTCACGCGCCGGCATTGTGGCGGCGGACCGCGGCGCGAAGGGCGGCTATCGGCTCGGGCGCGCGCCCTCTAAGATCTCATTGCTCGATATTGTGCTTGCCATCGAGGGCCCGCAGCCCGCCTTTCGCTGTACGGAAATCCGGCAGCGCGGCCCGTGCGCGGCGCCCCCATCGGCCTGCCGAAAGGTGTGTGCGATTGCGCGTGCCTTTCTAGCGGCGGAGGCCGCTTGGCGACAAGCGCTCGCGGCTGTGACGGTGGCCGAGATGAACGCAGCTGCCGCCGCCGAGTTGTTCGACGACAAGCGACGTCGCGAATTTCGGGCTTGGCTTGCGGCTGCTTTAGGATGAGCGCGGCCCCACGCGCGGGGGTTTTCCTTCCAGCTTTTTCTCCGGTAAGCCACCGGGTGCGCCATCGACACACCGGATCATTCTGCCGAGGATTTTTGGCTGGATCGCGGCGCGGGGAATCGTCCGCTCTGAAGCTGTGGCTTCATTTGCGAGAACGATCGGAATGGGCACGAAACCGCTTTAAGTGGCCGAAAGCGGCTTGTTGCCTTCGGCGATCAAAGGGCAAAACGGGCATCGATGCCACGGTCATGCGCTGGCGCGATTAAGCCGTCACTTTCGCTCGACGGCGCCCCGATTGCCGGGGCCGGCGGACGGCTCTCACCGTGCCACCGCCGCCACCACAGAAGAAGCGGTCGCCGCCATCGCACTCGAGCGCTGACACGCCTGCGCCCGGCGGCATTTCGATCTTCTCAAGGACCTCGCCCGTGCGTGGATCGACCCGCCGCACCTCGCTTGGGTCGTTTTCCCAGGTGCCGCGCCACAACTCGCCGTCCGTCCAGCTCACGCCGGTGACGAAGCGGTCGGAATGGATAGGGCGGAGGGTCGACTCGGTTTCGGGATCGATCTGATGGATCTGCTTCTGTATAGCCGCCGATGGTCTTGCTCGCGCGAAAGAACCAGTCGCGCTCGATCCGCAAACCACTGAAACGCGGAGAACCCCGAATCCGACTTTTCCTTCTGAAAGACAATTGCGCTGCGGAGCCATCGGCAAGTCACGGCGGGCAACGCGCAGATCGTTGCGTTGATCGCGGTCGATTGACATAGTCGGATACCGCTTCATGCGCGTCCGTGGCGTACGCTTCCGACGGGCAGGAGCGCCCGCACCTGGAAGCGCTCGCCGCGCATGCCGCCGAGGGAAGACATGAACAAACCAATCGTTCGATTTCGGACGCGATCCATTCCTCCCCGTCCAAAGTTATATGCACACCACAATCGAGCCGTTCCGGTTCGAGGCCGAAATCTATGACTGCGAAACGATCGGCGACATTCCCAAGGAATTGAATGGCAGCTTCTATCGATGCGGCGGCGACACGCTCTATCCGACCCTGCAGAACGATAATCTGAATAATGGCGACGGTGTCGTCGCTGCGTTTCACTTTCAGAATGGCTATGTGGACTTCATTCAGCGCTATGTGAAGACGGAGCGCTTCCTCGTCGAACGGAAAAACCGCCGCCGGCTTTACGGTCTCTATCGAAATGCTTACACCGACGACGCCATAACGAATGGCACTGATCGCGACAACACAGGAAACACGACGGCGTGGGTGCATCACGGCAAGCTTTTCGCTCTCCGGGAAGACAGCATCCCCTATGAGCTCGATCCCATCACACTCGGAACGAAGAACCTTGCGAAATTCCGCGATCAGTTGCGCACCAAGACAATGACCGCGCATCCCAAGACCGACCCCGTCACCGGGGAGTGGTGGAGCTACGGCCAGTTCTCGGAGAAGCGCTTCGAAGGAGAGATGTCGCTCCACGTCATCGACAAGAACGGAACGGTGACGCGCGAAGAGGAATTCACGCTGCCCTATCCGGGTATGACGCACGACTGGGCCGTCACGCGCGACCATCTCATCTTTCACGTCTGGCCCCTCACGGTCGATGTCGACCGGGTCAAGAAGGGCGGCGATTTCTACGCGTTCGATAACGATTTGCATCCGATGTTTGGCATCATGCCGCGAACCGGCACCACGAAGGACATTCGCTGGTTTGCCGTGGCGGATGCGCACATCGCGCATTTCATGAATGCCTTCACCGAAGGCGACAAGGTGCATGTCGATGGCGCGACCCATGCGGGCCATCTGTTCACCTTCTTCCAGGAAGCTCATGGAAGGCCGGCGACACCGTTTAAGCCGGGAACCTTTTCGCGTATCACCTTCGATCTTTCAACCGGCCAAGTGTCCGTGCGGCCACTCACCAATGGTCCCGGCGGCGGCATGCCCGAGATTGATGACCGGTTCGCGATGCAGCGTTATTGCTACGGCTTCTCGTCGTCCCGCACCGGCCTCGTGCGCTACGATGCGGAAACCGGCGGGCGTGTTGAGCATACAACCGAAGGCTCGGCGCAGGAGCCGGTATTTGTGCCCCGGGCGGCCAATGCGCCCGAAGGCGATGGCTTTTTGTTGTCGCTGGTTACGCGACCGGATAACCGTTCGGATCTTATCATCCTGGACGCGATGCGAATTGAGGACGAGCCGCTTGCCGTCGTTCGGTTACCGTTCAATCAGCCTTGGCTGTTTCACGGCTCGTGGCATAGCGCGACAAATGCGATGCTGCCACGGTAACGCTCGGGGTCACACCGTGCGAGAAAGACGGCTGTTGGCGTAGAGACTACTGCAGGTTCGTCCTTACAGCATGATCGACATCAAGTGCCTATCATGTTTCATCGGGCAGGGGACAACCCCCCACCAGTCCGCTGCTCGATGAAGCGGGAGTTTTCCAGCGCCTAGTGGTCCGAGGTTGGGCAAGTCCGCCACAGTGACGGACTCTACTAGTCCGCGGCTGGAACAAGCCCGAATACGACATGTTCGGTATCGATTTGCCGCAGGCGCACGCGGATCGATACGCCTACGGCCAGGAATGGCTCGACATCGTGCACCGATATTCCGGCCGCTGACCGTATCGACGGCGATCCGCACCTTGAACAACCCGATTGTCCCGATGGCAAAATTTCTCTCTAAGGCGCTGAAGAACTGTCGACGGAAATATGCCATCGAATACCACGGCGATCGCACCAGCAGCGTTAAGACTGGCATTGTCAGAGCAATTTTTCGGACCGTCTTTGGCTGTGGTAGCTTCAGACCATGGGCAACCCGTTCCGATATTTCAACAGCTCGCCGGAGGTCATTCGTCTGGTCGTGATGATGTACGTGAGATACCCGCTGTCGCTGCGCAACGTCGAGGATCTCTTGGCCGAGCGCGGGATTGACATCAGCCATGAGACGGTCCGGTTCTGGTGGAACCGATTTGGCCCGATGTTCGCCGCCGAGATCCGCAAGAAGCGGGTGGCGCACATGCGCGGCTATCCTCAGTGGCGTTGGCATTTGGATGAGGCGTTCGTGAAGGTCAACGGCAAGCTCTGCTATCTCTGGCGCGCCGTCGATCATGAAGGCGAGGTTTTGGAATTGGTAGTCACTGCAAAGCGAGACAAGGCGGCGGCGCTGAAGCTTCTTAAGCGCATCATGAAGAAGTACGGCCGACCGCGTCAGATCGTCACCGACGGGCTTCGCGCTTATTCTGCGGCGATGAAGGAGGTCGGCAACGCGGATTGCCAGGAGGTCGGTCACGGACTCAACAATCGCGCGGCGAATTCGCATCAGCCGTTTCGACGACGAGAGCGCGCCATGCAGCGATTTCGAAGCATGAAGATGTTGCAGAAATTCAGTTCAGTTCACGCCCAGGTCCACAACCATTTCAATCAGGAGCGCCCTCTCGTCACCCGCCAAGTCTACAAGCAGAGACGCTCTGCCGCATTGGCCGAGTGGCGCGCCCTCGCGGCCTGATGGCTGCTTGAGTTTGGGCGCGCTACACCATACGCAGACGAGTTGCAGTTACTCTGACAAAGCCGTCACATCGCCTGAGATCGGCCAGCCAGGGCCGAATTGACGGCCCATTGCTGCCGCGCTCGTCGAACCTTGGTCCAATGGACAGGCGGAAGGCCAGATCACAAAGCTCAAGCTGGTGAAGCGCCAGATGTACGGTCGCGCGAAACTCGATCTTGGAATCCGCGGTCCCCTCAGCCGCGTTCATTGATATGAACACTCTTCTCGCCCCTCATCTCCCTCCCATCAACAAAATGACCGCGCGCGGCACATACTTCATCGCCCACTCCGAAACCGCTCGCACGCGCAGCCGCTCCTCCCATGCTCTCCGCACCACTTCCAACATCGGTTTCTCGCGACTCTCAAAGCGATACTCATGCGCGTATTCGTCCTCCAACACAAATCCCACGAAGTCCCCGAAATGATCGTAGATAATCCCCACGACCTTTCCGGTCACTTCTTGATGCCCATGATGTGGTGGCTTATGATGTAGCCTGGGTACGTGGCCCGTGGGCGAAGGCAAAATCTGCGACGGATTTCCCTCCAAATCCCAGAACGCGTCCTTCCAGATCGCCGATGTATCTCTGTAAGACCGGATACCAACGCTTCTGCGGCGGCATCTTCTCCCAAATCCATTTCATCACCGCCAGCAAACGCTCTTCCGGCAATAACAACTGTTGCTTCGTGCTGATGGTAATCGTGAATTGGTATGCGCCCGCAACCCGGCGCCATCCAAACGAATTTTGATCGGGCGCCAGATTTTCATTCGCTCTTCCGGCGATTTCAATCACCACGGGCATCTGCGCGTCCGTCACCTGCCGCACCACAATTCTGTAGATGTCGCCCTTGTAAATTCCCGGCGCCAGATCCACCGCAAGGAGTTCCCGCCGCCAGCGCCGCTCCTTGCGGCAAGGGAACGAACGTGACCCCTCCCGCGCCAAACTTAACCGTATGCGCGTCCACGATCTTTATGTCGTGCGTTGGATACCGCGCCGTCGCCAGGTTCACCACATCACTCGCGTTCAGCGCCGGCAAATAAAGTTGCGCTGTGCTTCCCGCGGGCGTGTTGCCCCAGAAAATCATCAACTCGTCAGGATTCACGTTCCCGAGCGGAGTTGGCCGCACTTGCACCGGATGCGACGTCCTCCGCGACGCCGGAATTCCCGGATTCGGACCGTCAATCCACGCAATGTTCCGCTGCGCCAATTTGTCCGAAGTCGCGGAATTCGCCCCCATCGGAATCGGCGTATCGTCAAACCGAATTTCCGCAATCAAGCATTGATGCGGCGCAGCTGTCATCGCCTCCTGAATCGATTGCAGCGGCGATGGATACATCGTCCAGAGCGAAGTCCACGGCCCATCCCAATTTCCCCCAGGCGGCGCCGACGGCAAAAACCTCTGCTCCGGCTGGTTGATGTCCAGCCAGCATCCAAAGAACGAATCCACTTCCACGCCTGGATTTACTGTGATCGTGTACGCATTCGGCGTGTCCTCCGGCTGATCCTGCATGTTCGCCGGGCCAAAGACGTTGTTCCGAGGCGTTGCGAAAAACGGAATCGTCACATATTCGGGGTTCCCGTTCTGATCGTCTTGCACGCCCAGCAACGGCACCGTCACCCCATACGTCAAATCATCCGACTGAAACCGGTACGTCGTGGCCGTATTGAAATCACTGTTCGTCGTCTGCGCCTGGAACAGCCGAAAAAATACGCGCACCTTTTGCGCCTGCGCTCCTGGCGTTTTTCCGAGTAAGCGTACCCGTGCCAACCCGTGCCACCGCAAAATTGAAAACGTAGTTTCCGTTGTTGTCCTGCTGCTGAAATTCAAGCGCCGAAGCTTCCTCGTCCTGGCTCAGCCCTGGATCGAAGCTATCTTCGCCCGCGTTTCCTCCTCCTTGTGTCAGATTCTCGATGACCGCCGCGATAAAACCCGGAGCGTCATTCACGTTGTCAGTCATCGTTGCTTCGAATTGCGATGACGTGCTTCACGGCGCTACAGTCATCTTGAAGAATCGCAAATCGAAACTCATCCAGCTCGGCTGCGACTGATCTTTCGGGTTCACGTCGATGAAATACGGGTCCTCGAACGTCCCCAAATCGATTTGTGCCGTGCCGGTCACTGTGTTCGACGCGGCCGTCAGCGCCGCCGAAAGTGTCACCGGTGTCGATATCAGCGGCGCCAATGCCACAAAACCTTGATCTCCCGTGAACGAAATCGCGAAAGGGAAGAGGAAGCCCTGCGGCATATTCGATAGAGACGGATCTTGCGGTACCACCGGCCCCGCAAACTTCGAAACGCTCAGCATGTTTTGAATCGCCGTCGCTTGCGTCGGCGTCAGTCCCGGATCGGTTGTGTACGTAACCTGCGGAATGATCGGCGGATTGTTCAGATTCCCCGATGTGATTCCCAGTTCGCTTGGCCGAAATCCTTCAATCTGCACCCAAAACGCCGGCGAATACATCGCCACCACATCCACTTCGTCTTGGCCAAACGTGCTTCGATCCATAATGAACGAGCACGATTTTTGATACAGCCGCTTAAACGCGTTCAGCAGCTTCGTTCCATCCACGCTGCCCCAACCCGTGCACGCGTCCCAACCTGGCCCTGCCGAATAGTACGGAGAATCCGGGCTCGCATTTGGATCGTTGTTGCCATACGTGATGTCATTGCACACCGAATTCCCCAGCGCGTAGAGCGTCGGATTCAAAACTCCAAGCGGCTCGCCGAGCGCTTCCACCAAAACCGCCACCAACCCCGCATACAGCGGAGCGACGCAGCTCGTGCCAATGAAACTGAATCCGCCTCCATTGAGGCGCAGACCGGTCAGCCAGACCATCCCCGCAATGTCCGGTTCCCCGCGCCGCACTTTGTTGTCGTTCTGAGAAACTGGCGAAACTCCATCCGCCGTCTGGTACCACGGCGCGCCGAAATAATCGCTGACGCCTCCTCCCGTCGCTCCAAATCCTCCTGAGATGTCATCGCTCCATACCCACTCGTCCTTGATCGTTGGAGGAGTTCCGCTGTTCACTGTCGCTATCGTTCCGCCACACGAAGTAATCCACGGGTCGCTGCCCGGATACTGCACGTGGCAGATCCCATCCAAGATATCCGAATTCGCGCCTTCGTCGTCGCACGCAATCAAAATCGAAATTCCCAACACCGCCAGCTTCGCAAACATTCCGGAAAGCGTGTCGAGCAAATTCTGTCCCACTGAGTTCTGAAATCGTCTCGCGCGCTGATGAAATAGCTGCTCGAGCACACCACTGGCAGGCCCTCACTACCTTGTGCCGACATCACCCTACCCAGAAACGCCCTCCACCCATCCTCGCTGCCCGTTGAGCAATACACCTGGACCGTCACCCCCTGCGCCACTGTGACCGCCGTTTCGATGTCCTGTGTGATCTCCATAGCTAAGCCGCCGGTGGGATCGTTCTTGAAGGTCGTGTTGTCCACCGTCAAATCTACTTCCACGATGGTCGGCTGCGTTTGATAAGCTGCTGGTAAGCTGTTGATGTAATCCTTGATGTCTTGCGGATCGTAGTTGTCGACGTTGCCGTTCCCGTTGAAGATTGCGATCGTCTGGTGGGAAGCTCCCGTGTTCGGGAGGTTGTACATCTGCGCAATCGTCGGCACCGTGAGGGAAGCCGCGCCCGGCGGATTTCCCGTACCGTTTGTGCCGCCCAAAATGCGGTTGTCCAAACCAAACACCGCCGTAACAATTCCTACCAAGTGCGCCGGTATATGCACTTGCCCGTCGAACCCGCGATGCACCTGCGTCGTCTCATCCTGGCGCCTGATGCGTTTGTCTGTGTGCGTGCGCGGTCTTTTCGAAACATGCCTCGGCAATTCGTACCGGTTCAGCGTGATGCCGAATGCCTCGTTGATCTGCTTCGCACTCCCTCGCGTCACCACCACTGCCGGCCCAATCTGTTTCTCCAGCACCGTCAGCCCGTGCGACTCCGCAAACTTCGTCACCGCATCGATATCCGCCGAACTCGCTCCGTACTTCTCCGCGAACTGCTGCGGCGTCACAAACGTGCGGCGTCCCGGAGGTGTCTTCCGCCAGTGCCCATGATCCGGCAGTGGCGGTCCATCCGGCCGCGACCTCAGGATGAAAGAAATACTCAGTTGCGTTTCGTCACCGAGCGTCCCAAGCAGCTTCGAGCTTTGGGGTGCGGTCTTTCGCTTCCTCGAATGGCGTGAAATCCTGGAAGCTCAGACATCGGGACAGGTCCTCCTCTACCTCTGGTTGGATAGTGAGCGCACAGGCCGTGTCAACAAATCACCACATAAATTTTTTAGGACTTGGGTTACTTCAGGAGTTGAGGCAGTTCAAAGCTTGGGTTACCTCGTGCGATTCTCATTTGTCATCCCCTCCCCGAAGCTCGCATAGCGCCGGCTAGAGCCAAGACCATAACGCCGCGCCTCACACGCGCCAAGGCGGTCAATCGGTCAGCGCAAAATACGTGTGTAGGGTCTGGGCTCATAACCAATAGCTGACGGTTGCTGCGAGGCAGACGGCGGCGAGGAAGTTGGCGGCGAGGCGATCATAGCGGGTTGCGATGCGCCGAAAGTCCTTGAGGCGCCCGAACATACGCTCGATGGCGTTGCGGTTGCGATAGAGAAACGGCGAGAAGCAGTTCTTCCAGCGTCGGTTCGCCTTTGGAGGAATATTGGGCAGCGCCTTTGTGTTCGATCTGCCGGCGAATTGCATTACTGTCATAGCCTTTGTTGGCGTGGACGATGGAGGCTCGCGGCGTCTGCTGTAGCAACTGTTTGGCAGCGGTGCAGTCGGCGACCTGGCGTCCCGTCAGCAGGAAGGCACAGGGGCGACACGCGCCATCAGTCAAGGCGTGGATCTTGGTGGTGCGTAGGACCCGCCGGCACCTCGGTCGTGTCGACTTGCGGCGCGATCAACTCGAGGCATTCGCCGCGGGACTGAAGAAAGGCGACACCGTGGTCGTGGAGGCGACCGGGAATGCGGCGGCTGTGGAGGAAGTCCTGGCACCTCATGTTGGCCGGGTCGTCTTTGCGAACCCGAGGTTCACCTGATGGCCCATGCCAAGATCAAGACTGACAAGATCGATGCCGCTGCCCTGGCCCAACTCTATGCGAGCGGATTCCTGCTGGAGGTCTGGATGCCCGACGAGGTGACGCAGGCGTTGCGCCGGCAAGTAACCCGACGCGATCAGATCGTTCGGCAACGCACGCGGCTGAAGAACATCGTGCAGTCGATCCTGCATGCCCATCTGATTTCCTGCTTGTCCGGCGACAAACATGTTCGGGCGGAAGGGCAAGCTTGGCTCTCCGCTCAACGCCTTCCCGAGGATGAACGATTGGCGATCGAGCGTCACGTCCGAGAGATCGATCGGCTGGGTGAGGATCTGAAAGTGATCCAACGGGACCTCGCTCAGTATGCACTAACGGATCTGAGGGTGAAGC
This sequence comes from uncultured Alphaproteobacteria bacterium, assembly GCA_963804725.1. GTDB lineage: Bacteria > Pseudomonadota > Alphaproteobacteria > ATCC43930 > CGMCC-115725 > JAATGI01. Next base: position 2,274,594 of record CAWDRN010000001.1, on the reverse strand, counting down.
AGTTGCTGACCATCCCAGGTCTAGACATCATCGTGACGATCACCCTTGTCGCTATCAGAAACTACGTCCGACGGTATTGGTGGTGCAGGCCGCCGAGGACGGGCACTGACATGATCCGCCCGATCCGTTGGATCGGTCGATGGATCGGGGTGTCTTTGTTCAGTGACAGGTGAGTTCGGAGCTCATTGTAATAAGAGACGTAGGCCGTAACGATGCGGCGAAGGTGAGCCTCCCCGAACACGACGAGATGGTCCAGACTCTCCCGCCGGTTCGAGCCGATCAGCCGTTCGACGTATCCGTTCTGCCAAGGCTATCGCGGTGCCGTCGGCCGATCGCGGATGCCCATGCTCTTGAGGCGCCGGGTGACGACTTGACCATAGACCGCATCACGATCTCGGATCAGGTGGCGCGGTGCTTCAGTCCACGGAAATGCATCGGTGATCTGTCGAGCGATCCACTCCGCTGTCGGATGAGAGGTGACGCCGAACGATAGGATCCGGTGGCGATGATGACCGAGGATGACCAGCACATCGAGGAGGCGGAAGTCGATCGTCGGCACCACGAGCAGATCCATCGCGGCGATGGCGGCGCCATGGTTACGCAGAAAGGTCTTCCAGCTCTGGCTCGGCGGTCGCCGACATCGCACCATGTACTTCGTTACCGTCGACTGCGCGACCTCGATGCCGAGCTTGAGCAGCTCGCCATGAATGCGCGGCGCACCCCACAGCGGATTGGCAAGGCTCATCTCGCGAATAAGATCACGCAGGTCGCGCGGGATTCGCGGGCGACCACCGCGTGCGCGAGACTTCCAGCGCCAATATAAGCGGAAGCCCTCACGGTGCCATCGCATCACGGTCTCAGGCTGGACGATCACAACGGCGCCCAGCACGGACGGGCGCAGCCGATACAGCCAAACGAAGATCAGCCGATCGATAAGCGTCAATCGCGCCCGCGATGGCATCCCGCGGCGCAGGACATTCAGCTGATGCTGAAGAATGACGATCTCAGCCTCAAGTCGCCCCTTGGACCTGAACAGCGAGACCACCAAACATGCCACGAGCTTCAGACTATCGATCATCCCGCAGCAGATTACCCGATCCGCAGCGGCAAGCCACTCAGCATGAAATTCTCGGTAGGGACAAGGGCCTGTTAGACGAGGCTCGCCCCCAATCAGGCGCGATGGCACGCAATCATGATCGGGCACCCCGCGAAAGTGGGGACAGCAATGGAGAGGCGCGGGCCTTCTTTCCAGCGTCGCGCGCTCCGGATGGATCGCATTGGGATTCGTTAGATGTCTGCGCTTGCGCGGCCGCCGCGAGCAACAACGTCGCGGCATGAAACGGACGCTTCACGACGCGCGCTCCAACAAGGGAAGAATGGCACCGGTCAATTTTGCGGCGGATTCCGAGGAGGGCAAGAATTTGAGGAACTTACCCGTTCCGTTCATCACGTAAATCAGCGACGAATGATCCATCAAATAGTCGCCGTCGGGCTCGTCGTGGCGTTTGTAATAGACGCCAAACTCCTTGGCGACCTTCGCGGTCGTCGCCGCGTCGCCCACCAAACCTTGGATGCGCGGATCGAATGCCTTCACGTAGTTCGCCATCACTTTCGGCGTGTCGCGCGCCGGATCGATGGAGAAGAACAGCGGCACGACATTTTCCGCCGCCGGCTCGAGCTTCGCCATCGCTTGAGAGATGTTGTTGAGCGCGGTCGGGCATGCGTCCGGACAATAGGTGTAGCCGAAATAGATCACCATCGTCTTGCCGCGGTAAGTCTGATCGGTCACCGTCCTGCCAGTGTTGGCGTCGGTCAGCTTGAATGGCCCGCCGATGTTGGGCAACGCGGCGGAGGTCCGCTCCAGCAACACGACCGCGCCGGTGGCCGCGATCGCCACCATCGTCGCGGTCAGCACGAACAGAATGCCGATACGGAACCTTTTGGTCATCGCGGGATGCTACGCCCACGAATGGCCAACGCAAACCGGCACAAGTGCGACAATTCGGCAAGCTAACAGCGAATTAAGGCATGGCGATCGCTTCCGCCGTGCTTTCCTGCCACCAAGAGATGCGAGTGCCACCAAGCATAACCCCAATCAGGTGACACGTACCGTGACAAGCAAAAACGGCAAATGGAAGAATGTGGCGGGTTGCGATGATGCTGACGACCTCGGGCTCCCTTCGATCCGTGCGCCAGTCGTCATACCAATCCCAACGCTCGGCACCCGCCGCCCGCGAATGCCCCCCGGCGAGGCCGTCGCGGTGACGTTTCGTGGTCATGATATTCCTCCCGTGTCCTTTTTCTTCGGCGATACAGCGTGGCTCAGTGATACCGTGCGCCGAAGTCGTTGGCCCTGAAATCGGCGAGATTTTCGCGAATCGTATCCTTAATGCGCAAGCCGCCTTCGCGCATCTCTTTCCATTCCTGGGGGTTTATCCACCGGACGATCTCCTCCTGAAACGACGCGCGCGCCTTGATGCGCTCGAACCAGGCGGAGCTGAGCGGTCGCTCCGCCAGCCACACGTCGATAACGTTCACGTATTCGAGGCGCGCAAGATAGGGCGCCAGGTTGATCTCCGCGAGGGTGAACTGGTCGCCGCACAGCCAGGGGCGACCGTCCCGTAGAACCTCCTCGGCCTTTTGAAACAGCTTCTCGAGGGCGGCCACGCCGCGATAAACATGCGGTGCGCGCGCGCCCGTGGCGTGAATGGCGGTGTAGCGGTCGCGACGCTCGAGATCGACCACCTTGCTTAGGTGTGCGGCCAATTCTTCGGGCGACATCTTGCGCAAGCGGTCCATGAACATTGCGGAAAAGCTGATAACGCCGATGGCCTGGTGCACGCCCTCGTCGCATGCCTTGGAATAAAGCCGCATCTCCGCGCGCGCAAACGGATCGGCCGGCTTCATCGGCGGCCCGTCGAAACGGTCGTCGATATATTCGGCAATCAAGGTCGATTCGACGATGATCTTTCCGTCGTCGATCAATGTCGGCACCACCGCCTTCGGGTTCAACTTGAGGTATTCCGGTTTGAACTGATCGCCTTTGAACAAATCCACTTCACGGCTTTCCCAGTTTTTCACGCCCTTTTCATTGAGGGCGAGCCGCGCCTTCTCGGAACAAACGGAAGGCTGTGGTAGCTTCAGGCCATGAGCGACCCGTTCCGATATTTCAACAGCTCGCTAGAAGTGATCCGTCTGGTCGTGATGATGTACGTGAAATACCCGCTGTCGCTGCGCAACGTCGAGGATCTTCTGGCCGAGCGCGGGATCGACATCAGCCATGAGACGGTCCGGTTTTGGTGGAACCGGTTTGGCCCGATATTTGCCGCCGAGATCCGAAAGAAGCGGGTTGCGCACATGCGCCGCTATCACCAGTGGCGTTGGCATTTGGATGAGGTGTTCGTGAAGGTCAACGGCAAGCTCTGCTATCTTTGTCGCGCCGTCGATCATGAAGGCGAGGTTTTGGAAACGGTCGTCACTGCGAGGCGGAACAAGGCTGCGGCGCTGAAGTTTCTCAAGCGGATCATGAATAGGTACGGCGGACCGCGGAAGATCGTCACCGACGGGCTTTGCTCTTATCGCGCGGCGATGAAAGAGATCGGCAATGCCGACCGCCACGAGGTCGGTCGTCGGCTCAACAATCGCGCGGAGAAATTCGCATCAGCCGTTTCGACGACGAGAGCGCGCCATGCAGCGGTTTCGACGCACGAAGACGCTGCAAAATTCACCCCAGTTCATGCTGAGGTCCACAACCATTTCAATCAGGAGCGCCATCTCGTCACTCGCCAGGTCTACAAGGTGCGTTGGCCGCGTGGCGCGCCCTCGCGGCCTAATGGCCACTTAGGTCTGGGCGTGCTGCGGCATCCGCACACGACCTGAGGTTACTCTGACAGTGCCTTCGAACGGATGTGGTGAAATCTGGACGCTGGGCCATCCAACCCTTCTGCTTTTCGAATCACGCCCGGATGCATGATCAGGCGCTTTGAGGGTGTCGTACTTTCTGACCAAGATGCCGGCCCATCAGGAATGAATCTTCTTTTATTTTGCTGCGACTAACCAAGGAGCTATTGTTGGTTCCAAATCGCGCCAAGAAATAGTGGAGCGCCTAGGAGGAGACCTCCGAGCGCCTTGGCCTAAGCGAAATCGTTGAAGCTCCGGCGCCCGAGCTCCCTTGTTGAGGCTGAGCATGTGCGACCTTATTGAGCTGGAATTTCGTCAAGATGGCACCGGTGATCCAGGGCGGGCGTTCTGGTTTATCGCACCGTCGATCGCAAGTTTCTTGTTTTTCGCGCTGGTGATCCTGACTGCCACGACAACCTACGACACGGCGATGATGCAAACCAACTATGCCACGAAAGCCGCATGGGCCCACGCGATCATGCCCGCGTCGCACGCAGGATTTCTATGACGGGTAGCGATGGTCTCGGTTGGCAGCAGTGGCTTTTCGGGTAACTCCGTGGGCGAGATCGTGAACGAAGATATTGAACCAAGTGAGGGGCAAGGAAGCGGAGGCACAGTCCGAGGTCAAAAACCTTCCCGTACCAAACACGCCCAGTCCTCTTGGGTTGGCGTTGCAGATTGGCGGTACGGCTGCGAACTCCTTCAACGGATATCAAAGAGCTGCCGCCTACGACGCCCACGACAGGGTCAGGGTGGCTCAATAGCCTCAATCCAGTGAACTCCTTCAACGGGTTCTTTTTGAGTACCTAAGGACGCCAGTGCGATGCTGTTCGCCATGTGCCGCCAAATCCTTCTTGTGGTCTTTCAGGATTCGCGCGTAGTAATGCCGTCGCATGGCTTGGGCTTTCAATGTCCGCTTTCTCCGCTTTGAAGTTCCAAATAGGTGCGTCGGAACGGCCTGAACGGGCGCAGAGCGGAAGGCGCAAATGGCCGAAGCGGCTGGACTGCTTTCGGCGGTCAACGAGCGAAACCGGACATTGGCTTCAGGCCAGATGTCGTCTCGGTCTGGCCCGAAGCCAACTTGGTAGAGACGTTTACGTAATGCCAATCGAGCGCTCCCGGTGCAATCTTGCGATGCTAGCCCCGCTTCACCGGGACCGGCGGCCGCGTCGAGCGACCAGCCGATCGAACGGCGAGCGGAGCGCATCGTTGGCCGTTACCGCGCTAGCCATAGAGCGCCCAGTGAAAGGGTGACGAGAGTGACCGGCGCGCCAACCAAGAAATAAGTCCAGAAACCGATGGCGACGCCGCGCCGATCGGCACCCTGCACCACGATCAGATTGGCGACCGAACCCAGAATGGTGAAATTGCCGGCGAGCGTCGAAGCCATCGCCAAGACAAGCCAACCGTGCCGCGGATCGGCAAGATTGGCGATAAAGGGCTTCAGCACCAAGACGGCAGGCACATTGCTCACCAAATTCGACAACACCGCCGTTACCAACGTCAGAATCGGTGTTTGATTCAATGGCAGAGCGCCAGCGCGCGCCATGACGTCCGGCGTCAACACGGCTTTCTGCATCGCCACCACCACCACGAACAAACCGACAAACAGCAGCAAGAGCGACCAGTCGATGTCGCGATAGATGCGCTGCGGCTTGATCCGCCGCGTCACGAATAACAGCGAACCGCCGAGCATCGCCGCCAGCGCCGGCCGCACCCCAAGGAAACACGCGATGACGATGCCGACAGTCACGATCAGCGATTTTGCCAGAAGCGCGCGGTTGATCGCGACCGGCGGCGTGCTCGCTTGAAATTGTACCGGCGACAGAAACTCGCGCCGCCAGGCCAGGGCGACTACTACAACGATAACGACGAGTGCCGCTGCCGCGACCGGCACGAGCGTGCCCGCGAAATCGCCGTACGCGATGCGGGAGAAGCTGCCGATCATCATGTTCTGCGGATTGCCGGTGATGGTCGCGGTGCTGCCGCGTTGGACGACATCGCCAGTACGAGTAGATACGGCACCGGGTTGCGCTTCAGGCCCCGCGCCGTCTCGACGACGAGCGGCGTCAGCATCAGGCACACCGTATCGTTGACGAGCACCGCCGACAGAATCCCCGCGACAGCGGCGATGCCGATCAGCAGCGCCACGGGGCGATGCGCGTGGGTCGCGATGAAGCCGTGGCACAGGCCGAAAAACCCGGCGGAGACGCAGATTGGCGACCACGATCATCATGCCGAGGAGCAGCGCCAGCGTGTCGAGATCGTTCATGGCAATGACCCAACGCACTAAACACAATCTTTCGCCGTGGTCCTGCATTTCCGCTTTGCAAAAGTGTATCCGCCGCGGGATGGAACGCGAGGCGATGGAATTCGCCTGCGAAATGATTCACACGTCCAAGGCCTTTTGCACGATGATCACGCACCGCCTCGAAGTGATCTCGCACGAGGATATTGTTACCGCCGCCTCGCCGTGGATCGTCCCATTCGTCGCCGCCGCCTGCGAGCAGGCCCGCCGCTTCTACAATGTCGACAATCCGGGTAAGTCGCGGATGGCAGTCGGCTACGCCATCCGAATGATGTGCCGCGCGCCGAAATCGCGCGAGGGCGATCACTTCCAATCGGCGATCGGATGGCCGAACTATTACGGTAAGTCGGTCCCGACGGTTCCTGATTGGGCGCTCGACGGTCACACCCGCGAAGGCAAGAAGATGGGCAGAGGCCGCGACTATTTCCGCAAGGAGTCAACCAAACTGATTCCGCCACCCGCGCAAGACGACGCCTACATCGAAGAGGCTTACGCTGCGTGGGAATTGCGCGACCGTATCAAGAATGACCCGAGTCTGCTCTAGTACCCGGAATCATAAGTCGCTGAGACGGCGACCCTTGAAGGGGCGCTGCACGACTTTGGTTTTGGTCCAAACGAAAGGCTTTGCGGATTGGTTGTAGTTTTCGATGAAGGCATCGATGTGTTCTCTGAGCTGCTTCACCGAGGTGAAGGACGCGCCGGCGAGCGACTGACCCTCGAGGATCGAGAACCAGATTTCGACCTGATTGAGCCAGGAGGCGCGGGTCGGCGTGAAGTGGAAGCGAACGTTGGGATGGGACTTGAGCCAGCGATCGGTCTTGGGCTTGTGCGTGCTCAGATTGTCGAGGACGACGTGGAGCGTCTTATTCGGATAGACCGCCACGAGGTCGTTCATGAAGCTGAGGAATTCAACGCGGCGCCGGCGCGTCTTGTGGGCTGCTGTGACCTTGCCGGTGGCGACCTCGAAGGCCGCAAAGAGCGTCGAGGTGCCATTGCGCTTGTAGTCATGGCTCCGGCCGGTCAGCGTTCGGCCACCGGGCAGCTTCAGGTAACCTTGGGCGCGCTCCAGCGCTTGGATCGAGGGCTTCTCATCAACGCAAATGACAATCGCGTTCTCGGGCGGCGCCATATAGAGGCCGACCACGTCCGCGGCCTTGGCCACGAACGCTGGATCATTGCTCTCGCACCAGGATTTGCGCCCGGCGAGATCGATCTTGTGCTTCCGCAACACGCGCCAGATGTGCTGCTCATGCACATCGCCGAGGTGCTCGGCGATCAGCGGTGCAGTCCAGCGGGCATAACCTTTGGGCACCGGCTCGTCCAACACCGCGAGGATGCGCCCGTCAGTCTCCGCCGCATAGATCTTGGGCTTCCCCGACCGCTTGCGGTCCTTGAGCCCTTCCAAGCCTTCATCTGCAAAGCGGTTCCGCCACGTGCTGACGACCGCCTCTTCGACCCTAACCATCCGCGAAATCGACCGCGTGCTCGCCCCTTCCGCCGCCAACAATATGATCCGCGCCCGCCGTACATCACGCTGCGGCGTTGTCGCCGCGCGGCATCGGGCTTCAAGCACCGCGCGCTCCTCCGGCCTCAGCCGGACCTCTCTCGCCTTGAGAATCATTCATCGTGTTGAATCACGACTCAGCTTCTTTGGATAGTGGGTACTAGTGGAAATTGGCAAATTGGCTCGGGTGCACGAAGGCGGCCACGGCAAGAGCGATCCGGCACTCTTCAAATTCATATTTTCGCGCCGACCTTCTCAGTGTGCAGAAATGGAACACAATATAACAAACACCCCTTCCTCCCTCTTAGCACAGAGAGAGTTCTGAACCTCGAAATCTATTCGAAAAAAAATTTGCGCCAAAAATTCGCGCGAAAAACGCGCTTCCGTTTGCTCTCGTTACACTTGCTCATCCTGCCCTTCGCTGAACTGCAATTTTTTGATATTGTAGTGTCTGCGCCAGCCATCAGCCTCACGCTGGTGAGTGGTGACGACATAGCTCCAAAATCGGGATCGAAGGGATCGGATCATGACTGCAAAAGTGATCCAAGGTTCGTTTCTTGGGGGCCAGCCGAAGCTCGCCACGTTGGCCCACCCGAGGCTGACGCCGCCGCCGATCCAGACTAAGACTGCGGTGCGGCCACTGGGTCCACCAGCGGCGGCCTTTGCAGGACGTCAACCTGGTCCTCCGGCGCCGGCTCTTGCAGGGCGAACAGGGGCAGTTCAGCGGCATGTTAGCGGCGGAGTATTTGCGGTCGAGGCGGGACAGCTCGGGCTCGCGCCAGGAGGCGGTATGCCGTTACCTGAGGCGGTGCAGGGCAAAATGGAGGCGGCGCTCCGCGCCGATTTCTCCGATGTCCGGGTGCATGTCGGGCCGCAGGCGCAGCGAATCGGCGCCATCGCCTTCACGACCGGCTCCGACATCTATTTCGCACCGGGCCGATATCAGCCAGATACGATCCAAGGACAGCATCTGCTTGGCCACGAATTGGCGCATGTCGTGCAGCAGCGCGCTGGCCGCGTGCGCAACCCGCTTGGATCAGGGCTCGCGGTGGTGCACGATAGAGCACTCGAGGCGGAAGCGGACCGTCTCGGCCGTGATGCCACGGTCCACCGTTTCGCGGCGCAAGCAAAAATGTTCCCTAGTGCTGCTCAACTATCGTCGGCGGTACGGATTTTATCACCGATCAGCGCCGGTCCTGGAAGCTACCGCAGCCCTGTCGGCTCACACACCAGGCTGGTGCGGGCTTCGCCTTTTGCGAATGCTATTGCATCACTCGCCGCAGCCAGAACCACGCCGACAAATCGCCCGGTCCTTGCGATGCCCCTCCAGCGAAGGTTTGGTGGGACACTGAGCCACGGAGCGTTGGCCAGGAAGAAGTTGGAAGCGACAGGTGTGCAGGCAAATCGCGATATTAGGATCGACCGCGCTCACTCGGCGCAATTCAAAGTTGGCGTTGGTAATACCCTGCAAAGGATGCGTGTTCCTCCGATTACCCAAGAAGATATAAAAAATTATGCTAAATGGAAACCAAAAGTCGAGGATTACAATAAAGAAAACGGGGCCTTTAGGTTCGAATTGGACACAGAATGGGGAAAGGCTTCAAATATAGGAGCATTTATCGGAGCGTTTAAGGCGAGGCAGCAAAAGGCGGCGGATGCAAAATCAAAACCTGTCGTTGCAGAAAAAGAACAGAAAGTGGAAGAAGAAAAATTGGAGAAAAAATATGCTCCGGTAGAGCCAGAAAAAAAGACTCCTAAGCCGAAGACCAAAAAGCCACAAAAACAAACACAGACGGTTGACACAGGGTTCCAGACGGCGGTTTCAACAGCGATCGACGATGAATATGTATCGGAGGCTGCCGTTACGAATCCTTTCATTGGTTCGGTTATCGCCCACACGGGGAACGTGACAGTCAGGAACATTGTTGTAGACGGCGGTACGACATACGATACCGTCTACTACAAGATCGAGCTCCAGGGGCCGATCCTAAGTGAAGAGGGGCGCACAAATAGGTTTAGGAAGGTCTATACTCTTTACCTCCACTACCACCCGAAGCCCACGACCGGAAATTGGTTGCATATCAAAAGAAGCCACGGGGCGGATCCTGGAAATGTGGTCGCCCAAAATAACTGGTTATTCAACGGTTATCAGAATGTATTGACACAGGGGCGTCTGAACTGGGAAGCAGAGCAGCAAGAAACAGCGACCAGAGTGCTGTAGAAGGCTAGGTGTTTAGTCCCACAGTGTGGTGAAGCGGGTTTAGCGTGAACCGATTTGGCTGGATCGTCCAGACTTTGCAGATGTTCTCATACGGCGTCAGGCCTCTAAGTGTCTTGAGCCGCTTGGCGAAGTTGTAGGCCATAAGGAAGGCGTGGAGGTGGGCTTTGAGTTGGGCGTGCGAGCCGTAGTGGTAGCGTTGAACGGTTGCCTCCTTGAGGGTTCGGTTCATCCTCTCGACCTGGCCGTTGGTCCAGGGATGGTTCGGTTTGGTCAGCCTATGCTCGATACCATTGGCGTCACAAAGCATGTCGAACATCTGGACGCGCCAGCGCGCTGTTGGCCCGACACGGTTCTTCGGCAGATCGGTGAACTGGATGCCGTTATCGGTGAGCACGGTATGGATTTTGTAGGGCACGGCTTTGATTAAGGCTTTGAGGAAGTCGGCAGCTGTCCGGCGATTGGCCTTCCCATGCAGCTCAGCGTAGGCGAACTTTGACGTCCGATCGATCGCAACAAACAGGTAGAGCTTGCCCTCCTCGGTTCGCACCTCGGCAATGTCGATGTGGAAGTAGCCGATGGGATAGGACTTGAACTTCATCTTAGCGGGCTTGTCGCGCTGCGTCTCAGGCAGACGGCTGATGCCATGCCGCCGGAAGCAACGATGCAAGGAGGATCGTGTCAGGTGTGGAACGGTGGCCTGGAGGGTATAGAGGCAATCATCGAGCGGCAGGAGCGTGTGCTTGCGAAAGACGACGATCAGCGCTTCTTCCTCTTTGCTAAGTACCGTTGAACGAGGCTCCCTGGGTCCCATCCGAGCGTCGCAGACCGAATCACGCCGACGCCATTTGGCCACGGTCTTGGGATTGATGCCGTAGCGGACCGCCAGCTCCCTCAGGCTCGCTTGACTATTTTGTATTGCTCGACGGATCGCCTCAGTCGTTGTGGCGCTGCGGTGAAGAATTTGCCCCATAGTTCGTCCCTGTTGCTATCAGAAACAACGTCCGACGGTATTGGTGGTGCAGGCCGCCGAGGACGGGCACTGACATGATCCGCCCGATCCGTTGGATCGGTCGATGGATCGGGGTGTCTTTGTTCAGTGACAGGTGAGTTCGGAGCTCATTGTAATAAGAGACGTAGGCCGTAACGATGCGGCGGAGGTGAGCCTCCCCGAACACGACGAGATGGTCGAGACACTCCCGCCGGATCGAGCCGATCAGCCGTTCGACGTATCCGTTCTGCTAGGGCGATCGCGGTGCCGTCGGCCGATCGCGGATGCCCATGCTCCTGAGGCGCCGAGTGACGATTTGACCATAGACCGCATCACGATCTCGGATCAGGTGGCGCGGCGCTTCATTCCAGGGAAATGCATCGGTGATCTGTCGAGCGATCCACTCCGCCGTCGGATGAGAGGTGACGCCGAACGATAGGATCCGGCGGCGATGATGACTGAGGATGACCAGCACATAGAGGAGGCGGAAGTCGATCGTCGGCACCACGAGCAGATCCATCGCGGCGACGCCGGCGGCATGGTTGCGCAGAAAGGTCTTCCAGCTCTGGCTCGGCGGTCGCCGCCATCGCACCATGTACTTCGCCACTGTCGACTGCGCGATCTCGATGCCGAGCTTGAGCAGCTCGCCATGAATGCGCGGCGCGCCCCATAGCGGATTGGCAAGGCTCATCTCGCGAATGAGATCACGCAGGTCGCGCGGGATTTGCGGGCGACCACCGCGTGCGTGAGACTTCCAGCGCCAATATAGGCGGAAGCCCTCACGGTGCCATCGCATCACGGTCTCAGGCTGGACGATCACAACGGCGCCCAGCACGGACGGGCGCAGCCGATACAGCCAAACGAAGATCAGCCGATCGATGAGCGTCAATCGCGCCCGCGATGGCATCCCGCGGCGCAGGACGTTCAGCTGATGCCGAAGAATGACGATCTCAGCCTCAAGTCGCCCCTTGGACCCTGAACAGCGAGACCACCAAACATGCCAGGAGTTTCAGACTATCGATCATCCCGCAGCAGATTACCCGATCCGCGGCGGCAAGCCACTCCGGATGAAATTCTCGGTAGGGACAGGTATCCAAAAATATATCGGACGTCGCCCGATCGCATCTTTTGGCAATACGGACGGTGATCTGGAGATGCTGCAATGGACGATGGCCGGAAAGGGCGCGCGCTTCGCATTGCTCATCGATCACACTGACGCAAAACGGGAATGGGCCTACCGCATCTCGCCCCTCGGAAAACTCGACAAGGCCCTCGACGAGGCCCGCGCGAAGGGCTGGACGGTCGTGGATATGGCAAACGACTGGCGACGGGTCTTTGCCTTCGAGTAAAAGGCGGACACTGTAAGCCGCCGCTTTTACCGTCGCAAAATTCTTCAAGGGCATCCGCGTGTAGGTCCGGAATGGGTCAGACTAGGTCATCGCAACGTTTTTGTGCGTGGTCCGGTCAGCCTCGCTGCGTGCGCACCGAGGCCAACGACAACGAAGGCCGGCAGCATTGTTACGAGCCTTCGCACTCAGATCGGGATCGCGAACCCGACAAAGCCTTGCACGATCTCTAGGTCTAGGGAGAAGAACGAATGGTGCCCTGGGGCGGATCGAACCCGGTGATTGGGTGATTGGTATTCGGTCAGATTTGGATTGGAGGGAATTATAACAAAAGTGATTGCGGGGGCTCGCAACTACCGAGACCGATAGTGGTTGATCGGACCGATTTGAGTATCCGCCCTATCGGATTGATATCGCGAGCGCGCGATCATCCCGTTCAACGACAAACCGCTAGTCGGCTCCGCCCGGCGGCAACTTGAATTCGGTGGCGGAGGACTGTGGTCCGCGCCTCCATAGCAAGGTGTGCAGCGTAGCAGATCCGAGGACACGGCTCATTTCGGTATAGGCAAAGTATGGGATCAAGGCGACAGTAGCGATAACCGCAGTTAACAACGCCCCCGGGAGGCCGCCACCGCCAAACTTCGGGATGCTCTCGAGAAACGACTTTCCATGCCACAGGCCGCCGATCACCTCTTCGATGACGTGGAAACCTAGCAAGAGGATCATGAACATGAGGGACTTGAGCAGAACTGGATAGATAAGCGGTCTGACTTCGAATCTCCGGCCCACGTGCAGGTCTGCGGCGACCAGCATGACCTTGGCGAGAACGAGAGCGTTCACCAAGGCGAAGCCATAGCCGGTGAATTCAATATTGTGTTCCCTCAGAATTATCGCCTCGTGGACTCGAAGGAGACCGAGCACGAAGAAGAGATAGAGAAACATCGTCACGAACTGCCTGGTCTCGTCGACAGCTTTCTCCTTCAGGTGGGTGCCGCGCCTTTCGCCCGCACTCAGCCCCGCGATGCCCGTTTTTTCACCGAGTTTTGGTTGATCTCTTCGCGTCATTTGAGCGGCGCCCTCGTTCATGATTGTCGAAACGCTACCTGATTTGTCGGCCGGCGTCAGCCAGGTCGGAACTGCGGACTGGGCTCACAATCGACCGAACATCGGTCGGACTGGGCATCGACCGATTCTCGCAGAACTCGTGCCGTTGGGCCAGGGCTCCAGTCCTCGATCTATGGCACGCACTTCCGAAACCATATGGGCACTATCGACGACTACTCTCTGTTTGGAGTGGTCCTTTCTATAGCATGTCCGGCTCGGATGGGCGCGAAGCAGAATGAGTAACTTTGGCTGAAGCGGCTGGACGGCTTTCGATGATTAAAGGGCGGGAGCGGACATCCCCTAGACTCAGGTGTCGTTTCCGGTCTGACCGGCCTCGGCACGGAGCTCGCGCATTCAACGCGGCCCCCGGGAATGATCCCTAATCGCAAAGGATCGACATGTTCGACGGTGCCTCTTGGACCTCGCTTAGTCCAGTCGAGTACGCTCGGCCGCATAAGGTACGTCGGCGTCATTTTACGCGAAGGCACCAACGTGCATGGCTTAAACACCGCCGCGACTCTGTGGTGCTCAGCGATGGTCGGAACGTTCGCCGGCGCGGGGTTCCTCATCCCCAGTGCTTCTGTCACGGGGTTTTCTCTCTTGCATCACCCTAAAAATAGCCAGGCCGATCAGTGTTTACCCTGATAGCAGCACGGGCCTAGACCCTTTAAGGTCGCTTCGTCATTTGGCACTGATGGCGAAGACGAACCATCAGGGTTTTATGCGCGTGCCAGCCAGGGAATCCCTGGTGCCAATTGGAGGACAAGCATGAGGAAAGGCTATTGGCTGCTTGCAGCGGCAGTTACGCTGCTGATTGCCGGGACTGCCATTGCCCAGAAATACCCAATTTTGGACAGGGTCGCGAACAAGGTCGTCCAGAAATATCGAAACGCAAGTTGCGACCAGTTGTGGGCAGAACGGGCAGCGGGCCGGGACAGGCCGAAGCCTCCTGAGGAACAGCGCTTGGTAGACCTGCTGCGCGCCGACCCGGGAATGCGCAACGAGTTCTTTAACCGGGTGTCGGCGCCGATCGTCAAGAAGATGTTCGAGTGCGGCATGATTCCGTAGGCGAGCGTGGTAACACGGGAATGCGGCGTGAATATCCGGTTGGCTGTTCGGGCAGCGGTAAGTGAGCATACTAAGTAGTGCCGTCTCAGGCTCGGCACGCAAGGCTGCAATATTCCTCGGAGGATGATCATGGATCGTTACATCATGATCTGTGCGATGCTTGCAACTTCTGTAGCAGTGATTGCGCCAGCTTTTGGACAGTCCGCGGCATCAAAGTCGATCCTCGAAGGCAAGGTGACGGAACAGGAGAAAGTCATCGCGATATTGAAGGCGGTAAGCGCCCGGCTCGCTGCGGCAAAAACGATGTCTTTCACGGCGATCAACACGTACGAGGTTCCTGCGGCCGATGGTCAACCGCTTTATTACACGACGGAAAGTCGCGTCACTCTGGAGCGGCCCAACAAGTTGCGCGTAATCACTCCCGGCGATGGCGTTCCCGATGAATTTTATTACGACGGGAAAACCATGACGGCCTATGTGCCGTCGGCGGATTTGAAGGCGGTCGCCCCGGCGCCGCCGACAATAGAACAGATGTTGGATGCCGCGTGGGAAAAGGGCTCCATCTACTTCCCATTCGATGATGTGATCGCCACCGATCCTTATGCGGAACTATCGACGCGAGTCACATCAGCCTTCTACGTTGGACAGTCGCACGTTGTCGGCGGAACCGTGACCGACATGGTGGCGCTATCAAACGACAAAGTGCAGGGCGAACTCTGGATTGGTGCAGACGACAAACTGCCGAGAATGGTGAAAGTGGTTTATGGCGACCGACCAGGTTCGCCTCATTACGAAACTGTTTTTACCGACTGGAAACTCGATATCACGGTGCCCGGCGATACCTTTGCCGCTAAAGATGCGGCCACGGCGAAGACCATGACGTTTGCGGCGCCGGCGGCCCCCGAAATGCCTGTCAACCCCGGCGCACCTGCCAACCCGGACACGATGGAGCGCAAGCCATGAAGGCCATCCTCGTCATCATTACGGCGATCTTGTTGTTCGGATCATTGGCATCGCCCGCCGCAAATGCCTGGTATCGCGGCGGTGCCGCTGGCGGTTGGCACGCGGGTGGTAGTGCTGGTGGCTACGCCTATCATGCGGGCGGCTATGGTGGCTGGTCGCATGGCACCGTAGCCGGACCCGGAGGCGTAACCCACTACGGCAATGCGGGCGGCTACGAGCACAGCACGAGTGTCGGCTATGGTGGCGCTACGCACGAAAGCGATTACGGCGGCTATTGGCACGGCTCGACCGCGAGCTGGAGTGGCGACGTTGGGCACCCCGCGGTCGTCAACCATTATTATGCTGGCGGGTGCTACAGCTGCGGCAGCTGGGCAGCGCCCGCTGGCGCATATTTGGCCGCGGGTGCGACTGGATTGGCGGTCGGCGCGATGGCAGGCGCGGCCGCAACCAATGTGGCGGCGGCGAACGCCCACACGGCCAGCGCTGCAGCAGCCTATTACCCCATTGGTGGCGTCTACTCGGCCTTGCCGGCCAACTGTCCCTATCAACCATTCGGTGGCGTAACCTATTACTCATGCTACGGCGCTTGGTTCAGCCCAGCCTATGGAGCCAATGGATTGTACTATCGCGTTGTCGCGGCACCGTGAGCCGCGACATCGCTTATCATGTTTGCCGCGCTCGGCGTATGCGCAACTGAGAGATGAGCCCGATCGCACTTTCGGCAATTGCCCTTGCGCTTATTTTTGGCGGTGCTCTTTTAGGCATGTATTTGCGCCACGCCTTGCCGGCGCATCATTTGAGCTCGGACGCGAAGGACGTCGTTCGGCTTGGCGCCGGCCTAATAAGCTCAATTACCGCCTTGGTCCTGGCGCTGCTGGTCAATTCGGCTAAGGACTCCTTCGATTCCCAGAATACCGGAGTCCGGCAAATCGTCGCCGACGTGATTCTCGTGGATAACTTTCTGGCGCTCTATGGTCCCGAGACAAGGGAGACGCGCGATCTTCTGCGCCGTTCAATTGGAGAGCTAGCCGATCGCGTGTGGCGCCAGGAAGGCATCTCAATTGATACGAGCGGCGTCGGTGACACATTTTACTCGCGCATCCTCGCGCTTTCACCGCGGAACAATGCGCAACAGGTAATCAGGGACCGAGCGATCGAAGCGAGTGTCGATCTTGGCCGAGCGCGCCTGCTTCTGTTCACACATATCGGTAATGGGATTTCGATGCCTTTTCTCGCGGTATTGGTGTTCTGGCTCGCCGTTATTTTCGCCAGCTTCAGCCTATTTGCCGCGCCAAATCCAGTCGTCGCGATCTCCCTCTTGCTGTTTGCGTTGTCAGCCGCAACCGCCATTTTTCTAATTCTCGAGTTGGGTGACCCGTTCACCGGGCCAATGCAAATCTCGAGCGAGCCCTTGCGCCACGCCCTTTCTCCTCTTGGCCAATAGTCGCCAAATCTCAAAGTCTTCGTATTACGCTCGCCCTTTCGATATCGATATTCGGTATGCTGAACCACATTCTCGGACAGGTGGAGAAGCTGGAAACGGCGCCGCGACCGGGGAAGCCGGCACACCGCTGTATTTCACCGAGCGTGGGTGGCCTGGTGCTGGAAATCATCATCGCCACCATGCGCCAACTCGAAGTTGACTGGCAGCGCCGGATCGGCAAGCGACGGTTCGCGGAACTGAGGGCGACGCTGAAAGAATTCACCGGCCAGAGCTGAGGGCTCGCATGATCGTGATCGCTCGGCGAGACGGAGCCAAAGGTTGGAAATGGGTCGAAACAGCAATTTGACCATGCGGACCTGAACGTCCGCCGAGCTCTACAAACCGCCCAAAGCCGTCAGTCCGGTATCGGCCAATCCTAGCCATCGGCGGAACATCCGCTTTTCTCGCCAGCAGCGCGGCAGCAGACCGTCGGAAAACCACCCACGGCCGTCCAACTTAGGGACTCTGAACTTACGGCATTAGGGTAGCGCAACCAGGGCGCAACCCGTCAAAACCCTCTGTGCAGCGCGCGATGACAAGGTCGGCAACTAAAACATGGGCCAACAATGAAATGATGCCACCGGCGTCGACGATTACCGCGCTCACTAATAGATGGGGGGGGGCCATCAAAAGATTTTCGACTCTCTCAAAAAAACTGGCCCGGCTAGACGAATTTTTTCAGCCGACGGTTTTGCGAAAAATCGGATTTGCGACGTCGCCTCGCGATTCGCGCTAAGTTGCCCAAATGGGAAAGCGGGACCACGGCCGCATAGCCAAGCCGAATTGAAGTGACCGGCGTCTACGAGCCAGGTCGTCATGACGGGCGGGCAGTGACGATGCCGGAGGTGACGCCATTAGCCTCGATTTCTCAAACACGAGAAGTGCATCGGGGCTGAGACTTTGAGAGAATCGTTGTGCTGCAATGATTTCTCTCTGGTCCAAGGATCGCCCCGATGCCAACAGAGTGTACTGCGAAGCTGTTCGAGTTTGAAGCGGTCGAGGGGCGTCGTGTGGTTGCGGGTTTCGATGGCGGCGACATCACCTCGAACGCTGGTGCGCTGCTCCTGGGGCAAGTCGATCGCGGCATCGAGCTGGTGCAACGGTTTGCGCAGTGCTTCACCGACCGGCGTGATGCTCGTTATGTCGAGCATCGGGTCGAGACGTTGGTGGGCCAGCGCATCTTCGGCTTGGTGCTGGGCTACGAGGACCTCAACGATCACGACGAGCTGCGGAAGGACCCGATCTTTGCGGTGCTGGCCGGCAAGCTGCATCCGGTGCTGCGGTCGGATTGCGAGGCTCTGGCCGGCAAGAGCACGCTCAATCGTCTCGAGCATACGGCGAAGCGGCATGGGGCGAAGTATCACAAGATCGATTGCGACGGGGCGCGGGTTGATGCCTTGCTGGTCGATCTGTTTCTCGAGGCGCATGAGCCTGCGCCGCGTGAGATCGTACTCGATCTCGACACTACCGACATTCCGCTCTACGGCGGGCAGGACGGCCGCTTCTTCCACGGCTACTACGACGAATACTGTTATCTGCCGCTCTATGTTTTCTGCGGCCGGCACTTGCTGCTGGCGCGGCAGCGGCGGGCGAACGTCGCCGGCAGCGACGGCGCGATCGAAGAGGTGGCGCGCATAGTCGCGCAGATCCGTCAGAAATGGCCGAAGGTGCACATCATCCTGCGCGCCGACAGCGGCTTCTCCAACGATCCGCTGATGCGGTGGTGCGAGACCAACCGCGTCGATTACGTGTTCGGCCTGGCGCGCAATCGCCGGCTGGAGGCGGCCCTCGTCGTCGAGCTCGCCGAGGCCAAGTGCTTGTGCCTGACCTCGGGCAAGTCGGCGCGAGTGTTCCGCGACTTCAAATATCGCACGATCGACAGCTGGAGCCGGGCGCGGCGCGTCATCGGCAAGGCCGAGCATACGCCGGACGGTGCCAATCCGCGCTTCGTTGTCACCTCACTCAAACCCACCCGAACCGGCTTCGATGCGCGCACTCTCTACGAGGATCTCTACTGTGCCCGCGGCGAGGCCGAGAACCGCATCGGCGAGCAATTCGAGCTGTTTGCCGATCGCGCCTCTTCCGCGACGATGGCTGCCAATCAGCTGCGCCTGTCGTTCTCGGCCATGGCGTACGTACTCGTCGACACCCTGCGCCGTGTCGGCCTGCGCCATACCCAGTTTGCCGATGCCGCGGTACAGACCATTCGCCTCAAGCTCCTGAAGCTCGGCGCACAGGTGCGCACCAGCGTGCGCCGCATCCACTTCGCCATCGCCTCGGGGTGCCCCAACAAGGTCGAGTTCGAGCTCGCCTATCTCTATCTCCAGCGTGCCTTCAGCTCCGCCTGAACGGAACGCGGCGCCAAACCCCCAACACCGTTTCTCTGAGCGCTGACGCGCGTTCGGACCGACTCGCATCGCGGGAGCGACACAACAACACGACTCGTATTACGCGAACCGCAAATGACAGCGTTCCAACACCCCCGCGCAAAGCCATCCCAACTTCCAAAAACAGCCGCCGACGGGCCCGATCAGACCAAAAACTAGCCGCGTTTGAGAAATCCAGGTTAGGAGCCGCGCCCGACTGGCTTCCGGCGGAAGCCAAGGAAGTATGGCGCGCGCTCGTTCGGGAAGCCCCGCGCGGGGTGCTGAGCAAGCTCGACGCGCCTTACGTCATCGCTTACTGCGATCTTGTCGTCGACCTCCAGCAGGTGATTCGGCTGCTTGCCGAAGCCGAGAAGCTGGGTCTCGACACCGAAGCACTTCGCAAACGCCGCCGGCACGTACTCGCCGATCTAGTGGCACTCGGTAGAGCTCTCGCTTTAGTGCCCATCAGCCGCAGCCGGATTGCCGATGACAAATTTGATGCCACCGAATTCGGCGCCTTCACGGTGATCAAGGGTTGTCCCTACCGAAAGCATCATCCGGCTCCGATGCGGACGCGGCGAACGTCAGACTCTGACATATTGGTGATGCAAGCCTCCGAGGATCGGAAGCGAAACGATCGCTCCGGTGAGGCAGGCCTCGCGATGGTTCGGCGCATCCTTGTCCAAGGACAAGTGCGTGCGCGCGTCATTGTAGTGATCGGCATAGAGACGAAGAATCTTCCGGAGATGACGCTCACCAGGGATCACGATGTGATCGAGACATTCACGCCGCATCGAGCCGATGAGCCGTTCGGCGATCCCGTTCTGCCAGGGCGAACGGGCCGCGATTGGTCGGTCGCGGATACCCATGGCGGCGAGCCGTTGGCGGACGACATCCCCATAGACGCCGTCACGGTCGCGGAGCAGGTAGTGTGGCGCCTCCTGCCAGGGAAAGGTGTCGGTGATCTGCAGGGCAATCCATTCGGCGGTCGGATGGGATGTGATTGCAATCGACACGATCCGCCGGCGATCGTGTCGGATGATCACAAAGGCATAGAGAAGCCGGAACCCGATGGTTGGCACCACGAGGAAGTCCATAGCGGCAACCCCGGCAGCGTGGTTGCGCAGGAAAGTTTTCCGGCTCTGGCTCGGCGGATGTCGCCCCCGTGCCATGTATTTGGCCACCGTTGACTGCGCGACCTCGACGCCGAGCATCATCAGTTCGCCGTGAATGCGCGGCGCGCCCCACAGCGGATTGGCTGCGCTCATTTCGCGGATGAGGCGTCGCCATTCGTTTGAGATCGGCGGCCGGCCGCCTCTTGAACGAGACTTCCAGCGCCAGTACCAACGGAATCCGGCTCGATGCCAACGCAGGACGGTCTCGGGTTGTACGATACAAATCGCCTTAAGGACCGACGGGCGCAGCCGATAGGCCCAGACGAAAATCAGTCGTCGATTGCACTGAGGTGCGGCCGGCGTGGCGCTCTTCTTCGCAAGACGGCCAGTTGATGGCGGAGAACCAAAACCTCGACCTCAAGCCGCGCCCGCGATTTGAACAGCGATGCAACAAAACCGAGGACGAGGCTCACAGCGTAGATCATTCACCGCAAGTCTAAACCCCTTCGCCCCCGATCGCGACCCGGGATGACGTTTTCGGTAGAGACAACCTTCCTGCGCAACCATACGCCGCAGATTGCGGCCATGGACCTGTTTGTCGTGCCGACTATTGGGTTTAACCTGCTCTACGCCTTAATTATTGTCCGGCTGGCGCGGCGCGAGCTTGTCTGGGTCAACGTCACGGCGCATCCGACGGCCGAATGGATCGCGCAGCAGATTAACGAGGCCTTTTCATGGAACGAGGCGCCGCGCTACTTGATCCGTGATCGAGATCGGATCTATGGCGCCGTCGTCAGGCGCCGTTTGAGAGCGATGGGTATTCGCGACAAGCCGATTTCGCCCGGTTCGCCGTGGCAGAACTGTTTTGCCGAAAGGCTGATTGGCTCGATCCGGCGGGAGTGTCTGGACCATCTCGTCGTGTTCGGGGAGGCTCACCTTCGCCGCATCGTTACGGCCTACGTCTCTTATTACAATGAGCTCCGAACTCACCTGTCACTGAACAAAGACACCCCGAGCCATCGACCGATCCAACGGATCGGGCGGATCATGTCAGTGCCCGTCCTCGGCGGCCTGCACCACCAATACTGTCGGACGTAGTTTCTGATAGCAACAACGGACGCATCGTATCTCATGCGCTGGTCGGAGGGCTACATCACCAATACGTCCGAATCTAAGTTTATGGTATGGCCCGCCCCTCTTTCAGCAATCTTGTAGGATTCCTGACCTTTAACAGAGGAGAGAGAGGAGCGGGAGCGATGGATATCGTGATACTTGGCGTTGATCTGGGCAAGAATGTTTGCAGCCTCGTCGGATTGGATGGCGGCGGTCGGGTGATTTTGCGCCGGCGTCTGAGGCGGGCGTCGATTGCTGAATTTGCACAGAAATGGCCCGGTTGTGTGGTGGCGATGGAGGCCTGCTGTGGCGCGCATCACCTTGGTCGGGAATTGGCGGCGCTCGGACACGAGGTTCGGTTGATGTCGCCGGAATAGGTCCGCCCTTACGTCAAGGCGCAGAAGAATGACGATCGGGATGCGGAGGCGATTGCCGAAGCGGCGCTGCGACCGACGATGCGCTTTGTGCCGGTGAAGAGCGAAGAGCAGTTGGATCTTCAGTCGCTACATCGGGCGCGGGAACGTCTGATCGGCGAGCGCACGGCGCTCATCAATCAGCTGCGGTCGCTGTTGCTGGAGCGTGGGATCACGGTGGCCCAAGGACGCCGGAAGCTGGAGAAGGAACTTCCCGAGATCCTTAGCGACGCGACGTCGGGTCTGAGCCCCCGCCTGCGGCAGTTGATCAGCGATCTGCGTGAGGAATGGCAAACGCTCGATGATCGGATCGCCGCGTTTGACGCCGAGTTCGTGGCTCTAGCGCGCGCGGATGAGGCCGCCCGGCGTCTCATGAGCGTGCCCGGCATCGGCGCGCTCAACGCAACCGCGCTGGTCGCCGCGGTCGGCGACGGTAGTGCTTTCCGGCGCGGCCGCGACATGGCCGCCTGGCTAGGCCTGGTGCCTCGCCAAGCGACGACCGGCGGCAAACCTAGGCTGCTCGGCATCAGCAAGCGCGGCAACCGATATCTTCGCAAGAACCTGGTTCATGGCGCGCGTGCGGTGCTGCCGTATCTCGCCGAACGCGATACGCCGCTCGGCCGCTGGGCGAAGCATCTGTTGGCGCGGGCGCACAAGAACAAGGTGGTGGTGGCGCTGGCCAACAAGTTGGCGCGTATCGCCTGGGCAATCCTGGCCCATGGCGGAAGTTACGAAGCCAACCATGTGGTGGCATTGTCATGAGGGATTGACCGACCGGCAATAACCGGCAGGTCTTTGGTGTCTGCGGGTGGTGGAAGCAAGATGGCCCAACCGTCGAAACGGCAGCTCGGAAACCTGGTACCGAAAACGGCCTTCGCGGCCGATAAGTTTATGAGGACCGGACTGCGCGGATCTCCATCTTGGCCGGGAATACTACGTTCCCGAGACCGGATACGTTGATGCAGGCTGGTGTTAGGTCAGATTGCAGATAGCACTTGCAGACGGGGCGGGCCATACGTTTCGGTACACACAGCGCTTCATTCCGGACAATGACGTCATCACAGCGGCGCCTGTTTGAGGGAACGATCGTCTGAACCGTCGGCTGTGGAGGGCGAGCTGAACCACCCAACAACGGTGCGGAGAAGGAGGGTGACTGCAGCCACCGTTCGGTGGCATGGCTCCACTGGCGCCAGCCATGAGAGAATGGCCGACGTGATCCTCAGCCGCTCGCTGTGCTATCCTTCCTGGAACGGCTTGTCCGGAGTGCTGCAGTATTTCCCGCGCGGGCTTCATCTTGACGTCACAATGATTCGGAAAGGTACTTCTGATGCTCGATCTCTATTTCGCACCCACGCCGAACGGCAAGAAAATCACCATTCTCCTCGAGGAGTTGGGGCTTCCGTACAAGATAGTTCCCGTCGTACTGTCGCGCGGCGACCAGCTCAAGCCCGAGTTTCTGAAGCTCAACCCGAACCACCGTATGCCGGTGATCGTGGACCACGAGCCTCTCGGCGGCGGCGCGTCGATTAGTATCTTCGAATCCGGTGCGATCATGATGTATCTCGCCGAGAAGGCCGGGAAATTCTGGTCCCAGCAGCCGCGCGAGAAGTATGAAGTGGCACAATGGGTGCTCTGGCAGATGGCCAATCAGGGCCCGAAGCTGGGCGAATGCGGCCATTTCCGACGCCTCGGCGAGAGCGAAGGCGATCAGTCCTACGCGGTGCGGCGTTTCACTGACGAGGCGAACCGCCTCTATGGCGTTCTCAACAACCGCCTCTACGACAGGCGCTATATCGCGGGCGACGAGTACAGCATTGCCGACATGATTTCCTACCCGTGGTCGGTCGGCTGGAAGACGCAGGGGCAGGACATCGAGGAGTTCAAGTATTTCAAACGCTGGTTCGAGGAGATCGGGGCTCGCCCGGCGGTACAGCGCGGGATGGCCGTGGGCAGCGAGCTGGCTACCGATCCGAGCAAGCTTACGCCCGAGGAGCGGGCCCGGATCCGAAAGATCATGTACAACCAGCGCGCTCTGCCCGTGCCAAGCGCGTAACGCGAGCCGCGAAATTCTGGTGCGGGTGGGGAAAGGGCACTTTTTTTGACGGCGCGCAAACGTAGCCTTCGGGGCCCGTGGGCCAGAGTCCGCTGACGGCCGCTGACCCGCCGAGATGCCTCATTGTTGACCGTCTTGGTCCGAATGGGACCACCCGAGCGCGCGCCGTGCTTGCCCCTCGCTTTCCAGGTCGTGTCGACGACTAGTCGGAGTCTGGATTTGGCACCGAACCGACCTGTGCGGGGATTCAACGCGTGTCCGCTGTCAGGGGTTGCGCCGACCTAGCACGAAATCATCGTGGCTACCGTTCGTGACCCTGTCTGTGTGAAAACCCTAGAAGCAATTATCGGCACGCAACAAAAGAATCGAAATTGCGGTCTCGACGAATCTTTGATGCGCAAGCGGTGTTCGGTACGAATCAATTTTTGCGCCCAGATGACGCGCAAAATGGTTTTCACACAGCCAACCCCCAATCCGGACTGAACCGTTTTTACGAGGACTCCCGCATTTGAACCCCTGTCCCTACCGAGAATTTCATCGGGCGTGGCTTGCCGCCGCGGATCAGGTAATCTGCTGCGGGATGATCGATAGTCTGAAGCTCCTGGCATGCTTGGTGGTCTCGCTGTTCAGGTCCAAGGGGCGACTTGAGGCTGAGATCGTCATTCTTCGGCATCAGCTGAATGTCCTGCGCCGCGGGATGCCATCGCGGGCGCGATTGACGCTCATCGATCGGCTGATCTTCGTTTGGCTGTATCGGCTGCGCCCGTCCGTGCTGGGCGCCGTTGTGATCGTCCAGCCTGAGACCGTGATGCGATGGCACCGTGAGGGCTTCCGCCTATATTGGCGCTGGAAGTCTCGCGCACGCGGTGGTCGCCCGCGAAATCCCGCGCGACCTGCGTGATCTCATTCGCGAGATGAGCCTTGCCAATCCGCTATGGGGCGCGCCGCGCATTCATGGCGAGCTGCTCAAGCTCGGCATCGAGGTCGCGCAGTCGACGGTAACGAAGTACATGGTGCGATGTCGGCGACCGCCGAGCCAGAGCTGGAAGACCTTTCTGCGTAACCATGGCGCCGCCATCGCCGCGATGGATCTGCTCGTGGTGCCGACGATCGACTTCCGCCTCCTCTATGTGCTGGTCATCCTCAGTCATCATCGCCGCCGGATCCTATCGTTCGGCGTCACCTCTCATCCGACGGCGGAGTGGATCGCTCGACAGATCACCGATGCATTTCCCTGGAATGAAGCGCCGCGCCACCTGATCCGAGATCGTGATGCGGTCTATGGTCAAATCGTCACTCGGCGCCTCAAGAGCATGGGCATCCGCGATCGGCCGACGGCACCGCGATAGCCTTGGCAGAACGGATACGTCGAACGGCTGATCGGCTCGATCCGGCGGGAAAGTCTGGACCATCTCGTCGTGTTCGGGGAGGCTCACCTTCGCCGCATCGTTACGGCCTACGTCTCCTATTACAATGAGCTCCGAACTTACCTGTCACTGAACAAAGACACCCCGATCCATCGACCGATCCAACGGATCGGGCGGATCATGTCAGTGCCCGTCGTCGGCGGCCTGCATCACCAATACCGTCGGACGTAGTTTCTGATAGCAACAGCTCGCCCAGATGACGCATGATGTGGAACTTGCCAAACAGGACCGCCGCCTGCGGGGCTCGTGTCGCGCGTCGTGTTGCGGAATGGCTTCCACATCTCCATCACCGCCAGGCGAAGGCCGAGGCTCTTCTTCGGGCCTAGCCAGTCATAGAACTGCGCCATGCTCGCCTCCGAGCGATCCTCCCCGCCGAACCAGATCGGCCGGCGGCGGATCAGGTCGCTCACCACGATGCGGTGGCTATGGCCCTTGCGGATCGAGATCTCGTCGATGCCGATCGCCTTGGGCCCCGGCCAGCCCGCGCCGGCAAGCGGGCCTTGTATGTACTGCTTCTCCGGCGTCTTGACCGTGTCTCAGTCGAGCTTCGGTGGTTATGCTCTCAGTCACCCCAAGTCACCCCGTTGACGAAATATTCCGCTCCGGAGCGCCGCCGATATTCGCGAAGTGGGGGACAGCAATGGAGAGGCGCGGGCCTTCTTTCCAGCGTCGCGCGCTCCGGATGGATCGCATTGGGATTCGTTAGATGTCTGCGCTTGCGCGGCCGCCGCGAGCAACAACGTCGCGGCATGAAACGGACGCTTCACGACGCGCGCTCCAACAAGGGAAGAATGGCACCGGTCAATTTTGCGGCGGATTCCGAGGAGGGCAAGAATTTGAGGAACTTACCCGTTCCGTTCATCACGTAAATCAGCGACGAATGATCCATCAAATAGTCGCCGTCGGGCTCGTCGTGGCGTTTGTAATAGACGCCAAACTCCTTGGCGACCTTCGCGGTCGTCGCCGCGTCGCCCACCAAACCTTGGATGCGCGGATCGAATGCCTTCACGTAGTTCGCCATCACTTTCGGCGTGTCGCGCGCCGGATCGATGGAGAAGAACAGCGGCACGACATTTTCCGCCGCCGGCTCGAGCTTCGCCATCGCTTGAGAGATGTTGTTGAGCGCGGTCGGGCATGCGTCCGGACAATAGGTGTAGCCGAAATAGATCACCATCGTCTTGCCGCGGTAAGTCTGATCGGTCACCGTCCTGCCAGTGTTGGCGTCGGTCAGCTTGAATGGCCCGCCGATGTTGGGCAACGCGGCGGAGGTCCGCTCCAGCAACACGACCGCGCCGGTGGCCGCGATCGCCACCATCGTCGCGGTCAGCACGAACAGAATGCCGATACGGAACCTTTTGGTCATCGCGGGATGCTACGCCCACGAATGGCCAACGCAAACCGGCACAAGTGCGACAATTCGGCAAGCTAACAGCGAATTAAGGCATGGCGATCGCTTCCGCCGTGCTTTCCTGCCACCAAGAGATGCGAGTGCCACCAAGCATAACCCCAATCAGGTGACACGTACCGTGACAAGCAAAAACGGCAAATGGAAGAATGTGGCGGGTTGCGATGATGCTGACGACCTCGGGCTCCCTTCGATCCGTGCGCCAGTCGTCATACCAATCCCAACGCTCGGCACCCGCCGCCCGCGAATGCCCCCCGGCGAGGCCGTCGCGGTGACGTTTCGTGGTCATGATATTCCTCCCGTGTCCTTTTTCTTCGGCGATACAGCGTGGCTCAGTGATACCGTGCGCCGAAGTCGTTGGCCCTGAAATCGGCGAGATTTTCGCAAATCGTATCCTTAATGCGCAAGCCGCCTTCGCGCATCTCTTTCCATTCCTGGGGGTTTATCCACCGGACGATCTCCTCCTGAAACGACGCGCGCGCCTTGATGCGCTCGAACCAGGCGGAGCTGAGCGGTCGCTCCGCCAGCCACACGTCGATAACGTTCACGTATTCGAGGCGCGCAAGATAGGGCGCCAGGTTGATCTCCGCGAGGGTGAACTGGTCGCCGCACAGCCAGGGGCGACCGTCCCGTAGAACCTCCTCGGCCTTTTGAAACAGCTTCTCGAGGGCGGCCACGCCGCGATAAACATGCGGTGCGCGCGCGCCCGTGGCGTGAATGGCGGTGTAGCGGTCGCGACGCTCGAGATCGACCACCTTGCTTAGGTGTGCGGCCAATTCTTCGGGCGACATCTTGCGCAAGCGGTCCATGAACATTGCGGAAAAGCTGATAACGCCGATGGCCTGGTGCACGCCCTCGTCGCATGCCTTGGAATAAAGCCGCATCTCCGCGCGCGCAAACGGATCGGCCGGCTTCATCGGCGGCCCGTCGAAACGGTCGTCGATATATTCGGCAATCAAGGTCGATTCGACGATGATCTTTCCGTCGTCGATCAATGTCGGCACCACCGCCTTCGGGTTCAACTTGAGGTATTCCGGTTTGAACTGATCGCCTTTGAACAAATCCACTTCACGGCTTTCCCAGTTTTTCACGCCCTTTTCATTGAGGGCGAGCCGCGCCTTCTCGGAACAAACGGAATTGCCGAAATGATACAGGATCACCGACATATATCGTTCCCCCAACTGCAATTAAATCGTATCGGCATTCCGCCAGAGGTAATCCCGAATCCCATTCCTCAACTCTCCAGGATGTCCGCGATTTCCTTCCAGGAATGAGTACCGTTCTCGTGCATTTCCGTCACCAACGCCGCGGGCATCCACTTATGGAAGGCGGCGTCGAACGTCGGGCGGGCGCGGACGCGGTCGAACCAGCGCTCGACGTTCGGCAGTCTTCCGCCCGTCCAGATGCTCTCCATGGCCAGCGCCGCGAGCCGGTTGACATAGGGCGCCAGCGCGATGTCGGCCATCGTGAAGGCGTCGCCGACCAGCCACTCGCCACGCCCGAGCGTTTCCTCCATTTGGTGGAGATACCCGTCATAAAGCCGAAACTTGTCGGCGGCGCCCGGCGCCGCGATGCCCTTTTCGATCCATTGCCATTTGAGGGTCCGAGCCGTAATGCCGTCGGTCGAACCCGCCTTGAGAAACTCCTCAAAGCTGCCGACCCCGTTGCGCAGGATGGCGTGGCGGTGCGAGACGATATAGGTGATGGCCGAGCAGGCGGGATGAAGTTCCTCGTCGACAGCCTTGGTCCAAATCCGAACCGCCGCGCGGTCGCGCGGCGACGTAGGATAGATCGGACCGTCGGGAAACGTCTCTTCGAGATATTCGCAGATGACGGTCAATTCGCGAATAATCGCGCCGTCGTGCACCAACACCGGTACGACTGCCTTCGGGTTGAGGGCAAGGAATCTCGGCGCGAACTGCTCCCCCTTCAGGAGATCAACATAGTGCCCAGTCCAATCCAGGCGCTTTTCCGCGAGCGCCAGACGGACCTTTGCGGCACACACGGAAGAGCCGTGATGATAAAGCTCCAACATGTCGCCATCCTTTCTCGATGCGGCTCGACAGGTTCCCCGACGGCGCCGGCAACCGCGGCATTCAGCCCGCCCTGGTTCAATCGCACCGCATGATTCCGAGCGACTCTATGGCGCCGGTTTAGGGCAGCCGCGGTCGACACCAGCCATAGCCCCCTCATGTTATAGATCGATTGCTCTATAACATCTAGCGGACTTGGGTTGACGGCGGACTTTCATAAAATGGGGCATGGTCAGTCTCAGGCTGTCGGCGAGGTGCCGCTCGGCGGATCACCAGTAATCAGCCGGGTGCTTTGCCTGTAGGTCAGATACGCCCAGAGCCAATCCAGGACGACCGTCGCCTTGTTACGTCCGCCAATCAGAAACGTCACATGCGCCGCGCCCCAGAACCACCACGCAAGGGCACCCCAAAGTCGCACCGGCCCCAACTCCGCAACCGCGGCCTGGCGGCCGATCGTCGCCAAGCTGCCGACATGATGATACCGGAATGCGGGGGGCGGCTGGCGACCCTCCAGAGTTGCCTCGATCACCCTTGCGACGTAGCGCCCCGCCTGCTTGGCGGCGGGCGCCAACCCGGGAACCGGGTTGCCATGCCAGCCTTGAGAGGCAGCCGTATCGCCCACGGCGTAGACACCTGGCAACCCCTCGACCGACAGGTCCGGACCGACGATCACGCGGCCGGCGCCGTCGCCTGGGCAACCGAGCCACTGCGCCGCCGGAGACGCGGTCACGCCCGCGGCCCAGAGCACGGTGTGGGCTGCCAACCGCTGATCGCCGACCGTTACTCCCAAGGCGTCGATTTCCCGGACCCTTGAATCGAGGCGGATTTCGACGCCCAGTTGGCGCAGCGAGCGCTCCGCAGCTCCGGAAAGCGCCGGATCAAAGGTCGGCAGAATGCGCGGCGCCGACTGAACAAGGATCACCTGCGCGGTCGCCGGATCGATCGTGCGATATTCCCGCTCCATCCCGTGCCGAGCCAGCTCCGCGATGGCGCCGGCGAGCTCAACGCCGGTCGGGCCCCCACCAACGATGACAAAGGTCAGCCACGCGGTCCGCTCAGGCTCGTCAACAGCGTTCTCCGCTTCCTCGAAAGCCCTCAGGAGCCGGCTGCGGATCGCGGTCGCGTCCTCGACGCTCTTCAATCCGGGCGCGTAGCTCGCCCAAGTGTCCTGGCCGAAATAGCTATGCCGCGCGCCCGTCGCCAGCACGAGATAGTCGAACCGGACCCGCACGGTACTGAGCAATACCTCGTGGGCGGCCGGGTCTACCCCAGTGACCTCGGCCAGGCGGACGCGAACATTTGCTTGGTGACGGAACAAGCCTCGGATGGGCGTCGCGATGTCGGCCGGCGATAACGCGGCCGTGGCGACCTGGTAAAGCAAAGGCTGGAAAAGGTGATGGTTGCGCCGGTCGATCAGCGTGATGCGGCATCGAGCGTTGCGCAGGCCGCGCGCTGCGGCGATCCCAGCGAAGCCACCGCCAACCACGACGACATGGGGCAGGTCCGTCTCGATCCAGTCGCGTTTGTCCCGACGGTCACGCACCGAGGCCAAAATCAGGCGGTCGAGCGACAGCCATCCAGCCCCGGATGATACGATCGTGAGCAAGACCAACAGCACCGTGAAACGATCATCCATCGTCATCGCGAGCCGGCTAAGCGGTACCAGCGCCGCCAGAGAGAGCGCGATCGGCCGACCCGCGATGCCGAGAACGAGGGCAGCAGCGACGACAGCGTGCCAGCCCGGAAATGGAGCGACGCCCGACTGCATGAGATAATCCAGCCCCGGCGCGATCGCCGCCGCCGGGGCGATTAGCAGCGCCGCGGGTTCGAGGCGCAGGCCAAGCAGCGCGACCGGCCGCAGCACGCGCGTCAGCACCGCATAGAGCTGTCCGATACGTCTCGCCGGACCAAGAGCGCTGCGGGCGAGCCCGTACCCCAGCAACCCGTCCAGCGAGAACGGGCCCGGTCCCGCGGCAACCACCCAGATTAAGAGCACCGCCGTGGGTAGCTCGGCTGCGACGCCGACCGTGCTGACCGTAGGCAGGACCGCGACCGCACGCAGCAGTAGCGCCAAGGCAATCGGGCGCGTCAACAAGCCGATCATGAGGCCAAGCGGCGCTACCAGCCAGAACCCGCTTTCGATGTTCCAGCTTGCGGCTCCCGTCGCGCCTTGCGCCCAGGCAGGGTGGGCCGCGACCATCATCGCCATCGCCTGCCGGACGAGCATGATCTGCCCCAGCCACAATCTGCAGCCGAGCAGCAGCCATGGCGCCGACAGTCTCTCGACAACGCCTCCCAGACGGGCGGCAACGTCGGCAGTGTGCCGCAACCTTCGGGTTGCATCGCTCATCGTCGCCCTCATCTCACGTCATCCGGAGCAACTCGAGCGCGCCGCCGAGACCTCGTTCGAGCCCCTAAGAGTCGTGTCTTGAGCCGAGTAGTTCTATCCCATGATCGATCGACAGACGGCCCGGTCCCCATCGCATGAGCGCGAGCGCCATCGCAGCCCAGGTGATGTGAACCGGCCAGCCGTCCGGGACAGTGAGCTCAACGATGCCCGTCATGCCGAGGAGCACGGTAGCGGCGAAGCGCGTGCCCAGGCCGAGAACGAGGAAAACCGGCGCCAGCACCTCGACCGTCCCCGACATGAAGGCCATAAGTTCGGGCGCCGGAAAAGAATACGGGCCGCCGGGCAGATGCAGCTTGAACTCGTCGCCGAACAGCAGCACCGCGGTATCGTTGAGGTGCAGAAAGCCCGCCCACTTCAGTATCCCCGACCGCCAGAACGGCACGGCGAGAGCGATACGCAAGACCAGGTGGACAAGCGACGGCTGGGCGACCGCACGAATGATCGCCACAGCCTTCTCAACCCCCGACCCGAGCCAAAGCTGATGGCCGCCCGTTGTGGTTTCGGATCTGGTTATCGTGTTCATCAGTGATCTCCGATATGGAGTGCTGCAAACACGCCGGCTTCGATCATGCCTGCGACGTTGGTTGCCAGGTCGAAACCGGGTGCAGTGTCGAAGGCGGTGGCCGCGGCGTCGCCGAGCGATCGCCCTGACAGCAATTGTGCCAGGAACTCGCCGCCGCCAGGCGGCGGGCGACGAACGGTCACCTCCTGGTCGGGACGCGTGATCAGTGCGTCCTCCGGGACGGATGCCTCGATGCGTTCCATTGGCCCGTCCTGCCGGTTTGCCGCAAAGATCGTGACGGCGGGAAAAGGAGAGCGAACCATCCGGGTTGCGGGATGTGCGACGAACACGACGTCCGCCAGCAGGCTCGGTGGAATCACCGCCAGCGCCGGCGCCGGCAGTGGTTGCGCGTCGGCAGCGTGGTACGCATCGAGCCAGGCCCGTTCGATGCGCGCCGTGTCCGGCAGATAGGCATTCCCCGAGCGTGTTCGTAGCGTGCGATGAAGTCGGGGAAGTCGTGCCCGTACTCGAACAAAAGCGGCGAACGGGGCGGCACTGCCCGCACATAAAAGCGCGCCATGGTGCGAAAAAACACCGTGCCGGTGATCCGATGCGTCGCCGGGAAGATTGCCGCCAGCGCATCGATCAGGCTGACGGTGACGTTGTTGCGATAGGCGTTGTAGCGCTTGACGGCGCGCTTGCCGCGCTGCCCCACGAGGCTAGCTGGGGTCGCGTAATCGGGATCAAGCAATCCGGGCGCTAGGATCGCCGCGTAGGACGACGACAGCGCGCAATCGATGGGCCCAACGTTATCCGCCGCCATGGGCGTATCTCGGGACGATAGGGGCGTCGCGATCGAGGATCGCCTGGGCAGCCGCGGCTTCGGCCCGCAGCACCGGCCAGTCGGGGAGGTCGCTGTCCCATTCGACCAGCGTCGGGATGGGGCCGCAGCGTGCGACCACGCACTCGAACAGCGTCCAGACCGAGTCGGCGACGGCCCGGTCGTGGCTGTCGATCAGCAGCAGATCACCTTCGTCCTGGGCCTGCTCGGCATGACCCGCCAGATGGATCTCGCCGACACAGTCGAGCGGGAAGTCGGCCAGATAGCCGGCTGGCCAATAGCCTTGGTTTGTTGCCGACACGAAGACGTTGTTGATGTCGAGCAGCAGTCCACATCCGCTGCGACGGACGAGTGCGCGGAGAAACTCCGTCTCCGACATCGTGGATTCGGCAAAATTGAGGTAGGTGGAAGGGTTTTCCAGCAGGATCGGTCGGCCGATCTTGTTCTGGACCTGGTCGACATGCTCGGCGACGCAAGCCAGGGTCGCTCCGGTGTAAGGCAGCGGCAGAAGGTCGTTGAAATAAGTGCCGTTGTGTGTCGACCAGGCGAGATGTTCGGATACCAGCGCCGGCTCATAGCGCGCGACAAGTGAACCAAAGCGCTCGAGATGCGCCGGATCAAGCGGTTGCGGTCCGCCGATCGACATGGAGACACCGTGCAGCGATACCGGATAATCGGCACGGATGTGCGCGAGCATGCGGTGCGGCGGCCCGCCGGTGCCCATATAGTTCTCCGCGTGAACCTCGAAGAAACCTTCGTGCCGCGCTTGGTCCTGGATGGTTCGGAAGTGCTCGTGTTTGAAGCTCGTCCCGGCCAGCTCCGCCAAGGAAAGAGCCGGCGAGCGGAAACGCGCTCGCGGCGTCGAGGCCCTGAATTGGGGCACGGCGGTCATCGAGCTGGTCTCCGCTTTTCGGCTCATACGCGGTGGTTAGGGCAACGGCGTCAGCGAGCCGTGCTTGCCACCCGGAACCACGATGTTCGCGCAGGTGCCGCCTTGGACGAATTTCCAGGAATTGCCCTGAAAGTCGACGGTCGAGGTGCCCTGGCACGTCGTGCCCGGCCCCGCGGCGCAGTCATTCTGTCCGGTCAGGGCAACGCCGTAGCATTTCTCCTTGTGCGCGGCGGTGGCGGCGCTCACTTCGGCTTCGGTGAGCGGGGCGGCGAATGCCGCCGATCCAATAGCCGCGGTGACGGCGCTGACCAGCAGTGCGGCGGAAATTTTGGTTGTTACTGACATGCGTCTGTCTTTCCCGTTGTGGTCGGAGGATGCGCCAAGGGGCGCACGATCCTTCTTTCGGGCGTGGGCTCCGCCGGGTTACAGCGTTTTCGCTGGGACAAGCGCGGTTTTGATCACCAGTCCGTGAACTGCGGGTGGGGTGAACCGCAGGGTAAAGCTACCAGCGGGTCAGACGAGGCAGGGCGATACGCGCAACCAACGTTACCATCGCGCACCCGAGCGAGTACCAGACAGCCACATAGAGAGGGTCGTCGAATGGGCAGGCAAACACGTACACGAAAGCCCCCCAGGTGGCGGCGGCGAGCCCGGCCGCCAGGGCAGTTCCACCGCGGTCCGTGGGGGCACCGCGCCGCATCAGCAAGCCGAGACCGATGACTGCCGGCACGGACAATGTCGCCGTCTTGAAAAAGCATTGGACACCGTTTCGCCAATCCAGACGGACCAGCAAGCTGGCGTAGTCGCCGTGCGAGGCGTCGATCATCCAGCCGGCGGCGAGGCTCAGTACGATCAGCACGGAGACCCAACGCAGACCGCGGCGTGGCGAGCGGATCGGGTCGAGCGAGTGGATCGTGACGGCACCGCTGACCAAGGCAATCACGCCCAAGCTTGAAAGCTTCCACCAGAACGAAAGCAGGTGGAGCGCCGTTGGCATATCAGGGCGCATCAGCCCGAACGCCAGGAAGAGGCCGACTTCGATGATGCCCAGCACAAGCAGCTTAACAGCGTCGTGCCATGCCTTTCTGGGCCGAACCGGCTTCAGCTCGCGGGCCAGACGCTCGATGAGCGGATCAGTCTGTATCAGCTTGGCTCCGTAGAAGGAAAGTCAGCCGCTTCAGGCCGCGGTGAATGTTGACTTTCACAAGGGTAGCCGATTGACCGGTGGCTTTCGATGCCTCTTCAATGCTGAGTCCTTCGAGCTTGACGAGACGAATTGCCTGCGACTGGGCCGGCTTCAGCGTGGAGAGCAACCGCTCCAAGGACCAGGCGCTGGTTATTGCTTCTTCATGGCCCGGAATCGCGATGTCGTCGTCCAGCCTCTCCTTGGGGTTGTTTTCCAGCGAGCGCAATGAGTTGATCCACTTGTAGCGCGCGATCGCGGCCAGCCAGGCGCCAAATGGGCGGTTCGGATCATAGGTGTGGCGCTTTTCGTGAACGGCGGTCAGCGTGTCCTGGATCGCGTCGTCGATCATCGCCTGCGGCAACCGTCGGGCATAATAAGCACGAAGCCAGGCACCCGCCTCCGAGAGCAGGCGGCGATAGGCGGCTGCATTGCCGCCTTGGGCGGCCGCCATCAGCGCGTCCCAGTCGCGGTTGTCCCTGCCATCGCCGCAGGCTGTGAGCCGCCGCGCCGCAGTCATGAACCCCGATACCTGCAATGCCGCCGCCGTGCCCGACAAGGCTCACCCTCTCTGTGCCTGCACAAGAGGTTCGGCGAGCGAGGCGATCTGGTTACGGAGCGTTTCGGAATATGTGGTCTGCCGAGGATGTTGGGGGAAGTCAGCGTCGCCGCGACAAGGCGGTCAGCACGGTTGCCAGGTAGTTTGAGGCTTCGAATGGAGCCAGCGCCTGAGCAGAGCCGGCAGGAAGACGGCCGCCAGCAAGCCGATGGTGGCAAGCCTCGTAGAAGTGCGCTCAAGCGAGACGTTTGCCGACATGACATGCGGTCCGAACCAGCGCATGGGTGGCGCGCACCGGTTTTCATCCCGCGCGCAGCTGCGCGGCCGGCACTATGAAATTGGCCACGATGAGCCGCAGGCGCTCGTCTTCCTCCGCCAGCAGCAATTCCCGCAGCGCGTGGAACGCGGCTCCGGTCGCCGTTTCGTTCCACAGCCAGTCGCCGAGTTGCCGGCTCGACGGCTTTGCGGTCCCAGCGCCCGCCGCTTCGAGGCAATAAGCCTTCAGATCGTCGACGGCGAAGCGCAGCATCAGCGGTGCCGAGAACCCTTCGCGCGGACTCGGCCGCGCCTTGCCGCGCAACCAGTCGCCGACGTAGCGTGCCGCCTCGCCAACCGACAGGCCTCTCAGCCCGACCGTGCTGCGCCTGTATTGCGCCATCCAGCGCTGATGGGCGCCCTGAAGCAGTAGGATCTCCGCCTCCAGCCGGGACGCAAGCAACTCCCCGGCGCCGTTGGCGACCATTGCCGGCATGAAGGGCGGTCGCCAAGCCCGGTCCGGCTGTGCGCGCGGGTCGTCGTCCGGAAAATCGATGATCCACACCGGCCCATCGCCCTCGACCAGCAATACCGAGCGCAGCAAGAATTACTCGCCTCTGGAATGCCGCGTCGGTCGGCGGACCAAGCGGACGGCCCAGTTCGAAAGGCACCCACAACGCCCGTGGCGGTTTGGTATTCTCCGCCTGCCGCCGGATCAGCGCGATCGCGACCGTCGCGATACCCTCTTCCTCGAGATAATGCCCCAGCGCGCTCACGGCGCGCGTGCAGAGCGGTCAAACGGGAGGAAGGATGATGGCGTCGACCGCGTCGGCTTTCAGCCGCCCGGCCAGTTCGTGCGCGTGGGGCTCCATCTTCACTGGGTCGGTCGCACCCATGAACGAGTAGTGCGTCGCGGCGACCGAGCCGATTGTCTCCGCCGCCGCCAGCTCGTTCAGCCGGTCGAGGGGAAAGACGACGTTCCAGTCCTCCTGGAACCCGGTGCGGTCGAAATTGATCGAGATGTGGCTGCACAGTAGGTCAGCAGCAAGCAACGGTCGACGGAATCTCGCGATAGTCTGCTTCGCGGCCTCGAAACGGGTTCTCGCCGCGCACGACAAGCCCGGCCGAGGAAACGATGGCGACCCGGCGCTGCGATAGCGCGGGACCACTTACCCAGGGCCGCGTTGCAAAGTCCGGGCATGCGAGCTCAGCCAGGCGTTGGGACTGGTCGGGCGGCAGGTCGGTCAATCTGGTCACTGAGCCTCTCCTTGCATCAGCGCGCGGCGGCGTATCGCCTTGTTCCGGCCAAAGCTTATCATACGTTTTAGATTGATCAATCTAAAATGACGAAGCTGGAAGCCGCAGGCGGGATGTCGCGGCCCGCTCGAACGCCTCAAGTATGGGTCCGCGCATCGCGACGGCATCTTTCAGCGACTCAGCCCGGGCGCGTGTTGCTCCCAGCCGTCATAGCCGAAATAGCTGTGACTTGCCCCGATCGGCAATACCAAAAAGTCGTAAGCGATGTCGCGCTCATCGACCAGTACGACCGAGCGATCGGTGTCTTGATGGCGGCGATCAGTTGCACGATGACTTTGTAGGAGAGCAGTGGTTTGCCGCGCCAGTTCTGGCTGATGAAGGCGAACATGCGATGTTCGATGCGGTTCCAATTACTGGTGCCGGGCGGGAGATGGGCGACGGTGGAGGTCAAGCCGGTCTGGTCGCGAACTTCTGCAGTTCGACCTTCCAGAGCCGCACGCGGGCGCCGTTGCTGCCGCCACAGTCGGCGGTGATCAGCAGGCGCTTGGCCCCCTTCTTCCTCAATTCTTTCCCTGCGTTCTCCGACGCCAGTCGATTCGTTTATTTCCTCACAGGCCCTAAGCCGTTGACGGCAGCGCCCATCACATGCTCGCGGATGCCAAAATGAAGGTTGCGACAGGCGTGATTGTCCGGCTCGAAGTCTCCCGCACCTTCGAAGGTCATCCTGGGCTTGGTGCACGGTGCCACGTCGGCGGCGCCACCCACAAGGCAAGGCACGCGTTGCGCGATCGCGTTTCGATCGCGCCTGAGCGTGACGAGTGGCGAGTCCCTTGGGATCGGCGGGGAATGTTGGAATGGCCTTTTCCCAACACCCCGGCAGGCGACGCTCCTGCATCAATTCAAAATGGTGGGCGAGCTCGGGATATGCTGCTCGATAGCGGGCAAGAGATCTTGCTATGCGGCATGTTTCGCCGCACTGCGCGCGCCGATACCCTTCGCGAAATCTGCGTAGACATCCTCGGGCGCGAGGAACTGAGCGTCCACGGAACCGTAGAAGTTTTTCCCACGAACCGGATATGCAGAGCTACCGCAGCCGGCTCTCGGACAAGACTCACGCCTTCACCCACGCCACGTCGTGCGCAAGCCGAGTAAGAGGTACGAGGCCATATGCCCGTAAAGGTGCGAGAGTGCATGGCCGCCAAGCGGCTCGCCGTAAGCCTTCGGGCTATCCTGTTTGTGCGGCGCGCCGTAGCCGACGTGGCTTTCGATGATGATCAGCGTCGGCCGACTGAGTTCGCGTCGGGCGAGATTGAGGGCACCCAGCACTTCCTTTTCATCATTGGGATCACGCACGTGTAGCACGTTCCATCCGAAGCCGAGGAAACGCGTCGCGACATCTTCGGTTAAAGCGATTTCCGTGTGTCCCTCGATCGAAACCCGGTTGGAACCATAAATCCAACAAAGCTTATGAAGGCCAAGATGGCCGGCGAGCGAGCCCGCCTCGCTTGAAATCCCTTCCATCATGCAACCGTCGCCGCAGTGCGCGTAACTGCGCCAGTCCACCACGTCGAATTCAGGACGGTTGAAATGGGCACCGAGCCGGCGCTCGGCGATTGCCACGCCCACGCTCGTCGCCCCCTGTACCCCCCCGCCGAGCGGTCCCGTCGTCGCTTCCACGCCGGAAGTAAGATGATATTCGGGATGCGCCGGACAGGCGCTACCCAGCTGACGGAACGACTTGATGTCGTCATGCGTCACAGAGGGCCGGCCGAGCGTCTCGTACTCGGCATTCACTGCCTTCGTTTTCGTTAGATGGAGCAAGGCGTAGAGTAGCATCGACGCGTGGCCAGCGGAGAGAATGAAGCCCAAATCGGCGATGTTGGGGTCGAAGTTGAGCCGCTTCTGCCAAAGGTCGTAGACCACGGGTGCCATGCCATTGGGGTACCGCGATGGCCGGATTTTGCTTTCTGTATCGCATCGATCGCCAGCGTGCGGATCGTGTTGATGCTGAGACGGTCAAGCTCGTTGCTCATGCATCCTCCGGATCTCGTGTCGAAAATGTTGATTGACCGCTAATCGCGAGGCCGCATGGATCGTTGGGGTCGCGCGGGTAAAGCAGCAGCGCGATCAGTCCGCTCCAGCCGGTCTGGTGCGACGCGCCCAGTCCGGCGCCGGTCCCGCCGTGATAGTATTCGTGAAAGAGCAGATGATCGCGAAAATTGGAATCATGCTGCAGCAGGTGGCTAGACCCCAACGAAGGCCGGCGTCCGTCCTTCCCTGTCAGGTAAAGCGAAACGAGCCGATTGCGCAGATCATCGGCAACCTCCCTCAGCGTTGCCTTGTGACCGGAGCCGACCGGAAACTCCACTTTGAAATCATGGCGGTAGTAGCGGTGAAATTCGTAGAGTGAATCGATCAGCAGGTAGTTGACGGGCATCCAAACCGCGCCAGTTCGAGTTTCCGCCGAACAGATTCGAAGTCGGCGCTCATAATCGACCCGATACTCCATGCCGCAAAAGGAAAAGACGAAGGGGGTTTCCGCATGGTGTTTCGAAAGCGATCGCACGCCGTAGGTCGACAGGAACTCCTTCTCGTCCAAGGCACGGCGCAGCAGGCGCTTTAGGCGGTGGCCGCGCAGGAGCGACAGCAGATACTGATCGCCCTGGTTGGGCTCCTGCCAGCGCGAGATCAAACGGGCCAAATCCGGACGATGTTCGACGAACCAGCGCGCGTTGCGCGTGAACATTGGTAGCCGAGGCTGCATCTGGTTCTCGAGCAGCTCCACCGCAAACAAGGGAATGAGGCCTACAATCGACCGCGCCTTCAGGGGTGTGCGACTCCCGTCCGGCAGGTTCAACACGTCGTAATAGAATTCGTCTGCCTCATCCCAAAGGCCAGTTCTCTCGCCACAGACGTTCTCCATGGCATCGGCGATGAATAGGAAATGCTCGAAGAACTTTAGCGCGATGTCCTCGTAGACATGATCGTACAGCGCAAGCTCGAGCGCGATCCGCAGCAAATTCAGCGTATACATCGCCATCCACGCGGTGCCGTCGGACTGGCTGATAAAGCCGCCTGTCGGCAGTGCCTGCGAACGGTCGAACACACCGACATTGTCCAGTCCGAGAAAGCCGCCCTGGAAGATGTTGCGACCGCCGGCATCTTGACGGTTCACCCACCAGGTGAAATTCAGCATCAGCTTGTGAAAGACTCGCGCCAGAAAGGCCAGGTCGCCCCTGCCCTTCAGCGATTTGTCGATTTGATAGACGCGCCAAGCGGCGTGAGCCTGGACCGGCGGATTGACGTCACCCAGCGCCCATTCATAGGCAGGAAGCTGGCCGTTGGGATGCATGTACCATTCGCGCATGAGCAGAAGCAGCTGCGCCTTGGCGAAGTCCGGATCGATCAGCGCGAACGAAATGCAGTGAAAACAAAGATCCCACGATGCATACCAGGGAAACTCCCAGGTATCCGGCATCGAAATCACGTCGTAATTGTTCAGGTGCAGCCAATCGGCGTTACGCCCACGCAGCCGCTCCTCCGGCGGCGCGGGCTGGGTCGGATCGCCCTTGAGCCATGCAGGAACATCGAAATAGTAGAACTGCTTCGACCACAGCATACCGGCAAAGGCCGCACGCTGGACAGCGCGGTGGCTTGGGTCGCCAATATCCTGCTGGAGGGCTGCATAGAACTCGTCGGCTTCTGCAAGCCGCTCGGAAAAAATGCGATCGAATCTGGCAAAGGGCTTAGTTCGCGCCTCGGCAGGTCGGAGACGAAGACGAATACTGGCGCTGCCTCCGGCTGCAACCGTCAGCTCGTAATGGAAAGCACACTTACTGCCTTCCGCATCTATGCTGATGCTCTCCTTGTCGCCGCG
The DNA here is from genome assembly GCA_963804725.1 of uncultured Alphaproteobacteria bacterium. Taxonomy (GTDB): domain Bacteria; phylum Pseudomonadota; class Alphaproteobacteria; order ATCC43930; family CGMCC-115725; genus JAATGI01. The sequence continues at coordinate 2,234,008 of CAWDRN010000001.1, read as the reverse complement.
AACGATGTAGTCGTTAATGCCGTCCTTGAAATGGCCGCTGACAGCCAGACCGCTCAAGCGGCGATGGTTGGTCTCATTCTCGCAGAACAGGAGCTCGGGCGCGCCGTCCGCAACCAATCTGAACGGTGGAAACAAGGGGTGTGCGGTCTCGACACAGTGGTCCGCGCAAAGGCGGATACGGGCGCGCGGAATTTCGGTGGTCCAGCTCCACATGTTCCGCGCCCATAGCTGCGGCAGGAGATGCAGCGTCGCCTCATCGGGCCCACGGTTGACCACGGTGACCCTCATCAACGTATCGTCAGGGGTCGCCTTTGCATATTCGACGGTGACGTCGAAATAACGGCCGTCATCGAAGACGCCGGTCTCGTAGATTTCGAATTCCGGTTCCTGCCGGGTGCGATCGCGATTTTCCGTGACAAGCCGCGCGTACGGAAATTCCGCCTGAGGATACTTGTAGAGCATCCGCATATAGGAGTGGGTCGGCGTGCCGTCCTGAAAATACCAAAGCTCTTTGACGTCCTCGCCATGATTGCCTTCCTTGTTGGTTAGGCCGAATTGGCGTTCCTTGAGGATCGGATCGCGGCCGTTCCACAGCGCGATGCCAAGGCACCACCTCAAGTGGTCGTCACCCCAGCCCGCGATACCGTCCTCGCCCCAACGATAGGCTCGACTCCGGGCATGATCGTGCGGGAAATATTCCCAGGCGGTGCCGTCGCGACTGTAATCCTCACGAACCGTGCCCCACTGGCGTTCGCTCAAATAAGGCCCCCACCGCCGCCAATCTTCCCCGGTTTCCGTCGCCGCGAGCCGGCGGCCTTCGACCGTCTCGAACACGCTTCGCCGCGGAGGGATCGCGTTCGGCATCGCACTCACTCGCGGACCGAAGCTTGATCATGACTCAGCAAGCGCTGAACCTGGATCAGCTCACCGAGCGACCAGGCCTGAAATGGGCAGCCGCCAGGTGTGTGCGGCGAATCGCCATCGGCTACTTCCGAAACGTGGCCAAGTCCTCCTGTCTCGAGGTGAGCCAGCAGAGACGGCATGAAGCAAGCGCGCGCCTCGGCTTTGGCTGTCGGGGATTTCCCATGCACACGCAGCCATGCTTCGACGAACGGGCCGATGAGCCAAGGCCAGACGGTGCCCTGTTGATAGGCAGCATCACGCATGGCAGGACCTCCGCGATAGTGAGGGATGTGGTCCGCGTCGGTAGTTGCCAGAGAGCGGAGGCCCAGCGGGGTCAGCAGCGTGCGCTCGACGAGATCGACGACACTGCGTGCCAAGTCCCCTCAAGTACCGGATAAGGCAGACCGCCGACAGCGAAGATCTGGTTGGGGCGGATAAAAACCTTGCCGCATCGTGCGTCGATTTGCGATTTATTTTCACGCTGCGGTTTACCTCAGGCTCCCGGTGGATAGTTCGACGGGAAGAGCGCGCGCTTCGTTTCTTCGTCGTTGATCTTCTTGAAGTCGTGCTCCTTGCCAACGGCGCGTGCGCGGGCAACTGCCGACCGCCCGTCGACGGTCTGAAAGAGACGCTTCAAATGTGGGTATGGGGCGAGCGGATCGTCTACCCCCTTTCGCACGCGCGAGGCCCTGTCGAGCCAACCCCAGGCCGACATATCCGCAATCGTGTAGCTATCACCGATGATGAATTCGCGGTCGGCAAGGTGATCGTTGAGTACCTGATAGTGTCGTTCGGCTTCGCGACGGTAACGGTTCACCGCGTAGCCGAGACCGTCGGGCGCTGCAAATTGAAAATGGACTGCCTGGCCGGAGTATGGTCCAAGGCCTGACGCAATGAAGAGAAGCCAAGAAAGAAGCTCCGGGCGATCCTCCGGTTTACCGAGGAACTTGCCGGTCTTGTCCGCGAGATAGATAAGGATGGCTGTCGAGTTGAATACGCGAGTTTCCTTACCGCCAGGCCCCTCAGGGTCAACGATGGCAGGCACTTTTCCATTTGGGTTTATGGCGCGGAATGCTGGAAAATGCTGTTCGCCCTTGCTGGTGTCAACAGGGATCATCTGATACGCAAGCCCTGCCTCCTCGAGAAAGAGCGCAACCTTTGCCGGGTTGGGTGTTGGATGAAAGTAAAAACAGAATCATTGAGCTCTCCTCAGCATTGGCCGTGACCACCATTTTAGTGTGGACGTTCTAAAATGCCGCACCGTTGGAAACATAGCAAGGACTGGTTTGAAGAGCATGGCACCCAGATGCCCGCATCACGCCGGTTTAGCGTCTTGATGGCGACGCCAAATTCGGCAAGCGCCAGAAGCAGGCAGCTTGTATTCTAGTATGGTCATACTATAATTACGTGAGGTGCGGGTTGTTGCAGTTTCAGGAACATTAGGGCGGACCGGATTGGCGAGACCGAGGGAATTTGATGAGAAAGCTGTGCTCGACGCGGCAACCGAGTGCTTTTGGCGCCGAGGTTATGAGGCCACGTCAGTCAAAGATCTCATGGACAAAATGGGGATCACAGCAGCCAGTCTTTACAACGCGTTCGGTGACAAGCGCGCCCTCTTTCAAATAGCGCTCGACCATTATGTTGAAAAAAGTCTTGGCGAGCGGATGCGGCGGTGCGAAGCCCTTCCACCTCGCGACGCAATCAGAGCCTTCTTCGAGGAGATCGTCGACCGCTCGCTGAGCGATCGGGAGCACAAAGGTTGTATGCTCGTGAACACGGCCCTCGAAGTGGCACCCCACGACGCGGAGTTTCAGAAGATTATTGTGGGCGTGCTCGCTCGGATCGAGACTTTTTTTCTTAAATGCGTCGCGAAGGGCCAAGCTGACGGGACGATTTCCCGATCGATACCGCCAAAAAATTTCGCCTTTCATCTCCTCGGCGTGCTGATGGGAGTGCGTGTTTTGGCGCGCGTCCGGCCTCAGCGAACGCTTCTGGAAGGCGCTGTCGCGCCGGCGCTGGCGCTCCTTGACCATGTTGATGGCAACGAAAAGGCAGTGAGGTAGGCAAGCGTGAGAGACTTGGAGTCAATTCTCCGCAGACTCACGAGTGCGCCTCTTTCCTTTTCGGGGATTGGTGCGCCATACCGTTGCGGCTTGTCGTTGGTCTCGTTTTGTGGAGCACGGCCACGCAAAACATCGCCGGCTCCGGACGAGTTGAGCTTAGCGTCCTTGTCCCTTGCATGGGGCGATGAATGCCTGAGTGGCTTGCCGCCGCGGATCGGGTAATCTGCTGCGGGACGATCGATAGTCTGAAGCTCCTGGCATGCTTAGGTGGTCTCGCTGTTCAGGTCCAAGGGGCGACTTGAGGCTGAGATCGTCATTCTTCGGCATCAGCTGAATGTCCTGCGCCGCGGGATGCCATCGCGGGCGCGATTGACGCTTATCGATCGGCTGATCTTCGTTTGGCTGTATCGGCTGCGCCCGTCCGTGCTGGGCGCCGTTGTGATCGTCCAGCCTGAGACCGTGATGCGATGGCACCGTGAGGGCTTCCGCTTATATTGGCGCTGGAAGTCTCGCGCACGCGGTGGTCGCCCGCGAATCCCGCGCGACCTGCGTGATCTTATTCGCGAGATGAACCTTGCCAATCCGCTGTGGGGTGCGCCGCGCATTCATGGCGAGCTGCTCAAGCTCGGCATCGAGATCGCGCAGTCGACAGTGGCGAAGTACATGGTGCGATGGCGGCGACCGCCGAGCCACAGCTGGAAGACCTTTCTGCGTAACCATGGCTGTGGGGCGCAAATACATTGTGCGAAGCATCATGCCGCCAGATGATAGACGTGATGCAGACCGCCAAGCACCGGCTCCCCGATGATCTCCCGGTGGCGCGCTTCGCGGATCGGCGGATCGACCGCGCACGGAGCGCGCTGGCCGATCGCGCGGTGCGGGCGCCAGCGATTGAAATATCGCATATATTCGGCCAACACAGCACGCAGATAGCGCTAATTGAAGATGAACACGTGGTCGAGGCATTCTCCACGCAGCGATCTCACCCAGCGCTCGGCGATCGCATTTGCTTGCGGCGACCTGAACAGCGTGCGGATCTGGGGTGATCCCGAGGCTCCTCACCCGCTGGTCAAAGAGCGCACCATAAATTCTATGCGGGTGGACGGCGGTCGAAGGTCGGTAAACTGAGACTGCCATCAACTTCAGTTTACGGAGACACCCGATGCAACACGCAGACCACTCCCGTGACTTGCGGTCCGCCGTCCGCCCCGATGATAGATCGGTATTCGTGGCGCTGGAACTGAGCAGATCCCTTTGGTTGGTAGCTATCAACGCGCCCGGCAGTGACCGGATCAGCAAATATCGAATGACAGCGGGTGATGCTGCAGCGCTGCTGAATGTGCTGGCTCGAGTGAAGGGGCAAGCGGAACGGCACAACGATGGACCTGTGAGGATTGTTTCGATCTACGAGGCGGGACTGGACGGTTTCTGGGTGCATCGTCTGCTGGAAGCGAACGGTGTGGAAAGTCACGTGGTTGATGCCGCCTCGATTGCGGTGAACCGGCGCCACCGCCGGGCCAAGACGGACCGGATCGATGTCGAGATGCTGCTGCGCACGCTGATGGCCTGGGCACGGGGCGAACGGCGGATTTGTGCGATGGTGCACCCGCCGAGCCCGACGGAGGAGGACGAGCGGCGGCTGACGCGCGAACGCGGAACGCTGGTGACCGAGCGCGTGCGGCATGTGAACCGGATCAAGGGGCTGCTGGCGACCCAGGGTGTGTTTGATTATGAGCCAATTCACAAGGATCGACGCCAGCGTTTGGAGAAACTGTGCCGCTGGGATGGTGAGCCGCTGCCATCACACCTGAGGACGGAGCTACTACGAGAGCTCGATCGTCTGGAGCTGGTGATGTCACAGCTTGCCGCGCTGGAGGCCGAACGCGACAGCATTCTGCAAGCTGCCCAGGCCATGGCAGCCGGAGTTGCACACGAACCGACATCAAAGCCTGCCGTCGGTTCACAGCTGTTGCGCCTGCGGGGCATCGGGCCGGAGTTTGCGTCGGTGCTTGCGTTGGAGGCGTTCTATCGCAAGTTTGCCAATCGGCGGGAGATTGCGGCCTATTCCGGTCTGACACCGAGCCCGTGGCAGAGTGGCGGGATCGACGTCGAGCAAGGCATCTCAAAAGCCGGCAATGCTCGCTTGCGCAAGACGATGATCCAGCTGGCCTGGCTGTGGTTGCGACATCAACCCGGCAGCGATCTGAGCCGCTGGTTCCACCAACGGGTTGGAGACAAGCGCGGCAAGATCCGGCGCATTACCATTGTCGCCGTCGCTCGCAAACTGTTGGTGGCGCTGTGGCGTTACGTGACGCAGGGCCTCGTGCCAGCCGGTGCCGAGCTGAAGGCATGAGTAAAGGAGATTAAAGGGACAATGAGCGAGTAACGGAATCAACCACATCCCGTGGGTCGATCTAAATCAGACCCACCGGATCCAGGCGAGTGGCGATCGGACGGGCACGGGGCTGTTACAGGCCGTTCCACATAGATGGATCCCACTCTTTCTGGGCCCTTGTCCTCGAGAATGAGGAAACTGGGTACGGGCCATATTGCCCGGCCGAGTAGGTGGGGACGTCACCGGCCCCACCCCTCACAGTCCCGGACGAGCGAGATTCCCGCATCCGGTTCTTCACGAGAGAGCTTCGCCCACAGCGGCATATGGATGAGCAATCCTGACTGGAGGCAGCGGATGGTGTTTCAGGATTTCGTTCAGGCGGGCCCACCGGACCACGCGCTGTCGATCTCGCCGAGACAGCCACTTCTGCCAAAGCCGCACCACCTTGTGGGCGAACCACCGCAATCGTCGACCGTTGCCACCAACACCGTAGTAGGCGTAGTGGCCCCGCATCGTTGTGGACAGATGGCGATGCTGGTCGCGGATGGATCGGTGCCGGTTTTTCCGACACCAGTCGTTCACCGCGGCCACTGCCCGAGCAAACCGGCCCTTGGCCGTAATTTGCCGAACCACGTTTCTGCCTTGCCGTGACCTCCCCCAAACATGGGTTAGGCCAAGGAAGTCAAACGAGGTTCCACCCGTGTCCGGGTGGCGCGCGCCCTCTGCCCGCCTCGGGCGGAAGTCCACGAGGCGTGTCTTGTCGGGATGGAGCGTGAGCCCAAACCGCGCAAGACGCTTGCCCAAGACCGCCAGGACGCGTTTGGCATCGGCAATATTGTCGAACGCCATGACCGCATCGTCAGCGAACCGGACAAGTGTGCAGTTCCCCGCAAGGCGCGGCCTCACTTGCGTCTCGAACCATTCATCGAGCACATGGTGCAAGAAAATGTTCGAGAGGCACGGCGAGACTACACCTCCTTGCGGAGTGCCCTCAGTCGTGCGGTGCAGGAGGCCATCTTCGACAGCTCCTGCTTTCAGCCATTTGTCGATCATCCGTCGAATGACGCCATCTGTGAACTCGTTGGTCGAGGAACGCCCGAAGGTGGGTGTGTGGAATCGAGTCAAAATACTTGCGTATGTCGATCTCGAGTACCCAGTAGAGGTGCTTGGACCAGATCGCGTGCCGCAGGCTATTGAGTGCCTGGTGAGCCGAGCGGCCTGGTCGGAAGCCATACGAGCAGGCTAAGAAGTCCTGTTCGTATATTGCCTCCAACACCATCGTCACGGCGCGTTGCGCCACCTTGTCTTCGAAGGATGGAATGCCGAGCATCCGTTGCGATCCATCCGCCTTCGGAACGTACGCCCGCCGGACCGGTGGCGCCTGGTAGCGGCCAGACTTGATGCGTTCCAGGAGGTTCAAGAAATTGGCCTCGAGGTTCACCTCATAGTCTGCCGCTGTGACACCGTCGATGCCGGGAGCGCCATCCTTGCGAGTGAGCCGGTAGGCCTCCAGCATCCAATCCAAGTCAATGACGTGGTGCAGCGAGTAAAGCGCCGCCCCGCGTTTCGTTCTCGCCAAGTCGGCTATCCGTTGTCGGTTCGTGGACAGGTTTGCAGGGTCCAGGGTCCCCTCCCTTGTTTCATTCCAACGGTTCTCTCTTCGTGACGTCTCCCTTCCCTCTTTCGGGTCCCGGCGAGCCCGGTTCCCCGACGTCACTGGTACTATGAAGACGCTACGACTTCCCGCCTGCGTGTGCCTGTTTCCTTATGGTTTCGGTCTCAGGTTCCACGTACGCCTCGCATCGTTCGTGTTCGCCGTGGCGCTCCCGATGCGTGCGGAGGTCACTCATCAGGCCTGGGACGATTGATCAGCCGGTGTCCCGTGTGCCGGCGTTATCCGTTCGTGGACGCGAGCGGGATCTCTCAGGTTGCCTGGCGTTCCATCCCATGCCTTTGCCCTGCTCCACGACCCCGGCCGGGCCGACGAGCCCTCGCCTGTAGCGGCCTTGCCGATGCTGCCCCCGGCTCCGATACACCGAAGGCCCCAGCGGGTTCTCAATCTCGAGGCTTAGCACAGGGCTTCAGCATCCGCTGCCTACGCTTCACGAACAGCGTTGCCACTGCCCATGCAAGGCTCGCTTCCGGTTGGCGGGCTGCGCCTTTACCGGGAGGGTGTCGAACCCTCTGGATCGCTTTGAGAGGTTTCGGGTTACATCCGTCCTCCTTTCCAGGCCTTTGCCTGACGCAAACCGAATGTGAGTTGATGCGGTCATGGATCGCATGTTGAGAACGGGCCCGAGCCTCGGATCTGCCAACGAAGGAAAAATATCGCAATGACACAATAGACGACGCTTGACAGGAACCACCCCATGTGAGTCAAACGGCAGCTCGGAAACCTGGTTATCGAAACGGCCTTCGAGGCCGGTTTACTTATGAGGACCGAACTGCGCGGATCTCCATCTTGGCCGGGAATCGTTCCCGAGACCGGATAATCGTTGTAATCGACAAAGACTCGCATGTCGCCATTGGCGACTTTCGCACCCGGTGGTCGCGGCCAACGCCGTTATCATCTTCTTCGGGCCGTTCGATCGACTAAGACAGACCCATGTCTGTTCCGCTGTTATCTGCGCATGCCGATTTATGGCTGGTTCACAACAGTTTCTTCTTTGCGTGTTCAAAAAGTGCACGGGACGTTTGTACATCTCGTTTCGTAGAGCCCCTACGTATGTCGAAGCGCCGACGCCCGGCAGCAGGGAGGCTGCTATGTTCGACGGCGTTCCGGAGCACTGGAATGACGAGCCAAGGCCTGCAAATGACGATCCGCACGAGCTGCCGACGCTCACTGTTTTGTTTCACTTCATCGTAATTCTTGCGTGCGCGTCGATCCTCACGTTTTACACGACCCGTGTCTTTTTGTTGCTCTTGTGACCCTTGATTCAATGAATGCTGGCAACGGCGCCCTTTGGAAAGGGCTTGGACTGTCGATGATGGCGTTGACCTTGTGGTGGCAACACCCGGTGACGGCGCAAGATCCGCTTTCCAATAACGACTATCAATGGCTCGCGAGGAACCTCAATGTGACCAGCCGCAGCATGGTGCTTCAAGGGCTCACGGTGCACGATAAGATCAAAGTGCACACCTTGATCCGCGCGCCGAATGTGAGCGCCGAGCAGAGGCTGCAAGCGGTTGAGGATTACTTAAGCCGAATCAACGGCGACGATTTCGAACGTATGTTGGAGCAATCCGAACACTAGGTACGAACAGGCAGGAGCCAGACGACGAAAAACGGCACCGCCGGATCTGGGCAGCCCGAGCGCCACTTCGAGGAAGGCGATTGTGGTTGGGTCGACGATGCTCCAGCCGGAGAATGCCGGGACGGCGTTGTCTTTGTCGTTCATCAGGGGGTGATTGGTAGTGGTGTGCCTTAGCGGGACCTAACACGTTTGACAGGAGGGCTTTTCCGCAGCCGCACGCCGTGTCCGCCACCATTTTCCGGAATGAACTGGATGCCTAGAGGACATTCGCTAGATACGCCAGCTCGCTGGAGACAGTGCTCATAATAACACCTGCGATAAGCCACACGATCCCCATTGTCGATATATGCAATCCCTCTACTTGAGCGGTTTTTAGTTTGTCACGAATGTTCTTGTCTTCGGTTGCGCGAGCTTGCTTTTCTGCCTCGAGTGCGATGGTCTGCTGCAGTAGTCTGTGCTCCGTCTCTCGCTCCAGCTCTTTAAGCCGATCCCGCATCCCGCTTAAATTCTTCTCTGCAGCGTCAAGCCGCGCTTCTAGCGCGGCGCTGGGATCGGCGTTGTGCCAAATATCCAGACGCGCCCGGCCGAATGAAAGTCCGAGATGCCCTGTCGCGGTTAGAACAGTGGTCGACGCTCTAAATCTTGGCACCCGGCGCAACCATTGAACCGCCTCTGTAACAATGGCGGGTCGGTCAAATAGTCTTCTCGTCCCGTGGATATTCCAAGCGACAGTGCCAACTCCTAGAAGCTGCAAGACCAACCCGATCCATCGAAAGCCAGCCTCGCTTCTCCCCATGCAAACTCCCGTGCCAGCTATCAAGAGGACCAAAAAAGTCCACCAAAGCAGGCGCGGCTCCATAAACCACCTTAAAAACACGCGCAGCCACCGAAGTGCGTCCGTTGCCATGGTTTTGATGCGAGATAGGATGCTTGGGACTCGCCGCTCACCAGGCATTTATGTCGTCGTGAGATCGCGGGTGAAGCATGAGATCACTTCGGTTGCGGTGATGCGCTTTACGAGAAACGGATTGAGACCGGCTCGCTGATAAACAGCTTGCAGCGCGTCGGTATAGGTCTCATAGGTGCCGATCACCGCATCGCCGACGATGACGGCGAATTTCTCTTCATCTGCGATGAGCGTCGGCATTGACTAACTTGTCACGACGCTAAAGGGCATGTGGGAGCGCGCGTATGAACGCGTTTGGTACTGTTTCGTTGAGGCAAAGGAACGCGCCGCGGCCCTGATTAGGCGCCCGGATAGGTGAGGTTGCGAAACATCCGGCAAGGTTGACCGAATGTCACAGCCTTGCGATCTCTCGGATCGCATCCCCTACTGCGCCCTTGGCACGGCTTGCCATGCCGATGTGCTGCTGGAGATTGCCAACGGCGGGCGTGTACGCCATCATTCGCTCCCATTCGGCGCAAAAAAGGGGAACAGATAGGGGGATGAAGCGCCTACGACCGGCTAACGCATTGTTTTTGGTCATGTAGCGGCGGACACCATCACCGCCATCGCCGTCGCGCAGCAACAGAAGGCGCGCAGTTTTGAACTGCATACAGCTCTCAGTTTGGCACGCCTTCATAATTCCGCGGGCCGTTCCGCCGATGCTCATGCATTGCTCGCGTCTGCGCTCGCGGGTTTCCGGAGGCTGTCGTCTCGACTGGAACGGCGCATGCCGGCCTTGCCGGGTCAAGCGGGTCCTTCCAAGAGGGGTGGTAAGCGCGGGCGTCGACAATAGGGCGATTCGGAGCGCTTGGATCATCAGCTTCGCGGACCGCGTTGGTGACGGATTTCGGTGGGACACTCGCGCCGAAAAGCCTAAGAAAACAATGAGAAGAATTGGTGTCCCACTGGAGGCCAAGTGCTTGTATCTTTGGGCTTCCGGCAGACCGCCCCTGGGCACCAATAAAATCAAGGGCTTACCACACTTCCGAATAATCGGTTTGCCATGTTTATCCGCGTGTCTTTCCAATTTTATGCGCGTTTCGTTCCAGCTTCTTGATAGCAGTCGCGGCCCCGGGGCGCTGGTCAGCCTCGCGTGCATCGACGGCGAATGACGCCTCGCTCCGGTGGCCGGTGATCGCCATAACGGTGCGCGGATCGCAACCGGCGTCGAGCAAGTTCTTGCTCGCAGTGTGACGGAGTCCGTGAAACGTGAGCCCTGTGTCCACCTGATTCGTCGTGTGCAGTCACCGCATCAGTTTGAAAAATCTGGCCCTAAAGCCAGCCTCCGTAAACGGTCGGCCGCGAGCCCCCGTCACCATGATCGGGCTGCGCTTTGGCGCCGCCTCAATGATGCGGCGAAGCGCGCGGTGAATGCGATTCGATGTACAGATTGCGTTTCCATATCGCCGCGCACTACTTCGATTTCCCGTTTCGGCTCGTAGTTGAAAGGAAAAAAAACGAACGAGCTAGACATCGAAATCAGCGGCGACGCATAAAGATAAAAATTGAGAGGCACGCCACCTTTTTTGGACCCCAACTGGATCCAAGGCATTGCACCGCGCCAAAATTGCGATGTGTATTTCTTCCAATGCGCTTCCAAATTCGTAGCTGCCGGCAGCGGGTACCGCGCAAAACACTCTACTAACTGTTTGATAAGAGTGTTGGCGTCCCCGGCAGGCCTCACAGGCTATTCTATATCATTGTTATTCAGTAATATTTTTACCAGCATATTCAAAATACCAACAAAAGTACCAACAGCATATCATTCAAAAATTGATCGCACAGCATCGCTGGCAAACGAGGACGGTCCCGGTGCGAATTCGGTCCGGATTTGTTATGGTACAGCTCACAATCGGAAAAAGCAGAGATGTGCGAGGGGCTCCGAATATCCCACGATTTCAGTATGAAACCGGCTGAGTCGCGCATCCTGACGATCAATGGCGGCTCGTCGAGCATAAAGTTCGCGATGTTCGAGGCCGGCGGCGCGCTCCGACGGATTCTCGAGGGCGAGCTTGAGCGGATCGGGCTGGCGGAGGCCACCTTGCGGGTGAAAGCCTCGAACCCGGCTGACAATTTTTCGCGGCCGGTGACGGCGGCGGATCACACGGCGGCGGTGGACGCCCTGATGGGGTGGATCCAGCAACACAGCGGGCGCGACGCATTGGCCGCGGTGGGCCATCGCGTGGTCCATGGTGGCCCGAACTACAGCGAGCCGCAGCAAGTCACCGCGGAAATGGTCGAGGAGCTCCACCGGCTCAGCCCCTTCGATCCGGAGCATCTGCCGCTCGAGATCGAGTTGATAGAGGCATTCCGCCAGCGTCACCCGAGATTGCCTCAGCTGGCGTGCTTCGACACCGCGTTTCACCGCACCATGCCACGGGTCGCCACCCTCCTGCCGATCCCGCGGCGCTACGAGGCGGCCGGCGTTCGCCGTTACGGCTTCCACGGTTTGTCTTATGAATTCCTCGTGGCGGAACTCGCACGCCTCGGCGACCCGGCGGCAACCAAGGGTCGCGTGATCCTCGCCCATCTTGGCAACGGCGCGAGTCTGGCCGCGGTGCGCGACGGCAAAAGCATCGACACGAGCATGAGCTTCACGCCGACGGCGGGACTGGTGATGAGCAGCCGCTCGGGCGATTTGGATCCGGGCCTGGTCTCCTACCTGGCGCGCACCGAGCAAATGAGCGCGGCGAGATTTCAGAAAATGGTGAACCATGAATTGGGGCTGCTCGGTGTGTCGGAAACCAGTTCCGACATGCGCGACCTGCTCGACCGCGAGACCAAAGACGTGCGAACGGCCGAAGCGGTCGCGCTGTTCTGCTACCAGGCCAAGAAATGGATCGGCTCATTCGCGGCGGCGCTGGGCGGACTGGACACGCTGGTGTTCGCCGGCGGTATCGGCGAGAACGCGCCGCCCGTCCGGGAGCGGATCTGCGAGGGTCTCGGCTTTCTGGGCATCGAACTCGACCGGGAGCGCAATGCGAAGAGTGCACCGCTGATTTCGTCGGAGGCCGGCCGCGTTAAGGTGCGGGTCATCCGCACCGATGAGGAACTCATGATCGCCAGGTCCGTTAGCCTCATGCTCAATCTTGGCCCGATTCGACGAGCTGCTCTTGGGTGATGCTATGGCCGGCGACGGAGCGCTCTTCACCCGTGGGGATGCAGTTGAGGCCACCTGGGCCCCAGTGATGCAGTAGGATTAGTGCCCTTGTTAGAATTTCTGTTTTGACTTCCGGACCGACCGATATTCGACCAGTGCTTCGTGGTTTCCGAGCAGGGTTATGTGGCTGCCGACCGAGATGAAGCCGGGCATCCCACCACCGAGGGTCAAGGCAACGGCGCTGCGGATGCTCTTCTCCAGATCGAGGTGCTTGCGGCTAACGCCCCACAGGGCGAGGATCACGCTGCTGCCGATGAGGTCTAGGCATAAGGACGTTGAGCAGCAGCAGGTAGAGGGCGTTAAGACTGTACTCGGGCGCTCCGAGCGCCAATCCGATCCCAATCACCGCGGCGGGCGGAACGAGCGAGATCGCGATCTCTACGCCGATGATCGGGTCGACCACCTGCCCCGGTTGATTTCGATTGCGACCGCGAGCGAGGCGGCCGCGCCTGCCGAGAGTGCAATCAGCGCGTTCAACACGACGTCTCGCGGGTGGGCATCGCCCTCAGCAGGAACTCGGGCGTGATAGTGATGCCAGTAACGCTGAGGTGCAGCAACGCGGTGATGACGGCGGCCACGCTGACGCTGATCACGAGCATTCCGAGGAGCTGCTTGACCAAGCCTCCGAAGAAGACGTGACTCATGCGGAAGAGCGCGCCGACGCAGACAGCCCGCGAGGGCGGCATGAACGGGGCGACGCACATCGCCCCGATGATGGCCGCCACATTGTTGAGCAGGAGCACGGCTGTGGCCATTACCGTCGCGGCCACCGTCATGGAAAAGGTAGCCTCAGCTTTGGTGGCGCCGGCGATAGCACGTAGTTCCAGCGTGGTGTGGTAGTCACGAACCCCCCAGTCGTGACCCTTCGGCAAAACTTGAACCGTGTCCTGTAGAATCCCCGTGCCGGTATCCGCCTATGGCGGGCGCCGAGATAATCTTTCCTTGATCTGCCGGAGAATACGGTCGGCCTTCATGCTTCTTCATCGGTTCAGGCGGGATTTATGCCGTCCGCCTCGTATGGCCGCGCAGCGTAGTGGAAGACAGTTTCTGCTTCCGGCGCCAGCGGTTGCGGAGGGGGTCGGGCTACCGCCAGATCTCGATCGGCAAACATCTCGCCGCGGCCCCGGCCGCGGCGAGATGACGCCTCGTCTTGCGCGGCACGATCACCGCATCGAGGGCGCACCCGATCATCCGCGTTGGCGCCGGTAGCGGCCGATCAGCGCGTTGGTGGAGGCGTCGTGCGTCAGCTTCGGCTCCTCGCCGCGGTGCAGCTCGGCGATGATGCGGTTGGCCAAAGCCTTCCCAGTTCGACGCCCCACTGGTCGAAACTATCGATCGCCAAGATTACGCCCCTGGGTGAAGACGCTGTGCTCGTACAACGCGATGAGGCTGCCGAGCGTCGCGGGATCAAGCCTTTCGGCAAGAATCGTGTTGGTCGGCCGGTTGCCCTCGGTGACGCGGAACGGCGTCTGGAAATCGGCGAGCCTTTAGCCTTCAACTCTTCCTCGGCTTGCCGAAGCCCAGCGCCTCCGCCTGCGCGAACGGATTGGCCAACAACAGGTCGTGCTGCTCGACTAGACTAGCAGGCTCAGCAGCCGACAGAAGACGATCATGTCCCAGGGGATCAGCTTCGTGCGCTGGTGCAGGAGCTCGTAGAACAAGTGCTGGCCGTCGGTTCCAGGCTCTCCTCAGATGGTGGGTCCGGTCTGGAAGTCCACCACATGCCCATCGAAATCGACATGCTTTCCGTTGCTCTCCATTTGGAGCTGCTCGAGTTAGGCGTGGAACCGGCGAGATACGCGGCGTACCGCATGATGCCGATGGTCTGCGCGCCGAAGAAGTTGTTGTACCAGACGGTCAGAAGACCGAGCAGCAGCGGCAGGTTGCGGGCGTCGGGCACGGTGCAAAAATGCTCGTCCGTGGCGTGGAGGCCGGCCAGCAGCATGGCACGGAAATTGTCGGGCCCCACCGCGATCATCGTGGACAGGCCGATCGCGCTGTCCATCGAATAGCGCCCGCCGCATCCAGATCGTACGTAACTTCGCTGAAATCTGCACCGTCGACATTGGCGACGAAGCGAAACATCATCGACCGGTCGGTGAATGGGCGCAGCGCGCGATAGGCCATTTCAGGTCCCAGATAGGACCCGCCGATGCCGATATTCACCACGTTGCGGATGCGTTTGCCGGTATGGCCGACGAAGGCGCCGCTGCACAGGCGCGTCGCCAAAGCGGCCATTGCGTCGAGCACCTTGTGGACAGCGGCACCACATCGGCGCCGTCGACCTCGATGCGCGTTCCACGCGACGCCACGTGCAATACCGCGCGGCGTTCCGTGTTGTTGATCTTCTCGCCGGCGTACATTGCATTGCGGCATTTCATCGCGCTCTTCGGCAAGCCGTAGCAGCAGTCGTAGCGTCTCATCGGTGATGCGGTTCTTCGAGTAGTCGAGGAAGAGGCCCGCACCTTCGGCCGAGAAGCGCGGCCCTGCCGGGATCGTCGGCAACAGAGCGCGCAAAACCAAATCCTTGATCTGCGTATGATGCGTCATGAGCGCCTGCCAGGACGGCGTGACGGTAAGAGCGGTCATCGGTATTCTTCCAGGTTTGGGCCAGGACCTTGCTATTGGCGTCGATGGCCCCGAGCAACTCGCGCCAGGAAGCGACGAACCCCTTGGCGCCGTCGGATTGCAGTTGCGGCGCCAATGTGGTGACGTCGATGCTGGCCTTGGCACGCGCCAGCAGCGCCACCCCTGCGTCGCCGCCGTCGCGGGGCAGCAGGCCGCCGGTCGTGCCGCGATCGGCGAAGGCCAACAGCGTTTCTCGTGTTCACCGTGTTGGGCGCCGCGAGGCCAGAGATGTACAGCGTATCGGACGCGCTCTTGTCCTTTGTGCCGGTGCCGGCGAACAGCAGCCGCTGCGCCCGCGCGCCGACATTCGCCAGGCGCTTGAACCGATCACTCTCCAGCACGTCGCGATAGGCCTTGTAGGATTGCTTGCTGACAGCGATGCCCAGCAGGTTGCGCAGCTCGGCCGGTACCTTGTGCGCCACGGCAACATCTCACCGGCTGACGAACAGCTAGGCGACCGAGCGCACGTCGGGGGATAGGCGGGCGGCGACTCGGCGCTCCAACCCCTTCAGATAGGCATCGGCCGCGGCCTGTACTGTTCGGCGGAGAACAGCAGGGTGACGTTGACCGGGACGCCGGCGTAGATCGCTTCCTCGATCGTCGTGGTACCGGGGATCTTGATGAACAGGTGGGCTTGTTCGCCTGGGCGTGCAGCGCCTTAGCCTGCGCTACCGTCCCCTGCATGTCATAGGCTAGCAGCGGCGACACCTCCAGCGACACGAAACCGTCCACCGTGCCGGTGCGCGCAAGGACCGCCGCAAACGAATCAGCCGCGCGGCTAAGATCCTGTATGGCGAGGTTGAAGAACAGACCCTCGCTCGTCGTGCCGCGATCAATCTGTCGGCGGATTTCCGCGTCGTAGCGGGAACTGTGCTAGATAGCGTGCAGGCCGGTGATCGACAGCTCGTCGATGCTGCGCGTTGCGCGTCAGCGTGCCGCCATCGCCCTTCAGACGCGAAAGAGGCGTCTCTATCCCGGCGCGATGCGCGTGTCCGGGTGAGCCGCCGCGCGGGTGACTTTCACTGGTCCACTACCAACGCTTGCGTCGCATCGCCTGGAGCGCTCGCCCGCGTGAGTATTTTCCGAGTCTGCTCCCCGCGATCTGCGATGGTTAAAGTCTGGTCAGATGCCGCTTCGATCGGCCTGCTGGCTCGATGCGGGCTACCTTATCTGCTGTCACGCCCATATTCCTGCGGGGACTTGGCACCCGCTTGTCGAGGCTTAAAGAGCCTGCCGCAAAGGCAATGGTCGCACGCTGGCAGCATAATCGTTACACACGGAGGCAGCGAATGGACGCAGTCATTTCAGCCCGAGAGCCTCAGAACCGAAGCGATCACAATCGGTTTCCCGACAGGCAGGTGACACTCGGGTCCGACGAGTTACGACGGATGAATGCCTATTGGCGCGCCGCCAACTACCTGTCGGTCGGGCAGATTTATCTCTACGACAATCCGCTGCTGAAGGAGCCGCTGAAGCTGTCAAACGTGAAGCCGCTGGTGGTCGGGCATTGGGGCACGACGCCAGGTCAGAATTTCATCTACGTTCACTTGAATCGGGTCATCAAAAAGTATGACTTGGACATGTTTTACATCGCCGGCCCCGGTCATGGCGGCCCGGCGATCGTGGGCAACGTCTACCTCGAAGGCACCTGGAGCGAGATCTACCCGAACATCACCCAGGACGAAGCCGGGCTCAAGAAGCTGTTCAAGCAGTTCTCGTTCCCCGGCGGGATTTCCAGCCACGTCGCGCCGACGACCCCCGGGTCGATCCACGAAGGTGGCGAGTTAGGCTATTCGCTCAGCCACGCCTTCGGGGCCGCATTCGACAATCCCCAACTGATCGTCGCCTGCGTCATCGGCGACGGCGAAGCGGAAACCGGTCCTCTGGCGACCGCGTGGCAGTCCAACAAGCTGCTCAACCCGATCAGCGACGGGGCCGTGCTGCCGATCCTGCATCTCAATGGCTACAAGATCAGCAACCCGACCGTCCTCGCCCGCATCGAGCACGAGGAATTGGAACAGTTTCTGCGCGGCTGCGGCTGGACGCCCTACTTTGTCGAAGGCGACGAGCCGGAAAAGATGCATCAACTGATGGCCGCGACCCTGGAGGAGGCCATCGAGGACATAAGGCAAATCCAAAAGAATGCGCGGAGCAAGGATGCCGCCATCCGTCCGCGCTGGCCGATGATCGTCCTCAGATCACCCAAGGGCTGGACCGGGCCGAAGGAAGTCGACGGCCTGCCGGTCGAGGGCACCTTCCGGGCTCACCAGGTGCCGCTGCTCGTGGATGCCGAGCACCCCGAACACGTCCAGCAGCTCGAAAGCTGGATGAAGAGCTATAAGGCCGAGGAGCTGTTCGATCAAAACGGCCGGCTGATGCCGGAATTGGCCGAGCTGGCGCCGCAGGGCGACCGGCGGATGGGCGCCAACCCGCACGCCAATGGCGGCATTCTGCTGCGCGACCTACGCATGCCGGACTTCCACGACCATGCGGTCAGCGTGCCGTCGCCCGGTGCCGTTGACGGCCAGGATACGCTGGTACTGGGACAGTTCCTGCGCGATGTGGTCAAGCTGAACCAGGATCAACGCAACTTCCGCATCTTCGGTCCTGATGAGACGCTCTCGAACCTCCTCGGAGCGGTTTTTGAAGTGACCAACCGTCAGTGGGATGCCCGCGAAGTCGAGAATGACGAGTTCCTCGCGCCCGCCGGACAGGTTCTGGACTCGATGCTCAGCGAACACCAATGCGAGGGCTGGCTCGAAGGATACCTGCTGACCGGGCGGCACGGGCTGTTCAACAGCTACGAGGCTTTCATCCGCATCGTCGACTCGATGTTCAGCCAGCACGCCAAGTGGCTGAAGGTAACGTCGGAACTGCCGTGGCGCCGCAAGATCGCCTCGCTGAACTATCTGCTCGCCTCCCATGTCTGGCAGCAGGATCACAACGGCTTCACCCACCAGGACCCCGGCTTCATCGACCACGTCATCAACAAGAAAGCCGACATCGTGCGCGTCTACCTGCCGCCCGATGCCAATTGCCTGCTGTCGGTCTTCGATCACTGCCTGCGCAGCCGGCATTACGTCAACGTCGTGGTGGCCGGCAAGCACGCGCTGCCGCAATGGCTGACGATGGACGAAGCGGCCGTGCACTGCACGGAAGGCATCGGCATCTGGCAATGGGCCAGCAACGACCAAAACGCCGAGCCGGACGTGGTGATGGCCTGCTGCGGCGACACGCCGACGCTGGAAATCCTGGCCGCGGTTTCGATCCTTCGCGCAGCACCTGCCCGATTTGAAGATCCGGGTGATCAATGTCGTCGATCTGATGAAGCTGCAGTCCGCCAGCGAGCACCCGCATGGGCTGAGCGAGATCGACTACGATTCGCTCTTCACCAAGGACAAGCACATTATCTTCGGCTTCCATGGATACAGCTCGGTCGTTCACCGGCTGACCTATCGCCGCACCAACCGCAACCTGCACGTCCGCGGCTACAAGGAAGAGGGCACGATCACGACGGCCTTCGACATGCGGGTGCAGAACGACCTTGACCGCTTCCACCTGGTGCAGGACGTGGTTGACCGGCTGCCGCATCTGGGCACCAAGGGCGCCTACCTGAAGCAGATGGTTCAGGACAAGCTGATCGAGCACAAGCACTACATCGACAAGCACGGCAAGGACCTGCCGGAAATCCGCAACTGGAAGTGGGGTAATCCCACGTGACGGCGCAAGACCTCGTCTGCACCGCCAGGGCCCTTGTCGCCGATGACAAGGGCCTGCTGGCGATGGATGAGAGCACGCCTACCTGCAACAGACGGTTTGCCGCGCTCGGGATCCCGCAGACCGAAGAGGCCCGGCGTACCTATCGCGAATTGATCGTCACGACGCCCGGTCTTAGTGAGTGTATCAGTGGCGTCATCCTTTACGACGAGACGATCCGCCAGCGGAAGCAGGATGGCACTCCGTTTGTCGAAGGCCATCGCCGACGGCGGCATCATTCCCGGCATCAAAGTCGATACCGGCGCCAAGGACATGGCGGGTCACCTTGGCGAGCAAATAACCGAGGGTCTCGACGGATTGCGCGAGCGCCTCGCGGAATATTCCCGAATGGGCGCGCGCTTTGCCAAGTGGCGGGCGGTGATCGCCCTGGGCGCCGGAATTCCCAGCCGGGGTTGCATCGAGGCCAATGCGCAGGCTTTGGCCCGGTACGCCGCCTTGTGCCAGGAAGCCGGACTGGTCCCCGTCGTCGAGCCCGAAGTGCTGATGGACGGCGACCATACGCTGGAGCAGTGCCGGCAGGTGACGGAGGGACGGTCCTCGCGCACGGTCTTTGCCCAGCTTTGCGCGCAACGCGTGATGCTGGAGGGCATGATCCTGAAGCCCAACATGGTGCTTCCGGGATTGGCTTGCCCCCAGCAGGAAGCGGTCAATGAGGTGGCCGACGCCACCGTGACGTGTCTCCTGCGGACCGTTCCCGCCGCCGTTCCGGGGATTGCGTTCCTCTCAGGCGGCCAGTCCGGCGAATTGGCCTCGGCCCGCTTGAACGCCATGAATGTCAGGTTCAAGTCCCACCTGCCTTGGGCGGTGGCGTTTTCGTATGCCCGCGCCATCCAGCAACCGGCTTTGGAAATCTGGCGCGGCGAGGAGGCTCACGTATCGGCGGCGCAGCGAGCTCTCTATCACCGAGCCGCCTGCAATCGCGCGGCCCGCCGCGGCGAATACACCGCCGCGATGGAGAATGCCGGAGCATCACAACCCTTACCCGCACCGCTCGAAACCTGCGGCATAGCAAAGACAGAAAGAACAGCCATGACGGAACCCAAAGCCAAACCTGAGGCCGAATCCGGGGCCAAGCCCAAGGCTGGAAGCAAGGCCGCGCCCAAGCCGGGATCGGAGCCCGATGCGAAGGATGATTTGAAAACCCTGCCGATGGCGGAGGTCGAGAAAAAGTTGGGCTCGTCTCCGGAGGGCCTCACCCAAGCCGAGGCGCAGAAACGGCTGAAGCAATACGGGCCGAACGAGATCGAGGAGAAGAAGACCAATCCGATTTTGAAGTTCCTCTCCTATTTCTGGGGGCCGATCCCATGGATGATCGAAGTCGCTGTCGTGCTGTCCGGTGTCGTTCGGCACTGGCCCGATTTCTTCATCATTCTGCTGTTGTTGATAGCCAATGCCGTCGTCGGATTTTGGGAAGAACGCCAAGCGGGCAATGCCATCGATGCACTTAAGGCCAGGCTGGCGGTCAAGGCTCGCGTGAAACGCGATGGCAAGTGGATCACGCCGCCGGCCCGCGAGCTGGTCCCGGGTGACGCCATACGCTTGCGCCTGGGAGACATCGTGCCGGCGGATGCGCGCTTGCTGGAAGGCGACGAAGTGTCCGTCGATCAGTCCGCACTCACGGGCGAATCCTTGCCGAAGACAAGCAAGCCCGGCGACGCGATATTCTCCGGGTCAATCATCCGGCGCGGCGAGATCGGCGCTCTGGTCTATGCGACAGGCGGAAAGACGTATTTCGGCAAGACGGCGGAACTGGTGCAGTCGGCCGTCACCGTCAGCCATTTTCAGAAAGCGGTTCTGAGGATCGGCAACTACCTGATCATGCTGGCGGTGGCCATGGTGGCGCTGATCATCGGCATGGGAATCTACCGCGGCGACCCGATCCTCACGACGTTGCAATTCGCCCTCGTGCTGACCGTAGCGGCGATCCCGGTAGCGATGCCTACGGTGCTTTCCGTCACGATGGCGGTCGGCGCGCGCCTGCTCGCGAAGAAACAGGCGATCGTAAGCAAGCTCGTAGCGATCGAGGAACTGGCCGGCGTGGACGTACTGTGTGCCGACAAGACCGGCACCCT
Source organism: uncultured Alphaproteobacteria bacterium (assembly GCA_963804725.1). GTDB lineage: Bacteria > Pseudomonadota > Alphaproteobacteria > ATCC43930 > CGMCC-115725 > JAATGI01. The sequence continues at coordinate 2,212,870 of CAWDRN010000001.1, read as the reverse complement.
AACGCAGAACAAGCTGACCCTGGGCGATCCGTTCTGTTTGGATAAGATCACGGCCGACCAGGTCATCCTTGCCGGCGCCCTGGCCTCGCGAAAGGAGAACGACGACACGATCGATCTCGCCGTCCTCGGCGGCCTGAAAGACAAAGCGGCGCTGAAGCCCTACCAGATCACGCATTTCCAGCCCTTCGATCCGGTTCATAAACGCACCGAGGCGACCGTCAAGGACAAGGACGGGAAGACGTTCAACGTAACGAAGGGCGCGCCGCAGGTCATCTTGGCGTTGTCGGCCGATGCCGCCGCCGTGAAACCCGCCGTCGACAAAGCCGTCAACGATTTTGCCGCACGCGGCTTTCGTGCTCTCGGTGTGGCGCGTGCCGATGGCGACGGGAAGTGGCAGCTTCTTGGCGTGCTGCCACTGTTCGATCCGCCGCGCGAAGATGCCAAATCCACCGTCGCGACCGCAGCCCAGATGGGCGTGAAGATCAAGATGGTGACCGGCGACGCCCTGGCAATCGCCCGGGAGACCGCCAAGACGTTGGGAATGGGAACGAACATTCTCGACGGTGCCACCCTCGGTGACTCCAAGACCGAGGAAACCGCCGCGATAACCAAGTCCATCGAGAACGCGGACGGTTTCGCCCAGGTGTTCCCTGAGCACAAATTCCACATCGTCGACGTTCTTCAAAAGCACGGTCACATCGTGGGCATGACGGGCGACGGGGTGAATGACGCCCCGGCGCTGAAGAAGGCCGATTGCGGCTTCGCAGTATCAGGCGCGACAGATGCGGCGCGTGCAGCGGCCTCCATCGTGCTCGTCGCCCCGGGGCTATCGGTCATTATCGATGCGCTCAAAGAGAGCCGGAAGATCTTCCAGCGGATGAACAGTTATGCGATGTACCGCATCGCCGAGACGCTGCGCGTACTCCTGTTCATGACGCTAGCGATCGTCATCTTCAATTTCTATCCGCTGACCGCGATCATGATCGTCATGCTGGCGTTGCTCAATGACGGCGCGATCCTGTCCATCGCCTATGACAATGTTCGCTACAGGAACCAGCCCGAAGCATGGAACATGCGCCTGGTTCTTGGCATCGCCACCGTGCTGGGTCTCGTCGGCCCGATTGCCGCATTCGGGCTGTTTTACCTTGGTGACCGTGTTTTTCATCTCGGCCATCCGCAACTGCAAACGATGATGTACCTCATGCTGTCCGTCGCCGGGCATTTGACGATCTTCCAGACCCGTACGCGCGGCCCATGGTGGTCCACACGCCCGGCGTGGATTCTGTTGGCCGCGGTATGGGGGACCCAGATCTTGGCAACGCTGATCGCGGTCTATGGCGCAGGGCTCGTGACGCCGCTCAGCTGGAAATATTCGGGGATCGTTTGGGCCTATGCCTTCGCATGGTTTCTCGTGACCGATCCGGTGAAGCTGCTTGCCTATAAGGTTCTCGATCCTGGCAAAGGCCAGCGCAAGGCCGAAGCCAAGGCGGTGCCCAAGTCCAAAGCCAAGTCCGAGACCGAGGCGAAGCCTAACGCAAAACTTGAGGCCAAGCCTGAGGCCAAGGCCGCGCCGAAGCCGGACATCACCGCCGAACTCAAACCCGAAGCCCAAACCGAGCCAAAGCCCGATGCCAAAGGCGCCCCTCAGCCGCAAGCCAAGGTCGTCCCCGAACTCGAAGCGGAACCGAAGCCTCTAGCCAAGGCCGGCGTTGCCGCCCTTCTCAATACGTCGCTCGGTGATCTCCTCGTGGCGGGTCTCGTCAAAGATCCGGAGGATGCCGGGCGTGTCACCGCCGCGGCTATCGCCCAGGCTAAGGCGTCGATCACGATCGGGAAAGCGCCTGAAGCCAAGGCTACTCCTCAGCCCGAGCCAAGACACCGCCCGATGTAAAACCACAGGCCGCCGAGTAAAGCGGTGAATGAGATGAGCGGCGAGGATATTGGAACGATGAAAATACATACAAAGGACTTTCGCGTGGACGAAGGAGATGAGCTCGACCTCGAAAAGCGACCAACGAAGGTCGATCCCGTGTACAAGTCGAAGGCGCAGTATAAGAGGCTTCTGGAAGAGCACGTCGCGCAGCTAAGTTCGCAACAGCAACTGCACTACGCATCGAACCGCCACGCGATCCTGCTGATCTTCCAGGCCATGGATGCAGCCGGCAAAGATGGCGCCATCAGGCATGTGATGTCCGGGGTCAACCCGCAAGGCTGCCAAGTGTTCAGCTTCAAGCATCCCAGCGCCGCCGAACTGGAACACGATTTTCTCTGGCGCACCACGCGCGATCTGCCGGAACGGGGGCGGATCGGCATCTTCAACCGATCCTACTACGAGGAAGTGCTGATCGTCCGCGTACACCCCGAACTGCTGAGCGGCGAAGCGCTCGCGGACCCGCCGGGCGATGACAAGACGTTCTGGCATCAGCGCTACCGCTCCATCACGAATTTAGAGAGGCATCTCCACGCCAACGGGACCCGAATCGTCAAATTCTTCCTTCACCTCTCGAAGGAGGAGCAGCGCAAGCGCTTTATTTCCCGCATTGACGAGCCCGAAAAGAACTGGAAATTCAGCGCCGCGGATATCAAGGAAAGGCAATTCTGGAAACAGTATAGGAACGCGTATGAGGAGTGCCTGGGCGGAACCAGCACAAGCGACTCTCCTTGGTACGTCGTTCCCGCCGATGACAAGGAAAACGCCCGGCTGATCGTCTCCCAAATCGTCCTCGATACGTTCGAAGGACTGAAAATGAGCTACCCAAAAGCGAGCGCGAAGCGCGAGCGGGAATTGCAATCGATCCGCAAGCAGCTGGCGAAGTGAGCACCGGGTGAGCTGCTTGCTGAACCTAAACGAGAATGCGGAAAGCGCGCTTTCGCGAAGGCTTGAACATAAGTCCACTTCTGCACCGACGCGTCCATCAATGATCAGTCACTCCATCATCCCAGCGGCCTCGGATCGATCGGTCCTCGCAACTCACGGAAACGTTAGCGTCAGCACGAAGCAGTTTCGCCTGTTCAGGCAGACCAGTTTGCCATGGCCGGAGCCACCAATTCGTGCCGAACTCTTCAGCGTTGAGCGTCTTGAGCAACACGCCGAGAGTCTGGCTGCCGCACAACACATCGCACCTAACTCGAAGCGAGGCCGCCCGCTGGTCAACCGGCTCTATGACAATGCTCGAGTCCTAACCGAAACCTATCGAGCCGTCGTACGGGCACATTCCGCGCATCATCCCATAACGCCAGCGGCAGAATGGCTGCTGGACAATTTCCATATCGTCGACGAGCAGATTCGCGAGATCAAGGGCGATCTTCCGCCCGGCTTCTACCGCAGGCTGCGGCGTTGTTGCAGAAATGGCTATAGCGGGTGGGTGCTAACATGCAGAGATGGGCAAACCTGAATTCACGTTCCGATATAAGGTCCGAAATTGGCACGCGTATACTCGGGCGCTGGTCCGTCGCGGACAGTTGACGTTCTGGTTCGACGAGCGCGCGATTGCCGCGTGGCGAGATACGACGCGCTGCAACGAACCTGGCCGGCCGAAGCTGCTATCGAGTGCGCGCTCATTCTCAAATCAGTCTTTCACCTCAGTCTTCGGGCCACACAGGGATTCTTGAGGTCGATCGTGACGCTCATGAGGCTCGATCTCCCCGTACCCGACTACAGCACCATGAGCCGCCGACAGGCAGGGCTGGCAGTGAGCCTGCCGCTGGCGCCTTGTTCGGGCGCTCGGCATGTCGTCGTGGATTCCACGGGTTTGAAGGTCTATGGCGCTGGCGAGTGGCATGCGGGGAAATACCGGCGAGCAGGCCGAAGGGTCTGGCGAAAGCTGCACCTTGGTGTTGACGATAGGACCAGGGAGATCCTCGCTGCCGACGTCACGCAGAGCCACGTTCACGACGGCCGGCGGATGGCGGCCTGCTCCCCCGGATCCCCGGCGCCATTGCTCAGGTCTCCGGCGACCGGGGTTACGATACGCGCGCAGCATACGATTCCGTGTTGGCCTGCGGAGCTGTGGCAGCAATCGTGCCGCGGCGGAACGCGAGAATGAGTGAGGGAATTGATCCACCGACGTGGCGTCGGGCGCGCGACATAACCCTGCGCGCGATCGAGGCGCTGGGCCGATATGGTTGGCGAACGTCGAGCGGCTGCACTCGGCAAAGTCTGGCCGAGAATGCGATGTTTCGATTTCAAGGCGGTGTTCGGAGGAAAGCTTTGGTCGAGGACTTTTGACAATCAGCGGGTCGAGGCTGCGATCAAATGCGCGGTGCTCAACCAGATGACCAAAGTGGGAATGCCGCACACACTCAGAGTGTGCTGACGCCAGTAGCGGGCAGTGAGGCCTTTGTCCCGAGCTGGAATTATGCAACAAAGCCCACGCGCTGTGTCGTTATCGACCGAGGGATCAGCTGCTCAGGCTTTCTGAGCGGCTTGCAGCGTCGAGGAAACTATGTCGGGTAGACCGCCAGCCATCCACGCGCTACGAACCGTGATTTAGGGTCAAATTGCGGTGTTTGCCACGTTACTCGACATTGGCCCTGTTGTTGGAGGCGAAATGATTCAACATCCGGCATTTCCGGCGAGGCCATGGATGCTCTACGAGAGCGTCCTCGACATCGACAAGCTAGCCGAAACCGAGTCTCTGTTTGCTGTGTCCAACGGCTATATCGGTTTGCGAGGTAGCCTTGACGAGGGTGAACCGCACGGGCTGCCCGGGACCTATCTCAACGGCTTCTACGAATTCGCGACCGATGGCTTACGCGGAGGGCGGATACGGGTTCCCGGAAACGGATCAGACGCTGCTCAATGTTGCAGACGGAAAGATTTTGCGTCTTCTGGTCGACGGCGAGCGGTTCGACGTCCGAACCGGAAAATTGCAGACTCACACACGGACGCTTGATTTTCGCGGCGGGACCCTGACGCGGACGGTCGAATGGAACTCGGCCGCCGGTCGCAGCGTCCGTATCCGTTCCGAGCGGCTCGTTTCGTTGGCGCATCGCGCCGTCGTGGCAATCTGCTATCGCGTCGAGGCGATGGACGGGCCCATCAATGCCATCATCCAGTCCGAACTGACGGCCAAAAAGCAACTGCCGACGCGCCGCGCCGACCCCCCAGCCGCTTGGGTGTTCGAAGACCCGCTCGATTGCGAATATGTCCAGTGCGAAGACACAACCGCTGCACTTGTCCACAGAACGAAGCGTAGCGCCTTGCGCGTGGCGAGCGCGATGAATCACGTGGTCGAGGGTTCGTCGAGCGTTCGCGTCACCCCCCAAACCATCGGCAACGTGGCGCGCATGACGATTGCCGATGCCGTTCCGGCGGGAGGCAGCCTTTGCGTCTTCAAGTTCGTCGCCTATGACTGGTCTGCAGACCGCCCGCTCGCGGCGCTGCGAGATGAGGTCATAGCTGCAGCCGAGACCGCAGCCCAAAGAATTGGTTGGCATCGACTCATCGAGGAGCGGCGCCGCAGCCTCGACACTTTTTGGGCCCGCGCCGACGTCGAAGTCGACGACGCCGCCGAATTGCAGCAGGCGGTCCGGTTTGCCCTGTTTCAGGTGATGCAGGCCGGGGCGCGAACCGAGCGCTGCGCCATTCCGGCAAAGGGCTTGACCGGTCCCGGTTATGACGGCCACTCGTTCTGGGATACCGAGACTTTCGTCTTGCCCGTGCTCATCAACAGCGTCCCGGAAGCGGCCGCCGAAGTGCTGCGCTGGCGCCACGCGACGCTCGACACTGCGCGCCGGCGCGCCAAGCAGCTCGGCCTTGTCGGCGCCGCGTTCCCATGGCGCACTATCAATGGCCCGGAGTGCTCGGGCTACTGGCCGGCCGGTACTGCTGCCTTCCATGTCAATGCCGATATCGCCGATGCCGTGGTTCGCTTTGTCGGCGCCACAGGCGACGACGATTTCGAACGCGAGGTCGGCGTCGAACTTCTGATCGAAACGGCGCGGCTTTGGCATTCGCTTGGCCATTACGATCGCCGCGGCGCGTTCCGCATCGACGGCGTGAGGGCCCGGATGAGTACAGCGCCGTCGCCGACAACAATCTTTTTACGAATCTCATGGCGCAGCGCAATTTACGCGCTGCTGCGGCCGTCTGCCTGCGCCATCGATCCGCTGCCGCACAGCATGGCGCAACGGCGGAGGAATGCGAGGCTTGGCGGCAAGCCGCCGCCGCGATGATCATTCCCTACAATGCCGAACTTGGCGTCCACGAGCAGGCGCAGGGATTTACCAGTCACGAGGTCTGGAATTTTGCGGCCACACATTCGGATCAATACCCCCTTATGCTGCACTTTCCCTACTTTGATCTCTACCGAAAGCAGGTCGTCAAACAGCTAGACCTCGTGCTCGCCATGCAACTGTGTGCAGATGCCTTCACCGACGAAGAAAAGGCCCGCAATTTTGCCTACTATGAGCAGATCACGGTGCGAGATTCCTCGCTTTCAGCCTCGACCGAAGCCGTGCTCGCCGCCGAGGTCGGATATACTCAGCTCGCCCTGGACTATGCGATGGAGGCCGCCCGGATCGACCTCGACGATCTCGAGCATAACGTGCGTGATGGGCTCCATCTGGCTTCGCTTGCAGGGACCTGGACGGCGCTGGTAGCGGGTTTCGGCGGCATGCGGGAGAACGCCGACATCCTCGCCTTCGCGCCGCGTCTGCCAGCCGACTTGACCAGGCTTTGCTTCACCGTGTTCCGCCGCGACATGCCGTTGCGAGTGGTCGTGTACGCGCGCACGGCGAGTTATCGGCTACTTGTCGCGGATGGTTCGCTCGACGTTCTTCATTACGGGGAACTAATTACCCTGAAAGGCGAGCATCCGGTTGAGAGGCCGATACCGCCGCCAGTGCCGCGCGACCCGGTCCGCCAACCGCCGGGCCGTCAGCCGCTTCGCCACACGCCACCACGCATCCATGAGGTCAAGATCGTGGAGTGACAGCGGACCATCCGCCGCTAGAGGTCTGCGGTCTTCAGGCATGCGGAAAAGCTCCTCCCTTGCCGGCCTTCACTGCTCTCCAGCGCGCACGTTCTCGGACACGGTGATCCCTGAACCCATGGAACATGGGCCACGCCGTCGGTCAGAACGCCGGCGAAGTGGCCAAATAGAAAACCGCAAAACTTCACGGGAGCGTTTCGGCATCGACTTACCTTTCGGGGACCGGCTGAACCGCTGCTTCGCGCAGCGTCTCTTTCTCAATCGCCAGCGATCCACCGCCGGGCCTCGGCGGCTTCGGACGTGCCGAAGATCCGGAGATCGCAGAAAACCAGAAAACGGAAAGCATGCACTGCCAGACGTACCCACTCGACATCCGTCACACAGCCACGCGCTCCCACCGGGCAATGTGTTCGACACCAATCTTGAAATCTTCCCGGACCGCGCCCGAATCCAATCCAGAGAACTCGCGCCCGGCGGCGGCGCCATCGAAAATGCCGCTGCCTTCCGACCCGCGCACGTTCCTTCTCGGCGGGCTATTCATTTTCGCTGCCTTCGCGGCGCTCTACGCCGCGAGCGCGATCATTCTGCCGGTGTGATCCTGGCCTTCCTCCTCAAGCTCTTGTTGCAGCCCCTGATGCGCCTCCTGGAGCGGGCGCGTCTGCCGCGCGCGCTGGGGGCGCTGTTCATTGATTACCGACGTCTTCAGGTCCCGCCCTCTCGCCTGCACGATCCGCCTCCTGATCAATCAATCCCCGCCGCGATGCTTGACAAAGGACATCAGGTTATCCTGAAGGGACGTCCGATGACCGCTGTTTGGTCGGGCGTACTCGATCGTCCGGCGTTGACACATTCGACGATCTGACTTCGCCTTATCGAGCTGACATCAACACTGCCCCGCCCCTCGACAGTCATCTCGGCGACACACCGGCCTCAAAGATGCGAAACCGACGGATCAGATTTCCGCTGTGCGAACCCTGGCTACGGCCACGTGACTCCCTAAGAATCCCGGCCTAAACCGCTTCACTCGAATGGCCAACTGGGAGCCAAAGGCAATGCGAAGCGGCAAACTTGTGATCGCCGAGGGCGGCGGGCCGACGGCGGTGATCAATCAATCCCTGGCCGGCGCCGTGCTCGAAGCGCGACTCTTTCCTCAGATCGAGCGGATCTATGGCGCGCGCCACGGGGTGCGCGGGATCGTGAACGAGGATTTCATCGACCTTTCGGCCGAAGGCCGGGCCAATCTCGAAGCGGTAGGCGCCACGCCGTCTTCGGCCCTGGGCTCGACGCGGGACAAGCCCGATTTGGCTTATTGCCGGAACATCTTGGAGTCGCTAAAGGCCCATGAGGCGTCCTGGTTCCTGTATATCGGCGGCAACGATACGGCCGAAACCGTGCTCATCGTCAGCGAGGAGGCGGCGAAGGAGGGTTATGACCTGCGCTCCATTCACATTCCCAAGACCGTCGACAACGATCTGATGGAAAGCGACCACGCGCCAGGCTTTCCCTCGGCGGCACGATTCGTGGTTCAGGCGTTCATTGGGGGCCGACCTCGACAATCGCTCGCTGCCGGGCGTTTACGTCGCGGTGGTGATGGGCCGCGATACCGGGTTTCTGACCGCCGCACGGACGGTTGAAGGCGACGGCCCGCATCTGATCTATCTGCCCGAGCGCGTGTTCGGCGAAACCAAATTCCTGTCCGAGATCAAGTCGGTTCATGACAGGCTCGGACGCTGCGTCGTCGCGATGTCCGAAGGCATCCACGACGCGGACGGCACGCCGCTCGCGGTCAAGCTCGTGGGAACCGTGGAGAAGGACGCGCACGGCAATGTCCAACTCTCCGGCACCGGCGCGCTCGCCGATCTTCTGTGCGAGGAGATCAAATCCAAGCTCGGCATCCAGCGCGTGCGCGGCGATACGTTCGGCTATCTCCAGCGTTCGTTCGCCGGTTGCGCCTCGGACGTGGATCGGCGGGAGACGCGCGAAGTCGGCGAATTCGCCGTCAAGCAAGCGATCTGGGGAGCTGGCGACGGCTCGGTGGCGATCCGGCGGATCGGCGATTACGCCGTCGATTACGCCCTGGTGGAGCTGTCCAAGGTCGGCGGCAAGACCAAGGTGATGACGAACGCGTTCATCGCACCCACGGGTAGCGACGTCACGCCCGCCTTCCTGGCGTATCTGCGGCCGTTGCTCGGCCGCAACCTGCCGCAGCCGGCCCGCCTGCGCGACGGCGCCATCGCCAAGGTGCTCAAGCGCTAGGATGCGATATCTCACTTATGTCTTCTCGCAAGCGTTGGGTGTTGGACTTAGCCAGCCCGACGAACATACGAATTCGAATTCCAAAGCTGAAGCACAACCTTATTACCTTGTCGGTCGCGTACATCATCGAATTCGCTTGAGGAGGTGTACCGCATAAAAGGTTAGCCCAGAAATGAGAAAGGCAAACAGGGGCCAACGCCAATACGATTGGGGAAACCACAACCACTCCACGAACACGTGCCATGGCTGCGACGTGGAGAATGACGGTGAATGAATGAACCCGAGCAGCACGCCCAAGACACCGCCAGTTGCACAAACCGCGGCGCAAGCGAGTTGATACTCCAGCTTCCAGCGCAATGGATTCATTTCGTTCCTCCTGCGAGCCGCGACGGTTGTGGCCCTCGCGATCACCGCGTTGAATTACCGTTTGGCGACCTATTGCAGACAGGCGGAAATTTTACGAGCCGAAATTAATCGGCGTCGGTCGCTACGGTCCGCCAAGGGATCGCTTACGAAATAACGGTGATCGTGGTCATCCTAGTCGGCGGCGCTGCCTCGAATACGAGGCCGGCTAGATTAGCGATTACGCCGCATCATGCATTCGTCCCTAACGCACTCAAGACCTGGCCGTGAATGGCGCCGTTGGCGCCGGCCGCGGTTCCGGCCTTGTCGATAATTGAGAGGAAGGGCTTGATGATGTCGATCGGCATCGGAAAGACGATGGTGGAATTTTGCTCGGCGCCGATCTCTGTCAGCGTTTGCAGGTAGCGCAACTGCATGGCGGCCGGAATGCTCGATAGAATCGTGGCGGCGTTGACGAGAGTTTGCGAGGCCTGGAACTCGGCTTCGGCATGAATGATCTTGGCGCGGCGATCACGTTCCGCCTCGGCCTGTTTGGCGATGGCGCGTACCATGTTGTCCGTGAGCTCGACGGTTCTGATCTCGACGTTGCTGACCTTGATCCCCCAGGTCTGGGTCTGGGTGTCCAGGATGCTTTGTACGTCGGCGCTGAGCTTCTTTCGCTCCGACAGCATCTCGTCGAGGTCATGTTGCCCCAATACCGCGCGCAGGGTTGTCTGAGCAAGCATGTTGGTGGCAGGAAGATAGTGCTGAACCTGGATGATGGCCCGTTCGGGATTGACGACGTTGAAATAGAGCACCGCATCGACCTTCATCGAGACGTTGTCGTGGGAGATCACATCCTGGCTCGGTATTTCGATGACCTGGATACGCAAATCCACTCGGACCATTTCCTGGATGAAGGGTATCAGCAGCACGAGGCCAGGCCCCTTAACCCTCTGAAAACGCCCGAGGGTAAAGACCACCGCTCGCTCATATTCGCGGAGAATTTTCACCGTCGCCCCGACCAGAGTGAGGGCCACAATCAGCATTACCGGAAAGATAAACAGTGTTAAGTAGGATACAGCCTTGATCCTTTGAGACCGAGCGAAGCGGATTCTCATCCTGGTGCTAAGGCGGCGCCGCTCGATCCAGGCACGCGTCGCCGTCGGAAGAGTGGATGGTATGGCCTTACTAAGGTCGCTGGGCAGCTTACCGGACGGTGACGCCGCTGCGGCAGGCTCGGAAACTACCTCTAACCGCCATTTCGCAGCGCGGCCGCGATCAAGATCCACGTTGAGGGTGGCTCGTCGGCTAACATTCGAGACGCCGGCAAGCACGGAATCGCACTAGCGGAGGGAGCAAGTTTTTCGGCCTCCCGTCTGGCGCCAAGCTCGGATTTACGAGGCGTTCTTTCCCCTGCTGCCAGGGCGAGAGACTTCGGCGATTTGGGTAAATTCCGAGCCTGCCGCAGCGCGACGACGTGTGCCATGTCTTTGTTTCAGCAAATGCGATAGCAGAGCTCATGCCTCATTGTCGGTTCCATGTGTTCGATGGAGCCGACGGAACACGGTGGTTGAAATGACCCGTTCTGCATCACTCTCTCAACTTCCCTCCGAGTTCGATGATTTTCTATATGCGCCGATCGGTGAGGACGGAAACGGGATGCTGCTCAGCGTCCTTTCGGCGCTGGCACGGCTGAACCTCGATCCCTGGCAGGAGGCTTCCCGATTAGCTCGGTTGCCCGGGAAAGCCGCAACTCAAAGTTTGGCGTCGCAGATTGCCGAACTGCCCGATGGAGCATCGGTGCGTCCAAATCCCGAAACGATTGCTGCTCGCTTGATCGCGCTTTTGCCTCGACAGGCTACTTCTCATACCCCGGCGCGCGAGATGGTGCTCGGCGGCGGTGCGACGACCGATTCCCGGGCCGTCATACGCGTGATCGTCATCAACATGATCTTCATCGCCGTCATGCTGGGCACCCATTGGGTCATGGGGAGCTACCCAACGACGGGGCAGATTGACAATGCTCATCATGCGCCGGTGTCAAGCACAGACTCACCACAGGTGCCGCCGCTGAATTCCGGCCATTCACGAGGCGGCGGGCTCGGATAACGGGAGCTACGATGATGCCAGACGACAAGGTGCAGCCAAACGCGAACGACCGACTACGCCGCCGAAACCAATCATCGGCGAGATCCGATTTCGCGCGTACGTTCTGAGTAATTTCCGAGCCTATCGCAACTCGGTCCGGCAGCAGCAAACTGTCAGGACGCACTCGATGATAAGTTTGACCCGACAAGCCAATTCAATACGCGCAGCGCTCGCTACAAAACCGTCATGCTGATTTCTGGCAGTTCACAGGCGACGCGCTTGATTTCGCACTTGAGGTGCTCGGCATCTCGGATCCGATGAATTCGTGGTTGGTTCTTGACGCCTTCCGCGAAGTCGAGAGCACGCTGAGACGCTTGCGGGCCACGAGAATAAGGGGCGCGTCTTTGTATACGCCCAACGGCCAGCATTCGCATCCCTCAGCTTCGTTTGACTACAAGAAGTAACGATGTTGTCATGGCCGCTATCCGATAGGCAGCCGATCAAGTTTCGCCCCTATTGGAGATCGCGGATTGCATCTACCTCATCGCGCCGAATGCAGCCGCCAATGCGCCCCGCGAATAGTGGTGGGTAACCAACGTGCCGTTGTCGATCAAATAGACCACGACTTCCCGGCCACCGGATCGCGCCTCAGCTTCCCAATAGTCGCGACTCGACTTAAGCCATGAACTCGTCCCTCAGGCCATGTCGATGGAGCATGTCGCAGGCCCAGCTTGGACGCTCGAAACTTGGCGCCGCCCTTCCATTCAGAGGCAGCGGCAACGGCAACGGTGTCTCGGCCTTGCCTATGGTATAGACGTCGCCGTTCGCCATGTCGGCAGCCATCGCTGGAACAAGTGTCACGATCGTCGCTGCCATCGCCACAAAGAGCCAGGTAAGCCGCCGCACGCACACCTCCTCGTCCCACCTCATTACCCCGATATGGGCAGGGGCCCCGACGCTCCGAAGTTTGCGGCTGGGTTAAATTTCCTTCATCATAACGGCCGGAAATCGCAGGAAGCAACGAGTGTCGCTTTGCCCTACTTGCTCGCCGACTTGACATCGGGGCAGCCACCCTCGTCCATCGGCCGGAATGCCCTGTCGCCGGGAATGGTTGCGACCAGCTTGACGAGATCATCAGGGCCTTTCAACTCCTTTGGCGTCTTCACCTGCACCAGAAATACCGAGTGCACCATGCGGCCATCAGGACGAAGCAAGCCGTCCTTGGTGAAGGCGTCGTCGATCTTATGCGCGCGCATCCACGGGAAGATCTTGGACGGATCGTCCGACTTGGTCGCTTGCGCCGCCAACAGATAGGTGTGAACCGCGGAATAGAGCCCAACCATGAGATAGGGCGCGAGTAAGTGTTGGCGCCTCTGGAATTCGGTCGAGAACCATTGTGACTGCGGCGGATTGGCGCCCGGATACCAAGGCAGCGTCATCATCGCGCCCTGCAGTGTCGCGAGGCCACCCGAACCGTCGATGAAGGGCACGTCGAGACTCAAGGGGACGATCTTCACCCCCGACGCGATCAGGCCGAAATCCTTCGCCGCTTTGATGGCGTTGGTGGTGTCGCCTCCGGCGTTGGCCAACGCCAGCACGGTGGCGCCCGACGACTGCGCCTGGAGGATGAACGACGACATGTCCGATGCGCCAAAGGCATGGAACACAATACCCAGTACCTGCCCACCGGCTTGCTTCACCGCCGCCGCGGTGGAGTTGGCCAGGAGATGGCCGTAATTGTAATCAGCGCCAAGAATGAACCATTTCTTGCCAAGATAGGGAACCGCTTCGCCGATCGCCTTGCCCATCTCGTAGGTGTCGTAGGTCCATTGCGCGCTGTAAGTGGCGCAGTCTTTGCCGGTGAGGTCCGCGGAGCCGGCCTCGCTGTAGAGCACGGCTTTGTGGCGCTGCTTCGCAACGTTCTGTACGCCGAGGGCGACCGCGGAATTGACAACGTCGAGGATCACATCGACATTTTCGCGATCATACCAGCGCTCAGCGATCGCGACACCGATATCAGGTTTGTCCTGGTGATCCCCATGCACCACTACAATTGGCACGCCATCGATCTTACCGTGGAATTGATCGACCGCGATCTAAGTCGCGATGATCGGCCCTTGGCAATTGCCCGTGCAATATTGCCCAGAGAAATCGTCAAGAATACCGAGCTTGATCATGTTGTCGGAGAATTGCGCGTGCGCGCTCACAGCGACGGTCATGGTGATGGCAGCTGCCATCATTCCCAGGTGCGGGTTCATCGAAACGGACTCCCTCCAAGCAAGATCTGGGCAGCGCGTCGGTCACTACCGAAAAATCATCCGAATAGTCGAAAATCGGCCATTCTACACACCCCGCCGCGCACAATCTGGCGAGCACCCGGCTGGCTTAGCTTGCCGGATGAACCTCGTGCCACTGATCGTGGACGTTGGGGATAGTGGCGAACCTCTTGTTGTACAGCGCGCCGGTCTCGTCCTTTACGACCGTCCGTAGATAAATGTTCTGCACTGGGTCGCGGGTCTTCGCATCGATCGACATCGGCCCGCGTGGCGTGTCGAACGACCACCCCTTGATCGATGCCATGGCCTTGTCGCCGTCGCGCTTGCCGTCGGTCGCCTTCAGCATGTGATAGATCAACTGCATGCCGACATAAGCATCGGTGGTGACGAAATCGCGACGGATACTCGGGTATTTCTCCGCCAGCGCGCCTATGAACGTTTCGTTCAGCGGATTGTCGAGATAGGTATCGTAATTGCTCGATGAAATGATGCCGAGCGCGGCATCGCCGGCTGCGTCGAGCTGATTTTCGGCGGTGATGCCGCCGGCGTCATAGAGCGTAATGCCGGCATTCTTGAAACCTTGCTGGACGTATTGCTTCGTGAACTGGAGCGACATCGGCCCGCCAGGCATGAACGGCAGGACGCAGGTCGGATGCGAATCTCGGATGCGCTGCATATAGGCGGAAAAATCGGTGGTGCCGAGAGGCACCTTGATCACCTCGCCGATCTTGCCACCGTGCTTGCCGAGACCGTAAGTGAAGGCTTTGACCGTGTCCGCGCCGGGGGCGTAGTCGGCGATGATCACGGTGGCGTCTTTGCAGCCGTGTTCCGCGGCGTATTCGGCGATCGGCACGTCAGGCTGCCAGATGGTGAAGCCCGCGAGCACGTAATACGGCGACTTGTCGACAATGAACGAGGTGGCACCGTTGAAGATCACGTACGGCATCTTGGCTTCGGTGATCAGGTCGGCGACCGACAGCGCCTCGGGCGTGAACTCGCCGCCACCGGCAACCGCGGCGTTGTCGCGGGTAATGAAACCATCAACGATCTGCTTGGTGCGCGCGTAATCGGTGCCCGGCGCATCACGCAGAATCAGGTTGATCCTCGGGTTGCCGTCCTTGCCGTCATGCCGTTGCATATAAAGGTCGATTTCGCGCTTATAGTCCTGCCCCCATTCGGCATAGGCCCCAGAGAAGGCGGCAACGATGCCAACGGTCGGTTCCTCGGCGAAAACGGGTGGCGCGGTGAAAGCGCCAGCGAGGGCGACGGCGCAAGCGGCAGCGAATAAGTTTCGTGTCATCCTAACCTCCCTTCCTTTTTTGTGGGATGAACCGGCGCTTCAAGTGGCTGAAGCCCTCTACTCTCGAGCACTCACCGAAAAGGGCGTGCCCAAATCCCGGATCACTAGTGAAAA
This sequence comes from uncultured Alphaproteobacteria bacterium, assembly GCA_963804725.1. Lineage (GTDB taxonomy): Bacteria > Pseudomonadota > Alphaproteobacteria > ATCC43930 > CGMCC-115725 > JAATGI01. The sequence goes on along the minus strand of CAWDRN010000001.1, from coordinate 2,197,556 downwards.
AACTTTAGTAAAACAGTATCGACCGGAAGGGCGATCTCCAAATTAAAGAAATGTCAGATGCTTCATGAACCGTCATTGGACGAGTAAAAAAGCCAGCGTGGCCAAAGCCTAAGGCCCGATAGGTCTATTCGGAGCGACGGTGGCAAGCCTTGGATCTTCTGGTCAGTTTTGGTTTGGTATGCGCTGAAGGACCGACGCACTCTCATCACCGTCCATCATTCGTGCGCCACGAAGCGGGCTCTACTTTGCTGCCAGTAGCGTGATGCCTCGAGCCAAGTTCAATTCTTTTGTGGAATGCGACCGATGATTGGGTCCATGCCTTGCCAATTCGCAATGGCCCGACATCACAGCCTAAGGGAAGGGTGGTGGGAAGCGGGCGCAGCGTACCGGTTCACTGGGGTCCGCTCTACTCTGCGCCCCATGCCGGCCGTTTAAAAGGAAACACTTGTGCCCGAAAGCAGCCTTTCATTAAGGCGATCAGCTTGCCCGCCGATATGGCACGGTCAAAGCTACAGGTGCCGTTTGTCGACCGATCAACCCAGCCACCGCAATGAACGCCAGAAGATAGGGCAGCATAATCAATAACGCGGTCGGCAGATGTATGCCCATGTCGGGCAAATGGAACTGCATCGCGGTCGCGATCCCGAAAAGCAGGCACGCGCCTAGCGTTCTGCCCACGCGCCAATTGCCAAAAATCACAGCTGCTATCGCGAGGTAGCCAGCGCCATTGGTCATGCCCTCGGTAAAAGTATGAATATCGCCGATCGACAGAAAAGTTCCCGCGAGAGCCGACATAACGCCGGCGAACAATACCACCGCATAGCGGATGCGGCTAACTGAGAGACCCGCATTGTCCAGGCTGCGTGGATCTGCACCCGCCGCACGGATAGCGAGACCGAGCGAAGTATAACGTAGGACCAACATCGTGGCGACAACCAGCACAAACGCCAGATACAGCATCCACACCTGCTCGAACACCGCGGACCCGAAAATGGGGATGTCATGCAGCAATGGCGGGCTCCAACGCGGGAATCCGGGGATCTGGTCGTTCGACGCGTTCGCCGAAAATCTCGCGATATGCCAACGTTGTGCCACCGAGTGCCAGAATGTTGATGCCGATGCCGGTAACCACCTGATTAGCACGCAGCGAGTTGCTGAGGAACGCCTGCAAAAGCGCGACCGGTATCACGGCGACAATAGCAATCGCCAGACCGATCAAGGGGTCGTTCGTCACCCAGGACCCAAAAGCACCGGCGAACGCGGCGGTGAGCATCATTCCTTCAATGCTCATGTTGAGAACGCCGGCGGTTTCGCTGGCCAGCTCACCGGTGGCCGCCAAAATCAACGGCGCGGACAGGCGCAACGACGAGCCGACGAACACGGCGAACAGTTGCCAACTTCATCGGCCGGCCTTTCCGCGCTCGCTCCAAAATGTCATGCCGGCCACAGCGATGACAATCATGCCCTGGATCACCATGACGATCGCACTCGGTACTTGCGCCACCATTTCCATATTGATTCCGCCAGAGCGCAAAAAGCCGAACAGTAACGAGGCGGCAATGACCCCGACCGTCGATCCCCGCGCAAGCAGTCCGATGACCAATCCGTCGAAACCGTAGCCGGACGAAAAGCCCGCTTTGAGCACGTATTGATCACCCTGCAGCATGATAGCGCCGGCAAGGCCGCCGAAACCGCCGGCGATCGCCATTGCGGCGATAATGGTACTCTCATAGGGAATGCCGGCGCGACGCGACGCTAACTCGTTGAGTCCGACTGCACGCAATCGCCAACCGAACACCGATTGCGTCAGCATGACCCATACCAGCGACCGCCAGCACTATCGCGATCGGCAGCCGATATTGAGCGGCGAGAAGGATCGCCCGTCAGCAGCGGCAGCTTGGTCGTGTTCGGGATTTCGAGGGATTCCGGCAGTGTCGCGGTGGTCGTCATCGGACGCCGCAGCAGATCGACCGATTGGACAGAGCCGTACAGCAGCCAGATGCCGATGAAGGTCAGCAGCAAGGTGCTGATGACCTCGTTGGTGCCGGACTTGACCTTCAGCACACCGGCCAGCCCGCCCCACATCGCGCCCGCCATCATCGCCGCCAGCATCGGCAAGATGAACCCAAGCCCCAGCGGCAGGCCCTTCACGCCGCCATAGAGTGCGAGCGCCGTCGCGGTCATGCCGCCGATCGCGATCTGTCCCTCGCCGCCGACATTGGTGAGGTTGGCGCGCGCCGCCATGATGAAGCCGAGTCCGACCAGGGCATAGGCGACGGCGCGGTTGATCGACGCGGCAATGACATAGCCGGAGCCGAACGTGCCGTCGATAAACGCGTCGATCGCGTCGGGGATCGACGCACCGGTCAGGCCGATCAGCAGCAGACCCAATGCACAATGTCACCACGACGGTGCCGACCGGAATCGCGACCGCAGTGAGACCATAGCAGCGTCTGGGCGCGGCCGGCCGACACGGTGTTGGGCAGGATCGCGTCATGCCGTGCCCCGACATCATGGCGCCGATCGCCTGCGCTGGTTTGGCTCGGCCGAGTCGCTCGCCAATGATTCGGCCGCGATAAAGCACGACTATGCGGTCTGCCACCGCAAGCAACTCATCTAGCTCGGACGAAATCAGCAACACGCCTGTGCCGTTATCGGCGGCCGCACGAATAAATTTGTAAACCGCCTCAACCGCGCCGACATCGAGCCCGCGTGTCGGCTGGGCCGCCAGCAGAAAAACCAACTTCTCCATCGTCAATTCGCGGGCCAGAACTGCCTTCTGCTGATTTCCGCCGGACAGGCTCTTGAACGGCGCGTCAGGCCCCGCGGCACGGATATCGAATTGGCGCATCAATTCCTCTGCGTCCTTCCGCATTGCCGACGGCCGATCAGGCCGAAGCGAGCGAAGATACCGACACGATTGAGGAAATAGATTCTCCGCGAGACTCATCTCCGTGATGCAACCCACGGCGTGGCGATCCTCGGGAACAATGCCCACGCTCCGCGGCACTGACTTCCGCCGGCGAGCGGTTGGTGATTTCGATCGCGGCCGACAAAAATGCGCCCTCGGCTGACGCCGCATCAACCCAGCGAGCACGCGACCGAGTTCGCTCTGCCCATTGCCCTCGACGCCCGCCAGACCGACGATCTCGCCTTCGCCGACGGTCAAGGTCAACGCGTCGACGCGAACCGCACCGACACTGTCATTGACGGTGATGCCGTCGATCTGCAACGCGTCGGCCTTGTCCGACATCGCTGGTGGCGGGTCTCGGCGACCGCCGGCTATCGGCGTCCGGCGATGCCCAGCGTCGACGCCAGGGTCGTATCCAGCGAATCGAGATCGCGTTGAATCATCGCCCGCACCAGCCGGTCGATGTCCTGCGCTCGGATCGTCGGAATGGGCCACGACGCGGCCATGCCGCAACACCGTCACGCGGTCAGCGACCCGTTTGATCTCCGCCAGCTTGTGGGTGACCAGCACGACGGCGCAGCCCGACGACGCGACCTGCTTGCAGACTTGCAGAAACGCGCCGATCTCGTCCGGCGGCAGCACCGCCGTGGGCTCGTCCAGGACCAGCATCCGCGGTTGGCGCATCAGGCATTTGACGATTTCGACGCGCTGACGCTCTCGCCGACCGGAAGCTCGCCGATGATCGCTGCCGGATCGAGCGGCAGGCCGTATTGCGCTGGCGAGGCCTCGCACCTTAGCGGCGTAACTCGGCGCGGTGCAGGACCCCGCGTTCCTGGCCGAGAATGAGATTGTCGACTACCGTCAGATTAGGCACCAGGCTGAAATGCTGATGCACCATAGCGATTCCGGCGCCAAGCGCGTCGCTCGGCCCGTCCGGGCCGGTAAATCGCCCCGGCCAATAGCATCTCGCCGTCGTCGGGCTGATGCAGGCCGAAGATCAGATTGCACAGCGTCGATTTTCCGGCGCCATTTTCGCCGAGAAGGCAATGCACTTCGCCTGCCGCGAACTCTATCGATACGTCATCGAGCGCGCGAACTGACCGAAGCTCTTGCCGAGTCCTCGAACGCCAGAAGAACGATTGCCGCTTCGGACAAATCTAGCCTTCGAGGACGTTGATCTTGCCCGACAGAATCTCCTTCTTGATCTCCGCTATTTTGGCGTTCATCGCGGCGGTCGGGTGCAGATGATCATGTTGGAGGCTTCCGGCCCCATCGCCAGAGCCGAACGGCTTATAGCCCGCCTTCCATGTTCCCGCGAGGTAATGGTCGATCGCGTAGCGGACCTGAAAGCCGACGCCGGTCACCGAATAGCCGACATAAAGCGGATCAGTGCCGCAGCGATCGGTGTAACCGCCGATGATATGCGTGCCTTTTTCGCGCGCCGCCTGCTCCATGCCGCGCAGGCCCAGATTGAGGATGTGGTAGTGGATGTCGGCGCCCTGGGCGATAGCGGCCAAGGTCGCTTCCTTAGCTTTGGCGACGTCGTCGAAATCGCCCGTATAGGCCTCAAAATATTTAATGTTGGGATTGATCGACTTGGCGCCTAACCCGAACTCCTTTCCGGCATTGACGATCGACGGAATCTCGAGACCGCCGACATAGCTTACCGCACCGTTCTTCGACAACATCGCCGCCGCGGCGCCCGCGACGTAAGCGATCTCCGCCTGCTTCACATCATACTGCGCGACGTTCGGCGGATAATCGGCCTTGTTGCCGCCGACGATCGAAAATTTGGCCTTTGGAAAACGCGGCGCCACCTTGAGGATCGCGGCCTGCGTTTGCCCGCCCACGCCGATGACCAGTCCGTTCCGTGCCGCCAAATTGGTCAAAGCTTGTTCCATGTCGGCGTAGTTGATGTTCTCGATCATCTGCACCTTGATACGGCCGCCATATTTATTCTGCGACGCCACCATCCCGTCATAGCCGGATTCCATCCAACCTTTGTCGGCCTTGGAACCGGGGATCAGGATTCCGATACGCGCCGTCGCGGCGAACGCCCGATGCGAAGCGGCTGTCCCGAAACCGGCGGCGAGAACAGCGGTCGCGACGCTCTGTAAGGCGGCACGGCGAGTTATTAGGGACATGGTTTCTCCGTTTGCTCGATACCGGTCCTGGCCGGCGCTCCGGGCAAAACAAAGCATGATGCGTGCCAAGCAACTGATGACGGCGAGCCGGTGCCGTAGCGGCAAAAATTGCGTGAATCACAATGCTCGTTTTTTGAGATAAGTAAGTATTTACTGCATAGTAATTAGGCATTTCAAAAGGTCACCCCTCGACGTGAGTTCGCCTCATGTGAATGGCGCGCTTCTTGCTCCTAACGGCTTACGCCCGGGTAAGTCTGCCATGGAGAAATCGACGAATGAGCCAAGCCAATAGGGATTCGGCCGTGATCGAACTTGGCAAAGGACGCGGCCATCATTGGCACGTCAACGAACAGCATGTTGATATGGCGGTGCCATCGGCACCCGTGCGACCGATAACCATTGCGGCGACGCCGCAGACCGTAACTGTTGATCTTGCGCGAACCGCAATAGTCGTGATCGACATGCAGAACGATTTTTGCGCGCCCGGCGGCTGGGTCGATTATCTGGGCGCCGACTATCGGCCCGATCGCGCGCCGATCGAGCCGCTGCGCCGACTGCTCCCGGCGCTGCGGTCGAAAGACGTGCCTGTTGTTTGGGTAAATTGGGGCAATCGGCCCGACCTGATGAACATGCCGCCTAACCAGATCCATCTATACAAGCCGAACGGGACCGGCATCGGCCTTGGCGAGCCTCTGCCGGGTTCGGGCGCGCACGTGTTAGAAAAAGACAGTTGGGCGGCGGCCGTTGTCGACGAACTCGAAATGATGCCGGGCGATATCAAGGTGGACAAATACCGCATCAGCGGATTCTGGGATACGCCGCTGGATTCGATCCTCAAGAATCTCGGCTGTCGGTCGCTTTTCTTTGCCGGTGTCAATACCGACCAGTGCGTGTTGCATAGCCTGACGGATGCCAATTTCCTCGGTTATGGCTGCGTCATGATTGAAGATTGCTGTGCCACGACCTCGCCCGACTTTTGTACCGAAGCCACGATCTGGAATGTCAAAAAATGCTTCGGCTTCGTCACGTCGTCGGGCGCGTTGCTCGACGCACTCTCGGGAAGCGTATGATTCGCCCGCGCGTCCGCGGGCACGCGCTTCGCTCCAGTGCGTCATCCAGGCCGGCGAAGCGGCCGGCGCCGCCGAAGCGCGACGCGGCGAAGACCCGCGGCAAGATATTGAGCGTGGCGATGCGCGAATTCGCGGAGAATGGTTATAGCGGCGCGCGGGTTGAAGCGATCTGCCGCGGCGCGCGCGTCAACCCGCGCATGATTTATCATTATTTCGCAGACAAAGCCGGTCTATATGTCGCCGTGCTCGACGAAGTGTTGAGTGAACTCCGTGCCGCCGAAATGAAGCTCGATTTCGATCACATGCCTCCCGACCTGACGCGATCGCACAGCTGTTCGACTTTATCTATAGCCCATTTCGGCGATCATCCCGAGCTTATGAATCTGCTGAGCGGCGAGAACCTGCTGCGCGCGCAATTCCTGCGCCGCTCGCGAACCGTGCAGACGATTTCGTCTCCGCTTCTTGGCCTGATCCACAAGCTACTACGGCGCGGCGAAGCCTCGCGCTTGTTCCGCAGCGGCGTCGATCCGCTCCATCTTTATGTGGCGATGGTCGCGCTGAGCTATTTCCATCGCTCGAACGCCTTTACGCTCTCCGTGATATTCTCGACCGATCTTGCTCGGTCAGCCGCTGGCAGACAGCAGCACAAAACGCTCGCGGCCGCGTTAATCCTGAACTACCTGGCGGCGCCATCCTTGCGGACGAAAGAGGCCGTGTGAACGACACGCAAACCCCGACGCATGGACCCTCAACGACACAGTGGGAGCGTTTTGCCGTCACGGCATTTTCACGATCCCGGGGCGCGCCAACTGGCGCGCTCACCGGTCTGACGTTCGGCGCCAAGGACTTATTCGATGTTGCGGGCCATGTAACTGGCGCCGGCAACCCGCGATTGGCTTACGACGCATCAGCCTGCGCCACGCACCGCATCGGCGGTTCAGGCGCTGCTTGACAGCGGCGCCGAACTAATCGGCAAGACGATCACCGACGAGTTGGCATATAGTCTCAACGGCGACAATCACCATTACGGCACACCGATCAATGTCAATGCCCCGGGCCGGGTGCCGGGTGGTTCGTCGAGCGGGTCGGCGGCGGCGGTGGCGGCGGGATTGTGCGATTTCTCGCTGGCGACTGATTCCGGCGGGTCGGTTCGCATCCCCGCAAGTTTTTGCGGGATCTACGGCATTCGCACCACGCACGGCCGCATTCCGATGGATGGCGTCGTTCCCCTGATGCCCAGCTTCGATACGATCGGCTGGTTCGCGCCGAGTGCGGCACGCTTTATCCAGATCGGCCAGGCATTGCTCGAACTCCGTGGCGGAAGTAGACACGCAATTCGATCGTCTGCTTGTGCTGCCGGAAGCACATGGAGAGACCGAGCCGAAAGCACGCCGCGCCCTGCGCAAGGCCGAGGCTTTACTGGCCGAATTGTTTCACATCCAGATCTCCGCACCACCGACGCCGCATGGTCTTGAGGCTTGGCGCCGGACTTTTCGTTATAAGTCAGCCGCGGAAACGTGGCGTGTTCACGGCGATTGGATCGACACCGCCAACCCGGTCTTCGCACCGCCCATCGCGCAACGCTTCGCCTGGGCAAAATCAGTGACCCCGGAGCAGTATGCCGAGGCCGCCGCCGCGCGACAGACGATAGTCACCCGACTTCAGGCAATCATGGGGAGAAACACTTTTCTTTGCCTGCCGTCCACGCCAGGCATCGCACCGCGCCTCGATAGCACAGACGACGACATCGAATCGTTCCGTCAGCGGACGCAGCGCCTAACTTGTATCGCCAGCCTGGCCGGCTTGCCGCAGGTCAGCATCCCAGCTGCAATCGTCGACGGTTGCCCGCTGGGATTATCGGTCATCGGCCCGCAGAACAGCGACCTTCACCTGCTCAACCTGTGCATACGCTTCGCGGCGCTCGCCGGCGAACCGCGACCGCCATCGCGCGAACGCTAGCTTACACGCCGGCGGCGAGCCGCTGATCGATACTTCTGGAGATTTGTTCCGCGAATTTTGCGGCCGCCACCGGCAGTGCTCGCCCACGCAGTTGTCCCAATGCCAGAGTCGCGCTCGGCGCATCGCGGGCGTCGACTTGACGGAACGAGAGGCCCGAGCGTTCTCGCCGGTCCAACGGCGGCAGGCCGCTCATCACCTGAAACCCGACCACGCGCTTACGCAGCAGATAGTTCTGAACGAATTCGAAGGAGTTGGAGGTCACAACCACATCACCCTCGACCCCAAGGCGGTGGGCCGCCGCGTCGTACAGATACCGGCCCGCGGTCGCGCGCTCTGGCAGAATTAAGGGGTAACGCGGGCAGTCGCGAAACCGCACCGGCATCCGCCCTGCGAGCGGGTAACTCATCGACGTCATCGCGCATAACGGCTGCGCGCAGGTGAAAAGGCTTTGAAGCGCCGTCTCGGTTGGCGGCTGCAGCGCCGGCGCCAAATCGACCTCGTGGGTGTCAAGCGGGGCGATCGCCTCGCTATGGTCGATGATCCGCACATCGAACGAGACCAGCGGGTATTTCAGGCGATAACGCGCGATCTCCTCCGGCATGAAAAAGTGCGCGTAGGCCTGGCCGCAGGCGATAGTCACATGTCCACGACGCACCGCCAAAGGTCAGCGATCTGTCATTTCACCCGCTCGAAATCGCAAACCATGTCGCGGATATGACGGAGGAACAATTCGCCGGCTGCGTTCGGCCTGATCGCATCATAGACGACAGATGGCGATGCAGGTCACGGAACGACCAGTGACGGTGTCGCCGACACCAGTCATTGACCGAGGCCGGGCAAATCGGCCCTTGGCCGTTACTTGCCGAACCGCCGGGCCGCCCCGCGACCGCTATTCCTATCTCGAGGAGACGCTGAGTTAGTTCAACCGCTCGTTGCCGACAAGTGCAGCGCCCAATTTGCGCGGATGGGCGGCAACCGAGAAAAGCTAGTGCACGGTGCGTTCGGCGAGCGCGAGCAGCGCCTCGTCCTCGCCCCGAGCGCCGATCACCGATAGTCCGACAGGACATCCCGCGGCCATTGCCAGCGGCAAAGTCACTTGCGGCAGTCCGGCGTGTCCCGCAGGACAGGCTAAGGTCAAAGCCCGCCGGTAAAATTCACCGATTTCGGCACCGGAGGCCGACTTTAGCGGCGAGATACAAGGCGCGGTCGGCAAAACGATACCGGTGCCTGGCGTCAAAATCCGATCGAGACGGGTCGCAATCCCTCGACGGACCGGAGTATGGGCCGCGACTTCTTCCGCCGTGATCGATGCGGCGTCGGCAAAACGCCTGGCGATCGCCTCGCTAAAGCGTGGCCTTGTTGTCTCGATCCACGGGCCGAAACTCGACCAGATTTCAGCGCCTTGAAGCATGCGATAGGTTTCAAGCCAAGTCGTTTCCTCGCCACCATAGAGATCGATCTCACCTGCAAGGCCAAGCCGCGCCGCAACGTCGAACAGGGCATCGGCGACGGATTGATCGGCCCAAGCGAACGCATCCCTGGCCAACAGCAACTTTGGAGGTACGTGGGAACGGTCGCCCAAAAGAGCACGACCGACCCGCGCGAGCACGGTGCCTTTGCCCGCAAACCAGCCAACCGTGTCAAAGCTCGGTGCGAACGGCATGACGCCGTCAAGAGGCAAGCGACCGTGACTAGGACGGAACCCGCGAACGCCGCAAAAACCCGCCGGTACACGGATCGAGCCGCCGGTATCGGTGCCGAGCGCGAAATCGACCGAGGCCGCGGCGACCGCAACGGCCGATCCGCTCGACGAACCACCAGGAAGCCTATCGGGACACCGCGGATTGATAGGCGTTCCGTAATGAACGTTTGCACCTTCGAGGCTGAACGCCAATTCGTCGGTGATGGTATTGCCGACCAGCGTTGCGCCGTTCTGAAGAAGCTTCTCGATGACCGGTGCATTCCGTGCCGCCGGCTTGTGGGTTCGATGCCAATCGGGATTGCCGCAGCTCGCGATTTCGCCACGAACCTTGATCAAGTCCTTTACGGCGAAGGCAAGTCCTGAAAGCGACTGCTGCGCTTTCCCTTCTTGGCGACTTCGTCTTCCCGGGACAAAGGCATTAAAATCGTCGAACATCTATTCAAGACCAATAGCACGTGATCTCCCGTTCTGAAATGAATGAGGAACATTTCCCCGGACTGCATTAGGCAGTTGGAAGAGTACGTGCCAAGGCATGCCGCGAGATTGCCCACACATTCTGAAGCCGGCGGCGGCGCTGTAATTCCGGAACTGATACTCGTCAGCCGACACGCGGAGACCTTTCGTGGGGTTGGAATGCGACGGAAATCGATAGTTCCCTATTTGTAGGACGTGTTTCCCTCGCGAAAGATCGAGATTGCGCGAAAGCCACAATAGGTCTCGATTAGCGCGCCAGTAGATGTGGCCAAAACTGCGGAAGTCCGAAAAGGATCGTAATTCCCCTCCGCGCCGGGGAAGTCTCGTGCCGACGCATGTTTTGGATCAGACAAAGACAACACGTGGCTCGTGACGAATTTCCGTTTCCGCATTTTGGCCGCCAAAAGTGTCCGGCAGCTTCCGGCCATTTCGCATCCATCAGCGCCATCCTTTGGCTCTCGATACTTCGCCCGAAACCGGACATTCGCGATCGGATAGTCGCGTGAAAGGATCAGGGAAGGCGTTGCGTGCGCTTCCCGCTAGCCCGCGCGGTTCTCGAGCGCAATTGGAATTTATGCGATCGCCCGGACGAGGGGCACGCCGTCCACTGTTAAACCCATTCGGCGAGCCTCGGCACGATACCTCAGCGCCAGCCAGCGATTGAAATCGCTGAGCGTCTCTTCGAGATAGCAGAACCTGCCTCGGGGGGCATAACGGGAATATTTTGCGGTCTGCACCGCAATGTTGACAACGGTATCTTGCACGCCGAGCTGTGCTGATCCTTCCATCAACTTCGCTGCCCGAGCGTCGAAATCCGAAAGCGTTGCGGTCGACTTAGGGACACACCATCCGCCGGCGGTGAAGAGGCCGCCGCCGACAGTCAGACTGGTGGTCGTCAGCGGATAGATCAGGCCGTAGCACAGCATATCCGGCGTAAATATTATGTTCATCGTAGGAGGGATCATGCCGAAACCAACGCGGTTTCGCTGTTTGTCGCTCAGCCCCGAAATGACTGGAAACGAAGCCGGAGATTGCCAGCCATTTTCCGTCAGTCCACCGTCCGGTTTGAGAAATGGCACGTAGCGTATGATCGCGTTGTCGTCATCCCCGCGCCAGGGATCGAATTCGACACCCACGCTCGGCGCGAAATCATGAATGATGGGATGGACGAATTCCGTATGGTAAGGCTCGATATAATTTTCGAGTAGCATCTTCCAATTCCACGGAATCGGGTTGCGCTCGAATTTCGGCGGAACCGTACCATGCCGTCAAGATCGTAGCCCTCCATGTAGGGCGCCAGCTTGCTCAATGTCGGAGCCAGCGGCTTCGCTTCAAGATCGAAATTGACAAAGATAAAGCCGTGCCACAATTCGACCCGCAGGGGAGGCAGCGTAAACTCCTTGCGCAATTCAGTTATCGCGAGGGTCTTCGACATGCGCGGCGCGCCCAAGAGTTTCCCCTCAAGGTCGTAAGACCAATTGTGATAGGGGCAAATAAATTGAGACACATTGCCGGCGCACTTCATTTTGAGCGGATGCCCGCGATGACGGCAAAGGGCCGACATGGCGTGGATTTCGCGGTCCTTGGTGCGCGTGATCAAGATTGGTTCGCCCGCTAGGGTCAGGGCGATAAAATCACCCGGATTAGGCACTTGCTGGACGCGGCCGACGCACAGCCACGAGCGCATAAAAATGGCTTCCTTTTCGAATGCGAAGAAGGCATCGGACATGTATGCCTCGGGTGGCAGTGCGCGGGCTTCGTCCACTGTGCGGGCGCTAGCATCGAGACCGGCGAGAACGCGAAAAATATCAGGATGAATCGAGTTGGTTTGCATGCCAGCTCCTCAGCTTATCCGATGGCAAGCAGCGATCACATCATCCGATCGCGTCACAAAGCCGTAGCATTTCTTGACGTTCCACAGCGTCGCATCGGTGCAAAATTGGGCGACGTGGTGGCACAGCAATCTTCGAGGAGAAGGCAGCCGTAGCCGAGAAAATTGGCATCGGCGAGCGAGCAGAACACCATTGGTCGGTGTTCACGCCTGCGAACAGGATCGTCCGAACGCCGAGATTTTTTAGCACGCTATCGAGCGGCGTGTCCCAGAACCCGCTGATACGATACTTACCGATCATCACGTCACCGGCGAGAGGACCCACTCGTCGACCACGGCGGCGGCCCAAATGTCCTTTTGGAGCACCAGCGCTCCATTAGGCAATCGCTCGCCGAGGCCGATCCCTTCACCCGACGGCTTATAAAGATGGATCTGGTTGGGCGGCATGTTGAGGAGATCGGGACCATTTCCCAATTGCACCATATGACCGGCACCTCGGCGTCACGCATACCGGCAGTAAGCCCTGCAAAGGCTTGATAGGGGTTCGATCCGCTCGATAGTCGACGCCAAGGCTATCGACCCATCCGCCCTCGGCACAGAAATCATTCTGCATATCGATGATCATGATGGCGGTACGATTGAGATCAACGATGACGATTGGGGCGCCGCCGCAATGGTCGCGCAACGCGGCGGCGGCAATGTCATGGACATGTCGACGACGGTTCTGTCGACACTCCACCGATATGTTGAACTCTTCCCTAAAGGGCGTCCCTTGTCGGCAAGGATGGCATAAGACGAGCCTGACATTGCCTAATCCCCTCCGCGAAATAACCTGCCCCAGACATGCATACTGCATGCCACTTTGGGTGGAGGGGAAAACGTATCAGGGAAGCAGCGGGACAGTTCCGTACATCGTGCGTCGCGATCGCGACCCCGGCTCCAGCAATTCATGCAATAGGGGTCGGGTAACGAGCAGATCGCGCAGCGCATATTTGTCGAGTGCGGCGAAGAAGGCGGCAAGCGCCGTCTTCAACGCGGGGCGCAACATACAAGCGGGCTCAATCCGGCATCCATGGCCGTCCTCAAAACAACCGACCAGGACCAGGTCTCTCGTGAAGCGAACCACTTCCCCGATATTGATTTCTGCCGGATCACGCGCGAGGCGCAATCCACCGCCATTGCCTCTCACCGATTTTACGAATTCCGCGGTTCGTCAATTGATTCGCCACCTTCGTCAGATGATTTTGGATATGCGATAAGCGATCGCAATGTCTCCGACCGTTACGAAGTCGATCGTCCTGTTGAATGCCGAGATGAATGAGCATTCGCAGAGCATAATCCGTGTACAAGGTCAGCCGCATTTGTCCACCCGAAGAGATCGCTATCGTTATTGCGGTGCGCGAAAGTGTCCGAAGAACATGCGCAAATCGACGCCAAAGGTAGTTGTAAAATGCATGTTCCGTCACATTAGCATGGACCGATGGTTCGAAGGTTAGTTTTCTGCGTACCCCGAATTGTTTGATTCATGCGGGCAACGACGAGTGAGAACGGAATTGGCGCGGCCTCTCGCGGCATCTAATATGCATATCCTCTGCATCTTTGGTAAGCAGCAATGCCTAAATTGGATCCATTACGGAAAGGATAAATCTCCACGCATAGCGATCGCCTGCAAGACATTGCGAAAGAAATCCGCTGGAATTGCCCGAATCTCAAAGTGGCATCTGATTTGCAACTACGTGCCTGAGACCATCGCTAGGCGTAGGCGCAGAATGACGAATGCATTGCCGATTGAGTTCGTCGACCGCTCGAATTCCCGCTCTCTCAGCGAATGAAGCGGTTGCGATTTTGAGCCGAATCGATGATTGTGCCCAGCGATTTCAAAAAGAATCCCGGCATCGTTATCCGTAACAAAGGTCATCTCAAAGTGATGGCTGTGTGTACCGAAAACCCCATCCATGTTGAACCAGTGAAAGAATCGGATCACGTTGGCTGCTGTGATTGCGCTAATGCTCCTGGCTCTGAAGCTGTTGGCAGCGCTCTTTAAGTCGAAGAGCCGGCTCGAGGCCGAGAATGCAGCACTCCGGCATCAGCCCATCGTCCTTCGACGCAAGGAGAACGGCCGCATTCAGCTTAGCAACGCTGATTGTCTGTTCTTCGTCCAGCTCTATCGCTGGCTTCCCTCGATCCGCAAGTTGATAACCATCGTCCGTCCCGAGACGCTGGTGCGCTGGCATCGTGAAGGGTTTCGCCGCTACTGGCGCTGGAAGTCACGCCCGCTCGGAGGTCGGCCACCAATAGGCGCGGAGCTGCGGGCGTTGATCCGGCGCATGAGCTTGGAAAACCCGCTTTGGGGTGCGCCCCGCATTCACGGTGAACTGCTGAAGCTTGGATACGCGGTCGCCCAGTCGACCGTCGGCAAGTATATGGCACGGGAGAAGAATGATAACCCGTCCGGTCAGAGCTAGGGGTACGTTCCTGCGCAACCATTGCGGCCATGGACTGTTTGTCGTGCCAATGTGTCGCGCGAGCTGTCAACGTAACGGCGCACCCGACGGCCGAATGGATCGCGCGGCAGATCACAGAGGCTTTTCCTTGGGTCGAGGCACCACGCTACTTAATCCGTGATCGGGACGGGATCTATCGCTCAGTCGTAAGGCGCCGTTTGAGAGCCATGGTATTCGCGACAAGCCGATTTCGCCTGGTTCGCCATGGCAGAACTGTTTTGCCGAACGGCTGATCGGCTCCATCCGGCGCGAATGCACTGACCATCTCATAGTATTTGGCGCTCAGCACCTGCGCCGGATCCTCCACTCTTATGCCCTATTATAATGAAACCCGAACTCATCGCTCCTTGGATAAGGACGCACCCCTATCGCGTCCGGTTCGACGGGCAGGGCGCATCGTAGCCCATGCAGTTGTCGGCGGATTGCACCACCAATATATCCGAACCTAGTTTTCGGCACACACAACTACTACAACCGGGCGCGGACACACCTGTCGCTCGCCAAAGACCCTCCCATTCATCGGCCGATCCGAGCGCATGGGAGCCTATTCGCAACTCCGCATGTCGGCGGCCTTCATCATGGATATGGCCGGGTGACGTAAGCGGAAGGGACAGGTAACAGCGAATAGGCCCGCGCACCAAACCCAACGAGGGAGATAATCAACAACTTACACCGAGCAGCACCGCCAAGCGTGAGAGTTTTGAACCTAGTTCAAAGCCCTCATCACCAGCGCAGCGCCCCGCTGCCGCGCACGTATTCCTTCCGTGCATGTCCTCCCGCGAGCCGGAACAGAAAGGCTACATCATGCGCTTCGTCATGAACCCCGATATGGTTTACCGGTACCCAATCTGGGCCGTCGGTCTTCTGGTTGTGGGCGCCGCTGTGTTCGGCGCTGCGCTGCTTGAACTCTTCGCGCGCCGACTGCTGCCGATCGAGCTTCGACACCGGCACAACGACGTGGCAGCCGCGATCTTCTCTATCATCGGAGTGACGTACGCCGTTCTATTGGCCTTTGTCGCCATGCTTGCATGGGAAGGCTTCAATAGGGCCAACGCGGCCAGCTATGCCGAGGCTACAGTAATTGGGGACGTCTACCATCTGTCAGCCGGTTTTGCGGATCCCGAAAAGTCGTCGATCCGAAACGAGATCCTCGAGTATGCGCGACGTGTTGCGACTGTCGAATGGCCGGCGCAGGCGGAAGGACGCATGGTCGATCAGGACTCGATCTACCTCAGCGGATTGAACAAGATGGCGCTCACTCTTCATCCGTCCGGCCAAGCAGATGGCGACTTGCATTCACTTCTGATTCAGGCGGTTGAGCGGTTATGGGACGCGAGACAAGAGAGACTGCTCGCTGCGCAGACCACCATTCCGGGCATCGTTTGGTTCGTGCTGATCGTCGGCGGGGCTCTGACGGTCGCCTTCGGTTCGTTCCTTGGCGCGCCCGAGCCTGTGGATGCAGCTTGCGATGTCGACTGTGTTGGCCGCCTCTGGCATCCTGGTGCTGATCCTGATTATCGCACTCAGCAACCCATTCCGCGGCGATTTCCGGGTCTCGGCCGCGCCATTCGAGCATGCGCTGTCGCGGATGGAAGCCTCGGCGGGACAACAATAATTCCGAGCGACCATGCCGCGCCGACTGATAATCCCCATGCCAATGCGGCTAACGGATCGCTCTGGCTTGAAGTGGCCCCGCGCCAACACGGTGAGACACGTTCTCTCGCTCAGAGCGCCGAATGATCCTTCACGGCATTTTCGAGAGCCGGTTTGAGTCCGAAGAAGCGCTCGTCGACGGCTGCGGGATTCTTGCGGTTGAGCGCGACCATTTGGGCCCGCGCTTCGCCGCCTCGGACGACCTCGAACGCTTGGACGACGGCGTCGGCGACAGCCGTGGCAGGTTCGCGTGCGAAACCGAGTCGGGGTCCGGCCCGGTTCGATTGAAAGCGGTCAGGCCAGGCCGTTCAGCGGGCGTGATAGTTCCAAGGGAGGAGAGCGTCGAGGTCGCGGTTGGGCCATCTGCGATGCGGGCTTTGTCAGAGTAACTGCAACTCGTCTGCGTATGGCGTAGCACGCCCAAACTCAAGCAGCCATCAGGCCGCGAGGGCGCGCCACTCGGCCAATGCGGCAGAGCGTCTCTGCTTGTAGACTTGGCGTGACGAGAGGGCGCTCCTGATTGAAATGGTTGTGGACCTGGGCGTGAACTGAACTGAATTTCTGCAACGTCTTCATGCTTCGAAATCGTTGCATGGCGCGCTCTCGTCGTCGAAACGGCTGATGCGAATTCTCCGCGCGATTGTTAAGTCCGCGACCGACCTCCTGGCAATCGGCGTTGCCGACCTCCTTCATCGCCGCGGAATAAGCGCGAAGCCCGTCGGTGACGATCTGACGCGGTCGGCCGTACTTCTTCATGATGCGCTTAAGAAGCTTCAGCGCCGCCGCCTTGTCTCGCTTTGCAGTGACTACCGCTTCCAAAACCTCGCCTTCATGATCGACGGCGCGCCAGAGATAGCAGAGCTTGCCGTTGACCTTCACGAACGCCTCATCCAAATGCCAACGCCACTGAGGATAGCCGCGCATGTGCGCCACCCGCTTCTTGCGGATCTCGGCGGCGAACATCGGGCCAAACCGGTTCCACCAGAACCGGACCGTCTCATGGCTGATGTCAATCCCGCGCTCGACCAAGAGATCCTCGACGTTGCGCAGCGACAGCGGGTATCTCACGTACATCATCACGACCAGACGAATGACCTCCGGCGAGCTGTTGAAATATCGGAACGGGTTGCCCATGGTCTGAAGCTACCACGGCCAAAGACGGTCCGAAAAATTGCTCTGACAATGCCCGGCGCATGGATATGCGGCTCCCACCGCCGCCATTCCGATCCCAGGCTCAATATAGTCCTCCTTATGCCTCCTTCTTCTTCTCGGACCATACCGTTCGCCTTACGCCTACCTCGGCGTCAACGGTCCGCGTTCCCCGGGGGCTGTGGGATGAAAATAGAAGGGGATCATATCAACCTTGCGTTCTAGATCTGGCGTTCTAGAATGATATGTAGAACGACGTGATGGCAACCTGTAGCCCTGTAGCGGGCATGCATCGGAGAATGCACAATTGGCATTTGACGAGGCGGTGGTCTCAGATGCGGCCATCCAACGCTTCTGGGCAGAAGGCTATGAAGCGACTTCGGTCCGCGACCTTGCCGACGAAATGGAAATCACAGGCGCCCGTAACCAAAATCCCCGACGGAGGAATAACTCACTGACGGGCGGAAATCGGAGCATGAAATATATTCTTGCAATCGCGTGGCTGCTGCTGGCCACAACATGTCCGGCCGCAGCGCAGGACGCTGGGCCAAACGTCCATGTTCGTCTGGTGGCCGAGGACAGCGCCGTAGCTCCGGGCGGCACCGTTGCGGTCGCCCTGGCCCAAGACATCCGCCCCGGCTGGCACACCTACTGGATTAACCCGGGCGATGCCGGCGCCGCCACCGAAATGAAATGGAGCTTGCCCCAAGGCTGGAGCGCAACCCCGATCCAGTGGCCGACCCCCAAGCGCCTCCCTGTCGGGCCGCTGATGGATTACGGCTATGAGGGCAGGCCCTGGTTACTGCAACAATTGAAAGTCCCCGACAACGCCAAGCCCGGAGACACAATTGTCCTTAAAGTAGCGGTGGACTGGCTCGCCTGCAAAGATGTCTGCATACCAGAAGACGCCATACTGAACCTACCACTGAAGATAGGGGATACGACGCTCGACCCCAATGTCGCAAGTGACTTCGCGCTTGCGCGCAGCCTATTGCCCGTAACTTCACCTTGGAAAGTGACGTATGCTCTTGGCACAACACTAGACATTTACGCGGCGGCGCCTGCGCTTGCGAAAGCGCACCCGGTAGAAGTCGTTTTTTTCCCCGAGAAGTCAAACATCCTGGACGGCGACGCACAGCAAAAACTGGACTTCACCAAGGACGGCCTCATTCTTCGTCTTAAGCTTGCCAGCAAGACTACCAAAGTCGCCGGCCCGCTGGTCGGCGTCCTAGTGCTCAAATCCTCCGATGGCTCCACCCAAGCCCTCAACGTCAGCGCCTCGTCCCGTCCGATGCCAGACGCGGCCGCGTCTTCTGGTCAGGTCGACGCCGGGATCCCGGCTGGCGTCACGCTGTTGGTAGCGATCTTGTCGGCTTTCGTTGGGGGCCTAATCCTGAATGCCATGCCCTGCGTGCTGCCGATCTTAGCGATAAAAGCGTTGGCCCTGGTAGGTCACAACGGTCGCGGACAAGGAGAAGCCTCCCGCGAAGGTTTAGCCTACTCGGCTGGAGCCATCCTGAGTTTCTTGGTATTCGGCCTCATGATCGTGCTTCTAAGACAGGGGGCGCAGCGGTGGGATGGGGCTTCCAATTGCAGAACCCTATCGCCGTCGCCGGATTTGCCCTTTTGATCTTTGCCGTCGGCCTCAATCTCTCGGGCGTCTTCGAAGTCGGCTCAATCGCGCTGGGCGCCAGCCTGGCGAACCGCAGCGGCTCCTTCGGCGCGTTCTTCACCGGCGTCTTGGCCGTGGCCGTGGCCGCGCCCTGTACCGCCCCCTTCATGGCAGCGGCCTTGGGATTTGCGCTCACACAAAGCCTCGCTGCGGCGATGATGATATTTCTGAGCCTCGGCATTGGTTTCGCACTGCCATTCCTGATTTTGGCCCTCTGGCCGCGCACATTGGCATTCCTTCCCAAACCGGGCAGATGGATGTTGCGGCTGAAGCAGTTTCTCGCCTTTCCGATGTACGCCGCGGCGGCATGGCTTGCATGGGTGTTGGCTCAGCAAGCTGGTCCCAGTGGCCTGGCCGTGCTGCTGATCGCCATGGTCGCCTTGTCCTTGGCGGTATGGCTGTGGAACGTAACGCGCGATCTATCTGTTCGCTGGCGGGGCGCAGGAGCGGTGGCCGCATTCGCCATTCTGATTGCCATACTCTGTGGGCTAACAACCATTTCGGCCGGGATTGCATCGCCATCCGCTAACGCAAATACCGACACGTTTACCGATGCGAAGCTCGCAGCATTGCGCGCCGCCGGCAGGCCTGTCTTTGTGGATGCAACCGCGTCGTGGTGCATCACCTGCCTCGTGAATGAAAAGGGCGTATTATCGCGCGCATCAGTCAGAGACGCATTCACCCGGCAGCAGGTCGCTTATTTGGTGGCGGATTGGACGAATCGCAATGCGGCAATCACCAAGATGCTTGATGCAAACGGACGCTCCGGCGTTCCTCTCTATCTTTACTATGCACCCGGCGCTGCTGCACCGGTGATCTTGCCGCAAATTCTTACCGAGTCCGCCGTTCTATCCGTCATCGGTTCCAAGCACGACACGATGTAGAAATAATGGGAGAAACGAAAAATGCGCACGATCGCTTGTCGAGCCGCAACGGTTGCGCTCTCCTTGCGCATCTTTCAGACGCCGGGTTTATCGTCCGCAATCACATCTTAACGGGACCATCTGCGGACATCGATTTTCCTAAAGCCGTCGAGGCGGGAGGCTCGCACTAAATAGAGATGAAGCGATTTAAGCCTAGTCTAAGTCTAGCAATCGCACAGGGCTCGCCAACCAAGGCTCGCAATCGCGCAAAAGTTACAAACTACACGATATTCAGGAGGCACGATTGACAAGATACGTAGCGTCCCTTCTCCTTATCCTCGGACTGACGGCATCGCTCGCAGCAAACCCCCACTTTGATCTCGGTCCGCCGATCGGGACCAAGGCGCCGACAATCGGCACGCCCCTCGATGAAACCGGCAAACCGCGCTCCCTTAAATCGCTGATGGGAGACAACGGCTTGGTTCTTTTCTTCTTTCGATCTGCTGCCTGGTGTCCCTACTGCCAAGCACAGTTGATAGATTTGAACAGCGGCGTCGCTGATATCGAAAAGCGAGGCTACCATCTCGCGGGAATTTCCTATGAGCCGCCGCCGGTCGACGCAGACTTCATTGCGAAACGGGACATCAAATATACTTTGCTGAGCGATCCCAAGTCGGAAGTCATCGATCGCTATAAACTGCGCGATCCCCAATATCCGCCCGGAAATCGTGCGTATGGCGTTCCACGGCCGATCATATTCATCCTTGACCGCAACCGTGTGATCAAGGCCAAGCTGTACGAGGATACGTTCAAGAAGCGTCCACCCGTCAGCCTCGTTATCGAAACGCTGGACAAGGTTGCGGGCAGAGCAAGGTGAGGCTCTGCCAACCGAACTCAGCAAGCGATGAACGAGATGGCTCTGTTGCAAAGTTTCGCTTGGGCTGAGAGGGGTCCGTCGGACGAGACTCGCCAATTAGGCGGCGACATCGAATAGGTTGGCGATGAACCTCGCTTGGGCCGGGATGTCGCGACCGTCGATGTTCCGAACTTGCCCCTTCCTGTTCCTTGCCATCGTATTGTAGCCTGCCAGCGTTCGTCGAGCCGTCCGGAAGCTGCCAAAGCTACCAAAACTTCAGAACCGATAGGCCCAATCACGCATGCCGAGGGAGATAATGGTCCAGGGTTGAGCTTCCAGCTTGTCCGATAGCGGTGTTTTTAGCTCACGGCGTTGAGCGCTTGACGCCGTATTTGAGCTGCTGTGTCGCTAGTGTCAGGCCGCGAGTTTGTTGGTTGAGCGGGCAGCCGCCCAGGCCCAGGGCATGAGCTCATCGATCCGCGAGGCCGGCCAAAGATTGACGAGTTTGGTGAGCACGTCGGCGAAGTAGGCTTGAGGATCGACGCCGTTCAACTTACAGGTCTCGACTAGAGACGCTACGCATGCCCAATTCGCCGCACCGCAGTCCGAGCCGGGGCCATAGTGCCGGGTTTCTGACATTCGAAGCCGTTATCACCTATCCGTTTCATCCACTGGTCGGCCAGACTGTATTGGTTGTGGGCGATCACGAGCATGACGGCATCCACCACTTTCTGATCCGACAGCCGCAAGGTGGGTTCTTTCAAGTCCCCGATTGGATGTTCGATTCGGCGGTACGCACCATTGCGATCGTCTCGGTCCCACGACTTCCCGTCAACCAACTTGTTTTGCTGCGCGCATTGGTGGACCGACTCATAGCATGTCCTTCGGGGAATGATTTCCCCGGAGGGATTGGACATGGAGGTATTGCTTCACTCGCAAATGGATCTGTTTACCTCACCGGCACGACGACCCGAGCTGGCCGGCTTGGACCGTCAAAAAGCGGTGGCCCTGTTGGAAGCGCTACTGCTGGAAGCGGCGAAGAATCCAGCCCTGGCCCCGTCTCCGGAGAACCAGGGGAAGGCCGGCAATGAGTAAGATCTCACCAGAGCATCTTGCGCGTGCCGCCTTCGTGTACGTGCGGCAATCGACGGCTTATCAGGTTTTCAACAACCTCGAAAGCCAGCGCCGACAATATGGCTTGGTTGAGCATGCGCGACAGCTCGGCTGGGACGAGGTTCAGGTTGTCGATGATGACCTCGGCAAATCCGGTGGCGGGACAGCCAGGCCGGGATTTGAGAAACTGTTGGCGGCCATCTGTGAGGGCCGAGTTGGCGCGGTTGTATCGCTGGAAGCCTCACGCTTGGCGCGGAACGGCCGTGATTGGCACACATTGCTGGAGTTTTGCGGCCTGGTCGGCACACTTATCGTCGACGAGGACGCCGTTTATGATCCGCGTTCACCCAACGACAGATTGTTGCTTGGTATGAAGGGTACCATGAGCGAGATGGAACTGTCGGTATTGCGTCAGCGGTCAGTCGAGGCGATGCGCCAAAAGGCACGACGCGGTGAGCTGCATTTGACCGTCGCGGTCGGCTTTGTAAAGACCGACGATGGCCGCATCGAGAAGGATCCCGATCTCAGAGTCCAAAGTGGCATAGCGCTCGTTTTCCGCAAATTCGGGGAGCTGCAGACGGTCCGCCAGACGCTGCTCTGGTTCCGCCAGGAGAATGTCGTCGTCCCTGCGATCGTCCAGGGTCGTGGCAAGCGGCCAATTGAATGGAAAGCACCTGTCTACGACACGCTGCACCACATACTGACGAATCCGGTTTATGCCGGTT
This sequence comes from uncultured Alphaproteobacteria bacterium, assembly GCA_963804725.1. Classification (GTDB taxonomy): domain Bacteria; phylum Pseudomonadota; class Alphaproteobacteria; order ATCC43930; family CGMCC-115725; genus JAATGI01. Next base: position 2,174,930 of record CAWDRN010000001.1, on the reverse strand, counting down.
CGTACGCCTTCGGACGGCGGGGGACCCGTGTGACCATAAAGGGTGGTCGCAAACACATCACGCGCGACACCCTTCGGCGCAACTGGAAGGATTGGGAAGTTTTGATCCATGATCATCATGAAGGCTATATCACCTGGGCCGAGTTTGAGAGGAACCAGCATCTGATCGCCGACAATGCCAATGGAAAGAGTTATCTGGGCCGCGGTTCGATAAGGCGCGGCGAGGCCCTTCTACCGGGACTATTGCGCTGCGCCCGTTGTGGTCGACGCCTGCATATTCATTACAGTGGCAAGGGCGGCAATACGCAACAATACCTCTGCCGCGGCGCGTTCAGCGCTAAGGCAGAGTATAGCTGCATTGGATTCGGCGGCATGCGGATCGATCGGGTCGTCGCCCAGGAGGTTCTTGACCGGCTACAACCACTCGGTATCGAGGCGGCCCTCGCCGCTATGCAAACCGATAACGAACTCCGGAACGACAAGCGACAGCAGATTGAGACCGCCTTTCAACAGGCCCAATACGAAGCCGCACGAGCACGCCGTCAGTACGACGCCGTCGATCCCGACAATCGCTTGGTCGCCGGTGAGCTGGAGCGGCGCTGGAACGAGAAGCTGGTACAGGTACGAGATTTGGAGATGCAGCTCGACGACCTCAATCAGGCCAAGCAAGTCCCAACGCTTGGCGCAGAGGATCGCGCCAAGCTAATGACCTTGGGCAAGGATTTGGCTAAGGCGTGGAGCAGTCCAGCGGTCTCAATAGAGACTCGCAAGAAGATCATCAGGCTGCTCATCAAAGAAATTATTGTCGACGTCGTCGATGATACGTTGGCGCTCGTCGTCCATTGGCAGGGTGGCGATCACACCGAGATGAAGGTCAAGAAGAATAAGGTCGGCCGCACCCGATGGACGGTTGACGCCGGTGTCGTCGATTTGGTCCGCGTGCTCGCGCGGCAATTACCGGATACCGCAATCGCGGCTATCCTGAACCGCTCTGGAAAGCTGACAGCACATGGCGCCACGTGGACACGTATGCATGTTTGCAGTCTTCGGAGAGCGCATGGCCTTCCCGTCTATCGCGAAGGTGAACGCGCCGAGCGTGGTGAGGCAACACTCGACGAGGCTGCTGATATTTTGAAGGTAAGTCGAACGACGATCTACCGCATGATAACGAGCGGTGGGCTTCCAGCCCAACATCTGTGCGCCGGAGCGCCTTGGATCATCCAGCTTGCCGACCTAAAATCGGACGCCGTACGGCTCGATGCCGAGGCACGGCGGCGATCAAGGCGTCCGATATCTCACGATCCTCTCCAAAACTCTCTTGCTTTATAAGGGCATAGCCAGATGAGCAGTATGACGCACCAACGTCATGGCCCGCAAAGAGTGCATTCTTGCGGTTCAAAACAATGGGACGGATTCCGCGCTCGACAATGTTGGTGTCTAGCTCGATACGGCCGTCGTCGAGGAACCGAGTCAGTCCGTCCCAGTGGTTCAGGCCGTAACGGATCTCCTCGGCGATCTTCGCCTTGGCGGAGACGCGGGCAAGCTGTTGCTGCAACCAGCTCTTGAGCGCCATGACCAGCGGCTTGCTCTTGTCCTGGCGCACTCTGCGGCGCTGGTCGAGGCTCGTCCCGCGGATCGTCTTCTCAATGGCATAGAGCGCGGCGATGCGTTCGAGCGCTTCGCTGGCGATCGGCGCGTTCCCGCTCTTGGCAAGGTCGAAGAAGCGGCGACGTAGGTGCGCCTTATGCGGATCTCCGCATAAGGCGCATTATCTGGAGCAGGATTTTATCTGGAGTAGTTGGCGTTTTCGGCAGCGTACGCCAATGGCAGCGGCGCCTGGGACTTCGCATAATACCGACCGTCACGAGGCAAGAGCGCGAAGAGAAGGTAGGACGGTCGATGCAGATGCTGCTGCGCACGATGTCGAATGCCGAATCCTACGTGGCGAACCAAGAATGGCGCGTGGCCACGTTGGCAGCCTGCCCATTACACCCGGAGGGCGGATGCTCGTTTGCGCGTCACGGCAGTTATTCGCGCGCCCTGCCGCTGGGGCTTCGCGTTGCGCGGTGGTATTGCCCCGAGGGGCATCGGACATTCAGTCTGCTCCCAGACTTTCTTGCCGCCCGGCTGCCCGGCCTGCTTGAAACGATCGACAACTGCGTCGCGGTGGCGCTGACGGCCAAAAGCATGGAATTTGCCGCCGATCTGGTCCGCGGCCCGGAGGTGACGCTGCCTGGTGCAATCCGCTGGTTACGCCGCCGCGTGCAAGCCGTTCGGGCCGGGGTTGTAGCCATCGCCGATCTTGTACCCGGACTGCCGGTGGAGATCGGGCAAGCCGGGGTTCTTGGCAGGCTGCGCCGATCGCTTCCGATGACGGCTCTCGCCAACATTCCTCCGCCGCTCGGATTCGGAGGACCCGGCGTTATCGGCGGCGCGCCCGGCTATTTCCAACATGAGGTGGGGCCTGACCGATCCGCGGGGGCTGGATACGGTTGCGCATTCAGCCCAGCGAGCGCCCGATGCCACGCCAACCGCCACCCCCGATGCCAGCGACAGCAATCCCCACCGTGGAAGACATGTTCCGGATCTGGCGTTCCGACCAGTGCATCCAAGACGCCAGCGCCGCCCACTACGTCAGATGGATCAAGTGGTTTCGCTTCTATGTCGATCACCTTGGATTGGAGGAGCGGGCGCAACTGACGCACGAGGGCGCTTGCCGTTTCGTCGAATGGTATGGGCAGTACCGGACTTTCGACTGCGACCAGACGTCGCTAGCGCCGACGGCACTACGCGCGCTCCACCGCGTCTACCAGGTCATGGGTCTTCAGCCACCGCGATGGCTGAACCCCGTGCCAGCGGCTCCACCTGATTCGCCATTGCTAAAGGAGTACGCCGACCATCTTACTCGTCATCGCGGCAGCCCACCGACGACGGTACGGATCCGGCTGACCAAGGTTAGCCGGTTTCTCGAACATCTCGCCCATCGCGGCAAGACCTGGTCGACGATGACGCTCTCGGACATCGACGATTTTCTGGTATCCGTTGCCGAGCGATTTGCACGTTCGACAGTCGCCGATTTTGCTGGAAGCGTTCGCTCATTCAGCCGGTTTCTGTTGGCGACGGGACGGACGTCCATCGCACTTGCCGATTTGGTCATTTCGCCGGTACAGCCGCGGTTTGAGCGCCCGCGCCGATCCCTGCCATGGGGAGACGTCCAGCGGCTTTTGCGTGCGGTGGACAGGTCGACGGCTCGCGGTCGTCGCGATTACGCACTTCTTCTGATGATGAGTACCTACGGGCTCGGCGCCGGCGAAGCGATCCGACTGCAATTCGACGACATCGATTGGGTTGCGGGTACTATCCGCGCGACGCGTCCAAAGACCGGCGTGAGGTTCACGCTTCCTTTGTTGCCGGCGGTCGCCCAGGCGCTGGCGATCTATCTTCGTGAAGGCCGGCCACGAAACACACCGACCCGGCACGTCTTCATCGCGATGAAGACACCGTTCGCGCCATTGAGCGGCTCGTCACCGGTCCGCCATATCCTGATCAAGCATGCGAAGGCGGCAGGCCTGAATGCGCCGTACCTCGGCAGCCATGTGCTGCGTTTCTCAAACGCGGCGCGACAGGTCGACCTCGGGATCCGTCCCCGGATCCTTTCTGATTTGTTCGGACACCGGGATTCGGAATTGATCTCGGCGTACGTGAGGATCGCGACCGAGACGCTCCGCGACATCTCCTTGCCGGTACCGACATGACGATCGTGACGGCTGAAGGTTTGGCCCAGGACGCGAAAGGGTTCCTCCGTTTCAAGCGCGCGATGGGGATCCCCTATCGCCGCGGCGAGTTCGACCTCGACAACTTTGTCCGCTTCGTCGCCCGGCGATGGGGAGATAACGGCGAAGTCGAGCTTCAAGAGGCGATTGCACGATGGTGTGCGCGGACCACCGGACGCAAGGCGGTCACCTTGGGAAACGAGTTTGGGGTCGTTCGGCAATTTTGCCTGTTCCGCCGCCGCTACGATCCGACGAGTTACGTGCCGGAACATGCACTGGCGCCAGTCAAGGAATTGACATTCCTCCCTTACATCTTCAGCCAGGACGATGTGCGGCGGATCCTGGCTTTGGCCAGTTCCCACCAAGGCCGGTTCATCTGGGCGACCATGCTGCGCACGCTCATTCTCGTGCTCTATTGCACGGGACTGAGGCTTGGCGAGGCCGTCCGGCTGCGCATGACCGACGTCCGCCTCGACCGCGGCATTATCAAGATCCAACATAGCAAAGGGCGCTCGCGCATCGTCGCCATTCGACGGGACCTGGTCGCCGAGTTGCATCGGTATAGCCTTGAACGGCGACGGCTCCTTTACAAGCGTCGACGCCACGATCCAGAGGCGCTGTTTGTTCGGTTCGATGGTTCACCGCTGACCGTCCAGTCGGCATCGCATGCGATCCGCCGCATTCTCCGCCAACTTGGACTCAAGCCACTCAGGGGGCGTGTCGGTGCTCGCCCATACGAGTTCCGGCATGCCTTTGCCGTCCATCGGCTTACGGCCTGGGCGGAGGAGGGCGTTGATATCCACGCCAAACTGCCGTTGCTGTCGGCGTACCTCGGTCACCTGAACATCATCGGGACGGAGGTTTACTTGAAGGCGACGCCGCAATTGTTGGAACTGGCCAGCGAACGGTTCGAACAGCACCTACACAATGCGCGCCCGCCGCGATGACAAGGTCGGCCGACCGCGAGCTGTTTGCGTTCGTCGAGTCCTTCTTCATCGAGTATCTGCCACGCCAGAGAGGCGCAAGCGTCCACACTATTCGTGCCTACCGGGATGCGCTGAAGCTCCTGTTCGAGTTTACCGCGCAACGGCGCGGTCGCGACGTCTCGGCGCTTGGACTTGATGACCTTGATGTCGATGCCATCGCCGCCTTTCTCGATTACATCGAGACCAGCCGCTCAAACTCGTCGGCGACGCGAAACTGCCGCCGCGCCGCCATCCGCAGTTTCTTAAAGCATCTCGTGCGCAACGACTTGGCTCGCTCGATGCAGTATTCCCGCGTCCTGGCGATCCCGTCGAAGAAGGCGCGGCAGCGGCCATCGACCTACCTCGAGGCTGACGAGGTGCGCGCCATCATCGCCAAGCCGGATCGGCAAACCTATGGCGGATGGCGCGATTACACCCTGCTTTTGTTCCTTTACAACTGCGGCTCCCGGGTCGCGGAGACAATGGCGGTACAATGGACCGACCTGCAACTTATCCCACCGCGGCAGGTGCGGCTCCGCGGTAAGGCAAGAAAAGAACGCTTGCTACCCTTGTGGCGTGAGACTGCCGAAGCGTTGCACCGGCTTCGCGGTATGACGATGGGCGGTGACCGGCAGCATGTCTTTGTCAATCACCATGACCAGCCCCTGACCCGCGATGGCATCGCATACATTTTGCGCAAATACGCATTGGCAGCGGCGAAGGAGCGCCCGACCCTCGCTCAAAAGAAGATCACACCGCATGTCTTCCGCCATGCCTGTGCGGTGGCCCTCCTGCAATCCGGAACTGACGTCACCGTGATCCGTGACTATCTTGGTCACGCCAGTGTCGGCACAACCGGCCGCTACATCACCACCAATCTTCAAATGAAGCGCGACGCCATGGAGACATTCTGGCGCCACTCCGGGATAGAACCCGCAAACGCCAAACCATGGAAGCCAAAGCCCGACCTTCTTGCCTTCCTCCAGTCCCTGTGACTGGCACTGTTTTATCCAAAGTTCGACCCCCCGATATCATCGGCAAAAGCTGCCCTAACGATGACCACTCCAGATAAAATCCTGCTCCAGATAATGCGCCCAGCAAAAAGCCAGCGTGATGGCCTCGTCAGGCGCCGTGGCAGCGATGCTTTTGTAGGCGGCATAGCCGTCGCATTGCACCACACCGCGATAGCGATCGAGCAGCTTCAGCGCATGGACCGCGCCACGGCCGGGTGCGTAAGTAAAAGCGATGGCCGGTGGATCGGGTCCTCCCCACGGCCGATCGTCGCGGGCGATCGCCCAAAAGTAGCCTTTCTTGACGCGGCCGCGGCCGGGATCGAGCACCGGCGCGATCGTCTCGTCGACCGCGATCTTGCTGGAAGTCAGGATCAGTTCGCGCAGGCGAAGATAGAGCGGGTTGACCTCGGTAGCGGCATAGCCGACCCAAAACGCCAAGACCGATCGTTTGATGTCGATGCCATGGCTGGCCAGCATCTGGGCTTGCCGGTACAACGGCGAATGCCACGCATATTTGGCGACCAGCACAGCGGCCACCATCGCTTCAGTCGGCAGCCCGCCCTTGATCAATCGTTCGGGTGCCGGCGCCTGGACAACCGCCTGCTCGCAGGCACGGCAGGCATATTTGGGACGGTGCGTTACGATCACCCGGAACTGCGCCGGGATCACATCGAGCCGCTGCGAGCTCTCCTCACCGATGACATGCATCGGCGACCGGCAGCACGAACAGTTTTTGTCCTCGGGCTCGATCGTCACATGGACCCGCGGCAGATGGGCGGGAAGCGCGCCGCGATCGGCGCGGCGCTTATCGGCCCGGATGCGGGCCGCCGCCTTATCCCTTTTGTCGTCGACGGCTTCGCTCGCCGCAATGGCCTGCTCGATGTCCTCAAACGCCAGAGCGAGCTGGTCCGGATCGAGCTTCTCGGACCGGGGGCCAAAGTGCATGCGCCGTAATTGCTGCAGGAGATGCCGAAGTCGATCGTTCTGCGATCGCGCTTCGTCCCGCTCCGCGATGGCGGCGTCGCGCTCGGCAACCATCGCAGCAAGCTGTGCTTGCAATACCGCGATGTCGACGGGAACCTGATCTGCGCTCACGCGGAAGATGGAAATCAGATTCGCGCGCGGTTGGGCGAAAAATCTGCAGCCTGATTCAATTGGTCACAGGCTTCACGATACAGCTTCCGGGCGCGGTATATCCCGCGCGTGGAGGCGCGACCAATCGAGCCCGTCGACGAGCGCGGCGACCTGCGAAGCTGAAAGTCGCATTACGCCATCGCTGATGGGAGGCCAGCGAAACCCATTTCGCTCGAGACGCTTCCAGAAAAGTACGAGCCCGGACCCGTCCCACGCCAAAATTTTCAAACGATCAGCGCGCTTCGAGCGGAAGATGATGATTACTCCGGAGAACGGATCGAGTTGGAGCTGTTCGCTCACAAGGGCGGCAAGACTGTCGGCTCCCCGCCGAAAGTCCACCGGCTTCGTCGCAACCAGCACCCGCACGCCGGCTGGAACCGCAATCATGTCGCTGCCTTCACGGCGCGCAACACGGTCGTCAGCGTCGCGCCGTCAATCCCCCGCGCGACCCGCACCGTGGCCGCCCCAATCACGATCTCGATTATCGCGGCGCTGCCGCCGCGGATCGGCGTATTCGAGCTCCGTGCTGCCGGCTCCACCAGTACCGGTGCAAATGCTACAGCAGCGCTCGCATCGGCCCCATCGTCGGCGGCCCGCCGCGCCAGGCGGCGCCAACAAAACAACTGTTGGGGCGTTAAGCCATGCCGCCGTGCCACAGCCGAAACCTGTGCGCCGCCCTCACAGCTCTCAGCCACGATCCGTGCCTTCTGCTCCGCGGTCCACTGGCGGCGGCGTCCAGACCCGGTAAATACTTCCAACCGACGCACCGGTTCCGGCGGCTCCGGCTTAGATATGTGCAAAAGCCCAGTGTCCGACACGTGTCCAACCCACTCGTTCCAGCGGCTCACAAATTCGCTCTTCAGCTCGCGGCGGTGAAGGTGGGGTAAAAACACCGCTTACGCTTGTCCCATGCTTCGGAGCAGTGATCGATGAGAGCATGGATGTTGTCGAACACGCGGATGGAGAGCCAGTTGTCGCGGATGCCAGACATTCTCCTGAGGGTTGAGGTCGACACGGTGTGCTGATCTGAGGGAGCCGATGGACGGCTGCCGCGTCGGGCCCAGCGGCGGGTGATCTTGTTCTTCTGACCGATCCTGGCCTCATTAGCGAACCACACCTCTATGTTGTTGCGATCAAGGCCGCGCTGACGCGCTATCGTCGCCACTGTCGCAGACCAGTTTTTTTAAAAGTCTCGATGGCTCCTTCCGCCTGTTCATGGTGGCGCCGACGTGCCGATAGCTTGCGGTAACCCATCGCCCGCAGCTCGCGGCTCGCCGCCGCGTCGGGGAACCCCTCAATGAGTCACCGTGAGGGAGTTTTGGTATAACTCCGAACAAGCCAGCCGTTTGCTGGTTTACCGTGTGCGGCTGCATCAACGCCTTGCGTAAGAACCGCCTTCGCTGCCGCAGTGTCGCGATGGCGCGATATAGATACATCCACCGGGCCTGTGACCGTCGTTTACGTATCATCCACTCGCCATGAGCCATTGCTCATGTGCAGGTGGCGGCGAATCAGCTTCTCCAGTTCGGCCGCATAAGCCTGGATCCAGCGAAAGATGGTTATGGAGTCCACCTCAACGCCGCGTTCCAGCAACATGAGTTCGAGATCGCGGTAACTGACGGGAAACCTCAGATACCGCCGGACCGCCCAAAGGTTCACCTCGGCAGCGAACTGCCGCCCTTGAAGGATTGATCCTGCCGCACCTGAACCGCTTGTCGCTGTCTCCTCATGGCACGACTTCTACCTAGCCCGCTTACGGGCGAAAAGCTGCAACAGAGCCTCAGCTCGGGACGGTGCGTGACCGAGAAATCGATCGCGCCCTCCCAGTCTTGGACCTCGATACGACCGCCGCAGCCGAGTTATTCGACGTTCACGACGAAAGCTTATCCGCGAGTACGTCCGCCTTGCGGATTTGAGGTGCTGTGGCGAGGAGTTCGTCGGCATGCGCCATGAGGGCTGCGGCGACCTGGCCGGCGAGATGTGCCTCGCGGGCCACCTCGTTATTGAAGGCGTCGAAGATCGCGAAGGTGTCCTTGTCGTAACGCGCAGCAAACCAAGCGACCGTGCCGGGCTCGGCCGCCACCAAGCTTTGAGCGCTCGCCAGGAAAGCGGCAACCTCTTCTTCCTTGCCTGGCTTTGCTTTGAGTTCAACGTAGAGCGAAACACTGGTCATGGTATCTTTCCTGAAATTCGAAATGGCCTTCCGTTCGGGATGTTCTCACTCAGAGTGCTGAATGATCTTTTGACTGCATCTTCGTGCACCGGCTTCATGCCGAGAAAGTGCCGAAGTCACTGGCGTCATGGCGCTCGCGCAATTGCTCTGAGGGATCACCGCTCATGCGGTTGACCTTGCGGCCGCGTTTTACGGTCAGCCGCGCGCGAAGATGGCCTCGGCCCAGCGCTGCACGTTCTTGTACTCCTAGGACGGACAGGAATTCTGCTGCCCTGTACTGCCAGCCTTTGATCCGCCCGCCGTACCACGGGAAGACCGCCATGTCGGCGATCGTGTAGTCGGAACCGACGAGGTACTCGCATTCGGCGAAGAGGCGGTCCAGCACGTCGAGCTGGCGCTTGACCTCCATGGCGAAGCGATCGCAAGCGTCATACTCGGCACCGGCATGGCTGAGGGCCAGCAATTCCTCCAGCATGACGGTGACCTTCACGACGTTCGGCGTGCCGAGTGCCGCCAGGATGGCGTCGGGCTCCAGGCGTTTGTGGTAGTCGACCTCAATGGCCGCAATCGCGACGCGGCCGTCGGGGGCGATGGCATATGTTGCCGGCACTGGCAGTTCCCAGCTCTCGTCGTCGTTGATGCCCGGCAGCGCCTTGCCGTTGGAGCGCAGTGCCGCGCGCAGCTCCTCCGGCAGCGACCAGACAAGCCCAAATCGGCGGGCTACTTCGTTGCCGACATCGCTCAGGACATCGAAAGTCAACGCGCTCATCTCGGTGGTCGAGAGAGAACCGTCGGGCAACTGCGGCGAGATTCCGACCAGCCTAACGCCAAACAGGAAATCTCCGGAAGAATCGCTTGGTACGCACGGAGCTGAATGTTGCAATAGGGACACCAACCCCCGCGATAGAAGGTCACGACGGCCCCCCCCCGCTTGCAGCAGGTCGCGCAGCAAGACCGTTCTGTCCTTCGGATCAGACAGGTGGAGGTCCGGAGCCCGATCGCCGAGGCCGATCGCACTTTCGAGCACAAAGTTGGTACGCAGCTCTTTGACGTGGAGGCGCTCTGCCGGCAGTGCATTCGTTTGACGTCGTGTCTCAGACTCTTGCTACCCCGAGTCCACATCCTCGCGGCGCATCGAGATGTCGGATTAACCATCTGACCACACATGCCTTGCATTCTAGTATGGTTGTTCTTAAACGCAACAACGAACATGGATGCCGTGTCAACGGGTAGATGACGAAATGGTGAGACCGAGGGAGTTCGACGAGGATGGGGTCCACGGGTACTTCCGTGGCGTCTAGTGGACCGCGAGTGCTCTTTCTGTCCTAAACCGGGGATTGTGTGCGGTCGAACTGTAACAAAATTCCACGCCTGCACGAGGCGCAACCTGCCATGCAAGTCTCGTGGGGGGTGACATGTTCAATGTAAGAAAGTCGATCGCTGCCGTTTTCATTTTGCTAAGTTTACCTTTGATCTCGATCGGGTGGGACTGTCCGAACCGGGTTTCCTCCGCGCGCTATCCGGGATGGTCTACGCGCTGGTGTTCGCGGAGCGGCGAGCCGTTTCCGTCGGGGCTGGAGATCCACGCGATCGTCGAGGCGCTGGAACCGCTCGACGATGCAGTGGTCGATAAGGATTTGTGGGCGCTCCTTGGCTGGACGATCGGCGGCGTAGGCGCGCCGTGGACGGTGGAGGACCTTCATGCGACCGGCCGGTTGTATCGCATTCCGGCGGCGGGATGACCCATCCGGTTGGAATGGCCAAGACGATATCACTTGAAACTGTCTGGTGCGCCGATGGAACCATCACCCGCACGCGACGCATTTACGCAGGGAGGAGCGACATAATGTGCATGAGCAATATCAAGGCGCTTTGTTTCGATACCGGCGGCACTATTCTTGACTGGCATACGGGTATGCGGACGGCGTTGGCCGTGGTTGGTGCGCGGCACGGTGTGGAGCGCGACTGGGCGAAGCTAGCGAACGAATTCCGCCGTCGTTCCCTCAAACTGATCGTGAACCATGGCGAGCACGCGCCGGCCACGATGACGTTCGACGACGCGCATCGCGACGCGCTCGATCGGGTGCTTGCCGACAACGAGCTGGACGTCTTCAGTGAGGGAGAACGGCGCACCTTGTGGTGGGATACGATCCATGGCCTGAAATGCTGGCCGGACTTTCCCGATTCACTCGCGCGGCTACGCGGCAAGTTCATCTGCGTTTCTTTCACACTGCTGAGCTTCCGCATCGTCATGGATACAGCCAGGCAAAACGGAATTTCCTGGGACGCCGTCATCTCCTGCGAGGCAATCGGCAAATACAAGGTCCTGCCTGAAGCCTACAAGACCTGTGCGAAGTTTCTTCAACTGGATCCGAGCGAATGTTGCATGGTGGCTTGCCATAATTTCGATCTCTACGCCGCGAAGGCCTGCGGCTACCGGACGGCCTTCGTGCGCCGGCCCGACGAATGGGGCGCGGACGGGCCGCCTGATCCGGAGGCTCATCCACAGCACGATCTTGTCGTCGCAAGCTTTCCTGAGCTCGCGGAAATGCTCGGCGCATGACGGCAGACTTCGCATACGATCCTGTAACGGCAATCGATGAGGCGAAGGCCGTTGGGGAAACCGCCGCTTTGTTTGCCGAGATTCGCCAGACCATGTGCATCCCTCTGGTCACCTCCATCTGGCGGGGGCTGGCGGGCATGGATGATGGCCTGCGCCTGGCTTGGGCCGCCGCGGGGCCGATCTACGAAAGCGGCGAGCCTGAGCGCGCGCTGATGCGCAGTGTCGCAACGGTCGGCCTGCCTCGTCCGGAATTGTTGGGCCCACCGCATTTGCCTGCGTGGAACTGATGGAAAGCGACATCATCGCGGCGCGCGCTGTCATTGCTGCTTACAATCGCTCGAACGGCCTGAACCTGATGGCACTGGCCGCCTTGATCGCGCCGTCGGCGACGGGCGCGACCACAGCGCCGGCCGCCGGTGTGGTGGCATCCCTACCAAACTGGTCGCCGCCGCCACCTCTGTTGCCGCGCGAGGCGATCGGAACGGATACCTGGGACATGATCCGGCATGTGAAGGCGTTCGGTTCGTCTGGTGTCGATGCGGGGATCGTGACGCTTTGGCGCCACCTGGCGCATTGGCCGGCGCTTCTTGCGCGGATCCACGGTGCGTTTGCGCCGCTGCAATCACGCGGACTGATCGCCGAGGCGAACGCCCGGCTGGTTGCGCTCAGCACGGCGGAAGGCGCGCGTATGGCGCATCTGCGTCTGACTTCGCCGGCGCTGTCTCGCCAGGCACTCGCCACGATCGATGGCTATTGGAAGTCCCAGCCAGGTGGTGCGTAAGGTCACGATCGGCCATGCCCTTGCTGAGTGGCTGGATCGATAACGTTACACCAAGCCGGCACTTCGCCCTGCCCGCGCTGGCAGCAGGTTGCATTACCTAAATTGAGGCTCTGTTCTTCACCATCTCGATGACTACAAGCTGCTGCACACCCTGCGCGCCGCCGCACCTAGACGCTCGTCCTGGAAAACCGCAGAGTTCACGACGTTGCGGCTTCGCGTGATCAAAATCGCGGCCCGCGTCGTCGAGGGCGCCGCGCACATCCGCATCTGGTTGCCGACCGCCTGCGCCGACGCCGCAATCTTTCTATTTGCTCGCCCGCCGCTTCGCCGCCGCGGGGCCTTAAACCCCGGGGCGCTGTCGCCCCACCGAGCCCATCCTGCAACGTTCAACCACGACACGATCGGCATCGATACCCGCGTCGTAACCGACGCAACGGATCACCGCGTCGCCCTTCAAAAAACTCGGCCGGCGCAGAAAATCCAGCTACCGCGGTGAATACGTCAGGCTAGCGCGGGCATGACAACACCCTTTAGGATCGCCCGCTCCGGTTTCACGCGCGCCAAAACTCGCACGCCGATCAGCACCTCAAGAAAGTGCGGAAAATAGCGCAGCGACAATATGGCGAAGAACTATCGCTAGCTAGCGCGATCATGCGCACCTACCGCGGCCCCTTCTGGTCATGCTTTGCGTGCTCGAGCAGCGCTAGCGCCGGCATGACAACACCCTTTAGGATCGCACGCTGCGGTTTCACGCGCGCCAAAACCCGCACGCCCATCAGCACCCCAAGAAAGTGATGGGCGAGATTCTTCGCCGGAATCGACCGGTTTACCGAACCGTCCGCCTGGCCTTTCCTAATACATTCGAGAAAAAACCGTTCGAGACGGTTGAGCACGCTTGCGATGATCGTTTGAAATTCGGCGTCGTGCGGCGCCACTTCGAGGGCCGAGTTCACCAACATACAGCCTTTATGATCGCGATCCTTCAACGACCGACTGATGATCTCGTCGAAAAAGCCTTTAATGGCATCGCGCGGGGCCAGTCCCTCATAGCGCTTTATCCGCTCACTGACGCTCTTTTCGACGTAGTAGTCGAGTGCCGTTTGGAACAGTGCGCGCTTATTGCCAAACGCATTGTAGAGACTAGCCGCGGTAATGCCTGTGTGCGCGATGAGATCTTTGACAGACGTGGCTTCGTAGCCGCGGCGCCAAAAGCACTCCGTCGCTGCATCGAGCACGGCCTCCTGGTCAAATTCTCTCGGTCTTGCCATTTCGCTGTCCGATCAAAAGGTGCTTGGACCTTGGCCCCAACCCGCCAAGCATGTCATTTTTTCGAATATGCGTACTATAACGCAAATAAGCCAAAAGGTCGGTCGGTTTTCATGGCGGAAGATACGCGAGTTACCCAAGTGGAAGATGAAAGGCCGCCACACTTACGCTCCTTGAGGCGACAGTTCGCCAAATTCGCATGCGCAACATTATCGTTCGTATATTTTTCCGGCTGGTTTGTCGTAACGCGATTCAGTGTAACTCACGAGCTTCGCATTTGGGATATCGCCGCGCATCGGTTCGGTATCGGGGCCGCACTGCGTTTGCCCGCGCTGTTACGACACCGATCTCGGCTATCAGTTAATGCCTGGTGGCAAGGCCTCATTTTTTCTGTGCTGCGGGTCGTTCCGTTCGTCCTCCTCGTGCGCTGGGTCTGCAACTCAACTCAGCAGCTGTTTCAGCATCGCTTGCACCCACTCTCATGCCGGTTTTTGCGGGATTGATGGCGTGGACTTTCTTGATGGAGCGCCCCGGGATTGGCCGGGCTGGCGGTTATTGCGCGATCGTCGTCGGGCTAATCCTGATGATCATCAGCGGTGGTTCGCAGACACTGAATTCCATTGGGACTAGGAACGGCGATGTGGGCACTTTATACGCTGCTTTTTTGGCAGAGTCAGATGACGGTCATCGAAGCGGCGCTTAATATGCTGTTGGTCGGCCGCACTCTTTATTGTTCCGGCTTACCTAGTGCTGGGCGTCAGCCGCCTCGCTTCGGCCTCCACCGCTGCGATCGCTTTCCAGGCGATCTATCAGGGCATTATGACGAGGTGCGTTGCCCTTATCGCATTCAACCGGGCGGTCTCGAGATTGGGCTCGGGCCGCGGCAACCGCGATCATCGCCTTTCTTCCCGCGGTCGCCGCCTTGCTCGCGGTTCCGAATCTCATGAAATTCCTCCGCTCTTCGAATGTGCTGCGATCGGGGTCGTTGTCGGTGGCGCGCTGCTCGCCGCCAAGCCGCTACGCCAGGGCAAATCGAATGCTTGGATTCGAGGTGGCTATGGACGGTTCACTTTCGGAGAAGATAAGCGGCAACCTGAGTTGCGCCGGCCACGAAACCACTAATGGGGACGACGGCGTGGTGCGGCATGGACGTGGTAGCGGACCGTAAGGCACCATTTCAGGAGCTCATTATGATGGATACGGAACCTGGCCTTCCCGCCCTTTTGCAGAGCCAGTGGCCATATCGGCCGCACTACATGCGGGTAAATGGTTGGCGGATGCACTATGTCGACGAAGGACAAGGACACCCGGTCATCTTGCTGCATGGCAATCCTACATGGGGATTTTTATATCGCGACATGATCGGCCCGCTAGTGGCGTCCGGGTGGCGGGTCGTCGTTCCAGACATGATCGGATTTGGCCTTTCCGAAAAGCCAACACGCAAATCGGCTCACACTCTCGACGGTCACACGGCTGATCTGACGTCACTGATTCGCCAGCTCAACCTGAGCCACATTACCTTGGTTTGCCACGATTGGGGCGGGCCGACGGGACTCTCGTTCGCCATGAGCAATCCCGAACGCGTGGCCGCTCTTGTTGTCATGAGCACGTGGGCTTGGCCGCTTCCCCCGGCGGAATTTCATACGCGCCTCTTCCCGTGGCGAATGATGCACGCCCCCTTGGTCGGTCCCTACTTGCTGGGGCGACACAACGCGCTTGCACGTCGGGGAATTTACCTATCCGTGGTCGACCGAGAGCGATTCCGGCGCGAAGCGCAACCCGCTTACGAGGCAGCGCTTCCCGATATGGAGGCGCGTTTATTGACCTGGGTGTGGCCTCGCTGGATTCCGCTGGACGACAGCGCTCGGGCACTTCAGCGGTTTTCATGGTTGGAGCGCGCGCTTGCTGCCGCACCACTTCCTTCCCTTATCATTTGGGGCGAACAAGACGACGTGTTCGACGCCGATACCTTTGCAACGAGATTCAAGGCCTTGCTGCGACATGCGGAAGGTCCTCACCTAGTCACCGGTCGTCATTTTCTCCAGGAAGATTCCAGTCCCGAGATCGCATCGCTGATTATTTCTTTCCTCGATCGCCTCGATCAGAAAGCGAGCCGGATATGAGCCCGATCACCGTCGTGGGGAAGCCTGACCTCACGGGGAAGCGCTTGTCGTTGGCCTTAACCGAAGACCGCCTACATCACTACGACGAATTTCGTGCTTTTTTTATTCGCACGTTCGCCCTTGACAGCGTTGGTCTCGCCGAAGCGGGTTATGTGCGGGCGCCCTCCGGGATGGTGTTCGCCTTCGTTTTCATCGGGCGGAGTGGAGAACCGTTTCCGGCGGGACTTGAAATCCATGCCGTGGTCGAGGCCCTTGAACCTTTGGACGACAGCGCGCTCGATTGCGATCTGTGGGCCATCCTGAAATGGACGGTAAAAGGGGTCGGCGGCGAATGGAGAGAAGAAGATCTCGAAGCGACTGCGCGGCTTTTTCGACTGCCAGCGACGCAAAGCTTCTCGAATGGAAGCCATAACGGTCCTTGAGGGTGGAACCCAGCCGGCCTGGCTATTCAATGTGCGTCGTCCTGCCGATAGCGGGTCGCATTATGCCGCCTGAACAATCCACATTTGCATTTAAGGCGCCGAGCCATTCCCTTGCTCCCCCCTTAGCCGGCGTGCTCCGACCGCCCTTGGGGTGTTATGAGTAGGCGGCCCAGAGCCTCAGCGACTGAGACTTTGCCAGGTCCCCAGGCCATGATCGCGAGTGCCATGGCCGCCCACGTAATATGAATTGGCCAACCTTCCGGGATCGTCAGCTCGACGATGTACGTCATAAGAAGCAGACCAGTCGCAGCGAAGCGAGACCCCAAACCGACCACGAGGAGAACCGGAAAGACGATTTCACCGCAGCCGGAAAGGAAAGCCATAATGGCCGGGGCCGGGTAGTCATAGGGGCCTCTCGGAAGGAGCAACTTGAACTCGTCGGTGAAGAGCGTGATCGCGGTTTCGTTCAGCCGCAAAAACCCATCCCATTTGCGGATACCCGATTTCCAAAATGGTACGGCCAGAGCGAGCCGAAGGGCGAGTTGCGCCAAGAACAGCCTCGCAATCCAACGCACGATGCGAACCGCCTCCGCCACGGTGCCGGTCAGCAAGCGAACGATTCCACCGTCTGTCGCCCGCGGCATCGGTATCATGATGGTGCCTCCATGTGCACGGCGACGAAGGCGCCGGCCTCGATCATCCCGGTGATGTATGCCGCCAAGTTGAACGATGGCGCCTGGGCGAAAGCCGCCGACGCCGCGACACCTGAAGGAACCCCTGTGACCAACCGTGTCAGAAACGCGGCTCCTCCCTTTTGGCAGCAGCCTGACCGTCACATCGCCTTCGGGACGCGTAACGAGCCCGTCCTTGGCATCGCTCGATCGCACCGGAATAACGGGGCCATCGATCCGGTTTGCCGCGAAGATCGCCACTGCTGGATAAGCCGATCGCACGATGCGCGTGCTCGGGTGGGGCGTGAAAACGAGGCCGGTAAGTTCGTTCGGCAGAACGTCCATCAGATCGTCAGCACGAAGCGGCGCCGCGTTAGCGGCGTGGTAAGCGTCGAGCCAGGCATGCGGGTATCCTTCGATGAATGTGGGGAATTGACGACCATACTCCAACAGCAATGGCGATGTCGGTGGCGTAGCGCGAACGTGACAGCGGGTCATGGCCCTAAAAAACGCGATGCCGGTGATCCGTTGATTGGCGGGATAGATTGCGGCAGCGCGTCGATGAGACTGACCGTGACGTTGTTACGATGGACGTTGTAGCGCTTTATCGCGGTCTTTCCGCGCGAGGCCACGATATCGGCGGGCGCGGCGCGCGTCGGGTCGGTTAACCCGAATGCGCAAAATTCTCGCCGAGCTGTTGGGAGAAACAATCATCCAGCATGGCGGTTTGCCTCGACGGGCGTTCGCATGGTCCGTTGGAGGACATGTTGGGCGTTCTCGCCGCCTTTCTTGTTGCCTTATGTCAAGCGGCGCCGTCATTTCCAGGGCTGACTGGCGCGATAGCCGGCCTTGCGGCAAGCGGGATCGCCGCAACTTTCTATGCAGCGAATTGCACGGACGACAGTCCCCTATTCGTGATGACGTGGTACCCAATCGCGATCCTGGCGGTCGCGGGCGCAGGCTATTTTCTCGGCGCACGGCTGCTCAAACAGTGATGGGGCACCGCGAACAGGCTCTTGCGCGGTCCGCGTCAAGCTGAAAGAAACATATCTTGCCATTGCAAGACGGATCGGCCATTCTAGAATGAGCAAATCAAAATAAAAATCGATCCATTGGCGAAGGAGTAGCATGATCCGGTTCTATTTTCATCCGACGCCCAACCCCGCAAAGGTCGCGCTTTTTCTCGAGGAAGCCGGGCTTGCCCATGAAATGGTTCCGGTTGATACGAGTAAGGGCGAACAGCACCTACCCTGGTTTCGGGCCATTAATCCCAACGGAAAAGTGCCGGCAATCGTCGACACCGAAGGACCTGACGGCAAGGAAGCGCGGGTTTTCGACTCGACGGCGATCCTGATTTATCTTGCGGAGAAGACCGGCAAATTTCTTGGGAAGCCAGGCGATCGGCCGGAGTTGCTTTCTTGGCTTCTCTTCATTGCGTCGGGTCTGGGGCCATTTTCCGGGCAAGCCGTCCATTTTCAATTCGCGGCGCCCGAGGGGCTCGGTTATGCGGTAAACCGGTATCGTCGTGAAGCCGAGAGACACTACCAGGTGCTCAATGATCATCTTGCCGGTCGCAATTTCATTGTCGGCGACGACTACACGATCGCAGACATATCGGCGTGGGGCTGGCTTGACCGGGCCTCGCGTGTTCTGAAAGGGACCGAGGATTCCCTTGCACCATATCCTCATCTAACCTGGATTTCTCAAACGCGGCTAGTTTTTGGTCTGTATCGGGCCCGTCGGCGGCTGTTTTTGGAAGTTGGGATGGCTTTGCGCGGGGGTGTTGGAACGCTGTCATTTGCGGTTCGCGTAATACGAGTTGTGTTGTTGTGTCGCTCCCGCGATGCGAGTTCGGTCCGAACGCGCGTCAGCGCTCAGAGAAACGGTGTTGGGGGTTTGGCGCCGCGTTCCGTTCAGGCGGAGCTGAAGGCACGCCGCAGATAGAGATAAGCGAGCTCGAACTCGACCTTGTTGGGGCACCCCGAGGCGAGGGCGAAGTGGATGCGGCGCACGCTGGTGCGCACCTGGGCGCCGAGCTTCAGGAGCTTGAGGCGGATGGTCGTGTACCGCGGCATCGGCGAACTGGGTATGGCGCAGGCCGACGCGGCGCAAGGTGTCGACGAGTACGTACGCCATGGCCGAGAACGACAGGCGCAGCTGATTGGCAGCCATCGTCGCGGAAGAGGCGCGATCGGCAAACAACTCGAATTGCTCGCCGATGCGGTTCTCGGCCTCGCCGCGGGCACAGTAGAGATCCTCGTAGAGAGTGCGCGCATCGAAGCCGGTTCGGGTGGGTTTGAGTGAGGTGACGACGAAGCGCGGATTGGCGCCGTCCGGCGTATGCTCGGCCTTGCCGATGACGCGCCGCGCCCGGCTCCAGCTGTCGATCGTGCGATATCGGAAATCGCGGAACACCCGCGCCGACTTGCCCGAGGCCAGGCACAAGCGCTTGGCCTCGGCGAGCTCGGCCACCAGGGCCGCCTCCAGCCGGCGATTGCGCGCCAGGCCGAACACGTAATCGACGCGATTGGTCTCGCACCACCCCATCAGCTCATCATTGGAGAAGCCGCTGTCGGCGCGCAGGATGATGTGCACCTTCGCGCCATTTCTGACGGATCTGCGCGACTATGCGCGCCACCTCTTCGATCGCGCCGTCGCTGCCGGCGACGTTCGCCCGCCGCTGCCGCGCCAGCAGCAAGTGCCGGCCGCAGAAAACATAGAGCGGCAGATAACAGTATTCGTCGTAGTAGCCGTGGAAGAAGCGGCCGTCCTGCCCGCCGTAGAGCGTAATGTCGGTATTGTCGAGATCGAGTACGATCTCACGCGGCGCATGCTCATGCGCCTCGAGAAACAGATCGACCAGCAAGGCATCAACCCGCGCCCCGTCGCAATCGATCTTGTGATACTTCGCCCCATGCCGCTTCGCCGTATGCTCGAGACGATTGAGCGTGCTCTTGCCGGCCAGAGCCTCGCAATCCGACCGCAGCACCGGATGCAGCTTGCCGGCCAGCACCGCAAAGATCGGGTCCTTCCGCAGCTCGTCGTGATCGTTGAGGTCCTCGTAGCCCAGCACCAAGCCGAAGATGCGCTGGCCCACCAACGTCTCGACCCGATGCTCGACATAACGAGCATCACGCCGGTCGGTGAAGCACTGCGCAAACCGTTGCACCAGCTCGATGCCGCGATCGACTTGCCCCAGGAGCAGCGCACCAGCGTTCGAGGTGATGTCGCCGCCATCGAAACCCGCAACCACACGACGCCCCTCGACCGCTTCAAACTCGAACAGCTTCGCAGTACACTCTGTTGGCATCGGGGCGATCCTTGGACCAGAGAGAAATCATTGCAGCACAACGATTCTCTCGAAGTCTCAGCCCCGATGCACTTCTCGTGTTTGAGAAATCGAGGCTAAAGCGCCTTTTTCACGTCGTCGACGCCCGGCCCGCGGTTGCCCGCGCGCGGGCGGTCGGAAAGAATCACGACTTCAAGAAAATCAACGATGAAGAAACAAAGCGGGCCCTCTTCCCCTCGAACTATCCCCTTGCGTCCTGACTGCTCGGGAGAATTCGCTAAAGGCCAAGCATGGCTGATATGTCGACATATACGCCACCCAGAATTTGGGTGTGGAACAAACCAAACGGCGGCCAGTTCGCAAGTACCAACCGGCCAATCGCCGGCGCGACGCACGAAAAAGAGCTGCCGATCGGCAACCATCCGCTTCAACTCTATTCACTCGGCACGCCGAACGGTCAAAAAATAACAATCATGCTCGAAGAGCTTCTCGTGCTTGGACATCAGGATGCGGAATATGATGCTTGGCTCGTCAAGATCGGTGACGGCGACCAGTTTGGTAGCGGCTTCGTGGCGGTAAATCCCAATTCCAAAATTCCCGCACTTGTCGATCGCAGTGGTCCCACGCCGGTTCGGGTGTTCGAATCCGGAGCAATCCTCGTCTATCTGGCCGAGAAATATCGGGCCTTTCTGCCGACGGAGAGGGCCGCACGTGCCGAATGCCTTTCGTGGCTATTTTGGCAGGTCGGCAGCGCACCCTACCTCGGTGGCGGTTTTGGTCATTTTTATACCTATGCACCGACAAAGATCGAATACGCTATCGACCGCTTCGCCATGGAGGTGAAGCGTCAGCTTGATGTTCTGGAAAGACGTCTGGGCGAAAGCGCATTTATTTCCGGCGACACCTACTCGATCGCCGATATTGCTATTTTCCCGTGGTACGGTGGATTGGTGAAAGGTTGGCTCTACGGCGCTAGCGAATTCCTGGGTGTTGCTGATTACAGAAACGTCCGACGCTGGGCGGAATTGCTGCTCGAACGACCTGCTGTGCAGCGCGGGCGAATGGTCAATCGCACTTTCGGTGAGCCATCGTCGCAATTGCATGAACGCCACGACGCGGGCGATTTCGTGACGAAGACGCAGGACAAGCTTGCTGAGGCAAGCTAGGCGACGCTGCCGTGGTCTCCAACGACCGTAGCGCTTGAACGGACACTCCGGGGCCGGGCCGCGATCGTCGGGATCGGCGAGACCCGCTATTACAAGCATGAAAGCGCGCTGGATCCCGAGTTCAAACTCTGTCTGAACGCAATCTTAGGGAAAGTCTGAATAAGTAGCTCGACTTAATGAAGCCACGCGAGCGGCCGTTTTGGTTTGAAACGATGTCGGCGCGGCTCGGCGAGTGGCTTTACGTTTGTCTGTGTGGCAAGGGTGCATAGCCGGATTGTGGGCGCGCTACGCGCCTTGCCACCGCAACAAGTGTCGCCGGGCGAGGAAGAGGTTGGCCAGCGCGCAGGTCACGAAGAGGCGGTTGGCATTCTTGTCCAGGCCACGATAGCGAACTTTGGCGAAGCCGAAGACCCGCTTGATGACGCCGATACTATGCTCGACCTTGGACCGGACCTTCGACTTGGTGCGGTTCTTGGCCCGTTCGATCTCGTCCACGATACCGCGATGGCGGTAGCGGCGGTTGGTGAAGTCTTTCGCGTTGGGCGCATGCGCCTTGATCACGTCGGTCTGGCCGCGGTACGCCTGATCGCCCCAAACGCGCGTCTCCTCGCCGTGCATCAGGTCCGGCAATATTTCGCTATCGGCGACATTCGCGGCGGTCGCGACCACGGCGTGGATGATCTTGCTTCGGCTGTCGATGCCGACATGCGCCTTCATGCCGAAATACCACTGGTTTCCCTTCTTGGTCTGGTGCATGTCGGGATCGCGCGCCTTCTCTGCATTCTTGGTCGAGGATGGCGCGGCGATGATGGTCGCGTCCACGATCGTGCCCTTCGACAGCTTGAGCCCCTTGGCTTCAAGATGCCGATGCACCTCCTCGAACAGGCGGCTGCCCAAGTCGTGACGCTCGATGACATGCCGGAAGCGGCACACCGTGGTCTCGTCCGGAACCGGCTCGCGGCCCAGGTCGATGCCGACAAATCCGCGCATCGCCAGCGAATTGTAAAGCGCTTCCTCCACCGCCGGGTCCGACAGGTTGAACCACTGCTGCAGAAAATAGATGCGCAGCATTCGCTCGACGCCCACCGGCGGCCGACCATTGCCCGGCTTCGGGTAAACCGGCTCGACCAGCGCGCACAGCGCTGACCATGGCACCACCTGATCCATCTCAGCGAGAAAAACAGCTCGGCGTGTCGTCTTCCCGTACCGCTCGAACCCAACCGCCGCCAGCGTCGCCTGCTTCATCGAGCCACCCAATATGCTTCCGCACACTGATCCCTATGAATCACACAACCCTCGTCGCGTCGACAACTTCTTCAGAGTCTCCTTAGCGGCGGGCGAGGACGCAGGTATCGATCCGCGGGATATCGATGGCTTCGCTTCTTGGGTCTTCGTGAAAACGTGTGGGTAAAAGTTGCTCATTTTTTTATCAATGAGCCGGCAAGGTACAAGTGAGAACTTTGAGCTTGAGGTATTCCTCGTCTTGCAGACCGTAGGCGCGACGTTGGATGACGCGGATCTTGTTATTCAATCCCTCAACGAAGCCGAGGGCGACCTTGTTTTCAGGCTTGCAGTAGGCGGCGATACCATCCCAGTGCCGATCGATCATCTCGGCGAACTTCTGGTAGGGCTTGAGGCGTTGCCATTTCAGGCTCGCGCGCCAGTTCTCGAAGAACTTCCTCGCCCAGGCCTCGCGGTTGTAGTCCCAGAGTTGCCCGAAGGACTCCTTGAGCACGTAAGCGGTATTGAGTCGCTTGTTGGCGGCCAGCAGCAACCTCAGGTTCTTGCGCGCTTCGCCGCTAAGGTTCTGCGGGTGCGAGAGCAGCGCATATTTCTGACCCTTGATGAACTTGCGCTTGCCAGCGCTCAGGCGGGCGTATTCTCGCTTGCGCACCGTATCCAGTGCCTCGCTCAGATGTCGCAGGATGTGGAACTTGTCGAACAGCACTGCCGCCTGCGGCGCGTTGCGGTGGGTGGAGTTGCGAAACGGTTTCCACATGTCCATCACCGCCAGACGAATGCGTTTGGCCTTCTTTTCTCCCAGAAAGCTGTAGAACTCATCCATGCTGGGCTCGCTGCGGTCGGCACCGCCAAACCAGATCGGCCGGTGTCGTTCCAGGTCGCTGACCACGATGCGGTAATCGTGACCCTCGTGCACCGAGACCTCGTCGATGCCGATGATGTTCGGCCGCGGCTTGCCACTGCGCTCGATCTGCTCGCGCATATAGGCCTTCTCCAGCCGCTTGACCGTTTGCCAGTCCAGGTGCAGCTCGCTGGCCACATCCTTGATCGTGCTGCTGCGACAGCGCCTGCCCACGTAGCGTGCAAATCGCCGCGTATGCAGCGCGTTTTCGAGCAGAAACTCCAGCCGCTCGCGCTTCACCGCACAACAGCGACGGCAGTACAGGCGCCGAACTTCCAGCTCCAGGTAAATCCGATACTGCCCACAAGGCAGATCGCGCACCCGCCGCACACGCCGATCGTACCAGCCCCGGTGCGCCGTGCCGCGCACGCCGCAGACCGTTTTTTCCCCCGCCGAACCAGACTGACCAGCCGGGCCTGCGGGTCACCGAATATGCCCTGCACCAGTGCTCGAGGACGAAAGCCCGAAAAGACATATGCGTCGACCAGGCGCCGACGTTTGCGTGTTTTGCCCATCCGGTCATCATGCCAAATTCTCCGGAGCGCTCAACAAGCACCAAAGCCTACAAAAATAGCCCTGGAAAGCACATCACGAGCGCGTTCTTACCCACTCGAATTCACGAAGAGCCCGCTTCTAACAGCGACGACCGCAACGCGCCGTCGCGTCTCGCGGCTGCACTAGGAATCAACGAGCTGCGCTTTGCGAACATGCAGTGGGGCGGCGGCGGCGCGGCCGCCGCCGTCGGCAACGCCGCGGCCGCGATAGCAGCCTACGTGGCGGATTGCGTTGTGGTGTTCCGTGCGCTGGCGCAAGGCTAGCAGCGGCGCTTCGGTCAGGGGAGTCAGGTCCAGATGGTGAGCGGCGAACCCGCTTACCTCGCGCCTTACGGCGTCATGTCGCCGGCGCAGGCTTTCGCCATGAAGGTCATGCGCTTCATGCATGAGCATCGGATCGACCGCTGCGCCCTCCGCGCTATTGCCATGGCGTCCTATCACCACGCGCAGGCCAATCAGCTCGCGATCATGTATGGCCGTCCGCTCGATGCGGCGACCTACGATGCATCGCGCTGGATCGTCGAGCCTTTCGTCTCTTCGATTGTTGTCTCGAGAGCGATGGTGCCGCGGCCGTGGTGCTGGTGGCAGCCGATCGCGCCAAGCATCATCAGAAGGGTCCTGCTTATCTTCTA
The DNA here is from genome assembly GCA_963804725.1 of uncultured Alphaproteobacteria bacterium. Lineage (GTDB taxonomy): Bacteria > Pseudomonadota > Alphaproteobacteria > ATCC43930 > CGMCC-115725 > JAATGI01. The sequence goes on along the minus strand of CAWDRN010000001.1, from coordinate 2,150,263 downwards.
GCCGTCGCCGCCGGGGCGCATCATCGGGCAGCCGCAGCCGTGCACAACGCTCCTCTTTACGCAAGCAGCCACTTCACGACCGTCGCGCCGCGTATTCTCGGCTCGGAGGTGGTGCTTTGACGGAAATTTCGTATCTCCCGCGAGGATTGCGATGTCCGCTTGTCGCAGCGGATGGATTGAATCGGCCCTGCTGGGACGGACTGCGCCGAGGTGAAATTTGGCTGCAACGCTGCACGGCTTGTGCGAGCTGGCAATGGGGGCCCGAATGGATTTGTCATCGCTGCCATTCGCTTGAAATCGCATGGGCTCAGGTTCCAGGAAAGGGACGCCTTTACACTTGGGAACGGCCCTGGCATGCCGTGCATCCCGTGTTGGCTGAGCACGGTCCCTATATCGTCGTTCTCGTCGAATTGCCCGCAGCGGGAAACGTGCGTCTCATTGGAAATCTTCTTGGAAACCCACGGCGAACGGTGTCGATCGTGTGCGCCAGTCGAGGCAGTCTTCGAACATCATGACGCAGACGATCCACCTTACACATTGCTTCAGTGGCGGGCGATCGAGGCTTGCAGCCTATGACCAAACTCCCTGTCGGCGAAATCTTTCGCTATTGGCTCGATCGATCCCCGGACCGTGCGGCTATTACGGATCAGGTACGCTCGGTCACATGGGCTGAGCTCGAGAGCAGGACCAACCGTCTTGCCCGTACCTTTTCCGCGCGACGCGTCAGCCAAGATTCGCTTGTTACCATCGCCCTCCAAACGGGATCGAATTTCTTGAGGCAGCACTCGCTACGCTCAAGCTCGGTGCCACGCCGCAGATCGTGTCGTCGATGCTACCACGAGCCGAGCTTTCGGCGATCGTTGACCTCGCCCAGCCAGCGCTGATCGTCACATCGGACTTTGCCACAGACAGCTCCTTGTCGGATGCACCGCTCGATGATCGCGTTGCAAACCATTGGAAGGCGACAACATCAGGCGGCAGCACCAGGCGTCCCAAGGTAATCTTGGCGCTGGAGCCCGCGCTCTTCTCGATCAATTCTACAAGTCACCGCATGCAGATCGGTGGCGAGGTTCTCATCCCCGGGCCGCTTTACCGCAATGGCCCCTTCATGACATCACTCCGCGGCCTCTTCGCCGGCAACCACGTCGTCATCATGGAGCGCTTCGATGCGCTTGAGAAGTTGCGGCTCATCGAGCGTTACCGCTCGGATTGGGTCATGTTCGTGCCGACCATGATGCACGGATCTGGCGCCTCGGAGACGGAACGTGCAAAAGCTTCGATGTCTCGTCGCTGCGGATCGTCCCCAATTCCGGGGCACCATGTGCGCCCTGGCTTAAACGCTATTGGATCGATTGGCTCGGCGCCGAACGAATTCACGAGCTCTACGGCGCCACCGAGGGCATCGGCGGCACTTGGATTGACGGTAACGAGTGGCTGGCGCACGCAGGCTCTGTGGGGCGGCCGACGCCGGCTGTATTATCAAGATCATCAGGCCGGATGGCGTCGAGTGCGGGCCGGGCGACGAGGGAGAGATCGTGATGCGGCCGGCGAACGGGCCCGGCTCGACTATCGATACATCGGCGCCGAAGCGAGGCGCATTGGTGAGTTCGAATTCAGTGGGTGACATCGGGTATTTTGACAGGATGGGCATCTTTTCGTGCTTGATCGCCGAACCGACCTCATCTTGACCGGCGGCGCCAATGTCTATTGCGCGGAAGTCGAGGCTGCACTAGATGCCTATCCTAATGTCCGGTCGAGCGCTGTCATGGGATTGCCCGACGAGGATTTAGGTCGAGCGGGTCCACGCCATTGTTGAAACGTTCGCTGCTCTCGACGAGGAGGATCTAAAGCTACACCTAGCCTGCGCCTCGCTCGCTACAAGATCCCCCGTAGCTTCGAGTTTAGGAGAGCGCCATTACGTGACGAAGTGGGGAAAGTTCGCCGCAGCGCTCTTCGCACCGAGCGATCCTCGCCCCAATTATAGGAAATCCCGCGCGAAGTCTTATCACGCGAAATTGGTCGCAGCGGCGAACAGTTGCGGACATCAGCATTTGCCGGCGCGACCAGCTCAGACGCGCTCTGATGGGTCATAGATGGATGTCGAGCTCCTTGCAGATGTTGAAGTTGGAAGGGGTTTCCGGGCTCTTCGAGAGAGCGCCATTTAAACACGCTGTCAAATGCAATTAGCGTAACGATCATTTTCGAACAGGTGCCGAGTTTGACGGCAGCTCCCTTATCTATTCGGCAGCGCCCGCCCCACACCCAGAGCGGATTCAAATGCAGGCCCCATCAACCGCATGTCATAGCCCGAGATAAGCCTGACGTACCCCATCGTCGTGAAGTAGTTCGTCGCCGCTGCCGGTGAGGGTGATCCGCCCATTCTCTAGTACGTACGCACCGGTTGCGAGAGTCAGCGACACCGCCACGTTCTGCTCTACCAGGAGAATGGTGAGCCCCTCCTCGTTAAGGCGCTTGATGGTACCGAAAACCTGCTGGACTAGTGCCGGCGCAAGGCCGAGCGAGGGCTCGTCGAACATGACGAGCGTAGGCCGCGCCATTAAACAGCGGCCGATTGCCAACATCTGCTGCTCGCCGCCCGATTGCGTACCCGCATATTGTCCGGCGCGTTCCTTAAGGCGCGGGAACAGGTCGTAACTCGCTCGAGGCTGGCGCGCTTATGCGGCCGGCCTCGCGGCACCAGACTGCCAACGTCGAGATTGTCGGCCACCGTGAGATTGGGGAAAATCTGACGACCCTCAGCTACTTGGCCGAGCCCGAGATTGCACACGATATGAGGCGGAAAGCCGGCGATTTCCCGCCCGCAAAATCGGATGGAGCCGCGTCGCGGCCGCTCGATGCCGGCAATCGTGCGAATCAGTGAAGACTTACCCGCCCCATTGGCTCCGATGATGGCAATGATCGCCGCCTCGTCGGCGTGCAAGCTGATATCGGCAAGCGCCTGGGCGTCGCCATAAAAGAGATCAAGTCCGCTGATTTCGAGCATCACACCGCCGCTTCGCCGAGGTAACATTCCACCACCGCCGGATCGCGCACCACCTCCTCGGGGGTACCTTCGGCGATCTTCTCGCCGTAATTCAGTACGACAACATGCTGCGATAGCGCCATGACGGCGCGCATTACATGCTCGATCAAGAGAATGGTCATGCCGGTGCGCGCATTGATGTCCTTGAACGTGGCAACCATTTGATCGGTCTCGGTGGGGCGCAGCCCCGCCATCACCTCGTCTAGCAGCAGGAGCTTGGGCTTCGTGGCCAGCGCGCGGGCTACCTCTAGGCGCTTGCGATCCGGCAAGGTGATGCCCTCGGGAGTGAGGTGGCGCTTCGGCTTAAGCCCGAGAAGGGCCAGCATCTCCGTCCCATAGGCACGCGCCTCGCCGAGGTCAGTCGTCCAGCTCAGCGCGCCCACCGCCACATTATCTTCAACCGTGAGGCCGCGGAACGGTTTGACGATCTGAAAGGTGCGCCCGACGCCGGCATGGCATATGACGTCCGGCCGCAAGCCGGTCAGCGCCACGCCGTCCAGCGCGATCATGCCGGTATCGGGCGGGATCGCGCCGGCAATCATGTTGAACGTGGTGGTCTTGCCCGCCCCGTTGGGGCCGATCAACGCGTGGACCGCCCCGCGCGGCACTTCGAATGAAACATCCCTGACCGCCCGAATGCCGCGAAACCGCTTGCTGAGACCACGTACGGCAAAGAACGGCTCGCCCACGTTCAGCGCCCGTCATCGTTGCGGCGCCGGCCTAGGCCGAGTGCGCGATAGACCAGCGGCCAGAGACCCGCCGGTTGTACGAGCACAATGGCGGCGACCACAAGCCCCCAGACGAACTCCTTGATGCCGGGGATGCCGACGTCGCTGGTAGCGGCTGTCAACACCTCGCCAAGCGGAGTGAGCAGCAGTGCGCCGAAGATCGGCCCGAACAAAGTACCGACGCCGCCCACCACCGTCCCCAGCAACATGTCGATCGATCCGCCTAGTGAGAACACCGTCTCCGGGAACAGATTATTGTAGTAGAAGGCGTAAATCGCCCTGGCGATCCCTGCAATTCCGGACGAGATCATCACCGCGTACATCTTGTAACGGAATACGTTGATGCCGAGCGCCTGTGCGGCATCCTCATCCTCGCGGATCGCTTGCCAATAATACCCAATACGGCTGTTGAGGAGACCCCTGCAAAGCAGAAAGGCCGCGACCGTCAACAACAGCAAAATATAGTAAAACATCTGTGGCGGTCCGCGCAGGTGCACGATGTCCCAATGTTGCAGGTCCGAGACCTTCAGGAACAATCCCTCGGAGCCGCCGAGAAAGGGCCAGTTGTCGATCAGGATGAGCGTAAATTCCGAGAAGGCGATGGTCAGCAGCGCAAAATAGACGCCGCCGATGGCGAACCGGAAGGCGAGATAGCCGACGAGCGCTCCTGCGACAACGGCGATTGCGATCGATAGGGGTACGCCGAGAAGGGGCGGCACACCCAGCTTAACGAACAGCCCGGCGGCGGCATAGGCGCCGAGGCCCACGAACATCGCCTCACCCAGCGAGAGCAAGCCGGCAAAACCGAAGATCATGTTCCAGGCTTGACCGGTGTATGAGTAGTAGAGTGCCAACACCAATACGCTGAGGACGTAATCGCTGGCGAAGATGGGGACAATCGCGAGCAGCACCAGCAGGATCGCGAGCACAATGACGGCGCGTGGCGAGGCGCCAACGATCAACCGTCCGATCACGAGCTTCGGCCCAGCAGGCCCTGCGGCCGCAACAGAAGTACCAGGATCAGCAACGCAAAGCTGAACGCCGATTTCAGAGAAGGCTGGATGACGATGCCGGCCACTGCCTCGGAGAACCCGATCAGCACGCCGCCTAGAATGGCGCCGGGCAGGCTTCCGAGTCCGCCGACGATGACGATGATGAAGGCGAGCAGCGTGTATTGCGCCCCGAGATAGGGTTGCACATCGATCAGCAGCAGCATGATGGCGCCGGCAGCGCCGAGGCAGGCCGCACCGATGCCGAAGGTCAGCGCGTAGAGCCGCCGCACGTTCAGTCCCGCCACCAGGGCGCCCATGCGGTTGTCGCCACAGGCACGAATCGCCTTGCCGGTGGATGCGTAGCGGAAAAAGACAAACAGCAGCGCCGTTACCACCAGCGCAGCGACGGCTGCATACACTCGCGCCGCATCGATGATGATGCCGCCGAACGCAAAGGAATCGTATGCGTAAGAGAGCTGGATCGATTGGTCGTCCGGTCCGAAGATCATAAGGTAACCGGCCACCAACGTCGTGGCGATAGCCACCATCAGTAGAAACTGCATGTGGTCCGCAAGGTGGGCCACCCGCGCGATGACGAAGCGCTGGAGCAGGAAGCCGAAGCAGAACAGCAGCAGCGCCACCGCGGGCAGGCACAGCAGCGGATCGATCCCGAGGTGACGCACCATCAGCATGGTGAGGAACATGGCGCCGACCATCATCTCGCCGTGAGCGAAGTTGACGATGCGCACCACACCAAAAATCACGGATAAGCCGAGCGCGCTAAGTCCGTAGATCAGCCCCGTCAGGAGGCCGCCTATCAGGATGTTGATGTAGATGTCGAGCGACAAGGAAGATAGGCCGCTGAAACCCTCGTCGGCCCCCGTCGGAGGCTAAGTACGGTGGCGGGATCAACCCGGCCGCACGGGCTGCCAAGGTTGGAGAAGATTTTCAGGCGCGCTTGTTCCACGGGCGGATCGGCCAGATCGGCTCAGCCTCGGCTGACGAGCGCGGAATGATCACCACGCCGTGACCTTTCTCATTTTGCACTGCGGCATCCTTGATATTCACGTTCTGACCTTTGGCGTCAAACGAGATCGCAGGGCCAATGCTGGCATTGTCGGTGATATGGCTGTTCTTGATTGCCTTCATCAGCGGCTTGGCTTGATCCGTGCCGGCACGCTTGAACGCATCGACCACTACGTAAATCGCCTCGAAGGTGCAGACATGGTTGGTGTTAAGGTCCCGACTGGGGAACAACACCTTCGTCTCGGCGACGAGTTGCTTGCTTAACGGCTTGAGTGGACATACCAAGGCACGAAGCTGATGACGTCGTCGGACATCGTCCCCAGCGTCTGCAGATAGGGCTTCTCGTACCAGCCCGGACCCATGCTCAGGATGCCCATCGGCGTCCAGCGCTGCCGGATCATCTCCTTGGTCACGAGGATGGCGTCGTCGACCCGGCTGACCGCGATCACCGCCTCGGCGCCAGACGCCTTCGCCTTCGCAACTTCCAACGACAAGTCTTTGGCCCGGGGATCGTAGGAGATCGAGGCGAGGATCTTGTATGGAAGGTCGTGCGTCTTCGCCAGCTTTGGCACCGTATTGGCGGCGATCGTGCCGTAAGTGTCGTTCTCGTGCAGAATGACGACGGTGGCGGGTGCTTTCTTGGTGTAGTCGAACAGCGCCTTCTGGTTGGCGAATGCGTCGTTGAGGATCATCGGCACGCTGGGAAAGTTGCGCACCACCCACTTATAGCCGGACTCGGTGATCTGTGGCGCCGCACCGGCGTTGACCACGAACGGCACTTGCTTCTGCTCGGCCACCTGGACCGCAGCGATGGTCTGGCCGGAATCGAACGCACCCACAAGCGCAACGCATCCGCTCGCAACGAGTTTCTCCGCGACGGCGCGGGCGATCTCCGGCTTTGACTTGGTGTCGCCGAAAATGAGATCGAAGGGCGCGTACCCCATGTCGGCAAGTACCTTCGTCGCCAGCGCAGCGCCGCGTTTCAAATCCTGCCCGGTCTCAGCCTGATAGCCGGACAGCGGTAGTATGACGCCGATCTTAAGCCGATGCACCTGCGCCAACGCTGGTCCCCATGGCAGTCCCAGCGCCGCTGCGCCAGCTGCCGCACCAGCCGCGAACGCCCGCCTGGTAAAGTCGTCGCCGTGACGTTTAGTGGTCATGATATTCCTCCCGAGTCCTTTTTCTTCGGCGATACGGTTTGGCTCAGCGATACTGAGCGCCGAAGTCGTTGGCCCTAAAATGCGCCAGATTTTCGTGGATCGTATCCTTAACGCGAAGCCCTCCCTCGCGCATCTCCTTCCATTCCATCGGGTCGATCCACTTCACGACCTCCTCCTGGAACGAGGCCCGCGCCTTGATGCGCTCGAACAAAGCGGCGCTTAGGGGCCGTTGCGCCAGCCAGACGTCGATGACGTTGACGTATTCGAGCCGCGCCAGATAGGGCGCAAGGTTAACCTCGGCCAATGTGAACTGGTCGCCGCACAGCCACGGGCGGTCGTCTTCCAGCACCTTTTCGGTCTTCTGAAACAGTTTTTCGAGATTGGCGACACCGCGATAGACATGCGGCGCCCGAGCGCCATGCGCGTGGATGGCGGTATAGCGGTCGCGCCGCTCCAGATCGATCACTTTGCTCAGATGCGCGGCGAGCTCCTCCGGCGACATCTTGCGCAAGCGGTCCATGAACATGGCGGAAAAACTGATAACGCCAATGGCCTGATGCACGCCCTCATCGACCGCTTTGGAATAGAGCCGCATCTGTGCCCGAGCGAATGGATCGGCGGGCTTCAGCGCCGGGCCGTCGAAGCGGTCGTCGATATATTCGGCAATCAGCGTCGACTCGACGAGAACTTTGCCGTCATCGACCAGCGTCGGCACCACCGCCTTCGGGTTCAGTTTTAAATATTCCGGGTCGAACTGGTCGCCTTTGAACAAATCCACCTCACGACTTTCCCAGTTCTTCACGCCCTTTTCATTGAGCGCCAGCCGCGCCTTCTCGGAACATACAGAATTGCCGAAATGATACAGGATCACCGACATAGATCGCTCCCCCAATCGTGATTTGATTGCATCCGCATCCCGCCGCAGGTAATCCGCGTATCCCGTTCCTCAAATCTCCAGGACACCCGCAATGTCCGCCCACGAACGCGTACCATTCTCGTGCATTTCCGCCGCCAACGCCGCCGGCATCCACTTATGGAAGGCGGCCTCGAACGTCGGACGCGCGCGGACCCGATCGAACCAACGTTCCACGTGTGGCAATCGCCCCTTTGCCCAATTCTTTCCATGGCCAGCGCGGCGAGCCGGTTGACATAGGGCGCCATCGCAATATCGGCCATCGTGAAAGTGTCGCCGATCAGCCATTCGCTTTGCCTGAGCGCCTTCTCCATCTGATGGAGATAGCCGTCATAAAGTCGGATCTTGTCAGCCGCACCCGGCGCCGCGATGCCCTTTTCGATCCATTGCCATTTAAGGGTCCGAGCCGCAATGCCCTCGGTCGATCCCGCCTGGAGAAACGCCTCGAAGCTGCCGACGCCGTTGCGCAGGATGGCGTGGCGGTGCGAGACGATATAGGTAATCGCCGAGCAGGCGGGATGCAGTTCCTCGTCGACGGCCTTGGTCCAAATCCGGACCGCGGCGCGGTCGCGCGGCGACGCGGGATAGGTTGGGCGGTCTGGAAACGTCTCTTCGAGATATTCGCAAATGACGGTGGATTCGCGAATGATCTCGCCGTCATGCACCAACACCGGCACGACGGCCTTCGGGTTGAGCGCGAGGAATGCCGGCGCGAACTGCTCGCCTGTCAGAAGATCGACATAATGCCCAGTCCAGTCTAGGCGCTTTTCCGCGAGTGCGAGGCGGACCTTTGCGGCGCACACGGAAGAGCCGTGATGATAAAGCTCCAGCATGGCGCTATCCTTTCTCAATGCGACGCGGCAAGTTGCTCCGCGGCGGCGGGCGCGGCATTCAGCCCGCGCTGATTCAATCGCGCCGCATGATTCGGAGCGACTTTATGGCGTCGGTTCAAGCCGCACAATTGGCGGCAAGGCGATATCAGCTTTCGGATTCGCGATTACTCGAATGAGAGCGCGGAGTAAAATCCCACATCCGATCTAATGACGCGTCGTTAGGCGCTCGGGAATGAAAGATTCGAGAACATGGACCACCGAGTTCATCAGAGGTGTCTTCGGGCGATGGTTGGACAAGGCGATGTGAAGCGGGGCCGTCAGCGATGGCGACACGACGCGCCGATGCCGCAGCGGACGCCGGCGCCAGCGGCTCGCCTGGATGACGTGGAACGGCAGGATGGTGCTGCCTTCGCCGTCCTCGACCAGATCGCGGACGGTGGCGATGCCGGAGGTCTGCTCGACTTCATAAGCGACGTTCATCGGCACCCCGCTCGTGGCGAAGAAATTTTCGACGATGCGACGGATCGCGTGAGGTTGGGCGCACATAACCAGGGGGTGATTGGCGAGTTCGCGAAGCGAGACTGTCGGCGAATCGCTTGCCACCGTCGTGGTCCGGACCGACGTGATCAAGCCGAGTTCGAGATCCATGATCTTCCGGGTCCGGTAATCCGGCGAGGGGAGAGGTGCGTAGACAACGCCGATATCGACCCTGCCCGAGGCCAACCACTCGAGAATGTTTACCGATTGACCCTCATGGATCGCAATCGTTGCATCGGGGAAGAGACGGCGGCAGTAAATCAGCAGCGGTGCGGAAACGGTGCGGCCGAGGCTCGGGCAGATAGCGACGGAGACGCGTCCGACCGGGCTGTTCCGAAGCGAAGCGAGCTCCTCTTCGGCCTCGCGTACTTGAAGAAGCACGCCGCGCGCATGGCTGAGGAGACGTTCGCCGGCTTCAGTAAGGGTGACGCCGCGGCCGTTGCGATGGAACAAGACCAGGCCGAACTCACGCTCGAGCCCGGCGATATGTTGGCTGAGTGCGGACTGCGCTAGTGGCAACGCAGCCGCCGCCTTCGTAAAGCTGCTATGTTCGGCTACCGCAACGAAATATCTCAGTTGCTGGAGGTCCATCGCCCAATTCTTTCTCCCCGTAGCGCCAACCGCCCGGGCTTGCCGCGATTATACCGCGGCAACGGCACATAACTCCATTGAGGATCCGTTGGAGCTCGGCCGGCACCCGTCTCCGGCACGGTGCTTCCGCGCGGCGTCAGTTGGTGCCGAAATCCTTCCACGAGTTCCGAACGTCGGGAATCGTGGCGATGGTGGGCATCGCGAAATGCCCGTTCTCTTTTTCGACCCGCCGGATATAGATGTTCTGGACGATGTCGCGGGTCGTCGGATCGATCTCCACAGGGCCGCACGGACTGAGCCACTTGAAGCCTTTGACACTGTCGATCGCCTTGACGCCGTCGCGCCTGCCGTCGGTGGCCGCGACCATATGAAAGATCAACTTCATCGCGTCGTAGGAGGACACGGTCAGTACGTCAGGGGAAGTGGCAGCGCCGAACCGCGCACGAAATGCCTGTACGAAGGCGCGATTGGCCGGATTTTGTAGTTCGGGACTGTAGAACGACGCGCTCACAATTCCGACCACGCCCGGTCCCAAATCGGGGAGAAAGCGCTGTGCGATTTCGGTGCCACCATAGAGCGGGATCGATTGACGCAGGCCAGAAGCGTCATAGGTGCGCACGAACGTGTCCACCATCGCGCCGCCGGGCATGAATTCCAGGGTGCAGTTCGGCTTAGTTTCCCGAACCTTCTCGATATAAGACGAGAAATCCGCGGTACCGAGGGGAACCGGGATCACCGCGACGATCTTACCGCCATTGGCGCCAAAGCCGTCATGGAACGCCGCGTTCGCTTCTCGGAAGGGCGCGTAATCCGCGCCGACAACCGCGGCCTTCCGGCACCCGTGTCGGGCGGCGTACTGGGCCAACGGGAGCGAAACCTGCCATTCGGTGAACCCGGGCCTGACGTAATCAGGGGGATTTCTGTGTGACGTAGGAAGTGCCTGAGTTGAAGATCACGTATGGAAGCTTGGCTTCCGTGATGATATCCGCGAGCGCGAGTACCGTCGGGGTCCATTCGAGGCCTGCGAGATATTGAATATTGTCCCGCACGATCAGCCCTTGGGCCAACTGCTTGGCGCGCGCGGGGTTGTTGCCCCCTACATCGCGGTAGATGATATTGATTTTGTGGCTGCCGACGTGGCCGCCGATCTCGTCCATGGCGACCTCGACGGCGTCTTTTTCATCATCGCCCAACTGGGCGGATGGTCCGGTGAACGAGGCGATCACGCCGACATTGATCGTTTCGGCGTCGGTGTTTGCCGTAAGCCCGGCCGTGGCGGCGAAGAGCGATGCAATCGCCAAAGCATGGTACCGCATCGGCGGCTTCTCCCCTATCGTTGAGTTTTTTGACCTTGATGAAAAACGGCCTCCCGGCGCCGGCACGCAGCATCGCCGCTATGCCGCAAGCGAGGCCTCCGGATTGAAGGGGTCGATGTCGCGCCAATCGCGATCCTTCGGATAGGCAATGGAGATCGCGCGGATCTTGGCAAAGTCGATTCCCGGGCCGGTAAACGAAAGATGCCGGTCTTGCTGATGGCGGCGCACCGCATCGAGTAGCAGGTGGCGGGTGCGGACGATCACCACATCGCAGCTGGCAAGATGTTCTTGGGCGCGGTCGACGATCGGCCCCATCGATTCCTGCACGATAAAATCCTCATAGGCGTTGCCGCGTCCGACAATCCCGGTCCAGTGGCCCAGTTTCATCGCCTCGCGATCCTGGTGCCACATGTTTCCCGGCCCGCCCATGTCGGAATTGAAGAAGTCCGGGTCGCCCGAATCGCGGATGCCGCGGGCGGTTTGCCAATTCGGGTCGATCGGTCCGTCGAGGTTATAGGGGATGTACCATTGCGCGGTATGCTCGTCGTCGATCGGAATCGAGCAGACGACGGAACTCTGTCCGCCCGGCGGAGAGGGCACGAAGACGAAGAACGGCAGAGCGACCTGCCGCACGCGCGCATAGCGCAGGCCGTTGACCTGATCGCGCAAGGCGCCTTCGGTGAAGCCGTAAAGCTGTTCGACGAATTCGAAGGCGGGCGCGCCGGTGCTGAGTATGTAGTCGCTTTCCGGTCCCCACATGTCGCGCGAGCCCGGCGTGACGAGGCTGCTCGCATGCAGAAAGGTGACATGGGCCGCATCGAGCAGAGCCTCGAGCCCCTGGAGCCAATTGCAATGGATGACGCCGCGGCGCGGCGCGATGTGATCGGCGGGGAGATGGGTGAATTCGAAATCGTGAAAGCGGGGCGGCTCTTTCTTCCTGCCGAGATAGACCCAAATCAGCCCGCCGGCTTCGTGGACGGGGTGGTGGCGGACCGGAACCCGCGCGGCAAAGGCCCCGCGGCGATCCGCTGGTTCTGTAGGCGTATCGATGCATTTGCCATCGAGGCCGAATTTCCAGCCATGAAAAATACAGCGTAAGCCGTCGCCCTCGTTCCGTGCCAGCGCCAACGAGGCGCAACGGTGCGGGCAACCCTCCGCGAAAAAGCCGACACCGCCATCAGCACCGCGGAACGCCACGAAATTCTCGCCGAAAAGCCGGACGCGCTCGGGCGCTCCTTCCGGCCGCAGCTTCGCAGCCCGGCAAGCGGGAACCCAGTATTCGCGCAGCATGTCGCCGGCGGGGGTGCCGGCGCCGACGCGCGTCAGAAGGTCGCCATCTTCCTTGCTCAGCATGATTTCCGCTCCAGGATTATCTCGGCTCTTGGCCGGAGCCAAAGCGTCCGTGAGAAAGTTTATTTGGTAGCGGGTTACGCAGACAGTGCTCGAAGCCCGATATCAGCTATCGCATTTCACGATGGTTCGATTACGCACGTCGCACGTTGCGATCTCTTTCCGGCCTTTTCTCGCGCAGGCAGCGATAGGTGCGACCGTGAACATTCTAGAACATATATGCTAAAATAGTAGCCTGACCGCAGGTAGCGGCCGATAGCCGCACGCTTGCGTGGACGCAAAAAGGACCCGCCCGCAAGATCCCTTGGCTTGGGCGTGCCGTTCGGCTCCCATGCAAAAACGTGTTGCCCCGGCGTCTTGCACGGCCGCTGCGTAAATTTCGACAGCGGCAACTCGATAAGTTCGGAGGCCTTTCGGCCCGTCTTATGGAACAAACTTTGGGAACAGTAGCCGCAGTCTTCTGGACTGCCGCCTGTCTTGATCGAAAGCAGGGTCGAGATCAGTATGCTTTGCGCGTCAAAAATCGCGCCATGAACAGTTTGCGCCCGATAAATTAGCTCTGCGAAAGGAAGGGAATAGAGCTCCCGGATCTGCGCCCAATCCAATTGTGGCGGACGACGCCATCAGGCTGAGGCATCGAATCCATGAACTGCTGTTCCTTTCGCTCTGTCTTCCGCGACGGGGCCGATAGCCGACCGGCAATACCCACCGACGTCTCTACTTCGCAGATGCTTTTCTACCGGCGCCGCAGGGCCAAGCGTTGGTAACATCGTCGTCGACGGTGGCAATCGGGTTTCGACGTCCGCGCCACGATAATTTAAGTTGATGCGCAACCAAATCGCACCGGACATTCCAAGACGGGCTTCACAACTTTAGCTCACCTTGGCGGATCTGCAGTCCAAGCCGTCGCGGCGGCCGATATCGAGATTGGATTTACCATGCGGGCGTGCTGCCGACGTCCCGTAGGGAATTCAAAGAGGCCATGCAAAATGATGTTGATAAATCGCAAGCGTTACCGAGGGCGGCCCCCCGCATTCGCGTCGTCCAGCCGACGTCCGCTGAAAGACCATCACGTAGGCGTGATTGTCATGCGCGCCCCAAAGGGCGTAAACGCGCTTAGCGAAAAAATGATCGTCGAGATCGTTGACGCGCTACAAGCTCTCAACCGCGCCCCTTCGATACGCTGCATGGTTCTTCGCGCAGGCACGCTCAAATTCTTTTCGGTCGGCGTCGGCATTGCAGAAATGGCGGCGCCAACGTTTACCGGCGTCATCGGATATTTCTTCTCCCCGGTTGGACGAAGGTTGCGCAGCCTGAACTATCTGTGCATGCCGGCCTCGCTGCCAATTGTCGGCGAATGGTTTGCGATCGCGCCGGCAATCGCGCGGAACATTGGCGCAAGCGAGCATGCTGCTTTCGATCGGCGCAGCCGACGCGCGCGCGTTCGTTGCGGTGCGCGCGAGGAGGCCGGAGGCGGAGGCGGCGAAGGTGCCTTGAGGCGCTCTTGTTAAGGGAGAGACGAGATACGTCTCCCGTCCACAATTCTTCGTCGAAGCGATCAACCACAGCCGCCGACGCGAGCTCTCGCCAGGTTTGGGATACGCTCATGGCAGCCGCGCAAGACGGAAACGCCGTTGCTTATCATCGGCTGCTGTCGGAAATCGATGTTTGGCTGCGGCGTTACTACGCGCATCGGTTGCCGGTTTCGATGATCGACGACGCCGTCCAAGACGCGCTGGTCGCCGTCCATCGGAAGCGCCATATGTATGATCCGCGTAGGCCTTTTCTGCCTTGGCTTGCGGCTATTGCGCGGTATAAGTGGATCGACGCCATTAGATCGTCGAAGGCGAAGGCGACCGTGACATTGGAAGACGATGTACCCGCCCCGAGTTCATGAAGACGCCATAACCAGCGCCCGGTCGCTTGATACGCTTTTCCGCTCGCTAAATCCGGCGCAAGCGCAGGTCATTCGGCTTGTCAGGCTGCAGGGGCACAGCATCAAAGAAGCCTCAAAAGCTACGGGCCAATCGACCGCGCTCGTGAAGGTCAATATCCATCGCGGGTTGAAGCGTTTGACGGCGCTGCTGAGAAACGATTCTTACGAATAACGCTTCAACCCGCGGCGTCCCGATGGAGCGTCAAGAAATCGCGGATCGTGGCGCCGCCGCGCCGACCCATGCCGCATTCGGCGCCGATGCCGAATTTGTCCACTGCCTTTCGCGCTCCGGCTATCCGCCGTTGCGCGCCGGCAACGCTGTCGCTGTGATGGAGTTGCTCGAGGATGTTGCCTCGAGCGGCGTTGCGCGCATGGAGCGATGCTGAAAAAGTGGGAATTTGACCGCGGGCGCGGTTGTAACCTTCCCGGGCTGACCCCCGAAAAACAGGCATAGCGCAACCGTGGCGGCGCGCTCGGAACGGGAAATTCTTGATGAAGGTAATTCCTAGACTATTCGGCTTGGGGCTTTTGCTCATCGGTGGCCTCGGTTCGGCCCACGCGGCGACGGTGCAGCCTTATCAGCAGGCCGAATTCGATGCGGCGCAGAAGAGCGGTGCTAGTGGATCGAATCTAACACTTGGTGCCCGCGCCTGACGGCGGCGATGATTTTGTTGGGGTCGGCGGTCCAGACGAAGGGCTTTGGCATCGTGGTTGGTCTCGGCGATGAAGCGGTTGATGGCGGCCTGCAGTTCGACGACCGAGTGGAAGACGCCGCGCTTCAAGCGCTGCTTGGAAAGCTTGGCGAAATAACCCTCCACGGCATTGAGCCAGGAGCAGGAGGTCGGTGTGAAGTGGAAGGTGAAGCGCTTGGTGGCGTGCGAGCCAGGCCAGCACCTGGGGGTGTTTGTGGGTGGCGTAGTTGTCGAGGACGACGTGGATGGACTTGCGCTTTGGCACCTCGGCCTGGATGGCATTCAGGAACCGGATGAATTCCTGATGGCGATGGCGCTGCATGCAGCGGCCGATGACCTTGCCTTCGAGCACGTCGAGGGCGGCAAAGAGCGTTGTGGTGCCGTGGCGTTTGTAGTCGTGCGTCATGGTTCCGGCGCGGCCCTTCTTCATCGGCAGGCCCGGCTGGGTGCGGTCCAGCGCCTGGATCTGGCTCTTCTCGTCGATCGAGAGCACGATGGCGTGCTCGGGCGGATCGACGTAGAGCCCGACCACATCGCGCAGCTTTCGCGACGAACTTCGGGTCGTTCGACAGCTTGAACTGCCTGATCTTGTGAGGTTGAAGGCCATGGGCGCGCCAGATGCGGCGGACCGCGCTCGCGCTGATGCCGCAAGCCTTGGCCATCATCGGGCCGGTCCAATGGGTGGCTTCGCCCGGCGGGTCCTGCTGGGTCAGCGCCACGACACGCTCGGCCACCTCCGGCCCAAGCGGCGCGACGCGCGAAGGCCGCGTCTTGTCGCGCAGCAAACCCTCGACACCGTCCGCCATGAACCGTTCCTGCCAGCGCCAGACACAGGTCTTGGACTTTCCCGTCCGACGCATGATCTCGTTCGTGCCAAGACCCTCAGCAGTCAAAACGATGATCTCGGCTCGCCAAGCATGTTTCTGCGGCGCGTTACGGTTCTGCATAATCGCCCTCAGCTTCTTGCGCTCAGAAGGCTTCACCGTGATCGATATTCCCGTTCGCATCCGCCAAACTCGCATGCCCGACCTTACCTGGGAATCCCAATTCCGGATTCAAATGTCAGATGCCATCCACTCTCATGTCCGCCCTTACAAGATGCAGGCGAGTCGATTCGCGGCTTCCCTGGAAGCTTTGCTTTCAGGCTGTGCCGGGCAAGGCAGGGGGGCGCGGTCGTCGAGACGACGGTTGATCATACTCTGATGCGCGGGTCGGAACCGCATGACCGTTGATGCGTCGCGGAGCTGCCTCAGTCTAGGAACCAGCGTCGGATCGGTGATCCGGCAGATAGTGGATGCGAGGGTTCTCCTGACCGCGACCGCGTCCCCGGCCTTGCCCGGAAGAAGCGTTTCGGATGGTTCGCTGGCGCCTCCTTTGAATGCGATCATGTGTGTCCTGCGATCAGGCCGCTGTCAGCGGTACTTGCCGGGCAATCGCCCAGACGAAGCCGGCCAGTTCGCGGGCGATCGCGGTGGTGACAACATTGGCCGGCTTGCCGGTTCGGGCGAGCTTGCGGTAGCGGGCGCACAACCGGAGTTGAGCTTTCCAGGCGATCTCGCGGATTGGCTTGGATTGGCTTTCCTGCCGCAGCAGCAACTCGCGGCTGAGCCGGGCCGGGAACCGGTAGGTCCAGGCGGCCTCGATCAGGACCCGACGGGCAGCGTTATTGCCCGCCTTGGTGATGCCGCCGCGTTTGACGCTGGTCCCGCTCGAATGCTCGGATGGCACCAGGCCGAGATAGGCCATGAGTTGGCGTGGGTTGGCGAAGCGGGCGAGATCGCCGAGTTCGGCGACGAGCGTTGCCGCATTGACCAGCGCCATGCCGCGCATCGTCTGCAGCGCCGCCACGACGGGGGCCAGGGGAGACTATCGGGATTTTTGTGTGTGAGGCGGTTTTCCGTCATGCGAGCACGAAGCGCTCTTTGAACATGACCGCGAACTGCGTTTTCGCCTCGAACCATTCACGCGGTGGCCGTTTCCAGTCAGCGGCGGCGTGGTTCAAAACCAGGTATAGCAGCTTGAGCGCTGCATCGTCAGAGGGGAAATGCCCCCTGGTTCTGACGGCGCGGCGCAGCTTCGAGTTCAGCGCCTCGATCGCATTCGTCGTGTACATGATCCGCCGGACACTTTCCGGGAATGCGAAAAACGGAATGACGAGGTCCCAATTGCGGCGCCAGCTCTGCGCGATGGCCGGATACTTCTCGCCCCACAGACCCTGTGCAAAAGCATCGAGCGCGGCGCGGCCGGCTTCGGCGTCAGCGGCGCGATAGATGGCCCGAAGCGGCCCTTGTAAAGGCATCGCCTGCCTGGTTAACCGACCTTACAACGGAATTCTAACCCTGACACTCGGACGTGCGGGTGCAACGGCAGCTTAAACCGGAGCGGAAAAATGCATCAGCGTCGCGCCGAAGGGTGAGCCTGGAGCGCGTGGAAAGCGCTCGGCGACTTCCCGCACTTATGCCAACTGGAAGCGCCCGGTTGAAAAATCGAGCCGCACGCTGAGCGTGCCTTCGTTGACCAGCCATGGGCGTACACGATAGCGCCTGGCGCCGCTGATATGCATCGGATCGTTCTGGGCGATCAATTCGGCTTCGGCCAATGAGCCTGAGCGCACCACGACCATACCTTCGCCTTGCCAGGATTTTTCGTCGTCTGTCCAGTTCGGTCCGGCAGCGAACATAACGCCGCGTCGCTCGAGTTGCTGCTGGTAGTCCAAATGCGACTGCAAATGTTCCAGTACCGGCGTTATGCCGCCCGTCGGTGTGGTAAAGATCACGTAAAGTTGCTTGCTGAGAAATCCCCGGTCCCGACTCACCGCCAGGATCTCTTCAGCCTTGGCCATGGACTCTGTCATTGTTTTGCCCCGTAGGTCGATGCGAAAAGAAAGTATGTCGTTTCGTAAACGTGCGGTGCGCTCATTTCAAAGCGCGGCCGCCGCGTCGGCCGGCTTAAATTATCCGCGCGGCAGTCTCGCGGCCGGCACCATAAAATTCGCGACGACTTGCCACGATCGCTCGTTCTCTTGAGACAGCAGCATGTCGCGTAACGCGTAGAACACAGCACCGGTTGCGGTGTTGTTCCAGAACCAATCGCTAAGTTGCCGGCTGGACGGCGTCGCGCCTCCGGCACCGCCGGCTTCTAGGCAATACGCTTTCAGGTCGTCGACGGCGTAGCGCAAAAATAACGGAGCCGAGATCCCGTCGCGCGGACTGGGCGGCGGGCTACCGCGCAGCCAATCGCCCACATATCGAGCGGCCTCGCCGATTGGCAGCCCGCTGAGCCCGACGGTACTACGCCGGCGCCGGGCCACCCAGCGCTCGTGGGCTCCTCCAAGCGAGAGCACTTCGGCCTCGAACTGGTATGCAATGATGTGTGCCAACTCACCAGCAGCGGGCGCCGTCGTGGGCGACGATTGCCATGCTGGGTCGGATCGGGACCGCGGGTCGTCATCGGGGAAATCAATGATCCGCGTCGGGCCGCCAGCTTCAACCAACATACCAAGCGCCGCGAGCAACACTCGCGTCTGAAAGGG
Organism: uncultured Alphaproteobacteria bacterium; assembly: GCA_963804725.1. GTDB lineage: Bacteria > Pseudomonadota > Alphaproteobacteria > ATCC43930 > CGMCC-115725 > JAATGI01. The sequence goes on along the minus strand of CAWDRN010000001.1, from coordinate 2,131,614 downwards.
AGGGTCGCCCGGGGGGCCGATCGGCCGCCCCAGCTCGAACGGCACCCACAACGCGCGGGGCGGTTTGGTATTTTCCGCCTGAGGCCTGATCAGCGCGATCGCGACCGTCGGCACGCCCTCTTCCTCAAGATAATGTCCCAGCGCGCTCACGGCGCGCGTGCAGAGGGGTCAAACCGAAGTTAGAAAGGCGGCATCGACACTGTCGGCTTTGAGCTTTGCGGCGACTTCCCTGGCTCCATCGGCCATTTCAACCGGATTGGTAGCGCCCATAAACGAATAATGCATCGCCGCGACAGATCCGATTTGTCCGGCGGCCGCGAGTTCATTGAGCCGGTCAAGCGGAAAGACAACATTCCAGTCCTCCTGAAACCCGGTGCGATCAAAATTGATCGAAACGTGACTGCACAGCAGATCATTTGGTCCGGTGGTCGAGGGAATGGCCCGGTAATCGGCATCGCCACCACGAAACAGCTTATCGCCACGCACGACAAGTCCGGCTGAAGACACGATCGCCACTCGACGCTGCGCGAGCGCGGGACCCGTCACCCACGGGCGGGTTGCAAAATCTGGACAATCGAGTTCGGCCAAACGCTTCGCCTGATCGGGCCGCAAATCGGTCAGTCTCGCCATCGCACCCCTCCTCGAAATAATATTTGAGCCAGCTTCAAAAACCAACTCGCCACACGTCTTCACTCTATCATCAATTTTAGAGCACTCAATATAAAATGGTTTGGTTGCCGGGTAGCGGGCGGGATAATAAAAAGGTTGCGGCATTATCGGGCGATATACGCGCATTCATAGTCAGGGGACGAGACCATGATGAACATGCCTTACCGTACGGCGCTGATCGTTGGAGCCGGCTCGGGCATTAGCGCTGCGATCGCCCGCAGGTTGGCTCTGGCCGGACTCAAAGTGGGTTTAGCGGCCAGAAACGCCGAAACACTTGAACCCTTGGCTGCCGAGATAGGCGCCGAAAGGTTCGCGGCGGAGGCATCGAACCCGGCGGACGTCGCGCGTCTCTTCGAAGCGGCGGAGAATCGAATGGGAGCGCCGGACATTGCGATTTATAATGCCAGCGCGCGGGCGCCAGGTCCGATCGACGAGCTTGATCCCGAGGCCGTACGCAGAGCGATCGAAATTTCTGCCTTCGGCGGCTTCCTGGTCGCACAGCAGGCCGCGCGGCGAATGATCCCGAAGGCGTACGGCGCGATCTTCCTCACCGGCGCGACCGCCAGCGTCAAAGGCTTCGCGCGGTCGGCGGCGTTCGCGATGGGTAAGTTCGCGCTTCGCGGGCTTGCGCAAAGCGCGGCGCGGGAACTGGGGCCGAAGGGCATTCATGTCGCGCATTTCGTGATCGACGGCGGCGTCCGAAGCGCGAGCCGTCCAGACCCTGAGGGAACGTCCGGACAGCACGCTTGATTCGGCCGGGATTGCCCAGACTTATATCGACGTGCTGAGGCAGCCGAGAAACGCGTGGTCATTGGAAGTCGAGTTGCGGCCGTGGGTTGAAAAGTTTTAGCTGTGGCGCCGGCGGTACCGCCGATGCATGGCCGCCAGCGATCTCGAGCGGCGCTGTCGAGCAAATCTTAGTCCGATTTGAGCGTGCTTGTCGCTTTCGCGGCGCTGCATCTTCGCTCGACGCATTTGTCGGCGCCGGTGCTATTTCCGGCCCTTACGGTAGTCGGGGGTCAGTTGCCCGGCGAATCACGAGCCGAGATTCGGAGGCGGCGGGAAGACATTCGACCGGCGGGGCCTCCATGGGGCCTACCGCCCCGGGTTTTGCGTCCTCTTCGACAGCAATGATTTGGGCGATGTCGAATACCCGGACGCCGATATCCGCTGGCTTTGCGGCAAGCCACGGGGACGCTTTCAATGTCGCGGCCGCATCTGCGTTTCCTTGATCCCAATGGGCGGCCATCATGGCTCGGCTGAATTCATAATCCTTGACTGCGCCCAGCGTCGATGCCGGGCAATAAACTAGCTGCACGATGTCCATTTCGGTTACACAACCGAAGGCGTGAAGCCGCCGACCCTGATCCGTCGGCTTGATCTCGTCGGGCAGCAGTCTCTCCAATTCGTTGATGGCGAAACGCACAGCGTGCTTTTGCTCAAAGCGTCCGTATTCGTCCGGGTTCTGCTCGAATAGCGGATATCGGCCATCCTTTCGGCAACTTCATCCAAATTTGTTGGCAGGCGGCCATGGTTGGGGAAAAGGTCCACCTGGAATGTGAGTCGGCTCCGCCGAGGGAAATAGTCGAGCACATGCTGGAGTGGCGTATTCGAAACCAGACCGCCATCCCAGTAATGCTCGCCGTCGATTTCGATTGGGGGAAATCCCGGCGGGAACGCCGCGCTGGCCACGATATGCTCGGGAAAAACGCGGGTTTCGGCACTATCGAAATAGGCGAACCGGCCTGTTCGAACGTTTACCGCGCCGACGCTTAGGCGGACATCCTAAAAAAAAAGATTGATGCGGTCGAAATCCACATAGTCGAGCAGCGTTTGCTTGAGAGCGCTGGTATCGTAAAAGCTTAAAAGGTGGGCGCGCAGAACGCCATTCAAGCAGGGGCCTCGGACTAAAGAAGCCGGGTTGACCCGATAGCAAGGTTACAAGGGAACTCATCCCTCTTTGCCAAACGTGCAGCGGCCAGAGATCCAAATTCGGCCATTGCTTCGACGGTTCGGTGATGCGCTACTCCCAAAAACCTCTGAGTCGCCCGACACGGTCGCGCGCGTCGTTGCCTGCGATGATCGCCGCGTTGATCGCTCCGATCGAAATGCCAGCTACCCAGTCCAACGGGTATTGGGATAGCGACAGAGCCTCGTAAACACCGGCCTGATAGCTGCCGAGCGCCCCGCCGCCCTGAAGGACCATAGCCACCTTCTTGTCGTATGAAGCCGGTCGCGCCGGCACAACAGTGCGAACTCATCCTGCTACCCCATCAATCGACAGAAATAACTCGATCGGAGGCTAATTCGTTGCGCCCCGCCTTCGGGTTACAACGCTAGAAAAGCGACGCCCGCTCACGCGACACCGTCGCAGCCGGAACAAAGACGCTTGATTCCGTTCTAGTACACTCGCTATAAAACTGGTCGGCAACTCACGTTGGTGAGCGAATGTCGCTTGGTCGCGGCGTGGCGGCAATCAATGGCGGATATTATGTCCGGCTTGGCCGCGACCATCCTTCGGTTGAGCCGGACCACTGGAGGCAACGCGATGACGATCGACACGATGACCAAGGCGGCGCCCGTTAAGGGCAAGAAGGGCGGTCTGCCGAGCCGGTCTGCATCACAATGCCTATGTCACCAAGGACATGGAGGCGACCCGTCATTTCTATGAGGATATTCTGGGCTTCCCGCTGCTGGCGACGTGGTGCGAGCAGGATGAATTGTTCGGTGCGTTGCGCGTCTATTGCCATTGCTTCTTCGGCATCGGCGACGGTGGCGCGCTGGCGTTCTTCCAGTTCGCCAACGAAGGACGACCAGGACCAATTCGGCCCGGAAATGCCGTTCTCGCCGTTCCACCACATCGCGCTGAACGTCGATGCCAAGACCCAGGCCGAGATCGAAGCAGCGCATCAAAGCCGCGGGCTTGAAGGAGCCGCAGACCTTCGTGCTGGAGCACGGCTATTGCCGCTCGGTCTATGTCACCGACCCGAACGGTCTGATCGTCGAGTTGACGCACGACGCGCCGAATGTCGAGCAGATCAACGCCGACCGGCTCGCCGACGCGCGCTCCGAACTGAAGCGCTGGCTTGCCGGCGATCATCATTCCAACAACAATTACCGCTAATTTCAAAAGGGGAGGGACGTGAAGTTTCCGAAAAAGCTGCAAGGCGGAAATCGATAACGCCTACGAGAACGAATATGAGGTACCGCTGATCGGGATCGCGCTGCCCGACGGCTATGTCCATATCACGCCGCGCGGCAGCGACGCAGGTCTATGACGATGAGCATATCTCGTTCTGGATCCGCGGCCGCGGCACGACCGACAAGCTGCTGACGGACGGCAGCAAGTTGTCGGTGTTCTTCCGCAAGCTGAAGCTGCGGAGCGACGGGGTGTTGCCAATCGGCGGCATCGCGCGCTTTTTCGGCACGGTGGCGGTCTCACAAGTCCGGCGCGGTCTACGACAAAGTCTGGGAGCGGCTGATCCCGGGCGAAAAGAAATGGGACCCGGACAAGAAAGGCTGGGCCGTCCGTCTCAAAGTCGAGCGCGCCGAGGACCTGTTCGGCAATCCGCTGAAGATCGAATAGCGTTTTCTTCTGCTTTCGCAACACCCCGGCCTTACTGCCAGGGTGTTGGCGTTTTTAGCCATTCCGCCGGCATTGTAGATGGCCAGACAAACAATAGGCTGCGCCTGCCCCCACCGACCGCGAGAACGGCCCGGCTATACCCGATAACCTCAACCGCAACGAACGCGGCCGAGCAACCTTACATTGTGGGCCGAAAAATCGCCCGCCAGACCAAGCTAGGTTTCGACATGCCCCTCAAGAAATGTTGTTCGGTTGTGATCGCGCGTGTTCGTGCGGTCGGCCGCGCCCGGGGGACTGTTGTGCGGATGACGCGAGCCCTACGCTGTTTGGCGTCGTCCTGCGGAAAAAGATATCCCGAGGCTGTAACCTCAACTGCAGCACATCCGAATATTACCCCAGGACGCGGAACGATGAGGTATCGCGTCGGTCACTCTTTGAGGGAGCCACAGATGTTCTATCGTATTCCGATTTTTGCGGCGGCGGCTTTTCTTGCGGTTGCGGCTGCTGGCCCGGCGTTTGCCCAAAGTTCGTCTTCGGGCAGCGACAGCATGGGACATTCATCCACGTCGTCCGACGCCGGCATGAAACACGACACCATAAATCATGACACGATGAACCACGACAACATGGCTCATGGCAGCGACTCAGGGTCGATGGGGCACGACAATATGTCGAATTCCCACTGAACTCGGAAGCACGGCTTGTAACACCGCAAGCCGCAACGGCTTTGAGGCTCGCCGTGCAGGCGCTCTAGTCGTCCCCTCGTCCACGCGGATCATCAGCCTCTTGAGGCCGTTTGAACGAAGGGGACGGCTATGTGGCGTAGGTTGCGTTTGAGGTCGCAATGGACACTACGGATCTTGAATTGCCCACGGATCTTGAATTGCCGTTGAAGCGGCGAGCAGCCTTGCCGCGGAGAAAAGCAGTTCACCCTTGGCCGCTTCGAGTTCATGCATTGGCTCAACGCGGTCGCAATCATCACGCTGATTGGAAGTGGCTGGGAAATCTACAACGCCTCGCCGATTTTACCTTTCGAGTTTCCGCGCTGGGCGACGATAGGAGAATGGCTGGGGGGCGCCATCGCGTGGCATCTCGCCGCGATCTGGCTTCTTATGCTGAATGGGATCGCGTATCTGGTCTGGGGCTTCGCTAGCGGGCATTTTCGCGGCAAGCTATGGCCGGTCTCACCCGGCGCGGTGTTTCACGACGCCTGGGCGGCCCTTCGCTTCAAGCTTCCGCATGAGATTGGTGCCTACAACGCGGTTCAGCGGCTGCTCTACATCAGCGCGATTTTACTTGGGATTTTGGCGGTACTCTCGGGGCTTGCGGTCTGGAAACCGGTACAGTTTTGGCCGCTCTCCGATCTGTTCGGCGGTTTTTTTGCCTCTCGCGTCGTCCATTTCATCGCGATGACGGGGATTGTCCTTTTCCTAGCTGTGCATCTTCTGCTTGTGGCGATCGTTCCCCAGGTGCTGCTGCCCATGGTCACGGGTGGCCGTCTCCCGGACGAGGAGGCTCATTGATGACGACGAGTTTCGACCCCGGGCGTCGCAAATTATTCGAGCGGGCTCTCGCTTTTGGCTCGCTGGCGGTCCTGTCGGGATGCAATTTTGACGACCTTCAACATCCCGATCTCGCCGATCGTTTCTTGCGGCTGATGTCTAACTGGAACGATCGGGTGCAGGCAGCCTTATTTAACCCGAGAACCTTGGCCCCCACCTTCGAGGCTTCTCAAATCACTCGACCGCCGCGCTTCAACGCGTATTACGATATTTCTCAGGCCCCGCGCGTGGACCCGGCCGCATGGCGGCTCGAGCTCGCAGGGCTCATCGGGCGCAAGCAGCCTTGGCGGATCGATCAGCTTCGGTCGCTGCCCCAAGAGGATCAGATTACGCGGCTCATCTGTGTCGAGGGCTGGCGCGTGATCGGGCGGTGGAGTGGCGTGCCTTTGCGTCATTTCCTGAGTGCCGTCGATGCGGACACGCGGGCGCGCTATGTCGCGTTCAAATGCGCGGACGGTTACTACACCAGTATCGACATGGAATTGGCGCTGCACCCGCAAACGATATTGGCGCTCGATTTTCTTGGGATGCCGCTGACGCCTCCCTTCGGCGCGCCGGCGCGGCTGCGCATTCCGACCAAACTTGGCTTCAAGAATCCGAAGTCAATCGTAGCGTTGGAAGTCACCAACCGATGGACCGGCGGCTATTGGGAGAGGCAGGGGTATAACTGGTTTAGCGGGTCATGAACATGCGCGTTCTTCGAAGTGCCGCGTTCTTTTGCCTGATGACGGGGACGGCGATCGCTTCGCCGCGGCCGGTGGTGGTGGAGCTTTTCACATCGCAAGGCTGTTCGGACTGCCCGCCGGCAGATGCGCTGCTGCAACGCGTGCAGGCGCAAGATCCGGACGTCCTCGCGCTCGACCTTCACGTCACCTATTGGGATAGCGCGATCTGGACCGATCCGTTCTCTCTACTGGGCGCTACCGACCTCCAAAATTTCTACGCGTCCCTACGCCGCAGCGCGGAGGTCTACACGCCCGAGGCCGTTGTCGACGGCAAAGCGCAATTTGTCGGATCTGACGAGGCAGCCATGATAACGGCCATTGAACGGGCGAAGGCAAGGGTTGAAAGAGATGGTGCGATCCAAGTTTCGGTGACGGCATCCGGCCGCGACGTTTTGGTCCAGGTCGGGCCAGGCGCCGGCGAGGCAGTGGTATGGGGCTTTGGATTCGATCCGGTGCGGCGCACGAAAGTGTTAAGCGGCGAAAATGGCGGGGCGACATTAACCGAGATAAACGTCGTTCGCAGCATTACGAGGCTCGGTGATTGGAGTGGTCGTTCTTTTCAGCGCGAAATCTCGGCCCCTGCCGGGATGAAATTCGCCGTGCTCGTCCAGCGGCCTGATGGAGCCATCGTTGGGGCCGCGACAAATTGAAAGGTGGCGGCGGGGAGGGACCATGAGCTCGCGCGATCGCCGCGTGCGGCTAGCGGCAGACCGCCGCGTCTGGACGGCGATGGTCATGAGGTCGCGTCGCATTTTTAGCGTGGCGCTGCTGTTTGCTTTAGCGACGCCGCTTTCGGCTGGCGCCGCCGAAAGCAATCGCTTCGTCAGCCGTCAAGATGTGGTGTCGATCGTATCGGAAACCGATTCGGCGAACGGTTCATCGGTAGCGCTAGGCTTGCTGTTCCGATTGGCCAAGGACTGGCATATCTACTGGATGAACCCGGGCGACGCCGGCGCGCCGCCTGGGCTGGCGCTGAAACGGCCGGATCAAAAGGTCGGCGCTTTTGCCTGGCCGGCGCCGGATTGGCTGATTGCAAATTCCTTTGGCGATTACGTGGTGAGCGGCACCGTGCTTCTTCCGTTTGCGGTCGCGCTTTCTCGTCCGGCCGGCACACGCGGCTTCGATCTGCAGGGAAATGCGCATTGGCTCGTCTGCAGCGCCGCTATTTGTGTGCCCCAAGAGGCTAAGTTCGCGCTCCATCTTCCGGCAGGCCGGGCGCGTCCGTCCTTGGCGGCCCCGTTATTTGCGGCGGCTCGGGCGGCGGAACCTGTGCCAGCGAACTTCGAGACCCGTGTCACTCCCGCTGGTACATTAATTGTCACAGGCAAAGGCTTTGCGGCTAAACGCGTCCGACGGGCGCACTTTTTCCCGGCCCAGGAGGACGCGATCGTCAATGCGGCTCCGCAGCCGCTTGCTTTCAGCGCGGACGGCTTTTCGCTAGATTTGAAATTGCGTAGACGGTTTGGCGCGACGGCCCTGGTTGGAGTTCTCGAAATCACCGACGCCGGCGGAGTTACCCGGGCGTTCGCAGTCACGGCACCGTTTTCCCCAGACCGGCTTGGCTCCCCCGCCGCGCGTCCGATAGCGTTTGATCCTGGCCAGGTAAGCTGTGCCGCGCCCTCTCGGGCGAAATCGCCTGACCTTGCCCGTAGCCGGCAGGCCGGCCTCGAGCGATAAAATTGGCGACTAAGCGCCTCGCCCACCTCCAAAGCGATCGCGGAGCGCTGCCTCCATCGGCGGGCGATAGCCGATCCGCGTCGTTCGACGCATGCGGCCGCGTTCTTCCGAATTCCGACGCCATTTGTCACGCGGCGGAAATTGCGCCAATAATCGCTTTTGGCTGGCCGCCGCAATCGGCCTCAAGTCTCTCAGAAGAGCGCCTATGAGCTCGCGCGATAACAAAAAGGGGGCATTGTCGAAGCCTTCCTTCGGAAAGCTCCCGCTAAGGCGGCAGGGGTTGTTGCGCGTGGCGGGAAGCGCGCGCTTTGACATCCAATCGCGGTCATTACTCGACCGGGGCCGGGCCAATGCTGTCAGAAGTCTCTCGTTAAGCGCCTTTCCGCCGATCTTAAGGCCGTGCGCCGCCGGCGCGCCGGCGTCGACCTCACGTTGATCGCTTTCATCTGCTTACTCGAAATCGTGCTCTTTTTCGCGGTCGGTGCCGCCCGGCCGGACATGCCCGCCATGATGCAACAGCCCACTTTCTGGTGGCGGCTTGTGAGCCTGGGGCTGATCGCCGCTATCAGCGGCGTCTTAGCGGTGCTGTCGTTCAGTCCAACGCATTCGCCTCGACCTTCCGTGCGTTGGGTTGTCGCGGTTGCCGCTGTTTGCCTGGCGACGGGCGTCTGCATTAACGCTGGCCCAAATGACTCGCGCAGCATTTTACAAAGAATTGATTGGGTCAACGGCATCCAGTGCGCGGGAAAGATGATCGCGCTTTCGATGCCCGCAGTGCTCGGGCTCGGCATATTGATGCGCCGAGGCGCGCCGACCGACCGCAATGCCACGGCTTTGCTTGTCGGAATCGCAGCCGCCGCCTGGGGGGCGTTCGTTTTCGTGTTTGCCTGTCCCTTTAATGACCCGCTCTATATTGCTGTCTGGTACAGCGTCGGGTGCGGCATCGTCGCGTTCTTATCGCGTATAGCGTTGCCGCGCCGTACATCCCATGTCCGAGATGGCCAAAACGTCGGCGCCCGATTTGTCAGATGTTCACGAGACCGCCGCCGACAATTATCTCGCCGCCAGTGACGAACGTTGCGTCGGCAGCAAGATAGAGAGCAGTCGCGGCAATTTCCTCGGGATCCCCAATCCGATGAAGCGGAACCCGCGATTCCATGTCAGCGACGAATCCGTCAATCTGGGCGGGGGTCAAGCCGATCTTCCCGAAGATAGGCGTGTTAATGGGGCCCGGACTTACGGTGTTTACGCGGATGTTCCTCGGGGCAAGTTCGGCGGCAAGCGTCCTGCCGAACGACCGCAAGGCCGCTTTTGTTGCTGAGTAAACGCTACCACCGGGCGTCCCGGTGGAGGCCGCCGTGGAGCCCGTCAAGATGATCGTCCCTCCGTCGGGGATGATCTTGACGGCGTGCTTTATGACAAAGTAAGCCCCCCTAACGTTGATATTGAACTGTTTGTCGAAAAATTCCTCGTCAACGTTATCGAGAGGCGCAAAATGCGCCACGCCCGCGTTGACGAACAAAATGTCGATGCGGCCGTGTTCTGCCCCGATCCGATCGATCAACGCCTTCGTTGACGCAGTGTCGCCCTGATCCGCGACCATGGCTTCAACCCCTGCCTCTCGGGCCCGCACAGCTTCGACCGTCGCCGGATTCTGGCCGGTGACGATTACTGTCGCGCCTTCGGTCCGGAAGAGTTTGGCTGTCGCGGCGCCGATGCCGGTGGTGCCGCCGGTGATGAGCGCAATCTTGCCATAGAGTTTGGACATAGTGGCTATCTCTGAGGTAGTTAAGAAGAAAGGAGGCCGGCTCGGTCGGCAAAAGTCCGGCTTACCGCCTATTCGATCGACCACGGGACCGCACGGCCAATTGCGCGATTTTCGTTACGCCGCGGCGTGGCTCTGGGCGGTCATTTTGCTTTTCATGAAAGACAGAAATTTAACGAAGTCAGGCGCCGCCAAGCGACCGACAGCCTGACTCGAGTAAACCGCGGCCATTACCGTGCCTTGCGACGTCAGGGTAAAGGCCGTCGGCTGCAAATATTTGGGCTCGGAGTTTATGAAAGCACCGGTCAGCGCGCCGATCCGGTCCGCGGTAGCGCTGTGGCCGAGCCGAAACTTCAAGTTGAGCTTGGCGGCCAGGGCGGCCGTGGTCGCCTCGTCGTCGACCGAGAAAGCGGTGACTTCCACTCCCAGTTCATCGAGTGTGGCCTTTTCAGCCGCGAACCCGGCCAATTGCGCGGTGCAAAAGGGACACCACGCGCCCCGATAGATCAGCACAACATGGAAGGGAGACGTGGGCGATCCGGGAAGCGACAACGTGTCGCCGCCGATCGCCGGAATCTCTATCCGAGGAAACAAGTCGCCGTTTCTCAGCAAGGCCATTTGAATGCTCCATCAAACCGGACCAAGCGGTCCAATTTCATTAATTCAACGCGCGATTGGACTGTCAAGTCCAATTGTGGTTGAATGGTCAAATGAACGTGAACCGAAAAGCCAGCAGAGCGTCGGCAGCGACGGCGCGGGGCACAGTAACAAGGGATCGCATCATTCAGGCCGCCGCCGAGCTGGTCGAAGCTCGTGGCGTTACCGAAACGACGCTCGCTGAGATCATGGATGCCAGCAGAACCAGCAAGTCTCAGCTATATCATTATTTTTCGGATAAAGAAGATCTCATGTATGCCGTGGTTAAAGCGCAGGCTGACAAAGTTCTTGGTTTTCACGAGTCATCGCTGGCAACGGTAAAGTCGGTTAAGGATTTGCAGGCTTGGCGCGATCAAGTCGTCGCGATCAGCCGCGCGACCGGTGGGATCGGGGGGTGCCCTATCGGCTCGCTGGCAAGCGAACTTGCAGATCGTTCTGAAGACGCAAGAAGGCTGCTCGCCAACAGCTTCCGGAGATGGGAGTCCCATGTGGCAATCGGCCTAAAGGCGATGCAGGATAACGGTGTGCTTGATCCGCATGTGCGTGTACGCGACCTGGCCATGGCTATCGTGAGCGCATTGCAAGGTGGACTTCTTTTGGGACAAACGATGCGTTCGAGCCGACCGCTTGAAATAGCGCTCGACATGGCCCTCGATTACGTATCGGCCCATTGTCCCCAGGCACAATCGCAATGAAGCGATAGCCGGGCGTTCTGCGGGACTGTGGGCGCACTTCGGTTGTCGCGGATTTCAGAGGCATCGAATTGGCGCTGCAGCTCTCCTTGGCAAGCATCGGGCTTGTCAGAGTAACTGCAGCTCGTCTGCGTATGGCGTAGCATGCCCAGACTCAAGCAGCCATCAGGCCGCGAGGGCGCGCCACTCGGCCAATGCGGCAGAGCGTCTCTGCTTGTAAACTTGGCGGGTGACGAGAGGGCGCTCCTGATTGAAATGGTTGTGGACCTGGGCGTGAACTGAACTGAATTTCTGCAACGTCTTCATGCTTCGAAATCGTTGCATGGCGCGCTCTCGTCGTCGAAACGGCTGATGCGAATTCTCCGCGCGATTGTTGAGTCCGCGACCGACCTCCTGGCAATCGGCGTTGCCGACCTCCTTCATCGCCGCGGAATAAGCGCGAAGCCCGTCGGTGACGATCTGCCGCGGTCGGCCGTACTTCTTCATGATGCGCTTAAGAAGCTTCAGCGCCGCCGCCTTGTCTCGCTTTGCAGTGACTACCGCTTCCAAAACCTCGCCTTCATGATCGACGGCGCGCCAGAGATAGCAGAGCTTGCCGTTGACCTTCACGAACGCCTCATCCAAATGCCAACGCCACTGAGGATAGCCGCGCATGTGCGCCACCCGCTTCTTGCGGATCTCGGCGGCGAACATCGGGGCCAATCCGGTTCCACCAGAACCGGACCGTCTCATGACTGATGTCAATCCCGCGCTCGGCCAGGAGATCCTCGACGTTGCGCAGCGACAGCGGGTATCTCACGTACATCATCACGACCAGACGAATGACCTCCGGCGAGCTGTTGAAATATCGGAACGGGTTGCCCATGGTCTGAAGCTACCACAGCCAAAGACGGTCCGAAAAATTGCTCTGACAATGCCAGCCGAGACCATAGCGGCAAACTATCGAATCTCTAGACAAGAGGCATTTCCGGCCGCTCCGACCGCGCGATAGTCTCCCCCCATTCGTGGCAAAAAACACGATGCCCCGGGCGGCGTTAGCTTTGTTCTCATCCGGTTGCGCTAAGCGAGTTCGCTAGAACGGAGTTCGCCGCGCCGCATGCGCCGCCCGGATGAGGATCAGCCAAACACTTTGTTAACCTCGACGCGCGGAGGGATACAGATGGGTATGACAAGCACAGCCGACCGCAAATTCAGGTCGCCTGCTGCCTCGCTGCGAGTGGCGGCGCCATTGGTCCGATCGAGCAGGATGAGCGAGGCTCAGCCCACAGTCGAAGTCGTTGACGACGATCCTCAAGTCCGCGAGTCACTCACCAGCTTGCTGAGGTCGATGGGACTTGAGGGCAAGGCTTTGGTTTCAGTAGCTGATTTCTTGAAGTCAGAACGTCCTGAAGGACCGACTTGCCTTGTGCTGGATGCGAGATTACCCGGCAGGAGTGGCCTCGACCTACAACGGCAGCTATTGGCCGCAAAAATTCATATCCCCGATCATCTTCATCATTGGTTACGGCGACATTCTGCTGTCGGTTCAGGCGATGAGGGGAAGGGTGATCGAATTCCTGACAAAGCCATGCCGAGACCGGGATCTACAAGCCCTCTCGCTGCGCAATTACACCGGAGGATACGGTCAACTACCCCAAAGACCTTGCGGCCGAGCCGAGTGCGTTCTCGCTCGCGGCTTAGGCGACGCTACCATTCGAGGTCAATGCAGTTCCCTGCCGTAATTGCCCTCACCAGCTTGGAATATTTGCGGCTTGCCATCGCTGAGCGGCTGACCGGCACTACGCGAAGTATCGGTTTAGCCATGACCGGGGCTTGGTCGCGGATGACCCGAATGGCGCGGTGGGCATGGCCTCGGCGGACCCCCCGATGAGCAGCCCCACACAACCCGCGCGCGGGACGGCGCCCAGAGGGCCGATTAACACGGTTCTCGGCGCCACACAGCAACTTCGCAAACATGTTCTGGCGATTCAGGACATATCACGAAATTTTGCTCGTCTGGTTCGGCCAGTTGGGCACTTCGCTGACGCGATCCTGCGCGTTGTCGCACGGATCTGGCTCAGCCAAACAGTCTTGATCCATGGGATCATGGCGATGATGCAGGTGAGCCCCGTCCGAGAGGTTCCAGCGACTTGGGACACTGCGCTTCACACGATCGTCCCGCTGCTGTTGACCGCCGGCTTATCCACGCGTCCCCTCGCACTCGTACTTCTAATTAGGATGGCATCGGGCATAGCCGATGTAGATATCAACTGGCCCCAGGCTGTGCTCCTGCTGTGGTTTGTGGCGCGGGGTGCTGGGCCACTCTCGATCGACTGTCTCATGCGTGGCGGATTGGCCCGCGTGCCCATTTGGGGGGTACGCGCGGTGAGCAGGCTTTATGCGTGGAGCGATCATGCACTCGAGCCAGCGCTCTTGTTCGGCGTCCGCGCTTATTTGGCTGCTACCGTGCTTTGGGTCGCTTTTGGCAGCGTCGCCCCGTGGCAGGAGTTGATGCGGGGCGACGCATTCGGGCTATGGCGATCGCCCTGGTGGCTGTTGGTGGTCACAGCAATGCTGGGAGCTGGCCTTGCGACCCGTGTGGCGGCACTGGTGCTTTGTGGTGCGGTGCCACTGCCGCTATTCGTAATGTCGTCCGACAATCGATTTGGATTCATGCTTTTGCTCCTGCTGCTTGCCGCAAGCGGAGCCGGAGAGCTGTCGCTCGACTTTGTCTTAGCTCAATCGAGCCGAGCACGACAGAGATTAGGGGCGTCCAGAATCTGCCCCACTACCACACGTCGTCGTCATTGGTGGTGGCTTTGGCGGCATCGCGGTCGTTCGTAGATTACGATGGTCGACTTGTCGCATGACCCTCATCGACCAGCGAAATCACTACATCTTCCAGCCATTGCTTTATCAGGTGGCAACGGCTGCTCTCTCTCCGGCCGATATTGCGATCCCGATTCGCCGCATGATGCGCGGACAAGGCAATGTGCGCGTCCGTCTCGGCGAAGTGACGGGCGTGGATACCGCAGCACGGCGCGTGCTGTTGGGCAAAGATCGTATTCCGTACGATTACCTCGTCCTCGCGACCGGCGCACGACACAGCTACTTCGGGCGAGAGGATTGGGCCCCCTATGCGCCGGGCCTGAAGAACATCGAGGACGCGACCGCCATGCGCAGCCGGCTGCTGCGCGCATTCGAGCAAGCGGAGACTGCTGAAACTCTGGCGGAGCGAGTTGCCTGGCTCACATTCGTGGTCGTGGGTGGCGGTCCCACAGGGGTTGAGCTCGCAGGCGCGCTAGCCGAGCTAGCGCAGACTGGGCTTGATCAAGAATTTCACGCTATCGACCCTGCGACCGCTCGGGTGATCCTAGTTCAATCGGCTCCGCGGGTATTGCCGACATTCGCGGCCGCACTCTCTGTCCAGGCCGAACGCTCATTACGTAACCTCGGCGTTGAGGTGAGGACCAATGCAACGGTCCGTGACGTCGATCGCTACGGCGTCGAAATCGATGGCGAACATATCCCGGCCAGGACCACGCTCTGGGCGGCAGGTGTTGCCGCGTCGCCTGCGGCGCGATGGCTTGGTCGGACTGGTGACACAGCTGGCCGTGTTGTAGTAGCTGACGACCTATCCGTGCCTGGATTGCCGGGAATTTTCGCGATTGGCGACACTGCCGCTTCAAGGGGCTGGCGCGGTAAGACCGTACCTGGGCTCGCCCCAGCGGCAAAGCAGCAGGGCCACTATACGGCCCGCGTGATCAGTGCGGCCATCAGAGGCGGTCCGGCGCCGGCTGCTTTCCGCTACCGACACTATGGTAGCCTTGCCACCATTGGCCGATTGGCAGCTGTGGTCGAGCTAGGACGCATCCTCTTATGGGGCGCTCCCGCATGGTGGTTCTGGGGGGCTGCGCATATCATGGTTTTGGTTGGAGGGCGCAACCGAGCGGCCGTTTTGCTGAATTGGCTTTGGGCTTACGTGACATATCGTCGTAGCACCCAGCTGATCACCTTCGATATCCCTAATTATAATGATAGCATGATGTCGCCGGGTATAAATCGGCCTGGGGTTTGATGCCCGATCGGCGCTAAACAATGACCCCACAGAATAGGATCTACATAAATGAAATCGCTGAGATAACTTCCACTTGGATGGGGTCACGATTCGACGCCGAAAGGGGTCAAAGTTCGGAGCTGCAACACACGCAACTTCGTAATGGCGGCGAAGCTGAGAATGAGACCAAGCGCTTCGTTGGCGGGAACGTCGGCATCGCGATCATCCCCGTCGGCGCGATGAAAAGGAGCGGGCTGCGCCGCGTACCGCTGAAACAACTCAATCTGGTCCGCAGCGTTTCGGCGTACACCGTCGCAGGCCGGCATCGCGCAATCGGGTGTTCCACACTCCTCAATAGATTGCGGGCTACGGACTGGGCCTTCGACAGCGGGGAACTGCATTGATGACCGACAAGCTCAGCGACAGCATCGACGACGTATTCACTCGCGCCCGCAACCTCGATGTGTCGCTGGCCGACCGTCTCACGACCTTCGCAAACGAGCTGCGGCGTTTGGCTCCGCATTTCGCCGATGCCGTCGATGCGCTGGTCAATCGCCTCGTGCAAAGCGAGGCCGGCGCGGCGGCGCCCAAGGTGGGCGAGCCGATGCCCGCCTTTCTGCTCCCCGACGATCAGGGACGGCTTGTCCACCTTCGTGATTTGCTTAATCAGGGACCGGTCGCCATCGCCTTTCACCGGGGACACTGGTGTCCGTACTGCCGCATCAACATCGACGCTCTGGCTCGCGCCGAAGGGGCGGTCGCGGCGGAGGGCCGTCACATCGCCGCTGTTGTGCCCGATCGCCAAAAATTCGCGCTGTGGCTCAAATCTGACGCCAAAGCATCATTTCCAGTTCTCACGGATATCGACAATGGCTATGCGGTGTCGCTGGGCTTGGCAATTTATGTCGGGGACGAATTCAAGCATATGATGGTCAGCTCTGGATGGGATCCGTCGGTCTCGCAAGGAACCGAGCACTGGATGCTGCCGATCCCCGCGACATTCATCGTCGGCACTGACGGAATCATCCACGCGCGCTTTGTAGACCCGGATTACCGCATGCGGATGGCCGTCGAAGATATGTTGGCCGCGCTTCGATCGGCGACGTAGCGCAACCGGGTTCGTAAGACATGCAGCCGAGACCATAGCGGCAAACTATCGAATCTCTAGACAAGAGGCATTTCCGGCCGCTCCGACCGCGCGATAGTCTCCCCGCATTCGTGGCAAAAAACACGAAATTCGGGAAAAGGAGACATTCATGCGTACCCGTACCGTTATCAATTCCGCTGTCCTCGCCGCCGCCGTCGGGAGCGCGCTTGGCGCCCTGGTCGCCCAAGCTGCGCCATTGACGAATGCGGAGGTTCAGGCGGCCGTTGCTGCTCACAAGGAGAAATGCTTTGGCGTTGCTCTCAAGGGCCAGAACGACTGCGCGGCTGGCCCCGGCACCACTTGCCAGGGCACCTCGACCGTCGATTTCCAGGGCAACTCCTGGAAGTTCGTGCAAGGTGGCACTTGCACGAGCATCGTGCTTCCCGGCGGCAGGCACGGTTCGTTCGACTCCGATCACAAACTAGGATGGCAGATTCTGGACAGCGGAGACGACCATGAATCTGATCATGCGCCAGGAAGATACGCCTCCTGATCGTCGTCTCCGTTTTCCAGCTATCCCAGTGGCAAGCCTTGCCGGCACAAGCTTCAAGCGCGAACACTTAGACGCCATTCTAGCGAATAATTCGCTCGACGGATTCTTCGAAGTCCACGCGGAGAACTATATGGGCGCCGGCGGTCCGCCACATCGGGCGCTTGAGCGTATTCGCCTGGACTATCCCCTCTCCTTGCATGGCGTGTGCATGTCGATTGGCGGTCCTCAGCCGCTCGACCGTGACCACCTTGCCCGCTTCGGCGCGCTCGTCCGTCGATACGAGCCGGTATTGGTCTCCGAGCATCTCGCATGGTCGACCCACGAGACGACCTATTACAACGATCTGCTGCCGCTTCCTTACACTGTGAAGACCCTCGCCAACGTGTGCGAGCATATCGACGAAGTCCAGGAAGCAATCAAGCGGCCAATTCTGCTTGAGAATCCGTCGACCTATGTCGCCTTCACTTCGTCCGCGATGAGCGAAATCGACTTTATCGGCGCGATTGCCCAGCGGACAGGCTGCGGATTGTTGCTCGACGTCAATAATGTCTTCGTTTCCGCGAGGAACCACGGGTTATCGGCGCTCGAATATCTCCGGAATTTCCCCCTATCGCGGGTGGGTGAGATCCATCTTGCGGGGCACGCCGAGCAAGCCGACGACGAGAGCGACCTTCTGCTTATCGACAGCCATGACAGTCCGGTCGCAGCCCCAGTTTGGAAGCTGTTCGAGATCGTCATCGCGCGTTGCGGTCCCATTCCGACCATTATCGAATGGGACAGCAACATTCCTGACTGGCCCACACTGATGGCCGAGGCAACAGCTGCCCAAGCGATCCTAGACCGCTGCAAGGTCATCGCTTTGCCCGATTTGAGCCATGATGCGGCTTGAGTATCTCAGTCGCGACAAAGGGGCGCGGGTCTCGTATGCCGCCCGGTTCGCATCGGCGCTGACGGATCCGAACCAGCCGACACCGTCCGGCATCGCGGGTCCCAACGGCAAGAAGGCCCTAACGCGGTACAACGTTTATCGAAACAACGTTACAGTCAGCCTGATCAACGCGCTGGCCGCTATATATCCAGCTGTCCGTCGAATCACCGGGCCCGACTTCTTTCGGGCAATGGCTCGTTCTCACATTCGCGAGACACCGCCAAAATCACCTCTGCTGTTCGAATACGGACGCGATTTCCCGGATTTTATTCAGCGTTATGAATACGCATCGGGTATGCCGTGGCTCGCCGATACGGCACATATCGAGCGAGCCTGGCTAGACGCCTATCATGCTGCTGATGCACCAGTCCTGTGTCCTTCAACTCTAGCCGAGGTCTCAGCGGATAGGCTAGTCGATGTGAGGTTCGCGCCACACCCGGCGACTCGCATCGTGCGATCCGGATATCCGGCGGTAGCAATTTTTTCGATGAATCGCGTCGAGGGCCCTGTCACCCCGCTCCAATCGAGTGACGCGGAGGATGCGCTCGTTACGCGCCTCGAGTTGGATGTGGCTGTTCGGCTTCTGCCCCCGGGCGGCGCCGCGTTCCTGACCGCCCTAATTGCTGGCGAGACATTAGCAGCCGCGGCTAATGCGGCAATCACGGAATCGCCGTACTTCGATCTCCAGGCCAACATCGCCGGCATGCTCGAGGCAGGTGTCTTCACCGCACTTCAACTTGGAGACTGACCATGATACTCGCCGATCGAAATGGCCATCGGCCGATCGCCGACTACATGGTAACGGTAATTGAGAACGCCCTCGCAATTGTCCGTTGGGTGGCGCGCCCCTCGCTTGTGCAGTTGGTACTCCGTGTAGCCCTGGCAGTGCCATTTTGGAAATCAGGCATTCTTAAATGGAACGGATTCCTCCAACTTAATGACACTGCGGTCTACTTGTTCAGCGACGAGTTCAAACTGCATCTGCCCGGAGGCCCTTACAATTTCCCTGCGCCGGCAGTGGTGGCGTTTCTCTCGGGCTGTGGTGAAGTCGGCTTCCCCGTGCTCTTAGTAATGGGCCTTGGGACCCGCTTCGCGGCAACGGGCCTCCTGTTCATGACCTGCATCATCGAACTGACCGTGCCCGACGGTTGGCCCATTCACATAACGTGGGCGGCGATGGCGCTTGCGATCATGGCATGGGGTCCCGGGCGCGTGTCGCTTGACCATGCGGTTGTCGCACGCTTTCTTGCGCCGAAGCACGCACTTCATGCGTCATAAACGCTGATCAGCAACGATTGCGCTGGCATTGTCAGAGCAATTTTTCGGACCGTCTTTGGCTGTGGTAGCTTCAGACCATGGGCAACCCGTTCCGATATTTCAACAGCTCGCCGGAGGTCATTCGTCTGGTCGTGATGATGTACGTGAGATACCCGCTGTCGCTGCGCAACGTCGAGGATCTCCTGGCCGAGCGCGGGATTGACATCAGTCATGAGACGGTCCGGTTCTGGTGGAACCGGATTGGCCCCGATGTTCGCCGCCGAGATCCGCAAGAAGCGGGTGGCGCACATGCGCGGCTATCCTCAGTGGCGTTGGCATTTGGATGAGGCGTTCGTGAAGGTCAACGGCAAGCTCTGCTATCTCTGGCGCGCCGTCGATCATGAAGGCGAGGTTTTGGAAGCGGTAGTCACTGCAAAGCGAGACAAGGCGGCGGCGCTGAAGCTTCTTAAGCGCATCATGAAGAAGTACGGCCGACCGCGGCAGATCGTCACCGACGGGCTTCGCGCTTATTCCGCGGCGATGAAGGAGGTCGGCAACGCCGATTGCCAGGAGGTCGGTCGCGGACTCAACAATCGCGCGGAGAATTCGCATCAGCCGTTTCGACGACGAGAGCGCGCCATGCAACGATTTCGAAGCATGAAGACGTTGCAGA
This sequence comes from uncultured Alphaproteobacteria bacterium, assembly GCA_963804725.1. Classification (GTDB taxonomy): domain Bacteria; phylum Pseudomonadota; class Alphaproteobacteria; order ATCC43930; family CGMCC-115725; genus JAATGI01. The sequence goes on along the minus strand of CAWDRN010000001.1, from coordinate 2,111,747 downwards.
AATTCAGTTCAGTTCACGCCCAGGTCCACAACCATTTCAATCAGGAGCGCCCTCTCGTCACCCGCCAAGTTCACAAGCAGAGACGCTCTGCCGCATTGGCCGAGTGGCGCGCCCTCGCGGCCTGATGGCTGCTTGAGTTTGGGCGTGCTACGCCATACGCAGACGAGTTGCAGTTACTCTGACAAAGCCATCGCCGCTCATCGCGCGTGTGGCGACAACCGGTCGCTTGCAGTCCTCGGGAACCTGCTTCTTATTTGCCCGCGACCGACTGGACCGCGTCACGGATGATATCGATGACGGGCGCCGGAGCGGTGACGATGGGCGTGTGATCGACGGCATGTGCCTTAATCTTCGCCTTCATGCGCTCGGCCATAAAACGCTGCGTGGCCGGGATGATCATGTGATCATGCTCGGCCACTAGGTACCAGGTCGGAACTTTCTTCCACAGTACGGGCCCCGCCGTCGGGACAGTCATGCAGGAGAACCGCAACGGCCGCTGCACGGCCATGAGCACAGCGAGATCATCGGCGGATGCGTTCTGTGCGAACGCTTTGGGAAAGGCGTCGTCGGGAAGCCAGAGCAGGTTCGCGCTGTCCGGCGCCAGATTCGGTGCCTGCGCGTGCGGTTCCGCGCGAAAGAACAAATCGGTGAGCTTTTCGCCGTCGTCAGGCGCGAACGCGGTCACATAGACCAGCGCCTTCACACGCTCGGGGTGCGCGAGCCCGATGACCGCGCCCGCATAGGCGTGTGCCGCCAGGACGACCGGCCCCGGCATGCGCTCAATGCTGCGATTGAGCGCCGCAACATCGTCGGCCAGGTCGGTCAGTGGCAGCGGCGCCGCGACCGCCCTGATGCCGTGGGTCGCGAGCCCGGTTATGACACGTGCCCAGCTCGATCCGTCCGCCCACCCGCCGTGGGCCATCACAACGCTTACGTCATTCATCGCCTTCGCGTTCCTTTTTTCACCTGTTCCCGCATCGCTTCGGTCAATCCAACGTCTGCATCCAGCGGGCAACGGCCTGCCCGATCTCGTCCGGCGAATCCTCCTGGACGAAATGGACTCCCTTCACCGTCACTTCGGTCTGCGCAGGCAAACTGCGGGCGTGTTCAAGAACCTTGCCGCCAGCGAGGATTCCGCCGGGCTCGGCGTTCAGGAACAGCTTGGGCACACGGCTCGCCTTCAGCCAGTCCGCGTACGCGTCCACGATGGCGGTCACGTCGGCGGGGTCACCTTCGATGGGGATTTGCCGGGGCCACGTCAGTGTCGGCCGCCGCCCCTCGCCAGGCTTGGCAAACGGCCGCCGGTACTCCGCCATCTCCTGGTCGGAGAGCTTGCGCAGCATCGCACCCGGCAGGACCTTCTCGATGAAGAAGTTTTCCTGCAAGACCATCTGCTCGCCGGCGTCGGAACGCAGCGCCTGCAAGACCGGCCGCATTCCGAACTTGTCCCAATGGTCCCAATACTGCCGCCCCACCATCGCCTCCATGTACGCGATACCCCTCACGGCATCGCGGTGGCGATTGGCCCAGTCGAAGCCAAGCGTCGAACCCCAGTCATGAATGACCAGGGTTACGCGCGCGCGCACGTTCAGGGCCTCCAGCAGTGCGTCGAGGTAACGGCGGTGCTCGATGAAACGGTAGGAGGTCGGTCCGCTGTCAGGCAGCTTTTCGGAATCGCCCATTCCGATCAGGTCGGGGGCGATGCAGCGGCCGAGCGGCTGCAGGTGCGGAATGATGTTACGCCAGAGATACGACGAGGTGGGATTGCCGTGCAGCAACACGATGGGGTCACCCGTTCCCACCTCCACGTACGCCATCTCGCGGCCAAGCACCCGCCGACGCTGCTTATGGTACGGAAATGCCGCGGAGATCATGTTCGATCCTCCTGACCCTTCCGGCGCCCGGTGGTCGGTTGCCCTCCCGATGGCCCGGATGGCTCTTGACCGCTAAAGTAGGCGGCCGTCGTTGGAGCGAGCGTTGGAGCGATCATGGAAATGACGAACCTGCCCGCCAACCGCCTGCTGCTGTTGGGACCAATGCAGGTCATCCGCGGCGGAGCCCGGTTACCCGAGCCGCCGTCGCGCAAAGCCCGGGCGCTGCTTGCGTATCTCGCGATGACGCCACGCCCGATAACGCGCGAGAAACTGTGCGAGCTGTTCTGGGATGTCGCGGACGATCCCAGAAGCGAATTGCGCTGGTGTCTTTCGAAGCTGCGGCCACTGGCCGACGGACCAGCGACGACGCGGCTCATCGCCGACCGCAAGCAGGTCTGGATCGATACGGCTTCGCTCGACGTCGATGCCATCTCGGTTGCGCGCAATACGCAGAAGATGCTGACCAGCGGCTCACCAAGTGACCTCCGGTCGCTCCTGGAATTGTTCCGAGGCGATTTTCTCGAAGGCCTCTCAGTCGAGCGAGCTCCGTCGTTCGAGAACTGGCTCGCAAGCCAGCGGCACCGGTTTCGGCAATTGCGCCAACAGTTGCTGGAGCGGCTCAGCACCATCGTGCCACCCGGCGATCGAATCGACGTGCTGCGGGAGTTGATCGAGATCGCCCCCTTCGATGAAGCAGCTCACCTGGCGCTTGTTCGTGCGCTGCTTCGCTGCGGGCTCCATGTCGAGGCCGATCACCAGATCGATGCATCGACCAAGCGCTTTCGGGCCGAAGGCATAGACACGACATCGCTCAAGTCCGCATTCGCGACAGTGCAACGGTCGGTTTCCAGACCGGCCAGCGTGACCGTCCTCGACGCCATCCACCCTGACGTTCAATTCGACCAACAAGCGGCGCGCGCGAGCAAGCCTACAATCCTCGTGATGCCGTTCACGGCGGCAATACCGGAAAGCGTTTCCGACGCTGAAAGCATCACCAACGACATTATTTTTGGTATCGCCAAGCTCCGAAGCATCAACATCATTGCGCGAGGGACAGCTTTTTCGTTGCGCAGCCGATCGCCTGCGGCGGCGGCCGCCCTGGTGAATGCGCGATATGTTGCCTCCGGCCATCTCCATCGGGACGGAAACAGATACGTTGCTTCAGTCGAACTCGCCGACCCACAGAGCGATAGCATTTTTTGGGCGGATGAGTTCAGCTACAGAGCTGCCGACTCCTTTAGCATGCCGCCTTTCTTGGTGGCGAGGATTGTCGCAGGTCTTGACGCCGTAATTCACGTTATCGAGCGCAACCGGGCACAGCTAACCCAGCCTGACTTGCTTGATGCCTGGCACGCGTACCATCGCGGCCTCGCCCACATACACCGCCCTGGCACAAGTGACAGTCATGAGGCCCAACGGTTCTTCCTCAAGGCGATCGCTTTGGATCCCACATTCTCACGAAGCTATGCAGGTTTATCCTTCACGCACTTCTACAACGCTTTCCTGCGGCGAACTCCCGATCGTGAACGCGAAGTTGCTTTGGCATTTGAGACCGCCGGACAAGCACTGGAGTCCGATCCTGCCGATCCAACAGCACATTGGGCGATGGGTCGAGCGCTCTGGCTTCGGCGAGGGCACGAGAGCGCCATCAGTGCGCTTGAACAATCGATCCGTCTAAGTCCAAGCTATGCGTTGGCGCACTACGGCCTCGCGTTCGTCCATTGCCAGACGGGTGACCCCGCACGCGCGCTGAACGCGGCGGACACGGCTGCTCATCTCAGTCCCCTTGATCCGATGCTATTTGCGATATACGGGGCACGGACATTCGCGTTGCTGCGGCTCGGCAGAGCCGAGGAAGCCGCCGAATTTGCCGTCCGTGGTGGACAGCAGCTGAACGCACATGTTCACGCACATGCAATTGCTGCACTGACGCTTGCTATCGCTGGGCGAATGGAGGAAGCCAATGCCGAACGCAGACGGATCATGAGCCTACGGCCTGATTACAATTTCCAGCGGTTCAAAGATGCCTTTCACATGCTGGACGATCTTACCAAGATTTACCGTAGGGCGGCGAAATTGGTGCAAATCCCTCAATAAGCACGCTTGTGTTGGAAGTCGGGTTATGTTGGACACATTTGCCTGAGGGCAAAATCCGTCCAACTGGTTGGCACGGTCAGCGCAGGCACGAGCAATCTGGTTCCTCCGCCCAACAAAACAATTCGGCAACCAAAGGACGACGACGGACGGGGTATAGCGCCTTTACCGTACCACGCCGTACGTGGAGTGCCGGGTCGCCGAATGTGTGCTTCTAGGACTACCTGATCATGTTGCTGGCGACCGAGTTGGGTCGACAGCTGCCGAAGCACTAGGTTTTTTGACCGCTGCGAGTCTGTGGGTTCCGGAGCCTGGGAACACCAACCCGTAGGGATCGGTCGAACGCTTCATGTACGCAAGAGATCACGTCACCAGAACGGGTGTTGCGACGCAGCAATAAGTCTGTTCACGCCCTGTCAGGTGCTGCAAACGGAAACCTGCGGTACGCGGTATTGAGGAGCGGTTCGTGGACAACCTGGTGAGAAGTCCCATCTTCACGGACAGATCGCGACTGCTAATAATTGAGCCTAACGACCTGTTTCCTCAGAGGCGACCGAAAGCGTGACACTGACAGAATGGACCGTTCAAACGGCGCAGGAAATACTCGCCGGGCAGCGCCGAGGTTGGCGCGGCTATTTGGCATTCGCCGGTCCGGCTGTGATTGCGTCGATCGCGTATATGGACCCAGGCAATTTCGCGACCAACATTCAGGCAGGTGCGAAATACGGTTATGGACTGCTTTGGGTCGTGCTTCTCGCCAACCTCATCGCCATGTTGTTCCAGGCTCTTTCTGCCAAGTTGGGCATCGTCACCGGACGAAATCTCGCCGAAATATGCCGCCAGCAGTTTCCTCCGCGGATTGTCTGGGCGATGTGGGTCGTCAGCGAGGGCGCTGCCATGGCGACCGATCTTGCCGAGTTCCTTGGCGGAGCTATCGGACTTTCGCTGCTTTTCGATATCCCTCTCGTGGCGGGGATGGCGGTAACGGGCGTAGTCGTTTATGGAATCTTGACGGTGCAGCGGTATGGGTTTCGACCCCTCGAACTGATCATCGGCGGCTTAGTCGCCACCATTGGGCTTTGCTATATCATCGAGATGTTTATCGCGCCGGTCGATTGGGGCTCGGCCGCATTACACGCCGTTGCGCCACAAATCACCGATGCGGGGGCGCTGCTGCTCGCGGTGGGCATCATCGGGGCCACCGTGATGCCACATGTGATCTATTTACATTCTGGCCTCATGCAAGCCCGAATTCCGACGCGCGTCGAAAGCGATAAACAAAGGATTGTCCGTATCTCGAATCATGAGGTCTTGATCGCGCTCGCGATTGCCGGGCTGATCAACATGGCGATGGTCATAATGGCGTCCAGCGCCTTCCATGCCGGGCACACCGACGTTGCCGAGATCGAGACCGCATATCACACCTTGACGCCCTTGCTTGGCGGCGCGGCTGCTGGCGTGTTCCTGGTGTCGCTTCTCGCATCGGGCGTGTCGAGTTCAGCGGTCGGTACAATGGCCGGTCAAATGATCATGCAAGGCTTTGTCGGGTTAACGATCCCGATCTGGGTGCGAAGGCTTGTAACGATGCTGCCGGCCTTCGTTGTCGTTGGCCTCGGTGCTAACGCAACGAATGCGCTTGTCATCAGCCAGGTCGTGCTTAGCATCGCCCTCCCGCTCCCGATGGTGGCGTTGCTCATGTTCACACGTCGGGCCGATATAATGAGCCAATTTGCCAATCGCTGGGTGACCCACGCCGCGGCGATTATTGGCACGATTGCCGTGCTCTTGCTCAACGTCTTCCTCGTCGTGTACACGATTGGCGCTTCGATCCCAGGTTTCCCCGGTTGAATCGCAGGGCGTCGCAAGGAGTGGTAGCTGCAAGCATGTATCCAGCGCGCCATTCGCGGTTTCACCTTTAGCGGTCGGCTAATTCAGTCGACGATGATGCCACCCGTAAGATCGGCGACCGTTCCGGTCATGCCGCTCGCACGGTTTTCATTCGCGCAGGGTGGTGAGCGCTGCGGTGATATTCGAGCGATCCGGTTTGCACCGTCGGTGCGCTGTCCTCGAAGCGGATAACCACCTCGTGCGTCGCGATGCCGGAACCGGCCGGTTTTTCCTGTCCGGCGCGGGTGATGGTGGCGGGATCGACGCCGGCTTTCGTCAGCGATTGCGCCACGGCGGTTGCACGCCCGTCGGCCACGTGATCGCGCGACGCCGACGGCCCGTCATTGACGCCAATCAGTTCGATCCGTACCGGACGATGCGCGCGCCACGGCGGCAACGCGATCGACAAGCGCGCACGCGTCCCGAGTAAGCGACGCGTCGCCGTCACGGAAATAGACGACGAACTGCCGGTCGGATTGCTGCTGCGCGCTTGCCAGCGGTGACAGGCTGCAAATCACGCTCAGCAACATTAGAGTCAACATTACGCGACCCGGACTGCCTCTCCTTCTCCCTCACCCGGGGAGCCGCGACGGCTCTCCCACCCGTTCGAGACGCGCTTCCAAATCCGCGATCATGTTGGCGATGGCGCGACGCGCGCGCTCATCAGTCTGCATGGCGAGCAGCGCCCGGTAGCGCGCGAGGCCACGCTCGATGCGCTCACACTCGGAATCGCTCGTACCCAGGTATTGCTGCTGCATCACGGCATCTCCATCGTCGTCTGAGAAACTACCGATAAAGATAAAATCCCACGAAGCGGGGCGCCGGGCGCCTTGCGAGGAAAGGCCGTCCGGTTAATGAAATAACACCGTGCCTTCCGCCCCTGATCCGGGCGAGGACCGGCTTTGCAGGGGGCGCATGGGCTGCCCGGAATCTGTGCAGCGGCCCTAGCGTCACGGAGGAGGTGCGGCGGTCGCAATTTCGAGCGCCCGCCGAAGGTCTGTCCGCTTCGGTGCCTTTGGCATCAAAAGCTGCACGCCTGCTTTCGGCCAATCCTTGCCTTAAGCGAAAGTCCGGTATCCGCGTTGTCTGCCCGGAAGCGGACCGGCAGAAATCCACCCTAATGCACAGAGCCCAGTTATGGAGAGTTTGTGGATCTTGGGCGTGTGCGAACGGCGGTATTGCTGGGTTTTTTTGAGGATAGGCGAGGGTTGAACTGGACATAATTTCGGCAGTGTCCGGAGGTGGTCGCCCTACTTCAGGAGACCGCAATGAACCCGACAGGACGACCTCCCCGCAATTCTACGAACTGGCTTCTCGATAGCCGACTGGCGCCCTACGCAGATTCTTTCAAGCATCATTTGACCGAGCGCAGGTACGCATCGAGCAGCGTCGATGTATACGTGGCATGCATCGCAAAGTTTGCACTCTGGATGAGCCAGTGTGGGCTGGAGGTCGATGGGATCAACGAGGACGCGGTCCAACGATTTCCCGATAACCACCTGCTCCAATGCAAGAACGCGTTGGCAGGACGGAGAAAGTACTGCAATCTGCGCGCCTCGCTCGGGCATTTGCTTGTCTTACTGCGCTCCAAGTCCGTCATTGCCGAGCGCCGTCCGGGAACGACCCCGGTGGACGAGGAGTTGCGTCGTTTCGACGACCATATGAGGAATGTTCGCGGGCTCGCGCCAAAGACGCGAAGTATGGCTCTGCGGATAGTGCGCCTCCTGCTTCTCGATCAATTTGGCGACTTCCCCGTCGTCATATCGGCGATCAAGCCGGAAGACGTGCGCAGGTTCGTCGCCGGCCAGAGAGATCTGTACGGATCGCCGGCCAGTGCCGGTCCGTTGGCCTCGGCGTTGCGCGGCTATTTCCGCTTCCGCGCCACCTGTGGCGATCAGGTGCATGGCCTGATCGGCGTGGTTTCCTATCCGGCCAACTGGCAACTGGCATCACTGCCGAAGGCGTTCAGCAGCGCCGAGGTCGAGCGTCTGCTCGGATCGCTCGGCCACGACGGCCCATCGGCCCGCCGTTCGGATGCTATGGTGCGTTGCGCGTTGGACCTCGGCTTGCGCAGCAGTGAAGTCGCCAAGCTCGGCCTCGATGACATCGACTGGCGTGCAGGCATCATCACGCTGCGAGGAACCAAAAGCCGACGTGAAGATATTCTGCCTTTGCCGGAGGCGACCGGCCGCGCTATTGCCGACTACCTGAAGTTCGAACGCCCGCAGACGACCAACCGATCAGCTCAACGCGTCGAAGGAACGCGGCATCACGGCCGGGTAGCGCGATGACACCTTGCGAACGAGATGGGGGCCAATCGGTTGGTCGCGTGGTGCAACGTGACGCACGAATACTGACCGCCGGCCAGACCGGCTTTTGCAGCACGCGGCGGCGCGCGCGATTGGCGCTCTCGATGCCCACCAGATCGCAGTCGCCGGTTAGGATCAGGCCGGGCAAACGTCCGACATGCGCTTCGACTCGATTGTAAGCCTCGAAACCGTCAGTCTCGCCGCCGAGATAGCGAATTGCACGCCGTTGCGCGCCCCGAGTTGACGCATAATTGCGCTGACATGCGCCTTCACGGTGCCGTGGCTGGTGCCAAGTTGGGCGGCGATTTCCTTGTTCGACTGCCCGGCGGCAAGCAGCGTCAGCACTTCGAGCTGGCGCGGCGTCAGCGACGCGCGATCCGGTATCGCGAGATTGTGCACCGCAACCAGCGAGCGCGGAACATAGACGCCACCGACCAGAACGAGACGGATCGCCTCGACCAAAGTCTCGGCGGACGCCGATTTCGCGATATAACCGGAGGCGCCAGCCTCCAAAGCGCGAAACACATCATCAGCGTCCTCCGACGCGGATGCGACGAGCACCGGCACGGCGGGAAAGCGATATCTCAACGTGCGCACCCCGGAAAACCCATCCGTTCCCGGCATCCGGAGATCGACGATGATGATCGTGAGGTCGTCGTGGCAAGCGCTGACCACGAGGGCGGACGAAAAACTGTCCGCTTCGATAAAGCTTGCGTTGCGGTCGATGCTTTCCACCACGGCGCGCACAGATCACATGGTCATCGGCGAGTAAAGCCTTCATGCATCAACACCTTCCCGTCGCGGCGGCGATCAATAATGCCGTACAGCGCGGGTGCGCCGCAACCGGGGGTTTCTAAACCAAAGTCGTACGACCAAAGAATTTCGCGACGGCGTGCGCCGGCGGCATCAATTTTGCGACGGGATTTTCGCAAGCAACGCCGCGAGGAAGTGAGATGAGTCAATCCGTGGTCCCGATCATCGACATCGAGCCCTATCGCATCGGCGATACGGCCGCCAAACAGCGCGTCGCCGAGCAGGTCGAACGCGCCTGCCGCGATATCGGCTTTCTCACCATTGTCGGCCACGGCGTGCCCGATACGCTGACGACGCACTGCTACGATCTCGCCAAGCAATTCTTCACCTGCCCGCCTCGGAAAAACAGGCCGTTGCCCGGCCGCGGCCCGACACGATACGCGGCTATAGCGGCGTCGCGGGCGAGGGCTTGTCCTACACGCTGGGCAACGCGGCACCACCAGACCTGAAGGAATTGTTCGATATCGGCCCGGTCGATTTTCACGACGCCGACGACGCCTACTTTTACGGCCCTAAAGCCGGGCCGCATTTCGCACCGAACATTTGGCCTGACAGCCCCCTCGAGATGAACGCGATCTTCACTGCCTATTTCCGCGCCATGGAACAGCTGTCGGTGGATTTAACCTGAAAACGGCAGTTGCATGGAATATCGGTCTTGCATTTTGTGCGGTTTTGCCACGTGCGGTTGCGTCAACTTGGCGCGAGGCGCGCCGGTGGGCGCAATAGGCGGCCTTTTAGGAACGCCGTGAATGCGCGCGAGAGGATCGCGCGCCATTTGTGCAGGGTCGTCAACTGCTCCGCATTTTCACCAAGGCTCCGCAGGAACGCGGCGACCGCAGCGAGCGCCTTGGCGGCGGGCGTCGCTTCGGCGTGCGAACTCGTCACTGTGATCGTGGTTTGTCGCGCGTGTCGGGTTCGCGTTGCGATGGCGGACAGCAGCAGGGGCCGGCTCGTGATCGCCTCGCGATGCCGATCGGGCTCGGCGAGGCGGACGAATATATTCCACCAGTCGTAAAACAGCGCGAGCAGCCGCGCCGCCAGGCGACAGCGCGCGAGGTCGTTCGTCGTGAAGCCGCCCCAGCCCCATTGGTTTTTCAGTTCGTCGAAAATATTCTCGCTGTCGCCGCGATCGCGATACAGCTGACCGAAGACCGCAGTTTCTTCGCAAAGCGACGTCACCAGAACGGCGTATTCGTAGACTTCCGCCGCCTCGTCGACTTCGGCGAACGACAGGCTTTGCTGGCCGCAATCGTCGCTTTGCACCAGCGTCAGAGCGTCCTTCACGCGCCGACGCAGCACGATCGTGCGCCGCTGCCTTGTCCATCCCGTCAAGCGAACCGCGCTCTCCTTGGCTTCAAATCCAGCGCCGGCGTTGACCCATTCGCGATCAAAGGCGAGCTTTTCGATCATGCGTTTGACATTGGCGGTCAGGCGCAGCTTGAACAGAAAGGGAAGTCTGCGCGCTTCCGCTTCACGCATGATCGGCTCATTGCCGAAGCCTAAGTCGCCGCGCAACAACGCTGGCCATAAGTCACGCGGCAGGCGATCCAACAACCCCCACAAGCTCGGCGCGCTATGGTTGGATGCATGTTCATCGCCGGCACAAACATCAACATCGAGAACCAGCCGCGTCCCGGCCATGGAGTAGGTGTGATAGCAATGGCTCGGACGCCCGGGCTTCTTGGGGTTGTAGCCTAAGACGGCTCCTTCCTGATGGCCATAGAGAGGCTTGATCGTCGTATCGACATCGAGAACCCAAGGCTCGCTCAGCAGCTGCTCGACACAGTGGCCGAGATGCCGACGCAGCCACGTCGCGCCTTCTTCCTCATCGATCGCCTTGAGCCCGCGCCTCACCGCATCCTCGCTGACGATCTTGCTCATGCCGAGCAGCTCCGGCAAAACCGCGTCCCAGCGCAACGCCGCGATATGGGCGTAGCGCTTGTGCCCCGCGAGCATCGACAGCATCGTCGTGCCGAGAACGTCGCGTTTCTTTGCAGCGTTGGGGCTGCTGTAGCGCAGCGGACAATCCGCGACCAAGGCCTCGAACAACCCGCTGGTTTTGAGAAAGTCGATGAAAAACGGCAGCTGGCCCATTGGCGTCAGCGCCGCCTCCTGGTCCCATTCGACATGGACCGTTCCAGCAAAACTGTCGAGATCAACGCCATCAGGCAGGCCGGTCTCGGCAACCACAGATTGCTCACCCAACCGGTGAGCCGAAGCAGCAGAAGAATCGCGCGTCATGCCGTTGATAATGCGCGATTCGCCTCAAAAGCAGAAATCTTCAAACGCCGGATTTAGGTTTAATGCGGCTGTTCGCGCTGGCGCTGCGGCTGCCTGAGAATTTCTTCAACGCCAAGATCGACAAGTCGATCAACATTTTCCGGGTTCTCAACCATCCCGATCAGCCCGAACAGCCGCTGCCCCGCCAGCTTCGCGCCGGCGCGCATTGCGACTACGGGGGATTGACCATCGTGCGGCAGGAGGTGGCGCCGGGCGGGCTTCAGGTCCGCAACCAAGCCGGCGAGTGGACCGACGTGGCGCCGGTACCCGGCGCGTTCGTGGTAAATATCGGCGACCTGATGATGCGCTGGACCAACGACCGCTGGATTTCGACGCTGCATCGCGTTGCCAATCCGCCTCGCGAACTGGCGCAGCGCAGCCGGCGCATCTCGCTCGTTTTCTTCCAAACGCCGAACTACGATGCGTCTATCGAATGCATCCCAACCTGCGCCGCACCCGGCGAGACCGCCAAGTACGGGCCGATCACCGCCGGTGACTATCTGACCAGCAAGTTCGTGCAGCAGACCACGTTCAGCGACGCGGCAGCATGATCATGGGCACTCTTGGCTATGTCAACATCTTCGCCCGCGACGTCGTCACGATCGCCGACTTCTACGCCGGACTGTTCGGGCTCGAAGAAATCCGCGAAAGCCGCACACCGATATTCCGGGGCCTCAAGACCAAAGGGGCCAACCTTGGGTTCAACGCGCCCGAAGCGTACGCGCTCCTCAACCTCCAGGAATTCACCGGCAGCGGCATCAAGTCGTTCCTGACGTTCGATGTCGCCGGGGTCGCCGAGGTCGACCGGCTGACGCCAATCGCAGTCGCCAAGGGCGCCAACCTGCTGAAGGCGCCGTTCACGACCTATTACGGCTGGTACCAGTCGGTGCTGCTGGATCCGGAAGGCAATGCCTTCCGCATCAACTATGTTCCCGCATAGCAATCGATGAAAAGGAGCACTCGATGATTGCAATGGTTCGATTGCGCGCGCTGGCCGCGCTCGTGTTTGTTTCCGCGACGGCCGCGCTGCCAGTGGGAGCGTCGGCCATGGACAAGATCGTCTTCGGCCTGAATTGGTTTCCGCAAGCGGAGCACGGCGGCTTCTATCAGGCCGTGGCCGAAGGCATCTACAAATCCTACGGACTCGACGTCACTATCAAGCCCGGCGGCGCGCAGGTCAACACGGCGCAATTGCTCGCCGCCGGCGCCTACGACTTCGCCATCGTGTCAAACAACCTTATCCCGATGAACATGGTGCGCGAGGGCATTCCTTTCGTCGCGGTCGCCGCTGTGTTCCAGAAGGATCCGCAGTGCCTGATGGCGCATGCGGAGATGGGTTTCAAGACCCTGGCCGATCTCAATGGACATCCTATTCAGATCGGCACCGATGCGTGGGACAGTTATTGGAAATTCCTCAAGGTGAAATACGGATTCGTCGATAGCCAGGCACGTCCCTACACCTTCAACGTCGCGCCGTTCCTCGCCGACAAGACGGTGATCCAGCAGGAATACGTCACCAATTACCGCGGCCACGTTAAGGGAACCGGCGTCAATCCGCAGATCTTCCTGCTCGCCGATTACGGCTACAGCACCTACGCTACCATCATTATGACGTCGAAGAAGATGGTGAGGGAACGGCCCGATCTCGTGCAACGCTTTGTCGATGCCTCGATCAAGGGCTGGTACGGCTTCCTGCACGGCGACAACAGCAAGGCCGTGGCAATGATCATCAAGGACAATCCCGACTACACGAAGGAATGGGCGGCGTCGGTGGTCAACGTCATCAACGAGCGCGGCCTATCGGTTTCGGGCGACGCGCAGACTATGGGTCTCGGTGCCATGACCGACACGCGGTGGAAGGATTTCTTTGATATCATGGTCAAGACCGGCGCATACAAGTCGGACCTCGATTACAAATCGGCCTATACGTTGCAATTCGTCGACAAAAAAGTGGGGATGTGACGATGGCGATATCACTCGCGAAGGCGCCGGCCGGCGGCGCCTTCGACGCGGTCCCGATCATCGATATTTCAGGCTATTTCAGCGGCAACGCGGCAACGAAGCGCGCCATCGCCACCGAGATCGACGCCGCGTGCCGGTCGATCGGTTTTCTCGTGATTTCGGGCCACGGTGTGGCGGAGGAATTGCTCGACCGCGCCGACCGCGTGACCCGCGCCTTCTTCGCCAAGCCAATCGAGGAAAAGCGGCGCTACAAGACGCCAGACCCGGCTATCTATCGCGGTTTCTACGACATCGGCACGAATGCCGTCGCATACAGTCTCGACGACCGCGAGGCCGCGCCCGACTATTGCGAACGGTTTTCCATCAACAAGGTTGAATACGACCGCACCGATCCGTATTACGCGTGCGAGCGGGGCCGGCAAGTCTTCGCGCCCAACATCTGGCCGGAGAGTTTACCGGGTTTCGAGGCGACCTGGACGGAATATTACCGGTTGATGGAAGGGTTGGCGCAGTCGCTGATGCGCCTGTTCGCGCTCGGACTCGATCTGGACGAGTACTGGTTCGACGACAAAATCGACAAGCACATGACCAACCTGTCGGCAAACTGGTATCCCGATCAAAAAATACCGCCAAGGCCGGGCCAGCTGCGCATCGGCGCCCATACCGATTACGGCAGCCTCACCATACTAAAGACCGAGGACAAGCCGGGCGGACTCGAGGTCCGCACTCGCGCAGGCGTGTGGGCGCCGGTGCCGATCGTGCCGGGCACGCTAGTTGTTAATATCGGCGACCTGATGGCGCAATGGACCAACGATCGCTGGATCTCGACCATGCATCGCGTCGTCAACCCGCCGCGCGACATTGTCGGCACCCAGCGCCTGTCGCTGGTATTTTTTCACCAGCCAAACTACGACGCGCTGGTCGAATGCCTGCCGAGCTGCCTGGAGCGTGGAAAGGCGAAATATGCGCCGGTCACCTCGGGCGATCACCTGACGATGAAAATCACTAAGATGCAGCAGATCTGAGCAGGACATCGAGGAAGTTTCCGCCTTCATGGACGCGACGTGCAACGTGCCGCCGAGCGATCGGGTCGGGGACATGCTGATGAAGTTGTCGAAGGGGGCGGATCGGCCAGCTTCGCGACACCGTTCGCGCGGCAACCCTTCGAGATCCATGGCACGAAAGGGTCGCTCATCATCGATGAACTCGTTCGTCTAGCCTGCTCCAAACCTCGCAGGTGCGGTTTACTTTTTTGGGTGCGAATGTGCCCATGTTAACGAATCGTGCGCGCCACGCCCGCTCCTATCAACTGGCATTTGCTGTGAAATCGGCCGGGTATGTTAGCAGGCGGATTTGACCTGCTTGACCGAGCTGGCCAATGTCGTGGCATGTAGTCCTGTGACGCGCTAGTCGCCATTGTCGCGGGGAGTCGTGTCGCATGGATCACCAAATGTCTGCAGCGGGTCAAAAACGCCGGAATCCGAATGTCCTCGAGTGGTCCGCTAATCCCTCCAAACTCTCCGTGAAAGCTGACATCCCAGGTCGGCAGCTCGGTGCCAAACTCGGAAGTCGCCACGACGCGACTTCTAAGTTCAAATTGGTCGAGCGCTCGATCTCACTTGTGTAATGGCGACGCCGGAGATCGCGAGCAGCCCACCGACAATCAACTTTGGGGTCATGCGGTCGCCAAGGAACAACACGCTCGAAATCAAGGCGAACACCGGAAGCAGCAGGCCGAATGGTGCGACGCGGCCCATGGAGCAACGGGCGATCAGCCAGAACCAAAGGCCAAACCCGACAATTCCTCCGATGAAAATGGTGTAGGCGAGCGCCAGCCAACCACGTTCATCCGCCGTGACAAGGCTCGCCAGTTGTCCATGTTCAAGGAGCAACGACATCAACATGACCTGCGGCACCGTGAGCAGTGACGACCACCCCGTCAACATCAAGGGATCAAAAGGGCCGTAGCGCTTCGTCAAGACGTTGGAGACCGCGAACGCGAAGGCTGCCCCGACCACAAGCAGCAGCGGAAGCGCGTTTGCCGACAGGCCAGGCCCCGCTGCCAACACGACCACGCCGACGAATGCAAGCACCACTCCGGCGGACGTGGTGAGAGACGGCCTCTCCGCGAGCAGCGGCCAGGCCAACAGGACGGTGAAGGGCGTGGCGAGTTGATAGGCGACGGCCGACATGCTTCCCGAGCCGAGCCCAAGGCCAACATAGAACAGCCCGAAGTTCAGTCCACCAAGGAAAACCGAAATAGCTGCGATAGGGCCGAACTGCTGACGTGTCGGCCTTTTGACGAACGGAATAAGCAGCAGCGCGATGGCCAGGAAGCGCAGTGCGAGGAAGAAGAGCGGCGGAAACTCCATAACGCCCACTTTGATGGCCACGAACTGATAACCCCAGAGCAAGGGCACGGCCACCGCGCAGACGATCTGGATGGCAGACATGGCATCCTTCCTTTCAAGACCATTCGGTCCAGATATAGACGCGCTAACAGCGGAGGCGTCCATGGGTTGTCTACCTGATGAAGCGGTCGAGAAGAGCGTCAACGGTGGCTTGCGACGTGATCCGTGCCGGTGCTGTTTTACCGACCACGCGCAGCCCCTCGACGAAACAGACGAGAATTCGCGCGGCACTTGAAGGCTCAACACCATCGGCCAACTTGCCCGCCGCCTTCGCACGGGAAAGTGCATCCGCCACCCTGGCCTCCATGGCTTTGAAAAAGCTCCCGATGCGACGATCGACTTCCGCATCGTGGCCAGCCAGTTCCATGGCTGTGGCCACCAGCAGGCATCCGCGCCGGCCATTGGCGCCGCTCGTGCGGTCAACGTAACCGGCAAGGTAGGCCCGCAGGCCGTCGACCGGCGCTCGGCGTGGGTCGAGTTCGACGTCCATCCGTGTCAGGGCATCGGCAATGTAGCGATCGAGCGCACGCAAGAAGAGCGAGTGCTTGTCACCGAAAGCGGCATAAAGGCTGCCACGCGAAAGCTTCGTCGCACGAAGAAGGTCCGGAAGCGCCGTGGCGTGATAGCCGCGCGACCAGAACACGCCCATCGCGCGTTCGATGGCGGCTTCCGTGTCGAAACTTCGAGGGCGGCCACGGGGCAACCGCACGGGGGTTTGGTGTCTCATCGGCGATATATAGACCAATTGGTCTTTAATTGCAAGTGGCCGCTTTGGGTCAAACTTGTCGATTTGGCGACATCAATGGTTCGCCCGCTTGACCTTCAGAAGCTGACACTTTCGCACGGTATCGTGATCACCGGTTCGTGCCACGGATCGGGATAGGGGGACGTCTCGCGACGCCACCCCTCCCACACCACCGAGCATACGGGTCCGTTCCACGGCGGTTCGATCGAGTTAAGCCGGCACAGGCACAAGGATTTGGGGAGACCAAGTGAGTTCGAATGCGTGATTTCGTAGGGCGTGTTGAACCGCCGGGTGTCCGGACATGCTGTAGGGCGCAAAAAGCTCGATGCCATTGATCTTCTCTTGACGGTTCAGGGTGTGGCCCTTTCTTCTGGAAAAAAGAACAGGGAGGGGCCAGTGCTTCGGTGGGTTGGGTGGGGGATCGCGGCCGGTTTCAGGGCGCGGGCGTCCCTGGTGGCCGAGAACATTTGCCTGCGACAGCAGCTGCTGGTGCTGCGGCGTCGGCAGCCGCGGCCTCGCATTCGTGACGTGGATCGGCGGTTCTGGGTGCTGGCGTGTCGATGGTTCGCCGGCTGGCGAAGGTCGTTGCTGATCGTCGAACCGGTCACGGTCTTGAGGTGGCACCGGCGGGGCTGGCGGGCTTATTGGCGATGGCGCTCAAGACGGGGAAGCAAGGCGGGGCGCCCTCCAATACCGCCAGAGTTACGCGATCTCATTCGACGGATGGCGACCGAGAATCAGTTGTGGGGTCAACGGCGGATCCAAGCCGAGCTGGCAAGGCTTGGCTTCCGGGTCTCGGCCCGAAGCATTGCAAAGTATATGCGTCGTCCGTGGGATGGGGAGCCGTCTCCGGGTTGGCGCGCGTTCCTCAAGCGACACGCATCGACGATTTGGGCTTGCGACTTCCTTTGCGTGCAGACGCTCTTTTTCCAAACACTTTACGTGTTCTTCGTCGTCGATCACGCCAGCCGGGCAGTTCTCCGCGTCGAGACGACGCGACATCCGACGGCGGCGTGGGCAAGCCGACAGATCGTCGAATGCTGCGGCTGGGATCGGGAGCCACCACGCTTTCTCATCCACGATCGTGACGGGCGCTATGGTGCGTTCTTTGACCAGCAGGTGAGGAGTCTCGGGATCACCCAGATCCGCACGCCATGCCGGTCGCCGCAAGCAAATTCGATCGCCGAGCGCTGGGTGCGATCGCTGCGTGGAGAATGCCTGGACCACGTGTTCATCTTCAATGAGCGCCATCTGCGTGCTGTGTTGGCCGAATATTTGCAATATTCTTCCACCCCTGATTTATCAATGGCTTAGGGTATGGTTTCCGTCTAACGCGTTAGACTTTTGTTCGGGTTTTGTCGTCTTTTCGATGGTCGGCGAGACGGGCAATCGCGATCTCGGCCAGGTCGCGGTTGCGCGGCAAATAGGTCTCGAGGATCTGCTGCGTCGCCTCGATCGAGTGGCCCGAGACGCTGGCGATCTGCGGTGTAGTGGCACCGGCCTCGGCCATGCGCAGCATCGCGGTGCGCCGTAAGTCACGGGCTTGCGCATCGATGCCCGCCTGTCGGGCGATGCGGCGAAAGAGCTTGTTGAACCGCCAGTAAATGACCGGACGCCCGCGCTCGGCGACGATGGTCAAGGACAGGCCGTTGCGGGCGAGGCCGTCGAGATGGTCGCGCAACAGCGGGTGCACCGGCACATCGAGCAGCACGCCGGTCTTTTGCTGACGCAACCGGATCGCCGAACCCGAATAGTGCGGCCAGGCCATTTGAAGGACGTCGCTTGGCCGTTGCGCCGTGTACTGCAGCAACAGGAACGCCGTTGTCAGGTATGGGGCTTCGCTTTGAGCGGCCGCGAGCCAGCGCGCGATCTCGTCTTCGCTCCATATCCGGTTGCGCGGGGGGTTGCCCTTGAGGCGCAGATTGGCGGCTTCGTCGACCGCAGCGATGCCGTAATAGCGCGCTACCTTGAATAAATTCTGCATGACCGCGGCACATTGGCGCCGCTGCGACGAGGTCGCGTAGCTTTCGATAAAATCGACTACCGCGCGCCTGGTGAGGCTGGCGAACGCCATCGCCGGTCCGAGCGCTTCGATGTCGCGCAAAAATCGCTGGTAGTATCTGACGGTGCCGGGGGCGAGGCGCCGAAAGTTGTCATTCTCCTGGTATTTCCGGATCACCCATGCGATCGAGCCGCGCTCAGTTTCGCTCGACTGGCGCTGCGCTGCGTCGGCTGTGTTGTTGAGCCGCTCGACCATGACGAAGCGCTCGACCGGATTGTCCGGCAGCCGGATCAGGGGATGGCCGCGGCGCTGCCAATAGTAGCGCGGCTTCCCTTTGCGGTTTTTTCGGATCGTGACGTAACGCAGCTGCTCGTCCATGGATTGCCTTCAAGAGTTGGTCTTCGGGGTCTTCGATTGGGTTTGCGGACCGCGGCCGAGAGACGAGGCCGTCGAGCCACTGGTCAAGCAGATTGCGGTCATAGACGGTGCGCGCGCCGATCCTGGTCGGCTTGGGCCCATGGCGCTGCAATGTCTTGTCCGAGACGCCGCAATATTCGGCGGCCTCGCTCAAGGTGAGACCCCGCTTCGGGATATTGGTTGGCAGCGCCATCGAGGCCTCGATCCTGAGATTCCTTCAACGTGAATACTTAAGGTCCTGGTGCCGGGGCCGAATCGATCTTCGTCGAGCCAGCCAACACCAATTTCGCGATGCTCGGTCCCGCCGGTTTCCGGCAGCTCGCCGCGGGCGCGCAGCTCGTCCACCACGCGGCCCCATATGTCCTCGATTTGCCGGACTTCTTTCTTGGTTAGTATGTCGAGCGGCAAGTTGAGGACCGACAACGTTCGCGGATGCTTCCCCGCAAAGCGCGACCGCGGTCCCCAATCTTGCAAGAGCCATCGCGACCACTTCCTTACGACGCGCTGAAATTTATCGCCATCGACGATCCATGTGTCGTCGCCATAAAGGCTGCGCGCCATATCGACGAGGTGCCGGAAGGTCGCCACGAGCCACGGCCCGCCCAAAGTCTGGTCGGCAGCTAGCGACGCCTCGAGCCGCGCCTCGATCTCGCGTGCGAGACTTCTATCGTTTAAGGCGGCTGCGTCGGTGAGCCGGGCCTTCAAGGTGGCCGGCATCCGCCAACTCATGACCGCTTTTTCCTCTTTTTCATCGGAATCTCGCCGGTCGAATTTCCCGTGCCATCGCAGCGTTTACGTCCTTTTGTGTTTGGTTCGTTGCATATGTCAGCTTGACGCCTTATGACGTAAGTGTCAAGTTTACGTAAGTAAACGCACGTCTCATAAGGTCTACGTATGGCAAGCGACAGTGAGAAATCGGGTCTCGCCCGGCGCCGCCGCAATTATCGGGTCGCCGTGCTTGCGGCGGAATGGGACCTGGAAGATAGCGTCGTCCGCGCGGCATTGCGTCGTGGCGAGATCAAGGGATTCAAGGTGGGCAAAACTTGGATCATCCCCGCAGACGAGAAGGCGCGGGTGGAACGCGGCGAGCCTTTGCCGCCGTGTCAGTCTGAAAGCACCAGCACGGATTTGAAGATTCCGGTCA
The DNA here is from genome assembly GCA_963804725.1 of uncultured Alphaproteobacteria bacterium. Classification (GTDB taxonomy): domain Bacteria; phylum Pseudomonadota; class Alphaproteobacteria; order ATCC43930; family CGMCC-115725; genus JAATGI01. The sequence goes on along the minus strand of CAWDRN010000001.1, from coordinate 2,091,809 downwards.
TGCAGCCGCCGGAATGAAAACCGGCCCGGGGTGGGAGCCCCGAGCCGGATGAAGCGCTGCCTTTTACCGAAAGGAAAATCGTAATGCCAGTCGAACTTGTAGCATCAACAATAGCGCGGCAGCAAGAGCGGGAGCAGATCCAGTTTGCCGGTCTGGCGCGGATATTCGACAATCCCACTGCTCGGAATTTGCAGCTGAAGAAGCGCTGGCACGGTGTCCGACAAACGCTGGATCAGACCGAAGCCGATGCCGAGCGTTGCACCAACCAACTCGGGCAATGGGCGCGGTTTCATCTCGGTGGCAGCACCGCCGAGGTTCAGGCCTGGGTTGCCGGCACTACGCTGATGCTCGAGCAGCGGACACAGCTGCTCCAGCAGATCTCCGAGTTGCGCGATCAGCTCGATGAAAACTTCGGCGAGCAGATGAAGCGTCAACAAATAATCGAGCTCTTTATCAGGCTCGCCGAGAAGCAATCCTCTTAACGCTTTTTTGGGTCGGCGCTCAACTCCGGGCGCCGGCCTTTTTTTCAACGGGGGAAACAATTGATGAGGAGCAATTCGAACCCGAACCCGATCATGGCCGCAGCCGTCGAGGCGGCTTTTGGCGCCAAGCCTCGGCCGCAGCTTCGGTTGATCGGTTGGAAGGCATTGCGCAGGAACACCTTGCATGGCTTCGCGACCGTTGAGCTCCCCCTCGGTCTGCGCATTGCCGACGTCGCCGTGCACATCAGTCACGGCAAGCGGTGGGCAAGCTTGCCCAGCAAGCCAATGCTCAATAGCGACGGGCAGCAACTCCGCGACGAGCGCGGCAAAGGCAAATGGTCCTCAATCCTCGAATGGAAGTCTGAAAAGTTACGGCTGGCCTTTAGCGACCGTGTTGTTGAGATCGTCAGTGCCGCTCATCCTGAGGATTTGGCTCCGTGAGCGACGCCATGACGCCCTCAGAGATCCGGTATCGCCTTCACCGCGGCGACTTCGATCCGATCCCCTTGAACGGCAAGGTCCCGGTGCTCCGCGAATGGCAGAAGTCGTCATGCTCGTCCGCCGCCATCATGTCGTGGGGAAAGCGCTATCCGGACGCCAGCAACACCGGGATTCTCACCCGCCGGGCGCCGGTCCTCGACCTCGACATCCTTGATCCCGAGGCCGCAGATGCGTGCGAGCAATTGGTCAAGAACCGCTATGGCGAAGCGAGTCCGATCCTGACGCGGTTCGGCAAGGCGCCGAAACGTGCAATTCCTTTCAAGACCGAGCATCCCTTCGCCAAGATCACCGTCACCCTCATCGGCCCTAACGGCGCCGAGCAGCGGATTGAGTTCCTCTGCGATGGCCAACAAGCGGTGGTCAGCGGCACCCACCCCGATACCCTGAAGCCCTACTACTCTTACTGCGTCACAAACTGAGATGTGTTCTGCGCGAGGTCATGCGGGCGCAACAAGGGCATCTCGACAGAGTCGGCGCTAGCGCGATGACGATGCGACGGCGCAAGGTTGCGATCGAGTTCGGGATATGACGTTCCGGTCTGATTGGGGGCGCCTCGCGGTCGGTAACCGCCGGGAACGGCAGGTTTCGAGAGCCACGAGGCGCCACGCAGTCCCGAGGGGGGAATTGTCTCCCGCTCGGAGATTAGGAATCCGTAAGCGGCGATGCAGAGTGTGGCGTGGTGGTGGAAGCCGCGCCACCCACGACCTTCATAGTGCCCGAGGCCGAGTTCCTGCTTGAGTTCCTGGTAATCGCGCTCGATGCGCCAGCGCAGCTTGGCGAGATCGACCAGGCGCGCGAGGGCAAGGTTCGGCGGCAAGGTCGAGAGCCAATATTTGGTCGGCTCGTCTTCACCCCGGGGCCATTCGATCAGTAGCCATTCATCCCGGCGGCTCTCGGTGAGCTGGTAATCGCGATGTGCAACGCGAACCCGTATCCGGGCGAAGCGTGAGGACAGCCAGTCGCTTGTGCCTTCACGCCATTTGATCATGCGCCACGCCACCGCTGGCAGGCCGAGCGCAAGCGCCTTGACGGAAAGCGGCCGGTGTTTGGCGTCACGACCGATCAGCTTCGGGGGGCGTCCGCGACCCGACCATTTCTTCGGCGGCAGCGGTGCTGTCCCAGGAGCCCAGACCGAGGTGTTCGGCATGATGCCGGCAACATAGCTCAACCCAAGCGCGCCGATGTCCGTGCGCAGCTCGGTGTCACTGCCATAGCCGGCATCCATCAGCACCACGCCGCGCGGAATATCGGCCTCACAAGCGGCGCGGATCTGCGCCAGCGCAATCTCCGGCTTGGTCTCAAACCCAATCTCCTCGGGAACCCCCGCCTCGCCCCGCCGCGCTTTGTCCAAGGCCCAATCTTTCGGCACATACAGCCGATAGGCCACCGGCAAGCTGGTGTCGTGATTGGCGACCGATAGAGAGACGGCGACTTGGCAATTGTCCTGCTTGCCGAGTTGACCGCAGTACTGCCGCGTCACCCCCACCGAGTGCCGGCCTTTCTTCGGAAACCCGGTGTCATCGATGATCCACGCCTCGATCGCGCCGTGCCGCTCCATCTCGGGCAGCACCATCTCGCGCACCTTGGCCAGAACCTTCGCATCCGACCACGGCGCCTGCCCGACAAAATGCAACAGTGACTGATGTTGCGCCGCCGTCCGCTCCGGCGCCGTCACCGCCGCCATCGGCTCAACGCTCTTGCGCTCCACCGGCAGCATCAGCCCCACGCAATAGTCGCGCAGCGGTCCCGCCCGGTCCACGTGCCCGATCACGCCAACAAGCCCCTCGACATACGCGGCAAAGCGCGATTCACTGCGCGCGTTCGTTTGGAAATCCATCTCAGCCCTCATGCCGATCATGAATCTTCCCGCGTATCACGATTCGCAAATTCGCGATCTTCCCCTTTTTTGTGACTCAGTAAGACTACTGGCATGGCGGCGAACTCGGCCCGGTCACCCGCGCCGACTTGCCCGAAATCAACGCGGCAGAGGCCCAACAATTGGTCGATGACCTGATCGAACTCTTGATCGTCGAGCACGGCTACCGCCGCAAGGACGTGACCTCCAAGCCGGACCACGAGCACGAGAACGGCCACGATCCCGGCGACAACCCTTGGGCACCCTATCTCGACAATCTGATCGACCACGACCAACTCGTCCGCCTCGCCATGGCGCTTCTGGCCTCGGGCATGAACGACGGTGCGGCCGTCAACTTCCTGCGCGTCGAGGTGGCCCGTCTGCAGGATGTTGACGAGGCGCGTAAGCAACGCCGCCTCGCCGAAATTCCGGGCATGGTGACGAGCGCACGGGCGAAGCTCGACCAGCCGCGCTCTGCGGCAGCCGGCGCGATGGCAAAAACACCGCACACCCACATCTGGCGCTCGGCAGATTACGATTTTCCATGCACTCCCACCGGCACGGAATGGACCGACGGAACTGGTCGTGTGTACGCGCAGATCAGATCTGCGAGCGGATTGAGCGTCGTTCCGAAGGATGAAATCATCACGGCTGAACAGGCTTGGCATCCCACTCCCGATGAGCCGGCGCCGCCGCCCGATTGGGAAGTGCGGCATCCGCCTCGCGGTGAAAGGAGATTCCGGGCTAGCAGCGACGAGTGGGCCGATCCTTATCCACTGCCGGACAGCTTGTTGCCGGTCGCTCCTTTTGATTTCGCATTATTGCCCGTTCAGGTACGACCGTGGATCGAGGACGCGACGCAGCGCATGCAGTGTCCTCCTGACTTCCTCGCGGTCTCGACGATGGACGGGCTTGGTAGCCTGATTGGCCGAAAAGTCGCCATCCGTCCGAAGGCGAAAGACGATTGGACCGTCATCGCCAATATGTGGGCACTCCTCACTGGCCGGCCTGGAGTTCTGAAAAGTCCGACAATGCAAGCGGCGATGCAACCGCTGCACAATCTTGCGGCCAAGGCCGAAAGAACATTCAAAAAGGAAATGGCCGAACACGAGGTGATGGCATCGATTAGTGAGTTGCGTCAGAAGGAGAATCGCAAGAAAGCCGCAGAAATGCTGAAAAAAGACCGCGGGGCCGACGTCAGTTCGCTGCTTGAAGAGGAACAGGAATCAGAGCCGCCGACGCTGAAGCGATTCGTTGTGAATGACACGAGCGTCGCTTCTCTCGGTGTTTTGTTGCAACAGAACCCGAACGGCTTGCTCGTTTTCAGAGACGAGATTGTTTCGCTCTTAAGCAACCTCGATCGCGAGGAGCTTGTCAGCGAGCGCGGCTTCTATTTGACGGGTTGGAATGGCGATAGCTCGTACACGTTTGACCGCATCGGCCGCGGATTGCACCTGAATATCCCCGGCGTCTGTCTCTCGATGCTGGGCAGCACCCAGCCAGGACGAATTTCGCAGTATCTCGCTCGTGCCATTCGCGGCGGGCAAGGAGACGATGGCCTGATCCAGCGCTTCGGACTGATGGTATGGCCTGATATTCCGTCCGATTGGACCCATGTCGATCGATTTCCTGATCACAATGCCAAGATCACCGCGATGCGGCTATTCGAGCGTTTCGATGCTCTCAATTGGCGCGGCCTGGGCGCCATACGTGACCGCGCCCCAAACGGCGACGAAGAGGGCCTGCCGTTTCTTCGTTTCGAAGACGATGCCTATGAGGTTTTTAGCGACTGGCACGCGGCGCTCGAACGTCGCCTGCACAGCGGCGAGCTGCATCTCGCGAAATACCGGAAACTCGTTCCTGGCCTGAGCTTGATTTGTCACCTTGCTGACGAGGGAAGGGGGTTCGTGAATGCCGCCGCCGTGCGCCGGGCGATCGACTGGGCAAGCTATCTTGAGACACATGCGCAGCGCGCCTACGGCAGCGTCACTGCCGCATCAGCCGACACCGCAAAGGCCATCCTCGTAAAAATTCGCTCTGGCGACCTCAGGACCGAGTTCGGATCTCGCGACGTCTGGCGTCCCCAATGGTCGAAGTTGACGGATCGGGAGGCGGTCAATGCGGCGCTGGAGATGCTGGTCGACTACGACTGGCTCGCGCAACGGGAGGTTAAGACCAGGGGGCGGCCTGCCACGGTCTACGAGGTAAACCCAAAGGCATTGAGGGCGGCATGAAAATCCAAATGTGTGTCACCCACCCACTGCCAAAACTGTCAAAAGGGGGTGCGAGGGGGCTTTTGGCAGCTTTGGCAGTGCCCTCTTTAGGCATATTCGCATCGGCAGGGGGGCTTTTGGCAGCTTTGGCAGTGCCCCTCTTAGACAAATCGAGAAAATGAGGAATGGTTTTGCTCGGGCGAGCGTTTTTGACCGGTCTTTGAGCACCTTTTTCAACTGCGGCGGGCAGAAGCCCCGGCCTTCAGGCCGGAGGGCAGTCACGTCACAACTGCGGTGAGGAGGATCGATGTCCACAACGACGATCGCTTGGACCGATGCAACCTGGAACCCGATCACCGGCTGTACCGTGGTATCGCCGGGCTGCACCAATTGCTACGCCATGCGCGTGGCCGGCGGCAAGCTGCGCTCCCACCCGAAATATGTCGGGCTCACGATTCCGTCGAAGGCCGGACCGGTATGGTCCGAGCAGGTACGCTATTAGCAGCGGGCAGTGCATCAACCGTTTCATTGGAAGAAACCGCGCCGGGTGTTTGTCAATTCGATGGGCGACCTGTTCCACGAACGCGTCGAGGAGTGGTGGCTGACCGAAATCTTCGCCGTTATGACGTTGTGTCCAGAGCATACGTTTCAGATCCTGACCAAACGGCCGCACCATGCGCTGGATTGGCTTTGCGGCGGTTGGAACCGCGCCGAGATATTAAGCGAGGCGATCGACAGGCTGGGCGAACAGTACGGACGCAAGCGCACCTACTCGCCGCTCTACGATCCGCGCTGGTATATCCCCAATGTGTGGCTCGGCGTATCGGTCGAAGATCAGAGACGCGCCGATGAACGGGTGCCGCTGGTTGCGGAATTTCCCACCATGGTCCGTTGGCTTTCGATCGAACCGATGCTTGAACGGATCGATCCGTTTGCGGCATTGCGCCAAGGTAAGCCATCCGACTGGCTCGAGTGGCTCGTTCAGGTGCCGGGAATTTTACGCTCAGGGCCGATCTTCATCTTTCCGAGGTAAATCCGTTATCGGCCAATACTTCCGGACAAACAAAAGGCAATTTATCAACCCATAGCGAGCCGAAATACCGAGCTGAGCCACGGAGGACGTGTTCGCGAACGCTGTTGCGACCCGGGTCACACCGGCCAAACTGACCGTCGTGTAGATCAAGGTCGTGACGTGACGGCCCGTATGTGCCCGCGCCGCTCGCGTCATCACAGCCAAGCACCATGGTGCCAATGGCGCCGGCTGTAAAAGCATGGATCGCGGGTGAATCCGGTGTCACGGCGGTAAGCAGGCTTTCGCCCAACAGCCCCGCGCGATGAACGACAATTTCAGTGCGGTTTCTCTTCGTTCGAAGAGTCTGCTCCTGCGCGCTTTTGTGCGGAAAGATGAGCTATCGGCAAATGCCAGCCATGTCTGATTGCCATGAAGCGGAGGCCAAAGCACAAGATACCTCCGACCAGAGCTGAGGCTCCATAGGGAAGACCGAGCATATCGCCGATGACGACGATGGATGCGCCGACCAGCGCTGCAACGGCGTAGAGATCGGACCGCAGCACTTGCGGGATCTCGGTGAGGAGGATGTCGCGCGTCATGCCGCCGCCGATGCCGGTCAACATGCCCAGAAGAGCAGCCATTACTGGACTTAACCCGAACGTGATCGCTTTTTGCGCACCGGCGACTGCGAAGAACGCAAGGCCTACTGCGTCGAACAGAAGCACAGGACTGCGCAGCCGGTCGACGCCGGCATACGAGAAGAAGGTGACGAGTCCGGCCAGGACGGAAACCAGCAAGTATCGTCCATCGGACAGGGCGGCTGGCGGCACCGCGCCGATCAATACATCGCGGGTGATCCCGCCAAAATTTCCGGCTACGAAAGACAAAACGAGGATGCCAAAAATGTCGAGCCGGCGATTGACCGCGGCAAGCGCGCCGCTGATCGCGAAGACGAAGGTGCCTCCCAAGTCAAGAATATGCACGAAAGTCTCAATTGTGATCATGGAGGCCCTATCCGCGAAAACTCAGCGCATCGAGCCGAAAGCACGAAGGAGCATCGGCACAAATCGAGCGTAAGCCGCAACGGCGCCACGTGTTTCCAGGCCTGCGATGCCGCCGATAACCTTCGACCCAAAAAGACATCAGCTTGCGCCAAGCCAGGTCAGCGCGCCGACGACCAATGCCTGGACGCCAGTCTCGAGGGTAGGATGCAGGACCGGAGCGAATTGCGGACTATGATTGACCGGCAGTTCGTTCAACTTACCCGCCGCCCTGGCCTTGGCATAAATTTCGGGATCGTTGCCACCCACGAACCAGAACACCGAAGGCACTTGCCATTCGGTGCCGAAGCAGCCGAAATCCTCGCTCGCCGGCGCGGGACCGGTGTGTTTCACCCGGTCGGGAGGAAAGTAGCCGCGAAACGCCTCGGCGATGCGATTGCTGGCGGTTTCGTCATTCACGTTGAGCGGGTATCGGTCGAGCGGCGTGATCTCCGGCTTGCGCGGAGCCCCCGACGCTTCGGCCTCGGCATTGACGATCCGTTCGATCGCCGCAAGCACGTGCTTCCGCACGCCCGCATCGAAAGTCCGCACATTAAGCTTGATGATGGCTTCGTCGGGGATAACGTTCTCCTTCGTGCCGGCATGCAACACGCCGACTGTGACCACCGCCGCGTCATTTGCGGCAACCTCGCGGGACACGATGGTCTGGAGTCGCAGGACGACGGATGCCGCCATTACGACAGGATCGATGCTGGCCTGCGGCATCGAGCCATGCGCGCCACGCCCGAACAGCCGGATTTGCAGGCTGTCCGCCGCGGAGGTGATCGGTCCGGCGCTTCCGGCGACGGTGTCGGCGGGGCCGACCATGACGTGCTGGCCGAGCACGACATCGGGCGTGGGGAAGCGTTTAAGCAGGCCGTCGTCGATCATGGCCTGGGCGCCTTGTGCGGTTTCCTCGCCCGGCTGGAAGACGGCCATCAAAGTACCCTTCCAGGCATCGCGCGCCTGCGACAGCAATGTCGCCGCGCCCACGAGCCACGTAACATGCATGTCATGGCCGCACATATGTCCCACCGGCACAGAGTTTCCATCGGCATCGGTCGCTGTGACCTTGCTGGCATAGGCAAGTCCGGTGTTCTCGGCGATGGGGAGCGCGTCCATGTCCGCGCGCAGCATCACTGTCGACCCTTCGCCGTTGCGGAGCAATCCAACCACGCCCGTCTTGCCCACACCGGTGGTCACCTCGTAACCGGCTTTTCTGAGCTTGTCGGCGGCGATGCCCGCCGTTCGCGTCTCGTGCATCGACAATTCGGGATGGCTGTGAATGTCCTCATAAAGCGGTTCCAGCTCAGGGAGCAGCTTGCCCAGGTTCGTCAGCACAACGGATGCGCTGTTGGGGGAGGTATGCTCAGCCATGATGATCTCCTTCTGTGACTGCCGGCGGCTAGTGTCCGACTGCGAAGCGCTGGCGGCTATGTGCATGCTGTTCGACCTCATTGGCCATCGCGATCGCTGATTGCTACCGAGCCGAAAATATCCTGTGCGCTCACCGGGGGCGAAATCTGCAGACGGAGAAAGAAAAGTCCAGTTGAGATCGGGGTCCGCCCTCACTCTTTCGAGAAAACGCGCGCCGCTCGCCCGCGGCACAGGGCCTCAATCCGAAATTGATCTGCGCGATTGGCTCGCGCCTCGAAACGTTGAAACATGCCGACGCGAACGACGTCGTCATCGTTCGGCACGGGGTGCTCGTCTATCAGCATCACTTCGGGACCAATCCGCTATTCGACGCGCTGCTCGCGCCGGTGATGTCAATGTGACCGCAGTCCATCGTCTCGCTTCAATCACAAAGAGTGTCGTCGCGCTCCTGACTGGCATCGCCTTCGATCGCGGCTATCTCAAGAGCCTCGACGCCCCAGTCTTCTCGTTTCCCGAATATACGACCTGCATACGCCAGACAAAAAACCGCATAAGCCTACGTGACTTGCTAACTATGACTTCGGGCCTCAAGTGGCATTGGGCATGGTGGCCAGCGGCTGCATGTTGTGCCGAGTGAGGATCTGGTGCTCGTCACTACCGCCGGCATCAATAGATCCCGTGGTCCTCAGTACTTGGTCGTCCGGTGACGATACGCATGGCGTTGCGCGCTGTGGACCGATGAGCACAGACCCCACAGATCCGGCCTTAAACCGAACGTCGGATTTCAGCGCATCCCGGCCTGAAAGCGGACCGGCAGAAAACCACCCCAACCAGACCTGTGGACTGGGTACCAAGTGTCAGTTTTGTACAACTAGCGGTAAGAGAGCTCACAACGCCGCTAAGGCCTGTAGTGCTGTTATCGTCCAGCACTTAACGGTTTTGGGACAGATCCCAAGTTGTTTGCCGAGCGCAGCCCATGACTTGTCATCGACAACAACGCCCACCAGCAGCGCGAAGACGCTGGCGCCCAACGCGCTACGGATAACCCTCAGCCGACCTAAGGCATCGAGCGCGCCCGCGGTCGGCTCCGGTCCCGACCGCTGATGGCAATGCCGGTCGATATAGACCGCGCTCCAATCGTGGCCGCGCAAGGTGCCGCGATAAGCGTTCTCGTAGGTGAATTTAAGGCCGACGGCGCGGCGCCACTCGCTGACGCCAATGGCGCCGTCGCGGAACAGCTGATCGAGCCGCGACACCCGCCGCCAGGCGGTTCGGAATTCCCTTTCGTTGACGGCCGGCGATTTCGATCTCGCCGTGCTGACGCAGAAAGTGATCGGGTCCGGAGGCGGCGGACGCTGGCGCAGGAGGAAGCATTGGCTGTCCAGCCTCGGGTGGTGCCAATCTTGCGCAAGCGCTTTATAGTGATGTCACCGAATTCGAGGAGAAACGTCGATGCGGGTCGGGCGCGGCGGTCGTTCGGTTGGAATGACTAGGTTAGGATTCGTCGCCAAGATCGCCGCCAAGGAAGTCCACGCTGCCAGCGCCAACAATCCACAGGCTCTTCACGAGTTCCTGCGCACCTTCGCCGCCGATCTACAGCCCGCTCCGGGCATCGCTATCCCCACCACCACGACAGTCGCCCCCGGACGGCCTAATCCGCGAGGGCCGCGGGGTTCTTGAAGTGATCCACCCCTCGAACTCATCCGTAAACGCTTATGAACGAATTGGGTTGCTGGCTGAATCTGACCCTATTCAACTCGGCAAACTCACGTTTGACCCGGCGGGCGGTGCGGTTTCGATCGAGTTGGTCTTCATGCAGGTGTCTATCCTCACGGTGACGATAGATCCCAACTCACCTCGCTCGGCTCGATCTGACCCTGTCTGAGTCGGTGATCTCATGTTTTGCTCGGCGGACGGTGCGTTTTCGGTGTAATTCGCTGATGAGCTTGTGTCTTTCACCACCGTGGAGAAAGACCACCGGTAAGATGCGGTGAGTCCCCCTACAGGGGCGGCCAGAGATCCCAACCAGTGGCCTTGCGCTTCTCGACATGCGCCCGCGCCGCTTCAGAATCCTGCTTCGGCTCGTAGTACATCTCGATCCTGGGTGTGTTCGGCCATAGCCGCTCGATGCTCTCGGCGAAGTACTCCGGCTTTTCGCTGTGCTGGTCGGAACGAGCGAGCGTGACCACCGGCGGAAACAAACGATCCCATGGGGGGAGATCGTCGATCGGCACGCCATCGACGGTCGGAATCAGGCTCAGCTCCTGGGTGCCAGGTGCCGGCCACACCGGTAGGCCCCGCGAAAAGATCAGCAGCAATTCGGAATTGTCGATGACGGTATAGCCGGTGCCACGCCGTCCTTTGCCCCAGACGATGCAGGTTCTGTACGTGTAGCCCCAGTGATCCTCGACGTTCCGCACGGTGTGGCTGAACTGAGCGCGGGTGCTCCAGCAGAACAGGATCGCGTCTTTGAACAGGGGCGGCGGGCGCGACATGATATCGGCCCAGAACTCGGTCGGATAATGATTGTCGGCCGACTTGCTGAGCCCGGTCGCCCGGCTCCATACCTCGAAGCGGGTCGCCGGGTCGATATAGCCGACGCCATAGAGCTTGCTGCCGAGCGCTTCCGTGGCCCGCGCGATCCGTTCAGCTAGCGCTCGCTCTTTTTCCGCCCGGTGCCGCTGCTTGGCGAGCAGTTCCGGATTTAGGCGCTTCCGTTTGAGCGTGCGGCGATAACGGCGCATCCGTTCCGCTGCGGTATAGGCTCCCTTTTTGCGGGTCGGCGGTCGTCCTCTCATTGCCCATTTCCGTAACGGTTCAACCGTTACGAATATCAGGCTTTGATCATCGCAACAACCATCCCACCACGAGCGCGCCGGCGGCGGCGTAGACACAGTACTGTGTCTACGTGTCTCGAGGTCGTCGCGTACCGTCAGCCGTGCCGTCAATCGGCGGTGCGCCTCGTCGGCACGTTCCTGGGCTCGGTCGGGCTCAGGATTGGTGCTTGGTCCACAGGACCGGCGCCGCGTCAATCACCTCGGCCTCATCAATCGGGGGCGCTGCATGGCTCAAGAGCAGGTAACGACCTCGATGCGCACTCCGGAACAGCTCCCGCATCAGGCGCCTGCCATCGGTCAAGGTAACGACGCAGCGTTTGCCGATATAATCGCTCGGTGGTCCATGGGTGCGCGCGCCAAGGACGATGTCCCCATCACGCCACGGGAAAATTGTATCGCTCCGGATGCGAAACGCGATGAACTCATCGGGATTCAATCCCTGCGGCGGGTCAATTTCGTCAATCGTTTCACCCATGATGCCACCCCGTGCCCCGGCTGGTCGGTCCGTGATATGCAAAAGCATGCCGGCCCATCGCCCATCCCTCAGTCCTGACGAAGCCCGCCGCCAACGCCGGGACGACGCCACCGCTGCGCTCGCCGACCTCAAAAAATATACCAACGACTTGTTGCGTTATGGCCGCGATTCCATTGGGCTTCCACCCGGGGCCTTGACCCTGCTGCAGGCGGCAACCCGCGGCGAAGCGGTCGACGAAGCGGCCTTCACCCGTGCCCTCGCGCTTACCCGCGAGCTCGCCCAGGAGCTTGGCTGGCAGAGCCTCGCCTGCCTCCGCGAGGTAATCAACTCCGGCCGCCCTTGATCACCGTGAAGGCGCCGAATTCGGAGGCATCAAATCGGTCTTGGATAATTCGGCTGCGGGTGCTGGGCACCAAAGCGAGAGCTCTACCGAGTGAGACCAGATCGGCGAGCACGTGCCGTCGGCGCTTGCGCAGCGCTTCAGTGTCGACACCCAGCTTTTCGGCTTCGGCGATCAGCTAAATCACCCGCTGCAGATCAACCACCAGATCGCAGTAAGCGATGGCGTAAGGCGCATCGAGCTGGCTCAACACCCCGCGCGGAGCTTCCCGAACGAGCGCGCGCCATACTTCCTTGGCTTCCGGCGCCAGCCAGATCGGAGCCGAACCCAGGGAATTTGCCGCCGACACGGTCATTGATCGCTGGCTGTGACGGCCTGGCTTATAGACGCCTGTCAGCTTCAATTCGGCTTGGCTATGCGGCCGTGGGCCTCTTTTTCCCATCAAGGCAATTTATCGCGAATCGCAGGGCAGCGCCGCAAACCCGATTTTTTGCAAAACCGTCCCCTGAAAAAATCCGGCTAGCCGGGCCAGTTTCGCAAGTAAGTCGAAAACAATTTCGATGCCCCCCCAGCAAAGTTGTTCCCGACGTCACCCAGCCACCATGCGTGGCTGCTGGTGTGTCGTCGCGTTCTTTGCCTATCGGAGAGCAACCGAGCGTGTCATCGCATAGCAGTCTCGCTTCTTGTCGAGCAGCGTGGACAGCGCTGCTTCCGATCTCATTGCTGGCACGTCTTGGCCTTCGGCTCGCGTACGGCCGAACGACTACAGGCTGATGAGATCGGGGTGACGCGCAGGTGCCTGACAAGGTCAACGTGCCGTGCTCGATCATGACGGTGAGGACTTGCCTGCCTTCCCGCCTAATACATCCCAAAGAGGATCCGGTACCCACGCCCTCCACCCCTCGTGAGTCTTTGCACTCGCATGCGGTTGACTGGGTGTGAGCTGCTAAACAGCTGCTGCAAGTGACCGGGGGGGCCTCCAGAAGATTCGGAACCCACTTCCAAAACCGGCCCGGCTAGCCGACTTTTTGCGCGTAGTGGTTTTCGGCCTAAGCTAGTGGTTTTAAACTGACACTTGGTAGCCAGTCCACATGTCTGGTTGGGGTGGACTTCTGCCGGTCCGATTCCGGGCAGACAACGCGGATACCGGACTTTCGCTCAAGGCAAGGATTGGCCGAGAGCAGTCGTTCGCTCGACCACGGGCCGTCGCCTGGATCGTACCGACGCCAGGGGCTAGGATAGCGATCAGTCAACCGCTGAGGAGCAATCATGAAACTCGCAGGCAAAAAGGCTCTCATCACCGGAGGCAACAGCGGCATCGGCCTGGCCACAGCCAGCCTTTTCATCTCTGAAGGCGCCGAAGTCGCAATTTCCGGTCGCGATCAGCAGACACTGGATGAGGCGGTCGCCGAGCTGGGATCGAAAGCGCACGGCTATCGCGCTGACGTTACGGTTGCGGAGGACCGCAAGAGGCTCTTCGCTGAACTCTCCAAAGACTTTGGCAAACTTGACATCGTCTTCGCTAACGCAGGTATTTCTGGCATGACGCCGACTGGCGCGGCCGACGAAGCCATCTTTGAGCAGATAATCCACACCAACCTCAGCGGAGCTTTCTTTACCGTCAATTCAGCCGCTCCTCTCATGAACGACAACGGCAGCATCATCTTCAACGGGTCGGTGCACACTTATCTCGGTCAACCAGGCTTGGCTGCCTACGCTGCTACGAAAGGCGGACTCGTCTCGATGGCGCGATCCATCGCCGCAGACCTGGCGCCACGCCAAATTCGCGTGAACGTGGTGGCCCCGGGAGCGACAAAAACTCCCATCTGGAAGCGCGGGGCGCGCGCCAACGCCACGGCAGAGGAAACCGCAAAAGTTTCCGACTTCTTCTCTTCCACGGTTCCACTTGCCCGTTGGGGCGAACCGGAAGACCTGGCCAAGGCCGTGCTTTTTCTTGCCTCGGACGATTCGTCCTACATCAACGCGGTGGAGCTGATGGTGGATGGCGGACTGACGGGCGCTCCCTTCGGAGCCCCCATTCTTCGCGGCTGAAGAGGAGCGAATGGAACATCCGCGTCAATCGGCGCCAAATCGCCAAGTCACTTAGGGCGAGCTAATTGGCATCCTTTTTGAGGAGAGGCTGCATGTCACATCACTTCGATACCAAACTGGCGAGGGAAGATCCGAGCCTCAACCTCTGCGACTTTTACTTATTCGCCGGCCCTCCGGGCAAGACGGTGATGGCGATGACCGTGAATCCGGATGTAGGATTATCGGCTCCGGATACGCTTCATCCAGAAGGGCTCTATGCATTCCGGTTCGACCTGAACGGAGATGCGAGGGAAGAGGTTACGTTCAAGTTCAGGTTTGGTGAACCACGACACGGAGATGGCAGTGAGCATACTCACATTCAGCCGTTTGTGGTGCGGAAGGCGACGGGTGACGATGCTCTTCGTGGCGACGCCGGAGAGAGACTGGTTGAGGGTGAAACCGGATCGGTAGCGACTAGTCGGATATTCGCGCGTATGTCGGAATTGCTCCAGACCTATTTGCGGCGAATACCGGATTCCGCACATTTATGACTACTTTCCATAACGACCGGCGCTTTGATGGGGACGCCTTTCTGCACCAGCAGAATCCCTTTGCGAGGCGGAATATCACCGCGATTGTGCTGGAGGCGCCGAGCGAACTGATTGGGCAGGGAAAAATCAACGCGTGGGCGACGATCTCCCTCTTTGGCCATGCGCCGGAGGTACAGGTTTCGCGTTGGGGCCTGCCTATGGTTACGCATCTCTTCCTGGACGACCCGAGCGATCAAGAGGTGAAAGAACAATTCAATGCGTCGGTTCCATTTGAAGATGTAGAGCGCTTCGCGAAGTCGATCGCGGATGTTGCGGAGAAGATGACGACTTATGCCGGTTCGGCGGCGGACCCGGGTGAATACGGGAAGCTGATCGCTGCACGGCTTTGTCCCAACACATTGCCTTACGAGCTTGGAACATCCGCTGCATTTGAGGTGTCCAGCTTCAATGGACGCGCGCTCGGCGACGATGCGCTGGATGTGATGTTGACGCTGGCGGCCAACACGCCACTTGTCGATGGACTTGCTCCCGACCGTGGGCGCATTCGCAAGGATTTCCCATATTATGGAGCGCCGTATACGGCAGAGGAGCAGGTCGGAATGAGGCCGATGCCGCGCCCGGCTAAGAAATAGGCGGGACGCGAAGCTTGACAATGACTTGTCCCGTCTTTCTTGAAAGGAAACCACCGTCTTCCGCTCTGGGGCGGCTCCAGCCGCTGGACTGGACCCGTGCAAAAAGGTCCGCTTCGGGTCGACACCTGCCGTAGCCACTGAGCACCAAGTCTCAGATTTGGACGACTAGCGGGGCCGCTTGTCAAAGAAACCTGCTTTTGTCATCGTCCGGATTTATGGGCGCTCGCGGGCCAGTGCCATACTCGGTTGACCGGATTCGCCTCGTCGGCAATTTTCGGCCTTCGGTGCATGGCCGGCGCGCGCCGTCATTGCGGACGGCGGCGGAGCCGGCCGGAGCACCGCCAAGCAATCTCGGTCCCGAGGAGCAGCTTCTGTGGCGCCAGCTGGTCGATAATGCCAATTGGCTGACGCAGGTCGATCGGCCCCTGCTGGTCGCCTATGTGACCGGCGTTGTGCATCACCAAAAGATGGTTGCCCAACTTAGCTGTGCCGATGAGGACGCGCTCGACGTTCAGCAGCTGCGGGTGCGACGGGCGTTCTTGAACATGCTCGAGGCGGCCCGTGCCTTGGCGCTGCCGCCCGCGGCCAGATTGCGGTTAACCAACGAATTGCCGGATGAGCTCGATGCGGGCGAATTCGGGTCGTTTACGGTGGTTAAGGGCGGCCGGAGTTGATCACCTCGCAGAGGCAGGCGAGGCTCTGCCAGCCGAGCTCCTGGGCGAGGTCGCGGGTCAGCGCCAAGGCGCGCGCGAAGGCCGCTTCGTCGACGTTTTCACCGCGGATGGCAGTGTCCAGCAGGCTCACGGCCCCGGGTGGAAGCCCGACGGCATCGCGACCATAACGCAACAAGTCGTTGGTATATTTTTTGAGGTCGGCGAGCGCGGCGGTGGCGTCGTCCCGGCGTTGGCGGCGCGCTTGGTCAGGACTGAGGGATGGGCGGCGAGCTTGCATGCGAGAAGTCCTAACGCCACGCATCGGCGAATCCAGGCGCATTCGCCGCCGGCGAGTTTTCATCTTGACACCTATCTAGGTATCCCGCAGCGGAATTAGCCTCGTTTTGGGGCTTTGCACGACCAACAGCGGCCCATTCTGATGGCGGGGGAACATAGCGCGCTTCGTACCTGTCAGGCGCTCCGCTCATGATGGCCGAGATCGTCAATCAGCGCGATCGTGAGGTCGGTTTCGTAGGAGGCAGAACTCCCATCCTCACTGGTGTCACCCCGAGTCCTCGATTTGGCATGGAGCTGGAGGTGATGGTTGGGGCGGAGTTAGGAGCGGGCTGCAGATCGGCGGCGAAGCTGCGCAGGAACTCGTGAAGCGCCTGTGGATTGCTGGCGCTGGCAGCGTGGACTTCCTTGGCGGCGATCTTGGCGACGAAACCTAACCTAGTCATTCCAACCGAACGACCGCCGCGCCCGACCCGCATCGACGTTTCTCCTCGAATTCGGTGACACACTATAAAACGCTTGCGCAAGATTGGCACCACCCGAGGCTGGACAGCCAATGCCTCCTCCTGCGCCAGCGTCCGCCGCCTCCGGACCCGATCGGTTTCTGCGTCAACACGGCGAGATCGAGACGCCCGCCGTCAATGAAAAGGAATTCCGCACCGCCTGGCGGCGGGTGTCGCGGCTCGATCAGTTGTTCCGCGACGGCGCCATTGGCGTCAGCGAGTGGCGCCGCGCCGTCGGCTTTAAATTCACCTACGAGAACGCTTATCGCGGCACCTTGCGCGGCCACGATTGGAGCGCGGTCTATATCGACCGGCATTGCCATCAGCGGTCAGGGCCAGAGCCGACCGCGGTCGCGCTCGATGCCTTAGGTCGGCTGAGGGTTACCCGCCGCAGCTTGGGCGCCGGCGTGTTTGCCTTGCTGGTCGGCGTCATCGTCGACGACAGGTCATGGGCCTCTCTCGGCAAACAACTTGGGATCTGCCCCAAGACCGTTAAGTCCTGGACGATAACGGCGCTACAGGCCTTAGCGGCGTTGTGAGCTCTCTTACCGCTAGTGGTACAAAACTGACACTTGGTACCCAGTCCACAGGTCTGGTTGGGGTGGATTTCTGCCGGTCCACTTCCGGGCGGACAACGCGGATACCGGACTTTCGCTCAAGGAAAGGATTGGCCGAAAACAGAACGGCAACTTTGGAGTGCCCAATAACCCTCAAGCAGACGTTCTGCCATGGGAATGCCAAAGCCAGCGAGCCAGCCGCCGACCCGAGCAGATTTTCGCGTCTCATTTGGATAGGGTGAGCAGATGCTTAGGCGACGCCGCCAATCTCGATAAAACCTGTTATCAATCGCAAATATGTTGAGTGGGTGTGCGTTCCGCAGCCTGCCATTGCTCGGTATTGGAGGTTGCCACGGTGACACGGATAGTTCCAACCCAAATTGTCGAAACAATTAATAAACTCTTCACCGGTAAGTTGAAGGGTGCTGGGACCGCCGCTCTCACTGATGAGCGCGTCTCTCTTCTACAAGGGATCGTCCTTCTGCTTCGGCAGTTGCCCAGCGAGTTGCTTGTAATCGACGCGGCGGATTTCGCGGACCTAACGGTTGCGACAGCGGCAATCGAGCTGACCGTCTCACGATGGAACTCTTGGGCAGCGACCGCTCTCCATCGTGCCCGTTTCCGGCGAGGACGTTATACATACCATCCGCCGGGTACTGACGAAGTGTGCTGATGAGGCTCAACCCGCCGGAACGGTAGACTTGCTCTTCATACCTGATCAACAGGTCCGCGACAACATTAGGCAGGAGATTGGCGCGGCAAACAGCGCACTTCAAAATGCCGAATGGAAGGCGGCCACGGTGCTTGGAGGAGCGGCAATTGAAGCACTGCTTCATTGGCAACTTAGCAAGCCGCAAACGGCATCTGGGGATGTCGCGGCCGCAAAGCAGAAAGCGGTAGCCTCTGGAAGATTGCAGAAATCGCCACATGCCGATCTGGATCGGTGGACGCTTATCGAATTTATCGCCGTCGCGCGGGAGCTGGGTGCCATTGGAGAGGACACCTTCAAACAGGCCGATACCGCGCGCGACTGTCGAAACTTCATTCACCCGAGACGCGGCCCGAAGAAAGCAGATATGTGACCGTGCTACCGCACTCGCGGTCCTCTCCGGCTTGGAGCATGTCATCCGCGACTTCAGCCGATGACCTAAGGAAAACGGCGAACAGAGCAACATGTTGTAAGGCTGAATTGTTGGATTTGTACTCCGCTGCGTTTCACCCCACGTCGTTTGTCTACACTTGATTGAGGACATTATCGGATATAGGCCAGATGGGTCGGCATCAATTTTGATGCCATTGTAACCGGCCCTCTATATGACGGGTGCAAACAACGTCCATTCGAGTGATTACTGTTGAGGGTCGGGTGTGAGCTGGCTGGAGTTCATCGAGAAGGTTATCAGCCACGTGACCTGGCCCGGGGCGGCCATCGCGATCGTGCTGATCTTGCGCCGGCACCTGAGTGGCATCTTCGTGGCCTTGAAGTCGTTGAAGCTGCCGGGTGGCGTGGAGCTCGAGTTGTATGATCGGTTTAAGGAACTGCGGGAGCAGGCTGAAGCCGCCAAACTGCCAATCCCTGAGACGGCCACACAGGTGGATGACGAAGACAGGAAATTCCTCCAGATGGCCGAGGACTACCCCCCGGCTGCGATTATGCAGACTTGGATCGAACTCGAAAAAGCGATTGCCGACATCTCAGCGGCCTATGCTAGGCCAACTCACACAGCAACCCCTCGACCGAGGCTGCTGAGAGACGGATTGCGGGATTTGCGCGAACGAGAGGTGCTTGATGCGGCGACGTTGGAGGTGATCGAACGGCTTAGGCGTATACGAAATGACGTCGTCCACGCAAAGAAGGAAGCTGTAACGCCTGGCGAAGCGTTGGAATTCCAGGAGTTGGCAAAGGCCGTCATGAGACGCCTACAAGAAATCAAGCAGTGAGTGAACGAGGGTATCGACCCAAAGCGGTCATCCAATAATCAAAGACGGCTATTTTTACGAGACAGTTGCAGGCCCGAGAACAAGACGCAGAACCGGGTCTTCCACTTCATTGACCGCGAAGTATGAGGCATCGATCACGACGAACTCGCGTTCGCGTCCGATGAGAAATTCGAACTCGCCCTGCGTGCCAACCATATTCATGTCCAGCGCATTGAAGGTTTCCGGAAGCCTAAGTTCCAACAGGGTCGGCTGCGAACCGCGGAAGGTCCGCTTAACAAGAAAGGATCCTATCGCAATCGCTTTGGCCGAACTTGTCGAGATATAGCCCGGATACCGATAACTCAGGCCGAGGAATTTGCTTGAATCGCCGCACATGGAACCTCGTATGGCGAACCCGCGTCCGTGTCCAGAATACAGGGTGACGCCGCTCTTTAAGGTACATTTGCCGATCGCGCGGTCGAAGCCCTCCTTATGCGCTTTCGCAGTCTTTCTAAACTTCTGGAAGGCCGGCAGCTCCGCCAGTTCCTCTTGCCGCCCCTGGTAGATTGCGTGAAAGAAAGTCGCGTCGGACGCATAGGCTTTCGCTGCTTCAATCTCGTCAGACGTTAATGCCTGCACCAAGTTGCAACTCACCATGCGTCACCTCGTAGGTTCGGCCCTAGCATCCTCGCGAGGAAGGCTCCGGGACCACTATACCTATCAGGCGCATTAACGCGGTCAACGCCCGTGGTCCTTGTCGCCGAGGAAAATCTTGTTGTAAGAACCATGCCACCGCGATCTGGTAGTGCTCGTCGTAATAGGTAACTAGATCGCTCCACTTACTCATATTCCCACCTGCACGAGTGTTGAAATCTGATAGCTGCCAATAGTTCACCCAAAGAGGTAGCCCGATCTACCGCCGCTTGGCGCAATGAGCAAACATCCGCGGCGGTTCTGCGCGGTGCGCAGGTCACCTGTCTGCTTGTAGATGATGGACGCCTTTGTTCGGCGTAGCGAATGGGTCCCGTAATCTTCCCGGCGTAATCCAATCCTGGTCACCCACTAATCGACAAGTCTTGCATACTGCCGGGTGTTGATATGATCGGCGTGGTCGATCCGGCTCGGGAAGACGAAGTCGTCAAGCGCGCCGCCTCGACGTTCGAGCCACGCAAGAATGCTGCCGCGGGTGTGCACATGCTGCAGGTTGATTGAGGAGTATCGAGTGCCTTCCCTAGGAGACATCATTAGGGCTGCTGGCGAGGCCGTCATTGCTGCACCTCCTGATCAGGTCGGCGGCGCACTGGTGGCGCAGCTACGGCGGCTCGTGAAGGAGCCATATCGGATTGAGACCGGCATCATTGCCGATTCTGAAGGCCGCAGGACGGAGCCGTTTTCGGCTCTGATTTGCATTGGCGGCCGGTTGATTGGGGCCGACGACGGCCAATCCATGCTGCCGACCGAATACGTGGCGGCCGCTTTCGATGTGACGCATACCTTGGATCTGAATCGGCTGGCCGCTGCCTATTCCCGAGTGGCTGCGGCTAAGGCACTCAAAAAGACGGCGCCGGTCCCCGGCAATCAGACGATTGAGCCGACCCTCGGTCTGATTTTCGCCGTGGAGGCCGCAGTGCCCCTTGGGGCCTTGGCTGCAGAGCTAGAACGGCTCAATGCCCGCACACCGTCGGACCACTGGCCTGACGCCGTGGTCATCGCCACCAAGGGCCAGATTGCATACATGGCGAAATGGCTCGGAGACGAGTTCTGAGCCCGGCTTGCTGTTGCCGCCTTCTCCGGACGCGTTTCGCAAAACAGTATTTCCCTATTACGCGCTGATCATGATTTCGGCGAGTGGGGCCGGGACCTTCAATCTGACCATGCACATGCTGCTCGGGCAGCTGGCTCGGTGGTCGCCTGGGTTTGTTCTGACGGGCCATGAGACCATCCTGGATGCCGTGCCGCGCCAGGGCCTCATATGGACCGGATACCAGTACAATCTGGCTGGTGAGCTCCGGCCGGTGCCGCGCGACCAATACGACGACCGCGCGCTCCCGCCGAAGTCTGTTGCACTGTTCCCGCGTGGCACCAAGGAGCCGCTTGCAGCGATGTGCTTCGTCCCTTGGCAGGACGGTGGCGTCGTCCTGCTGCAGGGCAAGCTGCCTCTCGAGGGTATGCTGCTTTTCCTAGGTGGAAATCATCGACGGCGAGGCCTTCCGCAACATCCAGAAAGTGACCCGGAAAGAGCTGCAGATCTCCAGTGTCCTGCCGATCAAGGAGCGCCCGTACGGGATGATGCTGCGCAAGATCCAGCAGCGCGGCGGGCTGGATGTGAAACCAAACCAGGGCCAGTTCGTTGTCCAGAAGTTCGCCGATGAAGGGTCAAGCTCGCCCTTCATGGCGCGCATTTTCTACGGCCAGATGAAAATGGCCGAAGCCTTGGGCGCCGAACAGGAACCGTTCCTCAAGGCGCACCGGACCTTGATGACGACGCTGATGGAAATCCGCGATGCTGCCAAGGACGTGGCGAAGACCTGGAAGGACTACACTCGAAAAATCGAAGAAGGCTCGATTGTCGAGCGTCAGGGACAGAACATCCGGATTACGGAGAATGTGGACCGGCAGCTCGGCCGCCTAGTCAGCGAGTTCCTGACTGGCGCGACGCGCTCTTTTAAGGAGCGCATGCAGCAAACGGCACGCACGCTCGGGCTTGAAATCGGGTTCTTATATCAGAAGCACGCTGCCTTCGAGCGAGGCTTGGCCGACCTCGAGAAGACGGACCGGGCGCTTGCCGACTATTTACGTGAAGCTCGCAAATGGGGGGACAGCCTTGTTACCACCCGGAACAATCTCGACCATGGTGATTGGACCCTTCAAGGCACTGCCGTCGCTGACGCTGCCGGCCGTGTCGCCGTGACCGAACCAGCGATCGACGGGACGCCGGTGACCAAATGGGTCGCAGACATGACGGACCGGATTCTCTGCTTCGTCGAAGATGTCATCGCGCACTGCATCCAGCAGCGGCTGGCCCATGGCATCGCTTTGGCCGAAGATTCCGGTCACTCAGCGCGTGCCCCAGATGCCTCTTCGATTCAGCAACACCATCACCGGCGGTGGTCTTCCGGCTTGGCAAATCCGCTACCACGCCAGCCGTTTCGATGAAACCTAACAGTCAGGCAAGCCGTCCCTTCCGCCCTAGGATCGACGCCGTCCGGAACGTCGGTCCCTCAGGGGAATGTCTGCTTCCGGGCGCCTCATCAAGCATTGGGAATGGCCTACATGGGCGCGAGGCCGCCGGCATGCGACGTCCGTCGATGTCTGGTTCCGGGATCGATTGACAGGCCGCCCTTCGGCGGAGTTGGGTCGACACTTGCCGTAGCCACCGGGCACCAAGTGCCAGATTTGGACAACTAGGTTTCCAGGTGCCAAGAAGGGAGATGTTTTGTCGAGCGAAGAAAGTGAGCATGTCATCGGTTTCACAAGATTGATGGAGCAACTGGAGGCAATGCTCAAGGAGACCGGCGATCGCAAAGATTTCGACGCCGGTGCCTGGCTGGCGCGATGGCTTACCGAATCTCTGCCTGCTTTCGGCGGTGCCCCTCCGGGCGACCTGATGGATACCATGGAGGGGCAGTGAGCCCAACACATCGCCTCCGTGATCGGCCCCGGCTTCCGGGTCGCCTCAGCTGTCGGAGGTCCCGGCACTTTCCCCGGCCCACGCACCACCGTTTGCGGACCTGACATTCTGAGATAGAATCTCTTTTGCGTGTCGCCGACCAGCGTCACTTTTGGCACGAAGCGACGCGATCGCCGCAAGACCAGCATCGACGAGGAGTGAACCATGAACGCCAAGGTCATCCAAGGCTGGTTCCTCGGCGGCCAACCGAAGCTGACGGCGTTGGTTCAGCCAAAGATGATGGCGCCTCCTCCCATTCAAACGAAGATAGCGACGCGCCCACCCGGTCCGCCAGCACCGGCTTTTGCTGCGCGGTCAGCGGTTGTGCAGCGGCACGGGGCGGGCGGGCCGTTCCAGGTCGAGCCGAGCAGGCTCGGTTTGGTCAACAGTGGCGGCAAGCCGTTGCCGGATGCGGTACGTGGCAAGATGGAGTCCGCCCTCGGCGCCGACTTCGCGAATGTACGCGTACACGTCGGGCCGCAGGCCGAGCGCATTGGCGCCATCGCCTTCACCACTGGCAACGACATCTATTTTGCCCCTGGACGCTACCAACCCGACACGATGCAAGGCAAGCAACTGCTTGGCCACGAATTGGCGCATGTCGTGCAACAACGCGCGGGCCGGGTGCGCAACACGCTAGGAGCAGGGATCGCGGTTGTCCACGATGCCGCTCTCGAAGCGGAGGCCGACCGTCTTGGCCGAATGGCAGGCGCGATCTCGCAACGAGTCCTTGTGCAACCGAAGAGGGCGAGCTTCCGGGTGGGGCAAGAGCATAGAAGACGTTAGGGCAGGCCTGGCCGATCTGGCGATTGTGAGCGGGTCACTTCGTGATCTCAAAGAAGATTGTTCCTGGCCGGACGATTTGTGGGTAGATCTAAATGAGGCCGCAATAAAAAAGGCCGGAGGAGAGCCACGCAAAACCCAAATAGTAAACGTGGGCAGAGTTACATTGTCTTCATCTGGACAAGCCGCGTCGTTCAAATTGGACCAAAACGACCGCGACTACGTTCAACAATCGCTTCTGCACAGAACTTGGAATGACTTTTTAAGGCGCTTCATGGAGGCAAACGGCCAGTTGCCTTATCTTAAACGTCAGGAATGGTTCAAGAAGAAACTTGCATGGGTAGTCGTGGATATTAACTTCTATTACAACCGCCCTCCAAACGAAGGATTTCAGGTTCCATAAGGACACAGGGGGCGATAATTTGTTTGTAAATCTCATTTTCAACAACAAAAACCCCCAACAGGCTACCGAATGGATTGAGGACCTCAGGTGGGACGCGAAAAAGAAGCGGAAGGCACTTAGGGTAAATCTGCCGGACGCTGAGAGAACCAACATCAGGGACACGCGCACTGGATTAGCAAACAGGTCTTATACGCTGGAGGGCCGTGGTACTGTGCGTGGCGGTGTCTCCGGCCCAGCAACTTTCGTCTCGTGGGTTGACGAGCTCGTTTGGCACTCAACTCCGGCACCTATAAGCCGGACGGGATACTACAAAAACATACTCACACCCGAGAACTACTGGAGGTATAAGCCATACGCCGTTGAAGCGATCCGACGTTTGTGGGAGAGCGGCAAGCTAAATGAAATAGGCACCTTTGATACCTTTACCGACGACAATAACGTGAAATACCTCAGTCAGGTTACCCCTGAGCTGTGTGATACGTACATGAATACCGTTCAGACAGAAACAGGGAAGCGAGGACCTAATTTTGCCGCTCACAACAGCGAAATTGCTGCACTTGCCAAATACCGCTTGAAGGACCTGCAAGATCCCGACAAGCCAATAGCCCTCAAAAAGGGCGTAGACCTGGACGCGGATCCGGCTGCGATGACGGATCAAATGGAAAATCAATTGAAAGCGACCCCAGTCGCTAAAGTCAGCCGTAGAAATAGTGTAAGTCTCGGTGATTTTAAAATCAGCAACGAGCAGCGGTCATTTATTCGGACTTGGGTGAGAGTGCACAGACACGAGACAAGGTGGGCGGCTGAACACTACGAACCCGATGCCCGTCGAAACAGGGACGCGCTCGATCTTGCGGTCGCCCCGCGCGGCGCGAATCACCGCCACGGTTTGACCCATCACCCCAAAGCAGGGCTCATTTTTCGGGGTTGAGCATACGCTTCTGGGGCTCCCCGCTTACGCACTCATCCCGGCCCGCCGTCCTTCGCTTGCCAGCTTTGCGTCCTGGTAGCTAATCAGCGAGAGCGACGTCAGCTGGAGTCAATTTCCGCTCTTCCCAACAGTGGAATTGCCATCCTTGAGCGGCGGCTAAGCGGCTCCTTCTAAGCTCGAAGTTTTTCGATCGGAAACGCGGTTTCGTCCGAATCAATTAACTTTGCACAGTCCTGGCAAAGCCAAACGCAATTACTGGCGGAGCTTCGCTCTTCCGAGGTAAGTGACTTATCATAGCGCTTGCCTCCAGGGGCTGCTGCGGTCATGTGAGCGCCGACCCCAATATTGATCACGCCAAGCTCGTTAGACGTCTGAGGTCCAGTTGTGGCGCCCGCACTCCGGATTCGAACAATGTAAACCAGCACGTCTGGAAACCGCACGCAAAACGGTCGCTGGAAATTCATCTCTCTTGCCAATCATGACGAAATCTGCCCTTTTCCCTCAGGTCGAGGCTTTGCACGAGACTAGGGTTTGTACCCAGATAAATAGTTGAGCGGCAAGGCGAAACATGATTCACCATGACTGGAGGTGGATCATGCGGTTTGATTTGAGCGACGAGGAGTGGGGACTTCTGGAGCCGTTGAATTCCGAAAGCGCGTAAGAGTGCGCGGGCGGACGACCGGCGGGTGATGAACGGGATCTTCTATGTGCTTCGCACGGGCATGCCGTGGCGTGATCTGCCGGAGCGCTATGGTCCCTACACGACGATTTACAATCGCTTCAATCGGTGGTCGCGGCGCGGCATCTGGAAGAAGATCTTTGATCGGCAGGCTGAGAGGTCACGCGATAGCCTACATATGATCGACAGCACGATCGTGAAAGCACACCGTGCGGCTAGCGGCGCAAAAGGGGGGAGAAAAACCAAGCGATCGGCATCAGCCGGGGCGGTCGCTCGACGAAAATCCACGCGGTCGTCGACGGCAAAGGCCGTCCGCTCAACTTTGTCGTGACGGGTGGGCAGGTCCATGACAACCAAGTCGTTGGCGAAGTTCTCAACACACCCAGATCACCGCTGGCCGTCACCGGCGACAAAGCTTACGACAGCGAGAAAGTGCGTGAGGAAATCAAGGACGAGGGCGCTCTGCCAGTCATTCCAAGCCGCCGCACCGCCACCAAGAAAGCCTATTGCCCCAAGCGGATCTATCGGCGCCGGCACAAAATTGAAAACTACTTCTGTCGGGTCAAGGATTGGCGGCGCATTGCGACGCGCTTCGACAAGCTCGCCAGAAACTTCCTGGCTACCAATCACCTCATCGGCGCACTTTACTGGATCAAGATATGAGTCCAGACCCTAACACGCAAAAAACGAAACTGAAGTTGGCTGATGTCGCCAATTTGCGACACCCGGACCTAACGCGACGTATTCTCTTGCGCAGTTTGTGGATGCGAATCAGACATTCGTCAGCGATTGCCGGGTGGTCGCCAACCATTCGCGAATGGCGCATGCCCGCAGGTCGCCCGCCTAAGCCAATCCATTTGCATCGGATTGGGGGGACATTCCGACCCCACCGACATGGCGCGCGGAACGAGCCAGAAGCCCCCGGCTTGATCAACGAAGTTCAGCCGCGATCGTCGATGGGACGCCGGCAGCGGCAAATCTGGCGCGAGGTATTGGGTGACGCGCCGCTGGGCTTGCTGCGGCGCATCGACCGTCAGCTATTGGTCAATGATGTCGAGGTGGTCGAACGCCACGAGCGTGCCGCAATCGCGCATCGGAAGCTTGATGATGCGGCAAGGACGGAGCCGCTGTTATCGCGCCATGGCGCAGTGGTGACGATCTCGCCTTATATCCGGATCATGAACCATTGCGTTCTGCCAATGACAAAGCTGCAGAGCGAGATGGGGTTTACGCCGTCGGCGCGGGCGTCGCTTGGTGTGCCAATGTTGCCTGCTCCCGAAGAACCCGGTAGCCCGCACCAACGGTTTGACACCATCATGCCCGACGGAAACTCGCGTTCCCTATGGGAAATGACATCAGCCACTCGCACTATCCGGACCCCCGGCCCGAAGTGCTGACCCGCGACGAGATTGCGATCTGCATCGAGCCGATCTACGGGTTCGTGGGGCAGGTTCGCCAAATCTGGGGTCATAGCGATCTCTCGACTGAAGCCGCCGAGCAATATGTGCGGCTTTCGCGGAAATTGGGGCGCATGGCCTCGACCGCGCCTCGTTAAAGTCCAGTCACCCGCCCGTTCTATGCCAATCAACCGCCCGTAGCTGGTCAATTAAACGACTGCGCCGAATCAATTAACCGCCCGCGCAGTAATCCCCGAAATCCGATTTTTCCTGGCTTCCGCCAGCGGCAGGCTCACCTCGGAGTGAGCCGCGGCGACCTTAGACCCAACTTCCGTGGTTTCGCGCAAATCGGCTGCCGAAACCCGCAGAAATGCTGAGGATATGACATGAAGCCCCGAGCTGTGGTGCTAAATCGCTCGGTATATTGCTGCAGAAAATTAGGATTTTGCTTGCGACGGCGAAGGGAATCGTGGTGCTCTGTCACAGACAGAGTGCCGCGCCATGTTCGTCCGCGTCAAGAAGATCGGAGCCTACGAGTATCTCTACCTCGTCGAGAACGCGCGCGAGGGCGGCCGCCACGTGCAGCGCGTCGTCAAAGCGCTCGGCCGCCGCGACGAGATCGAGGCGTCCGGCCTCATCGATGGGCTGATCGCGTCGGCGGCGCGCCATTCGCGCCGCTCGATCGTGTTGTCGAGCTTTTATCGTGGCGAATTGCCGGAGCTGCATCGTCTTAGCATCGGACCCGATCTGGTGTTCGGCCGGCTATGGGCGGAAACAGGGTGTGGCGAAGTGCTGAAGAGCCTCCTCGCCGATCGGCGCTTTTCCTTCGATGTCGAACGTGCGGTCTATCTCACCGTGTTGCACCGGCTGATGATCTCGGGCTCCGACCGCCATGCCAACGACTGGCTGAGCCGGGTGCGCGTGCCGGGCGCCGAAGGGCTCGATCTCGACCACGCTTATAAGGCGATGGCCTGGCTGGGCGAGGTCGACGCCGCGGGCCGCACCACCGCCGAAGCCGTCGAGGAGGCACTCTATCGCCATCGCCAGCCGCTGTTCGGCGCCGTTTCGATCGCGTTCTTCGACACCACGACATTGTGGTTTGAGGGCGCCGGCGGTGAAAGTCTGGGTCAGCGCGGCCACTCCAAAGACTACCGCGGGCATTTAAAGCAGGTCGTGCTCGGCATCGTGCTCGATGATGCCGACCGGCCAATCGCCTCCTTCCTGCTGCCCGGCAACACTGCCGATGTAACGCTGTTGTTGCCGGTGGTCAGGCGTCTGCGCGAGCGCTTCGGAATCCATGAGGCCTGCATCGTCGCCGATCGCGGCATGATCAGCGCCGACACCATCGCGGCTCTCGAAGCTGAGAAGATCCAATACATCCTCGGTGTGCGCGAGCGCACCAGCCGCGAGGTGCGCGCCGAGGTCATCGAGGATGACGGTGTCGCCGTGCCGCTCGTCATCCCGCGCCAGAAAGGTGAGACCGAACTCGCCATCAAAGAGACGACGATCGCCGGGCGTCGTTATGTCATCTGCCGCAATGAGGAGGAGTGTAGCGCGACAAACTGGATGAGAGGTCGCGACAATCTGGATGAGAATTTGGTGTCGCGGTTGGTTGATGATCGCGGGGGTGATTGTCGGGCGCAAGTATTTTTGTGGGATTGATTGTCGTGGCGCGTCAATTAGCGGTTCAAAATCGGCGCTGAGGCAACGCCACGTTCGATTCGTGGCATATGATGCGGATCGATCGGCACGAGGACGATCTGGCGCAGCGTTATTGTGCGAACAATCGGGTAACATCCGTCAATCAGCGGCGATATTGGCAGGAGTGGCCTGGGATGGCGGTCGCCCCGGCCCGCGTTTTCGATCGATGGCCTCGCGACGCCTGTAACTTTCGACATTGAGCTCGAAAATGATGGCGTGGTGGACGAGGCGATCGACGGCGGCGAGGGTCATGGCGGGATCGGGGAAGACCTTTTCCCAGGCGCCGAAGGGCTGGTTGGCGGTGATGAGCATTGATCGCCGCTCGTATCGGGCGCTGATGAGCTCGAAGAGGACGCTGGTCTCGGCCTGATCCTTGGAGACGTAGGAAAAATCATCGAGGACGAGTAGGTCGAAGCGGTCGAGCCGGTTGATGGCGGCTTCGAGGCTGAGTTCGCGGCGCGCGATCTGAAGCTTCTGAACGAGGTCGGTTGTGCGCGTGAAGAGCACGCGCCAGCCGTTCTCGACGAGAGCGACGCCGAGGGCGGAGGCGAGATGGCTCTTGCCGCCACCCGGCGGCCCAAAAAGTAGCACGTTGGCGCCTTTCTTGAGCCAGCTGTCACCGGCAGCGATCGCCACCACCTGGGCCTTGGAGATCATCGGCACGGTGGCGAAGTCGAAGGTATCGAGTGTCTTTCCCGGCAAGAGGCGGGCCTCGGCGAGGTGGCGCTCGACGCGGCGCCGATCCCGCTCGGCGAGCTCATGTTCGGTGAGGGCGGTGAGGAAGCGGGCCGCAGGCCAACCTTCTTTGTCGGCCTGTTCGGCAAACTTCGACCAGATTAGCTTGATGGCCGGCAAGCGTAGTTCGGTAAGAAGTAGTCCGAGCTTGGCAGTGTCGACGGCATGGTTGGTCTTCATGCTGCGTCTCCCGTCACGCTGGTGCCGAGCAATGCTTCGTAGGCATCGAGCGGCGCCAGAGTGACGATGATCTGGGGCAGCCGCGCGGGATCGGGGGCAAATCTTGCCCGCAAAGCGGTAATGTCCGGCAATTGCCCCGCTTCCAGTGTGTCAGCAAGCCGCTCAGCCAGTTCGCTCTCGCAGTTGCGCTCGTGCGCCAGGGCAAGAAGATCGACCATGATCCGGCAGGCCTGTTGTGCCGGCAGGCGCTCGATCAGAACATCGAAGGTTCGCCGATAAGCCTCGCGGGGAAACAGCTGATCGCGGTAGACGAGCCGCAGAAGTGCCATCGGCTTGCGGCGCAGGGAATGGATGACATGGCGGTAATCGACCACCTGGTCGTGCTTGCCCGAGGGAAGAGGCCGTCCGCGCGGCACGGTCATGAGCGGAGTGCCGCCGACGAAAACAGCGAGCCGGTCATCGAACACGCGCACCCTAAGGCGATGCCCGATCAAGCGCGAGGGCACGGAGTAGAATACTTTGCGCAGGGTGAAGCCGCCGGCGGAGGTGACGCGCACGGTCACCTCTTCGTAGTCCGCGGTTCGGCGGCCGGGCAAATCCTGGAGGGCGGCGCGTTCGCTGTCGATTCGTTTAGCATTACGAGCGTTTCGGCGGCTGACAATCTCGTCGACGAACCTCCGATAGGCGGGCAAATCGTCGAAATCCCGGGAGCCCCGCATCAGTAGCGCGTCCTCCAGGGCACGCTTGAGATGACCATGAGGCCCCTCGATGGCACCGTTCTCATGCGCGATACCGGTGTTGTTGCGGGACGGCGTCATGCCGTAATGGCGGCAAAGTTCCTCGTATCGGCGTGTCAGATCGTCGCGTGCTTCGCGATCGAGGTTGCGGAAGGCGGCCGAAAGGCTGTCGGTGCGATGTTCCCGCGGTGCCCCGCCGAGCGACCACAAAGCGTTCTGCAGCCCCTCCGCCAAGGCAACGAAACTCTCGCCGCCGAGCACGACATGAGCGTGTTCGAAGCCGGAGTAGGCCAGGCGAAAATGGTAGAGCCGGTGCTCGAGCGGTGTATCGGCGATCGAAATCGCCGCACCGCCCATGTCGCTGAAATCCGACAGGCCCAACCGGCCGGGTTCATGGACCTGTCGGAAAATCACCTCTCGTTCCACACCATAAAGTGCGTGCCAGGCACGAATCCGCCGCTCTAGCGTGCGGCGAATGCCGGCGCCCAAATCGGGATGGCGCCGCCGCATCTCCTCGAAAATCGCAATCGGCCGAAGACCCGGCGTAGCCTCGAGCATCGGCACAATCTCGATCTCGAAAATATCCCCAAGCGGATCCCGCCGACGCCGGGTCCGCGGCGCCTTCTTCTGGGACGGCAACCGCGGATCATTCTCGATGCGATACGCCGTGGCGATGCTGATCGATGCCTTCGCTGCCGCTGCAGCCGGCCAATTGGTTTGTCGATACTTCATGTAGAGCCTCATCTGATGATCGGTTACGTGGCGGCCGGGCACAAAACGATTCCTCCCAACGGAAAAATCGCCACCATACCCGGCCTACCGCCATCCCCAGACAACGCCTCAAAAAGAACGCGTCGTTGGGGGCCTGAAACTCCGGTCGGGCTACGCCCTCCCTTCGTTCCAGGCCCTCAGCATTCTCATCTTGATTGACGCTACGCTCTCACCTTGATTGTCGCGCCGCAGAGGAGGCCCAAAAAGATGCCGCGGCGCGCGCCGAGCTCGTCGCCGGCCTCGAGCGCAAGCTCGCCCAGGGCGACAAAGCACTCGTCGCTAACAAGGGCTTCCGCCGCTTCCTGAAGACCCCTGAAGGCCGCGGCTTTGTCATTGATCGCGCCAAGATCGAGGCCGATGCACGGTTCGACGGCCTCTTCGTGCTGCGCACCAACACCAAGATCTCCTCCCTTCAGGTCGTTCTGCGATACCGCAATCTGCTGGCCGTAGAGGACGCCTTCAAAATCGCAAAGGCGCTGCTCGCCACCCGCCCGATCTTCCACAAAACCGATGCGGGCATCCGCGGCCATGTGTTTTGCTCATTTCTTGCGCTCGTGTTGCGCAAGGAATTGATCGACCGCCTCACGGCCCGCCGCCGCCAGCTCGAATGGCAGCGCATCATCGACGATCTCGCCGATCTCAGCGCGATCGACGTCGAGCAGGATGGCCGCCGCGCACGGCTGCGCACCGCTCCCGGTCCGACCATCGATCCGATCTGCCGCGCCATCGGTCTCACTCTGCCGCCCGTTTTCCAGGAGATGCCGCTCGGCCCCTAAACCACCCCAAAACCTGTGGTGCCTAAATCTGAAAATGGCCTTCAGGCCATTGATAAGCCGAGATGTTCAAAACGAAACTGCGGAAGTTGGGTTAGAGGCGAGTCCGCTGCGGCTGCAGGTTGAGCCGGTCAGCCGGCTGGGCGGCCTCGAGCATCTCTGCTAATTCCTCCTCTTCGGTAAACGGGTTCTCGAATCCATTCGCGCAAGGCTGGGCTGCCGAGGTACGTGTCTATTTACAGTGCAGTGCAGAAATTCAGATTTACACGCATGAGTAGGATGCCAAATGCGCGACCTTGGAGAGACGGTTTTTTGATTGATCGTTGCGGAGATTTTCATTCTACGGGCTAATATCGCCCGATAGGTTGGTGGCGATGCTCAAGAAGGCGCGCTATGAGATTGGGGATATGATGCTCTTTGATGGCAGCGCCTATGTTTGGGCAAGCGCGGAAAATGGACTGAGCTAGTTTAAGATGGTCCAGTTAGATGTCGGCTGGCCCCGCCCTGCCACATGAATGCGCGGAGACGAGCGTTGTCGTCTCGTTAATGTCCCAACATTCAGCGAGGACCGTGAAATGAAGGGGGTTCGTTCGTTCGCAGCGCTTGTTTGTTTTTTAGTCACCACCATAGGCAGCGTTTGTCATGGTATGGCACAAACACCGATAACAGCTTCCTACGCAAAACTCGCATGTAGTGTGATCATTGTTCATCGTTTACCCTTTATTCCATACATAAACTATTACATCAATTTTTACACGTCTGGAGTTAAGATTTACGAAGGCAACCCAGTTGCAGGGACCTCACTAACATATGATCTGGCTTACAGTAATACAGATCTAGGAGTAGGACAGCATTTCCCGAGCAAGCCTAATGATGAGGAAATAGTGATTACATGGCATTCATCTCGCACCAAAACACCGAAACCCATTTACTATCAATTGAGGACCAATATATGGAGCGGCTGGTTTTCGCTAGATGAACTTAATCAACAACCCTCTCCGCGCGCCTCCCTAATTTCTAAGGAGGTCGGGATCTGTGGTCACAGAGACCACAACCTATAAAAGAATTCTCGGAGGTGTGGAGGACATGGCCGAACTAAATCGCTCGAACGCGCCATCAGTGGAAAGTTCGACCGAGTAGCGATGACAGATTTCAATATTCTTGCGACTGACAACACCTTATTGGCAACGATGACTAAAGATGTCTACACGGATTTTGTCGTAGAGGCACCCCGGCAGACATTCCTAACTTTCAACGTTGTTGTCGTATCGAAGGGATATGAGATCGTGCAATCCAAATCCTCCGAACTTTCAACAGGTAACCGTCGATAGTTCTTTTCCCGGTAAGGCAAACTCCTTCGCGATTTAACCGGGCGGTACGTGGACTCATTGTCCATTTTGAAAACGAAGGTGGCGCGCCTAAAATTGGGTGAGCGAGCCGTTCGCGCGGACCTGTTCAAGGCTTCGGACGGTCATCTCCTCTTCGATCGGTTCGGCCCGGGCCGCCTGCTCCAGGAGACGCATCGTCGCCTCTGGCAGGGCTGGCACCGCCTCTTCCACGACGTCCACTGAGCGGAGCAGCCGCGGATTGCGCCCAGGAGGTTCAAGGCGCGTCTGTGGTTGCACCCAGCTTCTTCTGCGGCATCAAACGCAACGCAGTCGCCGGTCGATCGCCGGGCAGATCCTTTGCCTCGACAGCGCTCAGAACCATAGTGTGCCGGACGAAGGTAGCAGGGTCTTCGTCGTCCTCAATGTCGGCGATGGACACTGCCAAGGCGTAATCCAAGCCGAGGCGGACACTGCGGGGATAGTGCTGGAAGGCCGGTCTGGATCAGGATTGTAGCACGCGAACACAGCGCGCAGCTTGGCCGGAAGCGGTGGCTTAGCCGGACGCTGATTGTTTGTAGTTGGTCTGCTCTTCACAGCGAGCGCCCTTGCCGTCGATTTCAGCTGCTCGGGCCTCTTACCCCGCGGCAGCAAGCCTGCAGCTGCGGAAAGACTTTAACAAAAATCAGGGTCTTCGTGAAAACGTGTGGGTAAAAGTTGCTCATTTTTTTATCAATGAGCCGGCAAGGTACAAGTGAGAACTTTGAGCTTGAGGTATTCCTCGTCTTGCAGACCGTAGGCGCGACGTTGGATGACGCGGATCTTGTTATTCAATCCCTCAACGAAGCCGAGGGCGACCTTGTTTTCAGGCTTGCAGTAGGCGGCGATACCATCCCAGTGCCGATCGATCATCTCGGCGAACTTCTGGTAGGGCTTGAGGCGTTGCCATTTCAGGCTCGCGCGCCAGTTCTCGAAGAACTTCCTCGCCCAGGCCTCGCGGTTGTAGTCCCAGAGTTGCCCGAAGGACTCCTTGAGCACGTAAGCGGTATTGAGTCGCTTGTTGGCGGCCAGCAGCAACCTCAGGTTCTTGCGCGCTTCGCCGCTAAGGTTCTGCGGGTGCGAGAGCAGCGCATATTTCTGACCCTTGATGAACTTGCGCTTGCCAGCGCTCAGGCGGGCGTATTCTCGCTTGCGCACCGTATCCAGTGCCTCGCTCAGATGTCGCAGGATGTGGAACTTGTCGAACAGCACTGCCGCCTGCGGCGCGTTGCGGTGGGTGGAGTTGCGAAACGGTTTCCACATGTCCATCACCGCCAGACGAATGCGTTTGGCCTTCTTTTCTCCGAGAAAGCTGTAGAACTCATCCATGCTGGGCTCGCTGCGGTCGGCACCGCCAAACCAGATCGGCCGGTGTCGTTCCAGGTCGCTGACCACGATGCGGTAATCGTGACCCTCGTGCACCGAGACCTCGTCGATGCCGATGATGTTCGGCCGCGGCTTGCCACTGCGCTCGATCTGCTCGCGCATATAGGCCTTCTCCAGCCGCTTGACCGTTTGCCAGTCCAGGTGCAGCTCGCTGGCCACATCCTTGATCGTGCTGCTGCGACAGCGCCTGCCCACGTAGCGTGCAAATCGCCGCGTATGCAGCGCGTTTTCGAGCAGAAACTCCAGCCGCTCGCGCTTCACCGCACAACAGCGACGGCAGTACAGGCGCCGAACTTCCAGCTCCAGGTAAATCCGATACTGCCCACAAGGCAGATCGCGCACCCGCCGCACACGCCGATCGTACCAGCCCCGGTGCGCCGTGCCGCGCACGCCGCAGACCGTTTTTTCCCCCGCCGAACCAGACTGACCAGCCGGGCCTGCGGGTCACCGAATATGCCCTGCACCAGTGCTCGAGGACGAAAGCCCGAAAAGACATATGCGTCGACCAGGCGCCGACGTTTGCGTGTTTTGCCCATCCGGTCATCATGCCAAATTCTCCGGAGCGCTCAACAAGCACCAAAGCCTACAAAAATAGGCCTGGAAAGCACATCACGAGCGCGTTCTTACCCACTCGAATTCACGAAGAGCCAAAAATCAAGAGTGGCCGGGATTTCGCCAAAAGTGGGCTGATGATATGATGGTGTCGGCTCTGGGGAACGTGCGTCGGGATAAGCGACGGCCGCAAACTCGCGGCGGATGTCGCCGACTTTCGCAGTCTCATGGCCACCTGGCCGACGGTATCCCCGACAATCTCGCCACCGAGCCATCGCGTATTCGCGATGCAATGATCTGAATATGGGGGGGAAACCATGAGGAAAACTCTGACCGCGATTTTGTGTGCTGACGCGCTCCTTTTCGCCACCTCGGCATTTGCACAGAATGCTCCTGGCGTGACCGACAGTGACATCAAGATTGGTCAGACCATGCCGTATAGCGGTCCGGCCTCGGCCTATTCAGCCGTTGGCAAGGTAGAGACCGCGTTTTCAACATGGTCAACGACCAGGGCGGGGTTAACGGCCGGAGTATAAACCTCGTCTCCCTTGATGACGGTTACAGCCCACCGAAAACGCTAGAGCAGACGCGAAAGCTGATCGAGCAAGAGCACGTCGCATTCATTTTTGGCTCGCTGGGCACGCCTACCAACAGTGCCACCGAGAAGTATTTAAACGAACATAAAATTCCACAGCTGCTCATCGCGACCGGTGCACACAAGTTCGGAGACTATCGCCATTTTCCATGGACCATGGCGTTCGGGCCGAGCTACCGCATCGAGGCTCGGATATATGCGAAGTACCTGTTGAAGGAAAAACCCGACGCTAAAATTGGGCTGCTCTATCAAAACGATGATTTTGGCAAAGACTACGTGAACGGTTTCAGGGATATCTTCGGCGACCGTTACGGGAAGTTAGTCATCAAAGAGGTCACGTACGAGGTAAGCGACCCGACGGTCGAACTCGCAAGTCCTGCAGCTACAGGCTTCAGGCGCCGATGCCCTGATGATTGCGGCCACTCCAAAGTTCGCGGTTCAGACAATTCATAAAATTGGTGCTGTCGGTTGGAAGCCTTTGCGGATCATTAGCCTGCCGTCCGCATCCATAGGTTCTGTCTACAGGCCTGCGGGTATCGAGAACGCGGTCGGGGTCGTCACAGCTTTGCCCTATAAGGATCAAACCGACCCACGTTGGCACGACGATCCGGGAGTGAAACGGTGGGTCGCTTTCATGGACAAGTATCTACCTGGGGTGGACAAGACCGATGCCGGATATTTCGCCGGCTATGGCTTTGCCCAGTCCGTTCTTCAGGTCATAAAGCAATGCGGCAACGACTTAAGTCGGGATAACGTTATGAAGCAAGCCTCGAGTCTCCACAAAGTCGAACTGGACGATCTCTTGCCGGGGGTCACATTGAATACCAGCCCCACCAACTACTATCCGATTGGTCAAATGCAAATGTATCGGTTCGATGGGCAACATCAGGTCCCCTTTGGTGAGATCATCTCAGTCGAGGGTAGCAGCTAAAGCTTACGGGCGCCGCTCCGATCCTGAAGCCGCGCATTGGCCCGTCCCGTACATCTCAGCAGAAAGATGCCGATCTGTCGCGTGGACGATGGCCCAAGAAGTGATTGAAGCCGACCCACAACGTCGGCAAAGGTTCTGCTCGGGAAACGCCGGCAGACGGAGCCGTTAATCGGAGCGTTCGAGGGGTTTCAGAGGAAACAATTTTAACAACTCTCCCGCGATTTGTGACCGAGCACCCAATTTAACTCGGCCCGTTTTGCATGCTAAAGTTGCTTTTCGGGAGCGGATCACCCGGAATGACCGAGACCCGGAAGCTCGCGGCAATTCTCGCTGCGGATGTCGCCGGCTTTAGCCGTCTCACCGCCACCGATGAAGAACGCACCATAGCGCGCCTTCGTGGTCTCCGTACTGACCTCATTGACCCTGCGATCTCCGTCCATCACGGCCGCGTTGTGAAGCGCACCGGCGATGGCATTTTGATCGAGTTTCGCAGCGTTGTGGACGCGGTCCGCTGTTCGATTGAAGTGCAGAACGGCATGGTGGAGCGCAACGTCGGCCTGCCGCCCGAGCGTCAAATCCTGTTCCGCGTCGGCATCCATCTGGGCGACGTCATCGAAGAAGCGGACGGCGACCTGATGGGCGACGGCGTGAACATCGCCGCACGGCTCGAAGGTGGCCAAAGCCTGCGTGGGTGTGTGTGTGAACGTTGTTTGCTTCCGCTAGAGCCATCGCTGGTGAACGGGACCTCCTATTCAGACATGCCAAGCCCCGCTGGCCATGGATTGCCGCAAGCTAGCTACCAGCCGGTACGTATGATCAACCAAATACACGCGCCAGGTAGGCATTGATTATGTGATGCACGGTCAGCTCGTGGCGCGACATGCGGCCGGGCCGGAAATTCAGAGAGCCGAGGTTGCTCTGCATGCCTTCGACCATCGCGCTATCTTCGTGAACGACCTGCTCCTGGAATTCATGATAGACGCGCACTTTTTCTCTGAAGTCCGCAGCGGCGAAGTGCTCGGTCGGGAACAGGAGGTGAATGTCGATGCGAGTACGGTCAGGGGTGAGCGGCCAAACGATGTATGGAATGATTGCGTCACACCTTCCAAATAAATGGAAGTTGGGTGGAAAGTAACCCATGCAGCTTAGATCGTCGTGCCCCTCGCCTATCCAGGGCATGGGCCCGAATAGGCTTTTGCCCCCGGGCACAGCTGGGCGCCCTGAATAGAAGGCTGCGATGCTGCCACCCGACATCAACCGATAATCGAACTGCTTCGCGTTCAAAAACTTGCCGAAGGAAGATGCGTGACGAGTCTTGAAGTGGTACGTGTCCATAAGGTTTTCATTCACCAGCTTCCAATTGCATTTGAGCTCCACAACCAACTTGTCTGCGGTGCGGCACTTAATCTGTTGGAGAAACCGAAATGCATCGTCGAACTCGGCGATCACCGAATCAAAAGGCTCGGGGTCAGCTGCGAAACTGACGAACACCCAGCCCTCCCAGACTGCGACGCTAAGCGGCGAAAGGCGGCAGGTCTTCATATCGAAATCTTGCGCCTCCTTCATATAAGGCGCACTCACCAGCCTGCCTTCAAGGCTGTAGAGCCATCCGTGGTACGGGCAACTGAATTCGCGGGTATTACCCGTGCCCGAAGCCACCTCGACACCGCGATGCGCACAGACATTTACAAAGGCGTTGATCCGTCGCTCGTGGTCGCGACAAAGAACAAAGGGTTCGCCCATCAGTCGTATGGCGACGTAGTCGCCGGGCCGGCCAATTTCCTCCTCGCGAATGGTACAAACCCAGTCCCGCATGAAGATCAATTGCTTGTCGCGCTCGAAGATCTCAGTTGACGTGTAGATCGCGCCGGGAACGTGCTGCGCCTGGTTGAGGGGAGGAAGACCGGGTGAGATGAGCCGCTCCGCAGATGAAGCTTTCATTTGAGCACCTTTGGTGGCAATCGACGTTCGCCCGGTCCAGCTTTTTAGCACCGCGCCGGGCTACTCCCTTGACCATCGATTTGTATCGATATATCGATAACAAATTCCTTGATCATGAATGGTATTGGTATATCCGTAACAAATCAACATTGGCGCTAATGGTCTGGCGTCAAAGCATCAAGAAGTAGGAGCACCGCTGCGGAGTAGGCGCGTCGTTCCGAGTTCCGGAATTCCGGGGAGGAAGACATGAGACAACTGAAATCCTTGTGCGTGTGGCTTCTAGCTGCCTGCATGCTCGTCACTGCGGCTGCTTCCAGTTCGTTGGCAGCCTCCAGTAATGATCCCCTCGGCGGCATGATGGAACGGGTGAAGGCAAAGAAACCATACCGAATCGCCGTTTCCGTCATTCAGTTCACGGATGATTACTTTCTTGGCGTGACCTATGGTCTTCTTGAAGAAGCGAAGTGGGCTGGGGTCGAAATTGTCAGGCTGCAATCGGCGGGCGGCTATGGCAAGCTCGCCGAGCAAGTTGAACAGCTAAACGAATTTGCTGCCCTCAATATCGACGCCGTGATCGTCTCGACTGTCGCTTTTGACGGTTTCGATAGGGCTCTTGAGCAGCTGGCGCAAAAGGGCGTGAAAGTCATTGCAGTCGCGACGGCCGTCAACAGCAAGCACGTTTCGGTGGGCGTCCTAGCCGACGAAGTGGCTATCGGCGCGACGATGGCCAAGTATGTCTGCGCGAAGAACCCGAAAGCCACCCTGGTCACCATCCCGGGGCCAGCTGGCGCCGAATGGAACAAGCGCCAGTTCGACGGTTTTGTGAACGAGGCAAAGCGCAGTTGCCCGGACGCCAAATTGTTGGGCAATACCTTTGAGCTCGGGAGCTCGCTCGAAGATGGGCAAACTCAGGCAGGCAATCTTCTGGTCAAATACCCCGATGCAGATTTCGTTTACACACCCGCCACCATTCTTGGTCGCGGCGCACTTCAAGCCGTGCGTCGGATGAAGAGCAAGGCGATAGTCATTTCCACTGCCGTATCGGCAGAAACGAAAGAGGATATAAAATCCGGCCAGCTTGGCATGGTTGCCACGTATTCCGGCATTCTCTACGGGCGTGCCGCGGTGCAATACGCCGTTCGCCTCCTGAATGGCGATCCACTTTCAGCTACCAAGAGCGACAGCTACCTGCCGTATCCGTATGCGCTCGTGCCAGTGTTCTCGATCACGCCCGAGAATGTGGACTCCTCCGATGTGTACAAGTTCGACCTGGCGCCTAGAGGGTGGACGCCGCCG
The DNA here is from genome assembly GCA_963804725.1 of uncultured Alphaproteobacteria bacterium. Lineage (GTDB taxonomy): Bacteria > Pseudomonadota > Alphaproteobacteria > ATCC43930 > CGMCC-115725 > JAATGI01. Next base: position 2,051,714 of record CAWDRN010000001.1, on the reverse strand, counting down.
CAGCATTAGTAGGCAAGGCCGGTCCTGGCCTAGTTCATGATCAATACTTGAGTTATCTTGGTGCCTGGATGATGTCGAAAGCTCGCTTGTCTCGAGATGTACCTGTTCTTGAAACGACGGAATTAAAAAAGGCGTTTGGGCCGACGCAAGCGCTAACCGGTGCCTCGGTATCGTTGCGGTCAGGAGAGGTGCACATTCTCCTTGGCGAGAACGGCTCAGGCAAATCTACGCTGGCCAAGATTCTCGCCGGAGTTCATGAGCCGGATCAGGGCAGCATCCATGTTAACGGCGCGGAAGTGTCTACAGCCAACACGCGGCACTCTCGCGAGCTCGGCATCGCTATCGTCTTTCAGGAACTTTCACTAGCGCCAGACTTGACTGTTGCTGACAATCTTTTCCTCGGCACGGACGCTTCGTTGTCCCAGTTCGCCATCATTGATCGCAGGCGAGAGCGACAGTCATCCAGTCGTGTAACGAGCCGGCTCGGTCTTGAAATAGATCTCGACATGCGGGTTCGCCAATTACCAATGGCGCAAAAGCAGATGGTCGAGATTACAAAGGCATTGCTGCAAGATCCGTTAATTCTAATTTTCGATGAACCGTCATCGGCTCTTTCAGAGCGAGAGAAGTTGCACCTGTTCCAAGTTATACGACGACTGAAAGATGAAGGTGTCGCCATCTTATACATTACTCATCACTTGCGAGAAGTCGCTGAAATTGGAGATCGTGTTAGTGTGATGCGAGATGGGCGCATTGTCGTCACGACCGCTGTCTCAAAGGAATTGACAGAAGCTCGACTGCTCGAACTTCTGACTGGTCGGCAATTCATTATGAAGCAGAGCTCGAAGATGGCTGTGCAAGCCGCACCGATCCTCGTGGTCGAGGGGCTTTGCTCGCCTGCCATCGAAGGGGTGACGTTCAGCTTGCGTCCTGGCGAGATCGTTGGTCTATATGGCGTGGTTGGTTGTGGCCGTGAAGATGTGGCTCGAGTGCTCGTTGGAATCATGCAGCCACGCGCCGGTCGGATCGTATGGAAGGGGAAGCCGCTATTAGTGACTTCACCGGATGCCGCTCTCAGGGTGGGGATCAGCTATCTCCCAATGGATCGAACAGAAAACGGAATCCTAGCTGTTCGATCAATTCGCGAAAACTTGAACTTATCTAGTCTCGATAGCTTCGTGCGTTTCGGTATCGTGCGGTTGCACCGTGAACGGAAGATGACTGTCAAACGACTCGCCGAATTAGGCGTCAGATATAGATCGACCGAGGCTGCGATCTCCACGCTTTCTGGGGGAATCAACAAAAAGGTGATGTTTGGACGCGCAATGGGGCCGCAACCCGACCTTGTAATTCTTGAAGATCCAACAGCCGGCATCGACATGGGTGTGAAGCTTGAACTCTATCAGCAGTTGCGGCTTTGGGCTGACCGGGGGACTTGTTTTTTATGGCTTTCGAGTGATTTAGTCGAGACGCTATCCCTCTGCGATCGTGTGTATGCGATGTACGCGGGTAATATAGTCAATGAATTTATCGGGCCTACGCTTGCCGATGAAGAAGCCCTGCTTGCCGCCGTACTGGGCCGGGCAACCTCTAGGGCAGCATCCGCGATATGAGCCCATCAGAACGAGTCGCGACTAATTTGACTGCGAGCGGATGGGTCTGGGCGCGGCTAAAGCACGCTCAACTCGGATTGCCCAGTTTCATTATTGTGGTCGCGCTAGTAACCGGATTTGTCGAACCGCTATTTTTGTCAAGCGCCAATCTGATTAATCTGAGTCGTGAAATCGCGCCATTGATGATTCTTGTGGCAGGTCAGATCTTTGCGGTGATCAGCGGAGGCCTCGACCTTTCTCTTGCCGGAGTACTGGCACTTGCGGGCGTGCTCGGTGTGATAGCTATGCCGCACGTGGGAGTATGGGGTGGCGTTGCTGCAATGATCGGCAGCGGCCTTCTCGTTGGATTGTTGAACGGTTTGATCATTACGCGTTTCAAGGTATCGCCGCTCATCGTCACGCTTGCCATGATGTGGATTGCTCGTGGTCTTTCGCTTCTGTTGAGCGGAGGGTTACCAATATACAACGTACCGCATTCGCTGGTGGACTACATCGGATATGGCACGCTACTGGGAATACCCGTCCCTACATGGATCGCAATTGCGACGCTGCTACTTGGCGCGTTTTTGCTGCGTTATACGGTCTTTGGGCGACGTGTTTACGCCATTGGGTCGAATGCGACCGCTTCATTTAATTCGGGCATCGACGTGAATTGCGTGACGATACTCGTTTACCTCCTTTCTGGGGGAATGGCAGGTGTCAGTGCGGTAGTACTGACTTCTTGGGTCAGTGCGGCACAGCCTTTGGCTGCGCAGGGACTCGAGATGCAGTCGTTAGCCGCAGTCGTCGTGGGCGGGGTTGGTCTGACAGGCGGATCCGGAACCATGCTTCAGGCATTCTATGGTGGCATCATATTGGGCATGCTCTCGAATGTGCTGAACATGGCAGGGGTTTCCTCATTCTTGCAGGTTTTGGCAGTAGGCGTCGTTATCATCACCGCGGTTGTTCTCGACAAGATAAGACGAGTCCATCGATAGGAGGTGCACAGGAACGGTTTTGACGCCTTGGCCTCATCCTCATCACTTGCGCACGCTTTGCACGATTCTAGTCGGGTTCATGTTCTTTTTGCGGTTTTGCGGTTGAGCACACGTAGTACAAAGCGCCGCGGCTTCATTCGACCGTGATCGGGCGCCAAAGCACCGGCGGCCAGGATTTTTTTATGCTGCTCTTGAGCGGGTCGGGGTTCGACGAGAGATGTTGGACTTACACGCTCCAGCAAAACGTCGAGTATCTTCACGAGAGATTTCATCCATCCCATCGCTCGAGTGGAAGAGGTCGAGAATAACGGCGCTCTATTCTACCAACTCGAGAAGCACAAAAATAAGTACGAAAAATACACACCACCCAGGATTGGTGTGTTTAGAATGTGGGTAACGAAATTCGCCGTCCAACGCCAGATTGAAATTCTTCAAACAAAGGGCAAAATGCCTTGGGTCAGCTATACAGCCTACTCTCCACCTATTCAGATTGAGCTGAAAGCCCATGATTGGTGATCCATTCATTATGGTGTGTTACAGCGATTTTGCCGGTCAGGTAAGGGGCAAAGGGTTCCCCGCGGTAGAGCTCGAAAGGCGTCGGAAATCAGGCATCGGACTCGCGCCGACGCAAATGATGATCAATTGCTTTGGCCGAATCACAGATTCACCTTGGGGGCCCCGGGGTGACCTTGTCCTGGTGCCGGACGACGATCCGCGCGCGGCGATTCTAGTCGACTTCGAGGATGGAACGCCCCCCGAATCTTTTATTTTAGGAGACATTATCACGTTGGATGGAAGGGCTTGGCAGTGCTGTCCGCGATCATATCTTCGCGACCGCGAACGAGGAGCTGGAGAAGGAAGGCATTCGCATATTGGCAGCCTTCGAGCACGAGTTTTATTACGATGGCGCTCCTGACCGTCTTGGCTCGTCCTACTCAGTCGACGCAATTCGATTGGCGCGCCACTTTCCCAACGTTTTAATCGCAGCCCTACGTCAAGGCGGTCTCGAGCCGGAGAGCTTCCTCCCCGAATATGGGCCTCGCCAATACGAAGTGACAGTTAGGCCGGCGCTCAGTCTTCAAGCGGCGGATCGTGCCGTCCAATTAAGGGAGCTGACGAGGGGTGCGGCCAGGCGACTTCGGCTCACGAGCAAGTTTTTCGCCGATGGTGACGAGGGGTGTTGTTGGCAATGGGGTACATATTCACTTTAGCCTCGTTGACCTGGAGGGCCGATCAGTATCTTACGATGCTTCCCATAAGTGCGGTATCTCGTCGGTAGCGGGCGCATTTCTTGCCGGTATATTGAGGAATGCAGATGCGCTTTGTGCGATCACGGCGCCGAGCGTCATTTCCTATGAGCGTTTGCGCCCCAATTCCTGGAGTGCAAGTCAGACCAATCTGGGATTCCGTGACCGAGAGGCGTGCATCCGCATCTGCCCAGTCACCGAGAAACCCGGCGCAGATATAGCATCCTACAATTTCGAATTTCGGGCATCCGACGCTGCCGCAAGCCCATATTTGCAACTGGGTGTGTTGATAAGTGCCGGTGTTCAAGGCGTTCGTGAACGCCTCGCCATCCCCGAGCCCACAACGCGCGATCTCGCACAAATGTCGGCAAATGAGAAGACGCGCATGGGCATTCGTCCGCTTCCACAGAGCCTATCGGAGGCACTCGATCTTCTCGAGAGCAACTCGCAAGCAAAAGGTTTACTACCTCAGGAATTACTTGAAGCCTACGTCATGCAAAAACGTGGAGAAATTCGGCAGCTCGATGGCCAAAGTGACGAAGAGATATGCCGTCGTTATGCCGACGCCTATTGAGATCGCGAGCGCATCCCGTGACACCGAGGCCAATGCTCTTGGCCGAAGATGACCCGGCCCCAGTCATCGTCCACGGGAGAGATCGGCCGTCTCACTACCTGATCGTCTGCGACCATGCTGGCAACGCCGTACCGCGGTCGCTTGGTACCTTGGGAATTCCGAAAGAGTTGCTCAAGGAGCATATAGCAATGGATTGCAATATCCTGCCCGTCGCTATAGCGATAGCCGATGGCTTAGACGCAATGCTGATAGCACAAGCCTATTCGCGGCTGGTTGTCGATTGCAATCGCAGGCCAATCGCCGCTGATAGCATAGTGACCGTCACCGATGGCGTGGAAATTCCCGGTAACGTGGCTCTCGGCCAGGACGACCGAGTTGCCCGAATCGAAGCCATATTCGCACCATACCAGGCCGAGATCGGGCTCGAACTGGAACGCCGCCACAATCTCGATCGCGAATGTGCGATCATTTCAATGCACAGCTTTACGCCTCAACTTCGCGGAGGAGCGGCACGGCCGTGGACCCTCGGGGTCATCTCCGGGCCAGATTGCCGCCTTGCCGATCCCATCTTCCGCCGATTAAGACAGGAGCCTGATCTGATCGTGGGTCAGAATGAGCCCTATAGAATCAACATGGAAGACGATTACACGCTTCCGGTTAATGGCGAAGGCACTGGAACTCGATATGTCGAGATCGAGGTTCGAAATGATGTCATAGCGGCCGAAGAGGATCGCAAACGGATTGCCAATATGCTGGTGCGCGGATTTCTTGATGCCTGGCGCGCTCTTGATGAATGAAGCAGAGGCAGACTGCCCTGGCGCGGAAAAGAAACACGAATTGGTTGAGAAGCACTCCGGTCATCCCGGAGCAAACGGCCTTGCTTATTGTAGACCTTCAAAAAGGCATTTTTAATGAACGGACGAAAGTGAGGCGGCCGTACTTTTATCGCTCCGCTTATGAAATCGTGATTCCCAATGTCAAGCGATTGCTATCTGCAGCGCGACGATCTCGCGTTGAGGTGGTCTACACGGTTATCCAAAGCCTTACGAGAGACGGAAGGGATCGCAGTTTGGATTACAAGATAAGTGGGTTTCATTTTCGTCCCGGGAGCCAAGGAAGCTCGTGTGCTTGACGAGATCGCGCCCCGTGAGGACGAACTGGTGCTGTGCAAGACGTCGTCAAGCCTCTTCAATTCGACAAACTTTGCCTACCTTATGCGAAACATGAGGAAGGACACGCTTATCGTTGTTGGCGTCCAAACAGACCAATGTGTGGATCACACAGTGCGGGATGGTGCGGACATTGGATTCCAAATGATATGTGTCACCGACGCTTCTACAACCGATAGCGAAGAAAGACATCTTAATGCCTTGGCCAGCTTTCGAGGCTATTGCCGGCAAGCCACAACAGTAGAGCTTGTCGCCGAATTCAAAAGCCAGGATGGAATTTAGTTCGCCTTGTAACGGTTTTCTGCGTCATCTCGAAGTGCGTCAAGCAAGCGGATTCGCTTTTCCACCGTCGTGTTGAGGCGCGCGCCTAGAGCTGCGATGATGGCTTCGGCTTGAACTTGACTGGCGATAGTCGAGTCGTAAAGGGATGGGGCGGCCACGCGAGCCATCAGCACGTGACGCGCTACTCGGGCGACTCCGGAAAGCCATTCGTCAGTGAACGCTACGACAGTTGCTCCACGCTCGGCTGCCTGGGCGGCGAAGATTTCGAGGTCGCGTTGATAGCGCCGAAAATCGAAGACTATGACAACATGTCGTCTTGTCACGTTTAACAAGCTCAAAGCCCAAGCAGCTGTCTGCCCTTGGATAAGCTGAACATTTGGTCTCATCTCCGCGAGCAACGTATAGAAACTCTGTGCGATCGCCATGCTAAAGCGTCCTCCAATGAGGAGGACGGGTCGCTTGGTATTGGCAAGTAGCAAAGTGATAGCTTCGAATTCGGAATTCGGAGACCATCTGTGTGGAGCGCCGTATGTTCTCGATAGTGATCTCAGCAAACCTTTCTAGGATACTATGGTTAGCCTTCAAAGTCGCAGCAGGGCTGTGGCGCATTAGCGGAGATTGCAGCTGCTGCTGCATCTCGCTCCGCAAGAGTTGCTGGAACTCGGCGTAATTAGTGATTCCGAGTTTGGCAATGAATTCGCAGAATCGAGGGAGCGCTCGTCTGAGCGCGAGAGCCGAACTGTGACGCCGTCTCTAATCCGACCACCGGATAATTAGCAAGAAGAACGCGCGCGATCCGCTGCTCGGTTCGCGTCAGGGATCCCATCGCGTGACGCGTGCGTTCCGCGATGCTCTGTCCTTGACCCGGATCCGCCAAGGCTTTGCTTCGGGGCGACAAAATTTTCTTCATATCGATTGTAATCGATATGAACGGAAATGAGCCATTGAAACACTGCCACAGATCACTGATAGGCCGGCCATGTTTCCGCTATGAATGAAAGCGACGCTGCTTGATTTAAGCGGAAACAGCCGATTGCGTTTGTTCATCTGGCGCTGCATTCCATTCCACTCCCGCACATTTTTTCAGGAGACGCTAGACGTCATGTGGATCTCAGATTTCTTTCTGTACCCTTATCAAATTTGCCAAAAATCGTACCAAATTACGAAGCGGCGTTTCTGTATCGTAACGTTCAGCGTTGACTAATTTGGTAATTTTGGTTACAGATTTTTCGATAAAAATTTAGCACACGGAACGGTCAGAAGAAATACTCGCGACGGCGTCGGCTGGGTCAGGGTTTCGAATGGCAGGGAGCGATTAAATCATGTCCAAACGGATGATTATCTCGGCCGATTTGCACGTTGTTGAGCCGTTTTACCTGTACAAAAACATACTTGGCGACAAATATGTCGATGCCATCCCGCAACCGGTTGGGGGGCCGCCGACCGCACCACGAGAGCTCAAGAAGGGAGAAACACCGAGATTTTACTTCACCGGTTATGAGACTTTGAATTCTGAACGCGTCTTTCGACTCCAATGACGAGCTCCGGGACACCCTAACGGCGGCTAACGAAGATCCGGCTATCAGGCTTAAGTGTCTAGACAAGGACGGGGTCTTCGCAGAGCTGATGTGCGCGACCATTCTGTTGCTCGGGATGCGCGCACGCAATGATGACATGGTCCGCGATTGCTGCCGCGTATTCAATGATTGGCTGATCGAGTATTGCAGCCAGGCCCCCAATCGTCTCTTCGGCACCGCAATGTTCCACATGCAAGATGTGGGGTGGGCCGTCCGAGAGCTCGAAAGAGTTGCGCGCAGCCGAAGCATCCGGTGCGTGATGATCAACTCGGACGCGCGGCCAGAATGGCCGCCTTATCGCGACCCAATTTACGATCCGTTTTGGGCCCGCGCGTCGGAAATGCAGTTGCCGGTTATGCTGCACATCATTACCGGAAACAAGAAGGATCCGTTTGTTCTGTATGGCGATGAGCTGGGCGAAGTGGCTCGCATCTCAATAGACCTTTTCAATGACGCGCCGATTACGATTGCCAACGAGTTCATCTTCGGCGGAGTTATGGATAGGTTTCCGAATTTGAAGCTCGTTCTCGGTGAGTACGAAGTGTCGTGGCTTCCCTATTGGCTATTTCGAGCCGAGCAGGTGCGCACCGGATTTGGTCCGGTAGCTGGCATTAAAGAAATAAAACAGCCAGTTAAGGAATACCTGAAGCGCATATATCAGGGTGTCATCGACGATCCGTACGTTGAAAAGGTAACTGATGTCATCGATATCGACACCTTAATGTGGGGGTCGGATTTTCCACATGTTCGTTGCACTTATCCGAATTCGCTCCAAGTAGTCGAGCGGCTGTTCGGCAAGATGGGTAACGAAGTCATGGAGAAGATCTCGCTGCGCAATGCAGCACGATTCTATCACATCGATTTGCCGCCAGAATTGCAGCAGTAGGGGGTAAGCCGGCGTCACTTGGGCAGATCGGTGGGGAGTTGTTTTCGGGATGGAATGTCCTGGGGGATGCAGTCGGGATCCTAGCAGGGAGGCGATAATGAAATTTTTCGCGCGGGTATCATCCGCCCTTATTGTGGCCGCAAGCGTGTGCATGTTTGCGGCTGGTCATGATGCAAGAGCGGATAGTAACGATCGTCTTAGGGGAATTATCGAGCCGATCACGGCGAAAAAGCCTTTCCGCGTTGGGGTCACGCTAGTTCATTTTATTGACGACTACTGGAAGGGACAGGCTTTCGGTATTTTGGATGAGGCAAAGAGGTCGAACGTTCAGATCGTGCGCCTCTTGTCGGCGGACGGGTACGGCAAGATCAGCGAGCAGATAGCGAATTCGAACTCTTCGAATTGATGAAAGTAGACGCGGTCATTATAGGGCCAGTCGCCTTTGACGGTCTCGACAAGGCTGTCGAGCGTCTGACGAAAGCAGGCATTAAGGTGCTCATGACGGGCAGTCCAATCAAGAGCAGGTATCCCTTCCTTTGGATCGCCAATGACGAATTGGCTATCGGAAATACGATGGGTGAATATATGTGCAAGCAACAGCCTGGCGCCAAAGTTGTAACAATTCCGGGGCCGCAAGGGGCCGAGTGGAATTGGTTGCGCTTTGATGGTTTCAAGAAGGCGGCCGCGGGATGCAAGCTCCAACTTTTTGGAAACGTCTTCGAAAAGTCGACAAGTCTTGAAGACGGTGTGAGCGAGGCCACCGATCTACTTATAAAGTACCCGGGCGCAGAATTTCTGTATGCTGTCGACGGTGAAGTTGGCGTTGGCGCCGCTGTTGCCGCAAGAAAGCTGAACAGTAAGGTCAGAATTGTAAGTTCTGCATTTGTAGAGCAGGTGCCGGATCTAATGCAGGAGGGTAGGGTTGAGATGTACGTCTCGGAACCTGCGGTTTTGGCCGGTCGACTTAACGTCCAGTATGTTATTCGGGAACTGGAAGGGCTGCCTCTTACTGGCGCAAAGAATGTAGGTTTCCCTTATCCGGGCGTCTTCATTCCACCTGTTGCAATCACCGCCAAGCAATTGGCGGGATACGATCTTTTTAAGTATGACATGCCGCCGACCGGTTGGACGCCTCCCGCAACGCAATAGGCGTCGCCGTTGCTGCTATGTAGATCTGTCCCGCCCCCGCGGAAGCAAACACTCACGTTGGCTATACGGATGGCAGGTGAACCGGCGACGGTGATCAACCTCCACGCGATTATGATTTTAGTTCGCCGCACTCCCGTGTACAGCCCTTAAACACATTCATCGTCTCCTTTGCGAACGTAGCCAGGCGCACGTTCGATATCCCAGCGTGCTTTCTCTTTGGAGGTATTTAGTGCCTTCACTTTTCGAGCCCTTTTCTCTTAAGGGGGTGACTCTACGCAATCGGATCGCTGCCTCGCCGATACGCAGCAATAAACGGCGTTTCCAATGACGGGCGCTACGCGCACATTGCGGGATTGGCACGCGGAGAAGCAGGCCTAGTTAACGTCGAAGCTACGGCTGTGTCACCCGAGGGCCGGATAACGCCTGGCTGCACTGGCCTTTGGTCGGACGAGCAAGTCGAGGTATATCCTCCATTCGTCTGCATAATTGAAGCGGCTGGGGCGGTGCCAGGAATTCAAATTGCTCATGCTGGTCGCAAACCCAGCATCAATCTTCCGTGGGAATGTGACGATCAGATTCCGCAGGGCGACTTACGCGCATGGCATACTATCGGGCCTTCGCCCATCGCCATTGGGGGAAAGCTGGACCGTGCGCCTCAAATGATGACCAAAATCGATATCGCTCGTGTTCAGCATGACTTTGCGGCTGCGGCGATTAGAGCCCGCGATATTGGTTTTCGCTGGCTCAATCCACATTTCGCTCACGGCTATCTCGCCGAGAGTTTCTTTTCCAAGCATTCAAATTTACGACAGGACGAGTATGGGGGCATTGTGGAGAACCGTGGACGCTTTCTTATTGAGACATTGGATGCAGTCCGCGCACTGTGGCCTGAAGATCGCCCGCTAACGACACGATTCGGCGTAGTTGAATTTGATGCGGAATACGATTTAACCTTAGCGGAAGCGATCGACTTGGTCAGACAATTTAAGCAACACGGTCTTGACAGTGCCAGTAGCGTCGAAACCCTGCACGATGCCAAAGCATGGGAGAGACGATCATTATGACCTTGAGGATCGACGGGAACCACCGATAGAGCTGAACGAAGAACAGGCGATCGCTGCTGCTAAGCGGGACGCGCCCTCGAGCTTGCGCCGCAGCACGATCAGCTGCTACCTAAGTGCCGCATTCTCGGCTTCAGGCGCTTCAGGCCGGCTCTCGGACTTGAAGACCGTGGCCACCAAGTTCAGGGCCAGGAGGATTAGGGCAACCATCGCCATGACCGTGAGCCGATTTTTTCACCGGTGAATGCGGACGAGGTTTTCGGTACACACAGGGTCGCTGGGTCCTTCAGGAGCAATTCCTAACTCGCGAGCGCCCTTTGCCGTTCAGATCAGACTTTGGCGAAAACGTCAGCCCAATCCTGCAGCATGGCGTTCTCCTGGCCATGTCGGATATCGACTGCAAATTGACTATAGCCGGCGTCCTTTAAGACACGCACACCCTCGACCAGCTCGGATTGCGTGCCGGTGAAGGTGAGCGCACGGATGACGTTGCCGCTCATGAAACGCTCTTCCTCCGGCCGCAGAAACATGAGGTGGCCCCGATGGAGCGATAGATAGCGCGCGTTCTCTGGTTGATAGCTTTGATAGAGCTTTCGATAGGATTTAAACTCTTTCTTGAATTGCGGCGGCGCCGGAGAACTCACGGACCCGTACTCATCTTCCTCCACATATTTGTGAAACATCATTGCGGCCGCCGGGCCCGCTTGAGCTTTGGCCCGGGCGCTATCCGCGGGCTCGCCTTCAGCAAGGACGCAGCCCTCACCTACAGCTGTCGCATAAAGCGTCTTGCCGTCGCGCCCTGCCTCGCGCCACGCCAGCTGCATGTCAGCGAGACGGGTGTTGGCATCCTCGACACCGGACATCGCATACATCCAGCCCGCTCCCATCCTCGCAGCTACCCGACGACTCTTGGGACCGAAAGCGGAGACGTGAAGCGGAATTGGGTCGACGAGATTGATGGCGCCGATCTCTGGATTGAGAAATCGGATCTTGTGCGTGCCTCCCTCCTCCGCCCACTCGACCGTTCTCCCTGCGAGCAGACCTTGGACGATGCTCACATAGGTCTCGAGGCGAGCGAGGGTGATCGCGGGCAGCCCCATGGTCCGACGGCCGGTATAGCCGGTCGAAACTCCGAAATCGATTTTGCCGGGCGCGAGCGCGTTGAGCGCTGCCAGTGCACTGGCAGTAACTGGCGCGATCCGGTTCGAGGGAATGAGCACGCCGGTTCCGAGCCTGATTCGCGTCGTTTGCATCGCCGCTGCGGTCATGCCCACAAATACGTCAGCGTTGAGCAATTGCGTGTCGAAAAACCAAGCGTGGCTGTAGCCCAGTTCCTCCGCACGTTTCACCACTTTCCAGGAATGCGCTGAAGTAGCTAGCTGTATGCCAAAGTCCATGGGTCCATCCTCGTCGATGACATGAGCCGTTGGGGTCAATCTCTTTTGGACCCCGGAGGCTCGCGCAGGCGGATACAGCCAGCACGAGAACCGGGCGCAATCGACGCCCAACCTCAACGATGGGCTCCGAGAACGCTTTGGGAGATTGGTAGGGCTCCCGTCTCTAATGATGATAGGGTGAATTATAACCAAAACACTTCAGACACCAAGATCTGAAATTTTCAAAGTCACGTCCGTCAAGATCGTGTAAATCGGGGTGAGAACTGCGGTGGCCCTTGGTAAGGCCGCCTTTGGCGGAAGTTTAGCGACGCTCGTTCCACGAGTTCGCGGGCGCGGATGACGGCCGCGTTCCTCAGCACCGAATTCGCGGGAAAGCATAAGTCCTAGCCGAGGCTGGTCTCTAGCTTCAGGCATGAACGCGAGCGCCGCATGGTCGGATGCGCCAGCAACCATCGGCATGCGGTCGCCAATATCTGAAACAAGTCTAAGTCCGTGGTGGCTTTCGATCTGTTCGATACAGATCATCGACGTGCCCGCAGGCGCCAATTCAAATATCAAGGCTGTCTCACCGGCGAGAACGGGCCATGCAGCGGTTTCGCATTGGCAAGACGCTCCGGCCAAAACGCGAGATGGTTACATGGCGGGCGTAGCAGCGGCGTTCGACCAATTCGAGCCCGGCCCGCGCCAGTGACCGTTGACGAGGCCGAGGATCTGGTCGACCGCCGGCGTGCGCGTGATCGAACGCGCGGCGGCCTGATCGACAAGAATCCGAGCGGACGAATCGCGCACATGGCAGAAACCGTTAATAGTGCAGAAATTGATTTCGAGCGCGCCGTCGCGACAAATTGAAACTGAGCGGGAGGGGACATGCGCTACTCATTGACGATAGGGGTTTGCGCACTGACATTGTGCGGATGTGCGATCGGCGGAGCTCTGTTGGTGAAGCCGGGTTCGACTGTCGATTTGATCTCTGCCTCTCAGAACCAAGTCACTCTTGAATTCACGCACGACTACCCGAGCGAATTGCCGGCGGCGGGCCGGATCGCTGATCAGCAATGCGGCCAATTTGGCAGACACGCGGCCTTCGTCAGTACGACTCAAGAGACGATTGACCGAAGCATCGCCACATTTCGCTGCGAATGACACGGCGACGGGCCCATGCGCGACGATCTCCTAGATGCCTATGCTGCCGTCGATTGGGCCGAAGCCCAGATCCCAGTTATCAACGAATCTCTCAATGGATGGCTGCACACTCGGCCATACGCCATGAGTAGGGAGCCCGATCCAAATTCCGGGGACCACGATCTTATCGTCATGACTGAAGACAAGCCGATGCCCCGAATGCTCCACGCACCGGCTCCGTCATTCACTTTATGCGGGCCAGCCTCGACATGGTGGCGGCCGCCCTCGCCAAGCGCAACGGCATTGTTCCGGACCGCAATACAATTTTCCCCATCTATAATTCGAGTGGCGTTGCGAGTGATCCCAGCCGGGGGCTGGACAGCCCAGTATGCAAACGATGGCTCCCCGACGCGGAGCGCGCAATCCTGAAATCGCTCAAACCTTATCGGGGAGGGGACAGCGTCCTTTGGCCGCTCAAGAAGCTTGACAATCTGTTTAAACACGAAAGACTGGTCATCGCGGAAACGGTCATTCTCGGCATGTCTGCTTTTGGGTCTCGTAAGATGTTGCTTTCAGGAACACGGTCCGTCATCCACAAAGGCAAGAAGACCTTCATGCTACGAATCCCTAGCACCGAGGCTTTCCGCCCGTCTTACGGCAATACACTTCCGTCGTTCGACATGGTAATCAACGAACCCGCCGTCGGCTTCATAGAAGTATCTGTTGTCCCACTGCTAAGAGAATTTGGCGCTCGGACACGTCAAATCATCGCTTTGTTTGACACCTAAGCTACGCGGTAGCAGGTTGGGTAAAGCTGCGCGCGAGAGCTGGAAACAATCAGCTTCAACTGCAATTCGGCGATGCGCCGGCCCCATTCCATCGCTTAGGCAGGATCGCGAATTTCGTCGCGCGCCGCCATCCTGGCAATCAACTCGTCGCGGGGCGAGAGCAAACGAAGCCATCGCCGGATTTGGGCGAAGAGGTAGAAGGTCGTAACGCGAAGGGCGACCGCGCCGCGGAGCCGGTTTGGCACGCGCTACCGCCGCGGCGCTCGCCAGCTTCGCGGCCTGATATCATTTATCGTGGCATCTGATCGCTTCATTGCCGGCCGTTGGCGTGGTGATAGGGCCTCCTCCGATCGGCTCATAGTGTCGCTAAAGCTTGGAGTGCTGTAACCGACCAGCGCTTGACGGTCCTGGGACAGACGCCAAAGTGCTTGGCGATCGTAGTCCACGAATGGTCGTCGACGACAATCAGAACCAGCAATGCGAAGACGACGGCGCCCACCGCGTGGCGGATAACCAGCAGTTTGCCGCTGGCAGCGAGCGCTCCATCCGTTGGCTCCGCCGCCGACCGCTGACGGCAATGCTGATCGACATAGACGGCATTCCAGTCTTGTCCAGACAAGGTGCCGCGATAGGACTTCTCATACATCGATCTGAAGTTTTGGGCACAGCGCCACTCCCGCCCGGTGATGGTGTGATCGCGTAACAGCTGATCCAATCGCGAGAGCCGCCGCCAGGCGGGCCGGAATTCCTTGTCGTTGATGGCCGGCGCCTCGATCTCGCCGTGCTGACGGAAAAAGCGATCGGGACCGGAGACTGAAGGTAAGGGAGATGCTCGGGAGGACATCGCGGCAGCGTCGCGGGGTACCAATCTTGCGCAAGCGCTTTATAGTGGCGCCGCCGAGTTCGGGGAGAAAACGATGCGGGTCGGAATCCGGGCGAGCGTGGTCGGCGCCAGACGCCTCGATAGTGCAGCCAGGACCACCGCCGAGATCTTACGAACCAGACCCGATCAACTGCCCCAGTTTTTGATACAGCTCGCCCATCATCTGCAGACGCCTCCCGCCATCGCGCCCACGCCGGTTAGCACGACCACACTGGGAGCAAACCGGCCGGCCGCGGTGCTTGGTCCGGCGATTAACCTCAATCGCGGTCCTCACGGGGAAGAACTTAAGGCGGGTCGATTGTGGGGGAATGCACGAGTTTTCTGCCAGCACGCTGGCGCGTGGATTACGGCGGCATGACATGACGGGCCGATTCCTGGCGAGCCGCTGGCGCGTGAATGTCTGCGTCGATGGCAGGGGCTTACGCGGCGCGCCTCCCGCGTGCCGAGCGTTAGACACGCTAGTTTAGATCCTAGGATTTATGCGGGTTTCGGAGGGTCCGGCAGACCACGGACTTGTCTAACGCGGTGTCGAATTGTGCCTTGTTTTTCAATCAGATAAGGGCAAAAGGCCCGAATATATGCAATATTTCAATCGCTGGCGCCCGCACCGCGCGATCGGCCAGCGCGCCCCATGCGCGGTCGATCCGCCGATCTGCGAAGCGCGCCACCAGGAGATCATCGGGGAGCCGGTGCTTGGTGGTCTGCATCACGTCTATCATCTGGCGGCATGACGCTTCGCACAATGTATTTGCGCCCCACAACACCCCGCCGCGCACAATCTGGCGAGCACCCGGCTGGCTTAGCTTGCCGGATGAACCTCGTGCCACTGATCGTGGACGTTGGGGATAGTGGCGAACCTCTTGTTGTACAGCGCGCCGGTCTCGTCCTTTACGACCGTCCGTAGATAAATGTTCTGCACTGGGTCGCGGGTCTTCGCATCGATCGACATCGGCCCGCGTGGCGTGTCGAACGACCACCCCTTGATCGATGCCATGGCCTTGTCGCCGTCGCGCTTGCCGTCGGTCGCCTTCAGCATGTGATAGATCAACTGCATGCCGACATAAGCATCGGTGGTGACGAAATCGCGACGGATACTCGGGTATTTCTCCGCCAGCGCGCCTATGAACGTTTCGTTCAGCGGATTGTCGAGATAGGTATCGTAATTGCTCGATGAAATGATGCCGAGCGCGGCATCGCCGGCTGCGTCGAGCTGATTTTCGGCGGTGATGCCGCCGGCGTCATAGAGCGTAATGCCGGCATTCTTGAAACCTTGCTGGACGTATTGCTTCGTGAACTGGAGCGACATCGGCCCGCCAGGCATGAACGGCAGGACGCAGGTCGGATGCGAATCTCGGATGCGCTGCATATAGGCGGAAAAATCGGTGGTGCCGAGAGGCACCTTGATCACCTCGCCGATCTTGCCACCGTGCTTGCCGAGACCGTAAGTGAAGGCTTTGACCGTGTCCGCGCCGGGGGCGTAGTCGGCGATGATCACGGTGGCGTCTTTGCAGCCGTGTTCCGCGGCGTATTCGGCGATCGGCACGTCAGGCTGCCAGATGGTGAAGCCCGCGAGCACGTAATACGGCGACTTGTCGACAATGAACGAGGTGGCACCGTTGAAGATCACGTACGGCATCTTGGCTTCGGTGATCAGGTCGGCGACCGACAGCGCCTCGGGCGTGAACTCGCCGCCACCGGCAACCGCGGCGTTGTCGCGGGTAATGAAACCATCAACGATCTGCTTGGTGCGCGCGTAATCGGTGCCCGGCGCATCACGCAGAATCAGGTTGATCCTCGGGTTGCCGTCCTTGCCGTCATGCTGTTGCATATAAAGGTCGATTTCGCGCTTATAGTCCTGCCCCCATTCGGCATAGGCCCCAGAAAAGGCGGCAACGATGCCAACGGTCGGTTCCTCGGCGAAAACGAGTGGCGCGGTGAAAGCGTCAGCGATGGCGACGGCGCAAGCGGCGGCGAATAAGTTTCGTGTCATCCTAACCTCCCTTCCTTTTTTGTTGGATGAACCGGCGCTTCAAGTGGCTGAAGCCCTCTACTCTCGAGCACTCACCGAAAAGGGCGTGCCCAAATCCCGGATCACTAGTGAAAAACTTTAGTAAAACAGTATCGACCGGAAGGGCGATCTCCAAATTAAAGAAATGTCAGATGCTTCATGAACCGTCATTGGACGAGTAAAAAAGCCAGCGTGGCCAAAGCCTAAGGCCCGATAGGTCTATTCGGAGCGACGGTGGCAAGCCTTGGATCTTCTGGTCAGTTTTGGTTTGGTATGCGCTGAAGGACCGACGCACTCTCATCACCGTCCATCATTCGTGCGCCACGAAGCGGGCTCTACTTTGCTGCCAGTAGCGTGATGCCTCGAGCCAAGTTCAATTCTTTTGTGGAATGCGACCGATGATTGGGTCCATGCCTTGCCAATTCGCAATGGCCCGACATCACATTACGCGTAGGCTTAAGAAAGGGAAATGATGCCCCAACCAAGCCAGGCAAGCGTTCCCAGAATTACGGTCAATACCAAATAGTGGAGGACACGCATTTTATTACCTCCCTTTTCGTCGAAGCAGCAGTCTGCAACGCCTGAGACGAGGGCAACTTCTTTCATCATCGACATTCGGTTTGGCGCACCTGTGTGTGCCGAAAACTAGGTTCGGATATATTGGTGGTGCAATCCGCCGACAACTGCATGGGCTACGATGCGCCCTGCCCGTCGAACCGGACGCGATAGTGGTGCGTCCTTATCCAAGGAGCGATGAGTCCGGGTTTCATTATAGCACCGGGCATAAGAGTGGAGGGCCCGGCGCAGGTGCTGAGCGCCGAACACTATGAGATGGTCAGTGCATTCGCGCCGGATGGAGCCGATCAGCCGTTCGGCAAAACAGTTCTGCCATGGCGAACCAGGCGAAATCGGCCTGTCGCGAATACCCATCGCTCTCAAACGGCGCCTTACGACTGTGCCATAGATCGCATCTCGATCACGGATTAAGTAGCGTGGTGCCTCGTTCCAAGGAAAGGCCTCGCTGATCTGCCGCGCGATCCTTTCGGCCGTTCGATGCGCCGTGACATTGACCCAGACAAGCTCGCGCCGAGCCAGCCGGACAGTGATTAAGGCGTAGAGCAGGTTGAACCCAATGGTCGGCACGACAAACAGATCCATGGCCGCAATCTGCGGCGTATGGTTGCGCAGGAAGGTGGCCCAGCTCTGACCGGACGGGTCATCATTCCTCCTTCTCGGCATATACTTGCCGACGGTCGACTGGGCGACCGCAAATCCAAGCTTGAGCAGTTCACCGTGAATGCGTGGCGCACCCCAAAGAGGATTTTCTAGGCTCATGCGTCGGATCAACGTCCGTAGCTCCGCGCCTATCGGTGGCCGACCTCCCAGCGGGCGTGACTTCCAACGCCAGTAGCGGCGAAACCCTTCACGATGCCAGCGCACCAGCGTCTCGGGACGGACGACGGTTATCAACTTGAGGATCGAAGGAAACCAGCGATAGAGCTGGACGAAGAACAGACGATCGGCGTTGCTAAGCTGAATGCCGCCGTTCACCTTGCGTCGAAGGACGATGAGCTGATACCGGAGTGCTGCATTCTCTGCCTCGAGCCGGCTCTTCGACTTAAAGAGCGCTGCCAACAGCTTCAGAGCCAGGAGCATTAGCGCAATCACAGCAGCCAACGTGATCCGATTCTTTCACTGGTTCAACATGGTTGGGGTTTTCGGTACACACAGGGAGACTTCCTAATGAGATACGCGTCTTGGCTGGTTATAGCTCTGTGCGCACGCGCGAAGCCTGCGAACTTCTCAGAGTCAACAAGCACAAGCTTATGCCGCATCAATTTCTGCCAAGCTTTTAAATGCGGCAAAAAATGCTTCAGAACCCGCCTTTGCATAACCGGCATAAGTGATTTTGCCAGTGTAAAGCTCGGCTACCAGCTCATTCCCGGTTTCGCAGATGCTCTCGTAGAGGGCCTGAATCTGCTTGGGGGGAATTGAGGTAATTTCCATCCTTTAATACGGCTCTTCCCAATTCTTCCGTTGCATACCGCTCACGACGGATCGGGTTCGCCATCCGTCCCGGCTTTCCTATATGCTTGGGGGGAAGCATTGGAGCGCCCTATGGCGGAGTCAGCTGCAGAGGTGGGTTACGTCAACCGAAACAATCAACGGCTGATCGTCAAGACGGATCGACCGGGCACTGATCGCAATCAGTATGTGTGGGAGTTACAGTGCGAAAGTTGCGGCACCGAATATGGAGCCAATGGGTCGGATTATTACCAACGTAAGTGCCCTGTCTGCCAGAGCGGCGCTCCGGGACTATAGCGATGCCCAGAGGCCCGCGCTGTCGCGGTGGACAGCGTTGGGGATCACGTCACCGGGGCTCGGGCGGCATGCGTCCGAGAAGCCTTAAAGAGCTATCGGTGTTGTTGGACTGACGGCAGCGCCGCATTGATCGAAGAGACATCGGCTCTTTGCGCGGCCGAGTTTCGAGCGCGCCGTGGGCATCGACCCGCGCTCATGGTAAAGTAGGTGCGAGCCCTTACCTCCGAGCCTTGCCGTCAAGCCAGTCCCCAATCAATTTCGATTTTACTGACGGCGGCCCTACCACAAGCTTCACGCCGCTCCCGCTGCGTCGACAGCGCATCGGGCGATCGTCGGCGCGGCTGGTCGAGTTCACTCATTGCAGCGCAGCGGCAACGGTTCGTCAGGCCATCTGCCATGCTTCCGCGAGCGACGCGCGTGCAGAAGACCTGCAACGGCCTCGCGCGCGTACCGCACGTCCTCGGGCCGCAACACTGCTAGCCGATGGTCTGTTTGTCGCCGGATCACCGGTGTGGGGCGCAAATACATTGATCCGAAGTGTCATGCCGCCAGATGATAGACGTGATGCAGACCGCCAAGCACCGGCTCCCCGATGATCTCCCTGTGGCGTGCTTCGCAGATCGGCGGTTCGACCGCGCACGGAGCTCGCTGGCAATCGCGCGGTGCAGGCGCCGGCGATTGAAATGTTGCATATTCGGCCAACACAGTACGCAGATGGCGCTCATTGAAGATGAACACGTGGTCCAGGCATTCTCCACGCAACTATCTCACCCAGCGCTCGGCGATCGAATTTGCTTGCGGCGACCTGAACGGTGTGCGGATCCGGGGCCCCTCCCTGTTCCCTTTTCCAGAAGAAGAGGCTGCACCCCTGAACCGTCAAGACATGACCAATGGCATCGAGCTTTTTGCGCCCTACAGGTAGTACTTGGACTAACCCCAATTCAATGCCGGTCCGCGCGCTAGGCGCCCTCCTTCGCGGCACCCGAATGGACCTCGAGGATTTGCCGAACCCGATCGGGAGTGCGCGCGCGGGCGATGCCGCATTCCGTGGCAACGCCGAACGTCCCGACGTACTTGCGCGCCGACGCCATCCGCTTCTTCGTCCCTTCGACGCCGTCCTCGTCGTGCACAAGCCCAAGATAGAGCTCGGTGCCGGCCGGCAGCTTGAGATTGCGCAGCGGTGCGTAGAAAGCGTCGTCTGACCGGTCGACTGGGACCGGCATGTGCATCCACGCGATAGGCCGCTTCGCGCTCTCGGCGATGAGGTTCGCGAGCTCGACCATCTTCGTCGCGTCGACGGGCTCCACGAAGTGCTTTCCGTCGAGGTCGCCATAGCAAAGATGGAATCCGAGCTCGACCTCGCTCGAGACCCGCTGCGCGAGGCGCTGGAAGGTGTCGCGGAACACAGACTCCATCCCAGGGAATCCCGGGATCGGCTGGAAGCGGCCATCCCACATGATCATCTCGATGCAGACGTCCCACTGGATTGCAAGATCCCGTCTCGGTATCGCAGCCGTAAGCGCATCGACCTCGCGCAGCATCGCTTGCTCGTAGGCCGGCAGCACTGCCTGGTGCGCCTCGGGCAGGATGAACGGCCCGACCACTGCCAAGGGGGTCGGGAGCGAGACCTGGAAGCGGATATGCCGCGGCAGGATGCCCTTGTCGCGCGCGGTGCAGAAATCGATGTACGAAGTCCTGGCCTCACGGGCGTACCCAAGCTCGCCGAAATGTACATCCTCGGGCTTGACGCCGGTCGCGAGCTTCAATGGATAAAACGCGACATCCCCCTGGCGCTCGCTCGCTACCGGCTGGAGGTAGGGACTGGCGCGGAGCAGCGGTAATTGCCAGCTGATCCAAAGCCGCCGTCCGCCTGGCTCGCCGTCCGGCACGCGCTTCAAATGCGGCCCGAGCAAGCTGCCGCAGGTCTGAAACACCTCGTCCACGCTGTCGAGCCCGATGCTACCAACAAGGTGTACGTCGCTTGCCATCTCGATCCTCCGTTGGCTTATGCGCTATGCCGCCGCTAGCTCGGGTCGGGCGAGCGCCTCGCGGGGCCACCTGATACGGAAAGCGGCATGCTCCTTCCCTCGCATGACACTATCCCGATGGATAGCGTTCTCCGCTGCGCCCCATCGAAGTATAGGGGTTATTCACCGTTCCGATAACGCCGATCCGCGTAACGACAGAGCTATAGTGATGTCTTTCGACGCACCGTGCATTTGACGCGGAGAATGGGCGGTCATGCAGTGCGCGGTCATGCGCCCGTCGTAATTCCAGTTGCCTCTGGTGGCGAGCGTGTCGGGGTCGAGCTCGATCGGCAGCGAGTCCTCTTTGAGCGCCAGCAGCTTGCCGCCATGTCAGATCACGTTCGTGTTCGCGGTGCCGTTGGACACCCCGGCAACGCTCGGGTCGTTGCTGCAGGTATTCCGATAGCGCCCGAATAGGGACTTGCGCACCTTTTCCTCGAGCAGGAAACGCTCGGTGCGGACATAGCGAGTCTTGAGATCGACATGGCCATGCTCGAAACGGAACATAACGATGCCGCTCGGCAATGCGCCGGGCGAATCGGGCATCTGTCCTGTGACGAAGACGAAACCATCGGTCTCGACGCCATGGCTGAACGGCGCCACAGGTCGCGGTTCTCCCGCGATCATGTGAAACTGCATGATCGGTTCCTCTCGCCCAGGAATCAGCGTTCGGCGAAAATGCTTTTGCGGATCGAGCCATGCACGCCCCAGTTCGCATCGACAACTTGCGTGACGCCGAAATCCGCGGCTACCGACATCAGCGCGATCGCCTCGTCCTCGCTCAGATGATGTACCGTCATCAGAAAGCGCCGCAGCTTGCGGAAGGCGTCGCGCATGGCCTTATCGAGGCTCGCATGTTGCGCGACTTCCGTTTGGGCATCCGCTCCCAGTTCCGCCAGATAATTTGGGAAAGTGAAGCCGTAGACCGACCATTGTCGATCGGTCTCCAGGAGCGGGTGGCTAAGTCCTTCGAGCGTTGTGCTGGCAAGGTCGCGCTGCTTGTGCAGGATGAACTCGAAGTCCCCGGTCAGCGAGGTTTCGATGGCGGTGCCGCCGAGCTCGCTGTCGCCCTGAGCCGCATGCGGGTCTCCGACCGAGAAATAGGCGCCAGCGATGGCGACCGGGTAGTACATCCTCGCACCCTTGCCGATGCGCCAATCGTCGATATTGCCGCCGGTGTAATTTGGGAGGGACCGAGCTGACGAAATCGGCTTCGACCGGCGCCAGGCCCATCGTGCCGAAATGCAGACGCGCCGGAACCCGGACGTTCGCAAGGATGTTCTCGCGCCGCCGGATCGAGTTGTGGTTCACCCGCACGCCCGGATAATCGATCGTCGGGTGAACGATGCCGTCGGGATCTGTCTGTGGCGTCCAAATGTAATTGTAGACGGCGCGCGCAAAGGGTTCGCCCGACGTATCCAATTCGAAGATGGTGACGACCTCGCGCGGCTTCGGCTCCTCGATCAGGTCGTGGTAATGGAAGCCCCACGAGGCGGCCGCGTTGGAGCCGAAACAGCGGCCCGCATGAAGCGCGTGCCGGCTCGGGCGCGGACGAATGTCGAGGATGCGAACCTCCAGAATATCGCCTGGCTCGGCATCCTCGATCGCCACGGGACCTGTCCCTACCGAGAATTTCATCCGGAGTGGCTTGCCGCCGCGGATCGGGTAATCTGCTGCGGGACGATCGATAGTCTGAAGCTCCTGGCATGCTTGGTGGTCTCGCTGTTCAGGTCCAAGGGGCGATTTGAGGCTGAGATCGTCATTCTTCGGCATCAGCTGAATGTCCTGCGCCGCGGGATGCCATCGCGGGCGCGATTGACGCTCATCGATCGGCTGATCTTCGTTTGGCTGTATCGGCTGCGCCCGTCCGTGCTGGGCGCCGTTGTGATCGTCCAGCCTGAGACCGTGATGCGATGGCACCGTGAGGGCTTCCGCCTATATTGGCGCTGGAAGTCTCGCGCACGCGGTGGTCGCCCGCGAATCCCGCGCGACCTGCGTGATCTTATTCGCGAGATGAGCCTTGCCAATCCCCTGTGGGGCGCGCCGCGCATTCATGGCGAGCTGCTCAAGCTCGGCATCGAGATCGCGCAGTCGACGGTAACGAAGTACATGGTGCGATGTCGGCGACCGCCGAGCCAGAGCTGGAAGACCTTTCTGCGTAACCATGGCGCCGGCATCGCCGCGATGGATCTGCTCGTGGTGCCGACGATCGACTTCCGCCTCCTCTATGTGCTGGTTATCCTCAGTCATCATCGCCGCCGGATCCTATCGTTCGGCGTCACCTCTCATCCGACAGCGGAGTGGATCGCTCGACAGATCACCGATGCATTTCCGTGGAATGAAGCGCCGCGCCACCTGATCCGAGATCGTGATGCGGTCTATGGTCAAGTCGTCACCAGGCGCCTCAAGAGCATGGGCATCTGCGATCGGCCGACGGCACCGCGATCGCCTTGGCAGAACGGATACGTCGAACGGCTGATCGGCTCGATCCGGCGGGAGTGTCTCGACCATCTCGTCGTGTTCGGGGAGGCTCACCTCCGCCACATCGTTACGGCCTACGTCTCTTATTACAATGAGCTCCGAACTCGCCTGACACTGAACAAAGACACCCCGATCCATCGACCGATCCAACGGATCGGGCGGATCATGCCCGTCCTCGGCGGCCTGCACCACCAATACTGTCGGACGTAGTTTCCGATAGCAACAAGAACTGAATTTTTTTTACTGTGAAGAAATAATATAATATCACGGCTGGGCAGCGGATGCCGCTGCTTTGCACGATCGGGAGGGTCAATCTCGACCAGCACAGCTGTGTGGGGCTCCCGCAAAACCGCCGGTCGTGGCAGTAACTCCAACGTTGGAGAAGCGCGAGAAGGACTGAAGCACGCTGGATAGCACTGGCGACGCACGCCAGCTGGTTTGCGAAAAGTCACCATGTCGAAAGTCATGAAAGCGCCTGCCACTTGAGCGCGATTTAAATCCCCCGCGATCTCTGTTATAGGCAGCCGGCCGAGTGGCCAACGCGTCATGGACTGTCATTCTGATGTCATAGTTATGTCAACTCCGGCAACGATCATCCGACATGCCGGCAAACGCAGCGGGACTGGGTTTAGTTGCTGGGAAGCATGCATCACCGAGTAGTGAGGGCGGATATCAGCATAACGACGCGGCATCCCAAATTCCTATTGCCTGCCATCGCGATGCTAATCGTCTTCGTCGTGACCAGTGCATTTGCGGCCGATACTGATTCGCCCACCGCCCCTTCGGGCATCCGGGTTACGCCCCTGGCCGCGGCTGGCGCGCAATTTTCGCAGCTCAATCCGAATCTTCCCGGCTATCCCGATTTTATAGCCGGACAAGCCGTCACCACCGCGATCGGTCCCGACGGCAAGACCCTTCTGATCCTGACCAGCGGGTTCAACCGGCTGTTCGATAGTAAGGGGCTACTGATTCCACAGGTATCGAACGAATATGTGTTCGTTGAAGACGTTGCCGGTGACAGGCCCGTACAGAAGCAGACTCTGCAAATTCCCGACGGCTATATGGGTGTGACCTTTGCGCCCGACGGGAAACATTTCTATGTCTCGGGCGGCACCGATGACGATGTCCATGTCTTCGCCCCGTCCGGCGCAGTGTGGTTTGAGGACAAGGCGGCGCTTGTAAAACTTGGGCACGAGCGCGGGAAGGGGCTTGCTGTCAAACCGGCCGCCGCTGGAATTGCGGTATCGGCCGACGGACGCACGCTCGTTGTCGCGAATTTCTACAATGACTCCGTCTCCTTAGTACCACTTCGGCAAGGGTTGCCGAACGGCACCCCGATCGAAGTCTCGTTACAGCCCGGGGACGGTACGGTCGGGGGCACTTACCTCTATTGGGTCGCGATTAAGGGAAGTGACACCGCGTACGTTTCTAGCATGCGCGATCGTGAGATCGACGTGGTGGCGATCGCAGGCGCCACATCGCACGTCATGGCGCGCATTCCCGTCGTAGGCAATCCTAATCGGCTGGTGCTAAACCGGTTGGGTTCGCGGCTGTTCGTCGCTAGCGACAATACCGATACAGTCTCGGTCATTGATACGATGCAGGGTCGTGTGGTCGATAGCGTGTGCACCATTGCGCCGCCGACGTTCCTTCCGCCCGGTGCCTATTTCCATGGTGTGGCACCGAACAGCCTTGCGCTGTCGGCGGACGAGAAGCAGCTCTACGTCACTAATGGCGGCGAGAATGCGTTGGCGATCATTGCCCTCGACCGAACAAGGCCGGTCGTCATCGGCCTCATTCCGACCGGCTATTGGCCGAATGTGGTAAGCGTAAACGGCCATGGAAGGATGCTTTATGTTGTCAACGGCAAAAGCGTTCCGGGCGCCAATCCTGGCAATTGCTCTTCGCACGATTTGAGCCCTGATCGGCTGCCGCAATGCGCGGCCAAGAACCAGTATATTCTGCAATTGTCGAAGGCCGGCTTCTTGAGCCTGCCGGTGCCGCCTCGACACGATCTTTCGGAATTGACTCGAACCGTAGCAGCGAACGACCATCTCTACGCCAAGTCCGATCCCGACGACACGCAGCTCATGCGGGCGCTCCATCGCCGCATCAAGCACATCATCTACATCGTCCGCGAGAACCGTACCTATGATCAGGAACTGGGCGATCTGCCGGTAGGCAATGGCGATCCGAGTTTGGCGGAGTTCGGCAAAGCGATCACACCCAATGCACACCGGATGGCGCTGGATTTCGTTACGCTCGACAATTTCTTCGATACTGGCGAAGTTAGCGGCAATACCTGGCCGTGGAACACCGCGGCAATGGAATCGGATATCGGGGTCAAGAACGTGCCGGAGAATTACGCTCTCCGCGGTCACCCCTACGATTGGGAGGGAACCAATCGCAAAGTCAATGTCGCCATCCCCTCGCTCGCGCAACGTCGTCGCGACGAACCCGGTTATCCCGACGATCCCAACCTGCTCCCTGGTACCAACAACCTAGTGGCGCCCGATGGGCCTGAAGGCGAGCGCCAGCAAGGCTACCTCTGGGATGCTGCCAGGCGCGCTGGCCTTACCGTCCGCAATTACGGCTTCATGATCGATCTCGGTCCTTACGACAATCCGCTTCATCCGACGCCGCAAATCGAGCTCCCTGCAAAAACGCGGACACGCGTCGCCGTACCGGCCAATCCCGAACTGGCGCCAGTTACCGATCCCTATTTCCGCGGTTTCGACACCCGCTTTCCGGATTACTTCCGCGAAGCGGAGTGGGCGCGTGAATTTCGGCAGTACGTCGCCAACGGCAAGCTTCCCGCGCTCAGTCTGGTCCGGTTGATGCGTGACCATCTCGGCAATTTCGCCAAGTCGATCGACGGTCTCAACACACCGGAGGCGCGGTCGCGGATAACGACTATGCGGTGGGTCGCTTGGTCGAGACTGTTGCCCACAGTCCCTATGCCGATTCGACACTGATCTTCATCGTGGAGGATGACGCCCAGGATGGGCCGGACCACGTCGATGCCCACCGCAGCGTCTGCTATGTGCTCGGGCCATATGTGAAACATCATGCAGTCGTGAACGAACGCTATTCGACGGTTAACCTGTTGACTACGATCGAGGACATTCTCGGCCTGGAGCATCTCTCGATCTACGACGCCTATCAGCGGCCGATGTCGACGGTGTTCGACCTGACGCAGCGGAAGTGGAATTTCACTGTAATCGAGCCGGAGCCCTTTGCCGCAGCCTTTACCGGGGCGAATCACGCCGCTGATCCCACCGCATATCAATTCACCGAGAACCCAACCTATTGGGCTCGCATCACTGCCGGTATGCGCTGGGACAAAGAAGACGAGAATCCCGCGCCGCTGATCGAGCGCATCTATTGGCGTGGGCTTTTGCCGAATATCCCTTATCCGAGCGAGCGGTCAGGCGCTGATTTGAGCCGAGACCGCGCCACATTTTTCATGGAGAGCCAGACAACGCCGTAAAGGCGGCGGCGCCAGCACGCTCACGATCACTTGCATAAAAAGGCCCGACCCCACAGTCATACGACTGGTTCACATCGGCAATCGTTCCCGTCGGTTCGGGTGAGGTGGCTCATGGGAGTTTTGCCGGGCGCCTTCTTCGAGCACCGCCTGAATGGCTTGTGCGGTGAAGTGCGTAGGCTCGAACTCTCGATGAGAAGTCATCGCGACCTAGGCGGGGGATGATAGTCGAGGTGGCCGCTTTTCAAATTTGTGACCACGCTACCACACCGCGCCTTGTATAGGCTTTGCTCCGAAGCATCGGCAGATTCCGTTTGGCTTTCGAGCGCTGTTTGAAGCGAGTGAAAGAGGTAAATGATGGATCTGCCGGCGGGAGAGTGCGTCAAACTAGCCCAACTTGCGCAGAATTGGTCGAGTTGCGAGATTTTTGATTTTGGTTCGTGAGTCGGATCAAGGGCTTGGTCGCGGCTTTGGGGCGATTTGGGCGTGTAGTGACGACTTTGGGTATTTTCTTTTGCGGCGAAACCGGTTGTGAATGACGAATGTGCCTGTGTCACTCGGTTCACAAGGAGAAAGGAACGGTTCATCGCTACTGGTGCCTGGTGCGCAGTGTGCGAGTTGGGCGGCGTGTGATCCAGCAAGCGGTGGCGCATTTGCGCGAACTGGACGCTCAAAGGCGGCTTGCGGCGCAGGCGCTTGCGCGCCAGCTGGCACCTACAGTCAGCGCCTAACTGACCTCATCCCGAACCAAGATGTAGTGGCGACTTTTTGGCTAAGCCGTTGTTTTGCCTAGACCCGATGCTCGATTCTGCGCAAGTTGGGCTAGGAAGCGACTTGAGCGTCTCTTCGACGCGTCGGTTGCGGTTAAGCCATACGCGCCAAACCCCTGCTAGATCGTCGGACAGGTCCGAACGAGCGTGCCCGCATGCGCGCACCATTTCCTCGACAATGGCGACGTGTTCGAGCATCGGCCCTAGGTTGTCCGGAATTGGTTCTTCGTGAGCCTCGAGCTTTGGCTGCCAAGCAATGCACAGTCCGATCAGCAACGGAAGCGAAAGCAGAATCCTGAGTGATTTTTCAAATGGGCTCCCGATTGTGCGCACGATGTCATCCAACTATGGCAACGACTTGAGTCGCGGCCGCGCCCATTGCGACGACAAGCCGGGGCGCCGCCTTCCAAGACAGAGCAATAAGAGATCGATAACGCCGATCTCAAAGTCTGCAGCGCGTGAACCGCGCTCGTCCAAACCTGGTTAATAGAGAGCGCCAAGAAGTAGTCCTACGGCGGCCGCATTGAAACCTCGGCGCGAGCCGTTGGGTGCGGGGTAGATGACCGTGTCGAGGTACGCTGAGAATGTGAACAGCGGTCCTGGCACCGCTTATGTGGCTCGGTAACCGGCTAAAAAGGCATCGTTGCTGACCGAATCCGGTTGGCCTAGACCCGGGCAATCGCATGTCCATGCCGTGCTCGCGATCGGCAGCGCTGTTATACTTAACTGCAAGACGGGAGATCGCGTCCAAATGGAGTGGCATAAATCGCGGTTCGGCAAGTTGCAACCATGAGATTATCGCCGGCAGCAATGATTGAGCGGTCCGACAGGCGCAACCTGCTCTTCGCGACGACGGCGTCCGGCTGGACCATCCTTGTGCGGCTTCTCGTCGGTCTGATCGTGTTCTTTCCTGAAGGTATTTAAAAGCTGATTTTCCCCGAGATATTGGGAGCGGGCCGCTTTGCCCATATCGGTATCCCTTACCCTGATGTAATGGGCCCCTTTGTCGGCGTCTTCGAAACATTGTGCGGCGCCCTGGTCATCCTTGGGCTGCTCACGCGCCTCGCAGCGATCCCACTCATCATCATCATGATCGTCGCGATTCTTTCGACGAAAGTCCCGATTTTGCTAGGGCACGATTTCTGGATTTTTCACGTGCCGAAGCTCCCTCGCTACGGGTTTTGGAGCATGGCGCACGAAGCTCGAGCGGATTTCGTTATGCTGCTCGGATCACTTTATTTGCTGATTGAAGGTGCGGGCGCTTGGTCGGTCGATGCGATGATCGCACGGCGGCGTTGAACGCCGGCAAAATAGCGCCGGGCCGATTCGCAAATGTTCCCGCGACCCGACTATTGCGATCGATTCGCGGTAACGAATGGCATCTAAGCCAGGTTGCTTCTGAATTCGAGTGTCGGGACAAGGGCAAATCGATGGTGACGCAATCGCAGCGGAACTTTGGCGCAGCGCCCCGATCGGCGCTGCAATTTGTGTTGTGGTTTGGTGCCGTCAATCTCTTTGCCGACATGGCCTATAAGGGGGCCCGCAGCGTCGTCGGCCCGTTTCTCCAGACAATGGGCGCCACCGGGTTGATCGTCGGCGCCGTAGCTGGTTCTCGGCGAGTTTCTCGGATACGGTTTCCGACTGGTGTCGGGAAGTTCGGCGGATCGCAGCCGGCTCTACTGGCCGATAACCCTGGTTGGCTACCTCATCCAAATGGTGTCAGTACCTTTGCTTGCCCTGGCGGGAACGTGGCCGCATGCCGCCATTTTGGTTCTTTTAGAACGAACCGGACGCGCCACGCGCAATCCGCCTCGCGATGTGATGCTGGCGCAGGCTGGCGAAGGAATAGGACGCGGCTGGGCGTTCGGCATCAATGAAGCGCTCGACCAGCTCGGCGCGTTAGTTGGTCCACTGGCAATCGCCGGAATAATCGTTTGGTTCCACGACTTCAGGACGGCATTTGCCATCCTTGCCATACCGGCGGCAATCACGCTCTTGCTGGTATTCGGCGCTGGCGCGCGTTTTCCGAATGCGGGCCGCATCGCCCGCAATCCACAAGCATCCTGGGCCGGTCACTACCCTCGTGAATTTTGGGTCTATTGTGCTGGTGGAGCATTGGTTGGATTCGGTTTCGTCGGCTACCCCTTGATCGCTTTTCATCTCAGCAAGGCCCACATTGTCGTGCACGCGTGGATTCCCGTCCTCTATGCCGCAGCGATGGCTGCCGCCGGTCTTAGCTCTTTGGCGCTCGCCAAACTCTTCGACCGTTTCGGTTTGATCGTGCTTGTACCTGTGACCTTCATTGTTGCGGCTTATGCGCCGCTCGCGTTTCTCGGTGACTTCAACATCGCGCTCGCCGGCATAGTGCTCTGGGGCATTGGGCTCGGGGCGCACGAATCGGTGATGCAGGCCGCGGTGGCCAGAATGGTTCCCCAAGGCCGGCTGGGCTCGGCCTATGGTGTGTTCGGCACCATATTTGGCATCGCCTGGTTCGCCGGTAGCGCGGCGATGGGCGCGCTCTACGATGTCGCGCCGACGGGCGCGGCACTGTTCGGTCTAGCCGCCGAGCTCGCTGCCGTCGTGCCGTTGTTTCAAGCCGTGCGTCTCGCGGGCAGTTAGCCGACTCTGGCACCAGCACGGAAGACCAAGAGAAAGGCATAGGTAATGACGGCAACGTCGGCAAATGAGGAGCAAGGCGGGTCGTTTCTCCCTGAATATTGCTTCCGCGACAGGAGTTGGTGTGCCACGAGACGGGGCGCCGCCGCCAAGTACAGAACCGAAGACGTCTGTGGTATCGAAGGTCATGATTTCCTTCTTGGAAGTATCCTTTTGAGTTGGGAGCAACGATCACCCTCCAAGCCGGGATGCTATCGTAATACCGATCTCTCTTGGTGTTATTGACGCCCGCAGTTGGCGTCGCCGTGAACCCAGCGACTGCCTTCGCCATGGGCCTTCTGCTTACCCACGCCATAAAGCATGGCTGGTTGAAATTGTGACACTTCTCGGACGCTCGGGCAGATGTCATCGTCGAGATGAACAACCCCGGTGTATGGGTCTTCGGATCGACCGATCACGATGACCGCAACATGGGCATGGGCGTGATAGTCGAATATGCCGATCGACACGGCGAACCGCAGTGGATTGCGCCGACGAAGCGGCAATGGGACTACACGGCCTTCCGCCGGCCAGACCCTGCCGCGTCACCGGACGAGATCATCAATCTGAAATACGAGAAGATCCCCGGCGGCCGCGGCGGCTACAACCGCTGGACCATCAACGGCAAGTCCTGGCCCGCCACCAATCCGCTGTTCACCGTCAATCAGGGCAAACGCTATCGCTTGGTGATGAACAACAATACCGGCGAGGAGCATCCGGTCCATCTGCATCGGCACAGCTTCGAGATCACGAAAGTTGGCACCAAATCGACCTCGGGCGTAATGAAGGACCCGATCAGTATGCCGCGCTACTCTACGGCGGAGATCGACTTCGTGGCCGACAATCGCGGCAACACGCTCCTCCATTGCCATCATCAGGACCACATGGACGAGGGCTTCGCCGGCTTAATCACCTATGTCTGAGATAGCGGAGGCCAACGGGGGCAGGCACGGTGCCTGAGGGTGCGGTCCGATCTCGAATACGCTTTGGGTCGATTTACCTGCCCATCGAAGCTGGAGGTGTATTGTCGCCCAATCTTTTCCTGGCCGAAAACATTGAGCGCTTTAGGAACGGACATCGTCCATGACCTCACTGCGGACACGCGTCCTTTTGGCCGCAGCCATCTTTCTTACCGGGGTGCTTGCCGGAGGAGTAATCGATCGCGTCATTGTAGGCGGGCCGGCATGGCACGAGCTTGGAGTCGAGGCTTGGGTGCAATACAGCCGACATGCCGACCTTGGTACGGGACTCGTGGTCTACCCCATGGAAGGTATTGGCAGCGCCGTTCTGCTTCTGGGGACTGCGGTCAGCAACTATTTTGATGGAAACGCGGGTCGCCGGGCCGCGTTTCCAATTTATCTGGCACTGACGTTCTCGATTATTGGACTACTTCTGACCGTCAAGGCCGCGCCTATCATGCTCGCTCTCGGTCGAGACACGCCGCGGAGCTCGCTCCAATCCTCCTTTGACGCGTTCTTCCTTTGGGGTCTCAATCTTCGGGGACTCAGCGACACGATCGCTTTCGCTTCCGCGATTTGGGCGCTGTCGAGTCTCGGCAAACTGGTCGTACCGGTGGCTAACAAACAGTGAGAGCCGTGCGCTTGGCCGGCGAGCTTTTTAGAGGACCGGAACAGCGGTTTGCAGAAGTGGGGTGACAGGGGCGCTCATGTCGATAATCGCGCAAGCAGAACAGCAAAATGTGTAGCGCGACAAACTGGATGAGAGGCGCGCTCTCACCTTGATTGTCGCGCCGCAAAAATGGTCGTATCGGCTCGCCGCTCGAGGTGCTACGCATTTTTGCGCGGCTCGGAGTCACGTGCTTCGGCGGGCCGATTGCCCATATCGGCTATTTCCGCGATGAGTTCGTCATCAGGCGGAAGTGGTTAGATGAGCAAGCCTTTGCCGATCTGGTCGGATTGTGTCAGTTCCTACCGGGTCCGGAGAGCAGCCAGACCGGATTTTCGATCGGTCTTATGCGCGCCGGCTATCTTGGTGGCCTTGCCGCTTGGACGGGTTTCACACTGCCGTCAGCAATTGCTCTCGTACTTTTTGCCTTCGGCGCCAGCGCGCTTACTGGCCCTATCGGCATCGGGCTTCTTCACGGCTTAAAGCTCGTGGCTGTCGCCATCGTTGCCCAAGCGGTCTGGGGCATGGCTCGCACTTTGTGCCCCGATCGAGAGCGCGCATCTATAGCGGTTGCCGCGACGCTGATCATCCTTTTCAGTTCGTCGTCGGCGGCCCAGATTGTCGCAATCCTTCTTGGCGGCATTGCTGGAGTTTGGCTATGCCGAGAGGCGCCGCAATCCGCTGCTGGCCACGCGCTTCTGCAGGTCTCTCGCACGGTCGGTGTCGCATCGCTTGTCGCCTTCTTCCTACTCCTCGGTGGCCTTCCGATTCTCCAGCGCGTGCTGCATTCTCAAGGAGTTGGTCTCTTTGACGCCTTCTATCGGTCGGGAGCACTGGTTTTCGGCGGCGGTCACGTAGTGCTGCCGCTGCTGCGCAGCGCATTTGCGACGCCCGGCTGGGTCAGCGATGACGCCTTCCTTGCGGGTTATGGCGCCGCCCAAGCCGTGCCCGGTCCGCTCTTCACGTTCGCCGCCTATCTCGGAACAAGTCTTCGCTCGCCGTTGCTCGCGTGACACGGCAATACTCGTCGGATGAATGACATACGCTTCGATCCCTCGAGCGCTCAGCCACCGTGCTAGCCAGAAGCCGTCGCGACCGGCTTCGAACGCAATGACCATGCGGGTGATCGTGTGGCCCGCCTTGAAGGCTTCATCACGCCAACGATGCACTAGCTTGAGTAAGCCTTCCTCGTCGGGTGCGAGCTTTTTCAGTAGATCGCGCTCGATACCAGGAACCACTCCTCCTACTAACCAAGTTGTCAAACTGAGCTCGACAAGTCGAGCGCGTGATCGGCTCGATCCGGCGAGAGTGCACCGATCACACGATCGTCATGGGCGAAGAGCATCTGCGCCGGACGCTCAAATCATACACGCACTACTACAACCGGGCGCGGACACACCTGTCGCTCGCCAAAGACGCTCCCATTCATCGGCCGATCCGGGCGCATGGGAGCCTATTCGCAACTCCGCATCTCGGCGGCCTTCATCATGAATATGGCCGGGTGACGCAAGCGGAAGGGACAAGCCGTCCATTCGGTTGCAAGGAAGGCGCCAAGTCGCAGCATATCGCATACTCCAAGATCGGAGCGCGCAACCGAGTACTCCGTCATAGGGCTATCGCGGCACGCCAGCCATCGTAAATCAAGTAAAACAACGAGTTAGCGAAGCATCTCCCCACACGTTTCCCCACACAAAAGAATGGATACATGAGAGCCACGCCCCGCTAAGCGGATCGTTAGTTTGAGCCTCGCGTCGGGGGCTGCACGATTTGCACTCGTTCGACCGCTGCAATCTGGCCCGGCACCGGATCGGCAAATGTGTCCAGCTTGTCAAATTTTACGCGGACCTGATTGTACTTCGCGGCAATAGGTCGGAAATCACTCTCCCTGCCCCACCAATCACGAAGCAGAAATTTCTCTCTGACGTGACGCCGGATTTTCGGGCCACTTCCCAAATCGCGGGCCGGCATTTCTGCGAGCACAATCGCCTAAGCACCAGCCGCTCGTCGGGAGTGAGCGGGTTGCTTGCGCGGGCGCCTCGTATTCGGCGATCAAAGGATCGCGGCGGTGATCATGCGCGGCGCCCGCACCTCATTGGGACCACGTTGTCCGTGACCGGCGGATTGACGATCGCCTTCAGCGCCTTTTCCCATGCGGTCAAGGCCCCGAGCTTTTCGGAGTCATATGTGTGTAAATCATAGACCGCGTGAACGCCGGTCTGAGTGTGCGCGATGACCTGCTCGGCGATGAATGGCTTGATACCGAGGGTCGACAGCCGTGTTCTGACAGATCGCCGAACGTCGTGGACGCGGAATGGTTCCATCTCGCCGGTGATGCCCTCGGCCTTGCGCTGTTCGGCAATCGCACGGTCTAGTGCGCGTCGTGTATTGCTCGAGATTCCGCCCACTGGCCGCACGCCACCCGAAACCGTGAAAATGTAGTCGCCGCCGGTGAAGCGCGGGACCTTGTTCAACAGTTCGAGCATGCATGAGGTCAACGGCAAGGAATGCTTACGCTTGGCCTTCATCCGCTCAGCCGGTACGGTCAACACGTCATTTTCAATTTCGGGCCAGCGTGAGCCTGAAAGCTCGCGAACCCTTTGGCCGCTCAACATAAGCGCCCGAATAAGATCGCCGTAAGGATACCCAAGCCACTCGGCGGCGCGCCACATAAGGCGCAACTCAGTGTCGGTTAGCGTGCGGTCGCGCGACTTGGTTTCCTCCTCGTAATTATCAATGAGCTGGTCGAGCTTGATGTTCTTTACGGGGTTATTCTTGAGCCCATAGCGTTTCTCTTTGGTGCGGCTCAGCACCCATCCAAAAAGCTTTGACGCCGCCATCAATGTTTTGCGGGCTTGATGGGGTGAGTTGATTTTCTCGAGAAGCTCCATGGCCTCGTCTTGTGTAATTTCGACGATCGGTAAAACGCGCCATTTCTTGTGCTTGCCCTCGACCCAACGGGTTATGTATCGACCGTCATCGCCAGCCACGCGCTCAGGCTCCTGGCCAAGCAACTCTCGCCGGATCAACGCTTCGACTGCACGGGCACTGCGTAGGCGGATATTCACATACTCGGCGATGAATTCCTCGGCCGCGGCGCCGAAGGTGTGCCGCTGCTTGCGCGCCTCTTCCAATCTCCGCGCCTCTTCCTGCCGGCGCCGCTCTGCGTCAATGTCGCTTTGGCTTCTACCCTGGGCGAGATTATTGAGCGTCTCTCGTGCAAGCCGGCGGGCATCGGCCAGTGACATTGCGGTGCCACGCTCGGCAAGCTTGCCGTCGGGAAGCGCAGCGACGTTCGGCGAGTAGACGCCCAACACGACGGTGTCTGGGTTCTTTTGGCCAGGCCGGCGTCTGATAACCACAAACGCGACGTGAGCGGCCCTGCCGTCTTCGGTCGCCCTGTCGGTGACACGGCAGCCGAGCCCCGGTTGATAAGCATCCCAGACGATGTAACGTTTGCCATCATCGGCGGGGCGAAGTGAATTCAGGGCGCGAGGCGTGAGGACTTTCTTGGCTGCCATGGGATTCCTCATCTGGGCTAACAGCGGGCTAACGGACCTATCGGGTCAATCCATGTTAGCCCACATTCACTGTGATACGCTTAAATGATTGGTTTAGCAAGGAAAACGATCCGATGAAAATCCCTAGTGACACTGACATTCACCAAGTTTTTGCCGAACCATGGGAGGCACAATCCTTTGCCATGGCGCTGGCACTGCACAAGGCCGGACTGTTCCCATGGAGCGAATGGACGGCGACGCTGGCGGACGAGATCAAGCGGGCCCAGGGGGCCGGGGACCTCGACACCGGCACGACCTACTACAGACACTGGCAGGCGGCACTGGAGCGCATGGTCACGGCCAAAGGCCTGGCCGACCGCGCCGCGATCGACCGCTACAGCGATGCCTGGAGCCGCGCCGCCCGACGCACGCCGCACGGCACGCCGATTGCGCTTACTCCGGCCGATTTCGAGGGCTAGCCCTCGACCCTGTTGCGCCCGTAAACAATCTCGGCCCAATATGCGGTAACCAGAGGGAGTTCGCCGTGACCCAAGCAAGGCATCTGAAGGCGGGTGTGTTCCTGCCGCCCTTTCATCCCACCGACGAAGATACCACGCTCTTGATGGAGCGGGACATTGCGCTGATGCAGTGGCTTGACCAGGTCGGCTTCGCCGAAGCCTGGATCGGCGAGCATCATTCGGGCGGTTTCGAAATCTACGGCTGCCCCGAAATGTTCATTGCCTCCGCGGCCATGGTCACCAAGAACATCCGGCTCGGCACTGGCGTTATTTCGGTGCCTTACCATAATCCGATGATTCTGGCCGACCGCATTTGCCAGCTCGATCATCAGACGCGGGGCCGCGCGATGTTTGGTTTCGGCCCCGGGCTGTTGCCGTCCGACGCGATGATGCTCGGAATCGACCCCGAGGTGCAGCGTGACCGCATGATCGAGGGCATCGACATCATCAATCGACTCTTCAACGGCGAGATCATCACCAAAGAGACGGATTGGTACACGCTAAAGAACGCACGCCTCCATCTCCAGCCGTACACCAAGCCGCGGCCCTATATGGCTATCGCGAGCTCGGCGACACCTAACGGCGGCAAAGTCGCCGGCAAGTACGGCATCGGGATGATTAGCGTTGCCGCGGGCGCGCGCGACGGTTATGACGCGCTCGACACCAACTGGCGGCTCGCTAACGAGGTCTCGGGGGCGCATGGACGCGAGATGAAGCGCTCGGAGTGGCGCTTGATGGCGCCGTTCCATATTGCTGAAACGCGCGAGCAGGCGCTGGCGAATTGTCGCAAAGGCTTTGAGAAGTGGGAGGCCTACGCTTATTCCGTCAGTCCGATTGGCGGCGCGGCGATTGGTCTGCCGAGCCTCGAAGGCATCAACGCGAACGGATATGGCTGCATCGGCACGCCCGACGAGGCGCTCGTGGTGCTCGAGCGGTTCTGGGCGAAGACCGGCGGCTTCGGCACGATCCTGTTGCTCGCACACGATTTCGCTGATTGGGAAGCGACCAAACGCTCCTACGAACTGTTCGCGAACTACGTCCTGCCGAAATTCAACGCGACCAACCAATGGCGTAACGAGTTGATGGATTGGCTCAAGGAAAACAACGTGCCCTTCTCGCAGAAGCGCAACGACGCCATGATGCACACCATCCAAAAGCACTTCGCCGAGGAGGCAAAGAAAAAGGCCCACGCTGCTGAATAACGGCGTTGCTGCGCCATCACAGAAATGACTTGCGGCGGGCGCCGGCAGTTGCCAGATTGAAGAAACGGCTGGGGTGCCGGCAGTTGCCGGCTGAGATTACACCCACGGAACCTGTCTGGATCATGCCAGCGAAGGGAGCCCGCCATCACCAAGTCCCGCCTTAGATCGACCGAACCGCGCGTCGCCGTAATCGGTGGTGGCGTCATTGGCTTGAGCATCGGCTGGCGCCTGGCACAGGCCGGTCGCGTGGTGGATGTGTTCGAACGCGGTGAGGCGGGGCGCGGGGCCAGCTGGGCCGCTGCCGGCATGCTGGCGGCGGGTCTCGAAGCCGAGCCCGGCGAGCAAGCACTCTACACCCTCAATCGCGCGAGCCAGTGCCTGTGGCCCGACTTCGCCGCGGAGTTGGAGGATTGGGCCGCCATGCCCGTGTTCCTGCGCCGCGAGGGAACCCTGATGCTCGCGCTGACCCGTGACGATGCCGCGCGGCTCAAATTCAATTTCGAGTTTCAGCGCTCACTCGGCATCGATCTCGAATGGCTGAGCGGCACCCAGGCGCGTCAGCTCGAACCGTATCTCTCGCCGCACCTCGCCGCCGCCATTTTCAGCACAGGCGATCACCAGGTCGAAAATCGCGCGTTAGTGCAGGCACTCGGTCAGGCTTTCACCAAGGCCGGAGGCGCGCTGCACGAAGGCGTGAGAGTCCACGGGATAGAGATCGCGAACGGGCGCCTTGTCGGCGTGCGCCTTGCCGAGCATGTCCATGCCGCCGACATTGTGGTGTTGGCAGCCGGTGCGTGGTCGAACGAGATTGACGGCATTCCGCGAGAACTGCGGCCTCTCGTCCGGCCGGTGAAAGGTCAAATG
The DNA here is from genome assembly GCA_963804725.1 of uncultured Alphaproteobacteria bacterium. Taxonomy (GTDB): domain Bacteria; phylum Pseudomonadota; class Alphaproteobacteria; order ATCC43930; family CGMCC-115725; genus JAATGI01. Next base: position 2,013,532 of record CAWDRN010000001.1, on the reverse strand, counting down.
GTGGCTTTGCGGATGGACCCGGCGGCACCGTTGATCCGCCATGTAGTGTGGGCGGCGAAAGCCTATATCGCGCCGCGCATCGATGGCCGGCTGATCATCGGTGCCACCGTCGAGGAACGTGGCTTCGACGGCGCAATGACCGCCGGCGGGGTGCTGGCGCTGCTCGAAGGCGCGTGGCGGGCGATCCCTGGGATCGAGGATTTGCCAATCGATGAAATGTGGAGCAGCTTCCGTCCCGGCTCGCGCGACGATGCACCGATCTTGGGCCCAACCGACATCGATGGCCTCATTTACGCCACGGGCCATTACCGCAACGGCATATTACTGACCCCGATCACGGCCCGGGCCATCTCGAACTATATTATTAGCGGCGAAATCGAAGATGCAATCAGGCCATTTACTCTGGACCGATTCAAGGTCAGGACGGAGGCATGAACGACGTCATCCGCATCAATGGCGAAGACGAGCCGTTTGCCGGCGGCTCTGTCGCGGCGTTCATCGAGGGGCGTGGCATGGCCGGCAAGCGTGGCCTGGCGATTGCGGTCAATGGTTCCGTGGTGCCGGCGCGGCTCTGGCAAGAAACCATGCTGTCCGCGGGCGACGAGGTGGAGATCGTTCGTCCGTTCGGGGGCGGTTAGTGGCGGCGACCGCAGAATCCGCTGCGGCGCGGGCGCGCGAGATGACGCGTCGCGTCTTCCCACGTATCGGGGCGCGGCCTTCAGCCGCTCTTGCGCCCGTTCAGGTTGGTAAAGACGTTCAGGTTGGTAAAGACGTTTTGGACTTGGTTGCATGAGCGATTATCTTACCATTGCGAACCGCGTTTATCCCTCCCGGCTGTTCATGGGTACAGGCGGCTATCCCAATCACCAGGTGCTGCTCGATTCACTCTCGGCCGCCGAGCCCGCACTGGTCACCGTCTCAATTAGGCGGATTAGTCTCGACCCCTATTCCGGCAGCCTGATCGATCTGCTCGGCAGTCGGTTCACGCTGTTGCCCAATACGGCCGGCTGTTCGACAGTGAAGGATGCGGTCCTGACCGCGCGACTCGCACGCGAGGCTTTGGCGACCGATCTCATAAAGCTCGAGCTCATCGGCGATCGCGAAACGCTTTACCCTGACGTCGAGCATTTGTTGCAGGCGACCGATGAACTGGTAGCCGACGGCTTTACGGTGCTGCCCTATTGTAACGAAGATCCTGTCACCTGCCGCAAACTTGCAGACCGTGGGGCGGCGGCGGTCATGCCGCTCGGCTCGCCGATCGGTTCGGGCCTTGGCATTGTCAATCCATTCGCGATTGAGCGCATCGTCGCCACCACCTCAGTACCGGTTATCCTTGATGCCGGCATTGGCACCGCTTCCGATGCGGCGTTTGCGATGGAGTTGGGCTGCGATGGCGTTCTCCTCAACACGGCTATCGCCAAGGCCCGCGATCCGGCGCGGATGGCCGGGGCGATGAAGGCGGCGGTGGTCGCTGGCCGCAATGCGCGTCTCGCCGGGCGCATCCCCAAGCGCACCCATGGGGAGCCATCGAGTCCCGAACTCGGCCTGATCGGCGGCTGAACCTATGAAGACGCTGCCGGTCCCGCCGGTGCTTGTCATCACCGACCGCAAGCAGGCGGCCCGGCCGCTATTGGCGGTGGTGCAAGCGCTATTGGCCGGGGGCTGTCGTTGGATTTCCCTGCGCGAGCACGATCTCTCGAGAGAAGAGCGGGTAGACCTGCTTCAAGGCCTCGTCCGTTGCGGCGCTCAGGCGGGAGCGGCCGTCAGCGTCCACGCCGATTACCATGCCGTCATGACGACAGGCGCTGCTGGTGTGCATTTGCCCCGTCATGGCTCGATCGCGGCTGCGCGTGCCTATCTTGGCAATCGGGCAACGATCGGGATTTCGGCCCATGACCGCGATGAGGTGCAACGCGCAGCGGAGCTCGGCGCCGATTACGTCACCCTGAGCCCGATCTTCAAGACGGTAAGTAAGCCCAATTATAGTCCATCACTCGGTCTTGCCGGCCTAACGGAACTTGCCAAGGCAGCAGAAGTTCCGATCTATGCGTTAGGCGGTATCGACGCAAGTAATGCCGCCCAATGCCGCGCCGCCGGTGCTGCAGGCGTCGCCATCATGGGCGCGGCAATGCGCGCAGACGACCCGGAAACGATGATTCGTAGTGTCATCGCCTTGCTTGACCAGACCCTTGTCGCCGCGCCGGAGGGAGGCCATAGTTCGGTCAAATTGGAGCAATCTCCATAGGCCGATAATGAGGAAACTGCCATGATCCAGCTCTATTACTGGCCGACCCCAAATGGTCACAAGGTTACACTGTTTCTGGAAGAGACCGGTCTGCCCTACGAGATCGTTGCGGTGAACATTGGCAAAGGCGACCAGTTCACGGCCGAATTCCTCTCCTTCTCTCCGAACAATCGCATGCCGGCGATTATCGACACGGATCCGGCCGATGGCGGCAAACCGATCTCGGTGTTTGAGAGCGGCGCCATTCTGCTGTACCTCGCGGAGAAAATCGGAAAGTTCATTCCCGCCGACCTGCATGGGCGAGTCGAAGTCTTGCAATGGCTGTTCTGGCAAATGGGCGGGCTCGGTCCGATGGCCGGCCAGAACAATCACTTCGCGCACTACGCACCGGAAAAGCTGCCTTATGCCATAGACCGCTACGTCAAAGAGACGGGCCGCCTTTTTGCCGTGCTCGACAAGCGCCTTGCTGACCGGGAATTCGTCGCCGGCGACTATTCAATCGCCGACATGGCGTCCTATCCGTGGACGACCGCCTATGAGCGCCTGGGCCAGAAGATTGAGGATTTTCCTCACCTGAAGCGCTGGCAAGACACGATCAAGGCGCGCCCCGCGACCGGGCGCGCTTACGACAAGGGCAAGCAGTTCCAGTCCACGTCGCCGACCAGCCCTGATGCGCGCAAAATCCTGTTCGGGCAGGACGCCTCGACCGTGCGGCGCGCTGCCGGATGACGGTGACGCGCTCTAAAAGGGGAAATTTTTTTGGACCGCCGGCAAATATTGGCTACGCCAAGCGGTCATCATGATACAATAATTAGCACGTCGAATCCGCCAGGATTCGAACGATAATCGCCTATCGGGGGGCTCTCTATCGAATAGGAGTATGTGATGAAGGCGTTGCTAACAGCGTTTGTACTTCTGTCGTTTGTTGCCGCTTCCACGATGCCGATCATGGCTTCGGCGCAAGAGATGAAGAGCGACCAGACGTCGAAGCCTGAGAGTGGCATGTCGTCGGAAAAGGGCGGGACGACCATGCCGAAAAGCTCGCACAAGGCCGCTAACCACAAGACCACGAAAAAGAAGACCACAAAGAAGAAGTCGCATCACAAGAGCAGTGCCAAAAAGAGTAAGACGCCGGGGACCACCCCGGCACCGAAGGAGGGTTGATACTCGTTTGCAGGCGGGCAACCGGCCTTCGGCGTCTGCCCGGAGGCCGGTTTTAATTGCGATCCCCGCGAGATTGGCCGGCGAACCGGACGCGCTCATGCAGATCGGGTCGGCAATCGGCTCATGATGGCGATGGCTGTGGGCGTGGGTGACTGCATCGCTCCGAGCTTGCCGAAGACTCGGTTCTGGCATGACGCCAGTACGCATGCCAGAGAGGGTTGATGGCGGGGGTGGACTTTCGACGTCGCTTGATCACTCGGCCGCGAGCGCTTTTTCCTGCTCGCGTTCGAGAGCCGCGGCTTCGCGGTGGTCGCGTGCTAGCAGGGTATAAAACGTCGGTAACACGAACAGGGTGAACAGCGTACCGATGGTCATGCCGGCGACGATGACGATGCCGATGGAAAAGCGGCTTGCCGCGCCCGCACCGGTCGCCGAGAGCAGCGGGAACAGGCCAACAACCATTGCCGCCGTGGTCATCAGAATCGGCCGCAATCGCACCGCGGCCGCTCGTTCTATGGCATGGCGTTTATCCAAGCCTTCGTGCCGCTGCAGTTGGTTGGCAAACTCGGTCATCAGAATACCGTGTTTGCTGATCAGCCCGATCAGCGTGACGAGACCGACCTGGGTATAGATGTTGAGAGTCGCGACACCGATAAACAGCGGCACCAGGGCGCCGCAAATCGAGAGCGGCACGGAGATCAGGATCACCAAAGGATCGCGCAAGCTTTCGAACTGCGCCGCCAATACGAGATATATGATGATCAGCGCGAAGATGAAGGTAACGGTGAGCTGATTGCCCTCTTCGACATATTGCCGCGAACTCAGAGAGGAAATCGGCATGAAAGCCAGCAGGCAGGACTTCGGCCGCTGTCTGCTGCAGGAACTCGACCACTTCGCCCATGCTCACGCCAGGAAACGGCACGCCTGACAGGGTTGAAGAGTTAAGCTGATTATAATGATAAAAGGCGTTTGGATCCGTCCTGGTGGCGAAAGACACGACCGTCGATAACGGCACCAGACCACCGCTCGCCGTCTTGATGAAATACTTCTCCAACTCCTCCGGACTCAGCCGCTGGCTGCGCGGCACCTGCGGAATCACCTGATAGGCGCGCCCGCTGAGATCGAATTGATTAATATAGTTGCCGCCAACCATCAGGGCCAATGTCTCGCCGATCGCCTGCATGTTGATCCCAAGGTCGTTGGCCTTGGCACGGTCGATATTGAGCTGCGTAACCGGCTGATTGTAGGCAAGATCAGTATCGACAAAGATGAATTTGTGGCTGCGCATTGCGCGCATTTTAATTTCTTGCATCAGCTTGAAGACGGTTTCGCTCGGTGCTGCGGCGCTGATGACGAATTGGACCGGCAAGCCGCCGAACGCGCCCGGCAAGGCCGGTGGGCTGAAGGCGCTCGCCCGCACACCAACAATATCGTTGAGCTTGGCCTGCACCAGCGGCGACAAAGTCTTGGTCGAGCGCACGCGTTCGTCCCACGGTTTAAGCACCATCGCGGAAAAGCTGGTGTTGAGACCTTGGAAACCGTTGATCATGAAGGTGGCGTCGGTCTCGGGGAATGAGCGATAGACAGCCTCGATCTCGCGGCCGAACACCTCGGTGTAGTCGAGATTTGCGTATTGCGGCCCCTTGCCAAGCGCAAACAGCACCCCTTGATCTTCTTGCGGCGCCAACTCTTTCTGCACATGGGTATAGAGAAAGACCAACATCCCCAAGATGCCGATGGCGAATACAATCACCACGGGTCGATAGTCGAGCGTGCCGGCGAGGCGTCGTCCGTACCAGCCAGTCGCGGCGGAAAAGAACCGATCGACTTGACGCGCGAACCACCCCTCCTGCGCCGTAGTGGTGAGAAAGCGCGACGCCATCATCGGCGACAGGGTCAGCGCCACGATGCCGGAGATAATCACCGCCCCGGCGAGGGTGAAGGCGAATTCGCGGAACAGCGTTCCGGTCAGGCCGGTGAGGAAACCGATCGGAGCGTAAACCGCCGCCAGGGTGATGGTCATTGCCACTACCGGCCCCACGATTTCGCGTGCGCCGATGATAGCAGCACGGAACGGCGTCTCGCCGCCCTCGATGTGGCGATAGACATTCTCGACGACGACGATGGCGTCGTCGACCACTAGTCCTATCGCCAGCACCATTGCCAAAAGGGTAAGCAGGTTAAAGCTGAAATCCCATCGCCAGCATGATGATGCCGGCGCCGACGAGTGAAAGTGGCATCGTCACCACGGGAATGATGACGGCGCGCAGGGTACCCAGGAAAAGGAAGATCACGATGATCACAATGCCGACCGCCATCGCCAACGTGCGCTCGACCTCGGCAATTGAGGAACGGATGAATTTGGTCGAAATCGTAGGCGACCGTCATGCTGACCGTTGGCGGTAGGCTACGCTCGATCGACGGCAGCAGGGCCCGCACATCGTTGACGATGTTGAGAGGGTTGCCGGTCGGCGTCGCATTGATGCCGATGAACACCGAGTGTTGGCCGTTCATCAGCACCGAGACGTTGGTACTTTGCGGCCCGAGATCGACGTCGGCGACGTCTTTCAATCGCACCAGCGCACCATTCTGTGCCTTGACCACCATCTCCTTGAACTGGTCGACCGATTTGAGATCGGTATTAACGACCACGTTGGAGATGGTGAAATAGCCCTTCGCTTGACCCGGCGCTGCCTGGTAATTGTTCTGCAGCAGCGCGGTAGCGACATCGACCGCGGTGATGCCGCGCGCCGCCATGCGGGTCGAATCGAGCCACACCCGCATCGCATAGGTCTGGCCGCCGAGGATATCAGCGGAGGCGACGCCGGCGACCGTCGCGATCAGCGGCTGAACGTTGCGGGCGAGATAATCCGCCACCGCAGCAGCGCTCAACTGCGAACTGTGGAAATTGATGTACATGACGCCGGTGGACTGGCCGGTCGTCTTGACAATGATCGGGTCGAACGCGTCCTTTGGCAGAAGGTAACGAACCTGGTTAGTCTTCGCCATGACGTCGGCCATGGCGGTGCCCGGATCGTAATTCAGCTTGATGTTGACCGTGATGGTACTGGTGCCGAGCACCGAGGTCGAGGTCATGTAGTCGATGCCCTCGGTTGAGGACACCGCTTGTTCAATCGGCTGCGTGATGAAGCCCTGGATGACCTCAGCCGGTGCGCCCGGATAGATGGTGGTCACGGTGACCACCGTATTTTCCATTTTCGGGTATTGCCTAACCGGTAGGTCATAGAGCGAGCGCAATCCCAGCAGGAGGATCAGCAGGCTGACGACGATCGACAGTACCGGCCGGCGGATGAACAGATCGGTAAACCGCATCGGCTTAATCCCGTGGCGGCACTGCCGGCTGCTTCAGCATACGGTCTGGCGACAGCCGAACCGGAGCGCCGTTGATAATTTTGAGCTGACCCGAGCTCGCTACCATTTCACCGGAGTTGAGGCCCTGCAGCACCGCGACGTTGCCATTACGCCGTTCGCCGAGCTTCACGAAGCTCTGGGTCGCGACGTATTTGACCTGGCCCTTCTCGTCCTTGCCGGCCGGCTTGATGACATAGACCGAAGTACCATAAGGTGTGTATTCGACCGCGGTCTCGGGTATCGTGACCACATTGTGCTGCGGCTGCAGTACCACGCGCGGATTGGCGAACATGCCCGGATGCAGCGCATGGTCCGGGTTCGGGATCGTCGCCTCGACCTTGATCGCCCGCGTCTGCGGGTCGATCTGGGGTTCGACCGTCGTCAGCTTGCCCACAAAGGTCCGGTTTGGAAACGCATCGACCGTCAGATCGATGTCTTGACCGATTTTGAGTTTGGCGCTCGCCTGTTCGGGCAAGGTGAAGTCGACATACATGGTGTCGAGGTCGGTGAGGGTCGCGATCGGATTGCCTGGATTAAGGTACTGACCGAGATTGACTTGGCGGATACCGAGTTGGCCGGCAAATGGGGCGCGAACGAGCTTTTCGACGATGACGGCATTGGTGTGGGCGATACCGGCGCGCGCCTGGTCTAGCGCCATCTGCGCCTGATCTTCCGCCTGTTTGGAGCCGAATTCCTTTTGCGCTAGGGCGCGGGCGCGGACGAGATTGACTTGCGCCAACCGCTCCTGCGCCTGGTAATTGCCGAGATCGGCGCGGTCGGGCGCGTCATAGATCTGCACTAGCGGATCACCCGCCTTCACCGTCTGCCCGGCCTCGAACATGATCTGGGTGACGCGACCGGCAACCTCGGGTGAGACGGTCACCTGCCTTACCGCCATGATCGTGCCGATGCCTTCGAGATAGCGCGGCATGTCCTGCAGCTTCGCGGTGACGGCCGCGACCGGTGCCGGCGGCGGGGCCATCTTGGACATGATCTGTCCGATCATGGCCGTCTTGAAATTCTGGAACGCATAGAGGCCAAAGCCAACCGCGCCCATCAGCACGATCACCAGGACAAGTCGGAAAATCAGCCGCCCGCGGGTACGGGGTTTGCGCGGCCGCTCGGCCGCGCGCGGAAATGCATCGGTCATCGACTTGGTGCTCATACCCCTACCACCCTATCCGCCATACGCGATCAAACCCCTCTTCGCCCGTCCCGCATTGCTGCCAGACCGACCGGGCGCTCGACATCCCCCTACCTATTCCTTAGGATTGTTCAATGCATAAATATCTTAGCCAATAAGATACCAAAAGGCCAAGAGGAGAAATATCGGGTGTCCAGGCCGTCCGCAAAGCGCGCAGAACTGATGACGGCCCTGGAACGCGCCACGAAGACTTTGAGTGCGCAGAATTTGGCCGTCAGCCAGGCTATCGCTGAGCGGCTGGGCATCAATGTCAGCGATCTTGAATGCCTCACGATGGCACGAACTGCCGGTGACAACGGTGTGACCGCAGGCGACCTCGCGGCCGCCACCGCCCTGACCAGCGGCGCCATTACCGGGGTGATCGACCGCCTCGAACTCGCCGGGCTGGTGCGGCGCGACCGCGACGCCAACGATCGCCGCAAGGTGATCGTGCGCCCGACCGAAAACGTGGAGAAAACCGTGCCGCCATTGTTCGAGCCGCTGCATTGCTCGATGACTGAGATCTGGACCTCGTATACTGAGGATCAACTCGCGCTGATTCTCGATTTTCTTACCCGTGCGCGCGATGTGATGCGGGCCGAAGGCGCCGCTCTGCGCGTGGCGCAGCACAGTGACGCCGCCGGGAAGCATCAACCTGACCAGAGCCACAGATTTGTGAGTGAAAACAGACACTTATAAATAGTCCCTTGCCGTACCACGCATTGTCCCACAAGGCCGTTCCAGGAGTCGGTAGCGACCAAACGGCAACAATATCGTCGCATGGGGGGCACCTTTTATGACGCCCCGGTATGACGCCCCGAAATTTCGGCGATTGGCGCCGGTCGCCCCGCCTCGCGACGGGCTACTGGCGCGCGTGGCGCTGCCGGACGACATTCGCGATCAGGACGCCCCTGAGAGTGAGACGCGCACATCAATCAATTGCCGGTGGATCTGATCAAGACCGAAGCGGATGCACCGCGCCGACCTGCTTCCGGCAGTCGACCGCGCTAAACGGGCGATCACCACCGATGACCGCCAAGCGCGCTGCACGCTATCAAAAAAAAGGCGCCGCCCCCACCCCCTTGCTGGGGCCGGCGCCAGTGTGGGTGTGGCCTGGCAGGGACGACGTGGCCGCACCGGTATTGATGATGCCAGTCATCGAAGCGCGGCAAATTAACCGGGTCAAGAACAATGAAAGGGGGCGCCCCAGAACTGTCCGCGAACATCAGGGAGCAAGGGAACTTGGAGACGCCTTTAATCACGGTCCCCCAGGGCTACCGTTCCCAGGGCTATGACTAGCACACGTTGGTCACGACGTATGTGAGCAAGGGGTAAACAAACCGGCGCGATGCCAAACGCTAACAGAAAGCGCCCGCCGAGGTCGGCGGTGAGGCGATTTGGACTTGAGACACCGGGGGACCTCGGCGATACGCCATAGAGAAGGCGCAAAGCGACTTAGGAGAACAGTAAGAAGAACCCAAAACCGGACCTCGGGCCCGCACCCCGGAATGTCAGACTGGCCGCGACTAGGAAGAAGTGCCAGGCAGCAAGATTATGGTGACCACCCGCAATTTTGGGGACGGGCCGTGGCCAACCTCGAATGAAAAACCACCGTCCGAAGAACCGTCGCGGGAAGAACGGACCAGTTTGGCTGAGAACGTCTTAAGGGAAAATACTGGTCCCCCCTGTTTCGTTCGCCTGTTGTTCGATCGCACCGGATGGATCGTGCCGAATGATGAATTGGATCACGGGATTGCGAAGGCATCCTGGCGTTTTCCCTAACAAAGAGTGGCAGAAATAATGCACCGGTTCATAGCATCATCCGTACCGTGTCGCTTGAGGGCCCCGGGCGCGGTTTGGTTCTTGCGCGCGCCTGGTGCCGCCGCTTGCGGCTACCGGCCCCGTGCCGCGACAGATACTTCTCGATCGCATATTCCTCGATCGCGCACTGAGCCGATTTTAGAAGTTCGATGGTTTCATTTTTTTGCGATCAGGGGTTTAGCCGGAGCATAGCCCGGAGCGGCAGCCCCCGGCTTTCCGGAAGGCAGAGGGAACCCCAACTTCTATGCCTCCTTGACGCCGGCAACGTAATCTCCAATCATCAAATGTTTCCAAGGGGTGCCTCTTTCTCAAGGGGCTGAGATACCGCTAGAGCGCGGGAACCCTTCGAACCTGATCCGGATCGTACCGGCGTAGGGAAAGGAACACCGCGACACCTCCTTTCTTTCGCCGGGCATTGACCGAAGGAGGTCCTATGCCCGAAGGCTCATTCAAGCAGGATTTCAGTGTTTCCATCGGTCCGCTGCCGGCATCGCGAAAAATCGCCGTGGCAGGGAAGCGCTTCCCCGAGCTACGCGTCCAGATGCGCGAGATCGACGTCGCTGCGGCGGCCAAGGAAGCGCCGGTGCGGGTCTATGATCCTTCCGGACCCTACACCGATCCTGCGGTCAAGATCGACATTCGCGCCGGCCTCGCGCCATTTCGCGCCCCGTGGATTGTGGCCCGTGGCGATGTGGTCGAAACCGAAGCGCGCGCGGTCAAACCCGAAGACAACGGCCTCAAGCTCGGCGAAGTCAGCGAGGTGCCGCTGTTCGCTCGCGGCGCGCGCCGACCACTGCGCGCCAAACACAATGGTGCAGTCACCCAGCTTGCCTATGCGCGACGCGGCATCATCACTCCGGAAATGGAATACGTCGCCATCCGTGAAAATCTCGGTCGGGAACGGGCGCTCGGCGACCGGGCCAGAGGCGAGGATTTCGGTGCCGCCATTCCCGATTTCGTCACGCCCGAGTTCGTCCGCGATGAGGTGGCACGCGGCCGCGCCATCATCCCGGCCAATATCAATCATCCGGAAGCTGAACCGATGGTCATCGGCCGCAATTTTCTGGTGAAGATCAACGCCAATATCGGCAATTCGATCGTCACCTCGTCGGTTGCCGAGGAAGTCGACAAGTTGGTTTGGGCGATCCGCTGGGGCGCCGACACGGTGATGGATTTGTCGACCGGCAAGAACATCCACACCATCCGCGAATGGATCGTGCGCAACGCACCGGTCCCGATCGGCACGGTGCCGATTTATCAGGCGTTGGAAAAAGTGGGCGGGCGTGCCGAGGAACTCACTTGGGGCATTTTCCGCGACACGCTGATCGAGCAATGCGAGCAGGGTGTCGATTATTTCACGATCCATGCCGGGGTGCGCCTGCCTTTCATTCCGCTGACGGCCAAGCGCGTCACCGGGATTGTCTCGCGCGGCGGCTCAATCTTGGCGAAATGGTGCCTGGCACATCACCAGGAGAACTTCCTCTACACGCACTTTTCCGACATCTGCGAAATCATGCGTGCCTACGATGTCAGCTTCTCGCTTGGTGACGGATTGCGGCCCGGCTCTGTCGCAGATGCCAATGACGAGGCGCAATTCGCCGAGCTGCGGACCCTGGGCGAACTGACCAAAATCGCCTGGGCGCGCGACGTGCAGGTGATGATCGAAGGTCCGGGTCATGTGCCGATGCACAAGATCAAGGAAAATATGGACCTCCAGCTCCAACATTGCCACGAGGCGCCATTCTACACGCTTGGTCCGCTCGCGACCGACATCGCGCCAGGCTACGACCACATCACCTCGGCTATCGGTGCCGCGATGATCGGCTGGTTTGGCACGGCGATGCTGTGTTATGTCACGCCGAAAGAGCATCTGGGTTTGCCCGATCGCGACGACGTCAAGGTCGGTGTCGTCACTTACAAGATCGCGGCTCATGCTGCCGATCTCGCCAAGGGCCATCCAGGCGCCCAGGCGCGTGACGATGCGTTGTCGCGGGCGCGCTTCGAGTTCCGCTGGCGGGACCAGTTCAACCTTTCGCTCGATCCGGAGACGGCGGAGAAGTTCCATGATCAGACGCTGCCGGCCGACGGCGCAAAACTCGCGCACTTCTGTTCGATGTGCGGACCGAAATTCTGCTCGATGAAAATCTCGCAGGAGGTGCGCGATTACGCCCAAAGCGGCATGGTGCAGAAATCACGCGAATTCCTCGATCAAGGCGGGGAGATCTACCAGGTGCGGGAAGGTCAAAAGATCGAGATCGAGTAAGACTGTCGAACCGCCGGTTGGGAAACCCGAAGCCATTGGCGGGCGTTGCCGGCAACGACGGGGTTGGCGCCGGGTTGTTGATGCGGTCAATTTCCGGCAAGCATGACCGACCTCTTTGAAACGTCGCGCCCGGTCATCGGTTGCCTCGCCGTGGTGCGGCGTGGTGAGCAAATTCTGCTGGTGCAACGCACGAAACCGCCGGGCATCGGCAAATGGGGTTTTCCCGGCGGTCACCTCGAACCCGGTGAGACCCTGAGTGCATGCGCGGTTCGTGAATTGCTGGAGGAGACCGCGATCACGGCTGACGCCGTGCAGATCCTAACCACCTTCGATTTTGTCAGCGGCGATGCTGGTACCTCGCGCCGTCATTATCGGCTGATTGCCGTTTTGTGCAATTGGCGCGAAGGCGAGGGCGAATTGTTGCAAGACGCCTCGGCGTTGGGTTGGTTCACCATTGCGGCCGCTGAAAAACTCGACACATTCCCCGATGCGCTCCCAGCAATGCAGCTGGCTTTGAGCGCTAATTAGCAGAGGGCGCCTGACCGCAATCGACGATCGTTTAAAGGCCGATGCATGCCGCCCTACGCCCGAGCCACCGACGCCATTTTGCGGGGTATAAGACTTGGTTTTGTGCGATCCGAGCGGCATCAACGGGAGGTCCAAACCCAAAACCAATGCCTCCACCTCGCCAGCCATAACAGGGCATCCGCCACAAACCGCGCGTGACGAAAACAACGCCGCTCGAAGACGAGCCTTGCGCTCGGGCGAATCGCCCTCTAACTTCATGACTCCCATTAACTAGGAAAGGAGGTGATCCCGTGTCTCATTGTCATCGACGCGAGTCGGACTTCGCCGTGATCGGGATCGCTGTTTTGACAGGGGTCACCCTCGCTTAGAGCGGATCGCGGCGATCCGTCGCCGCAGTCTGACAATCGTAGGAAGGGCCGCCCGCGGGCGGCCCTTCTATTTCTTGGGGGCAGATCCCTGCTGATCTAGAATTTTTCGCGACGAATCCCGCTTAGGGCGCGAACATTACGCTGCATTTTTCGGGTCGCGGTCGAGCCGGATGATGACGTTCTCGAGTGCTGGCGAGACGGCGGGATATATTTTCATCACCAACGGGTCGTGGCCCGGGATGATATGGTCGGGCGAAGCGGCCAGGCGTTCGACGGTTCGATAAGCGTCGATCATGGCGCCGATATGGTAAGCCACGGTAAACACGCGATTGGAGCGGATGTGTTCGAAGTAGTGGCTGGCGTCCGAGGCCAGCACGACCCAGCCACGTGCGGTGTGGACTCGTACGACCTGTAGGCCAGCGGTATGACCGCCGACATGATGAACCGAAATGCCGGGTGCGATCTCGGCCTCGCCATCGTGGAATTCGACGCGGCCCGCAAAATTGAGCCGCACCATGGCGGTCACTTCGTCGACCTCGAAGGAGTGGCCGAAGATCGGATAGCGCATGTGGCGACCGGTGACGAACTGCATCTCCCTTTCCTGGAGATGGAAGCGTGCTTTTGGATACGAGGCGAAACCGCCAACATGGTCGTAATGCATGTGCGTCAGGATGACATCGGTCAGCTCGCGGTGATCGATGTCGAGCTGCGCCATAGTTTGTGCCGGATCGCACAAATGCCTGCGCCCGCGCCGGGTTCCGACCGGTTCGGTGAAGCCGGTGTCGACGGCGATGGTGCGGCCGCCGCCGCGCACGATCCAGGTGAAGTAATCCATGGGCATTGGCGCGTCATGCGGGTCGCCGCCGATGAAGTGTTCGGCGCGCTTGGCGTTGCGCTCGGCGTAACGGATGGCAAAAATCTCGTAGTTCGGCAGTGACATATTCGTCGTCTCCGAGTTCTGTGCGACATTCGGCTCCAACGGCATTGGCGTCAACCCATGGCGGCAGGAGCCGGCTCGGGCTATCGTCCGGCATACCGGGCTAAGATCGGCCTAAAGGAGCAGGCGATGAAATCGGTAGTTGCGGCTCTGGCGGTCCTCCTTATTTTGGCCGGAGCATCGGCGCGAGCCGCGGACATGCCCGGCGTCACCGCCACCAGCATCAAGCTCGGCCAGACCATGAGCTATACGGGCGTCGACGCCGCGGTCGCGGTGCCCTTGGGCCGCTCCGAACAGGCCTATTTCCGCATGATAAACGCTCAAGGCGGCGTCAACGGCCGCACCATCGTGCTCGAAAGCCTTGACGACAGTTTCGTCCCCGCCAGAGCGCTCGAACTGGTCAAGAAAATGGTCGAGCAGGATCATGTCGCGGCGATTTTTGGTGCCTTCGCCACACCGCAGAATCTGGCAATCCGCCCCTATCTCAACCAAAACGGCATCCCTGATCTTTTTATCACCACCGGCGACGATTGGGTTATCGACCGCAAGAAATATCCCTGGACCATTGGCGGCGTGCCGGTCTTCCGCGTCGAAGCGCAGATTTTTGGCCGCTACATCCTGGTCAACATGCCGAACGCGAAAGTAGGACTGATACGCGCGCTAGACCAGATGGGCGATTCCTATCGCACCGGGCTGCGACAAGCCCTCGGGGCCGACTATTACCGGATCGTGGTGAAGGATTTACCGGTCGCCATAACCGCCAGCGATGTCGATGCCCAATGGAAGGTGCTGCACGATGCGGGAGCGACCGCGGTGATCGTGGCAGCCGGGCCCAAGATCGTGGCAAGCGCCATTGACAAGGCACATGATGAGAATTGGCATCCACAGCTGTTCATCAATTTCGCCGCCTCCGCCAGCGCGCGCGCACTGGCCGGCGGCGACAAGGCCAAAGGCATCATCACCGCCAACTCCTATCTTGATCCGACCGATCCGCGCTGGATCGAGGACGGGACGAGCAAGCCGTTCAACGATTTTGTGGCGAAATATCTTCCGAAAGAGACAGGCGATATCGGGTACTACCTCGCCGGTTACGTGAGTTCGCAGGCGATAGTCCAGGTGCTGAAACAATGCGGCGACGATCTCTCCCGCCGGAACATCATGCTGCAGGCGACCAATCTTAAGAATTTCCGTCCGGTCGGGTTGTTGCCGGGTGTTACTTTCTTCACCAGCCGGACCAAATACCTACCGATTGTCGAGGCGGCACTGACGCGTTTTGACGGCCGGCACTGGGTGCAGATGGGCGATGTGATGGCCGGGTTCTAACGGCAATCCTCGTGACGATGCGCGCCCTCAATCCGGTCTTCACCGCGCTCGGTACCACCGTATTCTCGGTCATGTCGGCACTCGCCGAAGAGCATGGCGCCGTCAATCTCGGCCAGGGGTTTCCCGACACGGATGGGCCACGCGAGATCCGGGAGGAAGCAGCGCGGCGACTGGTCGTCGGACCAAACCAATACGCGGCAATGCCCGGGGTGCCGGAGCTGCGCCAAGCCGTTGCGGCACACGATCAGCGCTTTTATGGCCTCGACTATGATTGGAAAAGCGAGGTCATCGTCACCTCGGGCGCTACCGAGGCGATCGCCGATTGTTTGATGGCGCTGTTGTCACCGGGCGACGAGGTCGTGATGTTTGCGCCGTTTTACGATTGTTACCTGCCGATGGCGCGTCAAGCCGGGGCGGTCGTTCGCCCGATTTCGCTGGTGCCGCCCGACTGGGGCCTATCGCGCTCGGCGCTGGAAGCGGCCTTTTCTGCCCGCACCAAACTCGTGTTGCTAAACACGCCCATGAATCCGACGAGTAAGGTCTTCAGCCGCCGCGAACTCGAGTGGATCGCCGACGCGGTGAAGTCCTACAACGCCTATGCGGTGTGCGACGAAGTCTATGAGCACATCACCTTCGACGGTCGCGTCCATATCGCGCTGGCGACATTGCCGGGAATGCGTGAGCGCACATTGCGCATCGGCTCAGCGGGTAAGACCTTTTCGCTGACCGGTTGGAAGGTTGGCTATGTCTCGGGGCCGGCACGCCTCGTCGCGGTGGTCGAGAAAGCGCATCAATTCGTCACTTTCGCCACCAATGGCGCCTTGCAACATGCCGTTGCGCTGGGATTGGCGCTGCCCGATAAGTATTTCGTCACGCTTGCCGCCGAGCAGCAGGCGAAGCGCGACCAATTACGTACGGCGCTCGATCGCGTCGGCCTCGCTACGCTGCCCTGCGAGGGCACTTATTTCATCACCTCGGATATTTCGCGTCTTGGCTTCAACGGCTCCGACTATGATTTCTGCGCCTACCTGACCGCGAAGGTCGGCGTCGCCGCAATCCCTTTGAGCGTATTCTATCATCCGGAGGGCACCGATACGCCGAGCCACCTCATCCGCTTCTGCTTCAGCAAAAGGGATCCCATGCTGGTCGAAGCGGCGCGCCGGTTAGCGACGAACCTCAAGGCCTTCACATAACGCCGTCATTGGTAGTTGTGAACCCGGGCAAACTCGTCGGCAGCGCGTCGCGCCCGGTGACGCGGGTTGGCGCGATAGAAGATGACAACAGTGGTGGGCGTCGGTTCCGGGAGGCGATGGGCAAGTGCAACCGCCTGAGGCGACACGCGGCAAGACCGCGGGCGGAAGAGGAGGCCGTTCGCAACAGCCGCTGACGCAAGCGATCAACTAACTCTTCGCCGATGCCGACTGAAGTTGGGTGTAATTCTCAATGCCGATCTTTTCGATCAGCACCAGTTGCGTCTCGATGAAGTCCACAGCATCTTCTTCGCCATCGAGGATTTCGGACAGGAGATCGCGTGAGACGAAATCGCGCACGCTCTCGCAATACTGAATGGCGTCGCGCAGATCTCCGATACCTGCCCGTTCGAGCGTCAGATCGCAGTCGAGGATTTCCTTCACCTCTTCGCCGATCAGGAGCTTGCCCAAATCCTGAAGATTGGGCAGGCCTTCGAGAAACAAGATGCGGTCGATCAGCCGATCGGCGTGCTTCATCTCGCTGACGGATTCATCATACTCGTACTGGCCGAGCTTGGTTACGCCCCAATGTTTCAGCATCCGCGCGTGCAGGAAGTACTGGTTGATCGCGGTCAGCTCGTTTTTGAGGATGCGATTGAGATGCTCGATGGTCTTGGCATCGCCGTGCATGGCTTCCTCCCGCTCCTAGGGAGGAAACTTGTCACACTGCTGCCGCCTCCGAGGCAAGTTCTTCCGCACTCTGCTGATGGGCGGCATTGACCGTCGCGCGTATGGATGGGATGCACTTGCCGCATTGCGGCGTGACGCCCAGAAAGCGATAGACGCCGCCGGTCGATGAACAACGCGCCGCGGCTGCAGAAACTTGCCGCGTCGTTAAACCATTGCAAACACAGACATACATCGGTCGCCATGCCTCCAGAGTGAGGAAATCGAGGGTTTATAGCATCAGCTGATGCGAATGCAAATGCGAATTATTCTCAGAAATCTTATTGCAAATAAGAATAAATTGCAATATCGCAAGTGTCGGATGGCGGTTGGACCGCCGGCAGCAAAATTCTGGCGGGGGTTCGACTGATGTCTGGCTTGGGGAAAATCGCGGCCTTGGGCCTGTGCCTGCTGGCGGCAACGCCCGCCCTCGGCCAGACACCAGACGGTTCGGGTCCCGCGACCCCGGCACCGTTCGATCTTTGGGCCAGTATCGCGCGCAACAGCAATTTGTTCGGGGATATGGGGGGCATCCGCACCTGGCTCGGTCAGTACGGTATGACGTTCAACCTAACCGAGACGAGCGAGGTGCTCGGCAACCTCACGGGTGGTGTCCAGCAGGGTTTCGCCTATGACGGGTTGACCACCGCGACGTTGCAACTCGATACACAACGAGCCTTCAATTGGTATGGCGGTCTCTTCAACGTCAGCGGTCTCTGGCTTCACGGCAACAATCTGAGCGCCAACAATCTTCTGACGTTGCAGACGGCCAGCGGCATCGAGGGCGACCGCGCTCTACGCTTATGGGAGTTGTGGTACCAGCAGAAATTCGCTGACGGCGCGGTGGACGTGAAGGTCGGCCAGCAAAGTCTCGATCAAGAGTTCATGATCAGCCAAGGCGCGCTGCTCTACGTCAACACCATGTTCGGCTGGCCGATGGTGCCCTCTGCCGATCTGCCCGGCGGCGGCCCGGCCTATCCGCTGTCGGCGCTCGGCGTGCGCCTCCGCGCGCATCCGACCAACTCGCTGACGTTCCTGGCCGGCATCTATAACGGCAGCCCATCGCCCGACAACAGCTTCCCGCCCCCGGACCCGCAAGTCGCCAATCCTTCGGGCACCAGTTTTCCGCTAAACGGCGGCGTCCTCGCTATTGCCGAATTGCAGTATGCCTATCCTGCGATGGGCAGCATGGTTGCGGCCAACGAGTCCAAGCCCCTGTCTGGTACCTACCGTCTCGGCATGTGGTACAACAGCGAAAATTTTGCCGACCAGCAGTTCGACAATACCGGCCTGTCACTTGCCAATCCGGCTTCGACCGGCATCCCAGCAATGCATCGCGGCAATTACAGCATTTATGCCGTGGTTGATCAGATGCTGTGGCAGTCCGAGGAGGATGACAGCCGCATTCTGAGTGGCTTCGTGCGGGCCATGGGCACGCCCCAGGCCGATCGCAACCCGATCGTTTTCAGCATGAATGCCGGCCTTAACCTGAAGGACCCGCTGCCCGACCGTCCCGACGATACGTTCGGCGTTGCCATTGAGCTCGCCCATGTCAGTGGTCAGGCTAGCGCCCTCGACCAGGACATGAATGCCTTTGGCGTTTTCACCCCTGTGCGTTCGACCGAGACCGTGATCGAGGTGACGTATCAATATCAGGTCGCGCCGTGGTGGCAGCTGCAGCCCGATTTCCAATACGTCTTCAACCCGGGCGGCGGCATCGTCAATCCCGACATCCCCACCGAAAAGATCAAGAATGAGGCGATTATTGGCATTCGCACCAACATCACCTTCTGAGCCGTGACAAACCGTCGCCATCTGCCTGGAAGTGTAAGCATTCTTTCCCTTGATAAGGCGCGATCGCGATGGTAGTAGATGCAAATCATTCGCATTCGCACCGTGGCGATGCCGCCCGTTTTCGCGAAAGGAACTGGCCATGGTTGTGATGCGTACTGTCCTTGCCGCCGCCGCGTTTGTCGTCGCAACCGCGCCCGCTTGGGCCGACAGTCCACAAGGCTTTCTCGAGACGATCCATCGCCACAGCACCTTGAGCTCGACCGTGCCCAACAACGGCGACCTCAATCCCTATGCCATCGTGGTGGCCCCTGTCTCGGCGGGTGCTATTCATCAAAACGATGTGCTGATCGACAATTTCAACAACATCACCAATCTGCAAGGCACCGGCACCACCATCGTCGACTACAATCCTGAGACCAGGAAGGTAGCGCTGCTTGCCAAATTGCCGCGGCAACTTGAGGGCTGCCCAGGCGGTGTCGGTCTCACCACAGCGATGACCATGCTGAAAAGCGGATGGATCATTGTCGGGAGCACGCCCTCGATCGACGGCACCACCAAGACCAAGGGACCCGGCTGTCTTATCGTGCTCGACGCCAACGGCAAGCTTGCCGGGACCATCGCTGGGCCAAATATCGATGGACCCTGGGGGAATATCGCCGTGATAGACCACGGTGGCCGAGCCTCCTTGTTCATTAGCATGGTGGGTCCTCTCCCCGGCCCCGACGTCAGGGATGCTTCGGGAGAGGCAGTGGTCAGCACCAAGGCCCGCGTGGTGCGTCTGGATCTCTCGATCCCGGCGGGCCGGCCGCCCGTTGTGACCGGCCAGACGGTGATTGCCAACGGCTTCGGCGCCCAGGCCGATAAAGATGTCTTCATGGTCGGGCCGACCGGCTTGGCTTTGGCGACCGACAGCACGACGCTCTATGTTTCGGATGGCGTGAACAACCGGATCGTCGCCATTCCAGATGCACCAACCCGCACCACTAGTGCCGGCACCGGGCGCGAAATCAGCAAGGGAGGCCTGATGAAGCGGCCGCTCGCCATGGCGCTGGCGCCGAATGGTCACCTCCTGGTCTGCAACGCGCTGAATGGCCAGGTAGTAGAAGTCGATCCGGCCACCGGCAAGCAGCTCTATGCGCAATGGATCGACACCGACCAGGCGCAGACGCCGCCCGGCAGCGGCGATCTCTTCGGCATCGTCA
Organism: uncultured Alphaproteobacteria bacterium; assembly: GCA_963804725.1. Taxonomy (GTDB): domain Bacteria; phylum Pseudomonadota; class Alphaproteobacteria; order ATCC43930; family CGMCC-115725; genus JAATGI01. The sequence goes on along the minus strand of CAWDRN010000001.1, from coordinate 1,993,416 downwards.
TGGCGCCGGACGGCAAGGGTTTTTATTACGTCGAGGACGATGTCAACACGGTGATGGAGGCCAGGTGAGGTCGTCACACCACAACTCGCGACCGTCGCGCCGCGGTTTCATGGTCGCCGCGGCGGGCGGATTGGCCACTGCCGCGGTCGCTGGCCCCAGCACTGCCACTCCGACGAAGCCGCCTGCGACCCCGGCTGCGCCGGCCGACACCGAGCCGTTTTGGGGCGTACATCAAAGCGGCATTGTGACGCCGCAGCAGAGCCACTGCTATTTTGCCGCCTTCGACGTCAGCGCCACAAAGCGGGACCAGGTCGTGTCGCTGTTGCAACACTGGACCACGGCGTCGGCGCGCCTCGCCAGCGGCCTCACTGCCTCGGCACTCGATCTCGACCCGGCCAGGCCGGCAACCGACAGCGGCGAGACGCTGGGCCTCAAGCCGGAGCGGCTTACCCTCACTTTTGGCTTCGGCCCCGGCCTATTCGAGAAGGATGGCCGCGATCGCTACGGGCTCGCCGCGCGGCGGCCGGCAGCGCTTGTCGATTTGCCGCGCTTCAACGGTGACCAACTCCAAACCGAGCGCAGCGGCGGCGACATTTGCGTACAGGCTTGCGCGGACGATCCGCAGACTGCGTTTCACGCCATCCGCCAGTTGGCGCGGCTCGCTTACGGTGTTGCCGCCATCCGATGGGTGCAGGCGGGCTTTCTGTCGCAACCGGGTCGGCAGACGCCGCGGAATCTCATGGGCTTCAAGGACGGCACCGGCAATCCCGATATCAAAGACGCGAAGGCAGTGAACAGGCTGATCTGGGTGGGCGAAGAGAGCCCTCCGTGGATGCGCGGTGGTTCCTATCTGGTCGCACGCCGCATCCGTATCGCGCTCGAACACTGGGACCGGATGACGCTTGCTTTTCAGGAACAGACGGTTGGACGTCACAAATATTCGGGCGCGCCGCTGGGCTTGAAAGACGAATATGCGCCACTCGACCTCGAGACGACAGACAAAGACGGCAACCCGATCATCTCCGAGAATGCCCATGTCCGTCTCGCCGCCGCTGCGACCAATGACGGCGCTCAGTTTCTGCGTCGTGGTTATTCCTACAATGAGGGGGTCAATTTCACGGCCGAGCGGTGGCCGCCGTGGCGCCAAGGCATGGAGTACGATGCCGGCTTGTTCTTTCTGGCTTATCAGCGCGACCCACGTACCGGTTTCATCAAGATTTTCGAGCGCATGTCCAAGTTCGACATGCTCAACCAGTTCGTGACGCACACCGGTAGCGGGATTTTCGCTTGCCCCGGCGGCGCAGCCGAAGGCGCGTTCATCGGCCAGCCTCTGTTCCAGTCCACCTGAATTTGGATTGTTTGATGCCGCGCCCGATTCTGCCCATGGCTGTGACACTGGTGTTAAGCATCGGCCTCAGTGATTGCCTCACCAAAGCCTCGCCGCTAGCGAAGTAAGGACTTTCCATACGATGCTTGCCACACTCATCATTGTCTTCCGCGAGATCATTGAAGCCGGGCTGATCGTCGGCATCGTACTTGCCGCCGCAAAAGGAGTTCGCGGCCGGGCCATTTGGGTAAGCTACGGCGTCGTCGCCGGCGTGCTCGGGGCCTGCGCGGTCGCGGCCTTCGCCGGTCAGATCGGCACGCTGTTCGCGGGCGCGGGCCAGGACCTACTCAACGCGGCGATTCTGTTGCTCGCGGTGGTGATGCTGACTTGGCACAATGTCTGGATGGCAAGCCACGGGCAGGTCATGGCGCAGGAAATGCGCGAGATCGGCGCCGCAGTCGTCGCCGGAAGGCGGCCGCTATTTGCGCTGTCGATCGTGGTCGGCGTCGCGGTGCTTCGCGAAGGCTCGGAGATCGTGCTGTTTCTTTATGGGATTGCTGCGGCGGGCGGCACCACTACGATGGCGATGCTGGTCGGCGGCGCGCTTGGCCTTGCGGGCGGCGTTGCGGTCTCGGCGCTCATGTATTTTGGCTTGCTCGCGGTACCCGCACATCGCCTATTCGCGGTCACTTCAGGTCTGATTACGCTCCTTGCCGCGGGCCTTGCCGCGCAAGCCATTTTGTTCCTCCAACAGGCGGGTTATGTCGAGACGCTGACACGCACGGTCTGGAACAGCTCGGCGATCCTATCGCAAGACAGCCTATTCGGCCGGCTGCTGCACACGCTGATCGGCTATAGCGACCGGCCGAACGGCGCCCAGCTTCTCGTCTATCTGGTGACGATCATTGTTATTCTGGTCCTCATGAAGCTGGTGCGCTCGCCACATCACGCTCAAAAGCGGGCGGTACTGGCGGAGTAGTTATGGCCGGCGCTTGGCCGGATGGGCCTTCAACGCCTCCTCATCGACCTCTGCGCCCCAGCCCGGCGTCGTAGGCAGAACCAGCTCGCCGTTCTCGACCACGACCTTCTTCGTGACGAAGTCGTGCGTCCAGGGCATATCGTCGGCCTCGAACTCCATGATCCGGAAATTCGGCACCGAGGCGCAGAAGTGAGCGCTCATCAAGCTGGCGAGATCGCCATAGAAATTATGCGGCGCGCAATTCACATCGAACGAGTCTGCGACTGAAGCAATTCGCACGCTTTCCCAGAGGCCGTTCCACGGCACGTCGATGATCGCGACATCGACCGCCTGCTCCTCGAAATAGGGCCGGAACTGCTTGACGCCATAGATGGTTTCGAGCGACGCGACCGGTGTCGAGGTTGAGCGGCGGATCGCGGCAAGTCCCCGCGGATCGTGCAGGTCGATTTCCACCCAGGTCATATCGAATGGTTCGATCGCCTTGGCGATGCGCTTATAGCCCTCGATATGTTGACTGAAATTGAGGTCAATCAGCAACCCGGTCTCGACGCCGGCACCGTCGCGGAACGCAGCGAGTTGATCGGTGATGGCGAAGATCAGTTTGTTGTCGATGTTCTTATCGAGCACCGCCGTCCCGGGCTGGAAGCCCGCCGGCGCCATACGAGGCTTGGCGCCGTCAAAGAGCAGCGGATTGGTCTTGAGCGCCTTGAAGCCGCGCTTTACCGCTTCCTGGCCGAGGGCGCGAACATCGTGAAGGGTTTTGATCGGCGGCGTGCCGAGTTCCTTCTCGAAGAGCGCGGCATGGGTGACCCGGAAACTGCCGCAATGCGACCAGTACAGCTGAATCCGCTCGCGGAACGGACCGCCAAACAGCGCGCAAACCGGAACACCGAGGGCCTTTGCCTTAATATCGAGGCAAGCGTTCTCGATCGCGGCGATCGCCTGATTGTTGAGTCCGCCCGGCGCCAATTGCGTCTGCGCGCGGAGCGTTGCACCGATCTTACCGACCGTGCGGGGATCGAGTCCGAGCATTAGAGGCGCAAAGCGTCGGATCACATCGGTGGTGCCGCCGGCGCCAAAGCCCTCATAAAATTCCGACCAGCCGACCAACCCCTCGTCGGTGGTGATCTTCAGGTAGGATAGCGTGCGCCAACCGCCATCAGCATGCAAATCCTCGAGCTTGACGATCTTCATCGCGGATGGCGTCAAGACCAGACGGCAAATGCCGCGCCGATCCCTGTGCCCGCGGGCGTGCGGTAGAGCGGTTGGTACTCCATCCAGCGATTGGTCATGCCCTCGACGGCGCCGGCGACGCAAATCCAATTGCGGATTTCCGAGGAGCCGGAATTGAGCGCACCGGCGGGCAGGCTGCGCAGCAGTTCGGCCTTGCCGCTTCCGAAGCCCTCAAGCACTCGGCGGTCTAGTTCCTCGTCGACGGTGAAATGGCTGAGACCGCCCGACGCCATGACGGCGACGCGCAGATCTTCCTTGCTCGCCTCGATACACTTGCGCAGAACGCGGCCGATATCGTGGCAGCGCGAGGCGCGGGGCGCGTTTGGCGGATAGTAGGTGTTGAGCAACAGCGGGATCACCGGGATTTTCTTGCCGCGGAAAATCCGCGTCTCAACGAAGCCGACACCATGACCGAAGCCGGATTGGTAAGGATCCTGGATCTGGGCCGCCGCACCGACATCGATATCGTGCTCGATGAACGCTTCGATCAATGAGCGTGCGAAGGCAGCCATTGCGGGAAACCGGTGCGGCTCGTCCATGCCGTAGGTCTTGAGCATGGTCGGCATATAACTCGGCATCGGATCCGGCCGGTGACGCGGATGGGTGATGATCTCTTCGCCGTAGTAGATGGATACCGCGGGCGTATTCATCCGATCGAATAACTCGGTCTCGTCGTCGGTTACGATGACGACGACGTCTGGATCGGCCTTGGCGATATCGTCACCGAGCCGGTCGAGCGCCCGCTGGCAGGCATCGCTCTTCGTCATAAAGGTCTCGAGTGTGGCGATGTCGGCATAGCGTCCGCCGCGCATTTTGTTGAGCTGCTCGTAAGTGACCCAGCTCCCGTCCGACAAGTTCAAATTGTCACGGGTATAGTCGCGAGCGATATATTCGTTCCACTTTTGCGCTTCGAAGGTCAGGAGGGGGGTATGGGAGGTTCCTACCCCCATGATGATCTTGGCCATGTCGCGTTGCTCTCAAGCCGATGGTCGTTTGTTGCGGCACATCATAGGCTGCATCTGCGCGGACGTCACGCCGCTACCGGCGCCGGCGCAATGGCGCCCGATTGGTTGCCAACCGGGCTCGAACCGCTGAGATAGAAAGCGGTACCAAGAAGCGCGATGTGCGAAAACGCCTGGGGGAAATTGCCGACTTGGCGCTTGATTCGCGGATCGTATTCCTCAGCCAACAGACCGACATCGTTGCGCAGCGTCAAGAGGCGCTCGAACAATTGGGTGGCCTCTTTTATGCGGCCTTGCATGGCATAATTATCTGCAAGCCAAAAACTGCATGGCAGGAACGCGCCCTCGCCTGGCGGCAGGCCGTCGACGTTGCTGTCGCTGCGATAGCGTGCGACAAAGCCGTCGAAAACAAGTTCACGCTCGATCGCGGCGATGGTGCTCTTGATGCGCGGATCGTCGGGCGGCAGAAAACCGACGATTGGCATCATCAGCAAGCTGGCATCGAGCTCGCTGTCGCCAAATGATTGCGTGAAAGCTTGCTTGGTCCGGTTGAACCCCTCGCGGCAGATGGTGCGATGGATTTCGCGGCACAGCCCCTGCCAACGATCGAGTGGCGCGTCGAGCCCGTATTTTTCTGCATCGCGCACCGCGCGCTCGATGGCGACCCATGCCATCACCTTGGAGAAGGTGAACTGCCGGCGACCGCCGCGTACCTCCCAGATTCCTTCATCGGGTTGCGACCAGATATTCTCTAGATGCTCGACGAGCTTGCGCTGCAGGCTCCAGCCCGATGGAATCGAGGCCAGACCAGCATCGCGCGCGTGATGCAGTGCATTCATGACCTCGCCATAAACGTCGAGTTGAAGCTGATCCGAGGCGGCGTTGCCGACACGCACCGGCACGGAGCCTGCATAGCCCGGCAGCCACGGCACCCGTACTTCGGTCAACCGGCGCTCACCGGCAATGCCGTACATGATTTGAAGCTGATCGGGACTCCCCGCGACGCTGCGATGCAGCCAATCGCGCCACTCATGCGCCTCGTCATAGTAGCCCGCCTGCATCAGCGCCAGCAGAGTCAGCGTCGCATCCCGCAACCAGCAGAAACGATAGTCCCAGTTGCGGTTGCCGCCGATCTGTTCGGGCAGCGAGGTGGTCGGGGCGGCGACGATGCCGCCGGTGTCACGGAAGGTCAGCGCCTTCAAGGTCAGCAAGGAACGCACCACCGCATCGCGGTAAGGGCCACGATATTGGCAACGCGATGACCACTCCTGCCAAAACGCCTCGGTGGCGGCGCGAGCTTGTTCGGTATCAATGGCGGATGGAATAGGCCGATGCGAACGGCCGTAAGACAGGACGAAGGACAACGACTGCCCTTCCGCTACGATGAAGTCGGCGGTGGTGGCAAGGTCCTCGCCATGGGTCTCGACCGGCGAGCGCAGCACCGCGCGATGCGGTCCGGCGATCGCGCTAATACCGAGCCCGTCATCGAGTTTCGTGACCCACGGCACCGAAGATCCGAAATCGAAGCGCAGCGCCAGGTGGAGCTCCATTGCAACCTTGCCGCGTCGCCCTTCGACCACGCGGACGATGGCGGTGCGCGCGCTTACGAGGCTCTGGCCGTGCAACATCGGCATGAAATCAATCAGCGCTACCGTGCCGCTTTTGGTCTCAAATATCGTTTCGAGTACCATTGTGTCGCCGCGATAGCTGCGTTCGACACGAATTACGGGCTCGGCAGGCGCGATCGACCAACGGCCGTTGTTTTCGTCGCCGAGCAGCGCGGCAAGGCAAGCGTCGCTGTCGAATCGCGGCCAACACAGCCAATCGATTGAACCGTTGCGCGCGACCAAGGCCGCCGTGACACAATCGCCGATCAATGCATAATCTTCGATCGGACGCGGATAGTTCGAGATCTTGTCTGTCATCGTAAGACGGGAGATTCCTTATGGCAATTCTGCATATTTAACAACCTGGGGCCGACCCATATACCTTGATATCTTTGATAGAGGTGCACATTAACGATTGCGTTCCTCGGTGATCCACACTTGGGCAGGCGGTAGCAATCGGCTTATCATCGCGCCAGCCCGTTCTCGCGCGCCGCTCTGGCGCAGGAGGAAGCATGAAACTCATTCAAGCCGACCAACTGACCTTTGTCCGCGGACTCGAGCACCGCGGGGGCACCTTTCATTCGATCATTATGATGGAAGGCGAGATCGGCACGGTCGACAATTTCCAAATCTCCTACGGCAAAATCGGCGGCGATTTTTTCTCGCCGCGCCACCGGCACAATTTTGAGCAAATTCGGTACCAGGTCCAGGGGACTCTCGACTTCGCCCGTGACGGCAAGCTCGAAGCCGGAATGGTCGGGTACTTCCCGGAGGGGGTTCCCTATGGGCCGCAGACCCAAAGCGCCGATGGCGAGGTCGCGACCATCGTCCTGCAATGCGGCGGTGCTAGCGGCAGCGGTTACTTGTCGCAAGAGGAAGTCCGCGCCGCAGTTAGCGTTCTCAAGGCCGAGGGTGAATTCAAGGACGGCGTGTTCCATCGCCGCACCGACGTACCCGGCAAACGTAACGTCGATGGCTATCAAGCCATCTGGGAGCATGTAAACGGTCGGCCAATGACCTATCCGAAGGCGCGTTATTCGCGTCCTTTCATGATGGACCCAGAGCACTATGCCTGGGTGCCGCTCGAACAAGCGACCGGTGTTTCCGAAAAATCTTTAGGCACATTCACCGAACGACGGAGCTCGGTATCGTTTCTCAAATTTGCGCCGGGCTCGCGCCACTATGCCTTTGGTCGCAACGTGTTCGTGGTGCTCGCCGGCACGGGCAGGGCAGGCGATGAACCGCTGCGCCGGCTGACGACGCTCTATCTCGATCGCGGCGAGCGGATTGACCTCGAAGCCAACGAAGCACTGGAGGTATTGCGGCTAGGTTTGCCCAATCTCGCGGATCTGGCGCAGCACGTCACCAGAAGGGCGGCATAGAGACTGCGATGCGGTAAGGCGGCCGCAAGAATGTGGTAGCCGGTGTTCCGCGCTTGGCTTCATGGGCACGGAGCGCGCAGACGCCATCCAACCTTACGACGTAGGCGCCGCCGTCGCCATCGGCGAGGCGCCGATGAATTCGCTCTCGAGCTGTGCTGCCAAGCGAAACAGCAGCGAATCTTCGCCAAAGCGTGCCACGCATTGCACGCCGATCGGCAAGCCAAGGCTGCTTTTCAGCAGCGGCAGCGACATTGCGGGTTGGCCGCTGGCGCTGAACAACGGCGTGAACGGGCAATAGCGAAACGTCGCATCGACAGCACTCTTCCAATCGTCGCCATCGGTGCGCAGCGTCCCGAGCTTCGCCGGCGGCTGCGCCAGGGTCGGGGTAATGACAACATCGACCTTGCGCCACACGCGCGCCGCCTGGCGCACGAAGCGGTTGAGGCGCGCCAGCGCGCCGTGCATCTCCAGCGCCAGGGTCCGGCGCCAAGCTTCCGCAACGGCGCGGGTCAACGGCTCGAGCTCATCGTGCCGGGCATCGCGCCCGAGTTCCGCCTCGCGCTGCGCAATCAGGCCGGAGAGGCCAGAGAACAGAATAAGGTTGCATGCCTCGATCAGCCCCTGCCCGTCATGGCCGAGATCAATGGGCTCGATCAGATGGCCGCGTTCTTCGCACAGTTTGCCGGCGCGTTCGACGGCCGCCTTGCATTGCTCATCGACGGCCGCACCGTTCCATGCCTCGGTGACGAGGCCGATCCGCAATTGACCCGGGTCGCGACCGACCTCGGACAGGAAGCTCGTCGCCGGCGGCGCCGTGAACCATGGCGCACCCTCATCCGGTCCGCTGGTAACGTCCAAGATCGCCGCGCTATCGCGCACCGAGCGCGCAACGCAGTGCTCGTGGCTCAGCCCTTGCGTGGCATCGCCGCGATGCGGACCCACCGGATTTCGACCCCGCGTCGGTTTCAGCCCGACCAGGCCACAACAGCTCGCCGGCACGCGAATCGAGCCCATCGAATCCGTGGCATGGGCGGCGGGCAACATACCTGCCGCGACCGCCGCCGCCGCGCCGCCACTCGATCCGCCGGTCGAATGGTCGAGCGCCCAGGGATTGTGCGCAGCACCCCAGAGCATCGGCTCGGTCGAGACATTCATGCCGAGTTCGGGCGCGTTGGTACGGCCTGCGATGACAAAGCCTGCGGCGCGCAATCGCGCCACGGTCGCCGAGTCAAAATTGAACATGGTTGATCGCCACAGCCGCGACGCATGGCAGAGCGGCAAACCGGCGACGGGCGCGTGGAGATCCTTGATGAGATAAGGTACCCCCGTGAACGGCCCGTCGGGGAGGCCCGCGGTGATCGCGTCCCGCGCCTGGTCAAATGCCGCAATCACGACGGCGTTGACCTTCTGATTGCGTGCCTCGACCCGCTCGACCATCGCGTCGAAAATCTCCACCGGCGTGATCTCGCGTCGCTTGACGAGTGCAGCCAGGCCGAGCGCGTCGTATTTTTCGTATTCCGGGAATTCGCATCGCCTTCACTCGTAAAGATCGAGAACCGTTCCGCGCCCTGCCGCCTCGGCGCGACGCCAAAGGAAATTGGCGGCGGCCAGGTCCTGCGCGATGACGCCGAGCGAGCGATAGAGGGTGCGTTCGCGCTCGGAACCCCGCCCAGGCACTTTACCCGACAGCACCTCGCCGATCTCGGGCAGTTCCCGGTCGGGTTCGACCATGCCAGCGGCCCGCGCCGCGATCAGTTCGCCCGCTTGCGTGTCCGCGGATGGGCGGTAGTCGACCACTGTCCGACAAACACGATGGCAATCGGGCGCGATCTCCCGCAACGACGGGATGGAAGCGCCAACGGCATTGACATGGACCCCTTCCGGCAACTGCGCCGCGTGGAGGATCGGCGTGGCCGCCGACGTCACGGTGCAGATGATGTCGGCTCCGGCGCAGGCCTCGTCTACGGTCGCTGCGACACGTGCATGCTCGTGCCGCTTCGCCAGCGCCGCCGCCTTATCATGGCGCCGTCCCCAAATGCGCATCTCGCGCAGGGGCCTTACTGTGCGCATCGCTTCAATATGCCATGCGGCCTGCTCGCCTGTGCCCAGGACGGCAAGCGTCGCGGCGTCCTGGCGCGCTAACGCATCGGTCGCCACCGCGCTTGCCGCAGCGGTGCGCAGCGCCGTCGGCAGACCTGCATCCATTAGGGCTAGCGGCTCGCCCGTCTCGCTCTCGAACAGGATAAGTGCGCCCGTGTGGGACGAGCCCGTCGCGCGCCCCATCAAGGTGAGGAGTTTGGCGCCATGCCCGATTCCAGCCATCGCACCCGTCATGACGCCGAAGCCGGCGCCCGGCGCAAGCGGCACGAGGTGGCGCAACGGCATCTCGACCCGGCGCTGCGAAACCTGCAGCATCGCGGCAGCGATAACCGGGATTAAGTCGGACAGCGTGGCACTGGCCGCGATATCGGCGTGGCTCAGTGCTCGAAGGCTCATTCGAGCGCGCTACCGGTACGGTCCGTCAGCGGCAATACCGCGATTACGCCGACCACGGAGGCGGCGGTGACGTAATAGGCCGGCGCCAACACGTCGCCGGTATGGATGATCAGCCAAGCGACAATGAACTGGCCGAAGCCACCGAAGATCGCCACCGCGATATTGTACGACAGCGCCAGCGCCGTGTTGCGTACGCGGGTCGGAAATAGTTCAGCGAGCAAAGCCGGCGTGACGGCCGTATAGGTCGCGATCAGCAGCGCGAACACAGTTTGGATGATCAATAGCCGCGTCAGGCTCGGTTGCGCCGCAAGAAACGCGAACAGCGGATAGGTCAGGATTACCAGGCCGACGCTCGCGATCAGCAGCAGCGGCTTGCGCCCGGTCCGGTCCGAAAGCCAGCCCGCGAAAACGGTCCATATCACCGCCACCAAACTCATATAAGCGGTGGTGGCGAACGCATCCGACTGCGGTAGGTGGAATTGTCGCGTGGCGTAGCCCGGAAGGAACAGGACAAGCACATAGACGCAAACCGTACCCAGCACAACGGTGCCAAAGCCGCAGGCGATGACTTTGAAATGGCGGCCAAGCGCCTCGCCGAGTGGTGAGTCGGCGAGCTTGGTCTGCGCGGTGAAGGCGGGCGTGTCCTCGAGGCGGCGGCGGATGTAGAAGCCAACCGGGCCGATCAGCAATCCGATGGCGAACGGGATGCGCCACCCATAAGCGGCAAGTGCGTCGGCGCTCAGATAGCCGGTGACCAGCGCGGCGACCAAACCACCGAGCAGCGATGCCATGAATTGGCTCGACATCTGCCAGCTGACATAAAGACCGCGCTGATGCCGGAGCGAATATCGCTGAGATAGGAAGTCGTGCCGCCGAATTCGCCACCCGCGGAAAAGCCTTGGAACAGCCGCGCCGACACCACCAGAACCGGCGCCAACATCCCGACCTGACCGTAGGTAGGAGCAAAGGTCAGGATGGCGATGCCGACGATCATCAAGGCGATGGTCAACGTGAGTGCCGCGCGGCGTCCACGACGGTCGCCATAGATGCCGAGCACGATGGCGCCCAAGGGCGCATGAAGAATCCGACGCCGAAAGTTGCCAGACCGATCAGCAATTGCGAATTGGGGGCGGCGGCGGGAAAGAACAGCTTGCCGATCATCGCCGCAAAAAAGCTGTAGACGATGAAGTCGTACCATTCGAGCGCGCTGCCGATGGTGGCTGCGGCCACCGCTCGCTTGCGTGTCCACGCCGTCGTTACCGGGACCGAAGCCGGATTGACCCTGGTCTGTGTCGTCATCCGCCTCTTCCCCTCTTGATCTTGTTGCGGAACCCTCGGTCCCAGTAGGCGACGAACAATGTCGATGGTAGACCTAGATGCGCGAGAATCAATACTGTTCAATTGAGGAGGACGCGCATGACGGGCACGGCGCCAAGATTTTCGCGGCTGTCGCCGGAGCAGTTGACTGAGGGTCAAAAGCCAGTGGTCGCGCGCCTTGCGAAATCGGTGCGCAACGGTTTGGGCGGACCATTCGACATCATGCTGCGCAGCCCAGACATGGCGCACGGCATGGTGGAGCTGTTCGAGTATTATCGCTTCAGGTCGAAATTACCGCTTCGCCTCAAGGAATTTGCCATATTGATTCTGGCGCGCGAGTGGACCGCCCAGTTCGAGTGGTTCGCGCACCAGCCCGCGGCCCGGAATGCCGGCCTTGCCGACGCCGTCATCGAGGATTTGCGTCTCGGCAAAAGACCCGTGGCACTGCAGGTGGACGAAACTGTCACTTACGATTTTGCCATCGCGTTGATTCGCGACCATGAGGTGAGTGATCCGGTTTTCGCCAGAGCACGCGATCTTCTGGGCGATGAACAGCTCGTCGACCTGATCACGCTAATCGGCGAATATATGAAGGTGGCGCTCATCGTCAACGTCGGGCGGGTCGGTGTCCCAGAAGGCAACGAATTGCCGCTGCCGCCATTGACAACAGGAGCGGGGCGATGAGCGAGATCCGCTGCGTCGTCGACGCGCACGCCGAGATCGGCGAGTGCCCGATATGGGACGATTGGTATCAGCTGCTCTATTGGCTCGATATTGCCGGCAAAAAGCTGCACCGTTTCGACCCTTCGACCGGTCATGACGCCGTCTGGGACATGCCCGCCGAGGCCGGGGCGGTCGGCCTGCGTGCGCAAGGCGGGGTCGTGCTGGCGATGCGCCATGGCTTTTACACGTTCGATTTCACCGACCCGACACCTCACCTGGTGGCCACGATCGAGGGAGAACCGGCAACCAACCGCCTCAATGACGGGCGGGTGGACCCGGCCGGCCGCTTCTGGTCCGGCACCGCCAATCACGCCAAACGCGAGGCCACCGGCGCTATGTATTGCCTCGGCATCGACGGCAAGATCGAAAAGAAATTCGGTGGCATCGACATTTCCAATTCGCTGTGCTGGTCGCCCGACGGCAAGACGATGTTTCACGCCGACAGCTTTACCTGGAAAATCCGGGCCTGGGATTTCGATGCGGCGACCGGTGCAGTAGTTAATCCGCGCACCTTCATCGAGATCCCGCGCGAGGAAGGCTTTGCCGATGGGGCCACGGTCGATGCCGATGGCTGCGTCTGGGCCGCGCATTGGGGGCACGGCCATCTTAGTCGCTATGATCCGACCGGCCGGCTGATGCACACGATCCAATTGCCGGTGACCAATATCACCTGTCCAAGCTTCGGCGGGCGCGATCTCAGCACGCTCTACGTCACCAGTGCGACCTTCCGCCTGTCGGACGACCAGCGGGTTCAACAGCCGCAAGCAGGGGGTTTGTTTGCGATCGAGAGCACGGTGAAGGGGCTACCCGAACGCCGCTATGCCGGTTAGCCGTAATCCGCGACGGCGGTTTCGTCCTCGTTGTCGGCGGCGCCGACACCGCGGAACACGATCGTCAGCACGATAGCGACGGCCAGATTGACGATTACCGAATAGAACGCCGCATAGCCGGGCATCGTGAAGCCGGCAAGCGTGAGCGGATAGGTCGAGCTCTTGAAGGCAAGGGCCGCTGCCATCCAAGTGCCGCTGGCGATGCCGGCTAGCCAGCCGAGCAGCAACGCTTTCGGTTCGAGCCAACGCGTATAGAGGCCAAGGATTACCGCCGGCAAGGTTTGCACAATCCAAACTCCGCCAAGCAGCTGCAGTTGAATAGCGTATTGCTGTGGCAGCAGGATGATGAACAGCAGCGCGCCGAATTTCACCACCAGTGACACCCACTTCGCCATTTGCGCTTCCTGTGCCGACGAGCAGTGGGGGTTGACATAGGCGCGATAGATGTTGCGCGTGAAGAGATTGGCCGCCGCGATCGACATGATCGCCGCAGGGACCAGCGCGCCGATGCCGATGGCCGCGAAGGCAAAGCCGGCGAACCAATTCGGGAAGGCATGAAGGATCAGCGCCGGCACCGCGAAGTTCGCGCCATATTGCTTGAACATCGGGGCGAAGTCCGGTGCCTTGCCGACGCCCGCGGCGAGGGCCATGAAACCCAATAGCGCAATGAGCGCCAGCACAATGGAATAGGCGGGCAGCAAGGCCGAATTGCGCCGGATGGCGTGGCGGCTCGCCGAGCTGAGGACACCGGTCACGGCATGGGGATAGAGAAAGAGCGCCAGCGCCGACCCGAAGGCGAGCGTCGCGAAGGCGCTATAGCTGCCGAACGTGCGCGGACCGGGTTGCGGCAGAATCAGCTTCGCCGGCGGCACTGCCGCGAAAATATTGCTGAAGCCCCCAAGTTGGATCGGAATGACCACGATCGCCGTGATAACAGTGACATAGATCATCACATCCTTGACGATGGCGATCGCCGCCGGCGCGCGCAGGCCGCTGGTGTAGGTGAAGGCGGCCAAAACGACGAACGCGATGATCAGAGGCAGCTCGCCGACAAGCCCGGCGGCGTGCACGCCCATCGCCGCGATCACTACTTCAATGCCGACGAGCTGTAGTGCGATATAAGGCATGGTCGCGACGATGCCGGTGACGGCAATCGCCAAGGCAAGACTGCGGTTGCCGAAACGGCCGCAGACGAAATCCGCTGCGGTGATGTAGTGGCGCCGGCGTGACACCGACCACAGGCGGGGAAACACCACGAAGACGAAGGGATAGACGAGGATGGTGTAAGGCACGGCGAAGAAGGCGATGGCGCCGGCGCCGAAGGCCAGGGCGGGTACCGCAATGAAGGTGTAAGCGGTATAGAGATCGCCACCCAGAAGGAACCAGGTGACGATGGTGCCAAAGCGGCCGCCCGCCAAGCCCCATTCGCTGAGCAGACCGAGATCACCCTTGCGCCAGCGTGACGCGACAAACCCGAGGATCGTGACCGCACCGAAAAACAGCACGAAGACGATCAGCGCGGTCCAGTTGACGGCCATGCTAGTCGTTTCTGGTCATGAAATAGGCCAACGCCGTCAGCGCGGCTCCGATAACGATGGTTAGTAGCTGGAACCAATAGAAGAACGGAAAACCGGCAAGGGTCGGTTCGATCCGGTTATAGAGTGGCACCCACATCGTCAATGGCACAAGAATAAGGAGCAGCCACAAACTCCAACTGCCCCGGCGACGGCCCGTCGGTCTGCCTTCCGATGAATTCGGCATCGCGTTCCCCCGAGAATTTGTTCTTGACCTCGGGTAACACAGCATTACCGGGCTGACAAGAAACGCTTGACGGGCTGATAGCGGCGCTCGCGAGCGGATTTTGACTTCATCCCCCCATAACATTTTCGCCGGCGCCGCTAAAGCGCTTCATTCTTGGCGTGGGCGCGAGGGCGCTCTAGACTTTGACGACGATGAGCCGTCAGGATTTGTTTCCGCCGATCGAGCCCTACGCCTCAGGCATGCTGCGGCTCGACGGAATTGTACAGTATGTATTGGGAGCAGTCGGGCAATCCTCACGGCATCCCTGCGGTGTTCCTCCATGGCGGACCGGGTGCCGGAGCGACCTCGACCCATCGGCGTTTTTTCGATCCGGACGGTTATCGCATTGTAATTTTCGATCAGCGAGGCGCCGGCCGCTCGACCCCACTTGGGGCAACCACCGACAACACGCTTGCCCATCTCGTAGCTGATACAGAGCGGCTGCGCGAGTATCTCGGCATCGAGCGCTGGCTCCTGTTCGGTGGTTCCTGGGGTTCGACGCTGGCGCTGGCCTATGCCGAAACGTATCCCGAGCGGTGCGCGGCGATGGTCCTGCGCGGCATCTTCCTGTGCCGGCGTTCGGAGATCGATTGGTTCCTCTACGGCATGCGGACGATCTACCCGGAAGCATGGCGCACCTTCGCGGGCCATCTGCCTGAGGATGAGCGCAGCGACATTCTTGCTGCCTATCACCGGCGGCTCGCTGATCCCGATCCGGCGGTGCATCTCGCCGCCGCACGCGCCTGGAGCAGCTATGAAGGTAGCTGCTCGACGTTGTTACCTAGTCCCGATACGGTCGCCGCGTTCGGCGAGGAACGTATGGCACTAGGCCTGGCGCGCATTGAGACGCATTACTTCCGCTACAATCTGATTCCACCCGAAGCGGACTTGGTGGCGCGGGTCGGCCGCATTCGCCACTTGCCGGCAACCATTGTCCAAGGCCGTTATGATATGGTGTGCCCGATTGTGGGCGCGGACGAGCTTGCGGGCGCCTGGCCGGAAGCGGACTACATCATCGTGCCGGACGCAGGCCACTCTGCGATGGAGCCAGGCATCCGTGCCGCTCTGGTCGCGGCCATCGAGCGGCATCGCACGCGATGACTGCGCAGTGCGAACGCTGTGGCGCCCGGTTCGAATGCCGGCCGGGTCAGGATTGTTGGTGCGAAGCCATCCCCCACCGGCTACCGATGTGCGGCGAAACCTGTCTTTGTCCTGCCTGCCTCGAACGCACAATGAAACGTGCCGACCCGCATTCGGCCGAGGGCCGATAAAAGGCGTCGGCGAAGTGAGATTGTTCGTGGCACCCGCCCACCGGTGGTGCCGGCTAGAGCGGCGACACTGCGAGGTGGCGACGCCTGTGTGAAGCGCCAAACTGGGTCAACCCTTCGCGATCGCCACCAAGGCCGGGCGCAGCAGCCGATCGTGAATGACATAGCCCGGCTGCAATACCTGAACGATGGTTCCGGAAGCCTGGCCGGTGTCGTCGACCTCGAACATCGCCTGATGGTAATTGTGGTCGAAACGTTCGCCCATGGGATCGACCCGTCTAATGCCGTGACGCTCGAGGGCGGCCTGCAATTCGCGTTCGGTTGCGGCCACTCCCGCCAGCAGATTGCGGGTCAACTCGTCCCATTCGCTTTCTGCTGGTGCGCTGGCGAGTGCGCGATGCAAATTGTCGGCGACATCGAGCATGTCCTTGGCGAAGGACGACGCCGCGTATTTGCCGGCTTCTTCGCGCTCGCGCTGCGCCCGCTTGCGCAGATTTTCACCTTCGGCCAGCGCCCGTAGAAGCTTGTCTCGCGTCGTGGCCAACGCGGCCTCGGCTTCGGCGAGCCGCTCCTCGAGCCCGGTCGTGACGGCTTCCGGCAGTGGGGCTTCGGGGATATCGTTATCGTCTTGCATGATCCTATCCAAGGAGCCGCCCGATCACCTTCGCGGTGTAGTCCACCAGCGGGATGATGCGGGCATAGTTAATACGAGTTGGGCCGATCACGCCGATCGCCCCAACCACACGTTCGCGACTGTTGCTATAGGGCGCCACAATCATCGAGCAGCCGGTAGCGCCAAAGAGGGGATTGTCGGCGCCGAAAAAGATTTGAACGCCCTCGCCGTCGCGCGTCGCCTCCAGAAGCTTGACCATCGCCTCTTTGGTCTCGAGCGCATCGAAGAGCACACGCAGCCGTTCCAGATCACCGAGCGCGGTGACGTCCTGCAAGAGCTTCGATTGTCCGCGAACGATCAGTGCCGGAGAGCCATTGCCGCCGGCCCAGGAGGCGAGACCTGCTTGCACCAGCCGTTTCGTCAGCTCGTCGAGCTCCGCACGATTGGATTCAATCTCCGCGGCAATGAGGTGCCGCGCCTCGTCGGCGGTGCGGCCGACCAGACGGGAGCCGAGGAAATTGCCAGCTTGCACGAGGGTCGAGTGCGGCGTGCCGAGCGGTACCTCGATCACCCGGTTCTCGACCAGGCCATCCTCCGTCACCATCACCACGAGGGCGCGGCCCGGCGACAGCGGCACGAACTCGATATGCTTCAGCGGCCGGTCGATTTTCGGCGCCAGCACCACCCCGGCGGCGTGCGCCAGGCCGGACAGAGTCTGGTTGCCTGCTCCAAGGCGTCGGGCAGGCTGCGGTTCCCGGGGGCAAGACGACCGTCAAGGTCGCGGCGTTCCTCTTCGCTCAAGCCGCCGATTTCGAGGATGCCGTTCACGAATAATTTAAGACCCGCTTCGGTCGGCAATCGCCCGGCCGAGGTATGCGGGGCGAACAGCAACCCGGCCTCTTCGAGATCGGCCATCACGTTGCGAATCGTGGCCGGCGACAATTCGAAGCGGCCACGGCGCGACAGGGTGCGCGAACCCACAGGCTCGCCGGTCTCGACATATGACTCGACGATCATCCTGAAGATTTCGCGACTGCGCTCGTTCAGCTCGGTAATCATGACGCTTGTGTTAAGGCCTGAAATACGGCGCCCAAGATTTAGGGGCGGCGATGGCGATGGTCAACCTCGGGACTGGACGGAGGCGGTCTTCATTACTAACTTTCCGGCGTCAAGGAAAGGATCGCATCAGAATGACGCGACCATCGGGGCGCGCAGTCGACGCGCTGCGCGCGGTATCGCTGGAACCGGGCTTCAGTAAGCATGCTGAAGGCTCTTGCCTGGTGCGCTTCGGGGACACCCATGTGCTGTGCACTGCCAGCGTCGAAGACCGGCTGCCGGCTTTCTTGCGCAATACCGGGCGTGGCTGGATCACTGCCGAGTATGGCATGCTGCCGCGTTCGACCCACACCCGCAGCGACCGCGAGGCGGCACGCGGCAAGCAATCGGGGCGGACACAAGAAATCCAGCGCCTTATCGGCCGCAGCCTCCGCGCCGTTGCCGATCTGACCAAGCTGGGCGAGCGCCAGATCGTGATCGATTGCGATGTTATTCAAGCGGATGGCGGGACGCGCACGGCGGCGATCACTGGAAGCTATGTTGCGGTTCATCAGGCCTTGAGCAAGCTGATCGAGAGCGGCTTGCTCGCCGCCATGCCGTTTTTTGACGCGGTCGCGGCCGTGTCCTGCGGCATCCACCAAGGCGTGCCGGTACTCGACCTCGACTATGCCGAGGACTCCTCGGCCGAGGCCGATGCCAATTTCGTGCTGACCGCGTCAGGCGGCATTGTCGAGGTCCAGGCGACCGCCGAGCGGGCGCCCTTCACCGAGCCGGTGCTCGGCGAGCTGCTCGCACTTGCACGCAAAGGTGCGGCGGAGCTTCATAGCCTGCAGCGCCGAGCCCTGGGCCTTGAATAGGCTCTTCGGCCAAGGATTGGTGATCGCCACGCACAATCCCGGCAAGTTGCGCGAGATCTCGGAGCTGGTGGCTCCTTTTGGCATTGCCGCGGTCGGTGCCGGAGACCTGGGCCTGCCTGAGCCGGAGGAGACCGGCACGACTTTCGAAGCCAATGCCGAATTGAAGGCATGCGCCGCTTCCACCGGGAGCGGCTTGCCGGCGCTTGCCGACGATTCCGGTCTTGTGGTGCCGGCGCTCAATGGCGCGCCCGGGGTGTATTCGGCGCGATGGGCAGGGGCAACAAGGGATTTTTCCGCGGCGATGGCGAAGGTCGAAGAAAAATTGGCCGGCAAATTTGACCGCCGCGCTTACTTCGTCGCCGTGCTGGCGCTCGCATGGCCGAACGGCGCCGTGGAGACGTTTCGCGGCGAGGCTCATGGCGACCTGGTTTGGCCGCCACGTGGCAAAAACGGTTTCGGCTACGACCCAATGTTCCGGCCCGAGGGCAGCAGGATGACCTTCGGCCAAATGCCGCCCCTAGAGAAGGGCAAGCTGAGCCACCGCGCCCGCGCGTTCGCGAAGCTCGAGGCGGCGTGGTTGCGATGACATCGCTCGCACTCTACATCCACTGGCCGTTCTGCCGATCGAAATGCCCGTATTGCGACTTCAATTCGCATGTGCGCGCGAGCCTCGACGAGCCGCGGTGGCAGGCTGCGCTGATGCGCGAGCTGGCGACCGGCGCCGATGCGACGCGCGGTCGCGAACTCGGCTCCATCTTTTTCGGTGGCGGCACACCGTCGCTGATGGCGCCCGCCACGGTGGCGGCGCTATTGGAGCAGGCAGCCGCGCACTGGTCTCTTGCGTCGGATATTGAGATTTCGCTCGAGGCCAATCCCAATTCCGCGGAAGCGGCACGCTTCCGCGAGCTTGCGGCTGCCGGCGTCAATCGGCTGTCGCTCGGCGTACAGGCTCTCGACGACGCGTCGCTGCGCTTTCTCGGACGCGGGCATGATCGCGCTGAGGCGTTGGCCGCGATCGACCTGGCGCGCCGGAATTTCGCGCGGTTTTCCTTCGACCTGATCTACGCGCGGCCAAACCAGACCGTCGCCGCGTGGCGCAGCGAGTTGAGCGAGGCGACACACCGCGCCGGTGACCATCTCTCCGTCTATCAACTCACCATCGAGCAAGGCACCGCATTCGCCACGGCCTACGCACGAGGCGATTTCGTGTTGTCTGATGACGAGACACAGGGCGCCCTTTATGAGGCGACACAAGAGGTGCTTGGCGCGGCCGGCTTGGGTGCTTATGAGATTTCCAATCATGCGCGCGCCGGCCAGGAGAGCCGGCACAATCTCGCCTATTGGCGCTACCGTGATTATCTCGGCATTGGCCCCGGCGCCCACAGCCGTCTCACCATCAATGGCAACAAATTTGCCATCGCCAATCACCGCGCCCCAGAGACTTGGCTCGGCGCCGTCGAACGCCATGAACACGGGACTGTGACGCGCACCACGCTCACGGCGGCAGAGCGGCGCGACGAGATGGCGATGATGGGGTTGCGCCTTACCGCCGGCCTGTCGCGCTGCGACTTTCGCGCCGAAACCGGCGACGAGATCGAGATGGCATTCGCGCCCCACCGCCTCGACTCCCTGGTCGGCGGCGGTTTCCTGGAGTTGGACGGCGCCGGCATGCGCGCCACCGCTGCCGGCCGGCAGCGGCTCAACGCGGTATTGGAGCGCTTGCTAACCTAAAGCGCGTTCGCGATCAGAATTGCGGCAAGGCCTTCCGGCATGTCGATCATCGCATCGTGGCCGCAAGCGAGCTCGAAACGCGTCCAGCCCGGCTGATCTTTGACCTGTTCATAATAGCGGCGGAAGCCGCGGCCGCTTCCCCAGTTGGCGGCGAGAATGTAGATTTTTCGGGGCACGGCGGATATGCCGCCACCAGTAAATTTAATCCGCTCGTTCATGCAGCCGATCGGCTGCGGCGTGCACATGGCGTCGACCCAGGCGCGGTCCTTTTCGTTGACCTCGAACGCCAATGCCGGGGTCGGCGGCACCGCAAAGCCGCCGTTCGCCGCAGCTCCCTCGATCTGCAGCTTGACCATCTCGGGCGGTGCGAGATCGAACACCGACTGACCGTCGTGAGGAATCATGGCATCGAGATAGACCAGCGCCGAAATCTGGGCTGCAGCGCGATCAGCGACGCCGCTGATCACCATGCCGCCGTAGGAATGACCAAGCACCACGACATGATCGAGCCGCTCCCACTGGACTAGGTTGAGAATGTCGGTGATGTGGGTGCTGAGATTGATAGCGCCGCTAAATTGATGCGAGCGCTCGCCCAGCCCCGACAATGTCGGTGTGAAGACGTGGTGACCCTTGGCGCGAAGCAAGTCGGCAAGGCGCGCGTAGCACCAGCCGCCATGCCACGCGCCATGCACTAAAACGAAGTTCGCCATGTCTTCCTCTCAGGATGGCACCGCTATTGTGTCGCCCCGACAAAGCTTTGGGGCGCCGGGTCGATGACACGGGGGCCGTCGCGCTCGACCTCGAGCACGGCAAGCCCGCGCTCGACCAGTCCGTCGCGATTCAAGCGGAAGACGCCATCGAGACCGACAAAGCCGCTTGGGTTGGTCAGCGCCGCCACCGAATAGTCGGGCCCTTCCGGATTCTTCGCCAACACCGCCGCCAGCGCGGTTGCGTCGTAGGCGAGCGTCGCCAGCCGCGGCGGTGGATGGCCTTCGGCATCGCGGAAGCGGCGCTCGAAGCTGCGCCGTCCCTCCGGGTCAGGTGCCGCATACCAACCATGGACGAGGGTTGCCTCACCACCCAGGCTAGCATCGTCCCAAAGGCCGGTGCCGAGTAGATGAATTCTTGTCGGTGTCGATATTGTTATAGGCGAGATACGGCGCCAGCGCCTTGAGCCGGGTGCCGCCATCGGGCAGCAATAGAGCGTCGTAGTTCGTGCCTTGATGCGCGAAGCGCCGCACCGCGTCGTTGAGGCTCGACAGGTTTGCCTCATAGTCGCCGCTGACGATCAGCTGCGACTGATTCGCCGCCACCGCTTCCTGCATCGCGGCGGTGGCGAGCTGGCCATAGGCCGTGCGCGGCGCCAGCACTGCGAACCGGTTGACGCCCTTCGCATGGGCAAAGGCGACGACCCTTGCGATCTCTTGGCGCGGTTGGAAGCTTAAAAGGTAAACGCTGGCGCCGGCGATGCTGGCAGTGGTCGAGAACGCGAGCACCGGCACATTAGCGGCCTGCGCGACCGGCTTCACCGCCTCGACATCAGCCGCCAGCAACGGGCCGATGATTAGCCGCGCACCGTCCCCGATGGCAGCACGCGCGCCATCGGCAGCCGCCCGTGGACCAGCACCCGTATCGTGCGGCATCAATCGTACCTGATCGGCCCCGGCATCGTAGATAGCCATCAAGGCAGCGTCGAGCATGCCTTGGCCGAGCGCAGCGCTCGGGCCAGTCAACGGCAGTAGCAACGCCACCGGGACCTTACTGCCGGGCGGTAGCGGCGGAAGCTGCACCGCTTCCGGGCCCGGTGTTGGCGGCGGCGGTGGCGGCGGTGCGAACGACTGTGCTTGCGGCGTGGGCTCCGGTGCCGTTACGTTCGTCATGCAGGCGCCGACCGTCGCGCTAAACAAGATAGCAACAGCGAGCCAGATGGGGCGCGGACGCGAAGGAATTGAGCGAATACGAACCAAAGACGACCTCCCTCGCGAACCGATCGCGCGGCGAGCCTAACCAGCGCACCCGGGGAAGTAAACATTTCGAGGCGAAAGTCGCTCCCGGGCTCTATTTGGTTGCGACGCCGATCGGCCATGCCCAGGACCTGACCTTACGCGCCCGCGATCTCTTGGGCCGCGTCGACGCCGTCGCCTGCGAAGACACCCGCGTCACGGCAAGGCTACTGACGCTTCATGGCATTCGCGTGCCGCTGGTGCCCTACCACGAGCACAATGCCGAACGGATGCGTCCGCTACTGCTTGAACGGTTGCGTGCCGGCGAGGTGATTGCCCTGGTGAGCGACGCCGGTACGCCGTTGATTTCCGACCCTGGGTATCGGCTGGTGCGCGAGGCGGTAGCGGAAGGCTTGCCGGTTACCAGTCTACCCGGGGCCTCGGCCGTGTTGACGGCGCTGATTCTGTCCGGGCTGCCGCCCAACCGGTTCCTGTTCGCGGGGTTCCTGCCGGCTAAGGCGGCGGCGCGGCGTGCGGCGCTGGCCGAGCTGACATCGGTGCCGGCCACACTCATCTGGTTCGAGACCGGGCCGCGCCTGGCGGCTTCACTCGGCGATGCCGCCGACGTTCTGGGCGACCGGCCGGCAGCGGTGGCGCGCGAATTGACGAAGTTGTATGAGGAAGTGCGGCGCGACAATCTGCGCGCTCTCGCCCGACATTACGCCGCTGCCGGTGCGCCAAGAGGCGAGATGGTGGTGGTCGTCTCCCCGCCCCTGCCGGCGCCGGCGGCAGATGCGGGTGAGGTCGAGGGCCGGCTCCGCGTGGCGCTGCAAAGTGCAAGCGTTCGTGAAGCGGCAGCGATCGTCGCCGCAGCCACCGGTCTGCCTCGGCGGCAGATTTATGCGCGGGCCTTGGCCCTAAAGCGCGAGCCACGCGGACCTTCTTAAGCCGGCGACGTACCGGGGGCGGTAATCGCGGAGCGGCAGTTCGGGATTCTGGCGGACAATGGCGACAACCGGCCGAGGCGGACAGCGGTCGGTGCGACTCGCGAGCATCATCACCGAATGGAAGTCTCTGGCCAGCCCACATCACCAGCGGGCCGGGCGCTCTCCGCTGTTGGCGAGCGTCCATTGGGGATGCCGCGCCACTGCGCGGGGCGGCGCGGTCAGCCTCGAATCGCCCAGCGGTGCCCTTGCGCGCTGGCGCGAACTCGGGCCATCAGTGGCGCCCTCTTGATTGGGAGATACTGGTGCCGCGAACTGCTTCTCATGCCGCGATCGCCGCGGTCTTTGCTGCGCTGCTCGCCACGGGTACAGCGTTGTCCGGGTGCATTGTGGCCGCCGGCGGCGGCGCCGTCGCCGGCTATTCAGTAATCGCCGAAGATCTGTCGCCGGAGCAACAGATCCGAGACTACGGTATCAAGGCCGCGGTCCAGGCCTCCTGGGGCGCCTACGATCAAGAGCTGGCGCACCAACTCGACGCCACCGTGTTCGACGGCCAGGTGCTGGTTACAGGCCGCGTTCCGGACCAGCGCTGGAAGGAGGAAGCGGTGCGGCGCGCGCAGAATGTCAAGGGTGTGCGACGCGTCTTCGATGAAGTGGAGGTCGGCCCGGACACGCATTTCATTGGCGATGCACGCGACACGTGGATCACCACGCAGCTGCGCGGTGAGCTGGTCGCGGATGTCGACATCAAATCGATCAACTACACGATCAAGACCACGGACGGGGTGACCTACATACTCGGCTTCGCCCGCACCGAGCCGGAGCTCGACCGGGTCGTCGGTCATGCCCGTAACATCGCCGGCGTCCGCCAGGTAACACCTTTGGTGCGCGTTCTCGCCGCCGCCGACGTTAACGGTCCCGGGGAGGAACAGGCGATGCCGCCCGAGGAAGATGCCGATCAAGCCGCGCCCACGGACCACGAGGCGCCCTATTCAACGCCCCCGGATGGAGGCACGATCAAGTCCGAGCCGTTGCCCTGACAAGGCGTCGGGTCGGATGGGGAATTGTATGAGTTTGGCCGTTGCCTTTCAAATGGACCCGATGGAGAGCCTCCATATTGAGGGCGATTCCACCTTCGCCCTCCAATTGGAGGCGCAGACGCGCGGCCACGCGCTCTACCATTATCTGCCACCGCAATTATCGCTGCGTAACCGCAGTCTCAGCGCCAGGGCGCGTCCGGTGCGGGTGAAGCACGAACTGGGCAATCATTTCAGCTACGGCGCACCCGAGAACCTCGACCTCAGGACGATGGATGTCATTCTGATGCGCCAGGATCCGCCATTCGACATGGCCTACATCACGGCCACACATCTCCTCGAGCATTTGCGCGACGAGGTGCTCATCGTCAACGATCCGGTCAGTGTGCGAAACGCGCCGGAAAAATTGTTTGCAACGCATTTCGACGGGCTGATGCCGCCGACCCTTATTACCAGCGATCGCCAGGCGGTCGCCGAATTTCGGGCCCAGCACGGCGAGATCATTCTTAAGCCGCTCTTCGGTAATGGCGGGGCGGGCGTGTTCCACCTCCGCAGCGACGACGACAATCTCAATGCGCTGCTCGAGATGTTTACCACCATGAGCCGCGAACCCATCATCGTGCAGCGCTATTTGCCGGAGATCCGTCAAGGCGACAAACGCATCATCCTGGTCGAGGGCAAGCCCGTCGGCGCGGTGCTGCGCGTACCGCCGCAGGGCGAGGCCCGCGCCAACCTTCATGTCGGCGGTCGCGCCGACAAGACGACATTGACGATGCGTGAGCGCGACATTTGCGCCATCATCGGCCCCACTTTGGCGGAGCAAGGTCTCGTGTTCGTCGGCGTCGACGTCATCGGCGACTATCTCACCGAGATCAATGTCACCTCACCCACGGGCATTCAGGAAATCAACCGTCTCGACGGCGTCAAACTCGAGGTGCTGGTGTGGGACGCAATCGAGGCCCGCCTCGCCGCGCGCGCACGAAAAACAGATTAAGGCTGAGGTGGTTTCTGCGTGCTGGCGCATGAAGGAGGGAGCGCGGCGGTTCCCCTTCGACATCGATCAGGGTCGGCCCGGGTAGCCAGGCACCGCGAAGACGGTGCCCATCGCGGTACCGCGCGACCAATTGGCATCGATGGTGAGCACAGCGCAGCGAGCCCCTCAAAGGGGGAAGGGCCGTTCGCCATCATCGGCGTCGGCGCTGCCGCCGCCCGCCGCGCAGCATCGCCTGCCAATGCGTTGCGGGCCCTCGCGCCGATGGCGGCGACGCCGATCGCAAAGGCTGCGGCGCGCCGCGCTGCTAGCGCATTATTTTGCCGGTAATTCGGATGTGCAGTTCGGGCATCGCGTCGCGGCAAGTGGGATTGCGGAAATGCAATAGGGGCAGTCCTTCGTCGTCACGGCGGGCGGTGCCGGTTTTGGTAACATCTTGTTAACGTACCGCATCACCAGGAACACGATGAAAGCGACAATGACGAAGTCGATGACGGCGTTGATAAAGACGCCGATATTGATCGTGGGCGCACCTGCCGACTTTGCCGCCGCGATCGAGTCATAGTGGTGCGACGACAGCGTTATGAAGATGCTGGAGAAGTCGACCTCGCCCAAAAGCAGACCGATCGGCGGCATGATGACGTCGCTGACGAGCGAGCTCACGATTTTGCCGAACGCCGCGCCGATGATGACGCCGATGGCGAGATCGACCACGTTGCCGCGCATAATAAAGGCGCGGAAATCGTTCCACATTGCGTCCTCCCCGGTTCCGGAGCTTGTCCGCTTAGCGCCGACAAAGATTAGCGCTGGCAGCAAATTTGAAGCCAAAGCACGCGACAAACCTAAAATTCATAAACTCTTAAGAAGTGCATGGCACAATCATTGCCATGAACACAACGATCACGGCTTTCCGCTTCGGGGATAGTGACACTGAGCTGCTCGACCTCATGTCACCCATCGAGTTTGACTTGCTGAGTTTTGGCATTATTCGCCTCGATTTGGAAGGCCGCGTTTTGGCCTACAATCGTGCCGAGAGCCTCTATTCCGGCATGCGCCAGCAGCATGTCATTGGCCGCGACTGGTTTCGCGACCTTGCGCCATGCACCAATACTGCGAAATTCTACGGCAAATTCAAGGAAGGCCTCGCCAAGGGGACGGTCGACACCCAGTTCGATTACGTGTTTACCCGCTTCAGCGAGCCGATCGTTCGCGTCCACATGCTCAAAGCCCCAGGC
Source organism: uncultured Alphaproteobacteria bacterium (assembly GCA_963804725.1). Lineage (GTDB taxonomy): Bacteria > Pseudomonadota > Alphaproteobacteria > ATCC43930 > CGMCC-115725 > JAATGI01. Next base: position 1,967,085 of record CAWDRN010000001.1, on the reverse strand, counting down.
GAAGATTTCTGGTTTCTGATCAACCGCCTGTAGCCCGTACCGCTTTACCGTCGATCCATTGCTCCGGCACGTCGCCATAAGGCCGCGTGATGAGTTCGAATAGGTGCCCACTCGGATCGTCGAAATAGAGGCCGCGGCCGCCGTAGTTGCGATTGATCTCACGCGGCCCGGTGCGGTCGAACTCGGCGAAGAATTCGATTCCCGCCTTTTTGATCCGATCGAGCGCCGCATCAAACTCCATCTCGCTGAGAAGGAAGGCGCAATGATGCTGGGAAAACTTCGTGGCATTGTCAAAATCGATGGTAACCCGGCCGACACGCACCGGCACAAAGTGTGCCCATTCCGGCCCTGCTTCGACGCCTAGGATCCGTCCGAGAAACCTCGCCGACTCCCACTTATCCTTGGCCGGGACAATAATATGATTGAGTTCAACGCTCATCATTGAAGCATAAGTCGGGACTGCGAATTTCGGCAAGGCCGTCGACGCCGAAGCAGCCCAGGGGGAACGGCACTGACGGCAGCAACGTGAGGGCACGGCAGGTCACGCTTTCAGCCTGCTCCGTGCCGGCGCCGTCCGGCGCAAGAGGATTGCGGCCGCCTTGCTGCCGACCTGGCCCATCGCTCCGACAGGACCACGTTGATCGTCCGAGCGCGACGCACGGCCGCCCCGCCCGCCCCGCCAGTTTCAATGGCTTACCCGCGGAACCGCGCCACTCGGGTGTTCTAGAGCACGGGTTGACGGCGGTTGCGCCCGGTGCGAAAGCCAAGTCACCGTTCTCCGCCACGGAGCCCGGGCGAGCGCCCGTCCCGGGTCGGCGGCCATAGAGCAATTCCGATTGGTGAACATCCGGCAGGACTGGCCGGGCGCTGATGCAGTGTTTTGCGGGCTTCGCCGCGGGGACCGTCATCGCCGGCAACGCTCACTTCGACCGAACGGCCGCGTAATATCGGTTTCTCGCACTTCTCGGTACGAGGGATTAAGAAGGGCGATGTTGTGGCCAATAGCACGGCGTTCTCAATGATCGCCGCTGGTTGGAGAAGGCGAGGACCATGGACCTGCCGGCACCGCGGCCCGATTGGGCGTTGTTCTTCGATATCGACGGCACGCTGATCGAACTCGCGCCGACGCCTGACGCGGTAATCGTGCCCGCGGCCCTGCGTGAGGATTTGGCAATACTCCATTCAGCGCTGGGCGCCGTCGCACTTGTCAGCGGCCGGTCGCTCAGCAGCATCGACGCCTTGTTCAATCCGCTCGTGCTACCGGCATCGGGACAGCATGGCGCCGAGGCACGGACTGACCGTCAAACGCTGGTGATTACACCTCTCCCGGCATTGCGCGCCATCGTCACGCCGTTGAAACAATTTGCTGCGCGCCACCCCGGTGTTCTAATCGAGGACAAGGGCAACAGCGTGGCGATCCACTATCGCCTGGCACCGGCGCTCGCCGACGCGGTTGCGACGATGGCGGACACCCTGATCGCAGGTTGCGCTCAATTGGAGGCGCTGTCGTCAAAAATGGGCGTCGACATCAAACCCCGGTCCGTTTCCAAGGGTGTTGCCGTCGCCTGGTTCATGACCCAGCCGCCTTTTGTCGCGCGCGTCCCGGTGTTTGTGGGCGACGATCGCACCGACGAGGCGGGCTTTGCCACAGTCAACCAACGGGGCGGGCTTTCCATTCGGGTCGGTGAACGCAGGGGAAGCGCTGCTCACTATTCCCTCGATTCTCCTGCCGCAGTGCGGGAATGGATCGCCCGCTTGGCGCGTTACTATGGCTAGAGCGCAGTGCCTTATCCCGATTAGTCTGGTCCCCCAATCGAACCTAGCCCCGGGTCAATTTGAATAGGTATGGACTGGAACCTTTAGAGACGGTCTCAAAATAGGAGTGTCCGTGTCGCGGCTCATCATCGTTTCTAATCGTGTGGCGTATCCCAGCGAAGGCGGCGTCCGCGCCGGCGGGCTGGCCGTGGCAATGTATGAGGCCCTCGACCATTACGGCGGTTTGTGGTTTGGCTGGAGCGGCCACACCAAGGACGAGGCGACAATGGAGCCTCGCATCGCAGAATCCGCCAACGTCACGTATGTAACGGTCGATCTTAAGACCGAGGATTATCAAGATTATTATATCGGCTACGCGAATGGCACCCTCTGGCCGCTGTTCCACAATCAAATTGGTCTGATTAAATTTTCGCGCGCCGCGTTCGACGGCTATCTCCGGGTGAACGCGCGGATGGCCGCCATATTGGCACCCATGATCGGGCCCGATGATGTCATCTGGGTTCATGACTATCATTTGATCCCATTTGGCGACGAGCTGCGGAAGCTCGGCGTGAACAACCAGATCGGCTTTTTCCTTCACACGCCATTCCCGCCCCGCCAACTGCTCGAAACCTTGCCGCGCCACGCTCTGTTGCTGCACAGTTTCGCCGCCTACGATCTCGTCGGCTTCCAGACCGAAGAATTGCTTCATGCGTTCCAGGATTCGGTGATTGAACTGACGCGCGGCCGCTGTTATGGCGGCGGCGCGTTTGTTTTGGGCGAACGCCACGGCAATGCGGGGGTGTTCCCGATTGGCATCGACACCGAACGCTTCGCCAAGTATGCCCGCCGGACCGCCCGCTCTCGCCACACGACCCAACTCAAGGAAAGTCTTTCGGGGAGGGCACTGATTATCGGCGTCGATCGACTCGATTACAGCAAGGGGATTCCCAACCGCTTCGAAGCGATCGACGCTCTTCTGACGGATCATCCAGAACATCGCAACCAGGTAAGCTTCTTGCAAATTGCGCCGCATTCACGTTCCGACGTCGCCGAATACAAGGCGCTGCGCCGCGACCTCGAAGCGGCGGTAGGGGCCATCAACGGCAAGTTTGCCGAGTATGATTGGACGCCGTTGCGCTACGTCAATAGGGCCTTCTCGAGACTGGTGCTGGCAGGATTTTTCCGGGCGGCGCGGATCGGCTTGGTGACGCCGCTGCGTGACGGCATGAATCTTGTCGCCAAGGAATATGTTGCCGCACAGGATCCCGAAGATCCGGGCGTATTGGTGCTGTCGCGCTTCGCCGGTGCTGCCAATGAGCTGAAGGCCGCGCTCCTGGTCAATCCCTACGATGCCGACGATATCGCCTCGGCGATCCATCGCGGGTTGCGCATGTCGCTCGACGAACGCCAAATGCGCTGGCGGCATATGATGGATGTCGTCAGCGACAACACGGTAACGACGTGGCGCGAGAGTTTCCTCAGTAGTCTATACGAGACCCAGTTGGAGCGCGTTGCCGCCGTCGGATGAAGCCTACGCGGTCTGGCGCAACTCCGCCGCCCGTTGCAGGTCGACGGAGACGAGTTGTGAGACGCCCTGCTCCGCCATCGTGACGCCGTAGAGCCGATCCATTCGCGCCATCGTCAAGCGATGGTGGGTAATGATGATAAATCGTGTGTCGGCCTGATCCGCGATCTCGGCCACGAGGTCGCAAAACCGGTCAACATTGGCATCGTCGAGCGGCGCGTCCACCTCGTCAAGCAAGCAAACCGGCGCGGGATTGGTCAAAAACACGGCGAAGATCAGTGCCAAAGCCGTTAGCGCCTGCTCGCCGCCGGACAATAGCGAAATCGCCTGCAGCTTTTTGCCTGGCGGGCTGGCGAGAATTTCAAGCCCTGCCTCAAGCGGATCGACGGCGCCGTTACTCGCCGCCGGATCGGTTTCGGACCCCTCTTCGCCCGGAGCAGGTTCCGGCGCAACTCGGTCCAGCCTCAGCAACGCTCGACCACCGCCGAACAATTGTTCGAATAGTTTGCCGAAGTGTTCATTGACCATCGCGAATGCCGCCGACATACGATCGCGGCCTTCGCGGTTGAGGGCGCTGATTCCGTGGCGCAGCCGCGCGATCGCGGCCGTCAGATCCTCGCGTTCGTGCGCTAGTCCGTCGTAGCGCGCCTCGATTTCAGTCGCTTCGGTGTCGGCGACAAGGTTGACCGGCCCCATATTGTCGCGCTCGCGCGACAGCTGTTCGAGCCGGCCTTCCGCTTCCGTCAGCTCAGGCAGTTCGTCATCTCGATCGATGTTGGCGCTGTCGAGAATTTCCGCCGGGTTGCAGCCGAGCCGCTCGGCCACGCGCACTTCGACCTCGGTCCGATGCTCGCTAGCATGGTTGCGGTCGGCCTCGACGCCGACCCGCTCCTCGCGAGCAGATGCCAGTGCCGAAGCGGCATCCTTCGCCGCCGCTTCGGCCTCTCTAAGCCGGGTTTCACCTTCGGCCAACGCGTCGCCGGCCGCGCTGCGCCGCGCGGTCGAGGCGGTAATGCTCGCGGCGAGGCGTTCGCGCTCTGCTGCGATTTCGACCGGTCGGCGCTCGAGTTGCTCAAGGCCCGCCAGCAATACAGCCTCGCGGTCGGCGATGCGTTGGCGCTGAAGCTTTGCCGCCGTGGCACGGCCGTTCCACGAAGCCGCCTCGTGCAGGACGGTTGTCAGGCGTTCGCCGCGCTGCGCCGCATCGTGCTTGAGACGGTCATGGGTCGCGCGTGCCTCGGCTTCGATACCCCGCTGGATCGACAGCGACGACTGCAGCGCTGCGATCGCGTCCTGATGGTGCGCCGGTTGCGGGTATGGTCGCGATTGCGGCACGGGCTTCTCTCTCGCGCGTCGTAGTCTCGTCCAAGCGAATGGCGAGCTGCGCTTCATTTTCTTGTAGGGCAGTGCGCCGCGCCGCGAGCGTTGCTTCGCTCTCGCGGTACTCGGCGTCGGTTTTCTGCGCATCGGCCAACACCGCGAGTGCCTGGCGCATCGCCTCACGGCCGGCTCGCTCAGCTGCACCCGCCGCGTCGAACGCGCGCTGCGCCGCGCCAAAGCGCTCGGCGAAAGCCGCGACTTCGCCATCCGACTTCGACTTCTCCTGCTTGAGATCGGCGATCCGGTTGCGCTGCTTCAGACGTTGGGCGGCGGCACTGGGCGTGCCGGGTGCGCGCCGCAGCCCGTCCCAGCGCCAACAGCCGCCATCCCGTGTTACCAATCGTTGTCCGGGTGCCAGCGCGCTTTGCCAACGCGCTGCGCTCTCGGCGTTGGCAACCACCCCGACCTGTGAGAGACGCCGCTTCAGCACGGCCGGTGCGGTGACGAAATTTGCCAATGGCTGGGCATCGTCCGGTAGTGCCAAATCGTAAGTATAGGGCGGCAGCTCGTGCCAATGGACCGCGACGCCGGTCTTGACCGGCGCGGTCAGATCGTCGCCAAGCGCGGCGCCGAGCGCGGCCTCGTAGCCGACCTGCACGGCCACCGCGTCCAATACCGGTGCGCCGCTCTTGTCGGCCATGGCGGCGAGCAGTTCATCGAGCGCGGCAATTTCAGCCTCGATCCTCGTGCGCCGAGCGAGCGCCTCCTGCCAGGGCGCACGTGCCGTCACCGCCTCGGCTTCGGCCTCGCGCAAGGCGTCGGCCGCCATCTCGACCGCTGCGCCCGCCGCGCTGAACTCGATCATCGGCCGCGGCATGCGCTCCTTCGACATCGGCTCGGGGGGGCATCGCCGCGGCTTCGATGTCGAGCGCGGCGGATTGCGGGCGCAATTCGGCTTGCCGTGCCAGCAACTGGCCACGCTGCTCGGCGGCGGCTGCGACCTCCCTTTGCCAGGCGCGACGGCGCCCCTCTTCGTCCATCAAGGTCCGCGTTCGCTCGTTTAGCTCGGCTTCAAGCGCATTGACCTGTTGGTTGGCCTGCGACAAAGACGCCACAGCTTCGGTTTCAGCTTCGACTTCCAGCGCTTGCGCCGCACGGAGCCGGTCGCGCTCGCTGGCAAGGTTCTCGATCGCGGCCTCGGCATCGGCGATGAGCTCGTCCTCGCGCGCGCGGTCGGACGCAAGTTGCGTCAGCCGCTCTTGGGATGTGAGCCGTGCCGCCGCGCAGCGCCGCTCTTCCTCGTCGTAAGCCTGCATTGCCAGCGCGAGGCGTTGCAGTTCTGCCGCTGCCGAGGCTTCGGCATGGCGGAGTTGGGCAAGGCCTCGGCCGCTTCCTCGCGGACGCGTGCCGTCGCAAGCGACGTTTGCGTGCAGTCGGCGACCGAACGCTCGGCGGCATCGAGCCGCGCCTGCGCTCCTGCGAGCGACAGCGTGGCCGTTTGCCAATGACGATGCAGCACCACCGCCTCAAGTCGGCGAATTCGCTCTGCAATCCGGCGATAACGCTGCGCTTGCTTCGCCTGTTTGCGTAGCCCATCGAGTTGAGTCGCCATCGTCGCGATAACGTCATCGAGTCGTGCGAGATTGGCCTCGGCAGCTTTCAGCCGCAGTTCGGCTTCGTGACGGCGGGCATGGAGCCCGGCCACGCCCGCAGCTTCCTCCAGGATGGCACGCCGTTCGACCGGCTTGTCGTTGATGACGGCGGCAACGCGGCCCTGCCCAACCATCGCCGCGGAATGCGCGCCCGAGGCAGCGTCGGCGAACAGCAACTGCACGTCGCGCGCGCGAACTTCATGATGGTTGATGCGATAGCCGGAGCCCGAGCCGCGCTCGATGCGGCGCGTGACTTCGATCTCGTCTTCCGCGGCGTAGGCGCCCAATGCACGACGCCGGTGATTGTCCAGGAGCAGCGTCACCTCGGCGATGTTGCGCGCCGGGCGGGACGCGGTGCCAGCGAAGATGACATCGTCCATTTCGCCGCCGCGCATGCGCTTGGCGGAAGTCTCGCCCATGGCCCAACGGAGCGCCTCGACCAGATTGGATTTACCGCAACCATTGGGACCCACCACGCCGGTCAACCCGGGCTCGATCGCCAATTCAGTCGTGTCGACGAAGGTCTTAAAACCGCTCAGCTTTAGTTTGGAGAACTGCAATGGCAGGACCCGTCAGCTCTTCGGCATCGCGTCGCCCAGCGCCTTGGCAAAGTCGGCATAAGGCAGATCGCCGACCAATCTGGTGCTGGTACCGTTAGGCCCCAGGATGAAAAAAGTGGGGGTGGAATTCGACACTGTAATCGTTCTTGGCCTCTTCCGCGCCAGCCACGATCGCCTCCTGCAGTTTGGTGTCGGCGCGACACTTGTCGACCGCGGCGCCGTCCATCCCGCCGAGCCGTACCACGCGTTTCAGTGCGTCGACCGGATCCTGCGCCAGTACCCAGCGGCTCTGGCTCTCGAATAAAGACCCGACAAAGCCAAAATAGCGGTCCGCCGGGGCGCAGCGGGCGACGGTAGCGGCCAGCAGCGCCGCGCCGTCGAGCGGAAAATCGCGATAGACCAGCTTGACCTTGCCCGTGTCGATCCAGTCCTTGCGGATGAGGGGCAGTTTCTCCTGCTCGAATGCCGCACAATGAGGGCAAGTGAGCGAGGCATATTCGATGATTGTCACGGGCGCGTCACTCTTGCCGAGGACGCGATCCGCCGCGGTCACCTTGGGCGACTTGTCGTCGGCGAGCGCGGCAGGTACCCTCACGCCTACCACCGCAACGCAAAGTAGCGCTGCAACCGACAATATCTTAGGCATATCGATCTCCGAGCCACTAGATGTTGATGCTATGACCTATTTTGGTCGATGGCTAGTCATTTTCGCTTGTCGACAGGATGGCCGCGCCCAGACGTCTGAGCGCCGACCGCAGGCCAATGTCGGCGACGGTTCCGACTCGCCGTTCGAGTTCTGCGGCCTCCGCCTCGCTGAGCGGGCGACGTCGCGGCACCCGGTCGCTTGGCGCCGGCCCGGTCTGCTGCAGGCTGAGCCTTGCCACAACACGGTAGCCAAAAAAACCATTGATACGCTCAAGCAGGAGTGGTTCGCAGTGCTGGATTTCCACTGCGATTCCCGGTGCCACCCGCAATCTCAGGGTCCCGTCGCGGCGGCCGCCTCGCGGAAAGTTGAGCTTTAGGGGGCTTGCCTCCTTCGCTAGCCGCTCGCCGACGATCTCGGTCCAATGCTGGACCAATTGCGCCTCGCCAAATCCCCGTTTTCCCAATGTCTTGCCGGCGATTTGGGGGAGGACCGCACCGACCATCTGCAATTGTCCGCGCCGCGCTTCGGTCATCGGCATGGAGATTAGTGGATCGCGAGAAAGAGGTCGAGATTTGGGCAAATGGTTGACGGCACCGTGCTGATCTCCCACCTGTGAGAATGCATGCCCAGCGAAACCACCGTTCTGCCACAGTCGCAGCCACCGGATCGGGGCTTCGATAGTCTTTTTGGCAATGACGTTGTCGGCCAGCGCGTCATTGAGTTGCATCGCTGGGCATTGCGTCAAGGTCTGCAAGGCCGTTCGCTCGAGCAATTGTTCAATGGCTTCTGCCGCCAACTTGTGGCTGAGGGGGTAAAGCTGTGGCGCGGCTACGCTGCGATGCGAACGATCCATCCGCAATGGTCGGGATACGGCTTTACCTGGCGGCGTGAGCACACCACCGTTGAGGAAGAGCAATTCGAACGTCGGGGCCGCACGGAACCCGGACCCGGATTCGATGCCAGTCCCGTGCGCCACCTTCTCGTCCGCGCCGAACAAGGCGAACCCGACCCACGTATTCGACGGCGCCTGGCGGCCGGCATTGACGAACGCGATTTCCCGATCCTCGAGGAATTTTACGCGGCGGGTGCCACTGACTACTACGCGCAAGTCTTCTCCTTTGGCGACAGTAATCAATCGGCCGGTAGCGGCGTGTTCTTCTCCTTCACGAGCGACGGAGCTGCCGGTTTCACCGAAGCCGATGTGACCTTGATCCAGATCGACTCTGCCCGCGCTGGCATTGGCAATCAAAGCCGAAGCTTCCCATGTCATCGCCTCGGGTCTGCTGGCGGCCTATCTGGGGGAGGATGCGGGGCGCCGCGTCCACGCCGGCGCAATCGAGCGCGGCTCCGTCGAAAGCATGCACGCGATACTCTGGTACGCAGACATTCGCGGCTTTACCGGCATCGCCGACAGCGAACCCGGCCTCAACGTGGTGAGGCTTCTTGATGAAGTGTTCGAGACGCTGACCGCGCCGCTGCGCCGCCGCGGCGGTCAGGTAATGAAGTTCATCGGTGACGGCATGCTTGCGACCTTTACCTTTGACGCGGACGATCGAGCGCAGATTTGCCAACTTGCGCTCGACGCGGCGGAGGAGGCTATGCAGGCACTCGACACCATGAATAGCGGCCGCGAATACACGATGTTGCCGGCGGCGAGGGTCGATTTCGCGCTGCATTTGGGCGATGTCCTCTATGGCAATATCGGCGCCGCAGACCGGCTCGACTTCACCGTGATTGGGCCCGCGGTCAACGAGGTGGATCGCATCGAGAAACTATGCGAGCCCCTCGGCCGCTCGGTGCTGGTATCTGCCGAATTCGCGGCCGCCGCGGCGCGGCCCGACCGGCTCATGTCCCTCGGCGAGCACATGCTACGCGGCGTGCGTGAGCCGCGCGAGATCTTCGGGCTAACCGCCGAGTCGTGACCGTTTGGCGGAGCGAAGTGGGGTAACGCAGATGTGACGCGCGTCGGGGCGGCGCGCCCTGGGACTTCATGGTACAAGCCGGCCGAACCTACCACCCAACGGGAGGAAGCAATGACGAGAGCAGGCATATGGGTGCTGGCGACAGCATTGATGCTGACGGCATTTCCGTCTTTGGCGCAGCAGAACCAGGCGCCCGCCGGCCCGCCGACGCGGCTGCGAGCTACTGTCGAGAAGTTCGACAATGGCATGGCCACCATCCAGACCCAGGCCGGCGACACCGCGACCGTTGCCGTGGGTCCGAAGACGAACATCTCGGGTGTCGTTGCCCGTAAATTGTCGGACATCAAGCCGAACGAATTTATCGGCATCACCGCCCTGGCCGACAAGGATGGCGTGATGCACGCGACGGAAGTCCATATCTTTCCCGAACAGATGCGCGGCGCTGGCGAAGGCCATTACCCGTGGGATAAGGGACCGACCAGCACAATGACCAATGCCGCCGTCGCCGGCATGGTCAATTCGTCGGACGGCAAAGTCTTCACCATGTCTTACAAAGACCGCGCCACCGGAAAGATGGGTGAGGTAAAGATTGACATCAGCCCGTCAATCCCGATCATCGCCTTTATCCCCGGCGATCAAAGTCTGCTTAAGCCCGGCGCTCACGTCGTCATGTTCGCGCGCAAGAATCCCGACGGCAACTACATGGCAATGGCGATCGTCGCGGAAAAAGATGGGGTCAAACCACCCATGTGAGTTGGCTGGCAACCCGCCTTAGTTTGCGGAGTTGCCGCTGCTGCAGGCGGTGAAGGAAGCGATTCCACTGTTGCGGTAGTAAAGGCAGGATCGCGTCGTGTGAGCCTCGCCCTCGCCGTCGTGGTAGTCAAGCCGGCCGACGATCCACATCGTGTCCTTGCCATCCCGGATGCGCTGGACTTCATCGGTTGTCATTACCAATTCGCGGACGGACAGTTTGTAAGAAACGACGCCATCCGGCAGCACCACGCTGCGCACGCAGCTTGCGCATTGGTCGGCGAGCAATGCAGGAGGATTGTCGAGCGGCGAGATATAGACCAGGAAGAGCCCCTGCACGTCGGTTGAAGGCGTCCGACCGGAATTGCGTACCCGGACGTCGATGTTGAGCGGTTGCCCGGCTTCGAGTGGGCCGGCTTCGACAGCATCGACGCCGACCCAGGGTCGTGTCGAGCTCGCCAACGATTGGCCCGCGATCTCGTTAGCCTGGGTCGCCGCATCGGCCAGGCGGCCGGCGGCATCGGCGATCTTGGCGTTTTGCGCACCTGTGGCGCGCAGGTTGTTCATTTGGCCTTGCAAGAGGGAAAGCTGCCAGGCAAGCAGGCCGGCACCAAGCAGCGCCAAAACCAGTATCAGAACGAAAAGCAGCGATAGTACCGGCTGGCGAATAGCCACAACTTCAGTTGCGCCAACTCCTTGCCTAGTTCGGTCTGCAGCGTTCGTCACTTGCTTGGGCGGCTCACGCACCGCATTGTCGTCGCGTCGAAACTCCTGGAAGGGGGCGCGCGCCGGACCACGACCGCGCTCCTGCAATCCGTCATGGTTGTCGCCAGTAGTTTGCGAAGCAGGATCGGGCGCTCGGGTTTGGGTCGCTGTTCCGGCAGGCGGCCCCAGTTCCGACGGTTCGGAGCCCTTCCGGCCATCCGTGCGGGTCCCGGATGCGTCGCTGACGCCGCTTTCGGTCACGAAACCAACCTCCCGGTCGGCGTTAAAGATAGCGGATAAACTCCCTTAACAGTAGCGGAAGCGCCAGCTTCACGCCAAGAGGTCTATTTCATCGTCGCTGAGTACGCCCGGTACGACGGTAATCGGAACCCGCAACCGCCCTGACAGACCGCCAACAAGCTGGCTGATCAGTGGCCCCGGCCCTTCCGAGCCGGTTCCGGCCGCCAGAACCAAGATCGATATGTCCGGCTCCTCTTCAATCAAATTGAGCAATTGGTGAGCGCGGTCGCCGTTGCGCAGATGGACGACGGGGAGTTGTCCAGAGAGTTCCACCACCTCTGACGACATTTTTTGCATGAGTTCCTCGGCCTGGGCGCGCTGTTCGGCCAAGATCAACTCCGCAACTTGACGGAAAGGTTGTGGGTCAGCCGGCTCGATCACGTGAAGCAGCGCCACCCGTCCGCCGGTATGGCGGGCGCGCCGGCAGGCATAACGCAGTGCCACATGCATTTCTTCGGTGTCGTCAACGACGACGAGGAAGACGCGCTGGGGATCGGATAGTGCTGTCATCGAACGGGGTCACCTGGTGCGGAAAGGTAGGCTCGCGAGCCATCCTGCCATTGCCGTGGCCGCGACCGCAATTAAGCCATAGGCCAATGCTTCGCTCTGCGCAAATTGCACAACATTGGAATCAACCCCAGCCTCGGTCACTGTTAGCGGCACCGTCTCTCGTCCGATCATTTCACCGTCACGAAAGAGGAAAACCTCGACCGTGTAGGTGCCGACCGGGACATTCGAGGGAAACGCCAGTGTGGTGCGGAACAGGTGCTCGCCGATGAACGCGATCTTTCCGACGCTTTGGAAAAATCGACCGTTTTGCTCTTGGCGCCGGACCAAGGCTTCGCGAAAAGTCGCTTCGCGCTTGGCACCCAGACTGCGAGGTGAGTGGAGCGGAGGATGCAAATATTCGATCCCGATGGCGTGGAGGCGTAGGATCGGCTGAGGCGCGATCTGATCGAGCGGCAGATTGCTGATGATGGCGTAAAAGGCCGGCACATCGTCGAAAGTGGCGCGCTCGGTATTGATCCAGAACCCTAAGACGTGGTGTCGTCGCCGCACCACCGCGCGGCTGAGCGGGCCACGCACCACGATCACGACCTCGCCCGCCTCTTGCCGGGTGCCGAAGAGAACCAGGCTCGTGCCGGTAAAACCGGTAGTGATGGCAACGAGATGATCGGAGAGGTCGGCTTTCAGCGCTTCGGCGCTGCGTGCGGCTGGCGGAGCCAACACCAGAGCCAGCACCGCCAGCGCCGCCAGCAAGGGTGTCATGGCACGCGCAGCTCGAGGGAGTAGAGATCACGCGGCGTGATGGTGAGGTCGGCCGCCAGTTTTGCCGCCGCCGCCAGCACCAACATACCGAGCAAAGCGCGAAAATGCTCGCCCTTGAGCCGCGATCCCACGCGTAGTCCGAAGTGGACGCCAATCACACCACCGAGCACGAGCATCAGCGCTAACACGATATCGACCGTGCCGTTCTCAACCGCTTGCTGGATGGTCACGGCCGCCGCGACAAAAATAATCTGAAACAGTGAGGTGCCCGGTACCAGAGAGACCGGCATATCGAGCACATAGATCATCGCCGGCACCATCAAAAAGCCGCCGCCAACTCCCAGCACGCCCGACAGAAAGCCTCCCGCGAACCCAACGGCCCCCGGGACGATCGCGCTGATATAGAGTTTGGAGCGGCGAAACCGCATTTTGAAAGGCAGGCCGTGCGTCCAATTGTGCTGATGCAGCTTGCGCAGCGCCACGGGGCGCGGAAACAGTATCGCGCGCACGCTCTCGAGCAGCATGAATGCACCGAGAATCCCGAGCATCACAATATAGGCAAAGCTGATCGCGATCTCGATCTGACCGATGCGACGAAGTATTGCAAATAACCAAACGCCAAGGCCCGATCCGAGCAGGCCACCGGCCAGCAGAACAAGTCCCATGCTGAAGTCGATGTTACCCCGCCGCCATTGCGCCAGCGTTCCGCTCACCGAGCTGCCGACAATCTGATTGGCCGACGCGGCAACCGCGAAGCTCGGCGGGATGCCGATAAAAATCAGGAGAGGCGTCATCAGCCACCCGCCACCGACGCCAAATAGGCCGGACAGAAACCCGACGGCGCCGCCCAGGACCAATAGCACCGCCACGCTTTGCGATGTGCCGGCGATGGGCAGGTAAATGTCCATAACGCCATAACGGGCGAATTGGGACCTTAATTCAAGCGGCGGCGATGAACCAACAAGCCCCCGTCAAAACCACCAGGTCGTCGGATTCGGCACCGGCCTCCCTTCGCTTGCTAGCTTCACACCTCTGACGCAACGCACGAGATACCAGATCAGCCAAAACACCAAGATTAGCCAACCGATAAATATGGACGCCGTAACGGTGCCGACGAAAAGGTAAAGCAGTCCAATCCAGAAGGTGCAAATCTGATAGTGATAATGCGTGCGTAACCAATAGGGAGCGTCGTCGCGGTAGATATAGGCCATGACCAGCCCAATGATCGGAGTGATACCGATCACCAATCCAGCCAGATAGAGCACATAAATGATGGCGGCCGTCCTGCCGCCGGTTTGCACCGTTTCGGTTTCCCCCATCATGCTCTCCCTGGCAATGCTCTTGGTCGATAGCCATTCTAGCAATGACTGTGCACCACTAACAGCGCGGTCGCGCTCGCAATTCCCGGAAGGGCTCGATGGCGCCGCGCCGGAGCGCCAAGGGACCCTGCCCCCTGCTCTGCCCGGAGGAAGCCTCGTTGACACGGAACCCAAGTGCCGCGGCGACCGGCGCCGCATGGAGGCACGGCAGGTGCGCACGGGGGGACCAGGGTTGGTCAGGTCCCGCCGCTTGGCGTCATCCCCCGACAATTATGAAGAAGGCCTGCCCTTAACGGTCGCGGCCGCGGCCGAGGCGCAGCAGCCCCATCATGTCGAAGACGACGTCCAAATTTTCGACGGCGATCGCCTCCGCGCGTTCGGCGCCGCGCCGCAACACCCCGTCGATATAGGCCGGATCGGCTAGCATCCGCTTCATCTCGCCGCCGATGCGTCCGAGGGTCGTTGCTGCGCGCTCCGCGAGCGCCGGCTTGAAGTCGGAGAAATTGCGCCCGGCAAAGTGTGCCACCACGGTTGCCATGGTTTCGTCGGTGAGGGCGGCATAGATGCCGAGAAGATTGGCCGCCTCGGGACGCGTCTCGGCGTCCTCGACGGTCGCCGGCATCGGCAGCGGATCGGTCTTTGCCCGGCAAATCTTGAGCGCGATGGTATCGGCATCGTCCGTCATGTTGATGCGTGAAAAATCGGATTCGTCCGACTTCGACATTTTTTTGGTGCCGTCGCGCAGGCTCATCACCCGGGTCGCGGTGCCGAAGATTTGCGGTTCCGGCACCGGGAAAAACTCGGTGTTGTAGCGCCGGTTAAAGGCACCAGCGATGTCACGCGCCAACTCGACATGCTGCTTCTGGTCCTCGCCGACGGGCACATGTGTCGCTCGGTAGAGGAGGATGTCCGCCGCCATCAGCACTGGATAGCAATAAAGCCCTAGCCCAGCGGTCTCACGATCCTTGCCGGCCTTGTCTTTGAACTGAGTCATGCGGTTGAGCCAGCCCAACGGCGTGATGCAGCCGAACAGCCAGGCGAGCTGAGCATGTGCCGGAACCATGCTCTGGTTAAAAATGATGCAGCGTTCGGGCTCAATGCCTGCGGCGATATAGGCGGCGGTGACCTCTCGCGTGGCATGGCGCAGCTCGCTGGGATCCTGCGGCAGGGTGAGCGCATGGAGATCGACGATGCAAAAGATGCATTCGTAATCGGCCTGCAGCGTCACCCAATTCCGGATCGCACCAAGATAGTTGCCGAGATGTAGATTTCCGGTGGGCTGAATGCCCGAAAAGATGCGTGGCATGGCGCGCTTTATCGCCGTGCCACCCCGGCGGGTCAAGCCGTCTGCCGTCGGAGGCGTCTCATCAATGCATCACGGTCGATGCCCGAAAATGCCAAGGCCAGCAGGAAGAACGCCGCCATGCCGCCGCCTAAGAGGACGGCCAGCGCGACGCCCCGCTCGCGTAGGTCGCCGCCGAGCGCACCATTGAGGGCATATTCGAGGAGCGTCAGCACCATGCCGGCGCCAATTGCGGCCGCACATATCCGCGGCAATCGGTGCCGTGCGCCGCTATCGAGTTGGAAATGGCCGCGCCGCGCCAGCGTCAGGCTCAACCCCACCGCGTTGACCCAACCGGCAATGCTGGTAGCCATGGCAACGCCAACATGCGCGAGCCCGGTGCCGAGGCCCAATCCGATGGTAAGAGCGACGTTGATCGCCACCGTGACCGCGCCGATGACCACGGGTGTGCGCGTATCGTGCCGTGCGAAAAAGCCGGGTGCCATTACCTTGATGAGAACAAATGCCGGGAGGCCACCTGCATAGGCTGCGAGCGCCGGCGCCGTGGCTCGCGCGTCGGTCACCGAGAATTGACCATGCTGGAACAGCACCATGAGGATGGGTAGGGCCGCAACCGCAAGTGCGATCGCGGCCGGCAACGTCAGCAGCAACGCCAGTTCGAGGCCGCGATTCTGTGTGTCGTTGGCGGCCCGGTCATCCCCGGTCCTTACCTGGCGCGACACCGTCGGTAAAATCGCGGTCCCAACCGCGATGCCGATCACCGCCAATGGCAACTGATTTAGACGGTCAGCGTAATTGAGGAACGAGACCGAGCCGGTCGGCAACAGCGAAGCGATGGCAGTCGACACCAAGAGGTTGATTTGTGTCACGCCGGCGCCGAAAACGCCGGGCAGCATGATGCGCAACAGCCGTCGCAACTCCGGTGTCAAGCGCGGCACCGGAAGCGACAGCGGCATGCCGGCGTGCCAGCATGACGCCATCAGCCAGAGGAACTGGGCGATGCCTGACGCGGTCACGGCCCAGGCCAGCGCTTCTCCGGTCAACGGCCGGACGCCAACGAGGGCACCAATCAGAAATATGTTCAACAACACGGGTGTGATCGCCGCTGCGGCGAAACGGTCGAGCGAATTCAAGATCCCGCCTTGCAACGCCACGAGAGAGATGAACACCAGATAGGGAAACATGATGCGGGTCAGATCGCGCGCTAGTGCGAATTTTTCCGGGTCGGCGCGGAAGCCGGGTGCGATCACATCCAAGATCCAGGGTGTGAAAATCTCGCCGCAGAGCAGAAAAAGCAGCAGCGCCACCAACAAGATGGCTAGTGCTTCTTCAGCGAATCGCTTCGCCTCGGCCGGGCCGTCGACCGCCACCTTACCCGCAAAAATGGGAACGAAGGCAATGCTGAACGCGCCCTCGGCAAACAGGCTGCGGAACATGTTGGGCAGACGCAGCGCGACGAAGAATGCGTCGCTGACAGCGCTGGCGCCGAGAAAATTTGCGGTCAATATCTCGCGCACAAAACCCAGCACTCGGCTGATCATGGTATAAGAGCCAAGGGTTGCGACGGAGCGGATCAGCGCCATGGCGTTGATTTAGTGCGAATCGGTGTGGGACGCAAAGACAGGGACAGGAACACGTGACCAGCTTGGACATCGGCATCAGCGGCTGCGCGGGGCGAATGGGGCGGATGCTTGTGGTCGAGGCGTCGAGCGCGCCCGGTTGTCGCGTGGTCGTCGGCAGCGAAGCCAAAGGCCATCCGGCCCTCGGCCGGGATCTCGGTGAGCTGGCCGGCATCGGCACCATCGGGGTTCCCGTCAGTGATGATCCGAGGCTGCTGTTTCGCCTCGCCAACGTCGTGATCGATTTCTCGACGCCGGACGCGGCAATCGTGTCGGCACGCTCGGCTGCCGAGAACAAGAAACCGTTGTTGCTCGGCACCACAGGCCTCGACACCGAACAAGGCGACGCGGTGCGCGCTGCGGCGAAGATCGTGCCAATCGTGTGGCCGCCCAACACCAGCCTCGGCATCACGTTGCTGGTGGCGATGGTGGAGGATGCGGCCCGGCGGCTCGGTCCCGAATGGGATATCGAAATCGTCGAGATGCACCACAAACACAAGGTCGACGCGCCATCCGGTACCGCCTTGGCGCTTGGCCAAGCGGCCGCCGCGGGACGCGGTGTCGACCTTGCAGAAAACAGCGTGCGCGGCCGCGACGGCATTACCGGCGGGCGCAGAGAAGCCACGATCGGCTTCGCGGCGCTGCGCGGCGGCGATGTTGCCGGCGATCACACGGTGATCTTTGCTGGCGCCGGAGAGCGACTTGAGCTCAGCCATCGCGCCGCGTCGCGCCAAATCTTTGCCAAAGGGGCGATCAAGGCCGCCCTCTGGCTTGGCCAGCCCGATCGCAAGCCCGGCCTCTATGGCATGAAGGATGTACTTGGATTGTAGTGTCAAGACTGCGCCGCCACCGAACGGTCCAGAGAGCCCAGTCCCGGTCAATACCCACCCAGCACCAACAGCGTCGATTCCGGGTTCCCCAGTCGCGGCGGCGTGTGCTGCCGTCAAGAATCGTAGCTGACGATTGATGTGAATGGCACATCGAGCCGGCTGCGGCCATTGAGAAACGCAAGTTCAATGATACAGGCTGCAGCGGCGACCTCACCGCCGACAAGGTGGACGAGACGGATCGCGGCCGAGAGCGTGCCGCCGGTCGCCAGCAGGTCATCCACAATCACGACACGCTGACCGGGTGTTACCGCATCGGCTTGGATTTCGATTGTGTCGGTGCCGTATTCGAGATCGTAGGTATGAGGGATGATTTGGCCGGGCAGTTTGCCCTTTTTGCGGACCATCACGAACCCACAGCCTAGGCAATAGGCGAGCGGTGCCGAGACCAGAAATCCGCGCGATTCGATACCCACCAGCAGCTCCGGCCGATGCGGGCGTAGCGCCGCAGTGAGACGTTCCACCGTGGTCTTCCATGCCTCAGCGTGAGCCAGGAGGGTCGAAATATCGTAAAACAATATTCCCGGCCGGGGAAAATCCGGCACACCGCGAATGTGACTTTTTAGGTCCATGACTACCTCCAGCGGCACTCTAGCGAATTTTGTGGCGCGGCAAAGGACCTACGGGTCGATATAGATGGTCGGCGGGTATGGGCACCGGCCCCCGGCGGCTTGCTAAGAAGGAGAGGGGGCGACCGCGCAGGCCCACGTCGTTGGGAACGAGGCGCGATTTGGCTAAGCACGCCAACAAGGGCGATACGCCGAAACTCCGCGGACCGCACTCCCTCGGACTCGGCTCGGCTTACCCAGACCGGATTGTCGGAATAGCACAAATCGTTACACTGAGCCCATGGTAGAGCCAGGCATTTTCTTCGAACGGCGCGAAGTGCCCGGGAGCACGCTGGTCGCTTTGCGCGGCAATTGGCAGGTGGAAAGTGCCGCCGCGCTAGACCAGGTTTTGGCGGAGCTGCGACGGGGAGCGCCTGGCGCGTTCCGATTCGATCTCGCCAACATTAACGAACTCGACACAGTTGGCGCCTTCCTCCTCCTGCGCGCCGCGCGCTCGCTTAATGCATCGCTCGAAAACGTGCCGCGCCATCTCGTCACGCTCTTGGAGCATGTCGAACAGGCTGCCGCGGCCAAGGACACACTCCCTCGCAGCCGCCATCGCCATTTCCATGTCGCGGAATGGCTCGATCACCTCGGGACGCAGGTTTTCCGCATCATCGCTACGGCGACCGAACTCCTCGCTTTTTTCGGTCAGATCATGACCACCCTGGCACGCCTTATCGTTCATCCGTCGCGCGTCCGTGGCGTGGCGCTCCTGTCCCAGTTGCAGCACAATGGCTGGGCCGCACTACCGATTGTTGGCATGCTGAATTTTTTGATCGGCGTGGTGATTGCCTACCAGGGTGCCGATCAACTGGCGCAATTCGGGGCGCAGATCCTGACAGTAAACTTGCTGGGCATCAGTATCTTGCGTGAATTGGGTTGCCTCATCACGGCGATCATCGTGGCCGGCCGATCCGGAAGCGCCTTCACCGCCGAAATCGGAGCCATGCGCGTCAATGAGGAGGTCGACGCGCTGCGTGTGCTCGAACTCGACCCCGTCGAGGTACTGGTCATGCCGCGCCTGATCGGGCTGCTGATTTCGCTGCCGCTGTTGACCTTCTTCGCCAATTTTGTCGGAATTGCCGGCGGCGGCATGATGTGCTGGCTGACGCTCGATATTACGCCGCCAGTATTCCTGGATCAGCTTAGAACGGCGCTTTATCCTTTGACCTTCTGGCTCGGCGTGATCAAGGCGCCCTTCTTCGCCTTTGTCATCGCCATGGTCGGCTGCCATGCCGGGCTTAGCGTCGAGCGGAGCGCTGAAAGCGTCGGCCGCTTCACGACCATGTCAGTGGTACGATCAATCTTCCTGGTGATCGTGATCGACTCCCTCTTCTCCGTCCTGTTCGCCGAGCTCAATGTCTGACCGCCTCCCGACCAACGCCCAAAGCAACGGCCACGACGCACCCCTGGTTCGGGTCAGCGGTCTGGTGACACGGATCGGCGAACGCACCATCCATGACGGCATCGATCTCGAACTCCGACGCGGCGAAGTGCTGGGTGTGGTCGGTGGCTCGGGTGCCGGGAAGTCCGTGCTGCTAAGGACCATTGTCGGTCTGATGACCCCTGCCGCGGGCAGCGTCGAAGTGTTCGGCCAGCGGCTTGCCGATCTCAATGACCATGAACGGCATAAGCTCGAGGCGCGTTGGGGAGTGCTGTTCCAGGACGGCGCCCTGTTCAGCTCGCTGACCGTTGCGGAGAACATCGATGTACCCCTGAAGGAACAGTTTGATCTGCCACACCACCTTTTGGTTGAGATCGCTCAACTTAAATTGTCACTGGTTGGCTTGGCGCCCGAAACGGCTGCTCTGCATCCCGCCGAATTGTCGGGAGGCATGCGCAAGCGCGCTGGATTGGCGCGCGCCTTGGCACTCGATCCGGGACTTTTGTTTCTGGACGAGCCGACATCGGGCCTCGATCCGATTTCGGCGCAGGATTTCGACCGGTTGATCGTTGATTTAAAGAGCAGCCTCGGGCTGACCGTGTTTATGGTGACCCACGACCTCGATTTGCTGGCGGCGATTTGCGACCGAATCGCCGTTCTGGTCGACAAGCGCTTGAAAATTGGCACTATAGCGGAACTCATGCGCGATCCCCATCCGTGGCTACAAGCCTACTTTAATGGGCCGCGGGGGCGCGCCGCGCTCAACGGCAAGACCGCGTAACGCGTCGGAACGGGGGAGCGGGAACAGCGATGGAAACACGCGCCAATTATGTCGCCGTGGGCGCGTTCGTAGTGATCCTGTTGCTTGGCGCGGCGGGCGTCATGTTGTGGGTGTTGGGCGGCCAGTTCAATGCCAAGCAGGCGTTCTTCCACATGAGCTTCGCCGGTTCGGTAGCCGGTCTGACCAAGGATTCCAGCGTGCGCTACAACGGCGTCCCGGTCGGCAAGGTCACCGAAATCGTCATTGACAAAGAGCACCCCAATCACGTCACCGTGGTGGTCGCGCTCGACCCGGCGACGCAGATTTGCCAGGATGCCGTCGCGTCGTTGGGAACCCAGGGATTAACGGGCGGGTCCTATATCGAGATCAGCGGCGGCACTCCCGCGTCGCCGCCCTTCGTCAACGAATACGAGCCCCAGGGCCCACTCATCCCGTCTCGGACCGGTGGTCTGCAAAGCGTTTTCGACAAAGCGCCGGAGGTTGTCGACAAACTCCTGGCAATTGAAGATCAGCTTCACGACATACTCGGCGGTAAAAACCGCGTCGCGATTGACGAGGTCATTGAGAACATCCGCAAGCTGAGCGCCGTACTAGCCAGTCACAGCGGCGACGTCGAACAGATTTTGGTCAACACCGCCGATGCCACCAAAAAGATCGACCAGCTGGCAACCACCGCCAATCGCGTGGTGCAGAAAGCCGGTGGTGTCGTTGACCATGTCGATACGACTGTCGGTCACGTCAATACCGCCGTTGGCCATGTCGACAAGTTGATCGGCCACACCGACAAACTGGTTGGCAACGTCGACGGCACGGTTACCGATTTGCGCCCGGGTTTGCGCGATCTCTCGCAACGGGGCGTCAGACAAATAGAACAGCTGGTGGTCAATCTCAACGACCTCGTCACCAAAGTCGGCCGGGTCGTCGACGAACTCGAACGCAATCCGTCAAGATTCCTGTTCGGTGACCACAATGAGGGATATCAACCAAAATGAGACCAATCTCTCGACGGACCGTCATCGCCTCGCTGACGCTCGGCCTGGCGGGATGCGGTGGCTTGCTGGGGGGTGGCGGTCCGCCCGCCGCGCTCTACACCCTCACGGCCCTCACCGAT
Organism: uncultured Alphaproteobacteria bacterium; assembly: GCA_963804725.1. GTDB lineage: Bacteria > Pseudomonadota > Alphaproteobacteria > ATCC43930 > CGMCC-115725 > JAATGI01. Next base: position 1,945,663 of record CAWDRN010000001.1, on the reverse strand, counting down.
TTTTCCTGCGGCCGCCCGGCGCCCAGGCTTCAACTATTGATCGAAAGGCCGACCTCATCCGACGCCCTCGACACGGTGCGCATTGCGCTGCGCCACAATCAGCTCAGCTTCGATTATTTTGCCGGCGCCGCCTGGACCGATCCGGCCCCGGTGATGGTCCAATCGCTGCTCGTCGACTTATTACAACGTTCTGCCTGTGTCGCGGCGGTGAGCCGGGACACTTTGGCGATACGCGGCAATTTCGAACTGCGGATCGAGCTGCGGCATTTCGAAGCCGAATATCTCGGCGACACCACTTTGCCGATGGTGCGCATCGAGTTGGGTCTGATTCTGGTACGCATCGACGACCGCAAGGTTGTCGGAACGAGAACCGTGACCGCAGCGGCGCGGCCGGCAACGAACGACGTCGCGGCGATCGTGGTAGCTTTCGATAGCGCGCTGCACATGGCGATGCGCGATGCATTGAGCTGGACTTTGCTGATCGCGCGTTAGCTTGCGTTGGGTGTGCGTATGGATGTTGACCGGCTGAATCCCGCCGAACTTACGGCAATGCAACAGGCCGGGCGCGAATTGCTCGACTGGCAGCGAATCTTGGCTAAGTCCGGAGACACCATGTTCGACCAACTGGTAGGCAAGCGCGCGGACGAGGGGCTCGCCGATTGGGCACACTATCCGCCGGGCGATGTCTATGACGCTGCAACCCATGCCCAATATTTTTATCATCGTCACACCATCGACCCGGCGCAGCGTCACCGTTTGAGCGAGCACGGCCATTTCCACACTTTTATGCGGCCCCGTGGCATGCCGCCGGGAACCCGCCCGCTGGTGATGCCCGAACTCGCTATCGCCGATGCGCCGTCACAGCCACTCGATCCACCTTCACCGCCCGCGCCGCAGCCCAACCAGGGCGACGGCAACGACAAGTTCAGCCACATCATCGCTATCTCGCTGGATGAGGCGGGCACGCCAATCCGGCTCTTCACGACCAACCGTTGGGTGACTGGCGAGACCTGGTATGCGGCGGAGGATGTCGCCCGCATGCTCGACTGTTTCTCGATCGAACTCGCGCGCCCCGGCTGGCCCATCAATCGTTGGCTGTGCGCACTGACACGGCTTTATCGCCCCGACATCGTCGCTCTCTTGAACGAGCGTGACGCCGCTCTTATGTCCTGGCGCCGCCGCCGTCGCGGCAAGATTTCATGTCTTCGAAGATGCACGCCTCGAAATCCTGTCATCCGCCGCGATCGATCCTGGCGACCGCCTGCGTCGCATCGAACGCGCGCTCGACAAGATCGGCTGAACTACTTGCGGAACATACCCCCGCCACCGGCGGGGCCGAAGGCGCCGGGATTGACGCCCGTTGTGTAGTAGTAGATAGAGCCTTGCGAATAAGCGGCGCCATTGGTCGGCTCGATGAAGCGGTACAAATCCGATTTGTTTGCGGTCTTTTGGTTGGGGGGCGGCACTGGTGGGGCGCATGCAGCGAGAACGAATAAAGCAACGGCCAGAAGAACGAAGCGCATGACACTTACCTCGAATGGACGGCCAAGAGCCATCACAGGGCAATCATAGCGCCGACGTCGCTATCCAGGCCAATGATGTCGGATAAAATGTTTGTTACAAAGGCCCTGGCGTGCGTTCGGCAATTAACCGTTTGATACGTATATATTTTTTCAGAATTTTGGCGATGATGAGAGCCGCTAGAACCGGCTCCTTGCATTGCCACACGAAACCGCGCTTGTTCTGGCGGTTCCCGACCAATAGCTAAGCCCGGTGCAGCTCACACGTAATAAGCGATTGCCTTATCATCCGGCGTTCCGACCCTCCCCACCAACCGACGATGCGATTTGGGGCTGGCGCTTTCGTGTCTTCGACCATGATCGACGCCAGCTGAGAAGCGCGGTTTTGGCGTGGCTGGCCCAGCGCGAGACGACAAGGCGCTTGCTGGGCGTCGGATTCAGCAAATCTGCGGTGCGACCGTATCCACGCCTCAGGCCGGACCAACAACAGTCCGGAAAGCCTTATCGCGCTGTGATGGTGATGCGGCCCTTCATGTTGGGATGGAAGCGGCAGAAATAGTTTACCGCGCCATCATGGTGCATGATGCGGCTAGCCGACTTGTGGGGCGGGATCATCACCTCCCAACTGTCCTTCACCGTCGCGGTATGGACGAACGCATCCTTGTTTACCCATTCGATCGTGTCGCCGGTCTTTGCGCGAATTTCTGCCGGAACAAAAGTGAGCCCCTCAATCGTGACTGTGACGGTGTCTGCCCATGCGGGTATCGCACCGGCAGCCATTGTTACCACGATGACCATGCACGACAGATGTCGTCCCGTTCGCATTGCCCCGCCCCTATTTGAGCTCCGCGGCAACATGCTCGGCGTGAAATTTCATGCCCCTGAAAGATCTTCAAGCCGGATTGGAGCAGCTGCTTCAGGTCAGGGTTTTGGGCGGATGGGATCAGCAGTGTCTCCAACGCGCTATTGACCTGTTTGTGATACGCGACCTCGTTGTCGATATAGGCCTTATCGAAGGCGGCGCCGTGCAGTTTGGCTAGCTTGGCGCGCTCATGCGCGGCCGCTCGAGTCAATGCCTTGGAAGTGCCATTGTCTTCCGGAGTGACGTTCAATCTCTTGACTAATTCGAGCGCTTGGCGGTTCCCTTCTTGGTGGTCGCGCAGCATGTCGTTGGCGAACCCGACGACCGCTTTGTTCTTGGACTTGGCGATCGCCTGATGGGCCGCTTCGATGTCGATCACACCGGCTGTGTAAGCGATATGGGCAATCTGTGGATCGGTGGGCTTGTCAGCAGCTACTCCCGGTGCCGCGATAACGAACAAGCCGATGGCTGCGAATGCGAGTGAGGATCGGATGGACATGGCACCTCCTTGCTCGGGACGGACGCCGAGAGCCGCTTCTGTCGGTGCTGATTAGATGCTTCGCACTCGCCCGAGGTTCCCGAATATACGGGCCAACGAGACGGGCAAGTTCCAGGTCAAAGGGACAGATCGAGTTGCAGCATGACGATTTCGGTAAGGCGCTCGCAGCGCGGGCCGGCAAACGGGAAGGCAGCCATCAACATAGGGCCTATCCTGCTCGTCGAGCTCTTTGCGAACCAGGTTCCGCGCTCGATGCAGCCGTGTCTTGACTGTCTCGGGGCGGATGCCAAGCAGGTCGGCGGTCTCTTCGATGCTCAGGCCTTCGATAGCCCGCGCCATGAAGACGCTTCGAAAGGCATAAGGAAGGCCGTCAGTGGCCCGCTCGACAAGTTGCAATATCTGACGCCGCGCCAACATCTGCTCTGGGTCGTCACGCCCGTTCATGGGAAACTGGAGGATCTGAGCCTCGGCGGCTTGCGCTTCCAATTCGACCAAGATTTTCTCCCGGTGACGCTTGCGTCTGCGGCCGAGCGCCTCGTTGATAACGATGCGCGAAAGCCAGCTCGAGAGCGCGCAATCGCCGCGGAACTTGTCAAGATTGGTAAAAGCGCGAACGTAGGCTTCCTGTAGTACATCCTCAGCCTCGAAAGCGCTTCCGACGACACTGCGAGCCAACCGGTAAAGGCGTTGGTTGTTGGCCTTCATGATCAGGCGAAATGCGTCGTCGTCGCGCGCAAGGGCGCGGCGGACCAGCTCGGCGTCGCCGAGACGGCCGTCCCTACCGAGCGCATGTGGACCACCTGTAGACATTCCCGCCTCCTTGTCGAGCAGTAGGATGCCGCTAATGAGAAAAGGTTCCCGACATGATATTGTTGTTCGATTGATCATCTCTGCCCGTGGGAATAATTTGCCCAAGCAAGCTGATGTCTGGCTGAAAATCGATGGGTCACATGCCGTCGTCGGGTTTGGCCGCCGAATAAATGGTTTTTCCATCGTCTTTTCAATGGTTTAACCACTCCTCGTGGTTCACCCTTGGAACATCTCGCGGATGGGGACAAGGGTTATTGTCCGACGCGAACCGCTTGTGTGTTGCCGCCGGCTCAAACTCTAGCTCCGGGGCGATCGTCTCCGAGCCAGCGTGTTGTCGAAGCTCCTCCCTTTTGCCGCTGGCGCGTGGCGACTGGGATTGGATAAAATGATTAGTTTTCAACGCGGGAGCAGCTGATGGCGGCGATTGGGGAGCGCAAACTGGGCAGCCTGACGGTCCCGGCGATCGGCCTCGGCTGCATGTCCATGTCGAGCATCTATGGTGCCGCGGACGACGAAGCGTCGATCGCCCTCATCCATCATGCGCTCGAGCGCGGGGTAAACCTGCTCGACAGCGCCGACGTCTATGGCAACGGCCACAACGAGGAACTGATAGCGCGCGCCATTGAGGGGCGCCGCGACGAGGTAATACTCGCCACCAAGTTCGGCCAGAAGCGCAGCGCTGCCGGCTTCGCCGTTGATGGCAGCCCACGCTATGTACAAAGCGCGTGCGACGCGAGCCTCAAGCGCCTTGGGGTCGATTATATCGATCTCTACTACCAGCACCGTGTCGATCCCAACACGCCGATCGAAGACACGGTCGGCGCGATGGCAAAGCTCGTGGCCCAAGGCAAGGTGCGGAACATTGGCTTGAGCGAGGCCGCGCCCGAAACCATTCGCCGGGCCCACAAAGTGCATCCGATCGCAGCGGTGCAGACGGAATTCTCGCTCCTCTATCGCATTGAGGCCGAGGCGACGCGACGCGTGACGCGCGAGCTTGGCATTGGTTTCGTGGCTTATTCGCCGCTCGGGCGCGGCTTCCTCACCGACGCGGTGAAGACCGTCTCAGATGCGCCGGCCGCGCGCATGATGCCGCGCTATGCGGAAGAGAATTTTGCGCATAATCGCACACTGGTCGACAAGATCGAGGCGATCGCACGCGCCAAGGGCTGCACCACTGCACAGCTCGCGTTGGCGTGGCTGCTGGCACAAGGGAACGATGTGGTGCCGATTCCGGGCGCCAAGCGCGCTGCACGGTTCGATGAAAATCTCGACGCTCTGTCCATTAAGCTCGGCGTCGAAGAAGTAGCGAAACTCGATGCGGCAATCCCACCTGGCGCCGCGGCTGGCACACGCTACCCGTTAGCGGCGATGGCGCATTTACAACATTAGGTCTGTTGCCATCCAGATTTAAGAAATGACGTCCGCTTGGCGGTGTGGGTACGTTTCACCGGTGCCATTTCGCGCGCAGAGGAACCCGGTATTCTCCTCGGCAACAAGTACTGTCGTCATTCTTTTTGCTAGTCAGTTTTCTGACCCAGCGTGTCCCAGGCTCTTCGCTCGGCACCGAGCGGGTCGTTTTCGACCTGACACTGCAGGTCGAAGATCATGGTTGGACGCTCGGTCGTGTTATAAGCGGGCCAATAAGGAATCCCTCCATGGTTGGGGTTGTCCTTGTAGGCGAATTCGATCCAGGCGCGGCTCATCGCTTCCGCCAGCATGCCGCGTGTCGGCGCGTCGCCGGTGAGCCTTGTCTTGTCGAGGTTGTCGAAGACGAACGGGATTTCTAGCGCGTGGCAGGACCCAAGCTTGCCCTCCGCTACCATCGTCTCCCAAGTGAAAAGATAGACGTAAGTAGGCGCCGCGCGCAGCGCCACCTTGCGATCGGCGATGGTGAGCGACGGCATTCGCATTGACTGATCGGTGGCAATGCGAAGTACGACGTCGCGCGGGCTCGCGTTCTGCTCCGCCGCGCGATAAGCAGCGACGATCGCTGCCGTACGATCACCTAGAAACGGCCGCGCGGCATCGGCGAGCCGGTCTTCCGCCAGGCCTTCCGTCCATGGCGCCATGCCAAAGAACAAATTCATTTCGTCCTTGTTGGTGCCGATCATCAGGGGCACATCGGCGGAAATCGCCGGCGCCGCAGGCGCAAACGGTCCGCCGGGCAAAACCACGCCGTCGATGACTGGGTTAAATCCCTGACGGCGGCGATTGGCGAACGACAAGGCACTGATCCGCGCCAACACGTTATTCTGCGTCGCCAATAATGTCTCGGGCGGCGTCGTGACCAGATCGCGTACTGAGGAGACACCGAGCTCTTGCATTACCTGCCGCGCGGTGTCAGTAGCGGTCGCCGCGTTCATGGTCTCGACGCTAGGGCCACTTTGCACTATGGCTTTGTGAAACAAGCCTTGCGCCGCCGGCATTGCCATGAGAATGCAGGTCTTGGCGCCGCCGCCGCTCTCGCCAAAAATGGTAACGTTGCCGGGATCGCCGCCAAACGCCGTGGCATTGTCGCGCACCCATTCGAGCGCGGCGACAATGTCGAGCATGCCGACATTGCCAGATTGGGCATACTCGTCGTCACCCAATTCCCCGAGATAAAGATAGCCGAACGCGCCAAGCCGATGGTTCAGCGTGACCACCACGACATTGCCTTTGCGCGCGAGGTTTGTGCCATCATACCAATCCGAGGCACCGGAACCAGCGATGAAGGCGCCGCCATGCAGCCACACCATCACCGGTCGGTTGCCGCCATCGTCGAGGGCGGGCGTCCAGACATTGATGAACAGGCAATCTTCGTTCATCGGCTCTGTTGCAGGCGCGGTGAAGACCGCGCGAATCGCCGGCGCGAGATTGAATGCTTCGTCGCTCTGCATGGCACGCGCGCCAAAACGCGTGGTGGTGCGGACGCCTGACCAGGCTCCGGGCCTCACCGGTGGCTTGAAACGCCGCGAACCCACCGGCGGAGCGGCATAGGGAATGCCCTTGAAGCTCAAGATGCTGTTCGAGAGGGCACCCTCAATTTTCCCGGTCGAGATGTTGGCTACCAATTCGCTGGCCATGGCGGTTCCCTAATGCGGTTTTGCGCTATCATAGCGACCCGGAACCGTGGGAAAAGTCGCAAAGATTTGTGGCGGCCGTGGGTTCGATAAAGAAGGAGGAGCAGTATGAAAATCGCTATCGTCGGAGGCACGGGCAATATCGGCACTCGCCTCACCAAGGAAGCGCTGTCGCGCGGACATTCTGTCACCGCGATCTCGCGACATCCCGAAAAGGCGCACAACGATGCGAAGGTCACGGCAAAAAAAGGTGACGTAACTGATCCCAAGGCGCTAGCGCCACTGCTCTCAGGACATGACGTGGTAATCAGCGCGGTACGGTTTTCGGAATCACCGGCGGTGAACATCATCGATGCAACCAAGACCGCCAGCGTGCCGCGGCTGCTCGTGGTCGGCGGTGCAGCCAGTCTTCGGGGTGCCGATGGCAAGCTGGTGTTCGAGACCCTGCCCGAGGCGTGGCGCGGCGAGGCCGGCGCCGGCGTAGCGTTCCTCGACAAGCTTAAGAGCGAGACCGCGCTCGATTGGAGCTTCCTTTCACCCTCGGCACTGATCGGACCGGGGGAGCGTACCGGAAATTTCCGGCTCGGCCTCGACCAGTTGCTTACCGATGCCGATGGCAAAAGCCATATCTCCTATGAGGATTATGCGATTGCCATGATCGATGAGGTCGAAAAGCCCAAGCACGCGCGAAAGCGGTTCACAGTTGGCTATTGATCCTCACGGCATTTCGTTATATCTAAGTAACATCGAAATGTGAGAGATGGGAATATATCAATGTCGACAACAAACGCTGTGGAGCTCTCAGCGACGCCCGAGGTAAGGCGGCCGCCGGGTCGGCTCTGGTCGTTCGAAGTGGTGGCAGCGCGGGATCTCAACCCGCGCATGCGACGGATAACCCTGACAAGTGGCGATCTTGACGAGCTCGGCTATCAACCCGGTCAGGATTTGGTCCTGCAAATGCCGCTCGGTGATGGCACGTACGGAAGGCGGCATTACACCATTCGCAGCCTCGAGAAGGCGGCGAGGCGCCTCGATATCGATTTCGTGTTGCATGGCGACAGCCCGTCGGGCAACTGGGCGCGCAATGTTCAAGCTGGGATGCGCATCGAAGCAAGGGGCCCGCGTGGCCGCACCGTCTTCGATCCGCGTGCGGATTGGCATTTGTTCACCGGCGATGAAACTTGCATTCCCGCTATCCTCGGCATTTTGGAGACTTTGCCATCGCACGTTCACGTCTGGGCGCTTGTCGAGATCGCCGGCGCGGCGGATCGCCAACCAGTGAGCTGCAAAGCGCGTCTCGATTTCGAATGGCTGGAGCGTCACGGCCCAGGCGGGCCAAGCGAGTTCATGCTCGAGCGTGTTAGAGCCTTCAACCTGCCCCGGGGCCAAGGCCATGCCTATATCATCGGCGAGACCAGCAATGTCCGTGCGCAGCGCCACGATCTTCTCGGGCGCGGAATGGCGAAGGATCAGATTTCCGCCGAAGGGTATTGGCGTCCCGGCCGCCTCGGCGGCCACGATCACATCGAGGAACGACCGCATTGATTTGGTGCCGAGCGGAAGGACAACGACATCTCCCCCTATAGGCATGATCGAACCGCGGCACCGACGAGCCGTTTCTGCTCTCCACGGTCGGTGTACGCAAATCGGCAGCGGCGGCAATGTCGGCGCCGGAGCGTCATCGACGCGAACGCCCTCAGGCTTGGCCGATCGACACCGGATGTGAACGACCATGAGAAACATTGCGATCGAGACTTGCCACCGCCTCCTGGCTCAAATGGGCGTTTCGCCTGACGAGACCGGTGGCGACATTGCGATTGTCGGAGCCGACCCAATCGTCGCGAGTCCACATCGGCTCGGCGCCGCTTCGGCAGCGGCATTGGCGGCGCAGGGCGCCGCGATTGCCGCCATCTGGCGGATGCGAAGTGGCCGCGGCCAAGATGTGACGATCGATCTGCGCCGCGCCGTTGTGCCCGGCCTCAGGACCGTGTTCCATGTCACCCAGGGCGGCAAGCGCCTGCGCGCCCGTGACGCCTATGGCGGGGCGCATTTCTTCCGCACCCGCGACAATCGCCAAATCTACTTATTACGTGCGTCAATCTACGTGAGAATGCTGATCGGTCTGCTCGATCTGCTGAAATGCCGGAGTGACGATGCCTCGATCGCGAAAGCGGTGGCGCAATGGCATAGCGCCGAACTCGAGGATGCGATCGCCGAGCACAAGCTAGTCGGCGTGATCGCGCGGCGGCCGAAGGAATGGCTTGAGCATCCGCAAGGCCGGTGGCTTGCCGCACGTCCCGCCATCGCATTGGAGGTGCTCGGCGCCTCTGCGCCAGAGCGATTGGGGCCAGCGGCACGGCCTCTTTCCGGCGTTCGCGTCCTCGACATGACGCATGTGCTTGCCGGGCCGGCATCGGCCCGCGTACTGGCGGAGCAAGGCGCCGACGTCCTTCACATCATTTCACCGAAATATGCCGATACGGCTGACAAAATGGTCGATACCAGCTTCGGAAAGCGCTCGGCCTATCTTGATCTCGATCAAACGGCAGATCACGCCAAGCTGGTGGAACTGATTTCGTGGCTGCGACGTTTTCGTGCACAGCTGGCGTCAAGGTGTGCTGGCGCGGCGCGGGTTTGGCCCGCACGATCTCGCCCGGATTCGACCCGGCATCATCGTCGTCTCGGTCAGCGCCTATGGCGGCGGCGGGCCGTGGGCAACCCGGGCCGGTTATGATCCCGTCGGATGCGTCGCAAGCGGTCTCGCCGTCGAGGAAGGCTCCTTTGATGCCCCGGCATTGCCCCCCACCGGCACGCTCAACGATTACCTGACCGCCTATCTCGCCGCGGCTGGCGCCCTGGGCGCCCTGCTGCGGCGCGCGCATGACGGCGGCAGTTTCGCCGTCGACGTGTCGCTGACGCGTTCCTCGATGCTGGTGCTCGAGTTAGGCACACTCGACGCGCGGCCCACGACCGAGGAGGTTTTCGGCCTCGAGCCGCTGCCTTCCGATTTGCGCGCGGTCCGCACGCCCTTGGGCGAAGTTACCTACCCCGCCCCGATCACCGACTATTCCGAAACAAAACCTTATTGGGAGCGGCCTTGCGGCTATGTCGGCGCGGATCGGCCGGTATGGCTGCCGCGATAGTTTTCTCTTCTCACCCGAAGTCGCGCGCGTGAGGGGCAAGGTCGATCGCGGCAACGGCCAGCATCGATCCCGCTAGCGATGAAGGGTTGCGACCGGCGCCGTCGCCTCTCACTGCCATCCTGTGGACATGCCGTAAGGAAAAAAGTCTAGGACCGCTTCAATGCCGGTGATCCTGCCGCCGCGAACCTGGAACAATTCGGCGATCAGCGCTGTCGAGGGACGCTGCGTGAAAGCCGGCAGGACAATCTCCCCTTTGCCCTTGACCCGAACCGACTTCATGGTAGCGGGATGATCGAACGCGACCACGCCCATTATCAGTCCATGCTCTTCGTCGATCACGGGATAGCGGCGGTCGCGAATCGCCTCGATATAGGCGTAATAACCGGTGCCGATCTGCGCGGCGACCGGCATGCCCCATAGTGGGTAGGCCTGTTTGCCACCGAGCTCCGGATTGAGCGTCGTCTGTACGCCATTCTCGATGCGCGCGCAGTCATCGGCGGAGGGGATGATGCCGCCATCGGATTGCTCGATACCATCAAAATAAGCATTGGCTGCATCAAGGAGAAACTGGCGCGATGCGCGTTCGGCCGGTGGTGCCACCGCCTCGAACGCGGTACGCGGAACCATGCCAGCCGGATTGAAGATGCGCTCATGGCCGCGGCAGACCACCGCTTCGATTTCGCTCACGGCACGGCCCTTGGCTCTTAGTCGCAGCGCCAGTACAAGGGGATTGCCATTCTCGCTAATGGCGCCGAACCATCCCGCTTGTCCCGACACCGGATCCGCCAATACCGCTCGGCGCGAGGGGCCGACGTTTGCGGTCGCCCAGAGACCTTTGCCGATAGCAAGTCCCTGGCCGTTCTCGGTATAACGGGCGTTCTCCGCCAACGGCGCTCGGCCCGGCTCGCGATGCGTGATTGCACCGAGGGTGCGATCAATGAGATCGATCAATTCCCGCCGCTCCATCATGTCCTCCAATGAAAAGACCAAGCTTGATTTGGATGGTGAGAGGCGGCGATTTTCGTCGGGTGGTTCAGTCCCCAAAAACATCTCCTCCGCCAAAGCGATTATCGCGAAGGCATTCTCCGTCGGCGCCGAGCGCGCATGTGCCGCGTCCCCGTTGCTCCGACGTCCATGATAAGGTGTCAACTCAAACAAAGGGAGAGGATCCGTGCGCGCTTGGCTTGTCGAGCAAATCTCGCCAGAAGGCACGATGCGTCTCGCTGACATTCCGGCGCCGCAACCAGAGGGTGACGAGACCCTGTTGCGTGTCGAAGCAGCGGGACTAAATTTTCTCGACACCCTCGTTGTGCGTGGCCAATACCAGGTCAAGCCGCGGCTGCCCTTCTCCCCCGGCGTCGAGATCGCCGGCACTGTCGCAGAAGCGGGGCCGAGATCGCCCTACAAGGTCGGCGATCGGCTCGCCGCGCCTTGCAACTTTGGCGGCTTTGCGGACTATGCGATCGCGCCGCGCGACGGTTCGCAACTCCTGCCACCCGAGATGCCGTCGCATGACGGCGTCGCCATGCTAACCACCTACCCGACCGCGTACCTGGCACTGCGCAAACGCGCCGTCATGAAGCCGGGCGATTTGGTGTTGGTGACGGCCGCCGCGGGCGGCGTCGGCTCGGCAGCGGTTCATCTCGCCAAGCATTGGGGCGGGAAGGTAGTCGCGGCAGCAGGCGGTGCCGAAAAGGCCGCCTTATGTCGCACTCTCGGGGCCGATCATGTGATCGACTATCGGGTTCAGAAAATCGTCGACGCGCTGCGCCGAATCGCGACCGCGGAGAAAGTTGAAGGCGTCGACATCGCGATCGATTCCGTCGGCGGTGCCACGGCGATCGATTGCCTGCGGTGTCTCGGCTGGCAAGGGCGGTTGATGATTGTCGGTTTCGCCGGGGGCAGCATTGCCGAGCTGCCGTCGAACCGGCTCCTGCTGAGGAACGCAGCGGCAATGGGCGTCTATTGGGGCGAGGAACGGCGCCGCGACCCGACCTTAGCTGACACGATCTTCAGGGAATTGTTTGAGCTCTACCGCGCCGGTGTATTCCGTCCGCTGGTGCGTGACGTCTTCAAATTTGAGGACGCGCCCGCCGCTGTCGCGGCGCTCGGGGCGCGCCGCACAGTCGGCAAGGTTGTGATCAAGACCTGAAGCGGGAAGACCGCGCCCGGAACGGCCTAGGCGCAAAAGTCAAATCCCGCTTCCGGCCCCCGCGGCAGCGCTGGCGGCTGGAACGCGATGCGCGTCGTCAGGATGAAATTGTTCTTGTACATGGGCATCAACGGGTTCGCGATCGTCGGCTGCGGCATGACAACGACTCGATAGCCTGCACCGACAATAAGCCTAGCCAAACATATTTGAAATTTTTCTATACCGCTCCGGTGATCTTATCCGTTGGATACCCGAGGATGGTGACGACCCGGCCGCTCTCACGATCCGAGTAGACGAATGCCTGCCCGGTGATGCGATAGCGACCCTTCCAACCGATGATAAACGAGGTATCGGTCTCTTCGATGTGAACCGGTTCGACCTCGCCATCGCGCGCAAGCCGGGTCGCCAATCGATCCGAGCGATCGAGCAACCATGCGTCCCCGGTGTTAGTGGAAAACAGCAGCAGTTCACCAAAACTGACAACACGCCCATCCCGATTGGCTGCTCGACGTTGGATATAGCGCACCTCGTCGGCGAGGCGGAAATTCCCACCTTCCACAAGCTGCTGGCCTGCGCCACGCTTGATCCTGTGCCGGCCACGACCGGGTCTCTCGGAGCTTGCCATGGACCTGTTCACCCAGCTGTTTGGCAACTTCATTGCCTTCGTCTATCACTGCTTCGACCGCATCGTCATTCACGGCTACCTGACCGGGCTCTCGCGGCCCGAGCACGTCGTCCACTTCTTCCGCCAGGTCATCGGCACCCCGGTGATCACCAAGGAAATTTTGCCTCGTCAGTAGAATTTGTGGGCGACATCAGGTTCCGGTAGTCTGCCAAGTGTATGGTACAAGGCGATTTCTGTGACGCGGAAGGTGCGAAATCCAAAGGATTTTCGCATAGTCAGTTTGGCCTTGTTGTTGAGACCCTCGACCACGCCGCTGGAGAGCTGTTTCTTGGCACGGAAGTAGTTCAGGAGTAGCGCACGGTGCGAGCGTAGCGTCCTGGCAACCTTCTTCATCGGCTCGATGCGGGAGCGCATGACCTGGGCGCACCAATCGTCGAGAAACTTGCCGGCCCATTGCGGAGATTGGTAATCCCACAGTTGCTGGAAATCTTCCTTGAGCAGATAGGCTCGCGCCGTCTGCAGGTTGTAGCGCAACAGATCGCGCAGCCGAAAGCGTTGATGCTCGGTCAGGTTGGCCTTGCGCTTCAGGACGCACCAGCGGGTCTTCTTCAGGACCGGCTCGTAGCCGTCGCGCGCCAGCCGGCGTGCCTCGGCGGCGCGCACCTGGTCCAGTGCAGCGTTCATCTTGGCGACAATGTGAAAGCGATCGAGGATGTGGATCGCCTGGCTACACCGCTCGCGGATGACCGTCAGGTACGGCTGCCACATGTCCGAGCAGACAAACTCGATGTTTCCCGCCAACTCTTCGCCGATCAGAGTGAAGAACTCTCCGAAGCTTTCCATCGTCCGCTCGCGGCCAATCCATAGCAGGCGAGTACACTGCTGCTCGATCTGATAGACCAAGGTCAGGTATTTATGACCGCGGGCATACTGGATCTCATCGACACCGATCGCCGCAATCGGACCCAACTGTCGGTGTTCGAGTCCCCACTGCACGACATATTCGACCGACTGACAGACCTTCTCCCAGGTGCTGCGGAACGACCGGGCCGTCTCCTGCCAGGACAGCTTTCGCGCCCAGTGCGCCAGGAATAGCATGTACGCCGTGGTCAGTTGGTGCTTGCCCACGCCCCAGGGGACCGCTTCGACCCGTACCCCGCAGGTTCGGCAATCCACGCGCCGCATATGATACAGCAACACTACCATGCAGCCCCAAAGCGGCACGAACTCGAACCGACGGGGGCTGAGGCGATCGTAGGCAGTTGCCGGTCTGCCGCAGCCCGAGCACACCGGCCGCGAGCCACGGCGTGGACGGACGGAGATCTCGATGGTTTGAGTTTCGTGGCAAAGCCGCGCTTTCTCATACACGAAGCCCGGGTAGCGCTGATAATGGTTCAGCACGGAGATCAGCCGCATGACAGCAGAACCCAAGAAAGAGGCCAATAAGGGTGAGAGCTTAGCCGGACAACTGCCTGCCGCCGATCCCTTGCAGGCCTACTGTCCCGATCTCGATGAGTGGCCTCGCAGCTGGTCATATGAAGCGCGAGACATTCTGCCCGGCCGACAGATGGTGGAATACTTCAAGCCGTTTCTCCGCGATTTGCTGGCGCGCAACCTATCGCACAAGACTTTGCGCCAACACCGTGACAATGTCTGGGTGCTCGGCGGCGAGATCATCAGCCAGCTGCACATGGACAAAACCCTCCGCGGGCGGCCGATCGATCAGGTTATCCTCAACCTCATCGGCGACGATGGTGGACCACTGCTCTCTCATCATCAGTTGGAAGCTGAGCAACGCTTGTTTGATGCGACTTGTCGTAAGCTCTTTCACTTCCTGACCGCGCACCAGCCCAAGCCCGGCGCTCTTCAGGAGCAACAAACCGAATGCGTCATTGATGGCACCAATGCCAAACTCTTGGCCATGCGTGTCGCAGTCAAGGACCGTAGCCGCACAGCGATGCGCCGAAGGCGAAGGCCTTGACGGCGATCCGCATGGCCGAGACACAATCAAAGGCACCAACCGGCGCGGCGCTACAATCACTCATTCCTCACCCACAGTTTCCGCTAAGGAGCCGAAATTTTAAGCGAGCGGACCAACCAGTACCAGAACTGGGTCGAGGCCTTCGCCCGCAATCATCGCATCCCCATCGAATGGGCCGAGAAGGGCGTGCGCAAGGAGGATTTTGTCCGCCGCTGGCAACGTCGCATGGTGCGCAACAAGGCCTACGGCGTGTACTTTATTTTCAAAAGCCTGGAAGTGGGACCCACCTTCCGAATTACCGTGCCGAAATATCCCGCCCAGGACCCCAATTACCGAATTGTCGCTCTTCAGCGCAGCCGCTTCACCCACTACTATTTTTACATCCGCGATGAAATGCTGGGTCCGATCGTGATGTGCGTGGGCTCGTTCTTTCCGTTCAAGACAACATACTACCTCAACGGCCACAGCTTCATTGAACAGCAGCTCAATCGCGCCGAGGTCGGCTTTCGCAAGGACGACAACGCGTTTCTGGCGGTGAGCGACGTTGCGGCGCTGCAGGCCATCGCCGATGAGCTTAGCCCCCAAATCATCCGCAAACGACTCGACTACTGGACCTTTCTGCTCGGTCCCAAATTCTCTGCCAGGGAGCGCCGGCAGGTCAGGCTATCGCGTATCTACGCGATCAGTCAGATCGAGTACTGCGTCAATTTTGTCTTCAAGCGCAACTTTCCCATCCACAAACTCTTCGAGCGCAGCTGTGAGCTCGGCCTGTGGCGATTGACCGCGCACAAGATCGCCGAGGTGTTCGGCGTGCGCCTCCAGCGCAACCACCGGGGGAAGCTCGCCACCGTCATCGATCAGATCGAGCATGGCCATCATGTCTTCCGCGCCTATTTCCGCAATGCGGTTCTCCGGCAGTACGAGAAGTTCTCGATGTATCTGCGCAACGAGCTGTGCTCCAACAACCTCTACGACTTCGGTCTCAAAAAGGGCCTCGATCATCTCGACGACGTCCGCCACAAGTTTCACGGCATCATCAGCCGCTTCGCCGGTTTCCAGGCGCACTGGCTCAACGTCCACACCGACTTTCCGTTGCTGCAGAAGATCGCCCTCCCGATCACGGTCGGCGCGGTGCGCTACCCCGGTATCAAAATCCACGACACGCGCATCATCCGCCTGCTCGAGGTTCTGCTGCACGCCGGCACCCAAGTCGGCGGCTGGACCGCCCGCGACATCCACGAGGCCGTGCTCACCACCTTCGATCTCTCGGCCGATGCCTACGGCCTCAACCAACTCCGTTACGATTTGCGCAAGCTCAAAGGGCATGCGCTCCTCGAGCGCGACGGTGGGCGCTACGCCTATCACCTGACCCCAAAAGGCGTCCACGTCGCTCTGCTCTTCCTGTTCTTCCACAAGCGCTTGTGCGGACCGCTCGCCAACAGCCGATTCCACCACCGGCCGGACCCCCAACATCGGCCCAACAGCCCCCTCGAACGGGCCTACCACCGCGCCGACACGGCTATCCAAAACGTCGTCGATCTCCTCGCTGCCGCCTGACCCTCGACCCGCCTCTCAGCACAAAACACCCCGCCCTCTCAGCATTACCCGACGCCTTTGCTGCGCCTCGCCACCCCTGTCACCTCTGCCGGAAAATCGCTACACCTGGCCGCTATCAAATCACCGGCGCCCTCAATCTTGACATCCTGCCCGGTGATTTTGTCGGACTTAGTTGCTCAACGATCTGAAAAACAAAAATTTAACGCGACCGAAAATGGGGAAGCGGCCAAAAATCACTTCGGGCGTGATAAAGCCTTGATTGAAGCCACCTCGCTCGCCCGTCGCGAAATGCATGAAGTTAAATTCCACTGCCGCCCACACGACATTCCAAAAATGATACTGCAGTGTGGTGTTCCAGGTCAGGATCTTGCCGACCGCGGTCGATTCGGTGGGGAAGCTCATTCCGACCGTCGACTGCACATCGAAATCGACAAAGCCACAACTGCGAGCCATGGCAGGCGTGATCATGTAGCTGTTTGACGTAAAAGCCGTGATGTCGGTCGGTGCTGCCTTGCAGGAACGCGGTGAGGATGTAGTTACCGTTCGGTTCGTTCGCGCTCAAGATCCGGTATTGACCAGCAAGCACGGCCAATCGTTCCAGCCGGTGACATTGGGCTCTCCGGGTAATGATTTTTCTATGTCGGACGCCAAGCCGATGACGACCTCGACCAGATTGACGGGAATCAACTCGAGACCCTTGCCGCCGTCGAAGTTGTCGAGATGTCCCCGGCTCTTGCAGTATTCAAAACACGACGCCGAATTCCATCGTGCCGATGACCGTGTCTCTTTCCGTACCCGCGTTGCCGTATCCTGAAGCAGGCGTGCCCAAATTCAGCAAGTGGTTATAGCCGACGTTCAGGCGCACATAGATTTGCTTGTATTTCCAGGCCGGCGCGATTGCCAAACCGACCAGTTTTTGGTTGGGCGCGGCGAACCAAACGTCCTGCGCGGCCGAGCCGTTGCTCGTCCCATAGTTTACCCAACCCGAAATCGAAAAATGCGTGTCCGGGATTTTGTAAATGCCGAACAGTGCCGCGACAAACGCGGACGTGTATCCCGGAATGTCGTCCGAGACGCCGCCGGATGTCTGCGTCGCAAATTGGGTCACCGCCGGGGTAAATTGATACTGTAACTCGGGGATGATCGACAGGTTGCCATCTCGCCACGTGTACCACGCACCGATCATGGTGGAATTGACAACGGCGAGTTGTTGCTGACCGCCAACGCCGAATTGGCCACCGCTTGGCATCCCGCCTTGGCCATAAGCAAAGGCGTTCGGCCCCGTCGTCCCGAAGTGTGTGCCTCCGTAAAAGCTAAGCTCGTTGTTGGCGTCGAATTTGGCGGTCGCTAGCCATGTAAAATAGTTAAAAGTGTTGGTGTCGTAACCATCGCTGAACATCAGCGCGCCGGAGTACGGTCCATTGTCATAGACAAGTTCGCCACCCTTGCTGTTGCTGTTTTGGCCCGGGTTGACCGCCGTCCGTAACATGGAAGGGTTATTCCACGGAAAGACCGATTCATATCCTTCAAGTGACGGAAGTTGTCCGCCTAAGATTTTGAAACCCGGTGCCGGTGCAATCCCTACATAGGCCGTCCGGATCGGACCGGTTTGGAACCTGTCGCCGTTGACATTTTTTGGCGCATTGAGCCCGAGATTGATGTCTTGGTATTCGGCGGCCTGAACGCCAAATCCCCAAAAATTGGTGAAGGTGGTTGGTCTGGTGATTTCGATTTCCCAAGCGTTGACCCTGGCACCCGTCGCATGATTGCCGACCGTACTACCGTCGCCTGCGCCGCTTTGAGCGAAAAAATATCCATCGAGCGCGGCATTACCCTCTAACTGGCCCAACGGACCGCCATCGAACAAATACGACTGAGGATGCGCGAACTGTGTCTCTTCCTCTGCGGTTGCGCGAACTGCCGTCAATGGCGGCAACGTTTCCTGCGCGTGGACGGGCATTGAGGCAAACAAAAGTCCCGTAACTAGAGGTACTCCGATGCAGACACACCTGCTGCTTGTAGCACTCATATTATCCCCCAGCCATTGGCTGATCTTGTTATCCGATACGTCATATCCGACTAGATATAGCACAACGTCAACCACAACGTCAACGTATTCGAATACATCATTGTAAAGAATGATTTTTTTGCCTTTAGGCGGGTGGGGCAGTGACTGTTTAACCCTATGGCTTTTGGCTTTGCAGAATGAAGTCCTACCGAGAAATGTTGTTCGAAACCAAGCAGATGCGAGGGGTTGGTCGGCTGGTCGGGTGGCTCGATGGCGTGCCGGACGGTGACAAGGATTGTCGGCGATCGCGTCCCGCCGCCACGAGGGCGCCTTGCCGACTCGTGGCCATCGACTTCCAGCGCCGAGCTTCAGCGGTGAATATGGGAACGCGCGGTTGTCTCGCCAGCGCGGGTGATGGCGACGCTTATTCCCGCGGGCGCCAAACGCCAATTTCGGCGGCAGCCAAGAAATCGGCGAGCGCGCGGTTGAACGCCGTTGGCTCTTCTAAATTGACCGCGTGGCCGGTGCGCGGAACCATCCACAGTCCGGCGCTGGCAATCACCCGTTTCAGCCAGATATTGGTTTCGATGCAGGGCTCATCCTCGTCCCCGCAAACCAACAGCACCGGCATCGTTAGCTGGCCGAGCGCCGCAGCAAAGTCCTCGAGCGAGGGCCGCTTGCCCTGGTAATTGCGCCCCACCAGGGCCATGCCGACATTGGAATGCTCGCGCAAATGGGCGAGAAAATCCTCGTAGCCGCGCGGATCCTTGGCGCGCAAGCGGATGCGCGTGGGGCTGATCGCCATGGTCTCGGCGACCTGGGCGCTGCCCTCGGCGAGGAACCGTTCGGCGGTGGCGAGCGTGTTCTGGACGAACTCCGCGCGCGACGCCGGCGGCGAACCTGAACCCACGCCCGCCACCACCAGCGCCCGCGCCATCTGCGGATAGCGCAGCGCGAACTGCAGCGTCGCATAAGCGCCCTGGCTCAGGCCTACGATGTAGGCTTGCGGAATGCCCAGATGACTGAGCACGCGTGCAGCATCATCGCGTGCCTGCTCATAGCCGTAATCACCATCTTTTGTCGGTACGTCCGATGGCGGATAGCCGCGCGCATTGTAGGTGATGCAGCGATAGCGCCGGGAAAAGTATCTGACCTGGCTCTCCCACTCGCGATAATCGGAGCCGTATTCGTGGATAAAGAGGATGGGAAAGCCTGTCCCGGTCTCCTCGTAGAAGAGTTTGATCTGGTCCGAGTTCGACGAAAGGCATTTATTCCGCCGGTACGGGTTCGCGTTTGTCGGCGCGGAAGAAATTGCCGGATCGGACATGAATGACCGGATTCGTCGCATCGAAGACCACGCCGGCAGGATCGTTGCCCTCTTGCACGATCTTGATCTGCTGTTCGAGAAAACGGCGCTGCATGACAACGCCACGATCGCTCTGCGCAAGATGCTCCTCGGAATGGAGCGAGATCGTGCCCTGCCCGACCTGTGCCTCAAAATCGCCCGGCACGGCTTGCCGTTCTTGCTCGGTCTTTTCGCCCCACAGCTTGCCATCAATCGCGAGCGCGAACGGCCGTTTCTCGCGTACCTTCTGAACGAAGATCTGAAAGTAGCTCTCATCGTCGGCCGGAACGACCCAGCTCACGCCGGTCGACGGGCCGGCATCCATGCGGATGCTCGGCACACTCATGATGTTCGGACTAATCCAATGCGAGATGCGATCGACCTCGCGCCCGTCATCCAGCCTGCGATAGGCGGAATAGTAGGCCCCGTCGTCGACCCGTACGAAATCGCACGTCGGCATGACTTTGAATTCGGCGGCGAACTGCACCACGGTGAAGGTCGAATGCAGGACCTGCACATGGAATGGGTCCAGGACATTGTCGTTCATGTGGAGCCAGCTATAGGGCAGGACTTCAAAGCTGTCGTCTCCGGTGGCGCCTTGGCCGCCTATGACCTGCTGGTACTGCTCACCCGGCGCCAAATCCTCAAGAATGTCGTAGCGCGGCAGGATCGGCTTCTTTTCGGGCGGTCCCAGATAGGCGAACACCAGCCCGTAGCGTTCCTCGACCGGGTACCAGGGCTGGCGCGCGACGTCGCGGTGCAGCCCATGCTCCGGCTCGCATGGCTGGTCGAGGCACGTGCCGTCGACGCCGAACAGCCAGCCGTGATAGCAGCAGCGGATGCCTTCGTCCTCGACCTTGCCATAGAACAAGGTGGTGCCGCGATGCATGCAGCGGGGATAGAGCAGGCCAGGCCGGCCCTTGCGGTCGCGGAATAGGATCAGATCCTCGCCCAGCACGCGCACCTTCTTCGGCCGCGTCGTCGCCTGCGCCGACGTCGCGATCGGCTGCCAATAGCGACGAAAGAGTTCGCCCATTGGCTTGCCCGGCCCGACTTCGGTCAGCAGCGGGTTCGACTGTGCCGGCTTGCGGCCATAGGCGGTGCCCTTATCGATCGCGTTTTTGCTGCCGGTCATGTCATGCTCCAAGGACCATGTGTTGGCCCGATAGAGGGGATCCCGGCCGCTAAATCAAGTGGAAATGTCGAAAAGCTGGAATTCCACAGTGTCCCTACATTCCGAACATTTCGACCGGCAGGCCAAAATGCGCGCGCCCGATCGGTGCCGCGAAGTTGAGGTATTGAGCCGAGATATGGCTCTTGTACATGGCGACGTCGCGATAATAGCGCTCTAGCCTTTGGCCCTTTTTGGTGGCAGCGGAGCTCGCATTGGCAAAGACGGTCTCGACCGCTTCGCTGGCGAGCCGGCCGGCGTGCTGCACCATGCCCCAGAGCCGTAAATCGTCCTCGAGGCTGATGGCTTGACCGGCCTGGGCCCAGCGCCGGCATTGCCACATATACTTGTCGCCGGCCGCCCAGAGAATGCCTTCCGCGGCATCGGCGAGCGAGCGCGCCGTACCCCAGGTGCGCTGGTAATCGGCATGTTTGAAGCGCGCCAGCCCGGGCTGATGACGGGCCTCGCGGACGGTGATGATGCTCTCGAATTCGTCGATCGATGCCCGTGCTGCGCCGAGG
Organism: uncultured Alphaproteobacteria bacterium; assembly: GCA_963804725.1. Taxonomy (GTDB): domain Bacteria; phylum Pseudomonadota; class Alphaproteobacteria; order ATCC43930; family CGMCC-115725; genus JAATGI01. Next base: position 1,924,407 of record CAWDRN010000001.1, on the reverse strand, counting down.
ATCGGTGTCACCAGCGACATGTGATAGGGCCCCGAGGTGCGGCCCAAATACATGGGATTGCCGTGAAGTCGCGTGCCGGGTGTCCCCTTGGCGGTCGTCGCTTCGGCGCGCCACAAGCCATAGCCGTAGGTCGTGTGGGACCTCGGAATGACGACGTTGTCGATCTTGACGCTGTTCGAGCCTGAAGCGCGCATGCCGAGTGTCTTGTCGCCGCCCCAATCGTCGAGCACCGTGACGCGGCTCTTCGGCACCACGAAGGTCAAGGTCGCGTTCTTGTCGTCGTTGGCGCCGTCGCGCGCGACGCCGATAAAATGGGTGGCATGAGGGATGCCGGAACAATAATCCCATTGACCGGCGATGCGATAGCCGTCATCGACCGGGGTCGCCATGCCGGTCGGCGGCGCGCGATGCGGTGCCGAAAAATTACCATCGGGGCCAAAGAGCGCGCGCTGGCCTTCTTCTTGCCAATGCGACCCGACCACCCAGGGATGCGATGCGCATAGCGTCGCGCACCACCCAGCGCCGGGGTGGCCGATCGAAATCTCGAGCATTGTCTTATAGAAGGTGGTGATGTCGAACTCGTAGCCACCGAACATACGCGGCTGCAGAATCCGATAAAAGCCCGCTTTCAAGAATTCGCGGTGCATGCCGTCGCTATAGCCACCGCGCTCCTCGGCCGCGTCCTGTTCGACGCGCAAGCGAGGCCGCAACGCCCGGGCTCGGCTGATTATTTCCTCTGGTGTGAGATCAGGCTCCGGCACAGGATAGACGGTTTCCACCGGGCGAGAGTTCAGGGCGCGTGCCATCACATCCTCACGACAAAGCCGGCGCCTCGAGTACGCGCCAATCAGGCGACAGCGTCAGGCGCGCTTCGGTCGCCGCCTGCAGTTGCACGAAATCGAGATCGGAAATGGTCTCCCGGACGACCAGCCCTCGGGGCGTTACGTCGATAACGGCGAGATTCGTGTAAATCACTTTGACACAATGCGCGGCGGTCAAGGGGTACTGGCACCTTGTCAGGATGCGCGGCTTGCCGTCTTTCGTGGTGTGGTCCATCAGGACGCGTATCGCCTTGGCGCCGACCGCCAGATCCATAGCGCCGCCGACCGCCGGCGCGGTGCCAGGATCGCCGGTGTTCCAGTTAGCGAGATCGCCTTCCTGGGACACCTCGAACGCGCCGAGCATGGCGAGATCGAGATGACCGCCACGGATCATCAGGAAAGAATCGGTATGGCTGAAGCTCGAGCCGCCCGGCAGAAAGGTAGTCGGCTGGACGCTGGCGTTAAAGATATCGGGGTCGGCGTCTTCCGGCTTGGGGGTCGGTCCCATGCCAATGATGCCAACTTCGGCTTGAAGCACGATTTCCCGGCCCTTTGGAATGTAATTCGGAATCAGGCTCGGCATGCCGACACCGAGATTGACATAAGCGCCGTCCCAAATGTCTTGTGCCGCGCGCCACGCGATCTGCTGACGGTTGAGCGGGGTCATGGTGTGGCGGCCCAATTTTCGCGGGCGCGATCGACCACGACGACACGGTCGACAAATATCCCTTGCGTGTGGACTTGGTCGGGATGGAAAGAACCGAGTGCTACCATCTCAATAACCTGCGCCACCGTCACTGCCGCCGCCATCGCCATCACCGGATTGAAGTTACGCCGTGAGTGGCGGAACACAAGGTTACCCCAACGATCGGCTTGCTGCGCGCCGATGAGTGCAACGTCGCCTTTGATCGGATGCTCGAAGACATAAGGCTCACCGTCGATGATGCGCGTCTCCTTGCCTTCGCCCAAGAGCGTGCCGGCTGAGACGCGGGTGTAGAACCCGCCGAGCCCGGCCGCTGCTGCACGCAGGCGTTCGCTGATCGTGCCCTGCGGCACCACTTCGAGCGCGACCTCGCCCGATCTGTACGCCATGGCAAAGGCCTCGCCGCCGACAAAACGTGGATAAGAACAGACGATCTTCTTGACGCGATGTTCGCGGATCAACGATGCGATCCCACGTTTCGGTCCGCCGACGCCGTTGGCGACAATCGTGAGATCGCGTGCGTCCGTCGCTAACAGAGCTTCGGTCAGCGCCACCGGCTCGTCGCCGGCGGAAAAGCCGCCGACGAGCACCGTCGCGCCATCCTTTGTTCCCGCGACTGCCGCCTCGAGATTGGCCACTTGCTTATTGATCATAGGGAAACGCCTGGCGGTAAACCGATCCTCCGATTGTCGCCTAACCTAACTGTCCGCGCCGCGCGAGGCCAACGAAGTATCATATCAGCTCCGTTATGACACGAATGACGTTGCGGCCGCAGCCAACGAGGCTTATTGGCAGGCGGCGGCCAGGCGACAGCGTGAGACCGACGGCCAGGAGATCGCGGCGTAAACAATTAAAACGGCCGCAGTACCGGTCCGGGCCAGACGTCGAACTTGGCACGGCGGTATTGAATCGGATAGGCGGCGTCGGCATTGAGCGATTTCGCCGCGTGCCAGGCCCATCGTGGATCATCAAGCTCGGCGCGGGCCAGCGCCACCATATCGGCGGCGCCGTCGGCCACGATATCTTCCGCTTGTTGCGGCGTGAAGATCATCCCAACCGCCCGCGTCATGATCCCGGTCTCCATGCGGATGCGGCGCGCGAACGGCACCTGGTAGAGGGGTTTCACATCGATCTTTTGCGCCGGGGTCGTGCCGCTCGATGAAACGCAAATAAAGTCGCAACCGCTTTCCTTGAGCTCGCGCACAAACGCGACGGCGTCCTCGATCGCCCATCCGCCTTCAACCCAGTCGGTAGCGTTAATGCGTGCGCCGAGCGGCATGTCGACCGGAATCGCGGCGCGGACGGCGGCGAATACTTCGAGCGGATATCTCATCCGCCCCTTGAGATCGCCGCCATATTCGTCGTTGCGATGGTTCGAAAGCGGGGAGAGGAACTGCTGCATTAAATAGCCGTGCGCCATATGCAGCTCGATTTCGTCGAGGCCGACGCGGACGGCGCGTTTGGCCGCCAGGACGAATTCGGCCTTGACCCGCGCCAAACCGTCATGATCAAGCGCCTGCGGCGTGTGCCAGGTCTCGCTATAAGGAATTGCCGAAGCCGATACGGTCTGCCACGCGCCATCCGCCGGCCCTAACGCACCCGTATTCTTCCCTCCCGGCGGAAAGGTCGACGCCTTGCGGCCGGCGTGAGCAAGCTAAATCCCGATAGGCGCGCTGCCATAGGTCTTCGCCGCCCTCAGCGCGCGGGCTGTCGCCGCTTCGTTGGCGTCGGAATAAAGGCCGAGGCAGGCCGGCGAGATGCGGCCTTGCGCCGAGACACCGGTCGCTTCGATCACGAATAGTCCGACACCGCCGAGCGCGAATTGCGTCCAATGAAAAAGGTGCCAATCGGAAGCACTGCCATCGACGGCACTGTACTGGCACATCGGCGCAACCACGATGCGATTTGGCAGGGTCAGCCCGCGGAGCCGGAGCGGCTCGAATAGTTTGCTGCTCATAGAGGAAGTTTCCGAAGATTGTTTAGGATTCTTTCAGGACGGATAGGCCACGCTCGCCGGCGGCCCGGCCCGGCTGGGCGGTGAACCGAGCAAGCCGCAAGGCACAGCAGATGGCAAAGATCACGACCACCGCCCAGCCGAAGCTTTGCAATTGCGACAAGCTCCAGACAAAGAGCAACACCGCCGGTGCGACGCCAAAGCTGACGAAGTCGGAGAGCGTATCGAGCTGGGCGCCGAGAGTTGTGGTCGCCTTGAGGAACCGCGCGAGGCGCCCGTCGATGCCATCGAGCACGGCAGCCACGATGATGGCAATGACCGCGGGCTCGAACTTATTCTGCAAGGCAAATCGAATTGCCGTCATGCCGGCGCACACCGCCAGCAAGGTCAGGATGTTGGGGAGAAGCCGGTTGAGTGAGAAATTTCGGCGCCGATGCATGCGCGCGCGGGCGCGGCGAATGAGCGGTGGATCTATCATTGCGTGATGAAGCTTTCGCGCAGCGGCGCTCCGGTTCCCGGCACTGCCGCGAGTGCGGTTTCGCCGGCAATCGCCCGTTGTCCCTCGTGAACCAGCGGCACGAAACGCTCTGGCAGATAGAGCGCCGCACGCGAACCGAAGCGAATGAGGCCGCAGCGCTGGCCCGCGATCACTTGCTGTCCCTCGACCAGATCGCACCGGATGCGCCGTGCCACCCGTCCCGCGATTTGCACCAAGCCAACCGCGCCTTCGGTCGTGTCGAGCGTGATGGCATTGCGTTCATTCTCGCTGCCGGCGGCGGTTTCGCGGGCATCGCGAAACGCGCCTTTGCGATAGGCGATCCGGATCACGCGTCCCGCGAGCGGCATTCGGTTGATGTGGACATCGATGAGGCTTAGGAAAATTTCGATGCGCAACATCGGCTGAGAGCCGATCTCGAGCTCGGGCGGCGGCGCCACGCGGTCGACTGTGACTATTTCGCCATCGGCGGGCGCCAGGGCCAAGCCGGGCGATTGCGGCGAGACCCGCCACGGATCTCGGAAAAAGGCCGCAACCCATAGGGTCACAATCAGCGCGAGCCACCCCAAAGGCTGCGAAGCGGCGAACAGCAAGACCGTCACGATGCCCGCCAAGGCGATAAACGGCCAGCCATCGGGATGGATCGGCGGCAGCAGCGTGCGCCAGGCGCCATAGCGGTCGGGATGGGTCATGGGGGCAAGGAAATTACTGCAATTCCGCCAACGATTGAAGCGCGGTTACCGGCCTTCCTGTCGCCATGCCGCAATGAACAGGCCAACCGCCAGCAACAGCGTCAGGAAGCCGGGCAGTAGCGGCACTTCGCTGACGCCGGTGACCACGTAATCGCCATTTTCACGCAAACCGAGCCAGCCGTGGCCCGCGGTTAAGCGCCCGGGCGCCACCCGCCGAACCTCCGGCACATTGCCATCGCCAACCCAGAAAATCGCGCCGCCGGAGGCCTCGATATCCGGAGCCAGCTTCGCTCCGGTGGCGCGGACATCGCCCAGTTCGAGAGGATTGAGCGCGCCTGCGGCGGCAATGGCGCTGCGCCTGCCGTCGGTGACACGATAGAGACCACTGCGCTTCAGCGGTATCGTTCCGCGCGACCGTCCGCCCTGTTCCGGCGTAAGAGTCAGCGTCGTCACCTTGCCGTCGGGATCGGTGACGCGAACAGGACGATTGTCCACCGCCAAGGATTGCCGCGTTACGGCCAGCCGATTGCCTGCGACGGTGGCGCGCAGATCGTTCTCCTCAAGATCCGGCTCCTTCATCAGCCAGTAGACCGTGCGGCGCAGCAGCTCTGCCTGGGGGCCGCCGCCGTCAAATCCCCGAGCCCACAGCCACATCTGGTCAGACATGAGTTCGGCGATCCGGCCGCGGCCGACACGGTCAAGCACTAGGAGCGGGCTGCCGTTGATACCGGTCATCACCGTCTCGCCGCCGTGCGACAGGGAGTTAACCTGCCGGAACCAGCGTCCCCACGGCGGCGGGGTCGACGGATCACTGGGCAAGCCCGGCAAGTCGGCCGTCACCGGATGACGCCGTCCGGTACCGCTTACGGCCGGGCGGAAACCCTGCTCGAACACCTCGCCCGACGGCTCTGCCGGCATGACGCTGCCGAGCGGCGAGCGATAGAGTCCTTCGGGTGTGCCGAAGCTCGGCCCCGCCTCGACTAGCAGCGCGCCGCCTTCGCGCACGCGCTGCACGATGTTGTCAAGGTAGGTCATCGGCAAGATGCTGCGCTGCTGATAGCGGTCGAAAATAATGAGATCGAAATTGCCGATTTTCTGATCGAACAGTTCGCGGATCGGAAACGCGATCAGGGACAGTTCGCGGATCGGCGTGCCGTCTTGCTTTTCGGGTGGTCGCAAAATGGTGAAATGGACGAGATCGACGGTCGGGTCGGATTTGAGAATATTGCGCCACACCCGCTCGCCTTGATAAGGCTCGCCGCTTACCAGGAGCACTTTGAGCCGGTCCCGCACGCCATGAATCACGAAGGCGGCACGCTTGTTGTCGAGCGTCAGCGAATGAGGTCCGGGCTCGACTGACACTTCTAAGACATTGTCGCCGCCATGATCGATTGGCACTTCAACAGGTACAGCGGCGCCCACGGGCACCTGCTCCGTCACCGGCGGGCCCCCATCTTTGCGCAACGTCACTTCGGCAACCGCACCGGTTACGCCGGTGTCGGGCAAATCCTCGACCTTCAGCGTCAGTGTCACTTCCTTGCCGATGAGGCCGAAGCTCGGGGCGCTCTCGATGACGAGGCGCCGGTCGGCTTCTCCCGGCTTGCCCGTGATGAGGGCATGGAGGGGCGCATCGAATGCCAGGCGCGCCGCGGGCGGCATGTCGTGCACCTCGCCGTCGGTGATCATGATTGCGCCGGCGAGGCGCTGGCGCGGCAGATCGGCCAGCGCGCCGATCAGCGCATGATAGAGTTGTGTGCCCGGATCGGCGAGGGGCTGCTCAGGATTGGGCGCTCCGGCATGGACAACACGCACGGTCAGGTCGGGATCAGCCTTCAGTTGCCGCTGCAGATGCGCCAGTGCCGATCCTGCCAGTGCATGACGATTGCCGATATCCATGCTCGGCGAATCGTCGACAACAATGATGGCGACATCTTTCTGCGCCTCGCGCCGCTCGCGGACCAAGGACGGATCGAAGAGGATGAGCAGCAGCAGCGCCAGACCGGCGGCGCGCCACCACAGCCCGCGCGCCCCTCGCCACGCGCCGAGCGCCAAGAGCGCGAGCGCCGCGGCCCCGAAGGCCGCGATTGCCCATGCCGGCAGCATCGGCGCAACGGCTAGACCCCAACCGGCGATGCCATGCGCCGCGCTCATTGGCCGAGCCGCTCCAGTATCGCCGGAACATGAACTTGGTCGGACTTGTAGTTCCCGGTCAATGCGTACATCACAAGATTGATGCCAAAGCGAAACGCCATTTCCCGCTGCCGTTCGCCGCCCGGGACCACGGGATAGAGCGGCACGTCGTTGCCGTCGACCGCCCAGGCCCCGGCCCAATCGTTGCTGCCGACCACCACCGTCGAGACGCCGTCGTTGACCCGATCGTCGGCCGCTTCCACCCACACCCGGCCATCGGCCCAGCGGCCAGGAAATTCCTGCATCAAATAAAAGCTCCGGGTTAGAACATGATCGGGCGGTACCGGCACCAGCGGCGGAATTGCCAGACCAGCCGCGAGGCGGCGTAGAATTCTCCTCGGCCTGGCGATCGGACACCGGTGTGCCCTCGCCCTGATTCCGGGTATCGAACACAATCATGCCACCCGAGGCAAGATAGCGATTGAGCCGTTCGACCGCGTGCCCCGATGGCAGTGTTTCACCTTCCACCACCGGCCAATAGAGAATCGGGAAGAACGCCAATTCGTCGCTCTCTGGATCGACTGCGATCGGCTCGGCCGCGTCGACCGCCGTGCGCCGGTTGAGCATGTTAGCGAGACCCGTCAATCCGCTGCGCGATTCCTCGTCGATCTCGGGAATGCCGGTGCGGATATAGGCGAGATGAAACTGATTAGCCGCCGCCACCATCGATTCGTCACCGTTTTGTGCATATGCCGGCGCCGCGACGGCAATTGCGATCGCCAGCACGAGGCTCGCCGGGCGCAACCCCGGCAACAGCCCGCGCAACCCGTAACTAATGGCCAAATCAATGAGCGCCAACAGCAACGCGGCGGCCAACAGCCACGGCCGGAAATCGACCTCGCGACCGAGCGTGTAGCGCTCGGTCCTGACACCGCCGGGAAGCGCACCGATCGCCTCGAAACGGGTCACGGCCGGCGCCAGGCTGAGCGCGCGGCGCGAATCTTCGCTACCGTAAAAGCCGGGAGGATGGACTGGCGAGGCAAGGGTCGCGGCAAAGGCGCCCGCCGGAATAGTCTGCGCGGTCGCAGCCGCTGGACCGAGGCGGCCGAAACCGTCGAGTGTCTCGACCGGGGGTAGCGCCACATCAACATTGCCTGCGACGCCCTCGCTCATTGCCACGATGCGCCTCAGCATTTCGACGAAGAGCCCAGAGATCGCCAGGTTCGACCATTCGGGGGCGGCGGTAGTGTGGACCAGCACCAGCCAGCCTTTGCTGCGGCGATCCGCGGTAACGAGCGGCGTGCCATCGGCGAGCCGCGCCCAGATTTTGGCGGTAAGATCGACCGTGGGTTCGGCCAGAACCTGACGCGACACGGTAAGGTCGGTCGGAACCGCAAGACCGGCAAAGGGACTAGATGCGGCAAACGGCGCAAGCGGTGCTGGCTTTTCCCAGGACAAGGTGCTGCCGATCATCCGGCCCCCGCGTAGCTTGACCGGCAGCAGCGCATCGTCTGGATTTTCCGCGAGGTGTGGCCCGGCAAAACGGAGGACGAGTCCGCCCTCGTTCATCCAACGGTTGAGAGCGCGGCGCTGTTCGCGATCGAGCACCACATTGTCGGGAACGGCCAATACGGCGATGCCGCCTTTGAGGAGCGCCGTCACCACCCCGCTTCTGACCTCGGCGAAGGGACTGAGCGCTCGCTGCAGATAATAGGCGCCACTCAGCAACGGCAGTGCCGCGGCGCCGGACTCGTTGGTCACGATGCCCACCGGCCGGCGGCGCCAGCGCTCGTCAAGGAGCAGCGTCGCACCTGCCGAACGTTCACCCTCGATCACGACACTAATAGCGCGGTTGCGCAGTTCGGTTGGCAGATTGGTGAAGGCGACAATCACACGGTCACGGCCAGATTTGAAGTTGACGGGCGTGCGCGCTAACAGGCGACCATCATCGCCGACCGCGCGCACTGCTATCCGATCGGGCCCGATCGCCGCCGAGCGTCTCACCTCGACCGCGAGATCCTTGCCCTGGTCCGGCGCCGCCATCAAAAGATGCGGACGTTCAATCGCGGGATCGGCCAAGACGCGCAACGGACCAAGCCGCGCCAGGCCGCGCGCAAAGGTGCGCGCACTCCCGTCCTCAATGCCGTCGCTTAGCCAAATGACCGCGGCGGCACGTGCGAGGTGGAGCTTGCCCAATTGTGCCAGCGCCGCCATTCGATCCGCGGGCCAGGGGAGTGGCATCAGTTTTGCTGCCACAGCGCGCGCGTCGGCGGCGCGTTCGATGGAGAGTGCCGGTGGCGCACTCAATCCCGCTGGCGGCGCGGTTCCGAACAACACGACCTCACGCTCGTCGCGTCCGGCATCGTCGAGGAGACGATCGAGCATGTCCTGCCGCTCGCGCCAATGAGGCGCGGCGCTCCAGCCGTCATCGACCGCGATGATCACCGGGCCGCTGTTGCTTAAGCCCCGTGAGGGATTGAGCAAGGGATGCGCCAGCGCGAGGACGATCAGCGCGATCAGCACCATGCGCATCACCAGCAACCACAGTGGCGTGCGGGCCGGCGTCTCGTCGCGCGGATTGAGGCCGAACAGCAGACGCAACGGCGGAAAGGGGATGCGGCGCGGACTCGGCGGGGTGACGCGCAGCAGGAACCACAAGACAGGCAGCACCGCCAAACCCAGAAGCAGCCACGGCGAGACGAAGGCAAAAAGGCCGGGCATCAGAAGCCGCGCGGCGTTGCGAGTGCATTATAAAGACCGAGCAGCGCCTGCGGCGCGGGCCGGTCAGTACGGTGCGTAGCGAAGCTCCAATGTGCGGCGCGGGCGATTGCCTGTAGCCTGGCGCGATGCGCTGCGAGCTTTTCGATATAGGCGTCGCGCACGGCCTCGGCGCGGCTCATGACAATCGGCGCTTCGCCCTCAAAGCCCTCGAACCGAACCCGGCCGGCAAAGGGCAGCGTTTCTTCGGTGGGGTCGAGGATTTGCAACAGATGACCGCGCACGCCCCGCATGGCGAAACCCGATACCGACGCGTCAAGCTCATCCGGCGGCCCGAGAAAATCGCCCAGCAACACAACTTGACTGTCGCGCGGCAAGAGGGCCACGGGAGGCACTCCCGCGGCGGCGCTCTCAAGACCGATCGCCAACCGGATCAGCACGGCCCGGCCGCTATTTGGCGGCACATCTGAGCCGAGCAGCGTCACACGTTCACCACCGCGCAACAACAGCGACGCCAGCGCCAGCAGCAATATGTCCGCGCGGGCGCGCTTGGTCGGAGAGGCCGCCGCCGAGGCGTAGTCCATAGAAGCGGAACCGTCGCGCCACAACCACACGCTTTGGGCCGCTTCCCATTCGCTCTCGCGAACATAAAGCCGGGCCGATTTCGCCGATGCGCGCCAGTCGATCCGCGAAGCGGCATCATTGGACGAATAAGGGCGGAACTGCCAAAACGTGTCGCCCTGTCCGACGCGGCGCCGGCCATGGACACCCTGCGCGACGGCATTAGCCACTCGCTCAGCAGCCACCAGGAGTGGCGGAAACGCCGCCGCCAAGGCTTCGGCCCGATGCTGCCGAACGACGCGCCCAGCTTCAGACATCAACGAAACGGCTCCAACAGTCTGGTGAGAATGTCGCTCATGCTAATACCTTCGGCGCGGGCAGCGAAGTTAAGCGCCATGCGATGACGCAGCACCGGCGGCGCTAGTGCGACGACGTCGTCGAGCGACGGCGCGAACCGCCCACCCATGAGTGCTCGAGCGCGGCAGGCCAGCATCAATGCCTGGCTGGCACGCGGCCCCGGTCCCCAGGCAACATGCTTGGTGGCCTCGGGTAGGGTTTTGTCTTCGGGCCGACCCGAGCGAACCAGCCCCAAGATTGCGTCGACCACACTCTCGCCCACAGGAAGGCGCCGCACCAGCCGTTGTGCCTCGATCAACTCACCCGCCGTAAGGATGGCGCTCGCTTGACGCTCGCTTGCACCCGTTGTAGCCAGCAGCATTTGCCGCTCGGCAGCGAGATCCGGATAGGACACGTCGATCTGAAGAAGGAACCGGTCGAGCTGGGCTTCTGGCAACGGATAGGTGCCCTCTTGCTCAAGCGGGTTCTGCGTGGCCAGGACGTGGAACGGGCGCGGCAACGGGTGATAGTGTCCAGCGACCGAGACGCGGCCCTCCTGCATGGCCTGCAACAACGCCGACTGGGTGCGCGGGCTGGCGCGGTTGATTTCGTCCGCCATCAGCAGCTGGCAAAACACCGGCCCCGGCAGGAAGCGGAAGGAGCGCGATCCGCTCTCGCTTTCCTCGAGCACCTCGGAACCAAGAATATCGGCCGGCATCAGATCGGGCGTGCATTGGATACGCTTGTCGTCAAGGCCGAGCACAGTGCCGAGAGTCTCCACCAGCCGTGTCTTGGCGAGGCCGGGAACGCCGATCAGCAATGCGTGGCCACCCGATAGCAGCGTGATCAAGGCTTGATCGATCACCTCGCGCTGACCGAATATCACCTGGCCGATCTGTTCGCGCACTTCGCCGAGCCGGTGGCCAAGCCGTTCAATCTCTGGCCCGAGACTGGACGAGGAAGAGGACGATGGTTCAGCGACGGTCACGGCTTCGGCTCCTGATATAAGAACGGCATGGTCATGGCACCAAAAGATAGCCTCTCCGGATCGCCGCGTCTGCCGGTTGATTGTGGCGATCTTGGCATACGAATAGCTCGGGATGGTACCTGGTATAGTAACAATTCACCGATTGGTCGGTTACCCCTAGTCAAGCTGTTTGCAACCGTATTGAAACGTGACCAGGCTGGGCAATATTGGCTGGAAACGCCAGCCGAACGCGGCCGTATCGAGGTCGAGGATGTGCCGTTCGTCGCGGTCGAGCTAGACATTCGGGGTGACGGCCACGACCAGGAACTCGTGTTTCGTACCAACCTTGACGAAATCGTGATCGCGGACCCCGACCATCCGCTGCGTGTTGAGGCGCGGATCGCCGGCGGACCTTGCCCCTATCTTCACGTCCGAAACGGGCTGGAAGCGCGGCTCGCGCGACCGGTATTCTACCGCCTGGTGGAGGCCGGTTGCGAGCGGCACATCGGCGGCGCGCCGGTGTTCGGGGCATGGAGCAAAGCGGTGTTTTTCCCGCTCGGAACGGTGTCCGCGTGATGCCGGAACTGACACCGGATTTCGTGCGCGCCAGCTTCGCTGCCGCACCGTCGCCCGGCCGGCGCGGTGACGATGTCGAGCCGCCCGACGGGCCGCGCCGACCGGCGTCGGTATTGGTGCCGCTCTTAATGCGCTCCACCGGTATCGAGGTGCTACTCACCCGCCGGACTCCGCATCTCTCCGCCCATGCGGGTCAGGTCTCGTTCCCGGGCGGCCGCTCAGAAGAGCACGACCTCGATGCAGTTGCGACCGCGCTCCGTGAAAGCGAAGAGGAGATCGGCTTGCCGCGCAGCCATGTCGAGGTTGTCGGCCGGCTCGATCTGTTCAATACCGGTACCGGCTTTGCCATCACGCCGATCGTCGGGTTGGTGACGGTGCCGTTTCCGCTGCGGCCGGATCCGAGCGAAGTGGCAGAAACCTTCGAGGTGCCGCTTGCCTATATCCTCGATCCCGCCAACCGCCACCAAGGTGAACGCGTGCGCAATGGCCGGATCCGGCATTACTTTATCTACGACTATGGCGGCTACGAAGTGTGGGGCGCGACCGCCGCCATGCTCGTGAATCTCTCGGAAATTCTGGTGCGATGACGCGCATCGCACTCACGATCGTGGTGCCCCTGCTGGTGCCGAGCGTGCTTTATCTGCTGTGGGTGTGTGCCACCGGCCGCTGGGCGGCGGGCGGCGGCCTGACCGCGCTACCGTGGCCTTGGCTGCTGGCGAGCGGAGTGATCCTGACGGCGCTGACCTTGATCGTGGTTAGCGTTCACTACGGCAATTCGCCTCAGGGCGCTTATGTGCCGCCGCGGATCGAAGGCGATCGCGTGGTACCGGGCCACGTTGTGCCCCAGAGCAAACCATGAGCCCGACCCCTGTCGAACTATCCGGTTCCTTCATCGCGGAACCAGATGTTGCGCGGGTAATGACACTTCTTGGAGCCAAAACTGCGCGTTTTGTCGGCGGCGCCATTCGCGATACGCTGCTTGGCCGCCCTGTTACCGATATCGATGTGGCAACCACGCTCTCTCCCGAGGCCGTGATGGAGCGATTGGGAAACTCGGGCATCACCATCGTCCCGACCGGTCTTGGTCACGGCACGGTGAGCGCGAAGCTGCCGCATCGTACTATCGAGATCACGACCTTGCGCCGGGATATCGAGACCGACGGCCGTCACGCCAGAGTGGCGCTGATCGACGATTGGCATGAGGATGCGCAGCGGCGCGATTTCACCATCAACGCGCTCTATCTCGACCAGACCGGCAAACTCTACGATCCGGTCGGCGGTCTGGCCGATCTACGCGCCGGACGCGTGCGCTTCATCGGCAACGCCGAGATCCGCATTCGCGAGGATGCGTTGCGGCTGCTGCGCTTTTATCGGTTCTTCGCCCATTACGGCAAAAGCGACGCCGACAGCGACGCGCGCGCCGCGTGTCGCAAGGTGGCCGCGCTCGCTACTCGTCTTTCAGCCGAGCGCGTGCGAGCTGAATTAATGAAGTTGCTGAGCGCGCCCAATCCGGTACCGGCGCTGCAAATCATGGCCGGCGACGGGGTGCTGGCGGTGATTCTGCCCGAGGCGGTCCGCTTCGATCGGCTCGCACGGCTGATCGCGGTTGAAAAAGCGCCGGACGCGCTTCGCCGTCTTGCAGCGTTGGTGGCAGTTGACAAATCTGGCGCCACTGCAATGGCAAGACGCCTTAGTCTTACCAAAGAAGAGCGCTCCCGGCTGGAGGCGCTGGCCGCGCCCGCTTGGACAATTGATCTCGGTGCCGCAGAGGCGCAGCAGCGGCGCGCGCTCTTTAAGCTCGGCCGCGCCCTCTATCGCGACCTGGTATTGCTGTCAGGCGATGCGGCGCGGGTGCCGCGGCTCCTGGCGATGGCGGACGCATTGGCCATACCGATCTTTCCCTTGAAGGGCGCCGACGTTGTGGCGTTGGGTGTGCCGGCCGGCCCCGATGTTAGCCGCTCGCTCGCTGCGATCGAAGACTGGTGGGAAAATCGCGACTATGCCCCAAACCGAGAATGCTGCCTTGCCGAGCTGCGAAAACGTCTTGCGGGGAAGGCGTAACGGAATTGACGCAAAGCGCTATTAGAAACGCGCGATGCTCCAAAGAAATTGGTTGGCGTTGGCGATGCTGGTGGCGGCGAACGCCGCACTCGCCCAGCCAACGCTGCCGCTAACCAAGACACCGATCAAACACGTCATCGTGCTATTCCAGGAAAATGTCTCCTTCGATCACTATTTCGGCACTTATCCGCATGCGTTGAACCTGCCAAGCGAACAGCGGTTCGACGCGGCCCCCGGCACACCCGGCGTCGATGGGCTGACGCCGCAGTTGCTTGAGCACAATCCCAACTCCGCCAATCCGATCCGATTGTGGCGGCAACTTGCTGCGACCTGCGACATGGATCACGAATATGCGGATGAACAAGCCGCGTTCAATGGCGGAAAAATGGACCGATTTGTTGAAGCGACCGCGTCGCCCAGCAGCGGCTGCGACGCGTCAATGGTGATGGGCTATTTCGACGGGAATACGGTCACGGCGTTGTGGAACTATGCCCAGCATTTCGCCATGAGCGACCGGTACTTCGGCACCACTTTCGGGCCGTCAACACCGGGTGCAATCAATCTTATCTCAGGCAACACCCATGGCGCGGTCATGGTGCCGACTAAATTGCCGGTCGTGCCGCTGCCGATTCTCACCATTATCGACGATCTCGATCCGGCCTATGACGATTGTTCCGATCCCGACAAGCCGCATGCCGTCATGGTCGGTCGCAATGTCGGCGATCTTCTCAACGAGAAACAGGTAAGTTGGGGTTGGTTCCAAGGTGGGTTCAAGCCGAACGGCACTAAGCGAGGCAAGGCATTCTGCGGCGCACGCTCGGCGGGTCCGAGCCGCGTCTTCGACTATTCGCCGCATCACGAGCCATTCCAATATTATGCGCAGACCGCCAATCCTGGACATTTGCCACCCTCGGCGGCGGACAAGGTCGGTTACACGGACCGCGCCAATCATCAATATGACCTTGCTGTTTTCTACGACGCGCTGACGCGAGGCCGCTTGCCCGCGGTGAGCTTCGTGAAGGCCAAGGCATACCAGGACGGACATGCCGGCCCGGCTTATTCCAATCCGCTCGACGAGCAGGTACATCTCGTCCATCTCATAAACGCGATTATGCGCTCGCCCTATTGGCGCGATACCGCGATCATCCTGACTTATGACGATTCCGACGGCTGGTACGATCATGTCGCCCCGCCCATCGTCAACGGCTCGGCGGTCCCGGGCGTTGATTCTTATAGCGGTCCGGGCAAGTGCGGTTCTCCGGAATCAGGCTCTTATCAAGGCCGCTGCGGTCGTGGCCTGCGTCTCCCATTATTGGTTATCTCGCCGTTCGCGCGCGTCAATTATGTCGATCACACCGCGACCGACCAGACTTCGATCCTCCAATTCATCGAAGACAATTGGGCGCTGGGCCGGATCGGCGACCATTCGTTTGACGCCAAGGCTGGCCCGCTCAGTCTGTTCGATTTCGCCGCGCCCCGAGCGTCTGCACTGATCCTTGATGAAAAATCTGGCGCCCCGACCTCACCTTGACCATGGCGCCGATCGATCCGGCGCAAGGGAGATTGATCCGCACCGACTGCGGCATGCGCGCGTTCGGTCGCGGCCGCGACCGTCGTCCGGGCCGGATCGCCCGCGGCAAGTGGCCGCGATCATCGAGATCGCGGTGCGACGCTATTCGCTCGCCGCCGAGTAGAGTTCGAGCATGTCGCGCAACATGTCTTTGTCCCGATCGCCGAAACGCGGGCCCAGACCCTCGCGTGGTCACTGCAAAGTTGCATGCCGAGATTGGTGCACGGGTTGCGGTTGTGGTGACGCAAGCGCATCCGCAAGTGGAGATGCCGTGGTCAATGGTGAATTTGCGGTAGCGCTTGCGGCATTTTGGGGCGCGCCAGCCAACGTGATCGCATTCGTCGGCAACGCCGCATCCCAATGGGCGGCAGATCCTGGCTAGCTCAGTATTTTCGGCAAATCCAGATGCTTCATCATCCGGGAACAACATGTGCCAGTTCGGCGTTTCAAGTTGATCGGCAATCGCTCTGAATTGATTTAACTTGACGGCGCGGCCGAACTAACCTTTCAAACCGCCATGAGCGAAAACAGCCAACGCAAGGATCCCCAACCGCTATCGCGCGGGGCCGACACGTCTAAACCACGCGCCGAGCCGCCCGATCAGCCGCGCGTGCGCGTCTTCGACGACGGACCGAAACTGCGCCCGCGCCGCCCCGACGACGAGTCAAAGCCGCGTGAGCCAGCTGCAGGCGCCGAATCAAAGCCGCGTGAGCGCGCTGCAGCCGAGGAAACACCGGTATCGTTCGACCGGAATTTTATCGTGCCACCGGATTTGCGCGCCCATCAAGGCAGCGGCTCGACGCCGTTCATCGCGATTGCGGCGTTTGTCGTGTTCTGCCTTGGCGGTGGCGCTTATGCCTTCTGGAAATACACCGCCGCCCAAGATGCGATACCGCCGCGCGCGTCGAGCGCCACGGCGTCGATGACGGGCCCGACCCAGCGGCCGTTGGTGTCACAGCCACCCGCCGATTATGTCAATCAGGCGGCGACGCAAGCTACCGCCGACACGGGTGCACCCGAGGTGAAGACGCCGCAAGTGCCGTCTACGCCGCAACAGCCGGTTGTGGATCAGGCGGAACAGGTTCGCCAGCAAGCAGCAGATCAAGCCGCACGCCGTGCCGCGGAAGAGGCGCAACGGCATAAGGAGCAGGCCGAACAGGCTCGCCAGCAAGCAGCAGATCAGGCCTCACGCCGTGCCGTGGAAGAGGCGCAACGGCAGAAGGATCAAGCCGAACAAGCTCGCCAGCAAGCAGCAGATCAAGCCGCACGCCGTGCCGCGGAAGAGGCGCAACGGCATAAGGAGCAGGCCGAACAGGCTCGCCAGCAAGCAGCAGATCAAGCCGCACGCCGTGCCGTGGAAGAGGCGCAACGGCAGAAGGATCAAGCCGAACAAGCTCGCCAGCAAGCAGCAGATGAAGCCGCACGCCGTGCCACGGAAGAGGCGCGACGGCAGAAGGAGCAGGCCGAACAGGCTCGCCAGCAAGCAGCGGATCAAGCCGCACGCCGCGCCGCGGAAGTAGCGCAACGGCAGAAGGATCAAGCCGAAAAGCTGAGGCTAACGGAAGTCCGCAGGCATCAAGACAAGCTCCGCGCTGAGCGTCAGCGCCGGGAGGCCGCGGCTCGTCGCGTGCGCGAGGCGCGCTACCGGGAAGAACAAGCAGTGCAGGCGCAAATGGATCAGGAGCAAATGAATCAGGCGCAAGCGGTAGGCGAGCAAATAGATCAGGGGCAAATGGCTCATCGGGAGCAAATGAATCAGGCGCAAGCGGTACGCGAGCAAATGGATCAGGAGCAAATGGCTCATCGGGAGCAAATGAATCAGGCGCAAGTGGATGATCGGCCGCAAATGGGTCGAGCGGATGCGTACCCACCGCCAGCGCCGCTCCATGCGCGCCGTGAGCAAGACGCCAACCTGTCGCCAGAATCGGGAGACGGCAGCTCTCCACCGCTCGATGCCGGTGACCTTCCCCCGCGATCATCGGTTGGCGATACTGAAGGTCAGTCGAGCGACACGGGCGGTCAGTCGAGCGGTGCTGACGATCAATGACCTTTTGGACATTTAGTCATATTTCCGACGCATTTCCGGGCCATCACTCGATGAATGCCCTGTAACGACGTCGTGTGGCGCCAGTGGCGCCACACAGCATTCATCGGTGGTCACGCCCTATCTGCGCTTACGGTGATGATTCTTTTGCTTTCAACCTATTTTGCCGGCACTGCTCCGCGTTTCCCGAACAATGTGGCGGTGCTGGAGACGCGTCGGACCAGCAGCGATTGGGCGCCGGTAAGCACGCGCCCGCTCAACATCAGCGGTATATGGTCGAACGCCGATGCCTCGCCCGGCGGAGTAACGCACGAGCCGCACAATCTATCGCGCCGGCCGGTCGACATTTCCGATCTATCGCCGCCGGACCATCCCTTCCACCCGACCGGGGACTAGCGCGGCGCATTGCCCTCCGCCAATCTCCGGCAATGACGAAAATCATTTTGACGCGACACGGTCATGTCGACGGCATCTCCCCGTTGCGCTTTCGCGGTCAGACCGAACTGGCGCTGACACCGCGCGGTCGCGCACAAGTCATTGCGACAGCGGCCCGGATTGCGGCTCGCTGGCAACCGCACTCGGTCTATACCAGCCCGATGGGGCGCTGCGTCGCCACCGGGGAGGTGATCGCCAAAGCCTGCGGCGCATTGCGCGAGAGCATTAGGGACCTAATCGACTTCAACTATGGCGCCTGGCAGTGGCTGACCGTCGACGAAGTGCGCGCGGCGTGGCCCGATTTGCTGGCCGGCTGGTATGCCACGCCGCATCTGGTGCGCTTTCCTGAGGGCGATGCTTTGCAGGATCTCGTCGCGCGCACCGCCAACGCCATACGCTTCATCCTGGAACGTCATCCTCACGATGTGGTGGTTATGGTCGGCCACGAGACCGCCAACCGCGCAATTCTCTTGCAATTGCTCGATCAGCCATTGTCGGCCTATTGGCGCTTGGCCCAAGAACCGTGTGCCATCAACGAGATCGAGATCACTGACGGCCGCGTGCAGGTGGATTGCATCAATGATGTGAGCCATTTGAGCGGAATCGCGTGAACGACACGGTTCTGACGATCAAGCTGGGCGCATTGGGCGACATGATACAGGCTCTCGATGCGTTTCACGATATCGGCACGCACCATAAGGGCGATCGCGTAATCCTGCTGACTACGCCGCCATTTGCGGCGCTTGCGGCCAAGATGCCTTGGTTCGGTAGCATCTGGTGCGACGGCCGTCCCAAAGCATTCAATATTCGCGCCTTTGCCGGTTTGATCGGTCGGCTGCGACGCGCGCGCTTCCGCTGCGTGTATGATCTACAGTGTAGCCAGCGTACCGCACTCTATCGCAATTTGCTGGTCGGCCCGAACCGGCCGAAGTGGGCAGGCACGGCGCGCGGATCTGACTTCGAGCCCGATACAGCCTCCGGCCCGCGACATAACTGCGACGCGATGCGTGCGATCCTCGCCGCTGCAGGCGTTCCGTCCGAGCGCCCCACTGATCTCGCCTGGCTCGACGCGGACATCTCGGCGTTGCCGGTACCGACGCGTTTTGTGATGCTGGTTCCCGGCAGTTCGCCGCATCTGCCGCACAAGCGCTGGCCGGCCGAGGCGTACGCCACGTTGGGCGGCCGGCTCCGCACGCGAGGATTGGATATCGTGCTGGTCGGGACGACGACGGATCGCGATGCGACATCGCACATCGCCGCGCGTTTGCCTTCGGCCATCGATCTTATCGGCCGCACCGATCTCTTTGAGCTCGCGGCCTTGGCGCGGCGGGCCGAAGGTGTGATTGGCAACGATACAGGCCCCGTATTTCTGGCGGCCGCTGTTGGCGCGCCGACCCTAATGCTGATGTCGCACCACACCGACCCACAACGCTCGGCGCCGCGCGGGCCTGCGGTGGCTTGGCTCAAGCGCGACGATCTCGCGAAGCTGCCGCTTGACGAGGTCGAACGCGCAATGTTGTTGCGATGAACGCCCGCATCGCCATCGTCTTGCCGCGCAAGGAGGCGTTCGCGCTGGACCGTTTTGGCGCGATCTCGCTGGTGGTTGAGGCCTATGTCCGTCATTCCGCCTATCGCTCGGTGACGCAAGTGCTCGGCACGCCGGTGGCGGAGCCGCGCGATGCCGCAACGTTCTGCCCGACGACGGCGAAGGATCGCTGGTGGCGTCGGCGCACGCGCGCTTTTGCGCTCGGTGCTGCCGATTATCTGGCCGCAGCCCCGCCCCGTCACATCGATGTCCACAACCGCGTCGAAACCTTTACGCTGCTGGCGAAGCGCTTTCCGGGCGCCGCGGTTTCCCTCTGGTTACACAACGATCCGCAAGACATGCGCGGAGCCCGAACGGTGCGCGAACGGCGGAGAATTCTCGACCGTGCGCACTTGGTGATATGCGTCAGCGACTGGGTGCGCGACCGCTTCCTTGAGAGCGTCACCGATCATGCCGAGCGGGTGGTGGTCTTGCCGGCGAGCTTCGACACCGTCGGAATTACGCCAGCGGCCAAGGAGAATTTGATCCTCTTTGTCGGCCGCATCATTGAAGAAAAGGGGGTTTTGCCGTTGGCGCATGCACTGGCCGAAGCGTTGCCCGACCTGCCGGCATGGCGGGCGACCCTGATCGGGGATGGCTCAAAGGTCGGCGCTGATTATTTTCGCCGCGTTGTTGAAACGGTAGCACCGCTGGGCGACCGCGTAACAATGCCGGGCTTCCTCAACCACGAAGCAGTGATGACCGCGTTTGCACGTGCGGCAATTGCAGTGGTGCCATCGCAATGGCCCGAACCCTGCGCTCTCACGGTGCGAGAAGCGTTGGCCTCCGGATGTGCCACGATCGCCAGTGGTCGGGGCGGCACACCGCAAATCGTGGGCGACGCCGGAATTATGGTCGAGCCGCCGGACGCGGCCGAGTTGGCGTCGATACTGAAACGACTGGCGCGCGACGATCGGCTGCGCGAGAAGTTTCAGTGGGAGGGGCGAATCCGCGCGATCGAAGCGCTCGATGTTCGACCTTGGGCCGCACGGCTCGACGCGATGCGGCGCGCCATCGATCCGGACTTAAACTAGATCGGGCGGCCAGCCGTAGGCCGCGGCATCAACTTGATTGAAGGCGAAATCAAAGAGGTAGCGCGCCACGACGCGCTCGTTGAAGAGGCGGAGATACTTGTCGCGCCCCTTGGCGGCAAGGGCTTGGCGGCGGCCCGGTTCCGCCAACGCACCACGGATTTTCGCTGCCAATTCGTCGAAGCTGGAGAAGAACAGCATCTCATTGTCGCCGAATAATTGGTCATAGCCGGTTGCGCGTTCGATCAGCACCGCCATGCCATTGGCGACCATCTGCGCCAATCTGTCCGAGGAATAAAGCGCGGAATTGGCGCGTCTGCTGATGTTGAGACCGAGCGCGGCGCTTTCCAGCGCGGTCTGATAGTCGGCACCGGCGAGCCGCGGTTGGCCATGGAGACCCGCAAGTAGCGGCCGCACGCCGGGCAGTTCCGCCAACAGCGCGGTCATGAATTCGTCCATGTCCCAGTCCTGGCCGCAGACGCGTCGCAGCGGCCGGCTCGGATGGCCGCAGGCGTAGAACAAGTCGAACGGCAGCACGGGCTTGAGATGATTCTGCCCGCGCTCGATCGATGGATCGGCAGGGTTGGGCAAAAAGCCGACACGTCGGCCCCGCGTGCGCAAGAAGCCGAGTGCCTTCGGGCCGGTTGTTACCAGTGTGGCATCCACGATGCTCATTTTGGCTTCGATACGCGCGACATTTTCCGGCTCAAACAAGGGATCGACATTCCACTGAACCACGCGGATACCGGGCGCAGCGTTACGAATGTCAGTTATGGTCGCGGGGTCGATGATATCGGCGTGACCGAGCAACAGAAGGTCGGGCCGATGCAATCGGCAATAATCGAGAATGGTGCGGTTGACGGTGGTGCGTCCGAATTTGCTGTGACCCATGATCGAGCTGGCTCGCGCGACATCACGGTCTGAAAAATTCAAAACCAAATGACCGTTGCGGATCAGGCCATTGGAAAGCTTGATGGCGGTGTTGTGCTGGAAGCCGCCTTTGGTACCGATGGTGAAGCTAGCGGCATGGACGATGACGGCCATAGCCCGATCATAGCCATGCACGTAAGCTGGACCGCAAACTTTGATTTGTTGCTTGCAATCGCCGTTTTAATCTACTACCTCCATAGATGATCTTAGCAACATCAACGGCGATTGGCTGGGCGCCAGCGCAAGACTGGGCAAAGGTCGGTTGCCGCTATAAATAACCGGGATCGGACCCGGTGCGGAGGGGTTTGTCACTTCGATGGATGCTGTCCAAGGCCACAGTCCGCTCTACGTAGTAGCGGGATTGGGGGTCGGGATCTTGGTTGGGATGACCGGCGTGGGTGGCGGCTCATTGATGACGCCGATCCTCGTGCTGTTTTTTGGCATTTATCCGGCGACCGCAGTTGGCACCGACCTGCTCTATGCGGCGGTCACCAAGACCGGCGGTACCATCGTTCACGGCCTCAATCACACGGTTGACTGGCGCGTCGTGGGCCGCCTCGCTCTGGGCAGCATGCCGAGCACCGCGCTGACACTATTGGCGCTGCAATATTTTTCGCCGCATTCCCACTCCTCGCCGCTGATTTCAGTGGTTTTGGGCGTCGCGCTGATCCTTACCGCGATCTCCTTGATGCTGCGGCGACAGGTTCTGCGATTGGCAGCCCGCCGCGTCGCATCCTCGACGCCGGGAAATCATACCGTGGCGCTAACCATCGCCACCGGCACCGCACTTGGCGTGCTGGTGTCATTGTCTTCCGTCGGGGCGGGCGCGCTCGGGATCAGCGCGCTGATTTTTCTCTATCCCAATTTGCCGACCGCCAAAATTGTGGGTTCAGACATCGCCCACGCGGTGCCGCTAACCCTGATAGCTGGCGCCGGCCATTGGCTCATGGGGACGGTTGATTTCGTCATGCTCGGCTGGCTGGTATTGGGATCGCTGCCCGGTATCGTGGTAGGCAGCTATCTCTCATCGCGCGTACCGGACGCAGTTCTGCGCGCCGTGCTGGCGATCACGCTGCTGGTGGTCGGCGGCAAGCTCGCGCTTTAGGCGACGAGACTCTTTGCCTCTGGCATCGCTAGCATTTCGGCAAGGTTGGTGTTGTCGAGAATATCGGCCATCGCGTCACGCACGCGCTGCATGGTGCGCCGGACCTGACAGGCCTTGATATCGGTGCAATCGGCGCACGGCCGGTAAGCTGTCTTCGAGGCACAGCCGATCGGCGCCAGCGGCCCGTCCAGTGCCCGGATGATGCGGCCGACCGAGATCTCTGCCGGCGGCCGCGACAAGACATAGCCGCCGCCCCGGCCTTTGCGGCTATAAACCACGCCGTTGCGACGCAGCTCTAATAAAATGGCGTCGAGAAATTTCTTCGGGATGTTCTGATCCTCGGCAATTTCTAGTATCCCGATCGGCCCGGTATCGGGTCGTGCCGCCAGATACAACATCGCCTTCAGACCGTATTTCGCCTTATTGGAGAGCATGGTTGGGCCCGGGCAATCTGAGAAGACATTTAGTTGATCGTCTGACTATAATTTGGTGTTTTGGTGGCTTGCGCAAGAGGCCTTGACCGATTCGCCGCGTTGACAGGGCGGGCGTTGGCCCATCACCCTGATCCACTGCCAATCCGGACTTGCGAGATTTGCGCCGTATCCTTTCGATGTACTGGGACAATATTGATGCCGCCGTGATCGACGGGCAGCGTCGTGTCTTTGCCAAACTCGGCTATCCCATCAAGCAGGTTGACGCGACTGGTGTGGCGCATGGTGCCTGGATCGATG
Organism: uncultured Alphaproteobacteria bacterium; assembly: GCA_963804725.1. GTDB lineage: Bacteria > Pseudomonadota > Alphaproteobacteria > ATCC43930 > CGMCC-115725 > JAATGI01. Next base: position 1,900,961 of record CAWDRN010000001.1, on the reverse strand, counting down.
ACACGCTTGCCGCCGCAGAACCTCAGGATGTGATCCTGTTCGTCGACATCGACGCCTTTCCGCTCACCACTACTGCTATCGAGCGCGCCTTCAACGCCGCCGAAGCGGATCGGGTTTTCGGCGTTGCGCAAAGCGCCAGCCATCTGCCGGAGCGCGACTTCATTTACGCGGGCCCGGCTTTCTTGTGCCTGTCGCGGCGCAGTTGGGAAGCGATGGGCCGGCCGAGCGCTGTGCCGGACGCCGACAATGACGTCGCCATGCGGATCGGCAGAGCGGCGATTTCGCACGGGGTGTCCCTGGAGCTGCTCTATCCGAACTACGTGGTGATCCCGCGTTGGCGCTTAGGCGGCATGGGTGTCGCCGGCTACGGTACTTTCTACGGCGATGGCAGTGTTTTTCATCTGTTCGAAGCGCGGCGTACAAGGCGCGCGGGCCTGCGTCAGATCTTTGACCAGGTGGTGGCGCGTGTCGTTGCCGGCGAGGAAATTGACTATGTCGGGCTCTACGAGGCGGTGCATTCGTCGCGTTTTCGCCTCGGCGCACTTTTGCTGTATCTCAAGCGTCGGACGGCCAAGACCAAGCGGCTGGCGCTGAAACGTCGCAGGCCGTAAGCATCATTCGAAGCCGATGCGACCCCAACGGAGACCCGGCTCGACGCGCATGCGCCGGTAGCGGGCCAGCGCGGCCGCGAGTTGGCGCAGCGGCCGCAACGCTTCGTGGACTGTTTTTTCCATCGGTGTTCGCTTGACCCTGCGGTCGGTGCCGGCGAGGCGAGGCGGCCGGCAGCTTTTGAGTTCGCCGCCGCTCCCAAGACGGCGCAGATGTTCTTCCTGAGCGACGATGCCCGGCACGGTTTGAAGCACCTTGTGGCCGTTCCGCGTCAGGTAGTCGTCAGCGAACATGAACCAGTCGATCGGCACCGCCAGGGTGCGCGTCGATTGCAGCAGCGCTGCGGCAGCCTTGCGGTTCACCACATACCCGGCCGCGCCCATATAGGCCGATCGCAATGGGCAGAGTTGCCGCCCCGCAACATTGCAGCAATTGCCCTGGTCGATCAGTACGCGCTCACCGACGCTCTCCAATTTCACGATGTCGAAGGCGGCGGCGCCGGCATCAAGCGCCGCCACCAGTGCAGCAATGCCATGGCCGATATGAATGTCGTCCTCAAAAACCACGCAGTGCGGCGCCGACGAACGCAACAAGGCACGCCACGCCTTTCGGTGGCTCATGATCGCCGCGACGTCGAACCGGGTCAGCTTATGACTGTTGTCCTTTGTTCGCCTGGCGATGAAATCTAGCTTGAGGTGGGTGGCATCGACCGCGCGCACGCGCCGGAAGGCAATCTTCGCTTCACCTAAATTGCGCTCCATCCAGCGCAATCGCTCGGTCTGGCGATCAAGGTTAATGACATAAGCGTCCATGCAGGCGGCAATCTAGTCGATGTTTCCTGCCTTGTCCGCGGTTGACAGCGCCCTACCTGCCGATCACTTTTTGTGTCCATGAAAAACGGCGGGAGGAAAAAATGCGCCAATTGCCAGGAATTCTTGCCGCGCGGTTTGCAGCCATTGTCATCGTGGCCGTTTCGCTCCAGGCGCGGGCCGACGACAAGGAGCTGACCATTGGCGTACTGACCGATCTTTCGAGTTTCGCCGCCAGCAGCATGGGGCCTGGCTCGGTGGTGGCGACGAAGCTCGCCGTCCAAGATTTCGGCGGCACGGTCATCGGCAAACCGATCAAGGTGATCGCCGCCGATATGCAATCGCGGCCCGATCTGGCAGTGACGCTGGCGGAGCATTGGTACGACGTCGACGGCGTTGAGGTCATCGTCGACGTGCCGGCATCCGCTGCCGCCATCACGATTCAGCGCATGGCTTATGAGAAAAAAAAATTGCTATTGGCGACGGTGGCCGCGACGTCGGAACTGACCGGCAAGGCATGCACGCCGACCGGGGTGCATTGGGGTCTCGATACTCAGGGGACAGCCGACACCATGGTGGCGGCGTTCAAGCAGCAAAAAGCGAAGGATTGGTTTCTGATCATGCCCGACTACGCCGTCGGTAAGGCCGTTGCGGCTGCGACCCGGGCGGCGGTGACGGGGAATGGCGGACGCGTCGTGCAGACGGTTTTCTTTCCGCCTAACAGCGAGGATTACACGACATACCTCCTGGAAGCTCAGCACAGCGACGCGGACGTCATCGGCGTCGGCGCGATTGGTCGTGATCTCGTTACGCTGATCAAGCAGGCAGGTGAGTTCAATATCCTGCCGTCGTCAAAGCAACGTCTGGCGGCGTTTCTGATGAACCTCACCGATGTCGATGCGCTTGGATTGAAGACCCTCCAAGGAGTTTGGCTGGTCCAGGATTTCTATTGGGATAGCAACGACGAAACGCGCGCCTATGCCAAGAAGTTTTTCGCCATTCACCATAAAATGCCCAACTTCACGCAGACGGCAAACTATTCCGGCGTACTGGCTTATCTCACCGCGGTGAAGGCCGTCGGCACGACTGAACCCGAAAAGGTCGTGGCGTGGATGAAAACGCATACGCTCGATCGCTCCGGGAAACCGGCCACGCTACGGGCCGATGGCCGCGCGGTCTTCGACGTCGATCTCTATCGCGTTAAATCGCCAAGTGAATCGAGATATCCCTGGGACTATTTACAGCTGGTGCGCACCATTCCCGGCCGGGATGTTTTCCCGCCGCTGTCGGCCAGCCAATGCCCTTTCATCCACAAACCATAGCAGCGCCTGCGGTGGCCCGGGCGGTTTCGCCGTCCTGCGGCTTCACTTGCCCGGCGTCGATCACCCTTATCACGTTGGCATTGTCTTGGTAGTCTCGCCACCGATGCCCTTCGGCGATCCAACCAAAACCATTCGCGTGCGGTGTCAAACCGCGGTGGGGCGCCAGTAACACTAGCAATATCCCGCGAACACTAGCAATATCCCGCGCGCGCCGGGGACGGGAGAACAGCCAATGCCTAATTTTCAGTTGGTCAGCTTTGAGACGAGCGGCGGCGCCCACGCCGGCGCGTTGGTCGACGGACGCGTCTTTGATCTGGCGCAACTGACGGGCACCGCTACCGATGCCAGCATGCGCGGTCTGCTCGCGGATTGGCAGCGCGGCCATGACCGCATTGCCACTGCCCTTATGCGCGGCGCGGCGGCGCCGAGCATCGCACTCGGGGACGCGAAACTCCTGGCACCGGTGCTCTATCCCTCGGCGATCTATTGCGCGGGCTCCAACTATCAGGATCATGCCGACGAGATGGCGGCGAGGGCGAACCGCACCCCCGATCCAGACCCGCATACACTCGGTCTCAAACCCTGGCATTTCATCAAGGCAACAACCGCGGTGACGCATCCCGGTGCCACGGTGACGCTGCCGCGCGCCGCCAAGAACGTCGATTGGGAGGCGGAACTCGCCGCCGTGATCGGTCGTGCCGCCAAGGATGTGCCGGCATCACGCGCGCTCGACTATGTCGCGGGCTATCTCTGTGCCAATGACCTTTCGGCGCGCGATCTGGGCACGCGCGCGGTCCTGGCGGCGACCAATCCGTTTCGCAACGATTGGACCGCGCATAAGAGCTTCGACGGTTCCTGTCCGCTCGGCCCGTGGATCGTGCCCGCGGATCAGGTCGACGATCCGCAGAAGCTGGACATCAAACTGTGGGTCAACGACGCACTGAAACAGGATTCGAACACGGCGAAGATGATTTTTACCCTCGCCGAACAGATTGAGCACCTGTCGTCGCGTATCACACTCCAGCCCGGCGACATTGTGCTGACCGGCACGCCGGCAGGCGTCGGGGCGGGCCGCGGCGAGTTTCTCAGGCCGGGAGATGAAGTGAGGATCTCAATCGAGAAGATCGGAACACTCATCACCATGTTCGCCTAGAGATCGCGTCATGACCAAATCGGTCCTCGCGCTCAACTATCTGTCGCTTTGTTAACTAGGCCCCTGCGATAATCGATGACAATCGTATCTAGTCGATTTATCGGTGTGAATCCAATGGGTTACCATTATATTCCATTATCGTAATTTTGCCCTGGTAGGGCATCGGCACCTAGAAATACCCTAGAAAACGGACAGCAGACCAATACGCATTTGATGCGACCATCGAACCACCCCAGGGAAGCCACGCGCGAAGAAGCCGCGCGCGAAGCCAAACCGCAGGAACAGCACGCAGCTGTTTGCCGACAAGGTGAAGCCGAAGCCCGGGGCCGGTTTCGTCACCTATTGGGACACCAATTTGCCGGGCTTCGGGGTGCGCGTCTCGCCCAAGGGCCGCAAGACTTGGATTGCCGTGTATCACATTGCCGGCGACAAAGACGTGATGGAGAGCATCGGCACGATCGACCTGATCCCGAAGGTGATCGATGGGCGGAACCAGGCACGCGCATCGATGGGCAAGGCGCGAGCTGGGATTCATCCTGTCGAGGAACGCAAACAGCAGAAGCAGGATGCCGAAGCCGAGGAACAAGCGAACGCCTACACCTATGCGAAACTGATCGACGACTTCATCGAGCGCTACCTACCATCAACAGCAGCATGACAGCCGCCCGAAGACGATCCGTGAGGCACGCCGACTGCTCGCCCGTGCGCTCCCCGATATCGGCGATAAGCCGGCCCGCTCGATCGGGGACGGCGATATAAGGAAACTGCGTGATCGCCTTGCCGAGACGCGTTTGCGGACCGGGCGGGGCGAAAGCGACTGCCCCGCGCGGTCGGAGGCGAATTCCGTCTTGCGCCATCTCAAAACCCTGTTCCGCTGGGCATACCGCGAGCGGATCGTCGATGTCGACCCCACCGCCTGGGTCCAAGCGACATTCAATACGCGGGGCCAGCGCGAACGCTTCCTGTCCGATCAGGAGCTCCGCACGATTTGGCAGGCGTGCGAACAAGACGGCTGGCCATTCGGCAAGGTTACACAGCTGTTGATCCTGACCGGCAGCGCGTGCGCGAGGTCAGCGAGCTGCGTTGGTCCGAACTCGATCTCGACAACAAGGTTTGGCACCTTCCCGGCGAGCGCGCGAAGAACGACAACAAACACGACATCCCGCTGTCGGAGCCGGCGCTCAAGATCATCGCGGCGCTGCCGCGGCTCTCCGACGATCTAATGTTCCCGGGCCGCGAGCGGCGTTCGGGCAAGCAGCAGCGGTTGACAGACTATTCCAATATCAAGCGCCGGCTCGATCAGACGTTGCCGCCGATGCCGGGATGGGTCCTCCACGACCTCAGGCGAACTGTCGCGACCGGTCTACAAAAGCTGGGCGTGCGCCTCGAGGTGACGGAAGCCGTTCTCAACCACGTGAGCGGCAGCAGGAGCGGGATTGTCGGCGTTTACCAGCGTCACGATTGTGCCGCCGAAAAGCGCTCAGCCCTCGATGCCTGGGGCCGCTATGTCGAGGCCTTGGTCAACCCAGATGCGGTACAAACGAACGTGGTCGCGCTCCAGGGTCGTTGAACGCCATCAGGAGAGGCTTGAAAACAAACTTTCAATTTGCGGGTTGCGTTGTCAACCGCGCCGGAACGGTCATTAAATCAGGGCGTTACCCGTGTCTAGGACGCGTAAAACCACCTCGATATATAAATTTGTAGTGGATTTGTAGCAGAATGGTGCTAGGGCACCCAATGCGCCCATTCGCCAGCGACAGAAGTGCAACCCGGAACGGGGGCGAGTCTGATGGACCCGACGGTCGCTTTACACAAACCAAGGTCGCGGCCAGCATCGTCGCAAAGTCGTTGCGTCATTTGCGGAGGCGCTCGTGAAAGATGTGGCAGGTAAGACTGCATTCGTTACGGGTGCAGCATCAGGAATTGGTCTGGGAATTGCGACCGCCCTCGCGCAAGCGGGGGCTAAGGTCATGTTATGCGACATTGAGGCAGATGCACTGTCTCGGGCTACGGACAATTTGAAGGCCACCAATGCAGACGTTGACAGCGTCAAAGCGGATGTCTCCTTAAAGTCCGAACTTAAAGCGGCGGCCGACGCCATGATGGCGCGCTTTGGCAAAGTACATATTTTAGTAAACAATGCAGGGGTGGGTGGCGGCGGGCCTTACGGCTCATGGACGGACCCAGGTTGGGAGTGGACAATTGGCGTCAATCTGATGGCGGTCGTCTGGGGCGTTGAAATTTTCGGGCCATTGATTGAACAACACGGGGAAGGCGGCCACATCGTGTCTACGGCCTCGATTGCGGGGCTTATTTCTTATAGCTCTGCGCAATATAACGTCAGCAAGTATGGTGTTGTAGCCCTCTCGGAGGGCTTGCGTCTGGAACTCGCTCCACGCGGAATCGGCGTTTCAGTCCTCTGTCCGGGCTTTGTCCGCACCAAAATAACGGATTCCGTCCGGAACCTGCCAGAACGCTTCCCGCGACCCAGCGAGCAAACTCTGAACGCTGCCCGCTCGTCGAAGGTATTTCAGATGATCCAAGACCGCGTATTGAAGGGCGTCGATCCGCAATACGTTGGCCAACTCGTCCGTGAAGGCATTGAAAACGATTGGGCATACATTTTCACGGACACTGAATTTGAGCCCATGGTCGCGACACGTTTCGCGGCGATAAAGGCGAGTTTTGATCAAATTCGCGATCGACAGCCGCGCTAGGGTTGCTACCCACTTACTCGGGAACGCGATAGACGGCCATCATGATGTGGACCGTACTGGGGGCGGCGCGTCGATGCACTGATGAAAGAGTGCAAGATCAACCCATGGCCAAAACGGCGAAGCTCCTGACCGACGTGCGCAAGCAGGGCAAGGTCATAGAGGCTTGGGCGACGGAGGACGAGTAAGTGCAATGGGTCAATCCCTCAATCAAAAAAAATCCTTCAGTCCATCCGCGAGACTGGATCGATATTTCTCAGGCGTTCTTAACTCCGGTGATTGGCTTGATGACCCAATCTGAAGCGGTTGCGCGCAGTCCGCCATTGAGCAAACGCGATCCATTCGCGCCGGCGAAAGCCGCTTATAAAGCCGCTTATAAAGCGCTTAAAGTCGCCGCTGCCGCCACGCAGCCGTTCGACCGCCACGCCACTCTGCGTGATTAGGCTGCCAATGCGGTCAGGACCCCCTCAACCGACCGCATAGGTATCCCGTGATGGGCAATAGGAGAAGCAATACGTCTTGGCTCGCTTCATAGAGAGAGAGGTGGTCACCCAGGTCCAGCGACAAAAAAACGAAAAGCAGCACCATTCCGATACCGCTTATCGCTATCAGCAAACACGTAAGATAAAGCCGTACCAAGTAACTTTCGAGGTATTCGGTGGACATGCGTTGCCCCTTCGCGTTCACCCGACCGCCACGGCCTCAATCTCGACCAAAAGGTTCGGCTGGATAAGTTGTTTGATGAAGACGAGCGTCGATGCAGGCTGGGGCGCACCCAAGATCGAGGAACGGATGCGCGCGAACTCGGGAAAATCATCACAAGAAATACCGTCGTCTTGACGATATTTTCGAAACCCATGCCAGCCTCGTTCAATATAGCGCGCAGATTCTCGAACCCTTGCGTGGTCCGCGCGACGATGCCCGGCGGTAAGATTCCGTCTTTATTATTCCATCCGCATGGCTGTAGCTTGTCGGCGTCCCAAGCTGCAGAGGGTTGTAGATCTTGACCATGGATTGCCCGCAGATCAGCGCGGCGTGAATTGTATCCGCTAGCTGCTCGCACAGGCAATCGCGATCGATGACGTGCCGATATCGATCGCGCGCCGCGTGCCCTACGTGACGTTCCGCCTCCTCATTCAGTGCGGCGTCATCATTCACCAGACCCACCGATAGTGGGACCGTCAGATAGCCCAACGCGGGCTAATCCAGCCGCCGCCGATCAGCGTGTCGATCTGTTGGCCGTCAAGCCGACCGCGCGCGAGCAACGCTTCGGTGAGGGTCTCGATCTCGGCCTGATGGCGCTCGATCAGCTGGAGTGCGTCGGGCCAAAGTTCGACCAGGTTTAGCGATGCCTGTCTCGCGTATCGCGTCGCGCGCTCGATATCGGTCCGGCAGCCGACGCGGTCGATATGGCCGGTCGCGATGCATTCGCTGGCGGGACCCGCGAGACAGCGAAGCGCATCTTTGATCGTGTTGTTGGTGCTGGCGCGGATCGCCATAAGTCCGGCCGTGCTCGGGGCCGAACACGGCAAGGTGGCGCAGGCGATCGCCAAAGCGCCGATAGGCGATGGTGTGGCCGCTCTCATGCCGCGCGGTGATCTCCCAAGGCGTCAATGTGCGCTCGTTACACTCGCGTTAGTATAACAAGGGGCCGGCTGGCTTGTGGGTAGACGAACCGGCCCCACCGCAGGGCAACAGGAAAATGCTGATCGCGCCGCAAAAGGAGGAAGCGGCCACCAGCGGTCGCGGTTTTCGGTGACTGCGGCACTCACGACTAACCCGGCCCACCGCGCGAAGTTTGGCGGCGGGACGCACCGCACGCTCTTGGCAGCAACGTGCCGCGAAATCCCAGCGCGAGAACGCCCTTGATTTCTATACCAACTAGTCGGTATGGTGCCTCATGGCCAATGAGCCGCATGAATCCAAGACCAGAATCCTCAACGCCGCGCTTCGGGTCGTTCGTGCCAAGGGCTATTCCGCCACGCGGATCGAGGACATCTGCGCGGCCGCCGGACTGACCAAGGGCAGCTTTTTCCATCACTTCAAAGGTAAGGAAGAGCTGGCGATCGCGGCGGCCCAGCATTGGGGCGCGGTAACGGCCGGCACATTCGCTGGCGCGCCCTATCATCGGCATGCCGAGCCGCTCGATCGGCTGCTCGCCTATATCGATTTCCGGAAAGCATTGATTAGCGACAACCCGTCCCAATTCAGTTGCTTTGCCGGAACCACGGTGCAGGAAATATTCGAGACGCATCCCGTGATTCGCGACGCCTGCAGCGCGACCATTACGGGTCACGCGGAGACACTCGAAGCCGACATCGCGGCGGCGATGCGGCAGCACGGGGTCAACGGCAAGTGGACGGCCAAGAGCCTGGCGCTGCACACCCAGGCGGTCATCCAGGGTGCGTTCGTTCTCGCCAAGGCGACGCAAGACCCGAAAGTCGCGGTCGCTGCGCTCGAGCACCTGCGCCGCTATCTCGAACTGCTGTTCCACCCTCAACCGGAAGAGGCCAAGCCATGAACGATGCCACCTTGACCAAGCAGCATTCGCGCGACGAAGCAGAGATCCTCGCGTTACTCGAGGGCGTGCGGAACGCGCATCACGACAAGAACGGCGCCGCGATCGCCGCGGCCTATTCGAAGGATGCAATCGTATGCGATCTCTCGCCGCCGCTGGCGCATTTCGGCGTCGATGGCGCGGCGAAACAAGCGTGGCTCGACACCTGGGAAGGACCCCTTGAGCTTGAGCCACGCAACACCACGATCACGGTCAGCGGCGACGTCGCTATCGTCCAAGGCTTCACCCGGATGTCGGGCAAACCCAAAGCCGCGCCCCAGCCGATCAGCTTCTGGCTCCGCGATACTATTTGCCTCAACCGGGAGCGCCGCTCCTGGAAGATTGTCCATCACCATGCTTCGGTGCCGTTTTATATGGACGGCAGCCTGCGACCGGCCTTCGACCTTCAACCTTAGGAAAAGGCAGCGCCGCATCCACGGTTCAACTGCGAAAGCGGTGATGTCGCGGCCGTCGCCCCCGGTTGCGCGGTGACATCCGATGCCGAGGCGCCAGCTGCGTTGAACGGCGGCCGCAAGTCGCGGGAGGCGTCGCCGGCGAGCGCGCGGAACCAGGAGGATCGTCCGAAGCAAGCGCAACCATCGGCGCTTCAGCTTACGTCAAGCTAATCACGACTTTGCCAAAATGCTTGGCCGATTGAAGGTAATGGAACGCGGCCTTGACGTCCGTGAATGGAAACACTTTGTCGATTACCGGTTTGATACTGTTCGCGGCGATGGCGCGGTTCATTGCCTCGAACATCTGGGTCGATCCAACTGAAATGCCCTGCACATTGGCGCGCCTTCCGAGAATCATCATCGGATTGAAGTCGCCCGTGGGTTTCGTCAGCACGCCGATCATGGCGATCTTGCCGCCAACCTTGATGGCGCCGAGGGAGCGCATGAAGGTGCCGGCGCCGCCGACCTCGACAACCAGGTCGACGCCGCCATGGGTGATTTGGACCGCCGCCTTGTCCCATTCCGGCGTCGCTTGGTAATTGATACCGTGCGCGGCGCCCATCTTTTTCGCGCGGATCAGCTTTTCGTCGCTCGAGGACGTCGCAATCACTTCGGCGCCTAGCGCACGCGCGAATTGCAGCGCAAAGATTGAGACGCCTCCCGTTCCTTGCACCAAGATTGTGCTGCCGGGCTTCGTCCAGCCATACTCGACGACCGCATGCCACGCTGTGACACCGGCACAAGGCAGCGTCGCGCCTTCGTGCAGCGAGAGATGCGCAGGCAGCTTTACCGTGCCCTGCTCTTCCAGAACGACAAACTCTGCAAGCATGCCATCCGTCGGGCCGCCGAGCGCGTAGTTCACATTCTCAGGCGCCGGCTGGCCGCCATACCAGCGCTGCGAAAAATTGCCGGCGACCTTGTCCCCCGGTTTGAAGTGGGTCACGCCGGGTCCGACCTCCACGACTTCGCCGGCGCCGTCCGACAGCGGAATCACATTCTCCTTAAGCGGCGCGCGATAATTACCTGAGACGATCGCGAGATCCCGGTAGTTCAGCGAGCAAGCCGCGACCCTGAGCAGTACTTGGCGCGGACCAGGCTTCGGTTGCGGCAACTCGACCTCGTTGAGACCGTCGATGCCCTTCGAACGCAATTGATACGCGCGCATAGAACCGTCTCCTCAAACCGTCAAAACGATTTTGCCGAAATGGCGATTGGCCTTCATGTAGTCGAGCGCAGCGGCCGTCTCATCGAGCAGGAAAGTTCGGGCGATCGGTAGACGCAGAGTGCGATTCTCCACCAGATGCCAAATATCCTCCCGCATCAGCCGGGCGATCTCGCGCACTTCTTCGAGACTGCGGGTACGGAAGGTAACGCCGATATAGTCGATGCGCTTCAACGCATGTTGATTAAAGTCGAAGCGGTCTTCGGTTCCGCCGAGACGGCCGACATTGACGATACGACCGAGAACGGCGCTCGCAATCATGTTGCCGTTCATCACGCCGCCCGAAACTTGATCGACGATGAGTTCGACACCGTTACCTGCTGCCTCGAAAGCCTGCTCTGGCCAGTGCGGATCGGTGGTATCGAGCGCCAAGTCGGCACCGTATTCCTTCAGATGGGCGCGTCGCTCTGCATTGGTCGACGTGCCGATCACCAGACGGGCGCCTTTGGCTTTGGCGAGTTGCATAGCCATCAACCCGACACCCGACGATGCGCCCTGGATCATCACTGACTCTCCGGCCTTGAGCCGACCCCTGGTGACCACGGCATTGTGCATCGTCAGAAGCGCAATTGGCATGGTCACCGCCTGCGCGTAGTCCAACCCGCGCGGCAGCGGGTTGACGCGACCCCAATCGGTGACCGCGTATTCAGCCCAGGCGCCGGCGCCGGAGCAAGTGACGCGGTCACCGGCTTTGAGGCCCTTTACCTCGGCACCGACAGCTTCGATCTCGCCCGCGAACTCCCTGCCAAGCACGGCGCCGATGCCGCCCGAGCTGCCGTGCCTTTGGCCGCGCGTCTGGCCGACATCGGCACGATTCAACGCCGCGGCCTGAACCTTAACCAGAACCTCGTTTGCCTTGGGTGAGGGTTTGGGCACCTCGCGAATCACTAGGCCCTGCTCCGATGCGATCGCCGCTTTCATCACGTCTCCACCGTTGTTGAATGGACTTTAGTGCGTCCGGGTCGGTCTTGGAAATGTCGTTCGTCGAGGACTCCCATCCACGACGGCGTCAAACCCCGACGAGGTTCAATGCATTCGCGTCGAATGAAGGTCTCTCCCCGCCTCCATCCTGACCCAAAGCTTTGAGGCACACCCGCTCGCGCCGCCGCATGGCAGCGCGCGTCGACCGGAGCATCTCGAAAGCGCTCCATTCCTGCTTGCCCTCGCGATCATACGGGACTCCGTTACGGCGTCGGCATTGGGCCCGCGGCGAGCACTGGGTCGAGAGCCATTTCGTACCAGTAAATGCCCCAATGAAGATTGGCGCCGGTTGCGCGGCCGGTCGCGCCGACGGCGCCGATGGGTTGGTCTTGGGCGACGCGCTCGCCTTTGTGCACGGCAATTTTTGATAGGTGGATATAAAGCGTCGACAAGCCATAGCCATGATCGACGATCACCGTGCCGCCGTCGAGCACCAAATCAGGCTCCGCCAGCGTCACCACTCCGCCCGCCGGTGCCACGACCCGCGTACCGGAGGGAGCCACGATATCGACACCTGCATGTGGCGCGCGCGGCTCGCCGTTCAGGATGCGTTGGCTGCCGAAGACGCCGCTGATGGGGCCTATGACCGGCCAGCGCAGTGGGATCTCGAAATCGCGGTTGTCGGAATCGACATGATGAGCGGCGCGGATCGCAGCAATATCGTGGAGAATGCGCTTCAGTGTCTCCGGGTTGGGCGACACCTCATTTTGGGGCAGGCCGTTGATACGCTGGATTTGGTAGTGCTGCGGGGCGACGCTGAGAACGCGGTGCAGCTTGCCGCCGCCCCGATAGGCGACGTCGAGCGATGCATACGCCGCGGCGTTGCGCGGAAAGCCGAAAATAAACACACCGTCCGGTGCGACGCGAAGGCGCCGGCCATCGAGTGCTACCGTCGCGTCCGGTTCGGTGTGCCCGCGGACCAGCCCGCCCTGTTCCATGGGGCCGTCGAGCGTGAGCGGGTTGGCGAAAGCCGGTACCGCGCACAACAGGATGACGATTAGGGTGGAGAGGCCTGCTCCCGCCTTCGCCTCGCCCGGGTTGCGCGCTCGAAAACGGGATCGCGTTTTGCGATCGAATTCTTCCTGACGGCTGGAGCCAGCGCGTGGCAGTGCAATCCAAGCCTTCCCTTACCGTATGACGCTTCAAAACAGTTTGCCCTGCCTGGTCGGCACCACGACATGAACCTTGCCGTCGTGAAACTCGAGCGACAGCGCCGCATCGACCTTGACCTTGGCAGCGTCGGTGACGAGCCTTCCCCTGTCATCGCGCACGATGGCGTAGCCCCGAAGCAAGGGTTTGCGCAGCGCCTGATAAGCAGCCAGCAAGCGACCGGCGACGTGATCGGCACGATTGAGATCTTGCGCAATCAGGCGCTCGACCGCGGTGAAGAGACGCGGCGCCAGATCGTCGACGCGCGCTTGCGTCCGGGCTATTTCGGCTCTGAGTAGGTTGATATTGACCCGCGCCGCCAGCGCCGCGATCGCTTGCTGCGCGTGCCGCAAGCACTGATTGAGACCGAGCGCGAGGCGCTCCCCGCGATCGTCGAGCCTTTGTTGTGCTGCATTGATGACAGCGACGGGATCGGGCAGACCGCGACCCAGCCCTTCGACATGTAGCTTGTCCTGGCCGAGCCGCCGCGCAATCCCGGCGGCGAGGCGGCCACCTAAGGCCTGATTGGCCGCAATGAGATCAAGCCGGACCGGCACCGCAATCTCCGCGGCAGCGGTCGGTGTCGGCGCCCTAAGGTCGGCGGCGAGGTCGATCAGCGTCGTATCGGTCTCGTGGCCGACGGCGGAAATGAGCGGAATCGTTGAAGCGGCGGCGGCGCGAACCACGATCTCGTCGTTGAAGGCCATTAAATCCTCGAGGCTACCGCCGCCCCGTGCGACGATAAGAAGATCAGGACGCGGCACGGCACCACCCCGTGAGATCGCGTTGAATCCAGCAATCGCCGCCGCCACCTCGCGGGCAGCGAGTTCGCCCTGCACCGGGACCGGCCACAACAGCACGCGGCGCGGAAAGCGTTCCGACAAGCGGTGCAGAATGTCGCGGATGACGGCGCCGCTAGGTGAGGTAATCACGCCGATCACCTCGGGGAGGTAAGGCAGCCTTTTTTTGCGCGCGCCATCGAACAGGCCCTCGGCAGCGAGCCTCTTGCGGCGATCTTCGAGCAGCTTGAGCAACGCCCCGGTACCCGCAAGGCTGACGCTCTCGATCACAAGCTGATATCGCGAACGGCTCGGAAAAGTCGTAAGGCGGCCCGTACACAGCACCTCCATGCCGTCGGTGATCTCGAGCTGAATGCGGCTCACGGTGCTGCGCCAGATCACCGCGTCGAGCGCTGCCTCCTCATCCTTCAAGCTCAGGTAGCAATGACCGGAGGAATGGCGCTTAAGGCCGGAGATCTCGCCTCGCACCCGGACGTAAGAGAAATTCTGTTCAATGTTGCGCTTCAGTGCCTGCGACAGTTCGCTGACCGTCATCTCCGGCAGGTTGGCGCGCGTCGGCTGCACCGCGGCGAATGGAAATTCCGTCATCGCCCGTTATGATACAAGAGCGGCAGGGCCGATGGGAGGTTGATGCGCATTCTGCTGATAGGATCGGGTGGCCGCGAACATGCGCTCGGCTGGGCGCTCGCGGGCTCGCCGCTCTGCGACAAGCTCTACGCTGCGCCCGGTAATCCGGGCCTGGCACAGGAGGCCGAATGTGTGGCGCTGCCGGCAAGCGACCTTCCCGGCATCGTTGCATTCGCGGCTCGCGAGCACATCGACTTTGTCGTGGTGGGACCCGAGGCACCGCTGGTTGCCGGGCTCGTGGACCGACTGGAAGAGGCCGGCATTGCCGCGTTCGGCCCCGGCGCTGCGGCGGCCCGGCTCGAGGCATCAAAAGGATTCGCAAAGGATTTATGCGCTGGGGCAAACATTCCGACCGCGGCCTACCGACGATTCACCAATGCGCCGGCGGCGAAAGCATATGTGCGCGAACATGGCGCGCCGATCGTGGTAAAGGCAGACGGGCTGGCGGCGGGCAAGGGGGTCACTGTCGCCGATACCGTTGCGGCTGCCGACGCCGCGATCGACCGCGCGCTCATCGAAAATCAGTTCGGCGCGGCGGGCGCGGAGATCGTCGTCGAAGAATTTCTCGCGGGTCCCGAGGCGAGTTTGCTGGCGCTGGTCGATGGGTTGAATGTCCGTCCCCTGGTTTCGGCACAGGACCATAAGCGCGTCGGCGACGGTGACACCGGACCAAACACAGGCGGCATGGGCGCCGTCTCACCGGCGCCCGGCCTCACCTCGGCCATCGAGGCGACCGCCGTTGCTACGATCATCAAGCCAACCGTGGCTGCGATGGCCGCGCGTGGCACGCCATTCAAGGGTGTGCTCTATGCCGGCTTGATCCTTACCGAAGCAGGCCCGAAGCTGATCGAATTCAACGTCCGTTTCGGCGATCCCGAAACCCAGGCGCTGCTTCCGCGACTGAAGAGCGATTTGTTGCCGGCACTAATCGCCGCGCGCGACGGGGATCTTAGGGATTTTGATTTGCGCTGGGATGGGCGGCCCTCGGTCACCGTGGTGTTGGCCGCGAAGGGCTATCCAGGCGAAGCCAGGCATGGCGGCGAAATTAGAGGGCTCGATCGTGCCGCCGCCGATCCGGCGGTACAAATTTTCCATGCCGGAACGCGCCGAGATGGTGCGCGCCTCGTTGCCGACGGGGGTCGCGTCCTCAATGTCACGGCCTTGGGCGCGACCATGGCAGAAGCCCGGCGTCATGCCTACGACGCGATCGCCAAGATCGAATGGACCGACGGTTTCTATCGCCGCGACATCGGTGGGCCTTAGCCGCGCCATCGGCGGCGTCGTCTTTCACGCAAGGCCCGCAAGACCGCCCCCCGTGCCACGAGCGCAAGGATCGCTCCGAGTCCGCAATCGGACCCGGCGAAATCGCCCCCACCGGACCGTGCTATGCCGGCAAAGTGGTTCTTTCGGCACAGGATACAACACTCACTAGAATATTCGATCGCAGCCAATCGAAGCGGCAATCCGTCCTAATGGCGACGCAGCATTGGCGCGGTGGTACGGTCTTCGTCGACCACCGTGATGCGGTCGATCGCGGCGAGGTCTTCCGGCGAAAAGCGAACATCGAGTGCCGTAACGTTGGCGGCGGCATGCTCCGGTGTGTCTGCGCCGGCGATAACGCTGACGGTCATCTTGCGCGACAGCAGCCAGGCGAGCGCCATCTGTGGCAAGGCCCAGCCGCGCTGGGCCGCAAACGCGGCAAGCCGTTCCTGGACATCCCAGTTCCGTGCGCTGTCCCAAGTGGCAAAGCTCGGCCGCTGCGCACCGCGACTACCCGGCGGCGGCGCGGTGCCGCGGCGATAAGTACCGGAAAGCAAGCCGCCGGCCAGCGGGAAATAGGCGACCATGCCGAGCCCGAACTTGATGCAGCACGGCTCCATTCGCTTTTCGATATCGCGGTACAGCAAGTTGTGGAAATCCTGGGCGATGACGAAGGGGGTCAACCGCCCTTTGTCCGCGAGCCACAGGGCCTCGACAATTTCCCATTCGTAGAAATTCGAGCAGCCGAGATATCGCACCTTGCCGGACCGGACGAGATCGTCGAGGGCACGCACGGTCTCCTCGAGTGGGGTTGCGCGGTCAGGCGCATGTACTTGATAAACGTCAATGTAGTCGGTACCGAGCCGACGCAGGCTGGCCTCGCAGGCTTGGATGAGATAGCGGCGCGAGGCGCCGGCGCCGGCGCCCGGTTCGATCGGATTGCCGAACTTGGTCGCGATGACGGCGTCCCCGCGACGGCCTTGCAACGCGCGGCCGAGATATTGTTCCGACCGGCCGTTGAAATAGGAGTCGGCGGTGTCGAAGTAGGTGATGCCAAGATCAAGGGCGCGGTGAACGATCCGCACCGCCATCGCCGCATCCACTTCATTGCCGAAAGGATTGCAGCCGACGCCAACCGCCGACACGCGCATTCCCGTGTTGCCAAGGCGGCGAAAATCCATGCGAATGCTCCTTTTGCTACTGTCTGCGCCGCAACAGAAACAGCGCCTGCTCCGCTAAGAGATTGGCGAGTCCGGCTCGCGGATTAAGGCGAAACGGCCGGCCAAGTCGGTCGAGTGTCAGGCTGCGCTCGATCGCCACGCCCATCTGATCGCATAGATCTCCGAAATCGAGGACGGTGCAGAAATGGATGTTGGGCGTGTCGTACCAAGTGTGACCGAGGAACGGCGTGATCGGCATGCGCCCCCGGGTGAGCAGACCGAGCCGCATCCGCCAATGTGCGAAATTCGGAAACGACACGATGGCGCGTCGACCAATGCGGACCAAATGCTGCAGTACCGTGCGCGGACGATAGGTCGCCTGCAGAGTCTGGCTCAGCACGACATAGTCGAACGAATCCGACGGGTAATCCTGGAGGTCATGGTCGGCATCGCCCTGGATGACGGACAGGCCATTTCGCACGCAGGCATTGACGCCATTCTGGCTGAGTTCCATCCCGCGCGCATCAACGCCCTTCCATTGCGTCAAATATGCCAGCAACTCGCCCTCGCCGCACCCGATATCGAGCACTCGGCTATCGCTTCCGATCATGTTGGCGGCGAGCTGGAGATCGCCGCGCAGCTTGGCCAGCGCGGCGTTGCCCTCGGCGTCGGCTTTCATTTCGCAGGAAGGCCGCGATGGCGGGCGCAGCCGTCAAGGAAGCCGCGCAGGGTCGCGAAAAACTCGAGTTCATCGAGAAGAAACGCGTCGTGGCCCTTATCGGTTGCGATCTCGACGAAGCTGACGTTTGCCGTGACCGCGTTCAGAGCATGAACGATGGCGCGACTTTCGGCCGTTGGATAGAGCCAATCACTGGTGAAAGAGATCAAGCAGAAGCGGGTCGGCGTCCCGCGAAACGCATTGGCGAGAATGCCGCCATGCTCTGCCGCGAGGTCGAAATAGTCGCAGGCTCGCGTAATATAGAGATAAGAATTGGCGTCAAACCGGTCGACGAAGATGTTGCCCTGGTGGCGCAAATAGCTTTCGACCTGAAAATCGGCGTCGAAGCCGTAAGTGACGGCGCGCCGGTTTTGGAGGTTTCGGCCAAATTTGCGGTGAAGCGCCGCTTCGGAAAGATAGGTGATATGGGCTGCCATTCGGGCCACGCTGAGACCGCGCTCCGGTCCTCGACCCGACGCATAGTAATCGCCGCCGTTCCAATCGGGGTCGGCCATAATCGCCTGGCGGCCGACCTCGTGGAACGCGATGTTCTGCGCCGAATGGCGCGCGGCGCCGGCAATCGGCACCGCGGCAAAAACGCGCTGCGAATAGGAGGCGGTCCATTGCAGCACCTGCATCGCGCCCATCGATCCGCCGATGACACAGAACAATTGGGCGATGCCGAGAGCGTCGATCAGCTTGATTTGGGCGCGGACCATATCGCCGACGGTGATGATCGGAAAGCTGAGGCCCCAGGGTCGGCCCGTGGCAGGATCAATCTCCATCGGCCCGGTCGAGCCCATGCAGCCACCCAGCGCATTGGCGCAGATCAGGAAGTAACGATCGGTGTCGAGGACCTTGCCGGGGCCGACGACGGTGCTCCACCAACCTTCCTTGCCCGTGATGGGGTGCTTGCCGGGGCCGGCATATTGGTCGCCAGTGAGCGCGTGACAAATCAGGATGGCGTTGGAGCGGTCGGCATTGAGCCGGCCATAGGTCTGATAAGCGATGATATATTGCGAAAGCGACGCGCCGCTATCGAGCAACAGCGGTTCCTTGACCATCAGCGCGTGGCCGGGGCGTTCTGTTGGGGCGAAATCGAGGAGAGGCGACGAGACCGACACGGCTGTTCTTTCTGCGGGAGAACTACTATTTTGGCCTGCGCGCGCGTTCCAATCAATGGGCTAGCCCGACCGGGGCTCGGTTCCCTGTCCCAGGGGCGTTGCAACCGCCGCTGCGCTAACCTACTTTTCTTTGCTTTCGGTCGCGCGGCGAACTATCAGTAGCGGCCTTGCTAACGGCAGCCGATCATGGACACGCCCGCCCCCACTCTCGACGAATTGCGCCATCGCCTCGATGCGATCGACGATCGCATCCACGATTCCATCATGGAGCGAGCGTCGGTGGTCGAGAGCATCGCGGCGCTAAAGCAGTCGATCGGACAGCCTTCGTTCCGCCCGGGCCGCGTCGCAGAGATCCTGCGCCGGCTCTTGGCACGTCATCACGGGCCATTCCCGCGACAATCAATGTTGCGCATCTGGTGCGAAATATTGGGTGGCACGGTGTCGATGCAGGGCCCCTTTACCGTTGCGGTCGCGGCGCCGGACACCAGGCCCGGCCTGTGGGATAGCGCGCGCGATTATTTTGGCAGCTATGTCCCGATGACCGTGTTGCGCTCGGGCGTCGAGGTGCTCAGCGCCGTCGGCGATGGTCGGGCCACGGTCGGGCTGGTGCCAATGCCCTTCGACAAGGAAGACGCCCCGTGGTGGCCGGCGCTCGCCGGCGCGCGCGGTCAAGGTCCCCGGGTCATCGCCCGATTACCGTTTGCCGATTTCAGCAGCGGGCGCAATGCAAGGAACATTGCACTGGTCATTGCAGCTGGTCCCGCCGATGCCACCGGTGCTGACCGTATCATGCTCGTTGTCGAAACGCGGCGCGAGACGAGCCGGGCGCGGCTGATCGCGGCTCTCGACGAAATTGGCGTCGCCCTCACTTATGTCGCATCCCATCAACTGACCCCGCCCGAATGCTGGCACCTGGTCGAATTCGACGGCCCATTCGAAGCGCTAGAGGCACGCCTCCCCTCGGCGTTGCGCCCGTTCGGCGAACCCACCCCCGCGGCTTGGCTGTTGGGCAGCTATGCGCGACCTTTGCCACTTAATCCGAAATGACCAGCAAAGAACAGCAGGCGCCCGCGCCGCACCAATACATTTCCGAAATTGCGCCCTACGTCCCCGGCGAGGCGCAGATTGTCGGAACCCAGCGCGTCATTCGCCTCGCCTCCAACGAAAGCGCGCTCGGCCCAAGTCCAAAAGCGATCGCCGCCTATCGTGAGATGGCGAGCGAGGTATTCCGTTATCCCGATGGCAGCTCGACCGAACTGCGCCGGGCGATCGCGGCCCATTTTGGAATCGATGCCGACCGCATTGTGTGTGGCACCGGCTCCGACGAACTGATCGCGCTGATTGCGCGTTGCTACGCTGGACCCGGCGATGAGGTGATTTGCTCGCGCCACGGTTTTCTCATGTATCCGATCGCCGCCCAGGCGGCGGGTGCGTCGCTGGTTAGCGTACCCGAACAGAATCTCACCGCCAATCCTGACGCGATCTTGGCGCACGTGACGCCGCGCACGCGGGTCGTGTTCCTGGCCAACCCGAACAATCCCACCGGCACCTATCTATCGCGCGCGGCGGTCATGCGCCTCCACCGCAACCTGCCCACGAGCACAATCCTGGTGCTCGATGCCGCTTACGCCGAATTCGTGGCGCGCAACGATTACGAGCCCGGCCTCGAGTTGGCGACGATCGAGTCCAATGTCGTGATGCTGCGCACCTTTTCAAAGATTCATGCGCTCGCCGGTTTGCGCGTCGGCTGGTGCTACGGTTCGGCGGCGCTCGCCGAGGTGCTCAACCGCACGCGCGGCACGTTCAATGTCGGACTTCCGGCGCAAGCGGCGGCGATAGCCTCGCTCGCCGACACGGCGTCACTGCAACGCGCACACGATCATAACAATCGGTGGCGGCCCTGGCTAGAGGACCAGCTTCGCGGCCTCGGCCTAGAGGTCAACCCGGCGGTGGCGAACTTCGTGTTGGTGAAGTTCGGACAGCCCCCTAAAGACGCTGCCGCAGCACAGGAATTTCTCAAGTCGCGATCCATTCTGGTTCGTCAGATGGGCGCCTATCACCTGCCCCAGTATCTGCGCGTCACAGTCGGAACTGCGGATGAGAACCGCGCCGTGGTGGACGCACTCGCCGAGTTCGCCGGCATATGAGCGTGCTTTTCGAACGGATTGCGTTGATTGGCGTCGGGCTGATCGGTTCGTCGCTGGCACGGTGCATTCGGCGCGACGGGCTGGCGCGCGAGATCATTGCCTGCGCACGAAGACGAGAAACGCTCGACAAGGTACTGGCGCTCGAGCTTGCCGACCGCGTCACCGCCGATCCGGCGGAAGCCGTGACCGGCGCCGACCTCGTGGTGATCGCGACCCCGCTTTCAGCGTACGCGGAAATCGGTCGGCGGATCGCTCCGGCTTTGACGCCCGGCGCCATCGTCACCGATGTCGGTTCGGTCAAGAGTTCCGCCATTCGCGATCTGAAGCCGCTGCTGCCCGCAAGCGTACAGTTCGTGGCCGGCCATCCCGTTGCCGGCACCGAACATTCGGGCCCGGAGTCCGGCTTCGCCGAATTGTTCGAAGGTCGCTGGTGCATCCTGACCCCGGTCAACGGTGCCAATATGGAAGCCGTCACCAAGCTCCGGCAATTGTGGGAGGCGGTCGGATCGAAGGTGGTAACTATGGATCCCGAGCATCACGATAAGGTTCTCGCCATCGTCTCGCATCTGCCGCACCTCATCGCCTACACCATCGTCGATACCGCGACCAATCTCGAAAAGGATCTGCAATCCGAGGTGATCGAGTTCTCCGCGAGTGGCTTTCGCGACTTCACCCGCATCGCCGCCTCTGATCCGGTGATGTGGCGCGACGTGTTTCTCGCCAATCGCGAAGCAGTGCTGGAGATGCTGCAGCGCTTCACGGAGGATTTAACCGCCTTGCAACGCGCCATCCGGCGCGGCGAAGCCGACAAGCTTCAGGAAGTGTTCACCCGCACCCGCGCCATCCGGCGCGCGATCATCGAGGCGAAGCAGGCTTAGTGGATCGCTCCGGCCCGCGCGGCGCGAGCGAACTCTATCTCTTCCACAGCCTTTGGCTCGCACGGCGGGCACCCTCCGCCAAGGTCTCGAGCTTGGCCCAGACAATGGTCGGATGACCAACCCGTGGGCCGAGGCCGCAATCGGTACCGGCGACGACGTTCTCGCGACCCAGCAGCTTGGCGTAACGCTCCAGTCGATCGGCCACGAGATCGGGATGCTCGATAAAGTCCGAGGCATGGCCGACCACACCGGGAACAAAGGTAGCGCCCTCGGGCAATTTCACAGTTTCGAAGATCCGCCACTCATGCTCGTGGCGTGGATTTGACGCTTCAAGCGAATAGCTGTCTGCCGGGATGGCGAAAATCAGGTCGATGATTTCGCTTAGCGGAATGTCGTCATAATGCGGGCCGTGGAAGCTGCCCCAACAAACATGAAGTCGCGTCTGCTCGCGTGGAATGCCTTTGAGGGCGTGTTTCAATGCCTCAACCCGCATGCCTGCATATTTGCGGAACTCGGGCACCTTCATGTCTGGGAAAATGCCCCAACAATCTGGCAGGTCCGGATTATCGATTTGCAGGGTCAGGCCGGCATCGGTGATCGCCTTGTATTCGACGTGCAATAGATCGGCGAGCGCGAACACCAGTTCCTCGTCGGTCTTGTAGTAGTCGTTGCGCAGCCAATGCTCCATCGTACCCGGAGTGTTCGCAGGCACGAACGCCTCCTCAACCTTGGCGCCGTTGAGCGCCGCCTTGAAATTGTCGATGTCGCGCTTGAGTTTGTCCTGACCGATATAGCGCAGTGGCTCGACGCAGACCGGCAACTTGCCGCCCGGGGTCGCAAACATGCGGCGGTTGACGAAATAATCGCCGAACTTTCGCGCATCGCGATTGGTCATGTTGAGGCGAGTCAAGCGCACCGGTGCCTCGTCCGGCGACATCTCGCGCAATTCGTAACCGGCGACGCGATCGGTCAAATAGGTGTTGAAGCTCGATTTGCTGAACTCGCCGTCATTGACGCTGTCGAGCCCGACTTCAATCTGCTTCTTCACCACCTCCGCGACTGCGCTTCGCAGCCGGGTGCGCTGCTCGTCATTGTCAATGCGCACGACGCGGTCAGCACCGACGATCAACCGGCGCAGATCGTCAGGCCGCGGCAGAGCGCCGGCGTGGGTGGTCTTGATTCGGTCAGTACTACGCATCATGACGGCAATTCCTCCACGGGGACGGTCAAAATTCAGGGGCCGATCGTGACATCACGCAACGCCAGATGCGGCATGCGGTGTTGGATCGGTTGGTATTGCACCTTGGGTTTCATGGCAAAGACGACCACCGTATCCCAAATCGGGATGGTCTGAATGTCGTCGTGGATCAGCCGCATCGCCGCCGCGACATGGGCGTTGCGACGTTGCGGATCGAGCTCGGCAAGGCCGCTATTAATCTGCGCCTCCACCGCCGGATTCTTGTAGAGAACCAATCCGGAGGTTGAGAGAAACGAGATGGTGAGCATCTCGAGGGGTGGCAGGCCCGAATTCGCCATTGGCTCGCTCGACAAGCCGACGAACAGCGCGTTGGCGTCGGATTGGATTTTGGTGGTCCGCGCGATCAGCCGGACCGTTTCCTCGCCCTGCACTTGGCAGACCACGCCGATCGCCCGGAGGTAGAGCGCGACAGCCTCAGCCGTTTCGCGATAACCGTAGAAGCTTGCGGTCGGATAGTAGAGCGGCATGGTGAAGCCGGCGGGATAGCCGGCTTCTGCGAGGAGACGCTTCGCCTCAGCGGGATCGTAGGGGTAAGCCTTGAGTGTCGGATCGTAACCCGCCTCGCCCGGCGCCAGGCGCGGATAGCGTTCGGGTACGCCGTGGAACAGGTTCTTGACGATGGCGTCGCCGTCGATCGCCAGCGCGATCGCGCGACGCACCCGCCGATCGGCCCACGGCGCCTTCGGATTGAGCAAATCGAACACCAGGCTTACGGTCGGGTTCGCCGGCAACTTCACCGTGTTAAAGCCAGCCTGCTGAAGCGCCGCGACATCGGTGTAGGCGGCGTCCATGATCATATCGACCTCGCCCGCCTTGAGCCGGTCGACGCGGGTCTCGTCATCCCTGACGAAATAAATCCGTGCCGCACGGATCTGCGGTCGTTTGCCGTAGTAGCCGTCGAACGCCGCGAGATCCACATACTGCCCGCGTTCATAGTCGACGACGCGGTAGGGGCCGATCCCGCTCGGATGTTCGACGAATGCGGTTTCGCCGACGCGGTCGTAGTAGGCCTTTGATGCGAGAAACCATTCGGCGCCGTCGAAGAAATTGACGTCGGGCGCGTTGAAGTCGAAACGCACAGTGTAGCGGTCAACCGCCTCGACCTTGTCGATGAACCGGGTGTGCCGCTTCAAGGAGGGTGCATGGGCGGTGACGCGTGCGATGCTAAAGACGACGTCCGCGGCGGTCAGCTCGTCGCCGCTGTGGAATTTGATGCCGGGATGGATCTTGAACGTGATCGTCCTGGCCCCGGGGCCGACCGTCCAGTCGGCTACCGTAGGAGTGACCGAACCGTCGGGACGAAAGCCCCATAGCATCTCCTCGACATTACGCAGCACCGCCGATGAGGGTGGCCGATACTTCACGCTGGTCATGTCGAGCGCCTCCGGCTCGTCGAGCACGGCGGCGGTGAAATGACCCACCGATTGTGCCTCAGCCGGTGGCGCCGCGAGCAAGTAGGCGCCGAACACCGTAGCGATGAAGCTACTGCTCGAGGACATTGGCTGCGAAAATCTCGTCGAGTGTCAGCTGGCGCGGCGTCAGCCCTTGCTCGTGGGACATTTGGGCCGCCGTCTCCAGCGTCTTCCGGTTGGCCGCTACACCGTGTCGTATCGCTGGCTTGCGCAAGGCGTCTTCGGCCTCGCGCGGCAACGCACCCGTCAGAATATGGTATTCGGTGTGGATCGCGCGTTCGCGCTCGGCAATCTGGGCGGCTTCCTCGAACGCCTTATAAATGTTGAGTGCCGCCCAGGGATGTTTCTCGGCGAGCT
Source organism: uncultured Alphaproteobacteria bacterium (assembly GCA_963804725.1). Lineage (GTDB taxonomy): Bacteria > Pseudomonadota > Alphaproteobacteria > ATCC43930 > CGMCC-115725 > JAATGI01. The sequence goes on along the minus strand of CAWDRN010000001.1, from coordinate 1,876,249 downwards.
CGCGGCGGATGACCATGCCGTGATTGATCGGAAAAATTCCGGTCTTGCGAAAATAGCGCACACCCTCTGCCAATGTGTCGCGGAATAGCGGTGCGATGGCGGGATGGTTGGCGAGATCGGCGTGGCTGCGATCGACAAGATCACCCGGATGGGCGCGGATATAGAGCAGCGTGGCATCGAGCTCGCCCTTTAGCAACATGGCTCCGATATTCTGCTCCGCAGGGATCTGCTTGATGGTAACGCCCGGCGGCGGCGTGAATTGCGCTGCATAGGCGTGGCTGTGCGACGGCAGCCGTTCCATCCAAAATTCCATCTCGCCGGGATGCACGCCGAATTCGTGCTGCAGGACGCCGCGCGCCCACAGCGCCGCCGTCTGCTGATATTCCGGCACGCCGACACGTTTGCCACGCATATCCTCCGGTCGCTCGATACCGGCATCGCGCCGCACCAGGATCCAGGTATGGAAAAAACGCCGGGTGGTGAAGATCGGCAATCCGATCCAGTCGCGATTACCCTTCGCCAGCACCATCATCAGCGATGACATCGACATTTCCGAAACGTCGAAATCGCCAAAGCGCAGTTGGCGCCAGAACAGCTCGCTGGGCGCGACCGTGGCCGTGACCCACTCAATACCATCTGCCCGCACGCGACCATCCAAGATGGGCCAGGTGCGCGGATTTGCGCTCATGGCAACGCTGAGTCGAAGCTTCATCGACTTGCCTCCCTTTTGGTCATCTAAGGGCCCGGCGATCCGAGGGTCAACGCTTGCGAAAACAATCCTGCGATGCGGCACCGAGCGGACCTCGCCATTGATCGCGCAACGGTTCGCGTCCGGCGATTGGCGTACCATCGGGCGCTTGTCCGCACCGCAAAGGCGGGGCAGTCTGCGTATTATGCCGACGGCGCCGGCTTGAACTGCTTCGCCAGTGCCAATCCTTGGTTCTGATAATTCGAGCCGATCGCCTGGCCGTAGACCTGGTCGGGACGGTCGGCCATCTTCTCGTAGCGCAGCCAGCCGACCGGCTGGCCATGTTCGAGAATGAAGGGGATGTCATGCGAGCGAACCTCGAGCACCGCCTTGCTGCCACGGCCCGAGGGATCGCAGCCGAAGCCGGGATCGAAAAAACCGGCATAGTGGACCCGATATTCGCCCGAGCGCGTCTCGTACGCGACCATCTCCGCTGCGAACTCGTGCGGCACCCGCACCATTTCGCGGGTGGCAAGGATGTAGAATTCTCCGGGATTGAGCGTGAGACTGGATTCTTTGCGAAAGTAGATCGGCTCCCAGTAATCCTCCCAATCGTAGTGGCCTTTAAGCTCGAGATCGATGCGGTCGGCGAAACGCCGGGCGCGATAGCCGATGATGCTGCCGATGCCGGCGCCTTTCAGATCGATGGTCACAGGGACGAGGTTGTCGGAGAGCGGATGCTTCTCGTCGAACGGCCGGACCAGATCGCCGTCGCGGTAGCGTCTGCGCAACGCGCCATCGACGAGGCCGTTCCCGCTGCCTCGCTGGAAGCGCACCTGATTGAGGCGCGTGTTCGGCCGCACCACGATGCTGAAGGTCTGCGGCGCAACTTCGAGATAGAGCCGTCCCTTGTAGCCGGGCTCAATTTGATCGAATACCATGCCTTCTTCGGTGATGAGCCGCGTCAGAATGTCGAGCCGTCCGGTCGAGCTTTTCGGATTGGCGAAGCCGCGGACATGTTGGGGAAGCTGCAGTGATTCCTGAAGTGGAACGACATAAACCTTGCCGGTCTCCAGTACGGCGCCGTTTGTGAGGTCGATGTGGTAGGCGTCCATCGCCTCCACCTTACGGAGCACCGCGTTGCCCAAACCGGGAAGAAAGCTGGCGCGGACGCGATAGGCATGCGTTCCTAGCCGCAGGTCGATGCTCGCAGGTTGAATCTGCTCGGCCGTCACCGGGATTGCCGAGATGATGATGCCGGCGCGGACATACTCCCGGATCACTTGATGCGGCTGGACGCCAGCGGCACCCGACGCGCCAGTGGCGCGGCCGGGGTTGGGTTCCGTGTCATCATCGAGCTTCACGTTGATCAAAGTCGCTTTCGGTGGTGCGATGGTATCTCAAGTATGCGGGAGATTGTTTCGTTTGATCAAGAAGTTAAAGCCCAAAAAGTAGATAACCGACGGGTGCACAGCCGGCACCCTGATAGCGCCATGAGGCGGCTTGGATTTTGAACTTGTCCCCGGTTTGCACAACCCTCACCCTCTGCGGCCATGATTGCGACAGCGGATAGTACAGACGAACGCACCGCGGGGGAGGCCACAACGATGCGCCGCGTGGCATGGCGCATCGTGCCATTTCTGATGCTGTGCTACTTCATCTCGTTCGTCGATCGCGTCAATGCCGGTTTCGCGGCGCTCGAGATGAATCGTGATCTGCATTTGTCGCCATCCGTGTTCGGGCTGGGTGGCGGTTTATTCTTCATCAGCTATTTCATCTTCGAGGTACCGAGCAATCTCGCGATGGAGCGCGTTGGCGCACGGCGCTGGATCGCGCGCATCATGGTGAGCTGGGGCATCGTCGCCGCCGCGATGGCGCTGATCGTAGGACCATATACCTATTATCTTCTGCGGCTCCTGCTCGGCGCAGCGGAGGCCGGGTTTTTTCCGGGCGTAATGCTCTATATCACTTATTGGTTTCCATCCGGCTACCGCGCCCGCATCATCGGCTGGTTTATGGTGGCCGTCCCGCTCTCGGCATTTCTCGGTTCGCCTCTATCCGCGGCGCTGCTCAGCGCCGATGGCTTGCTCGGCCTGCGCGGCTGGCAGTGGATGTTCATCCTCGAGGGCGCACCGGCTGTGCTGTTAGGCGTGTTGAGCCTTTATCTCCTCGCCGACCGGCCAAGCCACGCGGCATGGCTCGCTCCGGCGGAGCGCGACTGGCTGACGGCGCGCCTTGCCGCCGAACATGCCGCCGCTCGGCCGGTGCCGCGGCAAACGTTATGGCGCGTACTAGCGAACGGACGCGTGCTGGCGCTAGCGCTGGTCCTCGCCGGCAGCACTGCAAATTCCAGCGGAATCCAGCTATGGTCCCCGCAAATCCTCAAGGCCTTCGGCCTCACCAATCTACAAACAGGGTTGGCGAATGCTCTCCCGTTTGCGGTCGCTTCTGTCATCATGATTTGGTGGAGTTGCCGATCCGACCGGTTGAGCGAACGTGTCTGGCATACCGTTCTGCCACTGGTGCTGGTGGCGATTGGCCTCGCGGCCGGCTTATGGTTTCGGTCGCTGGCCGGTACCATGGTCGTTCTCAGCCTGGCCGTGACCGGAATCTATGCGTGCAAGGGGCCAGTGTGGGCGGTGTCGACCGAATGGCTCGCCGCCGGCGCTGCTGCTGCGGGCCTGGCCCAGATCAACGCGCTGAGCAATCTTGCCGGCTTCGGCACCATCTACGTCGTCGGCATCATCGCCGGTGCCACCGGTAGCTTTTCCGTGGCGATGGCGCCACTGATGGTGCTCGCCGCGGTGTCGGCGGTGACGATGTGGGTGCTCGGCCGAAGCCGCTAAGCGGCCGCTTTCAGCAAATCAGCAAGCGTTTCGAAGATCTGATCGATCTGGGACTTGGTGAGGCACAGTGGCGGCGACAGCGCGATGATGTCGCCCGTGGTTCGGATCAGTAGCCCCTTGTCATAGGCGCGCAGGAAGATGTCGAAGGCGCGCTTCGTTGGCTGACCCTCAATCGGCTCCAGCTCGATGGCGGCGACGAGGCCAATGTTGCGGATGTCGATCACACGCGGCTGGCCCTTCAGCGAGTGCGCGGCGTCTTCCCAATAAGGCGATAGTGCCGACGCGTTCTGAAACAGCCCTTCGCCCTGGTAGACGTCGAGCGTGGCGAGCGCTGCAGCGCAAGCGAGCGGGTGGCCGGAATAGGTATAGCCGTGAAACAATTCGATGGCATGTTCCGGGCCAGTCATAAAGGCGTCGTAGATGTGCTGCCGCGCGACCACGGCACCCATCGGCACGCTGCCAGAGGTGACACCCTTCGCCAGGGTCACGATGTCGGGCAAGACACCGAACTTCTCGACCGCGAAAGCGGCGCCGAGTCGCCCGAAACCGGTAATGACCTCGTCCATGATCATGAGGATGCCGTGGCGGTCGCAAATCGCGCGCAGGCGTTTGAGGTAACCTTGAGGCGGCACCAGCACGCCGGTCGAGCCGGCGACCGGCTCGACGATAACCGCCGCGATGGTAGAGGCATCATGCAGCGTGACAAGCCGTTCGAGATCGTCGGCAAGTTCGATGCCGTGGAGCGGTTCGCCGCGCGAGAAGGCGTTCTTTTCCGGCAGGTGGGTATGACGAAGATGATCGACGCCGCCGAGCGCGGTGCCGAAGAATTTGCGGTTGGTGGCAATGCCGCCGACCGATATGCCGCCAAAATTTACGCCGTGATAGCCGCGCTCGCGCCCGATCAGGCGCGTGCGCGTGCCCTGGCCGATCGTGCGTTGATAGGCGAGCGCGATCTTCAGTGCCGTGTCGACCGATTCGGAGCCCGAGTTGGTGTAGAAGACGCGATTGAGGTCGCCGGGGAACAGGCCGGCCAGGCGCGCGGCAAATTCGAACGCCTTTGGGTGCCCCATCTGGAACGCGGGCGCGTAGTCCATTTCCGCGGCCTGGGCCTGGATCGCGCCAACAATCTTGGGATGGCCATGACCGGCATTGCAGCACCACATGCCGGCAGTCCCGTCGAGTATCTGGCGACCATCGTGGCTGGTGTAGTGCATGCCCTTGGCACCTACCAAGAGGCGCGGCCGTGACTTGAACTGGCGGTTTGCGGTGAACGGCATCCAGAAGGGTTCGAGATCGTTCGGCACCCGGACGGCGGCGGTCATCGACTGGCTCCCAACCTTGATCGAATGGTCAAGTTTGGCATAGGCTTTACGGCGACGCGAGATCAATGGTGGAGGACGACATGGCGATCCTGATTTCGCGGCGGTACCGTGGTGAACGCAGATACGAGCGCGCGTGCAGATGTGCTTACCGATGGCGGCAAGATCGTCGCAGTCGGCTCCGCTATCGATGCGCCACTGGGCGCCGAGATCATCGATGCGGGCGGCGCGCTGGTGATGCCGGGTGGCATCGATCCGCACACCCACATGGAACTGCCGTTCATGGGCACGACCGCATCCGAAGATTTCTTCACCGGCACAAGCGCCGGCGCCGCCGGCGGCACCACCATGATCATTGATTTCGTGATTCCCGATCCGCAAGAGAACCTCCTTGGCGCCTACAAGAAGTGGCGCGGCTGGGCCGAAAAAGCGGCGGCCGACTACTCCTTCCACGTGGCGGTGACCTGGTGGGACGACAGCGTGCACAAGGATATGGGCACGCTGGTCAGCGAGCATGGCGTCAATAGTTTCAAGCATTTCATGGCTTACAAAAATGCCATCATGTGCGACGACGAGGTGCTGGTGAAGAGCTTTACCCGTGCCCGCGAACTGGGTGCGCTTGCCACGGTGCACGCCGAGAATGGCGAACTGGTCTTCCATCTCCAACGCGAGATCTTGAAACAAGGCATCACTGGCCCCGAAGGCCATCCGCTGTCGCGGCCACCGGCGGTCGAAGGCGAGGCGGCCAACCGGGCGATTCGACTTGCGCAGGTGCTGCACACACCGCTCTACATCGTCCACAACTCTTGCGCCGAGGCCATCGAGGCGATCGCACGCGCGCGCAGCGAAGGGCAGCGCGTCTTTGGCGAAGTACTGGCTGGGCATCTGCTCGTCGATGATTCGGTGTATCGCGATCCCGACTTCGTTCGCGCGGCAGCCCATGTCATGTCCCCGCCATTCCGGCCGAAGGAGAATCAGGTTGTGCTGTGGCGCGCGTTGCAAGCAGGCATCGTGCAGACAACCGCGACCGATCATTGCTGCTTCTGCGCGCCGCAAAAGGCCATGGGCCGCAACGACTTCACCAAAATCCCGAACGGCACTGGCGGCGTTGAGGACCGGATGCAGGTGTTATGGCATCACGGTGTCAATACCGGCCGATTCACCGCCAATGAGTTCGTGGCTGTCACCTCGGCCAACGCGGCAAAAATATTTAACATCTATCCGCGCAAGGGCGTGATCGCTGTCGGCTCCGATGCCGACCTGGTGGTATGGGATCCGAAGAGGACGCGGACGATTTCGGCCAAAACACACCACCAGAACGTCGATTATAACATCTTCGAAGGCATGGAGGTGACGGGTATAAATGTCGTCACACTATCACAAGGCAGGGTTGTATGGCGTGAGGGGCAGCTCGATACCAAGCGGGGAATTGGGCGATATATTGACCGGCCGCCCTTCCCTCCGTACCATAGCGCCCTAATGAAGAAGGCGGCGCTGGAGCGGCCCGGTCCGGTGCTTCGTGCCGCCGCTGCAGAGTAGTCGCCGGCTTGGGGAGCCGTTCACACTCAAAGTGCCAGGCAAACCGATTCGGTCGAGGAGAACAGCGTCCGAGGAACGCATGCAACCCAACCCCTTCGATCACCCTTTTCGCACCGCGGTGAAGCATGGTTGGATACGTTTTGTGGGCGCAACGCGTCAAAAGCGGCCCTTCGGTCTACGGCGCCGCCGCCGCAACGGTGCCGCCCCGGTCTTTCCGTTTTTTGCCGAGTTCATCGATCCCGTCGAACTGACGGTGATGGCGCTCAATATTTTGGCTCCGGCCCTGAGCCGCGCCACTACCACTGGAAAGAAAGTCACCGTCACCGTGCCCGACGAACGCACCGGCGAGATTTTCCGCGCGGCCTTGGTGCAATCGCAGCAGACTTGCGCCACGGACCGGCTGATCGACATCGTGGTTGACGCGCCGGCGGCGGATGCCCCGAGACCGAAGCGCACCGCCAGTCGCCCACATTAGAGCATGCCGTCGGACCCTCTGGCGGCCGCTCTCGGTCGACCCATCTTCGTTCGACATTGGTTGCGCCATCCCATTGGGATGGGGGCGTTGCTGCCTAGCAGTCCCCGGGTGGCGGCCGTGTTGGCTCGCCAGATGGAGTTGGGACGCGCCGGCCCGGTGCTTGAGCTCGGCGCCGGCACCGGCACCATCACCCGCGGGTTGATCGCCGGCGGTTGTTCGCCGGAGCGGCTCGTGCTGGTTGAAAGCGAGGCACAGCTTGCCGCGCATCTGCGCCAGCATTACCCCGCGACGCGCGTCATCGGTGGCGACGCCCGGAAGATCGATACGCTGCTGGACCAGGCCGACCTCGGCCGACTGGCGACAGTGATTTCGACACTGCCGATCAAATGGTTTCCACTCGAGGAGCAGCGCGCGGTCGTGATGCCGTGCTTGAGACAGCTCGGTCCGGGCGGCCATTTTATCCAGATCACCAACGCGCCCACCCCGCCGATCGACGCGCGTCGACTACGCATCAATGCCGCGCGCGTCGATGCGGTGTGGCTGCATTTCCTGCCGGTGCAGGTGTGGCGCTTCTGGCTCGACTAAACGTTGAGCGTGCCGGCGCCGGATGGATTGCCGATAATCGATAGGAATTCACGGCGCGTCGACGCGTCAGTGCGGAAAGCACCAAGCATGCGCGACGTCACCATCGTCACACCCGGTTTGTGGACGCCGCGCGTGGTGATACATTGGTGAGCCGCCTCGATGACGACAGCGACGCCGCGCGGCTGCAGCACATCCTCGAGGGTGTTGGCAATCTGCGCGGTCATCTTTTCTTGGATTTGCAGTCGATGCGCAAAGACTTCGACAAGCCGCGCCAGCTTGGAAATACCAACCACACGGCGGTTGGGCAGATAGGCAACATGCGCCTTACCGATGATCGGCGCGAGATGGTGCTCGCAATGAGACTCGAAGCGAATGTCCTTCAGCACGACGACTTCGTCGTACCCGTCGGTCTCGTCGAAAGTACGGCCGAGTATCTCATCGGGATCGATGCCGTAGCCGTCGAAATATTCCTCGAAAGCGCGCACGACGCGATCCGGCGTTGCCTTGACGCCCTCGCGGCCGGGATCGTCCCCCGCCCACGCGATCAGCGTGCGAACCGCGGCTTCCGCTTCTTCGCGCGACGGTCGCTGCCACCGCTTCCCGTTGTCTCTGGCCATTCTCAACTCCCGAACCTCAATTGAGCCGGACGGTCTGGTGCGGACTATCGAGGGAAAACGCCGGGATTGCGATCACGAAATTTTCGCCCTGTCGCGTCTCCATCTCATAACTGCCAACCATAATGCCCGAGGGCGTGCTGAGCGGCGTGCCGCTCGTATATTCGAAGGACTGGCCCGGGGCCAGCACCGGCTGCTCGCCAACGACACCAGGGCCGCCCACCTCTTGCGTGCGACCTTGCCCATCCGTGATGCGCCAGTGGCGACGCCGCAACTGCACTGTCTCGGCACCCTTGTTCTCGATCCGGACGTGGTAGGCCCAGACAAAGCGACCCTCGGCCGGTGACGACTGATCCTCGAGATAAGTCGGTTCGACCGTCACTGTGATGGATCGGGTGGTTTCGGAATAGGGCATGATCGAACGCCGTGTCTATATGTGACCGCGGACGGCCAAGCGCAATCCTAGGGGCCCCGGCGCCCGCCGGCAATTACTCCGCCGGTTCTTGTGCTGCCGGCGCGACCATAATGGCCGCGGAACGGCGCTTGGTGCCGAGCGACACCGCCGTGAAAATGCTGAGCAGGTAGCCGATCGCCGGCAAGACGAAGACGGCGATTAGCGCCTGGCGATCGAGGAAAAAGCCCAGAATTGAAGGGGTAACGGCGGAACCGACGTCGAAGCCCGAATAGACGAAACCGAACACTTTGCCGGTCGCGCCCGGCGGCGAGGATTGGCGTACCAGCAGATCGCGCGATGGACCCGACACGCCGGAGCAAAGGCCGACAGCGGTCATCAAAGCCAGGAGACCTGTGTTCTGCAAACGCAACAGCCCAACCAGCAGGATGAGGATCCCCGCGCCCATCAGGCTCACGGCGATAATCAGATCCGGTCGCACTTTCCGGTCGGCGATGATGCCCCCGGTGATGATGCCGCTCGCAACGCCGATCACATAAAAGGTCAGCACCGTGCCCGCGAAATCGAGCGAGACGCCGCGGAAATTATGCAGGGTCGCCGGCAGAAAAGTTTGGATTGCGGTGCCCGCCACCGACACGACGATAAAATACGCGAAGCACATCAAGATCGGGAGCGTCAGCAACGCCCGCGCCGGTGTGATGGCGCCGCGCGCGCGACGCGCGCGGCCAGTATTCTCGTCGAGTAAGCCGCCGAACAAGGCCAGCCATGCCGACAGCGCCACGCCGACCAGCCCGACCAGCTGCAATGCGTGGTGCCACCCGACCAGCCTGGTAAGGCCTAACACTGTCATCGGCGCCAGAACCCAACCGATATTTCCTGAGAGGGCATGAGCGCTGTAAGCGCGTGCGATGCGCCCCGGTGTCACATTGGCGGTCAGCACCGAATAGTCGGCAGGGTGGAACACACTGTTGCCGATCCCGGCGAGGCCGGCACAAGGTAACAGCATCCAGAATTGCGGCACCGTGCCGAGCAGTGCGATGCCGATCCCATAAACCGCAAGGCCGTTCATCAATACCGCTCGAGCGCCGAGCCTATCTACCAGGAAGCCAGCGGGGGTCTGCGCCAGGCCCGAGCAGATATAGAACACCGACATCAAGAGCCCGAGATCGGTGTAGGAAACGCCGAAAGCCACTTTCAGCACCGGCAAAAGCGGCGGCAGCGTGAGCTGATAAAAATGGCTCATGCCGTGGACGGTCGAGACCATTCCGATGGTCTTGATGTCACGTGCCGTCTGGCTAAGCGCGATGTCCGTCATACTCGCTCCCACGAATCCCATCGATCATGGGGGTTTCGCGGCCACGTGTCCACTTCATGAAATCGATGACAGATATTGGGGATCGGAAGCAGCCGATCCCCAATACTCGCTTGCCCGACTAGAGGGACGCGAGAATTGCTTCGGCGCTCGAGACCTCGAAGGCGCCACCTTTTTCGACATTGAGCTGCTTTACCACGCCATCATCCACCACCATGGCATAACGCTGGGATCGCTCACCCAGACCGAAGCCGCTGCCATCGAGCGTTAGGCCGACTGCCCGAGTGAAATCACCGTTCCCGTCCGCAACCATCGCGATCTTGTCGCCCGCACCCTGATCCTTGGCCCATGCGCCCATCACGAAATGATCGTTGACCGACAGGCAGGCGACGGTATCGATCCCCTTCTTCTTGAGCGCTTCGTGGTTATTGATGAAACCCGGCAGATGCTTCATCGAGCAAGTTGGGGTGAAGGCGCCTGGCACCGCGAACAGGATCACCTTCTTGCCCTTGAACAGTTCGTCGGTGGTCATGTCTTTTGCGTCGCCGCCCTGGCGCACCTTGAACTTCATGTTTGGAATCTTATCGCCCACTTTGATGGTCATCGCCTGCCCCTTCGCACTGATTAGCCGCCTCGGAAATCCGTGGCTTCGCGACCGAGGCCGTCACCATAGTGGGGCCTGGCCCGAAAATCATCCCCCTTTGCGGGACCGGTCCAACGCCGCCGCGATCGCGCCGGGCGTCAACAATTCCGGCAGTGCTCGGCCCTGCGGTAACGCCGGCCCGTACACCGCATTGAACGGAATGCCATAGCGGCCGAAGCCTTGAAGATAGTGCTGGATCCGTTCACTCGGCCTGGTCCAGTCGGCGCGCATTGCCACCACGCCCTTTGCGGTAAGACGCTCGCGCACCGCGGGTGTATCGATAGCAAGACGGTCGTTCAACTTGCAGGTCAGACACCAGTCGGCAGTGACATCGACAAAGACGGTGCGGCCCTCCTTTACCAACCGCGAAATGGCGTTAGGATCGAAGGGTTGCCAGAATCCTGTCGTGGCAACGAGGTTTGGCGGCCCCGGCAGCGCCGCCGGAATGAGAAAAGCGAGCGCCACCACAGCCGCAACCGCGGCAGCACGCGCCGGCAAGCGGCGCAGCAGGTAAAGCGCGATCGGCACCGCCGCCATTAAGCCGAGCGCAACGAGCGCCGCGATCATCCCGCTTTCCGCAGCCAAAACCCAAGCCAGCCACAGCGCGGTGGCCGCCAAGGCCAGGCCCATGACGCGCCGTAGTACCATCACCCATGCGCCAGGTCGCGGTAACCAAGCCACCAATCGCGGCAGTGCGGCGATCGCGAGATAAGGAAAGGCAAGCCCGACGCCCAGGGCAACGAAGATCGCCAAGGTTTCGCCCGCGCTTGCCGCGAGCGCAAAGCCGACGGCGGTGCCGACAAAAGGCGCGGAACAAGGCGTCGCCAACAGGGTCGCGAATGCACCCGCGATGAAATTACCGATCACGCCGCGGCCACGATCGGCGGCCCCCCACTCGGCAACAGCGCTCGGCAGGGGCATTTCGAAAAGGCCCCAGAGATTGGCGGCAAACAACGTCACGAGCACCATCATCAAAATCAGGAACAGCGGCTGCTGGAATTGGATGCCCCATCCGACGGCGAGGCCCGCGGCGCGCACGATGATGGTCACGCCTGCGAGCGCCAGAAAGGCGACAATGACGCCCAGCGCCGAAGCCAAGAGACCAAGTCTGATGTGCTGTCGTGCGCGTCCGCCAACCGCGGCGATGCCCAAGAGCTTGAGCGACAAAACCGGCAGCACACAGGGCATGAAGTTGAGAATGAAGCCGCCGAGCAGCGCCACGCCGAGAATGTGCCAGAACCTGCCCGATTCGGGCGCGGTCGGTGCGACCCCTGGCATGATCGAGGTTTCGAACGCGCGATCGCCGTCGACCAGGGTGACGTCAAACCACTCCTTGCCCTGCATGGCCTCGTGCGCGTTCGGTCCGGCCATGGCGAGGCGGAGCACGGTTTCGTTGTCGTTAGAGAAGATCTTCGGGGCACCAAAGGTAATGCCGTTTGCGTCGACGAATGCGTCAGGTGATTGCAATGCTGGGGCTGCGGCGACGCGCAATTCGAGCTGCGGCTGCGGGCCCGGAAGCACGGTGGCAGCGCGGAGCGACAGGGCCGTGGTTTGCTGGCGTAGCGGCTCGCGCGCGAGGAAGCGCGCGATCAGACCAGCATCGCTCGACGGCGCGCCATTGCCTGCCGGCAGATCGAGCGTGAGCACTGTGTCGTAGGGAACGCAGATATCGTTGCAGGTAAGGTAGCTCAACGCCGCGCGCAGCTTGACCGGCTGGCCCGGCTGCGCTGCTCGTGCCGTGATCGGTAGCACGACGTGGTCCTCATAGCCGACGGTCTCAAGACCGAGCGCGGTGAAACGCTTCGGTGCCGGCCAACCAATTGATATACCTCGTAGATTATGTGATCCGACCCAATCGATGCGAGGCGGATAGCCGGCATCCCCCGGCGAGCGCCAATAGATTTTCCAGTGCGGCTTGAGCACGAATTCGAGACCCAGCGACACGGTAGCGTCGGCGCCGACTGTTTCCTGGGCGGCCACGAGGCGGGTCTGGCCTTGATCCGTGACGAACCAATTCGAGGCGGGCGCCGCCGCACCCGCCGGCTGGGTGGCCAGCGCGAATCCACCGGCCGCTAATGCCCAAGCGAGTGCCTCAGGCTTGCGGCGTGCCCATTTACCCTGCCTGACAACACCGAACATGCCTGCTTATATAGGCCAGGCGGGCAGTGGCGACCCTACAAAAGCATCCGTCGGCGCTGAAAGGGCGAATATGTCGCGCTCGCGGCTGGTGTGATCGTCGATGTCCATCCTGCGGCCGAGGCCGGCCCTCAGCATTGTGATTCCGACTTATCGTCGGCCGCGCGGTCTCGCGCGGCTGTTGCAGAGCTTGGCGCCGCAGGTGCGGAAGCAAGTCAGCCAAGAGGTCATCGTTGTCAACGACGGTACCGGCGATGCTAGTTATGACGCGATCATCGAGGATCACCGGGAGTGGGTGCATTACATCGCCAACACGGAAAATCGCGGGCCGGCCGCTGCACGCAACAACGGAGTCAAGTCGGCGACCGGTGAGTTCCTAGTATTCATCGACGACGATTGTGTGGCGCCGCCCGCTTGGCTTGCACAGTTGGAGCGAATATTGGCTGGCGATCCTCAGCTCGATGCGGTCGGCGGCACGACGCGGCCGCTCCCATCTCAACATCCAAAATGGTTCGAACGATTGTTGACCGCGAGCGGCTGCCACCCCAATCCGGTGTTCTACCGGGATCAACTCATTGTCATGGTGAGCGCTTGTCTTGCGGTGCGCAGGATGTCGTTCAATGCGCTGGGCGGCTTCGTTGAACGAATCATGCCGCTCGCCGAAGATCGCAACTTGACGACGCGGTTGCGACTCGCCGGCGCCAAATGTGCAATTGAGCCAGAATGGTTCGTCTATCACGACATGAGCAGCACGCCGTATGAGCATTTTCGCCGATATTTCAATTACGGCCGCGGCGTCAACAACGCGATCGCTTTGGAAGCAACGCCGCTCGATCGCAGCTACTGGCCGCCTGCGCAGCGGTCGTCCGTGTTTTGGTGGGCGCGCGCCTGCGCCCGACTGCACGAGACCGCAGCGTTGGTGCAAAACAAACATTCGACCGTGGCGCGCTTGCCCATTGTCGCTACCGCATCCGTAACTAATCTCGCCATGGATTTGGGCTACGTTTATGCCGAGCGCGAGGCGGCGGCACGCGCCAAAGAATTCGACAACTTGAATAAAAGTCGCCCTTGCGCAGTCGGCTCTCGGAGTTTATGTGAGGACTCGGAAGGAAATGATTTTGATCAGCCTATCTGGTCAATTGCTGGTCGCCATGCCGCAGATGCAGGATCAGCGCTTCGCACGTTCCGTCATCTTCATGTGCATGCACAATGAAGGCGGCGCGATGGGGCTGGTGATCAACAAGCTCATCGACTCGCTCACCCTGCCGTCGTTGCTCGACCAGCTCGGCATTCAAGGCTCTGCGATTTCAGTCACGACGCCCGTGCATTTCGGGGGGCCGGTCGAATCACATCACGGTTTCGTGCTGCATTCCGCCGATTACGTCGAAGAGTGCACGCTGGTGGTGGAAGGCGGCGTAGCGTTGACGGCGTCGCTCGGCATCTTGCGCGCAATGGCGCGAGGTGAAGGGCCGCGTCATAGTTTTCTAGCACTGGGCTATGCCGGCTGGGGACCGGGCCAGCTCGATCGCGAGCTTCAAGCGAATGGCTGGCTTCATGTGACATCCGATGAAACCATACTGTTTGACGCGGCATTGCAAGACAAATGGCTGAAGGCGCTCGATAAGGTTGGCGTCTCGCCGGCCTCGCTCTCCGGTGAAGCAGGACACGCCTAGAGCGCTTGCTCAATTTGTCGAGCTTTGTCCGCTTCGATGCTCGATGAGTCCGGAGCGGGCGAGTGCGTCGGCCCGCTCATTTTCGGTATGACCGGCATGACCACGCACCCAGTGCCATTCGACTCGGTGCGGCACGATGGCGGCTTCGAGCCGCTGCCACAAATCGAGATTCTTCACCGGCCGCTTGTCGGCGGTTTTCCAGCCCCTGGTACGCCATGTGCGAATGTGCTTGGTAATGCCGTCGCGCAGGTATTGGCTGTCGGTATGGAGCCGCACCTTACACGGCCGCTTCAGCGCCTCCAGCGCGGCGATGGCGGCAAACATCTCCATGCGGTTGTTGGTGGTGAGGGTCTCGCCACCCTTAAGTTCGCGTTCCCGATCGCGAAAGCGCAGCAACGCGCCCCAGCCGCCCGGGCCGGGATTACCGCTGCACGCGCCGTCGGTGAATATATCGACGACATCGTCGCTGGTCTCGTTCATGGCAGGATGCCGTAGGCGGAGACGCTGAGGACGCCGCGATGAAAGCGCAGCCTGCGCACATACTCGAGCGGGTCCTTCGGCTTTACCAAGGCGCCTCTCGGCTGATTGAGCCAGTCATAGAGCCGCGTCAGAAGAAAACGTAGCGCGCTGCCGCGCGCCAGGATGGGCAAGTCACGCAACTCCGCCTCGTCGAGCGGCCGTACCATCCGATAGCCGCCAATCAGCAGCTTCGCCTTGGTGACGTTAAGGCTGCCATCGTTTTCGAAGCACCAAGCGTTGAGACAGATGGCTAAATCGTAGGCAAGGAAATCGGTGCAGGCGAAATAAAAGTCGATCAGGCCGGAGACCTGTTCGCCACGAAAGAACACATTGTCGGGGAAGAGATCGGCGTGGATCACGCCCGATGGCAGATCGCGCGGCCACAGCTGCGTCAAGGCGGCCAACTCGGCAGCAATTTCATCGGCAAGACCGTCACGCATGGCATTCGCGCGCTCACGGATGGCGGACTCGAGACGGCGCCAGCCGTCGAGGGAGAGATTGTTGGCGCGCGTCATAGCGAACGAACTGCCGGCGAGATGCAGCCGGGCCAGGGCGCCACCAACGCCGGCACAGTGGAATGGGTGGATCCTGCGCGGCCATAATCCATCGAGGAAACTGATGATTGCCGCAGGCCGGCCGCAGAGTTGGCGCAATGCTTGCCCGTCACGCGCCTTGACCGGTGTCGGACACGCGATGCCGGCGGATGCGAGATGCTCCATTAAGGCGATGAAGAAGGGCAGGTCGTCCGGGGCAACCCGCCTTTCATAGAGGGTGAGAATGAACATGCCGGCTTCGGTCCGAAGTAGAAAATTCGAATTTTCCACGCCTTCCGCAATGCCCTTGTACGACACAACCTCACCCAAATCGTAGTCGCGCAAAAACGCGGCCAGTTCGTCGTCAGGGACGTCGGTATAGACCGCCATTGCCGATTCTCAATTCCGTCAAGACCGCCTTGTCCTAGGCCCGGCGGTCGCATATAGAGTGGTTCGCCTTTCGCGGCGCGGGGATTGCCCCGACGCGCCGGGCGTGACGTTAGACTGGAATTACGGCTGAAGGAAGAGACAGCAATGGCCGAACCCATTCCCGCGCAAAAGGCGCCCTATGGAGTTGATATCGAGGCGGGCAAAGATTATTGGTGGTGCGCTTGCGGCCGCAGCGCGTCGCAACCGTTTTGCGACGGATCACATAAGGCAGTCGGGCTGGCACCGCAGAAATTTACGGCGAGCGAAACCAAGCAAGCTTGGCTATGCGGCTGCAAGTCCAGCGGCAACAAACCATTCTGTGACGGCACGCACAAGCGCATTTGATGCGGGCCTTATTTACTGGCGTCGCCGCGACGTTGGCGGCTGGGCTCGTGCTTTCGGGTTGCGGTATGTTTGGCGGGGGCAAGGAGACGAAGCTTGTGTGTCCGGCAACTTTCATCGCGCCCGACACCGATAAGATGGCGGTGTTCAAGCCGGGCGGCTCGACAATGAGCGATGTCAGTTATGGGGTGGAGATCAGCAAATTTCAAAGCAAATGCGACCGGGCCGACAAGGGAATTAGTGTCAACACCCAGATTTCGTTCCGCCTCGTGTCAAACGACAAGTCGCTGCGGGCTGGCGCCTTTGAGTATTTCGTGTCGATCGTCGACGGATACCATAACATTTTGACGAAGAACACATATGCCGTGCCGTTCGAATTCGATGCGCGCCTACACGACATGAACAAACAGGATGAGGTATTCGCGAATTTGCCGCTGCTCGATGTCGGTACCGCAAACAACTATGCGATCGTGATCGGGCTGCAGCTCACGGAGGCACAGCTCCAATTCAACCGCGCCGCTGCCCGCTCGCCGGCGGTGTCGGTACCGCCGGCCGTATCGGTCGCGCTGCCGGCGCAGCCGAAGAACTCAGCTTCGACGCCATGATGGTACGATGCAGCAAATAGCGGCGTCGCGCATTCAATAAAAGATTCTTAACTTCTTCCGGCGCCACCCCATCGCTAGCCATCACTGCCTGAGTAACTGGGTCACTCAGCATGTCGTCGAGTCCCGGTTCGCGTCCACTGCCACCCATATCGAAGCTTCTTTCTGCCATGCTTTCCAAAAGGATATACGGTTGAAGCGGGACAAATCTTCCCCAACCGCCTAAAATTGTTTGAGATTTTATGGTTCAATCGGAGCGATGGCTCAACGCGTGACGCGACCGAAGGGGCGACGCCGTCCACGAACCGTAGTCCGCAAAACGACCCTCGATGGCCGCGGCGGCATCCGACTGATTTCAGATCGGGAAGACAAATCGCCTGATCTCTATCATCGCCTTTTTACCATCAGTTGGCCGGCGTTCTTCGCCCTGTTCGGTGCGGTCTATTTCTTTTTCAACCTGGTGTTCACGGCGGTGTACTTCATCGATCCTGGAGGCATCGCCAATGCTCGGCCCGGTTCATTCAGCGACGCCTTCTTTTTCAGCGTGCAAAGCATGGCAACGGTCGGGTTTGGCAACATGTATCCGGCCGACCTGTTTGCCAACATGGTGGTCACTGTCGAGGTGTTGCTTGGCATTGTCACCATCGCGATCGCAACGGCGCTAATCTTTTCGCGTTTCTCGCGGACGACGGCGCGGGTGATGTTCAGCGAGATCGCCGTGATCGCCCCTTATGATGGCGTCCCTACCTTTATGTTTCGTGCAGCCAACCGCCGCCGCAACCAGATCCTCGAAGCCCAAGTCACGGTTTCGCTATTACGTGACGAGATCACGCTCGAAGGTACAGAGATGCGTCGGTTCCACGACTTGGCCCTAGCGCGGGCGCGGACGCCAATCTTTTCATTGAGTTGGACGGTGATGCATCCGATCGTCGCCGGCAGCCCGCTCTACGGCGCCACGCCAGAATCGCTGGCGGCACAGGATGCCCGCATCATCGTGACCATGACCGGAATAGACGAGACATTCGCGGCAGCGATTTCTGCGCGGTACATCTATGACCATGTCGGGATTGTTTGGGGCCATCGCTTTGTCGATATTCTCGGAGAAAGTGAAGACGGCGTGCCTACCCTGGACTACCGCCGCTTTAACCAAGTCGAACCGGCGCCAGGCTAGTCGTTACAACGCTCTTCACTTTCGGTCGCGATGCCTTCAATCACAAGACGCTGTCCGCCGGACAAAGGAGATCGTCCCCGAACTCACGCTCTTGCGATGTGCAGACGCGCGATGCACAATTCCGAATAGCCGCAACGGGATCGGGGGCATCATGGCGGAGCGCGCAAGGCGAGCAAAAGAGGAGCATTTGGCGTGATCGCGGCGATGGCGCCTAGCGCGCATGAGAGTCAGCTATTGTTGCAGCTGATCCTCGATGCGTCACCCGACATCGTGTACGTCTATGATCGGACTTCGCGCAAATACCCGTTCGTCAGCGGCAGAGTCAAAGCCGTTCTCGGCTATGAGCCATCACAAATTCAAGAATCTGCTGACGGTGTGGAAGCGCTGATCCATCCGGCTGACCTTGCGCGAGTCCGGGTCCATTACGCGAGGCAAGAAACCTTGCAAGACGACGAGGTTGCCGTAGCCGAATATCGGGTCGCTCATCTTACGGGGAGCTACCGTCTGCTTCGATGCCGACAAAAGGCCCTTTCCCGCACCGCTGATGGCGCCGTCAAACTCGTACTTGGAATGGCAACTGACATCACCGACCAACACCAAGCCAAGAGCGAACTCCACGATCTCAGAAAGCGTCTCTCATCGATGCACGATGAGGAGCGACGTCGCGTCGCCCTGGAGATGCATGACACGGTCATGCAGCACCTCGTCGGAGCCGCCCTTCTGTTGAATAGCCTAGAAAAGGTTGTATCGAACGAAGGTAGTATTAGCGGCACGCTAGAGCGAGCTCAGGCTTCGCTATCAAGGGCCCTGAGCGATATGGTTACCCCGCTTGTCGCCTGAAGCACGTGGTGCCGCACCGCGGGTCGCGCAAAGGTTGCAGTATTGCGACAATCCTGTGAATAAGTCGGAGAATCCTGTGAATAAGTAAGGCATCCCCATTGAAGGTCCCGCAACGGGGCAGCTGAGGCATTGTTGTGCCAGCCATTCCAGGTCCCCGCGTCGCCACTCGATGGCGAAACTCGAGGGCCGACTGGTCCGCGCCAAGACCGCTATCCACCGTCAAAGGCCAGGGCGGAGGTCCGCCGCATCGTCGCGGTAGGGGAAAGTGGCGATGGCAACGGGTGAGCTGCTATAGCGCGCGTTTTATTTTCCGCCATTGGGCCCCGCAAATTGTGGGGGTGCCGTGTCGCTATTTGATTTGCTTCTACCGAGGTTTTCTCTCCTAATCGCGAACCTCGGCGGGTTCTGGAGCATGTGATCCTCGATGCGTGCAAATCCAAAAGAGGCGCACAGTGAGGATTGCCAAAAAATGGGCCGTCGCGTCTGGAGCCAAGAAGAGACTTTGCCGCCCATTATGCCATCCAAATGTCTAAATTAAATTCGTCCCTGCCAAATGGCGTAGCGGGCGCTCATCCCTGCCGTGCCAAGAGGAGCAGATGATTGCCACGAACCGCAACAGGCGAGGAAAGCAGGCTACGAGCGTGTTTTGCCGGCACGAGACGAACAGTGGCGATGGTAATCCGCCACGCTGAACCTCAAAGATGGCAACGATCGACGTCGGACTATCGACTACGTATTGCTCTCGAAGTGACGATGACTGACGGGATGGGAGCGCAACTCTGGCTAACAGCGGCAGCCGCTCCATGAGGGGCTGCGCGCCGCGGTGGGCGCACTGGATGGCGCTCACTGTCGCGCTCATTTCTGGCGACGCTCTTGCCTTTCCGACATGGGACGGTCATGCCCGAAGCACAAAGTATTTTCAACAACCGTCATTGGTTTTCGATACGGAGGATGACCCAGATCAGTACCCGATGGGGCTGATGGTGGAGAATGAGGGCACTGGCCCTGCAATCATCAAGGCGGTCACCTACTACGTCCACAAAGAAGAAATAACCGACGGCAACCCGCTGAGTGTGATCAACGCAGCCAAGCTCGACGCCAAGCAAACAAAATTCCGTGAATTGAAGCGCGGCGAAGCTTTCGGGGTTGGCGAGCAAATGTGGTTATTTTGGCGCGGTGAGAAGGACAAAGCGGATGCCGAGGAGGCCGCCAAGTTCGCGAATTTTATCGACGATGATCTGGTGGTGAAAATTCAATACCAATCTTCATCCGGCGACACATTTACTCAATGCAAGACGCCCGACGGCTTTGATCGGGAGTCCGTCGGCTGCGCGAGATAGCGCATCAGGTCGTCCGTCAGTAGAGAGCCGCGTTCAAAGTTCGAGGGACCGCTCCATGATTGCGGCTTTGCACTTTTCTAACCGGGTTGCCGCAAACGAATTTTGGAATGAGCACGATGCTCTCAGATCGACGCAAGCGCGATCAGATTGCATCTATGATTGATCGGTAAGACGTGTCGTGCTTGCCTTCCGCCTTGTCAGTACTAGCTGTTAGCCGCGATTGCCGTTGAAGTTTGACTGGCTGTGGTGAAATTGCGAAGAAATTGCATGGCGAAGAATGCAGTGAAAGTCACTTGCGAACTTGCACCAAGGAAGAGGTTGAGGCGATCAAGTCTCGCTCCAACAGCCGGACACGCGCTGGGGCGGTTTCAAAAGAGATGAAGCGATCGGTTGACACTCCGGCAAAAGGCGCTGATCCTTGGGTTCGCTCACCAGCGCTGACCGCCTCTCTCCCGAGCCCGGCAAGCGACCTCGGGAACGACGTCCGCGGGTGAGGGCGACTGGCCGCCATCCCTCGCCGCGAGCGATTCCTCGGTTTCGTGGCACCGGGCATCCCCGAGTTGCCCGGACGTTGACGACTAACAAGGTCGAGAGACATCGATACCGGTCATCTCGTTGATCAAGAAGTCTCGCGCAACGTCAAATCGGATCCGAAAGCGACATTCCGCTACTTCGCTCGCAAATTTCAGCACCATGTCAGGGGGAGACAGCGCAGAGTCCGCTTCAGTTCAGCTCCCGTCCCAACTGCCGTTCCGGACCGGCAGATGTTCGATCGCTCTCATGCCCGGCCGCCGACGCCACCTGATCTGCGATTCTTGCACACCCAATTCCAGCTTTGGCCAGCGGCGGAACAGCGCCTTCAGGGCACAGGCTCCCTCGAGACGCGCGAGTTGATGGCCAAGGCAAAAATGGATGCCGGAGCCAAAGGCCAGATGCAGATTTGGCTTTCTCTCAAGATTGAGAAGCTCAGGATCGTTGTTGGCTTGCGGATCAGAGTTTGCCGCGGCCAGCATCGGCATGACCATCTCCCCCTTCTTAACCCGGACGCCGCCAAGTTCAATATCCCTGCGCACGTAGCGCGGTTTGGTAAATTGCACGGGCGTGACAAAGCGTAGAAATTCCTCTACCGCCAGGCTGGTACGGCCCCAGTCTTCCTGCAGCCAATCGCGTAGATCAGGATTCCTCAACAGCTCAAGGACCGACCCGCTGATCAGATGGGTCGTCGTTTCGTGTCCCGCAAACAGGAGCAGGAAGAGCATCGCTACCATTTCGTCGCGGCTTATTTTTCCGCCTTCCTTCTCGACCCGAACCAGCTCGGCGATCAGGCCCTCGCCGCCATGCTCGCTTACGACTGCAAGCTGCCTTGTCATGTAACGCTTCATTGCAAAAATGTTTGGGATCACGCTTAGAAAGCCGATGGGGCCAGTGAAGCGCGTCAGGCTGCTCGCCCATCCGGTGAACCTTCGCCTGTCGGCGAGCGGTAGTCCCAGTAGTTCGCAGATCACCGAAAGCGGCAGCTTTCGAGCGTAACCGTCGACAATGTCAGCGGGGCTGCGGATCGCGAACAACTCGTCCGCCAGTTTATCAGCGATGGCAAGGATGCGTGGCTCCATGTCAAGGATAGCTCGACGACGAAATGCTTCGTCCACGATGTGGCGAAGCCGGCCGTGATCCGGTTCGTCGGCGCTCAACATATTGTTGGTGAAGGCTCGCAGGACGCCCGGCATCCACCATCGGAATCCGGCTACTTTGCCGTCGTCTTGACGCAGCGTGAAGGTATCGCTGTTGTTCAACACCCGTTCGGTCAGGTCGTGCGTGGTGGTGGTCCAGACCTCCCCGACGATTGGGAACGGAACTTTGACCACCCCGCCCGCCGATCTTAGTTTTTCGATCTCTCCGGCAGGATTGCGAAAAAAGGCCTGACTCGACAAATCTACTCGCATACCCATGATTTTTTCCCATGCTGGCAGGTCGAGGCCCAATTCATGCTCGGTGCCGCAACACACTCAATTTGTAGACCGCGGCGCCCCCTGCAAGGGGCACCGAGCCGTCGACGCCTTCGGGCGCGCCGGGCGGCCGCATTGAAACGGTCACGATCGCTTGGATTGCACAATTGCCCCAGCCAGAATCGCATTCTTTCCCCAAACGCTGGACTGCCCGCACTGGGGCCGAAAAAGGCGAGGGCAACGGTCACCTTCTTCAGCGTTTGCAGCCGAATTGGCGGTACACGATTGCGGTGACTGGCCGCCCGCGATTGACAAGGCCGATCGTGCTCCCTTTTATTGCATTGATGCTAACGGGGGTCCGATGTTTTCACGCTTGCTTGTGGGATTGTTGTCGGCCTTGGCTATGGTGTCGTCCGCCGCGGCCGAGGACAAGCTGCTCAATGTCTACAATTGGTCGGACTATATTGCGCCGGACACTATCAAGAACTTTGAGGCGGCAACCGGCATCAAAGTCAATTACGATGTTTACGACGCGAACGAGACGCTAGAAGCGAAGCTCGAGGCGGGCAATTCGGGCTACGATGTCGTCGTGCCGACCGCGATGCCCTATCTTGCGCGAGAAGCGGCGGCTGGTGTGTTTCAGCCGATCGACAAAGTGAAACTTTCAAATTACGGCAATCTCGACCCCCAAATTCTCGCCGCCGCGGCCAATGCCGACCCGGGCAATAAATACGGCGTGCCCTATATGTGGGGGACAACTGGCATCGGCTATAACGTTGCCAAGGTCAAAGCGGCGCTCGGTGGCGAGGCGCCAGTCAACTCGTTGAAGCTACTGTTCGCTGCCGCGAATGCACGGAAATTGTCGACTTGCGGGATTGAGTTGTTGGACAGCGCCGAGGAACTATTTCCGGCGGCGCTGCTCTACGCCGGACGTAATCCGCTCAGTCGCACCGACGCCGATCTTGCCATAGCGGTCGAGGTGCTGACCGCAATTCGGCCCTATATTCGCAAGTTTCATTCCTCGGCATACATCAACGATCTAGCCAATGGCGACATTTGTGTTGCTTTCGGCTACTCGGGCGATGTGGTGCAGGCCAAGAATCGAGCCGCGGAGGCCAAGAACAATGTCCGTATCGCGTACACCATTCCCGTGGAAGGCGCGATGATTTGGATCGATATGATGGCAATTCCGAAGGACGCACCCCACCCTGGCAACGCGCTCGCCTGGATCAATAATATTCTAAATCCTGAAGTCGCCGCATCAATCAGCAATACGGTCGCCTACGCCAATCCTAACCTCAAGGCGACACCGTTGGTGCTTGCGCCGATTCGCAACGATCCCGGGATCTATCCGCCGCCCGAGGTTCGAAAGCGGCTGTTCTTCGACAAGCCCGTGGCGCCCGACTATGAACGCGCGCGTACCCGGGCCTGGACCCGCGTGAAGACGGGGAGCTGAGACTGGCGTTTTTGCAGATTGAGCGGTTGACCAAGCGGTACGAGCCGGGGGCCCAGCCCGCTGTTAATAATGTTTCGCTAGCGATCGACCGCCAGGAATTCTTTGCGCTGCTCGGTCCGTCAGGTTGCGGCAAGACGACGCTCTTGCGCCTGGTCGCCGGGTTCGAAACGGCAAGATTCCGGCGCCATCGCGATCGACGGCGCCGACATGGCGGGCGTCCCGCCTTATCGCCGCCCGGTCAACATCATGTTTCAAAACTATGCCCTGTTTCCCCACATGAATGTCGCTCGCAATGTCGGCTTTGGCCTACGCCAAGAAAGGAAAACGCGCGATATGGTCGACGCGCGCGTAGTCGCCCTTCTCGAACTCGTCAAGATGCGCGCCTTTGCTGCCCGCCATCCCGGCCAACTGTCGGGCGGCGAACGCCAACGCGTTGCGCTGGCACGCGCCCTGGCGAAGGAGCCCAAGCTGTTGCTGCTCGACGAGCCGTTGACGGCGCTCGACCGCAAGCTGCGCGAGGAGATGCGGTTCGAACTGAAGCATATCCATCAACGAGTTGGCATTACCTTTCTGATGGTGACGCACGATCAAGAAGAAGCGATGAGCATGGCTTCGCGCCTTGCCGTCATGAATGAAGGCCGTATCGAGCAGGAGGGATCGCCGGAACATGTCTATGAGAACCCGGCAAACCGGTTCGTCGCTGGGTTCCTCGGCGCTGTCAATTTGTTCGAAGGGAAAGTAGCGGGCGCCGAGGCGGGACTGCTGATGGTCGATACCGAGGCCGGTCGCTTGGCTGTCGTCCATTCGCCACTACCCGCAGGTGCTCCCGTCGCGGTCGCGATCAGACCGGAGCAACTGCGCTTTACCACTGCCCGCGACACTGCCATGCCAAATGTGCTGCTGGGAACCGTGCGCACCGTCGCCTATCGCGGAGAGGCGTCGACTTGCCAACTCGAATTGGCAGGCGGTCAATTGGTGCGGGGCACGATGAGCAATGGTGATGGCAAGGCACCAGTCTTCTCACCTGGCGCTGCGCTCTTTCTCTCCTTCGCGCCCGCTGCGGCGAGGGTGCTACAATCATGAACGCCAGAGGGTTCGGGTTGATGGCCCTGCCCTATGCCTGGTTAGTGTTGTTCTTTCTAATCCCACTTCTTATCGTGATGAAGATCAGTGTCGCCGACGAAGCCGTGGCGATTCCGCCCTACACGCCGCTGTTCGAGGGAGCTCGGCTGCACGTCACGGGCGCGAACTATCTCCTTCTTTTGAGTGATTCGCTCTATTGGAAGGCCTATTGGGGGGCGATCCGTTATTCAGCGATCGCCACGCTCCTCACGCTGCTGATTGGCTATCCGCTCGCCTACGGCATCGCACGCACATCGGTTCGGTGGCGCCATCTACTCTTGATGGCGATCATCCTTCCGTTCTGGACCAGCTTCCTTATCCGCGTCTATGCCTGGATCGGGCTCCTGAAAGAGAATGGCATCGTCAACCATGCGTTGCTGTCGCTGGGATTGATCGACGCCCCGTTGCAGCTCATCAACAACGATTTCTCGGTTCTCCTAGGATTGGTTTACGCGTACTTGCCGTTCATGGTGCTGCCGCTTTATGCGCAACTCGAAAAGCTCGACCCGGCATTGAATGAGGCCGCCGCAGATCTGGGCGCTCGCCCGCTGCACGTATTCTGGCAAGTAACGCTGCCGCTGTCGCTGCCGGGCATCGCGGCCGGTATCCTCCTTGTGTTCATTCCCGCCCTCGGCGAATTCGTCATTCCAGATCTCCTTGGTGGTCCGAAAACGCTGATGATCGGAAAGATCCTGTGGGACGAGTTTTTTACCAACCACGATTGGCCGACTGCGTCCGCGCTCGCAATTGTCATGCTTGCGCTGCTGGTGTTGCCGATGGGCCTAATGCGCCGCTTGTTGCGAGGCGTGGCATGAACCGCCTCTCCTTGTTTTTGGTGGCGACGATGCTGCTCGGCTTTGTGTTTCTCTATGCACCGATCGCGTCGGTGGTGGCTTATTCATTCAACGCGTCGCGCCTCGTTACGGTGTGGGCGGGTTTTTCGCTCCAATGGTACGGAGCACTGTTCGGGAACGAGGCAATCGGCCGTGCCGCGCTCGTGAGCCTCCAGGTAGCGCTGATCGCGGCTACTGGCGCGCTGGTTCTGGGCACGCTGGTTGCCTATGGGTTGGCTCGCCATCGGCGTTTCGCTGGCCGTACCTTGCTGGCAGCGATGACGACGGCACCTTTGGTCATGCCGGAAATAATCAGCGGGCTGTCGCTTCTATTGTTATTCGTAGCGCTTGAACAAGCCACCGGGTGGCCGCAAGGTCGCGGCATCGTGACCATCACCATCGCACATATTACCCTGGGCATCGCCTTTGTCGCCGTCATCGTCGAGGCCCGGCTCTCGGCCTTCGACCGCTCACTCGAAGAAGCCGCGCTCGATCTCGGGGCAGGCCCCGTGCGCGTGTTCTTCGCTATCACATTGCCGCTGATTGCGCCGGCGCTGGCCGCTGGCTGGCTCCTTGCCTTTACCCTGTCGCTCGACGATTTGGTGATCGCCAGCTTTACCGCCGGTCCCGCTTCGACCACACTGCCGATGGTGATTTTTTCCAGCGTGCGGTTGGGCATAAGCCCGCAGATCAACGCCTTAGCAACGTTGATCCTGATCGTAGTCGCGGTTTTGGTTGCCGGAGCTAATCGCCTACTCCGCGTCCGCTGAAGCGATCTTCCGGCGCCAGAGGCTGAGCGCGGCCTTGAGCGCGACCGCGACCTTGCGACGTTCGGCCGGCCCCAGAAACGTACCGATGGCCACCGACTTACCGTGCGAGGCCAGTGACAGCCGATTCAACTCAGCATCGCGCTCCTCGAAGATCACCCGAAGCCAAAAGGGTTGAAAGCGCCAGCGCTGGCGGCCGCCATAGACATCGACGCGCTCCAGGGTGAGTGCTTTCCCGGTCAGCCGCAAATGCTCACGTTGCCGCGCACTGCGATAGCTCAGTCGGAAGGCGAGATAGACGAGGCCCATATCGAGCCCGAAAAACGGTGTCACCGGCCAAGCGCCATGAAGTACGAAACCGACGCCGATCAGCAAACTGGCAACCGCCAGCACGGCCATAACAATGGCGAAGCCACGCAACGGCAAGCTGCGATGCGGCCGTAATTCGGCGTGATAGAATTCCTCACCATCCGAATCCGTCATAGCAATAGAATAGAACCTGCTTGATCCAACGTAAATCAGCGATGATGTCGGCCAAGATCGATTTAGGCAACGGTGGAAGGCGCGCCACGCGATGGATCGTGAAGCGCGGAACCGAATTCCGCATGGCGGCCCGCGTGACCGCCGCGGCGATGTTGGCCTTCGCGATCGTCCGCGCGCTTGGTTTGCAACAGGGCTATTGGGCGGTATTCACCGCTATCGTGGTCATGCAAGCGAGCACCAGCGGATCCTTGCTCGCAGCGCTCGACTATTTCATCGGCACGGTGGCAGGAGCGGTATACGGGACCGCGGTCGCCCTCGCTGTACCGACCGACAATGTTTGGGTGCTGGGGGTGGCATTGGCGCTATCGGTGGCACCGTTAGCATTTCTTGCGGCCGTGCGCCGCGATTTTCGAGTTGCCCCGATCACGGCGGTCATTGTTCTGATCATTCCGTCGCTGCAGCATGTCAATGCCTTCGACTCGGCGCTCGGCCGTGTCATCGAAATCGCCATTGGCAGCGGCACCGGCATTGTCGTATCGCGCGTGGTCTTCCCGGCGCGCACCCGCATCGTTGTCGCCGACACCACTGCCGACATTTTGCGCTTGTCGACGCGGCTGGTGGCGCAGCTTTTCGCAGGCTTTGGTGAAAAGCGCGATCTTTCGGCGATCATCCGATTGCAGGATGGTTATCGCCGCTTGCTTTCCAAGCTCGACGGGGTGGTATCGGATGCAGCGCGCGAGCGTGCCAATCACCTCTCGAGCGAAGCCGATGCCAAGCCGCTCTTGCGGGCGCTGCGCCGGCTCCGTTCCGATTACGCCGTCATCGGACGTGCCGCTGCCGTGCCGTTGGAGGGGGCGGCTCGAGCTCACCTGCTCCCCGCCTTGGAGCGGCTATCTCAGTCGTTTTGCGCCTATCTCGGCGATCTGGCGCAAGCCCTCAATAGGCGCCGAGAACCACCCAATCTCGATGCCGTGACCGAGGCCTTTGCCGCTTATGCCACCGCGATGAGTGCGCTGCGCCACGCCGGTCTGACACGAGACTTGTCTGATAACGAAGCCGCGCGCATCTTCACCCTCGCCTTCGCGCTCGATCAGTTACGCCGTAATCTGGGGGATCTGCAAAGCCGTGTCGCCGAACTTGCTTACAGCAAATAGCTTGCGATGAAGCCGGATGCGATCGCGGAATTCTTCCGCCGTCTCGCCGTTGCGCGGCCCGCCCCGAAGACCGAGCTCGAATATGAGAGCCCCTACACACTGTTGATTGCCGTGGTTCTCTCCGCACAAGCGACCGATGCCGGTGTCAACAAGGTGACGCCGACACTTTTCGCTGTCGCCGACACGCCCGCCAAAATGGTCGCGCTGGGCGAAACGCAGCTTCGCAACCTCATTAAGACGATCGGACTCTTTCGCACCAAGGCGAAGAATATCGTCGCGCTCAGCAAGCTGTTGATCGAGCGGCACCAAGGGCAAGTGCCGCGCAAGCGTGAAGAGTTGGAGGCATTGCCGGGCGTCGGACGCAAGACTGCAAACGTAGTGTTGAATGTCGCGTTCGGTGAACCGACCATCGCGGTCGATACCCATATCTTCCGCGTCGCCAACCGAACCGGCTTGGCGCGCGGCAAGACAGCGCTCGCGGTAGAACTGAGGCTGAACAAAAATGTGCCAAAGCAATATCTGGCACACGCACATCATTGGCTGATTTTGCATGGTCGCTACACTTGCACCGCCCGCAGACCCCGGTGCCCGGATTGCGTCGTGCGGGATCTTTGTGCCTTCAAAAACAAAACCGAGGCCCCGTCCGTGCCACTGCGCGATGTGGCGCTACCGACCTAGCCGCGAAGGCGGTATTTCAGGACCTCGTTGCCATCGCCACATCGTTCCTCGGTGACGCGGGTCGGATCGCGGCTGCGGCCATCGATATGGACGACGCGGCGATCATCGTTTGCACCGAAGAAAAACAGATCGACCACGCATTCCCGACTGCGGTATTGCCACAGTTCGCCCGGCGGCTCGACGCGGCGAAAATCAGGACTGCCTACCATCGCCTGTACTTCGGCAATGCTCTTATTGTGCAGGCGGGTGAGTTTGGGCGAAAGCGTGATCGCCTGGCCGGAAGGCCTTGGGTCTGCCGGCGCCACACCGGTAGTCCGATTGGCGTCGCACCCGGCCAGCAGCAGCGCCAACGAGCCGGCAAGGCAGATCACGGCGCAACCCCGCGATGCGGAACTCAGCATTCCCAGTGAGTTCGGCCGGTGTAAGTCTAGAGAATGCCGGCGGGGGCGGGCGCCTGGGCCGGCGCGGCCGCTGTGTTCTTATTGGGGCTCTTGGCCGGCGGCTGGGCTTCAACTTCGCCCGAAATTTGACCCCCGATCTCGATTTCGACCTGGCCGTAACGCACTTTGCCGACAACTCGGCCGGTCGAGCGGATCAGCAGCCGGCCGCTGACATTGAGCGTGCCCTCGAACAGACCGCGTACTTCGATGTGTCCAATTTCGACCGTCCCCTTGAGAACGCCGCTCTCCATGATCGAGACCTCTTGGCACGAAAGATTGGCGGTGACGGTGCCCTCGACAATAAGCTGGTCGCAATGGGTGATCTCGCCTTGCAGCGTGATCTCTCGTCCGACCGTGAGCTTTCGTAGTTCAGGCTCGTTCCGCGCCGCCGGCGGCGCTTCGACAAGCCTGCGTGCCATATCTGCTGGACGCGCGATCTCTGCCACGTTCTTTCCCTCCGTTGATTTGGTTTCGGCGCCGCGCCCTGGAACTCCCCGCGAATCGCGCTGACGATTCTCGGGGAGAGCCGACGCGGACACTGCAGCGGGGCGGCTCGGAACCGCACCGCCAGCACTCGGTCGCGAAGCGGGCTTGACGGGAAGATCGAGCTCCGAATTGGGATTCAGCGCCGCGACGTTGCCGTCATCGCCCTTTTTGTTCCGGCTGAATATCGCCATAGATCACCCTCGCTCGTTAATTTGGCCCAAAACCCCTCATTGGCCCCATCCTGACTGAGGGCCGCATGCGCAGGCCTTCGAACAGATGCAGCATTACGGCGGCTGCCCAAACCGGCGCCGCCAGGTTGAGGATCGGCAACGAGAGCGGAATGGCGACGACGACCCCGGACAAGACCAGCCGCAATCGATGTTGGCGCCATACCGAATTCGCCGCCGCAGCATCGAGCCGACGGAGCGCGATCAGCGTGAAATATTCCTTCGCCACAAGATACCCGTTCAATCCGTAATAGACCAAGAGATTTATCGCTGGAAAAAGATAAAAGGGCAGAGCGAGCAGGTTGATCATCAACGCCAGCAGGCCAAGTCGCAGCGATATGTTGATGGTCTCGGCGACAGTTTGGTGACGTGGCGGTGGCAGGTCGGGATAGTGGCGCTGCTCTACCGCGCGGGCCACGCTCTCGAGGAAGAAACCCATCATGAGCGCACTCATTGTCGGGAACAGAAGCCAAGCAAGGACCAGCGCGCCAGCGCTGCCGAGCACCCCAATCGTGCGGTCGAGCCAGGCAAATCCGGTAAGATGAATCAGCTGCAGCAGCCAAGTGGCGCCGAGCCACAATGCCAACAGTAGGCCAATGGCGCCGAGCAGGCTGAACAGAAGCACGCGGCGCTGGTGCGGCTCGAAGAGGTCGTCGAGAGCGACAAGAAACGCTGAAAGCATTGATGTTGCCACAAAGCGAAACCTTCTTATACTCCGCGGGTTTTCAGCGAACGAGCCGGGAAATCACTTTATGGCGACGCAAACCCTTGATGTCGTCGGCATTGGCAACGCCATTGTCGACATTCTAGTGCCCAGCGATGATCAGTTCCTGTCGAAGCACGATTTACACAAAGGGACAATGGCGCTGGTCGACGAGGCACGCGCCGAGGCCCTCTACCGTGCCACGGGCAGCGGCGTCGAAATGTCGGGCGGTTCTTGCGGCAATACCATGGCCGGCATCGCCTCTTTCGGCGGCAAAGGCGCCTATGTTGGCAAGGTGCGGAACGACCAGCTTGGCGACGTTTTCGCTCACGATATGCGGGCGATCGGAGTCAAATTCGACACGGCGCCGCTGACGAAGGGACCATCGACCGCCCGGTGCCTGATCCTGGTAACGCCGGACGCGCAGCGCACCATGAACACCTATCTCGGCGCCTGCGTCGAGCTGGGGCCCGAGGATCTTGACCCGGACCTCATTGCCGCCGCGCAAGTGACTTATCTCGAAGGCTATCTCTTCGATCCGCCGCGCGCCAAAGAAGCCTTCCGTAGAGCGGCCAAGACCGCGCATGACGCGGGGCGTAAAGTGGCGCTGTCGCTCTCCGATCCGTTTTGCGTCGATCGTTATCGCGACGAATTCCGCGAGCTAGTGGCGAACCATATCGACATACTTTTCGCCAACGAGGCCGAGATCTGCTCGCTATATCGGGTCAACGATTTTGAGCAGGCGGTAAACCACGTGCGTGGCAAGACCGAGATCGCAGCGCTGACGCGCAGTGAGCTGGGTTCGGTGGTCGTCACCCGCGACCGCGAGCATCCCGTCCCGATCCATCCGGCCGAGCGCGTCATCGATTCGACCGGTGCCGGCGATCTCTACGCCGCCGGCTTCCTCTATGGCCTGACCAACGGCAAGGATCTGACCAGCTGTGGCAAGCTGGGCAGCCTCGCCGCCGCGGAAGTCATTTCCCATTACGGCGCCCGACCCGGAACGCCGCTCAAGGACTTGGCCGAAAGGGCGGGACTGATCTAACCGGTCGGACGCCGTCCGCGGCGACACTAGTCGTCGTGCCGTCGCCGTCCGCTGCGTTGATGACCGATTGGCCGCACTTGTAGCAGCGGCAAGGCCAATTCTGCCGGGTTCGGGCGCGACCGGACGCGCGCGGCGATAAAGAGATGCAATTTCAGGGGCTCTCCAAGCTTACTTGATCTCTCCGGGCGGGGATGCCGCGCGCTCGCAATGGAGGGACCTTCCTGCCCGATAGGTCTTTGATCCCGGTTATATCGGAACCGGCCGTGCGCCTATCACGATGCCCCGGAAGCGATCGGAAATAACCTTCGAGATATCCTCTTATAAATTGATTTTGCAGTATTGTTCTTCTTTAACTGAAGCAACAACACGTCCCAAGCTGCAGCCTGCTCGAGAACTTGGAGGCGTCGCTTTGCCCCGTATTTCCATGGCTTAGCCGCGGCTGCCGCCATGGGAAATGATCGATCGCCCTTTTTTTCATTTTCGATTAGGTGGCTGTCGACGGGCTACTCCCATACCGGTTTACCGCTGCCCGGCAGGCCGAGATCCGGCCATTTTTGGCTGACGGCTCTGATCATGTCGTCGTCCATGCGGATCTTGCGACCCCAATCGCGATGGGTTTCGGGCGGCCATTTGGTGGTGGCATCGAAGCCGACTTTGCCGCCCAGCCCCGGCTCAGGCGAGGCAAAGTCGAGATAGTCGATCGGCGTGTTCGCGACAAGCGTAATGTCGCGCACCGGATCCATGCGGGTCGCCATTGCCCATATGACATCCTTCCAGTTGCGCGCGTCGATGTCGTCATCGACCACGATGACGAACTTGGTGTAGACGAATTGACGCAAGAACGACCACACCCCCAGCATCACGCGCTTGGCATGGCCGGCATACGCCTTGCGGATTGACACCACCGCCATCCGATAGGAGCAACTTTCCGGCGGTAGCCAGAAATCGACGATCTCAGGGAATTGCTGCTGCAACAGCGGAATAAATATTTCGTTGAGTGCCTCGCCGAGCACAGACGGTTCGTCGGGCGGACGGCCGGTAAAAGTCGTAAGATAGATCGGGTCGCGGCGCATCGTGATCGCCGAAATCTTGAACACCGGAAAGCGCTCGACCGCGTTGTAGTAGCCGGTATGGTCCCCATAGGGACCTTCGTCGCCGAATTCGTCGAGAGAAACATGGCCCTCGAGCACGATCTCGGCTTGCGCCGGCACTTTGAGCGGCACGGTCTTACACTCAACGAGCTCGACCTTTCGGCCGCGGAGCAGTCCGGCGAATTGATATTCGGAAAGCGTGTCCGGCACTGGCGTCACCGCGGCAAGAATGGTGCCGGGATCGGCGCCGATCACCGCGGCCGCGGGCAGCGGCTCGGTGTTCGTTTCCTTCCAGCGCCGATGATGTTGTGCCCCGCCGCGATGGGCCAGCCAACGCATCAGCGTGCTGTCGCGGCCGATGACCTGCATGCGGTAGATGCCAAGATTAAAAGCATCCTCGGGCCGGTCGCTTGGTCCCTTCGTGACCACCAGCGGCCAGGTAATAAGCGGCGCTGGCTCTCCCGGCCAGCAGGTCTGGATCGGAAGAGAGCCGAGATCGATTTGATCACCGCGCATCACGACTTCCTGACAGGGCGCGGTGGCGACCATGCGCGGCTTCATCGCCATCACGGTCTTAAGTAACGGCAGCATCTCCAGTGCCTCGCGCCATCCGCCTGGCGGCTCTGGCTGCCTGAGGAACGCGAGTGTCTCGCCCACTTGGCGCAGCTGCGCCGGCTCGCGGCCCATGCCCCAGGCAACCCGCTCTACGGTACCGAATAGGTTGGCCAATACCGGCATCGGGTAGCGAGAACCGTCGGCACGGACCACATGTTCGAACAGGACCGCTGGACCTTGTTCGGCCAAAAGGCGGGTCTGGATCTCAGTGATCTCACGGTCGGGCGATACCGGTACGGCGACCCGTTTCAGCGCGCCTTTGGCATCGAGATGCGCCAAAAAATCGCGCAATGAGGCATATGGCATTCGCTTTGCTTTGAACCGATTTATGCTATTGAACCCCGCCCACTATAAAGGGCACGGGTATAGCGAGCTAGGTCGGGGTACTTTAGCGATTGCGAGGCAAGCATATGTCAAATTATTGGGTGATCGGCGGCGAATTCACCGACACCAGTTTCAGGAAGATGGCACCCGGGGCCAAGGAGGAGCGGCTCGGACCTTTCAAGAATTACCGCGAAGCCTATCAGGCCTGGCAGACGCGCGCCCGCGCCACTATCGACGATGCGACGGTGCGCTATCGCATCGTCGACGACCACGGCAAAAGCGCTCGCGGCCGGGCGGCTTGATTATTTGAGAGGCCGCCGCTTTGCGGCCGACGAGGGCGGCGACGTTGGGCTCTCGTGCGACGCTTGCGGTGGTCGCCAACGTTGGCAGTAGCCAAAATCGCTAAATAGTCGGAGAGCGCGCGTCGCGGTTCGCGAGGGCGTTAACGGGGACACGAGAAGCCGGGCGCAGAACGACCTTAGCAGAAACCGGCCCACCGCACCTTCCGTGTAGCTAATGCGCGAAGCGACCGCCGTGACCTTGCGAACGCAGACCTGATCGGGCCAGCGCAGCGGCGTTAGCCCGTAACCGCCGTCATGGCATGGTCCATTGATGCCTGCCCCTGGCGCTTTTTTTTCGCGGGATGCCCACCGAGCGAGCGATGTCACGAACCCGATTTTTTCGAGATGCCAATCCGCCGTTTACGCGACACTCAACGGCCCTTTGATGAATTGGCGGTGCCTTTTTGCCAAATACTCTGATTTCCCCAGAAATAAGGGTTTAGCCGAATCCACCCTGCCCAGAACTACTGTATCTTGATTTGAAATGACCATGATTTTGGACAATCCTTCTGGTCTAGCGATCGGGCGCCCGGCAGTGAATGTCGACTTGCCTGAGGCAAGATGACTCAGCGGGAGTGCGGTGTGGTGATCC
Source organism: uncultured Alphaproteobacteria bacterium (assembly GCA_963804725.1). Taxonomy (GTDB): domain Bacteria; phylum Pseudomonadota; class Alphaproteobacteria; order ATCC43930; family CGMCC-115725; genus JAATGI01. The sequence continues at coordinate 1,841,928 of CAWDRN010000001.1, read as the reverse complement.
CCAGAATTGTTCGGGCTATTGACTATGGTGCTGAAGCGCTCGGTTTGTTGCGCCACCCCTTACTGGCGTCCGATCTTATTACAATAGCGCGGCGGATCACGGGATTGCACGAGTTCGAAGACGCCAATTTTGAGGAACCACTGGCGCTGCTGTTACAAAGTTTCGAACGCGAGGCCGACCTCAGTGTCATCGGCCGCATGGCCGCGAAGTGGGACATCGTCCGCTTCCTTTCCAATTTGCTCAAACTGCGCGAAGCGGAAAGGCGCATGCCCAGTATCCTCGATCAATCGATCGAACAGCCGATTTTCATCACGGGACTGCCGCGTAGCGGCTCCACTTTCCTGCATCGTCTCCTCGGACAGGATCGGTCGAACTTGATCGTTCGCAGTTGGGAGACGATCTATCCACTGCCGGAAGAAGGCGTCGGCGCCGCCGCGAAAGCACGTGCAGTCGATCGGCAATTGGCGATGTTCGCGAAGATGGCGCCAGACTTTCAACACGTCCACCCGATCACCGCGCAGTCGCCTCAAGAATGCACGGAGATTACCGCGCACGTGTTCCGCAGCTTACGCTTCGACACCACGCATCATGTTCCCAGCTATCAGCGATGGCTCGATGACACCGGTCATTTCGTCGCCTATGCTTTCCATCGACGTTTCCTGCGCCATTTGCAGTTGCGCAAAGGGTCCGGGCGTTGGGTCTTGAAAAGTCCCGACCACGTTTTCGCCTTGGATGCGATCCTTAGTCTTTACCCCGATGCTCGTTTCGTCTTCACGCACCGTGACCCGCTCCAGGTCTTGCCGTCGGTTGCGCGGCTCACCGAGGTGTTGCGGCGGCCCTTTGCCCGCCACATCGACCGCACCGCGATCGGCCGCCAGGTTACCAGCCGCTGGGAAGCCGGCGCCGTCACCATGATGGAAGCGGCGCAAACCCGCCGCATTCCTCCAGAGCGCGTCTTCCACATGCGCTTCCCGGAATTCATCCGTGACCCGATTGCCAGCGTCACCTCGCTGTACCGTTATTTCGGCATGCCGCTGAGGCCAAGCGTCGCCAAGGACATGCAGTCACTCGTCGCAGGAGATCCAAACGCGGGCTACCGAGGCAACAAGGCTCTCGCCAGCGACTACGAGATCGACTTGCGAGAGGAGAGGCACCGATTTAGCAGTTACGTGGCCTGCTTTGGGGTTTGAGAGTTGCCTCAATGCATAGCTGGATCAGTCTCTTCGGTGAGATGCTCATTGCAGGCAGTGTGGCGGGGTTAGTCTACCTGGTCCATGCCAGTTTGGCAGTCGGCCGCTTTGTCCGCGGGCGGACGACGGCTCGCGACGGGCGCGGCCCCGTCAGCGTATTGAAGCCGCTCCGCGGGGAGGATCCCGGTCTCTACGACAATCTTGCCTCGTTTTTTCGGCAAGATATCGACGAATTTCAGATCGTGTTCGGGGTCTCAGACCCTAGTGACCCCGCGCTGGCGATTGTCCGGCGCCTTTGCGGGGAGTTCCCGAACGTCGACGTCGCGCTCGTCATCGATGACCGCACGAGCGGCTCCAATCCCAAGATTGCCAACCTTCGCAACATGCTGCCGGCCGCAAAGCATGAGCTTCTGGTCATTTCCGACAGCGATATGCGGGTATCGCCCACCTATCTCGGCGAACTATCTTGGACGCTGCGCCAACCGGACGTCGCGCTGGTCACTTGTCTTTACCGCGGCATCTCCGGCGGCGGCTTTTGGTCGCAGCTTGCCTGCCTCTACATCAACCACAGTTTCTTGCCGCAAGCGGTAGTGGGCGCCGGCCTCAATGTCGGCTCCGGCTGTTTTGGTGCGACCTTGGCGCTGCGGCGGCGGACGTTGGACGCGATCGGCGGATTCGCAGTCGCGGCCAATACCTTGGCTGACGATCACGTTCTCGGCACCGCGGTTCGAACCGGGGGCGGGCGGGTCGTGATCTCACGGCACCTTATCGATAACATTGTGGTCGAGCCGGGTCTCGGCAGCCTCTTCCGTCACGAGTTGCGGTGGGCACGGACCGTGAGATCGGTAGCACCTTGGTGGGGATTCGCGGGCTCTGTCATCACCCACCCCATGATGCTAGCCTTGCTTGCCCTGGTCGTCGGTGCGCAGCCGGCGCTAGCGGCAGGGACGCTCCTCGTGGCGCTCGCATTGCGGGTTGCGACGGCGATCGCTAACAATCGCGTGCTGCGGTTGCGTCAAATCGCAATTTGGCTCTTACCAATTCGTGATGCTTTAACTTTTGCCTTATTTCTATCCAGTTTTTTCGCCCAAGCGGTGACTTGGCGCAACCAAACATTTCGTGTGCGATCCGATGGTACTCTGGTCTCGAATTGAGGATTTTCGGCATGATGAAGGCTTTATTCCTACAGCCTCCCTCCTATGAGGGATTCGACGGCGGCGCCGGATCACGATATCAGGCCCGGCGAGAGATCCGCTCATTCTGGTATCCGACCTGGCTGGCTCAGCCAGCGGCGTTGGTGCCGGGAAGTCGGCTGATTGATGCGCCGCCCGCAGGGATCGGCCTCGATGCGTTGCTGCCTCTGGCGCGCGACTATGAGCTGCTGGTCATCCATACCTCGACGCCGTCATTCCCCGGTGACGTCAAGGTCGCAGAGGCGATGCATGCGACCAATCCGAACCTCATGATCGGCTTCGTCGGAGCCAAAGTCGCAGTCGAACCGGATGTCAGTCTTCGCGGCTCACCGATAATCAATTTCGTCGCGCGCAATGAGTTCGATTTTACAGTCAAGGAAGTGGCAGAAGGCCGACCATTCGGCACAATCGATGGCCTGAGCTACCGCACTGCGTCGGGCGCCATTATCCATAATCCCGAGCGCCACATTCTCGAAGATATGGACCAGCTGCCATTCGTAACCGAGGTCTATAGGCGCGACCTGCAAATCAACAACTATTTTATCGGCTATTTGAAACATCCCTATTTGTCGCTATATGCGGGCCGCGGCTGCAAGTCGCGCTGCTCTTTCTGCTTATGGCCGCAGACAGTCGGCGGCCACCGTTACCGCGTGCGCAGCGTTGGTCATGTTATCGACGAGATCCGGTTGGCGAAGCAGTATTTCCCGCAGGTAAAGGAGTTTTTCTTCGATGACGATACCTTTACCGACAACCTGCCGCGCACCGAGGCGATCGCGCGCGAGCTCGGCAAGCTAGGTGTCACCTGGTCGTGCAATGCGAAGGCCAACGTACCGCGCAAGACGCTCAAGATCATGCGCGACAACGGTCTACGGCTTCTGTTGGTAGGCTACGAATTGGGAAACCAACAAATTCTACACAATATCAAGAAGGGAATGCTCATCGATGTCGCTAGGCGGTTCACCAAGGATTGCCACGACATCGGCATCGTGATTCACGGCACCTTCATCATGGGCCTCCCAGGGGAAACCAAAGAGACGATCGAGGAGACCATTAAATTCGCGCGCGAGATCAATCCTCACACCATACAGGTTTCCCTGGCGGCGCCGTATCCGGGCACCGAGCTTTATCGTCAAGCGATGGAAAATGGCTGGTTCGATTTCGAGCATCCGGAAATGACCGACGAACGCGGCATCCAAATCGCGCCGCTGAACTATCCAAATTTGTCGCATACGGAGATTTTTAACTCGGTCGAAGCGTTTTACCGTCGTTTCTATTTCCGAACCGACAAGATCGCATCGATTGTCGCTGAGATGGTGATGAGTCCCGAGATGATGGTGAGGCGCTTGCGCGAAGGCGTTGAGTTTTTTCACTTCCTGCGCGACCGCGCGGCGGCTCATTAGTTCCACGGCCAGCGCTGAACTTGACGGTCTGACATGGCGTCGGACTGGATTGGAGCGACTGTCGCACGACTCGTCCACGCGAGCTGCGAGCGAGCAACGGTCGTCATCGTTCTGGTCGCCATACTCACCTTCCTGTCCGTCGCATACACACGCGAGCATTTCGCGATCAACAGCGACTCACTGGCGTTGATCTCGCCCGATGTGGCGTGGCGACGCAACCAAGCAGCCTTCGACCGCGCTTTCCCGCAACTCGACAGCAGCATCGTGGTGGTTATCGACGGCGTAACGCCCGAACTGGCCGAAGGGGCCGCTGCCTCGTTGGCGGCAAAGCTCGCGCAGCGGCCGGAAACTTTTGCCTCGGTGCGCAGACCGGACGCCGGACCCTTTTTCACCCGTGAAGGGCTTTTGTTCTTGTCGCGCGCAGAGCTCGATACCAACACCACGCAATTGATTGGTGCGCAGCCTTTTTTGGGGCCAATAGCAGCGGACCCTAGCCTGCGAGGCGTGACCGCGACTTTATCGAACGCGCTTCTCGGCGTCAGCCACGGCGACACCAAGCTCGCTACGTTTGACCGGCCCTTTCAAGCCGTAGCCGACGCCATCAGCGCTGTGCTGCAAGGCAAGCCCGCGATCTTTTCGTGGCGTGAATTAATCTCTAATCAGGCGCCGGGCCTCCGAGAGACACGACGCTTCATACTGGTAGAGCCAAAGCTTGATTTTACCAAGTTGCTAGCCGCCGGCACCGCGACCGACGCTATCCGGCAGACGGTTCGCGATCTCGGTCTCACGCGTGAAGGCGGTGTTACCGTTCGCATGACGGGACAGGCCGTGCTGGCCGACGACGAATTCGCGACCATCGCAGAGCGCGCTTGGCTGATGAGCGGGGTCATGATTGCCGGCGTGCTGTTGATGCTGTGGTTCGCGGTCCGATCGATTCGGGTCATAGCATGCATCATGTCAACGACTCTCGTCGGCCTGGCAATCACAACTTGTCTCGGCCTTCTGACGTTCGGGACCTTTAACGTGATCTCCGTCGGCTTCGTGTCGTTGTTTGTTGGGCTCGGAATTGATTTTTCTATACAATTCAGTGTCCGCTACCGGGCGGAGCGGCTGCTGCAGACGAATTTGGGAGGGGCGCTGATCGAGGCAGGAAGGAAAGTCGGCGGCTCGTTGGCACTCGCCGCAGCGGCGACCGCGATCGGCTTCTTCGCCTTCTTGCCGACGAGCTATGTCGGTGCCGCTGAACTTGGACTGATCGCCGGAATGGGTATGGTGGTCGCCTTTGTGCTCGCCATAACGTTTCTCCCCGCGCTCTTGACGGTGGTTCGTCCGGCCGGCGAATCCGAGGCCGTCGGTTTCGCCGCTTTGGCGCCCGTTGATCGCTTTCTGGTCAAACGACGACGGTTCGTGCTTGCGACCGCAGCGGCGGCCGCGCTGATCTCCCTTTTGTCGCTGCCGTGGCTGCGGTTCGACTTTAATCCGTTTCATCTCCGCAGCACGAAAGTCGAGTCGGTGGCAACACTGGCTGATTTGATGTCGGATTCGGATCACACGCCAAACACCATCAACATCATAGCGCCCTCGCTCACGGCCGCGGACGCGCTGGCAGAACGCCTCTCGGCGCTGCCCGAGGTCGAACGGGCGACGACCCTGACCAGTTTCATTCCTAAGGATCAGCCGGACAAGCTGGCGCTGATCGAGAACGCAGCCATGCTCCTCGATTCGGTGTTCACACCGCTCGATACCAAACCGCCTCCCAGCGATCGCGAAACCATCGAGAGTCTTCGCGCCACTGCGGCCGCGCTGCGGCAAGCGGCAGGTACGGCGCACGACAAAACGGCGGACCGTGCGAACCGGCTCGCCTCCGTGCTTAATGAGCTAGCGGCGGCGCCAAAGGCGGATCGGGACCGTGCATCGCGCGTTTTGATCGATCCCTTTCGCATTCTGATCGCGCAATTGCACGACTTGCTCCAAGCGAAACCGGTGACACGGCAAACGATGCCGGCCGATTTGGTTCGCGATTGGCTGACGCCAGACGGTCGTGCCCGAATTAACGTAGCCCCGCGAGGCGATTCGAATGACAACCGAACGCTACGTCGCTTCGCGGGCGCCGTCCTCGCCGTTGCACCCGAAGCGACCGGGCCACCGATTACAACTCAAGAGGCGGCGCGAATGATGGTGAATGCTTTCGCCCACGCAGGTCTCTGGTCATTTCTTGGCATCGTCGCGTTGCTGCTTCTCGTCCTGCGTCGGGTCCAAGACGTCGTCTTGACCATGGTGCCTATTTTTCTAACAGGACTCCTAACGCTGTCGACTTGCGTGTTTGCGGGAGAGGCACTCGACTTTGCAAATATCATTGCGCTCCCCCTGCTCTTCGGCGTCGGCGTTGCCTTCAATATCTATTTCGTCATTGCCTGGCGGATGGGCGAGACAAAACCACTTCAATCGAGCCTAGCACGCGCGGTGCTGTTCAGTGCGCTCACCACCGGAACCGCTTTTGGGACATTGGCGCTGTCGACGCACCCGGGCACAGCAGGCACCGGACGGCTCCTGATCATTTCGATAGGTTGGACGCTGATTGTCGCCCTGTTGTTCGAGCCGGCGCTACTGGGCCCACCTCGCCGCTAGGCCGAGCATCACGGCGACGTTCCCACCAACGCATCTGCCTTCTGGTTCAGGGTGGCGATCAAGCCGTTGACACCTTGCTGATTCAGAACCGAGGAGAACTCCGAGCGGCGGATCGCCAGCTGGCTGATCGAACCGTCAAGATAGACATCGATGATGCGCCAATTTCCATCAGCTGAGTGCAGCCGGTATTTTACCGCGACCGACGTGCCATCCCCCTTGACAATGTCCGTGTCAACGATGGCGTCGGTGTCCCGCCGCTGTTCACCGCCGACTCGAAACTTCTGGCCGTTATAAGCATCGAATTGGTTGGCGTAGTTCGCAACAGTATAGTGTTGGAACGCGATGATGACCCGGGCACGCTCCGATGCCGACAAGTCGGCCCATTCTGGTCCTACCGCCAAGGTCGTCATGTAGGGAAGATCAAAGGTCTCAGCTACGGCAGGTTGGAGAGCGCGATAGCGTCCGACCGCCCCCAACGCTGAGCCGGTCTTCATGGTCTGCAATAGCACATCATAGAATCTGCGGATCGTGTCTAGCGCGCTTCCCGACGCCTGCGCACTCCCAGCCCAAAGGATGAGCGCCGCAGCGAACGCGAAGAACAATCTCGTCGTGACGAGGCCGATTATTCGGTGGGTATTCATCGGTGATTCAGTGCCGTTCGGCGGAGGACGGATCCAGCGGAATCGCGAGCCGTCTCAGATTACCGCCTGACCACTTTTTGCGGCTCTCCGAAATTTGCCACGTCAGTATCGCAGGTACGCCGAGAATGAGATCCCGCCCACGCTTTAACAGCGACACGCCCAAAGCGAACTCCGGCGGTAGACCGAACGCCGCGCCGAGGATGATGTAGGCGCCCTCCTGCACGCCGAGTGCACTGGGAACCGCGAAGGCCATCGCCCGCATGGCGTGAACCAGGCTTTCGATCGCCAGGACGGTGGTAAAACCCAAGGCCGCCCCCATCAGGCGCAGCGCCAACCAGGCTTCGAGGCCGCTGACGATCCAAGCTCCAAGGTGCAGCACATAAGACAGCCATACGCGCTCGAATCGGGCAAGGCGCTGAATCTCGGTTTGCACTGCCGCCGCGTTGTTAACGACCGGGCCGAACCGGCTGCCGGCGAGGCGCTTGGCGAGCCGTGGCAGAAAATCCGACCGGCGGCGCTGCAACGTGATAAAGGCGATGGCGACAATGACGCCGACACACAGGCCGGCAACGACGAACTGGGCAATAGCGCGGTCCGGTGAGAGCCACATGAACAGGGCCAACCCTATTGCCGCGTAGGTTATCTGCGCCGAAAACTCGAGTGTGGCATCGACAACCGTCGAGGCGGCGACGCCGATGCCACCGATCCCTTGAACAATCACCGATCGTGCGCCTAACACATACCCGCCGATCTGCGACAAGGGCAACACTTCGGACCCGGCGTCTCGCACCAGGCGTGCCCAGATAAAGGTCCGCGGCTTGCCCACGCGGAGAAGCCGCCACCACGCCAATCCCATAAGGGTGGTAGCGATGAGGTGAAAGGCCGCAATCGCCAGGAGGCCGGTTACCCCAACCGCTCGCAACGCGGCGCCGATGGTAGGAACGCCAGAGCGCCAGATAAGCCAGGCTGTCAGAACAAAGCCGCAGGCGAGAAACGCGATCGTCAGGCGTCTCATGAGCCGATTGCCGATCAATGTTTCGGCGCCGCGGCCTTAAGTGACCCGCCACGCCGCTTCGGCCAAACCAGAAACCGGCGGGCAAATTGGGCCATTCGTGGCACCAAGGTTGGACGCAGTAATCTCGGATCGTACGGCTCAAGCCGACGAGCGTTTTCGGCCAAACACACGTCGATCACGTCGGCGAGAGAGACATCGATGTCCAGCGAGCGGCTGCCGGATACGGTAAAATTGTTGTCATGCTCGGCGCCAACGCCGCGCGCGAGGCCGATTCGCTCCCAAATCAGGAACGCCCAGACCGCGGCTATCTTTGCCTGGAACATCGGTCGACGCCAGTAAGGGAGATTGCGGCGATGCCAGGCCACCCAATTGACGAAGAATAAGATGTGACGGCCTTCCTCGCGCATTACCGGCTCGAACGTGCTGACGAGGCTCGTCGGAAAAAATTCCGACCGTTTGGCCAATTCGAATAAGCCGAAGGCAAAAAAGCTGTCGATGCACTCGCTGTAGCCGGTCACCATGAATGCCCATTCGATGTGACGCGGCTTCGGATACGATTGTTCAGGCGCCAATTTGATGCCGTAGGCCTCGACCAAATGAGAGAGAACGGTCTTATGACGCCCCTCCTCGAACCCGTTCAACTCAACCGCCTGGCGCAACAACGGATCGGAGACACGCTGAGCGTAGGCGTTGACGCGCCTGCTCGCCAAACCTTCCGTCTTCACCGCAATGTCCCAGATCGGCAAGCTCTGAAGACGTGCCAATGCCTCGGGTTCGAGCTTCGGCCAGTCAAGCACCCTAGGCCGGTAAGGATCGTGGGTGTCGAGGAGCATTCGACAAAACGCTTGCAAATGTTCCGGGCTCCCAAGACGGGGCCGGTTGGGCACGTGGTTCCGGGCGGAACGCATCCCAGAATTGGCGGCAGCATTATCAAGCATTGACAAGCACTTTCTTGCCTATCTTAGACCGCGGTCGACCGCGCCGTCAGCAGAATAGAGTCGGGCGAAAAATGGATTGACGAAATGCTAACGATCGACGCGGTCGCCTGTGCCGATGAAGAGAGTCCCCGAGGCGACCAGACGCGATGACCTTCGTCATGCAAAAATCGCTCCGCACGCAATTTCGTTCCGGCCCCCGGCATACAAAAGATGCGCCTTGCTAGGGCAACGATGAAGCCGGTTTCATGGCTACAGCAATGGCGCAGAAAGACATCGCGAGCACCATCGCCAAGTCTGCCGCTTCGTGGCATTCGCAGGGATGTCGGAGACAGTGCTCTATCGTCCTATCCGGCCTGAAGGCGCCGCCCCACCTCGTTCTGGCGCGCGATCAGCGCGGGCAAAATCTAAACCGGGTATGGCGCCATCCTCGACCGCCCAATGCCCCGCGATCATCACACGATCGGCGCGATGGGCCGCGCCATGAACAACCGCCGCGAGTGCATCGCCATAGCCGGCGAAGCGCAGTTCATCGAGCTTGAATAGCGCGAGATCGGCAGCCTTGCCGACCGCGATTTCACCCAGTTCGTGCTCGCGGCCGACACAGGCCGCCGAGCCGCGCGTGGCCCATCGCAAAGCATCGCGATAGGAAACGCGGCCTGCCCCATATCGCGCGCGCTGAACTAGCCAAGCGCCATACACTTCCTCGATCGATTTCTCATTGGAGGCGGAGCCGTCCACGCGGAGCCCGACCCGCACGCCCGCTGCTTCGAGGTCGCGGACCGGACAATGGCCGGCTGCGAGTTGTTGGTTGCTGCATGGGCAATGGGCGACCGAGACCCCGACGCGGGCCAGGCGCTGCATTTCCGCCGGCGAAAAATGAACGCCGTGGGCTACCCAGACACGGGAGGACAGCCAGCCCTATTGTTCGATGAAATCGAGCGGCCGGCAGCCATAGATTTCGGCGCAATAGCGCGTTTCGTCTGCCGTCTCGGCGAGATGCGTGTGCAAGCGGACGTCAAGCTCCTCCGCACGGACCGCGGTCCTCTTCATCAAAGACGCGGTGACGGTGAAGGCCGAGCACGGCGCAAGCGCGATCTGAATCATCGCGTCTGGACCATGTTGACGATAGGTGTCGACGAGGCGATGGCAGTCGACATGGATCGTATCCTCATCCTGGACTACGCCGTCAGGCGGCAACCCGCCATCGCGCTGTGAGCAATTCATGGAGCCGCGCGTCAGCACCGCGCGCATGCCGAGCCGTCGCGCGACGTGGACCTCGATGTCGATCGCATTTTCCAATGCTGGCGGAAAGACATAGTGGTGGTCGGTCGTGGTCGTGCATCCCGACAGCAGCAGCGACGCCATCGCCTTTGGTGACACCGCTCGCGAGCGCGTCAGGCGTAAGTCGCGACCAGATCGGGTAGAGCGTTTTCAGCCACTCGAACAATTCGCATTGGCTGGCTCCGACCACTGCGCGCGTCAGCCTCTGGTAGAAATGATGGTGGGCAATGGTGGGTATTAATTAGGCCCGGCACGATGACATGCTGGCCCGCTTCGAAAATCGTGACATTGGCCGTCTTGGGCTTACCACCCTTGGGCACCAGCTCGGCGATGATGCCGTTCTGCACGACCATCCCTCGGTCGGCGCCATCGGCCAGGATTGCCAGCGGATCCTTAATCCACACGCCTGTCATTGTGCGGCCTCGTCGACGCGATGGCCACTCAACTCCGCGCCGGAATGCGGATGAAGCGGCCAGTACCAGAACAATGAGCCGAGTGCGATCGCCGCAATAGCGACGAGTCCAACGCGAAAATCGGCCAGATCTAGGTTTAGCCCGCCACGCAGTGCCAGTGACAGGCTGAGCACCGCCGCAGCCAGAGCCACGCCAATCGCGCGCACGATCTGCATCAAAGCGCTCGACAAGGTCGAAGCGGCAGTAACGCCAGCAGCTGGAATTTCGGCGAACTGGAATGCGGTCTGCGATGTCATTTGCAGCGAGCGGCATACGCCACTGAAGAACAGAACCGGCAAGATCGCGTAGAGCGATGTAGCGGTTGTGAAGAACCCACAAGCGCCGATCAACACCGCGAACCCGACCGTGGTCCAGACCAAGGCGGCGCGAAACCCGAAGCTGCGGATCAAGCGGGTCGTCACCAGCTTCGCGGCAAAATCGCCGCTGGCATGGACGAGGAGTAGCAGGCCGGAGGCGAACGCGCTCATACCGAGCCCAACCTGGAACAGCAACGGGAGAAGAAAAGTCGGACCTGAAATGGCGATGCGAAAAAATGAGCCCCCGGCATTGACGACATTGAAGCTCTTGACACGCAACGCCGAAAGATCGACCAGCGGATGTCGCGCCCGCAGCGCGTGCCAAACCGCCAGAACGCCAAGCGCCAGCCCAACCGCAACCAGCGTTGCGCCATCGCGCCCGACGCCGCCATTGCCGAGCACATCCATGCCATAGATCAAAATCGCGAGCGCGGCACCATTCAGTACAAAGCCGATCGCGTCGAATGGTCGCCGTGCCGCACCATAGTAGTTGCGGATCCAGGCGAACACCAACGCCATCCCCAACAGGCCCACCGGCACGTTGAGAAAGAAAATATAGCGCCAGGACAGATAGGTCGTGATAAAGCCGCCGACCGGCGGTCCGATGATCGGGCCGATCAGGCCCGGCAGGGTCACGAAGTTCATGACGCGCACCAAATCCTTCCGTTCCGTCGAGCGCAGGACAACGAGCCGTCCGACCGGCGACATCATGGCGCCACCGGTACCTTGCAGGATGCGCGCCACCACGAACTGGCCGATCGAATTACTGAAGCCGCACCCGATTGACGCCAGCGTGAATACCCCGATGGCGCTGCAGAACACGTTACGGGTGCCCAACCGGTCGGCGATCCAGCCACTGGCGGGGATCATAATAGCGAGAGTGATGATATAAGCGGTGAGGCCCACGCTGAGCCGTATCGGCGAACTGCCGAACGCATCCGCCATCCGCGGCAAGGCGGTGACAATCACGGTCGAATCCAGCGTCTCCATGAAGAAAGCGCAGGCCACAATCGCCGCCACAAACATTGGACTACGCAGTTGGGGCAAGGCAGTGCCTGCGAACTTCTTCTTAGGGGCGCAAGCGTCACTGTGCCACGGAGCCGGCCGCGGAGGGAACCTTTTGCCACGAAATCGTCATATCGGCCTTGCCGTAACGCGGCAAAAGCCCTTCTATTTGCGCTTGCGTCCGGCGACAATGGCGCAGGGAAAGAACCAGGCTGGGGGTATGAATAGTTTTCGCCATATACGCGCTAAACCGTCGAAGGCCGATAACGATTTGGCGCTTTTCCTTTCGCGCTGGATCAGAGCGCCGTTGCGGATCGGCGCACTGGCGCCGTCGAGCCCCCATCTTGGGCGCGAGATGGCCCGCGCCATCGATGCGCAAGCTGCCAAACTGGTGGTAGAGCTCGGTGGTGGCACCGGCCGCATCACGCGCGCTTTGCTCGATGCCGGCGTGGCACCGGAGCGGCTGATCGTCATCGAGAACGACGAGAAGCTGGCCTCGTTGCTTGGGGTCCGATTTCCGCAACTATCGATCGTCCAAGGCGATGCCCGCGATCTGCTCGCCCTGCTTGCTCCGTTCGGTGTGGTGCAGGCCTCGGCGGTGGTGTCGGGGCTGCCGCTGTTGTCGATGCCGCCGGACACGCAGCAGCGCATTGTTGAGCAGGCCTTTGCACTGATGGGCGAAGACGGCACCTTCGTGCAGTTCACCTATGGCCCGATGTCGCCGGTGATGGGTCGAGCGCGAATCGGGTTGGTCGCCGAAGTGACGGGACGGGTGTGGCGCAACTTCCCACCCGCCTCCGTGTGGCGCTATCGTCGATCCGGAATTCGGAATCACGAAGCGGAAGGCTCTGAGACCATTGCTGGATGAGGGTTACCCGTCCTCCTGTTTCGGGCCCTCGCTGAGAACTGAACCTGTCGGTGGAAAAGCTTTCCAGCCCTTGCTCTCCTTGCGATTGCCGGATTGGTTGGCGGCACGCTGAACGCGATCGCCGGCGGGGGCTCATTTCTGACCTTTGCCGCGATGGTATTTGTGGGTATTCCCTCGATTGTGGCCAACGCCGCCAGCGCGGTTGCGCTGTTTCCCGGAGCGCTGGCTAGCGCTTGCACCTACCGACGCGATCTGCCACAGATCGAAGGCATCCCGACCGGCAATCTAATCGCGCTCAGCTTTGCCGGCAGCGCGATCGGCGCGGGGTTACTGCTCTTCACGCCCCAGCGCCAGTTTGACGCAATCGTACCGTGGCTCTTGCTGGCGGCGACGCTGTTGTTCGCTTTCGGGCCGACAGTGACGCCGTATTTGCGCCGGGTCGTCCGCCTCGGCCCGGCGACCCTGATGGCGGTGCAGTTCGTCATTGCGATTTACGGCGGCTATTTTGGCGGCGCCATGGGCATCCTGATGCTGGCCTCATTCAGCCTCTTTGGCATGACTAATTTCCACCGCATGAACGCATTGAAGACGCTCCTCGCGGGGCTCCTCAACGGGCTGGCGGTGGCGATCTTTGTGATCGCCGGCAAGATCGCCTGGGGTCCGGGCATGCTAATGATGGCCGCCGGAACCAGCCGGCGGCTGGACCGGTGCTTGGGGCGCAAAGAAGGTCAATCCGCGTCTGTTGCGCTACGTTGTTATCGCCATCGCGGCCGCGATTACCGCGGCATTTTTCCTAAAATACTAGCGCCTCCGCGCCGCGGTTTGACGACTGAGAGGGATGGCCGCCTGCGCCGACAACAGCCAGAAGGTGAAGCTTTCCTCGATATAGAGCCGCACTGTCTCAGCATCGTGGTCGAGATAGCCGATGGAGAAATCCTGGCCGATGGTGAGTTCGAAATCGCCGCCGCGCATCGACAGCACCACTGCACCGTCAAGCCCGGGGGTCCAGACCAGCGGTCCGTCGACGATGTGGCGCACGTGTTCAAGCACTGGATAGCCGCCACTCGTGGTCTCGGTCAAGCCGGCATAAGCATGCTCGGAGAGCGCCACCGCGTAAGGGCCGCTGACGCCGCTATCGCGCAGCTTGGTCTTGGCACTGGCGATGACATTAGGAAACTCCGTGAAATTGTCGCCGAACGAGATCGCGTGAGCTTGCTGCGCCTCCGTAATGCCATGAATGCCGGCTGCGGCATAACCGTGAAAGATGACGCGATCTTCTGCGATGGCGATCTGCCGAGCCGCGGCGATGACCGGATCGGTATCCGGATCCTTGGCGCCGCGATCGATGGCGTCGAGCTCGCTTCGCTTCATCTCAAACGGAACGCGAAGCTCGACGAGCGGCAGGACATGGCGCAATCGCGCTTCGACCTTGGTCTTGTCCGGCGACGCCACCGGCCGGTTGCGGCCGGTGCCGACTGCAGCGAATTCCCAGCCCTTGGGCCCGACAAAATCGACGACGCGACGCGCGCCCAATGACGTTTTGAGCGTGCGGGCGGCTTCCTTGTCAATCTCTTGCCATCCGGCGTCAGAGACCGGAGCGAGTCCGCGAAAAAGATGGTTCATTTCTTCACCTGTTCGCGCAGATCACCAATGCCGAGATCGCCAGAAACCACGTCCGTGCCGCCTGCTGCCGTCGCTTCTTCGATCTCCAGTACCGGTTCGGTCGTGAACAGGTATTGTTTCAGGTTCTTGTCGAGCACCGCGTCGTGGCGTCGCAGCCATTCCAACACCATCGCCATATGCTCTTTTTCCTCGTCGCGATTGTGTTCGAGGATGCCGCGCAACGCATCGTCAACAGTGGCCTTGGCACGCTGATTGTACCAATCGACCGCCTCCAGTTCCTCGATGATCGAGACAATGGCACGATGTTGGTCGATGACCTCAGTGCCAAGTGTTTCCGCATTTTCATGTAGATTTTCGCTCGACATCTTTATCTTCCCCTCGGTTCTGTTGAGCAACCGATAATTGGTCTTTCCGGATAACAATTCTAGTGATGTAGCGTTCCCTGCTTGCGCGTTTAGCACTGGCAAGGCTCAAATGGCGAAACCATGACAAACCGCAGTGCCATCATGACAACCGCCGAAGCGGTTTGCACCACGTTGCTGACGCATGGCATCGATCAGGTCTATGGCCTACCGGGCACGCACAATGATGACCTGTTCGACGCGTTCTACGGCGTGCGCGACCGCCTGCGCTTTATCCATACACGGCACGAGCAGGCCGCTGCCTTCATGGCATTAGGTGCCGCGCTCATCACGGGGAAGCCGCAGGTGTTCAGCGTGGTACCGGGACCAGGCCTCCTGAATGCCGGCGCGGCGTTGCTTACAGCGCAGGCGATGAACGCGCCGGTGGTCGGCCTGGTTGGCCAAATTCCGGCGCGCGAGATCGATCGCGGCCATGGCTATCTCCATGAGATACGCGATCAGATAGGACTTGCCCGCCACCTCGCGAGCTTCACGGCGCGGATCGGTTCGCCTGCCGATGCCCCCCGTCTTGTCGCCGAGGCCTTCGCCGCGGTGCAGCGCGGCCGGCCGGGTCCTGCCATCCTCGAATGCGGCATGGATGTGTGGGGCCGAAAAGGGTGCCGTCGTGCCGCTCGCCGCGCCCCTCGTGATCGCGAGGCCGCCCGTCGACGATGAGGCGGTGGCACGCGCCGCTGCGATCCTAGGTAGGGCGAAACGACCTATCATTGTGGTTGGCGGCGGCGCCCAGCATGTAAGCAACGAAGTCACGGCGCTTGCCGAGTTGCTCGAGGCGCCGGTCATTGCCTATCGCCGCGGCCAGGGCGTGCTGTCGGCACGCCACCGGCTCAGCGTCAATATACCGATCGGTCACCGTTTGTGGAAAGACGCTGATGCGGTGCTGGCGATCGGCACTCGCCTCCTGATCCAGCAAACACAGTGGGGTATCGACGCCAATCTGCCGATCGTGCGCATCGACATTGAGCCGGAAGAGCCGGCCCGGCTCGCGACGCCCGACGTGTCCCTAATCGGTGACGCCGCCGATTACGCGGCGGCGCTACTCGACGCCGTCCCCGCGCACAATATCAAGCGTCCGGCGATTGATCTCGCGCCCTACCGTGTCTGGCTCGCCGAGCGTCTGTCGCAGCTCGAACCACAGGTCTCTTTTCTCCGCGCGCTGCGCGCCGCGCTGCCCGAGAACGGCGTGTTCGTTGACGAGGTGACCCAACTCGGCTTTGCCAGCCGCCTCGCATTTCCAGTCCACGCGCCCCGCACCTATCTGTCGCCGGGCTATCAGGACACGCTCGGCTGGGGCTACGGCACGGCGCTTGGCGTGAAGGCGGCACGCCGGGATCTGCCAGTGCTGGCAATCTCAGGCGACGGTGGCTTCCTGTACCAGGCAACCGAGCTCGCCACCGCGATCCATCACCACATCGCCGTTGTCGTCGTGGTCTTCGACAACCACGCCTTTGGCAATGTGCGCCTTATCCAGAAGGCCCGCTTCGGCGGCCGCTTGATCGCCGACACGCTCACCAGCCCCGATTTTGTCAAATTAGCCGAAAGTTTCGGCGTCGCCGCATTCCGCGCCGTCACTCCCGCCGAGCTGGAACGCGCGGTAGGGGACGCGTTCGCGTCGGGTCGCCCGGCGCTCGTCCATGTCCCGTGCGGCGAATTGCCGAGCCCCTGGGACCTGATCATGATGCCGCGCGTCCGATAGGGTGATTTGACTTGTTGGGACGCTAATCGTTGGGCGGGAAACAGTCATTGGAAACGGACCCGGCGCACAGGGTGCTGATGCTCGATCGGGGAGCGGTCATGACGGCAGTTTTGTGCCAGCAATTGCGCTGGCGCAACCAGTCGCCACGCGGAACCATCACGATCCAAATCCGCCTGGTGTGTCATGATCGCCCTCACGCCTTGTGCGCCTTTTGTAGCCAAGCCGCGGGGTTCCACGCCATCCTCAAAACCGGAGCGAACCGCGTAGATGGCGGTTGTTTTGCAGCCAAACCTCTTTACCGCAGCGCAATACCGGCCTAATTCTATGGGTCGGCGGCGGCAAGCCCGCTGCGCGGTCGCATGCCGGCATGACACCGGCATAAACTCCCATGGTTTCCAGGCCGAGACATGAATGTCCACGAATATCAGGCCAAAACTCTCCTGCAAAAATTCGGTGTTACGGTGCCCAAAGGTGGTGTTGCCTACACCCCCCAAGAAGCCGAGAAAGTTGCGGGCACGCTGGCGGGGTCGGTTTATGTCGTGAAGGCGCAGATCCACGCTGGTGGGCGCGGCGCCGGCAAGTTTAAGGACCAGCCCAACGCCAAAGGCGGTGTGCGCCTCGTCCGTTCGCCGGCCGAAGTCAAGGCCGAGGCAGCTGCAATGCTCGGCCATGTTCTTGTAACCAAGCAAACCGGGCCGCTAGGCCGCGAGGTGAAGCGGGTTTATGTCGAGGAAGGTTGTGATATCAGACGCGAACTCTACCTTGGCATGCTGGTGGACCGTGCGACGGGTCGCGTCACCATGATGGCTTCGAGCGAAGGCGGCATGGAGATCGAGGACGTGGCAGCGGCGGATCCGGAGAAAATCCTGCGCGCTGTCATCGACCCCGCGACCGGGTTCCAACCGTTCCATGCGCGCGAGCTGGCCTATAGGTCTCGGCCTCGAAGGCGATCAGGTTCAAGGCTGCGAGCAAGTTAATGGCTTGCGATGTACGGAGGCGTTCACCGGCGCTCGATGCGTCGGTAATCGAGATCAACCCGCTGGTGGTGACTGGCGGCGGTCGAGGTAATCGCGCTCGACGCCAAGATGAATTTTGACGACAACGCGCTCTACCGCCACCCGGATATCGACGCGATGCGCGACGACGCCGAGGAAGACCCGATCGAACTCGAAGCCAGCAAGCACGAGCTCAACTATATCAAGTTGGACGGCAATATCGGCTGCATGGTCAACGGCGCCGGCCTGGCCATGGCGACCATGGACATCATCAAGCTCTATGGCGGCAATCCCGCCAACTTTCTCGATGTCGGCGGCGGCGCCAACAAGGAGCACGTCACCGCCGCCTTTCAAGCTCATTCTCTCGCGACCCACAAGTCGAAGGCATCCTGGTCAACATTTTTGGCGGCATCATGCGCTGCGACATCATCGCCAAAGGCATCGTCGCCGCTGCGAAGGAAGTGGCTTGCATGTGCCGCTGGTGGTTCGCCTCGAAGGCACCAACGTCGAGCAGGGCAAGAAGATCCTGGCCGAATCCGGCCTGCCGATCACTCGGCCGACGATCTGGGTGACGCCGCGCGAAAGGTCGTCAATGCCGTGAAGGAAGGCCGCGTGATGTCCGTCCTCGTCAACAAAGACACCAAAGTCATCGTGCCAGGGCTTCACCGGTGCGCAAGGCACCTTCCATTCCGAGCAGGCAATTGCCTACGGCACCAAGATGGTCGGCGGCGTGACGCCAGGCAAAGGCGGCACGAACGCCATCTCGACTTGCCGGTTTTCGACACCGCGCCGCGAATGCGTCGCGAAGACCGGCGCCATCGCGAGCGCTGATTTTTGTGCCGCCGCCCTTCGCCGCGGACGCGATCCTCGAGGCGGTCGACGCCGAGCTTCCGCTCGATCGTCTGCATCACCGAGGGCATCCCAGTTCTCGACATGGTGCGGGTGAAACGCGCTCTGACCGGCGTCGAAGACGCGGCTCATCGGCCCGAATTGCCCCGGGCGTCATCACGCCCGGCGAATGCAAAATCGGCATCATGCCGGGCCATATCCACAAGAAGGGGCCGGTCGGCATCGTCTCGCGCACCGGCACGCTGACCTACGAGGCGGTGGCGCAGACGACGGCCGCGGGGCTCGGCCAATCGACCTGCGTCGGCATCGGCGGCGACCCGGTCAACGGCACCAATTTCATCGAGTGTCTGGACATGTTCCTCGGCGACCGCGAGACGGAGAGCATCGTCATGATTGGCGAGATTGGCGGCGGCGCGGAAGAGGACGCCGCCGATTTCATGCGCCACAACAAAGTCAAAAAGCCGGTCGTCGGATTCATCGCGGGCGCGACCGCCCCGCCGGGCCGGCGCATGGGCCATGCCGGCGCCATCATTTCCGGCGGCGCCGGAACCGCCGCGCACAAGATCGAGGCGTTGAAAAGCGCCGGCGTCACAATCTCCGATTCGCCCGCGGCCCTTGGATCAACCATGGTGAGGGTGCTGAAGGGCTAAGCGTTGACTTGAAGTCGCCCGATGTCGCTTGGGGAGTGTGGTGGCCGGGACGACAATTGGGATCAGGTCTCGACGTATTTCAACGGCATGACGGCAACGCCATCACGCCGAATCCAACCAAACATTGGGCGCAAGTTCGCAGACGAAGGTGTCGCCTCAGCATACGACGCGTTTTCGGCCGCCCTGTCGCTGCCCGCGGCGGATCGCGGTGATGTGCGATTTTTTTCCGTGCGTCCGAGCTGCCTCGCTCGCTTCCTCGCCGCGTCGCTGGTAACCTTGCAGCGTTCACAAACTCAAGGCGGGAGAAATCGCATGCAACGCATTGCCATCGTCGACCGCGCCGCGATGAATGCCGAGCAGGCACGTGTATACGATGCGGCGCAAAAGGGCGGCGGTCCGCTCGGCGGGCCTTATTATGCCTATATTCGGTTGCCCAAATTGTTCGAGGCGGCACAAAACCTGCGGGCTTGCCTGGGCAGTGGTCCCTTGTCCGGTCGCGAGCGGCAAATCGTCAACCTCGTGGTCGCCCGCCACTGGAACGCGCACTATCCATGGTTTGCGCAGGTGCGCGCATCACTCGCCATCGGTCTCCCACAGGCGGTCATCGATGCGATCAATGCGCGGCGTAACCCTGACCTCGCCGACGCTCGGGAGCGGACCTGCTTCGTCGTGGCGCGCGACATGCTGGCAAACAAGGGGCTAAACGATGCGACCTATTCCTCGGCAGAACAGACCCTCGGCTTGGAACACCTCGTGGCATTAGTTGGGGCAGTCGGCAACTTCTCGATGACCTGCCTGACGGCGGCCACCTTCCAAATTGCGCCGCCTCCCGAGAACCCCACGCCGCTTGCAGAATAGCGCGGTGTACACCGTGTCAGTTACAGGAATTTCCGTAACTAACTTTACTGGAAACGGTCATAACATATTGCGATATTTATGAGTTTGCTTGACGAGGGACCGCTCGTTCCGATAACCTAACAGTGACCGTAATAGTGGGCACACCGGTGCGCGATGTCCCTCGGATCATCGAAATGGGCGCTTTTGGGCATTTGCGCCCTGACGCTTGCCTCATCAGGCAATGCGCCACTCGGGGACTGGCAATCGCTTCACCGTTACATAGTTGGCCAGCCTTACCAGATCGCCGGTACTTGGTACTATCCGAAGGAGGATTGGTCTTACGATGAGACCGGCATCGCCTCCTGGTACGGCGAACAGTTCCAGGGGCGGTCCACGGCGGATGGCGAAACCTTCGACCTAAAAAGTCTCACCGCCGCGCATCGCACCTTACCTCTACCGGTGGTGGTGCGGGTGACGAATCTCGTCAATGGCCGCTCACTCAAGCTGCGCGTGAATGATCGGGGGCCGTTCGCGGAGGGCCGTATTATCGACGTGTCCCGACGCGCCGCCCGTTTGTTGGGGTTCGAGCGGTCCGGCGTGGCCAAGGTGCGGGTCGAGATCGATGTGGCGGACTCGCTCAAAGTTGCCGCCGCCGCTGGTCGTGGCAGCATTCAATTGTCCGGGCCGGTGGTGATGGCGATAGCGTGCGCCATGATGGCGGCGATCGGCATCTGGACGCTGGCGATCGACGTCTAGTCTGGCGATTGCTGGCACGCTCCGCGCCAGTGGCGTGCCGGCCCGGATCGGCATAAAATTTCTGTCTCGAGAGGAGCGGTTAATGACGCTGACGGTCCGTCCGCTACATCCGACGCTGGCCGCCGCGGTCACTGGCATCGACATCGCCACGGGCGTGGATGCAACGACGGTGGCGGACTTGGTGGCGGCCAGCAATCGCTATCCCGTGCTGGTGTTGCCGGAACAGAGCATCGACAAAGAGCAGCAGGTGGCCTTTGCCGCCCAATTCGGACCGCTCGAGATCGCCGGCCGCAACCTGAAGGAAGACAATTACCGCAGCCGCACGCATAGGCACCTCGCCGACATTTCCAATCTCGATCAAGACGGCAAGCTGCTGGCGGCGAGCGATCGCAGGCGTCTGGCCGGACTGGGCGACCGGCTGTGGCATACCGACAGTTCATTCAAGCCGGTTCCGGCCAAGTACTCGATGCTCTATGCCGATACCCTTCCGGCCGCCGGACATGCCACGGAGTTTGCGGATCTGCGTGCCGCCTATGATGCGCTCAGCGACGCGACCAAGGAGCGTATTGCCGATCTGGTCGCCGAGCATTCGATTGCACGCTCGCGCAGCATCATCGGTTTCGAATATTCGGCAGAGGAACAGGCATTTCATCCGCCCGTAAGACAGCGTGTCGTGCGTTTTCATCCCGGATCGCGTCGGATGACGCTGTACCTCGAGGCACACGCTTCGCACATCGTTGGCTGGCCGATTTCGGAAGGCCGCAGCCTGTTGCTCGACCTAATCGACCACAGCACGCAGCCGCAGTTTGTCTATCACCACGAATGGCGGAGCGGGGACCTCGTATGGTGGGACGACCGCTGCACCATGCACCGGGCACGGCCGCGCGAAAACGGCAACATTCGCGACATGCGCCGCGCCACCATTTCCGACGCGGCCTCGACGCTGGAGCAATCCCATCCGACGGCACACCCAGGGACATTGTCGAGCGCGCGACCTTCCGTACCGGCCTAGCGCGGCCGCTTGCTAACCCGTGCCGCAGCCTGCCGACCAGGTCGCCGGTGATTTTGCGCGGCTCTTAAGCCGCGAGGTGCTGCGCAGTGAACGGCGGCGCATGCTAAATCTCGCCGTCATATTCGCCGTTATTCTTGCCCTAATTCTGGTGCTCACGACGGTCGCTCCCGACTTGGTGGCGCGGATCCTTCACCGGCAGCGGCCGGGCCGCATGCCGCTCATGATCTTCCTACCCTTCATTGCCTATGAATTGCTGGCGGCCGGTGTGGTGACCCTGCTGGCGCGGCGCGGGCTCGCGTTTCCGACCGTCGGACGCTACGTCAACGCCTTCATCGAAACCAGCTTCCCAACCTTGCTGACCTATATCCTTGCCACCGAACTCGTCGATGCAGTGACCGCCTTCAACTCTTGGCCGGTGCTGCTTTATTTCCTCTTTATCGTGCTCTCGACCATGCGGCTGGACTTCGCTCTATCGGCCTTCACCGGTGCGGTTGCCGCCGTCGAGTTCTCGTTCTCGCCTACATTGTGCTGCATTTAGCCTAGGGCACAGAAGAGCTGAATCACGCAATTGCCTATTATCTGGCACGCAGCGCCGTCCTGCTCGCCGCCGGACTGCTTGCAGGTTCCGTCGGATTGACGATCAAAGACTATTTCGCGCGAGCACTAGCGGCGGTTTCGGCACGAGACCGGGTCACCAACCTCTTCGGCCAGCATGTCTCGCCCCAAGTGGTCGACCGGCTGCTCGCCTTTGGCGGAGCCGAGCTCAGCGAGATGCGCCGCGTTTGCGTCATGTTCGTCGACATCCGCGGCTTCACCGCCGCAGCCCGTGAGCGGTCGCCGGCCGAGGTTGTCGCGCGCCTCGATACCGCGTTCGCACTTCTGGTGGAGATCGTCGACCGGTACCATGGCATCGTCAACAAGTTCCTCGGCGACGGCTTCCTGGCCATGTTTGGGGCACCGATCGAGGATCCCGCTGCCGCGGCCGATGCCGTCGCCGCCGGACGCGAGATGCTTCGTGCCATCGCCGAGGAGAATGAGGGCAATCGCGTGGCCGATTCGCATTGGCATCGGCATCCATATCGGCGACGCGGTAACCGGTACGGTCGGCTCGCCTCGCCGCAAGGAATATACGGTCATCGGCGACACGGTAAATCTTGCCGCCCGCCTCGAAACCTTGAACAAGGAAGTGGGTTCGCAATTCTTGGTCTCCGACGCCGTCTATTCAGCCGCGGGCGCGGCGATCGGCGATGCAAAACCACTCGGCCCGCTGCCCGTACGCGGCTACGAGCAGCCAATCAGCGTCTGGCGACTGGCGTAGGAGTGAGCTAAGCGAGCTGAGGCATGACCCTTATTCGCGACGGCTGGGGCGGGAAGAACAACGCGATTGCGACTGCGCCCAGGCCGACGCTCATTGCGCCGATATAGAGCCAGGTATAGGCGTGGAAGGTGTCGAACACCCAGCCGCCAGCCAACGGGCCGATAGCCATGCCGATGCTCGACGCCATGGTCGCGGCTCCGAATACCGTACCGATAATGCGGGGGCCGAAATAATCGCGCGCTAGCACGGCATAAAGCGGCATGACGCCACCATAGGCTGTGCCGAACACCACAGCCAGCGCATAGAAATCGTCGAGCCGGCGGACATAGAGGTAGCTGCCGATGCACAACGCTTGCACGACCAAGCCGGTGACCAGTACGCGCTTGGCGCCGAAGCGGTCGCCGAGCACGCCGAGAAGCAACCGGCCCCCTAATCCGGACAGGCCTTCGACGCTATAAATGCTGACCGCCGCCATCGGCGACACCCCGCATATGATGGCGTAGCTCTGCATGTGGAAGATCGGCCCCGAATGGGCGCCGCAGCAGGCGAAGAATGTCAGCGCCAGCACGATGAATTGCGGCGAGCGAAACGCCTGACCGACCGACGTGATAACCCCCGCCCCGAGTTGTGGAGCGGCGTCGGCGGAATGCGCCAAAGCGGGCGATCGGCGCACCAGGAGCGCGGTCGGTATCAGCAGACACCAGGCCGCGATGCCGATGGTAAGCATGGCGGTGCGCCAGTCATAAGCAGAGACCAGCCAGCGCGCAAACGGTGAGATCGTCATCGGTGCTACGCCCATGCCGGCAGAGACCAGCGAGACCGCGAGCGCGCGGTTCTTTTGGAACCAGGTCGTAACCGTCGCCATCAGCGGTGCAAAGAAAGCGCCTCCGGCAAGGCCAACCAGCATGCCGTAGGTGAGCTGGAATTGTATCAGCGAGCGGGCTTCGCTCGCGAGCACCTGACCCAGTCCGAGGAGAACCGCGCCGCTCAGCACGACGATGCGCGGCCCCCACCGGTCACTCGCCGCCCCCCAGCCGAAACCCGCGATTCCCATAGTCAGAAAACCGATGGACATGGCGCTTGAGATTCCTTCGCGAGACCAGCCGGTCGCGGCCGCCAGTGGCGTCAGATAAACCGCGAGCGAAAACATCGCGCCGATGGCGACGCAGCTCATCAACGCGCCCGCCCCCACAATCACCCAGCGGTAAGAGTCATTCATGATTTCCGATCCGATTGACCGAATACGTTGATACCAACCTGTGGCACAATGTCAAGTCGGGGAGAGTTGCCATTCGGAAGCCACAGGTCCTGATGCAGATAAGGGCCTCCATTCAAAACCGATCCCGGTTGCCAAATGCCGCCATGACGGGGCTAGTCGCCATTCCAGTCCACCGTTGCGTCTCGGCGGCTCTGCCGGTAGATGGCCGGATGACGCCCAGCGGCCAAACGGGTTAAACTGTATTGGATGATACGGCAGCTTCACGCCAACGCCACTACCTTTGCCATCTTGGCATTCATCGTTCTGGGTTTCGCGGCGGCTGCCAACGCAGACCAAAAGGACCCTCGGCTCCCTGCCCTATTCGCTCAGCTCAAAGGCGCGCCCTCAAGCGACGCGGCGTCGGCGATCGAGAGCCAGATTTGGACAATCTGGTTCGACAGCGGCGATGCCGAGATCGACAAATTGCTAGTGGTGGGTTCGAACGCGATGTCGGCGCGAGACATCCCGGCGGCGCTTGAAGCCTTCAACCGTATCATCGACAAACGGCCGGATTTCGCGGAAGGCTGGAACCGGCGAGCGACGCTCTATTATCTAATGGGCGAATACCAGAAATCGCTTGACGATATCGCGCGCACGCTGGCGCTCGAGCCGAGGCATTTCGGCGCGCTGTCCGGTCTTGGCCTCGTAAACCTCAAGCTCGATCGCATCCCGGCTGCGGGACAGGCGTTTGAGCGAGTGCTTGCTATCGACCCCCGAAGTGAAGCGGCGCAGCAAGATCTCGACATGATCAACGCGGTTCTGAAACGCAAGTCGATCTGACTCGGACTAATTCAGCTTCAGGTTCACGATATGCGCTGGGTCGGGTTGCACCTCGCCGCGCTCGACGCGCAGCACCAACTCGGTGAGGAGGGCGTTGGCGCGGCAGGGCATGCCGAGCTTTTCGCCTTCGCGCACCACTAAGCCGTTGAGGAATTGAATTTCGGTGCGCCGGCCCTTGGCCATGTCCTGACCCATGGACGGCCGCTGCTCGGCGGCAACGCGGCCCCCATCGTTGAAACGCTGCATGTCGACAATCTTTTCTGCCTCGGCGTCGCCCTCGCCGGCACGCGCCAGCGTCTCGGGCGGCAGGTGCAAGATCTCTTCTAGCGCATAGCCCTGCGCCTGCCCCACGCGGATAGCTTCGCTGCCGAGGCGCGTGGCAAAGCGGCGGATTGGCGCGGTATCGAGCATCGCCTGGCCGGCGAGACCGGTCGCCGCAGAAAGTCCGTTCTGCATGACGTTGGCGACGAGCTTTGACCAACGCTCACCCCACAGATTGGCCGTGACCTTGGCGCTGTCGGCGGTGCTGACGAGACGACACACTTCCTCGGCGCGCGGCGTGATACGGCCGTGTACCTCGCCCGCACGATAAACCGTGTGGGCGGCGCCGCCTTTGCCGGCGCCGCGATGGACATGGCCAGGTTCGACGAGACCGACCGTGATCTGGCTTGCGACACAGCCCAACGTCTTTCCCCAGCCGACGATATTGGCGATCGTCTCTTCATTCATGCAGTTCTGCAGCGAAACGATATACCCGTCCGGTGCCAGATATTGCCCAATCAAGGTCGCGGCCCAGCCGGTGTCATAGGATTTCATGCAGATGAACGCGACATCGACTAGCGGTTCCTTGGCCAATGATTGTGCGTCGGTAACGTGAAGGACGCGTACCGGCACGGTGAACGCCGCGACGTCCCTCGCGTGCGTGATGCGCAGACCATGGCGGCGCATCTGCTCGACGTGCTCGGGCCAAGGATCGATGAAGGTTACATCCTCGCCCGCCTTGACCATATGCGCGCCGGTATAGCCGCCGACGGCGCCTGCACCGACAATCACGATTCTCTTTGACATGCCCGGCATCCCCATCCCGACCCTTGTCCCGCGACGAGGGACAATCACACAGACCGCGCGCCGTGCTGACCTAAGCCGGCGACGCCAACGGCTTACCCTTCTGGACCACATAGGTGCTGACGAGAACGGTCTTGACCGGACCGTTCTTGTTTCCGGCGTGCGGCGTTTCGGGGGGGACCTGAAACCCGTCGCCCGGCTTGAGACTTATGCTGCCTCTGCCCTGAATATAAAGATCAGTGCCGCCGGCGACGACATAGCCCGAATTCGATACCCGGATGCGTATGGCGCGCCACCGTCATACCGGGCTCGATCTCAACCTCGGCGATGATAGTGACATAGCCCGGCATCGGCCCCTCCATATGCGATAGGAATTTGCGCTTGACGCCAGGGGTTTGGGCACCAGCGGTTGCGCCCTGCGCCGATGTCTCGACGGGAACAAGACCTGAGGCTGCGCAGATCGCGCAGCTTGCTAGGCCGGTAAACTCGCGCCGTGTTATCATGCCAATTCCTGCCTTTTTCCGTGCCTCCGCGCATCATACACGATGACCGACGCTTTGCGGCACTATTGGGAGATCCTCACCGTGGCGAAGATGAGCGACGCCGCCCCGGTCGAGGGACGCTGGGGCGTCTGCTCGTGGTCTTACCCATTGGGGCAGGTGATATTTAGGGATCCTTGCCTGGCCCCCTTTCGCCCGCTCACGCCGGTTCCGCCGACATCCCTCAACGTTTAAGGGCAAGATGCAGCATAGGGCTGCTGCAACCCGACCAGACAGGTGCTAATATTACCCACCCTGATTTCTCAGCAAGCACCGGCAGATAAAGATGGCTCGTACTCTCCTGACGCTGTCGCGCATCGCCCTCCTTGTCCTCGTGGTTGGCGGGGCGGCGCTCACGATACCCTGGCACCCGGCATCCGCGTTCACCGAGGAGCAGGTGGAACAAGTCTTTGCAATGTTGGATTCCAACAAGACTGGGAAGGTCGACAAGGCGGAGTATGATCAAAACAAAGTCGCCGCGATGTTTTGGACTCCTAAAACGGGCACCGCGGGGATCGGCGAATTGACCTATGAGGAAACCCAGTTTAATCGCGCCTTCTTCAATGCCGCCGATACCGATCACAAGGGTAAAC
The DNA here is from genome assembly GCA_963804725.1 of uncultured Alphaproteobacteria bacterium. Lineage (GTDB taxonomy): Bacteria > Pseudomonadota > Alphaproteobacteria > ATCC43930 > CGMCC-115725 > JAATGI01. Next base: position 1,814,610 of record CAWDRN010000001.1, on the reverse strand, counting down.
TCGACGGCGTTGACATGATCTATGCGCTCGAATTCGAGAAGATCGACCTCGATCACAAGGGTTACATCACCATCGATGATCTGCGACGCTTCATGCAAAAGGCCGCACGGTAGCCGCCGCGTTTCGGTGCCGGCGACGTCTACGCCGCACGCGATCGAAAACCACCGCGCGAGGCATCCGCATGCAACGCATCGCTCTCATCGAAAATGACATGGACGCCGAGCGGGCACGGGTCTTTGACGTCGCCACCCAGGACCCGGACGCGCCCCGTGCGGGCCCCACGCCGTCTATATCCGGTTGCCGAAATTGTTCGTGGCCCTGCAACAGCTGAGGGCGTGTCTCGCGGCGGGACCGCTTTCCCGTCGCGAGCGGCAGATCGTCAATCTCGCAGTTGCGCGGCACTGGAATGCGCGTTACCCGTGGTTTGCGCAGGTGCGGCTTTCGCGCGCCGCCGGGATCGCCGAGCCGGTCATCGAGGCGATCAACGCGTACCAGACGCCGGACCTTCCCGAACCGCGCGAGCGCATTTGCTTCACCGTCGCGCGCGACATGCTCGCAGGGGAAGGGTTTGACCGCCGCGGTCTATGCCGATGCGGAAAAGTCCATGGGCGTGGCGGATGTGGTGGCGCTGGTCGCGGTGGTGTGCAATTTCTCGATGAGCTGCCTCACCGCTGTCACTTTTCAGCTTGCTCCACCCGATAACAATCCAATGCCGCTCCACGAGTAGTCAAACGATCATTGCCGGCGCCTGTGGTACGGTTTTCCAGAATTCGGGATCGTGACCGAAAAAGAGGCGCGCACCGGCTTGTTCCAGCACCTCGAGCTTGTCCAGCGAGGCCAGAAATTGGTTGCGATCGTCAACCATGGCGGGCAGGCGCCGCTCACGCAGGGTCTGGCAGAAATAACAGCAGTCCGCGGTGAGCACGACCTCGCCGCCGTCGAGCCGCACTTTGAGCGACTGATGTCCAGGCGTATGGCCATGCGTCGGCAGGCACACCACCGAGCCGTCGCCGAACACGTCGTGCTCGCCATCGATCAGTCGTAGCTTGTGGCCGAGATCGTAGTCCACGGCAAAGAAGGCACGTTTTTCAGCGGCGTCCGGCTCCGTGCCCGCCGCCCATTCTCGGCGCTGCACCACGAGTGTGGCGTTGCGCACCAGCGCGTTGCCGCCGACATGGTCGAAATGGAGATGTGAGCTGATGATAAGATCGATTGCGTCGGGGTCGCGGTCGATTGCTTCGAGCCGCGCGCTGATCTCTGCGCCCGGCGGCAAGTCAATCTGGAACATCGCCGCGCGTCGTGTGCCGAAGCGCTTTTCGGGTTCGCTCCGCAGTCCCGGGTGGAGGCCGGTGTCGAAGAGCGCCCGGCCCTTTGGATGTTCAATCAAATAGGCCGGCACCGGGAAGGTTATCTGGCCCACCTCCCCGACCATCATATGGCCGCGCGGACCGGTGATGATGCCGCAGGTGAAAGCATAGAGTTTGACCGTCATCGATGTATCCCATTTGCTAGCTCAGACTGGCGATCCCTCGCGCTCGCCTGCATTAGGTTCGGCGCCCCCATCCTAGACAAGGATATTTTTTCGCGGCGGCACTTGCCCAGCCCCGAGGCACGGGCACCGTCGCGGGTTGAGCCATATTGACAAGGCCAGCCACCAACCCTAGCTTACCTTAACGTCAGGACAATGACATTAAGGTAATATATGGGCGGAAGCGGCGCATTGAGGCACTCGGAAGGCGCGCCCGTGGAGCCCCGCCTCTACTCCATCGGCGCCCTGGCGGCCGAGACTGGGGTCACGCACCGTGCCCTGCGGCTTTATGAGGATCAGGGGCTGCTGGCGCCGCAGCGTATCGGCAATCAGCGCATTTATTCGCATCGCGACCGCGCGCGCCTTGTCCTGGTGCTGCGCGGCAAGCGACTCGGCTTTTCCCTCGCCGACATCAGGGAAATGCTGGAGCTTTATGATGTCGATCCGGACCACCTCGAACAGCTGCGGGTTACGCTCAAGAAGACAGAGGCGCGCATCGTCGAATTGGAGCATCGCCAGCAAGCGATTGCGCAGACCCTTGGCGAATTGCGCGACGGCGTGAGAGCGCTGCGGGAGCTCATCCGCCAAAAGGAATCCGGCACGCCCGGCAAAAGGAGCAGGTTATGAAGAACGTCATGATCGCGGGCTATGTCCGCTCGCCCTTCCATTTCGCAAAGAAGGGCGGCCTTGCCAAAGTACGCCCCGACGATCTCGCGGCGCAGGTTGTGGCGGCCTTGGTGGAGCGCACTCGGATCGACCCCGCCACGATCGAAGATGTGATCATGGGATGTGCCATGCCCGAAGGCGAACAGGGCCTCAACATCGCGCGTTTGGTCGCGTTCCTGGCGAAGCTGCCGGAAGGCGTCGCCGGCACCACTGTCAATCGGTTCTGCGGTTCTTCGATGCAGGCGATCCATATGGCCGCAGGAGCCATCCAAATGGGAGCAGGTGACGCCTTCATCTGCGCTGGAATCGAGAGCATGACACGCGTGCCGATGACCGGATTCAACCCCTCGCCCAATCCGCGCCTCGTCAAGGAATATCCCGAGGCATATATCTCGATGGGCCAGACGGCCGAGAATCTGGCGCGCAAATATCAGGTGACGCGCGGCGAGCAGGAGAGGCTCGCGGTCGCGTCCCATCAGAAAGCCGCGGCGGCGCGAGCGGCCAACCGGCTCAAGGACGAGATCGTGCCCATCAAGCTTGCCGATGGCAGCTTGGTGCCCGAAGACGGTTGCATTCGCCCCGAAACCACGGCCGAAATATTGGCAACACTGGCGCCAGCCTTCGATGCCGACGGCACGGTGACGGCAGGCACCTCCTCACCGCTGACTGACGGCGCCAGCGCGACGCTGATCTGCTCAGAGGAGTACGCAACCAAGAACAATCTCGACGTCCTGGCGCAGGTGAGAAGCATCTCTGTCGCGGGCTGCCCCCCTGAAATCATGGGCTATGGACCGGTGCCTGCGACGCAGAAAGCGCTCAAGCGTGCCGGCATCGGCGCCGATCAACTCGACATCATCGAGCTCAATGAGGCGTTCGCGAGCCAGGCCATCGTCTGCATCCGCGACCTGCATCTTGATGACAGCAAAATCAACTTGGACGGTGGCGCCATCGCGCTTGGCCATCCGTTGGGCGCGACCGGTGCACGCATCACCGGCAAGGCGGCGTCGCTATTGAAGCGCGAGAACGGCAAATACGCGCTCTCGACACAATGTATTGGCGGCGGGCAGGGCATCGCGACGGTGCTGGAGCGGGGGTGACATGGGGATCGCCAGATGCGCCGTGATCGGCGCCGGTCTCATGGGCAGCGGCATCGCCGCCCAGATTGCCAATGCCGGCGTGCCGGTGATGCTGCTTGATATCGTGCCGTCGAAGGCGACCAGCCGCAACATCATCGCCGAGACCGCGATCGACAGGATGTTGAAGACAGAGCCGGCGGCCTTCATGTCGCCTAGAAACGCGCGCCTCGTGACCCCCGGCAATGTCGAAGACGATCTGCCGAAGCTCAACGATTGCGACTGGATCGTCGAAGCAGTACTGGAGAAAATTGAGGTCAAGCGCGCGACCTACGAAAAGCTGACGAAGGTCCGGAAGGCAGGCGCGATCCTGTCGTCGAACACATCGACCATCCCATTAAAGGATCTGACCTCGGGACTACCCGACACGTTTACGCGGGATTTCCTCATCACTCATTTCTTCAACCCGCCGCGCTATATGCGGCTCCTCGAGATCGTGAGCGGGCCGAGGACCGATGCAGCCGCAGTCGCCGCCATCGACGATTTCTGCGACGTGAAGCTTGGTAAGCACGTAATTCATGCGAAGGATACACCCGGCTTCGTCGCCAACCGCATCGGCTCCATGTGGATTCAAGCCGCAATCCAGGCCGCGTTCGATTTCGAGCTCAGTGTCGAGGAAGCGGACGCGATCATGGGCCGGCCCTTCGGCATGCCGCGCACCGGCGTGTTCGGGTTGCTCGACCTGGTGGGGCTCGACCTTATGCCGCAAGTCGCGGCATCCATGCAGCGGACGCTGCCAAGAGGGGATCTCTATCTTAGCACGATGAAGGACCGGCAACTCCTGGCGAAGATGATCGCCGAGGGCTACACCGGACGCAAAGGCAAGGGGGGCTTCTATCGCCTGCAACGCAAAGCCGACGGCAGCCGCGTCAGGGAAAGCATTGACCTCACGACCGGAGATTACCGTATCAGCACCGCTCCGACGCTGGCCAGCGCCAATGAACGCGACCCTACAAGGATTTTGCACGCGCAGGATCGCGGCGGCCATTACGCGCGCCGTGTCCTCGCCTGCACTCTGCAATACGCGGCGTCCCTGGTGCCCGAGATTGCCGACACCGTTGACGATGTCGATCAGGCGATGAAGCTCGGCTACAATTGGACGGCTGGCCCGTTCGAGTTAATCGACCGGATCGGCGCCGCCGATGTGACGGCGCTGATCGCGGCGGAGAAACTGCCGGTACCCCCACTGCTAGGGAAACCCTTGCCGTTCTATCGTGTCGACGGTGGATTCACTCGCCAGCGCACGCCCGACGGCGCGTGGATGAAGATCGCGCGGCGGCCCGGTGTGCTGTTGCTCGCCGATATCAAGCGCGGGAGCCAGCCGCTGGCAAAGAACGCCAGTGCCAGCCTGTGGGACATTGGCGACGGCGTGTTGTGCGTTGAGTTTCATTCGCGCATGAACGCGCTCGACGTCGATTCGGTTGGCATGATCAAAACCGCCATCGACACGATCAAGAAAAGCGCGGGCAAATACGTCGCGCTCGTCATCCATAACGACGCCGAGCATTTCTCTGCAGGCGCAAATGTTGGCCTCATGCTATTCGCGGCCAATATCGCGCTCTGGCCCATGATCGAAGACGGCGAAGCGACCGGACAAAAGATCCTGAGGGAGATGAAATACGCGGCCTTCCCCACCGTGTCGGCGCCGTCAGGCATGGCGTTGGGCGGCGGCTGCGAGATTTTGCTGCACTCGAGTGCGGTCCAGGCGCATGCCGAGTCTTATATTGGGTTGGTCGAGGTCGGCGTTGGCCTGGTGCCGGGGTGGGGCGGCTGCACCGAGATGGCTTCCCGCGCTTATTCCAACAAGCAAGGACCGCGAGGACCGATCGCACCCCTCGCCGGCATATTCGAAACCATCGGTCTCGCCAAGGTGTCGCGATCGGCGGCAGAAGCGCGCGATCTGATGTTTCTCCGTTCGACCGACGGCATCACCATGAACCGAGATCGCATCCTTGCCGACGCCAAGGCGCGCGCCCTGGCGCTCGCCGGGAATTACACGCCGCCGAAGCCGCTGATGCTGCGCCTGCCCGGTCCGACCGGTGCCGCGGCCATCGGCCTATCGCTCGACGATTTGCACAAACAGGGCAAGGCCAGCGACCACGATCTCGTCGTCGCCGGCAAGCTCGCCGAAGTGCTGTCGGGGGGCGACACGGACATCACGGAGGAAACGAGCGAGGACCAGCTGCTGGCCCTCGAGCGCAAGGCGTTTGGAACACTAATCCGAACGGAGAAGACCCTGGCCCGCATTGAGCACACGCTCGAAACCGGTCGGCCGTTGAGGAACTGACACGGATGTCGCAAGCGCGGCTCCCCATTGCTCTTGCGACTTGCGACGCTCGCTTCACCGGCCCGGAGTGAACCGGCGCACAGGAGCATCACCATGACCGTCTACAAGGCGCCGCTGCGCGAATATAAATTTCTGCTCGAAGAAGTCTTCGATGTCAGTGAGATCGCCAAGCTTCCCGGCTACGAAGAGGCGACTGCGGAAACCTTCGCCGCAGTGCTCGAGGAAGCCGCCAAACTCTGCGAGGAGGTGTTGTTCCCGCTGAATCTCTCGGGCGACGCCGAGGGTTGTCAATTCGAGAACGGCGTTGTGCGCACACCCAAGGGCTTCAAGGAAGCCTATGACTTGTTCCGCCAGGGTGGCTGGACCGCGCTCGCGGCAGATCCGCATCATGGCGGACAGGGCTTGCCCGCGACCTTGAGCTTCTTCGTTAGCGAAATGGTGGCGTCGGCGAATCTTTCCTTCGGCATGTATCCGGGTTTGACGGCCGGCGCCGTCGAGGCAATTCACCAACACGGCGACGAAGCGCAAAAGAAGACCTGGCTGCCGAAACTGATCGACGGGACCTGGTCGGGCACCATGTGCCTGACGGAGCCGCAATGCGGTACTGACCTCGGCCAAGTCAAGACGCGCGCCGTGCCAACCGACCGCGATGGCATCTACCGTATTACCGGCACCAAGATTTTCATTTCCGCCGGCGAGCACGATCTCACCGACAACATCGTTCACCTAGTGCTGGCACGGCTGCCGGACGCGCCTGCTGGGACCCGCGGCATCAGCCTCTTCATCGTACCCAAATTCCTGGCCACCGACGACGGCTCACTCGGCTCGCGCAACGGCGTGCGCTGCGGCGGCATTGAGCACAAGATGGGCATCAAGGCGTCCGCCACTTGCGTCATCAATTTCGACGAAGCCCAAGGCAATCTCATCGGCGGCAAGAATGGCGGCATGCGCGCCATGTTCACCATGATGAATGCGGCGCGTCTTGGGGTGGGACTGCAAGGTCTTGCGCTCGGCGAGACGGCGTATCAATCGGCCCGCGCCTATGCATTGGAACGGTTGCAGGGGCGCGCGCCGACCGGCATCAAATTTCCCGAGAAGCCGGCCGATCCGCTGATCGTTCATCCCGATATTCGCCGCATGCTTCTGACCATGCGGGCCTATACGGAAGGCGGGCGAGCGCTGGCGACATGGGTGACACAAGCGGAGGACAAGGCGCACCGCCTGACCGATGCCGATGAGCGCGCGGCCAGTGACGAAATGGTCGGCCTGCTGACGCCGATCATCAAAGCGATGCTGACCGATAACGCCTTCCTTGCCACCAACCTTGGCATGCAGATTTTCGGCGGCCACGGCTATATTCACGACAACGGCATGGAGCAGCTCTCCCGCGATTGCCGCATCACGCAAATCTATGAAGGCGCCAACGGCATTCAGGCACTCGATCTCATCGGCCGCAAAATGGGCCAGCACACTGGCCGGCTGTTGCGGCGCTTCTTCCATCCGGTCGACGAATATCTACGCGCAAAGATGAGCGATCCGGCGCTCGGCGAGTTCGCGTTACCCGCTTACAGGGCGTTCGGCCGCTTGCAGCAAACGACGGCGATGCTGGCACAAAAGGGCCTCGCCAATCCGGATGAGGCGGCTGCCGCGGCCTCCGAGTATCTCCGCGCCTTCGGCTTGGTCGCCCTTGCCTATATTTGGACGCGTATGGCCGAGGTGGCGTTGGCAAAGCGCGGGGCGATCGAGGGCGACGTGGCGTTCTACGAAGCCAAGCTCGCCACCGCGCGGTTTTATATGACCAAGCTGCTGCCGGAAACCGGCGCTCTGTTCGCCTCGATCGGCGCCGGTGCCAAGCCTGTCATGGAACTGCCGGCAGAGGCGTTTTGAAGGGGGGTGCTGGGCGCTGGCGCTCCCGGGGCGAAGATATCGGCGTCGCCCCACAAGTAGCCCGGTCGCGGGGAAGGACCGTCACTTACGCCAGCTGATCGGCGATCCTTCTGAGGATCGCGACGAACTCCGCCTTCGCCGGTCCGGCGATCGCGTCAAGCTTCCGGTCATGCTCGCGCGCGTGGATCACCAATTCCTGGAGCGCGCGCTCGCCCGCCGCGGTCAGCGTCAGCGTCACGCTGCGGCGATCAACGGTGGAGCGGGTGCGTTTCACCAGGCCGCGCCTTTGCAGGTCCTGCAACAATGGGGTGATCGTCGATTTGTCACGGGCGATCGCACGACCTAAAGCGCTTTGCGTGATGTTGGGATTGTCGCGCAACATCATCAACGCCGCGAACCTGCCGGGCCGGATGCTCTTCTGGCCGGAGGTACGGGCGAAGACGCGGAACGACGCATCTTGCGCTATGCGCAGATTGAAGCCGATGAAATTCTGCAAGCCGCCTATCTTGACCTGAGGCGTGGGGCGCTTGTGCCGAATCGGCGCACCAGTCCCAGCGTGCGCGGCCCCCGCGGTTCCGCTTCGACCGTTCCGCAGCATGTTTCCCCTTGCTCCGTTTCTTCAGTGACATTACGGCTAGACATCGACCGAAAGCAAATAGTTTGAACCCAAACGTTTTCCGTGTATTCTTGTCGTCAAGGCAAATAATTGCTTGAAGCAAGCCTGCAGGCTCAGGGAGGAAGACGATGAGCAAAATAACTCGCGCCATCAATCGCCGTCATGTCCTGAAGGGTGCGGCAGCCGCCAGTCTCGCGGCAGCCACGACACCGGCGCTTTTCCGCCCTGCGATCGCGGTGCCGGCGACGATCAAGATCGGCTTGGTAGGCCCGCGGACCGGGCCGCTCGCCCTGTTCTATGAGGAAATGTCGTATTGCATTGAGAACGCCAAGCAGAGGATGCGCAATCAAATCGTCATCAATGGCGTCACCCACCCCCTCGAAATCATCGCCAAAGACAGCCAATCGAATCCCAATCGCGCCTCTGAGGTGACGCAGGAGTTGATCCTTCGGGACAAGGTCCACATCGTCACCGCCTTTGCAACGCCGGAAACCGTCAACCCGGTGTCCGACCAGTGCGAAATCAACGGCATGCCCTGCATCACCAACGACGATCCGCTCGAATCATATTTCTTCGGCCGCAAAGGCGACCCGAAGAAGGGTTTTGAATGGACCTATAACTTCTTCTTTTCCGGCGCAGGCGCACTCGGCTCCAATCTGTCGGTATGGTCCCGCATTCCCGGCAACAAGAAAATCGGCGTGTTGTGGGCCAATGACGACGACGGCCGCACCTTCGCGCAGATCATGCCGCCTCCCATGAAGCAGGCGGGATTCTCAGTGCTCGATCCCGGGCGCTTCGACTTGCCGTCGAGCAACTACACAACGCAGATCACCGCTTTCAAGGCGGGCGGTGCCGATATCTGCTTCACCGTGATTCCAGGTCCAGACTTCACTGTGTTCTGGAATCAATGCGCACAACAGGGCTACCAGCCCAAGGCGGTCACTGCCGGCAAGGTCGGGGAATTCCCGCAAGGTGTTTATCCATACGGCGACCGCGCCGTGGGCTTCATTACCGAAGTGTGGTGGTCAAAATTCCATCCATTCAAATCGAGCCTGACCGGTCAATCCTCAATGGAGTTTAACGACGAGTACGAACGGGTCGCCAATCAGCAAGGCTCGATGGGCCTCGGCTTTCGTCACTCGCTCCTCGAAGTGCCGATTGCAGTATTGAAACGAACCCAGACCATCGATGATCCCGCATCGATCCGTGATGCGATCCGTGGCAACTCGTTCGACACCATCGTCGGACCGATCGATTTTAAGAAAGGGCCGTTTCCCAACACTGCCGAAACCAAATGTGTCAGCGGCCAGTGGCGCAAAGGCAAGAAATGGCCATTGGAATTGGTGATCATCGACAACAAGCTTGAACCCGATGTTCCGGTTGGGGGCGAGCCCGAGATCGTCCGTTATATGTAAGGGCTGCGGTCCTTAGCGGAGCGAGACCATGGCAATGTTGGAACTCGTGTCGCTGTCGCGCGCCTTCGGCGGCCTGCGCGTCATAGACCGGCTCGATTTCAGCCTCGAGCCGGGCGAAATCGTTGGCATTCTCGGGCCCAATGGCGCCGGCAAGACCACGCTCTTCAACATGATTGCCGGCGTCTTAGCACCGACCGCGGGCCGCGTGGTCTTCGAAGGCAAGGACGTGACGACGACAAAACCGTGGGACCGCTGTCGCATCGGCATTGGGCGCACCTACCAAATTCCAAAGCCTTTTTCGCACATGACCACGTTCGAGAATGTCCTGGTCGCCGCGATTCATGGAGGCCGTGCCTCGATAACCCAGGCGAAAGTCGAGGCCGAAGCAATTTTGGCGCGTACGGGCCTTGCCCGTCGCGCCCTGACACCGGCCGGACAGTTGGCCCTGCTCGACGCCAAACAGCTGGAATTGGCGAAAGCCCTGGCGGTAAAGCCGCGCCTGCTCTTGCTTGACGAGATCGCGGGGGGACTGACCCAGGCGGAGTGCGATATTCTGCTTGCCACTATCGGCGAAGCACATGCGAGAGGGGTGACAATCGTCTGGATCGAACACGTCATCCATGCCCTGCGTCGCCTCGTTACCCGCCTCGCCGTATTGTCGGGCGGCGGCTTTATCGCGATGGGGGCGCCCCAGGAGGTACTTGCCGATCAGCGCGTTAGGGAAGCTTACCTCGGGACGTGAGCGGGAATGTGAGCGCGGATTTGGGCGCACTGTTGGCGGTGCGAGATGTCTCAGTGTTCTATGGCAATTTCCGTGCGATCGATCACGTCGATATTTCCGTGAATGCCGGCGAGATCGTGTCGATCATTGGCGCCAACGGCTCCGGAAAATCAACGCTCCTAAGGGCAATCATCGGCCAGGGCGAGCGGGTTGAGGGCACCATCTCCTTCGACGGCGACAATATCGTCGGCCGCACTACCCGGGAAATCGTTGCCTGCGGCATCATGCTGGTGCCGGAGGGACGTCGGCTGTTTCCGTCGCTTACCGTCGAGGAAAATCTGCGGCTCGGTTGGCAAGTTGGCCGCAAGGGTGAGTTCGGCTTCGCCGACATATGGAAACAGTTCCCAACGCTCGAAGAGCGGCGCAACCAAAGGGCCGGCTCGCTTTCGGGCGGCCAACAACAAATGGTGGCCCTGGGTCGGGCGCTCCTTGCCAATCCTCGCCTGCTGCTGTGTGATGAAATCAGCCTTGGCCTCGCACCTTTTGTGGTGAACGAGCTCTATGCGCTGATTCCGCGCATCCGGGCACGCGGTATCGGCATTCTCGTCGTCGAGCAGGATATTGAGCGATCGCTCGCGGTGGCCGATCGCTTCTATTGTCTGCTCGAAGGCAAAGTATCGTTGGCAGGACGCCCGGCCGAAGTCAGCCGTGACCTGGTCATGAAGCATTATTTCGGCATTTGAGATGAATCTCGTGGCCGGCAACGGACGTCGCAAATTTCCCCCGCGCCCGATCGGGAAGCAAGGAAACGAGGCGTGGCGTAGAGGATTTCTCGCTGAGCGCAACAGCGAAGTTGCCGCTACAATCGTTTGTTCCTGGTCGCCGCCACCTGCTCCCACCCTCTCCTATTGCCGGGGAGCGGAAGCAGCCCAGACCGGTTAGGACGGCTCATGGCGGGGGTTTGGGTCAATCAGATTTTGCAGGGAATTCTGCTCGGCGGGCTTTATACCCTGTTCGCGACCGGTCTGTCGCTATCGGCCGGCGTGATGCGTTTTGTCAATATCGCGCACGGCGATTTCATCGTGCTCACAAGTTTCGTCCTGTTGCTGCTTACGACAACTCTCGGCCTCAATCCGGTCGTCGCAACCCTGATCGTGCTCCCGATCGCCTTTGTCTTTGGTTTCGGGCTGCAACGCTTCCTGCTACAGCGCGTGGTCGGCGAGAACGTGCTGCTGGTGATTCTTATCACCTTCGGTCTCTCGATCATCATCCAGAATGGCCTCTTGGAAGGTTTCGGCGCCGACCCGCAAAAGATCTCAGGTGGCTCGTTGGAGACAGCGACCATCGGGTTAGGCGACGGGATCAATGTTGGCGTCTTCCAGCTCATCACCTTCGTTGCCGCCGTCACCCTAGTCGCCGTGCTCGATGTGGTTCTTTATCGCTCCAACATCGGCGCTATGATCCGAGCAGTTTCCGATGATGTCGCCGCTGCCGATCTGATTGGCTTGTCGTCGGGGCGCATATACGGCGTCGCCATGGGCATTTCCTTCGTTACCATCGCCATCGCCGCCGGTTTTATGTCGATCTGGACCAATTTCGATCCGGCATCGGGCGGCACGCGACTGTTGATCGCCTTCGAGGCCATTGTTCTGGGCGGGCTCGGCAGCCTCTGGGGCTCGCTGGTCGGCGGCATCGTCCTTGGCATCGCCCAATCGGTCGGCGCTCAGTTCGACATTGCCTGGCAGATGCTTGCGGGGCACATCGTGTTCCTGATCGTGCTCGCGATCCGACCTCAAGGCCTGTTCCCGAAATACTGATCATGCGGACCACGCCGAATCTCACTCTCGACCCTTGCGCGGGCGCTCGGCGCCGTCGCGGCGGTCGCAATGGCGGTGGCGCCCTATTTTCTTGGCGCCACCGAAGTGGTCGTCTTGACCGAATTTTTGTCGATGCTCGTGCTTGCCGTGATGTGGAATTTGTTGGCCGGTTACGCCGACATTGTCACCGTCGGACAGCACGCCTTTGTTGGCGTCGGCGCCTATGCGTTCTTCGGCTTCGCTGCGCTGGTCGGTCTCGATCCTTTTAGCTCGATCCCGCTCGCCGGCATTGTGTCACTCGTGATCGCGGTGCCAGCAATGATCCTGGTGTTTCGCTTGCGCACTGCCTATCTCGCCATTGGCACGTGGGTGGTCGCGGAAGTGCTCATGCTTGTCGCCGGCAAGCTCGACGCCTGGGGCGGCGGCTCCGGTATCAGCTTGCCGATTTCGATCGTCTTGAGTCTTGGCCACGCACGCGCCGATCGCCTGGCCGCGATCTATTGGCTTGCATTCGCGCTTGCCGCGGTAGCACTGATTGTGACCTATGTCCTATTGCGTTCGCGTATCGGCATCGGCCTGACCGCGATGCGCGACAATGAAGAGGGCGCCGCCGCGATCGGCGTCAATATCACTCGCGCGCGAATCCTATGCTTTCTCGGTACCGCACCGTTCCTCGGCATGGCCGGCGCGATCATTGCCATGCAAAAGCTGCGTGTCTCGCCGTCTGCCTCGTTCAGCATCACCGACTGGACTGTATTCATCATCTTCAACGTCGTGATTGGCGGCATCGGCAGCTTCGAGGGCCCGATCATCGGCACCATCGTCTATTTCGTGTTGCGCGAATATCTCTCAGAGCTCGGAACTTGGAACCTGATTTTGCTCGGAACGTTCTCGATTATCGTGATCCTGATCGAGCGTCGCGGTCTGTGGGGACTGTTCCGCCGTGTTCTTGCCGACGACATCGTCCCGATCGCACACAAACCGACGCAACCCGCCGCTATCAGTCGTCGGTTGTCGACCACTGAGAGCTGAATACGGCGAAATTTCGACTAAGTCGCTTTGCGGAAAGTGAGGTTATAGCGGCACGCCTCGTCGCCGTTTGCAACGGGTTCGACACCGTGAAAATTGAGCCGCGCCGGCCCGCCCCAAATTACCACATCACCCGCTTCCAAGCGCAGGCGGCGCGGCCGGTCGGTGCGCTTCGCACCGCCCCAGAGGAAGATTGCGGGCAAGCCGAGCGATACCGAAACGATCGGCGCCGCAAAATCAGCTTCGTCCTTGTCCTGATGTAGCGACATGCGTGCGCCCGCGGTATAGCGATTGATGAGACAGGAATCCGGTATGAAGTCGGCAAAGCCGGCGGTCGCTGCCCCGTGCGCCGCGAGATCGCGAAACCGGGCGGGCATCACGGGCCACGGCCTGCCGTTAAAGTCGGCCGACACATAGCGATAACCGCTGCGGTCGGTGACCCAGCCGAATTGCCCGCAATTGGTCATCGCCACCGACATCAGGAAACCGCCCGGGGTGACCATATTGCGGAAGGGTGCCGCGGCGGCGACATGATCGATTTCAGCGACCAACGCCGGCACGTCTATGTGCGCGAAGCCGCGCAAGAGATAAGCGCCCGGTTCGATAAGCTCCACGCCGTTTCCTCTTTCCCGCTGCGACAGGAGGGAGGAAATGTGGCGCGATTGCGGAGCGTTCGCCGAAACAGATGACGGACGCGTGCGGCCTCCGAGCGGCTCGCTTGTTTCAACTTCCGGCAAGGGGAGTGAGGGTTGTCCTCTCTTCATCAATCAAATTTCAACGCTTTGGTCGCAAGGGCGGCGCCGTCGCTGAGAGTCTGCAATTTCGCCCACGCGATTTGGGGGTGCGAGCGCCAGCCGAAGCCGCAATCGGTGCCGGCCATGACATTCTCCTTGCCGACCAACCTGGCGAAGCGCTGCAAGCGCTGGGACACCAGCTCCGGATGCTCGACTACGTCGGTCGAATGAGTGACGCAGCCAGGTACGACGATCTTGCCAGCCGGCAATTTCACGGTCTCCCATACATCGTATTCATGCTCGTGCCGGGGATTCGCGGCCTCGAACAGATAGGCCTGCGCCTTCACCTTAAGCATGATGTCAGCGAGGTGCTTCATCTCGAGGTCATAGACATGCGGGCCGTGCCAACTCCCCCAACAGAGATGGTAGCGAATTCTGTTCTTCTGGAATGTTTGACAGCGCGTGGTTCAGGGCTTCGACGCGGATTTCGCAGCGGCGCCGAAATGCCTCCAATCCCATGGCGATGCCGATCCGGTCCCACAATGCCGGGAGCCAAGCATCGTCGATTTGAAGCAGAACGCCCGACTGGGCAATGGTTTCGTATTCGACGCGCATCGCATCGGCAATGGCGAAGACATACTCCTCCTCGCTGGGGTAAAACTCGTTGCGGCGATATACTTCGAGGCTTGCCGGTGCGGTCGCGGTCAGGAACGCGTCTTCGGCCGGTACCAGCGACTTTAGCAGCGCCAATTCGCGCTCAACTTCAGCGCGCGCCAGATAGGTCACGGGACCGGTGCACACCCAACTCGGCCGCGCCATGCTGGTCCGGCGGCCGGGCATATAGAACAGCGTGCCACGCTCGGTCGCGTAGTGATAAAAGTCGGCGAACGCTTCTCTGTCGCGGCCCTGGGCAATCAGCGGTGTGGCGCTGGCCGGACGCTGTTCGAAGCCGCCGAAGCGATGCTCGACATAGCCGAGCCAATCGCCGCCCTTGGTGAGCTCGCCCTCATTGATGACATCGAGGCCGACGGCGCGCTGCTTGGCCACTATCGCCCCGACCTCGGCCCCGAGCCTTGCCGGGTAGTCCGGGTCGTCGCGATCGAGCGACGATGTTTCCGGCAACGCGCCGACATGCGTCGTCAGGATCTTGCGGGTGCTGCGTTTCATGGTCGCTTCTCTGCCACGGTGACGCCGGTCCAGGCTTCGAGATGCTTGATCAGCTCGGTTGAATCCTGGTCCGGCCCACCGCGACCTTCGGCATAGAGCCAGAGCTCCTTCACCGTCTGGCCAATCCACATTGGCACGTGCAGGTTCTCCGCGGTATCGAGCGCCAGCTTCAAATCCTTGACCATGAGCCCGAGAGCGAAGCCGCCTTTGAAGCGACGCGACAGAATGTCGTTGGGGAATTTTGTTTCCGTCGCTGTGTTGCGGCCGGTGCCGCCGTTTAGCACGTCGATCATCAGTTTCGGATCGAGGCCGAACTTGGTGCCCATTACGATCGCCTCCGCGGTCGCGGCCTGAGCCGTCGCCGAGAGCAGATTGTTGATGAGCTTCATAGTTTGACCCATGCCCGGCTCAGCGCCGACATAGAACACTTTGCCGACCGACGCCAGCAGCGGCGCCACGATGTCGGCCTCGACCTTTGGACCGGACAGCATAACCGCGACCGTGCCCTTGATCGCACCGGCCACGCCGCCAGATACCGGCGCATCGAGCGCCACCACATTCTCTTTCTTCAGTTCCTCCGACAAGGCGCGTGCCACGCGCGGACCCGGTGGTCGAGAGGTCGACGAAAATTCTTCGGCGGTTCCCTGACGCGATTCCGTCCCTGCCGAACACCACATTTTGCACGATCTCTGGTCGAGGGAGGCTCACCATGACGATCTCGGCCGCGCTCGCGACCTCGGCCGGCGATGATGCGATTTCGATTTTGTTGCCGAAGGGTTTCAGCGCGTCCGAGCGAATATCGTGAACCACGAGCTGATGCCCGGCCGCGACCATGTTGAGCGCCATCGGTCCGCCCATGTTGCCGACACCGATAAAGCCGATCTTGTCCTTGCTCATGCTTGCCTCCCATAATCGCGGCCTTCCTAAACCGCCTTATCAAACGGGAGAAACCGGGATGGCACAAGCGAAAGCAAAGCGCACCCTGCCGACGAGCAAGCAATTCACCGAGGGATTGAAGGTTAGAAAAGAAGTGCTCGGGCCTGATTATGTCGACCGAGCCATCGACAACGCCACCGACTTCAACTGGCCGATGCAGGAGTTCGTAACCGAATATTGTTGGGGAACGGTCTGGTGCCGGCCAGCGCTCGACCGCAAGACCCGCAGTATCATCAACCTTGCTATGCTGACGGCGCTCAACCGTCCCCATGAGATCGAGGTGCATGTCCGCGGTGCATTGCGGAACGGCTTGACCCCGGAGCAGATCGCCGAAGTGTTCCTGCAAGCCGCCGTCTATTGCGGCGTGCCCGCGGCGGTCGACAGTTTCCGCGTCGCCAGCAAGGTGCTGAGCGAAGACTCCGCTCCTTGATGGGATCTGCCTCGTAGATGGGACATACGTCGCGGTCGCCCAGGCCAAAAATCACTTGCCGGCCATGCAGTGACCCGGCCGGAGGGCACGCGACGCCCGGCTCTTGGACCACAGGACTGCGATCTCTTAGAACTCCTTGAGCAGCCGGTCGATGTAATCGTGTTCGATCTGCGGGCGCGAGCGTTGGCCGGCACGGCGGCGCAGCTCGTCGAGGATGGTCTTGGCGCGGTGCAACGCGGTATCGACCTCGGGGCCGGTACCGCGCCGCATCGGTCCGCCGTCGTCGACCCACCCGTCACCCTCATCATACGGCCGCTGGCGGCCGAACGGATCGTGTTGCGCTTGGCGCGGTGAGGCCTGATCGTCCGGCTCACCGTAATCGTTCTGGCCATTATTGTTGCGGCCGAGCATGCGTTCGCCGAGGCGGCGCGCACCCTGCTGCAACTGATCGAGCGCCTCCGATTGCGGTCCGATCGCCTCGCCGGGATTGCCGCGCTTCAGCGCCTCACCGGCATTGCGCATGGCGCGTTCTGCGCGTTGCAGCGGCTGCGGAATATCGCCGCTCTCGCCCAACCGCCGCATCATCTCGCCGAGCATGCGACGCAAATCATCCTGCGATTGCGCGGCAGACTGCTCGTCCGTCTTGCCGGAGCGGGAATCGCGGAAGCTCTGATCAAGCAATTGCTGCTGCCGCCGCATCATGTTCTGCATCGCGCCCATCATGCGATCGGCGCTATTCTGCGACGGGTTCATGCGGCCGAGCTGCAAGTTCTCGAGCATTTCCTGCAATTGCGCCAGCAGGTCGCGCGCCGCGTCGCGCGCGCCGGTGCTTCGCCAATTCCTGCGCGCGGTCGAACATGCTCTCGCAGATCGCGCCCGGTCATCGCGTCTGCGACGGGTCGATGGTCTGGAGATTTTGCGCATCCCTGCTTCATCGCGTTCTGCAGCAGCGCCTGGAGATAGCGGTCCATCGCCTGGCGCAGTCGCTGCGTCAGTCGGTCGATCTCGGCGTTGGGCGCGTTGCGAGCGAGCGCATCCTGCAATGCCTGCATCGCCTGCCGCAGGCTTTCCTGCATCAACGGCGCGCGGCCATCCTCGATGCGCAGCGCGGTCTGCCACAACAGTTTCTGCACCGCCGGAATCGTCTCGGCGATCGTGATTGATCTGCAGCCGCGCCTGCGCCGTCCGCAGCGCCATGAATACGACGATGTCGCCCTCGAACCGGTCCGGGCCGCAGCGACAAATCGGACAGCACCTCCGCCACCGCATCGCGATCCTCGGGATGGAGGGTAAGTTGCTTTCGCTGCTCGACGATGGCGCGTGCGACCGGATTGTGGAACTGCGCTCCGGCAAGCGTGAAGGTGACAGGCTGGCTTGCGCCCGCTTGGCCGAGCGCATCGCGCGCCTCTAGGTGAATCTTACCGGCCAGGCCTGCCCACGGGTTGGCGGTCAGATCGCTATAGCCGACGCCGTGCGCTTCCTTGAGATGCAGGCCCGGCAGCGCGAGATCGAGCACCAAGGGATCGGCGCCTTTGGATTGTCGACCAGCGTCATGACGGCGCGTGCCGATTCGACGCCGTAATCATCCGTGGCGCGATATTCGAGACGCAGCGCGCCGTGTTCGGTCTGCCGCGGCAACCCGATCATCGCGATCGTCGGCGGCAGATCGGGCACGATGGCTATCGGCCAACTGCCCAGCAACGTGCCGCCTTGCCACACCGCGAGCTTGCCGCTCTTGGTCAGAGTCGCCTGCGCTTTGAAATTGCTTTCGTCGATGCGGTCGAAATCGGTCTCGCGGCCCGGGCGGAAAAGGCGTGGCACTGCGCCTTCACCATGGACCTGCGCCAACAGCACGCTGCCGGTCGGCACCGCGATCGCCACCTCGATTGGCGCCCACCGGCAAGAGCTGCGGCGGCAGCCCCGTGTAATCCGGCGGCGTTAGCCAGATATCGAGGCTCGCTGCCGGTCCCGCCGGTCCGCCCGCAGATATTCGGCGCCAGCGAACGGCCGATGCGTTCAGCCCAATCCTGGCCGGCATCGATCGCCCCAAGCACCAGTAGCAGCAATAGCAGCGCACGCAGCGCCCAAGGATCGCGTCGCGCGAAACCCGCCTTGGGCCAGCCGACGCGCAAACTCGCGCGCGGCCTGCGCCATACGCGCTCGATGCGCATGCCACAACGCGATCGTTTCAGGATCGTCGCCGCCGCTGGCGATGCGATCCTCGAGCGCCGCTAATGCGGCCGATGCTCGAGCCCGCTTTCGCGCTCGATCCTGCGGCGCGCCGCGGTACGCCGTGGCAAACGGAAGCCGACGCAAACCGTCTACGCCAGCGACAGAATCGCGGCGCGCCCAGCGCGATCAGCAGGGCAAAATGAAGCCAGCCCGGCAACCGCTCCGGCAGATCGAATAGCGCCAGTACCAGGAACAGCGCTACAACCGCCAGCGCCGGGGCCAGCGCCGGCCACAACCGCTCCCAGAACAGGGCGGCAGCCGAGAGCCAACGCGCCGCGACGCGGCGAAAGGTTTGGGTTCGCCTATAGCAGCCACAACGGCACTCTTTCCTGCGCCAGCATCTCGTCATAAGTGGGGCGCGGCCGCACAACGGCAAACTCCGCGCCGTGCACCATCACCTCCGGAACCAACAGACGCGAATTGTAGCCGGAACTCATGATCGCGCCATAGGCCCCCGCCGATAGGAAGCCAACAAGATCGCCCGCCGGCCAAGGGCGGCAGCGGTCTCCCGACGGCGAACACGTCGCCAGTTTCGCACACTGGGCCGACCACGTCGACAGCAGCAAGGCGCGTCTTGCTGTCAGGCGCCACAACCGGCACGATCTCGTGCCAGGCGTCGTACAATGCCGGCCGAATCAGGTCATTCATCGCTGCGTCGACGACGACGAAGCGCCGCGCGGTGCTCTCTTTGACATAGAGCACACGCGACACCAGGATGCCGGCGTTGGCGGCAATCCAGCGACCTTGCTCGAAGGCGAGGTCGAGCCTGAGGCCGCCGGTTAGGCGCGTCACCAGCGACGGCATAGTCCTCAACCGAAGGCGGCGTTTCGTCTTTGTAACGAATGCCGAGACCGCCGCCGAGATCGAGCCTCGTCAACGCAATGCCTTCGCCGCGCAGGGTTTTGAGCAGGTCGACCACCCGCGAAAATGCCCTCTCGAACGGCTCAAGGCTGGTAATTTGCGAGCCGATATGGACAGCAAGGCCTACCGGCTCGATCCGCGGCAGATCGTTGGCGCGCCGGAACGCCTCGGGGCGTGCGTCAGATCGATGCCAAATTTGTCTCCACTCCTGCCGGTTGAAATCTTGGCGTGCGTATTCGCGTCGACATCGGGATTGACGCGGATTGCGATGCGAGCCGTCCTGCCGGCACGCGCTGCCACCTCGCTCAAGAGCGTTAACTCGGCCTCTGATTCGACGTTTATCTGGTGTACTTCGGCGGCAAGGGCAGCAGTCAACTCCGCCTCGGTCTTACCGATGCCCGAAAAGATGAGGCGGTTCGCGGGAATGGCCGCGGCGAGTGCGCGACGCAACTCGCCCTCCGACACGAGATCGGCACCGGCCCCCAGTCGGCCCAAATGGCGCAGCACCCCCAGATTGGAGTTGGCTTTCACCGCAAAGCACAATATCGCCCGTCGCCAAACGCCGCCGTGAAGGCGCGATAACGACGCTCGAGGTAGGCGCTCGAATATACGTAGAAAGGCGTGCCGACGCGCTGCGGCATGCGCGCCACCGCGACCTCTTCCATTACAGCTCGCCGTCGCGATAAGCGAGGTCCGGCGCGCCGGCCAACGCGTCAGGGCTGCTCATTCGGATTCGGATAGAATTTGGGATAGGTGTTCTTTTGCGCCCGATGGCGGATCGGGCGGCGCGCGCTTGCCGCACGCCACCAGCGGTAGGGCGATGGCGAGCAACACAAGCCAAGCGGTCCAGCGCCTCATTACTTAAACCTCTTCCGCGCGGCAGCGATTGCGCGCTTCACTTCGGCAGGCGCCGTGCCGCCGAGGCTCGCTGCGGCTCGCCACCGATCGATCGACGCTCAGCACCTCGAATACGCTCTTGGTGATGCGCGGCTCAACCTTTCTCATCTCCGCAAGCGGCAAAGACGCAAGATCGCAGCCCAACTGCCTCGGCGACCTTTACCAGAGCGCCGGTACGGTGATGAGCCTCGCGGAATGGCATGCCCAGGACCCGCACGAGCCAATCGGCGAGATCGGTCGCGGTGCTGAAGCCAGCGGCCGCAGCGCGGTCGCATTGCCGCGGCATCGACGGCAAGGTCGCGCACCATGCCGGCGGTCGCCACGAGACAGAGTTCGAGATTGTCGGCGGCGCTCGAACACCGGCGGCTTGTCCTCCTGCAAATCCTTGGCATAGGTCAGGGCCAAGCCTTTCAGCACCGTTAGCAGCGTGACGAGATTGCCGGTGAAGCGCCCCGCCTTGCCGCGCACCAGCTCCGCCGCGTCGGGATTGCGCTTTTGCGGCATAATCGAACTGCCGGTGGTGAAGGCGTCGCTCAGCTTGATGAAGCCAAATTGCGGACCCGACCACAGCACGATTTCCTCGGCGAAGCGCGATAGATGCGTGCCGCAGATCGCCGCCGCCGACAGAAACTCCAGCGCGAAATCGCGATCCGATACGGCGTCCATCGAATTCGCCATCGGCCGGTCGAAACCCAGCGCCTTTGCCGTATCGGTGCGGTCGATCGGGAAAAGAGGTGCCGGCCAGCGCGGCCGCGCCCAGGGGCGATTCATTGAGCGCGCACGCGAGCATCGCGAAAACGCGCACGGTCGCGGCCCAGCATTTCGACATAAGCCATCAGATGATGACCGAACGTCACGGGCTGCGCGGGCTGCAAATGGGTGAAGCCGGGCATCACTGTCGCGGCATGTTCCTCGGCGCGGTCGAGCAGTGCTGCATAGCAAATCGCGCAGTTTGCCGGTCGAGCCGGTCGATCGCGTCACGCACCCAGAGGCGGAAATCGGTCGCGACCTGGTCGTTGCGCGAGCGCGCCGTGTGAAGACGGCCGGCCGCCGGGCCGATAAGTTCGGCGAGCCGCGCCTCGATATTGAGATGAATATCCTCGTGCTCGGCCTTGAACGGGAACTTGCCCGCTTCGATTTCCTCCTTGATTTGCGCCAGACCGCGCGCGATGCGCTCGCCATCTTCCTTGGCGATGATTCCCTGCCGCACCAGCATGGCGCAATGCGCCGCCGACCCGGCGATATCCTGGGCATAGAGCCGCTTGTCGATTCGAGCGACACATTGATGCGCTGCATGATTTCGGACGGGCCGCCGGCAAAGCGTCCGCCCCAGGCCGCATTGGCCGGAGGTCGCTTGCTCATCCATCAATCCGGAGCGAAGCGGACGTAACATCGACGTAGCTCATACCTGAGGCATTGTTCTGTTCTACTATAGATGGCCGAAATCCGCCATTTTCCGAGGTGCCTGTTGCGTTCGTGCTGCGGCTGGTGGATGGGGTGTGCGTCCAGTCTAGCAAGCCGCTCTCCGAAAGCTGCGTAAAGTTCGCCAAGCTGTGCAAAGTTTGCCAATCCGTTCGGTTCTTCGTCGAGGCCCGTTTCACGCGGGTCCTGCGAGCCGCGCCAGAGCGTCCTCCTTTCTTCCCGGTCTTTGAAATGGCCGTCGAGTGTCGTGGTAATCGAGGCATACCCGAAGTATGCTCGAATGCGCTTCGGCAGCCAACCTTGCGCGATCACCACGACGGCATGGCGCGCGATATCGGCATCGCACGTCACGCAAACCGTGGCATGAAACCAAACTTGGTGAACCGAGGAGCTGCTTCGTGCCGCGCCGTGCCATCGTAACTATTTTTGTTCTTTGCGTTGCCGCCGGGATCATCGGCTATGTCGCCGATCGCGGCTTAACCCCCTCGCGCGCGGTGCCGCCAATGCCGGTTCTCGGGAAGTTTACCCTGGTCTCACCACCGCTGCCGGTGCCGGCACTCGGCTATGTCACACGCGACGGATCGGCAAAGCAGCTGGCTGATTTCAAGGGGCATTGGCTGTTGGTCAATTTATGGGCGACATGGTGCGCCCCGTGCATCCAGGAAATGCCGTCGCTTGACCGGATGAAGGCGAGGCTCGGCGCCGCCGTCGAAGTGGTTGCTATCTCCGAAGATCGCGGCGGCACCATGACGGTCGACCGGTTCCTTTCCGACCACGCGGTCAACTCGTTGGCGATCGGGCTCGATCACACGGGCGCTATCGCCAATGCACTGCATGTTGAAGGCTTGCCCACAAGTTTCCTCATTGACCCGCAAGGCCGCATTGTGGCGAGGCTCGAGGGCGCGGCGGCGTGGGACATCGGCCCGACGCTGGCGACACTACGCGGATTGATGACTGCTAAGCAAAATCCTGACCAGGAAGTCGCGGCCGCGCCTTAGGCCTTCCTCGTCGATGGCATGGCCAAGGCCGGGCCGCCTCAGCGCTTCGACCGGCATGCCGGCCTGCTCCAGCGCCTTGACGGCTAAAGGCAACGAATCAGGCGGCACGACGGGATCGGCGTCGCCATGCACCAACAAAATTGGCGGCTTGCTCTTAAATTCGCTCGTATCACCGACCAGGCGGCCGGAATAACCGACAATCCCGGCGAGTTGTTTGGCACGACGCGGACCAACATAGAGCGACATCATCGTGCCTTGTGAGAAGCCGATCAGAGCGAGTTTGTGATCGTCGAGCGCCCAGTGTCTCCAGCGCCTCGTCGAGGAAGCGTCGAGGATCCCCGCCGACGGCGCGGACGCCGGCCTGGATCGCGACTCGGCGGTGCGGGTCTGCAGGCTGAACCATTGGCGGCCATAAGGCGCCATGTCGCAGGGAAACGGCGCATCGGGCGACGATGAACGCCGTCTCCGGCAAAGCCGGCGCCAGGGCCGGCACCAGGCCGAACAGATCGTTGCCGTCGGCGCCAAGGCCATGCAACAGCACGACCAGCCGTTTCGGCGTGGCGCCCTTTGGATAAATGGCCGACGGGCCGGTCAATTTTCGGCAGCATGGCCATGGGATAGAGGAAGGCGGTGCCAAAGTCACGCCGCAACGCCGCTAAGAATCGATGGAAATCAGCGTGTATAATACGGTTTGGCGGGAGCGGAGCGTACGCGGAAAATCGAGCCAATTGTTAATTCGGCTCCCCTACTATGCATGCGGTATCCCGCCCTTGCCGGCGGCATGGACGATTGGCGTTATAATCAGGAGTTGCGTATGCGCGTCGCAGTCATCGGAACGGGATATGTCGGGCTGGTGTCGGGCGCCTGCTTTTCCGAGTTCGGCGTCAATGTCGTTTGCGTCGACAAGGACCTCGGATAAGATCGCGCGGCTGGAAAAAGGCGCAGATGCCGATCTTCGAGCCCGGCCTCGATCAGGTCGTCGATGCCAACCGCCGCGCCGGCCGTCTGTCTTTCACCGACAATCTGACGCGGCCGTCGCCGGCGCCGACGCGGTGTTCATCGCGGTCGGCACGCCGTCACGCCGCGGCGACGGCCATGCCGATCTTTCCTATGTGTTCGGTGCCGCCGAGGAAATCGCGCAGGCTCTGACGGCTATACCGTCATCGTCACCAAATCGACCGTGCCGGTCGGCACCGGCCGCCGCGTCGCCGAAATCATCCGCAAGACCCGGCCCGGACGCGCAATTCGACGTCGTATCCAATCCCGAATTCCTGCGCGAAGGCTCGGCGATCCAGGATTTCATGCGGCCCGACCGCGTCGTCATCGGCTGCGAGAGCGACCGCGCCGCCGCGGTGATGCGCGAGCTCTATCGCCCGCTCTATCTGATCGAAGTGCCGATGATCTTCACCGCGCTCGAAACCGCGGAGCTGACCAAATACGCGGCGAATACGTTTCTCGCGACCAAGATTTCCTTCATCAACGAAATCGCCGATCTGTGCGAGACGCGTCGGCGCCGATGTCCAAGACGTCGCCCGCGGCATCGGGCTGGACGGCCGCATCGGCCGCAAATTCCTTCATGCCGGACCGGGCTATGGCGGCTCATGCTTTCCCAAGGATTGCCTGGCGCTGACCCGCACCGCGCGCCGAGCACGGCGCGCCGACGCGCATCGTCGAGATGGCGGCGCAGGTGAACGACAGCCGCAAATCGGCAATGGCCGCGCGCATCATCCGCCATTGCGGCGGCAGCGTCGCCGACAAGACCATCGCGATCCTCGGCCTCGCCTTCAAACCCAATACCGACGATATGCGCGACAGCCCCAGCCTTGCGATCATCCCGCGCCTGCAAGCGAGGCGGGCGCCACGATCCGCGCCTTCGATCCCGAAAGCATGACGGAGGCGAAGAAACTGCTGACCGGCATGACCTATTGCGGCAACGCGTATGAGGCGATGGACGGCGCCGACGCGTTGGTTATCCTCACCGAATGGAACGAATTCCGCGCGCTCGATCTTGGCCGGGTGAAATCGCTACTGCGCTCGCCGACGGTGATTGATCTGCGCAACGTCTACCGCCCCGCCGACATGGCGCAGGCGGGCTTCTACTATTTCAGCATCGGCCGCCGTTCGGTCGAACCGAGCGAAGGGCAAGGACCGGCTACGCTCCCGAGCATAGCGAAAGAAAATATCGATGAGCGTCACCACCAAACGCATCCTTGATCACTGGCGGCGCCGGCTTTCTCGGCTCGCATCTGTGCGACCGGCTGATCGCGGATGGCAACGATGTGTCTGTGCGTCGACAATTACTTTCACCGGGCGCAAGGACAATATCGCGCGGCATCTGGGCAATCCGCGCTTCGAGGCGTTGCGCCACGACGTCTGCTTCCCGCTCTATGTAGAGGTCGACGAGATCTACAACCTCGCCTGCCCGGCCTCGCCGATTCACTATCAGTTCGATCCGGTGCAGACCACCAAGACCAGCGTGATCGGCGCCATCAATATGCTGGGCCTCGCCAAGCGGGTGAAGGCCAAGGTGTTTCAGGCCTCGACCTCGGAGATCTATGGCGACCCCTTGGTCCATCCGCAGACCGAGGACTATCGCGGCAACGTCAATACCATCGGGCCGCGCGCCTGCTATGACGAAGGCAAACGCTGCGCCGAGACGTTGTTCTTCGATTACCAGCGCCAGCACCGCGTCCGTATCAAAGTGGCGCGCATCTTCAACACCTACGGCCCGCGCATGCATCCGAGCGACGGGCGCGTGGTGTCGAACTTCATTCTCCAGGCGCTGAGAGGCGAGCCGATCACCCTTTTCGGCGATGGCTCGCAGACCCGGGCCTTCTGCTTATGTCGACGATCTGATCGAGGGCTTCGTGCGGCTGATGGCGACGCCCGACGCATGTCACCGGCCCGGTCAATCTCGGCAATCCGGTCGAGATTACCGTCGCCGATCTGGCCAAGCGCATTATCGACCTGATCGGCTCTCGCTCCACCATCGAATACCGGCCGCTGCCCGTCGACGATCCGACGCAGCGTTGCCCCGACATCAGCCTCGCCAGGCAAGTCCTCGGCTGGGAGCCAAAAGTCTCGCTGGATATCGGCTTGAAGCGCACCATCGCCTATTTCGAGCAGCTCATCAGCCGCTCGGAGCACGCCAAGACGATCACGCGCCTTCAGGTCTGACTCCGGCCACGCCGGTTCTTCGTTGCCCTGCTGTCGGTCGCTGTCGGCACGTTCGCCGTTCTTAAAGCGCGCTGGCCTGGCGCTTCGCCAGTGCGTCAGCGTCGAAATCCTCGATCAAAACGTTGAACAGGCGATGCCAGTTGATCGACGCGCGCAAATGCATGAACACCGAGCCGAGGCCGACGGCGGCGCGATCCATGAAGACGAATTCGCGCGGCGGCTTGACGCCGCCTAACCGCCTGACCTCGCGATGCACCTCTGCGGCGACGGCACGGCCGTTGCCGTCCTCGATTATCGTCGATCTCGCGCTTGCGATCATCCAACAGCGGCGCATAAAGGAACCGCGCCCAGCGATTCAAAACCACAACCATCTCTCGATTTCAGATTCTTGAACCCCCAATTTTCATAAGCCGAAACTGCAAGCTCGCCATCGCCGGTTTCAAAGGCGCGGTAAAGATCGATTACGCCTTTGACGAAGCGCGCCGGGAAAATCCGGATGCAGCCTAGGTCGAACAGATTGATGCCGTCATCGGCGCGCACCGTATAGTTTCCGAGATGCGGGTCGCCGTGGATGGCGCCGTAATTGTAGAATGGCACGTACCAGGCACGGAACATGGCGATGGCAATGGCGTTGCGGCGCTCTTGCGACGCATCGGCCAATGCGAGAAGCGGCCTGCCGTCGAGCCAGTTCATCGTGAGCAGGCGTCGCGTCGACAGCGACGCCACCGGCTCCGGAACGGTCACCAGCTTTTCATCCTTGAGGATGGCGCGATAGAGCCGCAGATGCGCCGCTTCGCGCGCATAGTCGAGTTCTTCGCGTAAACGCTCCGCGATCTCAGCGTGAATTTCATCGGTCGAAAGCGCCCGGTCGAACCGTTCGTAAAGCGACAGGACGAGCTTCAACTGACTGAGGTCGGCCTCGACGGCGGAAGCCATCTCGGGATATTGCAGCTTGCAGGCGAGTTCGGCGCCGTCGCGACCCCGTGCACGATGCACCTGCCCGAGCGAAGCGGCATGTGCCGCCTCATGCCCAAAGCGAGCGAACTGTTTCTCCCAGTCGGGCCCGAGTTCGCTCGCCATACGTCGCTTGACGAAGCTCCAACCCATCGCCGGTGCATCGGCCTGCAGTGTCACGAGTTCGCGGGCATAGTCTTCCGGCAACGCTTCGGGGATCGTGGCGAGCAGCTGCGCCACCTTCATCAGCGGCCCTTTAATGCCGCCCAGGGCTTGACGCAGATCACTGGCGTGACGCGCGCGGTCCAGCGGCAGTCCCAGATAACGCTCGCCTGCGAGCCGAGCGGCGAGCCCGCCCATTGCGGTCGAGACGCGCGCATAGCGGCGCACGCGACCGGCGATCGAGCTTTCGCCGTTCATTGGGACCGCCAGTGGATCTCGCCGTGGCGACTGAGACCAACAACCAACAGGCCGGGAAAGCGGTTCCTGCGCGCGTCCAATTGCGGTCTAAGGGGTGCCGATTGGAGGGTCACGGATTAACTCGATTTGTCTGCAATACGGAGCACGTGCGGAAGCTCGATCATCCCAACGCCTCGAGCCGGTCAATCAGACCAGAGACCATATTAAGGCCGCGCTGCCAAAAATTGGGATCGGAGGCGTCGAGGCCGAACGGCGTTAGCAATTCCTTGTGTCGCTTGCTGCCGCCCGCGCGCAGCAAATCGAGATATTTCTCGGCGAAGCCGGGGGCAGCATTGTGATAGACCGCGTAAAGTGAATTCACGAGGCAATCCCCAAAAGCATAGGCATAAACATAGAAAGGCGAGTGAATAAAATGCGGAATATAGGTCCAGTAATAGCGATACTCGCTGTCGAATTTGATCGCTGGTCCAAGGCTCTCCCCTTGAATGTCGAGCCAGATGTCGCCGATGCGGTCGGCCGGCAGCTCGCCCTGCCGGCGCTCGTCATGAACGCGACGCTCGAATTCGACAAAGGCGATCTGGCGCACTACGGTGTTGAGCATGTCCTCGACCTTCGCCGCGAGCATTGACTTCTGCCGCTTTGGATCGGTCTCGGCCTTGAGCATTGCCTGAAACGTCAGCATCTCGCCGAAGACCGAGGCGGTCTCGGCCAGGGTCAGCGGGGTGTCAGCCATGAGCTGCCCTTGCGCCGACGCTAAGACCTGGTGCACGCCGTGGCCTAGCTCGTGCGCCAAGGTCATGACGTCGCGCGTTTTGCCTTGGTAGTTCAGCAAAAGATAAGGGTGTACGCTCGGGACGGTCGGATGCGCGAACGCACCGGGTGCCTTCCCGGGGCGCACTGGCGCATCGATCCAGCGCCGCTCAAAAAACCGCCGGCCAACCGCCGCCATGTCGGGCGAGAAGTCGGCATAGGCATCGAGCACGATCCGCCCGGCCTGCGGCCAAGCAATGCTGCGATCTTCGGCGTCGGGCAAGGGCGCGTTGCGGTCCCAATAGGGCAGCGTTTCGACGCCGAACCACTTGGCCTTCAGCCGATAATAGCGATGCGAAAGGCGCGGATAGGATTGCCGCACGGTTGCGATCAGCGCGTCGACCACCTCGTCTTCAACATAGTTGCTGAGGTTGCGCGACGAGATCGGGCGCTTGAATCCGCGCCAGCGATCCTCGATTTCCTTGTCCTTGGCCAAAGTGTTGGTGATCTGGGTGAAAATCCGAACATTGTCTCCCAGCACCTTGCCGATCGCCTTGGCGGCGCTCTTTCGTGCCGTCGGGTCGGCGTCCGACAGGAGGTGAAACGCCTCGGCGCTGGTCAGCTCCTTGCCGTCGACGCGAAACCGGAGCGCCGCCTCGGTCTCGTCGAATAGGCGCTGCCAGGCGACGGCGCCGGCCACGGATTTCTCATGCAGCAATTTTTCGAGATCGTCAGAAAGCTGATGGGGCCGGAAGGCACGAACGTCGCGCAGCCACGGTCGGTAGCGCGCGAGCGCCGCACTTGTGAGCCTTTGCTCAAGCGTCGCGTCGTCAACGCGGTTGATTTCGAGGGTGAAGAATAAAAGCTCGGTCGAGATGGCGTTGATTCGTTCCTGGACGTTTTGGAAAAAGCGGCTGCGTTCGGGATCGCTCATATTCGCCGCGTAACGAAGCGAGGCGTAGCTCATTGCGCGGCCGAGCGTGTCCTCCAGTTTCTCATAGCGCGCCGTCGCTGCAGCGAGTTCATCGCCCGAGAGCTGCGCCAGCTTGCCACGATAGTCATCCTGGAAGCTTCGAGCGGCGGCAGCCGAAAGATCGAGATCGGACTGGAGCTCGGGGGAGTCAGGACCCGGATAGAGATCGTTCAAGTCCCATTCAGGCAACGCATCGGGATTCGTCCGCTCGGCGGTAGTCGCCATATCTCTCTCCTCCTTACGCCCCTATTAGATAGGAGTTTCGGGCGACGCACGCTAGCAAAGTCGGTATGTTGGGAGCGCGTCCGGTCGCGCCCGATCGCAGCTTCGCTATTGTTGCGAACTCGCGATTCTTGCGAGCGCGACGTTGCCGGCCGGCGCAAAATCGGGCGATGAGCCCAAGATGAGATGACGAGTCCGGTGCGCAGACGGCTGGATTCCGGCGCAAGCAACCTTGAACCATCACCCTTTCACGTCGTTTCGCCCTCGCCGTCCCGTAGGGTTAGGACGACGGCGCGCTTGAGCGCGCGAAAAATTGAATGATGTTACCGTCGGGGTCGCGCGAAGTGATGGCACTGCCATGGTTACCCATGTCGCGCGTCGCCAAGATCGGCGCGCCGGCTGCTTCGAGCGCCGCGCGGACTGGGCCGAGATTGTCGACCTCGAACACAATAACCGTGCTCGATGCCGCGGCGGCGCCCGCTTCCTCGGGCGAACTCAGGGCGAAGCGGGCGCCTTGTGCGTCGAGCTGAGCCCATTTCTCGCCGTCTTGAAATTTTACTTTCATGCCCAAAAGGTCGCGATAGAAGCTTAGCGAGCGACTCATGTCGCGCGTCACTTGGTAAACGTTCTGGATTTTGACGTTCATTGTCATCTCTCAACAGCCAACGGCGCTGGTTCCACTGAAACGGATCCGAGCCGCCGTGTCAGGCGGCGACGAACTCTTGGATCGCCTGCACCGCATCGGGTTTTTCGTTCAGCACGAGATGACCGGCCGGCGCGAAGGTCTTGACAGTTGAGCCCTTGATTAATTTGGACCACGTCGCGGACTGGGCCTCGGGAACGATCTTGTCTTGTTTCCCCCAGATGAACAGGGTCGGCACACCGATGCGGTGGAGATATTTCGGCAGCTTGACATCGTAGACTCGCTCCCAGGCGAGTTCGGG
Source organism: uncultured Alphaproteobacteria bacterium (assembly GCA_963804725.1). Lineage (GTDB taxonomy): Bacteria > Pseudomonadota > Alphaproteobacteria > ATCC43930 > CGMCC-115725 > JAATGI01. The sequence goes on along the minus strand of CAWDRN010000001.1, from coordinate 1,784,394 downwards.
CGAAGCTCGTCGCCTCACGATAGGAGTTGACCACGAACTCTACATCATGGGGATCGGGCGGCGGACCGAGCGCTGCCAGATTCTCGGCGAGATAGGGCGCCAATTCTTCAGGTTTGATGCGGAACAGGTCGGCGGTCGGATGGTCCTTAACGCGCAATCCCGCCGGCGCCACCAGCACCAACTTTTTCAGCCGTTCGCTGTGCTGCGTGGCGAAGGTCGAGGCAAACCAACCGCCCATCGATAGCCCGACCAGATTGAATCTTGCCGATTTTCAGCAAGTCCAACAACTCGAGGTAATGCATGACGTAATCTTGCACGTCGTCATGCTCGTATCGTCGCCGAGGATCCGCCCCAGCCGGGATGGTAGGGAACGAAGACCTTAAACTCCTCCGTCAACGGCGCAAGAAAATCCCAGCCGCCGCCGGTGCCGGCGCCGTGCCAAAACATCAGCGGTTCGCCTCTGCCGGCGCTCAAGACTTGCGTCCTGACGCCGTTGACGGTCAAGCAGCTCCGAATTCCACTGAACAGCCATTATTTCGCCCCTGCCAGCACGCGCGTCGCGGTCGCCGCTGCGATCTTTCTTGCCGCGCAGACGCGGGATCACCTCTTCGGCAAACAGGGTCATGTTCTTGACCACCTTCCAATGCGGCATGTTGCCGATGTGATGATGGACCAGGACGCGCGATGAATTGGCGCTCTCGCACCATTTGCCGAGCGTGTTCGCGACCTTGTCCGGCGTGCCGAATACCACCCGCCATTGCTGCGTCAGCGCATCCCAGTCGAAGCCGCCGTGCGACGCCGTCGCCGCGGCGCGCAAACGAAGCTGCTCGGCCGAGATGTAGCCCGGAGGCGCCAAATAGCGCGCGGTAGTCCGGGTCGCATCCTCGAAGAAGAAGCGGACATGGTCCTTGCATTCCTTTTCCGCGATCTCGTCCGTCTCGGCGACATAGACGATGGCGTTGAAGATCGCCTTGTCGGGCGTGAATTCGTGCCCGTATTTCGGCATTTCCTCGCGCAGCTTCTGGAACGTCTTCTCCTGGGCCACGATCGGCACGAACACGGACGAATAGGCATAGCCGCGCTCGGCGGCAATCTGGATCGTCTCGGGGCTGCCGGTGCCGACGATCGCGATCTTGGGATGCGGCTTTTGCATCGGCCGTGGCCACGGATTGAGATAGCGATAGGAATAGAACTCGCCGTCAAAGGAAGTCGGCCCATCCTTGGTCCAGGCCTGCAGCAGTACATCGAGGCCTTCGCGAAAACGAGCGCGCGCCACGGCCGGATTGATCGAATTGGCCCAATATTCCATGCCGGTGCCGAACGGGAGCGCGATCTCCAAGCGCCCGTTCGACATGACGTCGAGCATGGCATAGGCCTCGGCAAGACGGTTCGGCATTTCCAGATTGAGCGGCACGCCGAACACACAGATTTTGGCGTTCTTGGTCTGCGGGATCAGCGCCGCGGCCATGATCGTAACGACAGGATTGAGGCTGTAGACCGTGTTGTGGTGCTCGTTGAGCGCCAGCCCGTCATAGCCGAGCCGGTCGGCCAGGACCATCTCCGCCATGTAGCGCTGATAGAAAGTCGTAGCCCTTGCTTGGCGTCGAAATTCTTATTGGAGAAATCCACCCACAGCGAATTGTATTTCTTCTGGTCGGCTGGCAGGTCCGTGTAATGCATGAAATGGAAAGTGTAGAATTGCAGATCGTCTTGCCATTTCGCCATGGAATCCTCCTAGGGGGTCGCGGGGCTCGCCAATAGGCGAATGACGCCAGCTAATCGCTCGGGTAATTACCCGGATCGTCGCTTTTTCAGTGGGCGAACGTGAATTCCTCACCCGAGATGTCTTTTTGATTATTGGGGAATTAAACCTTTGGGGTCCCAACCTTGTCAAGGTAAGACGCATGGAGCGGGTGCCGAACCGCCATGAAAGGAGAGAACGATAGAGGCGACAACGGCATCAATCACCTTTCTTGGCCACCTTAAGCAGTGCAAGATCGGCTGAGAACCCGAGTTGCAGTAGGAACCATGATTGCGCATAGCCCCCTGCACGGATCCGGACGAGCGGCTGTCCCGCATCCGGCTCTTGCCTCAGGTGATGACGCCAAGGCGGCGCAATGGATAGGGATGACAGATGCGGGCGGGAGGCAGCCACCGGTCGATGAGGCGCCGCATCCGGTGCCACAGGATGCGGCCATTCTGGCTTCGTCGCGCCAAGGCGCGATGCCAGAGCCAGCCGACCTGGAACCGGAAGAGGAACAGCGCGGGGCGGTTCATGGGCACACCGTAATATCGGATGTGCCCATCGACCACCGAACGCAACCATCGGCCCTGCTCCGGGATGGGGTCGTGCATGCGCCGTCGAAGCTCGGCTTGGACCTCGCTCAACTTGGCCTGCACCCGTTTGCGGATGGTCTGCCGCAGCACCGTGAAGCGCCCGTTGCTCCTGTTCCTCGCGCAAATATGCGTGAGGCCGAGGAAGTCGAACGTCTCGGGCTTGCCCTCGCCGCGCCTGCGTCGGTTATCGGCCGCGAAGGGTCCGAACTCGATGAGGCGGGTTTTGTCGGGATGCAGTTCGAGTTTGAACTTTCGGAAGCGCTCCTCAAGTTCTTCCTGGAACCGCCTGGCATCCATCTCGCTCTGGAAGCCCAGCACGATGTCGTCGGCGAACCGGACGACCATAACGTCGCCGCGGGCCCGCTTCTTTCGCCATGCTTGGACCCAGAGGTCGAACGCATAATGCAAGTAGACGTTAGCCAGGAGCGGCGAAGCGCTACCCCCTTGCGGCGTCCCTTCCTGCACCAGCGTTCGCTTCCCATCCTCCAGCACGCCGGCGTTCAGCCATTTCTGGATGAGCCGCGCGACGCGCCGGTCCGCGATGCGGTGCTCGATGAACTTCACCGGCCAGCCGTGGTCGATGGCATCGAAGAAGCCACGGATGTCCAGGTCGAGCACCCAGTTCACCTTTCTCGTCAGCAGTCCGACATAGAGCGCATCGAGCGCTTGGTGCTGGTTGCGTCCCGGCCGGAAGCCATAGGAGAAGCTGAGGAAGTCGGTTTCGTAGATGGCGTTCAGCACCGCCACGGTCGTGCGCTGGACGATCTTGTCTTCCAGCGCGGTTACACCGAGCGGCCGTTGCCGCCCGTCCGTTTTGGGGATGTACACCCGACGAACCGGCTTGGCCCGGTACGCGCCGCATTTGAGCCGCTCGGACAGGTCTTGGAGATTGCCCTCCAGCGCCTGGCCGTAGTGCCGCCACTTCTCTCCATCCACGCCGGGTGCGGCTTCTCGCTTCAAGGCGAGATAGGCCATCTCCAGCATGTCCGGGTCGTAGATGTGGTGCAGGAGCGCCGTGAACTTCGTCTTCCTATCTCTACTCGCTGCTTGACGTACCCGCTCGAGCGCACCGTGCGCGTCGCTTCGGCGCTGTGTCCGAGCCGCGTTTTGCTCTGGCAGGTTCCCTTTGGCCAGGCCCCTTCCCTCCATCTCCTCCGCCGCCGATCGCTCGGCCTTGTTCGGAGACTTCCCAGGTACTTCTGGCCTGTCCGACTTCCTGTGGTCGTTCATCGTCGGCGTGCGTCCTTAGACTTCCCGACACGGCCCATGGCGCCATCCGCCGTGGGCAACCACAGGATCTCCCGGTTCCCGAGCATGGTGTTTCCGTACGTGCTCGGGGTCTCTGACCGCGCGGAGCCCAGCACCGTCTCGCGATACCGACGCTGCGGTTTCGCCTTCCGCATCTCCTTACTGCGTCGGCGCTCCGGAGGGAGTTACTTTCGCGGCTCAATACCCGGCCCGCACGTACCCCTGTCAACGCTTCGGCGACACCCTTGCGGGCGGTGCCGCATGATCTCGGGCCGGTCTGGCTCGCTATTCCTTCACCGTATGACTTTTTCATTCACAACACCGTGCCGGTTTTGACCGGCGCACAAGGAGATCGGACATGCCCACCTTCAGTCGCGACGGGGTCGACATCTATTACGAGGAATATGGTTCTGGCTATCCGGTTCTATTGTTCGCGCCGGGTGGCCTGCGCTCAGCGATCTCCTGGTGGCATCCACAGCCTGACGGTACGCCCCGTGCCTGGATGGATCCAACGGTCTCGCTGGCCAAGAATTATCGCGTTATCGCGATGGATCAGCGCAACGCCGAGCGCAGCCGTTCACCGATCCGCGCCAATGACGGCTGGCAGAGCTATGCAGCGGATCACATCGCACTCATGGATCATCTTGGCCACCCGCGGTTTCATGCCATGGGCGGCTGCATCGGTTCGTCCTTTTGCCTCAGCCTTTGCGAAAGGGTGCCCGAGCGCATCAGTGCGGCAGTATTACAAAACCCGATCGGCTTCGACAACAATCGGCATGTCTTTCATGAAACCTTCAAGGGTTGGGCAGCGGCGATGCGCGAGCGCGACCGGAACCTTGATCAGGAGACGCTGGACCGCTTCTTCGAGAATATGTTCGGTGGCGATTTTACGTTCAACACCACGCGCGACTTTGTGCGGCGGTGCCAGACGGCGCTTTTGGTAATGCCGGGCGATGATCCGCCCCATCCCAAGGTGGTCGGCGAGGAAATAGCGCGCATTGCGCCCAGGGCCGAAGTGCTGCGCGACTGGAAAGGGGCCGACAAAGTCGACAAAGTCGCGCCGGTGGTGTTGGATTTCCTGGCACGGCACACGCCGAAATAAGCATCAGCGCTGATCGCGACCCATTCCGTAGAACTCGTTATTGGGGCGCAAGTCCATGGCGTTTGCCATGCGGTTCGACAGCGCAAACAGGGCCGCGATCGCCGCAATGTCCCATTGCTCGTCTGAGCTGAAGCCGTGCTGCGACAGCGCCCTGTAGTCGGTGTCACAGATTAGCCACGGGGTCATTGCCACCTTGACCGCGAAATCGAGCATCACCTCGTCGCGTTCATCGAGATCGGCCTTGCGATAATTGATTGCGACCTGATCGGCGATCAACGGGTTCTTGGCGCGAATGCGCAGGATCGCGCCATGGGCGATGACGCAGTAATGACACTGATTGGCCGCGCTCGTCGCGACCACAATCATTTCGCGCTGCGCCTTGGTCAGACCGCCCGGCTTTTCCATGAGGGCGTCATGGTAGCCGAAGAACGCGCGGAATTCTTCCGGCCGAAAGGCCATGGCGAGAAACACGTTCGGCACGAAGCCCGATTTTTCTTGCACCACGACGATGCGTTCGCGGATATCCGCGGGCAATTCTTCGAGGGTCGGCACTGGGAAGCGGCTGATCGGCGGCGCACTCATGGAATCGTCTCCATCATTATCGTTCGGGCAGGCAGGAGCGCACCGCGTCGCTCTTTTGCCACTCGGCATGCTGTGCGCGGCCGAGATACCCCAACACCACCGCCGGGATTACATCGATGTCGGGCGAAAATCCGACTCATTCCGCCGCCTGACGCGTGGCGTAACGGTCGAGACCGTAGAGTTTTGCGGCATTGTCGTGGGTAAGCTTGCGCCGGGTCTCCGTCGGAAGATGTTTCATCTGTCGCTCAACAGTGGCGTGGCTGTTGGGCCAGACACTGTCGGGATGGGGATAGTCCGAAGCCCACAGCACATTCTCGCCGCCATAGTATTTCAAGAGATCCATGGCGACATGGTCTTCCTGGAAAGTCGCATACACCTGGCGTTTGAAGATCTCACTGGGCTTGGTGACGAGATCGATGCCGCCTTTGTCGGCCCAGAATTCTTTCGCCTCCCATAGGCGCCAGTGACGGTAATCCAGCTCCTGCACCACCCAGGGCAGCCACCCCAAACCGCCTTCGGCAAGTACCAGCTTCATTTTTGGGTGGCGCTCGAGCACGCCCCAAGCAAACAGATCAACGAAAGGCGCAAGAAACTGGCCGATCAGCGCCTTGGTTGCCGTGAAGGTACCGGCGATCTTGCCAATGCCGGGATCGCCCGGCACACCGAAGAACACCGTGACGTGCCACGACAAGATCATGCCGCTGTGTTCGAGCGCTTGCCAGAAGGGTTCCCACGCCTTGTCGTGAAACGCCAGCTTCGCGAGCGCCACCTGCATCACCACTTGCCGGAAGCAACCCTTCTGCTCCAAGCGATAGAGTTCCGCAAGGGCCGCCTCAGGATATTCCGGCAGCATTGGCACGCCGATAAGTCGGTTGGGTGCATTCGCGCAAAATTCCTCGAGCCAATCATTGTAGGCGCGATAGCAGGCGTCCCGCAGCTCGGCGTCCTCAAGATCGATCGAGGTGACCGGGCCGAACATGACATGCGCTTCGACGCCGTCACGATCCATGTCGGCGAGGCGGAGTTCCGGGACGGCGGGTCGCCGTTCGCTCTGATCGGTAATGCCGCCTCGATCGAGCGCATTGAGGAAAGGCAGTTTGGTCCGCGACGGCACGAGGCCATCCAGCCTGCCGCCCCATCCGCCCCAGATCTTGTCTTGGCATACCCAAACAGCGCGACCGTCGCGTCTCTCGACATGCGGCGCACGGCTACGGAGATGTGCTGGCAGCCGCGTCGTCCACAGATCCGCGGGCAGATTGTTCAAGTCGAGATGGTCATCACAGGAGATAAAACGGTAGTCCACGGGGCGCGTCCTTCCAGCGAGATTATCACAGGGAATCAATACCTGTCGCGATAGCGGGTCAAGCAAGCTCGGCCAACCAAGAGCACCAGAACGAGGTGGCGCGTCTTTAGTCAGCCGACCCCATCGCGGGGCACATGGACGGCGACGGGCACAGGCTGACAGAGAACCCGCAGCGGACGAATCCTGATTAGTCGCGGGTTAGCGCTTACAGTGCGAGCAACGGGCGCGGCGGCCATGGTCCCGGCGTCGCTGCAGCGATGCGCAGTAGCTTGTCAGCGAAATGGCAAGCCGACAGGATGGCTGCAACGGAAAACGCGGGAGGATACCGATGAAGGCGGCGGACATGTACAGGGTCGAGGGCTATGGCGTGATTGTCACTGGCGGCGCTTCGGGGATCGGTCTTTGTTTCACCGAAGTACTGGCGGAGAATGGCGCGCGGGTCACGATGCTCGACGTCAGCGAAGAGCGGCTCGATCATGAGGCTGAGCGCCTCAAGGACAAGGGCTGGGATGTTCGGGGCGTGCGCGTCGATGTCACTGACCATGCCTCGCTCGATCGCGCGCTTGATGAAACCGCCCTAACCTATGGCAGACTCTGACGTCTGCTTCGCCAACGCTGGTATCGATCCCGGTATCGGGTTTGTCACCGTCGACAGGAGCAAGCGGGTCCCCGAAGGGGCAATCGAAAATTACGAGGATGCGCGTTGGAATCGCGTCATCGACATCAATTTGAACGGTGTGTTCGCCACCATCAAGTCGGCGGCGCGTCACATGAAACCGCGTCAGTCGGGGCGCATCATCGTCACCACGTCCATGGCGGCGTTCGAAATCGAAGCGGGCATCGGCGCCGCCTACATGGCGGCAAAGGCTGGCGCCGCGCATCTGATGCGCAACGCTGCGCTCGAGCTGGCCAAGTATCAAATCACGGTCAACGCCATCGCGCCGGGTTGGTTCATTACCAATATCGGCGGCGGTTGGATGCAGAAGAAGGCAGTGCAGGACGAGGCGGCACAATGGGTGCCATTACGCCGCGTCGCCTCGACCGAGGAAATGAAGGGCCTAGCATTGTTTCTAGCCTCACCCGCATCGAGCTATGTCACGGGGTCTCAGATCGTCATCGACGGCGGCTGTCAGCTCGGCAATGTGCTGGATTAGGGGACCTGCGGGCACGAAGCCATGATCATCGTTCACCATCTACTGCTTCAGCCGTTGTCAGCCACCATCAAAATCACTGGTGAAACCTCAATATTGTCGCGGCTTTCCGTTTGTGGCCATCAGCCGCTTTCAGCTACAATCAAGCGCCAAATGATGGATAGACTGATGGATAGGATTTGTCGTGGCAAAGCAGGTAAAACCGCCTATCGGCTAGGACGGTTCAAACTCGCAAGAAGCCTGGAACATACCCTGACGGCGCAGGGCTCTATCTTCAAATCACTGTCGGCAAGAAGGGGCACGTCGCTAAGTCGTGGTTCTTCCGTTATGCGCTCGACGGTAGGCGGCGCGATATGGGGTTGGGCCCTTATCCGACAGTCACGTTGGAGAAGGCCAGGGACGCGGCGGCAGAGGCAAGAAAGCTGTGTCAGGCCAAGATCGATCCGATTGACGCCAGAGAGAAACAGCGCGCCAAGGCATCCCAAAGAGGCAAGACGTTCAGCGACTATGCCCAGGAGTACATCGCCAAGGAGCAGGCGGCCTGGAGCCGAACACATCTCAGGCAATGGACCAATACGATACGCGACTATGCTGAACCGCTTCTAGGTGACAAGCCAATCCCGGCAATCGACACCAGCGCGGTGATCGACGTACTGAAACCGATTTGGGGGAATAAACCCGTCATAGCGACGCGGCTACGTGGGCGCATCGAAGCAGTGATCGGCTACGCGGAAGCCAGAGCGAAGATCGATGGCATCACCTTCCCGGCAGGCTACAAGAATCCCGCTCTGTGGCGTGGTGGGCTGAAGGACTTGATGCCAAAGTTGTCCAAGGCTCAGCGACAGGTGAATCATCACCCTGCCCTGCCCTATGATGAAATACCTGAGTTCATGAAGGCTTTGCGCCAACAAAAGAGTATCACAGCCCGAGCCCTGGAATTTACGATCCTGACTGCCTGCCGCAGAAACGAAGCTATTGGTGCCGAGTGGAGCGAGTTCGATGCGGGCAAATGGACGGTGCCCGCCAACAGAATGAAGTCAGGTAGGCAGCATACATGGGCACTCTCTCAAGCCGCAGTCGCTCTGATAGAGAAACAGCGTGGCCAGAATCAGAAATGGGTTTTCCCTGGCGTGAAGGGCGGCACGTTGGCCCTCGGTGAGTTGCAGCTTGTGATCCGCGAGGACATGAAACGAGACACGATTACTGTGCACGGGTTTCGTAGCGCTTTCAGAGGTTGGGCGGCCGCGAAAACAAACTACGCTTGGGAAACCTGTGAAATGGCCCTCGCTCACACTGTCGGCGACGAAACCGAGAGGGCGTACATGCGGGATGACATGTTCGAGAAGCGCCGTCAGCTAGCCGAAGACTGGGCCGAGTTCTGCGCACCTTCATAATTGTGCATAAAATCGTGCACTCTTTGCTCGGGGGCTTAGCCGATGCCTTTAGATTGGTGGGACAATTCAGACAAAGCATGGTGATTTAAGGGTTTAGTTTGCATTTCTACCATTCAAAACCTTTAAATCACCTCTATCGCCGTTAACTTCGCCTAGATTTGTGGCCTACTTGATTCGTGCTGATCAGCAGCGCCACAGAGAAGGAACCATGACGGTGAATAATATTGAGTATGTAGATCCCATCGCCGTGAAGCCCAGGGTGGCATGGCAGATGCTGGGCGTCAGTCACACGACTGGCTATGAGCTGCTTAAAGCCGGTGAGCTGCAAAGTTATCTGGAGGGCTCAGCCCGCAAGATCCTGGTGCGATCAATCCACGATTATGTGGAGCGCCGTCTAGCTGAATCTACCTCGCCAGCAACCTTGCGGCGACGCGTGGAAAACACCGAACCCACCCACAGCCGTTCATTGCGCAAAGTTCGCAATGGGGCATGGCAAATTCTTAGTCATGGGGACACCCCGTACTCCAAGCGTCCAAATAGTTCCGGGGACGCCGTCGTTGTCGACAGTGGCGAACTTGCAGAGCTGGCAGCGCGCTGGCCCGAACCTCCTCACCCTCACGGTTGGGGTAAGCGGCGCGACTATGAGGCTCTCAAGCAGGCCCGATTGAGGGAGAAGGCAATCGCTGCCGTGGGAGCATTGCAATGAGTAAGTCAAAGAGGAATAAGAGCGCCAAGCTTCCCCCGGGAACAATCACAGCACAATTAACCATTGAGGATGTGCGGCTAGCCGAGCGCATGCAGTGGACGGGGCATCAGCTAATGGCTCACGTCATTAGCAAGGCGTTGCCTGCAAATACGGAAGTTGTTGTTGAGGGCGACACCGTATGGACTTGGCAAGGCGAAGGGACAGTCCAATGACTTGTCGATACTGCGGCTACTCATGTCCCGAATCCTTTATGTTTAATCGCTGGGTTGATGCGGACGGCAATCATAACTGGGACGTAAAGGGCGATCACCTCTGGGGCAAAATCGCGCCGAGAGATATTCCTGGCTCAAGCCTTTGCCATACGGAGAGCGGTTCCCATTCCGGATGGGTTTGCTTGACATGCCTCGTAAACCGCGTCCCTGGCCGCCGCTTGTACCGTGAAGACTTCAACCAGACGGTGCCAGATATTGTTATTGCCGAAAGCGGGCACGAAATCCTATTTCCGTCTCGCAAGGGAGGCAAGCGCGTCACAGTGAAGAGGACAGTTTGGGCCAATAATCCTTACAGCAGCGACGAAGCATTCGAAGAGTTCTTTGCGGGGATCGCCTGGCTTGAGGACTACTGCGAAGAGGCCGGCCTAGAGCTGTGGATTGATGGATTGCGTTATTTCCCGATGCCGAAAGAGCTGCCCGAGGCAGCATAGTGGGTAAGCACGCCTAGACCAGCAATTCGCTGGTCTAGCAGCGTGCGACCGAATGACTCACACAAACAATATTTCTGAAAATCTCAGAGGCACACTTAACCGTATTTTACACGGATGCGGCGCATAATCATGCATGCGGGCACAGAAGGTTGCCCATGAAAAATTTGGAGCGGTGGTTTTATGTTGAAGGAAGAAAGAGCGGCAATGATTCCCCTAGTCTTAGTCTATCGGGCTCTTGAGGCTGCGAAGCTTTTGAGCGTGTCGGAAGGAACCTTGCGCAAGCTGATTGTAACCGGTGAACTTGGCGCATTTCGTGAAGGCGGCGCCGTGAAGGTTCCAGCCACAGCAATCACTGAGTACGTCAATCGCAAGATGACGCAATCCAAGGTGGCCGCTACGCCCTGACGCCAAGAGTTCCGGCGACGCTCGAACCAGAGCAGATGCTGGAAGCGGCAGAATAACTCAGAACAAAAAATCGCCCATCCTGAAGATGAATCAAGAAGGGCGAAAGTAATAATCATGAAGAAAGCAAGAACTATCACTCAGAAAGTATGTATACTATGACGTACGCGCATGAAATTGTCAAGGAATTTTTTGAAGATTTATCGGGTGAACAATCTAATCCGGTGCCGTCCCATGTGCTCAAGTTCGAGCGAGCATATGAGCCTGTCCCGTTAGAGGATCGGAAGCCGCAAACCACTATAAGGGACAAGAGCCGTGACAAAATCCAGGCAGAGAAACGTGCCCTCAAAGATTGTGAGAGAAACTTCAGAATTGCTCGTGTCGAAAGGCTCAGAGCATGGGATGAGCACGTCAAGAAAACCAATAAATTCGTCAGGAGCAGAATTAAGGTGCTAAGGGCAGACAAAAATTGAAGCCATCGGACAAATTTATTGGTTCAGTGATACTTGAAGGCATGTGTAATACAGGCAAGCTGGTTGCGCAGCGCAATATAGCGGACATACAGAAGCGGCTTGGCGGCAACACATATAAGCCAAGAACTATCCGCGATGCCTATGCGGCGCTTGTCAAGACATCGCACCTCTCTCCAATGAAGCGCGGATCATCTCGCTATTATTTGATGGATCATGAGAATGGGGAAGTCTTCAACAAGGCAACGCATTATGGCTGACATCATCAAATTCCCATCACCCCTAGCTCGGGCTAGGGCTGCCAGCAATTCCGCGTATGAGCGCGAGGAAGAGGTGCGAGAGTTTCTTCTGCCAGGACACGCAGGCAGCAACGTCTTGAGGCTGCTAAATTATCTTACCGAGATCGAGTCAGAGATTCGGCATGCCGATGGAAAGAGACGTTACATCGATCCTGATGGATGGATAATCAAGCGCAGTCTTCGAACCATTTGGCTTGATGGCAAATACGGCACGGATGATATAAGCGATGTACGCGACGATATTGCGCTTGCCGAAAAGTACGGACTGCTGGAAGTCCGACGAGATACAAACCCACACGCATACCGAATCATGCCAAAAGGCAGAGCGTTCCTGAATCCACTCACCGAGGCGCCCCAACCCGCTCGTTTGGGGTAGTCGCTATATAAAAAAGTAACACCGCAAAACCATAAAATATGTATGTTACAACCCACGATAGTGTGTAAGTTCAACCTAGGGTTATACGCTATTGGCCTCCCAAACTGGGGGCTAAGTCTTTGAAAGGCTTCAATAGTCGCTATCTATATGAGACGCAACGAAGCCAATTACAGAATTACACATCGGCTGAGTGAAGTCTCACCTAACGCAAGATTGCCCGAACGAGCATAGCGAGGGCGGTTAACAGCAATCGCGCAGTCATCGATCACCACTGATCTTTGCGAGATGACGAAGGTTGACACCCGAGCACTGCCGACCAATGACGAGACGCCAAAATCTAGATGGGCTTAAAGCGGCGAGACATTGGCAGCGAGGCAGTAGCGAGTGTTCCAAGCTTCGGGCCATTCAGGCCCTGCGCGCTTCGCTTGCAGCTATGTTTATTTTTGGGTTCGCGCAGTGAACGTTAGGGAACAAGGAATAAGAAAGATGGGGCGAGCGCGCCATCGAAGCGCGAAGCCCTCATGGGGACTGCTCGAGGGCCGATATTGACCAGAGGGAGGCCCGAGTGTTGTGTCCCTGCTAGGAGCTCCTCGCTCCGCTGCGGACTTGTGCGAAACCAATGCCGACAAAAGCGCCGTGGGCAAATCCGCCGTCGAAGCAACGTCCTGTTGGCCCATAATTGGGCGAACCCCATCACGTGACATTAGCCCCCAGGGACTCCGTACAGCGCGTTTTCTGGATGGGAGTCATCACAGCACCCCAGCGCCACAAAAGCCTCTGGGTAAGTCAGCCCGTTCGACGGCCGGCCATTGTGGCTCGGTGCCTCGACGAAACTTGGAGCATGCCCGGCGGTTATGCCTATCGTTGGCCGCCACGCTTAACCGTGTATTTGTCGGGCCCGGTTTTGTTGGCGGTGTCTTCGGTAAAACTTGGAGCGATCAAGTCGCCATCTTGTCGTTTTGATTTTCTGTCCCCTCGATGAGAGGTTTCAGGGTGCATCGCGAGGTAGATTTCCTTGCGCTTGGCGGAGAACTCGGCGGTTTCAGACGGCGTCAGCTCAGCGCGAATTTATGAAGCCGTGTGGGCGATAATTTTGTCGGCGTTACCTGCCGTTTTATTCTTTTTTGATATCATCATGACATAGAAGTGCGGGCGCCCTTTTCAATGAAAAGCGCCCACCCCTGGCAGGGCAAGCGCTTCATTGGTGCAATCAAGTTTCAGAAGAGTGAATTCATCATGAGGGAAAACGTTGCGTTTGTCAAGGAACACAACGGGAACATATGTCGGGCTGGTGGCAACCGGATGAGGCATCGCTGTAAGCCGGACGGGTGCTGGAACTATAAGTACCGCTTTCCAATTGATCAGCTAGTCGCCCCCAGGGGCATGGCATTTTCCGATGTCGATGCCCGCTTGGAAATCAACGGCTCTACTTGCGAAATCGAACTCAAAAGCGATGGCGCACCTTTACCGAAGGGCCAAGAAATCGCCTTGCGTCAGATCACGGGTACGCGTGGCCGCTCGAACATTGCCTTTGTGGCTGAGTACGAAGGCAACGCATCGAAGGGCCGAATCAAACGATTTCGTCGGTTTTGGAAGGGGCGCAAGGGCGCTTGGATTGACGGCGGTTTGGCCGAGCTGAACGCCGAGATTGAGCGATGGGTTTCCTGTGAAATCCCGGGCAGCAATCGCTGCATGAATGGCAACAGATAAACACGAGGTAAACATGGTTCGTCTTCTTGATAAAAATGGCGTCACCGAAGTAACCACCCTGAGCTGGCCGACAATTCGAAAGACTGCTGCGCCAGGGGGATTTTCCGCAAGGCCGCAAGATTGCCGCCCGTCGTGTCGCATGGTTGTCGACTGGCGTTGATCTCTGGATGGCAAGTCGTCCCGTTGGGCGTCCCCAGTTTCCAGGTACAAGGGCCGCCTAATGGCTACCGGCTCCGATCCGTGCCGCGCCATAGCCCGCTCTCTCAACGTTAGCCGCGGGCGACAAGACACTCGCTGCCAAGTTCATCTCCAGCGATCCTGACAAGGCTGTGCAGGCCGCTCACAATTCAGCAAAGCCTGCCGATGAGTTTGCCCGGCTGGCGGTTATGGCCGGGAAGGACGAGTCCGGCGGGTTGCGGCGTACCGTGGTGGAGCAGATTCAAAATCGCGGTGTCTCTCCCGGTGAGAATCCTGCGATTTCAGAGCAAGCCACCCCAAGATTTCCTACGAAGGAATGGCGGCGCGCCAGAGGCGGTTCTATGCCCCGATCGCATGAAGAACATCAAAGCCATTGCCGATGATCTGCGCGCACCGATCCAGCAAAAGGGAAAATCGCCGGCAGTCCTGACCCAACTTCCGCAGTTTCGTTTTGAACATCTCGGCTTATCAATGGCCTGAAGGCCATTTTCAGATTTAGGCACCACAGGTTTTGGGGTGGTTTAGGGGCCGAGCGGCATCTCCTGGAAAACGGGCGGCAGAGTGAGACCGATGGCGCGGCAGATCGGATCGATGGTCGGACCGGGAGCGGTGCGCAGCCGTGCGCGGCGGCCATCCTGCTCGACGTCGATCGCGCTGAGATCGGCGAGATCGTCGATGATGCGCTGCCATTCGAGCTGGCGGCGGCGGGCCGTGAGGCGGTCGATCAATTCCTTGCGCAACACGAGCGCAAGAAATGAGCAAAACACATGGCCGCGGATGCCCGCATCGGTTTTGTGGAAGATCGGGCGGGTGGCGAGCAGCGCCTTTGCGATTTTGAAGGCGTCCTCTACGGCCAGCAGATTGCGGTATCGCAGAACGACCTGAAGGGAGGAGATCTTGGTGTTGGTGCGCAGCACGAAGAGGCCGTCGAACCGTGCATCGGCCTCGATCTTGGCGCGATCAATGACAAAGCCGCGGCCTTCAGGGGTCTTCAGGAAGCGGCGGAAGCCCTTGTTAGCGACGAGTGCTTTGTCGCCCTGGGCGAGCTTGCGCTCGAGGCCGGCGACGAGCTCGGCGCGCGCCGCGGCATCTTTTTGGGCCTCCTCCTCATTGCGGCAGATGACATAACGACGCCCGGCGATCGTCGTCTCTTTGATGGCGAGTTCGGTCTCACCTTTCTGGCGCGGGATGACGAGCGGCACGGCGACACCGTCATCCTCGATGACCTCGGCGCGCACCTCGCGGCTGGTGCGCTCGCGCACACCGAGGATGTATTGGATCTTCTCAGCTTCGAGAGCCGCGATGGTGTCGGCGCTGATCATGCCGCGATCGGCGACGATGCAGGCCTCATGGATTCCGAAGCGCTCGCGCAGACGCCTGACCACCGGCAACAACAGCGTTACATCGGCAGTGTTGCCGGGCAGCAGGAAGGAGGCGATTGGCCGGTCGGCATCATCGAGCACGATGCCGAGCACGACCTGCTTTAAATGCCCGCGGTAGTCTTTGGAGTGGCCGCGCTGACCCAGACTTTCACCGCCGGCGCCCTCAAACCACAATGTCGTGGTGTCGAAGAACGCGATCGAAACGGCGCCGAACAGCGGCTGGCGATGGCGATAGAGTGCCTCCTCGACGGCTTCGGCGGTGGTGCGGCCCGCGGCGTCGACCTCGCCCAGCCAGGCCATCGCCTTATAAGCGTGGTCGAGATCGAGCCCTTCGGCGCCCGGCACACGCACCCGGCTCAGCCAGTCGTTGGCATGGCGGTCGGAGCCCGAGATCATCAGCCGGTGCAACACGGTGAGATAGACCGCACGTTCGACATCGAAGGAAAAGCGCCGATCGGCGAGGAGGCTCTTCAGCACTTCGCCACACCCTGTTTCCGCCCATAGCCGGCCGAACACCAGATCGGGTCCGATGCTAAGACGATGCAGCTCCGGCAATTCGCCACGATAAAAGCTCGACAACACGATCGAGCGGCGCGAATGGCGCGCCGCCGACGCGATCAGCCCATCGATGAGGCCGGACGCCTCGATCTCGTCGCGGCGGCCGAGCGCTTTGACGACGCGCTGCACGTGGCGGCCGCCCTCGCGCGCGTTCTCGACGAGGTAGAGATACTCGTAGGCTCCGATCTTCTTGACGCGGACGAACATGGCGCGGCACTCTGTCTGTGACAGAGCACCACGATTCCCTTCGCCGTCGCAAGCAAAATCCTCATTTTCTGCAGCAATATACCGAGCGATTTAGCACCACAGCTCGGGGCTTCATGTCATATCCTCAGCATTTCTGCGGGTTTCGGCAGCCGATTTGCGCGAAACCACGGAAGTTGGGCCTGACACGTCTCAAGATGTGATTGCCCGTATGCGTTGAGCGGCGCTTGTTTGTGGCGGTTGCCATTCGCCTAGCAGCATTATCCTGGATGCTTTCTTTCTCGCGGCGGGCGCGGAGCTGCTTAAGTTTGCGTTTTTGGATAATCGATGAACCATTGCCACCGTGGAATTCGCGAATGGCTAATTGTTTGGCTTTGGCCGCGAGTTCTTTCTTGATTGGACAAGGCACGGCCCTCTGCCTAACCGGACTTTTCGCTTTGCGAGATGCTGCGTGCCTGAAGGTTGCGGCATTTCCCCGCGCTACTGCAAGAGTGGGAATTCGGCAGCTGGCAACGGATTGATCCCACCCCGTTTCCTAAATTCCAAATATCTATTCACGACTACCCAAGCACGATCCACGACATCGCGGACGATATTAGGCGGAATGAACGTCCGATCTCCGTGTCGCGGCCCCTTAGATTGATGGGTAATGATGTCGAGGTAGTTTTTCGTAAGGCGTAATTTCTCGTGCACATACGGCCACGATTTTTTTGCATCGGTTCCGGCCGGAGCTAGTAAGACTCGGATTGTTTCAACTGCGCGCGCGGCTACTACGGGTCCGTAATGCGGCAAGATGATTGCGGAAATCAGGTCATTCAGCGCCATGAAAAGTGGCGGTTCAGTCGCAACGAGACTATGAACCTGAATGAAATTTGAGTTCGGCTCGTTGACTTTGTACGCCGTACATAGCGCCGCAAAATGATGATCTTGCGGAACAATCGGCATCGGTGTCCTGTCAGGCATAAACACCGTTTCCAGTAGGACACTAAGGCCGTTTCCTGTCGCAAAGGCGACTAAATCGACTGATACCCTAACAAAATCCAACGCTCTCGAATAAAGCAATGAATAGAGCGCAGGATCAAACCGACTTGCTTCACATTCAACATTAATCAGTGACGCAGCGATCCGAATACGAAAGGTAGCCGTGAGGCTGTTTTCAGGAGAAGCGAATGAAACCTCGTGCGGTGGAATAGCGACGCCCAAACCATTGGGCAATACCTTCCCAACAAAATGCAGCAGCGGCATGGCGTTTCCCCATACCCACGATTTTGGTAGAATCCGCGCATGAAACAGTGAAAACGCCAAGAGGAATTTTCGCGCGAGGAAGCGGAGCGCCGCGCTGGGGCTCCTTGGGGCGGTTTTCTATGAGGCTACGGCCCTCTAAATGCTCGCACGACAGTCGCATGAACGTTTGAAGACTTGTCTGGAAGAAGCGACAGCGCAGTAGGACTAGATCGCGCTTATCTTCCGGCGCGACACTACGCACCCTGCTTAGCGGCGAAATTCGTGCTGGCACGGTGACGCAACGCACGTGTGGCGGCAGGTTTTAGCGTAATTATTTTCAGCGGCCAGCGATGATCGTAGAAATCCGTATCAGCCACGCGCCCATAGTCATCGAGCAAGAGATTTGTGGGGAACCTATATAGGCGTTGTCCAGTTGGGTTTTCGCTGGTTCGATAAGATCGGTTTCTCTACATAGACGCACCGCGCCAGTCGAAGCAGCAAAGGCTTGCCCGGCCCGCGCGGCTAGGGCGAGGCAAAAAGCGGCGAAGGCCGCTAAGGAGGCTGCGCGTTTGTTCCACGCGATCCCCTTATCAAGTTCCATCGCGCTCAGTGCCGTTGATCGGGGCGGTTGGCTCTAACGGCCACTTGGTAACCCGTTGGAGAGGATGACGGGCTTACATGAGGAAAAGAGTCCAGCTAGTTTTTGCGCCCCTCCGCTAAAATCCATGTCGTCGAATCCAGCGATAAACGTGGGAGCCCCGTATATAAACTGGACAATCACTCCGAGTGTGTGTGCCCGCTCAATTCGCGACAGTAGCGCCGGAGTTAAGGTGAACATGACATTGATCCATCCACCGTTAAGCTTGGGTGTGTCAGCTGGCTGCAACGGGATGTATTGCTGATCTATGGCTAGGGAATAGGCGCGTGTCTGGAGGATCTCGTCACCATGGCCTTGTGCATCAAATATTGCAAATAGGGCCACGGGCTGGGTGCAACCGATTATAATTTTATTGGTGCCTCGTGGCGTGTCCCGCTGTCCTTTCAGGTAAAACCCGAAACCGTATTCCTCGATCGTCCAAACCGGCTTGCCGCCTGCCCAATTGACTACGTTCAGCCGCTCCAATTCAGGTTCTGGAATGGCGAGGATGTCGTCCCGTCCCTTCACAGTCATTTCGCTGAAAAGCTGAGGATCAGCACCCATATCTCTGATGTATTGAACGACAACCGCAGAGAGCATCTGCGCCATATCGCTTCCGTTCTCAATTGACTTATCCCAGTAGAACCGATGCACTCCGTAGACGGAATTCCCGATTGGGTAGCGAAACGATCCGCCCAGGAATGAGAGCGTACACGCGGAATAGCAGTAACCGGGCGATGTTTCGTTGAAACACAGGGCAAATCCGCTCTGCGGCTTCCCGCAAGTTGTCCTGGCGATGCCAACGCTTGTGTACAGATCGAATTTTCTAATGATTTTGCCGAGTTCCATCGCTGCTAGCACGCTGCCACCCGGTGAATTGATTGCAAGCACGGAGTGTCCGGGGATGCGGTGCAGATCCAGCAATCCCTGAAGCCTGTTAGCAGCGCCAGCGTCTATGACGCCATCCGCAGCAATCATCCAGGCATTGCCTCCCCTTATTGCGTCTGCATTCGTTGGGGGGAGTGCACGGAACTGCATTTGCTCCGGAGGTGTCTCCCCATGGGCAATGGCGCCGTACAATAGCAGGCCAGCAATCGCTGATGCGAATACCGTTTTCATTTGGAGCCTCCTGTCTGAAGCTCGTGCCGTACCCATATCGCGGCCTCTATGGCCCTGGCACCAGGATGCTCCTGGCAGTAGGCGGTTACCGCATCAGTTAGCTGAGCCTCGTTCTTGGTGCTTCCGACATAGGCACTCGCACCCTTCCCGGCATAGGCGTAGTTAACACCGGACATGAAGCCCTGAAGCCAGCGAGCATCTTTATCCCACTCCAACACGGCGATCTGGTAAGCATCTGGGGTGAGCTTAGGATCATGAATGTTTGCGTTTTTTTCCTGAAAGTTACGATAGTCTCCAACCCACTGTTGACAGGAGACAAGGGTATCAAAAGGGGCACCAACGGAAAGGCCAAGAGCGGCAAAATCATTCCCTGGGGTACCAATCACTAGAGCCTGATAATCTCCCGGATTTCTCTGGAATCTCTCCATCTCTGTCTGTGTCTGTCCATGGGCCATGGCGCTACCGAACAGCAAGCCGCCAGCCACTAGCGCAGCTGCGCCAGCTGATACCCAGTAGGCAAATCCGTGTTTCTTGTTGGCCGGCGGTTCTACCTCTTCTCCGGCAAGCCCGCACGCCACGCAATGCAGCATGCCCTTCCTATCTGCACTCACTCCGTCTCTCCTTACGTCTGACGCTCTTCTTCAAGCTTGACGCAGGGCACCAGCCGCACCTCGTAGCATTCGGCTAGCGTCTTCGGCTTCTGGTGCACCGGCTCGTATTCTTCGATGGTTCCAACCCGTTCAGGACGTCCTGCATCCGTTCGATGCGTGCCCGCAGGAAGCTCATCGCGTTATCGAGTCTCTCAAACGGCACGCTGTGCTTGATGCCAGTTTTATCGCGGTAGACGGCCACAAAGGCGTTGCTCATTTGCGCCGCCGTTTTAGGTGGACGCCAGGGCCATCACCATTCGACTTGAACACAACGCCACCACGCTCTAGCGCACGCTGGAGCCTAGCTACGGTTTCGGGCTTCAGCGTCTCGCCGTCTTCAAAACGCCTTACGGTGTCAGGGCTGCCTTCCGCCGCGCCTGCCAAATCCTGCATCGTCCAGGAGAGCAGCGAACGAGCCGCTCGACATTGTTCCGGTATCATAACCATGGCCGGGTAGCGCCAACTCCATCAGCCCTATCCAGCGCTCCCCCTGGGGCTTTTGGTGAATCGCATGAATGGCAATATTCCGTACATCCAGTGTATCGTATATGGGTACGATTCGGGTTAAGGTTAAATCATTAAATCTCTGCAATGTTCACCACGTCCGAAAATCTGCCCGTACACGTGGCCTGACTACGCGAATTGTGACACGTTCAAGGCATTCGCACGGACTCAGAGAGGCAGATGGCAAAGATTAGTTGGCACCGGTTGGAGGTGGCGGAGCCTGCGCGAGCAGCGTGGGCATGGCTTAAACGCCAGCTGGGTGCGATGGCGAAGATTAGTTGGCACCGGTTGGAGGTGGCGGAGCCTGCGCGAGCAGCGTGGGCTTGAACGCCAGCTGGGTGCGATAGATAAGCACAGCGGAATCATAACTGCACTTGCTACAGTCGCGATTGTTTTTCTCACGTTTTCTTACGTTACATATTCCAGAAGACAATGGAAAACCATGCAACGGCAGTGGGAAACCACGCAACGGCAATTGAAGGATTCCGAGGCGAGCACGAGCGCACACCTGATTATCGAAGATTTCAATCCGACGCTCACTATGGCGCCCGGGCAAAGTATGTTGATACGCGGTAGTTTGAAAGTTTCGAATGATGGCAACAGCGTCGCCAGCGAGATTTACTTTGTTCAAGAATTCGTTGGCAGCAGGTTACCGCTCCATCCCCTGCCAGAGCTTACGCCCACCCCCGTTCCGAACGGCCCATCTCTTGGTATAGGCAAGTCTATTGAAGTTCCTGTTGGTATGCAGATAGGCCAATGGGACGCAGTGGAGAAGGGAGGTTGGTTTGTCGGCTTTTGGATTGCAGTCAGCTACAGGAACATTTTCGGAGAGCCCGAAATCACACCTGCCTGCATTGTGCCTGAGCACGCTCCTTGAGGGAGATTTGGGGGGTTCTGAGCGGATTATCTGAGGGGGAAAGGGGGTCTCCCCTCGAGGATCTTGCGATCCCCGAGGGTAGACTTGCCTCTCTTGCTTTCCAAGGACGAGAGAGACCCCTCGAATGTGTCACACAAGCCTGCTGGATTCCAAGTTCGTTGAGTTTTTGGTGCGTGCCGACGCGGAGATGGCGGAGGAGATGCGTGCCGCTGGCTGCCTTCGGTGCGGCGATGCGTTGCATCTGAACAGTTTTCCGCGCAAGCCGCGTGGCATGCCGCCGGAGTGGACCGAGCAGTTCAACTACCGGCTGAGCTTTGACTGCTCGGTGTGCGGCAAACGTCATACGTCGCCGTCGGTTCGCTTTTTCGACCGTCGTGTCTACGTCGCCTTCGCGGTGGTTCTCAGTTGCGCGGCGCAAACCGGGCTGACCGACTTTCGGGTGAAGACGCTGAGCCGGTGGATCGCGGTTCCCAGGCGGACGATTGAGCGCTGGTGCACCTGGTGGTCGGAGGTCTTTGCCAAGAGCGCGTTCTTCAAGGCCGAGCGCGGCCGGTTCAAGCCGGCGACGATCGAGGACGCGACGCTGCCGGCCAGCTTGTTGCTGGGTTTTGAGGGGGCGGATCTGTCGTCACGCTTGCGGGGACTTCTGCGCTTCCTCGCGCCGCTCAGCGAGCGACGTTGACTTAGCACGCGGCGCTTCAGGGGCCGGTATTTACCGTCAGGCCTTCATAAACGTTGACCGTTTCCCGGCGCATTCAGCGAGGGACCCTGAACGCTGCTCGCAATCCCACAGAGGATGGTGATCGCATGATGTGATCGTCCCCGATAGCCTTTTTGCTTGCTGATCGTCGGTGCTGCGACGCTGGCTGACGGGGGGAGGTCTTTGGCTGATCGAGGGAAAGGGGATCGCGAGCGCTGGGCGAGGTTACGCTTTGCGATCATCGGACCACTGCTTGCGGCCCCGCCGGCGAAGGGGCAGCTGCGGGCTGCATTGGAGGAGTTGAGCGAGCGCACCTGGCGGCATCCCGTCGGCGGGCGGCCGATACGGTTCGGCGTATCGACTTTGGAACGATGGTTCTACGCTGCCCGGGGTGCCGGTGACGACCCGGTCGCGGTGCTGCGCACGCGGGTCAGAGCCGATGCCGGTCGATCCCGGCAGCTGTCTCCCACGGTGATGGCCGCGATCGAGGCGCAATACCAACAGCATCCGAACTGGTCTGTTCAATTGCACTACGACAACCTGTGTTCTGCCTTGGGCGCCGCGGAATTACCTTCGTATGCCACTGTGTGCCGCTACTTCGCGGCGCGCGGACTGCGCCGGCTTCGCCGTGGGGTCGAGGTGAACCAACACTTTGCCCCACGTGAAGTTCGCAGCTTCGAAGCGGAACATACGAACGCGCTCTGGCATCTCGACTTTCATGAGGGATCTCGGAACGTTGTGACCACGCAAGGCCAATGGGCGAAGCCGTATTGCCTGTGCGTTATCGACGATCGCTCACGGCTCGCCTGCCATATCCAATGGTACCTTGACCAGACAACCGAGCATTTGGTTCACGGCTTCAGCCAGGCGCTGATGCGTCGCATGCTCCCGCGTTCCGTCATGACGGACAATGGCTCCGCCATGATCGCCGAAGAGTTCAGGAGCGGCCTGCACGAGCTTGGCATCCTGCACCAGCCGACATTGCCTTACACCCCGTGGGCGAATGGGAAGCAGGAGCGCCTGTGGGGCACCCTGGAAGCGCGGCTGATGGCCATGCTCGAAGGAGTAGGCCAGCTCACGCTCAGCTTCCTCAATCGTGCCACGCATGCATGGGTCGAGCAGGAGTATCACCACAGGCACGACGCGGAGCTGAGCTGCTCACCCCTCGAACGCTATCGCGCCGGGCCGGATGTCGGACGTGAGTGTCCTGCGGCGGACAGGGTGCGTCGGGCTTTCCAGATCGAGGTCACCCGCACCCAGCGGCGCTCCGACGGCACCATCCCGCTGCATGGTCGCCGGTTCGAGATCCCCTCGCGGTTGGCTCACCTCCATGAGGTGAGGGTGCGCTATGCGCGCTGGGATCTGTCCCGGGTCGACCTGATCGATCCGCGCAGCGGCGCCGTTCTCTGCGCGCTCTATCCGCTCGACAAGGGCGCCAACGCCGCCGCGTTGCGCCAGGTTGCCAGGCCCGGCGAGGCGCCGCGTCCGGCCGCGGGTGGAATAGCGCCGCTGCTGAAGAAGATGCTTTCTGATTTTGCGGCAACCGGACTGCCACCGCCCTATCTGCCCGGCGAGGAGGAAGACGCATGAAATTGCTCGCGCTCTACGGGCTCAAGTGGAATCCGTTCTCGCCCGAGCTGCCCGCCGAAGCGCTGCTTGTCAGCAAGAAAATCGACAGCTTCTGCTGGCGCGTTGAGAATGCCCTGGTGCGCGAGGGTGGCTTCGCGTTCATCAGCGGCGAGCCGGGCAGCGGCAAGAGCGTGGTATTGCGGCTGCTGGCCGGACGCCTGGCGCGGCCGCGCGGCCTCGTGGTCGGCGTGCTCAGTCATCCGTCCTCGCGCGTGGCCGACATCTACCGCGAATTGGGGGAGCTGTTCGGTGTCGAGCTTCGGCCGCACAACCGCTGGGCCACCTTCAAGACCCTGCGCGAACGCTGGTTGACGCACATGCACGAAACCGGGATGCGTCCGGTGCTGCTCATCGACGAAGCCCAGGAGCTGCTGGCTTCGGCGCTTGCCGAACTGCGCCTGCTCGCTAGCACCGAGTTCGACTCTCGCGCCGTGCTCACCGTGGTCCTGGCCGGGGACCACCGTCTCACCGAGAAACTGCGGCACGACGATCTGCGGCCTCTCGCCTCGCGCATTCGCCTGCGCCTCGCCATGGACGCCGCCACCGGCGAGGAACTCAACGCCTGTCTGACCCACTTGCTCGAGCATGCAGGCAATCCCACGCTGATGACCGAGGCCCTCAAGAGCACGATCTGCGACCACGCACTCGGTAACTACCGGGCAATGACAACGATTGCCTCCAACCTGTTGACGGTGGCGGCCGAGCGCGAGCTTCATCAGCTCGACGAAAAGCTCTACTTCGAGGTGTTCGCGCCCGAAGGCCGCAAGCTCCGGCGCGCCGGAGCACGCCCGTGAAACCCTTGCCAACCTTGCGCGCCGCGCAGCTCGCAGCCGCTCCATCCTCCGCGCCGAGCTGGCTGATCGAAGGCCTGTGGAGTGCTCAGGCGGTCGGAATCATCGGCGGGGAACCCAAGTGCTGCAAGTCCTTCCTGGCGCTCGATCTTGCCGTCGCCGTCGCCTCCGGCAGCCCCTGCCTGCGCTGCTTCCCGGCCGGACAGCGTGGTCCCGTACTGCTGTTCGCCGCCGAAGATGCCGCCCTCGTCGTGCGCCGGCGCCTCGAGGGAATTGCCGCCGTGGCCGGCGTCGACTTCGAAAGCCTCGACGTCCATCTCATCACGGTGCCCACGCTCCGGCTCGATCACCACGACGATCGACAGGCGCTGGCCGCAACGGTCGCCCAGCTGCAGCCGAAATTGCTCGTGCTCGACCCCTTCGTTCGTCTGCATTGCATCGACGAAAACGCCGCCGCCGAGGTCGCTCCGCTCCTCGCCTACCTGCGCCACCTGCAGCGTGACCTTCATACCGCTGTCGCGCTCGTCCATCATGCCCGCAAGGGCGCCGCCCACGAGCGTGGCGGGCAGGCCCTGCGCGGCTCGTCCGAGTTCCATGCCTGGGGTGATTCAAACCTCTACATGCGTCGCATCGCCGGGCAGCTGCAGCTCAGCGTTGAGCATCGCGCCGCTCCGGGCCGAGGCTGGTTGCCGCTGGCACTCAGGGAGGATCCGCCGGTTCTGGAAATCGTCGATCAACAAACGGCTCCCGCCCCCGCTCGGCCGTCCTGTCGGGAACGCATCGAAAAGGTCCTCGCCCAGGCGGGGGAGCCTCTCTCCCAGAAGCAAATCCGCAATATCGTGCATGCACGAACCGGCGACGTCAGCCAGGCTCTGGCCGCGCTCGTCGCAGACGGCCGCGTGACGAAATCCGCCGCCGGCTATCAACCCGCCGCCGCGCAGCCATAAGGCGCCGTATGACCCGTTCCCGCTTCCCGTTCCTATAGGATCGCGCGGAAAGGGAAACCGGAAAACGATGAGCCGGACCCGACAGTGAAGAACATCGCGATCCCTCCCAAGGGGGAAGTGCTGCCCCTCCGGCATCATAAATCATTGCGATGAGCCGCCTGATGTCGTGGCGCTGTGGAGATGTGGGCAACGCGCCAGCGTTGTCCAAGCTGCTCCGCGGGAGCAGCGTCATATCCCCAGCCGGACTCGCCGAGCGCGCTCGCGACGCTACGAGCCGGACCCATTCCCGCTTCCCGTTCCTATAGGATCGCAGGGAAAGGGAAACCAGAAAACGATCCCGGCCTCAATCGCTGCTTGTCAGCCGCTCCCCGTCAGCTTCTCGTCCATCAATTATCGTGCACCCACTGCCATCAAAAACCGCGCGAACTCACACTGCATCACGTATTCCCGTCAGATCAAAAGGTTCGGGCCATGCCCTGTATCTGTTCCAGAGCTTGGAATTGTTCCGAAGCGGTAACCATGTCGTCAAGCACCCGTTAGCTAAAATGATCAAGATGCGGGCGGCTTAGATTGGCTAAGCGAACTTAAAGCGTTGCTCCCTCTAGGCGCCCCATCCTCTCGTAGATTTCGAGATGGCTGTTATCAACCGGCAATTTGAGTCCTTTTCGTGCCTTCACGATTTGCACAATTGTCTCTGGGCCTTGACGGTTGCCAGAAAGCGCATTTGAAAAACCAGTGCGCTAGGGCCAAGTCATACTTGAACCGTCGAAAGTACCAGTGCAGCAGGGTTACAGCCGTCGCGTCCAATGCCTCGAGACGCCCAGCAAGGCGGCGAAATTCAACACGTCCTTGCTCGCGAGCGCCCGTGATTCCTTCAACACCGAGAACATTGGCATAGAAGTGGAATGCCTGCGCTGCCTCAGTCCTGATCGCGTAGAAATCTGCCAATGGCGCCGCGACAAATCGTGTGGCAAACCAAGCTCCCACTCCACCAACAAATCCCATTATCGTCGAAAGAAAGACAGTCATCGTCCTGCGGCTCCATATCGCATTCCGCCCGATGATTTTATGCTCTGTCCGGCATGAGCAGGAAAGCACGCCAAATCTCTTGCCCACCCGGATCGAGCAGCCGGATTGCATCGGGCTTAGTGTGCCCTGTGTTCTTGATGTTCTTCATGACGGCGGCGAGCACTATTTTTGCATCGTCCGCGTCAATCGCTGGGAACTCACCGCTATCGAGAATGCGTGGCGCGCATTCCACCTGTATCGATTGCCCCAGATCGATGTCATCGCAACTCAGGATATAACGCGCGAAATAGGGCGAGGCCAGCCTGCGTCATATTGTCTTTGAGGTTTTTGTTGCAATATGACACTAACCATTGCTGAGCCTCAACGATGCTAATGGGAACGTCATTCACGGGGGCGTGCTGCATTTCTTCGGCTGTTGCTATGCCAAGAGCATAATTAGTAAGTCCATCCACCATCCCTTGCGCCACGCCCTTTGTCTGCGGCGGAGCGACGCTTGCCGTAAGGACTCCTGTTTCATACGTGGCGCAATCGATGTATAGGGCAGGGCCGAGGGCGAATGCATTGACGCTGCTTCCAGCCACGAGTACTGCACCGATCATTGCACCATGAAGAACCCCACGCATTCCCGCTCACTCCTGACGTTCTCAAAGTTGGACGCTCGATAACCTGAGACGCGGCACGGGCCGCCACGAAGGACGCATCTAATCGCGCTGCTGGGAAGCCATATCAAGGCCGCTATGGTAAACAACAGGCCAACACCAAATCGTTGAATTGCTCTGTCTGGCGGCCTTGTTGAGTTTACGTCACTCTTGCTAACAGTTCAGGCCCCGGCTCCTTCACACGCAATAGATCGCGACTTACCGGGATAGCGTCTAACAAATCGTTATCTGCGGGCTGTAATAGCCGCCTCAGTTCGTCATGCGATGCATCAGGTTTAAGCCAAGCGTCCCACTCTGTTTCCTTTGTGAACAATACCGGCATTCGATTGTGATATGGAGCTACAGTTGCATTCGGCTCGCATGTCGCGATGCTGAAGGACAACAGCGGATCACTGAGCGGCTGGTTCTTCGGGCCACGCCACTTCTCCCATAGGCCAGCGAGCGCCATGATCGCATCGTTATTCGGCTTAAATAGCCACGGTTGTTTATTGCCCCTCTCGCCTGTGAACTCAAAGAAGCCATCACACGGCACCAAACAGCGATAGCCACGTTCCCAGGGCTCCGAGAAAGTGGGCTTGTTGGTGAACTCTTCGCTCCTATAGTTGAAACTGGTGAAGCCCACCTTCACGTCTTTCGCCCACCATGGCACGAGGCCCCAGCGCATCGGCACTGCATGGCGCTGTCCGTCCTTTCCTACCGCGATGACGCGCTCGGTATCAGTAGGCCGCACTACATAGCGCGGCGGATCGTTAGGCTGTTCGAGGAATTTAAATGCAGCTTGGAGATTTCTCAGTTCTCGGTATCGCGCATAGAAATTGCACATGTTTGGCTCGTGGATTGTTGGCAGATGTTCGGTGGTAACGCGTCGCCCCTGACTCTTGCTGGTGGCTTGGCAGTTAATCGATCCTACCGCGCTGTTAATAGATCGATACTTGGCGTTCAGCGCTGAGCGGTTCAATAGACTGATTGCTTGCCGCGTCTTGTGGCTATGAGCGCGAGACAAAAAGCCAAGTATGAGTGGATGATCGGAATTGCTATCGGAATTAAATATAGTTTTTCCCTCGCTGTAGCTCTGTTGATCTCCGGATGCGTTCGAACGTCAGTCATGCCGCTTGCTCAAGATACTGTCGAAAAATATCAGCGCATGCCGCTCCGGTGTGTGGAGAGGCGGGAGCGCAGGGAGCGGCCTTTCAGCGAGCAGCCGTTGAGACGATACGCAGGGGATATGATCGCTTCGTTATCGTCAATGCCGACTACCAAAATAACGTGCGCGTGGTTGCGACAACACCAGTTGTGGCTCAAACGAACACTGTGGGTTCGGTTCACGTGCAAGGGAACATGGCAACCGGAAACGCATCATCAACAACGACTTATTCGGGCGGCTTTCCCATTGTTGCTGGCCATCATCGAAAAGCGCTGATCGTGAACATGTTCAAGAATGGCGATCCGCAGGCTGCAGACGCCTTAGATGCAAGATTTGAGCTTGGCCCTAACTGGCAGCAAGCCGTTGCCTCACCAGATCAGACGTGTACCTCGCGCTAGATAATGCCGCCGCCCAGCTAACAAAGGCGTGGGTTCTGCCGCTTTGGCAATCGCTCTAGTTCCTCCTTGAGGGCTTCGACACTCTTCTGCGCCAACGCGAACCCTGAATACGCTTGCGAGATATTCCGCTGAATGTCAGGGCTGGAACAATCAAGCGCGATAAGCTTGTCCTGCATCACAAAGATGAAAGCCGCTGCGTACTGGAGCATCTTCTCGATTGATTTAATGGGTGTCAGTTTCGATTGCTCCAGGACGGACATCGCTGAGCGTGCGTCTTCTTCCGGCGACATAATAAGTTTCCTGAGGTTGATATCTGTGTAGGCGTCCTACAGCCGAATCTGCCACTCTTGCTGCACGTAGCCTGCTCATTTCTGCTTGGGACGCACCTAATGGCCCGGCCGGCGAGGCCAAATCAAGACAGCAAGCGTGAATACCAAGATCACGCCGGACGAGCGATCACCATGCCCGAATATCGCCCACCATGCGCCCAGGATCCCCAGCAGGCCAGCCACCCCACAGCCAGCCCGATACGCTACGTCACCCAGTCGAGCGAGCGTGGTAGCCTCAGCTGGACTCGGGCGGCTGACGGCATATGCGGCAATCGCCAACGGAAGGATCGAACGGTGTCTCATGACTTGCGCTTCGTCTGCTATCCAGACGCAAATCAAGATCCCTGCCAAGAAGACGATGATTAACAGCAGGACATTCATCATGGCTTGTGTGCCCTGCGCTTGGACTTCCTTCTAGCCGTGCGCAAAACCTGTTGCACCCATGACTACCAACGCCAGCCCGACAGCTGCGCCAATCACACACACCACGGTATTGGCCGCTTCTCTGTGTAGCCACTAAGCGACGGATTGGACTCCTATCTTTAATGTCCACTGGCCGCTGCGGTGGTGTCTGCCATTGCCGATACAGCCACAGACGCAAACAAAGTCGCACCGATCATTGCCTTGCGGGTGTCCATTGATTCCGTTTCCCCTTAACGCCAAAGGGCATCATGATTACCATGCCCATCATGATCATCATGCCGTATGCGATGGACATCATCATGCCGTTCGCGCCTCAACTGCGCGCGGCATGGCAGCCTATCCAAGCCCACGGCACGCCGTTCGTGGAGTTGGGAATAGAGAGTTGGATTAAGGAATAAGGGTTTGATTCTTGGGCGGAATAACTACATTTTTAGTCAACTTTTCATCCTCAATCGATATGCTTGAGGCTAAACCCATTCTGGTGTAATCCAGTCTGTCCGTATTAGGTAGCATAGGATCAAGGCATTCTAGGATGCGTAGAAAGCCCCAGGTTCGTGAGTTTGTCATTGCCGACTTAAGTGGACGCGCTGACGAGAAGCAGGCCAGTCGCGAAGGCGATATGGCACGCCTCCAGCAAGGCAAGATTAGCCGCCACGATCTGGCCAGGGAGAATGATTTTTTTGGATCTCTCCGGCTCGAAGATTCTCATATTGTTGCGCTTGGCCGTCGCAGGATCGTTGCATCGTAAGCTCGGGCAACATGCCCGATAATGATCATCTCACTGACGAGCAAGTCCTAAAGATTCTCGACATCGTTCACGAGACTGAGGCCATTTTGATCGGTGGCCAGTGTCTGAACCGTTGGGCACTTCACTATCTTCCGAAGGATGGCCGTCTTAAAGCGTTTGAGCCATTCACCAGCAAGGACATCGATTTTTTCATCAACGATCGTGCTCCTGAACGCCTTGCGGCTGCTCTCAATGGGGACGTGCTCGTCCCGGATATAGATGATGCAACGCCTAATGCTGCAGTCGTGGTTACGACGCTGGAAAGTCGTAGAATTCGTATTGATTTTATGAGCGGCGTTCTTGGCGTCGAAGATCGTTCGATAAAGAACAACTTTGTGACGATCGAAGGGTATTCGCCTGAGCTTAAGCGGCAGATCCAGATTCTATTGCTAGATCCTCTGGATTGTCTTCGAAGTCGGCTGTCGAACATCAATACCCTTCATAGAGAAGATACTTTTTCGGTTGGTCAAGCACGCGCCGCCATGGTGGTGGTGGAGTGTTTTGTCAATGAATTGCTCGATTTGTCAGCTCGCAAACGCGCTCAGTCGATCCTTCACGATCTCTACTATGTCGCACGCGATGAATGTTTGCGTTTGCCTGCATTCGTGAATCATCGCATTTTGCCGCTCGAAACAATGAAGAGATATCTAAGTGACACCCAACTCGATCCTCGCTGGCGCGATCTTACGTTATTGCCATTGATCAGACGGTTGGAAGATGCATTGAAGCGAGCAGCAGCAGCCCCCATCGCCGCCAACCAATCGCTCGGCTAGTCGCTCGGCAATACGGCGGCCAGCTCGATTCATTCCCGTGATAGGTTGTTATTGGGTTCACGGCCTCACCTCATCCCGCCGGTGTGGATCGGCAACCTTCAGCGATGCTTTCGGGAAGTGTCCGCAACTGCAATCTCAAACCTGACTAAGGGTTGCCCCCGCCAGTCGGAGGGAAGAGCCTGCGTCGGATGCGAGCCCAGTGTTGTCGCCATTTTGGCGTTGGTGGCTCCTCTGAATCGGACGCCGTAAGCCTAAACGGTGGTGCTGCGCTCTTTGGCTTGAGCTTGTTCCGCCCCATCTTCGACGATCGAGCCATCCTACCTCCGGCGATCCATCCCGGAAGATAACCTGCCACCAAGGCAAGCGGCGTCCAACCACTGAGTGCCGCGATTGATCAGCGCATCCCACCCGTATAGATGGGCTCAACCCTCACAGAGATGTTCGGCCACCAAGCCCACACATGCCGCACCGATTTCCTAAATTGAAATTACCTCAAACGGGAATCCCCTCTCGTGCAGAAAATCCACAAATTCCTCGTGAACATAGACTGGCAACTTTGGTGGCCTCTCTAATTCGAAATGTGGCTCGTGCTCGCCCGGCTGCGGTGTAACCAGATCGTTTGATATTCGCCTATTCGCGCCAATTTTTCTGGCGACAATTGGTTGCGCCATGCCTGATCCAATTTGAGAAATGCAGCCAATTCGTCAGCCTCGATGAGGATGTCTGTCATTGTTTTTGCCTCCAGTCCTACCCAGGAATTTACCGCGATAGAGGCGCCGCATCCAATCACACGTTACCTCTGCATTCCACCGGTATAATTCGCCGCCACCTGAACGCTTATATTCGGCCACTTCGCTCCGCACTTGCTGCACCGACTCTGAGCCACGAAGTCAGCAACGCTATAATTTGGGCCATGTTCGCGGCATAGCGCTTCCAGATCTACGATCCTGGTGTTGACGCATCCTTTGACGTTGCACGAAATCCACAGCTTCAGATCGTTGGCGATGATGTCGCCTATCGTTCCGACATGGGGTGTCCGCTTGCGCATCCCTCGACTTTAGTCAGGAGAACAAACAAAGAACAAGGCTAGTCATCGCGGCACGTTACCCAGGCTAAAAACACGCTCAGCGTCGGAAGGCACATTGCGGATGCTAGACGGCATTGATTGTGGTTTTTGACACATAGGCCCAGGCTCTTACACGACTATTAATTGGTGTTGTGAGATAATGAGTCATCGAAACAGCAGGGATTGCAGTCATTATGCGTGTACCGTCTTTCGCTAAAGCCAAGCCTCTAACGCCAAAGCTCTCGAACGAAAATCTCGCCCAAATAGCCGAGCAGCGCTGGCACTACGGCTTACCACTTCCACAGCTCAAGGCCGCCTAGGATGATGGATCGAGTAATCCGCAAGCCGGAACTATGTGAATTGATAGGGCTATGCGAGAGCACGATCCGCCTCCACGAGATAGCCGGCACATTCCCGCGCCGTATCAAGATTGGCCCTCGTGCAGTCGGGTGGAGGCTGTCGGCCATTGAAAATTGGTTGGCGAACCGCGAGCCCAGCATCGTGGCAACAACCGGCCGCGACGTATGTGAGCGCCCATGATTACGGCCATAATGATCTGTGCCGGGAATCCGACTGAGGATCGCTGCGCTCTATGGTGCGCAAGTTGTCAGTGGAGCGGCGTCATCTTCGAAGCCAAGAGTCGGAGTGGCGCCAGCCATGCCCTATGCCGTGAATTGGTAGATGCCGGATGTCCTGATGGCCCGATGACAGTGATCGGTGAAAATGGGCGCCCAATGCTGCATATCCGATCCCTCCATAAAGTCGCTGGCAGGACGGTAAGGGAAAGCGCCAAGCAGCCAATTCTCGAGGCGAAGTATGAATCCCGCGAAGATGGCATCACGGAACATGCGGGGAAGGCCGAAGACGAGGTCATTTCCGCTGAGGGGTACATTTCCCTGTCTGGAGACAAAAGCGGTTCTACGGCGACAATTACCAACGAGGCAATCTGATGGCATCGAAGGGCAAAGCAACAGGCAAAACTCCATCTGAACCTCAAGGCATTCCTGACGATGGGATCGAAGTAACCTCAGCAGAAACTCATGATATTGCTGGCCCTGTAACAGAAAATGACGGAAATGTGCCATCTCACGCGGGAGAAAGTGTGCAGATTGCACATAATGGTGGTGAGACAGGGGGTGAGCTGAGCGCAGTCGTGCCTGTCAAGCCGGCAATCAAAGGACGTTTTGTTGTTAAGGGCCAATCCGGTAATCCCGGTGGCCGCGTGAAGAACAACCAGAATCATGTCCGCTAAGATTCAGGAACGCATCCGAATTGCTGAATCGATGATCGAAGGCCAGCTCGAGGCTGTCATCGGATCGGTGGTTCAGAAGGCGTTAGACGGCGACATGGTTGCCGCAAAGGTATTGCTAGATCGGATTATTCCGGCCGTGAAGAGCAGGCCCGTTACCTTCAACGTGCCCAAGATGAACAATGCCAATGACATAGCCAAAGCGGTAGCTGGTGTTATTGAAGGCGTTGCCAGCGGGATAGTGACGCCCGATGAAGGGGCAACCATAGCCGGCATGTTCGAGATCAAGCGCAAGTATATGCGCGAGTACATGCGCAAGTGGCGCGCGAAACGTGAGGAATCCTGATGCCTATTCAAAATCTTGATCGTCGCTTGTCCGAGCTGGAAACCCTTGGCAGTGCGCAACCGGATCTTGGGGCCGAACACCTGCTCGCCAAGCACGTCAAGGCTATGCTGCATTGGCACGCGGATCGGATGAAAGGTGCGCCTCAAGGCACTGGGCCCGAGGCATGGCTGAAGAGACGCGAGTACTACGAGTCTTATGCTGTCCCGTGCCCCGAATATCCTACAGATCTGGCATCGAGCCGGTTCGATCCCGAAAAGCTGAACACCGCCGAGCGCCAGCAGCTGAAGCGGCGGACTGAAGCCGTCGAGACATATCACAAAGCCGTTGATGCCTGGGTGGAGAGCGGCAAGGCGTTCAATGAGTTCCCAGAAACTCCCACGAACATCAGCGAAGCCGAAAACGTGATTGCCGGGCTAACGCGACTACAGGCCATGGAAGGCTGGCTAGAACCAAGATGGGTTCGTGACACCAAGTTGCCGAAGCCGGTTTAACTAACGATCAAATTCACCTCTTGCTATGTCTGGTTTATGAGTGTACACAATCCTTCGTTCGCTCGTACGAATGTTGGAGTACACCAGATGGCAACCGGCAAATTCGTTTCGTACTTGAGGGTATCGACGCAACAGCAGGGGCGTTCAGGGTTGGGTTTAGAAGCTCAGCGTGAGGCAGTCACAGTTTTCCTGAATGGTGGCAATTGGGATCTGATCCGCGAGTTCAAGGAAGTTAAGTCCGGCAAGCGTGATGACAATCGTCCGGAGCTAGCCAAGGCACTCCACCTTTGTAAAGTCACTGGCGCCAAGCTGGTAATCGCCAAGTTAGATCGTCTATCGCGTGACGCTCATTTCCTGCTTGGTATGCAGAAGGCAGGAGTTCCATTCGTGGCAGCAGACATGCCCGAAGCCAACGAGATGGTTGTCGGTATCATGGCCGTGATCGCCCAGGCCGAACGCAAGATGATCAGCCAGCGCACCAAAGCAGCACTTGCAGCGGCCAAGGCTCGTGGTGTGAAGCTTGGTGGCCCTAATGGTGCATCTCACCTACGCGGCCGGTATCAGCCACAAGCAGTCGAGGCTGTACGCCATCAGGCTCAGGAGCGGGCGGTAGAACTGCGATCAGTGATCGATGACATCAAGGCCAGCGGCATTACCAGCGTGCGCATGATAGCCCATGAGCTGAACGCCAGAGGCATGGTGACACCGCGCGGCACGACATGGCATCCTACATCAGTTGCTCGACTGCTTGCTCGGCTTGGCTAAGCCTATCCCACCGGTAGCCTAAAGAGACTCCTTTTCGGGCTAATAGGGCATTCCTACCGGGGGTAGTCGGGTTCTGCGGTTCCATGAGGTACTTGAGCTATAGCAAGCAGCCCTCGGACGTGGACATAATCCCCAAATTCCCGCCTCTATAAAAATTATAGAATTCTCCGGCACAATCGACTCCCCAAATTTCCTATGAAGAAAGTCGATTCCAAAAATTATAAAATTTGGCGTCGAACATGGATAGGCATGTGGATAGACTGGTAATATTTTTATAAGTAATTGGAATAATTGATTAATCAGGCACGAAGCCATGATCATCGTTCACCATCTCAATAACTCACGTTCCCAGCGCGTACTTTGGTTGTTGGAGGAACTCGACCTCGATTACACGATCGAATTTTACCGACGACAGCCCTCGCTGCGCGCGCCAGCCGACTTGCGCGTGATCCATCCGCTCGGCAAGTCGCCCGTTATCGTCGATGGCGACAAGACGATCGCGGAATCGGGCGCAATTGCCGAATATCTGGTGGATGTCTACGGCAATGAACGGCTGGTGCCGCCAACCGGTACCGAAGAGCGCCTCCAATATACCTATTGGCTGCATTACGCCGAGGGCTCGCTGATGCCGCCGCTCCTCGTCGAGTTGCT
This sequence comes from uncultured Alphaproteobacteria bacterium, assembly GCA_963804725.1. Classification (GTDB taxonomy): domain Bacteria; phylum Pseudomonadota; class Alphaproteobacteria; order ATCC43930; family CGMCC-115725; genus JAATGI01. The sequence continues at coordinate 1,749,081 of CAWDRN010000001.1, read as the reverse complement.
GGCCGGCCAGATCGCCGGTCCACAAGTACCATGGTTCGCGCGGCCGGTAGCGCGGCGTATCGCCGGCACCTTGCGCGACAGATTTATCGACCCAGAGATCAAGCTTCATCTCGATTTCATCGAAGGCAAATTGGCGGAGAGCCCCTATTTCTGCGGCAGCGATCTTACCGCCGCGGATATCCAGATGAGTTTTCCGCTCGAAGCCGCAACGGCGCGCGGCGGGCTCAACCAATCGCGACCCAAGACCTGGGACTGGCTCAACCGCATTCACGCCCGGCCCGCTTACCGCAGTGCCTTGGAGAAGGGCGGCGCCTACGAACTGTTGCGCTAGCCCTGGAAAAAGAACGGCCCGGCAAGGCCGGGCCGTTCACACGAATAGAATGAAGCGTTAGAAAGGATAATAGCGGAAGCTGAGCATGACGATGTTGTTGCTTCCGAGATCGGGTACCCGTCGTTCCGGGGAAAGTGTCCAGCTTGAGATAGGCGTAAGAGGCACCCAAAGCCATGCGGCCAAACGAGCCCTTATAGAAATTCCACCAGCCGCCGATTTGGGCTTCCATTGCCTGTTGGATATTGCAGCCGGCCACCGCCGCGCCGCCGACGGCTGTGAAGGTACCGAACGTGCAGGCTGCGTAGGCGTTGGTGTAGCCCGCATTGCCTAAGCCGAAATGTTGGGTCCCGGCGAGATTATTAAAGGAGTTCGAGAAGTCGTGCTCGATACCCCAATAGGTATAGAGATCGACGACCGGAGTGGGGTGGCCGATGATGCCGATCAACCCGGTGACTTCGCGGTTTGGCGACGGCTGGCCAGTCTGGTTGACGGTGAAGTCCGAGAGCTGCGCGGCGCCATATTTGCCGATCCCGTTGCCCCAGAGCATCGATGCAGTCACATCCACCATTTTAGGCAGAACCGGCATCACGGCGCCTGCGCCGACGCCGCCACCTAGAGCTGTCTGATGGCCCTGGACCAAGATCGGCCCCGCGACCACGTTGGTGCGGAATTGGCGAGCGATGCCATAAAGCTCGAAATGACCCCAACCGGGTTCTGCCGCTACTTTGGCAATGATATCCGGCATCGCATCAAGGGAATAGGTCTGGGTATTGCCTTCGCCGCCGAGCAACCCACCGCTGCCGCCGAGCAAACCAGTGACCACATCGCCCGAGGGGAGAACGCCGGGGGTCGCCGCGGTCGGTAGAGAATTGTTGATGTTCACCGCCTGGGGGGATTCAAACGAAACCGCGCCCCACCAACCCGGGGCGAAATTCTCGATCAAGCGCATTTGCGGGACACGCAGCCAGTTAAAGCCGACGTTATAGTTTGCGTCTATCGTCAGCGGCACGGCCTCGTTTCGTGGGTATAGGCCCGAGGTATAGAGCGTGGCCAAGCTCCACGCCTGGCCGCCTACCACTGAGAATCCCCAGTCCTTGCGGTCATATTCCGCAAAGGCCTGTCGCAGACGGAGGTTATAACTGTTGCTTTGGTTCGAGTTCGCTGTCGAGCCCATACCGAGAAAGTCGGACTCCCAATAGGCCGACAAATTGGTCACATCGTCAGGGTGACCATAGGCCAACAACGACAACCGGCTTTGGCGTGCGCTCTCGCGGAATTCCGAGAGATGGGCTTGTTGGCTGGAGCCGAACGGCACGGCGGTACCGAAGCCGGTTGAGACATCCGAGGTCTGCGTGCTCGACCGGAAGATGCTGGCCGATTCGATAAAGCCTCCGATTTTCAGCGTAACGCCGCCGATGTGATAGGTACCGCCTAGACCGGAGCTGGCTTTCTTATATTCCGCTTCGGCCTGCGCTTGCTGCTGGCGTTGGGCGGCGGCCTCTGCCGCTTCTTGACGCTGCTGTTCTTTGAGTTGGTCGATCTGAGACTGTAGGTTTTGGATCTGGCTTTGATAATTATTCTGTATGTTCTGAATTTGGTTTTCGAGCTGCTCAACTTTGCTGGTTTGGGCATTCGCCCCGCCAGCAGTGAGACCGAGCAACGCAACTGATGCCGCACTTCCGGCCAGGATGTGCCTCAATAGCATTCAATATCCCCCGTTCTGTCGAGCGGATCGGTTAGCCATGCGGCTTCCGACTTTCAGGTTGTGGGATAGAGGCGCGAGGTTGCGGCTGCGTTAGTGTTTTGTTTCAAATTAATGAAAAGATATGAAGAATTCCGAGTGTGGCATTTTTGTCGCAACCCATGCCGCGGAAGGAACATATGATCCGCGTTCCCGACTTCCTCCGCACCACCGTGTTTCGACTCGCGGCGTCATTCGCGGTCATGTTCTCGGTGTCGGTCATCCTTCTGTTCGCCTTCATTTATTGGCAGACGGAAACGCGCGAAACGGAGCGCATCGACCGGTTCCTCGTCGCCGATGCAGCTCTGATCGCCGGGCAAACCCGATCGCAGATCGAGCAGGCAGTGTCGCTACGCAATCTGGGGGATTTGCACCGCATAACCTTTGCAGTGCTGTTCAACGCCGACGGTCGGCTGCTAATCGGCAATCTCGCGGCGTTGCCGTCCGATTTGCCGATCGACGGGCGCGCCCATGCGCTCGACACTGTCTCGGTCGAGACCGGCACCTTCGGGCTTGGCGCTGCCCGCGCCGTCGGCCGTCGCCTGCCGAGCGGCAACATTCTAGTGGTGGGGCGCAACGTCGATGCGCTCAATACGCTCGGCGGCATCGTGTTGAGCGGGCTCGGAACTCGGCGTGATTCCGGCCCTGCTCCTTTCCATTGCGGCCGGCGCCTTCGTCAGCTGGCGGGCGCAGCGACGGGTGAAGTCGGTCCACCAATCGGCCGAACGGATTCTATCCGGCGACTTGCGGGAACGGCTACCGGTGCGCGGCACGGACGACGATTTCGACCGGCTGGCGCGCGGTGTCAATTTGATGCTTGACGAGATCCGTCGCCTGCTAGACAGCGTCAAAGGTGCCGGCGACGACATCGCGCGAGATTTGCGCGCGCCGCTCGCGCGGCTGCGCGACCGTTTGGCACGCGCGAAAGAAGCCGCCCTCCCCGCCGATGAGCTGCGCGAGATCGCCGACACGGCGGTGGTCGAACTGGACCGCACGCTCTCGATGATCACAACGCTGCTACGCATCGGTGAAATCGAGGCAGGACGCCGTCACGGCGGCGTCGCGAGGTTTGATCTCGCGGCACTGGTGGAAGAGGTCGGACAGATTTACCAGCCATTGGCCGAAGACGCCGGCATCGCGCTTGACGTCGCTGGCACTCCTGGCCTGGCGATCACCGCGGATCGCGGCCTGATCCTGGAGGCGATCGCGAATCTGGTGCAAAACGCGATCAAATTCACGCCCATGGGTGGGCAGATTCACCTCGCCGCAATTGCAACTCCGGGAGGTCCGGCAGTTCGGGTCGCCGATACCGGCCTGGGGATTCCTGTGCCCCAACGCGAGCGCATTTTCGAGCGCTTCTATCGGCTCGACCCGTCGCGGCACGACGATGGCGGCGGCCTGGGACTAAGCCTGGTCGCAGCAATCGCCAAATTTCATGGCTACGGGGTCACAATCGAAGATGCCCTGCCCGGCGCCGTGTTTACCCTGCTGTGCCGGCCGGAACCGGCCTTGGTGCTCTCAGGAAGGCGCGTCTAAACGGCGCCGACGGGATTGGGGATACGCGGTTGCTCGATCAGTGAGGAACCAGGCATTGCCGACGGCATCAAAAAAGAAGATGCGCCAGTCGTTCTAGAGTTTTTTGGCCTTCCTACTTGAGCGGTAATGTCTGCCATTCAACTTGAGCCACGCGTCGATGCTAATGCCATACCAGTTGCCGCCTCATCCATTATGGCTTCGATTTGATTTCTATCACGTCATCAAGCGGCACTTGCGCCGCCGCCATGATGCGGCGGCGGGAACGAATTGGAACATTCCACCTATGTCCCCGCACGTTCTATGTCGTCTAGATTATCGTTCTCTTTCATAATCTTAATAGTCTAGACGCATCCCGTCATATCTGGCTTAGTCCGCCCTTGCCTTTGGGACACTGTTGGGATACTCCTAGATCGGACGTTCATTGGGAGCGTGGGATGGCTCGCACGGTACGATCGGCGAAACTCGAAACCAGGACGGCGCGCTTAGAGAAGCTCGCTCTTCGCAAGAAGCCCTATAGCTCCCCCACCGCGACCCCGGGTGTGATCTTGCTCTACCGGCGTAACCAGGGGCCCGGGGTTTGGATTGTACGTCTCGCGTCGGATGGCAAGGATCGAACTCTGCGGCTAGGCATCGCGGATGATTACGCGGATGCCGACGGTGCCGCAGTATTAAATTACAAGCAGGCGCTCCACGCTGCGGATGCCAAAGCAAAAGAATGGGCCGGTGATACCAAGCCAGCGATAGTTAGGGACGCGCTAGATTCCTACGAGAAGGATCTTAAAACGCGCGGCGGCGATACGGGCAACGTCACGCGCGTTAGGTTTCATCTAAGCGAAGAGATACTTGGCAAGACGTTAAGTTCGCTTAAGGCCGGTGAGCTAAAGAGGTGGCGAGATGACCTTGGAAAAAAGGTCAGCCCCTCGACGGTCAACCGCACCGCTACTTGTCTAAGGGCTGCACTTAACCTAATTGCCGATCACGATGAACGGGTCGCTCGCCGACCTTGGGAAGCCGGCCTCCAAGCTTTGCGTGATGTAGAGCAATCGCGCAATGTCATTCTCGTAGATCGCGTCGTGAGGTTAATCGTCGAAGCGGCTTACAAGGTCGAAGAACTCTACAAGCCTAAGTATCAAACCTTCGGCCTTCTGGTCGAGCTTGCCGCTTTAACAGGCGCCCGCGTGAGCCAACTGGCTAGGCTCGAGGTGCAGGACGTGCAAGGCGACCGACATGATCCGCGTTTGATGCTGCCAAGCAGCAGAAAAGGTCGCGGCAGCAAGAAAATCTTTCGCCGGCCGGTGCCGATCACCGCTGCCCTGGCTTTGCGCCTACGGCAGCTTGGAGCCAACCGACCAGGCAACGCGCCACTACTCCTCCGTGCCGGCAAAGAACCTTGGCCAAGGTCTGGGCACAGAGAGCCGTTTGATAGCGTAATCACCGCGGTGCGAGAGCGCATCGAGAAGGAATTTCAGGACCCGAAAGAGCGCGAAAAGCGCCTCGCAGAAATTGATGGCGCTACGCTCTATGCTCTGCGCCATTCCAACATCGTTCGCCAATTGCTCGCCAGCGTGCCGATCCGCGTCGTCGCCGTCAACCATGACACCAGCGTCGTCATGATCGAACGCACATATAGCCGGCACATTGCGGACCATGCCGACGAACTCTCTCGCAAGGCCCTGATTGAGATCGCAGCACCCGCATCGAATGTGACACCAATCAGTGCCAGCGGGTTTCCGCTGAAACGAGCTCAATAACGGAGATCGGCGCGTCTAGGGCGACGGCCCGAAAAGCTGGAATTCCGTACCAGCCTGACACGCCGAACCTTCATACGGAGCACCTGACGGAGGTGCAGTTGAAAATGCCACGTCCAAGCCCGCCTTGGTTCTTAGCGGACATCTTCGGGCTATATCTTCCATCGCTCTTGGAACCCGAAGATAGCCGGCGCGAGCGCATTGCCACGGTTCAAAAGAAAGTGGCGGAGACATTCGCGGCTGCGAAGCGCCATCTCGGCGAGGATGAGGCGATAGCCCTCTTCCATCATGTCGCCAAGCGACCGAACCGCGGCAAGGGAAAGACGCTCGCGCCCAACCGGGACGACGAGCTGTTGCAAATTTACGACGGCAGGGCGCGGGGTGAATCAGTGGCAGCAATCGCCCGACGCGTGTACGCAGCGACAAAGAACGAGCGCGGTGCCTCCCCATTTGGCGCAACCGCCCGGGCAATCGAGACGCAAATCCGCAAGCTCGACGGGGAGCGTAAGGCCCGTCAAAAAAAGGCGCGCTTCGAGGGGCGGCGCATGCGGATGGCGATGCGGAATCGAGCCGCCCTCGCTCTTGGGTTCGGCCCCGGTGATCATGTCGGTCGATAATCCGCAGAAAAAGCCAGGGTAGCTTTTCTTGCTCCCATCTGGCTCTGCACGCGCGTAGTTAGGAGGACGGTATCACACACAGGAAGCCGTCCCCATGTCCATCCAAACCAAACGCCATTTCGAGAGCCGCGGTACCTTAGCGAAAATTAGCTATACAATCCCAGAGGCAGTTGCGGCGAGCGGCCTGAGCCGCAGCGCAATCTACCTTGCGTTCAAAGCCGGCAGCCTTGGCGCCAGAAAATCTGGCCGTAGAACGCTGATTTTGGCCGACGAATTGGCCCGCTACCTCGAGAACTTACCCACCGCCGCTAACCAGTCGGAGGCAGTCGATGCGCCGGCCGCCTGAAAACCGAAAACGCCGCCCGGCTGGCAACGGGGCGGCGCTCGGAAAAATCTTAAAACAACGGCACCTAATAGATGGCGCCAGAGGCCCGCAGCCGCAAGAGGAACATCGCGATCCGCTGACAATGCCGTTCAGCGAATGGCTCACCGAGCTATTCGATGGAGGCGCACGATGAGCGACTTCGAGTGGACCGATGCCAATACTGTCCTGCAACTGCAACCCAGGACCGCCGTTTACACCAATCTCGACGGCGATATCGTTATCAGACAGATGGACAACTACGGCGATGATGAGCCGTACATCGTCATCGCACGGCACAACGTCACAAGGATCGTCGAGGCATTGCTGGCGGAAGCCGGTATCGAGCAACAACCCGCCGTCGCCCTGTTGCCGGCACCGGTCCAAACGCCTGTTGACGCGGGGCGTAACGCGTCGCCGCTTCCGATGGAGGCGGCTAGTGATCGCCGCTAGCGATATCGCGAACTTGCTCTCGGTTCAGATTGAGCAGCTTGCCGCCGAACTTCTCCCAGGCGGGCATCGTGAAGGCCAAGAATGGCGCGCCGGTAGCGTCCAGGGCGAGGCAGGGTCATCGCTAGGTATACATCTCACGGGCGACAAGGCCGGGGTCTGGTGCGATTTCGCTGGCGGCCAAAAAGGCGACGCGCTTGATCTTGTCCGCGAGATCTTGCAGATCGACATGCGGGAGGCGATTGCATGGTCGCGGCGCTGGCTCGGGCTTGACACTGGTCGAGCCGAACCCCCAAAGCGCCCTGCACCACCACCAAAGACAGCAAATCGAGAACGCGACCGCGAACGGCGCGTCGGCAAAGCCCGCAGCATAATCCGGCAATGCGTCCCTGCTGCCGGAACACCCGTTGAAGAATATCTCGCTTCGCGCGGGCCCGAGCTGCGTGGGCGTATCGGCTTCCAGCCTGCCGCGCCTCACCCAGAGGGCTTCGCGATGGCGGCAATGGTGGCTCCAGTGCTGCACGTCGAACACGGTCTCGTTGCGGCACACCTCACCTTCCTGCAAGGAGCCCAGAAGGCCGCGATCGATCGGCCAAAGATTATTTATGGACCTTGCGGTGGCGGAGCTGCGCATTTCGGTGAGCCTGAGCCCGGCAAATGGCTAGCCATCACCGAGGGCATCGAGAATGCACTAACGGTTGCACAAGCGAGTGAGATGCCCGCCTGGGCCGCCCTCAGTGCCGGTGGCATTGAGGCTTTGATACTTCCGTCCCCAGCGACCCACGTCCTCATTGTTGCTGACCACGACGCACGAGGACGCGGTGAGAAGGCCGCGAATACCGCCGCGCAGCGATGGTTGGCTGAAGGGCGCCGAGTGCGGATCGCCAAACCAATGGCGATCAACTCAGACATCAATGATGTGCTCCGCGGCAGAGCTGCTGCAAGTTTCGCGGAGGCCTTCGAGTGTCGCCGCGTAACGGAAGCGCCGAGGCCGATGTTCGGAGGGTTTTGGAGCAGGCGGAGGATGTTAGACCGCAACGGAAACTCATAGCGCTCACGGCCGGTGAATTGCTGGTGATGGAGATTCCAAAACGCGAGATGTTGCTTGCCCCAGTGCTGCCGACGAAGGGGCTCGTCATGCTTTATTCAAAGCGCGGCGTCGGCAAGACCTTCATAGCTCTAGCGATCGCCTATGCCGTCGCCTCCGGCGGCAAATGTTTGCGCTGGCAGTCGCCAACGCCGCGCCGCGTACTGCTTATTGACGGCGAGATGCCTCTCGAAACGCTCCAGAACCGGCTGGCGAACATTGCTGCGAGCAACAACACAGAACCGCCATCCCCGGATTACATTCGCATTATTGCGGCCGATCACCAGGAGCATGGCATTCCCGACCTCGCAACATCAGAAGGCGTTCAGGCCATCGAGGAGCACATCGCCGACGGGGTCGATCTAATCATCATCGACAATCTTTCGACCCTTTGCCGCAACGGCAAGGAAAATGAGGCTGATAGCTGGGCGCCGATTCAGGAATGGGCACTTGACCTCCGGCGGCGCGGAATCTCGGTGCTGTTTGTTCATCATGCCGGCAAGGGCGGCGCGCAGCGCGGGACGAGTCGTCGTGAGGACGTTCTCGATACGGTGATCGTTCTCCGTCAGCCGGAGGATTACAGCCCGACCGATGGCGCTCGGTTCGAGGTCCATCTCGAAAAGGCCCGCGGCATCTACGGCGACGACGCCAAACCTTTCGAGGCCAGGCTCGACACCATAGGCGACGCGATGACTTGGACCATGCGCGATCTTGAGAACGTCGAGGCCCAGCGAGCAGCCGACCTAAAGGCGGAAGGCCTAAGCCTCCGCGAAATCGCTACTGAGATGGGCATCAGCAAATCGAGGGCAGACCGACTAGGGTTTGTACCCAGATAAATAGTTGAGCGGCAAGGCGAAACATGATTCACCATGACTGGAGGTGGATCATGCGGTTTGATTTGAGCGACGAGGAGTGGGGACTTCTGGAGCCGTTGATTCCGAAAGCGCGTAAGAGTGCGCGGGCGGACGACCGGCGGGTGATGAACGGGATCTTCTATGTGCTTCGCACGGGCATGCCGTGGCGTGATCTGCCGGAGCGCTATGGTCCCTACACGACGATTTACAATCGCTTCAATCGGTGGTCGCGGCGCGGCATCTGGAAGAAGATCTTTGATCGGCAGGCTGAGAGGTCACGCGATAGCCTACATATGATCGACAGCACGATCGTGAAAGCACACCGTGCGGCTAGCGGCGCAAAAGGGGGGAGAAAAACCAAGCGATCGGCATCAGCCGGGGCGGTCGCTCGACGAAAATCCACGCGGTCGTCGACGGCAAAGGCCGTCCGCTCAACTTTGTCGTGACGGGTGGGCAGGTCCATGACAACCAAGTCGTTGGCGAAGTTCTCAACACACCCAGATCACCGCTGGCCGTCACCGGCGACAAAGCTTACGACAGCGAGAAAGTGCGTGAGGAAATCAAGGACGAGGGCGCTCTGCCAGTCATTCCAAGCCGCCGCACCGCCACCAAGAAAGCCTATTGCCCCAAGCGGATCTATCGGCGCCGGCACAAACTTCTGTCGGGTCAAGGATTGGCGGCGCATTGCGACGCGCTTCGACAAGCTCGCCAGAAACTTCCTGGCTACCAATCACCTCATCGGCGCACTTTACTGGATCAAGATATGAGTCCAGACCCTAGTGAAAAAGGCCACCGAGATGGGTGCCGGCCATGCGTGAAACGGCGGCCGGTAAACACGCCATAGGTGTAGACAATGATCTACGCAACGAGCGTTTGTCACCAACTGTCCCGCTGTCCCAGCCCCTTGTGCGTGGGACAGCGGGACACTTTGATAAAAACCGAGACAGCTCGCGGGACAGCAGTGGGACAGTGAGCCTCAAAGCCTTGGCGTTAAAGGCTTTGGGCCGAGACAGCGCGCGGGACAGCAGTGGGACACTTACTGTCCCAACTGTCCCAGACGCTTTTTACGGTGGGACATTTGCTTCGCGGACTGTCCCGCTAATAAAAGACGGCGGGACCGCAAGCGATACTCCCTCTTTACGTGTGTCTCACGATCCCGACGAACGTGCCGCCATTGTCGAATATGACGCTGGCGTACCTCGCGAATGGGCGGAGGGATTCGCCCGCCTCGATCCTGATCACACGCCCGGCGATGTGCCACTGAAGCGCTGGCGGCTGTTTGTCGATGCGTGTGGCAAGTTTCTCGACAACGGATGGGCAGCAAAGGCATCAGAACTCGGCTGGAGCCCGCTCGATCTATTCGGCTGCGATCGGAACAAACCCTTCGCACGCATCGACCATGCCGGGCTGCTCTGGCTTCTCAATGCCGACAAGCTGGTGATGCTTACTGCGGATCACGCGATCATCGAGACCGTGACAGGCGCGCGCCAAACGTATCGCCGCCGGCCGATCAAGATTGGTCAAATCGTGCTGGCGTGGGAACTGGCGCCATGAATTCGCGAGCCAAAGGAGCAAGAGGCGAACGTGAGTTCGCCGAATATCTTCGCGCTCACGGCTTTCAGGCACGACGTGGGCAGCAATTCGCTGGCGGCCAAGATAATCCGGATGTCATTAGTGACATTCCGGGCGTGCACTGGGAGGTCAAGCGCGTCGAGGCCGGCAATCCGTATTCATGGCTCGATCAAGCAATCGGGGATAGCGGGAACAAGCTCCCGGTCGTGGCGCACAAGCGCAACCGGCGCGATTGGATTGGCGTTCTGCGGATGGATGATCTTGTTGGGCTATTGCGTGCCCATGCAATCAACGAGGGAGTCCGCACAGCAGCTTCCGACCCCTCCAACCTAGCTCTGGAGCCTCAAGAGCTTTCTGACTCACCAGCGACGCTCTACGTCGATGCCTGACCGTACCGGCGCTCAGCGGCAAAGGCGTTTGCGCGATCGTGTCAACCGGCGTCTCGTGGTGGTCCCGGTCGAGACGGGCGAAGACATGCTCGATGAGCTGATTGAGACCAAGTGCCTCGATGAAGCGCTGGCACACGATAAGGCTGCCATCGCGGACGCTTTGAAGACACATCTTGACCGCAGCCGCCGACGCAGACTCCACCCGAATCGCATTGGAGCGCCTTGGCTTGAAAAACCATAACGAGTTACGCCAAAGCATCCGCATTCGCGGCACACTGGCGAATATGAAGCAAAGCGTGATTGTGCATCTCGATATTCCAGCCGAGGGGCGGGAGCTTTTGGTGAAATTGGGCCTGCTCCGGCGCGAGCTCGCCGATGATCCTGCGGCTGTAGGTTTGGCATTGCTCGATGCCGCCGATGCGCACGTCAACGACAAGAAGCCGGAGCTGCCACGATGAAACCAATTGCCGTTACGGACAGACTTCCGAACAGCCGCGGCGCTGAGCGCGGCAGTTTGTGGAAGGCGACATGCGAATGGAATGGCCGCACCTTTGAGGCATCGTCGCGGTCTGGTGCCAGCTACGCCCTATGCCGGGAACTTGTCTCTGCCGGATGCCCGGATATGCCGATGGAAGTCCGTGGCGAGAACGGCAAGGTGCAGCTCATCATCCGTTCGATCCACAAAGCAGCTGGGCTCACGATAGAGGAAAGCACCAATAAGCCAATCCACGCCGCCAGGTATCGACCATTGCCTCAAGAAATGGCCAGCGCGTACTGCGGTGAAGCCCAAAACAGGGGGGTATTTGCCTTCTGACGTACCTGAGGCGGCCTAGCCATGGAAAACGCGTCTACGGGCCGACCGGACCAACGCGGCGAAGGCGCCAACGTGAAGATACTAACCGAGCGCGACTACCGCATACTCGCCGGTCTGCTTGGCGTTGGGTCCCGCATTGTCCTTTGCCACGAACGGCGCCCGCCGCTCATTCTGATGACGCGCGAGTTATGGCTGCACCTCTCGCAAGACAGTAGGGCGCTGAGCAATACACGAGCAGTTGCCCGAGGACGCCAGGAGCGACGCCGATCGAGACTTACCGGTGAGCCAAGTCACGTGACATGAAGCAGCTTCCAAAACCGAATGCTCGCCCGAGGCGCTCAATGGGCGACGCTAGCCAATCGCTGACATTGCTTGGACAGCCGGTCTCACCATCTGCTGCAAACGGCGATGAAACAGCGACCACGCGCCTCGACCTCACCAACTTTCGCGAAGTTCCCGAGTTCATGAGCACGCTGTTCGAGCTCGTACAAATCCTGGCGGTCAATCTTGCTAACAGCGGGAACATCAACATGGTTTCGTTCGATCGCGATATCCGCAACGGCGCTCGGCTCTATCGCGATATGGGCGACGACTACCGGGCGCGCATGTATGACATTTGCGCCCACAACATCGCCAAGATGGTGCGCATCAAGGCGGCATCGGAAAAGAAAGGCTAATAGAATGATCCCCCTCGCAATCGCGGGCGTTGCAATCAGTGCCCTTGGAACCGTCGCCAGTGGAATTGCTACTGGGAAGCAGGCGAGCTATCAGTCTGAGGTTGCCAAGACTAATTCACAGATTGCGACGCAGAACCAGCAACGTGCCGCACAAGCCACCGCAACCCAAACCGAAATAACCGGCCAGAAGGCAGCCCAGCAACTTGGGCAGGTAAGGGCCGCGTACGGCGCAAATAACATCGATGTGAATAGTGGCTCAGCCGCGACGGTGCAGCAGAGCCAGAGACAAACCGGTTATCTCGAGCAGGAGAACACCAGCTACGCGGGCGCCCAACAGACTTATGGTTATGGTGTGCAGGCTGCCGGCGAACAAGCTCAAGCTGGCTTATATGGAATGGAAGCCACGGAAGCGCCGATCGGGGCTGGGATTGGCGCCTTTGGTTCGGCGCTTAGTCAATCCGCATACTTGCCATCTGCGCTCAGCGGGAATCCTCAATTGCCGCCCAAGTTTGCGTGGATGGGGCTAAATGGTGGCGGCACCTTGAATGATTCCTCGGCATATCCCGAAGCCTTCTGATAGCAAAAAGAGCGATGGTCGTGAAATCAAAACGAACGCCCTCAAAGGACGGGGCAGTCAAAGGTAGAGGGCGCCCCTCAACTTATTCGCCGGAAATGGTCGCTACTATCTGCGACAAGCTTGCGCAGGGACATTCGCTAAACGCCATCTGTCGAGAAGATGGCATGCCTCATCCCGATACGGTTTATCTCTGGCTGACGAAGCATCAGGAATTTTCCGATAAATACGCGCACGCTCGAGAAAAACAGGCTCAAGTATGGGCCGATCAAATCGTCGAGATCTCGGACGGCAATAGCGAATTAGCAGGCGCCCAAGATGTGCAGAGGGCGAGGTTGATGGTCGATACGCGAAAGTGGGTTCTGTCCAAACTCATACCGAAAAAATATGGCGACAGACAACAGATCGATCACACCGGCGAGGTCACGCTCAAAGAGTTGATCATCGGAAGCTTGAAGCATGACGCCTGAATCGTCGCGCTTGAAGCTTTGGCGCGAGCACCCGGCGAGGATGGTTAGGGATCTATATCCCGGTATCCAGATCGACCCTTGGCAAGAAGAGGCTCTGGAATTGTTCCCCCACTGCCAGCGTATTGCGATGAAAGCGTCGAAAGGTCCGGGTAAGACCACGGTCCTCGCGTGGTTGGCAATAAACTTCCTTCTTACGCGGCCAGAACCCAATATCGCTGCAACATCGATATCGGCAGACAATCTTCGGGATAACTTGTGGAAGGAAATGGCGATTTGGATCAACCGTTCGTCGCTGCTTCAATCTCAGTTTGATTGGCGAGCCGAGCGCATCTTCTACAAAGAGTCGCCCGAAACTTGGTTTATGTCAGCCCGCCCATGGCCAAAGTCCGCGGATCAGACACAACTTGGCAACACCCTTGCAGGCTTACACGCCGATAACATCCTATTCCTGATCGACGAGTGTGGCGCAATACCGCCTGCGATTCTGGCAAGCGCGGAGGGTGCGCTGTCCAGTTGCAAGGAAGGACATATCGTCATCGCCGGGAACACCAACAGCTTAGACGGCGCTCTTTATCATGCTTGCTCGCGCCAGCGCCATCTGTGGCGCATCGTCGAGATTAACGGAGATCCGGACAATCCCAAGAGATCAACCCGCATCTCGCTCGAATGGGCGCGGGAGCAAATCAAGCTTTACGGACGAGACAATCCCTTCATCAAAGTCATGGTGCTCGGCGAATGGCCGTCTGCATCGCTGAACGCACTGCTTGGTCCCGAAGACATCGAGCAAGCGATGCGCCGCAAATACGCCCAGGCGGATATCGACCATGCAGCCAGAATCCTTGGAGTGGACTGCGCCCGATATGGCGATGATTCGAGCGTGATTTTTCCCAGACAAGGACTAGTCGCGTTCAAGCCGAGCATCATGAGGAATGTGGATAGCCAATACGGGGCTGGGCAGGTCGCTAGGGTGTGGAAAGACTGGAGCATAGATGCGGTCTTCATCGACAACACTGGCGGTTACGGAGCCGGATGGATCGATGTGTTGAAGATCCTAGGCCGCAATGCAGTCGGGGTGGGGTTTGCCGAGGCGGCGTCGGATAAGCGCTACGCCAACAGGCGAGCCGAGATGTATTTCAAGCTGGCAGAATGGGTGAAGGGCGGTGGCCAGCTTCCGGACGAGGCGGGCCTGCTCGAAGAACTCACAGCGATGACCTACAGCTTCCGCGGCGATGCCTTGTTACTGGAACCGAAAGAGTTCATCAAAGCCAAGCTGGGTCGATCATGTGATATGTCCGATGCGCTTGCTCTCACATTCGCCGCTCCCGTGGCGAAGATAACGCACATCGCTCCATCTCGATGGGTACAGGCAGAGCATCCGTACGATCCTTTCGCACGGCATTTCAATCCGGAGCAAAGACGACACTACGATCCGAGCCAGGGGCATTATGAATCCGAATACGACCCGTTCGCGGGCTACTTCAAATGAGCATGTTAGTGCTCAGTTTGCTTCATGCGCCCAAGGACCAACGCTGAGGAGTGCGCCCCGGCCGCCGAATGCCCAAGATGCTTTTCTCTTCCTCCTTCATCAGCCAGCCAAACCTGGCGGAAAAAGTGGCGTCATGCCTATGATCGGGAATTCAATCGCAGCCGAAATCGAAATATTCCGCAATCTGCCAACGAGCGGCGTGGGGGGCACTATGCGAATTAACGAAGAGCAACAACTGAATCCAGTCAGTGATGAAGTTCAGGCATTGATCGCCGTCCTTAGGCCAATTCTCAGGGGCGTATTATATGCACTGAAGGCGGATATCGTGGCAGAAGCCGGTGACTATGAAGCTGTAAAGCTAAAGGTGCTTCCCCGCCTTTATAGAGCCGGAGATGGCGATTGCGGGATTTGTTTTTGAATATGCGGTGCACGAAGCAATTGCCGATAACGACGGTCGCGTATTGGAAAGAATCAACGATGCCGCGCGAATTCTGTAAAGTTCCTGGAAGTGCACCAAAATCCATACTCTTTGGACTGGAAAAACAAGGTTCGCAGCAACTAATTGCGACTGCTGGAGACGTGCTGACAGATGACAGTCGTCTGCTTCAGGGTATCCCGGCACAGCCGATAAAACTCAAGCGATACCTGAGCACAATCGCAGGAGCGTTCCGTAATAGGCTGACGCGTCCTGCTCTTCCATATTCGATCAAGGGGTTATGGAAAGCGGACTTATTTTTTGGTTTTTCCGATTCCGATCGGTGGGTTGCCACCACAGTAAAGATAAATCCAAACCAACTTGAAGGCGCTCGTGGTTTGCGGATTGGGATCATTCCTACTAAGGCAGGCAAGAGTGATCGTGTCCGGAAGGATGATACAAAGAACCTCGTAATATGTCCGTTGCATCACGATGCGGACTTTATGCAGACATTTTACGAGGGATTCCGGATCGTTCAGGCCTTCTTGGCGTCCGATGCCAATGTTCCAACTGAGCTCATGTTACCGAATCCGGCCCATAGAGAAGTTGCGAAAGTCCTCGCCGAGCGGCGCGAGTTTTCAGTTGTCGAGGTGATCGAAACTATAAAGGTATTCGCGCAGCCTGGGCTTCTTCAAACCAGAGAAACTCAGGCGGGTACCCAAATCCTGAAAGGCGCGACGCAGACTGACATGGCTATCGCCCCGATGCCCGTCCAAGGACTGTTACCGCTCTACTAAACTACGCTTCCCAGTGATTCCGTGGCTTGGTGCACGGAGGCCATTCCGTCATCGAGCCACTTAGTCCCGAACGCCAGGCGTCAGTCCGTTAACTGGCGCGCCTATGGGGCCGGATCTGAATCCTTCGCTGACTTGGAATTTTGAGATAAACTATGCCCTGCCGTAGCCGGTCAGCTGTAAGTAAGACTGGCGTCGGAAAAGGGGAGGCTACGCGGACTGCGCCGATACAGTCTCGCGGTGGACGACGTGGCTGACACAGCATTTGCCGCGGAAGTGATGAGACGCTTCGTGGCGGACTGGTAGCCCGGGGGATCGCACGATGCGAGTGGTCTTATGCATTCCCGAAACACTATTTCTTCAACGCATGCTTCAAGCCGCCGATGACCTTCCGGACCTTCCCTTCGGCCTTGTCGCGTGTGCCGTCAGCTTGCAGTTTGGCGTCACCGAGCGCCTTGCCGGCCTTTTCCTTGATGGCGCCCTTGGTCTCCTTGGCGGCACCAGCGATACGATCCTTGTTCATGTCCTAGCTTCTCCGTTTGTTGACGCCCACTTGGGCAATTTCTGTGGCGACGGCAATTGTGGCTTCGGCCAGCCCCGCCGCGGCTGCTTTTCTTGGCAAAACTAACATCCGTTGCGGAAGAGTTTTGCGCATGGGGCAACGCCGGCTGCGATGAGCAGAGCCAGAGTGGCGCTGTGCACGAATTTCACTTTCATGGCGACACTCTCTTATTGGGACGGCCCCTACCGTCGGATTCCTCGACCTCTCCCGATCCCAATTCAGCACCCGTCATCGGATCGCCATCGAGACTCGATTGGGTGCGACGCGCGGCCGCATTCACGAGCGCCTGGTCTTTCTTGGTCAAGGTCACCGTCGCCGTGCCGTCCCCCGCATCGACAGGTTCCTGTTTCTTGCCTTCATCGACCTGCTCCCATCTGTCTCCGGAATTCCACGGCCCCTGCACCGGCCCGTCTTCGTCTTGAGACATGACGTAGAACTTGTTTTCAAACTCGGGCATGCCGGCGAGCTTGCCCGGCGGGAAGTTCGGCATGATCGCGTAGAGCGCTTTTTCGAACGATTTCTGATGGGCGATTTCCCGGGTCATCAGAAAGCCGAGCGCGTCTTTTAACCCCGGATCGTCCGTGACATTGATGAGCCGCTCGTAGACGATCTTTGCGCGGGCTTCCGCAGCTATATTTGAGCGAAGATCGCAGGTGGGATCGCCGATGCTGTCGACATAAGCCGCGGTCCACGGCACGCCGGCCGAGTTCACTAGTGCTGCCGCCCCACCGTAGAGGATCGAGGTGGTATGGCTTTCGCCGCCCTGCGTGATCTCCGCGAGCAAGTCCGCCGCCTTTTCCACCCCTTCGGCCATCTTTCCCTTGATGCCTCTGTTCAGCATGCAGAAGATGTTGCCGATGATTTCGAGATGGCTCATCTCTTCGGTGGCGATATCGAACAGCATATCCTTGCGTCCGGAATCATCTTCGGAGATCGCCTGAGTGAAGTAACGCATCGCCGCCGCCAGCTCGCCTTGCGGCCCGCCGAATTGCTCTAACATGAGCGTCGCGAGCGTGGGGTCAGGTTCCGTCACGCGGACGGTATACATCAAGCGTTTGTTGTGCATGAACACGGGCGCTCTCCATTCCAAAATGTCTGATACACGCTCATTGACGCGGCGCTATTCATGCAACATTGCTGGCTTTCAGCCGTTCCAGCGGGTCGCTACTTAGCGGGGCAGGGAAGATTTCAGCGGCACGATGGTGCTTGTGATTGCTGCCGTCGCCCCGGCCAATGCACTAGGACGTTGCGATCGACCCGGCCCGATACCTCCGCAACTTCCGACCAGCAAACCTGTTGACTAGAGGACCGGCGGCGTGATCCGTCGATGTCAACTTTGGAGAAACCTATGTCGAACCAAAACCAGCACGGCGGACAGCAACAAGATCAAAATCGCAACGACCAGCAACGCCAGGGTCAGCGAGGCCAAGATCGGCCAGGCCAGCAGGGCGGCCAACCTAAAAAAGAGAACCAAGGTGACCAGCCTAACCAGGGCAGCCAGCAGGGCCAGAAGTAGGGGCTGATATCTAACCTACAGGGGCGCTCCGGGACACCGGGGCGCCTCAATTTAATCGCCGTGATTTCCCGATTGCAGATATCGCCCGTGAACAACCCTTCCGACCATCAAAAGAGGGAGCAAACTATTACCCGCGGATGCCCGCAGGTCTAAATTGGGAAAAGCGCACGAACAGAGGCCAATCCAATCAGTGTTGGATCGGGCGGTCGCTGCGGGATCTCGTCGGCTTCAGGTCGCGTTAGAAACTTACTTTGCCATCGATCCATCACAGCCGAGTTCACTGACGTCGGACCGGGAAAAGCTCGATGGAGCCGAAGGCAAAGTCTATTCGCGGACACTGGTTCGGGCCAGGGATCAACCGCGGAACCATTTTTGTTCGTCGCAGGTTCAAATCATGCGAAGGGCGGTAATAAGGAACAATCGGGTCAACGGTTTGGCGACTTTCTGGACCCGTTCAGACAAGGAGAAATTCATACAGCCTGATCCATTCACTGAGTCTCTCTCTGAGGACGGCCGCTATCGGCTTTTGATCGAGGCGGTGACAGACTATGCCATTTACATGCTCGATCCGGGCGGCATCGTCTCAAGCTGGAATCCCGGTGGCCGCCGCTTCAACGGGTACGAAGAGGCGGAGATCGTCGGGCAGCATTTCTCCCGATTTTATACGGAGGAGGACCGTGCAGCGGGTTTGCCCGAGAGGGCGCTTGCCATCGCCCGCGACCAGGGAAAATTCGAAAGCGAGGGATGGCGCGTTCGCAAGGACGGCACGCGATTTTGGGCTAGCGTAATCATCGATCCGATCCGGGACCGCGCCGGCAACCTGGTCGGATACGCCAAAATCGCCCGTGATCTGACAGAGCGAAGAGCGGCCGAGGCCGCCCTGCGGACCAGCCAGGAATTATTCAAGCTGGTGGTGCAGGGTGTAACGGATTACTCGATATTCTTGCTCTCGCCCAAGGGCCTCGTTTCGAGTTGGAACGCAGGCGCCGAACGCATCAAAGGATACACGCCGGATGAAATCATCGGGCAGCATTTCTCGCGGTTTTACACGGAGGAAGACCGCCAAAATGCCGAACCGGAGCGGGCCTTGGCCACCGCAGCGCGCGAAGGCAGATTCGAAAAAGAGGGATGGCGCGTCAGGAAGAGCGGGGAGCGGTTCTGGGCCAATGTGGTGATCGATGCTATCCGTGATGCTGACGGGCACTTGCTGGGGTTTGCCAAGATCACGCGCGACATCACCGAACGCCGGAATACGCAGGCAGCGCTTGAGCGAGCGCGGGAAGCGCTATTCCAATCCCAAAAGATGGAAGCCGTCGGTCAGCTTACCGGCGGCATTGCCCACGATTTCAACAATCTCTTGAGCGCCATTCTCGGGAGTTTGGAAGTTGCGCGACGCCGCGTTACCGACCCAGCTGTAGCGCGCCTCGTCGACAATGCCATTCGTGGCGCCGAGCGCGGCGCAACGCTCACGCAACGTATGCTGGTTTTTGCTCGCCGGCACGATCTCAATGTCCAAGCGGTCGAGATTCCGACGCTGGTGCGCGGCATGACCGAGATGGTGCAAAGGTCCTTGGGTCCCTCGGTGATGATTGAGACGCGCTTTCCGCTCTCGCTCTCCGCGGTCAAGACCGACCCCAACCAACTCGAAATGGCCCTGCTCAATTTGATGGTCAACGCGCGGGACGCCATGCCGAACGGCGGTCTTGTCGTGCTCGCCGCCCGGGCGGAGACGGTCGGGGCCGGTCACGCACAGTTGGAGCCCGGCTTCTATGTGTGCCTGTCGGTGGCTGACAGTGGCGACGGGATGGATGATGTGACACTCGCAAAAGCCATAGACCCATTTTTCACGACGAAGGAAGTCGGTAAGGGCACGGGCCTCGGTCTGCCGATGGTGCATGGCCTGGCTCAGCAGTCGGGCGGCCAATTGGTCTTGAAAAGCCAAAAAGGCAAAGGCACGACGGCGGAAATGTGGTTACCGATCGCGGAGAGACTTTCCGCCGTCCCGGCCGAGACCATACCCCCGTCCGTGCCGTCAAAGGTCACAAGAGCTTTGAACATTCTGGCGGTCGATGACGACCCCTTGGTCGTCACCAATATGAGTGCCATGCTGGCCGACGTGGGGCACAAGGTGTTCGAAGCGGCGTCGGCGCGCGAGGCTTTGGATATCCTGCGACGTGAGAGTTCGATCGACCTCGTGCTCACGGATCAGGCCATGCCCCGCATGACCGGCTTGCAGCTCATCGAGGAAATCAGGAAAGACTGGCCGGACCTGCCGGTTATCTTGGCGACTGGATTTGCCGAGCTTCCGTCAGGCGTAGACCCGCTGGTGGTCACCCTGGCCAAACCCTTCATGCAATATGATCTCGGCCAAGCCATGGATTTGGCGCTGATCGATCCGCACACCCGCAAGGCTGTGAAGTTTCGGTCTCGCTAGCCTTCGCGGCGGTCGCGGAATGTTGCATCGTTCAGGAATAAAGTCTCCGCAGTTTCAGTGGCGGTGGTGAGTTTGATTGGAAAACGAAGAGGTGGCTTGAGAAGAAGCGATGTGCCGGCCTTTCCGACTACCCGAGGGGGCGACTATGGATGACCAAAGCTCTAGCTTTCTTATTGCTGTTGAGCCTCGGCACACGCTGCACCACCCTGCCGCCGGGCATGGGTTGTGGCAGTCAGACCATATTGGCCGCCGCCTCTGAGGCCGTCCACATCGCCGCGATACGCGCGCAGGTACCAAACTAGAGTTGTCACCATCCTTAGTTTCTGATGCTCTTGCATAAGACGCATTCCTAGCCCCGACCGCAAAGTCGGGGCTTTTCTTTACGCAAAGTCGGGGCTTTTCTTTATTTGTCTTCCTCCTCCAGATCGTCGTCATCCTCAAAATCGGAAAGGTCGGAGATCTCACAAAATAGATCCACAATTCGTTGCGCGATCTTTACGGCGTCATCGTTCAACATAGTTGGCAAGACATCCCGCTCTCCGCGATTTGATTCATCTCGCCCAATCAAATCATCAATTATGACGTCAAACCTCTGCCGCAAATCGGATCTCTCGAAATCGCGAGGGATCAACGGCATCAGGATTAGCCGGGCGTCCCTAAGGCGTTCCTGAATCGATGTCGTGCCTGTGGCGAGCTTTTCCACAGCAAGTCGCAAGCGTTCGTATGTCGTGTGCCGAGAAGACATTATTGTACCCCGTTTTGTTCGGCAAAATTTACTACGCCTCAAAGACGGGCATGCTGGGCTTTTTTGCATCGCAGGCCCGGCGTGGATTTTCCCGCACCTGCCAGACGCGACAGCCACGTCGTTGCAACGGGTTGGCGCTACCTTTCAAGCGATGAACCGAGGAGGCCAGTCATGCGATGCAATCGCCCATTGGCTGCTCAGAATGGTTTCCTCGCACTGGAGGATGGTTTCCTGCGTCCGCTCGGCCATATCTGAAGCAGGCAGTTTTGCCCCGACCAATCTGGGTCCATCCACGTTCAGCACCGGGTAATCGCCAGGCATGGGGATGCGCGCTCGGCAAAGAGAAGGCGACCGGTTTCCCTGCCGCCTCCGATCGTCGTAGTCGAACTAGTGAACCGCGATCCGGCGCGGTCTCGATTTCGGGCTTCTTGTTCAGAGTCAGCGTCAGCACGCCGTCTTCGATATGCGCAGTGATATTGCGCGGGTCCACTTGCTCTGGGAGAGTGAAGCTGCGAGCGAAATGCCCAATCGGATATTCGGTGTAGAGGGGTTCGAGCCCGTTGTAGTTGGTGGCCTCAATGCGGCCCTCGACACTAAGCACGTCGTTTTCAAGCTTCACAACCACCTCGTCCTTCGGCACGCCGGGAACCTCCATCACGATTTTTAGTGCGTCGCCCGTCTCGAAAATGTCTGTTGCGGGAACATAAAAGCGCGCCGGGATCGTCTTTTCCTGGGGCGACGCGACCTCTTTCTTTTGCTGTACCCCAAGTTCTTGTCCAGCCATTGGCCCCTCCATCACGCTATCTTGATCGAGCGCGGCTTATCGTGTTCCGCGCGCGTCAAGAATATCGCCAGCATGCCGTCGCGATATTCGGCCCTAACCTTATCAGCGTCGAGCTCGACCGGAACGGTCAGCGACCGATTGAACTGCCCACCAATCCGCTCGCGGCGGTGCAAGCTTATGCGCTCGTCGTAGGCTAGCGGCTTCGTGCCAGAGATCTGGATGGTCGAGCCCTTGATCTGAACGTCGAGCTCATCCTTTTTTAGGCCGGGTGCTTCCGCGACGATGACGATATCGTCGCCCTTTCTGAAAACGTTCAGCGGCGGAAAGGCGCCGCTGCCACTTGTACCGGTGCTGAGCCACGAGCTCGCACGAAACGAATTGAGCGTCTGCTGCAACTGCATTAGGGTCTCGAGTGCATCGGAATAAAGCATAGGTAGCCTCCTTCGTTCAGAGCCCCGGAAAGACCCGCGGCCAAGGGGCGGGCGCCGCAGATGGCCGGTCGGGCTGTCGGTCATCAGGAGATTGGCTGAAGGAAGCGATGGGAGGCGGTGACCGGCTCGGAGAGTGAAGACCCCGCTCCGCTTGTTCGCGCCACACCTTCTGTCGCGACTTTTCGATTGAATTGATGACCATTTCCACGTCCTCCGTTGAGCAACATGGTTAAACCTGAAAACGGCAGTTGCATGGAATATCGGTCTTGCATTTTGTGCGGTTTTGCCACGTGCGGTTGCGTCAACTTGGCGCGAGGCGCGCCGGTGGGCGCAATAGGCGGCCTTTTAGGAACGCCGTGAATGCGCGCGAGAGGATCGCGCGCCATTTGTGCAGGGTCGTCAACTGCTCCGCATTTTCACCAAGGCTCCGCAGGAACGCGGCGACCGCAGCGAGCGCCTTGGCGGCGGGCGTCGCTTCGGCGTGCGAACTCGTCACTGTGATCGTGGTTTGTCGCGCGTGTCGGGTTCGCGTTGCGATGGCGGACAGCAGCAGGGGCCGGCTCGTGATCGCCTCGCGATGCCGATCGGGCTCGGCGAGGCGGACGAATATATTCCACCAGTCGTAAAACAGCGCGAGCAGCCGCGCCGCCAGGCGACAGCGCGCGAGGTCGTTCGTCGTGAAGCCGCCCCAGCCCCATTGGTTTTTCAGTTCGTCGAAAATATTCTCGCTGTCGCCGCGATCGCGATACAGCTGACCGAAGACCGCAGTTTCTTCGCAAAGCGACGTCACCAGAACGGCGTATTCGTAGACTTCCGCCGCCTCGTCGACTTCGGCGAACGACAGGCTTTGCTGGCCGCAATCGTCGCTTTGCACCAGCGTCAGAGCGTCCTTCACGCGCCGACGCAGCACGATCGTGCGCCGCTGCCTTGTCCATCCCGTCAAGCGAACCGCGCTCTCCTTGGCTTCAAATCCAGCGCCGGCGTTGACCCATTCGCGATCAAAGGCGAGCTTTTCGATCATGCGTTTGACATTGGCGGTCAGGCGCAGCTTGAACAGAAAGGGAAGTCTGCGCGCTTCCGCTTCACGCATGATCGGCTCATTGCCGAAGCCTGAGTTGCCGCGCAACAACGCTGGCCATAAGTCACGCGGCAGGCGATCCAACAACCCCCACAAGCTCGGCGCGCTATGGTTGGATGCATGTTCATCGCCGGCACAAACATCAACATCGAGAACCAGCCGCGTCCCGGCCATGGAGTAGGTGTGATAGCAATGGCTCGGACGCCCGGGCTTCTTGGGGTTGTAGCCTAAGACGGCTCCTTCCTGATGGCCATAGAGAGGCTTGATCGTCGTATCGACATCGAGAACCCAAGGCTCGCTCAGCAGCTGCTCGACACAGTGGCCGAGATGCCGACGCAGCCACGTCGCGCCTTCTTCCTCATCGATCGCCTTGAGCCCGCGCCTCACCGCATCCTCGCTGACGATCTTGCTCATGCCGAGCAGCTCCGGCAAAACCGCGTCCCAGCGCAACGCCGCGATATGGGCGTAGCGCTTGTGCCCCGCGAGCATCGACAGCATCGTCGTGCCGAGAACGTCGCGTTTCTTTGCAGCGTTGGGGCTGCTGTAGCGCAGCGGACAATCCGCGACCAAGGCCTCGAACAACCCGCTGGTTTTGAGAAAGTCGATGAAAAACGGCAGCTGGCCCATTGGCGTCAGCGCCGCCTCCTGGTCCCATTCGACATGGACCGTTCCAGCAAAACTGTCGAGATCAACGCCATCAGGCAGGCCGGTCTCGGCAACCACAGATTGCTCACCCAACCGGTGAGCCGAAGCAGCAGAAGAATCGCGCGTCATGCCGTTGATAATGCGCGATTCGCCTCAAAAGCAGAAATCTTCAAACGCCGGATTTAGGTTAAAAGTGCCGCGCGGTCCACTCTGGGCGTCCGCGCCCACGATCTAGTTTTGCTGATTATGCCGTTCAAGGGGTGAGGAACAAAAATTTTGTGCCGTCAGTCGCCCATCCCGCCCGTATGAGTTGGCCCGACCCTGACCGATAGCTTCGGCCATTTGGCGCCGCACTTGCTGCACTTGGCGCGTAAAGTAGGCCGCCGACAGATCCGCTGAGGTAACGGGCATTGGACGAACTGTCGGCGGCCAGTTTGAGGCTGGCGGATGGGGGGTCATCTATCCGCGGCCTTTGCGTATTGCAACACGACAGATCGTGCCGGTTATCCGGCTTCGCTATGCCTTTTTGGTGACATCGCTTGCGATACGGGCGCTTGAGGCCCCCGGCACCCGCGCCGATCGCGGAGACAGCCTTCAAGGCCAACCTGTCGAGCCCCAATGCGCAATGAGCGCTTTTTTCAATTGCATGCGTCCTAACGGAACTTACCGGCATGCCCTCCCTGTTGTGTTGCTGGGAGAGAATAACTCCAATGGCGACAATATTGTCGCGAACGTTGTCGCCCACCTCGGCAACGTACTCGATGGACATTGCGACGACTTCCGCGACACGCTCCTCACCATCCAGCGAGAGGCCGAAGCGGCACCCGAAGGGAGGCACGGCATGACTCGCGATGACCAGCTCGAGCTCGAGTTTCGGAGCGTGTTATGTAGTCTGCCGCCTGACAGGCAGCCATTGGTGGTGCCGTTTCTGCGCCATCTGCGTGAGACCGACCAGCTCGACCGAATTTCAGCGCTGAGCCGCGGCGAGATCGAGATGTACTTTCGATATTGGCGCCGTCGTATCCGAGGCGAGGGCGCGGCCAAACGAGGCCGCAGCCGAATAGCCAACAATTGGGTGAAAGACAATTCATCGCCGGAGGATGAACAGGGAGGTCTGTAATGCAGCGAGGGCGCGGTGGCATGGGTTCGCATAAGCACGGAACATCCGGGCGCGCCACCAAGTCGCCGCGCTTGCGCATGCGGGAGAAGCTCGAGGCCGAGCGGAACGAGCGCAAGAAGCCCAAGACCAGCACCGTTATGGTCTCGGCGTTCCGGGAGTTGTTCCGCAAATGACGGCGCAATCGCCAATCGGGATTTCGCCACTGACCGCAGCCCAATGACCAACAATCCGAACCTGAGCCCCGGCCTAGTGCTGGGGCTTTTTTGCATCGCAGGCCCGGCGTGGATTTTCCCGCGTCGCGAGCGTCAGCCCTGCATTTGGGGCGACTGATCCGCGACGGGGAGTTATCGCTGTGCTGGTTTGTAAATTAGATGCCAGCGGAACCGCCATATCGATAATCGCCATTCACGAAAGCGCTTCATTGCTTTCCATCCTTCACAGTGAAGCGGCCTACAAGCCTGAGTTCATGGCATTCCGCTAGAGTTTTGGGATGCTGGTGCTTTGGCTCATATTCGTGAACCTCTGCGGTCACGGCGTCGTGCATCTGCTCGATATGCGCTCGCAGGAAGGCCATAGCGTGATCGAGGTTGGCGCAAGGCACTTCGTGCTTAGCCCCGTCCTTGTCACGGTATATGGCGACGAATGTGTTGCTCATTCCCGCCTCAACCGGACGCCAGGGCCACCACCGTTCGCGGGGATGAACAAAACACCGGCTCGCTCGAACGTTTGTTGTAACTTATCAACGGTCTTCTGCCGTAGCTCATCGCCGTGTTCAAATCGCAGCACGGTGCGAGTTGCTACTTTGGCTTTGCGGGCCAAGTCGCGGACACCCCAGCCTAGGGCAGCACGGCCAAGTCGGCATTGCAGCGGAACTATGCTCATAGGAATGAATGCGTGTAGCACAAATGTGCCAATAATGTCAGCACAGAAGGAGATTGGTTCTTATGCTCTGTCCGGCATTTACAGGTCCAAATCTCCCGCCCATCCGGATCGCGTTGCCTAGGCGCCAGCGGACAGAGCCCATGATGGATGCCGGGGGCGCCGATGGTTGAGACGTTTCCCCCTATTCGCGCGACAACGTCCGACGACTGCACGATCATTGAAAGGCGGCCATGGCGATAATAGAGGACGCGGAGACGCCGTCCGCATCAAACTAGGGTGGTCACCGTCCTTAGTTTCTGATAGCTTTTCGATGTTGTTAAGACGCAATCCCTTGCCCCGGTACCCCAAAGGCCGGGGCTTTTTTGTTTGCGCTTTAGCGATTGACGGGACGACACGCACCTATCATATTGATAGATGCATGGCAGGCGATAGGAAGGTAATTCCGATCGGATTGCGGCCGGGAGCGGCGGAGAAAAAGATCCGCGAACTGGCCGCCGATACGGACAAGGTGATCCTTAGCGATCACGCCTTGGAGCGCATGGAGCAGCGAGAGATTTCGGACATTGAAGTCTATCGCATTCTTCAGAAGGGCCACGTGATGGAGGAACCGACTAGAACAAAACAAAAGGAGTGGCAGTGTAAGGTGGTTATGAGGCTGAAAGGCAACCGGGATGCGGGTGTTGTGACCATCATCCTGCATTCCGGCAGGTTGTTTGTGAAGACAGTGGAATGGGAAGATCTAAGGAGAGGGCGATGACGCAAGCATATGCCGTGAAAGGCAGAAGGAAAGCGTCTCAACCATACCACTATACGCAGAGTGGGCTTGACGACGTTTACCTTCTGAACGGATACAAATCTCAAGAGACGCCATATGGGAAAGGCGTGCGCATTGAGAACGCGGAACAATTGCATGAGGCAATTGCGACATGGCTTTGCCTCAACAAGGCCTTCCTTAATGGCAAGGAATTCCGCTTCCTGCGCAAGTTGATGGACCTCACCCAGGCAGAGGTGGCTACATTCCTTAAGTGTGACGCGCAGTCCATTGCGCGGTGGGAAAAGGGGCAAACCGAGATAAATGGCGCCGCAGACACGCTTATGCGCGTGCTCTATATGCAGTCCCGGAAAATGGAAACGGATGCCGCCGAACTTATCAAGAGAGTAGCAGAGTTGAACGGGCGGCTTGACGATAAGCAGGTCTTTGAGGAGACCAGCGACGGATGGAAAGCCGCTGCCTAATTGATCAATGGCGGCCTATTCAATGCCCCGCTTCGGCGGGGCTTTTTCTTTGCCTGGCGCTCCACGGCCCTTTTGTGATTTGACGAAGGACTATATCCGGCGTGACCATCGGCATCTTCCACTAAGCAGAAGTTACCCTAGCCAGAGCCTGAGGCCACCGTGATCGCCCCAGCGAAACGGCGGCCGCTTTTTTGGTTCGTCGGCTGCTCAGCCCGGCTCTCCCCGCGATGTGCGCAAGATTTGCTCTAGTCTGGCCACGCGCACGTTAGCCTTTTCTCGGGTGGGGAATTCATCCACGAATCGCCACGAGCCGTGATCCTCGTTGAAAGCTTCGATGACGAACTTCTCGGACCCGCGCCCGGCGACACGATAGATGACCATGTTCGGAATATGGCGCTCGGCCATCGATCGCCAAGCCGCGGTTTGTTAAAGCGATCGCGCAGGCCCCCTTGCGGTCTCCCGCCTGGTCCGCCCCACCGCAGGAAGCGGTTTTCACGCTGACAGGAGGGTGCGCCAAACCTCGTGCCCGTCCGAATCCATCAGCCGGATCGCGTCGGGCTCGAACGGTCCAGTAGTCTTGATGTTCCTGATTACTGCAGCGAGCACTGTCTTCGCATCGTTGGCGTCGATTGCCCTGAACTCACCGGAATCAAGAATGATTGGCACTTTCGACGCCCGCTTTCGCCAAATGAACTCGTACCGCCATAGCATAGGTCAGGATCGCACGACTCGATCGCTCGGCACTAGTCTAGTGGATTGTCCGCGGCTTGTCCGGCCCGGGCTCGTCTAGCTCGCAGTCGGCAAGCTCGAGTTGGAGTGCCAGCGAAAAAATCAATTTCCGTGCGGCATCAACGGTTAACGACAGAAGGAAGCGCTTCCCGCCCAGACTATCATCTGGACCCCGATGGTAGGCTCAACAGTAGGATCGACCGGGAAGGGGCGTTCCATGTGCCCTGTCGGGATCTTTGCAATCAGTGGCAGCCTGATGATCGGATTATCCTTAAATGCCGCCCAAAGCGCTTCGTTCTGATCAGGCTCTTCGCTCATGGTTGGCCTCTCAACGCGGTCATAAGCTGTTACCGCGTTAGATGATTAAGCTGCGGTTGCTTATGGGAATAGCCGACCAATTCGGTGACAGTCGGGAGGCCAAGTGCATCACCAGCGTGGTGGCCGATGCGGAAAGACTGCTTGGCAGCCCGGGCGAGAAGGAGCCGGCCTCAGCAGCATCAAACTAGTGGCCAAACTCCTGGGTTTTGATAGCTTTTCGTTGTTGTTAAGACGCAATCCCTTGCCCCGCCTCACCAGCGGGGCTTTTTTTGTTTGCAGAGAGCCGGCTATAACGGTATCGCTGCTTTAACTCAGCCAAATGTCCCTTCGTGGACCAATAAGGTGAGCATTGCTCGGCGCTAGAGCCTTGCCATAGAGCCCCGCTTCGGCGGGGCTTCTTTTATTGCCTCGATGGAGCCCGATCACACGCTGTCGGTCTTGGGGATCACAATGGCGTCGCCAATCTCGACTAGTGAAGTGGTGACGGTAAAGGGCATGACCGTCCCCCTTTTCGGCTCGTCAATATATACGAGGTGACGGGTCTTTCCCACGTTGATCTGCGC
The DNA here is from genome assembly GCA_963804725.1 of uncultured Alphaproteobacteria bacterium. Lineage (GTDB taxonomy): Bacteria > Pseudomonadota > Alphaproteobacteria > ATCC43930 > CGMCC-115725 > JAATGI01. The sequence goes on along the minus strand of CAWDRN010000001.1, from coordinate 1,720,122 downwards.
CTGCATGACTACCACGGATTTGTTCGTCATATAGAGCCGGCCCAAGTTGCCCGGCTGGAGCCGCGGGACCTCTATCCTCGCGGCGAGCCAGATTTCGTCCGAAATATCAAAGCCTGCGGTCTGTTGAGAATTGCTGGCCCCTAACAATATGCCGGCACGCTTTCCCTCTAAAACGAGAAGAAGAGGAGGGTCGATCGATCGGACCTCGCAACGCATCGCGACGATTGCCGGTTCCCCCTCTCCAGTTAGATCTTCCAACTGAAGAATCGACCCCTTGGGTGCTGCGGTCTAGTCTCGGTAGACTTTGAGGTGCTCCAATCTAATTTGGGACAGATGAGGCATTGAATGCTCCAATTTGCCACCCAAATTGCCACCCGACTGCGCGGACGTCGCCAGCGATTAAGCTACTATGCCGACCTCGAGACGGCCTCTTGCTGGGCATTTACCCTTCAATTTATTCAAACGAAAAGAGAACAAGGCCATCGTTAGAAAAAGCTGGTTGGGACACTAATGGGATACTAATTGCCGCCTTATCCTCTAACTATCTGATTTAATTGGTATCACTGGATCAGTCGGCACCTGAGCCGCCGCCATGATGCGGCGGCGCGCGTCCTCCTGTTCGGGCGTCAGGTTGCGTCTGCCGCGACCTGGCGGCCCAGCGCGACGAAGCTCGGAATCTTGTCCTCGGCCAACGGCGCCATTCTCTCCTTTCGCGCCAGCGCCTGCGCGATGAAAGGCGCCAGCTCTTCCGCCTTGCGCTTGGCGCGCGCCGCCTCGCGCTGCCCGGAATTCCGGCATCACGTCGCTGCGCGAACAGTTCGAGCGCCTCGCAGATATGCTCGTGCCGGTTGCGGCCGCCCTGCTGGATGAAGGCGACCTGGTCGACGCCGGCATCCTCGAAGCTCGCGCAGATGCTGCGCGAAGCTGCTCGGGCGTGCCGATGCCGCGCGCGGCGCCCGCTTCGGGCAGCGCGTCCGCGACTTTTTCATAGGCGGCCCAGATGTCGGTGCGGCCCGGTTTGTGCTCGCCGAAAATATAGTGATGCGCCAGGCGCATAGCCGAAGAACCTGAAGCCGTCCTCGCCGCGGCGCTTCGCTTCCTCGCCGTCGGGATGCACGGAGAAGCCGGTCACCATGGCGATGTTGGCATTGACCGCGTGGCCGATCGGCACGCATTCCTCCTTGAGGATGCGATAGTAGTCGTCGACCCACTGCCTCGCCTCGGCCGGATCGACGAAGGCGAAGGTCAGCGCGCCGATGCCGAGCCGCGCCGCGAGCTTGATCGTCTCGCGGTTGGAGCAGGCGACCCACACCGGCGGATGCGGCTTCTGCACCGGCTTCGGCACCATGTTGCGGCAGGGCATCGAGAAATATTTGCCCTCGAAGCCGGGATAGGGGTCATCACCATCATGTTGAGGCATTGCTCGACCGCTTCCCGCCAGGCGTCGCGCTTCTCCGCGACCGGCACGCGATAGCCGCCGAGCTCCAGGATCGCCGAGGACTCGCCGGTGCCGAATTCGACGCGGCCGTTGGAGACGAGATCGAGCGTGGCGATGCGCTCGGCGACGCGCGCCGGATGATTGTAGCCGGGCGGCATCAGCACGATGCCGTGGCCGAGGCGGATCTGCTTGGTGCGCTGCGAGCAGGCCGCGAGAAACACTTCCGGCGCCGAGGAATGGGAATATTCCTCGAGGAAATGATGCTCGACCTCCCAGGCGTAGTCGATGCCGAGCCGGTCGGCGAGCTCGACCTGTTCCAGCGCGTCCTGATAGATGCGATGCTCCGCATCGGCGTCCCAGGGCCGCGGAATCTGGTGCTCGTAGAAGATGCCGAACTTCATTGCGCCCGCTCCTGCGGCGCCGGCACCGAGCTTGCGGTATGCCGCGAGGAAACGGTCGACGCGCCTCTCCAGGGGCGGCCGCATGTGCGGATGGGTGAAGATGTAAAGTTCGTTGTTCTTGCACCGCCTTCAGCACCAGCGCGGCGACCTCGCTCGGCGCCATGCCGTTCTTGACGAGTTCCGCGATCTGTCGCGGCGATCGGCCCGTCACGCTCTGCGGCGGCGTCGCCATATTCCTTCGGCCAGTTGCGGCGGCTTTCGGTGATCTTGGTGGTGACCCAGCCGGGGCAGAGCACGCTGACGCCGATGCCCGGCGGGCTCGAGCTCCACTCGCAGCCCTTCGGACATGCCGACGCACGGCATATTTGGTCGCGGTGTAAGGCGCCGAACCCGGTGCCGGGCAGGAAGCCCGCCATCGACGCGGTGTTGACGAATGTGACCGCCCTCGCGCATGGCTTTTCAGCAGCGGCACGAAGACCTTTACGCCGTGCACCACGCCCATCAGGTTGATGTCGATGACCCAGCGCCAGTCGGTGAGCGTTGACGTTCTCGGCGCCGCGGTCCGCCGACACCGGCATTGTTGCAGACGATATGGACCTTGCCGAAGGCGTGCGATCGTCTCGCGCGCCGCGCGCTCGACGGCGGCATAGTCGCGCACGTCGCACGCGACGCCACGCACCTCGGGCAGATTATTGCCCTTGAAGCCGGCGACCGCGTCTTCGAGCGGCTTCGCCTCGATGTCGGCCAGCATGACGCGCATGCCCGCCGCGGCGAAGGCATGCGCCCATGGCGAGGCCGATGCCGCTGGCGCCGCCGGTGACGAACGCCGTTTTTCCCGCCAGATCGCGCATGGTATAGGTTCCTCCTCGGTTGCCGCCATCTTACAGGGAATTGCGCCATGAGCCAGATCGTCGAGAGCCAAGCCCGAACAGGTCGGCCTGTCCTCCGAGCGCCTCGGGCGCATCCGGCCCTGGATGGAGAAACTCGTAGCGGACAACAAGCTGCCCGGCGTGCTGACGGTGGTGGCGCGGCGCGGCCAGGCAGTCTTTGCGGATAGCGCCGGCTATCGCGACGTCGCGGCCAGGGCGCCGGTAACCGAAGACACGATCTATCGCATCTATTCCATGACCAAGGCGATCACCTCGACCGCGATCATGATGCTGTACGAGGAAGGCAAGTTTCAGCTCGACGATCCGATCTCGCGATATCTGCCGATGTTCAAGGATATGCGCGTCTATGCCGGCGGCGGCGCCGGAGAAATACGACACAGTGCCAGCCAAAAGCCCGATCACCTTCAAGCAATTGCTGACCCACACTTCGGGCCTGACCTACGGCTTCACCGGTTCCCCCGTTAGCGCGATCTATCAAGCCGCCAAATTCGATTTCCAGACCGAAGAAGCCAACGCTGTGGCAAATGATGGAGCGGCTGGCGAAGTTGCCGTTGCTCGCACAGCCTGGGACGGAATGGAATTATAGCGTCTCGACCGACGTGCTCGGCGCGCTGATCGAGAACAATGAGCGGGATGGGCTTCGACAAGTTTTTGCAGACGCGGATTTTTGCGCCGCTTGGGCATGAAAGATACCGGCTTCCCGTCCATCGCGACGATCAGCGCGCACGTTTCGCCGCCAACTATCAAAAGGAGGAAACCGGCGGAATGAGGCTGATCGATGAGCCGAAAACAGCCGCTATCTGCAGCAAGAAACCTATGCTCGGGCGGCGGCGGCCTGGTTTCGACGGCAGGCGACTATCTGCGGTTCTGCAAAATGATTTCGGGCCAAGGCAAGCTCGATGGCGTCCGCATCCTTGGCCGCAAGACGGTTCGAGTTCATGCGCATCAACCATCTACAAAGCGGCGGCGACCTGGCCTCGATGGGCATGCCCCGCTTCAGCGAATCCACAATGGCCGGCATCGGCTTCGGACTCGGCTTCGCGGTAGTGCTTGATCCTGCCAAAGCCGAATTGCTGTGCTCGCCAGGCGAACATTATTGGGGCGGCGCCGCCAGCACCGCGTTCTGGATCGACCCGCAGGAGGATCTGATCGCGATCCTGATGACGCAACTCATGCCATCATCTTCTTATCCGGTCCGCCGCGAGCTGCGCACGTTGGTCAATCAAGCGATCATCGACTGAACGGCGCCCCCCAGAGAATCACAATTCAGTCGGTCGAAGATTAATTCGCCCGGCGCCTCGCAGGGGCGACGAAACCGGCTCCCACGTAACACAAATGAACGCGCCTGGCTCAAACTACCGCGTCATGGCTAGAAACGTGAACGGCGTGGGCGGCCGGAACGCTTTGGCCGCATCGCCCGCGTAGATCTCGCCGTCTGGGAGCGTGCGCTTCAGACCAGGAGCTCGGGAAATCGATCTCTGAGAATGGCACCCAGAATGCGTTCGGTCTCATTGCTGGGTCGAAGTAATACCCCAGACGCGTCTGATCTGAGACGGTGCGCCAGTTCGTCGATGATATATTTGGCTGCCCTGGCGTGGTGATGTCCAGGGGAACACTCACCGCGCGCATGCGCTCAACACGCTGGCGATTGCTTGATTCGCAAATGACTGGCCAGGCACGCTGTGGATGTAGGACGGATGGGCTACCCTTGGTATCGCTTGGATTAGGAAAGACGCACGCGCACATCGATCGGCAGGGCGGTTCGTGCCTCGCAAGAACACACGTCCGCCGATTTGTCGCCAATACTCGTTTAGTGCCCGTTGCTGATCATAGGTGGGTGAATTGGTCAACACATCGTATTGGCGGCCGTGATGGATTACGAGTTTGCCTGCTATGTATTCCAACACAGCCGAATTGCCGGTTGAGTGCGAAAGTGACAGGTGAAGTTGCGCTCGTGCACCGTTGGGCAAAGTATCTGTGGCTATCTGGAGGGGCTCAGGCCGCAGTGCCGTTACTGCCTCGGCGACTGTCGCGAAATTGTCCAGCACAATGCTCCCAGAGGCGAGTTTGTACCCGCCGCGCCGTCGCGGGCTATGCCCTTGGGCAAAACCCAGAGGTTCGTTCGCATATCCTCCTTCCGGTCCATCGTCCGTCCGGTGATCACGGCGCGATCCTCACCAACGAATACCGCTCGCGTGCAGGCTAGGGAGTGGCTAACCATAACGATTGCCGACGTCGCGGCGAGAACGACCATTCGGATCGGATTTGCGCGGTTCATTTGGGCCTCTCGATATGAACTGGGGAGCGCGGCCTCTGTGCGACGCCTATCTCTGGCCAGGGATCACCTCGGATACACCCGCAAGGAGTAGCTTGCGCAATAGGACAACATGCCAGCCGCGCCGACGCGCACGCGTTTTTCATCGACAGCTCTGCGAACACGGTCTCGCACAGCCGCGCGCTAATGCAAATCGTGATCGCGTCAATCCCTTTAGAGCGAAGGATGTTTGGGGTCCTTTGGGCCGGCGATCATTGATTGGTAACCACTCGGGCTGCTTTCACGGCAAGTTCCTCGGATAAAAATGGGTGTCGACGCGTTAGAGCGGAGCGTGTCCATTGCTTTGGCATTGATGCAAAGATAAAGCGCTCACTCTCTGAACCTTTATATCTCGACATCGTGAGCCTTTTACATGCTTCACCAAAGGATAGGGCATGACGCGGCGCTTTCCTCGCTTGTGGATGGATCAAGAAACTTCTTGCCGCTCCAAACCATCCAATGCGAGCCTGCTGACCGGCTCGTGGCTGTCATCAGAGCAGGTCCAGACAACCTCATTTGATCTCGATGCCGGCGCCAGCGGGAGCGCCGCATGCAAACGCTGGGAAATTATCTCTCAACGGCTCATCGAAAAGGATGTCGCCCTATCGAAACGCGAATTTTTTCCTCGTGATCCTGCCTGCATGCTCCCATGAATCACGGCTGGTTGACCAACGCGCATGTGCTCAAGTCCAAACCAGGGAGCATCGCTTGAATCCAACCAGGTTTAACAGTCCGAGGCTGTGGATGCGCCGATATCACCAAACTTCCTCACTTCCAACCTTGCGGCTTGCTCTAGAAGAGGACTTGGAACAGCGCCCGAATTCTCCGGATGCGGAAGTATGTAATAACAAAATCTTAGACGTAGCGTGCCGACTGATATCTTACCAAGCGGTGCTGCAGCTGCTCGAAGCCGAGATCGGTCACGATCGCCATGAGCGCGACCGCGACACCGCCCTGAATGATATAGGCAAGCTTGTCGACCACGAGCCCCTCGATGATCGGCGTGCCCAGCGTGTCCGCGCCGACGGTCGAACCGAGTGCTGCAGTGCCGATATTGATGATCACCGAGGTGCGCACGCCGGCGAGAATCACGGCTAGAGCGAGGGGCAATTCCACTTGGAGCAGAATTTGCATCGGCGATAGGCCCATGCCTCGGGCGGCATCGCGCACCGCCGCCGGCACAGCTTCAATGCCGGCCATCGTATTGGCGAGGATCGGCAGCACGCCATAGAGCGTCAGCGCGATGAAGGTCGGCCAGAAGCCATAGCCAATCGCCGGTACTGCGATGGCGAGCAAAGCAACGGGTGGGAAGGTCTGACCAATCGTGGCCAGCACATTGGCGCTAGCGCGGAAATCGCGGCCAGCGTCGGCCGTGACGAAAACGCCGCCGCCAACGCCAAGCAGGATGGCCGCAGCGCTCGCGACGAGGACAACCAGGGCGTGCCACAGGAACAGATTGAGCAATGTATCGCCCTGATAGACTGGCGGATCGGTGTCGGGGAACAGTGCCGCGTAAAGCGGTTTGAGGTAGGGCGTGAAAAGGAGCCAAGCGACGAGCAAGATCGCCAGCCAAAACAACGCCGTGCGCGTCAGCCTCATTCATTTGCATCCTTGGCGCGTGCAATCTTCAACGCAAGCCGACGAAGCTCCGGGTCTCCGATAAATTCGCGCACAAAATCCGAAGCGGGATTTGCCAGAATCTCCTGTGGCGGGCCGAGTTGCACTAGTCTACCGCTATCGATGATCGCGACCCGATCGGCGAGTCGCAGCGCTTCGTCGATATCGTGCGTGACGAACAGGATAGTCTTCGCCAGACGGCGGTGGATCGCCGCGAGCTGCGTTTGCAATGCCGCGCGGGTGATGGGATCGAGTGCTCCGAATGGCTCGTCCATTAGTAGAATGTCAGGATCGGCCGCCAGTGCCCGCGCGACGCCGACGCGCTGTTGCTGGCCGCCCGACAATTGATGCGGATATTTCGCCCCCTCCCTGGCATCGAGCCGCAGCAGATCAAGCAGCTCTGCAACACGCGTGCGGCGCCTTTCCTCTGGCCAATCCAAGAGGCGCGGCACGGTCGCAATGTTGTCGGCGACTGTCCAGTGCGGGAAGAGCCCGATCGATTGGATCACATAGCCGATCGACCGGCGTAGCTGCTCCGCCGGTCGCTCCTCAATATCGCGGCCATCGATGCGGATGGCGCCCGCCGTTGCGGGCACGAGGCGGTTGATCATTTTCAGCGTCGTCGACTTGCCGGAACCCGACGGGCCGACCAGAGCACAGAACTCGCCACGGGCGATGGTCAGTGTCACACCGTCGACGATGAGCCGCTCGGCAACGCTGTGGCTGACGTGATCGAGCTCGATCATCCGGTGGGCCTTGCGGTGGCCAGCCGCAGCAGAAAATCCGCCGCTAGAGCCAACACCGTCACCGGAATGGCGCCAAGCAACACCAGATCGATCGCATACTGGCCGATGCCCTGAAAGATAAAGCTGCCGAGCCCGCCACCGCCGATCAGCGCCGCGATCACCGCGAGGCCGATCGTTTGCACCAGTACGATGCGCAGGCCGGCAAGAAATACCGGCAGGCCCAAGCGGCAGTTGCACGTGGATAAAAATCTGGCGCGGGGTGAGACCCATGCCGCGCGCCGCCTCGATGATTGCGGGATCCGCCGCCTCGATGCCCGCGAGGCTGTTGCGCACCACCGGCAGCAGGGCATAGAGAACCAAGCGCTACGAGCGCCGGTGCCACGCCGATGCCGCGAACCCCGAGCGCGCCCAAGGCCGGCACTGCCAACGCCAGCGCCGAGAGCGGGCCGATCAACAAGCCGAACAGCGCCACCGAAGGAATCGTCTGCAGGATATTAAGCGTGCCGAACAACGCCGGACGGCCGTGCGGGTGACGTGCCGCCCACAATCCCAACGGCACGCCGATGACCAACGCCGGTACCATGGCGCCGATCACCAATTCGCCATGGCGCGCCAGCTCAGCAAAGAACGCGCTGCGCTGCGTCGCGAATTCGCGCAACAGCGACAAATGGTCGAAGCTGCCGCATGAGCGCCATTGCCGCGATGGCGGCCGCGAATGCGGCCGCCAAGACCAGCCGCATCGCGGGCTTGAGGCTCATGCGCTGCACCGCGTCGATGATCGCGAATATCGGCGCACAACGTCATCAGCCAGAACGCCCAGCCGAGCGATACGCGCGATGTGGCAGTCGCGCCTCGCGACAAGTCGCGCGCGCCCGCGACCCGCGCCGTCGAGCAGTAGCAGAAGCAGCAGCGTCGCGAACAACAGCGTCGCGCGATGCAGGTTTCGCGTCGCTTCGAGCTGTGAGACCACGATCAACAATCGCGGCAAAAGCTAAGAGCAGAACCAGCATTGGCCGATCCACGGCATTCCAGATTGCCATCGCGGTTCCCGAGACCAGCCGGTTCGGCGCTTGGCTTAAGAATGCGCCGAAGAACCCAGCAAGCGCGTAACACCGCCATCAGCACCGGGATGACGCGGTTTCGACCGTTCATTTCGCAAGCGTCTCCAAATAGTGGGCGGCGACGGCGCGTGCGTCCAATCCATCGATCGAAATCTTGGCATTGAGCGATTGCAGCGTTGGCAGTGTCAGCGTGCTGAAGGCGGGATTGAGAATCGCCGGCAGATTCGGGATTGGCCTTCAGCACCTTCTCGCGCACCACTGGTGCCGGCCGATAGACAATCTGTGCGCCCTTGATCGTCGCGCAATGCGACCAAGCCCAGCACCGATAGAGCGCCATCGGTGCCATAGGCCATCGCCGCATTGACGGACGAGATGTGTTCCGCAGCGGCGCGGATGGTCGCAGCCGTATTGCCGCCGGCAAGCGTCAGCAATTGGCGAGACGTCAGCGCAAAATCGTAGGTCCTTTCGAACGACGGCAAGCCGCCCGGACTATTGACGAACTCTGCGGAAGCCGCGAGCCGTACGTGACCGCCGTTGACGACGTAACGCGCGAACTCCTCGAGCGTCGCCAGCTTCAAGTCGCGACGGACCGCAATCGCCCAGGTATTGTTAGCCGGCGCCGGGGTCGAGCCAGACCAGACCATTTCGCGCGTCGAGTTCGATTTGACGCGCTCGTATCCCCGTGTCGCATCACGCCATGCCGGATCGTTCTCCTGGTGAAAAAAAAAGGCGCCGTTGCCCGTATATTCGGGATAGAGATCGATCTCGCCGGCGATCAGTGCCTGACGCACGATTTGGGTCGGGCCTAGCTGGAGCTTACCCGTAGCGGCGATGCCGTGCTGTTGCAGCAGCAACAGGATCATGTTGCCGAGCAGCGAGCCCTCGGTGTCGATCTTGGACGCGACGACGATTGACGCGCGCGCGTCCAGGGGCGAGCAAATGACCATCAAGGCCAACAGCAGACGCTTCAGCATCGTGTCATCATGCCCGAGGCTCATGCCACAACCAAGCGATCCGCGATTGCACCGCAGCGCGACTGATGGATTGATGGCAAGATTGAGAAGGAGGAGCCAATGCAGGTCCGGGCCGTGCGACGCAGTCGTCACGGGACATGATGTGCAAGGCCGCGCGACGGTGGTTGCCGATGCGCCATGCCCTCATATCCGCACCTCGCCGTTGCGCGCCGGCGTCGCCTATACCAATCTGTGGCAGACCGACCGCATGCCGGCGCCGATCCATGGGCCGTCCGACCCGGTTACGGACGCCATGAATCTCGAACCGCCCCCCGAAGGCTGCAACTTCCGGTACGTTGAGTTCGAGCCAGAGAGCGAAGAGCTGCGTCGCACCAACGCCGACGTCGGCGCGTGCGGCATTCGCGACCATGGGCGGCGCGCAGCATGCCCTGACGCAAGCGACGAATGCGCCCCATCCGTGGATGCATCGCACCAAGTCGGTCGATTTCGGCATCGTCATTTCCGGCGAGATCTATCTCATTGTCGACGACCAGGAAGTGCTGTTGCGCGCGGGCGATGTCTGCATTCAGCGCGGCACCAACCATGCTTGGGCCAACCGCTCGAAAGAGAATTGTGTAATGGCATTCGTCCTGATCGACGGCGATCCGAGGCAGGCGTGAACCGACGCCGAAACGACATCGACGCTCTTGCCGCTGGGTTAATGCTGCTATTGTGCACGGTGTGGGGCCTCAATCAGGTTGCCGTCAAGCTCACAAATTTTGGTATCTCGCCGATCCTCGGGGCGGGCTCCGTTCGCTCGCCGCCGGGCTGCTGTTGTGGGCTTGGTCGACAGCGCGAGGCGTCAAGCTGTTCGAGCGTGACGGCTCGCTCATTGCCGGTGTCGCAGCCGGTTTACTGTTCGCGTTGGAGTTCGCCACCTTGTTCGTCGGCCTCAATCACACCACGGCGTCGCGGGCCGTGGTGTTCCTCTATTGCGCCCCGTTCTTCGTTGCCGTTGGCACCCATTGGCTGGTGCCGTCGGAGCGATTGGCGTTGCGGCAGATCGCGGGCATGATTCTGGCGTTCGTAGGCATTGTTGTCGCGTTCGGGGAAGGCCTGACCGGCGCCGAACGCACCACGCTTCTTGGCGACGCGATGGTGCTTGCGGCGGGATTCGTCTGGGGTGCAACCACCGTGACGGTACGGGTCTGGCTCTCCGGCGTCAGCGCTAACAAGACGCTATTCTATCAGCTTGCCGTCTCGGGGATCCTGTTGACGCCTTCGTCCGTGGCCCTCGGCGAGCCCGGTTTCACCCATCCCACGATGTTGACTTGGGCGGCATTAACTTGGCAGATCGTGGTCGTCGCGTTCGCGACCTACCTCGCCTGGTTTTGGCTGATCACCCGTTATCCCGCCGCCCAGCTCGCCGCTTTTTCCTTCCTCACACCGCTATTCGGCTTGCTTTTTGGCGCGGTGGTCCTGGGTGAACATGTCACGCCGCTTCTGATACTGGCCATGATGCTCGTGGCGTCCGGCATCTGGCTGGTGAGCCGGCGCAATGCCGGCGAAGCGGCAGGCGGGCTGTCGGCAGAGGAAAGCGCTACCGCAGCAGATCCACATCTCCGCGGAAGCTAGCGTGGTCCCTCGGCCACCTATTGCAGCCATATCCGGCGAGGTTCGTGCGGCGATTCATCTGCTGCTGTGGTAATGCGGCGTTTGGCCGAGACGCAGCATCCGAGTGGCGTTGCCGGAATAGATCAACTCGCGGTCACGGCTGTTGAGTTCCAGTCGGTCGAGCACATGGATGATGTCGCGAATGAATTGCGGGCCGCCCTCGGGGTCGAACGGGCAGTCGGTGCCGAACAGTACATGCTCGCAGCCAAAGAAATCGATGCCACAACGTGTGCCGGAGAGGGACCCGTTGATCGCGGTATCGCCGTAGAACTGTCGGAAATAGTCGACCGGGCGTTTGCCCTTGGCCTCATTGCCTTGATGATATCGGCATAACCGGGTTCAGCGCCTTCGCGTTTGCCGAGCTGGTCGAGGCCCAGCCCAACACGCGCTTCGAGATAGGGCACCATCGCGCCGAGATGATGCGTGATGATCTTGAGATTGGGCCAGCGATCGAAAAAGCCCGAGAACACCATACGAGCCATCGCCGCCGAAGTTTCATAGGGCCAGCCGAACACCCACCAAATGTCGAACCGCGATGTGTCCTCGGTCACATAGTCGGGATGCGTGTGGGGGCGCGTCGGGTGCAGCCAGATGGGCAGATCGTAATCGTGAAGCCGGGCAAAGATCGGCGCAAATGCTGGATCGTCCAGCGGCCGGCCGGACACATTGGTGAAGATCTGGATGCCCCGCGCGCCCATGCGTTCGATGGCGCGTTCGATTTCCGCGAGCGACGCTTTGACATTATTCATCGGCACCGAGGCCACCCAGCCAGGAAACTGTCGCGGATATTTGGCGCAAATCTCCGCCATGCCGTCATTGGCGATGCGCGCCAACTCGGGCGAGCTTTCGGGCGGCGCAACGAACTCGATCGCAGGCATCGACAGGGTCAGGATCTGCTGATAGTCGGGCCATTGTTCCATCATGCGGAGCCGCGCCTCGAGATCGTACAGCACGGGGATGTTAGTCCAGCGTCGGATCGTGTCCTTGTTAGGGATCACCTCAACCATTTTGTCGAAGTATGCTCTGGGGAAGATATGCGGAAAAATGTCGATCTTCATGACGAACCTCCGATAACGAGCCCACCATAGCCGATCCGTGCGGCGAAACAATTGACGCGAATTTGCCCGCCTGCCTAAGCTTCACGGCAACGGCTCGGATGCGGGGTCCGCGTGGAGGATCAATGGCAAAATCGAGGTGGAACGCGGTCGCATTCGCGCTGGCAGCGGTGCTGACACCGCTGTCCGTCCGGGCCGACGACAAGATGTTGGTCATAGCGATGAACCACGAGCCGGAAAAGCTCGACGCCACCATGGCGCTGAACGGCGTGATCACCCTGCCGGTGATGGAGAACGTCACGGAGAAACTGGTCGACCTCGATAGGGACGGTAAACCCGCGCACGGTCTCGGCACATGGGAGGTCGCGCCTGACGGGCTCGCCATCACCTTTCATTTGCGCCGGGGGATCAAATTCCATTCCGGCGACCCCTTTACGGCGCTCGATGTCGTGTTCAGTCACGAGCGCATGGCGAAGAATCCGCTCTACCAGAGCGTCAACCGCAACCTCGACCACGTCGAGGCGGTAGACGACGTCACCGCAAAGTTCGTGTTTCGAAAGCCGGACGCGACGTTCTTTGTCCGCCGCGCCCTGATCATCGTGTCGAAAACCTATCACGATCGCGCCGGTGAGGACGCGTTCGTGCATCATCCGGTCGGTACCGGCCCCTATAGGTTCGTCGCTTATCGGCCGGGGCAATCGATCGATCTCGACGCGTTTGACGGGTATTGGGGTGGTATACCGTCGGTCAAACATGTCCGGTTCCAATTCATCAATGATGACGCGACTCGGCTTGCCAACCTACGGTCTGGCGAGGCCGACATCATCCTCAACGCGCCCTATACCGACGTCGACGCCCTGCACACGGCAGGCTTCAAGATCGCGACGCTGGAGACCACGCCGACAACGTCGATCAATCTAATCAAGGCAAATCCCGACATGCCGTGGCACGATATCCGGGTGCGGCGAGCCATTGCTTATGCCATCGACGCCAACGCGATCGTCAAGGGCCTGCTGCGCAGCATCCCAAAACATTATGCCGGCTTCGCGCCCGGCCAGGTCGGCTACGACCCCAATCTCAAGAATTATCCCTACGACCCCATCAGGTCGAAGCAGCTCCTAGCCGAGGCGGGCTATCCGCGCGGCTTTACGATGCCCCTCGCCTACTGGATCGGCGAGGATTACGGCATGCGCGAAACCACCGAGGCTGCGGCACTCTATCTAAGGGCGGTCGGCATCGACAGCGAGGTACAGGGTCTCCAAGTGCCGCAGATGGTGGCGATCATGCGCCAGAACGCCAAGTCGCCAGAAAAAGCGACACAGGTCTCAGTCGGGCCGACACCTTTCGCCAACTATTACGATCCAACCGTGGCGCTCTCATTCGTGTTCGCGTCGTCCTCGCCGTTCTCGACCTACCGCAATCCGGACTTCGACCAACTCGTTGCCCAGGCGTTGCAGACCTTCGACGAGACGAAACGCGGCGAATTGGTACGCCGGGCGACACGCATTCTTCACAACGATTACGTCCTGATTCCGATCTGGAACAATGTCGCTGTCTACGCCATGAAAAAGAACATCGACTTTAGCGTCCCGCCCCATACCTTGATCCGAATGGAAGTGAAGGATGTGACGGTGGATTGATGTACAACAACCGCAATTACGATTTTATCATTCTCGGCGGCGGGACGTCGGGCTGCGTGTTGGCCGAACGACTAAGCGCCGATCCGGCGCATCGCGTGCTGTTGCTCGAAGCGGGTCGGCCCAACCGTAACCAGCTGCTGCGCATACCGATGACTGCACGCAGTTTCTGGACCAACGAAAAATATTTGTGGAATTATCAGAGCGAACCGGAGCCGAGCGTCCGTGACCGACGAATTCCGGTGCCACGCGGCAAGATCCTGGGCGGCTCGGGTGCGATCAACGGCATGCTGTATGCGCGCGGCCATCCGCGTGATTACGATCAATGGCGTCAGATTGGCCTCAAAGGCTGGAGTTACGAAGATGTGCTGCCTTACTTCAAGCGGGTCGAGCGCGATTCGCGCGGGAGTACGCAGTATCACGGTGCCGCGGGGCCGCTGGCGATCTCGCGCTGGCCCGACGCCAATCCGCTGACACATCTCTTCGCCGCGGCAGCGCAAGAGGTCGGAATTCCCTTCAACGAGGATCAGAACGGTGGCGATTCCGAAGGGATGGGAGTGCCAGACCTGACCATCGATAAGGGTGAGCGCGCTAGCACCTATTCGGCTTTCCTGCGCCCCGCAATGTCGCGGCCGAACCTCACGGTCGAGACCTACGCGCAAGCGACGCGCATCGTGATCGAGCATGATCGCGCTACCGGTGTCGAGTACGTGCGCAACGGCAAGAGCACGATCGCGCATAGCGAACGCGAAATCGTGCTCTGTTGCGGCACCTACAATTCGCCGCAACTGTTGATGCTATCGGGCATCGGCCCCGCGGATGAGTTGCGCAGGTTCGGCATCAAGCCGGTGCACGACCTCTCGGGCATCGGCCGCAATCTCCAGGACCATGCAGGCGTCAGCGTCGTCAATCTTGCGACGCAGCCCGTTGGGCTCGCCAAGAATCTGCGCTGGGACCGACTGGCGCTCAATGTCTTGCGCTGGAGCATGACGCATGACGGCCCCGTTTCGCGCATGCCGGTGGTGACCAACGGTTGGTATCGCTCGCGGCCAGAATTGGAGCTGCCCGACATCCAGACTCTGATCGGCGCCAATTCGCCGCTGGCCGGACCCTGGTTCCCCGGTATCAAGCGGCCGGCACCACCGATGTTTGCATCGCGCTCGGGCTTACAACACCCACATAGCCGCGGTTGGATGACGCTTGCCTCGGCCGATCCGCTCGACCACCCGCGCATCTTCTTCAATCTATTCGCCGCCCCGCAGGATCTGGCCGTGCTGCGCTATGCCATTCGCAAGGTACGCGAGATTTTCGCCGCACCATCGGTACGGCATCTTATGGGCCGGGAAATCGCCCCCGGCCCGGACATTCGGAGCGACACCGAGCTCGATGAGTTCATCCGCACCACCACCACCACGGCTTATCATCCGGTCGGAACCTGCGCCATGGGCAACGACGAGAACGCAGTGGTCGATGCGCAGTTGCAGGTGCGCGGCATTTCGGGACTGCGCGTCGCCGACGGCTCGATCATGCCCACGATCACCAGCGGCAATACCAATGCGCCTTGCGTTATGATCGGCGACAAGGCGGCGGCGATTATCCTAGGTCGGGAATTGCCACGCGCAGAGCTGGTTCCAGCGGCTGGCGGCAGAATGAGACGCTGCTATGATCACAGCGGAATTGCCTCAGGGAGTGCACTATGACGATGAAGCATCTCTTCGTTAGTGCGTTGGCGTCGGCTTTAATCGGCGCCGGCGCCGCGCTGGTACCGACCGCAGTCCATCCCGCCTATGCCGCCTGCGACCCCGGAACCCACGTCGATAACACGACCGCCGAAAACGCGCGCCGCATCATGTTGCGCGCCGGCTTCACCAACGTGCAGGTCGAGCAAAAGGGCTGCGACAATGTCTGGCACGTCATCGCCAGCAAAGACGGACAGTATGGCCGCTATGCCATTGAGCCTGGCGGCAGGATCTATCCCGAAGGGAATTGAGCCACTCTACTGTAGGAGCGAAAGACATGCCGGGCATTGCTGTCGGCGATATTGGCGTCGCGCGCATTGAAGAATTGGCAGGGCCGGTGTTCGGGCCACAAAGTCTGATCCCCGATTGGAACGACACTGATGTCGCGCCCCATATGAGGTGGATGGTGCCGGCGCATTTTGATCCGGCGAGCGGCAACCTGTGTGGGGTGTTCCAAAGCTGGCTGTTGCGGACGAAGCACCACAATATTCTTATCGATACCTGCGTCGGCAACGACAAGGAACGACCCGGGTTCGACCGCTTCCACCGCGCACACCATCCGTGGATGGAAAACCTGCGCGCTGCCGGCGCGGTGCCGGAGGAGATCGACATCGTGATGTGCACGCATCTTCATGTCGATCATGTTGGCTGGAACACGCGGCTCGAAAATGGGCGCTGGGTCCCGACATTCCCCAAGGCGAGCTATCTCTTTTCGCGTGCCGACCGCGACTACTGGGACCCGAAGACCGGCGGCCATTCCTCCCTGGCCATGAATGAGGTCATGTTCAACGACAGCGTTTTGCCAGTGATCGAGAGTGGCCAAGCGCAGCTCGTCGAGGGTGTCCATGAGATCGAGGCGGGCATCGAGATTCACCCGGCGCCTGGGCACACGCCGGGCACGATCATCCTAAAGGCGCAATCGCGGAACCAACGAGCGATCTTTGCCGGCGACTGCATGCATCATCCGATCCAGATTTATCATCCGGAATGGAATGTCAGCGTCGATGAAGAAAAGCCGCAGGCGCACAAGACCCGGGTTGGCATCTACGACGAATGCGTCGAGCGGCACAGTCTTTTGGTGCCGGCGCATTTTGCGGCTCCCTACGCCTGCTTTGTGCGCCGCGAAGGCAAGGCCTACGCGCCCGATTTTGGCATTTAAAGTCCATAGCGATCCACCGACATCGACGTAAGTGCTTATTTTGCTTGCCAAAACAGATACGCCCACAGTTCGAGGAGGAATGATCCAACATGATCGACCGCGCCGTCGCGCCGCTTCCTGCCGCCGCGGCACGCAAGCAGTGGCGGAAGCGGCAGGCGAGTTGTGTGCGCGGTGAGTTCCCAATTGCGTCACGCGATCCCAACGTGTGATGGGCAAGCGTGGCCGATCGCATTGCCTGGACTTCGGCCTTGGTCCTCACCGCCCCCGCCTACAACCCTTTTCCGTCTGCCGAAGCTGTTGGCGGTAGCGACGGGATAAATCCGTCTGGAGTGTCGAAAATGAAACCGGAGCGATCTGAGAAATTGTCGGCGACCTTGTAGGTCAAGCCCGCGCCCGGATTGAAATGGCCGTAGCACCGGAGTTACGCATTGCAAAAGTCTCATCAAGTTTTCCTGCGAACGTGCTGAATTCTACACCCGTCGGGCACATGCAGGGCTTTTTTGCGGGAAGTGGGTTTTGTCACTACATATTACACATCCCTGTTGCTCTCTCCTCGGTGGAGGGCAATTCTCATGCAAATTTTTGCAAATTCGATTACTCAATCACGTAAAAATCCGCATCGCTCCGAATGGCTTGGGCAATGTTCACCAGCAACCCGGAACATTGCTACCATTTCGAGGGAAAGAGTCCCACTCGGTCCGGGATAATTCCCCGATAGACTGTTAGGCGTTCCGCGCCATACCATCATTTAGGTTTCTTCACTCGCCCACCGATCTGACACCGGGGGGTTTTTGTTTCACTTCGAGCTCGCGGTGTTGGAGTTTCGCGCGCCAGACCCTGGTGACTGATCGAATCCGGCAACCGAGTAGCGATTGGTTTGGTGACCTAGACACCTTGATGTTTCGGATCGCGCTGGTTGCAAGTCGATCATCAATTGGGGGTTCATTCAATGAAATTGCTGGCAGCTTTGCTTTTGTTTCTACCACTCTCGGCCCAAGCGGCGCCACCGCCAGGAGCAGATCCAAATTCTCCGATTGCGAAGTGGTTCGAGCAGTTGAAGCAGCCGGGCACTCAGATCGGTTGCTGCTCCATCGCAGATTGTCGGCCGGTGGATGCTGATCAGGATCCGGACGGCACATTCGTTGCCATCATCGACAAGCACGAGGTCAAGATCCCAGAAGACAAAGTCATGTGGGTAGCGAATCCAATCGGTAAGCCAGTGGCACGTTATTCGATCGAATGGAATTTGCTGAACGAAGAGCATTTCCATATCCTCTGCTTTGTTCCCGGCTATATGATTTAGTCTCTTGCCAAAGTCCTCCAGGACCTCGCCCTTAGGGCTTTTTGCTCATTCCGGCCGGCGATGCGCCCAAGCGAATAGCCGACCCCGCACCTCGCGCTCCGTCGACGACCAGTCTGATCTGGCTGGGGTGGCTATCAGGTACCTGGTTGGTTGGGTGGCGCTGGTTTGAGCTAGCCTGCCGGTACTCTCTTCAGGTATCACTCACAACATCAATGGTTCCACAGCGCAAATGACGTAACCCGACGGCACATAGAATATCATCTAGTCACGAAACGGATTTGTCACTCCTCGCATATCAATCGTCTGGTATTGATTTGCCCGTGGTGTGCGATCAATCACTGTGCTTGTTGAGGTAGCGCTTGGTCGACCAGCGCGTTCCGGCGATGTGTCGCAGCCTGGCGCGGCCAGATTGAGCGCCGAATTTCCATCCGGGAAGACACCGACCACGCGGGTGCGCCGGCGGATCTCGCGTATGATGCGCTCGAGGGGTACTGTGCTTGAGGGCACGGTGGAACGTCTCGATCGCCTGGCGAGGACGAGAAAGCTGAATTCCACACCGCGTTCGGGATAGACCAACGCTGGATCATCACACTACCGGTCGGGCTTTGCCACGATGATTGATACGTCCGTCACATCAAGCAACTCTCACTGTGATTCGTCAACACGCACTCCTTGCACACAACATGTTCTTAGCGCCGTTCCCAAAATCGGGAAAAATAGCCCGAAGTGGCGGGAGATCGTTCCTGATAATGAGTGTAACCACTATCAATTGTCGCTCTTGCCGTGTTTCAATGGCGAAGCGCGCTGTTAGGCGCCCCAATGGTGGTTGATGTAATCGAGCCACCGCAAATAGACTAAAGAATTGGGTAAACAGCAACGGCAAGACTGGAGCTCTTTACGCCAACAACTCCGGCCTGGGAGCGTCCGTAATGAAACCTGTGATCGTTTTTGCCGGTCTGCTCGCCCTCGCCGTGCCCGCGTTTGGCGGCACCAATCATATTTTCGTTAGCAACGAAAAGGGTGGCGGGCTCAGCGTGCTCAACGCCACCGACTACGGGACGGTTGGGCAGATCAAGACCGGCGCGCGACCGCGCGGCATGGTGTTCAGCCCCGATCACAAGCTGCTCTATGTCGCGTGCGGCGGCGTCAATCGCATCGACATCATCGATGTCGCGGCGATGAAGGTGATCGGCCGCATCGGCGACATCGACGACCCCGAGACGTTCGACCTCGACAAAAAGGGCGAGCGCCTCTTCATCAGCAACGAGGATGCGGGGCAACTCTCAATTTACGATCTCGCCACCAAAAAATTGCTGAAATCAATCAAGGTCGGTCTGGAGCCGGAAGGCGTGTTGCTAAACGCCGACGACAGCAAGGTCTATGTCGCCTCGGAAGGATCGAACCTGGTCAGCGTCATAGACACGGCGACCGACAAGCGCACCGACATCGGCACTGACACGCGGCCGCGCCGCTTCGCCATGACACCCGACAGCAAGGAGCTGTGGGTGTCAACCGAGCTCGCGGGCCGTGTCGATGTCATCGACGTCGGGACTAACAAGGTTATCAACCATATCGATTTTCTACCGCCTGGCATGCGGAAGGAAGACGTGTCGCCGGTAGCGCTGGTGATCGACAAGACCGGGGCGACGGCATTCGTCACGCTGGGCCGCGCCAACCATGTCGGCGCGGTCGAAGTAAAGAGCCACCAGGTCACCGACTATATCCTGGTCGGCAGCCGTCCCTGGGGCATTACTTTCGACAAGGACCAAAAGCGCCTCTTCGTCGCCAACGGCGCCAGCGACGATGTCAGCATCATCGACGCGGCTTCGCACAAAGTGCTGAAATCCGTGCCGGTGGGCCACTATCCCTACGGCGTCGCGATTGACGAGTAAGCAGGGTACTCGCCCGCGCTTTGTCGGCGTCCCCTGTTCGGCTGGCGCGGCCGCAAATGACCGCCCTCGATGCCGACAACGACGGCAGGCCGGATGGGGCGGAAAAGTCGGTGGGGCGGCGAGTTGTCATAATCCAGATGATCCCCCCGCGGCTACTAAGTTCGGCACTTATAGAATGCGGCCTGTGCTGCGGCGGCGACCGTCAAATGAATAAAGCATTGTCGTGATTGTGTCTGTGCCTCCATGGGCAGCGGACGCACACCCTGCGCCATACACACATCCAAGAACCATCGTGCCTGAATTTTTTTCTTTTTCTGCAAAGTCGCATTGCTGCGGACCGTGACGCTCACCACAGTCCGACGGGTCTTGACGGATGGTCGATGGCCGCCAGAGTTTTCACCGCTCGACCGCTGACGCTGCGCAGACCGACGTGATCATGGCTCTACGAGCAGCGGTGTTGCTGCGTGACCGCGATCCACCACGCGGAGCGGCGTGAAAGTGCAACGCGCCCGTACCATGAGGCGGCGTCCCGCTCTCAGCGGCAGCGCCGTCAGCGGCTTTTTCCGCCAGTCCGATCAATACGTGAACCGCGACACTTTCGGGACACTGTTTAGCGCCCTGACGAATAACACATTGAATTGACGAGGCATTCTCAGGATGATCGCCAGTAATTCAAGCCCGATGTCGGCATTTAAGCTCTTGCCATGCGCTTGCTCATCGCCGGTGGGTTCCTTGCCAATCCGCGAAAGCGGAGCTGCGACGGAACCCGGCGCTGTCACCATCTGAAGTAATCGATTACCGCGGTCGGGTTTTCGCCATGCGTGCCGAAAGCGGTGGCTAGACGGTGCGGCTCGATCGCCGAGAGCTCTTCGGCGTGGATACCGGTGGCGACAAACAGGCTGTCGATGCCCGCGGCGTTGGCTCCCGCGATATCGGTACGGATTGAATCGCCGACAGCGAGAATTCGCCTCCTGTCGTCGATTGCGAGCAGTTGAACATCGGTTTCATAGATGTCTGGCAGCGGCTTGCCGTGCCACCGCACCTTGCCGCCCAATTCCTCATAACGCTGCGCGATGGCGCCGCCGCATAAAAAGAGCTTGTCGCCGTAGGCCACGACCAAATCAGGATTGGCGCAGACCATTTTTAGGTCGCGGCGTCGCGCTGCGTGCAGCATCGGGTCGAATTGCTCGATTTTTTCATCGGCGCCGGGTCCAGTATTGAGGATGAAGTCGGCCTCCTCGACCGATGCCACTCGATGCAGACCGACGCCCTCAATCATGTTGTCGTCGCGTTGCGGGCCGATGTGATAGCAGGCGCGTGCCGAGCGAGGCGTAGAAGTCGTCGTCGCGTTTGCTTGAGATGTTGCCAGGTTTCTTCGCCCGAGGAATGGACATGATCATAGAGGCCGGCCGGAATGCCGATCTCGTTCATCCGCTTTTCGACCAGGTAAGCCCGGCGCGGCGCGTTGGAGAGAACTACCGTTCGTTTGCCAGCAGCGACGCAACTCACGCAACGTTTCGAGCGCGTAGGGCGTTGGCTTGCGGCCGTTGAAAAGCACGCCCCAGAGGTCGAGGATATAGCCGTCATATTGCGCCGCGATTTCGCGCAGGCCGCCGAGAATACGCATGCTCACGGCAGCGGCTCGGTCTGTCGCGGCATTGCCTTGCCGACTGCTTCGGCGACGCTGGCGAAGCCGTCGCGCACCAAGAGCGCATCGAGTTCGCGCTTGATGCGCGTTACCAGCGCCGGTCCATCAAAGATCAATGCGGTGTATAGCTGTACGAGGCTGGCGCCGGCTCGGATCTTGGCATAGGCGTCGGCGCCGGACGATATGCCACCGACGCCGATAATCGGAATCCGCCCGCCGGTTAGCCTCGCCATCTCGGCGATAAGCTGTGTCGAGGGCGCCCATCAGCGGGCGACCGCTCAGCCCGCCCGGCTCATGCGCATTATCGCTGCGCAGCGTGTCCGGCCGCGCCACTGTGGTATTGGCAGATGATCAGTCCGTCGATATGGACTCGCGAGCGCCGCCTGGGCCAGATCGGCGCGCTCCTCCCGCGTCAGATCGGGCGCGATCTTGAGGAGGAGCGGCGGCGGATCGTGTCGGCACGCCTCGGCGCGCGCGGGCAGTATTCGCTCCATCAGCCGTTCGACCGCGTTCTTGCGCTGCAGCTCGCGCAGACCGGGCGTGTTGGGCGAAGAGACATTGACCACGAGATAATCGACCAGCGGCGCCAGCGCGCGCACGCCTAGGACGTAATCCTCGATCTCGTCGCCGGTCTCGCGGTTGCGGCCGATATTGGCGCCGACCGGACCAATGCCGATGGCGCTGCCGCGACGGCTGCGTCGTTTCGCGAGACGACGCTGCACCGCCGCCAGCCCTTCGCTATTGAAGCCGAGCCGGTTGATGACGGCGTGGTCCTCCTCGAGACGGAACAGGCGCGGCTTGGGATTGCCGGGCTGCGGCCGCGGCGTGACGGTGCCGATTTCGACGAAGCCGAAGCCGAGCGCGAGCATGGCGTCGGGCACCTCGGCGTTCTTGTCGAAGCCCGCGGCCAAGCCCGACCGGATTGGGAAACGTCCGGCCCCACAGCCGCGTCGCGAGGCGCGTCGGGTCGGGCGCAGTGGCTGTGCGGGCCGAAGCCCAGCGCCAGACCCCGCGACGGTCGCGCGATGCGCCGCCTCGGGCGGCAGGCGGCGCAACAGGGTCAGGGCGTAATCGGCCAGCATGATGCCTCAATCGAGCGGCGGGAAAACATGGCTGCCGTCCGCGCCAAGCGGCAACTCCTTCACCCATTTAACATGCTCGATTGGGAGCGCGCCATAAAGATGCGGAAAGAGCTTTCCGCCGCGCGACTTCTCCCATTTGAGCGTGGCGCCGAGTCCTTCGGATTCGACGGCGATCAGCACCAACCCGCGTTCTCCGGTGCGATGCCGCGCGGCGCTTTCTATCACCGTCTCGGCGGTGGAGAAATGGATGAAGCCGTCAGACCTGTCCTGATTCGATCCGCCATAACGGCCCGTCTGCTGCGGCCGCCCCCATTCGTCACGTCTGGCCAGGTGAAAAATCAGCATGACGCGACGCTAGCGGCATAGAGCGCCGCCAACAAGATGTGGCTTAAAACAGCGCCCGCAGATCGCGTCGCAGCCGGTCCGCCCCACGGGCATTGAGCAGCTTCTCGACCTCGCAATGCGTAGCGCGCCAGAGCGGCCGCGCTTTGCCCAGCGCTGCAGCGCCCGGTCTTGTCATGGCGACAAGCCGGTTGCGTCGATCCGCGGGATCGACCGTAACCTTCACAAGGCGCCGCCGCGCCAGCGGCTTCAAGGCGGCTGTCATCGTGGTGCGATCCATCCCGAGTGCTGTCGCGAGCGCACCGATACTAACGGGGCCGCACTGGCTGAGCGCCGCCAACAGCGAATACTGGCCGTTGGTAAGGCCGATCGGTCGAAACGCATCGTCGAAGCGGCGGCCAAGCGAGCGAGCGGCACGCTGCGCATGGTAGCAGAGACAAGACGCACGTTCTGCCGCATCCGCACTTTGACGGTCTTGTGACTTTGACATTGGCTAATAATGTTGATATCAACTGGTTTCGTCAAGCTCAACCACAGGAGGCATTCATGGCTGGCAGCAAATTCGTCTGGTACGAGCTGATGACCAACGACGGCACGGCGGCAGCAAAATTCTATTCAGCGACGTGGTTGGCTGGACCGCGCAAAAATCGCCGATGCCGAACATGGACTACACGATGTTCAACGCCGGCGCGGCGCAGGTTGCGGGCGCCTTCACCTTGTCGAAGGAAGCGGTTGCCAGCGGCACGCCAGTCGGCTGGGTCGGCTATGTCGGCGTCGCCAATGTCGACCAATCAGCGGCCGAGGTAATGGCGCGCAGCGGGCGGCATCGTCCATCGCGGTCCCGACGATATTCCCGGCGTCGGCCGTTTCGCCATGGTCGCCGATCCTCAAGGCGCCGCCTTCGCGCTCTTTCGTTCGGCGCGGCCCGACGACGCCTCCCCGGCCGACGTCACAAAGCCCGGCCATGTCGGCTGGCACGAGCTTTATGCCGGCGACGGCGCAACTATTTTCGATTTCTACGGCAAGCTGTTTGGCTGGGTGAAGGGCGATGCGATGGATATGGGCCCCGCGGGCAAATATCAGATGTTCGGTCCGGCGCCCGGACACGATGATCGGCGGTATGATGACCAAGCCGGCGCAGATGGCCGCGCGCGCGGCCTGGGGATTTTATATCAACGTGCCGAGCATCGGTGCGGCCGCGTCAAAGGTGGGCGCGGGTGGCGGACAGGTCGCGCAGGGCCCGCAGGAGGTGCCGGGCGGCCAGTGGATGATCCAATGCGTCGACCCGCAGGGTGCCAATTTCGCGCTGGTCGGGTGGCAAGTAATCTGCCGCTCCGCCCATTCCCGCGGTGAGCGATACGTAATCTCACGCGTTGTCAGCGGCGCGGCGCTTGTTTATCATTTGTTCTCCATGCAGCCGGTTGCCGTCGCCACCAGAATTGCCCTGCCAGCGGCGCCGGCCCTGGTGGTCGGCACGGCCAAGGCGGCGTGGCTTACGCCCGATGGCGAGATCGAGACCCTGACGCTGCACGCGGCGGCCGGACGCGCGCGAACCACGCCGCCCTTTCTCTGCCACGCCAAGGCGGTGGCGCGGCGGCTCAATATCCCGGTGTTCCCGGCCTACGACGTGCTGGAGCTCTACGCCTTCACCCGGCCGGCGATTGTCTGCCTGCCGACGCCGCGCGGCCTGGCGCGCGCGCTCGACTTGGCGCCGCCCGGCGCGGGCATCGAAGCGGAGGCCGCGTGCGCTGATCGCCGCCGCCGAGGCCTTGCTGCAGGAATTGTCGCTATCACGCGATCCCGAGGCGCGCGGCATCGCGCAAGCGATGGAGCGCGGCGGCTGGGCTTGGGGCGAGGCGGTGCTGAACGGCGCTGGGACCGGCGCCGGCGACGAGGACAGCGCCCGCCGGCATGACGGTATGGCGCAAGCTGCGCGAATGGTCGGAATATGCGCCCGAGCCGCCGCCGGGCACCATCCCGGTCGAGCAGGACGAAGCGCGCCAGACGGCTGGCCGAGTTGCTTGGGCGACGATGCCGAGCCGCGCCCGCAGCAATCCGACTATGCCGCCGCGGTGAGCGCCGCTTTCCGTCGCGCGCGAGGCGCCCGACGAGCCGCATTTCGTCCTGGCCGAAGCCGGCACCGGCGTCGGCAAGACGCTGGGCTATATCGCGCCCGCCAGCCTGTGGGCCGAGAAGAACGAAGGCCCCGTGTGGATTTCGACCTTCACCAAGAATTTGCAGCACCAGATCTGGTCCGAACTCGACCGGCTCTATCCCGACCCCGCCGCGAAGGCGCGGCGCGTCGTCATCCGCAAAGGCCGCGAAAACTATCTCTGCCTCCTGAATTACGAGGAGGCGGTGGCGGCTTGCCGCTGCGGCCCTACGACGCCATTCGCGCTGGGGATGATGGCGCGCTGGATCGCCGCCTCGCGCGAAGGCGACATGATCGGCGGCGATTTTCCCGGCTGGCTGCCCGATCTCATCGGCCGCAGCGCGCTCGTTCGGCCTCACCGACCGGCGCGGCGAGTGCATCCATTCCGCCTGCACCCACTATCACAAATGCTTCATCGAAAAGAGCGTGCGCGCGCGCGCGGCGCGCTCGCATCGTCGTCGCCAACCATGCGCTGGTGATGGTGCAGTCGGCGCTCGACGGGCTCGACGACGCCGACTCTGCCGACGCGCCTCGTGTTCGACGAGGGCCATCATCTGTTCGACGCCGCCGACGCCGCGTTTTCGCTGGCGCTGACCGGGCAGGAGGCGGCGGAATTGCGGCGCTGGGTTCTGGGCGCCGAGGCAGGTCGGCGCAGCCGGGCGCGCGGTTTGAAGCGCCGGCTCGGCGATCTGATCGCCGACGACAAGGACGCGGCAGGCGCGCTCGACCAGGCGATGAGCGCGGCGCGCGCCCTGCCCGGCTGACGGCTGGCTGCAGCGTCTGCGCGACAACCGCCCGCAAGGCGCGTGCGAAGTCGTTCCTGGCGCTGGTGCGGCAACAGGTACTGGCGCGCGCCGACCACGCGTGACCCGAATTATTCGCTCGAGGCCGATCTGCGGCCCGCCGGTCGATGGCTTGGTTGACGGCGGCCGAGGCATTGCTGGCGCAGCGCTCGGCCGCATCGCAGTCGCCGCTGCGCGCCATCGCCAAGCATCTCGAGGACCGGCTCGAAAAGGAGGCGGCCGAACTCGACACCGGCTTGCGCATGCGCATCGAGGCGATGATCCGCGGCCTGACGCGGCGCGGCGGCATCGAGCTGGCGGGGTGGCAGCGCGCGCTCGGCGAGATCGGCGCCGAGCCCGACAAGGAATTCGTCGATTGGCTGGCGATCGAGCGGTTCGAGGGCCACGAGACCGATATCGGCCTCTATCGCCACTGGATCGACCCGACCAAGCCGTTCGCCGAGTTGGTGGCGAAGCCGGCGCATGGCGTGCTGGTCACCTCGGCGACGCTGACGGATTCGAGCGGCGACGCGGTGAAGGACTGGGAAGCCGCCGAGGCGCGCACCGGCAGCGCCCATCTCGCCAGAGCCCGCCTATCGCGCGCGCGTGCCATCGCCGTTCGACTATGCGCGCCAGACCCGCGTGTTCATCGTCACCGACCTGAACCGCAACGACATGGCCGCCGTGGCGGGCGCCTACCGCGCGCTGTTCCAGGCGTCGGGCGGCGGCGCGCTCGGCCTGTTCACCGCGATTCAGCGCCTGCGCGACGTGCACAAGCGCATCGCCGCGCCGCTCGAAGAAGCCGGGTTGCCGCTTGCTTGGCGCAGCATGTCGACGGCATGGACACCGCGACCCTCGTCGATATTTTCCGCGCCGAGGAAGATGCGTGCCTCCTCGGCACCGACGCGGTGCGCGACGGCGTCGACGTGCCGGGACGCTCGCTGCGCCTCATTGTGTTCGACCGCGTGCCGTGGCCGCGCCCCGACATTCTCCACAAGGCGCGGCGCGCGGCGCAGCTCGGCGACAGCGGCGCGGTGCGCTACGACGACCGCGTCGCGCGCCTCGAAACTGCGCCAGGCCTTCGGCCGCCTGATTCGCCGCGCCGACGATATGGGCGTGTTCGTGCTTTTGGACCGGCAGATGCCGTCGCGCCTGCTCGGCGCCTTCCCCGAGGGCGTCACGGTCGAACGGCTCGGATTAAAGGACGCGGTGGCGCGAACGCGAGATTCGGGCGCTGTTCGTTGAGCGATATGGATCGGTCCGATCTCGGTTGAACGCGTGACGAACGGAACGGGATAGACCGCCGACCCGCGCGATAGCCATCTCGGCATGTCTGTTTCGGCGACCGGGCGCTGGCTGCCTTCGCGATGCGCCTAATCGCAGTGGTGACCCGCTGTCCGCGCGTCAGGACAGTAGCAATTCCCGGCATTGCCAATTAGACGAGGATGCAGACAATCGGAGCTCGCCATGACCGAAGCGACCGCCAAGACCAAGACCTTTCTCCGAACGCGCCGACGAGTTGGAGCACGAGCAGATCGCGGCGCTCGACCCAATTCCGCAGCCGTCGGCGATCTATCTCTCGGGCGAGCGCGACCCGACCAAGCCGATGCCGCCGCCGCAAGCCAAGCCCGGGCAGTATTTCCTCATGGGCCACGACAAGCGCCTGTCGAAGATGCCGGACAAGCCGACGCTGATGGATTTTTTCAAGCAGCGGTTCTTCCCCGCGACCCATGTGCTGCAAAGCGCGCGGCTGGCGAAGCTGGCGGGGCACCCGGAAAAGATCGTGCTGGCATGCCTGCTGCACGACATCGCGATCATGGGCTTCATCCGCTGCGATCACGGCTTTTGGTGTGCCGAGATGGTGGCGCCCTATGTCGACGAGGAAATTGCCTGGGCGATCCGCGCGCATCAGGTGCTGCGCTTCTTCCCCGATCCGGCCAACGGCTACGAATATCCCGCGCAATATATCCGCCTGTTCGGCGAGGGTTATCGGCCGGAGCCGTATATCTACCGCGCCTACGAAAAGATGCGGCAACACAAATGGTACATGACGGCGCGGCTGATCACGGTCAACGACATCTACTCGTTCGACCCGAACGTGAAGCCGGTGCTGGAGGATTTCACCGACATTATCGGCCGTAATTTCCGCCAACCCGAGGAAGGGCTCGGCTTTGACGACAGTACGTCGGCGCATATACTGGCGCACCATCAATTGGCCGACTCGATTCCTTAGGCTTGGTCGGACTCCGTGCGAAACAGGTTGGAGTAACGGTTCCTCAATGGCCGTTGCCGCCGAGCGCCAGGGCAATCGACGATGTTGAGGATCACGAGAATGGAGTGGCCGGGGGCGGCGCTTCAGATCCAGGCGCGTTAGAGAAGCGTCGCGGGCACGCGGTGGCTCCGTCGGCCGTTGTGGCCGCTAATCCCGGCAAATTGGTGCATTCCCTGGGATCGAAGACAGACCCCGCGTTACTCTCCGCTTCGGCGACGTTTCCGTGGCGATGATGAGATGAAGGGTCGCGTGCCGTGACGACGCTAAACCACCTGCTGCATCGCCGGCGGCGGGCCGGCGGGGGTCATGCTCGGCTATTTTCTGGCGCGCGCCGGCGTGCCGGTCGTGGTGCTGGAAAAACACGCCGATTTCTTCCGCGATTTCCGCGGCGACACGATCCACCCTTCGACGCTGCAAATGATGCGACGAGCTGGGTGTGCTCGACGAATTCCTGAAGCGCCCGCATCAGGAAATGCACCGCGTCAGCGGCAGATCGGCGGCCGACAGTTCTACATGGCCGATTTCTCGCACCTGCCGACCGCATGCAAATACATCGCCTTCATGCCGCAATGGGACTTCCTCAATTTTCTCGCCGAGCAGGGCAAACGCTTTCCGACCTTCGATCTGCGCATGGGCGCCGACGCGACCGGCTGATCGAGGAAGGCGGCCGCGTTGTCGGATTGCATGCCGACAGCGCGAAGGGCCCGCTTGATATCCGGGCCGATCTTGTCGTCGGCGCCGACGGCCGCCATTCCACCATCCGCGAGCGCGCGGGTTTCGTGCCGATGAAGATCGGCACGCCGATCGATGTGTTGTGGCTGCGCGTCACGCGCAACGCCCGACGATCCGGTCGATGCGCTCGGCCAGATCGATCGCAGCCGCATCCTGGTGAAGATCGACCGTGGCGACTTATTGGCAATGCGCCTTCGTCATCCCCAAAGGCTCGTTCGCCACCGCCGCGGCGCGCGGCCTGGCGGCGTTTCGCGGCGAGTCGCCACGATCGCGCCGTTTCTGCGCGACCGGGTCGACGAGATCGCAGAGTGGGACGAGGTAAAGCTGCTGACCGTGGCCGTGGATCGACTGCCGCGCTGGTATCGGCCTGGTCTGCTGTGCATTGGCGACGCCGCGCATGCCATGTCGCCGATCGCCGGCGTCGGCATCAATCTCGCAGTGCAAGATGCCGTCGCGGCGGCAAACCTTCTTGCCGGCCCGCTGAAAAACAAAACATTGCGCGACGACGATTTGGCGGCGGTGCAGCGCCGACGCGAATTAGCCGTGCGCCTGGTCCAAGGCATCCAGGTGCTGATTCAAAATCGGCGTCTTCGGTCCTGTTCTAACCGGCGACGGCGAGTGAACGCGCCTTGGGTACTCAACCTGTTCAATCGCTTGCCGTTCCTGCGTCGGGTTCCTGCGCGCATCGTCGGCATGGGATTTCGGCCAGAGCATGTCCGCACCTCAGTCGCTTGTAATCGCGGAGTGAATTCCCGCCGCCGCCTGTTTATCGAGAGAATATTTCGACGAGGGCACCATGTATATTAGCTTGACGATATTGCAGCCGCTGATCGCGCTGGTCGCCGGCATCTTGATCTTGCTCGTCCCGCGCATCCTAAATTTCATCGTGGCGATCTACCTCATTATCATTGGCTTGGCCGGCCTATGGCCGCATCTGATGCGCTAACTTGCGCCGCCAAGGATTTTGCGCGAGGGTAGGGATGCTCACCCAAGGAGGGTGCGATGTATTACGATTCCACCAACCCCTACTGGCACCATTATCCGAGTTTTGGGCTGGTGGCGGCATTGCTGTATTTTCTGCCAAGCATCGTTGCCTTCATTCGCGGGCACCATAGCCGGTTCGGCATCTTCCTCCTCAATCTCTTTCTCGGCTGGTCCGGGCTGGGCTGGATTATCGCTCTGATCTGGTCGCTATCGCCGGTACGCTACTATTACTGGCATGCGGAATGGGGCAGGCCGCCCTGGTTTCGTGGGCCGGGAACTTGGTAAATGACCGGAAGGCGCGTTGACTTGCCCACCGCCATCCCCTAAATAACCCCGCTTTGGGCCTTCCGCCTTGAAGTGTGGAGTATCCTGACCGTGAAGCGCACTTATCAGCCGAGCAGAATCGTCCGCAAGCGGCGACATGGCTTTTTGAAGCGCATGGCGAGCACGGGCGGCCGCATCGTGCTGTCGCGGCGCCGCGCTAAGGGCCGCAAACGCTTGTCGGCCTGAGCATGGCAGCATTGGCGCGCCTTAAGCGGCGCGCAGAATTTCTCCGGGTTGCGGGTTACCGCGTGAAATGGGTGGCGCCGGGCCTGATCCTGCAGGCGGCACCGAGCACGCTCGCTGCCCCATCGAAGACGCGCATCGGCTTTACCGCGAGCCGCAAAGTCGGCATGGCGGTCGCCCGCAATCGCGCGCGGCGACGGCTGAAGGCGGCGGTTGCGGCAATGATGCCCCTTCACGCAGAACCGGGACATGATTACGTATTGGTTGCGCGCACCGGGACGGTGCGGCGTCCTTATGCCGAGTTGCTCGGCGACCTGGAGACTGGGTTGAAAAGCCTCGGCCTGTGGCGGTGACGAAACCATGCTGAGCCTCATTGTCGGATATTTGCTGCGCCGGGCGATCCGGCTCTATCAGCTCGGCTTGGCGCCTGTGCTCGGCAACAATTGTCGCTTTGAACCGTCTTGCTCTCGTTATGCGGTCGAGGCGATCGAGTGCTACGGTCCATGGCGCGGCGGCCTCCTCGCGCTGCGGCGCATCCTGCGCTGCCATCCCTGGCATAGTGGCGGCTACGACCCGGTCCCGCCGGTTCATTTGCCCTAGGGCGCGCCATGGAACAACAGCGCAACTTGATCATCGCGGTGGTTTTGTCGATCGCGATTTTGTTTGGTTTTCAATATTTGTGGCCTTCGACCAAACCGCCCGTGCCGGCGCGGACACAGCAGGCGGGACAGATATCTCCGGGCGTTGCCCCGAGTGTGCCAGCCAAGGTTGGCGTCCCGGCACCGGTCACGCGCAGCGCCGCTTTGGGAAAATCGCCGCGAATCAAAATCTCGACGCCCCGCCTCGAAGGCTCGATCAATCTTGTCGGCGCTCGGCTCGATGATTTGACTCTGACCAATTACCGGGAAAGCACGGCGCCGGATTCTCCGCTGGTTCAACTCCTGTCGCCGGACGGCACCGCCAATCCCTACTTTGTCGATTTCGGCTGGCTTTCGGCCGGGCATTTGGACGTGAAACTGCCGGACGAGGGCACGCTGTGGAAAACCAGCGACCGCACCCTTACCTTCGAACATCCCGTCACGCTTACCTGGGACAATGGTCAGGGCCTGCTGTTCGCACGACAAATCTCTGTCGACGCCAATTACATGTTCACCGTGACGCAGTCGGTGACGAATCACGGTGCACAGCCGGTCGTACTCGGCGGTTTCGGCCGCATCGATCGCGGCGGCAAGACCCCGGTTCAATCGAACCGGTTGCTGCATGTCGGACCGATCGGCGTTATGGATGGGACCTTACACGAACTGAGCTACGGCGATCTCACCACCGACAAGCAGACGGATTTCAAGACCACGGGTGGATGGTTCGGCCTGACCGATGAATATTGGTTGGTGTCGCTGATCCCGGAACAGAACCAACCGCTCAATGCCAGTTTCGCCCGCGTCGCCCGGGAGAAAGGCGATCTCTACCAGGTCGGCTTCGCTGCCGGCGGCCAGCCAGTGGCGCCGGGTGCAACGGTCACCACCACGAAACGGCTTTTTGCCGGCGCCAAGGAGGTCCATCTCCTCGACGACTACGAGAGGTATTTGGGTATTCCGCGTTTCGATCGCGCAATCGATTTCGGCTGGTTCTATTTCCTCACCAAGCCGATCTTCCTCATTCTCGATTTCTTTTATCGCCATATCGGCAATTTCGGCCTGGCAATCCTGCTATTTACGCTGTGCGTAAAGATCGTCTTCTTCCCATTGGCCAACCGCTCCTACCGATCCATGAGCAAGATGAAGTTGCTGCAGCCGGAAATGGCGAAGCTCAAGGAGCGGTTCGGCGACGACAAGGCGCGGCTCAACCAGGAAATGATGGCGCTCTATAAGCGCAGCGGCGCCAACCCCGCCGCCGGCTGCTTGCCGATCGTAATTCAAATTCCGGTATTCTTCTCGCTCTACAAAGTGCTTTCAGTCACCATCGAAATGAGGCAGGCGCCATTCTATGGCTGGATCCACGACCTCTCGGTACCGGATCCCACGAGCCTCCTCAATCTGTTTGGCCTTCTGCCGTGGCCGCCGCCGGCCGATCTACCCCTGATCGGCTTCCTGTCGATCGGCTTGTGGCCGCTGATCATGGGCGTTACGATGTTCCTGCAGCAGAAAATGACGCCAACGTCGCCGGATCCGACGCAGGCCAAGATGATGCTGGCGCTCCCGGTGGTGTTTACATTCATGTTAGCGCATTTCCCGGCCGGACTGGTGATCTACTGGGCCTGGAACAACACACTTTCCATTGCACAGCAATGGCTGATCCTGCGCCAGGTCCGCGTCAAACAGCCGGTGAAGGCATAGGGCCGGTTTATCCACCCGCTCTCGCGCCCGACGCAACGCAGATTGAGGAGGGGCGAAAGCTGTTTGCCGGCAATTGCGATTTTCGCGCCGGCGCCGCGCGGGTCGATGCCATGCCGGCAGAAGGATTGCCCGAGCTGGCGTTTGCCGGGCGATCCAATGTCGGCAAATCGAGCCTGCTCAATGCGTTGACGGGGCGCAAAGCGCTGGCGCGGGTCTCGAACACGCCGGGCCGGACCCAGCAGATCAACTTCTTCAATCTCTCCGGGCGCTTGATGCTCGTCGATCTCCCAGGCTACGGCTATGCCGCCGCGCAAAAGCGCGCCGTGGCCAACTGGACCAAGCTGATCGAGCATTACCTCAAGGGCCGCGCCGGGCTGCGTCGCGTACTGGTACTGGTCGACGCGCGCCGCGGTATCAACCCGGCCGACCTCCGAGTGCTGGCCTTCCTCGACGAAGCGGCGCTGTCATACGCCGTGGTTTTGACCAAATGCGACCAGGTGGACGACGACGCGCTGGCGCGGATCACAGCCGACACATTCGCAGGGCTGGCAAGGCGTACTGCCGCCTATCCTGGACTCTACCTCACCAGCGCACACATCGGCTCCGGCATTGCCGAACTGCGCGCGGCCCTGGCGTCGCTTGCAGCCGGGAGTGCCAGCGGCGCCCCGGGAGGCTAAGCTGGCCAGCCTGCGTGAGCCGGCAAGCCGAACCGGGATTGCCACCCCTGACTGTTGGGGTCTGGGGGGGCGACCTGCGCGAAAGACTCGACCTGTCGATGTGACCAGCCTCGTCAGACGTGCAGGCAATGGCGCGATCTTGTCTTCGACCGGGGGCGCGACCTCGAGCGATCAAACTCGGACTTTCGCAAACCAGATCACCCAGGCTACATTGCCGCCGCCATGGACCAGCCGGTTACAATCGATCCGCAGAGCAAAGCCGCGACCCTTGCGGCTGCCCTCCCTTATTTGCGGCGCTACTCGGGAAAGACCTTCGTCGTGAAGTATGGCGGTCACGCCATGGGCGAGGAAGAACTGGGAAAACTCTTTGCTATCGACATTGTACTGTTGAAGCAGGTAGGCCTGAATCCAGTCGTAGTTCACGGTGGAGGGCCGCAGATCGGGGCCATGCTCGAACGGCTCAAGATCAAGTCCTCCTTCGTCGACGGCTTGCGCGTTACCGACCGCGCCACTGTTGAGATCGTGGAAATGGTTCTGTCTGGCTCGATCAATAAGGAGATCGCCGCCGCGATCAACAGCGCCGGTGGCCGTGCCTTTGGGCTTTCCGGCAAAGACGCCAATCTGATCCGCGCCCGTCAACTCAAGCGCAAACATAAGGATCCCGACAGCAATATCGAAAAGGTGCTCGACCTCGGTTTTGTCGGCGAGCCTTGGTATGTCGATGCCGCCGTGTTGGAGACCTTGATCCGCTCGGATGTCATCCCGGTAATTGCACCGATCGGCGTTGGCGAGAACGGCGAGACCTACAACATTAACGCCGATACCGCCGCGGGCGCGGTAGCCGCGGCTGTGCGCGCGACCCGCTTGTTGCTGCTGACCGATATTAAAGGCGTGCTGGACAAGAATAGCCGGCTGATTTCCGAGCTTTCGGTCGCTAGGGCCCGTGCTTTGATCGCAGACGGCACGATCTCAGGCGGAATGATACCGAAGATCGAAACTTGCCTCGACGCGGTTCAGGGTGGGGTCGAGGCCGCGGTCATCCTCGACGGTCGCGTACCGCACGCGATTCTGCTGGAATTGTTTGCCGAAGGCGCCGGCACGCTGATCCGCCGGCGCGAGCGCGAGAAGGCTCAGAAGTCGACCTAGGTCTCGATCCGAGCCAAATTTTGCCGAACGCTGGGGCTACGCAAGCGGCCTCAATCCTGCCCGCAACGCCGCGTATTCGGGATGGTTGGGCGCGATCAGGCCATGACGCAGTGCGAAATCGATGATCACAAGATTGACATTGAATTTAAAATCGTCGGTATGCTCGATACGATCGAGCACATCGCCGATATCCATCAACTCGAATTCAACAATCTCACCGTCATGGTTGCGCGGCACGAACTCGCCCGGCGTTTCCAGCTCGTAGACGAAGAGAACGTCGTCTCGTGCCCCCGAATCCCATTCCATGCGATAGGCAATATGGCCGCATGCAGTCGCGCACGCCACCAGGGCCGCATCCATACCCGCTTCTTCCTCCGCCTCTTTAATCAGCGTGTCTTCAATGCCGTGCGGATAACCGATACCGCCTGCCACCAGATTGTCGAGCTTGTTTGGATCGACCTTTTTGTCGCGGGCACGGCGGCCGATCCAAAGCTGGATTGGCCGTTGGGCGCACGACGCCATCCGTTTAAGTGAACGCCATAAGCGCGAATGCCGAAGACCGGAACCGCGCCCCGATCGATCTTGAACAGCGGGGTCTCGCCCCAGACCGGTGACACGCCGAACGATTCGTAACGCCATTTCGACACCGCGCCCTCGGCAACCAAGGCCTCGACGACGCGATCGACCGCGGCGCTCACGGCATCGAAGCCGCCGCGAGCGACCAACGTAACCTTATCGGCGGCCACAGCGAAGGTATCGGGGAAATGGGCGAGGCGGGCGGCATTGTCATCGCGCACCAAGCCAATCTCCTGCCCCTTGAAGATCAATGGGCGAAAGCGCGATGGGTCGAAGCGGTTACAATGTTCGAGATGGCGCAGAAGAACTCATCGGACGAAACTGATCAACTCGCCTCGAGCTCGCTGTCCCAATAGAGAAAGTCGCGCCAGGAGTGGTGCAAAAAATTGGGCGGGAAGCCCCGCCCGTTTTCTTGCAACAGGTGGCTCGTCGGTTGTTCCGGTTGGCGTCGCGGATACATGCGGGCCTCGCGTGGGAGACGGCTGCCCTTTTCAAGGTTGCAGTCCGAGCATGCGGTGACAACGTTCGTCCATGTTGTCTTGCCGCCACGCGAACGCGGTACAAGATGGTCGAAGGTGAGTTCGTGGGACGCGAATGGGTCGCCGCAATACTGGCATGTGAATTGATCGCGAAGGAACACGTTGAACCGGGTAAAGGCGGGGCGACGAGCAGCCGCGATATATTCCTTGAGCGAGATAACGCTGGGAAGGCGCATGGCAAAGGACGGGCTGCGCACCACGCGATCGTAATGTGACACAATATTGACGCGATCGAGGCATACCGCCTTCACCGCATCCTGCCAAGCCCACAGAGACAATGGGAAGTAGCTCAGCGGACGAAAATCCGCATTCAGGACCAACGCCGGGCAGTTATCTAACAGAGACAAGACCAAACCTCACGGCTGACCGCCCCCTCTACCCTGCTCTGCCAAGGCGCGCGCATCCTGCCACGAGATGCTGTGGCTTGCCAGCGACAAATCGCTACAGGAAGCGGACGCGACGCTACTTTTTAATGTACGGGCAACCGCCATCGGCCATCGGCCGGAACGCTTTGTCTCCGGGAATGGTCGCGATCAGCTTCGCCAGATCACGCGGTCCCTTTGATTCCGACGGTTTCTTGACCTGCACCAAATAGACATCGTGAACCATGCGGCCATCGGGTCGCAACACGCCGTGCGCGGTGAAGGCGTCATTGATGACGTGGGATTGCATCCACGGGAAGATCTTCTTGGGATCATCCGAGCCGGTTGCTTGTGCGGCCAACAGATAGGTGCGCGTCGCCGAGTAGAGGCCCGCCATCAGATAGGGCGCCATCGTCTTTTGCCGCTTTTCGAATTCATCGGCCCATTCCTGGGACTTCGGCGGATTGGCGTCGCGGTACCAAGGGAGGGCCATGAACATCCCCTGGGTCGCTTGCAGCCCCCCCGCACCCTGGATCGCGGACAAGTCCATGCTCAGCGGCACGACCTTGACGCCGCTGGCGATCAGGCCGAACTCATTGGCCGCTTTGATGGCATTGTTCATATCGGGCCCGGCATCGCCGAGCGCTACAACGTCAGCATGCGATGACTGAGCTTGTAGGATGAAGGACGACATGTCACCGGCGCCGAACGGATGGAACACGGTGCCGACAATCTCGCCGCCCGCCTTTTTGACGCTCGCTGTAACGCCCGCCACCATCGCTTTGCCGTAAGCATAATCGGCGGCGAGAATAAACCACTTCTTGCCGAGCATCGGCAACGCTTGGCCGAGGTTCGGGAGCTGATAAGTGTCGTAGGTCCATTGCGCGCTATAGGGAGCGCATTGCTTTCCAGTGAGCGCATCGGAGCCGGCTTCGCTGTAGAGCACCGCCTTCCCCTTTTCTCGCGCGACATTCTGAACCGCCAGTGCCACGCCGGAATAGACCACGTCGAGAATGGCGTCGACCTGCTCGGTATCATACCAGCGCCGAGCCAGCGCTACGCCAACGTCGGGCTTATCCTGGTGATCGCCATGAATCACCTCGATCGGCACGCCGTTGATTTTGCCGCCAAACTCGTCGACCGCGGTCTGCACGCTGACGATCGGCGCCATACAGTTATCGACGCAATAGGGACCCGAAAAATCGTCGAGAATGCCGAGTTTGATTTTGCCGTCGGAATATTGCGCCTGCGCACCATGCGCCAGCGCTATCGCTGCGGCGAGCGTCGCCACACCGAGAATCTTCCGCATTGCTTCCTCCCTAACGCGCCGTAGCGCCTTTTGTTGGCAAATTTCTATGACCTTATTGAAGGGCCCGAATGACGTCAACGCCCCTCAATTGGTTTTAATATAAGGACAACCTCCTTCGGACATCGGGCGGAACACCTTGTCGCCAGGGATCACCGCGACCAGCTTTGACAGGTCGTTCGGGCCCTTTTGATTCCGACGGTTTTTTGAGCTGCGTCAGGTAGACATCATGAACCATGCGGCCGTCCGGGCGCAGCACGCCATGGCTGGTGAAGGCGTCGTTGATAATGTGTGTGCGCATAAATTCGAAGATCGGTTTGGGATTGTCGGTTTTCGTCGCCTGCGCGGCCAAGAGATAGGTCCGCACGGCCGAGTACAATCCAGCCATCAGATAGGGCGCCTCCGTTCCCTGGCGCTTCTTGAACTCGCCCGAGAAAGCGCGCGCTTTGTCGCTCAATCCCGGATACCAGGGCAGCGGCAGAAACATGCCCTGCATCACCGCGAGGCCGCCCGCGCCGTCAACGAACGGCAAATCCATGCTCACCGGCACGATCTTTACACCGGCATCCACCAGCCCGAACTCCTTCGCCGCTTTGATGCTGATCGTGGCGTCATTGCCGGAATTCGCAAGCGCAATGACTTGAGCGCCCGAGGCTTGCGCTTGCAGAATGAACGACGACGCGTCGTTGACGTTGAACGGATGGAACACGGTGCCGAGCACCTTGCCGCCAGCCTTCTCGACATTGAGTTTGATCTGGCTGGCCAGGATCTTGCCGTAGGCGAAATCGGTGGCGATGACGAACCACGTCTTGCCCAGATAAGGTACCGCGTAGCCGATCGTCTTGCCGAATTGATAGGTATCGTAGCTCCAATGGGCGCTGTAAGGCGCGCACGACTTGCCGGTGAGGTCGGACGAACCTGCGGTCGAGAACAACACCGCCTTGCCTTTGGCGCGCGCGATGTTCTGAACGGCCAGGGCGACGGAGGAATTGACGACGTCGACGATGACGTCGACCTGCTCGGTATCCAGCCATTTGTTGGTGAGCGCGACGCCGACGTCAGGCTTGTTTTGATGATCGCCCCAGATAATCTCGATCGGTACACCATCGATCTTGTTGCCGAACTCGTCGGCCGCAATCCTCACTGCATTGACCGGCCCCATGCAGTTGCCGGCGCAGAACTGGCCCGAGAAATCGTCGAGCACACCGATCTTGATCTTGCCATCGGAGAATTGTGCCCAGGCGCTGACGCCAATCAGGCTGAGGGCCAACGCGGTAACAAACATCGCCAATAATTTCATGGGTCAGCTCTTGTCGATAAAGGGACAGCCGCCCTCCGACATGGGCCGGAACGCCTTATCCCCGGGTATGGTCCCGATCAGTTTGACCAGGTCGTCTGGGCCTTTTGATTCCGACGGTTTCTTCACCTGCACGAGATAGACGTCATGGACCATACGACCGTCGTGCCGCAGATAGCCGTGAGTGGCGAAGGCGTCGTCGACCGAGGTCTCCCGCATCTTGGCGAACACGCGCTTGGGGTCGTCGGTGCCCGTGGCCTTGATCGCGAGCAGGTAATTGTGTACGACCGAATAAAGTCCAGCCATGAGATAACCCGGCATCACGCCCTGGCGCTTCTTGAACTCCAATGCGAATTTCATCGCCTCGGGCTTAAGGCCGGGATACCAAGGTAAGGTCATCATCATGCCCTGGGCGACGGGAAGTCCGCCGACGCCGTCGATGAATGGCAGATCGAGCGACAACGGGACAATCTTTATCCCGGCATCGACCAGGCCAAACTCTTTCGCCGTTTTGATCGCGTTGGTGAGATCGCCACCGGCATTGGCGAGCGCGATTACTTGTGCGCCCGAGGCCTGCGCCTGCAACATGAAGGACGACATGTCGCTGGTGCCGAAGGGATGGACCACCGAGCCAATCACTTTGCCGCCGGCCGCCGTGACGAACCTCCGGACATTGGCCTCGAGTGTTTTACCGAAAAGGTAGTCGGGCGTGATGATGAACCAAGTCTTGCCGAGCATCGGCACCGCGTCGGCGATGCTCTTGCCGAACTGGTAGGTATCGAACGTCCATTGCGTGGTGTAGGGCGCGCATTCCTTACCGGTGAAGTCGGGCGAGCCGGTCGAGGACATCAAGACCGCCTTGCCCTTGTCGCGCGCGATGCGGTTAGCGGCAAGGGCGACCGAGGAATTGGTGATGTCGGCGATGGCATCGACCTGTTCGAGGTCGAACCATTTGTTGACGAGGGCCACGGCGACATCGGGCTTGTTCTGGTGGTCGCCCCAGATGATCTCGATCGGAGCGCCATCGATTTTGTCGCCGAACTCGTCGGCGGCGATACGCGTGGCCACCACCGGGCCCAGGCAGTTACCGGTGCAGTACTGACCCGAGAAATCGTCGAGCACCGCGATCTTGACCCTGTTGTCGGAGATCTGCGCCACGGCGGGGGTCACGAGCATGATGGCGCCGAAAATGGCAAGCACTTCCCCGACCCGCATGGCGCTCCCTCGTCCCTTGCTTTGGCGCCGAAGCTAGGAGCCGATTGAAGACCCGTCAACTCCCGGTTTTCCTCGAACCGTCATAATCCTCTGGCAAGGTCCCGCCAGTCAGGCGTGGGGAGGAGCCATGGAACGATATCTGGCGCTGCTGGCTGCGGCGGCGGGCACCATCGTGTTCGCGGTCTTGATGATTTGGTCGTTGTGGTTCGGGATCGCCGCCCTGGTCGGTGCGGCGCTGAGCCTGCTTGGCGCGTTGGCCTGATACAGACCCGGCACAGTCTCAAGCGAAACTATCCCATCCTCGCTAACATCCGCTTCCTTCTTGAGGGGATCCGTCCCGAGATCAGGCAGTATTTTCTGGAAAGCGATGTCGATGGCGTACCGTTCAACCGCTCGAAGCGCGCCATCGTCTACCAGCGCGCCAAGGGCGACCTCGACAAGCGACCCTTCGGCACGATGCAGGACATTTATGCCGGCAATTTCGAGTGGATCAATCATTCGATCCACCGAGGGAAATTCACGGCCACGATTTCCGCGTCTCGGTCGGCGGTGCCGATTGCCGCCAGCCCTATGCGCATTCGCTTCTCAACATTTCCGCGATGAGCTTCGGCTCGCTTTCAGCCAACGCCATTCGCGCGCTCAACAAGGGGGCCAAGCTCGGCGGCTTTGCCCATGACACCGGCGAGGGCGGCTTCAGCCGCTACCATCGCGAACATGGCGGCGACATTGTTTGGGAGATCGGCAGCGGCTATTTCGGCTGTCGCAATGAGGATGGCTCTTTTTCGCCGGAGCAATTCGCGGAATCCGCGAACGTCGCGCAAGTGAAGATGGTCGAGATCAAGTTGTCGCAAGGCGCCAAGCCTGGCCATGGCGGCGTCTTGCCCGGCGCCAAGGTGACGGCAGAAATCGCCATCGCGCGGCGCGTGCCGATTGGCGTCGATTGCCTCTCCCCAGCGCGTCATTCCGCCTTCGACTCGCCGTTGGGCTTGATGCGTTTTATTGCGACCTTGCGCGGGCTTTCGGGCGGCAAGCCTGTCGGTCTGAAGCTATGCATCGGTCATCCCTGGGAGTTCATGCCGATCTGCAAAGCCATGCTGGAAACCGGGATCCGACCCGACTTCATCGTGATTGACGGCGCCGAAGGCGGCACCGGCGCGGCGCCGCTCGAATTTACCGACCAAGTCGGCACGCCGCTGCGCGAAGGGCTGGTCTTGGCGCGCAATTGCCTCGAGGGGCGGGGCTGGGCGATTCGATTCGCCTGGGCGCCAGTGGCCGCCTGATCACGGCGTTCGACATGGCACGCGTGCTGGCGCTGGGTGCCGACTGGTGCAATTCGGCACGCGGCTTCATGTTCGCGCTCGGCTGCATTCAGTCGCAGCATTGCCACACCGACCGCTGCCCGAGCGGCGTCGCTACGCAAAACCCGTTGCGCCAGCGTGCCCTGGTGGTGCCGGACAAGGCCGAACGCGTGCGACGTTTCCACACCAATACGCTGGCGGCGTTGGGCGAGCTGGTCGGCGCCGCCGGCCTCCGCCACCCATGCGAGGCCCGAGCTCGTGCTGCGCCGCATTTCCGCGACACAAGTACGGAGTTTCGCCGAGATTTATCCGCGCCTATTGCCCGGTGAACTCTTAAGTGGCGCGCGAGATCCCGACTATGCCACGAACTGGAACCTCGCTGATCCGGGCTCGTTCATGCCGCGCGCCCAGACCCGGACCGCGGCATAACCGGACGCCGATCGTCGGCCCGCGGCGGAAGCCGGGTCGCCGGCAGCGCCTAGTGCAGATCCTTCCATACTTTGCGCTTGGCGCCGTATAACACGCCGGTCATCGCCAACAGGAACAGGATCGCCTTGGCGCCGGTTTGCTTCCGGTCTTCCATATAGGGCTCGGCGGCCCAGGTCAGGAAGGTGACGACATCATGCGCTTCCTGCGACAGCGTCGCCTTTGCGCCGTCCTGGAACTTCACGGTGTTGTCGGCCAGGGGCGGCGGCATCGAAATCTGGTGTCCCGGAAAAATGTCGTTGTAGTACTTGCCCTGGGTCAGCTGGAAACCGGCTGGCGGTTTGTCCTCGAAACCCGTCAAGATGCCATAGACATAATCCGGTCCGCCCTCGCCCCAGAGATATTCAAGGCCTCTGCCCCGCGCCTTCACGATAACGGAGAGATCTGGCGGAGCAGCACCACTATTCGCCGCCCGCGCCGCCTCGACGTTGGGGAAGGGTGAGACGAACGCATCTTGCGGCTTGCCGGGACGACGGAACATTTCGCCCTGATCGTTCGGCCCGTCTTCGACCTGTTTCTGCGCCGCGATCGCTGCCACCTCGGCTTCGCTGAAGCCAATGCCGCCGCCGGGGCCGTTCGGACCGAGGTCGCGGTAATGCAAGAGCTTCATCGAATGGCAGTTGGAGCAGACCTCGTTGTAGACCTGAAAGCCGCGTTGCAATGAGCCACGATCGAACGTGCCGAAAATGCCGGCGAAGGACCAATTCTGATGCGGCGCTTCGACCTCGTCCTGCGCCCGAGTGACGATTGGCGCGCTGATCAGCGCCGCGCTGGCGATGGCGATGACGGCGAGCGCCCTCACGAAACGGCTCCGCTTTGCGCGGCCCCGGGTACGGCGGCCGTCTTCTTCGTCACCGCCGCCGCGATGCTTTCCGGCAACGGCAATGGGCGCTCGAACCATCCGATCAGCGGCAGAAGAATGACAAAGTGAAAGAAGTAATAGAACGTTGCGATGCGGCCGACGACGATATAGGCGCCTTCCGGCCGGTGTGCGCCGACGGTGCCCAGCGCAAACACATCGACGACCAAAAGCCAGAACACCCACTTGTGGATCGGCCGAAAATAGGAGCTGCGCACACGCGAGGTATCGAGCCAAGGCAACAGAAACAGGATGAAGATCGAGGCAAACAGCGCTAGCACGCCGATCAGTTTATCGGGGATGGAGCGCAGGATGGCGTAGAACGGCAGGAGGTACCATTCCGGCACGATCTCCGGCGGTGTCTGCAGCGGATTGGCCTCGATGTAGTTCTGCGGGTCGCCGAGCGCGTTTGGCAGATAGAAGATAAAGACGGCGTAGATCACCAGGAACACGCCCAACCCAAACGTGTCCTTGATGGTGTAGTACGGGTGGAATGGAATCTCGTCCTGCGGCCCTTTCACCGCGATACCGAGCGGATTGTTCGAGCCGTGTTGCCGCAATGCTATCAGATGCAGCCCGACCACGCCGACGATCACGAACGGCAATAGATAATGCAGGGAGAAGAAGCGGTTGAGCGTTGGGTTGGCGACCGCGAACCCGCCTAACAGCCAGGTATGGATCGGATTGCCGATCACGGGAATCGCGGTGAACAGATTGGTGATAACGGTCGCACCCCAATAGCTCATCTGCCCCCATGGCAGAACGTAGCCGAAGAACGCGGTCGCCATCATGAGCAACAGGATCACGACGCCGAGCATCC
Organism: uncultured Alphaproteobacteria bacterium; assembly: GCA_963804725.1. Taxonomy (GTDB): domain Bacteria; phylum Pseudomonadota; class Alphaproteobacteria; order ATCC43930; family CGMCC-115725; genus JAATGI01. The sequence goes on along the minus strand of CAWDRN010000001.1, from coordinate 1,676,828 downwards.
ACAGCAGCTCGCGCGGTTCCTTGAAGGAGCCGTAATAATAGCCGCGAAAAATGTGAATATAGACGACGATGAAAAAGAACGACGCGCCATTCATGTGGATGTAGCGCAAGAGCCAGCCGTAATTGACGTCGCGCATCAGCCGCTCGACCGAATTGAAGGCGTAGTCGACATGCGGCGTGTACTGCATGGCGAGGAAAATGCCGGTGGTGATCATGATGACCAGCAAGATTCCGGCGAGCGAGCCGAAATTCCAAAAATAATTCAGGTTGCGCGGCTCGGGATAATCGATCGCCGCATCCTGGAAGAAGGTGAAGATCGGCAGTCGCGTGTCGATCCACTTGATCAAGCGGCTGTTGGTGCGAACCGTCGAAGGAGTGCCTGCCATCGCCGTCTGTCCTATATTTGCTCGACCGCATCGAGGCTGAAATCGCCACCATCGGGAGGATTCTCGCCGATGCGAATCATGGTCTTACTCAAGAAACGGTAGGGCGGGACCGGCAGATTGTAGGGCGCGGGCACCCCGCTATAAACGCGGCCGGACAAATCATAGCGCGAGCCATGGCACGGGCAGAAGTAACCGCCGATCCAGCCCGGGCTCACGCTGTTGGCTTGCGGCATGAAACTAGGGATGCAGCCGAGGTGGGTGCAGATGCCGACCAGCACGAGATATTGCGGCTGAATCGAGCGATGCCAGTTGGTCGCGTATTCGGGCTGCTGCGGCGCCGTCGAGTTGGGATCGCTCAACAGCGATATATCCTTCGGATCCTGCAGCGTCTTCAGCAAGTCGGGCGTGCGGTTGACGACGAAGATCGGACGCGAGCGCCACAGCACCACGATCTGTTGGCCTGGCTGGACATGACTGAGATCGATGTCGATGGGCGCGCCCGCCGCCAACACATCGGCGGCCGGGTTCATGCTGTCGAGGATGGGCCAAGCGACGCAAACAGCGCCGACGGCCGCGATAGCGCTTCCGGCGACGGTGAGAAAATCGCGCCGCGTGGCCGGTGCGTGACTGTCCGACAGGGCCGCTCCCAGCCCCCGGCTTACCGTGCGCCAGATCCGCCATCCGATCACCTCGCTTGCTACCACCATTTCCCCCCCGCAAAGCGCCGCGCCAGCGCCACACGGGCAAGCTATATTGTTGAAGCTATAAGCTATATTGCTGAAGCTATATTGTTGAAATGTCATCGCTATGCGACATCCTGCCGCATAAATCGCTAGGCCAAATCTTGCGTTCTAGCGGTCATCCGTCTCAGCATGGATACCGCGATCAGCAACATCGCAGACACAAGCTTGGTTCGAGGCCCTCCGCGATCGGCTTTGCACCGCGTTCGAGGCGATCGAGGACGAATATGCCGCGGCCTCGCCGGAGGGCGCGCCGACCGGCCGCTTCGAGCGCAAGGCGTGGGCGCGCGAAGGCGGCGGCGGCGGCATCATGGCGGTGATGCATGGCCGCGTGTTCGAAAAGATCGGCGTCAACGTTTCGACCGTTTGGGGCGATTTCTCCGCCCGAGTTCCGCGGCCAGATTCCGGGCGCCGGCTGCGGACGGCGGGTTCTGGGCGAGCGGCATTTCGCTGGTATCCCACCCGCGCTCGCCGCTGGTGCCCGCAGCCCATATGAATACGCGGCATCTCGCCACCACCAAAGCTGGTTCGGCGGCGGCGCCGACCTGACGCCGATTTATCCCGACGATGCGGACACGCGCGATTTCCACGCAGCACTTCAAAGCGCCTGCGACGCGCACGGCTCGGATTACTATGCGCGCTTCAAGAAATGGTGCGATGAATACTTCTACATAAGCACCGCAACGAGCCGCGCGGCGTCGGCGGCATTTTCTACGATTATCTCGAAAATGACTGGGCACGCGATTTCGCCTTTACCCGCGACGTCGGTACGGCGTTCCTCGAGGTCTATCCGCGACTCGTGCGGCGACATTTGTTCGAACCGTGGACCGCGAGCAGCGCCGGCAGCAGCTCGATTCGCCGAGGCCGCTATGTCGAGTTCAACCTGATCTATGATCGCGGCACGCTGTTCGGCTTGCGCACCGGCGGCAATATCGAGGCGATCCTGATGTCCCTGCCGCCGGAAGTGTCCTGGCCCTGACCCGTCCTCGTCCGCGGTCGCGACTCGGAGCGGTCGGCTTGCCTTGCGGTTTGGAGCGGTTAGTTGTTAGCTAAAGTCCCATGCAGCAAGCCGTGCGCATCGCGCCTTCGATCCTGTCGGCGGATTTCTCGCGACTGGGCGACGAGGTTGAAGCCGTCGACCAGCGGCGGGCGCCGACTATATCCATGTCGACGTCATGGATGGGCATTTCGTGCCCAACCTGACCATCGGCCCGGTGGTGGTGAAGGCGCTGCGCAAGCATTCGCGCCTTGCCCTTCGACGTGCCATCTGATGATTGCGCCGGCCGATCCCTACATTCCCGATTTCGCCGCCGCCGGCGCCGACATCATCACCGTGCATCCCGAGGCCGGTCCGCATCTCCACCGCAGTGTCGCGCTGATCAAGGATCACGGCAAGAAAGCCGGCGTGGCGCTCAACCCGGCGACGCCGATCGAGGCCATCGAGCATGTGCTGGACATTGTCGATCTGGTGCTGGTGATGAGCGTCGATCCCGGCTTCGGCGGCCAGAGCTTCATCGCCAGCGTCACCGACAAAATCCGCGCCTTGCGCGCCCGCATCGACGCGCTGGGCCGCGCCATCGATCTCGAAGTCGACGGCGGCATCAATCCCGATACGGCGCGCGATCGCGATCGCGGCTGGCGCCGACGTGCTGGTCGCGGGCACCGCGACCTTCGAGGGCGGCCGGCCGCCTATGCCGGCAACATCAAGCGGCTGCGCGGCGAGGCGGCGATACCGATGAGTTCTGGCCACCGTCTATTACGGCTCGGCGCTTTATCATCTCAGTCTGTGGGCGCGGCCGCCCGCCGGCTTGGCGATTACCTGGGCGCGGCCTTGGCCCGGCGACGCGGCGCGCGGCGCCGCGTTGCAGGCGGGCGAATTCCGCTTTCGCCGGCGAGGTCGTGTCGCAGCCACTTGCCGCCCTGGGACGCGCCCGATCGCGTCGGCCGCAATTCCTCGCCGAGCTTCACGGTTTCGGTTGGCTTGGCGATCTCTTGGCGGCACCGGGCGGCGCGGCTCTACACCGCCGGCGGAATGGACGACGGCATTGGCTCGACCAATGCGATGCCTGGACCGCGGTGGCGTGGCGCGCCGATGTACTGGCCAACCGTCTTGTCTGCCTGGACCGAGCATTTCGGCGCGATCGCGCGCGACGAGCGAGTTTCGGGCACGCCTCATTGCAGAGCTATGCGCGGCAAGCGCGCCATCTCAACCGCGTCGCCAGCCGTGGCGCGCCGGGATTGCCGCGGCTTGCGGCGTTGCGCGGGTCTGGTCATCGCCTGGGTGGCGCTGGACAGAGGCCGCGCGCTTCAGTGCCGCGCGCTCGATCGCTTCCTGAAAGAAGATCGAGGCGCAGATCTTGCCCGATGGCGGCCATGTCGAGCGCGAGCGGCCGCGCGCAATTCATCGCGATGCGCTATCTGATCGAGGTGCGCGATGCGTTGCGGCGGCGGAGTATCGAAGTGCCGACGCGCTGCTATCGGCGATCGACCGCGCCGCGCCGATGCTGCGGTTCTTCCGCCACGGCGACGGTCGCTTCGCCCTGTTCAACGGCACCAACGAAGACGATGCTGCGCGGATCGAACAGCTTCTCAACCGCGCCGACGCCAAGGGCCGCAGCCCCGTCAGCCGCGCCCCATCTCGGGTTTCAGCGCCTCCAGGCCGGACGCACCCTGGTGATCATGGATGCCGGCGCGCCGTCGCCGCCGGGCATCGACGGCGACGCGCATGCCGGCACGCTTGTCGTTCGAAATGAGCCATGGCAAAGAGCGGCTGATCGTCAATTGCGGCGCCTATCACGGGCCCAAGCGCCGAATGGCGCGCCACCGCGCGCGCCACGGCCGCCCATTCGACGCTGGTCGTCGCCGATCACAACTCGGCGCAGATCTGGCCCGAGGGCGGGCTGGGCCGCCGGCCGAACGAGGTCACGTGCGAGCGCGCCGAGGACCAGGGCAGTCAATGGGTCGAGGCGAGCCATGACGGCTATCACGCCGTCTTTCGGCTGACGCACGCGCGCCAGCTTTTCCTCTCCGCCGACGGCGAGCGATCTGCGCGGCGAGGATCGCCTGACCGGTGCCGCCGGAGCAGAATTTCTGCCTGCGCTTTCATCTCCATCCGAGGTGCAGGTCTCGCTGATCCAGGACGGCACCGCCGCGCTGTTGCGGCTGCCGGGCGGCATCGGCTGGCGGCTTCGGGCGCAAGGCGCGGTGATTGAGCGTTGCCGACAGCGTCTATCTCGGCGGCGAGACCTTGCGCAAGTCGCGGCAGTTGGTGCTCGACGGCCATGTCGGCAGCCGGCGGCGCGCATCGTCAAATGGGCGCTGAAGCGCGAACAAAAGCATCGAGCCGAAAAAGCTCGAATGAAGGCGACGATGGCGATGGCGAATGAGGGCCTCAGGCCGGTCCGCCCGCGCGCTGCCTTCGGTTCACGACAAGTCCGGTATCGTCGAGTCTGGCGAGCGGGCTGATCGCAGCGGGCATCGAGCTTGTCTCGTCGGGCGGCACGGCAAAGATGTTGAGCGAAGCCGGCCTTGCGGTGTGCGAAGTCGCGCAGGTCACGCGCTTTCCTGAAATGCTCGAGGGCCGGGTCAAGACATTGCATCCGGCGATCCATGGTGGGCTGCTGGTACGGCGCGACCGGCCCGATCAACTCGCCGCCATTGCCGCGCACGGCATCGCGCCGATCGACCTCCTCATCTCCAACCTCTATCCCTTTGCCGAGACCGTGGCGCGTGGCGCCGGCTTCGACGAATGCGTCGAAAATATCGATATCGGCGGGCCCGCACTGATCCGCGCCGCGGCGAAGAATCATGAGGACGTCGCGGTCGTTACCGAGCCGGCCCAGTACGCGACATTGATCGCGGCGCTGCGCGACCATAAGGGGGCGACGCCACGAGCATTGCGCCGCGACCTGGCCGCCACGGCATTCGCCCACACCGCCGCTTATGATGCAGCCATAGCGTCGTGGTTTGCCCGGCAGCAGGGCAGACGTTTCCGGAAATTCTCGCAGTCGCGGCACGGCGCCGGCAGCTGCTGCGCTATGGCGAGAACCCGCATCAACAAGCGGCATTCTATGCCGACGCCACATCTTGGGGGGTCGGCGCGGCACGGCAGATCCAAGGCAAGGAGCTGTCGTACAACAACCTCATCGATACTGACGCCGCCTCCGCGCTGGTGGCGGAATTCGAACAGCCGGCGGTCGCCATCATCAAGCACGCCAATCCCTGCGGCGTCGCGACGGCTGCGGAATTGCATGACGCCTGGGATCGCGCCCTCGCCTGCGATCCCGTCAGCGCCTATGGCGGCATCGTCGCGATCAACCGCGTGATCGATGTTGCGACTCGCACAGGCGCTCGACAGGCATTTTGCCGAAGTGGTGATCGCGCCGGAGATCGCCCCCGACGCGGTGCCGATCCTGGCGCGCAAGAAGAATTGGCGGCTGCTGCTCGCACCGGTGCCCGACCCGATGACACCGGGCACAACATTGCGCTCGCTCGCCGGCGGTTATTTGCTGCAGACGCGCGATACCGGCCGCGCCGCCGAAACCGATTTGCGCGTCGTCACCGAGCGAGCGCCGACCACGCGCCGAAATCAGCGATCTGTTGTTCGCTTTCATCGTTGCCAAACATGTAAAGTCCAATGCGATCGTCTATGCCAGGGGCGGCGCGACGGTTGGCATCGGACCGGGTCAGCCCAACCGCGTAGACAGCGCGCGCATTGGCGCCGAGCGCGCCGGCGATAGGGCCAACGGCTCGGTGGTGGCGTCGGACGCGTACTTTCCCTTCGCCGATGGGTTGGAGGCGGCGATCGCCGCTGGTGCCACTGCCGCGATCCAACCCGGCGGCTCGGTGCACGATGATGAGGTAATCGCCGCCGCCGATAAAGCCGGGATCGCGATGGTCTTCACTGGCATGCGCCATTTCCGCCACTAAGCGCTGCGCCAAATGAGCCGCGGCGGATTTGCATCGGGTTCTGAGAGCTGCGGTTTGCTCGAATTACGGCAATGACGGTCGCCGAGTTTTTGCGCGAGCAGCCCGATCCCGTGGCGCTCGCGCGCTCGGGGCAGACCGTTGTTACCGATTGCAGATATCCTACCCTTGACGTATGGCAACGCGACCGGCGATCTCCGGCAGGCGGAAGTTCCAACGCTTCAGCCAGCCGCCGGATGCGAGGCAGTTCTTATGACCGAAAGGCAAGACCGCAATGATCCTGGTGACGGGTGCTACTGGCAATATCGGTAAAGAATTGGTGCCGCAGTTGCTGGCGAAAGGTGAAGCCTTGCGCGTGGTGACACGCGACCCCGCGAAGGTTGCAGCGCTCGACCCCCGGATCGAGCGCGTCATTGGCGACCTGAAGGATGGCGCAACCGTAACCCGCGCAGTCGCCGGCGCCGATGCGGTCTTTTTGGTTGGCATCATCGCTGATGCCAGCCAAACCGCCGACCGCGCGCTCATTGCCGAGAGCGCCCGAGCCGGCGTGCACCGCATCGTCAAGATCTCGGCGCGCTCGACTGGGCGCGGCATCGGCCAAGTGCATTTCGAACAAGAAGAGCTGATCCGCCAATCCGGCGTGCCATGGACCTTCCTGCGCTGCGGCATGTTCATGTCGAATACGCTCGGCTGGGCCGGCACGATCAGGGAACACGGCGCGGTCTTCTCGCCCTTCGGAGACGGCAAAATGGCCATGATCGCGCCACGCGACATCGCTGCCGTGGCCACGTTCGCGCTGACCGATTCGCGCCACCAAGGCGAGACCTATGAGCTTTATGGCGCCGAGTTGCTAACCGTCGCCGAACAGGTGGAAACTCTGTCGCGTGTACTCGGCAAGTTAATCAAGCTTATAGATATTACGCCTCAAGCGGCAGGCGAGCGGCTGCGAGCCGCCGGCGGGTCGGACCTGCTGGTCGAAGGTCTGGTTGCCCTCTGGACCATGGTGCGCGACGGTCAAGCCGCCTTTTCCAACCAAGAAGTGGACCGCCTTACCGGCCGCCCAGCACAGAATTTCGAGGCATTCTGCCGAGATCACAAAGCCGCATTTCGCTAGCGCTCCCCCGTGCCACAAGAGCCGGTCCCAATGGCTCAGTGACGACTTTACGCTAAAAGCGTATTCGGTGGCTGCTGACGGGAGGACTGCGTCGTCTTCGGCTCTTGATTGCAAATTAAATTTTTCTAAAATGCCATTCATTTCTTTTTAAGGGTTTTCCATCAAATTGTCGGCATTCGGCATGGAGGGGACAATGGCTTTGTCGAAGCAGTCGATTGAGACCTTGATGGACCTAGTCGAGATCAAGATCAGTTATATGGATGTGCTGGATCGCGATGACGCGAAGCAATTGCGCATCTTAGAACGGTGCCGCGAAGAACTGAAGGCCGCCAACGCGACGGCCGCTGCCGAATTGGTGCCGTTTGTCCGGGCGCAGCGTCGGGTTGTCTTGCAGCACGATCTCGCCGCGGTCTAAGCCGCTCTTTACCATCGCGCTTGATTCGTGGCCTTTCGCGGCTTGGTGAGCACCCGCACCGTGCCATAATGCGTCGGGCAACGCGTGCTGATGATTGGCACCGGCCGCTTGAAAAGGACGAATTATGGCACAAGCCCCCAGCGGCGCGCGGCGCATCCATCCGGTGATCCTGTCCGGGGGCTCGGGGACGCGGCTGTGGCCGATGTCGCGGGCGCATTATCCAAAGCAATTCCTGCCGCTGACCTCCAGGCACTCGCTGCTTCAGGAAGCGGTCGAGCGAGTTGCAACTGACACGCGCTTTGCCGCGCCGCTCTTTGTCGCCAATGACGAACATCGTTTCATTTTGGCCGAGCAGGTGCGGGCGCTCGATGTCGCGCCGTTGGCGATCGTGCTCGAGCCGATCGGCCGGAATACTGCGCCCGCTGCCTGCGTCGCCGCCTTGGCGTTGACTGCCAACGAACCGGACGCGCTGATGCTGGTGATGCCCTCCGACCACGTCATTACTGATCTCACATCCTTCTATGGCGCGATCGACCGCGCGGCTGCCGCTGCTGCCGAGGGTCGACTCGTCACGTTCGGCATCGAGGCGGACCGGCCGGAGACCGGTTACGGCTACATCAAGCGGGGCGCGCCGCTTGACGGCATTGAGGGTGCCTTTGAGCTTGGTGCCTTTGTCGAGAAGCCCGACCGCGACCACGCGCAAACCTATCTTGCCGCCGGCGATTACTCCTGGAACAGCGGAATCTTCCTGTTCCCGGCGGCGCTCTATCTTGCCGAGCTGCAACGCCTGCAGCCCGACACCGTCGCCGCCTGCCGGCGCGCCCTAAGCGCTGCCAAGCGCGATATCGATTTTCTGCGCCTCGACAAGGAAGCCTTCAGCAAGGCGGAGAACAAGTCCATCGACTACGCTGTCATGGAGCATACTTCGCACGCCGCGATGGTGCCGGTGGCGATGGGTTGGAGCGATGCCGGCACCTGGGACGCGATGTGGCGTCTCTCGCTGCAGGACGAACATGAAGATGTGCGCGTCGGCGATGTCGTCGCCGAGGATACCAAGCGATCCTATTTGCGCGCCGAGCACGGGCTGCTGGTGACGCTGGGCGTCGAGGATTTGATTGTGATATCAACCGCCGACGCCGTGATGGTGGCGCGACGCGATCGCGCCGAGGACGTCTCGTCCGTCGTGAAGCGGCTGCAACGCGAAGGCCGCGCCGAAGCTTCGGCCAATCCCGTCGTGCACCGACCATGGGGTTCGTTCCGGTCGATTCACCAGGGCGATCGCGTGCAGGTCAAGCACATCACGGTGAAACCGGGTGCCAAGCTATCGTTGCAAATGCACCATCATCGGGCAGAGCACTGGGTCGTGGTCAGCGGTACTGCTAAAGTGGTTCGTGGCAACGATGAGGTGATCTTACACGAAGACCAATCGACTTACATCCCAATCGGCACCCCGCATCGTTTGGAAAACCCCGGCAAGATAATGCTGCATGTAATCGAAGTGCAGTCCGGCTCCTATCTGGGCGAAGATGATATCGTGCGCTTCGAAGATAGTTACGGGCGCAACTGATTCTGCTTTTCGCCCGCGTCTACGCCAAGCTTTAGTGCGTTTCGTTCAGCGGAGGGCGGCGATGAAAGAGGCCGAAATGGACGAAGGGGTAACGGTCATCGGCCATCCGCTGGTGCTGCACAAATTGTCGATCATGCGGCGCAAGTCGACCTCGACGGGCAAGTTCCGCCAGTTGCTGCGTGAGATTTCGCTATTGCTCGCTTATGAGGTGACGCGCGATCTGCCGCTTGCCTACGAGGCGATCGAGACACCGCTCACCGTTTACGACGCGCCGACAATCGAGGGCAAGAAACTGTGCCTCATCGCCATCCTGCGCGCCGGCGACGGGTTGGTACAAGGCATACTCGACTTGGTGCCGACGGCGCGCGTCGGTCATATCGGGCTTTATCGCGATCCGAAGACGCTGGAAGCCGTTGAGTATTTTTACAAGGTACCAGATTTGACCGGCCGGCTTGTCATCGTCGTCGATCCGATGCTGGCGACCGGCCACACGGCGGTGGCCGCAGTTACGCGTCTCAAAAAGAGCGGCGCCCAACACCTCAAGTTTCTCTGTTTGCTCTCGGCGCCGGAGGGCATCAGCACCTTCCGCCGGGCCCATCCCGATGTAGCGGTGTTCACCGCCGCCATCGACGACCATCTGAATGATCACGGCTATATCGTCCCCGGTCTGGGCGATGCGGGGGATCGGCTCTACGGCACGAAGTAGTGCTTAGGGTGCCAACTTTTTCCTTAGCAATTCATTGAGCGCCGCAGGGTTGGCCTTGCCGCCCATTGCCTTCATCACCTGGCCGACAAAGAAACCATAGAGCTTGTTCTTGCCGGAGCGGTACTCTGCTACTCGGGCCGCGTGCTCGCGGAGCACGGCGTCGATCGCGGACGCGATCGCGTCGTTATCGGTGACCTGGCGCAGCCCGCGCTCCTCGACGAGCTCGCCGGCGCTCTTGCCGGTCTCAAGCATCGCGGCGAACACATCCTTGGCAATACGCCCCGAAATCGTTTGGTCCTCTATCAAATCGAGCAACTCGCCGAGCGCCGCGGGCGAGATCGGCGAGGTGTCGATACTGGCACCAACCTCGTTCAAGGCGCCGACCAGCTCAACGGTCACCCATTGGGCGGCGAGCTTGGCGCTCCGGCCTTTTGCCACCGTCTCGAAATAATCGGCATGCGATTTTTCCGCGACAAGAACATCGGCGTCGTAGGGAGTGAGACCCAGTTCCGAAACAAACCGCGCCTTCTTTGCATCCGGCAATTCTGGCAGGAGGCGTCTTAGTGACTCGACCCACGTCGCCTCCAACTCGAGAGGCAATAGATCGGGATCGGGAAAGTAGCGATAGTCGTAATCGTTTTCCTTGGAGCGCATGGACCGAGTCTCGCCGCGATGCGGATCGAAGAGCCGGGTTTCCTGAATGACCCTGCCGCCTTCCTCCAGAATTACAATCTGGCGACGTGCTTCAAAGTCGATCGCTTGCATGACGAAGCGCACGGAGTTGACGTTCTTGATCTCGGCGCGGGTGCCGAGTTCGGCGCCGGGGCGGCGCACCGAGACATTGCAGTCGCAACGCAGGGACCCTTCCTCCATATTGCCGTCGCACGTGCCAAGATAGCGCAGGATCGACCGCAGCTTGCGCAGGTAGGCGCCCGCCTCTTCCGCGGTGCGCAGGTCGGGCTCCGACACGATCTCCATTAGCCCGACACCGGCGCGGTTTAGGTCGACATAGGTCAGCGTCGGGTGCCTATCGTGCAGGCTCTTGCCTGCATCTTGTTCGAGATGGAGGCGCGTGATGCCGATACGCCGCGTTTCGCCATCAGGCATGTTGAGCATGAGCTCGCCCTTGCCGACGATCGGCGATTTGTATTGGGAGATCTGATAGCCAGCAGGGAGATCGGCATAAAAGTAGTTCTTACGATCGAACACCGAAACAAGATTGATCTGGGCCTCAAGGCCAAGACCGGTCTTCACGGCCTGCTCGACGCAATGCCTGTTAATGACCGGCAACATGCCCGGAAACGCGGCGTCGATGGTCGAAACTTGCGTGTTCGGCTCGGCGCCGAATGACGTTGCGGCTCCAGAGAACAGCTTGGCATCGGAGACGATCTGGGCGTGAGCCTCGAGCCCAATCACCACCTCCCATTCTCCGGTTTGACCTTGGATCAGCTTGCTCATCTGCTGCAGGCCGCAATGGTTCGTTTGACGCCGCGAGGCGGGGCGGCGCAGCATCCCTCAGCCACGGGGGCACTGATTGCGCCGCGGCCGTTCATCACCCCGGCGTCCACCAAGGCCAGGGCAAAACCATAACCACTCCTCATGCGGTACCCCTTGAGGGCCGCCGTGGCTCGTCGACGAAAGCAGCGGCTCTTTCCAGCACACCTGCCACGCGGAACATGGTTTCCTCGTCGAACGCCCGGCCAATAATCTGCAAACCCAAAGGCAAGCCATCCTTCGTCAGGCCTGCCGGCAACGAAATCGCCGGCAGCCCGGCCAGATTGGCCGGCACGGTGAAGACGTCGTTCAGGTACATGGTGACGGGATCGTCCTGTTTCTCGCCGAGTGCGAAGGCGGGCGACGGCGTGGTCGGCGTCAGAATGACATCGCAACGTTCGAAGGCCTGAGCAAAGTCACGCGCAATGAGCGTGCGAATTTTTTGCGCGCGAACATAATAGGCATCGTAATAGCCGGCCGAAAGAACGTAAGTGCCGATGAGCACCCGCCGCTTGACCTCGGCGCCAAAACCCGCGGCGCGGGTCTTCTCGTACATGGCATCGAGGTTGTCGCCCGCGACACGCAAGCCGAACCGCACGCCATCATAGCGCGCTAGGTTTGACGATGCCTCGGCAGGTGCAATTATATAATAGGTTGGGAGCGCGTACTTGGTCATCGGCAGGCTGATGTCGACGGGTGTTGCGCCGGCCTCCCTGACCCACTCGATACCGTTACGCCACAGGGCCTCGATTTCCGTTGGCATGCCATCAACGCGATATTCGTTCGGCACGCCGATCCTGAGGCCGCGGATGTCGCCGGTCATAGCGGCGCCAAAATCGGGGACCGGTAACGGTGCCGAGGTCGAATCTTTTGGATCGTGTCCCGCTATTGCCTGCAACAACAGCGCCGCGTCGGACACTGAGCGGGTCATCGGACCGGCCTGATCGAGCGAGGAAGCGAACGCAACGATGCCCCAGCGAGAGCAGCGGCCATAGGTGGGTTTGACGCCGACAACGCCGCAGAAACTGGCGGGTTGCCGGATCGAGCCGCCCGTGTCGGTGCCAATGGCGCCAAGTGCGATACGTGCCGCGACGGCGGCTGCCGAGCCCCCCGAGGAACCGCCTGGGACCAAGGGACGGTTGTCGCCGCGTCGCCGCCATGGGTTCTCGACCGGTCCATGGCACGAGGTGGCATTGCTTGACCCCATCGCGAATTCGTCGAGATTGGTCTTGCCCAGCATGATGGCGCCCGCCTGCCACAAGTTCGCCGTGACTGTGGCCTCATAAGGCGAGCTGAAGCCGTCGAGAATGCGCGAGCCCGCCGTGGTCAGCACGTCCTTGGTGCAGAACAGATCCTTGATCGCGAGCGGTAGGCCTTCGAGCATGCCTCCCTCGTCACGCAGAAGGCGGGCATCGCTTGCAGCTGCTTGCGCTAGCGCCCGGTCCGGAGTTTCGGTGATGAAGGCGTTGAGCGAGCGTGCTGCCGCCATGGCGGCGAGATGCGCTTCGGTCAATTCGCGCGCCGAGAACCTCTTTGCGCGCAAGCCATTGCGCGCTTCGAACATGGTGAGGCGAGCAAGATCGCTCATTCCACGACCTTTGGCACGGTGAAGAAGCCGTGCGCCGGTTGCGGCGCATTCCTTAGGATGGCGTCGCGGTCGCCGCCATCATCCACCACGTCATCACGCATCGGTATTTTCATCTGGGCAACTTTGGTCATGGGGTCCACGCCGGTGACGTCGACCTCCTTCAGCTGCTCGATCCAGGTCAAAATCTTGGTCAGTTCGCCGGCGAGCGGTTCGAGTTCGCTGTCGGGAACGTCAATGCGTGCCAGAATGGCGATATTCGCCACGATGGTCTTGTCCAATGCCATGGTATAAGGCTCGGAAAATCCTCAAGGCCGCGCACGCTAACATCCACCTATGGCCGTCTGCAATCCTGGAGAACTTCCTTCCTTGCTGCCGCCCGGCGCACGGGTGCTTGGCCTTGATGTCGGCTCCAAGACGATCGGTTTGGCGCTGTGCGATTTTCGGCTTCAGATCGCGTCGCCCCTCGGCACGATCCGTCGTGTCAAGTTCAGGGACGATATGGCAGCACTAGCCGCGCTCATGATCGAGCGCTCGGTCGGCGGCCTTTTAGTTGGGCTGCCGCTGCGGCTCGACGGCAAGGACGGCCCGCGTACCCAAAGCGTGCGCCAGTTCGCAAAGAACGTGGTAACGGCGCGCGATGTGCCGCTGACCTTTTGGGACGAGCGAATGTCAACCTTAGCGGTCGAGCGCGACATGGTCGCCGCGGATCTGACGCGCCAACGTCGCGCCGCCATCGTCGATCGTGTCGCCGCTGCCTACATCCTTCAAGGTTATCTCGATTGGCTCAATCGCCAGCCAGCCCGGACCGCTTGCTAGTTGCCCGCGGCCGCGATCGTTGCACGCCTCACTCGTTTAATCGGGCGCGAGGCTCGCCACCTTCGCCGTGCTGGTCGGGATAGCGTCGCCGCCTCACTCATGACGCCATCATCGCACTGTCCCAATTTATGGCTTCAAATCGAAAGCGGAACGATCGAAAACGTTGCGTCCTTACCGTGCAATGCTATGACAATTTATTGGACATCAAAACAATGACCGGCACGCTTCAAGACATTCGCATTTTCGACATGAGCCGCGTGTTGGCGGGGCCGAGTTGCACGCAGCTTTTGGGCGACCTCGGCGCCGACATCATTAAAGTCGAGCGGCCAGCTGAAGGCGATGATACCCGGAAATGGGGGCCGCCATTCCTCAAGAACGCCGCCGGGCAAGATACCGACGAAAGCAGTTACTATCTCTCCGCCAATCGTGCCAAGCGATCGCTAACGCTTGATTTCACCAAACCCGCCGGGCGCGATCTGGCTCAGCGCCTCATCGCGCAATGCGACGTGTTGGTGGAGAACTACAAAGTCGGCACCCTGGCGAGATATGGCCTCGGCTATGAAACGCTGCATCGCGAGCTGCCGCGCCTCGTTTATTGCTCGGTGACTGGGTTCGGCCAAACCGGCCCTTACGCGGCGCGCCCCGGCTATGATTTTCTCGCGCAGGCAATGGGCGGAATCATGAGCCTGCAGGGTGAACCGGAGGGCGAACCGATGAAAGGTGCGGTCGCCGTCGCCGATTTGATGACTGGAATGTACAGTGCAGTCGCAATTTTGGCCGCGCTCCATCATCGCGATCGCACCGGCGAAGGCCAACATATCGACATGGCGCTTCTTGATACGCAGGTTGCCTGGCTCGGGAATCAAGCGCAGTCTTATCTCACCTCCGGCACGGTCCCGCCGCGCCTCGGCAACGCTCACGCCAGCGTCGTGCCGTACCAAGTATTCGCCAGCGCCGATGGTTATATCGTGCTTGCCTGCGGCAACGACGGACAATTCAAAAAATTCTGTGGTTGCGCCGGCGTCCCGGCAATGGCGGCCGATCCGCACTTCGCCACCAATTCTGCGCGCGTCATCAACCGAGCGATGCTGGTGCCGGAAATCGCGCGCGTCATCGCGCAGAAACCCACCGCCGAGTGGATCACCATGCTCGAACGGGAAGGGGTGCCGTGCAGTCCGATCAACCGGCTAGACCAGGTCTTCGCCGATCCGCAAGTCCAGGCGCGCGGCATGGTCGTGCCCATGAACCATCCGGATGCGCCGGCACCGATTGCGCTGCTCGCCAACCCGATCAAATACTCGGCGACGCCGGTCGCATACCAGCTGCCGCCGCCGACTTCTGGGCCAGCATACCGACACCATCCTGAGTGACATGCTGGGCTTGAGCATCAACGAGATCGCGGCGTTACGCGCGGCGGGCGTGGTGTGAAATCGTTGTTCACTATCTGCTATGAGGGCCGAACCGTCGACGAGCTCTTGGCACGACTTAAGGCGAACCGCGTCGGCTCGTGGTCGATGTCCGCGCCTTGCTGCCGTGGCGCGAGCGCGGCTTTTCGAAGAACGCATTGGCCGAGGCACGGGAAGGTATCGGCATCGCCGATGCACATCGCGCGGCGCTCGGCACGCCGAAGTCGACGCGCACGCGCTATAGGCGCGACGATTTCGACGCGCTCTAAGGGGCAGTTCGACAAATATCTTGAAAACAGGAACCACTCCTTGCTCGAACTGATCGAACTCGTGCGACGTTGCCGTGCCTTTCTTCTCTGTTTCGAAGCCGATCCGGCGCCGTACCATCGCTCGCTCGTGGTCGCGGCAACGCAACGGCTGGGCGGCCCGCCGGCCAAGCACCTTTAAGCGTCGATGCTGCGCACATTCCTTCATGCGCTGACGGATTTCGGCGATTCCATTGTCACGCTGCCGATCGCGGCACTTCGTACTGATCTGGTTCGCAATCTGGGGCGACCGGCGAATTCCCGGCTGGTGTGGCTCACGGGATTGATTGTTTGCGCTGCCGTGACAGCGACGCTCAAGATCTATTTCAAGGCCTGTCCGGTAGCGGGCCTCGACCTCGACAGTCCTTCGGGTCACACCAGCATGAGCCTCTATGTCTATGGCGGATTAACCTTGATCACCGCCGCGCAGTTTGCAAATTGGCGGCGTAGCGGTGTGCTCATCCTTGGCGGCCTGTTCATTCTTGGCATCGCCCTTTCTCGCGCCGTCCTCGAATATCATTCCAAGCTCGAAGTCGCGATCGGCCTCGTCATCGGCGCCGCGGCTTTGGCGCTGTTCTGGCTGCCCTATCGCACCCACCGGCCAGCGCGCATGCCGGTCTGGCCCCTATGGGTCGCGGCGCTCGCGCCCATCGTCCTTCTGAGCGGCCGTTCGATGTCGGCCGAGGGCCTGCTCTTCCGCATCGCCCTCTATATTCACGGATTCGTGGGCTTTTGTGTCTGAGAGCGATTGGACTTCGGACTTTCGAACCCCTAGATTTGGGGGCCAGAGGAGGAATTTCGGCTATGGCAACTGTTCCCGCGCTCGCCACGCCATCGGTCGAGGGCGGCTTAGGCCGCTATCTGCGCGACATACGCAAGTTCCCCATGCTCGGGCAGGACGAGGAATATATGCTGGCTAAACGCTGGCGCGAGCATGGCGACCCTGAGGCAGCGCAGCGGTTGGTGACATCGCATTTGCGACTCGTCGCCAAGATCGCCATGGGTTATCGCGGCTACGGGTTGCCGCTCGCCGATCTGATCGCCGAGGGCAATCTCGGCATGATGCAGGCGGTGAAGCGTTATGACCCGGAGCGCGGTTTCCGTCTCGCAACCTACGCGATGTGGTGGATTCGCGCTTCGATTCAGGAATATATCCTGCATTCATGGTCGCTCGTGAAGCTGGGTACCACCGCCGCGCAAAAGAAGTTGTTTTTTAACCTGCGGCGCATCAAGGGTCGCATTCAGGCGGTCGAAGAAGGCGATCTAACGCCCGAAAATGTGGCCAAGATCGCAAATGAGCTCGAAGTTTCCGAGGCCGATGTCATCGATATGAACCGCCGGCTTATAGGACCTGATCATTCGTTGAATGCGCCGGTGCGCGCCGATAGCGACAGCGGGGAATGGCAGGACTGGCTTCAGGACGACGCCGAAGATCAAGAGAAGACGCTAGGCGAAATGGAGGAGTTGGGCCTGCGCCGTGACCTCCTCACCGCCGCGATGTCGCATCTGACCGCACGCGAGCGCGACATTCTGCAAGAACGCCGCTTGCGCGACGAGCCGACCACACTCGAAGACCTTGCGCAAAAATACGGCGTGTCGCGTGAGCGGGTGCGGCAAATCGAGGTTCGCGCTTTCGACAAGCTGCAAGCACGGATCAAGGCCGCGGCTGCTGAACGGAAATTGTTGCCGACCCACTAAACTCCGAGACCACCCTTGGAACCTGCGAGATAATCTGCGCGCGCCCCGAGCGTTTGTCGGTTAGATTTCCCTGAGTGGTTCTTTACGGCGCGAGTTTCGTGCAGCGCGACGTTCCCCGACTGCGGATTGCTCCGTTCGCAACCTGGCTCCTGAGCAAAATCAGCGTTGCTCAAGTGCAAGTGAGGACACCGGTAGTGGCACGCGCAAAGTCGGGCTGATGACGCCCGATCCTCCCGTTTCCTATTCATGAATCCGTTTCATCAGCGAATGCAATAGACACAACGTTATATTTTATCTGCCAGACAATACATCTATGGCAGACCTCCGGACCGCGGGCACTCAAGCATCGTCAGATTTCGGAGGCGAGGAGATCCATTATGCGCTTACATCGAATTCTGTCAGCAGCGGCCTTGACCATACTGGCCAGCGCCCCGCTCGTCACTTCGTCACCGGCCGTCGCCCAAATGTTTCAACAAGGCCTTGCCGTTCATGTACCACTGCCGGCGACGGCAGGGTCTCAGCCGCAGGTCCCGATGTTCGGAGGACAGGAAACAATCGCGCCGACGTCTAAGCCGTTAGCAGGTCAACAGACCACCCAGGTGCCGGACCAAGGCAAAGTCAACCCTTCATCTACGTTCGTCGCCTCTGGCGCTCAACGGAACGCAACGGGGCAGATTGAACAGTCGCGGTAACCGGTGTTGGTCGGACAAGATGGCGGCTAAGCTAAGAACTGGAGTTCGGTTAGGTCGCGAAAAGAACGGCTAGCGCGCGCAGCAACGCTTGCGCTGGGCAATCCTGACCGTTCCTCCGCGAAATGTGCGGATCGTCGCTCAATGGGAAGAGTGACTACGATGCTGACATCCAACGCGGCAAACCTTCTCGGCGCGCGAACGATGGTGACCGCTGCGGGCATCTACCCGGTGCTTCCGCCTTTATCCGCCATTCGCTCACCGACACCCGGTTCCTTCCAATGATGTGCGCCCCGGGGCTGGCGGCGGATCGTGCTTTTCGGCGTAGAGGGATTCAATTTGCTGCTCGCGCCGAGTGTCGGCGCGACCGAACCATGCGTCAATATGGAGGCTAGCAAGTTCGTCACGGACACTCTCCGCCGGGGTGCGTTTGTGCTCGGCTGCTATTGGAACTTATCGACAGAGACGGACGGCGGCGTTTCGCC
The DNA here is from genome assembly GCA_963804725.1 of uncultured Alphaproteobacteria bacterium. Classification (GTDB taxonomy): domain Bacteria; phylum Pseudomonadota; class Alphaproteobacteria; order ATCC43930; family CGMCC-115725; genus JAATGI01. Next base: position 1,658,494 of record CAWDRN010000001.1, on the reverse strand, counting down.
GAGGTGTATGCACGCCACATTGCACACACCAGCTGCCGCATCGTGTGACTGAGCGCCGAAGGTGTGACCCCCGAGCTTTAGCGCAGCGGCTCGAAAGCTCAAATGCTCAGCAACTTCGATGAACGCAGTGAGGTCGGCGATTTCGTTTCGGCGCATTGCTGAAGCCCCTCATTACCAAGTGCATTTCATATAGGAGTTTCATTGGAGTGCCCGTCAACGCCTGCAGTCCCAACATCCGCAGCCAAGATAGACGGAGGTTGAGATGACAGAAAACGGCGCTTCCATGTTACTGCGTCGAGCCGACGGACAAGGCAAGGATCCCGAGGCAGGAGGAACCACTTCCGGGAATGCCGCGGATGCCGGAAAAGCCATCGGCGCCGGGTCGCCGCCGTGGGCTCCGCTGCGGGCTCCTCATGCTGCCGCTGGCGCTGCTCGCCAACTCCTACTGATACGTTACGGGCGGACAGATCATCTCGACGGACGATGCCTATTGTTCAATGTCGACGTGAACGTCACGATAAGAATCTGAGGTCCGGGATCTAACGCGGAATGGCGACACCTTGGCGGCTACCTGAGCTTCCTTTCAGCTGACCGCCACCAATTGATTGCGCTCACTCGGCGACGGCCGCAACTCTTGTCCGGCGCCGCGCTCAGATTGAGCGTCATTTTGCCGCCCAAGTCGGACGTGGAATGGAGCGATAAGCCTCACGTAGCGCCACCGACCAGCGTTCGCGGATCATGCGGAAATATTCATCTTCCTCGGTGATGCGGCGGCGCAGCTCCACGCGGAGCTCATCGCGGCGATAAACCAGCAGATCGATCGGCAATCCCACAGTGAGATTGCTGCGAATGGTCGAATCCATCGACACGAACGCGAGTTTAACACCGTCATAGAGTTCAGTCTCGTGGCGAGCGGCCCTGTCGAGGATCGGCTTCCCGTACTTGTGTTCGCCGATCTGGAGGAACGGTGTATCAACCGTGGCCTCGATAAAATTGCCCGCGGCATAGATCTGGTAGAGTCGATGCTCGCCACCGCGGATCTGGCCCGCGAGCAGCAGCGAAATATCGAACGAGATGTGCTGCGCCTCCAGGATTGGGGCATCGACCCGATAGACCCGGCGCACGGCCTCGCCGGCCAATTGTGCGGCACGGAACATGGTGCCGACAGAGAACATCGTCTCGGCCTCGCCGTCCTTGCCGGTGATGCCCTCCTTGAGCATGTTGCCAACACTCTGACTGGTGGCGAGGTTGCCCGCGGTCAGGAGCACAAGGACCCGCTCCCCCGGAGTCTCGAAGACGTGCATCTTGGAAAAGGTCGCGATGTGATCGACACCTGCGTTCGACCGCGTATCTGACAGCATCACCAGCCCATCAGCGAGATAGAGCCCGACACAATATGTCATCTTTTCCCTCGCATCCCCCTGGAATCCGGATATCTCAGGATACTCCCTGATGGGCAACCCCGAGCAGAGGCGTTAGAGCAATTCGCGGCTTTCCGAAATACCCCTACTGATCGCCGCACTGGCGAGGGATTTCGACCTCCACCCCGAGGCCCCGTTCGGCCCTGCCGCGACCCGGCGTACGCACTGGCGCGCCGGGCTCGAAGCCAACCCAGCCCAGTTCCGGCACGACGGCCTCCGCTCCGTCATGGCTGGCATCGCAAGCCTGGCCGGGGGTGCCCGTCAAGAGATACCGCAGCGCGCGGGTATGACCATGAGCCGCGCCGCGGCGCAGAAGAGGTGGGCGTGTTCGCGCCGCGCGCCGAAACCTTGTGCCAGGCGCGCGGCGTGGTGGCGTTGCCGTCGCCGGCGGCACGGCGATAATCGAGCCGGTCGCGCACGCGATTCATCAACAGGTGTAGGCGTTCGACGTCTCGATTGTCCGCTGCGCCGTCACCTGCCAGCGCCGCAATTGCATCACTGGCCGCGGTCGATAGGGTTGCGCGGAGAACGAACAAGGGAGGCAGCGGCCCGACCGTGCCGAGTGCGATTCCGTTTGCGCGCCGGATCTCGACCCGGCGCCAGCCGTGAAAACGGATTCGTGATGCGGCCGGTCCATGGTTTGGCAATGGACGATGTTACCCAGCCCTTTGACCAACCGCGGCAACGCGGCGACCTCGTCGGCGCCGACCCGCCTGCTCAAGACCATCAGGCCTTCATAGGGCCGCGGCTCCAGCCGCAGCGTCCGATTGGTGTAGCGGACCGGGCCAGCATAGCGGCACGGCGCGCATGAACGTCAGGCAAGGTAGAAGCTTGATATTTCGCGCCCGAGATCGACCGATCGATCGATGAAATCGCTGAGAAATTCGTGCAGGCCGGCCTGGAAAATGTCCTGAATGCGGCCATAGCGCAAACGCGCGTGCATGGCACCCGCCAGCCGGTGACATTCACCGCGCTTGCCGCGGTGGGATTCGGCCAACAGTGTCAAGTATTGGCTGATCTGGTCATGGCAGGCCATCAGCGAACGCGGCATTTCGGGCCGCAACAACAGCAGTTCGGCGATGAGCCACGGCTTCAGCCGGTCGTGATAGACCCAGTGATAGGCGCGCATCGCCGATACTGAGCGCAGGATCGATTGCCACTGGTAATAGTCTAGCGCACCGCCCACGCCCTCATGCTGCGGAAGCAATACGTAATATTTGACGTCGAGAATCCGGGCGGTGTTGTCGCGCACGCTCAATGAAGGTACCGAGCCGGGTGAAGTAGAACGCGTCGTTACGCAGCATCGTGCTGGCGTAGGCGCCGTTGAACAACAGCGATCGCTCGCGCACCCAATCGAGAAAGCGCAATAACCCCTCCGACGATTTAAGATCGAGTTTTAGATTACGGACATCCAGCCAGGTCTCGTTGAGTGTGTCCCACATGTCCATGGTCAGTGCGGTGCGCACCGTGCGAGCATTGCGCCGCGCGGTTTCGATCGACGAGAGGATGCTCGACGGATTGTCGGGATCGCGCACCAGATAGTCGATCACGGTTCGCTGCTCGGCCTCGGCATATTTTTCGAAAAAGCCCGGCTCGCAGCCAGTCGCGATCAGCGTCGACAACCATTCATTGCCACCACTGCCAAGGGACCGCGCCATACTCGCCATGCGATGTCCCACGGCGACAATGCGCGCCACATTCTCCGCGCGCTCCAGATACCGTGCGAGCCAGAAGAGGCAGTCGGCGGCGCGACTCAGCATGGAACAACGCAGAGCAAATCTGTCCGCTGACCACCCTTGAGGGTGGCAAGGACACAGAACGGCAGAGGCGTCACGTTGGTCCGCTTCACCTACCGCTCCCTCAGGCAATCGATGATGCAGGGTGATCGAATGCGAGCATAGCGGCATCGAGTCATCAGCGTTCCAGCACCCAGGTGTCCTTGGTGCCGCCGCCCTGACTGGAATTAACCACGAGCGAGCCTTCGCGCATGGCGACGCGCGTCAGCCCGCCCGGCACGATGCGCACTTCCTTACCGTAAAGCACGAAGGGCCGCAGATCGACGTGGCGTGGTGCGATGCCGCTTTCCACGTAAGTCGGGCAGGTCGACAGCGCCAGGGTGGGCTGCGCGATGTAGGCCTCCGGATGCGCCTTTAGTTTTTCCGTGAAGACGGCGCGCTCGGCGGTGGTGGCGTGCGGCCCGATCAGCATGCCGTAGCCGCCGGAACCGTGCGTCTCCTTCACCACCAGCTCATGGAGGTGGTCGATGACATAGCCAAAATCGTCGCGGTCCGAGCAGCGATAGGTCGGTACGTTCTTTAGGATCGGCTCCTGACCGAGATAGAATTTAATCATCGCCGGAACATAGGGATAGACGGCCTTGTCGTCTGCGATGCCGGCACCACAAGCATTCGCCAGTGTGACATTGCCGGCGCGGTAAGCGTTGAAAAGCCCCGGCGTTCCGAGCATCGAGTCCGCACGGAACAGCAGCGGATCGAGATATTCATCATCGATGCGACGATAGATCACGTCGACGCGTTTCAGCCCTTCTGTTGTGCGCATATAAACGACGTTGTCGACGACGCGCAGGTCGACGCCCTCGACCAGCTCCAGCCCCATTTCGTCGGCGAGGAAGGAATGTTCGTAATAGGCGCTGTTGAAGGCGCCGGGCGTCAGTAGCACCACATTTGGCTCGCCCCGGCAATTGATCGGTGCCACTGAAGCCAGCACATCGCGCAGCTCCTCGGGATAGTTCGCCACCGGCGCCACCGGATGCCGACCCATCAAATCCGGGAACAACCGCAGCATCGCCTCGCGGTTTTCGAGCATGTAGGACACGCCCGACGGCGTCCGACAATTATCCTCGAGCACGTAGAAGTCGCGCGCGTCGGTACGGATGATGTCGATACCAGCGACGTGGGTATAGACGCGTTGCGGTGGATCCAAACCCTGCATTTCCGCGCGGAACGATTCATTGTGCAGGATCAGTTTCTCCGGCACATGGCCGGCCCGTAGAATGTCGCGGTCGTGATAGACGTCGTAGAGAAAGGCGTTGAGCGCGGTGACTCGCTGCGTCAAGCCACGCGACAGCACGTCCCATTCGGCAGCGCCGATAATACGTGGCACGATATCAAACGGAATAAGCCGTTCGGGATCGCCACCTTCGGCATATACGGCAAACGTGATGCCGATGCGGCGGAACAACAATTCCGCCTCCTTTTGTTTGAGCGCCATCAATTCCTGCGGCGTCTCCACAAGCCAGCGGCGCATGATTTCATAGGGTCGACGGCATTGTTCCGCGTCGCCACTCTCATCAAAGACGGTCATGATCGCATCCCTGAAATGGGCCTATGCAATCCGCAGGCCATTGAAAGCCACCGACAAAACCGCTGTTGCGTGTGGGCCCGGCCCCCTGCCGCCTTCTTCCAACCCGCGACCTAGTCCGATCTAGCCTGACGTCACGATCCATCGTGTGTTAGCTTTGAAACTGCTCCTTCAGCACCCGCTCTTCGAGATTGTGCTCGGGATCGAACAACATGGTAATCGAGATTTCGCCGGCCTCGCGCACCACAACCGAGGCGACATCGCGGACCTCGGTAAAATCGGCCGCCGCGCTGACCTGCCGGCGCTCGATCTCCAGCACATCGAACCGCACCGTGGCCAAATGGGGCAGTAAGGCGCCGCGCCAACGCCGGGGGCGAAACGCACTGATCGGCGTCAATGCCAGTATGTCCGCGCTCAACGGAATAATCGGCCCGTGTGCCGAGAGATTGTAGGCGGTGCTGCCGACCGGGGTGGCAACCAGCACACCGTCGGCCATTAACTCGTCGAGCCGTACCGTATCGTCGATCGTGATGCGCAGCTTCGCCGCCTGACGGCCCTGGCGTACGAGCGAAACCTCATTGATGGCAATCGCAGCATATGTCGCGCCGGCGGGGTCTGTGGCCAACATCTCCAACGGATGGACAGCCACGGGCTGTGCCCGCGCCACGCGCTGCTCGAGGCCGTTTGGACCATAGCCGTTCATCAGGAAACCAACACTGCCGCGATGCATACCGTAAAACGGCACGTTGCGCGGGCGATATTTGTGCAGCATCTCCAACATGAAGCCGTCGCCGCCCAGCACCACGATCAAATCCGCCTGCTCCGGCGGCACCGTTTTATAGCGATCGCACAGCTCCTTGAGTGCCGCTTGCGCGGCAGGCGCTTCGCTGGCGACAATAGCGATCTTCGAGTACCCGCTCATCGGCGGGGCTTAGCCGCCGGTAACGCTCATATGGCGCGACACGGATGGCCTGTCGTGGCGCCGATCGATTATGAAGTCATGCCCTTTCGGCTTGCGGTCGATGGCGTTGCGAATGGCGGCCTCAACCGGGGCGTCACTCTCTGAGGCGCGCAACGGCGCGCGCAGATCGGCGGCATCCTCCTGGCCAAGGCACATGTAGAGTGTGCCGGTGCAGGTCAGGCGCACGCGATTGCAGCTTTCGCAGAAATTGTGTGTCATCGGCGTGATCAGCCCGAGACGTTGGCCTGTTTCCCGCACGGTATAGTACCGTGCAGGGCCGCCGGTGCGATAGTCGCTATCGTCCAGGGTCCAGCTCTTGCGCAGTCGCGATCGCACCATCGAGAGCGGTAAATATTGATCGACGCGCGTGCCTGACCCAACCTCGCCTAATGGCATCACTTCGATAAGGGTCAGATCGAAACCCTCTTCGCCGCACCAAGCAATCAACCGATCGAACTCGTCCTCGTTGACGCCTTTCAAGGCGACGGTATTGAGCTTGACTTTCAGACCCGCCTGCTTCGCTGCTTCGATGCCGGCCAAGACCTGGTGGAGGCGGCCCCAACGGGTGATCGCCGCAAACTTGGCTGCATCGAGGGTATCGAGCGACACGTTAACGCGTTTAACGCCGGCCTCCCTTAGCTCGTGCGCATAGCGTCCGAGCTGGCTGCCATTGGTGGTCAGCGTCAACTCATCGAGCGCGCCGGTACGAAGATGGCGGCCGAGTGCGCGGAAAAGGTGGATGACATTCCGCCTGACTAGGGGCTCACCGCCGGTCAGCCGCAATTTCTTCACGCCCAGGCGGATGAAAACGCCTGTGAGCCGATCCAGTTCTTCTAGCGTCAGAATTTCCGCCCTAGGCAGAAACGCCATGTCTTCCGCCATGCAATAGACGCAGCGGAAATCGCAGCGGTCGGTCACTGACACGCGCAAGTAGGAGATGGAACGGCCGAAGGGATCGATCATAGCAGCGTCATATATGGGCTTTCTGCCCTTCATTTTCGAGCGGCCTCGTACCATAGTTGCGTCCGGCCAGGGATCAACAAAAATATATGGTTGAGGTGACCGTCGAAAGGAATACAATTGCGGGTATTTTCGTGGCCAGTAGCCAATCGCGGCGGCGCGGCGGCTTCAAGGCGCGGCCGCGACTTAGGCTCAAAGCCGCCCTTGGCTCATATCGCACGCGCCGCGCCGCGAGTTACGTCGTTGGCCCTAAGCGTCAATGCCAATCTACCGTCGTTTCGGAGCTTTGGCCTGCCGCTTTGGTTGACGCGGTTCCGGAGTTTCAGGGGCCGTTGGCCGGGATCCTGGCCGGCACGGATTGGGCGGCCGGACAGGGAGTGATAACTTGGCGAGCTTCGCCTGTGACGCGCTTTTTCCCGCTCGATCTGTTGGCGCCTCGTCGCGGCGCGCAATGTGCCAGGATTGCTTGCGCGGCCACGATTGCTTGCGAGGCTTTGGGCGGCCGCATGCTTCCAGTCGTGGCACTATGGCCGGTATCGTTGCGCGAGGAGTTGCACCGTGCCCTACGGGAGCAGGGAGCGCGCGAGGTCGGTGTCTGGGCCGAGCATTACCGGTTGACGGCGGTGTCATTTCCCATTGTGCCGTTCGATCCGTTTTTCAACATCAACACGCCCGTCGATCCTGCAAAACCGGAGCCATTGCTTGCCATCGCCCGTCCGTTTGATAATCGCGATCCCGGGGTGTGAGCGATGGGAGCTAGTGTCGATATCCGTGTCTTGGAGCTGTTGATCGCCCGATTGTGCCACGAATTGGCGGGACCGATTTCCGCTGTGGTCAACGGCGTTGAGCTTATGAGTGAAGACGATCCGGATTTCGTTGCCGACGCAGTGCGTCTCGTGGGTACGAGTGCGCGCACTGCCTCGCGGCGTCTGCAATTCTATCGATTCGCTTATGGCCGGTTACCAGGCGGCGGAACGTCTCCCCAGATCGGTCGCGAGCTAGCACAAAAATACTTCGAGACGGGCAACACACGTTGCGACTGGCCGGCGGAAGAGACGCATTCCCTGGCGTGGCAGCGGCTCGCCTGTGTGCTGATGGTGCTCGCCGCTGAAGCGCTGCCTCGCGGGGGAACCGTGAGGGTACGTGGCCATGGCGCGGGCATGGTTGTCGAGGCTGACGGAGACACTGTGCGACTCGCACCCGAGGCACAAGCCGGCCTACGCGTCGATCTGGTGATCGATGACCTGACAGCGCGTGGTGTTCACGCCCATCTTTGTCAACGCTTCGCCGCCGAACTGAATTTGCGCATTGTGCCGCCGCGACCAGAGCCGCGCCATTTGCGCATCGAGGCGAGCGCGGCATGAATTGGCGGTGGGCTGGCGCGACGCCGACGGAGCACGCGAGCGGGCCTAACGTCCTCCGTCCTAGCGCGCCGCTTCCGCCCTTCCCTGTGGCGGCGATAATGGCGGTCACGTTCCCTTGATAGCGCGGCGAACAACCAGCGACGATTTGGCCGCAGTTACAAGCCGTTGTGATGACCACTTCCCATCGTCGACCGCGATCGGCCATCTCCTTGGGGCGTAGCTCAAACCGGCCGGGCCTCGATCATGGCAGTATCGAGTTCGAAACTGCCGTCCTCGGCAACGGCGAAATGCTGTCGCGCTGGCACCGCGACCAGGCGCTGCAAGGCGCGGATCGCCTCCGCCTGAGCTGGGGGCGTGTTCATGCGCTCGAGCCACGGTCCAAACGCGATCGGTAAGCGTCGCGCCGTAATTGCGGCGACTTCGAAGCCCGCCTTAGCCAGTGCCGAGCGAAATTCCGCCACGGAATAATTGCGCACATGCGATGGATCGCGCAACAGCTCGAACGCCTGGAGAAACGTGTCGAGCGCCGGCTTGCCTGGGGAAACGGTGTCTATGAAAACGGCGCGACCATCGGGTTTGACCACCCGCCGCGCTTCCGCGAGCCCCTCACCGAGATCGATCCAGTGATGCATGCTGAAGCGGGTCATGATCATATCGAATTCGCCGTCAGCAAAGGGCAACGCCTCGACCGAGCCTTGGCGCGTCGTGATGTTGTGGATGCCCCGCCGCTTCGCCTCCGCCGCGACGGCATCGACCATCTCGCGCGAAAGATCGAAGGCAACCACCTGCGCCACTGCCGGCGCCACTGCGAACGCAGCATGACCGCCACCGCAGCCGAGATCGAGCACGCGTGTCTCGTGCCGACCCCGCATCATCACCGCGAGCGCTGTCAGGTCCTCGCCTTGGCTGTGGGTGACGCTGTTGACGTAGGCCGCCGCACGCGGACCGAACTGGCTTACCACCAAGGTTTCGTGGGTTTTAGCTTCCATCGTGGTCTCTGTATCTCCTGACCATAGCAACGCGCCAAACGCATTGACGGTCAAGCCCGGTTTGCCGCTTACCTGCCTTGATACTGCGTGAACCATAGCGGACCGCTGAGCGGTCCAGTGTTCCCGTGGGCCAAATGGGTGGCGATCGGAGCCGCTGCGTTCGGCGGCCGAGCCGACCGCCAGCACCACCTACGGGTTGGAGTCTTTGCCCAAGTGGGCTACGCCACTCGTGCCAATGCAGCATTTTTCCCATCGAGGGCAGTCCCGAGTAAGGGAATGCTCTTAGCCGGTCTCGCGGTTTCGCGATGGCCAAAAGGAGCGGGTTGATGACCGCTCGATTGCGGCTCGAAACCGATCGGGCTAACGGAGCACTTTGTCGGCCAGGCTAGTCCCTGTCCCCCTGCGTCGCGGCGCGGCGGAAAGGATGGCCGGGATAGACGCCGATAATCTTCACCTCGCGGCTAAAGAAGCCCAGTTCCTCAAGCGCCAGCTGCAGCGGCCGGTCCTCGGGATGGCCCTCGACGTCGGCATAGAATTGCGTCGCGGTGAAGCGGCCGCCGACCATGTAGCTTTCGAGCTTGGTCATGTTGATGCCGTTGGTGGCGAAGCCGCCCAGCGCCTTGTAAAGCGCCGCCGGCACGTTGCGCACGCGAAGACGAAGGTGGTGACGGTTAGGCCGTGCCCTCGCTTTGGCCATTTCGGCTCGCGCGCCATGACGAGGAAGCGCGTGGTGTTGTGCTCCGCGTCCTCGATGTTCTTCCTGAGCGATGCCAGGCCGTAGATCTTGCCCGCGAGTTCGGACGCGATCGCGGCAACTGCTCTTGTCGCCGCGCGCCGGCGACTCGGCGGCGGAGCCCGCGGTGTCGGCGGCGACGATTGGTTCGACGCCCAGCTTGCGCAGCAGAGTCGCGGCATTGGCCGAAGCGCGTGGACATGGCTGTGTACGGTCTTGAGCCCCCGCAGCGTCGCGCCGCGCGGCGCCAGGAGATGATGCTCGACGCGCTGAAAATGCTCGCCGACGATATGGAGATTGGAGCCCGGCATGAGATGATGGATGTCGGCGACGCGGCCCGCGACCGAGTTCTCGATCGGCAGCATGACGAGGCGGGCCCTGTTCGCCGCACCGCCGCGATCGCATCCTCGAAGGCGGCGCAGGCAGCGTGGTCATGCGCGGAAACACCTGGCGGCAGGCGAGATCGGAATAGGCGCCGGGCGCGCCCTGAAAAGCGATGGTATTGGCGGGATCGGATTTCTTGCTCATGATTGGCTCGGGTCGAGTAGCGCGCGGGCGCGCTGCGAGATCGGCCGGCGTATCGACGCCGATCGGCACGGTATCGACCAGCGCCACGTCGATGCGCATGCCGGCTTCGAGCGCGCGCAATTGCTCGAGCTTCTCGCGCCGCTCCAAGGGCGATGGCGGCAGCGCCACGAACCGTCCGAGCGCCGCGCGGCGAAACGCATAAATGCCGATATGGTGATAATGCGGGCCGTCGCCCGACGGGATCAGGCTGCGGCTGAAATAGAGCGCGCGGGCGATGCGCGCGCCGGGCGCGAACGACACCGCGATCTTGACCGCGGCGGTACTCTCGCGCTCCCATCGGCGTCGCGATCGGCGCAGGCGAGCGTCGCGATATCGACGGCGGGATCAGCGAGCGGCGCCAGCGCCGCGCGGATCGCGCCGGGAGCCGAGCATCGGCAGATCGCCTTGGAGATTGACCACGACTCGTGCCGCCGCTCGGGATCGAGCAGCGATCGCCGCTTCATGGACGCGGTCGGAGCCGGACGGGATGATCGGCGCCGCGTCAAGCAGCGCCTTGCCGCCGACGCGCTCGACCGCCGCCGCGATCTCGCGCTCGGCGCAGGCGACCACCACCGGGCCCGCCTGCGCTGCGATGGCGCGGCGCCAGACATGGACGATCATCGGCATGCCGTGGATATCGGCCAGCGGCTTGCCGGGCAGCCGCGTCGCCGCCATGCGGGCGGGAATCACGATGAGCGGCAAGGCTTGTGGCATTGAGTTCCGATTCGAGTGCGAAAAATTGCGGCGTTATGCCGCACGAAATCAAGGGCTTGGCGCTGTTGTCGGCACGATAAGCTTGGCGCGGTTTTCAATCACATTTCTTTGTCTTGTCAGCATCTTGTCAGCGAAAATTGGCGTAATTGCCGGCCGCGGGTCGTCGCGGGGGAACGAGCGGAAGAACAGGCCGAGGGTAATCGATGTCCTTTGAGTTGAACAAGATCTTGGGGGCGCTCCTGGGCGCCATGATCCTCGCGATGGTGACCGGCATCATTGCCAAGGCGCTGGTCAATCCCGAGGAGTTGGCAAAACCTGCCTACATGGTCGCTGGGGTAAAGGAAGCCAATGCGCCTGCGAGTGCCGCCGCCGCGCCTGCCGGACCCGAGCCGATCGGCCCCCTGCTCGCCAGCGCCAGCGCTCGATAATGGCAAAGCACATAGCGAACCGGCTGTGTGTCGCCTGCCACACCTTCAACAAGGGCGACCCGAACCGCATCGGCCCCAACCTCTATGGCGTGTTCGACCAGCCGATCGCCCAAGGCCATGGCGGCTTCCGTTTTCGTCCGCGCTCGAGTCGCATGACAAGGAGAAATGGACGCCGGATCTGCTCAATGTCTGGCTGTGCAGGCCCGCAGGATTTCGCCCACGGCACCAAGATGACGTTCGTCGGTCTGGCCAAGGCGAAGGACCGCGCCGATGTGATCGCCTATCTCGACTCGCCTGAGCGATCGCCCCGAGGCGCTGACGCCTTCGAGACCGAACCGGCTGCCGCCGCGTCAAACCGGCCGCCGCACCCGCGACCTCCGCGAACCCGTCGGCCGCGCCAGCGACCCCCGCGACGTCGGCCAGCCCGGCGACACCGCCGGCGGCGAGCAAGTCGGCACCGGCTCCAACCGGCAACAAGCCGACGGCCAAGCCAGCGACAGCGCCCGCGGCGGCGCCAACCAAGCCCGCGCCCGCGCCCGCGCCGAAGCACGCCGGCGCAAGCGCCCGGCAAATAACCAGCGACGGCCACGCGATGATTGGCGCCGCCGAGATCGACTCTGGCGCACAGGCTCGCCGACGCGGCGGGCGCGATCGCGCGACGCTATTTCCGCCAGCCCGTCGACGTCGACACCAAGCCCGACCGAACGCCCGTCACCGTCGCCGACCGCGAAGCCGAGGCCACTATGCGCGCGGCTGATCGAGCAGCCGATTTCCTGACGACGGCATTCTCGGCGAAGAACATGGCGCGGTCGCGCGCCGATGCGCCACGCGTCTGGGTACTTGATCCGATCGACGGCACCAAGAGCTTCATCGCCGGCATCCCGCTCTTCGGCATTCTGATCGCGCTGGTCGAGGACGGCGCACCGGTGCTGGGCGTGATCGACCAGCCGATTTCGCGCGAGCGCTGGCTCGGTGCCGCCGGCCAGGCGACGACCCGGAACGGCGCGCCAGTCCGCAGCCGCACTTGCGCCGCGATCGCCGGCGCCTCGCTCTATGCCACGTCGCCGGACATGTTCGGCGGCGACGAACCGGCTTTTGCCCGGCTCAAGAGCGCGGTCAAGACCACCCGCTTCGGCGCCGACTGCTACGCCTATGCGCAGCTCGCCAGCGGCTTTATCGATCTCGTCGTCGAGGCCGATCTCAAACCTTATGATTACTGCGCTCTGGCGCCGGTGATCACTGGCGCCGGCGGCAGCATTACCGATTGGCAGGGCAATGCGCTTGGCCTCACATCCGACGGCCGGGTCATCGCGGCCGGCGATCCAGGCCTTGCCGCCCAAGCGCGCGCAGTGCTGGCGGCTGCCCCCTGAAAATCGTATCCCCGCTCAGAGGCTGCACCGCGCGCGCGGGCACCGTGGCGGCAGATCTGGTCGCCCGCGACACGCAACCATCGGCAGCGTTGCCTGCAATGCGGATGCGGCAATGTATACATCTTCGGCCATTGTCGGGCCATAAACCTCTTACTAGAGTGCGCCGCCGATCCGCCCCTTCGAGGTCGCTATGCGTCTTACCTTGTCTCTTGTCATCGCCGCCAGTCTCTTCGCCAGCACGGCCTGTGCCGAGCCGATCGGCTGGCATCGCACTCTATGGCGACTTCAAATACAAACCGGGCTTCACTCATTTCGACTATGTCGATCCCGACGCACCGAAGGGTGGCACGGTCAAGTTCGCGACCTACCCCGGTAACGGCACCAGCACTTTCGATACCTTCAATCCTTTTGCCCTTAAAGGAATAAAGGCCGAGGGGCTGGGTTTTATCTTCGACACGCTAATGGTGGCGTCGTCCGACGAGCCCGACTCGCAGTACGGGCTGGTGGCGCAGAGCGTCGATGTTGCGCCCGACCGTCTTTCGGTGGTGTTCCAGCTTAGGCCGGAAGCGCGGTTCCACGACGGCAGTCCGATGACCCCTGCAGACGTGATCTGGACCTTCGACACGCTGAAGGCCAAGGGCGCGCCGACAATATCACCTCTACTATGCCGACGTATTGAAGGCCGAGCAGGTCGGCGAGCGGGGCGTCAAATTCACCTGCGCTCAGCGCAAAACCACGAACTGCCGTTGATCCTCGGCGAGTTGCCGGTGCTGTCGAAAACGTATTGGCAAGGCCGCGATTTCGAAAAGACCACGCTCGAGCAGCCCCTTGGCAGCGGACCCTATAAGATCGACTCGTTCGATCCCGGCCGCTCGATCACCTATCGACGCGTCGCCGATTATTGGGCGAAGGATTTGCCGGTGAACAAGGGCCGGTACAATTTCGGCACGATTCGCGTACGACTACTATCGCGACGCATCGGTGGCGCTCGAAGCCTTCAAAGCCGGACAATACGATTTCCGCTCAAGAGAACGTCGCCAAGAACTGGGCGATCGGCTACAGCAGTCCCGCATTCGACCGCCGGTCTGTTCAAGAAAGTCCTGATCAAGAACCGAGGTGCCGGAAGGCATGCAGGGTTTCGCTTTCAACACGCGCCGTCCGTTGTTCCGCGACCCGCGCGTGCGGGAGGCGTTGGGCTATCTGTTCGATTTCGAATGGACCAACAAGAATCTGTTCTATGGCGCCTATACTCGGACCGAGAGCTACTTTTCCAATTCCGATCTTGCCTCGTCGGGCCTGCCGCGGCCGACGAATTGAAAATTCTCGAGCCACTGAAGGGCGAAATCCCTGCCGCGGTTTTCACCAAAGCATATGAGGCGCCGAAAACCGACGGCACCGGCGATATCCGCGCCAACATACGCATTGCGCTTGGGATTGCTGAAAGAAGCCGGCTGGACCGTGAAAGGCGGCAAGCTTGTCAACGACAAGGGCGAGCAGATGACGTTCGAATTTCTCAATGACAGGTCCGAATTTGAGCGCATCCTTCTGCCCCTTGCCGACAATCTGCGCCGCATCGGCGTAGCGATGACCCTACGCACCGTCGATCCGGCGCAATACGAGAACCGCCTCGACAATTACGATTTCGACATGACCATGGTCGTGATTCCCGAATCGCTTTCGCCCGGCAACGAGCAACGCGGCTATTGGACCTCGGCAGCGGCCGACGAAACCGGCGGCAACAATATGATGGGGGTAAAGAGCAAGGCGGTCGACCAGATCGTCGATCTGATCATCGCCGCATCCGATCGGCCGAGCCTGGTGACGCGCGTCCGCGCACTCGACCGCGTGCTGCTTCAAAGTTTCTACGTCATGCCAAATTGGCATATCGATATGTTCCGCGTTGCCTACTGGGACAAATTCGGACGGCCGAAGATTAATCCCCCCTACGCCCTGGCGCTCGACAGTTGGTGGGTCGACGCATCAGTCGAAAAGGCTCTGAAGGCGAACATGGCGAAACTACACTAAGCGATGCTCGCTTACGCCCTGCGCCGCATCCTGCTGATGATCCCGACCCTGTTCGCGATCATCGTCGTCAATTTTTTCATCATCCAAGCGGCGCCGGGCGGGCCGGTCGACCAGATGATCGCGCAGTTGAAGGGTCGCGGCGACGTCACCGGTCGCGTCAGTGGCGGCAACGGCGAGCTAGCGAAGGGCCGGCACGACGCGCGCCTCGCGCGGCATTGACCCGGCGCTGCTGGCGCGGCTGAAGACGCTCTATGGCTTCGACAAGCCGCCGATCCAGCGCTTCTGGATCATGATCAAGAACTATGTTGGGTTCAATTTCGGCATCAGCTTTTTCAGCGACCGGCCGGTGATCAAGCTGATCGCGGACAAATTGCCGGTGTCGATTTCGCTGGGCTTGTGGACGACGCTCATTACCTATCTCATCTCCATCCCGCTTGGCATCGCCAAGGCGGTTCGGGACGGCACGCGCTTCGACGTGTGGACCAGCGCGGTCGTGATCGTCGGCTATGCAATCCCCGGCTTCCTGTTCGCGATCCTGCTCATCGTCCTGTTCGCTGGCGGCAGCTATCTCCACTGGTTCCCGCTGCGCGGTCTCGTATCGGATGATTGGGCGGAGCTCGGTCTCTTCGCCAAGATCCTCGACTATTTCTGGCACATTGCCTTGCCCATTTTGGCGCTGGTCATCGGCGGCTTCGCCAGCCTGACCATGCTCACCAAAAATTCGTTCCTCGAGGAGATCAACAAGCAATACGTCGTTACCGCACGCGCTAAGGGCTTGACCGAGCGGCGCGTGCTTTACGGTCATGTCTTCCGGAACGCCATGCTGTTAGTGATTGCGGGCTTTCCGGCGGCGTTCGTTGGCATCCTGTTCACCGGCGCACTGCTGGTCGAGGTCATTTTCTCTCTGGACGGGTTGGGCTACCTCGGCTTCCAAGCGGCGTTAAGCCGCGACTATCCCATCATGTTCGCCACGCTCTACATCTACACGCTGGTCGGACTGGTGATGAAGCTAATTAGCGATCTCACCTACATGGTGATCGATCCGCGCATCGATTTTGCGACACGCCGCACATGAGGCGCCGGGCCTTTTCGCCGCTCACGCGGCGGCGGCTTGCCAATTTCCGCGCCAACAGCCGAGGGTTCTGGTCGTTATGGATTTTCCTTGCGCTGTTCTTCGCCAGCCTCTTCGCCGAATTTATCGCGAACGACCGGCCGCTGCTCGTGTCCTACGGTGGGCATCTCGATTTCCCGATTTTCCATGACTATACCGAAGCCGATCTTGGCGGCGATCTTCCGATCGAAGCCGATTTCCGCGACGCCGAGGTAGAAAAGCGCATCGATGCCAAGGGCTGGATTGTGTGGCCGCCAATTCCCTTCGATTACCGCACCATCAATTTCCACCTGCCCTCACCGGCACCATCGCCGCCCGACCGGCGCGAACCTGGCTCGGCACCGACGATCAAGGCCGCGATGTGTTGGCGCGGCTCATTTACGGCTTTCGCATTTCCGTGCTGTTCGGTCTCGTGCTGACAGTGGCGAGCTCGGTTATTGGCGTCGCGGCGGGCGCCATCCAAGGCTATTATGGCGGTCTCACCGATTTGTTCTTCCAGCGTTTTCTCGAGATTTGGTCCGGCCTCCCGGTGCTCTATCTGCTCATCATTCTGTCCAGCATCGTGCAGCCGGATTTCTGGTGGCTGCTCGGCATCATGCTGCTGTTCTCGTGGATGTCGCTGGTTGATCTGGTCCGCGCCGAATTCTTGCGCGCGCGCAATTTCGATTATGTCCGCGCTGCCAAAGCGCTCGGGGTATCGAACCCCGTGATCATTTGGCGTCACGTCCTGCCTAATGCCATGGTGGCGACCCTGACCTTCCTGCCGTTCATCCTCAACGGCTCGATCACCACCCTGACCTCGCTCGATTTCTTGGGTTTCGGCCTGCCGCCAGGTTCGCCTTCGCTCGGCGAGTTGTTAGCCGAGGGCAAGGACAATCTGCAAGCGCCTTGGCTCGGCCTCACCGCGTTTTTCGTGCTTGCCATCATGCTGAGCCTGCTCATCTTCATCGGCGAAGCGGTGCGCGACGCATTCGACCCGCGGAAGATCAATGGCTGAACCGCTGCTGTCGATCAAGAATCTCAGCGTCACCTTTCGCTCGGGCGATCGTCGCATCGATGCTGTGAGGGGGGTCTCGTTTGATATCGCGGCGGGCGAAACGGTGGCGCTCGTCGGCGAGTCCGGATCGGGCAAATCGGCAACGGCGCTATCGGTGTTGCAGCTCCTGCCCTATCCCTCGGCAACGCACGGGCCCGGCAGCAGCATCCGCTTTGACGGACGGGAGCTGGTCGGCGCATCGGCCAACACCTTACGCGAAGTACGCGGCGGCCGCATCGCGATGGTGTTCCAGGAGCCGATGACATCGCTCAACCCACTGCACACGATTGAGAAGCAGATCACCGAGACGCTATTCGTGCACAAGAAGATGGGGCGTCAGGAGGCGCGCGAGCGTGCGGTCGAATTGCTCAAGTTGGTAGGCTTGAGCGAGGCAGAAAAGCGCCTCAACGCCTATCCACATCAATTGTCCGGCGGGCAGAGGCAGCGCGTAATGATAGCGATGGCGCTCGCCAATGATCCGGCGCTGTTCGTTGCCGACGAGCCCACGACGGCCCTCGACGTCACCATTCAGGCGCAGCTGTTGAAACTGCTGAACGATTTGCAGGCGCGGTTCGGTATGGCCATGCTGTTGATCACGCACGACCTCACGATCGTCCGCAAAATTGCCCGCCGGGTGATGGTAATGACACAAGGCGAGATCGTCGAACGCGGCACTGTTGCCGATATTTTCGCGCGACCCCAGCATCCCTACACTAAGCGGCTTCTGGCATCGGAGCCAAAGGGCGAGCCGGTGTCGATCAAACCACCACCGCCGGTGACAATGGCGACGACGAACCTCAAAGTGTGGTTTCCGATCCGCGCAGGAATCATTCGCCGCACCGTCGGCTACATCAAGGCGGTAGACGGCATCAACGCCGCGGTGCGCCAGGGCGAGACCTTGGGCGTCGTCGGCGAGTCCGGCTCCGGCAAGACCACGCTGGCGCTGGCGCTTTTGCGCCTCCTCCGCAGCGTCGGCGCCATCAATTATGCGGGGCGCAATATCGATGGTCTGGCCGAGCGCGAGATGCGTCCCTTGCGCCGCGAATTGCAGATCGTGTTCCAAGACCCGTTTGCCAGCCTGTCGCCACGCCTTTCGATCGCTCAAATCGTCGAGGAAGGGCTGACAGTGCATCGGATCGGTGCCGATCGTGACGCGCGACGTGCTCTCATTCGCGATGCCCTAGGCGAAGTCGGGCTCGATCCCGACGACGCCGACCGCTATCCACATGAATTTTCCGGCGGCCAGCGCCAGCGTGTCGCTATCGCCCGCGCCTTGGTCCTGAAGCCGCGCATTGTCATGCTGGATGAACCAACATCGGCACTCGATGTCTCAATTCAGGCGCAGATCGTCGACCTCTTGCGCGATCTGCAGCAACGGCATGGCCTCGCCTACATCTTTATCAGCCACGATCTGCGCGTAGTACGCGCCCTGGCCCACGATCTGATCGTGATGAAGGATGGCCACGTCGTCGAAGCGGGCCCTGCCGAGCGGATCTTCGCCGCGCCGAAGGAGCCTTATACGCGTGCGCTTATGGCCGCCGCCTTCGACCTTGCCGTGGCCTAGGCGCGCGCTCGCGACGACGCCAGCCGCGTGCCACATAGGATCTCAACATAAGTTCGCGGCCCCGAAAGCCAATCCAGAGCTGCAAGGCGAAGAAGACCAGGGTCAGGATCAGTTCTCCGCTCAACATCCAGTGGCGCGGCAGGAGCCAATGGAACGCCAGCCCTACGACCCACAGTGCGACAAATGCCGTGCCCCACAGCGGCAGTCCTTGGAGGAATAGCGGGATACCAAGCGCGCCGGAGAACAGAAATAAGATCCAATCGAAACCGTTGCGGAACAGCTTGACTGCGCCGGTCTTGGGATTTTCCAGAAAGAGGTCGCGGTTCATGAAAAACGGGCGGCAATCATGGCGTAGGCGGCGCGCAGGCCGAGCGCCTCCCCACCCTCCGGACGACCGGGCCGCGACGTCCCGTTCCACGCAAAGGTATCGATATGCGCCCACGGCGTCGTCGGCGATACAAAATCTTCCAGATACAGCGCGGCCTGAATCGCGCCGGCAAATGGCGACTCCGAGACATTGTTGAGGTCGGCGATCTTGCTTTTGTACATGCCGCGGTAGTCAGCCCATAGCGGCAAGCGCCACAACGGATCGGATTGTGCCTTGCCGGCCCGCAGCAAATCTTCGGCGAGCTCATCGTCATTGCTGAACAGTGCCGGCAGATCCGGCCCCAAGGCCGTCCGCGCCGCGCCGGTCAACGTCGCAAAATCGATCAGCAATCTTGGCTTTTCGCCGTCGGCCTCTGCCAGCGCGTCGCACAGGATCAGGCGACCTTCGGCGTCGGTGTTGCCGATCTCTACAGTGAGGCCTTTGCGGGTCTTGACAATGTCCAGCGGGCGGATGGCATTGCCCGCCACCGCGTTTTCCACCGCCGGCACGAGCACCCGAAGCCGCACCCCGAGACGCGCGGTCATCACGGCATCCGCCAAGCCCAATATTGTTGCGGCACCGCCCATGTCTTTTTTCATCAAGCGCATGCCGCTCGCAGGTTTGAGATCGAGCCCGCCAGTGTCGAAGCAGACACCCTTGCCGACCAGCGTCACCTTTGGTGCCGCCGGATCGCCCCAGCGCATATCAATAAGACGCGGCTCACGTCCCGGTCCCGCGGCACGCCCGACCGCGTGAATCATTGGATAGTTCTCGGCCAGCAGCGTGTCACCGGCGATGACGCGATAAAATGCGCGATGTTTGTCTGCGAGCTGGGCCGCTGCCACGGCGAGTTCGGGAGGGCCCATATGCTCGGTTGGCGTGTTGATGAGGTCTCGGGCCAGGAAGATACCCGCCGCCAGCCGCTCGACCAGACTGCGATCGGCGTCGGCGGGCCAGACCAGTCTGGCCCAGCCCCTCTCTGCGTGTCTTGTAACGGGCGAATTCGTAGCCGCCGAGCGCCCATCCCAACGTCAACGCCGTGACGGCATCATGTGGCGCGCCTGCGAGCATGTAGTTGCCTTCCGGCAGCTGGTTCGGCAGTGCCGCCAAGGCCCACAGCGGCTCGGAGGGTTTCCAGCCGACCAATACTCGCGCCAACCCGCCGTTTTCGTCGGGAATGAGCGCCACCTGCTCCGGCTCGGCCTTGAATGCGGTCGCCTTCGCCCAGCGCGCTGGGCGCGCGCCGAGCCGTGCCAAACTCGCCACCAAATCAGAAGCCGATACCGGTGTGACCGGGACGGCGTCGGATGCATCGCTGATCAACGCCAACAATGTGATCCCCTCTAGCCAATGACGCGACCGCCAGAGTATCAAATAAGCGATGCCGGACCTTACCATCTATATCGGGAATCGGGTTTATTCCTCCTGGTCGCTCCGCGGTTGGCTGCCGCTGCGGCACCTCGGCGTGGCGTTTGAGGAGGTTGTTATCCCGCTCTATGTCGATGGCAGCAAAGAGGCCATTTTGCGCCAATCGCCCTCGGGCAAAGTGCCGGCGTTGCACCATCGCGGTCGGGTTATCTGGGAATCGTTGGCGATCGGCGAATATCTTGCCGAGCAGTTTCCCGCAGCAAAGCTGTGGCCTAACGATGCCGATGCGCGTGCGCTTGCCCGCGCCGTGTCGAGCGAAATGCATGCGGGGTTTAGTCATCTGCGGAGCGAGCTGGCGATGAATCTGCGCCGTGTGATTCCCGGCCGCCGCTTCACGCCGGAGGCCCTCGAGCAGATCGAGCGGATCAAGGCCATCTGGCGCGACTGCCGCTCGCGCTTTGGCGAGAACGGTCCTTATCTGTTCGGCACTTTCACCATCGCCGACGCGATGTACGCACCGGTCGTGACGCGGTTTCGCACCTATGAGATCGCGCTCGATCCGGTCTGCACCGCCTATGCGGACGCGGTATGGAATTTGCCAGCGATGCAGGCATGGTGCGACGCTGCCGCAAGAGAGACCATCGTGATCGACGAATTCGAATACGAGCCCGGCGGCTCGACCGGCATTGATTGATGCCTGTCCGCCCAGGGCGAGACGGCACGGCTAGGTGCGGCGTGTGGATACGCCGCCCTTGCCAACAACCACCCACTCACCGCCCACCTTTCCCTCACGGAAAAGCCGGTAGTGAGTGAGACGGAGGAAAGATTATGGTGCAACCAACCCTGCCGCAAGGCGTCGAACTCAAAGGCCCGATCAAACCTGGCTACGAACGCGTGATGACGCCGGCGGCAATCGCCTTCGTCGTCGAGCTCGAGCGCAAATTCGGCTGCCGAGCGGAAGCGCCTGTTGGCGCGCCGCGTTGAAGTCCAAGCCAGTCTCGATGCCGGCTGGCGGCCTGATTTTCTGCCTGAGACCAAAGCGATCCGCGATGCCGATTGGACGGTGGCGCCGCTGCCCAAGGATCTGCTTGATCGGCGGGTCGAGATCACCGGCCCGACCGATCGCAAGATGGTGATCAACGCGCTCAATTCAGGCTCCTCAGTGTTCATGGCCGATTTCGAGGACGCCAACACGCCGAGCTGGGACAATCTGATCGAGGGCCAAATCAACCTGATGGATGCGGTACGCCGCGACATTTCCTTTGACGACCCGTCCAGCAAGCGCCATTACCAGCTCAACCCGCGTACCGCAGTACTCTTGGTGCGGCCGCGGGGCTGGCACCTTCCCGAGGCGCATCTCGTTGTCGATGGCGAGCCCATGTCCGGCAGTCTGTTCGATTTCGGCCTCTATTTCTTTCACAATGCCAAGGAACTGCTGGCGCGCAATACCGGACCCTATTTCTACCTGCCCAAGATGGAATCGCATCTGGAAGCGCGGCTTTGGAACGATGTCTTCGTCCACGCCGAGGCCAAGCTCGGCATCGCCAAAGGCACGATCAAGGCAACGGTGCTGATCGAGACCATTCTCGCTGCCTTCGAGATGGACGAAATTCTTTACGAGCTGCGCGAGCATTCCGCTGGCCTGAATTGCGGCCGCTGGGACTACATTTTTTCGACCATCAAGAAATTTGCCGAAGACCCGAAGCGCGTCATGCCAGACCGCAGCCAAATCACCATGACAGTGCATTTCATGCGTTCCTACTCGCTACTTCTCATCAAGACGTGTCACCGTCGCAGCGTGCATGCGATGGGTGGCATGGCAGCGCAAATTCCGATCCGCAACGATCCCGCCGCGAACGAGGCGGCGATGGAGAAAGTGCGGGCCGACAAGCTGCGTGAGGCAGGCGACGGCCATGACGGAACTTGGGTTGCTCATCCGGGCCTGGTGCCGATTGCCAAGGAGATTTTCGACAAGCAAATGCCGGAAGTGAACCAGATCGCGCGCAAACGGCAGGACGTCCATATGACCGCCGACGATCTCCTCAAAGTGCCCGAAGGGACCATCACGGAGGCGGGGTTGCGGCAGAACCTCAATGTTGGGATCGGCTATCTCGAAGCCTGGCTGCGCGGTATCGGCTGCGTGCCGCTCTACAATCTGATGGAGGATGCTGCGACCTCCGAGATCAGCCGCGCCCAGCTGTGGCAATGGATCCGCCATGGGGCGAAGCTACTCGGACGGTCGGACGGTCGAACTTGATCTGTGCATGAAGATCATGGACGAGGAACTGACTAAGCTCAAAGCGCTGGTCGGCGACGAAGCCTATAACAAAGGCCGTTATCGTGATGCCGCCAGCAATGTTCTCCGACCTGCTTGGCGCCTCCAAATTCCCTGATTTTCTAACGCTGCCCGCCTACGAGAGCATCATCGCCGAGGGCGACTGACGCGGCGGCGCCGCGCGCAAATTCGGGCGGCAACAAATTTCGGGTCCCATGCCGCGTAGCGGCAGCGGGCTGGAGCGAGGACCGCATTGTGCCGGCGGGTCGATCGGCGGCGACCAGGCGCGACGTCGGTCCCTCCACAGCCTCATTCGCTCGCGTGGATAAAATCGCGAAGCTGCGGGTAGATTTGATTTTGCCATTTCCGGCCGGCGAAGACCCCGTAATGACCGACCCCGGTTTGCACGTGGTGGCGTTTCCTATAGGGTCGAATGCCCGTGCAAAGATCATGCGCGGCGAGGGTCTGGCCAACGGCGCAGATATCATCGCGTTCGCCCTCAACGGTAAAAAGCGCAGTGCGGCGAATCGCCCTTGGCTCGATGGTTCGGCCGCGAAAACTGAGCTTGCCCAGCGGCAGTTCATGCTGCTGAAAGATCTTCTGTACGGTCTCGAGGTAATACTCTGCGGACAAGTCCATCACGGCGAAATATTCGTCATAGAACGTCGCGATCGCCGCGGCCTTTTCGCTCTCGCCTTGGACGCGATGCTGGTAGAGTTCCTGAAAGCTCTTGAGGTGCCGGTCGAGGTTCATGCTCATGAATCCCGCGAGCTGCAGGAAGCCGGGATAGACGCGCCGGAACGCACCGGTAAAGCGGAATGGCACGAAGCCGATCAGATGCCGCTCGAACCAGTGGATTGGGCGCTCCATCGCGAAGTCGTTGACTTTGGTCGGGTTGACCCGGGTATCGATCGGACCTGCCATCAAGGTCATGCTGTGCGGCTGCGCCGGATTGCCATCCTGCGCCATTAGCGCCACGGCGGCGAGTGCCGGCACGGCCGGCTGACAGATCGCGATGATATGCGCGCCCCGTCCAAGCTTTTCCAAGAACCGGATCAGATGCTCGATGTATTCGTCGAGACCGAAACGGCCATGGCTCATAGCGACATCGCGGACATTGTGCCAGTCGGTTAGATAGATATCGTGCTCCGGCAACATGGTCCGCACCGTGTCACGCAACAGCGTGGCAAAGTGTCCTGAGAGCGGCGCCACCAGCAATACCCGCGATTGCGATGGCACATCGACCTTGCGGAAATGAAGCAGCGTGCAAAACGGCGTCTTGTCGACCGCTTCCTCGACCACCTGCGCCGTACGATTGCCGAGTTGCACCGTGTCGATACCGTAGGATGGCCGGTGATGGCTAAGTCCAAGGTGCGCGACGATCTCGCAAAGCGCCGAAAAACGTCGCGTCACACTGTCGTCAAGATTTTCAGCTTTAACGTGGTTGAGCTGGCAAACCGCCAGGCGCGCCATGGCGCGCAGCGGCGCGATCATATCGCTATGGGCCTGGTATAATTGGTAAATCATGTCGAGGCCGCTCCCCGCCGGTGGCGATGCAATAGGCACGCCATCGGGATCGCGGCGCGAAGACTGTTTGCGACTGGCATGTCATTTGCGTAAGTTTTGGGCATGAGCAAAGCCGTACTGACCATTAGCAGCAAGAATTATTCGTCCTGGTCGTTGCGGGGCTGGTTGTTGGTGAGGTTTGCGGGGCTCGATTTCGAAGAACGGATCGTACCGCCGGATGATCCTGCAGTGCGCGCCGAAATATTACTGCTTTCGTCGTCTATTTTGGTTCCTTCCCTGACACACAATGACGTCACCGTGTGGGATACACTGGCAATCGCCGAGTATCTCAACGAAACCCAAAAAAGCTCGAACTTGCTGCCTGCAGACCCGACAGCCCGAGCCCATTGCCGGTCGATTTGCGGCGAGATGCATTCGGGCTTTACCGCACTGCGTTCGGCCTTACCGATGAATCTCAAGGCTCATTTCCCTGGTTTCAAAGTGTGGAACCGCGCGCTGGCAGACATCGACCGCGTGACAGCCATCTGGCGCGATTGTCTGGGACGGTACGGCGGACCGTTCTTGTTTGGCGCCCGCACCGTCGCGGATGCGATGTACGCACCTGTCGCGACGCGCTTCGTCACCTACGACGTCAAGCTCGATCCGGTGAGCACCGCTTACCGCGACCACATCATGGCGATGCCGGAAATGGTCCGAATGGATCGAAGCCGCCAAGACTTGAACCGGACGAGATCGAGGAACTTGAGGCGGAGTTTTGAGCGAGAACGGTTCTTTCGACCGTCTTCGAGTGTTGAAAAGCAACCATTCTCGCAGCGGCGCCAACAGGAAGGTCCATAACGGGCTTTGGGAATGATCCCCGGCACGAATTCAGTCAGACCGCACGTCGGCGGCACCGACGACGAGTAGCGGCCTGAGTCGCTGAGGTGGCGCGACTTTTGCTTCCGTTATCCCAACCGCGCCCTGACAGGAGAGCCGCGATGACGGTTATGCTTGAGACGCCAATGAAATTCTCCCATGTCAAGCCCGGAGACACGAAATTCAAATCGGGCGGATTGCGCGATTTTTTCTCCTATCGCGATCTCGGTATCGCCGAAGCAACTGCCGGTAAAGTGATTGCCCAGCTGGTGCGCGCCGAGCGCGCGCCTGAGGTGGGCACCGGCTGGCACCGTCATGTGCTCGATTTCCACATCGTCGTAATGCTCAAAGGCTGGGCGCGCTTTATGTATGAAGACAAGGAGCATCTCGTCGAGGCGGGCGACGTGGTGCATCAGCGGCCCGGGATCGTGCATTACCTTTTCGATTATTCCCCGGATATGGAATATCTCGAAATCGCGGCGCCGGCGGATTTCGAGACGGTGGAGATGCCGGCACCAGCGGCTGTGCCGCCGCCGACGCCGTGGAAATGAGGCTCCGGGTTTAGGCAGCCTTCGCAGCTTGGATTGACTCCCAGACCCGTTTCGGTGTTGCTGGCATATCGATGCTCTTCACGCCGAGGGGCGCGAGTGCGTTGATCAGGGCGTTGATCACCGCCGGCGGCGCGCCCACCGAGCCGGCCTCGCCCGCACCCTTGATGCCGAGCGCATTGGTCTGGCACGGCACATTGTTGAAGCCGCATTCGAAGTGAGGTTGGTCGCCGGCGCGCGGCATGGTGTAGTCCATGAAGCTGCCGGTTAAGAGCTGTCCGGACCCACCGTCGTATTCGATATTCTCAAGCAGGGCCTGGCCGAAGCCCTGTGCTAGACCGCCCACGATTTGGCCTTCGACAATCAATGGGTTAATTACCATCCCGACATCGTCAACAACGGTGTAGCGGTCGATGTGAACCAGGCCGGTCTCGGGATCGACCTCCAGTTCGCAGATGTGACAGCCGTTCGGGAAATTGGGGATCGCCTTCAGCGGCGCCGCTCGCCTCCAGTCCAAGTCCGAATCCCGGCGGCAACATCATCGGCGCGTAGGCGGCTTTGGCAACATCGACGAGCGCCATCGATTTGTCGGTGCCAACAATGGTAAAGCGGCCGTTGTCGAACTGGATGTCGGCCGGCGCGGCTTCCATTAAATGGCCGGCGAGGCTCTTGGCCTTTTCGATCAGATTCGCAGCGGCCGCTTTGAGCGCGCCACCACCGACTGACGAGGTGCGTGAACCATAGGTGCCACGGCCGAACGACACTTGGTTGGTGTCGCCTTGAACGAAGCGGATGTTCTCGAAGGGCACACCGAGCCAATCCGACACCATCTGGGTATACGTGGTGGCGTGACCCTGGCCATGAGATGAAGGTGCCAGCCACGATGGTGACAGAGCCGCTCGGATCGAAGCGCAACTCCATACGGTCGTTGAAAATGCCGCAGGTCTCGACATAGTAGATGAGACCGCGGCCGCGCAGCCTACCCTTGCTCTCGCTCTCCGTTTTGCGCGCGCCATACCCGTCCCAATCGGCGCGGGCAATCGTCTTGTTCATGGTATCGGCGAAATCGCCGCTATCGTAGACGACGCCGGTCGCGGAGGTGAACGGCATCGCGCTCGCAGGAACGAAATTGCGGCGACGCAGTTCAACCCGGTCAATGCCGGTCGCCTGCGCCGCGTGCTCGATCATGCGCTCCATGAAATAGGTGGCCTCGGGTCGGCCGGCGCCCCGATAGGGACCCATCGGCGCGGTGTTGGTGAACGCCGCTCGCCCCGTGAAGAATATGGTCGGTATGCGATAAACCTGGGGCGCCATCTGAAGTGCCGAGAGTGACGGGATCACGCCCGCGCCTGAGATATTGCCGCCTAGATTGGTCAAACTGTGAGCCCGCAAGCCGAGGATTGTGCCGTCCTTGTCGAGCGCTATCTCGCCGGTGACGATCTGATCGCGGCCGTGCGTATCGGTCAGCAGCCCCTCGCTGCGGGACGAAATCCACTTGACTGGCCGCCCGATTTTCCTCGACGCCCACAGCACCAGCGCCTCCTCGGGATAGACGTCGCCCTTCATTCCGAAGCCACCGCCGACATCCTTGGCGATGACGCGAACCTGGCTTTCCGGCACGTGAAAGACTTGGCCGGCGATGGTGCCGCGTGCGCCGTGCGGATTTTGAGTTGTGGTATAGAGCGTATAGAAATCGTCGGAGGCGCTGTAATCGCCGATATAGCCACGCGTCTCCATCGAATTGGCGGAGATGCGATTATTGACCATGCGCAGTGAGATCTTGTGCGCCGCCTTGGCGAAGGCGGCGTCCGTCGCCTCCTTGCTGCCCATCATGATCGCAAACACCAAATTGCCCGTCGGACATTCGTCCCAAATCTTGGGCGCGCCATCCTTGAGCGCTCCTTCTATCTCGGTCACTGCGGACAGCGGCTCGTAGCTCACGTCGACCAGCTCGGCTGCGTCCTGCGCCTGGGCCAATGTCTCGGCGACAACGAAGGCAACGCGTTCGCCAGCGTAGCGCACCTTGCCGGAGGCGAGGAGAAAGCGCGGGGCACGGAAACCCTTGGGTCCGCCCATATCCTCGGGCATAAGCGGGAACATCGGGCCGACCCCCTCGGCGAGGGCATCGGCGCCGGTCAGCACGCACAGCACGCCGGGCGCGGCCTCGGCCTTGCGTCTTATCGATGCCAGCGATTTTCGCGTGAGCATGCGGCGAGAGAACCTGAACGGCATAAGCCTGGCGCGGTAGGTTAATGTCCTCGATATAGGTGCCGTGTCCTGTCAGGAATCGTTTGTCCTCGACCCGACGGATAGGTTGCCCAATTCCGAAACCAGCCATTGTCATCTCCGCGAATGCGCACCCTCGTCGCTATCATGCTAAAGCAATTGCCCCTCGATGCCGCAAAAAATGGCGGGAAATCCGTTATATTCCAAGGGGAAGAGCGATGCCCACACGGCCTGCATTGCGCGAGGGCGTGGGTCAATGAGGAAACAAGACTAGGCGCTTGGATTTAGTCTAAAACATCCCCGCGACGAGCGCTTGACACAATTACGGCATGCGAGCAATGGACAGTAACCAGGATATCGCCTTGATGAAATTCGGTATCGGCCAACCGGTGCCGCGCACCGAGGACCCGATCCTGCTGCGGGGCGCAGGCCGCTATACCGACGACGTCAACGTCGACGGGCAGGTCTATGCGGTGATGGTGCGCAGCCCTTATGCTCATGGGATCATCAAATGGATTGCGATCGACGCGGCCGCGAAGCCGATGCCCGGCGTGCTCGGTGTCTATATCTGGGACGATCTCGCCAAGGCCGGCATCGGCATGACCAAGCGCCGACCATGGTCCCCAATCGCGCGACGGCTCGAACAGTCAAGGCTCAAGCCCGCGCCCGGCGCTCGCTACCGGCAAAGTGCGGTATGTCGGCGAGGCTTATGCCGCTGTCGTTGCCGAGAGCGTCGCGCAAGCCAAGGATGCGGTCGAAGCGGTGGCGCTCGAAGTCGAACCGCTGCCGGCGGTCACCAGCATCGCCGAGGCGATCGCGCCGGGCGCGCCGACATTCACGACGAGGCGCCGGGCAATGTCACGCTCGATTACCATTTCGGCGACACCGACGCGGTGAACGCGGCTTTCGCCAAGGCGGCTCACGTCACCAAGCTGACGCCGAAAAGCCAGCGCATCGTCGTCAACCCGATGGAGCCTCGCGCCTGCGTCGCCGAGTTCAAGGAAGGACGCTACATCCTCTACGGTCTGTTCGCAAGGCGTGTTCGGCCTGCGCCAGAGCCTCGCCAATGACATTCTAAAAGTGCCGCCCGAAGCAGTACACGTCTCACCGGCAATGTCGGCGGCTCGTTCGGCATGAAGATCGTCGCCTATCCCGAATATATCTGCGCGATTCATGCGGCAAAGCACTTGGGCAGAGCCGGTCAAATGGACCGACGACCGTTCAGCGGCGCGTTCGTCTCCGACAATCACGGCCGCGACCATGAGGTGACGGCGGAAGCTGGCGCTCGACCAGGACGGGCAAATTCCTCGCCGTGCGCCTGACCGGCCATGGCAATTATGGCGCGTTCCAGGGCCTGCCGCTGCAAGTCACCGCCAACGCGGTAAAGAATGTCATCGGCGTCTATCGCACGCCGCTGGTCGAGGTTTCGACCAAATGCGTACTGACCAATTCGACGCCGATCGGCGCCTATCGCGGCGCCGGCCGGCCCGAAGGCAATTATTATATGGAGCGGCTGGTCGAGCAGGCAGCACGAGGAAATGGCTATCGACCCGCTTGAGCTGCGCCGTCGCAACCACATCCAGCCGCGGCAGATTCCCTATAAGGCGCCGTCCGATGCTGACCTATGACAGCGGCGATTTCCGGCGCTGCTGCAGGGACGGCTCATCGCGGCATCCGACTGGGATGGGTTGCCGCGCGCAAAGACCAGCGAGCAAGCGCGGCAAGCTGCGCGGCCGTGGCATCGGCCATTATCTCGAAGTGACGGCGCCGCCGGGCAAAGAGATGGGCGGCATCCGCTTCGAGGCCAATGGCGACGTCACCATCGTCACCGGCACGCTCGATTACGGACAGGGCCACGCCGCACCGTTCGCGCAAGTGCTGGTGCAGCGGCTCGGTGTCCCTTCGAGCGCATCCGTCTGGTCCAAGGCGACAGCGATCAGCTCATCGCCGGCGGCGGCACGGGCGGTTCGCGCTCGATCATGGCGAGCGGCACCGCGATCGTGCGCGCAAGCGATAAGGTGATCGAGAAGGGCAAGCTGCTCGCCGGACATTTCCTCGAAGCAGCGGCCGCGGATATCGAATTCGGCGAAGGCGCGCTTCACCATCGCCGGCACCGACCGCTCGATCGATTTGCTCGACGTTGCCGAACGGCTGACGCCGATCGCCGAACCTGCCCGATGGCATGCCGGCATCGCTCGATGTGGCGATGGTGGTCGACAGTCCACCCTCTGCGTTCCCCAACGGCTGCCATATTTGCGAGGTTGAGATCGATCCGGAGACCGGCGCGGTCGAGGTCGCAAAATATACGATGGTGGACGATTTCGGCGTGATCGTGAATCCGTTGATGGTCGAGGGCCAAGTCCATGGCGGCGTGACCCAGGGCATCGGTCAGGCGCTGTTGGAGGCGGTGCGTTACGATTCCGATGGCCAGCTGCAGACCGGCTCATTCATGGACTACGCCATGCCGCGCGCCGAGCGACGTCCCCAATTTCAAGTTCGGCAGCCATCCGGTGCCGGCGAAGAGCAATGTACTCGGCGTCAAGGGTTGCGGCGAAGCGGGTTGTTCGGGCTCTCTGCCGGCGGTGATGAACGCGGTGGTCGACGCGCTTTCGGTCTATGGCATCCATCACATCGACATGCCCGCGACGCCGCTATCGGGTCTGGCAAGCCATTCAACGCGCACGTAAGTCCTAGGAGCGTTGTCTACCAAATCCCCGGCATCGACTCTTCGTTATGGGCTCAAACACGAGAATGCGCGCTTGATGCGTGACGGAAAGCCCGTTAGCGTCCCCCGCAAATGCTAATATATTTGGCGGAGCGCCCATGAAGGCAGCGTTGTTTCTCCCCCGTTGCTTATCAAGGCACGGCGCCGGGCGGCTGGCCCGTGCCGGTCGATGCCTATTCCGAGGCGGCGGCACAGCATTCCTTCAACGCCTCGATCGAGCGTTTCCGGCTCGCCGACGAGACGGGATGCGACTGGGTCACGGTGGCGGAACATCATTTCTCGCCCTTCTCGCTGACACCCAATCCGATGCTGCTTGCCGGCGCATTGAGCCAGGTCGTGAGCAAGGCGAAGATCGCCGTGCTCGGCCCGACCGTGCCGATGTTCAATCCGGTGCGGGTCGCTGAAGAGTTTGCCATCCTCGATACCATGAGCGGAGGCCGCGTGGTCGCAGGGCTCATGCGCGGCACACCCAACGAATATGTCACTTACAACATCAATCCGGAGGAATCGCGCGAGCGCTTCAAGGAAGCACTAGAACTGATCCGAATGGTATGGACCGAGCCGCAGCCTTTCGGCTGGCAGGGCCGGCATTACGAATTCCGCGCCGTCTCGATCTGGCCGCGCCCCGTGCAGAAGCCGCACCCACCTCTATACATGTCTGGTTCGAGCCCGGAATCGGGCGAGCTGGCAGCGCGCAGCCATATCGGCATCGGCTTTGCCGTCACGACGTTGCCGCTGGCAACAAAGGCGATTGCTCATTACCGCGCGCAAGCGGCAGCCGCCGGATGGACACCGATGCCCGACGACATCATCTATCGATGTGGCCTGCACATTGCCGATACCGACGAACAGGCCAATAACGACTTGACCTCGGGTCCGCCACGAGCGGCGCTTCTAGCATCTCCAACCCGGCGCTCGAAAGCGCGGTCGCGGGCACGAGCTACTATGGGCGCGACTTCGAGGCGCAGCGTAATCGCGTCGGCGTCTCCGGCGATCAAGGACGCGGTCGAGAAGGCCAGATCCTGCTCGGCGCGCCCGGAAAGCGTATGCAGCCAAATCGTGCATATCCGCGAGACTGATCGGCGCCGGCATTCTCGATCTGTGCTTCATCTCGCGGACGACGGCAAGGCGCGTCACGCCATCGAATTGTTCGGCAACAAGATGCTGCCGCGCCTTCATGAGATGGAATAAATCGATATGAGTTTTCAGGAGCATTACGTTGAGGCCGACGGATTTCCGCATTCGCTATCTCGAGGCCGGCCAAGGCGAGCCCTTGATCTGGTTCCATGGCGGCGGTGGGCTGCAGCTCAACAAGCTGCATGAAATGCTAGCCGCGAAGCGCCGGCTGATCGCGTTCGAATGTACCGGGCTTCGGCGATTCGCCGGTCAATCAGCCGCACGAAGACCTGGCAGAACTGGCGGCGACAATGGGCGCCGCGGTAACAGCGCTTGGCATCGACAAGTTCGCGATGTCATGGGTATTTCGTTCGGTGGCACGCTCGCGCTGTGGACCGCGACCCTTATGCTCGCGGACCGTTCAAGTCCGCGGTATTGCTGGCGCCCGCCGCCTATCCGGCCGAACTGGTCGACAGCGCCGACGACCGGCACAAATGCGCGGCATGATGTACGCGCATCCCGAGCGCGTGCCGCCGGCGCCGCCGCCGCCGTCCCGAGCTGACGCAGAAGCAAATGGGCCTCGCCGTGCGATTCATCGGCCGCGGCCCCTCGGGCCGAGATGGAAGCGCGGATGAACGACACGCAAAGTGCCGGTGCTGGTGCTGATGGGCACCGAGGATCGGCTGATCCCGCCGGAAATGGGCCGGCACTATCGCGAAATTCTGCCCGACTGCCACGTGGTCATGGTCTACGACGCAGCGCACGCGCTCGATGTCGACCGGCCGGAAGCTTGTTTTGCGGTGATCGACGATTTCCTTGAGCGCCAAGACAAGTTCATCGTCAGCAACGAAGACGGCGTCATTTTCCCTTAGCTGCGCGCTTCGCCGCGAGCGCCCGCGCGACTTTCGACTGCGGTCGCCGGCCCAGCGCCGCCGAGATGAATTGCCCTGCCGCCGCCAGCTTGCCGAGATCGACTCCGGTCTCGATGCCGAGCCCGTCGAGCATGTAGAGCACATCCTCGCTCGCGACATTGCCGGTAGCGCCAGGCGCGTAAGGACAGCCGCCCAGCCCGGCCACCGAACTGTCGAAGGTCGGCGACGCCCAGTTCGAGCGACGCCAGGATATTCGCCAGCGCCTGACCGTACGTGTCGTGGTAATGGCCGGCGAGCTTGGCCACCGGAACTTTCTCCGCGACCGCCTCGATCATGCTCTGAATCCGCCGCGGCGTGCCGGTGCCGATCGTGTCGCCGAGCGAAATCTCGTAGCAGCCGAGTTCGCGATAATTTGGCGGCCGCATCGGCGACTGCGCTTGCGGCGCGATCGGCCCTTCGTAGGGGCAATCGACCACGGTCGAGATATAGCCGCGCACGCGAATGTCGTGCGCGCGCGCCGCGTCAGCGACCGGCGCGATGCGCGCATAGCTTTCGGCGATGGAGCAATTGGTGTTGCGGCGCGAGAAGCTTTCCGACGCCGCCGCGAACACCGCGATCTCGTCGCAATGCGACGCCAGCGCGCCCTCGAACCCCTTCATGTTCGGCACCAGCACCGGATAGGCACGCCCGGCGCGCGATGCAGGCCCGCCAACACCTCGGCGGTGTCGGCCATTTGCGGAATCCATTTGGGCGAGACGAAACTGCCGGCCTCGATGGTGTTCAAGCCGGCATCGGCGAGTCTCTCGATCAGCGCGATCTTGGTCGCGGCCGGAACGATCTGCGCCTCGTTCTGCAACCCGTCGCGCGGCCCGACCTCGACCATGCGCACGCGTTTGCGGCAGGCTCGCATCTATTTCTGCCGCCGCGGTGAAGGCGATCAGCGCCGCGCCTTCCTCGACCAGTTCGCCCGCCGCGTAATTGATCGCGTCGATGGTGCCGTCGGCGGGCGCGGCGATGGTGTGCTCCATCTTCATCGCCTCCAAGATAAGGATCGGCTGGCCGCGTTTCACCGTGTCGCCGGCCTGCGCCAGGACCTGCACGACCTTGCCCGGCATCGGCGCGGTCAAGCGGCCGACTGCAATGCCGCCACCATCCTGCCCGTGCGCAGCGGATCGACGAGATCGAGATGCCAGGAGCCGTCGGTGTCGATGACGGTGAAGCGATTGCCAGCGCGAATGACGTCGACACCTCGCCTGGATTCGCCGTCTCCGTGTCGCAACTCAGCATGATCGTCACGACTCGTTTCCGCCGTCCCGCCACCGGACTTCGCGCGGCACTCGCCCGTCGAGGCGCCAGCCGTCGCGCGCCGACCAGGGCGAATTGCGGTCAGCCCCCGGATGCGACCGCTCGGCCCGCGATCAGGGCGAGGCTCGCCGCCACGAGGGCTGAACTCGGCGCCGGCGGCGGCGCCAGCGCATCGCGATGGCGAGCGATGAAACCGGTATCGACCGCGCCCGCGGCGAAATCGGGCTCAGCGCGCGAGCCGCAACAGAAAATCGCGGTTGGTCGCGACGCCGGCGACGCGATAGTTCGACAAGCGTTCGCCAAGCTTGGCGCATGGCGGCGCGCGCGGTCCTCGCCCCGAACCACCAGCTTGGCGATCATCGGATCATAGAAGGACGTGATCGCATCGCCTTGGCGCACGCCGGTTTCGATGCGCACGATCCGCGCGTCTCGGCCGGCGCGCGGAGCAGAACTCAGCGTGCCGCGTCGCCGGCAGGAAATCGCGCTCGCGGGTCCTCGGCGTAGATCCGCGCCTCGATGGCGTGGCCACGGTGCGATCCGGTCCTGGCGTCAGCGGCAACGCCTCGCCCGCTGCGACACGCAACTGCCATTCGACCAGATCGAGGCCGGTGATCAACTCGGTCACCGGATGCTCGACCTGGAGCCGCGTGTTCATTTCCATGAAATAGAAATCGTGGCCTTCGCAACGATGAACTCGACCGTGCCGGCATTGACGTAACGCACCGCGCGCGCCGCCGCGATCGGCGGCCATCGTGCATCGCCGCGGCGCATCGGCGTGATCGAGATCGGGCGCGGGCGCCTCCTCGATCACCTTCTGGTGGCGGCGCTGGACCGAGCAATCGCGCTCGCACGAGATGGACGATATTGCCGAACTCGGTCGCCGAACACCTGCACTTCGATATGGCGCGGCCGCGTCGAGATATTTCTCGATCAGCACCCGGTCGTCGCCGAAAGCCGACAGCGCCTCGCGCTTGGCGCCCGCGAGCGCCGCCGCGAGAGCGTCCGGCTTTCTCGACCACGCGCATGCCCTTGCCGCCGCCGCCCGCCCAGGCCTTGATCAGCACCGGATAGCCGATCCTACGCGCCGCCTCGGCCAGATTGGCGGCGCGCTGATCGTCGCCGTGATAGCCCGGCACGACAGGCACGCCCGCCAGCTTCCATCATTTGCTTCGCCGCCGCCTTCGAGCCCATGGCGCGCATCGCGTCCGGCGACGGCCCGACGAAGACCAGCCCGCCTTGGCGCAGGCGGCGGCGAAATCGGCATTTTCCGCCAAGAAAGCCATAGCCGGGATGCACCGCCTCAGCGCCCGCGATCGCCGCGCCACGTCGACGATCGCCGCGATGTTGAGATAGGAGTCGCGCGCCGGCGGCCGGGCCGATGCGGACAGCCTCGTCGGCCTCTTCGCACATGGAGACGCGTTGGCGTCGGCGTCGGAATAGACCGCGACGGTGGCGATACCCATGCGCCGGGCGGTGCGGATCACTCGGCACGCGATCTCGCCGCGATTGGCGATCAGCAGCTTCTGGAACATCGAGGTGCTATTGTCGCCATGCGGCTTGCGCTTCTCCAAGAACGACGGCGACGCCTTCGCGCCCTTCGGCCGAGGCGCGCGCATCGGCGATGCCCTTCGCGGTCACGTGCATGCACTCCTCGTCGACCTGGCGGCCCGATACGCCGGCGATGAGGCGTTTCGCCCTCGGCTTGCGCTCCCGCGCCGCCTTCGAGCAGCATCGCCGACGACCTTCTCGACGGCGCTGTCGAGTTCGGTCGCCGGCACCACCTCGTGCACCAGGCCGATGCGGCACGCTTCGTCGGCGGAAATCCGCTCGGCAGTCAAGAAACAGGCGCCGCGCCGCGCGCGGGCCAATGGCGGCGACGCAGATAGGGGCCGATGGTGCCGGCACCAAGCCGTAGCCGCACCTCGCTGACCGCGAATTATCGCCTCCGACGGCGGCAATGGCGATGTCGCAGCAGGAGATCAAGCCGACGCCGCCGGCAAACGCCGCGCCGTTGACGCGCGCCACCGTCGGCTTGGGAAACTCGTTGAGCCGCCGCAGCATCGCGCCAGTCCCATCGCGTCGGCGAAATTTTCGGCTCGCGCTGAAGCCGGCCATGCGGCGCATCCAATTGAGATCGGCGCCCGCAGAAAAATTCGCGCCCGGCGCCGGTCAGCACCAGCACGCGCACATGACGGATCCGCGCCAACCGCGCAAACGCTTGCGCTCAGCGCCGCGATCAGCTCATCGTCGAAGGCGTTGTGAACCTCCGGGCCGGTTGAGGGTGAGCGTGGCGATGCCGCGCGCGTCGATGTCGAATGAGGAGATTGTCCATGCTCACATCCGGAACACGCCGAACTCGGTGTTTTCGATCGGCGCGTTGAGGCTCGCCGAAATACCGAGCGCCAGCACGCGCCGCGTCTCGGCGGGGTCGATCACGCCGTCGTCCCAAAGCCGCGCGCTGGCGTAATAGGGATGGCCCTGCGCCTCGTATTGCGCGCGGATCGGCGCTTTGAATGCCTCCTCGTTCTGTCGGCGTCCAGCTTTTGCCGGCAGCTTCGAGATTGTCGCGCCGGATGGTCGCGAGCACCGACGCGGCCTGCTCGCCGCCCATCACCGAAATGCGCGCGTTCGGCCACATCCACAGGAAGCGCGGATCGTAGGCGCGGCCGCACATGCCGTAATTGCCGGCGCCGAAGCTGCCGCCGATGATCACCGTGAATTTCGGCACGCGCGCGCAGGCGACCGCCGTCACCATCTTGGCGCCGTCCTTGGCGATGCCGCCCGCCTCGTATTTGCGGCCGACCATGAAGCCGGAGATGTTCTGGAGGAAGATCAGCGGAATGCCGCGCTGCGCGCAGAGCTCGATGAAATGCGCGCCCTTGAGCGCGCTCTCGGAAAACAGGATGCCGTTGTTGGCGACGATGCCGACCGGGATAGCCCCAAAGCCGCGCGAAACCGGTCACCAGCGTTTCGCCATAGAGCCGCTTGAACTCGTCGAATTCGCTGCCGTCGACCAGGCGCGCGATCACCTCGCGCACGTCATAAGGCTTGCGCGTGTCGCTCGGCACGATGCCGTAGAGCTCGTCGGCCGGGTATAGCGGCTCGCGCGGCTCGGCAATATCGAGCAATGGCCGCTTCACCGAATTGAGATTGCCGACGATGCGCCGCGCGATACCGAGCGCGTGGGCATCGTCCATGGCAAGATGATCGGCGACGCCGGAGATGCGCGCATGAACCTCGGCGCCGCCCAGCTCTTCCGCCGTCACCACCTCGCCGGTCGCGGCCTTCACCAGCGGCGGCCCGCCCAGAAAGATCGTGCCCTCGTCGCTTCACGATGATGGTTTCGTCCGACATCGCCGGGACATAGGCACCGCCCGCGGTGCAGGAACCCATCACCAGCGCGATCTGCGGGATGCCGGCGGCAGACAAGCGTCGCCTGATTGAAGAAGATGCGGCCGAAATCGTCGCGGTCGGGAAACACCTCGTCCTGGTTCGGCAGATTGGCGCCGCCGGAATCGACGAGATAGAGGCATGGCAGCCGGTTCTCGCGCGCGATCTCCTGGGCGCGCAGATGCTTCTTCACCGTGATGGGATAGTAGGTGCCGCCCTTCACCGTCGCATCGTTGGCGATGACGACGCATTCGCGCCCGGCGATCTGGCCGATGCCGGTGATGATCCCGCCGGCCGGCACGTCGTCAGCATAGAGCCGGTAGCCGGCGAAGGCCGAGAATTCGAGAAACGGCGCGCCTGGATCGAGCAGCCGGTTGATGCGCTCGCGCGGCAATAATTTTCCGCGCGATCGATGCCGCTCGCGCGCCGCATCGCCGCCGCCGCCGCCAATCTCGGCCAGCCGTGCGCGCAAATCTTCCGCCAACGACCTCATGAAGGCATCGTTGACGCGAAACTCGCTGCGTGCCGATCGAGAGAAGTCTTAAGGACCGGCATGCTCGGAGGCTCGCCGTGCCCGCGCAAACGATCGGAGGCCGCAAAAAGCTATTCCGAACAACCCGCCGCCGTCGCGGAGACAGTCGCAAGGGCTACCTTCTCGTCTCATCCGATCACGCCGTCTTTTCGATTTTCAGGCCCAGTTCCCGAATCGTCTGTCTCGCGCATGATGAACTTCTGCACCTTGCCGGTCACCGTCATCGGGAAAGCGTCGACGAAGCGGATATAGCGCGGGATCTTATAGTGCGCGATCTGGCTCCTTGCAGAAAGCCTGGATCGCTTCGGGCGTTTCGTTCTCACCGGGCTTAAGCTTCACCCAGGCGCAGAGTTCCTCGCCATATTTCGGATCGGGCACACCGATGACCTGGACGCTTTCGATCTTGGGATGGCGGAACAGGATATTCCTCGACCTCGCGCGGATAGACGTTCTCTCCACCGCGAATCACCATGTCCTTGAGGCGACCCGACGATATTGCCATAGCCCTCCTCGTCGAGCGTGGCGAGGTCGCCGGTATGCATCCATCCCGACGTGCATCGAGCGCGTCCGCGGTCTTTTCCACATCGTCCCAATAGCCAAGCATCACGCTATAGCCGCGGGTGCACAGCTCGCCCGGCGCGCCGGGCGGCACGATGCGACCGCTCGGTATCGACGATCTTCACCTCGACATGGGGGTGAATGCGGCCGATGGTGCTGAATCTTGCGTTCGACCGAATCGTCCGTGCTGGTCTGGAAGCTGACCGGGCTAGTCTCGGTCATGCCGTAGGCGATGGTCACGTCGCGCATATGCATGTCGTCGATGCAACGCCGCATCACCTCGATCGGGCATGGCGCGCCGGCCATGCAGCCCGTGCGCAGGCTCGAGAGATCGAAGCGCTCGAAGTCGGGATGGTTGAGCTCGGCAATGAACATGGTCGGCACGCCATAAAGCGCAGTGCATTGCTCCGCCTCGACGGTTTCAAGCACTGCGAGCGGTTCAAAACCCTCGCCCGGATAGACCATCGCCGCGCCATGAGTGATGCAGCCAAGATTGCCCATCACCATGCCGAAACAATGATAAAGCGGCACTGGGATGCATAAGCCGGTCCGCCTCGGTAAAGCGCATAGCCTCGCGCGACGAAATAACCGTTATTGAGAATGTTGTGATGGGTCAGCGTCGCTCCTTTAGGCGTGCCAGTGGTGCCGCTGGTGAATTGGATGTTGATCGCGTCGTCGAATTGCTAGCGTCTTCGCCAAATCGGCGAGCCTCGAGGCATGGCGGTTGCGACCCGATGCCATCACATCGTCGAAACGGAAAAACCCGCGCGTCGTCGTCGGCACCGATGCGGATCAGCGCGCGTAGATTGAGGCAATCGTTTGGCCTCGAGCCGCCCGGGTGACGCTTCGATCAACCTCCGGCGCCAACTCGCGCAGCATGCCGACATAGTCTGCTGGATTTGAACGATCCCGCTGTGATCAGTGCCTTGCACCCAACCTTGTTGAGCGCGTACTCGAGTTCGGCCAAGCGGTAGGCGGGATTAATATTGACGAGGATTAACCCAGCCTTCGCGGTGGCGAACTGAGTCACACACCATTCAGCATTGTTAGGCGACCAAATTCCGACGCGATCGCCAGGCTCCAGTCCCAGCGCCAACAGCCCGCTCGCTAGCGCGTCGACTCGTTTCGACAATTCAGCGTAGGACCAGTGGACATCTCTGATGCGGCACCAGCAGCGCGTCGCGGTCAGGCCAGCGCGCTACCGACTTATCGAAATGGACCCCGATCGTGTCGCCAAGAAGTGGCACCGAGGAAGCGCCGTGAACGTAACTTTGGGTGATGGTGGTCATGGCCGCTCCTATTCGCTTCCGGCATAAATTGGTTCGGCTGCCGCTGGCGTTGTCGGGTACCATTGAACCGGCCGCAAGCGGCGCACCGGTGAGATCCCCGCCCCTTGCTCAACACAGCGCTCAGCGATAGGCGCGTTCATGTTTCCTCCCAAGAATGTGACAGTCTAGATTTTCAGGGCCCAATAAAAAAGGGGCGGCGCTCAGGCCGCCATTTTGCCTGCGACGTGAGCGGCCGGCTCAGAACCGCACCCAGACGCCGTTGCGCCAATAACCTCGACCGGCGTGTTCGCGCCAAACATAGTGATCTCCTGCCCCCCAACGCAGTTGTTGGGGTGAACCGTCAGACCCCACTCCGGCCAATAGTGATAGGTATGCTGGGAATGCCAGTGCTCGCCTGACCCATTGCAGACGATGGCAGCCGCCGCGGTGGCCGTCGTCAGCGCCAACGTGCCCAGCCCGATGAGAGCGCTAAACAGAATCTTGGCAGTCTTGGTCATTAAATCACGGCGTTTTGAGCACCATTGTGAGTAACTGCGTGGCGGATGATAAGTTCGGCTCGTTCGACCATGGGATTCGTCACCTCGGGAATTGTTCCCCTGCGAACCGGCGTATACATTCCCTGGCATGACGAGCTTCTGTTGGAATCGTCTGGTCCGCCTGGTCGCAATGCATTGCCTTGAGGAAGCTCCGAGACGCCAATGGCCATTGTCAGAGAACCACCTCCCCCTCGCACGGTTACTGCCGACATCGTTTACCTCGGCCCGATGGCAGAGCGGCCACGCTTTCATGCCAACGATCATTCGCGTGACAATCTCGTGCTCGATACCCATGCCGTGGTTATTGAAGACGCGCGTTGGCGCCGCGTGCCGCCCTCGCTCGATCGCGAGGGCTTCACACTCGTAAAGCATGAGAGCGCGATCGAGGATTTCTGCGACGCCGACGAGGTCGGGCGCCGCGCTGCCGCCGAGATCATTGCGTTGATCATGGGCTTGAGCGGCGCCGAACATGTCGCCATGCTCGGCCCGGCAATCTGGCGGTTTGGCGAGCGTTCACCCGATTCGGGGCAGCTCAACAACTCGCTGCCGGCGCGCTTCACGCATATCGATGCCAGCGATGCGCGCGCGCGTCTCACTGCCCAGCAACTCGCGCGCACGGAAGTGCCGGTTCGGCGTTTCACCCAGTTCAACATATGGCGGGCGATTTCGCCGCCACCGCAAGACGTGCCGCTGGCCGTGTGCGATGCGCGTAGCGTCGTGCCGAATGACCTGGTCATTGGCGATGCGGTGTTCGACTATAATGATCGGCGTGAATGGTCGGCGGAAAGCACCCTCGTTCGCGCCAATGCCGCACATCGCTGGGCCTACTTCTCCCGCATGACGCGAGATGAAGCGTTGGTATTCGTCTGCAAGGATTCAGATCCGCTCCAGCCGCAAAATGTGCCGCATTGCGCCTTCGACGATCCGTCGTGCCCGATCGGCGGGCCGCCGCGGGTCAGCATCGAAATGCGCGCCATGGCGTTCTGGTTTGACTAGACGGGGTAGAGCCATGGACCGCGTTCGGGACAAGATCGTGGCCATCAGCGGCGGTGCCGGCGGCATGGCGCCGCGGTAGCGCGCCTCATTTCAAGCGAAGGGGGCAAGGTTGCGATTCTCGATCTCGCCGACGGACGAGACCTTGCGCGGGAAATCGGCGGAGACTTCTGTGCGCTTGACGTCACCAGCGAAACTGGCTGGGCCGACACGGTCGGCGCCGTCGACCGAAAGCACGGCCGGATTGACGTGCTGGTGAACGCGGCCGGCGTCGAAGGCGATTTACAGGCGGGCAATCCCGAGACGACATCGCTCGCGGAATGGCGCCGCGTCCACAGCATCAATCTCGACGGCACCTTTCTCGGCTGTCGTGCCGTACTCCCGATCATGAGGCGGCGGAAGGTAGGATCGATCGTCAACATATCGTCGATCGTCTCTTTATTCGGTTCGCCAAACGCCGTCGCCTATAGCGCGAGCAAGGGCGGCGTTCAGACTTTCACCAAATCCGTGGCGCGCTATGGGGCCCGTGACGGCAACCGTACCCGCTGCAATTCGGTACCATCCCGGCGTCATTCGCACCCGCATGATCAAGAACATCTGGGAGGAAACCGCAAGGCTGACCAATCGCACAGTCGAGGAGGCCGAACGGTTGTCGCTGCGCATGGTGCCGTTCGGCACGCTCGGCGAACCGGAGGACGTCGCTTTCCTTATTCTCTATTTGGCTGAACTAAAGCACCTTAAACCAAGATATATTATCCAAGACAATGGCTTAGCTAATCTCATTCCTGGCCGCCAATGACTTGGGGTAGCAAATGGGGTAGCAAAACAACCGGAATGCGGCAAATCCCCGCGATCGCGCCGCATCAAAACGAATATCGCTTAGCCAGCTTCCCGGAGTAATTCCAATCTCTCAAAACGAGTTTTGCGGTCTACCCCTGCTAAAGCCGCTAAAGTTGTTGAAGCTGGCCGCCTTGCAGCCTCCTTTTTGCTGCCATTGCCGATCCAGACCGGGGGTATGCGTCGCTGCGGTTCCATGAAGGGACTTAGCGATCTCAATCTCTCGACTCCCGTGCCTTCGATTTCTGAAACGGCGAAGTCGCTCCCACCAAAAAAATTTCTCGAGAATCTGCCTTGGTCCGACAGGGCATATTCTGGCGATTGTCCATCGCCGAATAAAGGTTGTCGTGCGAACTAGCCGACCACTCTTACACCAATCAACCCAACATTTTTGTTGACGCAAAAGCGGCTTTATCTCAACGATTTAGGGGGATGTTTGGTACGTATTTCCAGCGCCGGTCGAAAATTGGATAAGCGCCGAAAACCAATCAAAAAGACGCTAACCCCCGCCTCGATGGCGTACTATTCGCGATTGAAAATATGGGACCCAACATGCCCATTTGGAATGTGCTAAGTAATTAGGATCTCCTGCCAACAATGCTGCTGCGCCAAGTCGCACACACGCTGAAAGAGCACAAGCCGAGCTAAGCGCCGCCTACAGGGCTAACCATTCCGCGAAGCGCGTTGCCGCCGCATGTAAGATTTGTGCCGTCCTTGCCGCTTGTTCGCGCGGGTTCAGGCTCGATTTGACTGATTTCTTCATCTGGTCATTTATTATTGCGGGTGGCCCGTATCACATCGGCCAAGATTGCAGCGAATGCGTGCCCTCTGCGCTTCTCCCAAATTCCGCCGCTGGCTCCGCAGCCTCCCGCCTCGCGAAGAACTGATCCCCCGGACTACGACGCGAAAACATAATCGATTAGAGGAAACGGTATGACCAGGAACACAACCACATCGATACGGCGCTTGAACCCGCCGAACCTCGGTCCGCCACCAGGCTATTCCCAGGTGGTGGAGGTCCAAGCGAGCCGTATTGTCTTTATTGCAGGCCAGACTGCGCTCGATAGAGACGGCATGTTGGTTGGCAAGGATGATTTCGTTGCCCAGGCCGATCAGGTATTTCGTAATCTCGCCACAGCGCTGGCAGCGGTTGACTGCACCGCGGCCAACTTGGTGAAGCTGACAGTCTTTCTGCGCGACATGGATAACTTGGCCGCCTACCGAGAAGCCCGCAACCGCTTCTTCGGGACCGTTAGTCCGCCAGCGGCACCCGCAATCACGCTGATTGAGGTATCAAAACTCTATGGCCGGGATTTTCTCATGGAGATTGAAGCCGTAGCGGCATCGTAACTGGGAAGCGCGGATTGCCGACCTTCAGGCCGATCTAATCAAGACGGCGGACGATTAGGCGGAGTTGCTTCCCGCTGTGAAGCGGGCTAAGAGGGGATCGAGAAATAAAAAAGCGCCACCGCGCCGGAGCGTGGCCTGGGGGCTAGTCCCCGATGCGGTGTCGAGGCTGGTCGGTAGGTGGGGGTACCGAGCCGACCATGTCGAAGAGACTTCGACTGTCTTGGAACAAAGCTCGAACCGGATAGGTTCCCTGGGCGGGAGCTGCTGCCGGCTGTGCGCGCGCCAAGGTTGAGATCGCGGCGATAGCTAAGAAAAAACTAACCGACCCGGATAAACAGCACGCTCTGCTGCGTTGCAACAAGGTGAGGTCATCGCAACGAATGACCACTGAGGGTCGGGTCAGCAAAGTCCGCACGCCCCTGTGAACCCACACCGGACCCGAACTA
Source organism: uncultured Alphaproteobacteria bacterium (assembly GCA_963804725.1). Classification (GTDB taxonomy): domain Bacteria; phylum Pseudomonadota; class Alphaproteobacteria; order ATCC43930; family CGMCC-115725; genus JAATGI01. The sequence continues at coordinate 1,614,815 of CAWDRN010000001.1, read as the reverse complement.
GCCGCGGACAGTCGTCAACCATCCATAAGTCCTCAACAATTTACCCAAAGGGTGAGAATGACAAGGCGTGAGGTGGTCGCGACCCTGGTTATCGGCTCTTTCATATTGCTGGCAACGGTTGCGCTCGCGGTCATGCTGGTAAACGGACGGCTCGATGATGTGGGAGCCATAACAGAGCCGCCCGTAGGCGGTGCGCAGGATGCCGGACACGCGTTACCTATTGAAACTAGTACCGATCGCGACCGAGGAAACTCGCCTTCTGTCGGCGCAAATTAAGAGTTCTAAGGGAACATAACCAATGCCGAACATCCGCTTCGAAACCGACAAAAAGGGTGTATTCGATAGATTATGGGCAAAATGGGTAAACCAGTTGCCGAAAGAACAGGGGGTAATCGTGAGAGCAAGGGGAATAGTTTGGAAAATAATTGCTTCAAATGGGGATTTGAATAACCCGCGAAAGAAGGCTGTAGAGGTCGAATCTGATCTTGTGGATTTCTTGATAGAGCATGGATTTTCGTTTGCGATAGTTTGAGTCAGACGCGCGCAAAAAATCCCCGACCCGCATAGGTGAGTAAAGGCTCCTTTTGGGAATCCCGCTCGTGAGTTCTCATTCACCGAGACGCGGATAAGCCGCAGAATGTGGTGGCGGGCGTATCGGCGATCTTGTCTACGAGCTCGTACAGCAGCTCGTTATGAGCATCGACACGTTGCAACCGCCTCTAGCGCGGCATCGGCAGCCGCTTTGGGAATGCCGCGTTCGTTGGCATCATGCCACGCCACCTGTTCGGCTTCAGTTTGCTCGTCAGGCAACGGCAAAAGCTTGGCACTGAGCGCGAAAAATTCTTGCTCCATCGGTAAGCGCTCGGTCTGAAACGTACTGAAGTTTGTAGCCGAGACGAGCGCACTTGGGGGAAGCTCGCCATCGGCGCTGCGGCGCGCAGCATCTCGGCCGCAATGAACGTCATCCGCCTAATCGACGCTGCGGGCCACGAGGTCTGGCGCGCGAGACTGGGGGTAACGGTCACGCCTAAAGGTCGCGCCGACCTCATGATCGGCACGAGCCATGCGATTCGAAGGAACGGGCGCGGAAGGTACTTCTAAAAGGAAAACGGCCAAAGAGCGGCTGCCGTCGTGCCAATAACTGCGAAGATAATGGCAATCGTGGGCCTGCCTCTATATGGCAGGAACCGGTCGGCGCAGATCGCGAATACCGCAGCGATGGCAGTTGCGACCAATGGCATCCACCGGCGCGCGAACAGGCCGGTTGGCGGATCGAGCTAAGTAGTTTCCGGTCCTATTTCGCGAGATGGCCGCCGTCTATCATCGTATCGACCGAAGACGCGGGTTTCCGGGCTCGCGTCTGACTTCAATCGTTCGGTTGAGACCGTCTTGAGATGGAGGAAAGCAAACGAATGCTCTATCGCGAACCTGCGCGCCGACTGACGGACTATCGTGGGCGCGTCCGGGCGCGCCGGGCGCATGCACCCACGACGTGTTCGGGCGGCCCGCCAGCACGCGGGCGCTCAAAGTCATATCGCAACATAGCGACGCGAGGCACGTCACGGGATCACCATCAGTCGTCACCGTGTGAGAGAAATAAGACGGCATGAATGCGCGCGATGTGATGACGCTGCGAAGTGGTCTCGGTGAGTCACCGACACTCCGACGGGCGACATCGCGAAACTCCTGCTCCATAAGGGGATTAGCGCGGTGCCGGTCGTCGACGGCACCGGCGCTCCCATCGGCATGGTCAGCGAGGGCGACCTGATCGGCCGTACGGAGACCGACCGCGAGGCCCGTCACGACTGGTGGCTGACGCTCCTCGCCGAAGGCGGAACGCTCAACAGCGATTTTCTAGCGAGTCTGCGCGCCCGGGAGCGCACGGCGGCCGATGTCATGGCGGGACCGCTCATCACCGTCGGCGAGAATACCGAGGTCGGCGAAATCGCGCGGCTGCTGAAGGCCTACCGCATAAAGCGCGTCCCCGTCGTCCGTAACGGCCGGATCATCGGCATCGTGAGCCGCGCGGACTTGCTCCAAGCAATCGCCTCGGAGCAACCCAAGCCAACCCCGCTTTCCGGCGACGGTTTTCTGGCTGGCCCACCCGCCGGGTCCGACCAGCATTTTCTTCATCGACAACACCCAGGCCGTAAGTCGGGGTCGCTCGAGCCGCCGCGAGAGGCCAATGAGGCCGGATTGATGGTGGCCGACTTTCAGCACCTTGTGGCGGATTCCAAGCACAAGGACGTCCAGCATCGCGACGAGCTCCGTCGGGCTGCAGCGGAACAGCGTCTGCGCAAGATGGCTGAGCTCATCGATCAGCACATGTCCGACAGCAGCTGGCGGAGCCTTTTGCACCAGGCGCGGCGAGCCGCGGAGCATGGCCAACAGGAACTGATGCTATTGCGTTTCCCAAGTGAGCTCTGCAGCGACGGTGGTCGAGCCATCAATGTCACCGAGCCGAGTTGGCCATCGACGCTGCGTGGTGAGGCCGCGGAGATCTATCTCCGATGGGAGAGCGATATGAAGCCGCATGGGTTCCGTCTTGTCGCCAAGGTGCTCGACTTTCCCGGTGGAATGCCGGGCGACATCGGCATGTTCCTCCTCTGGCGGCAATGAACGTGTTTTCGTGACCACCGAGCCGGTGCTCGAGATCGGATCTTCTGATCGCGCGACCGGTCGATCATTTCGCGGTAAGTGCCTTTCGAAGACCGAAAGCCGACAACGCCGTGCCTTGCGTCTGGAACTCAGAGCGGCGCCGCGGCATGGCGCCAGACAGCAACGGCAGCGCCCGTTCAGGCGAGTGACTTACTAGGACGTGTACAGGATAATCATCCGGACACCCGCAGGGAATTACCCTGAGCGTAAAATCTGATATTGCTCTGCTCCAAAGCCGAGGTCGTGTAGCCCCATTCTACGTATCGGAAATTCTCTTTGTAGCGCCGCGTCGCCATCCTGCGGGCTTGCCAAATTTTTGGAGATGGCGAATGTCAACTAAGGGCGCGGGGAATAATAACCGCTTTAATGTAGCTTATGCGGCCTGATGGTGTAATTCCAATCGGGATGGAAGTCATTGAAGGTGATGTTGAGGTCGTTGAGGGCAGCTTTGGGGACGCTGAGGGCCTTTGGGTAATACTGTTCATCGATCGCGCAGCGGATTTTAAGACCGGTCTCAGTTTTCGTGGCGGCAATCAGCTGGATAATGACCTGATGACTAATGAGCGGTTTGCCACGCCAATTGATGCTGATGAAGGAGAACATGCGGTGCTCGATGCGGTTCCATTTGCTGGTGCCGGGCGGATGATGAGCAACCGTGATGGAGAGGCCGGTTTTATTGGCAAGCTTTTGCAACTCGGTTTTCCATAAACGCACGCGCGATCCGTTGGAACCGCCGCAATCGGCCGTGATGAGCAGTCGTTTCCCTTTGGGATAACGTTTTCTGCCCATTTTCTGCCACCAGCGGCGAATGCTCTCAACGGCAAAGGCGGCTGTGTCATGGCTGATTCCGACATTGACCCAGCCTTCATTGGCGGCAATGTCATAGATCCCGTAGGGATTAACTTTGCCCTTGCTCTTGATCATGAAGTCATGTGTGCGCACCGGCTCCGGATTACCTTTTCTGCGTAACGTGCGGCCCTGGTTTTTAAAGTCCCCAACCAGCTCTTTTTTCTTGGTATCCACCGAGATCGCCGGCTGACCCGCGGCACGGAACGTCTTCACCTTTGCATTGATGTATTCAAACTGCGCATTGCGGTCGGGATGATTGCCGCCTTCTTTGGTCTTGGCATTGGCCTGCAGGCTGAACCCCATATCCCGCAACAGACACCCCACCGTCTTGTGCGTGATGCTGTAGCCTCTGGCCTGTAACGCTTTCGCCAGGTGCCTTTGGCTGGTGCTGACCCACAATAGATCCACTTCCGGATCGCCACGGATTGCAGCTTCGATAAGTTCCAGCAATGCCTTGACCAAGCTCGGTTGTGTCACCGTTGCTTTCTTGCGTCCGCCCCCGGTACGGCGGATGCGGTCCTGGGGCGCCGCCTCATCATCACTCGCTAATTCCTTTAACCCACGCCCAATCGTGCTGCGCGCAATTCCCGTCACATCCGATACCGCCGCTATCCCTCCACGGCCCGCCACGCGTGCTTCTCCAGCCGCAAACAGCCGCAATCCCTTCTCGTCCAGATGCGGCGACACCGCATCGTAGCGGGCGCGTATGGCCGTGCGATCAATCACCCCGCCATTGAATTATATTCCCGTGATTCTTTTCCTGCGTTCTTCTCTCTTCCCCGATTCTTTCCTTGCGATTCCTTTATTTTTCCCCACGCCCTAACCTCTCAGCTTCCACCAAGGAGGCGGTTAGACACCACGGCTAGTACCCGGAATTATAAGTCGCTGAGACGGCGACCCTTGAAGGGGCGCTGCACGACTTTGGTTTTGGTCCAAACGAAAGGCTTTGCGGATTGGTTGTAGTTTTCGATGAAGGCATCGATGTGTTCTCTGAGCTGCTTCACCGAGGTGAAGGACGCGCCGGCGAGCGACTGACCCTCGAGGATCGAGAACCAGATTTCGACCTGATTGAGCCAGGAGGCGCGGGTCGGCGTGAAGTGGAAGCGAACGTTGGGATGGGACTTGAGCCAGCGATCGGTCTTGGGCTTGTGCGTGCTCAGATTGTCGAGGACGACGTGGAGCGTCTTATTCGGATAGACCGCCACGAGGTCGTTCATGAAGCTGAGGAATTCAACGCGGCGCCGGCGCGTCTTGTGGGCCGCTGTGACCTTGCCGGTGGCGACCTCGAAGGCCGCAAAGAGCGTCGAGGTGCCATTGCGCTTGTAGTCATGGCTCCGGCCGGTCAGCGTTCGGCCACCGGGCAGCTTCAGGTAACCTTGGGCGCGCTCCAGCGCTTGGATCGAGGGCTTCTCATCAACGCAAATGACAATCGCGTTCTCGGGCGGCGCCATATAGAGGCCGACCACGTCCGCGGCCTTGGCCACGAACGCTGGATCATTGCTCTCGCACCAGGATTTGCGCCCGGCGAGATCGATCTTGTGCTTCCGCAACACGCGCCAGATGTGCTGCTCATGCACATCGCCGAGGTGCTCGGCGATCAGCGGTGCAGTCCAGCGGGCATAACCTTTGGGCACCGGCTCGTCCAACACCGCGAGGATGCGCCCGTCAGTCTCCGCCGCATAGATCTTGGGCTTCCCCGACCGCTTGCGGTCCTTGAGCCCTTCCAAGCCTTCATCTGCAAAGCGGTTCCGCCACGTGCTGACGACCGCCTCTTCGACCCTAACCATCCGCGAAATCGACCGCGTGCTCGCCCCTTCCGCCGCCAACAATATGATCCGCGCCCGCCGTACATCACGCTGCGGCGTTGTCGCCGCGCGGCATCGGGCTTCAAGCACCGCGCGCTCCTCCGGCCTCAGCCGGACCTCTCTCGCCTTGAGAATCATTCATCGTGTTGAATCACGACTCAGCTTCTTTGGATAGTGGGTACTAGGTACTTTGGCTTTATCTTCGGTCAGCATGGAATTCACATGAATGGGGTGTTCCCCAGCTTGATCGAGACTGACATGTCGATCGCCAAGGCGGATGCCGGCCACCAATGTCGCAACTCCCTCGATATTGGGCACTGGCTCCGGCAGTGCGTGGCTTATCGCCGACGATCATGATGAAATTCGCATACTGGTGTCCGTGGGCGGCTTCGCCTACTCTCACTCGCGGACCGTAACGTTATAAACACGCCCGGTGTGTTCCATTTCTTGCCGGTCACGCCATTCGTGCCGCTTGCGGTTCCTAAGCCAGAAGATCATCGCCGTGATGGAAGACCACCGGGGTGGCCGTGGCCCCAGTCTTTATAGAAGATCTGGACGCATCTTTGGTCGTGACTGCGCTCATGATCTTGCCTCCTGTCCTTCTGGTGCCGAGCCTCGGGCGACCGAAACGGATGCCTGAGCTGAGGTGAAATTCCGCTTGTTCTTTGATCGCCGAAAAGCGGCCCGGCCGCTTCGTGCCACAAGCAGGAATAATCAAGGATCATGGTGTCAACCCATCGAGCAAAGCTTTCGCCTCCTTCAGATCGGGCGCGTTGAAGCCTTCAGTGAACCAGCCGTAGATCGGCGCTAGAAGATCGTGGGGATCGGTGCGCTTTTCGATGATCACGCCAGAGTTCAGCAAGGCTGGAGGCGGCACGGAGCTCCATTTGGCAAGGGCGACCGCAAGCAAATCCAACGCGCTGCGCATGGCATGAATCGAAGAATCCGATCTCGGCATTCATCAAGGCGCTGGGCGGCTTGACATCAGCGAGTTTGATGAGTTGCTTCCGAATCTCGGGGTGCGGTTCTTCGACGAAGCGGTATGGGCGGCTTCTCTTCCAATTCTCGATCGCGTCGAAGAATTGTGGGAATTGGGCTCGGTCCAATCAAGACAAGCTTGCGACCTAGGAGATCATCGCGCATGACCGTTCTCGCCCCGCCGCTTTAGCTTGGCTTGTGCTCCTTCAGTACGTGTGCGCCTTGACGCAGCAGCCACGTTGAGCGGGGGTCGAGCTTGCCATCCTGCAATCGCGATGTAGAGGCTGCTGCAAGTCGATACCGTTCGCGCAAGTGAATCACTGTCCCATTGTTCCAAGCGATAACAACGGTCGGGCCTCAAATCGTGCTCGAGGTCCATTTCCCGCGCCGCGATTGCGACCCGTCGCGCTTCATGAGCGATACCCTCGACCGCTGCGGTCAGCTTTTCGGATAGCCCTCCAGATCCCGCATTAAGACGATCAGGCGAGATTCGGTCGGCAGATCCATATGAACAAAAAAAGAACATTGCGCCGAGTTCCGTCAAGGCATTTGGCTTTTGGGGCAAGCGAAAAAAGCCCCGCCTAAGCATCTAAGCGGGGCTACTAATGAACGGAGTGCTGTTTCTTGGTGCTGCAAGCTGCGAGAGTTCCCTGCTAATGCATCCGTACCCCCACAGGTAGTACCCCTCTACTGGAGGGTGAAATCCGATGTTGCTCCGCGCCAAGGGCGAGACAGCCGGGGAGCGACACATGCGGTGCGCGATCAGGGTATCGTTTCGATCTGAGCGGGTAAAAGGTCGCTCGGGAAGCAGTGTGGCTGCTGGAAGCCGGTCGGAGCCACCCCGGTAGGCGCATAGATGATGTTGTCGGTGTTGTCGGGAGCGACGCCCGCCGGCACGCCGTTTAGACCCGCCAGCTTGCGCATGCGGAAGGCGATGGCGTGGTCTGCGCAGGAACTGTCCCCGCTTACACCCAGACCGCCAATGACCTGACCGTTCGAGTAGAGAGCAACGCCGCCACCGAAGGTTATGATCCCGCCTGGGTTCTGACCCACGCCGGTGCCCTCGCCGGTGCCCGTCGTGATCTCATTATAGAACGAGTTGAACGGGTTGGAGTTGTTCAGGCCGTAGAGCGAGCCTCCCGGCTGTGTCGGTCCGTAGAGATTGGCCGTGGACAAAGCTAGCTTCGAATTGCTGAAGTCGTTCGCTGTCTCGGCTTTGGCGATGGCGATGGCGCGGCTGCCCGGCCATGCATCGCCGGTGACAATGACAGAGCACAAGATGCCATGACGGTCCACAACCGCCGACCACATCAGGTTCGGCTGGAAAAGGCCGCCATTGCCATCGGGGAGCGTGACGACCGTGGCGAGCTTGGACTGGACGAGTTTAACCGTGGCAGCCGGAATGCTGCAGGCCTGAGACGATTGCTGAGAGGATTGCTGTTGATCCTGGGCGTGTGCCCCCATCGAAAGCAGCGCCGCTGTCGCAAGACCGGACAAGAGTGCTCTCATTGCATACCTCCATGTTTACGATTGGTTGACAAACAAGGCTGCAGCGCTCCCTGCACCGCAGAGACGCTTGATCCGCGCGTGTCAAAGTTCTTGAGACAGATTGGAAAAGAAAGTGGGATAGAGCATCGCACCCCCCCGAGCGCCAACGCGTCCAACTTCAGAACATCATCATAAAGTACCCATGTCAATAGTGTGGCACCTGGCAGGGCACTTTTGGGGGTGTCACCTGGCTTGCCAAACTGAAGTCACGGGCCGAGCTGATTTTCCGCCTAGCGTTGAGGGACGATATTCCCGATCCCGCGGCCAGCAAGAAATGGGAAGCAAGGATAAAGGCGCTGGAGGTCGAGCTGATTCACAATGAAGACGATTGGGTCGCGCTCTTGGCTGATGTGAGACGGGCCACCGTTTGCGCCAGGAAAGCAGCTGCCTTTTTCAATCGCTTAGTACATTCGAAATGGGCATTTCAGGTCCCTATTTTCAATCGCGAATACGCCATCGAGACCGGGGTAAGCGTCTTTTAGATTGCGCACCTTTAGGCGTGACCGTTACTTCCGAGTCTCGCCCGCCAGACCTCGCGGCCAGCCGCATCGATTAGGCGGATGGCATTCGCCTTGGCCGGGCCGGTGACCCTAATCGGCGCCGTGCGCCATGGCCGTGATCTGCAATTGAGTAGTTTCCGAGTCTGCCGAGGCGATCCGGCGACAATTATGGTCAACCGCACGGATCCATTCCGGTCGATCGGGGCTATGAGACACAGTTCCATCGCCACTATGACGATGCCCGGCGGAGCGATCGGCGCTAACCGAACGTCTGCCACTGATGGATAGGGTTAAGTCGGCGGCAACTCGGCTGTCCGCGGCAAGCGTGTTGCCCGCTACGTCAACCGGCGTCGGCGATACGTCGAGCGGTCTGACGAGCGATGAGGCTCGTCGTCGCCTGGCGAAATTCGGCACCAACGCGATGCCCGACACCAGCGCGCACCCGCTGCGCATGGCACTCGAAAAATTCTGGGCGCCGGTACCGTGGATGCTCGAGGCGGCCGTCGCGCTCCAACTGGCGCTCGGCAAATATGTCGAGGGCGCGATCATCGGCGCTCTTCTGGTGTTCAATGCCGTGCTCGGGCTGTTTCAGGAGAGCCGCGCGCAAGCAACCTTGGCGGCATTGAAGTCGCGTCTTGCCCTGAATGCGTCGGTGCGGCGCGACGGCGCCTGGAAGACCATTCTCGCCGCCGATCTGGTGCCGGGCGATTTCGTAAAGCTATCACTCGGCGCGGTGGTCGCAGCGGATGTGTGCCTGACCGGCGGCGAGATCCTGCTCGATCAATCCATGCTCACCGGCGAATCCGTGCCGATCGAGGCCGGCACGGGCATGCAGACCTATGCCGGCGCGCTAGTGCGGCGTGGCGAGGCGGTGGCCGAGGTCACCGCGACCGGCTCTCGCACCAAGTTCGGCCGCACCGCTGAACTCGTCCGCACTGCGCATGTCGTGAGCACGCAGCAAAAGGCGGTACTGCGCGTGGTGCGCAATCTCGCCCTGTTCAACGGCGTCCTGATCGTGCTGCTCGTAGCCTATTCCTATTATATCGGGCTAACGGTGGTTGAGATCGTCCCGCTCGTCTTGACGGCCGTTCTGGCGTCGATCCCGGTGGCATTACCGGCCACTTTCACCCTGGCTTCGGCGCTTGGCGCACGCGCCTTGGCAAAGCTCAACGTGCTGCCGACCCGCCTCTCGGCGGTGGATGAGGCAGCATCAATAGATGTCTTGTGCGCGGACAAGACCGGCACGCTGACGCAGAACGCGCTGACGGTAACGAAAGTCAGTCCCCTGTCTGGATATGACGAGGCACATGTTCTGGCACTGGCCGCCTTGGCCAGCTCGGATGGCGGGCAGGATCCGGTCGATGGCGCTATCCGTACTTCGGCGGCGCACAAGGCCATTTCTGACGCGCCGAGTTCTGGTCAAGTTCGTGCCGTTCGATCCGGCGACAAAAATGTCCGAGGCGACCGTGAGCGATCCGAACGGTGGCACGCAACGCGTCGTCAAGGGCGCCTTTGCCGCGATCGTTTCTCTCGCGCAACCATCGCCGACCGCGGCGGCGGTGGACAAGGAACACGAAGGGCAAGGGTTTCGCGTGTTGGCGGTTGCGGCCGGACCGCCGAACGCGATGAAGCTTGTCGGCCTGATCGCCCTCAGCGACCCGCCGCGCGCCGACTCGACCGCGCTGGTCAGCGAATTGCATGATCTTGGCGTGCGCACCGTGATGGTGACGGGCGATGCGCCCGCGACCGCCGCGATTGTGGCGCATGCGATTGGGCTCGACAGCGCGGTCTGTCCACCGGGGCCGATCCCTGACGCGGTGCATCCCGAGCAATACGCGGTTTTCGCCGGAGTTTTGCCCGAGGACAAATACAAGCTGGTCAAGGCATTCCAGAATGGCGGTCACACCGTCGGTATGTGCGGCGACGGCGCCAACGACGCGCCGGCGCTACGCCAGGCGCAGATGGGCATCGCGGTCTCGACCGCGACCGACGTCGCCAAATCGGCTGCCGGCATGGTGCTGACCGAACCGGGTCTCGCCGGCATCGTGGCCGCGGTGAAGGAAGGCCGCGTGATTTTTCAGCGCATCCTGACCTATACGCTCAACTCAATCACCAAGAAGGTCGTGCAGGTGCTGTTCCTGGCGGTCGGCTTGATCCTGACCAGGCACGCGATCCTGACTCCGTTGCTCATGGTCCTTGTCATGGTCACCGGCGATTTCCTGGGCATGTCGCTGACCACCGACAATGTGCGGCCGTCCCCGGCGCCGAATACCTGGCGCATCGGCAATCTGACCATCGCGGGCATCGTCATCGGATTCGGCGAACTGGCATTTTGCACTGCGATCCTGATCTTCGGCGCCGACTGGATGGGCTTCGACATCGCGACGCTGCAGACGCTGGCCTTCATCCTCATCGTATTCGGCAATCAGGCGACGAACTATACCAATCGGGGGCGCCCGCGCCTGTGGTCCTCCCGCCCCAGCATCTGGCTAGCGGTTTCGTCCGTCGTGGATATATTGATCGCCGCGATTTTGGCCACGGGCGGTATCCTGATGAAGCCTTTGCCGATCGAAATCGTGTTGGGCGCGCTTGCCGCGGCCGCCGTCTTCGCGCTCATTCTGGAATTGGTAAAGGTTCCGGTATTCGCTCGTCTCAAGATCGTTTGAAGCGGCGGCGCCAAAGGATGACGATGGAAATCAGCGCAAGGATTTTCGCGTGCGCGACGAAGATCGAGCCCGTCTATGGGTCGAAGGAGCAATATCAACAATTGCTGGGCGAGCACATCGCGCAGCTCAGTTCGTAACAACAGTTGCTCTGCACTTCCGACCGTTACGCCGTCCTTTGATCTTTCAGGCGTTGGGTGCTGCTAGAAAAGACGGCGCTATCGAGCATCGGGTGTCCGGCGTCATCCGCATCTCATCGATTTCCAATCGAAACTGCCGCCTTTCAGTTCGCCAGCAATCACACCAGCGCGCGAGAAGCTTGTCACGCCCGTGGGGCTCCGCTCCCTCGCACCAGGAGAGCCCGCGTATAAGCCGCGATATTCGCGCGACGCTGCCTACCACCAGGGTACCGTGTGGGCGTGGCTGATCGGCCCGTTCATCGACGCTTGGCTCAAGGTATATCCCGAGGATGGAGAAGGGGCTCGGCAACTCCTCGACGGGTTCGAGCCGCACCTTGCCGAGGCCGGCGTCGGATCGATCAGCGAGATCTTCGATGCTGATCCGCCCTTCACTCCTCGCAGCTGCATCGCGCAGGCCTGGAGCGTCGCCGAGGTGCTACGCTGCCTGGTCAAGACGGGATAGCTGAAGCGGTTCCACTAAGACAATTTGCTCTCTTTGCTCACTAAGGGCTGCCGAAAGCGGTGCACGCCATCGCCTGGAAGGCACAAGTCCGACTCTGCGCCCGCTATCGCCGGCTCATCGCTATCGGGAAGAAGCCGCCTGTGGTCATCGCCGCGATCGCGCGCGAAATGGCTGCTTTCCTTTGGGCCATCGGCCGCGAAGTCGAACCGCGGGTGTGAATGACATTCGTTGCACAGGGTTGGGGATGGAGCCACGGAGGGGAATCCCCGGAGTAGCTACGTAGCCGGGCTCTGCCCGACGCACGACGCCTAGACACCGGAACAGCCCCGAGACGAAACACGGAAGGCGGTATCCAACCCGCAGATAAGAGCGTGATCAACCGTCGTCTCAAGCGCTCCATCTCCTGCCCTGTGCAGCGCTACCATTCGAGATCAACGGCGGCATCTTGCCCCCGGCATCATCGCTGCTGCCAAAATCATTGACGACGGACATAAGAGCTACTCCTCGGCGCAGCTTGAGATTTCCGGCAGCCTCCCCGCACATCATGCGCAGCCCCGTGATGATGTCGCGCCAGCGGCGCGGGCCTTTGGGCTTCGCGGCTTCCTAATTTCTGCCGCATGGCGTCAAACAAGCCTTGCGCTCCGTCGAGCGTCCGTTGCCGCGCGGCGTTCGTATGGCAGCGACGAGCCCGACAGGTCGCGGAGCGTTGCGTCAAGCGGCCCCGAGCTTGGATCTAACGACGCTCCGCAATCCGGCGCAGTAGTTGCGTTATCGCGTCCATGCTCGACGCCACCTTCGCAATTTCGGCCTGATTCGCGCGTGAGAGGGCTGCGAGCGCTTCAAGGTGGTCGTCGATCCGATCAATATACTGAGCCATAAACTCAATCGCGTTAGCGACGCGTTGGTCAGTAGGCGCTTTGGCTGACATAACCAGTTGCGGTTTCGGAGTCATTGGGCGTTCCTATAGTCTTGGCCGGCCGTCATGCGAAATATTATGGCCCGGCCAAGGCGAACGCCATCCGCCTAACGGCGCGGCAAGCGCCAGGTCAAGCGCGGTTAACTTTCGGCACTTTCTCACCGTGAGGCATCGGGACTTTCCTCTTGCCACGTCAGATCATCGAACAGCGGCATATAATCTCGGGCGAGGTATTGGGTCTCAGATACCTCAAATTCCTTGCCGTCGTCATACTTCATGACAACGCTGTGCTGATTTCCCCAGCCGTTCCTTACTCGATATAGGCCCTGTGCCGCCATTGGGATAACATTGCATGCGCCGGATACGGCGGCAACGCCACACCAATAGGCCGTAATTTCAAGGTGAGGCAGCGCCTGACTTTATTAGTGATCCATGGTTTGGGGCTCGTCTAGCTTTGTTCCGCGCGCAATCATTACCCGGTGACACCCCCACCCTCGTGTCGATAACTCTTTCAGAGTTTCCCTAACGAACGGCCGTCTGGCCGCCGAGAACTCGGAATCTACTCAAGTGCCCCACCGGTAGCCCTGCGTGCGATGCATTCTTCAGCAAAATCCCTCGGCCGCATTCATCCGACCACGAGAATCCGGCTCGTCTGGCGGATACCGTGTATGGCGGTGGCTGGAAGCGACGTTGATCACCGGAACCCGAAATACCCGGCGACAAACAGTACCACGACGATGACGCCGATAATGGTGAAGATGTTCATGTGCCGCTCCAGAAGGGCCGCCGCTTCAGGGTGCGACCCAGCCGAGCCTAGCCCGCGACCGGGCGGCCGCGGCAGGTTCGGAAATTACTCATCCGGCTGAGCCACTATGGGCGGTGGAATCCAAGGCGGAGGTATCGTCGCACGCCGCGGAGAGAGGAAGTTCAGTTAAGTAGTTTCCGACGCTACCGCCGTCGTATCGCCGCCGATACGCTCCAAGAGAGAGAGCAAACTGGGGCTGCTGAGAGCTTATGAGTGCGTCAACGATTTGGCCCCGCAATCGGCTTCTACTCGCCCTGCCGGCTTCCAATCTCAAGCGGCTCATGCCCGAGCTTGAACAGATTCCCTGCCACCGTGGGCAGATCCTCATGGATGCCGATAGTCCGCTCGATCGAGTGTTCTTCCCCGACAGCGGCGTCGTTTCGGTGGTGGCGGTCTATTCGGACGGCAGCATCATCGAGGTAGCGAACATCGGTCGGGAGGGTTGCACGGACGTGCAAGCCGTCTTCGGCGCCAAGAATTCCTCCGTCCGGCTTCTCGTCCAAATCCCGGGGGGCGCGGCAACGATGTCGCGCGCGGCGTTCACACGAGCCATGGCGTCGATGCCCGCCTTCCGAACGCTCATGTACGCTTACGTCCAGGCCTTTCTCGAGCAGGTTATGGTATCGGTCGCGTGCAATGGCGCGCACACCCTCAAGCAACGGCTGGCGCGTTGGCTTCTCATGATGCATGACCGCGGCGACGACGATACGCTGCGGATCACGCAAGACCTGCTCGCCGAAATGCTGGGGGTCCAGCGGCCAACCGTCACGAATGCCGCCCGGGAATTGGAGGATGCCGGTCTGATCGCGCGCGGCCGGCGGGAAGTCGCGATACTCGATCGGACGGGACTCGAGCACGCATCTTGCGAGTGTTATCAATTGGTCCGGTCGCGCATCGCCGTTCACCTGCCCAGAACATACTCGACAGGCGCTTCGCCGCGTCGGTAATGTACATTACCGACAACATCCCTGGGCGGGTTCACAATTAAGAGTGGTGTTCGGCTGGCTTAATCCGATGGGGTCATTCCCGCGGATGCGCGAGCATCGAGCGGTAGGCCCATGCGGGGTCGGGACTTGTCAAGCGCTGGCGATAGCCGCCGCGACAACCGATTTCCCAAGGCCCCCATGTCGCTTAGGCGAAGTCGCCGACAGCTATTTTCGGGGTGCGCAAAGAAAAAATGGGTAGGAGGTATCAACATGGTGGATGACCCTCCCATCACGAACGTCCAGCGGCACCGCTCGCTCGAGCAGGCGATCGTGGATACGGTCCGAGAACCTCTTCTCGTACTTGACGATGCATTCCGAATCGTCACCGCGAGCCGATCCTTCTACGCCGCCTTCAATGTCAGCAGGCAGGACACCGAGGGCCGGCTACTCTCGGAGTTGGGGGAGGGTCAATGGAACATTCCAAACCTCCGCACGCTTCTTGAAGACATTATCCCAGGGCACTCCACGATCGAAGAATTTGAGGTCGAGCGGGTGTTTCCCTCGATCGGGCGACGCACGATGCTCCTCAATGCCCGCAAGGTCTTCTACGAAGGAAACGGCAGCGCCAGCATTTTGCTCGCTGTTGAAGACATCACGGGACGCCGCACCCTTGAACGGGAGAGGGAAGAACTCCTTAAGCAAAAGGATCTCCTGCTCAGGGAAATGTCTCACCGTGTCAACAACAGCCTCTCGATCGTCGCCAGCGTCCTGATGCTGAAGGCGGTGACGGTTAAGTCGGAGGAAACGCGCCGGCACCTGCACGAAGCGCATGAGCGTGTGCTCGCCATTGCGACGGTGCACGAACAACTCCATTCGTCGGGCTATGAAGAACAAGTCGACGTGGAAAGATATCTGATCAAGCTTTGTGACAGCTTGGCGGCGTCGATGATCCTCGACGATCAGCCAATCACGCTGCGTGTCGAGGCCACCACCGGCGCATTGACCTCCGACCAGGCGGTGAGTATGGGCCTGATCGTCACCGAACTCGTTATCAACGCTCTCAAGCATGCGTTCCCCCACGGCGGCGATGGCGCTATCGTGGTTCGGTACGAGTCCGGCCCGACGAATTGGCGCTTATCCGTCTCGGACGATGGGGTGGGGATAACCAGTTCCATGACCGAGCCGCCGCCATCACGGAGCGGCCTCGGCACAAGCATCGTCAAGGCGCTCACACGCCAGCTCAATGGGCGGCTGACAACGACCAATACGTCCCCCGGCACGACAGTGTCGTTGACTGTTCCAACATCGCCGTAATCGTTCAGGATGGGGCGGCGCCGGCAAGCGCTCGCTCGATTGATTTGGCAAGCGAGCCTTGACTATAGGGCTTGTTGATCACGATCGCATCCGGCAAGCGTATCCTTACATCAATCGGAGCTCCGCTCATGAAAATATGCGGCACCGGCCCACCCCGGAGTATTTCCTCGACGGCGGCGATGCCGCTTCCGCTTCGCAAGCGCACATCCGCGATGACGAGGTCGGGGCGATGCTGAAGAGCAGTTGCTATCGCTTCGGCCTCGGTGGCCACGATCGCACACACCCCATGACCCATTTGGGCCAGAATCTCCGACAGCAACACGGCGTTGAGTGCATTATCTTCGATAATGAGGATGCGACGCGCTACCATCATCGATTAGATTGCACGTCAGGCCACCCTAGCGCAACTTCCCCCGAGCGGATGAGAAGCCGCCGACCAAAGCCGAACTGCGCGCCACGTCTGCACTCACCCTTCTGCTCGAAGCGAGAGTCGGCGGGGAGCGGACTAAGAATTTTATCGAAGCCCGCTGCCGTGAATAACGGTCAGGAGATCTATGACATTAGGTCCCGCATCGTGCTCGAGTTTGGCCTCAAGCGGGAGCACCTTGCCAACAAGAGTAAGAAATGCGTTGGGCGACTTTTTGGGCCTGCTCAACAAGATTAGTCCACACCACCACCGGCGAGCGACAAAGCCTCGAGTACCATCTCCTTTCTTCGCGCGTAACCTTGTTTGGAGTGCCTTTCTGACGGCCCCCCCGTCTTCGCTATGCCCTTCGGACGTCCACGGCCCATTTCTGTATCCCTACTTTGGAAACTCGTTAAACAATGCCCCGCCGCCATTAGAGCGCCGCTGGTCGAGATCGGTGGGCACTCAGGCGCCAGAATTAGGCTAGAAGGGGCAAAAGCCGATTGTGATGATCCCTTGTTGATGACAGGGGCACCTGTCATCGAACAAGATCATCCCACTCGGCCGCCCTGCGGCCCCCGTTTCGCCGCGAGTTCATCACGGCGCCATTCCCACGGGCCAGCACCCGACTTAACACGGCAATCTTGATCGGCCGGCGGCGATAGGTTTGGCGGGCGCCGGTCACGGTCTCGATGACCGCGTGATCCGCAGTAAGCATCACCAGCTTGTCGGCATTGAGAAGCCAGAGCAGCCCGGCATGGTCGATGCGGGCGAAAGGCTTGACCTGTCGCAGTCGAATAGATCGAGCGGGCCTCAGCCGAGTTCTGATGCCTTTGCCGCCCATCCGTTGTCGAGAAACTTGCCACACGCATCGACGAACAGCCGCCAGCGCTTCAGCGGTACATCACCAGGCGGCTGATTAGGATCGTGCCGGGCGAAGCCCTCCGCCCAAGCGCGAGGCACGCCAGCTTCATATTCGACAATGGCGGCGCGCTCTTCGTGATCGTCGGTCCAGGCTGCCGGCGCCGGCTCAACGGTAGTTCCAGACTTTCGATTTGCGGGGTCCACCTCACCTAAAGTACCTAAGGCATCTAAAGTTCTGGCCTCGCGTGCCTCTACTTTAGGTGCTTTAGGTGGTTTAGATGGGGATAGGGCGCCAAGTCCACTTTTCAGAGCGTCGCTGAATTTTTGATAGGCCATCGTTAACCCCTAACGATCTGCCACACATCGCGGCGCTGCTGACCGGCGACAACCCCGCCTTGGGGAATGCGTATCAGCCACCCATGGTCTTCGAGGGTCTTTACCAGGCGTAGTGCGGTGGCTTTGTCGCTGATTGCGCTGAGGCTTCGCTGATAAATGTCGGGAAGCGAGACGCAAGGCTCGGTCCATGTTCTCAGGAGCCAGTCCAACAGCCGTTGTGCCAGACGAAGTTCGGGATTGATCCGCCCCGCATCAAACAACCGCAAAGCTTCACTAGCGTAGTGATCGGCGAGTGCAATACCGGCCTGCATTTCGGCGCTTGGGATCTCGCCGGCTTTTTGGCTTCGGATGAATCGCGCTACGTCACCGGCTCGGAATTCCAGGTTGACGGCGGCTGGCATCTCGTCGAGGCGCGGTCATAGGCCATTCATGTCTCGTCCGTTCGAGCACCGTGTGAGCGGCGGCGCAGCGCCATCGGTACGGAGGAGCCGTTTCATCGTTACGAACTCCACGGGGCGCCTACGCCGTCTCCTCGAACAATTCACGGCCAATCAGCATGCGGCGGATCTCCGAGGTGCCGGCGCCGATTTCGTAGAGCTTAGCGTCGCGCAGCAGGCGCCCGGTTGGGAATTCATTGATATATCCGTTGCCACCCAGCGCCTGGATCGCTTCGAGCGCCATCCAGGTTGCCCGTTCGGCGGCATAGAGGATCGCGCCAGCGGCGTCTTTACGCGTGGTCTGGCCGCGATCGCAAGCGCGCGCCACCGCGTACACATAGGCCTTCGCCGCGTTCATCGTCGTATACATGTCGGCAAGCTTGCCCTGCATCAACTGGAATTCGCCGATCGACTTGCCGAACTGTTTACGGTCATGGACGTAGGGGATCACGGCGTCAAGACAGGCCTGCATAATCCCGAGCGGCCCCGCTGCCAACACCGCGCGCTCGTAATCGAGTCCGCTCATCAGCACGCGCACACCGTCATTGACGCGCCCCAACACGTTTTCAACCGGCACCTCGCAATCGGTGAATACCAGCTCCGCCGTCGGTGAGCCGCGCATACCGAGCTTGTCGAGCTTTTGTGCCGTCGTGAATCCCTTCATACCCTTTTCGACGATGAAGGCGGTAATGCCGCGCGCACCCGCCTTTGGATCGGTCTTGGCGTAAATCACGAGGGTCTCGGCCTCGGTGCCGTTGGTGATCCACATTTTCGAGCCATTCAGCACGTAGCGCTCGCCACGTTTTTCTGCGCGGGTCTGCATGCCGACAACATCGCTGCCAGCACCCGGCTCGCTCATCGCGAGCGCACCCACGTGGTCGCCCGAGATCAGCTTTGGCAGGTACTTCTTCTTCTGCGCGTCGCTGCCATTGCGACGAATCTGATTGATGCAGAGATTGGAATGCGCACCATAGGAAAGGCCAATCGATGCCGAAGCACAGCTTACTTCCTCCATCGCAACGACATGGGCGAGATAGCCCATACCGGCACCTCCATTCGCTGCTTCGACGGTAATGCCATGAAGGCCGAGCGCGCCCATCTTGGGCCAAAGCTGGCGCGGGAATTGATCAGTACGGTCGATATCCGCCGCCAACGGTGCGATCTCGCGCGCGGCGAAAGTGCGTACTGTGTCACGCAACTGGTCAATCTCGGCGCCGAGATCGAAATCCAGCATCGCGTAGCGGTTGCTGGCCATGTGCTCACTCATTCCCCTTAGACTTGCCAAAGCGGAGCCGGACGGCGCGCAAAACCCATCCCTGCTCCCGGCTTCCCGCGGGCACGCTTGCGCGGGAGAATGCGCCATCTCATCCTCGACCCAAGAACGGCATGGTGCGCGGTAGGACTAGGGCCTCGAGCATATTGACCTCGTCCGGCAGCGTCGCCATCAGGACGGCGACCTGCGCCAGGTCCTCGGCCTCCATGCGGCCCTCGGGAGCGGCGCCGATCTGCGCCGGGCGGCCGAGACCGCTAACGGTGTTGCCGGGATGGAGGATCGAGACCAGGATCCCATGATCGCGCCCCTCGAGGGCGAGCGCGCGGGTTACCCCCTCAAGACCAAACTTGGACGCGGCGTAGGCGATGGTGTTAGGGCGCGGAACCTTGGCCGAAACACTGCCGATATTGATGATCCGGCCATGCTTCTGACGCTTCATGATCTTGAATGCTTCACGCGCGCAGAGGAACGCGCCAGTGAGGTTGGTATCGATGACTCGCTGCCAGCTCGCCAGCGACAGTTCGTCCGCCGGTTCCCGGCTCGCGGTTCCGGCATTGTTGATCAGCACATCGACTCGACCATGCCCTGCCACGGTCTCCGCAAAGAGGGTCAACACCGCCTGTTCCTTGGTGATATCGGTTGGTATCGCCAGCGCAGTGCCACCCATCGCGTTGATCTGGTCTGTGACCTCCTTGAGTTGCTCTGCGCGACGCGCCGCCAACACGACTTTGGCGCCTGCCGCGGCGTAGGCCTTCGCGATGGCTTTGCCAATGCCCGAATTACCCCCAGTGATGACAGCGACGCGACCGGTGAGTGCTTCCATGGTGCCTCCCGAGAAGTATTGGCGGCTACGGTAGAGGCTTGGCGCCGCAAACGGAAGCGGGAACCCCGCAAAGTGGCAGAAAACCACCGTTTTTTTTGGCCCGAAACCCGTTGCAACCCAAACTCCAACCCCATCACAAGGGGGTATTCGTTCGCGGTCAGATCCTTTCCTAGCGCCAAACCCAGCCGCTTGCCTGATGGTTCTTGGTGCTCGGCCCCCCATGGGGGGCCTTAACTGAAAGAACATGACGACCAGGACCAAAGCTAGCCCAAAAGCCAAAGTGACCAAGAAAGCCGACCACTCGTCGGCCATGGCCCAGGCGTGATCAGCAGCATCATTGACTTGCTACAGCATGGCGGCGGCACGGTCGACGAGTTGGTCGCCAAATTGGTCAAGCGATGCCGGATCGTGAGCCGACCGTGATGAAGACGACAGTCAAAATTCAGATCGGCGGCCGACTTGGACGAAAGCGGGGTTTGAAGATCAAGACGACGGGTGAAGGCAAGGAGGTGCGCTACAGTATCTAACCAAACCATTCACCGCTTCAACGGAAAGGGTCGTCCATCCTGATTTACCTGATCCCTTGCCGGCCGAAGGACGCGGAATTTCATTGCGGTCACAAAGGACCGAACAATCAAAGGAATGCGCAGTGCTGGCCGACATGACGCGGCTTCACTATGCTACGAGCACTTTGCCACGGACGCTCATCGCGGCGTCGGCCAGGTTTTCACCATCAAAGCCGTTGGTACACAGATGAAACGTTGAGAGGGAGGAAAACCAACAAATGGCACGCGCTGTCATCTTCTTAGTTCGCCTCGCAAGCGTGGTCCAGTTTGGCATGGGCTGCTTAATTCTCGTGATCGTGATTCTCAAAGACACCGGCACGCAACCCTTGACACCGGTGACCAGCTACGTCGCTGCGGGGGTCGGCACCACTTTGTTCTTCGGCTCCGGCATGGTTTACCTCTGCGCTGTCGCCGTGAAGGCCATCCTCGATATGAGAAACATGATGAAGGTGGCGACCACCCCACGGGGCGTGTCAGCGTTGGTGAGGTGACTCGGAGGTTTCGTCGCCGTTGATAGGTGAGTTACACAACACTAGGGGCCGCAGCGATGCGGCCCTCGCCTAGGAATTCACACTGGCACGCGGATGCTCGCACCGGGGCGATTTGGTGGGCTGGGCCGGTGTTGGCTAATGTAGCGGCAAAGGCCGGATGATGGCGGATTTTTGCAATCTTACTTGGCTTTGCCAGCACGTCCTTCAACACATCCCATGATGCTGGATTCTCGGAACCTTTGTCGCGGTAACCGGCCGACCGGCTGCGGGCTGCCGTTCGATGCTTTATGGTCCATATCGGCTGGACGACCCGCAAGACCAATCGGAGTATCAATCACAGAGGCTGGGTTCTTACCGAAAACTGGGAAGGCATAGTCGACCAATGATTGGCGCCACTGTTTTTCACTGAGACGGCCGCGCCACTCGGACCGGTGCGCCGTAATGTAATTCTCCAGGCAGTCCTCGAAAGTGACGGTGTTGGCTTGCCTGCGTAGCGCCGTATCAGCCCCATCCGTCAGCTTGCGTGCCGCCCGTCCCTCCTGGGCTGGGTCACGGCGTTCGATGTGGACCGCGTACCAGAGTTTCTTTGCCTCGGTTTTTTGCTCCCTCGTAGTTGAGCTGATTGGTCGAGCCGATGCTCACGTCCTGGGACTTGCCCGCGATCATGTACCGGTAGACCCGTACTTGCTGCCTTGTCGGACGATCAGCCGCAACCCATCGCCCGCACTGTAATTGCCCGGGAAGCTTCTTCCAAACGGACGGCAATCCGTCTGACCGACGTGGCATTGCTTGCTCCCCTGTGCTAAAAATTCAACCCAATGTCCCACCCTATTGTAACGCCCAATAGTGGGAATTCTCGTAGTATTTTTGGTCGATTGTACTTTGGAGCAAGCTGCGATTATCTTTGGTATCTCAATCACTTTCCTAAACAACTACAAACGACTATGGACTTACTTGGCTAGAAGCGGGATACTCTTGCCGCGAATGTCACAAGGAGGACGCACATGGCGAAGGCTTACTGGATTAGCATGTATCACGCCATCCGAGACGAAAAGGCGCTGGGCGAGTACGCCAAGCTCGCGGCACCCGCAATTCAGGCAGGCGGTGGCCGCGTCCTGGCACGCGGCGACGCCGCGAAGGCCTATGAAAAAGGCATCATGCAACGCGTCGTGGTGATTGAGTTCGACAGTCTTGACAAAGCGATCTCGACACATGACAGCGCCGGTTATCAGGCGGCACTCAAAGCACTCGGCAACGCGGTCGACCGTGACATGCGCCTTGTCGAAGGGCTGAGCTGAAACCATCCCGAGCGCCTCGGCGTTCCTGACGTTGCTGTGATTGCGTCTGCCGGGGAGACCGCGATGGTCGCCATCGCTCGGATGGTCGGTACGCTCGCAGTGTTGGTGTTTCTCGCGCCCTGCGCGCATGCCGCGCAGGGCGATTGGCATGAGGATGCGCCAGGCAAGCTGCACCGTGTCACGACCAGTGACATGCCGAAGCCGCATGAGACGCATTCGGCCTTCAATCGGCCCCACATCGTTCCACGGCCTACCGATCGCATGCTGCGGGCGCCACCCCGCGTCACCATCTCGCTTTTCACCGACAAGCTTGACGGGCCGCGCCTTATCCGTGTCGCACCCAACGGCGACATTTTTGTCGCCGAGAGTGAGGCTGGCCGCATCCGCGTGTTGCGTGCCGGTGGCGACGGCAGCAAGCCGACGGAAATTGCAGCCTTCGCCGAAGGGCTGGAGCAGCCGTTCGGCATCGCTTTCTATCCGCCCGGACCCGACCCGCAATTCGTCTACATCGCGGACACGAATGCGGTGTTGCGCTTTCCCTATCGCAACGGTGATCTGACGGCGCGGGCTAAGCCAGACACGATCGTTCATGATCTCTGGTCCAGCGGTGGCCATTGGACCCGCGACGTTGCCTTCTCGCTCGACGGCAAGCGCATGTTCGTGTCGGTCGGTTCCGGCTCCAACACTGCCGAAGGCATGCCGGAAAAATCAGCGAAGGCGGTTTCGGACTTCGAGATCACGCATGCACTAGGCGCGGCCTGGGACAACGAGGAAAACCGTGCCAACGTGCTCCAATTCGACCCTCAGGGCCGGGAGCTGCGGATTCTTGCAACCGGCATTCGCAACTGCGTTACCATGCCGATTCAACCGGTGACCGGCACGATCTACTGCGTCACCAATGAGCGGGATGGGCTTGGCGACGATCTGCCGCCGGATTACGTGACTTCCGTCCGGCCCGGCGCGTTTTATGGCTGGCCCTGGTATTTCATCGGCGATCATCAGGATCCGCGCCATGCGAAGGAGCGCCCGGATCTCGCTGACAAGATTACCGTGCCCGATGTGCTGATACAGCCTCACTCGGCACCGCTGCAGGGTGTGTTCTACGAAGGTGCGATGTTCCCGGCGTGGCGTGGCAGCCTCGTCGTGGCGCTGCACGGCTCTTGGAACCGCGCCACGCGCACCGGGAGCAAGATTGTCCGCGTGGTCTTCGTGGACAGCAAACCGACTGGCGCCTATGAGGACATCCTGACCGGCTTCGTTGTCTCGAACTCCGAAGTCTGGGGCCGACCGGTGGGCGTCGCGGTCGATCATGAAGGCGCGATTTTGATAGGTGAGGACGGCAACAACACGCTGTGGCGGTTGACGCGAAAATAAACGGATATCGCGTCCCGGTCCGTCGTCCGAAACTCTGGCCACCGCCACGCGCAAGTGGCGCTCCATGCCGGATTCGAGGACAAGCAGTTGACTGGCGCGGACTGGCGGCAATCGCCGTCTCAGAGGCTCTCGGCACTCTTGGCTGAGAGCGTCGCGCCTAGAATAAGTGCCGAAAAATGAAGAACAGCACGCCGGAAAGCAAGATCGAGACCGGAAGCGTCATTAGCCATGCCGAAACCAGGCTCATAATGGTCGACCATTGGAGACCGGACCGGTTGGCGGCCATCGTGCCGGCCACGCCCGAAGATAAGATATGGGTTGTGCTTACCGGCAGGCCCCAGGAGTCGGCGGCGCCGATCGTCGCCATCGCGACCAATTCGGCCGAGGCGCCCTGCGCATAAGTCAGATGTTGCTTACCGATCTTTTCACCAACCGTCACGACGATGCGCCGCCAGCCGATCATAGTGCCGAGCCCAAGTGCGATCGCGACGGCGACCTTGACCCACACCGGAATGAACTTGGTGGCGTTGTCGAGCGATTTCCGATAGGCCGTCAAGGTGGCGATGTCAGCCGCCGATAGTTCGGCTTGCTTGTCCTTCACCAGAAGCCGCAGCGCCTCAGAAACGAGGTACATATCGTTGCGCGTGTTTTGGACCGCGGCGGACGGAATCTTGTTGAGTGAGCCATACGCTTTGACTTGAGCGCTAATATCGTTAACGAGGATGGCAAGCGCCGGAAAGGTCCCGCCGGTAATCTCGTGGTGCGCGACATAGGCGGTCACCACGGGCCGCGGATTGCCGATAATCTCGTAGCCGGAAGCCTTCTTATCGATCACCTGAGACGCGGCCGCCGAGGTCGCTGTGAAGGTTGCGATCCCGCTCGCCGGGATCGACCTATTGAGTGCGTAAGCGGCGGGCACCGTGCCGATCAAGATCAGCATGATCAAGCCCATTCCCTTTTGCCCATCGTTTGAACCGTGCGCGAAGCTGACGCCCGTACAGGTCAGAACCAGTAGTCCGCGAATCCACCAGGGTGGCGGCTGGTTGCCCACGGGCGCCTTATAGAGACTCGGAAACGGCAGGACCACCTTGGCGAGCAGCAACACCAGGCCCGATAGGATAAAGCCTGCCAATGGCGAGAATAGCAGCGAGCGGGCGACGCCGATCGCCTGGTTCCAGTCGACACCACTCGTCGCGGCAGCCGTGGTGGCCATCAATTGGTTCGCGACGCCGACGCCGATGATCGAGCCGATTAGGGCATGAGAACTGGAATTAGGAATACCGAAATACCAAGTGCCGACGTTCCAAATAATCGCGGCGATCAGCAGCGCGAACACCATAGCGAAACCGGCACTGCTGCCGACTTGGAGGATGAGTTCGACCGGCAAAAGCGAAACAATGGTGAAGGCTACGGCGCCGCTTGACGCGAGGACACCCAGAAAATTGAAAGCACCTGACCACACCACCGCCACGTAGGCGGGGAGTGAATGGGTGTAGATCACCGTGGCGACCGCATTGGCGGTGTCGTGGAAGCCGTTGACGAACTCGAATCCGAGCGCGATCAACAACGCAACGCCCAAAAGGAGAAAGGGCAACAATGTCGTGCTGCCTGGCGCGGCCCGGATGTCGCTGACCAGAGACACCCCGCAATAGGCAACGCCACCGAGGATGATAGCTAGCCCAGCGAACCGGCCGAATTGGGAGAACCACGAGGGTTCGGCACGCTGCGCGGGTGATCGACTGGTGCGTACAGCGACTGCCTCGGCCATGTAAAATCCCCTTCTCGCTTGGGAAGCCGATTAAGGCCCCAGGCGGTGACAAACGCATGACGGTCCGATCAAAAAAAGCTGCAACGGTTACGTTCGTCGATAAAAAACCTGATCGCGAGGCGATCGCATTGGCTGGCTGCCAGGCTAAAGTCCGCTGCGCAACGCCCCCGTGCCGGTTAGCCCCCGGTGCCGATTGCTGTCACACGACGTGGTCGGGTCTCAATTCGCATTGCCGCGCCACCTCCTCGGTTTCCAGCTGAATCGTCACATGCCCGATGCTGAAGCGGCGCCTGACCTCTGCGCAAATCTTCGGCAACAAGGATTCGCTCTCTACAGCAGGACTGCAGATAAGGTGCGCCGTTAGCGCTGTCTCCGTGGTGCTTAGGCCCCAAATATGCAGGTCGTGGACCTCGAGCACGCCGGGCAACTCGCTGAGATAGCGGTTGACGCTCTCGCGTTCGATGCCTTCCGGCACGGCGTCGAGCGAGAGGTTGAGTGCTTCGCGCAGCAATGACCAGGTGCCTGCGACAATGATCGCGCTGACCGCCAGACTGACGGCCGGATCGAGCCAGCGCCATGCGGTCAACATAATTATGATGCCCGCCGCGACGACGCCCAAAGCGACGAGCGCGTCCGCCATCATATGCTGGAACGCTGCGCGGAGATTTAGGTCCTTTTTGCTGCCCGACATGAACAACAAAGCGGTGCCGCCATTGATGACAATGCCAGCCGCTGCGACCAGGATGATGGTGATGGCGTGCGCCGGTGATGGCGCCCACAAACGCAGGATTGCTTCCCAGGCAATGCCACCGGTGACGATCAGCAACGCCGCCGCGTTGACGAGGGCAGCCAAGATCGATGTGCGCCGCAGCCCATAGGTGTATCGGGCGGTGGGTCGGCGGTCGGCGAGGACGGCAGCACCCCAGGCAGTCCCAAGAGCAAGCACATCGCCAAGATTGTGCGCGGCATCCGAAATCAGCGCCAACGAATTGGCGGCAATGCCAAATGCGGCTTCGGCTAGTAGATAGGCAAGATTGAGGGCGATGCCGTAGGCGAACGCGCGCCCAAAATTTGGCGGCGCATGAACATGGGCCGCCCCATACGCGCGGTCGCGATCATGCGTCTCCTGATCGTCGTCATCGTCGGCCAAAACCGCACGCCTATATCACTCTATGCGTGTGCAATACTATCACGTGACCTACCGGGTCTCATGCACAGCCCAGCAGGCTACGGCTTCGACGTGCCGACAGGACCGGGGGGATTGGTCCGGGGCGACGGCCGGCAGCTCTCTTCGACGACATTGAGACCTTGCTGCACCGTCGCACCAAGGGGACATCCTGGATCGAGGTGGAGATCGACTTTGCCCCCGGGTTGCGCAGCTTTCTGCGGTGCCGGTTGCACGGCACCCCATTGCTGAGCTTGCGCGCAAGCCGTCAAAGAAAGTATTGCGGCAAGCCATATCGATCGCATGCGATGTGATGGTCCGCAACCATCCCTGCGGTAGCAACTCATCTTATTGGTATGCCACAAAAA
Source organism: uncultured Alphaproteobacteria bacterium (assembly GCA_963804725.1). Lineage (GTDB taxonomy): Bacteria > Pseudomonadota > Alphaproteobacteria > ATCC43930 > CGMCC-115725 > JAATGI01. Next base: position 1,588,042 of record CAWDRN010000001.1, on the reverse strand, counting down.
GAATTGCACGTGCTGCTTGTTGATGACTTTTTCTCGTTATTCAGACGTCGACCCGGAGGTCGACATTTGTGGTGCGGCAAAGTTGATCGGCCCCTGCATCTGAGCCCGATATCACCTTTGTGGCCGCTGATACCGGTGCTGTCGGTGGCGGCAAACTGATCGCCGGAATGCCGTAAGGAGCGACGACAGTATAGGGTTGCGCGATAGGGTTGCGCGCTTGCCGGTCCATGGTCTCATTGATTTTTGTGTCGCTGTGAGATCTCCTGACAGCACGTTGTCAGGAGGGGTCTGTTAGCGTCTCCATACCGCCATTCCGGCGGCAATGGAGCGAGAGCCGATGAGCACCAACAACGTCGTTTCCTGGTTCGAAATTCCATCGAGCGATTTCAACCGAGCCGTGGGGTTCTACGAGAAGATTTTCGCCAAGACGTTGAAGCGAGAGGCGATGGGTCCGATGAAAATGGCCGTGTTTCCTTACCAGCAGCCCGCGGTTTCGGGTGCCATCGTGAATGGCGCCCCCTACGAGCCCGGCCAGACGCGCGGCACCGTTATCTATATCGATTGTGACGGCCAGCTCGATGCGGTGCTGGCCCGCGTCGAGGGAGCTGGCGGCGAGATCGCTTTCCCCAAAACCGTGCTGCCGGGTATGGGCGCCTACGCACATATCCTCGACAGCGAAGGCAACCGGGTCGGACTGCATTCACTCTGAAGCAAGGGCTCGGTAAGCCATCCCCGGGCAGTGCGTGGGGGACGCCGACGAGCCAGCGCGAGCATCGGGTGGGGGTGATTTTCTGGTCGCATCGATGATCACCGTCACTCGCTTGCGCTAGTCGGAAGCGGGAATCTCGCCTCACCGGAGGAGGATGATACCATGACGATCATGCTGGCGAGAACCGAGACAAAAGGGCGGGAGATCGGTGCGCATTAATGGCGCGGAGGCGGCGGCAGGGGCGGCTGTTTCTTTGGTCAGCCGTATCGCGGGTGGTCAATTTGTTGCGAAGCTGCGGCTCCTTGGAGGAAGAAAGCGCGTGGACAAGCACCCCGGCGGTCGTGTCGCCAAAGCCTCCGCGGTGAGGATCGTTTGGGCGCGCACTGCGCGTGACCGTCCCGTGCCCTGACGCGACGCGGCCCAGATGCGACGTGCCGACCGCCTCTTTCAGATCGTCCAGCTCATGCGGGGCGGCCGCCTCCTTACCGCACGCAAGCTTGCTGAGAAGCTCGAAATCTCGGATCGCACGGTCTATCGCGATATCCGCGATCTGCAAGCGTCGGGCGTGCCGATCGATGGTGAGGCCGGCGTCGGTTATGTGCTGCGCCACGGTTTCGATCTGCCGCCTTTAATGTTCAGCCGCGGCGAGATGGAGGCGATTGTCCTCGGCACCCGCATGGTCGAGGGTTGGGGCGGCGCGCAACTTGCGGAATCGGCGCGTGAAGCGCTCAAGAAGATTGGCGCGGTGCTGCCGCCCGATTTGCGCGAACGAGTCGAGCGCACGCATCTCTATGCGCCGGGCCACCGCGTCCCTGACGCCATAAGGCGGCGCATCGACCGGCTCAACGACGCGATCCGCGGCCAACAAGTGGCTGCGATTGACTACCGCCGCGAGGATGGCGGCCCCAGCCAACGCCGCATCCGTCCGCTCGGCCTCTATTTCTGGGGCGGCGTATGGACGGTGGTGGCGTGGTGCGAGCTGCGCCTCGATTTCCGCAGCTTCCGCATCGACCGTATCGACCGGCTTGAGGTTCTCGACGAGCGCTTTCCGAGCGATCCCGAGAAGTCGCTCCGCGCCTTTCTTTTACGGATGAGCGCCGGATAATAGCAACGGTAGGAGTTGCCATCGCCTGCAAAAGGGCACACGTCGCGGCCTGGTATTGGCTTGCTCTAGGCCGGGTGATCGGCCGCCCACCTGCCGATGATGGCCTCGATCTCTCGTAACCCATCGGTCAGCGCTGCCGGCCCGGGCTGCAAAATCAGTGATGATTTGATTTCGTAGATTGCGCTGTGGCGCACCGCCGGCACTGCCGCAAATCCCGGTCGCGCCGCCACCTTCTCCGACCGGAACTTTTTGCCGCACCATGAGCCGATGATGATGTCGGGCGCTGCGGCGATGACATCTGCGGCAATCACGATGCGGTCCCGCGCCGATGTGCCATGCGAACGCTGGTCGAAAACGTCGATGCCGCCCGCGATCTCGATCAGTTCTGAGACCCAGCGAATCCCGGAAATAAGCGGCTCGTCCCATTCTTCGAAAAAGATGCGCGGTCTAGCCTCAAGGCGAGTGGCGTCAGTGCGCGCCCTTTCGATCCGTCTCCTGAGCCGGTCGGCAAGCCGCTCTGCTTCGTTCTGCGCACCGGTAAGGGCCCCCACGGTTCGGATCATATCAAGAATACCGGCTATATCGCGCTGGTTGAAGGCGTGTACGGCCATGCCGCGCCGAATCAGGTCGGTGACGATATCCGCTTGCAGATCGGAAAATGCTAACACCAGATCGGGTCGCAACGCCTCGATCTTGGGAATATCGGCCGATGTAAAGGCGCTGACGCGCGGCTTTTCGCGCCGCGCTTGGGGCGGGCGCACCGTATAGCCAGAAATGCCAACGATCGAATCCGCCCGGCCCAACAGATAAAGCGTCTCGACGGTTTCCTCGGTAAGGCAGACGATCCGGCGCGGCGGAAACATGATAGACTCACCCCTGCTGGTAATCGATCGAACGGCCGGGGATGGCGGATCGCAGGCTCGCCTAGAACCCCTCGATCGCAACAGCCTGCACCGCCTTCCAGCCCCGTCGTTTCTTGCCTTTACGACGGAGACGATTCAACGGCAAATGTGGCGGGCCAGCGGTCCGCCGTCCGATCGCGCCGACGGCGGGGGGCAAAACGACGACGCGCCAGGAGAGATCGCGCTAGGAGAGTATGGTCAATTCAACGCAACCGCAGTCCCCGCCGCCGCCGCGACGGCGCTGGCTGGGGCGTCTCCTGGCTTTTCTGGTGCTCGTGCTGCTGTTGGCAGCGGGATGGCATTGGTGGCTTGGGCCGCGTCTTGCGCCGCAAGCGCAGCGCCGCGCACCGGGTAGCCAGCCTGTGACGGCGACTACTGCCGCAGGCAGTCGCGGCCGCTTCCAGACCACCGCCCCGCAACCTGTGGGGGCCGCGACGGTATCCAAGGGAGACATCGACATCACGCTCAACGGGCTCGGCACGGTAACACCACTCGCGACGGTGACGGTGCAGACGCAAATCAACGGCGAGCTGGTTGCGATCGGCTTCAAAGAGGGACAGATCGTCAAGAGAGGCGATTTTCTTGCGCAGATCGATCCGCGTCCCTACCAAGTCGCGCTGGAACAGGCCGAGGCAACATTGCTGCGCGATCAGGCGCTGCTCCAGGGCGCAAAAATCGACCTGGCGCGTTATCAGAAGCTGGCCAAACAGAATTCGATCGCGCAGCAACAGGCCGACGATCAACTCTATCTCGTCAAGCAGTATGAAGGCACCGTCAAACTTGACCAGGCGGCGATCGATAGCGCCAAACTCAATCTCGTCTATTGCCACATCGTCTCGCCGGTCACCGGCAAGGTGGGCCTACGGCTTGTCGATGTGGGCAACTATGTCCAGACCGCGTCGTCGACCGGCATCACCGTCCTGACGGAACTACAGCCAATCACGGTGATCTTCCCAGTCGCCCAGGATTTTCTGCCACAGATTCAAAAGCGGATTGCGAGCGGAGCAAAGCTTCCGGTGACGGCCTACGATCGCAGTGGCACGATGAAACTGGGAGAAGGCACGCTTTTCGCTATCGACAGCCAGATCGACCCAACCACCGGCACGGTCAAGTTCAAGGCGGAGTTCGGCAATGACGATCTAGCGCTGTTCCCGCAGCAATTCGTCAACACACAACTGCTGATCGACTCGCTTAAAGACGTGGTGATTGCGCCCACCGCCGCGATCCAGCGTGGCGCACCTGGCACCTTCGTCTTCAAAATCCTGCCTGACAACAAGGTTGCCGTCACCAAGGTGAGGCTCGGTCCCGTGCAAGGCGAAAGAGTGGCCGTGCTCTCCGGCTTGTCAGTTGGCGACAAAGTTGTGGTCGACGGTGCCGACCGGTTGCGGGACGGTTCCATCGTCGCCATTCCGCAAGCCAATGCCAGACCCGGAATCGGTCGCGGCGGTCGCCGCCGCGCTGCGGCCACCGGGGCGGCCGGCACCGGCGCCGGCGGCGCCGCAATGGCGACGCCGATGCAGGCTGAAGGCTCCAATGTCGGCAGCAGCAGTTCGCTCAAAGGCAAGACCCCGCCGATTGGCAATAGCAAGGGCCCGGGTTACAACGCCCCGCCTGACACGCTCACTCAGCCGACAACTCAACCGAGCAAAAGCAATGGCCCGTAGCTAGGCTGGCGCTATGAGTCCGTCTCAACCCTTTATTCTCCGCCCGGTCGCGACCTCACTCCTGATGGTGGCTATCCTGCTTGCGGGCATGGTCGCTTTCGGCTTTCTCCCTCTGTCAGCACTGCCCGAAGTCGACTACCCGACCATCCAAGTGCAAACGCTCTATCCCGGCGCCAGCCCGGAGGTAATGACGACGTCGGTCACTGCGCCGCTCGAAGAGCAATTCGGCCAGATGCCGAGCCTATCGCAAATGTCGTCAACGAGCTCCGGCGGCGCTTCCGTGATTACGCTGCAATTCTCCCTCGACCTCAACATCGACGTCGCCGAGCAGGAGGTGCAAGCAGCGATCAATGCGGCCGGCAATCTGTTGCCGGCCGATCTGCCGGCGCCGCCTATCTATGCCAAAGTCAATCCGGCCGATGCGCCGGTGCTGACTTTGGCGGTGACGTCGCAGACCATACCGCTGACTCAGGTCCAGGATTTGACTGACACGAGGCTGGCGCAAAAGATCTCCCAGCTTCCAGGCGTCGGCCTCGTCACCATCAGTGGCGGCCAACAGCCGGCGGTGCGCATCCGGGCTGACCCGCGCGCGCTTGCGGCCCATGGACTCAATCTCGACGATCTGCGCACCACCATTTCGAATGCGACCGTCGATGGGCCCAAAGGCAATTTCGACGGGCCAACCCGCTCCTACACTATCAACGCCAATGACCAGCTTTCGAGCGCCTCGGATTTTCGCAAGATCGTAATTGCCTATCAGAATGGCGCACCGGTAATGCTGACCGACGTCGCGACGGTGATCGACGGTGCGCAGAACAGCAAACTCGCAGCATGGATCAACACCACGCCCGCGATCATCGTCAATATTCAGCGGCAGCCTAGTGCCAACGTCATTGCGGTGGTCAACGGTGTCAAGCAATTGCTGCCGTCGCTCGACGCATCGCTGCCGGCAGGGATCGACGTCAGCATCGTCACTGACCGCACGACGACGATCCGCGCCTCGGTTTCCGACGTCGAATTCGAGCTCACCCTCGCAGTGGCGTTGGTCGTCCTGGTGATGTTCCTGTTTCTGCGCAGCATTCGTGCAACCATCATCCCGAGCCTTTCGGTGCCGCTCTCTCTCGTCGGCACCTTCGGCATCATGTATCTCTTAGGTTTCAGCCTGAACAATCTGTCGCTGATGGCGCTCACCATCGCTTCGGGTTTCGTGGTCGACGACGCCATCGTGATGATCGAGAACATCTCGCGCTATATTGAGGAAGGCGAGCCGCCGCTGCAGGCCGCGCTCAAAGGCTCGGCGCAGATCGGCTTCACCATCATTTCGCTGACTATCTCGTTGATCGCCGTCCTCATCCCTTTGCTGTTCATGGGCGATGTGGTCGGCCGTCTCTTCCGCGAGTTCGCCATCACCCTGGCCGTGACCATCGTGATTTCGGCGGTCGTATCATTGACCCTGGTACCGATGCTTTGTGCCAAGTTGCTGAGGCGTGTACCGGAGCAGGAGCACGGTTGGGTCGCTCGCAAGTCGCAAGCGTGGTTCCAGTCCGGCATCGACTTCTATGGCCGCCGTCTCGAATGGGTGCTCGATCATCAATTCATCACCATGATGGTATTCCTCATCACATTGGCGGTAACGGCGCTGCTCTACATCGTCATCCCCAAGGGGTTCTTTCCGGTGCAGGACACCGGCCTGATTCAGGGCATTTCGGAGGCCGACCCAACCGTGTCCTTTTCCGCGATGGCTCGCCGGCAGGAGCAGCTGGCCCAGATCGTGTTGAAAGACCCTGATGTCGTCAGTCTCACTTCCTTTATCGGCGTCGACGGCACCAATACCACGCTTAACAACGGCCGCTTCCTGATCAATCTCAAACCGAAAGACGAGCGCGCGACGAACGCCAGCGACGTCATCCGCCGGCTCAACCGCGCGACCGCGGACGTCGCCGGCATGCGCCTATACATGCAGCCGGTGCAGGACCTGACCATCGATTCCACCATATCCAAAACGCAGTACCGATTTGTGCTTGAGGACGCCAACGCAACCGAGCTCGCGGCCTGGTCACCGAAGATCGTGCAAGCATTGCGGCAGTTGCCAGAACTGGAAGATGTCGCCAGCAACGCCGAAAACAACGGCTTGAGCGCGTTCATTACGGTCGACCGTGACACTGCGGCAAGATTCGGCATCACCATGGCGACGGTGGACAACGCGCTATACGACGCGTACGGCCAGCGCATCGTCACGACCATCTTCACCCAAACCAATCAATATCGTGTCATTCTCGAAGCACGGCCTGACCTGCAGACAACGCTAACCTCACTTAGCGCGATCTATCTGCCATCCTCGACCGCGGGTTCGACCTCGAACGGACTCGGCCAAGTGCCGCTGACGGCGATCTCAAAAGTGTCCGAACAGGTAGCGCCGCTTCGGATCGATCATCTCGGTCAGTTTCCGGCGGTGACGATTTCCTTCAACGTCGCTCCCAATTCGTCACTGGGCGCTGCGGTTGACGCAATTCAGCGTGCAGAAGCCAATCTCGGCCTACCAACCAGTCTTTTTACCAGTTTCCAGGGAGCAGCGCTGGCTTTCGAAGCGTCACTCAGCAACGAATTGCTGCTGATCCTTGCCGCAATTGTGACGATGTACATCATCCTGGGCGTGCTCTACGAGAGCTTCGTTCATCCGATCACGATTCTCTCGACGTTGCCCTCTGCCGGCGTCGGTGCGCTGATCGCACTGATGATCGATGGCAGCGACCTCGACATCGTCGCGATCATCGGCATCATCCTGTTAATCGGCATCGTCAAGAAGAACGCGATCATGATGATCGACTTCGCGCTCGACGCCGAGCGCCGTGAGGGGAAGTCGCCGCGCGAGGCAATTTATCAGGCGAGCCTGTTGCGTTTTCGCCCGATTCTGATGACGACCATGGCGGCGCTGCTTAGCGCCGTACCGCTAATGATCGGTAGCGGCGCCGGATCGGAATTGCGCCGCCCATTGGGCGTCGCGATCTTTGGCGGTTTGCTCTTGAGCCAATTGCTGACGCTGTTCACGACCCCGGTGATCTACCTGGTGTTCGATAACGCTGCACGTCGCATCTGGGGCCGTGACGCGGCGCAAGCTCCGTCTCCAGCAGAATAAATCTTTCGGCGCCCTTTATCGCACGCCCGGTCGCGACCGCCTTACTCACCGCAGGTGTCGCATTGGCCGGCTCGGTGGCTTTTTTTTTGCTGCCGGTCTCGCCGCTGCCGCAGGTTGATTTTCCCACGATCCAAGTCATGGCGCAACTGCCGGGCGCTAGCCCGGCAAACATGGCGTCGAGCGTGGCGACTCCGCTCGAGCGTCATTTGGGCGTCATCGCCGACGTCACCGAAATGACGTCGCAGAGCTCCGTCGGCGTCACCCGTATCACCATCCAATTCGATCTCAACCGCAACATCGACGGTGCGGCCCGCGACGTGCAAGCCGCGATCAACGCGGCACGCGCGGATCTGCCGACCACCCTGCGGACCAACCCGACCTATCGAAAGGTCAACCCGGCCGACGCCCCGGTTTTGATTCTGGCGCTAACCTCCGATACCAAGACGCAAGGCCAGCTCTATGATGCGGCATCGAACGTGCTGGCCCAGAAACTGTCGCAGGTAAACGGTATCGGACAAGTCACGCTGGGCGGTAGTTCGCTGCCCGCAGTGCGTGTCGATCTCAACCCCAACACCCTGTTCAAATATCGGATCGGCCCGGAAGATGTGCGCGCCTCGCTGGCGGCCGCCAATGCCAACAGCCCCAAGGGATCGATCGAGCCGGGCGATCGACACTATCAGCTTTACACAAACGACCAAGCGACCGTCGCCGCCCAATATAAGGGCCTCGTGGTCGCCTATCGCAATGGAGCGGCGGTTCGGCTCGACCAGCTTGCCGACGTTACCGATTCGGTCGAGAACATCCGCAATCAGGGGCTCGCCAATGGCAAGCCTTCGGTGCTGGTGATCCTTTATCGTCAACCCGGCGCCAACATCATCGACACCGTGGATCGGGTAACCGCGCTGTTGCCGCAGCTCGCCGCCGCGATGCCGCACGACATCGATCTCGCCGTGGTTTCGGATCGTACCGTCACTATTCGCGCGTCGTTGAAGGACGTCGAGCGTACGCTGATGATCGCCGTGTGCCTGGTATGGCTGGTCGTCTTTTTTTTCCTGCGCAGTCCCGCGTGCCAGCGTTGTTCCGGCGGTCGCGGTACCGATCTCGCTGATGGGCACCTTCGGTGCCATGTACCTGCTGGGATTCAGTCTCGACAACCTCTCACTGATGGCACTGACAGTGGCGACCGGTTTTGTCGTCGATGACGCCATTGTCGTCGTTGAAAATATTGAGCGTCATATTGAATCCGGCATGGCGCGCACTCGACGCGGCGCTTTTGGGCGCGCGCGAGGTCGGCTTCACGGTCCTGTCGATGAGTACTTCGCTGGTCGCGGTATTCATCCCGATTCTGCTGATGGGTGGCATTGTCGGCCGGCTGTTCGCGGAATTCGCAATCACGTTGTCGATCGCAGTCATGGTGTCGTTGATCGTGTCGCTTGACCATGACGCCGACGATGTGCGCCAAGATCCTGCGTCCGCATCAAGACCGACCGCGCACGCCGGGCGCGTTCGCGCGCATTGCCGAGCGGGCGTTCCAGGCGATGCTGAATTTCTACGCGCGAACGCTGGGCTTTCGCCTTGCGCTACTCTGTGCCTGACAGCCCTGGTTCTATTGGCGACGATCGCGCTCAATATCTTTCTCTACATCGTCATCTCCGAAGGGCTTCTTCCCGCAACAGGACACGGGTCGGCTAATCGGCGGCATTCAGGCGGACCAGGCGATCTCTTTCCAATTGATGCGTCAAGAAATTCATCGCAGCTTGTCAACATTGTCCGCAAAGATCCGGGCGTTGCATTCGGTGGCGGGTTTCACCGGCGGCTATTCGACCAATGGCGGTTTCGTCTTCGTGTCGCTGAAGCCGCTGTCGCAGCGCACAGAATCGGCCGACCAGATCATCGCTCGGCTGCGCCAGTGAGACCGCCGAGCGTCGCCGGCGGCCGGCTATTCTTCCAGTCGGTCCAGGACATCCGCGTCGGCGGCCGGCAAAGCAACGCGCAATATCAGTACACGCTTCAGGCCGACGATCTCGCAACCTTGCAGGATTGGTCGCCGCAAATTCTCGAGGCGCTGCAAAAGATGCCCGATGCTGCAGGACGTCAATATCGACCAGCAGGATAAGGGGCTTGAAACTGATCTCATCATCGACCGCCTGACCGCATCGCGGCTCGGCCTCACCACCAGCGCGATCGACAATACGCTCTATGACGTGTTTGGCCAGCGGCTGGTCTCGACGATCTACAACGCGCTTAACCAGTACCACGTCGTTATGGAAGCGGCGCCGCAATATTGGCAAAGCCCCGAGATGCTGAACGACATCTATGTCAGCACTTCCGGCGGCGCCATCGGCGGCACCGCAAGCACCCAATCGCTGGTCGCACCCGCGCTGGGTCAGCGCCGCCAGTAGCGCAACGGGCGGCACGGCGCCGTCACTTGGCGTCACGGCGGTGCGCAACCAGGCGTCCAACGTCGATCGCCGTCTCCGGCCACGGCGTGGCCTCGACCGGCTCCGCGGTCAGCACCTTCACCGAGACCATGGTGCCGCTCGCCGCTTTCAGCCATTTCGGCCCCGGCAACACGCCGCTTTCGGTCAACCATCAAGGACTGTTCGTCGCCGCCACGGTGTCGTTCAACCTGCCGCCGGGCAAATCGCTCAGCGACGCCGTCACGGCCATCGACCAGACCATGAACCAGATCGGCGTGCCGGCGATCGATCCATGGCAGCTTCCAAGGCACCGCGGCGGCGTTTCAGGCCTCGCTCGCCAACGAGCCGATCCTGATCCTGGCGGCGCTGGTCACGATCTACATCGTGTTCGGCGTGCTGTATGAGAGCTACATCCATCCGATCACGATCCTGTCGACCCTGCCCTCGGCGGGGGTCGGCGCGGTGCTGGCGCTGATGCTGTTCGGCGCGGAATTCAGCATCATCGCGCTGGTCGGCGTTATTCTGCTGATCGGCATCGTCAAGAAGAACGCGATCATGATGATCGACTTCGCGCTCCATGCCGAGCGCGAGCAAGGAATGAAGACCGAGGACGCGATCTATCACGCCTGTCTTCTGCGCTTCCGGCCCGATCATGATGACGACGGCGGCGGCGATGCTGGGCGCGTTGCCCTTGGCGCTCGGCGGCGGCGACGGCGCCGAACTGCGCCAGCCCTTGGGCATTTCCATCGTCGGCGGGTTGATCGTCAGCCAGGCGCTGACGCTTTACACCACGCCGGTGATCTATCTCTATCTCGACCGTTTCCGCCTGTGGAGTACGCGCCGTTGGCGCATCCAGCCCGACGCCGTTTGCCGGAGCCGGGCGAATGAGCGCGCGCATCGGTTTCATTCGCGGTCGTGGCGCTGCTCGCTCGCCTCATGCAAAGTCGGCCCCGATTATGTCCGGCCCGTCGGCGCCAATCCTGCGACGCATACAAGGATTTGAAGCGGCTGGAAGCTGGCGACGCCGCGTGAGGCCGGCGCCAATCAGCCGTGGTGGTCGGTCTATGACGACCCGGTGCTCGACGGGCTCGAACGCGCAGATCGACATTTCGAACCAGAACCTGAAGCAGGCCGAAGCCGCTTACCGCGTAGCGCTGTCGCTCGTGGCGCAAGCCGAAGCACAACTCTATCCGACCGGCACGGTCTGCGGCGCGGCACAACGCTCCGGTCCCGTTGCGCACCGTCCACCATAAGCACTGCCCTCGCCACCGGCCGCACCAGCCTCGGCACCGGCAATCTGTTCAGCTTGAACAGCGCCGCAAGCTGGACGCCTGACATTTGGGGCAAGATCCGGCGCACCATCGCCGAGTCAGGAGGCGAATGCGCAGGCCAGCGCCGCCGACCTCGCCGCGGCTCGGCTTTCCGCACAGGCCAGCTCTTGCCACCGACTATTTCACCTTGCGCGCAACCGACGAACAGAGGCGGCTGTTGGACACCGCAGTCATCGCCTTCACCAAATCGCTGAAGATCACGCAGAATCAATTGCCGTCGGCAATGCCGCGCTGTCGGCAGTGCTGCAGGCCAAGACACAACTTGAACAAACCCAGTCGCAAGCCATCAACACCGGCGTCGCGCGTGCGCAACTTGAACATGCGATCGCGGTTCTGGTCGGCAAAGCCTCCGGGCGATTTCGCCATCAAGGTCGCGACGATGCCGAACCGCGTGCCGGTATGCCGCCAGGCGTGCCCTCGAGCCTCCTGGAGCGCCGCCCTGACATCGCCGCGGCGGAACGCACGATGGCGGCGGCGAACGAGCAGATCGGCATCGCCGTTGCCGCCTACTATCCCGACATCACGCTGACGGCCTCGCTCGGTGTCGCGAGCACGATTGCTGAGCAATCTCTTCAGCGCGTCGAACGCCGCCTGGGCGATTGGCTCGTCGGTCAGCGAGACCGTATTCGACGCCGGCTCTGCGCGCGCGCAATGGTGGAAGCAGGCCCGGGCCACCTACGAAGAAGACATCGCGAGCTATCGCCAGACCGTCCTGACCGCGTTCCAGCAGGTCGAGGACGAACTCGCCGCGTTGCGCATCCTGGCCGAGCAGGCGGTGGCCGAGGACGCCACGGTCAGGGATGCGCGCGAGGCCGAACGGCTGACGCTCAATCAATATCTCGCCGGTACCGTTGCCTACACCAGTGTGATCGTCGCCCAAACCACCGCGCTGACCAACGAAGAAGCGGCGCTGACCATTTTGCAGAACCGGCTGACCGCTTCGGTGGCGTTGATCTCGGCGCTGGGCGGTGGCTGGAACATCCGCGAATTACCCGTGGCGCCTGAGATAACGAACTATCAACCGAGCAACGGGAAGCTGGTACCGACGCCGAGGAAACCTTGGTTCGAAAGATTATTTGAGTGGAATTAGGATGACAGGCGCCGAGCGGCGCTGGGGACTCGCCGCCGCGATAGCTTCGATCGCTGTGTTCGGCATCGGCATCGGCATTTCAGGCCCGCTCCTGTCGCTGATGCTGGAGGGACGCGGCATCGATTCGTCGCTCACCGGCCTCAATGCCGCTGCGAGTTTTATCGGTGTCGTGTTGGGACCGCTGTCGGTGCCTCGATTGGTCGCGCGTTTCGGATTCAAACACTGTGTCCTGACGGCAGTCCCGTTGAACACCGTATTTTTCTTGTTGCTGAAAACATCAGACAATCTCTTTGCTTGGTTCGCGCTGCGCTTTTTCGGGGGCCTCGTCGGCTCCGCGATCTTCGCCGCGACCGAGGCCTGGATCAGCCAATTGGCCGGCGACGAAGGCCGTGGTCGCACGATGGGCATCTACGCGGCAGCGCTATCGGCTGGATTCGCGATCGGACCGATCGTGTTGTCGCAAACCGGCACTGCGGGCTGGTCGCCCTTCATCGCTTGCGCCGCAATCACGACCTTCGCCACGCTGCCATTGCTGGGAGTTAAGGGCGGGGGTGGCAAATCCGATCTCCCCGGCCCGCATCCGTTGGAAATGATGATGCGAATGAAGCCGGTTGTGATGATCGTCGTTCTTTTCGCCATGTATGAGGGGACGACGGTGACGCTATTACCGGTCTGGGGCGAGCGCGCCGGTCTCTCTTTAGCAGCAGCGGCGGCGTTGATTTCGCCGGTATTTATCGGAGCAATCCTGTTCCAGATCCCGGTTGGGCTTCTCTCCGATGTAGCTGGCCGCGCGGTCACGATGCGTGTCTGCGCTGGGCTCGGCATGGTCGGCGCCGCGGCGCTGCCGGCGCTTGCTGCGCACGCGCCATCATTGGCAATCGTGCTGATGCTTTGGGGCGGCTTCACCACGGGACTGTATCCGATCGCTCTTGCCACCATCGGCGATCGCTTCCAGGGTGCGGACCTCGTTAATGCCAATGCCGCCCTGGTCATCGCCTACGGCACCGGAGCATTGATCGGGCCGATCCTGGGCGGCGCAGCCATGGATTTGTGGAATCCCCATGGCATCGCGATGTTGCTCGTCGCCTTGTTCGCCGCACTGTTGCTCATCACTTGGTGGCGGGGCGATCGGTCTATTGATGGCCGGTCACGCGGGCACGCCGCCGGCTAGAACGCGCGTCGAGCGGCCACTGGCTGGTCATTTTACTTTGGTTGAGCGCAACGGTGGCAGGCAGGACCGTCGTACCTGCGCCCCCACCACCGCCCACAGCGTTTCGACTTCGAGAGCCGTTCCCAAACGGCGCGACGCTCGCTCCCCAGACTGAGAGCCGTGCTGCAACGACGCCGGGCAGCGATCGCCTTCACTGCTGACCGTGCGATCCGCTAAGACAAGTCGAAATCCTATTAAAGTGAGCCCGATGGTAGCCCACCGCACACGGCACACGATGGAAGAGTTGGACGACCCGCGTGGCGGAGCCGCGCCGCGCAAATGTCAGTTCCACCGCGCCATCGCCCCGCTGAAGGGGCGCGGCGGAAAGGTGCGTCAGCGCGGTGGCGACCTCAAACCGTGAGGTAGCGGCGGACATCGTGCTCCACCATGTCGTCGGCCCGACCCGACAATACCACCTCGCCGCGCTCCATGACGACGTAGCGATCGGCCAAGGCATGCGCGAACTCGAAATATTGCTCGACGAGGACAATGGCCATGGTGCCGCGCCGCGCCAATTGGCGGATAACACGCTCGATCTCCTTAATGATGGAGGGCTGGATGCCCTCGGTCGGCTCGTCGAGAATAAGAAGGCGCGGCCGCGTAACCAGGGCGCGGGCGATCGCCAACTGCTGTTGTTGGCCGCCTGAAAGGTCGCCGCCGCGCCGCTTGAGCATCTGCTTCAGCACGGGAAACAGTTCGAAGATTTCGTCAGGGATCACGCGGTCGGATCGCGGCAACGGTGCGAAGCCGGTCTGAAGATTTTCCTGCACCGTCAATCGAGGGAAAATTTCGCGGCCTTGCGGGACCAGCGCCAGACCGCGGCGCGACCGTTCGTGCGGCTTCAATGCAGTGATGTCGAGAGTCTTCCCATACGATTCGGCCCGAGCGGATTGGCTGCAACCCCATTAGCGCACGCATCAGACTTGTCTTGCCGACGCCGTTGCGACCGAGAACGCAGGTGATGTTACCCGGTTCGGCGGCGATGCCGACATCGCGCAGAATATGGCTGGCGCCGTAGTAGAGCTCGATGTTTTCTGCGACCAGCACGGTCACCGGCCGAGATAGACGTCGATGACGCCCTGGTGATTCTGCGACAAAATCGATCGAGCCATCGGCCAGCACGGAGCCTTCATGGAGCACGGTGACGCGAGCGGCTAGGCTACGCACGAACTCCATATCGTGCTCGACCACCACGACCGTGCGTTGGCCGGCGAGCGAACGAACGAGTTCTGCGGTCGCTTCGGTTTCGGGGTCGGTCATGCCGGCGACCGGCTCGTCCAGCAGCAAGAGCTGCGCGTCTTGAATCAACAGCATGCCGATTTCGAGCCATTGCTTCTGGCCGTGAGACAATGCTCCGGCCAGCATTTGCTCGCGCCCGGTAAGGCCGACGCGGCGGGTCATGGCGTCGATTTCGTCACGCGCGCTGCCATCGAGACGCGCGAACAGCGTTGGGATGATACCACGCGCGGTTTTTCGGGCCAGTTCGAGGTTGCCGAAGACCGGGAGATTCTCGAATACCGTCGGTTTCTGGAACTTGCGTCCAATGCCGAGATTCGCAATTGCCGCTTCGTCAAGACGCGTCAGATCGACCTTTCCGTCGAAGATCACTTGGCCATCATCGGGTCGGGTCTTACCGGTGACGACATCCATCATCGTGGTCTTGCCTGCCCCGTTGGGGCCGATGATGCAGCGTAACTCGCCGCGATCGATGACGAAGGACAGGGCGTTGAGTGCCTTGAAGCCATCGAAGCTGACGGTGACACCATCGAGATAGAGCAGCGAAGTCGCGAACTCCGGCGAGGTGCTGACGCTCATGGCGCCACCTTTTCATCGGCGAGCTTCTCGGCGGTAGTGGGGCGGCGCAAGCCGCGCACTTGCTCGACGAAGCCGACGATACCCCTGGGGAATACCAGTGTCACAAGGACAAAAAGCGCGCCCAGCACATAAAGCCAAGCTTCGGGCATCGAACCCGTCAGGTAAGTTTTGGCGGCATTGATTACGACCGCACCGATCATTGCGCCAACCAGCGTGCTGCGGCCGCCGACCGCAACCCAGATCGCGACCTCGATCGAATTGGCGGGCGAAAATTCACTTGGGTTGATGATGCCGACTTGCGGCACATAGAGTGCTCCAGCAGCGCCAGCGAGCATGGCGGAAACGGTGAAGACGAAGACCTGGGCATGCGCCACCGAGTAGCCGAGGAATCTCACCCGGCTTTGCGCGTCCCGCACTGCGAGCAACAAGCGGCCAAGCTTCGAGGTCACGATGTAGCGGCAGATGCAGGTACCCGAGCCCCAGCGCTAATACCGACGCCACATATAACCCGCGCCGCATCGCCGCCGTCTGCAACGGAATCCCGAGCAGGTCTTTGAAGTCGGTCATGCCGTTGTTGCCGCCGAAACCCATGTCGTTACGGAAAAAGGCGAGCCACAATGCGTAGGTCAATGCCTGGGTGATGATCGAAAGGTAGACACCGGTCACGCGCGAGCGGAAGGCAAGCCACCCGAACGCGAAAGCGAGAACGCCCGGCACCATAATGATCATCAGCGCGGCAAAGGCGAAATGGTCGAAGCCGTACCAGTACCAGGGCAGTTCCTTCCAGTTCAGGAACACCATGAAATCCGGCAGGATCGGGATTCTGGTAGACGCCGCGCGTGCCGATCTGGCGCATGAGATACATGCCCATGGCATAGCCGCCGAGCGCGAAGAACGCGCCGTGGCCAAGGCGACAATATCCCGGCATAGCCCCAGACCAGATCCAGAGCTCAGCGCCAAAAGCGCGTAGCAGGCATATTTGCCGAACAGGGGCACGAGATAGTCGGCGAGATGCAGCGGCGAATCGGTCGCCAAGCGTATTGAGGAGCGGAATGCCGACGATGACAATCAATCCAGACCCGCAGAAATCCGATCCAACCGCGGCGGTCCAGAAGCGGCACCATCAGCTAATTCTCCGCCGCCCGACCGCGCAAGGCGAACAGGCCGCGCGGCCGACGCTGGATAAACAGGATAATGGCGACCAACACCACCACCTTGCCCAGCACCGCGCCGGAGATCGGCTCTAGCAATTTGTTGACGATGCCCAGGCTCATGGCGCCTGCAAGCGTGCCGAACAGGCTGCCGACGCCGCCGAACACCACGACCATGAAGCTGTCGACGATGTAGATGGTACCGAGATTGGGGCTGACATTGCCGATCTGCGAGAGTGCGACGCCAGCGATGCCGGCGATGCCCGAGCCGAGGCCGAAGGTCAGGGCGTCAACGCGCGCGGTCGGAATGCCCATCGCTGCCGCCATGTCGCGATTCTGGGTCACCGCGCGCATGTGCAGGCCAAAGCTGGTGCGCTTTAGCACCAAGGCCAAGACGCCGAGCACGAAGAAACAAAAGATCAAAATTACCAGCCGGTTCCAAGTGATAAAGGCACCGCCGATCAGATTCGAAGCCCCCGGTCATGTAAGAGGGATTGTCGACCGCCTTATTGGGCGAGCCGAAAATGGTTCGCACCAGCTGTTGCAGGATCAGGCTCACGCCCCACGTGGCGAGTAGCGTCTCGAGCGGCCGCGCGTAGAGGAAGTGAATCACGCTACGCTCCAGCGCGATGCCAAGCATTCCGGTCACAACGAAAGCCACAGGCAACGACACGACAAGATAGGCGTCGAGCCAACTTGCCGGCAGATGGCCGACAAACAATTGCTGCACCACATAGGTCGCATAGGCACCAAGCATGATCATTTCGCCATGCGCCATGTTGATCACGCCCATCACCCCGAAGGTGATTGAAAGGCCGATCGCGGCCAGCAACAGGATCGAGCCGAGCGACAAACCCTCGAACAGCGTCATGCCGATAGCGGACGAGCTGGAGCCGCTGCGCCATTGCTGCCAGAGCGCCTTCGTCTGCGCGGCGCACATCGGGATCGAGGTTCCCGCCGTCATGCAACGCCGAGAGAATATTGAAAATTGCGGGATCCGTTGATCGCGACAATTCCGCGATCGCCGCGAGCTGGACCTTCTTGTCGGGCGACTTGAGCCGCGCGCCGGCGAGCGCCAGCGTCAAATTCTGCTTGATTTCGGCGTCTCGCTCGGCCGCGAATGCTTTTTGCAAAGCGGGCACGCTCGAGGGCGAAGGATGCTTGACTAGATCGAGGGCCGCCGCGAGCCGGTCATCGCGATTCGGACTGAAGAGGTTGAGCGCCCCGAGCGCGGCGTCGATAACCTCGCGCACCCGGTTGTTGACGATGATCTGGTCGATGTCGTCCGAAGTTGCGGTGCCGATCTTCGCCCCGCTGATCGGATCGGAGGTCGCGAAATTATCGCCATCCTGCTGCGCAAGAACAACCCTCTTGTCCTTGGTAACATAGAGATCGCCGTTTTCGAGCGCCCGCAGAACCTTGACAACGCGCCCATCGCCAAGGGCCGCGAGCGCGCCGACGGCGCCAATTTTCTGGTCGAAATCATCAGCGCCGAGCTGCTGCACCAGCGTCGCGAGCTTGGTCTGGTCGCCGCCGGCAGCGACCCCGATCTGAACCGAGAGCAGCAGCGGCACCAAAGCGAAAAGGGAAAGCCGCAGCCGACTGGATCATCGCCCGCCTACCAACAAAGCCGGCGGACCGGCCCTCACACCAGGGCCGGTCCCAACCGTCATTACTATTCGTAAGCCTTCTCGGTCGGCGAGGTGCAGCTCTCGCAGACCCAGGGGAAAGTCCAATTGGCAACCTTGCCCTTATCCTCGGCGAGATATTTCGACGCCCACGCCTCACCGGGCACCGGCTTCGGCGTCTTCCACACCACCGTGAACTGGCCGTCAGGACGGATTTCGCCGATCAGCACCGGCTTGGTCAGGTGATGGTTGGGGAGCATTTCGGCCCAGCTTCCGGTGAGGTTTTTGACCCGCTGTCCGATCATCGCCTGGCGCACCGCGTCAACATCGGTCGTGCCCGCTTGCAGCACCGCCTGGCTCCACATCTTAAAGCCGATATAGTGGGCCTCCATCGGATCGTTGGTGGTGCGTTTGTCATTCTTGATGAAGGCATGCCACTGTTTGATGAACCCGGCGTTCTAGCGGCGTCTTTACCGACTCGAAATAGTTCCAGGCCGCCAGATGTCCGACCAGGTTTCTGGTATCCATCCCGGAGAGCTCTTCCTCGCCGACCGAAAACGCCACCACAGGAATATCGGTCGCCTTGATACCTTCGTTGCCCAACTCCTTATAGAACGGGACGTTAGCGTCACCGTTGATGGTGGAGACCACGGCCGTCTTCTTCCCGGCCGATGCCGAATTTCTTGATGGCTGCAACCTCGGTTTGCCAATCGCTAAAGCCGAAGGGTGTGTAGTTCTCCATGATATCGTCGTCGCTTACGCCATGGAGATGGAGAAAGGCGCGCAAGATCTTGTTCGTCGTGCGCGGATAAACATAGTCCGTGCCTTCCAACACCCAGCGCTTTGCCGAGCCGCCTTCCTTGCCCATCAGATATTCGACCGCTGGAATCGCTTGCTGGTTCGGCGCAGCGCCGGTGTAGAACACGGCGCGCTGGGATTCCTCGCCCTCGTACTGGACCGGGTAGAAGAGCAGCCCATTGTCTTTGGCGAACACGGGCAGCACCGATTTGCGCGACACCGAGGTCCAACAGCCGAACACGGCCACCACTTTGTCCTTCTCCAGGAGCTCCGCTGCTTTTTCGGCGAACAAAGGCCAGTTGGAGGCCGGGTCGACGACCACTGCCTCGACCTTCTTGCCCAGGAGCCCGCCCCTGCTGTTGAGGTCCGCCACCATCATCAGGATGGTGTCCTTCAGCGTGGTTTCACTGATCGCCATGGTTCCCGACAGCGAATGGAGAACGCCGATCTTGATCGTGTCGTCGGCCCATACCGGTTGCCAGAACGCCGTCGCCATGACCGCCCCGGCGAGCGCGACCGCTCCGAGTTTTTCCTTAGCCTTCATTTGTCAACCTCTCTCTATTCCAGCGGCGCTTTTCGCCCCGAGCCGGCGGGGAGCAAAATCCGGGCCATGGACCGCTTCGATCCAAACGACTGTGAAGACCTGATGACCTAGCGAACCCGGTCGCCGGAGAAATAGGCAATGTATGCAAATGCCTATTTAACTGACACGATCGCACGAAGTTTGGGCATTCTGCGCATCGCGGCTATTGGCGAATGCCCCCGAAGTGCGCACCGCCTTTGCCTCTCTGCTCTTCCGGTCGCTACCGTGCCGACTTCGTTGCCGCCCGCCTCCGGCCGGCTTCGGCTCAATCGCTTGCGGTATCTGTTCCGCTGCGGCGGTTCGTCAGCGCCGAAGGATTTCCCCTCGATATCGGTCGCGGTCGAGCGCCGGGCCATGCGCCACCGGCGACGCCGCCGAAGGAATTTGTACTTCGCTTGACTTAGATGGTCCTTGTTAACTTAGGGCGACGCGCGCTTCGCAATACTCGGCTTCAAGTCGTGCCACTAGTCCGGCGACCGGGGGCACGTCGTCGATGCTGCCAACGCCCTGGCCTGCCCCCCAGATGTCGCGCCAGACCTTGGCCCGGCTATCGCCGCCAGAGCCGAAGTCCATCTTGGTCTTGTCCGCGAGAGGCAGATTGTCGGGATCGAGGCCGGCGCTACGGATGCTCGGCATCAGGTAGTTGCCAAGCACGCCGCTGAAGAGGTTGGTGTAAAGAATGTCGGCCGCGTTGGTGTCGAGTATCATTTGCTTGTAGCTAGGCTGCGCGTTCGCCTCGCGCGTCGCGATGAAGCGCGTACCCATATAGGCAAGATCGGCACCAATCGCCTGCGCCGCCAGAATCGCACTTCCGGTCGCGATCGCTCCCGAAAGGATGATGGTGCCATGGAAGAACCGCTTTACTTCCGGAACCAGCGCAAAGGGCGAAAGCATGCCGGCATGCCCACCGGCTCCAGCGCAGACCAGGATCAGACCGTCGACGCCCTGCTCGGCCGCTTTTTGCGCATGGCGCACGCTGATAACGTCGTGAAACACGACGCCGCCGTAAGAATGCACCGCCTTCACGACCGCGGCGGGCGGCCGCAGACTGGTAATCTGGATCGGCACCTGCTGACGCACGCAGACCTCAACGTCATGCTCGAGCCGGTCGTTGGAGGCGTGCGCGATCTGGTTAACGGCAAAGGGTGCAACCTTCGCTTCGGGATGTGCCGCCTGGTATGACGCCAACCCGTCTTTGATCTGGAGGATCCACTCTTCGAGCTTTTCCTTGGGCCGCGCATTGAGCGCTGGAAACGCACCGATAATGCCCGCGGTGCATTGCGCGATAACAAGTGCCGGCACTGAGACCATGAACATCGGCGCACCAACCACCGGCAATTTCAGACGGTCTTGCAGAAGCGACGGTAGTGGCATGGCTCCTCCGGTTAGCCAGGCGCGCCGGCAGCGCGGGGTAGCGACCGCCGCACATAGGCG
The DNA here is from genome assembly GCA_963804725.1 of uncultured Alphaproteobacteria bacterium. GTDB lineage: Bacteria > Pseudomonadota > Alphaproteobacteria > ATCC43930 > CGMCC-115725 > JAATGI01. The sequence continues at coordinate 1,567,066 of CAWDRN010000001.1, read as the reverse complement.
GGATACCAGATTGAAAACCAGATCGCGGCGACAAAGGCGCTGATGGTCAGCGCGACCAACGCGCTTACGGGAACCGTCGGGAAATAGATCGCCACCGCATCGCATCCGGCAGAAATCAGAAAATTCACCGCCCAGACCGCGCTGATAATGTTATTCGTGCGGATGAAGAGCGGGTGGGTCCAGAATTGTTCAGGCACAGATTCACGAGCATATTGCAGCGTGAAGGGACGCCGGATCGCGAGTGAGAACAACACGATGAGGGCGAGGCCGCCATCGACAGCAAGCCGGACGCCGGCGATGCTCCAATCGGGATGCATACTGAGCGTGTAAAGCGTCAATAGCGCGAATAGAATCAAGCTCCCGACCTCGAGAATTTTGATGTTACCGCCGCGGAGCGCCAGGCGACCCATCAAGATTGCTGACATTGCCGTCGCTCCCACCAGCGCAAGGAGCGGCGTCGACCATCGCATCAGCAGGAAAAAGACGATGAACGGCGTCAGGCCGAAAAGGATGCTCATGACGGCTCCCTACACTTGTCGCCAATTGCCATGGAAGCCATGCGGCACGCGGTGCGACAATTCCGCCAGCGCGATTGGCCCCTTGTCAACTGATGCGGCATCAAACACTGCGAGGTCGCTGCGCTTGTCAGCGCCGCGATAAATCGTTGCTAGTAAATAGCCTTCGCCCTCCGACGCGTCTTCCTTTACAGGTACGAACACCGGCTCCGAGGTACTATCGCCTTCGGGCAATCGATAAATCCTGCGCGTGCCGGAGGCGTAATCGAGATGCGCCAGAATGTTGAACTCAGACTTGAGGTCGCTGCCGACCGCCGCTGCATAATAACCGTGACGATATGGCAATCCGGCGAAGCGCTCGTCGAGGCGCGGGAATTCGCCCGAGAGATCATCGATTTGTGCACGATCGAAAGTGTCGCTGTTGGAGGCCAGATCAAAGGTCCAGCGTGTCAATCGTGCCCCTGCTGTTCGAGCCTCGACCGGCGTGCCATCGGGAGCGGGGAACAACGGCGCCGTCTCGTATTGCATCACGTCGGCGACGATCTTGCCATCGTGCTCATACGCATTCATAGGATGGAAGACGTAACAGGGCTCACATTGAAACCAACGGATGGTCGAGGCCGCGGCGGCGCGCTTCATCACCCCGACATAAGCACCCACAGCCGGCTCCCAGGCAAAGGCCGGCTTGCCCGCCTTTGCACGGTCCAGACTGCCGGTCAGTGGCAGGATCGGAAACAACACATAGTTGCGTGTGACCAGAAAGTCGTGGACCATCGATGTATAGGGTGCCTCGAATTTGTCGAGCCGAGTCAATCGGCCGGTCTTGTCGGTCACACCATAGAGCATGGTCTTGGTGAAAAAGCCGCCAACGGAATATGCGAAAAACACCATCTCGCCGGTTTCGGGATCACGTTTTGGATGTGCCGTAAACTTGCCCCCTTTGAGCGCGCCGGCGAAATCCCACGCCCCCGCGGTCTCCAGTGTTTCGGGATCGAGGGCGACCGGGAGATGGGCCTCTTCCAGAGCCAGCAGTTTATTGCCATGCCAGATGATGTTGGTGTTGGCGCTGCCACCCCCATCCTTGCCGCTCACTGAGGGATCGCTGGTTAGGGGATTGCTCCAGGAGCCGAACAAAGCCCGATGCGCATCATGTTCCAGCTGCCATTTCGGTGTGCGCACCCAGCGATTGTGGTAGGCCACGCGGCCGTCCGCAATATGGAACGCGTGCACCATGCCGTCGCCGATGAACCAGTGATGATTGAAGTCGCGTGGTGCGAATTGGGGATTGGGGCCGTTGCGGTAGAGTGTACCGTGCAATCCCATGGGCAATTCGCCGCGAACCGGCAGATTGTCCGCCTCGGCTTCGAACGTGATGGGCGCGAAATTGCCGCGGAAGAACGGCGTGTCAGGATAAGGCTGACTCATGAAGCTCTCCTCTTTTCCGATTGACTGATGGCCTGAGCACCCCGTGCCAAGAGGCGCATCGCTGTGCGATGGACGGTGGCAAAATCGGGTGTTGGCTTGAGCTTGCCAGCCAAGTGCAGCACTACGAGACCGTGCACTGTTGCCCAGAAGATTTGCCCGAGCATATCGGGATCACCGGCGAGAAAACCGCCTTTGACCAGAGCTTCCATATAGCCGGTCATGGTACGGCGCGCGCGCAGGGCGGCGTTCTCGAGTTCCGGGAAACGGCCGTCGTCGGGCTGATTGAAATCGAACATCAATTTGTAGGCATGCGGTTTGGCAAAGGCGAAATGAAGATATGCCTGGCCAACCGCATCCGCACGCTCGGCGGCGTTGCCGCGGACGCACGCCGCCCGTTCGAGGGCAACGGCGAAGTCGTTGAAGGCGTTGGCGCGCACGGCCGCCAAGATCGAATTCTTATCTTTGAAATAGCGGTACGGGGTCATGGCGCTGACGCCCAATTCACGTGCCAGTTCGCGCATCGTTACCGCCTCCATCCCGTGCTCGGCAAAGAGGCGCTCGGCCACGGCGCAAAGCCGGCGACGAAATGCCGTGATCTCATCAGGGGACCGGTTACGAGGCATAATTTACATTGTATATTTACAGCGTCACGTGTCAAGCCTCGCTTCAAGACGGTCAAAACCGTCGGGAGCGGTCCCCCCCAATCGATGGTGCCGGCGAGCGCGGTCGCAAGCGCCCGTGACCTCACTATGTGCTGCCAGCGCATATGCAGTCGCCGCCGGCGTGCAGCCGTGACTCCGACGGTCCGCTTCACTAAAGTGGCTCCCACCGAACTCCGACGGACGCTGTCGTCAGCGGCAAGATTGATCCGAACGATCGCTCCTTGAGGGCTGGCAACCCGCCGGATAGCGGCGGCCGCTTCGCCTGCAGCGGGCGCAAGTGCAGGACCTATTCACGTTCACGACGAGCCATCGCAGCGAGCTTGGACACCGGTTAATAGGACAGCGTCGCGGCTTCAGGGAGGCGCATGTGGCAAAAAGAAAACCGGCCGAACCGCACATTGTCCGAGCGAGCGACATCAAGACGGCGCCGGTCAAGGCCAAGGCGCTCCCGGAAATGCCGCTCGCCAAAGCCGATCTCGACCCGCGCCACGATTGGTCGCGGCCGATCCCAGCGCTCGGTCCGATGGCCGTCGATTTCGAGGAGCGGGTCGATTTCGCGCGACTGCATCGCTATCGCCTCGCGCGCACGCGGCAGGCTTTGGCGAAATCCCGACTCGGCGCTCTTTTAGTCTTCGACCAGTACAACATCCGCTACATTACCTCGACGGTGATCGGCAATTGGGCGCGCGATAAGTTTACACGCTACGCGCTGCTGCCCGGCGGCGGCGAGCCGCATATCTGGGATTTCGGCTCCGCCGCCAAACATCACCGTCTCTTCGCGCCGTGGCTGCATCAGCACAATTGCCATGCCGGAATGTTGGGATTGCGCGGCGCAGTGCATCCGCGCATCGGCCTGATGACAAGCGCTGCCAAGGAGTTGAAGTCGATCCTGGACGAGAACGGCGTGGGGGATATGCCGGTTGGCGTCGATGTCGTCGAGCCGGCGATGCTATTCGAGCTCGAAAAGGCCGGCATCGCTGTGCGGGACGGCCAACAGGTCATGCTGGACGCGCGCGAGATTAAAAGTGCCGACGAAATCGCGCTCTTGAATATGTCGGCGTCGATCGTCGATGGCACCTATCAGACCATTGCGGAACACTTGAAGGCGGGCATCCGAGAGAACGAAATTGTCGGCCTTGCCAACCATCGCCTTTATGATCTCGGCTCCGATGACGTCGAGGCGATCAACGCGATCTCTGGCGAACGTTGTTCGCCGCATCCGCACAACTTCACCGACCGGCTCATCCGCCCCGGCGATCAGGCATTCTTCGATATCATCCAGAGTTTCCAGGGTTACCGCACTTGTTATTACCGCACTTTCAATGTCGGCCGCGCGACCGACGCGCAGCGCGATGCTTATAAACGGGCACGGGAGTGGATCGACGCCGCGATCGAACTGGTGAAACCGGGAGTGCGCACCGACCAGATCGCGGCGTGCTGGCCCAAGGCGACCGAGATCGGATTTGCCAGCGAAATGGAAGCGTTCGGACTGTTATTCGGCCACGGGCTAGGGCTCGGCTTGCATGAGCGGCCGATCATCTCGCGGCTCAATTCTTTCGACGATCCGCAGGAGATCAAGGAAGGCATGGTGTTCGCACTCGAGACCTATTGTCCGGCCGGCGACGGCTACTCGGCAGCGCGCATCGAGGAGGAGGTGGTGGTGACGCCCAAGGGCGCCAAAGTCATCACGCTCTACCCGGCGCAAGACCTGCCGATCGCGAATCCCTACTGAGGGCAGGTTTGATTCGCCGGGCCCCGATTTCTGCGACCCGAATGCGCGGCGCTTGGTCTCGTCTCAAGCATCAGTGGAAAAGCGGCATGAGCGGGCTGTCATTGGTGCTCGGTATGCTGTCACTGAGTTGCGGCGCCAGCGCCGCGAGCATTGTCGGCGATTGGTACGGCGAAGGCTACCAGCCGCTGTGGCACGACACTGCGCAATGGCTCATGCATCTGGCGGCCGACGGGGGATACGCGATCGAGTTTCGGCAATATCGCCATTGCCAAGTGGTGTTGGACCAAAAGGAGACCGGCACCTGGAAACTCGGCGACGAGTTTCGCACCGTCACCACGGCTCTGAACGGCCGGCCAACGCGTTTTGTGAACGACTATCGCGTCGGCGCATTGACTGACACAGAATTCGATATCACTCATATCGGCACCGGACAGGCTTATGTCGAGAAGCGTGTCGGCGCCCATTTTGTGATGCCGAAGCCTGACTGTCCGACGAGTTGACAAGATTGCGTAACGCGTATTCGTTCACCATTCCCTCTTCGCAAGGGTGATCAATGACCAACTTGACGTCCCATAGTATTGGCTGGATCGGCACCGGGCGCATGGGCTTTCCAATGGTCGCGCGCCTTGTCGAGAATGGAGCGGGGGTCACTGTCTATAATCGAACCCGGGCCAAGGCCGAACCGCTGACCCGCTCCGGCGCCAAGCTGGCCGACAGGCCGCGTGCGCTCGCCAGCAACGACATCGTCTTCACCATGGTGACGGCAGACAAGGATTTGATCGCGGTCACCACCGGCGCCGACGGAGTGCTGAGCGACCAGGAACGCGCGCCAAAAGTCCTGGTCGATTGCTCGACCGTATCGGAAGAAACCTCGGCCCTGGTGCGGAACGAAGCCCAGAAGCGCGGGACGGCAATGCTGGCGGCACCGGTCAGCGGCAACGGCAAGGTCGTGAAGGCCGGATTGATGAGCTTTGCTGTATCGGGGCCGCGCGCCGCCTTCGACGAGGTAAAGCCTTATATGGATGCAATGAGCCGTGGTGCGGTTTATGTCGGCGACGGCGAACTCGCGCGCATCGTCAAGATTTGCCACAACGTGGTTCTCGGCATTGTCGCGCAAGCGATGGCGGAGGTCACCGTGCTGGCCGAGCAATCAGGGGTGCCGCGTCATGCCTGGCTCGCGTTTCTCAACAACAGCGTCGTGGGGTCGATGTTCAGCCGTTACAAATCGCCGGCGTATGTCAACCTCGACTTCTCGCCGACCTTTACGCCGGTCTATTTGCGCAAGGATTTGGAGCTGGGCCTCGCGGCGGCGCGAAAGGTCGGCACGGTAATGCCGTTGACCGCGCACACCCGGGAGCTCGTGCAAGGCCTGATCGGGCGGGGTTTTTCCGAGCAGGACTTTGCCACATTGCTGGTGCAGGCGGCGGAAATGTCGGGCCTCAAGCTCAGGCCCGAGGACGTCGAGGTCGATGACGGGCTGAGCCCGGTTCGCGAGCGTCAGTGACCGAACGTGAAGGGCCGGCCGAGATAAGGCGGGTTCAGCGGCGCGCCGGGAATTGCCTGCAGGCCACCAGGTCCATATCCGGTCACCGGCCCTTGATTGAGCTCACGCGGGGGCGTTCGCAGCGCAGGCGGGCGCCGGACCAGCGCCGGGCCGCGACCATATTCTGATGGCGGCGCCGGCTTGATCGGCGAGGCAAGAACCCCGTCCGGCACGAAATCCGGTACCTCTTCTTGGGCTGCGGCCGGTCCAGCCAAGAATAGCATAATGGTCACTAGCCGAAGAAGAAGCATGTCAATTATATGGGCTTCGTCCGTTAATCTGCTTGCCGCGTTTTGGCTCGCTAGTCAGATATTCTGACATGGCGGGTGACTTTGATCAGGAATTGGTGGTGGAATTTCTGTCGGGCGGCGCTGCCTACGGCCGACCACAAGAACGGGTCCAGCGGATCGATACGCATGCCTCGGTGGTCTTTCTGATCGGTGATCGAGCCTACAAGCTCAAGCGCGCCATCCGTTTTTCTTACCTCGACTACTCGACGGCAGAAAAACGCGAGGCGATGTGCCGCGCTGAATTTGCCCTCAACCGCCGCACCGCGCCGCAGCTATATCTCGGCGTTTGCGCGGTGACGCGCGCGCCGGACGGGGCGTTGGCGCTGGGCGGCACTGGCCAAGCGGCCGATTGGCTCGTCGAGATGCGGCGGTTCCCGCAAGACGATCTGTTCGACCGACTGGCCGAACGGCACGCTCTGACAATGCCGCTCGTGGTCGCGCTCGCGGACGTGATCGCCGCCTTTCATACCCGGGCCGAGCCTTGTGACGGTCACGATTTTGACAAGCGGATGCAGGCGATTGTCAGTGAGAATTTGGAAAATCTGCGGCGCACGGGCGACGCCCTCGCCCAGAGGAAGGTCGCCGACCTGACGGCACGCACCAGGGTGGCGTTCGATCGCGCGGCACCTATTCTGAAAGGACGCAGATCGCGTCGCTGTCACGGCGACCTGCATCTGCGCAATATCTGCCTGATCGACGGCAACCCGGTTTTGTTCGACGGCATCGAGTTCAACGACGCCTTCACCTGCACCGATCCGCTTTATGACTTGGCATTTCTGCTGATGGACCTGGACCATCGCGATCTTGCCGATCTCGGCAACGCGATATTCAACCGCTACCTTGATCGCGCCGCGGAGCCCAATCCGTTAGCGCTAGTGCCGCTCTATCTATCGGTGCGGGCCGGCGTGCGTGCCCATGTTTCCATCGCTGCGCTGCAGCAGCAGGGAGAGGAACGTGATCGACGGGTGATGGCGCAGTCGGCCGCCCGCTACCTCGACGCTGCCATCGCGTTCTTGCTGCCCGAGCGGCCACGGCTAATTGCCGTCGGCGGGCGCAGCGGCTCCGGCAAATCGGCGCTCGCGCGTGCGCTCGCTCCAGACTTCGCACCGGCGCCTGGTGCTCGGGTGCTGCGGAGCGACGTGATCCGCAAGCGTCTCCACGGCGTGGCGCCGGAAGCGAGGCTGCCGAAATCGGCCTACGACAACGTCAGCAACGAGCGCGTCTATCGCGCGCTTTACGACAGCGCCGCCGACACGCTGCGCGCCGGCTATTGCGCGATCGTCGACGCGGCATTTCTGCGTCGTGCCGAGCGCACCGCGGTCGCCGCCGCCGCCGTCGCCGCCGGGGCTGCGTTCAGCGGCCTGTGGCTTGAGGCGCCGGCCGACACCTTGCGGCAGCGTATTGCGCAACGGCAGGGCGACGCGTCCGATGCCGATCTCGCGGTGCTTCGGCTTCAGCTCGCGCTCGATCCTGGATCCATCGAGTGGACGACGCTGGCGGCTGACGGTCCGCTCGACGCCGTAACCGACCAGGCCCGGCGCGCAGTCGAGTAGAGACCATAAGCCCCGCGCCGGTCTTTGTTTTCGCGATCCAATCCTTTAGAGTTCGCGGCAATGAGAGGCGTCAAACCTTCTGCGGGCGTAGCCAAATCGCCGCGGCCGGTGGTGCTGTGCATCCTCGACGGCTGGGGCTTTCGTCGCGAGCGGGCCGACAATAGCGTGGCGCTAGCGAACACACCAAACTGGCACCACTTCACGCGCTATTGTCCGCATGCCCTGCTCGAGGCCAGCGAGACTTTCGTCGGCTTGCCGAGCGGCCAGATGGGCAATTCCGAGGTCGGCCACATGAATCTCGGCGCCGGTCGCGTGGTCATGCAGGATTTGCCACGCATCGACCAAGCAATCGCGGACGGGCTGTTGGCGAAGAATGAGGCGCTCGCCGGCTTTGTTGCAAAGTTGAAGAAAAGCGGCGGCGCGGCCCACCTCATCGGGTTGCTGTCGCCAGGCGGCGTCCATTCCCACCAAAATCATATCGCCGCGCTAGCGCATCTGCTCGACGTCGCGGACATCCCCGTCGTGTGCCATGCCTTCCTCGACGGGCGCGACACACCACCAAAGAGCGCCCAAGGCTTTGTCGCCAAATTCGCGGAAGCGACCGCCGATCTGAGACGGTTCCGCTTTGGCACCATTGGCGGCCGTTACTATGGCATGGACCGCGATCAACGCTGGGACCGCGAAGAATTGGCCTATCGCGCCATGGTGGAGGCGTACGGCGAGCGGGCAAAGGACCCCTCGAGCGCCATCGAACGGGCGGCCGCCCGCGGCGAAACCGACGAATTTGTGAAGCCCACCGTGATCGGCGATTACGCCGGTATGCGGGACGGCGATGGGCTGGTAGCCGCGAGTTTTCGTGCCGACCGTATCCGCCAGATTTTAACGGCGTTGCTTGCGCCGACTTTTGACGGATTCAAGCGCGGTACAATCGTTCACTTCGCAGCGGCTCTGGGCATGACGCGGTATTCGGACGCACTCGATCCATTGCTTGCCACCCTGTTTCCGCCGCAACAGCCGGAAGAGTCGTTCGGTCAAGTGGTTTCTGAAGCAGGGCTCAAGCAATTGCGCATCGCCGAGACCGAGAAGTATGCCCATGTCACGTTCTTCTTTAACGGTGGGCGCGAGGAACAATTTCCCGGCGAGACGCGAATCCTGGTGCCGTCGCCCCAGGTCAAGACTTACGACCTTAAACCGGAGATGGCGGCAAACGAGGTCACCGACAAGCTGGTCGAGGCCATCGGCAGCGGCAACTACGACGCGATTGTGTGCAACCTCGCCAATGCCGACATGGTCGGTCATACCGGAAACGAGGCGGCCGCGATCAAAGCGGTGGAGACGGTCGATCGTTGTCTGGGCCGGATTGCCGAGGCGGTGGCACGCGCTGGCGGCTGCCTTTTGATCACAGCCGACCATGGCAATGTCGAGCTGATGCGCGACGCGAAGACCGGACGAGCCGCACACCGCCCATACGCTCAATCCGGTGCCGGTGATTCTGGTCAATGCACCCGCCGGTACAACTGGTCTCGCTAATGGACGGCTCGCCGACATCGCCCCGACGCTACTGGCGCTGATGGGATTGAAGCCGCCCGCGGCAATGACCGGTCATTCCCTGATCCATGTTGCGAATGCGTGGGCCACGGTTTGAGCTTGCCATCATCCTGTTCGGCGCCAGTCTGGCGGCGACGGGCGCGGCCGCGTTTGCGGCGAGCGCCGACAGTGCCGATGGTCCGGTGCAACGGCTCGACGCCGTCAAGCAAAGCGCCACAGAGAGCCTTGCCCAGCGCGACAATCTGGCGCAAGCCGCGGCGGCGCTGGCCGCCGAAATCGAAGGCTTGCGGCAGCAAAGCGTCTCGGTGGCGGACGCGATGCAACGCCACGAGGCTGCTCTGACGATGCTGGAAGCGCAGTTAATATCCCTTGCCGCTGAGGCCGCCGCAAAAAACGCGGCGCTCAATCAAGAGGAGACGCAGCGCGACGGTTTGCTGATGGCGCTGGTCGCCCTGGCGCGCCATCCGCCGGAAACCTTGGCCCTCGCCTCGCCGGATCCGGTAGCCGCCGAGCGCAGCGCGGTTGTACTGGGCGACGCAGTGCCGCCGCTCGATCGTGCGGCGCATCGTCTGAGCGCCGATTTGCATCAGCTCGCTGCCTTGCGGCTCGCCATCGCACAGGCACAGGCGCGCCATCACGCCGAACAGGACCTCTTGACCTCGCAACAGTTGCGGCTTGCCGACCTAATCGTGCGCAAATCGGAGCTGCAGCGTCAGGCCCAGATCGGCACCGCGCAGCGCGACGAAAGGCTGGCGGCACTCGCGGCCGAGGCATCCAGTCTCAAGGACCTGATTGAACGGCTCGACGCGGCAAAGCGGCGCGACGTCACCGGGCCGGAGCCGCCGCCCAAAGCGATCGCAAATCTGGGAGCGAAGCCGACCCCAGTGGCGGCGCCGGCGGCCATACCGGCGGAAACAGCGAAGCCGGCGAAGCTCAAGAGCTTCCTTTATGCGCCGGGCAACTACCTGGAGCCCGCGAGCGGCAAGTTGGTACAAACTTTCGGTCAGCCAAATGATGTCGGGCTAACCAGCCAAGGGCTCGCCTATCAAACGCGTTCCGGCGGTCAGGTGGTAGCGCCTTATGATGGTCACGTCCTGTTTGCGGGACCGTTTCGCGGCTATGGCCAAATCTTGATCATCGAACATGACGGCGGTTATGATTCGCTGATCGCGGGCCTTGAGAGGCTCGACGTTTCGGTCGGACAATGGCTGATCACCGGCGAGCCGGTCGGTATCATGCCGAAAGGCGAGGAAAAACCGCGTCTTTATCTCGAGCTGCGCCATGACGGACAGCCGATCAACCCGTTGCCGTGGCTGGCGACCTCGAATGAAAAGGTTAGTGGATGATGCGTTACGGTCTTTCCCTTGCCGCGACTGCACTCGTGGCCTGGTTTGCGCTTAGCCCCGCCGTTGCGGCCGAACCGCCCGCGAGTGCCCCGAAGACGACATCCGACACTTATCGCCAGCTTGATCTCTTCGGCGAGGTGTTCGAACGCGTACGGGCCGACTATGTCGAAAACGTCACCGACGAGCAGCTGGTCGAAGCGGCGATCAATGGCATGCTGAGCGCGCTCGATCCGCATTCCAGCTATATGAATGCGAAGAACTTCGGCGAGATGGAAGTTCAGGTCCGCGGCGAGTTCGGCGGTCTCGGCATCGAGGTGACGATGGAGAACGGCACGGTCAAGATCGTGTCGCCGATCGACGACACGCCCGCGGCCAAGGCCGGCATCAAGCCGGGCGATCTTATTCTGGCGATCGACGGCGATCCGGTCATGGGCATGTCGCTCAACGACGCCGTTACCAAAATGCGCGGCCCGATCGACAGCGAGATCAAGCTTACCCTGCAACGCGGCACCACGAAACCTTTCGACGTCAAGCTCAAACGCGCGGAGATCAAAATCCAGTCGGTCAAATATCGTATGGAAGGCAACGATGTCGGCTATATCCGCGTCTCAAGTTTCAACGAACAAACCGATGCCGGCATCCACGCTGCCTTCAATGCCTTTCGCCGGGATGCCGGCAACAAGCTGGTTGGTGTGGTGCTTGACCTGCGAAACAACCCGGGCGGGCTGCTCGATCAGGCTATCGCGGTTTCCAACGATTTCATTCCGCGCGGCGAAATCGTCTCGACTCGCGGGCGTCATCCCGAGGATGCGCAGCGTTACGATGCCAAGCCGGCCAACGATATTTCGAACAGCGTGCCGGTTGTGGTGCTGATCAATGGCGGCTCCGCCAGCGCTTCCGAAATCGTGGCGGGCGCGCTTCAGGATCACCATCGCGCGGTGCTTCTCGGTACACGATCTTTCGGCAAGGGTTCGGTGCAGACCATTATCCAGCTTCCCGGTCATGGCGCCATCCGGCTGACCACCGCGCGCTATTACACGCCGTCGGGCCGTTCGATCCAAGCACGTGGCATCGACCCCGACATTATCGTTGAGCCGGCAAAGATCGAAAAAGTCGCCGAGCCGGAGTTCCGCCACGAAGCCGATCTCAAGGGCGCTCTGAAGAACACGACCCCGCAAGGCATCAGCGATCACCCTGGCGGCGATCAAACGAAGAATAACCAAACCAAGAACGATCAGTCGAAAAACGATCAAACGAAGGGTGGGGAGTCGCTTGTTGACCAGGACAAAATTGGTTCGGCCGACGACTACCAGCTGACGCGCGCCATTGATCTGCTACGCGGGGTTTCGATGTTCAACAGCCACGCATCGAATTAGAATTGGTCGGCTGAGCAACGCTCGGACATTGCCCGAGGCAAGCGCTATCGTCGGCCACCCGCGCGGCACAAATGTGACGACGCGGCGGCGAACCCGATGACCGTGGATAGACGCGGGCAAACCAGCGGAGCGGGCGCCTACCGGCGGGGCGTTGGTATCATGCTGCTCGATCCTGATCGCCGGGTGTTCGTCGGCCGCCGCGTCGATCGCGAGGAAGAAGCATGGCAGATGCCGCAAGGCGGCATCGACAAGGGCGAGACACCGCGCGCGGCCGCGCTGCGGGAACTGAAGGAAGAGACCGGCACTGACAGGGCGGAAATCATCGCCGAAAGCGTGCACTGGCACCGTTACCAACTCCCGTCAGCACTGCGCGGGCGGCTATGGCGTGGCCGCTACATTGGTCAGGAGCAGAAATGGTTCGCGATGCGCTTTCTTGGCCGTGACAGCGACATCAATCTCGCCACACATGATCCGGAATTCGATGCATGGCAATGGGTTCCACCTGACCGTCTCGACGCGCTGATCGTGCCGTTTAAGCGTCACGTCTATCGGGAGGTTCTCGCCGAGTTCGCACATCTCTGGTCGGATTAGGACGCGGTTCCCAAATGCCCCCACTTATGCAAGATATGTGATCAAACACCAGGAGATCGGGCCATGGCACTGACGCGCGAACAGAATGAACTGCTGATGCGTACCGGCGCCGGCACGCCGATGGGCGAAATGCTGCGCGAGTATTGGTTGCCGGCGATCCACTCGGCATCGCTGGAGCGCGACGGCGCGCCAAAACGGGTGCGGCTTATGGGCGAGAATTTTGTCGCTTTCCGTGCCACCGACGGCCGCGTCGGCCTTGTCGACGAAGCCTGCCCCCATCGTAGTGCATCGCTGGCCCTGGGTCGCAACGAGCAGGGCGGCCTGCGCTGCATCTTCCATGGCTGGAAAATCAGTGTGGACGGCAAGGTCGTCGAGACGCCGTGCGAGCCGGCCGATCGGCGGGCCGCTTTCGCCACCGCACAAAAAGTGCGGGCCCTCCCGACACGTGAAGTCGCGGGCGTGGTCTGGGCCTATCTTGGCAAAGCGGCTGTACCGCCCCGCTTCCCTGATTTCGAGTTTACCCACCTTCCCGCAAGCCATGTCGATATCCGCCGCGCGCTGGTGCACTACAATTGGCTGCAAGGGCTCGAGGCGCACATCGACTCCTCGCATGTCGGCGTGTTGCATTCAGGCTTTATTTCCCGCGGGGTGGGCGACGCGCAGCTGTTCGATCTCAACCTCACCATCGTCAATACCGCGCCCGAATTCGAAATGGATGTGACCAGCTACGGTTTGCGCGAGGGTGCGCTGCGGGCCGTGCCTGGCGAGCGCACTTATGCTCGCATCCGCCAGATCGTCCTGCCGTTCTTCACCTTCATCCCCGGTGCCAAGGGCGATCCGTGCTCCGGCCGTGCCACCGTGCCGGTGGATGACGAATGGGATGCCGAATGGTACATCGTCTACGATCCTGACAAGCCAATCACCGCCGAGCGTCTCGCCAATCTTTATCGCGGCGCCTCGCAGGACCGGGAAGATTTCGCCGCCAATCTCGGCAATGCGGAAAATCTCTGGTACCAGGACCGGGATGCGATGAAGGCCGGCCATTGGAGCGGCCTCAATCGCAACATCCCGTTCGAAGACTTCATCGTGCAGTCATCGATGGGGCCATTGGTTGATCGCACCAAAGAACAGTTGGGCGCGGCCGATGCCATCGTCGTCAGGGTGCGCCGCCTGCTGCTCGACGCCGTCGAGGCTTATCAGCGTGACGGCACAATCCCATGGCGCTCGGACGATATCGACTTCGGAGCCATTCGCGCGCTTGCCCTGACCTTCCCATCAGGCCAGGACTGGCGCCAATTCTCCCCGGACATCGCTGCCCACAGGGCCGCTGCCGAATAGTGCTGACGCGGCGTCGCCTGCTTGTATCGGCAGCCGCGACTGCGACCTTCACGCCGGCGCATTGGGTGCGCGCTGCCCGCTACACCGGTCCCGGGGTTAGCGAGACGGAAATCCGCATCGGCAACACGATGGCCTATAGCGGAAATTCCGCTCCCTATGGCGTAACCGGCATTTCCGAGGCGAGCTATTTCGACAAGATCAACCGCGAGGGGGGTATCAACGGGCGAAAGATCAAGTTCCTGTCGCGCGACGATGGACTGATTGCGGCAAAGACGGTTGAACTGACCCGGCAATTGGTTGAGCGCGACGATGTCCTGGCGATGTTCAGCATCCTCGGCTCGGCCACCAACCACGCAGTGCGTGCCTATCTCAACCAGCGGCACATACCGCACCTGTTTTGTGCCTCGGCCGCCGGCATCTGGGGTGACTACGAGCGCTGGCCTTGGACCATCGGTTGGGCGCCGAGCTATTTCATCGAGGCGCATGGCTTCGCGACGCATATCAGGCGCGAGCGGCCGCGTGGCAAAATCGCGATCTTGCACGAAGACACCGATCTCGGCCGCGACGCGGTCGCGGGGTTGCGAGATGCGCTTGGGTCCGACTATGCGCGGATGGTGATCGCCGACCGCGACCTACGATCCGCCAGATCCGACGATCGATTCGCAGATCGTGTCGCTTTACGGATCCGGCGCCAACATTTTCATCAATATCAGCACCGCCAAATTCGCGGCGATGGCGATCCGGAAAGCATACGAAATTGGCTGGCGGCCGTTGCATCTCTTGACGGCGACCTCGAATTCGGTGGCGGCAGTGCTGGCACCAGCGGGATTCGAGCGCGCCAAGGGCATCGTCAGCACGTCGTATATGAAGGATCCGACCGACCCGCAGTGGCAGGACGATCCTGGCACGAAAGAATGGCGCGATTGGATGGCCAGCTACAATGCTCGCGTCAGCGTCGACGACTTCTCAACCGTTGGCGGCTATTCCTATGCCCAGACGCTCGTCGAAGTGTTGCGTCGCTGCGGCGATGATCTGTCGCGAGCCAACGTCATGAAGCAGGCGACCAGCTTGCAACACCTCACGTTGCCCATGCTCCTGCCAGGTATTGAGATCAACACCGGCCCCCGCAACTACCATCCGATTCGGCAGCTCCACATGATGCGCTTCGACGGCACGCGCTGGGTGCTGTTCGGGGACCTCGTCAGCGGATAGAGACGGACGGCCCGGCATCCTTCGAATCCCGAACGGCGATCACCACAAGCCTGTCGAGATAGCGGCTCATGTCGCGGCGTCATAAGTTTAGGAGATCGATCGCCAAATTCGGACTGCACCCGAGCCCAGCGTGAGATCGCGCGCGACGGATAGGCGAGGGAGCGTCTAGCCTTCGCAGGTCGATCGGCCAGAAGTAGATGTGGGATGATATGCGCCGGGAGGAGCCGTCATGGAGAGTATCAGCGAACGCGCCAACTTTCGCGCGATGACCGACGCGACAGCCGCGGACTTTGCCAAGATTGCCGCCGCCGGCCTGCCCGACCGCGCCTTAGCGCACATGCGTTTGCTCGAGGGAGATTGCGGCCGTTTCACCGTCGATCGTCTTCAACATTGGCTGCAGGCCACGACGCTCGCCTATCGCGATGGCATGGACGAGGAATATGTTGTGTATGCAGTGCTGCATGAAATTGGCGACATTCTCTGCACGGGCAATCACGCCGAGCTCGCCGCGACCATACTCCAAACATATGTCGCCGAGGAAAATCACTGGATGCTGAAGCATCACGGCATTTTCCAAGGCTACTTCTATTTCCACCCTCTCGGCCTTGATCGAAACATGCGGGAGCAGTTCCGCGCCCATCCCCATTTCGAATGGACCGCACTGTTTTGCAAGCGACACTAACAGAAGGCTTTCGATCCCGATTATGACACAATGCTGCTGGAGGCGTCGCGCCGATGGTGCGACGATTGATGGCCGTACCGAATCGATCGATGTACCTATCGATGAAGGTTTGACGCGAGTGAAAGGGATTGAAGCCAAAAGACCCTAACAGGCGGGGGCAGCGGGCAAAAACCCAGACCCGTATAACGCGCTGGGGTTCAGATTGTTGGCTATTCCGCGCTGCCGGCGCGCTCAAGTCGGGCTCGCTGATTCGAATGGAGCGAGGTCATGGCTTCTGCAGAGATTCCCGACGGGAGTCAGTCATCGCGGTTAGCCTTGCCACGGACCAAGATGGGGGCGGCGTTATACGCCGCGACCGAAATGCGGAAGGCTTGTTTTACTACGCTGTAGAGACGACCGGGATTTGTTACCGGCCAAAAAGACTAGCCACCTCGCTTGTGGCGCCGCCAGTGCGCAGTGCGGATGGGGCACCGCTCGTCCTCAGCGCCCGCTAGGCTGCCTTTTTCCCCTTCGCCGCCTGGATTGCGCGCCAGATCTTGAGCGGGGTCGCCGGCATATCGATGTGACGCACGCCATGGAGCGATAAGGCATTGATCACGGCGTTAATCACCGAGGCAAGCGACCCGACCGATCCCGCCTCGCCGGCGCCTTTGATGCCCATGACGTTGGTGGTGCACGGCACGTTGTTGAACGTAATCTCGAACGGCGGGAAATTATCTGCGCGCGGCATGGCATAGTCGGTGAAAGAGCCTGACAGCAACTGGCCATCCTCGTCGAACACCGTGTCTTCCATCAACGCCTGGCCGATGCCCTGTACGATACCGCCATGGATCTGACCCATCACGATCATGGGATTCACGACCAGCCCCATATCGTCGACCACTGTGTAACGAATGATATCGGTGGCGCCGGTATCCTCGTCGATCTCGAGCTCGCAGATGTGACAGCCATTCGGAAAAGTATTGCTGTTGTTGGTGCAGTTTCCGGTGTCGTCGAGCGTTGTCACCATGTCCGCCGGCAAATTTGTTGCTTCACGCGTGCGCTTCGCCAACTCCATGATGTTGATAAAGCGATCGGTGCCGGCGATCGTAAAGTTGCCGTCCTTGAACTCGATATCCTGCTCCGACGCCTCGAGAAAGTGACCGGCAAGCTTCTTCCCCTTGGCGATGATTTTCTGCGACGCGTCGATCATCGCTGTCCCGGCGACCAGCAGCGAGCGAGCGCCGCCCGTACCGGTGCCCGTTTTGACCCGGTCGGTGTCGCCGAAGACGAGGTCAATTTTGTCGTAGGGAATGCCAAGCTTGTCTTCGATCACTTGGGGAAAAGCGGTTTCGTGCCCCTGTCCCGACGGCCCCGCGCCGATGCCGAGGAACACGCGCCCATCGCGCTCGAAGCGAATTTCCGCCGCCTCGGCACCGGCGACTGTCACTTCCATGTAATAGGACATGCCGATGCCGCGCAGCTTGCCGCGCGCCCTCGACTTCGGCGCGGCGGGCCTCGAAGGCTTTCCAGCCGGAACGCTCAATCGCGAGTTCCATATTGGCGAGGAAGTCGCCGCTATCAAAGGTTGCCATAACCGGCGTTTTCCAGGGCATCGCCGAGCGCGGCACGAAGTTGCGCCGCCGCAATTCATCAGGCGCCATACCGAGCTCGCGCGCTGCAGTGTCGACCAGACGTTCGACGACGTAGGCCTGCTCCGGCCGACCGGCACCGCGATAGGCATCGACCCAATTGGTATTGGTGAAGACGCAACGGATGCGCGTCGTCGCTGCCGGAATCGCGTAGGCCCCGGTGAGGAGACGCGCGCCCGCCATAGTCGGAATGAATAGCGAGAATTGCGAAAGATAGGCGCCCATGTTGGCGACCACTTCGGCACGAATCGCAAGAAAGCGCGCATTCTCGTCGAGTGCCAGCTCGACATGGACGTTCTGTTCGCGGCCCTGTGTGTCGGTGACGAAGGCTTCCTGTCGATCGCTATTCCAGCGCACCGGTCGGCCGATCATTTTCGCCGCCCACGGTACCAGGAAATACTCCGGAAAGCCGAAGCCCTTCATGCCGAAGCTGCCACCGACATCATTGGTGACGACTTGCACCTGCTCGGGCTTGACGCCCAGCGTGGCTGCGATCGCATTGCGCACTGAATGCACGCCCTGGGTGCCAAGATGCACGACGTAGAGCCCGGCAACCTTGTCGAATTCGCCAACGACGGCACGCGGCTCCATCGGGGCGATCACGACGCGGTTGATGGAAATGTCGGTCGCGACAATCTTTTTTGCCTTGGCGAAGGCTTCCTCGACCGGTTTTGGATCGCCCAGCGACCAGTCGAGCGCGACATTGTCCGTTCGCCCGTCGTAGAGCGTCGACGCCACCGGGCTTCGCCGCAGCGACCGGGTCCATCACCGCGGGCATTGACTCGTAGTCGACCTCGATCAGTTCCGCAGCATCCTTCGCTTGGGCGAGTGATTCCGCCACGACCATTGCCACGGGTTCGCCCACCTGGCGCACGCGGTCCGATGCCAGCAAGGTGCGACCGGGATTAAACGGCGCGCTGCCATCAGAGTTTTTGATCGGCGCCATACACTTGATGGTGCCGAGATTGGCAGCCTTCGACGTCGGCATAGGTGAAAACACCGAGCACCCCGGGCGCGCCCTTCGCCGCGGTGGCATCAACTTTGCCCAGTCGTGCATGGGCGTGGGGCGAGCGTAAAAAAAACGCATAATCTCGCCCCTGGAGCCGATAGTCGTCGGCATATTGGCCCTTGCCTTCCAACAAACGGAAGTCTTCCTTGCGGCGGACTGACTTGTCCGATGCCGAACTGACCCATAATTGCCTCTAATGGTTTGAATTGGTTACGAAAGACGGCGACACCATACCCAAAAGCGTGTCGTCATGGCGTCCCGCAGAAAACCATAGTTTTCCGCCATTTTCCAGACGTTCCCGAAAACTCCATGCAACAAGGATGCAACCCGGCCAAGGTGCTCTATTCCGGGCGCGTGCCCGGCAATCCACATGATCGACGGCGACGTGCGCACGGCCTTGAACGGACGCGCTAAGAACCGGAGCCCCGACTGGGACCCCCGTGTCACGGATCTCATGAAGGAGTGCAAGATCGGCATGCACATGGCAACTCAATT
This sequence comes from uncultured Alphaproteobacteria bacterium, assembly GCA_963804725.1. GTDB lineage: Bacteria > Pseudomonadota > Alphaproteobacteria > ATCC43930 > CGMCC-115725 > JAATGI01. The sequence continues at coordinate 1,548,118 of CAWDRN010000001.1, read as the reverse complement.
GTGGCACCTTGGACCGACGCAGTCTGGTTCGGGGGCTCCTCACAGCCGTCACCTCTTAGGGCTGTCCACCGGGGAGACAAGTGCGTGCGATCGCAAAAGATCCAAGCGGGTGTACATCAGCCCTCGTAAGCACAGATATCTCGGTGGCTCGAAGTCTGGCACCAAAAAGAAGAAATAATCCGACGAGCGGTGATGAACCGCAATCACTTCGTGTAAGAAGGGCCGGTTTAAAAATTTTCGGGGGTCCCATCCGCCACGCGATTCCCGTTTTGCGATGACAATTCGCATGGTTGCATCGGTGATCTGGCATTTGAGGCAGAAACGCAGGTTATGTGGTGATCGATGGTTCTTGTTTGATGGACGGGGCGTTATCGTTTGTTAATCGATGGCCACTAGACACAAGCGCCCGCCCCAGGTCGGAACCATCGGCGAGACCATCGCCGCCGGCCTACACATGACGATCTATTCCGATGTCAGGGAACGCCACCACAGCCAAACCCTCGACCTGGAGGCGCTGCGGCGCGGTCACGCCCTTCGACGCCTGGCTGGTGTGCCAAGAAGTCACGTTTCGAAAAGGGGATAGACATGCCTCTCTTAAGGCTCGCCTTTTTGCTTGCCGTTATTGCTGGTGGGCTTGCTGCCTGTGCTACGCAGCCAACAACGCCAGCAGCCCATGACGCTCCAAGCTTTTCAGGCTTTTTTATGGGCTATCAAGGAGGCTGGGGCTTTTAGCTACGCGCAGCCCACCGGCGGGATGCGGGGCTAGGCGCGGTCAGGGAGCCGGGATTTGCGAGAGAGAACGCGCCGCCGGCAACCGCGACTGTATCGGGTCCGTTTCTCCGGCGAAGCGGGGTGCCCTAGCGTGTTCGCGAGGGCGCATCGAACCTACGGCACGGCGGAGTTGGGCGGATGATGAGGCATGGTGGAGGACGGACTATGCAACGCTTGATCTTCAGTTGCGCATTGCTTTGCCTTGGGTGGACTGCGGCGTTGCCCGCGTCAGCGGCCGGTATCGCCTTCATCAAGGTCCCGGCCGCTGAGGGCCTGCCGACCCTCGAGGGCGCCGTCTGGTATCCCTGCGCCGCTCTGCCCGGAGAAGTCAAGGTCGGCATGAGCATCCTTCAGGCTACCAAGGATTGTCCCCTCGAGGGCCGAAATCTGCCCCTGGTGGTAGTGTCGCACGGCTTCGGCGGATCGTTCGTCGGTCACCACGACACCGCCGAGGCGCTAGCCGACGCAGGGTTCGTCGTCGCCGCCATCAACCACCCAAGCGACAGCGGTCGTTCGCCCGAAAACCTACGCAAGCCTGTCCTAGCAGCGCTTACCGACCGTCCCGCCGATATGAAGCGCCTAGTCGATTTCATGCTCGGTGCCTGGCCCGATGCGGCTAAGATCGATCGCGATCGGATCGGGTTTTTCGGTTTTTCGCGCGGCGGCTTCACCGGCCTCGCGATCATCGGCGGCAACCCGGATTTCCATACGGCCTTCGCGCAACTCTGCCCCGATACCATGCAAACACCCGATTGCGATAAGATCCGGAAGACGGGCCTTCCCGGCGATTCCATGAATCACGACCCGCGCATTAAGGCCGCCGTGATTGCCGATCCGCTCTTCGGCCGGTTCTTCACTGGGCTGCAAACGGTGGGCGTGCCCGTGCAGCTTTGGGCGTCCGAGCGGGGCGGCGATGGCGTTCTCCCCGACGATGCCGCCGCGGTCGCTCGCAACCTCGGTGCAAAGCCCGAGTACCACCGGGTGGCCGGCGCCGCGCATTTCGCGTTCCTGGCCCCCTGCAATGCGCGGATGTCGCAGCATCTGCCTGACATCTGTCTTGACGGCCCGGCCTTCGACCGCACCGCGTTCCATGCACAATTCAACGCGCAGATCGTCGCGTTTTTTCGCGTAAAACTAGTTTCGCATGACGCCCGTTCAGATCGCTAGGCGAGTGGGCGTTTTGCGCCAACCGGTGCATAAGGCATTGCAAAAGCCCTGGGCCCAGTACCTCGCCACCTAGACCAAGTACAGGGTCACCGTGCATCCCGTACTGGGATAATGGGCCAGGTCGCGGGGCGAAGTAGCTCTTATGTCCGTCGTCAATGATTTTGGCAGCAGCGATGATGCCGGGGGCAAGATGCCGCCGTTGATCTCGAATGGTAGCGCTGCACAGGGCAGGAGATGGAGCGCTTGAGACGACGGTTGATCACGCTCTTATCCGCGGGTTGGATACCGCCTTCCGTGTTTCGTCTCGGGGCTGTTCCGGTGTCTAGGCGTCGTGCGTCGGGCAGAGCCCGGCTACGTAGCTACTCCGGGGATTCCCCTCCGTGGCTCCATCCCCAACCCTGTGCAGCGAATGTCATTCACACCCGCGGTTCGACTTCGCGGCCGATGGCCCAAAGGAAAGCAGCCATTTCGCGCGCGATCGCGGCGATGACCACAGGCGGCTTCTTCCCGATAGCGATGATCGGCGATAGCGGGCGCAGAGTCGGACTTGTGCCTTCCAGGCGATGGCGTGCACCGCTTTCGGCAGCCCCTCAAGCCGGACGCGCAAGGTCTCGCTGACGCGAGCCGGGTAGCGGTAGGTCCAAGCGCCCTCGACGAGCGCGCGCCGGGCACGGCGATTTCCAGTCAGAGTAAGACCGCCACGGTACACGGTCTCGCCGGTCGAGTGTTCGCCGGGCACGAGGCCGAGGAACGCCATCAACTGACGCGGATTGTCGAACCGTCGCACGTCGCCGACTTCTGCCGCGAAGGTCACGGCCACGACGAAGGAGACGCCACGCATGGCCTGATAAGCGGCGACCACCGGCGCCATCGACCAGGTTGGCACGATCGCGAGCAGCTGCTGATCGAGCGCGTGCAAGCGCGTCACTGCATCTTCGATCGCGTTGATGGCATCTTGGAACACGATCTGTTGCGCGGCATGCTCGAAGCGCTGCTCGGCAAGCCAGCGCCGATGCGCGAGGCTCCAATGTTTGCGCCCGCTGAAGTTGCGGCCATGACGAAGCAGAAACGACAGAACCTGTTGGCGCTTCTTGCGCAAATCGGCCGCCGCCGCCTCACGCGCCCGCACCAGGTCGCGAACCGCTTCGTGAACCGCATCCGGCACCCACACCGGCGTCAGTTCACCGGCCCGAAGCAGCCGCGCAAGGGTCACCGCGTCCCGACGATTGGTCTTGATCCGCTCGCCTGGCTTCTTGGGAATGAGCGATGGTGCAACCACCATACAGTCGTGGCCCAGCGCCTTGACCTGGCGATAAAGCCCATATCCCGTGGGACCCGCCTCGTAGCACACGTGCAGCCTGGCGTGGCGCGCCGCCAGCTTGCCCAGTGCCTTCTCAACCGTCACCGGTGAACTATCGATCTCGCCAAGATACCGAATCTCACCGTTGCGCCCACCTTCAGCGATCGCCACCGCATGTTTCCTCTTCGCCGTGTCGAATCCGACAAATATTCCGCTATACTTCTTCATGGTCCGCCCTCCGTGCATGAGGCTCGGCTCGGTCCGCCCGAGCAACCCTCGTTATCTCTATTGCACGAATAGGGCGGACCGCCGATCTCAGCGGACGGACATAACGTCTAGCTACGCTCGAAAGTGCCACCGGTGGGAACCTGTGTGACATCGCATTTCTGCGGTTCCGCAAGACGACGATAAACGGGAAGTCTGTGGAAGTGTGCCGGATCGGCATGTCCGGGCACTGGCCTTCTAGGTTCGCGGTCCTTTGGACGAAGGACCAGCTATCAACGACGCCATCTATCGGGCGGGGCAGGATTTCGGGATAGAACGTCACGGTTGGCGCGCGTACTTCGTCAATCACGTAGATGGTGGATTTCCCCAGACAGGCTGGACGTTTTACAACGCCGGTATGGAAGACCCGGAATTTTTCAAATTCACGGGCAAGCCCACGCCGAAAGTGACGGGCAGGGTGGATCCATCAATTATGCGGCCAGGCTACCGGACGCAGGCCGAGGTCGGTTGGCAACGCACGGTCCGGTTCGATCATGATTTCCTCGGCCGCAAGCCCTCCAAGACTCCAAGAGGAAATGGCGAATCCCCGCCGCACCATCGCGACGCTGCGATGGCATCCTGACGACGTGATCGACATCTACGCGTCCCTGCTGCGGCCGGGCGAGGAATATCAGACCATCGAACTACCGACGACGCCGGCCTGGAAGATTGGTCTCTCGCGCGCGCCGATCACATCCTGAGGGACGGAAGGGAGGTCGGGGTCTCGTCGGGGGACGATCTATAGCTACTATTTCCGCGAAGTGATCTCGATGGCGACGATTGAGGTCGCGTGCGTGGAAATCGGGACGGCGGTCATTGTTCAATGGGGCGATCACGGCCGGCGCATCAAGAGCGTGCGCGCGACCGTTGCGAAGTACTCCTGTCTCACGGAATGCCGAAACGACCAGGTCGATACCGCCAACTTGGAAGCGGTCGGCTAGTGCGATGGCTTGAGCACAGCTTGGAATACCAAACAACTGCTCGCTCAAGCCGTTGGTTAGAATGTGCCAGGGTTCACCACGGTCGAATACCATCATCTCAGTTGGAGGGAGCTCTATGACAAGTCAATCATAACGGCTGATCGATACAGCTCAGGTACCGGAGAATGGGGGGCCGCTCAAGCCGAGGTCGTCGGCAGCCGTCATGCCATCGACCGGCATGCGAGCCTGGTTGTGTCGCGCGATTGTGTCGGCCAATTTCTTAGGACCCGAAGCAAGTTCGCCACTGCAGCGACAATCCGATCCCACTCATCGAAAATGAAGCCTTCGACTGGCTCATGTCGCTGACCCTACCATCGCATCACCTGCGTCACTCGTGTCTCGTCATGGGCGCGAAAGCCTCTTGTCGCCGAGCGCGACGGTGGTGGTTGGTCGTCAGCAGCAGGCCCAGCACGTCGTTGTCGAATTCGGCGAGCGTACTCCTCGGCTGCACGCGCTCGAGGGGAGCAAAACCGCATACGCCGAACGGCGTCGGGCGAGCCGTCTCCCCCGATCTTCCCGCTTCCGGCTGTGAGTATATTCCGAGCCTATCGCTCTAGCTGGATGTCGCTATCGTCTGATCCATTGCCGGCCGATCCACCGTTATCATTGACCGATTTACTCGCATGCACTTCTGGAACGAGAATCAGCGCCGTCTCAGGGATGTGGTCGTCTGCGTTTTTGTAAGGACGTGTGCGTTTTGCGTATTGCATACCACCTCAAAGCTCACACGGGGAGGATGATCATGTCCGCGGTGCTGTCACCGCCCAACCGGCGCAGCTTTCTTGCTACAGCCGCTGTGGGTGTAGCCGGCCTTGCTTTGCTCGCTACCCCCTGCTACGCCCAGATCGTTTCGGCCGCCGAAGACAACGCAATTCGCCCCTTCCGATTCAACGCGTCCGATGAGGCGCTTGCAGACCTGCGTCGGCGGATTGCCGCAACGAAGTGGCCTTCTCGGGAATTGGTGACGGATGCATCACAAGGCGTCCAGCTCGCGACGATTCAGAAACTCGCGCGCTACTGGCAGACGGAGCATGACTGGCGAAAGATCGAGGCCAGGCTGAACGCCCTGCCGATGTTCGTGACCGAGATCGACGGCCTCGACATTCATTTCATCCATGTTCGTTCGAAACATGAAAATGCGTTGCCGCTCATCGTCACGCACGGGTGGCCCGGCTCGATCATCGAGCAGCTGAAGATCATCGATCCGCTTACCAATCCCACGGCCCATGGCGGGAGCGCATCGGATGCGTTCGACATCGTGATTCCGTCGCTGCCGGGCTACGGATTCTCGGGCAAGCCAACCGCCACGGGCTGGGACATTCCCCGCATCGCACGCACGTGGGTTACGCTGATGAAGCGCCTTGGATACACGCGCTTTGTGGCGGCAGGCGGCGATGTGGGTGCGCAGGTCGTCGACGAATTAGGCGTGCAAGCGCCTCCGGAACTGCTCGGCATTCACACGAACATGCCTGGCACTGTTCCAGCCGACGTTTCCAAGGCTCTCGCTAGCCACGAACCGCCGCCATCCGGCCTCTCCGCCGACGAGCGGCACGCTTGGGACCAGCTGGACCTCTTCTACAAAAAAGGCCTGGGTTACGCCATCGAGATGAGCAACCGTCCCCAAACGCTGTACGCGCTTATGGATTTGCCTGTCGGGCTGGCGGCCTGGATGATTGATCACGATGCACGCAGCGAGGAGCTGATCGGGCGTGCCTTCGACGGAAAAACCGAAGGACTCACCCGAGACGACATCCTCGACAACATTACGCTCTACTGGTTGACGAACACTGCGGTGTCTTCGGCGCGTTCCTATTGGGACTACAGCACTACGGCGAAGAAGGGCTTTTTCGACGTCAAGGGCGCCGTCCTCCCGGTGGCCGTGAGCGCCTTTCCGGATGAGATCTATACCGCCCCGCGCAGTTGGGCAGGGAAAGCGTATCCCAAGCTCATCTATTACAATAAGCCTCCCAAAGGCGGGCACTTTGCGGCGTGGGAGCAGCCGCAATTCTATTCAGAGGAAGTTCGCAGGGGCTTAAGATCCTTGCGCTTATCGATCTGAGTTGAACGGCGCGCGCATCCGATGCGCGTCGTCTTCCCCTTGCGTGGCGATCCATCGAACCAAAGGGTTCAACAATGGACGCAATCAAAATGATCAACGCAGCCCCAGTCCGAACGCAAGGTCGGCACCAAAAGCAGGCAATTTGGAACGGGCAAGTCAACCAGTCGCAGTAGGAACCATGATTGCGCATAGCCCCCTGCACGGATCCGGACGAGCGGCTGTCCCGCATCCGGCTCTTGCCTCAGGTGATGACGCCAAGGCGGCGCAATGGATAGGGATGACAGATGCGGGCGGGAGGCAGCCACCGGTCGATGAGGCGCCGCATCCGGTGCCACAGGATGCGGCCATTCTGGCTTCGTCGCGCCAAGGCGCGATGCCAGAGCCAGCCGACCTGGAACCGGAAGAGGAACAGCGCGGGGCGGTTCATGGGCACACCGTAATATCGGATGTGCCCATCGACCACCGAACGCAACCATCGGCCCTGCTCCGGGATGGGGTCGTGCATGCGCCGTCGAAGCTCGGCTTGGACCTCGCTCAACTTGGCCTGCACCCGTTTGCGGATGGTCTGCCGCAGCACCGTGAAGCGCCCGTTGCTCCTGTTCCTCGCGCAAATATGCGTGAGGCCGAGGAAGTCGAACGTCTCGGGCTTGCCCTCGCCGCGCCTGCGTCGGTTATCGGCCGCGAAGGGTCCGAACTCGATGAGGCGGGTTTTGTCGGGATGCAGTTCGAGTTTGAACTTTCGGAAGCGCTCCTCAAGTTCTTCCTGGAACCGCCTGGCATCCATCTCGCTCTGGAAGCCCAGCACGATGTCGTCGGCGAACCGGACGACCATAACGTCGCCGTTAGCCCGCTTCTTTCGCCATGCTTGGACCCAGAGGTCGAACGCATAATGCAAGTAGACGTTAGCCAGGAGCGGCGAAGCGCTACCCCCTTGCGGCGTCCCTTCCTGCACCAGCGTTCGCTTCCCATCCTCCAGCACGCCGGCGTTCAGCCATTTCTGGATGAGCCGCGCGACGCGCCGGTCCGCGATGCGGTGCTCGATGAACTTCACCGGCCAGCCGTGGTCGATGGCATCGAAGAAGCCACGGATGTCCAGGTCGAGCACCCAGTTCACCTTTCTCGTCAGCAGTCCGACATAGAGCGCATCGAGCGCTTGGTGCTGGTTGCGTCCCGGCCGGAAGCCATAGGAGAAGCTGAGGAAGTCGGTTTCGTAGATGGCGTTCAGCACCGCCACGGTCGTGCGCTGGACGATCTTGTCTTCCAGCGCGGTTACACCGAGCGGCCGTTGCCGCCCGTCCGTTTTGGGGATGTACACCCGACGAACCGGCTTGGCCCGGTACGCGCCGCGTTTGAGCCGCTCGGACAGGTCTTGGAGATTGCCCTCCAGCGCCTGGCCGTAGTGCCGCCACTTCTCTCCATCCACGCCGGGTGCGGCTTCTCGCTTCAAGGCGAGATAGGCCATCTCCAGCATGTCCGGGTCGTAGATGTGGTGCAGGAGCGCCGTGAACTTCGTCTTCCTATCTCTACTCGCTGCTTGACGTACCCGCTCGAGCGCACCGTGCGCGTCGCTTCGGCGCTGTGTCCGAGCCGCGTTTTGCTCTGGCAGGTTCCCTTTGGCCAGGCCCCTTCCCTCCATCTCCTCCGCCGCCGATCGCTCGGCCTTGTTCGGAGACTTCCCAGGTACTGCTGGCCTGTCCGACTTCCTGTGGTCGTTCATCGTCGGCGTGCGTCCTTAGACTTCCCGACACGGCCCATGGCGCCATCCGCCGTGGGCAACCACAGGATCTCCCGGTTCCCGAGCATGGTGTTTCCGTACGTGCTCGGGGTCTCTGACCGCGCGGAGCCCAGCACCGTCTCGCGATACCGACGCTGCGGTTTCGCCTTCCGCATCTCCTTACTGCGTCGGCGCTCCGGAGGGAGTTACTTTCGCGGCTCAATACCCGGCCCGCACGTACCCCTGTCAACGCTTCGGCGACACCCTTGCGGGCGGTGCCGCATGAACTCGGGGCCGGTCTGGCTCGCTATTCCTTCACCGTATGACTCTTTCATTCACAACACCATGCCGGTTTGACCGGCGCACAAGGAGTGTCGCATGGCTAAGTCTGACAAACCAAATATCCTCATCATTTGGGGCGACGATATCGGATATTGGAACATCAGCCATTACAGCAAAGGCATGATGGGCTACCAAACCCCCAGCATCGATCGCATCGCGCAAGAAGGGGCGACATTTACCGATTGGTACGGCCAGCAGAGTTGCACGGCCGGCCGCGCGTGCTTCATCACCGGTCAGAACCCGATCCGCACCGGCCTGACCAAAGTCGGCATGCCAGGCGCCACGGTCGGATTGCACGCGGAAGACCCGACCATCGCTGAACTGCTGAAGCCGCTCGGCTACGCCACCGGTCAGTTCGGCAAGAACCATCTGGGCGATCGCGATGAGTATCTGCCGTGTGTGCACGGCTTCGACGAATTCTTCGGCAATCTCTATCACCTCAACGCCGAGGAAGAACCGGAACTGCCGGACTATCCCAAGGATCCGGAATTCAAGAAGAAGTTTGGACCGCGCGGCGTGCTCCACTGCTTGGCTGACGGCAAGGGCGGCCAGACGATTACCGACACTGGCCCGCTGACCAAGAAGCGCATGGAGACCATCGACGAGGAGATCACCAAGGGCGCTCTGACGTGGATGGAGAAACAGGCTAAGGCGGAGCAGCCATTCTTCCTCTGGTACAATTCGACGGCCATGCATTTCCGGACCCACCTCGCCGCCAAGAACCGCGGCAAGAGTGGCCAGGACGACTACAGCGATCGGATGGTGACCCACGACGAGCAGGTCGGGGAGTTGCTCGACAAGCTTGATGAGTTGGGCATCGCCGACAACACCATCGTCATGTATTCCACCGATAACGGCCCAGAGAACGACACCTGGCCGGACGGCGCCAACACGCCGTTCCGTGCCCAGAAAGACACTAACTGGGAAGGCGCGTGGCGCGTTCCCGCGTTCCTGCGCTGGCCGGGTAAGATCAAGGCCGGTTCGGTCTTCAATGGCATCGTCTCTCATATCGACATGTTCCCGACCCTGCTCGCTGCCGCTGGCGATCCGAACGTGACCCAGAAGCTGCTCAACGGCTGCACGGTCGGGGCCAAGACATTTAAGGTCCATCTCGACGGCTATGACATCATTCCCTACGTGACGGGAGCGGCGAAGGACAGCCCGAGAAACGCCATCATGTACTTCAGCGACGACGGCGAAGTGATGGCGGTCAGGGTGGGCGACTATAAGTTCAACCTGGCGGTGCAACGCGCGACCAGGATGATGCAATGGGCAGAGCCGATGGTGAAGCTGAGGCTCCCATTAATCTTCAACCTGCGCCGCGACCCGTTCGAACGCGCGGATGTCAACTCGAACACCTACTTCGATTGGATGGTTGATCACGTCCCGCAGCTTTACCTCATGCAGGCGACAGTGGCGGCGCAGATCGAGAACTTCGTCAAGTTCCCGCCGCGTCAGAAGCCGGCCTCGTTCAACCTGGACGCGGTGCTGGCGATGGTGTCGTCTCACGGCGGGCACGCCTGACCTCGGCGGCCCCTTGCGGAGTTGGCCGCGAGCAGCCCCGGCGCTTTTGCCGGTGTAAAAGCGTGTGTCGCTCCGTCTTTGCTCACTGATTGAACGGATGCCCTCGGCGGACAATCCAGCCGCCGAGGGTTTCAAGAACCGAAAGCGCTCAGGATTGGGAGCCGCTACGTATGCGGATGTGCCGTGGCAAATCGCCGTGGACGGCGCTCTTATGTCTGAGGGATAGAAACGCCTCGCATTGACAGCGGACATTCGTCAGCGATTGCCGAGTGGTCGCCAATTATCAGCGCGCGTCGTAGAATGGCACATGCCCGCAGGTCGCCCCCCCAAGCCCATCCAGTTGCCCCGGCTCGAGGGCACATTCCGGCCCGATCGGCATAACAGTCACATCGAGCCAGAGGCGGTCTGCTACAGGAGGTCTGGCCGCGGTCGTGGATAGGAGGAGCAGCGCCCTTTCAAGGTACTGCGCTTGCTCAAGCAACTTGTCGATGATGCGGTCTGGCGCGGTATAGCTACGCATAACCCGATCATTAAAGTGAAAGCGCCGGCCTCATCGGGGCGGCACGAAGCACCTATCGAATTTCCGACACTGGTCGAGATCGAAACGCTTCTCTCCGCCGATGGAGATCTGCGCACTTTCGTTCACACCACTCTTCACCGGATGCGGGCGAGCGAGCTCCGCGGCCTTTACATAGGCGAACGTCGATTTTAAGGCGTCCGAGATCCGCGTGCGGCAACGGGCCGACAAATTTGGGAAGATCGACCCATGCAAATCCGAAGCCGGGTTTCGCGATCTCCAAATCGGCGCAAGTCTTTCGGGCATTGCTCGCTGAGTGGAAACTGGCCTGCCAGTCGAGCCCCTAAATGCCAAAGGCGATCTCCAGTCTCACGAACCTCTGTGGACGGCCTTCCGCGAGTTTCAGATTGCGTGCGGTGTGACCGACCCACAGCGTCACGCAGAAGGCCAGCCAAAGTGTGATCACAAGGAGCAGGTTGGTGTAGGCGAAGTACGGACTACACGCCCTGCCGCCACGTCTGTGCATCTCTGTTGATCGATCAAGGATGGTTGCCGAAACGCATACGAGGCTCATGGACCATACGTCGATCAAACTGACGTTCGACACCTATGGACATCTTTTCAATTCAAAGACGTCGAGCGCGACGCGAAGGCGATTGCCAAGCTCGAAGCGCCGTCGCTCAACTAGATGCCGCGCGCGATTAGAAGGGGCTTCCCCATTCTTTTCGAGGCCGCCCATTTTGTGGACGCAGCACGGATGCACGTAGGGCCCAAAAACTCAGATATCAGCCATTTGCAGTGGACTGCTTATCCGATGCCGAACTGACCCATTGCCACCCTTCTTTGGATTGGATGGGGGGAAAGAATTGGAGGCAATCACGCTTTCAGACAATTCTCGAGCGGCACCGTGAAGGGATGAACGCGGACCAAAGCGCCTATCAAATGAATGAGGCGCAGACGGGATATCGCGCCGCCGTATTGGAGGAGAATCGACAATGAGACTTGCATCCATCGCTGCTGTTAGCGCGGTCGGCGCAACTCTGATCGCGGCACCTTTGGCGCCGGCCCGGGCATGGTGCGGACCGATCTGCGTGGCGGGCGCTGCGGTCGTCGGCGCCGCGACCATTGCCACCCTGCCGCTGGCCGCAGCGGCCGCGGCCACCACGCCCTATTATTCGCCGCCCGCATACTACCCGCCAACGCCGGCCTATTACCCCGCGCCGGCTTACGTGACTCCCGCGCCCGCCTACTATACTTATCCGGGTCCGGTCGTGACGTATGGCTATTACGGTCCTTATTATGGGCCACACTGGCGTCGCGCGCATGTCATCGTCAGGCCGCACGGCCGGTATTATTATCACTAATTGATGCCGCTCTAGCCGCCGCGCGCCACCGTAGGCCGAGGGCGGCGTGAGCGAGGATCTCGCCGACGGCAGCCTTGTTCGCGATATAAGGACGAGTATTCGCCGCCATCGAGAAGTCAACGGTAAACCTCTAGAGAATAGAAACGTCCAACAGGGATCGGCCGCCACCCAACGGTAACGGCGGATCGGCTTGGATGGTTGACAAAATCCCGTTGAGCAGAGCGCGCCTGGCCAACGCGAGATGTTATCCCTGTTGCCCCGCCCAACCCTTTTCAGTCGGCATCCGATGAGGGTTGCGTCCGACCCGTCGCCGGGCCCATCGGTGTGCTATGGGTGCTTGCGTCGGCGCAAGGCAGACACATAAAAATGGCCTAGCTGATCATAAGCAAGCTTACTATAACCATGCGCCCCTTGGAGTTTGCGTATGTCTTCAACTTTTCGCGCGCGCCGATTTTTCGCGTGCCAGCTCATTCTTGTTGCCGCTGGCCTGTTGGTCGCCTGCACCTTGGGGCCGAACTTTGAGCCGCCAAAACCCCTCCCGGACACCAACTATCGCAAGGACAACCCCGTAACCTTGCCGGCGGGCGCCAAGGATGCGAGCCAGCGACTTCTGGCCGGCGCGCAATTGCGTGAAGATTGGTGGGCGCTGTTTCATTCCCCGGATCTCGATGCCACTGTGCAGGCCGCGATTGCCGGCAACCGCACCCTGGTGGAAGCGCGCGCGACGCTTGAGCAAGCATTGCAGACCGAACTGCAAGCGGCCGGAGGAGAGTATCCACAGCTCAATCTCACCGCCGGCGCCTCTCGTCAGCGGTTGGACTTCGCCACTCTGGGCATTCCGTCTAATCCCGCCTTTCCGCGTTTCGCTGAGTTCAACATCTTCAGCGTCGGCCCCGAAGTGAGCTACGCGCTCGACATCTGGGGTGGCACACGTAGGCTGATCGAGGAGCGCGCGGCGCAGGCCGAATTTCAAGGCTTTCAGATGGCGGCCGCCTATCTGACCTTGACGAGCAACGCCGTCACGGAGGCGATCACGATCGCCGCGATTCAGGCACAGATTGAAGCTGCGAACGACATCATTGCAAGTGACGAACAGAATTTGTCTTTGGTACAGCGCGAGCTCCAAGCGGGCGAAGCCACCGAAATCGATGTCGAAAGCGCACAGAGCCAGCTCGAAAACGATCGCACCATCCTCCCGCCGCTGCGCCAGCAACTGAGCGCCGCGCGCAACGCGCTTTCGCTTCTGGTCGGGCGAACCCCCGCCGAATGGTCACCCCCTGATTTTGATCTTGACCGTATCGCGCTACCGAGCGAATTGCCCGTCCGCTTGCCCGCAGACCTAGTGCATCGCCGGCCCGACATTCTCGCCGCCGAGGCGCAGCTCCACGCTGCCAACGCCGCCGTTGGCGTCGCGACCGCTCAGCTTTATCCGCAGATCACTTTGACCGCGGGTTTTGAGCAATTGAGCACCTCGGTCGGCAATTGGTTTGCGCTCCAAAACAATGCCTGGAACCTTGCCGCCAACCTCACTGCGCCGATTTTGCATGGCGGCGAGCTGACAGCACAGAAACGAGCCGCAATTGCGGCGTTCGACGCGACGCGCGCCGGTTACGAGCAGACGGTGCTTCAAGCCTTCACACAAGTCGCGACTGTGTTGGACGCCCTGCAACACGATGGCCAGCTGGTCGACGCACAACATCGCGCGCTTGACGCGGCGGAGCGCTCGCTGAAGCTCACCCGCGACAGTTATCAAGGCGGCAATGTCGGCATTCTTCTCGTGTTGGACGCGCAGCGTCGCTATGAGCAGGCACGGCTCGGCTACGTTCGGTCCGTGCAGCAGCGCTACCTGGACACGGTGCAGCTGTTCGCAGCGCTCGGCGGAGGCTGGGAACGGTGGGCTCAGTCGCAGAAACCCGCAATCGCGCCCGCAACCGAGCCTGCGGAAATCCTTAACACATTATTTTCGCAGTGAAGCAGGGCGGCGAATGTTCTTTAGCAGACAAGCGGGGCACGGAACCAGAAGATGGCGTTGACGCTGCGGCGCTATTCTATTAAATCGTCGCGTCTGTCACGGAGATGTAAAACTCGGCGCGTAATTGCATTCGCCGTGACTCGAATCTCGAGCTTGTCGGCCTTGATTGGTTCAGCCGCAATTTTTGGCCCTGACCGAGGCCGCGGTGGGGTGAATTTCGCCAAATAGACAGGCCGAAGCTTTCGGTCCGGATCACACTGCAGGCCGGCTCCGCATGCCTAAATCTAATTTTCCACAAGCAGTTTCATCCAACCGCCATCGCACCGTCATCGCTTGGCAATGGGTATCGACTACCAGTTCGACTGTTCACAACCAAGTGAAAGGGGTGCGCACGATGCGAAGAAAATCATTCGCGCGACAAATTGGCGCGTGCGTTGCGCTGACGGCGATGTCTGGCTATCTGCTCACGCCGATCGTCGCAACTGCACAACAATTTCCATTTCAATTCGGCGGTGGCGACGCCCAGACGCGGACACCGATCAAACATGTCATTGTCATCATCGGCGAAAACCGCAGTTTCGACCATGTCTTTGCCACCTACCAGCCGAAACCCGGCAACACGGTTTGGAATTTGCTGTCCGAGGGTATCGTCAAAACCGATGGGACTCCGGGCCCGAATTACTCCAAGGCCTATCAACCTTCCGCGGTCGATTTTGGTGGCTCAACTCCCGGCACCGATCTTTACAGCATCAGCCCCGGCGGCAAGTCTCTGCCGTCGGTCCTACCGCCGCCGCTGGTCGGCGGGCCCAAGGTCGCGCCTTTCACGACCGCCGCAGCCGCCCAAGCGGTAGAAAATGGGTTGGAGACATCGGGAGCATCTGTCGGAGGGATTACGTATGATTACAATTTGTTGACGACAGGCGGAACCGGACAGACGAGCGCAACGCCCGACCAGCGCATCACCTATGATGGCCAGCCAGTGACCAGTTTGCCGCCGGGACCGTTTCAGCTGAGCGGGCCAAAAATGCCTTATGACGCTTATACCGCCAGCCCTGTCCATCGGTTCTATCAAATGTGGCAGCAGCTCGATTGCAGTGCAAGCAACGCAACGAGCACCAACAATTCGGGCTGTCTCGCCGACCTGTTCTCTTGGGTCGAAGTCACGGTCGGCGCCGGCACTAACGGCGCGCCGCAACCGACACCGTTCACCAATGAGACGACAGGCGAAGGCTCGACCGCTTTAGGCTTCTACAATGTCTCGACCGGCGACGCGCCCTATTTCAAATCGCTCGCCGACAACTATTCGATGAGCGATAACTTCCATCAGTCGGTGAATGGCGGGACCGGTGCCAATCACATCATGCTAGGCCATGGCGATGCCATCTTTTTTAGCAATGCTTTCGGTTTTCCCGCCGTGCCGCCTAACAATGTCGAAGTAGCGACGGGTACAGCCAATGCCGGCGTAGTGGCGGAAATTGAGAATCCAAATCCTGCCGTCGGTACAAATAACTGGTACACCGAGGATGGCTACGGTGCCGGCTCCTTTGGTTCGCCGTCCTCGGGTGGCGGTTCCTATAGCGATTGCGCTAATCCAAACAATGCCGGCGTCCAAGCAGTCGTGAGCTATCTCAACTCGTTGAGCCCTCGGGTTGATCCGCGGTGCCTCCCGGGCGCCTATTACCTATTGAACAACTACAATCCGGGCTACTTCGGGGATGGCACCAACGCCTACACCGATGAAAACAATAATAATACCGTGTTCACGATTCCGCCCTCGACTGTACCGACTATCGGCGACACGTTGCTGGCGCGGCATATTTCCTGGGTCTATTTTGGCGACCAGTGGAACATCTACACGACCGACCCTTACGACCTCAACCCCGCCGACGAATATTGCAACATCTGCAATCCGTTCCAATACGAAACGCAGATCATGGCGAACCCGGCCGTCCGCAAGGCGCACATCCAGGACACCGCCGTCCTCTATAACGACATCGCCAGCGGTCAACTACCGGCGGTCTCGTTCGTCAAGCCGAGTGGCTTTCTTGATGGCCATCCGGCTTCTTCCAAGCTCGATCTTTTTGAGGGGTTCGTAAAAAAGATCGTTGACGCAGTCCAAGCGCAACCGAAGCTTTGGGCGAGTACCGCGATTTTCATCACTTTTGACGAAGGCGGCGGCTACTATGATTCGGGTTATGTGCAGCCGCTGGATTTCTTCGGCGACGGCACGCGCATCCCTCTGATCGTGGTATCGCCCTATGCAACTGCGGGCCACATTTCGCACGCCTACGCCGACCATGTTTCGATCTTGAAGTTCATCGAGCGCAACTGGTCACTACGGCCGGTGACGTTCCGCAGTCGGGACAATTTCCCCAATCCCATCACCGCATCTGGCAACGCCTATGTCCCGGTGAACAGGCCGGCACTTACCGATCTGTTCGATCTCTTCAACTTCCCGGGTTAGTCCTTCCACTAAGCCGACAACCGGGAGGAGCATGGCTCCTCCCGTTTTTTTCCGCCACCTTCCGCCTCTCTGCCTCTCTCCATATATGATGAACCTCTTCATTAAAGAATCGGAGCAAGCCATCCGTACTGAGCGCCAATCATGCCGCAGAGACGTCAGAATGATGATTATGGAAGCTCTCAGTCCGGACGACGTTCCGGCGACCGTTGCGCACATCCTTGGTACGCATCGGATGCTCGATACGACGTGGGCCGCCCTCCCGACAATACCCGATCTGCCGGCGCCGCGGGGGTCATGACCGCGTTGCGCCTGTTGCCGCCGGCCCGATGTTGAAGGGTGGCGCCACCGATGGCGGACGGCGCGGGGCACAGATTTCGATAGAAAACTGAGGACACATCGTCGGTCACGGGACCTTCGGCGCGGTCGTGTCGCTACCGATCTTGCGGAATGCACAGATCCGCGATTATCGTCCTTATCGTGCATATGAGTGCTCGGATGGCCAGGGCATATGGGAAATGTCCGTCATAAACGCCCATTCGGCGATTATAGTTCTGGCCTGCATGAGCCTGTGTGGATGCTTTAGCCTCGGGAACACGGGGCTCTATGAGGATCGACTCGGCTATTCTCGTGCGTTGGGCGATGCAGAGAAGAGCGATACGCTCCTTAATGTCGTGCGGTTGCGCTATGGCGACACACCGATAGTCCTTCAAGCGACGCAGATCATTTCCGCCTACCAGCTCCAGCGCAACGTGACCGGCGGCTTCGAGGCGTTTCCGGCGGCAAATCTGAGCACCTTCCTGAGCGGCAGTGCATCGGCCCAGCTCCAGCAGACTCCAACCTTCACCTTTCAGCCGCTTTCCGGTGCGCAATTTGCAGAAAGCTTCATTCGGCCCCTGGCCCCGGCCGACCTTCTGTCGCTCGCCATGAGCGGTCTGCCCGTCGACGTCCTGTTCCGACTAGGCGTGCAATCAGTCAACGGCCTTAGCAACGCGGTAGCGTTGACGCGGCAAACGAGCGCCGCCGGTTCGCCTGAATTCTTTCAGCTAATCCAAGATCTCCGTCGTTTGCAGATTGCGGGTTTGCTGAGCGTCAAGGTCGAGCACGACGCGGCGCACGCAGACATCCACAGCATTTCCGGCCCCAACCGTGTCTATTTTCTAGTCGCCACAACACGTGATCCGGATCTGCGGACGGTGATCGATGAGGCAAAGCGGCTGCTGGGCATGTCGCCCGCCGTGAGCCAAGCGGAGGTCGTCTTTGGTCTCAACCCGCAACGTGGCCAAGTCGCAATTCTTTCCCGCCCCCTCCTCGGCGCGCTGGCCCAACTTAGTCTTCAGATCAATGTCCCTCCGAACGATATTGTGGGGAATTTGACCCTTCCGACTGTGGGGAACGTCGGACCGGAGCACCGCCCCGTGGTAATCGTCCATTCCGGCGCCGCACCACCAGCGGATGTCTTTACCGCGGCGCAATATCGCCGGAGCTGGTTCTGGATTGCCGAAGACGACTTCGACAGCAAACTGGCCTTTACCATCCTTCAGATTCTTTTGGCTCTTGCAAGGACGGAAATCCCGCCGGGCGCCATCGTGACCATTCCTGCTCACTGAATAAACAAGGCCCTACCCGAAGCGGCGAACGGGCCCACCGTGCCGACTTGGGCGATTTCCTCCGGAACATTTACCAATTTAGAATGAGAACACAACATGAACAGTGGCGAGAGAAGACTGGCAATAGCCCAATGAATCGAAGCCCAATGCAACCGCCGCACTGGGATCTGACTTACCGCCGCGCAGGAGTTCGCTTCTTTAGTACGGCGGCATTTTATGCGCCTGGGCCTATCTCCCGCCGCGGCCGTTGACAGCCGGCAGGAGGTTAGAGGGTCCATGGCAGCTTTCTTTCATATGTTCGGGCGGCACAGCATTCTGCCAGCTATCGCAGGTCTCGCGTATGCCTGCGGCCCCCTCAGCCCCACCGCCGACTTTTTCATTTTGGCGTTGCGAGGAGCGCACACCAAACTTCGTACCCGTCAGGATCGATGAGCCGGACCGCGTCAGGCATGGTGGGCCTGTGGATTTGATGCTTTCATCACGGCGGCGAGCACGATCTTCGCATCGTCGGCGTCGATCGCGGGGAACTCACTGGAATCGAGGACAAGTGGCGTGTTCAATGTTGTCCTCGTCGAGATGAACTCATAACGCCATCGCATAGGTTAGGATCGCGTGACTGGATGGCTACTCCTGTCGGCAGCGAGAGCCATCGTCGCCGCTTAACTCAAATTATCTCGAAAGGAAAACGTCGCTCAGTCAGGAAATCAGCGAATTCGTCATTGATGCGCGTTTCTTCCATCGGGACTACCACGCCAGGCTTGGTCTGGATTGATGGGATTGTCCAAACCATTGGCTCCGGTTTTAGGAGTTCCTCTGGCCTCTTCTCCTTCGACAATTTGCCGCTCCACTGTTGGTACAGGTGTTCAAGATCAGCCTTCTGATTGGCAGCAATTCGGATATTCGGCATGTACCATGTCCTCTCGCAGAATTTACCGCGACAGAGGGGCAGGCATCCTCGGTCGCCTCAACAAGCTATGCATGTCCCGGCATGGTGCTCACCGTCCGCGGGCGGCTCTCCCGTATCATCGAGCCTTTCGTTTACCAGCATGAGCGCGAGCGCAATTGTCGCCAGCAACATGAAAGAGCCGATAACCAGCGTCGCAACCACCTCGAGGTTTGTCATGGTTCCCTTCTGTGGTAAAGCAAACCGCCGATAGCCGTTGAGGTATGGGTGATTGACGATGGTCGGCAGCTAGTTTAGGCCGGTGTGAGTTCACCGGCCTGCAAACTTTGATGATCCGACCTTAGTGGTCATTCCTTGCAATGCCCTTTCGTTGTTGCAACGCAGTAGATCGCGCTGTTTATCCGGTTCGGCTATTCTTTTCTCAGCTGTCGCCCGCGATCGGCCGTCACGCCCGCTCCGCGGCCAGAAGCAGGTCGGCCCAATCGTCTGCGTCAAATTCTTTCTTCGAGACGCTGGCGACACGCAATGCGATCTTGCGTTGGCGTTCGGAAAGACCGGCGGCGGTTTGGGGCCTGAGTGCGAGTTATCGACGGGACGGTGCCGTCTTGTCGGTTCTTTTCAGATTACCTCGCTAGCCAGGTCAATCTCTCGCAGCAACTCCCTGCAGCACTGGATCGCGCGGGTCTGGATGGCGACCGGCGGTCTGAGACCACCTCCTTGCGCGGCGCCAGCCTGCGAAATCAGCCGCCGGGTTGGCAGGTTAAGCGCGCAAGATGCCAGGTATCATCGTATCATCTCAGTTTGATATTTCGGCGGGGTAGCTACTCTCGGCCCCGCGTCTCCGCTCCCATATGACAGAGAAGGAGGAGGAACCTCATGTCCGAACGGCGGGAACTCTATCGCAGCCCAAACGGCGACGCGTGGTTTCTAGGACGCGAGCCGATCAACGGTCATGCTTTCATCATTCATCAGCCCAACGCCCCGTCTGGTGGTAGATTGTCTCACGTCGAACTGGGCGAGTTCTTGCGCAGCGGATCGGGACCCCAGCAGCAGGCATTGTTGCGCTTGATTGGAACGCTGGTAGAGGTGCCTCCGTATGCCTAAAGGCTGAAGGTCCGCGCATATCAACGCCGCGGCGGCTAGGGCGATGGCGTCAACATCGTGTTACGCCCAGAGGGCATGTGCAAAGCAGGAGGGACCTGTCTTTCAAACACCGCCGATGAGCAGGTTCGCGGTAAGATTGCGATAGAGTTTGTCGATCCGGGCGGGCGAGAGCTGAAAACATCGCGCGTCCCGTCAGACCTTACACGGTTCCCGTCTATCGAAAGATGATCGCACGATGGTGCTTGGCAGAGAATTCGAACGCGATGCTGAGGGCAGAACCACCGCATCTTTCTATTGTCGTCCTGCCTTTCGCGAACATCGGCGGGGATCCTGAACAGGAATATTTCATTGACGGCGTGACCGAGAACCTGACGACCGATCTGTCGCGTATCGCCGGATCGTTCGTGATTGCCCGGAACACCGCGTTCACCTACAAGGGCAAACCGATCGACGTGACGCAGATCGGTCGCGAGCTCAATGTGCGATACGTGCTCGAAGGGTCGGTGGAGCGAGGCGGCAATCGCCTTCGGGTCAATGTGCAGTTGGTCGATGCCGGGACCAGCAATCTTCTCTGGGCCGAGCGCTTCGACAGGTCAATTGGCGACCTCTTCGACATCCAGGACGAGATCGTCGCCCTCCTCGCCAACCAATTAGGCGCGGAGTTGATCGCGCTCAAAACGCGTCGTGCCGAAAGGTCGCCGAACTCCGATTCCATGGACCTCTATTTCCAGGGTCTGAATTGGCTGAACAGAGGCGTAACACCCCACTTTCTGGCACGGGCGCGTGACTTCTTCGAACGCGCCCTGATGCTGGACCCTCGCAATATCAGTGCATCAGTCGGCGTCGCTGCAATCGATTGCATTGTCGGCGGCGCCCACCTGACCAATAACCAACTATCGCGTTTGACTGCGGCCGAGGCTTGGCTCACTCGGACTTTGTCTCTGGCGCCTGGCAACGCCCAGGCGCATTTATGGTTAGGGCATGTGTATGTGTTCACCAAGCGCGCCGAGCAGGGCATCGCCGAATGCGAGCGGGCCTTAGCACTGGACCGAAACCTGGCGAACGCGCATGCCTTTATCGGTTTCGCCAAGGCGGTCGTGGGTCGCCCCGAGGAAACCGTAATGCATGTCCAGGAAGCGCTCCGGCTCAGCCCCCGGGACACGTTCCTCTATGTGTGGACTCAGCAGATCGCCTTCGCCAAATTTGCGATCGGCGTCGAGGCGGAAGCTATCGCGTGGTGGCGGCGCGCCATTGAGGTCAACCGAAATATCGCCCTCACACACTTTCTCCTGGCCGCGGCGCTGGCGCGGCTGAGTCAGATCGACGAAGCGACGGCCGCGGTAGAGGTCGGTCTGATTCTCGATCCAGGATTTACCATCCGGCGATATCGCGCGGGCGCATGGGGCGATAACCCAAACTATCTGGCGCATCGCGAGCGCCTAATTGACGGCATGCACAAGGCCGGAGTGCCGGAAGGATGAAGCTCGAAGGTTCATCGCACTCTACGTCTATCGTGAGTAAGAACGCGATGATGATGGTGCCTGGTGAATGTCCGCCACCGCTATTTGAGCATCAAAACGGTCGAACCGTTTTCGGCCGGGCAAATTATCGACACGGCGCGGGTTTATGACGCGACTGCGACCGTATTTCTTGCTGCTTTCGGTTGCCAGCCAAAGTTCCCTTAAAATACTTAGGCATAGCCCTCGAAACCCCTCCCGCCGTTTCCTGTCCCTCTGTTAAAAGACATGGGGCCTGCCACTTCCCCGCCGGTCGCGCACGGCGCTAATGTAGAGGGCGCACGTTCAAACAAGGCTTGGCTTTTCCGGAGGTAAACGCATGAAGGTCAGCGCCTTAGCGATGATTTTGGGAACATCACTCGCCCTCGCCGACTGCATCTCGGTTGCCAAGTCAGCCGAAGTCCAAACATGCCCTGCAAACATCTTGGCCCCACTTGACACTGGATTTGCAAATCCAAGAACTGCGCCAAACCCTTTTGAAGGCGACTGGTGCGGCTTTTGGGACGGGTCCCCCTCAGCTCTTCGTATCCACCTTACCGGCGCAAAACGGGCAGATGTCGTTACAACCTACATGTCAGATGGAAAGGTTTATGTCAGCCACGACAAAGCCGTTCTCCGTGGGATGACCCTGTCTTACACCACGCGGACGCGGGGCAAGCTTGGATATACGCTCAAGGGTCGAACCTTAGAGGCGACGTTGCAAAATGACTCAGGGACAATTGGGACAACGTTCCATCGGACCAAGTGAAACTTGCAGGGCATGTTGCCAACACCATTTCATGGCTATTGGGGCGCGCGAAGACATCGAAGCGCTTATCGCTTGAGTTGAGTAGCTTGCCCTGCGACGGCTCGGCGATCATCCCGCCATTCGTTCTCTCGGAGCGGCTTTCGCGTTTACCGATTAGCCTGTAGAACAAGCGCGGATCGCGTCGGACCGATCGCCGCAAACCCGGTGCCTCACAAGGTATAGCTACCGCTCTACCTGTCGTATTGCGATTTGTCAAAAATTGTGACGCCCCGGGAGGAGTATGGCGCCTCCTCCCGATCCTTTGTTCAAACGACCAATGGCTACGTGATCGCGTGATCGACCTACATCGGCGGCTTTATATCCTGGCCCGCTATAATTTCGAGGGCATGAAGGTCGCCATCCCCGTCCTTCTGCACGACAGTCACGGTATCGGCGCCCGGCCTCAACACGCTCGCGTCGGCTGGCTGAAATGCCACGATGGGAATGTTCTGCGCGATATCGATATTAGCCCAGCCCTCTTTGCCCGTGACTCTGCTCTTGTAATGAAGTGTTACCGTGGCGCCGTCCGTTGCGGCGGCGATCGCTGTTATGGTGGCGTTGATGCTTGCGCTGCCGCGGCCCTCACGCCCTGGAAAATGACCTTCGCCGGCGCCGTGCATAACTTCAGGAAAAATAAAGACGCGAGTCGCGTGAAGCTTCCTATCGGTCCCCGGAATTGCCGCAATGCCGACGTAGGTATTGAGCTTGAGGTCTGCGAGTTTGCGCGGATCCACGGTAGCAAAGCCGGTTCGCGCCGTCAGCTCCAGCGTCAGATGATCTCCTTTATCGGTCTTGACCGTCACGAGATGCTTATCAAATTTTTCGACGGTGGCGCGGATGCGGACGGGCATTCGGGGCGCCGCGGACGCGCTGGCCTGCGCGATCGTCGGCGCCATTGCCAACAAGAGAGTGATGGCGACGACTGCGCTCTGCTGCTTCATGCGATCCTCCTGACATGGTCGAGTACGCCGCCAGTGTCGGCGAAGACCATGACGGGATCATGTCAAAAGGCAGCAACAAGGGGTCGGATCGCTGTGTCCAACCGCTTGCTGAAAACTGGCTCCCGGGCCACCCGACCGGCGGCAGTAGGCCCGCCAATCAGCAGACTCGATTAAGGTGTGTGCAGTCGCTGTCCTAACAGTTTCTGAATGACAAATTAATCATGTTATTTGCATTGATGTGACCGACGAGCGCGGTAGTCTTGCGGCGGTCGCAGGGTCCACGGGCGTATCCCCCTGCGGCTTGATGATGTACCTCTGGCCCACCGCCCCCTTCGCACTCCGCGGTGGGCCCTTTTATTTTGCGGTCGCGTCTTGCCCTATCTCATCTCTCCTTGCGCCCGCTCCACGGCCGGCAAGAGATCAGCCCAATCCGTTTCGCTCCTAATCAGGTCCGCCTGAAGGTCGACGATCCTGGGCTCCCATTCCCGGCTCGTGCCCGCGTCGCGGATGTCATCCCGCAAGGCCATCCGGGCGATGAGACTCATCGCCTCGGGTTATTCGCCGTGGCGCGCTGTCTCCTGTTCAGCCGTGTGGGCGTTGGGCGCTCTCGCCCGCTCCGCGACCACGATGCGGTTGCGGCCCTGTTGCTTGGCGATGTACATCGCCCGATCAGCATTGGCAACAAGCGCGGCGGCGGTGTCAGCCTGATCCGGAGCGACGGTGACGCCGAAGGACATGGTGAGGGGGCCGATCAGCAGCCCGTGCACGGAGACCGTGAGGTTTTGCACCGCCAGCCGGATCGCCTCCGCGCGCTCGCGCCCCTCGTCAAGGCTCGTGCCGGGCAGGACGATGACGAACTCCTCGCCGCCGTAGCGACAGGCAATGTCGCCGGGGCGCACCGCCTTGGCCAGGGCCTGGCTGAGCGCCCGCAGAGCCGCGTCGCCTGCGTCATGACCAAAGCTGTCGTTAATGGCCTTGAAATGGTCAATGTCGCCCATGATCACACAGACGCTCGAATCCGTGCGGGCCGCGCGCGCGAGTTCTACCTCGATCGCTTCCTCGAAATAGCGCCTGTTGTACAGCGAGGTGAGCCCGTCGCGCAGCGACATGATCCGCAACTGCTCGCGAAGACGGTAATTCGCAAGCGCGAGGCCGAGAGTGTTTGCAATCGCGCCGGTGTTGTCCTCTAGCGACGCCGTGTCGGACGCCGACGCACCCGGCGCTGACTTGTGTTCGAGATAGAGAATGCCGACGATCGCGGCGTCGCCGAGCAGCGGGACGCAGGTGTAGCCGCCGCTATATTCGGGGTGAAAATGCCGGCAGCGCACCTCCCATCCGCCGGGCGGCACCACATGCGTCTGGCTGCGGCGCAATGCCCAGCAATCAGTGGGACCGAAGCTGGCGCGAGTACCCGCGGGAGAGTTCCACTGAGCTGTTTGGGCAAGCTGGTTTCCCGAGTTGTTCATCACGAACAGCGCACCCGGCACATCGCCGAGAATTTGCGGGACAAAACCGCTGACGATTTCGGAAAACTCGTCCCGCGTGTTCGATTCCACGAGTTGCTCGACCATTCCGTTCAGCAGGCTGAGGATTTTGGTCCGTTCGCTCAGCGCCCGGGTCACCCGCTGTAGATCGGCCTCGTGCTGGCGGCGGCTTGCGATTTCCTGTTGCAACCCCGCCGCCGAGCGGCGCAGGTTGGCGACCAGCGCGTCACGCTCGAACCGCAGCCGGGCGGTGTCGCCGATCCAACGATTCGTCGAATACCCTACGACCATCAGGATGGCGACGAACGCGATCAGCATTGCGTCCATCTCGAATGCGAGCAGGCCCCCTTGCAGCGGCAACGCCATGACGAGTGGCAGTGCGACCGGCAGCACATACCCGAACAGCGCCGGGAGGTAGGGGGCGTTGTTGATTACGCCGCCGGCGCTCATGCCGCCGACAATGAACACGGCGAAAAGCTCGTAGCGCGGGGCCGGCGCCAGAAACACGACGGAGCCAAGCGATCCCCATAGGCAGCCGGTCACGACGGCCGCGATCGTGAAGCGCCATCCCCATTGCTGCGCCGTCGCGGCCGTCGCGGGTGTGGCACGATGACGAGCCCAGAGGCCGAACCGCGCCAAGACGACGAGCCCCAGCACCGCGAGCCAAGCAAGCACGATCGCACGCGGATAGATGCCCCATAGTCCCGCCGCGGCGAATGCCCCAACCACGAGGTTCACCACCACCGCGGCTGGCCTGCTATAGAGCAGATGAATTCGCTCAATCTCGACCGCCGCCGCGATCTCGCCGTGATCGGGGAGGAAGTCCGCTTCTGTGTGCCCGTCGATTGTCACCTGGAGACCCCGCGAGAGCCGTTCCGTCGGCCACGCACGTAGCTCAGTGTGATGCCCGGCTTTCGCTGTCAACCGCCTGCCCGGCTGCCTGGGGAGTACGTCAGCCGCTTTTGCTTAGATCATATCCACTAGCCGGCTACAATGACGCTGCCGATGGTGCCGACCTGGGGCGGTCTCCTACAGGGCATTCAAGGCATTTACCATTCAAACATGAGAACAAAACAGGACCAAGACTGGTAGCGAAGCAGCCAATGGCCAAATCAGACACAGGCCCAGTGCGACCCCCGCATTGGGACATAACTTTACCGCCGCACCGGAGTTCGTTTCTTTGGTGCGGCGGCCTTTTTAGGGCCTGAGCCAATCTTGCGCTTGGCGCGCTCGGGTTCTTTAACCTCTTCTGCGCATACGTCGTCAGGGGCCTCTGCTAGACCATGCCGGCGGGAACTATGATATAATAAGAAAATCCAAGTTCCCCTTGCCCGCGAGGGTTCGCGGGCAACTCCCCCTGGGGCGCCCTTGCCCAACCCCGTTAAGGGCGCCCCCTTTCGCTTTGCCCGCACCGCACTCGGCTAGGGCTTCCGATTTCCG
Organism: uncultured Alphaproteobacteria bacterium; assembly: GCA_963804725.1. Taxonomy (GTDB): domain Bacteria; phylum Pseudomonadota; class Alphaproteobacteria; order ATCC43930; family CGMCC-115725; genus JAATGI01. The sequence continues at coordinate 1,521,896 of CAWDRN010000001.1, read as the reverse complement.
ACTTCGCTTGCTGTCCGTCCGGCAATACCTCCGGGCAGTCGTCGGCCGTCCTTGGGCCGGAAGGCGTCAATTAGGCGAGTGCAATAGTCCAATCGCGCCCTCGATCGCGGCTGAGATCGCGGCGAGGGCTGCCACGATAGCGGCGATGGCTGCCACGACTGCCGCCCGCAGGAACCATTTTGTCCGGCTTCCTTCTTCCCGTTCCTTTTCCTCCAGCCAATCTTCGACGTCACGGTGTGGTGGGTTGTCGGGCCCCAGGAGAAGATCCACGGTGTCGCCAGGGCTCGCGCCCATTACTCTGCGGCTAATGGTTTGCGGCCCGAGTATTTCCAGTCTCTCGCGTTGTCTGTGTGTCAGCGGCATGGTTCCCTCCCAAAATTGCCACCCATTTTTCTCCCTCCGCCACCCGCTACATTGGACGCGATGCTGAAATGAGTTTCATGTTGCCCCGGGTGTTGGCCCGACCGATCTTCTTATAAAAAAGGGGTTAGACATTTCCGCCTAACCCCTTGTTTTAATTGGCTCCCCGGGCCGGATTTCGAACCAGCGACCAAGCGGTTAACAGCCGCTTGCTCTACCACTGAGCTACCGGGGATCAAGGTACCGCCTTATACCATATACGTTCGGCACTTTAATCCAAATCCCCCGATATGGAGGACGGAAGCGGAATTGAACCGCTGTACCAGGATTTGCAGTCCGATCTGCGGGATTTCTCGGGGATGCGGTGGTTGGCACGGCGGTTGCTGGCGCGTGAGGGGCAAAGCCGGAGCGGAGTTTGTCGCGAATTGCCTCGGCTGACGGCTTTCGAATTCGGCGATTTCGGATGCCGCGCCACGGATAAGCGCGGTGCGGCTCAGCAGTGCCTTGGCTTCGTCGGCAAACAGCAGTTCAATGTCGCGTATCGATAGCCCGCGCCAATACATCTCCACCGCTAAGGCCTCTAACGTTTCGGTCCGGCCGCCGACAATCTCCCGTATGCGCGAGCGGAACAGCTTCGTCCGGTCAGCAATCTGCGCGCTGTACTCGATCATGCCCTCCGGGCTCTTCACCCGACCGCGACGATACTCGTTGCGATAACCTGTCCCGGCCACAGTGCCGCGAGCTGGCAATCCCATCCAAGCATGTCACGTCCCGGGCTTCGCCCTCCAGCGCTTCCTCTATGATCAGCCGCGCTGCCAGTCGAACCAGCTCCGATCGCCCCTGCCCCACCTCGCTCTCTCCCGTCGTCAAACCCTTCAACCGCTCGCGCGTTCACTCAGATGCCGGTATCCTATCCATCGGGGTGCTCCATCGCTGAGGCCCGGTCGCCAAACCGAACCTCGTTGATTTGCCCAATCGCGCGAGGCTGCACCGCATTTTGTCCAGCAAGTTTAGGAGATCACCATCCGGTTTCTCAAATGTTTTTGATTTATCCAACAAAATCCACGCACGATTGCACCAGAATTACACACGAAACTGCCCTCAAAACGCAGCAACGCGCCAAAATGCTGTCCCCATTAACCAACATGATCGACGCCCGCGATAAGCGCCCCGTCGCTGGGCTCCTTGGAGCTGCCGCCGCGGCCGGAATTGATCGTGCGCATTGCGCTGAATGGCCGCATGAAAAACCTCCGGCAGCACTCGGACCGGCGGGTCGATGCGCTGATGCGGCTGTGTAGGATCAACGGCACTGCCAAAATGACGAAGCTCTTGACCGATGTGCGCGGCAGAGCACGGTCATCGACGCGTGGGCTGCAGGCGATTGGCTAGACCGCAGATCATCAATATGCGCGGACGAGGCGGCCAAGTGCCGCCCGGTGCCGTCTATGTCGGCCGCGCACAGGGGCGTGTCGGTTTGCGGCAAAGCAAGTGGGCGAACCCGTTTCATATCGGTCGCGATGGCACCCGCGACCAAGTCATCGAGCAATATCGCGCATGGCTTTTGCGGCAACACGACCTTATGGCGGCGTTGCCCGAGCTGCGCGGCAAGGATCTCGCCTGCTGGTGCGTCCCCGAGCGCTGCCATGCCGAGGTGCTGATCGAGCTAGCCACCGCCAATGGCCGCTAGGCGCAAGGCGAGACAGAGGCTCCGCCTTGCGTTGCCGCTGCTGCGGGCCTGTCTTCCGCGGGGCTTCTGGTTCTCGCTCGTTTATCATCTCAACATATGGGGCGACTCCGAAAGCCGAAGCGGCGAGGGCTCTCGGCGCGATTCCCCCTGTGTGGCGGACGCGCTCGGCGCGCTCGCCTATGTCGGCGGACGGTTCGCAATCCGATCGCTCAACGATATCCCGTGCGGCGATTTCAATTGGATCGGACAATACATCGATGCGCACCCGGAGATCGAATATCGCGCCTTTGATATCGTAGGCACGATAGTCAAGCACAATCGCGCTAAGGCACCGGACAAAACTTTCGATCCGCTCGACATCGTCGTCGCAGTTCCGCCGCGCGCCGATCTCATCGTATGCAAGGACCTGCTCAATCATCTCACATATCATGATGTCCGAGCGGCAATCGCCAACATGCGCGCGTCCGGCTCGAAACTTATGCTCGCCACCAATAATTTCGGCCACGTCAATTCGGAACTGCGCCTCAATAGTAAACGCCAGCTCGACCTTTGCGCCCCGCCGCTCGTCTATCCGGCACCGATCTGGCGCACGGGCTATCTCGGGTTGTGGCCGCTCGTGGAAATGACGCCGAACAGGCCCCTGCCGACCCATCTAAACTAAGCGCTGCCCTCGCCTCTCTACTCCGATATCCGGACCGGAAGCGCGTCTCCCAACGCGGATGAGAGACCCTGACCAGGGGGCCATCACGGCCAAACCTTCGACCTCGCAGCGCTGGCCCACCAACTCGGAGCCGGCGATCGCATCGCCGACTTCGTGGCGTGCAGCGCCGGTGCAGCAAGTGCGGTGCATGGCCGCAACTCTCGGTTCGGGTCGGGCCGACACATACAGGCCGATGAGCCGCCAAAAGCCAAAAAAAGAGGGTGCCGCGAATTCGGCGTCTATGAGCGTTACACTAATCGGCATGCGCATTAAGCGCAAAAACAGGGCTGGAATGCGCTAACAGAGAAAGCCGCGCTATCCACGAGCCGAGCTTCCGCGCTAGATTGATCGAATCGTGCTCGGAACGGGAGGGTGGTTTGGTCGATATCGTTCTGATCAATCCGAGGTTTCGTCCGTCTTTTTGGGGAATGAACTATGCCCTGCCGATCTTCCACGGCGAGGCGTTGCTTCCTCTTATCAACCTACCGCTGCTCGCCGCCCTGACCCCGCCAGGTCACAACATCACTATCATCGACGAGAATGTCGAGCAGATCGATTTCGCACGCTGCGCCCGCGCCGATATCGTCGGCCTCACCGGCATGAACGTGCAGCGTGTACGTATGCACGAAATTTTAACCGAGCTTAAGGCGCGGGGCGCGTTCGTGGCGGTTGGCGGACCTTGGGTTACCGTCGATCCTCAGGATTTCGATGGTCTCTGCGATGTCGTTTTTGTCGGCGAGGCCGAGACGACTTGGCCACAATTTCTCGACGAATGGTCGAAGGGCCGTCATCAGCAGCGCTACGAGCAGGTTGAAAAGACTGACATGACCACCCTGCCGCCCCCGCGGCTCGATTTGCTTCCCATGCACAAGTATGTCTACGGTACCGTGCAAATTTCTCGCGGCTGCCCGTTCATGTGCGAGTTTTGCGATATCATCGTGGTGTTCGGTCGCCGCCCGCGTTTGAAGAACTCGGCCCAGATTATTATCGAATTGGAGAACTGTCTCGCGGCCGGGAAGAATTACGTGTTCATCGTCGACGATAATCTCATCGGCAACAAGAAAGCAGTCAAAGTTGTTCTTCGCGACATTATCGCCTGGCAGCGGGCGCACGGCTACCCACTGAATTCGCTACCGAAGCGTCAATCGATCTGGCAGAGGATGAAGAGCTGTTGGATTTGATGGTTGAGGCCAATTTCGACGAGATTTTTGTGGGAATCGAATCGCCTGACGAGGCTGCGCTGCGCGAGACACGGAAGGTTCAGAATCTCTCGGACAAGCGCGGGTCGCTTCTAGAAAAGGTGCATCATATCCAGAACAAAGGCCTCGACCTGTGGTGCGGCATGATCGTTGGCTTTGATGCCGACGACGAGACCATATTCGAGCGACAGCGGCGCTTTATCGGCAAATCACGGATTGCGTTGGCAATGATCAATGTTCTGGTCGCAATTCCGAAGACCCCGCTCCACGCTCGGTTGGAACGGGAAGGCCGGATCGACAACGGCGGCGAACCTGGGAATTTCGGTACGATCAGCACGAATGTCGTTCCGGCCCGCCTGAACCGCAACACATTGTGCGAAGGCTATCTCGAACTGATGCGGGACATTTACAAATCCGATGCCTTTTTCAATCGTCTAGATGCCGTTTACCTCCAAGGTAAGCCGCGACCGCCGCTTGGCAGCGAGCTGTACCTCAGGCACGATTTCCGGCGACGCGCGAAGAAGATCGCATGGAAGGCTTTGGAAACCGGGTACATTCTCGTGCAGTTAATGCGCACCGTTCGCAGCCGTGGTCAACGCCAGGCCTATCGCCGGCGCTTATGGAACGTGATGTGGCGGCGGCCAAGCCTATCGTTGCTGCACCTTTACGCCGTGAAATGCGGGCAACATTATCATATCGACCGGCTGATCGGTCAGATGACCGTAGACCGCGCCGCCTTGACCGCTGGTCCTGACAATTCATGCCTGGCTGATGTGCGCACGCACGAGGCCACCGAACGGCCGAAGGCCACCCGGCACGCCCTCGCGAGTTGATGGACGCGCCCGAATTATCGCATCGCCGGCCGCTACCTTTGTTGTGAAACGGTGTTAAATCATGCGCTGGCAGGCGGCTTTTCAGGTAAACGACCTCACCGCGTAGCGCCTGACGCGGCGCGCTGGCCAAGACGGCGGCGAACGCCGCAAGTACCGTACCGAACTGTCGACCCAGGCGCTCTGCCAGGCATCCGCGATCCGCGCATCGATCTGCTCGTCACCCCGGTCGGCAAGAGAATATCGACACCCTCGGACGCGCTCGAAGAAGGGCGATCCGGTCGAGCGCTCGGCTGCACCCGTCAACCAGCCGCGTCGACCAGAAATTCTTGGGCCGACGGTAGCGAGAAATCGGCACACTTTGCGCCCGCGATGCGGCACTCGATTGGGCAGGCGCCGCGATGAGAAGGCGAAGCACGCTCAACCCTTTTGCGCCCTCACTGCGCTCTGGTCGCGTCTTCGCGCCACATGACGCGCGAGCGAGCCCGACGAACCCGGAGTGTGATGTGACGTCGCGCTTTCGATACGATCATTCCTCACACGTGGATCATTTCGATCGAGGCATTGATAGGTGATGTTGTAGTTTGTCGCGCCATATGGGTTCTTACCGCTAGCGCCCATCATATCCGGCAACTTTCCCTTGATTGGCACAAAAGGCATTGGCCCCACCAGCTATTCGCGTTGCGCGGTAGATGATCCCCCAAGGACTGGGGCCCACCAACTCTCAGACCAAGGAGCTTCAGATGGATACGATCAAGCCGTCCGAAACGATCAACCACAATCGCCGCCGCCTTATTGGCGCCGCGGGCGTGACCATCGCGGCCGCTCAACTTGGGATGATAGGGGCTGCGGCCGCACAACCCACCCAGACAAAGTCCTCCGCCGTGCCCGCGATCAAGCCGGGGGCGCAGACGTCTTTCGGCCCGCTGAAGCAAATTCACGCTGGCCTCCTCAACGTCGGATACGCGGAGGTGGGCCCCGCCAATGGTGCAGCGGTCATTCTTCTGCACGGTTGGCCCTACGACATCCACAGTTTCGTCGACGTGGCGCCGCTTTTGGCGTCGGCGGGCTATCGGGTGATCGTTCCTTATCTCCGCGGCTATGGCACCACGAACTTTCTGTCGTCCGAAACATTCCGGAATGCCCAGCAGGCAGTCGTCGCCCTCGACATCACTGCTTTGATGGACGCGCTCAGGATCGAGAAGGCGATCCTCGGCGGTTTTGACTGGGGCGGGCGAACGGTCAACATCATCGCCGCACTCTGGCCGCAGCGCTGCAAGGCAATGGTCACGGTCAGCGGCTATCTGATCGGCAGTCCTGCCGCAAACAAGGCGCCGCTGCCGCCAAAAGCCGAACTTCAATGGTGGTATCAATATTATTTTGCCACGGAACGCGGCCGGGCGGGTTACGCTGAATATCGGCATGATTTTTCGAAGCTCATCTGGCAGATCGCGTCACCAAAATGGGAATTCGATGACGCGACGTTCGATCGCTCCGCAGCGTCGTTCAACAACCCGGACCATGTTGCCATCGTGATCCACAATTATCGCTGGCGCCTGGGCCTTGCCGACGGCGAGCGGAAATACGACGCGCTGGAGGCACGGCTTGCCGTGGCTCCGGTCATTGCGGTGCCGACGATCAGCCTCGAAGGCGACGCGAATGGCGCTCCGCATTACCCGAACGACGCACCCTATCGCAAAAAATTCTCCGGCTCATACGAGTACCGGGTCATCAAGGGTGGTATCGGACACAATTTGCCGCAAGAGGCTCCGCAGGCCTTCGCCCAAGCGGTGATCGACATCGACCGAGCTTGATCGGACGCCTGTCTACGTTCTGTGGATCGCACATGGGCCGCAGGACGTCAGCCGGAATCGACGATTACATTGTCTCCAACCCGCTTCCGCCAGGTAATCAGGGAGAATTCCAATGGCTATCAACGCTGACTATGTTCGAGAAATCTTCAGAGGTCTCGAACGCGGTGACGGCGGTGCCTTTTTCGACCATGTCGCCGAGGACGTCGATTGGATCGTGATGGGCACTCATCCCCTTGCGGGCCACTACCGCAGCAAGGCCGCCTTTATTAGCGGGACCTTCGCCAAGCTCGCCCAAGTGCTTCCGCAAGGGGCCCAACTCCAGGTGGAGCACCTCATCGTCAAAGACGATCAGGCCGTTGTCGAGCTTCGTTCCCTAGCGACAGCCAAGAACGGCATGCGGTTCGACAATCGCTATTGCTGGATCGTGGTTTTCGCTGGCGACAGGATCGTGCGCGTTCGAGCCTATCTTGACTCAGCCATGGTCGATCAATTGTTTGAAGAAAATCCTGTTGCCTGAGTTGTACCATGAAGCGGATCGCCGCCTTGATGCATCCTGCTGGTTGGTCATTGCAAGCGAATAGCGGCTTAGCTGATTGACGCGCGTCGGCGCGGTGCGGCGCTTCATCGTCATCCTGCCCTTGCGCGATGAGTTCGAGATCAGCGTCGGTGCGCACGCGATGTTTACCGCCGCGACCAGCATGGGGAACCATCTCTTTGACCCCTCGATCGATCACGACTCTTTTTGCTGCTCTCTGGCATCGCGCTCCCTATGAAGAGGCCGAGGCCATGGGATCGCCTAGGTCCCGTGTCGCGTACGGGCGACACGTCGATCGCCCCGACGATCATGGCATTTGGTAGCCCCGCCGCTCACGGAGACTGATGCAATCTGTGACGGCCTATGCCGCTGATCGATTCATCGTTCCGACGGAAGGCCAGCGGCAGAACAGCATGCGGCCGTGCGCCGCGACCACCCGCGATAACGTCAATCCTCGGATCGCGTCGAACTCTCCCTCATTCGTCCCGTATGTATTGGCCCGACCCTCACCGATAGAAGCGGCCACTTGGCACCGCATTTCCTGCATCGGCCTAACGCAACAATGTCGCGATGCGATAATTCGCACCTAGCTCACCGGCGCTGCACCTCAAGATCGACGTTTCACAGCGTCGCAGCCGATCGTCATGTGAAGGCCGTCCGCGATGGTGCTGCCGATGGTGCCGACTTGCCGCGGGCGTTTGCTGATCTTACACACCCGCATCAGCGCATCGATTCGCGGCGATCAGTGCGACCCAAGCTTTTTCGCGCAGGCGTTCGACGTCGTGCCCACGACCAGGTTCCTGGCGCGGTGGCAGCTCGGCCGCCACGCGGAACCCGGGGTCGCAGGCGTAGATCAGGTGGTGGGAGACGCTCTAAACGCCTCGGTACGAAGCGTTTTAACCATCATCCGGCCTGGAACTAGCGGGAACAAATCGACTCCCGCGTGCAGCATGCGTGCTGCACGGAGTTTTGAGGACGTGTGGAAAATAGCGGAAATCCGCCGTTTTTATTGCACCCCTATGCGACACACCTTCACCCATCTATGGTCGCCTTTCACAATCGAAAGTTCAACCAAATCAATGGCTCCCCGTATGGAGGCCGGAAGCGGAATCGAACCGCTGTACGAGGATTTGCAGTCCTCTGCATAGCCACTCTGCCATCCGGCCGGGGGGCGCGATATTGGCGGCACCGACTTGCAGGGTCAAGGCATCGCGCCGAAGTGCGTTAGAGATCGCCCCAATCGAGGGGGGCGCCAGCGGCCTCGTCTCCTCCAGCACATATTGATGCCGGCGTGTCCAAGGCCGCGACGCATAACCGGCTGCGTCCGGCTTCACTGCCAGAGTCTGATAGAGCGACAGCCAGCCTCGGTCGAATGCCAGCGCCGCTCCTGCCATGTAGATTCGCCAAACTCGACATTTTTCCGGGCCGATCAGCGCTTCGGCTTCATTCTGATGCGTCTGCAACCGCCGCACCCAATGCAGCAGCGTTTGGGTGTAGTGGGGCCTTAGGTTCTCGATATCGACAATGTCCAGCCCGGCGGCTGCGGTATCGCGCACCATCCGCGAGACATGCGCCAACTCACCGCCGGGAAAGACGTAGCGGTCGATAAAGCCTGAGCCACGAGGCGCCAGCATACTGTTGTCGGGTTTGCCGATAGTGATGCCGCGGTTGAGTACCAGGCCGCCGAACTCTCAGCAGCCGCTTGATGTTGGCAAAATAGAGCGGCATGTTTACGAGCCCGACATGCTCGTACATGCCGACCGAGACGATTTTGTCGAACACACCTTCGCCTGCGATATCGCGATGGTCGCGTTGTTCGATAGTGACTCGGTCGACAAGTCCAGCCCCGACAATACGGCGACGCGCTTCCTCGATTTGACGCGCGCTCAGTGTCATAGCCAGTACCTGCGCGCCATAGTGCCGCGCGGCATAGATCGCAAGGCCTCACCAACCGCAGCCGATATCGAGCAGGCGTTCGCCTGGTATCAGACGAAGTTTGCGGCAGATGTGATCCAGTTTAACCTCTTGCGCCTCGTTGATATCTTCCTCGCCCGTCGTGAAATAAGCGCAGGAATAGACCAGGCGCCGGTCGAGCCACAGTGCATAAAAGTCGTTAGAAACGTCATAATGGTGGCTGCTGGCGGCCGCATCGGCGGGGGCTGTGCTTAAACCGGCGGAGCTTAAGAAGCGGGCTCGACAGCCGCGCGACTCAGCCAAATTGCTCGACGCGGCGGGCGAGGTCGACCCCGACCGCGATGATGTCACTGAGCCGACCCTCGACGTTGAGTGTGCCAGTGACATAGGCATCGCCCAGCGCTTCGATGTTGCCGCGCATCAAACTGCGCAACAGTGAGGGCGTCGTTAGGGTTATCGTGATCGTCGGCACGGAGCCGAGATCGAAACTGTCGTCGTCCCAGAATATAAGTCGCAGCGGCAACCTTCCGGGCCCTAACCGCGCGCGCAAGAAGCGCGACACGCGAAGTCGCAGCACCACTCGTCCTCCCCGATTTGCAATGTACCGGGCGGAAAGGAACGTGCTACCGTTATTTATCGGATGGCAGGAGGAGCCGATGGAGCTTGTGGCTTGCACCGAAGCGGATGTAGGCCCGGCGCTGTTGGGGCTGGCTGCCGCAGGTTTGGCTGGGGCCCTGGGCGATGTTGACGCCCTGTTGGCCAAGATGATCGATGAATCCGCGCCCCCGGGGCTCGCGGCGCTGGCGGTACGGGTTCCCGACGGCACCGTGGTGACTTTCGCCTGATGTCCGACAGCGACTTGGTACAACTCGGCGAAGCCTTAGCCCAAGCGAGCGTCGTGTGCGTGGGCGATGTCATGCTCGACCGCTTCGTCTATGGGCAAGTCGAGCGTGTCTCGCCGGAAGCGCCGATTCCGGTACTGAGTGTCACGCGCGAGGCGACCAGCCTCGGCGGCGCAGGGAATGTATTGCGCAACCTTGTGGCGGTGGGCGCCAGAGCCTGCTTCGTATCGGTTGTCGGGACCGATGCCGCCGCGAGTGAGATCAGTCGCCTTCTCGCCTCACTCGGCGACGTCGAGTCGCATATGCTCGTCGAGCGCAGCCGCGTAACCACGGTGAAAACGCGCTATATCGGCGGCCAACAACAATTGCTGCGAGCCGACCACGAGCGGGCGACGCCATTGATGGCACTTACCCGACGCGATTTTCTCAGCGTCTTCCGCCGGTCGCTCAAGGAGCGACAGGTAACGGTGATTTCCGATTACGCCAAGGGTGTGCTTGCCGACGGCTTCGCCGCCGAGTTGATCGCGGCGGCGCGCGACGCCGGCCAGATCGTTCTGGTCGATCCCAAAGGCACCGATTACGCGATCTATCGCGGCGCCACACTGATCAAGCCTAACCGACGAGAGCTTGCCGAGGCGACACGCCGTTCGGTCAACAGCGATATTGAAATCGCCACAGCGGCGCGCGCGCTCATCGAAGCGCATGAACTTGGGGCAGTGCTGGTGAGCCTTTCGGACCAAGGTATGCTGCTGGTCGAGGCGTCGGGCGCCACCCATCGCCTGCCAGCGGTCGCACGCGAGGTTTATGACGTGTCCGGCGCTGGCGATACCGCGATGGCGGCAATGGCGGCAGCTCTCGCGGTCGGCGCGGGCCTGCTTGAAGCAGCACGGCTTGCCAATGTCGCCGCCGGCATTGTCGTCGGCAAGGTTGGTACCGCATCGGTGCCGGCGCGCGAACTGATCGACACGCTGATCGATCGCGACCAGGCCAATGCGCGAAAGGCCTTGCCACTGGCATCAGCGCTCGATCAGGTCGCACGCTGGCGCAAGCACGGCCTGAAGATCGGCTTCACCAACGGCGTTTTTGATCTGCTCCACCCGGGTCACATCTCACTGTTGCAGCAGGCGCGTGCCGCATGCGACCGGCTGATCGTCGGCCTAAACAGCGACGCTTCCACAGCGCGCCTCAAAGGGCCCCGGCGGCCGGTCAATTCCGAAGCTGCCCGCGGCGCCGTGCTGGCTTCGGTGGCCGCCGTCGACCTCGTAGTCGTGTTTGAGGAAGATACACCGCTATCGTTGATTACTGCGATCAAGCCTGACGCGCTGGTGAAGGGTGCCGACTATCGATTGGATCAGGTGGTTGGTGCCGATTTGGTACGATCTTACGGCGGCAAGGTTATTCTCGCCGAGTTGACGCCCGGTCATTCGACGACGGCAACCATCGGACGCTTAGCAATGTCGTCCCTCGGCCCGTCCTCATGAAAAAAGCGACGCTGTGGGCAGCGCTTGTTATTTGGCTGGTGCCCGCGTTCCTGACCCGCGCGGCGCTGCCGGAAAATGCGCCGGCCGCCAACCTCACCGGACAGCTCTTGGTGGCAGCGCCGGGGATCGGTGATCCGCGCTTTGACGGCGCGGTGATCTATCTCATTCATCACGACAAGAACGGCGCCTTCGGCGTCGCGATCAACCGCCCCGTTGGCAAACACAAACTATCGGAACTACTCGATGCTTTGGGACAGCCTTCAAAAGGCGTCAACGGCGAGGCGCGGATTTTTGCGGGCGGACCCGTGCAACCGGAAATTGGCATCGTTGTTCATACCGGCGATTACCATAGCGACCGCACAGTCGCGGTCGATGCGCGCTTTGCCATCACCTCCGACAGCCAGATCCTGCGCGCCATAGCGGCGGGCAAAGGACCAAAGAAAAGTCTGATCGCATTTGGCTATGCCGGCTGGGGACCGGGTCAGCTCGAGGACGAGATGAGCCACAACGATTGGTACGTCACGCCGGCCGACGCAGCGCTGTTGTTCGACGATGACCGCGACACGGTATGGCAAAAGGCCTATGACCGCCGGACGATGCGGCTATAGATGAGCGCACTCGATCCGCGGGCGGCGGGCGCACAGCGTTTGAAGGACAGGGTGTGCATCGTCACCGGCGCCGGCCAAGGCATTGGCCGGGCCACGGCTCGGCGCCTCGGCGCGGAAGGCGGCAAAATCGTCGTTGCGGAGCGCATCCAAGAAAGCGGCTTGGAGACGACACGACAGCTCACCGAGGCGGGCGTCGAGGCATTGGCGGTAGTCGCGGATGTCGGTAGTTACGCCGGGGCCCAGCGTCTGATGCACGAGACAGTGGCGCGCTGGGATCGTATTGACGTGCTCGCCAATGTCGTGGGCGGGACGATCTGGTGGCAGCCCTACCATCATTATTCCGAAGATCAGATCGATCGCGAGCTCGAGCGTTCCCTATACCCGACACTATGGTGCTGTTTGGCGGCGCTGCCGATCATGGTCGCGCAAAAATCGGGCACGATCGTCAATGTCAGTTCCGGGATCGTGCGCGGTGGCCTTTACCGCGCACCTTATGCCGTCGCCAAGGGTGGCGTCGAGGCGCTCACCCGTTCGCTCGCCAACGAATATGGCCGTCACGGCATTCGCGTGAACGCGGTGGCGCCGGGCAGCACCGCGGTGCCCGATCGCGTCACCTCGCGCCTAACGCTGGAACCCGATTTAGTCGCCGATCCGACGCCTGGCATGATGGACTATGTAGCCGAAGGACGCGGTGACCTTGCCAAGATCGCGCTCGGGCGCCAAAGCCGGACCGAGGAACAGGCCGCCGCCATCGCATTTCTCGCCAGCGAAGACGCTTCCTACATCACCGGGCAGATCATCGCGTGTATCGGAGAGGCTTAAAACTTGCGCGCGACCACCTCGTAGAGCGCTACCGCGGCCGCGTTCGAAACATTGAGCGAATGCCAGGGATGGCGGGTCGAGAGGCGCACCAGAACGTCGCAGCGTTCCCGCGTCAGGCGACGCAGCCCTTGACCCTCGGCGCCCAGGACCAGCGCTAAGCGTGGCGCGAGATCGAGCGCCGCCAATTCGTGTTTTGCCGTCCCTTCGAGTCCAAGGCACCAGAACCCAGCATCTTTCAGTGTTTCGAGCGCCTGAGCCAGATTCGGCACGCGAATCAAAGGCACCACTTCGAGTGCGCCCGATGCTGCTTTGGCGAGTGCGCCAGTAACCGACGGTGCGCCATATTGGGGCACGACCACAGCCAGGGCACCAAACGCTGCTGCCGAACGCAGAATAGCGCCGACATTGTGGGGATCGCTGACGCGATCGAGCAGGAGTATCACCTGCCGTGTGTCCGCCGCGGGCGATGCCGCGACGATACCGTCGAGATCGGACTCGGGCAGCGGCTCCACCGCGATAGCCCAGCCCTGATGCACCGCATCGCGTGGCAGCAATTGCTCAAGGGCGGCGCGCTCGAGGATTTCGACGTCACCGGTCAGCCGCGCCGCAGCGTTTGCCGCCAAGGCGCGCAGTTCATCAGCGTTTTCTGCCAATCCAGCCAGTCGACGCACGCGCCGGGCCGGATTGGCGAGAGCCGCCGTCACGGCATGTCGGCCATAGAGCCAGGCGCCGCCCCAATGATCTCGCTCGCTCTTCTCACCGACACGCGTATCGAGACGTGGCCGGCGCATGTTGGTGGGTGATCGGGCTTTCCCAGGCATCGGGCAGAATCTAAGTGGCGTGCCACATTACTGCCAAGCCAGATTAGCTGTCGCTGCTGCACCTGACGTAAAGGTAAACCCGTAGGGATGGAGACCGCCGCATCTCGTGCCTTTCGCGAGCCACCCGGCGTCGCGGCCCGTCATCGGGGATGGCGACCTCGCCGCCAAATGGTTCGGACGCGACCGGACTTCGGTGCTTTTGTTCGCATGCCTCGCGGATCGAGAACGGGAGGCGTCAAATCGCGTCTGCCGGGCCGCACCAGCCCGGAAGATAACTGGCGTTGGGTTTCTTGGCGTGGCGCAGCGCCTCCTTAAGCGCGCGAGAAAAATCGTTGACGATGCTCTTGCGGGCGACACGCCGCCGCAAAAAGTCGGCCCACAGGAATTCGCTGAACGGGGTTGTATCCTTCGAAAAGCCTCCGACACGCCGTAATTGGCCGGCCAGCGAACGGTAGGGGTCGTCTACCAGGTCGGAGACGGATTTCGGCAAGGCGTCGTAAGCGCGCCGCCTTCCCGTCTCGTCAAAGGGATGCATCCAGCCGTGGCAATCCATGGTGAACCAGAAGGATTCGGCGTCGAGCCCGCTCAAATCGGCAACGACATTAACCAACAAATTCTTAACGCCGTCATCGTATAGCGCTCGCGCCAGATGATGATGATCAATGATGTAGTGCCGGCCTTTCGGCCCAAGAATCACCGGGATCATGTGGGTCCCCAGAAACCCACCGGCCCTTTTGCCCCTTTTTTGGCGCCAGCTTCGCCGACGTTCAGCAACTTCGTGCATACCGACCGTGATCTGGGTTGGCCGCAATTGGCCAATCGGCACCGGGTTCAGAAGCGGTTCGCGGCTGCTCATGTTGACCCTCTCGCATGCTCCGTCGTTGCAGAAATGCTACATTGCCGCGTGACCAGATGATTGTCTTTCGTTCTTTCGCGGGCTGGAGTCTCGCCGATCTCGGACCCGATCTGGCGGCAGGCTTGACCCTGGCCGCCATTGCCGTTCCGGAGCAGATGGCGACGGCGCGGCTCGGTAGCTTTCCGCCGCTGACCGGCTTCGCTGTCTTCATAGCCGGTACGGTTGGCTTTGCGGTATTCGGCTCAAACCGTGTGCTCTCCGCCGGCGCCGATTCTACCATCACGCCAATTTTTGCAGGCTCGCTACTATTGCTCGCGTCCGGAGATTCGCCCGCCCACATCGGTCTGGCGATGGTGCTGGCGGTAATGACCGGGGCAATCGTAGCAGTCGGCGGCATCTTCAAGCTCGGCTGGATCGCCGACCTGCTATTGATTCCGGTGATGACGGGTTTTCTCGCCGGAATCGCCATACATATCGCGGTTTCGCAATTGCCAACCTTGCTCGGCCTGCCCGGCGGCGGGGATCGTGTGATGGAGCGCCTCACGACTGTGTTCAGCCAGATCGGGGTCACCAATTTCTATTCGCTGGGGCTCGGGGCCGGCGTATTCGCCGTAATTTTCGCCTGCGAGAAGATCGACGGTCGTATTCCCGGCGCATTGATCGGATTGGTCGTCGCAACTTTGCCGACGGTTGGGCTCGACCTTGAGAAGCGGGGGGTCGCCACGATCGGTAAGATGGCGGGCGGTCTGCCAGGCGTCGCCAACGTCTTGCCGGCCATTGACGACGTCCTTCGCCTTCTCCCGCTCGCCCTAATTGTCGCAGCGGTGGTGATGATACAGACCGCGGCGACGACGCGGGCCTTCGCCGTGGGTAACGATCCTCCCGATGTGAGCCGCGATTTTATCGGCGTTGGCTTTGGGGGCGTTTTGTCAGGGCTCGCCGGTGGCTTTGCGGTGAATGCCAGTCCGCCGCGCACCGGTGCGGTATCCGCCACCGGTGGCCGTTCGCAGCTTGCAGGCCTAGCCGCCGCGGCAATCGTTGCCGCGCTATTGTTTTTCGGGACCGCTCTACTGGCACATATTCCGACCGCGGCATTGGCAGGCGTGCTGTTTTTTGTAGCGCAACGTATCGTGCGGGGCTCGGTGTTCGCAGCGCTGTGGCGGCAATCGCTTGGCGAATTTACGCTAGTCATCGCGACGATGGCTGCGATCGTCGTCTTGCCGATTCAGACCGGTGTGGGCCTCGGTATTCTCCTATCGCTATTGCATGGCATATGGACAATCACTCGCGTCCGACCCGTCGAGTTCGAACGTATTGCCGGCACGACGATCTGGTGGCCGACAACAGGGGAGAGGCTCGACGGTCTGTTGGTATTGGGCTTTCAGGCGCCGCTCGCCTTTCTCAACGCCGAAATCTTTTCTCGGGGCGTGCGACATGAGATCGATTCCCGCCCCAAACTGAAACTGATGGTGCTGGAGGCGAGCAGCATCGCCGAGATCGACTACACCGCGGCGCAAAGTCTGATCGCGCTGCTCCACTATTGCCGCGAGCGGGATATCGATTTTGCGGTGTCACGGCTTGAATTGATCCGCGCGCAGAAGTCATTCGACCGCTACGGTCTCCGTGCGCTAATAGGCGACGATCATTTCTTTCACAGTGTGGATGAAGCCGTTACCCGGCCGCTGCAACCTTCCCGAGGTCGATGACGCGCACCGCGACTGCACCGTCTTGCGCCTGAAAGGCGATATACTCGTACTTCAGCACCAATTCGGCGACGGTTTCCTGCCATGCTCGGAACTCATGCTTGCGCCAATTTGGGTAATTGAAATATTCGTCGAAGCGAATAACCGTGCCGACCTGGAACCGGTCGGCCAGGTTGGCAAGCACGTAGCGCGCCGCGGAATAAATGTCGCAATCGATATGAAGGAAGCCGATGCGGTCGGGATGCGTTGCTTTCCAGGCAGGCAGCGTCGCGTCGAACCACCCCTTGTGCAGGGTCACGTTGGGCGGCACCGGCGGGAGCCTGCCGCCCTGGTTGAAGGCGCCACGCATGGTCAGATGTCCGCTCCAATGTTCGGGCAGGCCCTCGAAGGAGTCGAAACCGTGCACGGGCCTGCCCTTCGCCTGTCGAGCGATTTGGTTGATGGTGCCGCCACCAGCGACGCCGAATTCGAGGATTGCGCCTGCTGGCGCCTCGTCGAGGCAAAACTGTAACAAGGCGCCGGCCTTTTCGAAAATCAGCGCGTCGGACATGTAAGCCTGGGCGTAGTCCGCCGCTTCGGCGCGGGCGCGCATCTGCAGCTCATAGAGCAGATTGCGCGCGAAATATTTGTAGTAGACCCGACGGACCAGGCGCTCCGTTAGCGATCGCTTCGCCAAGGTTTGTTCTCCGTTTCCCGATTTCACCCGATTATCGCGCCAATGGGAATGACCTCTTGCTTCGGCCGCGTGCGGCCACTATCGCTACGCACGATGACCATCTTGCCCGTCACGCTCGTCGTCGCGGTGGCGCTAATCGACGCCGATGGGCGCGTGCTGCTGGCACAACGGCCCGAAGGCAAGCCAATGGCTGGCCTGTGGGAATTTCCCGGCGGCAAGATGGATGCCGGCGAAAGCCCGGAAGCGGCGCTTATCCGCGAACTTCGCGAGGAACTCGGGATCGGCACCCAAGAATCCTGTCTGGCACCCTTGACGTTCGCGTCTTACCGTTATGAAGACTTTCATTTGTTGATGCCGCTGTACGTCTGCCGGCGCTGGCAGGGCATGGTGTCGGCGCGCGAAGGCCAACGCCTGGCTTGGGTTCGTGCCGAAAGGCTCGACCGCTACGCCATGCCGCCCGCAGATAGGCCTCTGATCCCGGTGCTCAAGGATCTGCTCTAACCGGCGGTCACGAAATTGCGGAATTCAAGGGGTCGCGAAATGGTGCGGAGCGGCTCGAAACTCGAGCCCACGCCGCGGATAATGATATCGCCATAGTCGAATATTCGCCCTGCCATCGATTGATTCACATGCACGCTCTCGACCTTGCTCATATTCATCTCGAAAGAATGGCGGCGAATAAAGCCACGTTTGTAAACGATACGATGCTCGGTAATGGCCACTTCGGTGGTGAGGCGACGCCACCATGCGCCGATGAGGCTCAAGGCGCCGATCACCACGCCGATGGCGATGGCGACGAGCGAAGGCAGGCTGAACCCGCCAGGATTGGGATCGAGTTGCTGCAAAGCGACGGCAACAACCACGCCTATCACGATTATCACAATGCCACGGACATAGATGATCCAGTGCACCCGGCTATGAAAGCGCACCGTTTCCCCGGGCTGCACAATCTTTTCCGTGTATGACATTAGGACTCCCCCGATAAAAGCGGCCCGCGATCGCACCGCCGGCGCATTTGCGCTTTCGGCGCCACCCAAACGTGAGGATGGGACATCGCGTGCGACAGTGGCAAAAACTGGCAGAACACCGTGAGGCGCGACACGATGGTCGCTCCGATTAAAGAACTCAAGGGGTTTGGCGGCTAGCTGACGCGCGGCTTCTCTGCGCACATCTCCTCGCTGCGCCGGCGAAGCGATCGATTCTTATGTGCAGCGCCCGCTCCTTCTGCGGTGCTGGGCGCCGCCTAAGCCTGACGATACGCTGGATTGGCCGACCCAAGAAGAAGACGAAGAAGAAGAACCTCGACCTCGAGAACCGAGATCAGCGGCAACTCGGTCTCGTACTATCGAGCATCATGCTCCTCGAACGGGATGTCCCGCGTGGTATTGGAGCGAAGTGACGAGTCAACAGCGGCGGAATTGCGTGTGCTTTCGATCGGCAGACTGTTACCCTTGCCGTGACCGCAGGACTGGATATCGCACCGAAATACGATAGCGGCGAACGCTTGGGTCCCCAGTCTTGGCTTATTGCAACCAGTGGATTACTCCCGACAACCGATGATTGAGCGGGCCAAGTGGACCAACCTTGTATTCGCGACGACGGCGTCCGGCTGGACCATCCTCGTGCGCCTTCTCGTCGGTTTGATTGTGTTCTTTCCCGAAGGAATTCAAAAGCTGATTTACCCGGCTATCCTGGGAGCCGGCCGCTTTGCTCGTATCGGTATCCCTCACCCTGATGTAATGGGCCTCTTTGTCGGCGTCGTCGAGACGCTGTGCGGCGCTCTCGTCGTTATTGGGTTGCTAACGCGGCTCGCGGCAATCCCGCTAATTGTCATCATGATCGTCGCGATCTTCTCGACCAAAATTCCGATCTTGTTGGGCCACGATTTCTGGATTTTTCATGTGCCGAACCTGCCGCGCTACGGGTTTTGGAGCATGGCGCACGAAGCTCGAGCGGATTTCGTTATGCTGCTCGGATCGATTTTTTTGCTTATCGAAGGTGCCGGCGCTTGGTCAGTCGATGCCTTGATCGCGCGACAGCATCGATCTCCCGCAACCTAGGGCTGATCAGATCCTCAGATATTCCTGCTACCGGACTTTCGCCCTGGATTCGCGATAACGTAAGTCATGGAGCTACGTTGTTGCCGAATTCGAGTCTCAAGGCGGCTGCCAATACGGTTCTGAATAAGAGCGCCACGGCGATGTTGGGAGAGTAGGCGAAGGGCAAATCGATGGTGACTCAATCCCACCGAAACTTTGGCGTAGCGCCGCGATCAGCGCTGCAATTCGTGCTTTGGTTCGGCGTGGTCAATCTCTTTGCCGACATGGCGTATGAGGGGGCCCGCAGCGTTACCGGTCCATTTCTGGCGACACTCGGCGCCAACGGGTTGATCGTCGGCGTGGTAACCGGGTTCGGAGAATTCGTCGGATACGCGTTTCGCCTTGTGTCGGGAAGTTGGGCAGATCGAAGCCGGCTCTACTGGCCCATAACCCTGGGCGGATATGTAATCCAAATGGTGTCCGTGCCTTTGCTGGCATTGACGGGAACGTGGGCGCATGCCGCTGTCCCGATCCTGTTGGAACGAGCCGGACGCGCCACGCGCACACCGCCCCGCGATGTGATGCTTGCTCAGGCGGGCGAAAGCATGGGGCGCGGCTGGGCGTTTGGTATCAATGAGGCGCTCGACCAGCTCGGCGCGCTCGCTGGCCCGCTGGCAATCGCCGGAATACTGGCTTGGTTGCGCGATTTTAAGGCGGCGTTCGCCTTGCTCGGCGTACCTGCGGCAATCACGCTTTCCCTGGTATTTATCGCCCGCGCACGCTTTCCCAATGCAGGCCGCATCGAACGCGAAGCTGAGAGGTCGCGGATCGGCAACTATCCGCGGGAATTTTGGATCTATTGCGCTGGCGGGGCGTTGGTCGGATTCGGTTTTGCCGGCTATTCCTTGATCGCTTTTCATCTGAGCAAAACCCACGTCGTCACGCATGTCTGGATTCCGATCCTTTACGCGCTAGCGATGGTTGCCGCGGGTCTTGGGTCCTTGGCGCTGGGCAAGCTCTTCGACCGTTTCGGCTTGATCGTGCTCGTACCCGTGACCCTCATTGTCGCGGCTTATGCGCCGCTTGCGTTTCTTGGCGATTTCAATCTCGTGGTCGCCGGCATAGTGCTCTGGGGCATTGGGCTCGGGGCGCACGAGTCGGTAATGCAGGCGGCCGTTGCCAAAATGGTGCCCCAAGGCCGATTGGGTGCGGCCTATGGCGTGTTCGCCACTGTCTTTGGTACCGCGTGGTTTGCCGGCAGTGCGGCGATGGGCGCGCTCTACGATGTCGCGCCGATAGCTGCGGCACTCCTTGGCGTGGTCGCCGAACTCGTCGCCGTCGTACCGATATTGAGAGCCGCACGGCCCGCGGGCCGTTGAGCCGACTCCGCGACAGCACGGAACTTGAAGAGGGAAATCAGTGATGACGGCGAGGTCGGCAATGGGACAGAGGAATTGAGTTCCCGTTGGACGGTGTTCCTGGCATTTCTGCGGCTCGGACTGACGTCTTTCGGCGGACCGATTGCGCATCTTGGCGTTTTTTCGCAGCGAATTCGTTGACCGACGCAACTGGCTCGAAGAAGCTATTGCGCGGACATCGTCGCCCTAATCAGTTCTCGCCGGAGCTGGCCAGCAGCAACATGATGCATCATGATCGGCGTGATGCGGGCGGGAATCCCAGGCGCCTCGCGGCCTGGCTCGGGTTTACCACGCCGTCCGCGGCAGCCCTCATTCTCTTCGGCTGCGGGGTTACCAACTCGGGGGACCTTTCCGGTGCCGCGTGGCTGCACGGCCTCAAAATTTGATACCGCTGCCGATTTCGTATTAATCCTGAAAACGGCAGTTGCATGGAATATCGGTCTTGCATTTTGTGCGGTTTTGCCACGTGCGGTTGCGTCAACTTGGCGCGAGGCGCGCCGGTGGGCGCAATAGGCGGCCTTTTAGGAACGCCGTGAATGCGCGCGAGAGGATCGCGCGCCATTTGTGCAGGGTCGTCAACTGCTCCGCATTTTCACCAAGGCTCCGCAGGAACGCGGCGACCGCAGCGAGCGCCTTGGCGGCGGGCGTCGCTTCGGCGTGCGAACTCGTCACTGTGATCGTGGTTTGTCGCGCGTGTCGGGTTCGCGTTGCGATGGCGGACAGCAGCAGGGGCCGGCTCGTGATCGCCTCGCGATGCCGATCGGGCTCGGCGAGGCGGACGAATATATTCCACCAGTCGTAAAACAGCGCGAGCAGCCGCGCCGCCAGGCGACAGCGCGCGAGGTCGTTCGTCGTGAAGCCGCCCCAGCCCCATTGGTTTTTCAGTTCGTCGAAAATATTCTCGCTGTCGCCGCGATCGCGATACAGCTGACCGAAGACCGCAGTTTCTTCGCAAAGCGACGTCACCAGAACGGCGTATTCGTAGACTTCCGCCGCCTCGTCGACTTCGGCGAACGACAGGCTTTGCTGGCCGCAATCGTCGCTTTGCACCAGCGTCAGAGCGTCCTTCACGCGCCGACGCAGCACGATCGTGCGCCGCTGCCTTGTCCATCCCGTCAAGCGAACCGCGCTCTCCTTGGCTTCAAATCCAGCGCCGGCGTTGACCCATTCGCGATCAAAGGCGAGCTTTTCGATCATGCGTTTGACATTGGCGGTCAGGCGCAGCTTGAACAGAAAGGGAAGTCTGCGCGCTTCCGCTTCACGCATGATCGGCTCATTGCCGAAGCCTGAGTCGCCGCGCAACAACGCTGGCCATAAGTCACGCGGCAGGCGATCCAACAACCCCCACAAGCTCGGCGCGCTATGGTTGGATGCATGTTCATCGCCGGCACAAACATCAACATCGAGAACCAGCCGCGTCCCGGCCATGGAGTAGGTGTGATAGCAATGGCTCGGACGCCCGGGCTTCTTGGGGTTGTAGCCTAAGACGGCTCCTTCCTGATGGCCATAGAGAGGCTTGATCGTCGTATCGACATCGAGAACCCAAGGCTCGCTCAGCAGCTGCTCGACACAGTGGCCGAGATGCCGACGCAGCCACGTCGCGCCTTCTTCCTCATCGATCGCCTTGAGCCCGCGCCTCACCGCATCCTCGCTGACGATCTTGCTCATGCCGAGCAGCTCCGGCAAAACCGCGTCCCAGCGCAACGCCGCGATATGGGCGTAGCGCTTGTGCCCCGCGAGCATCGACAGCATCGTCGTGCCGAGAACGTCGCGTTTCTTTGCAGCGTTGGGGCTGCTGTAGCGCAGCGGACAATCCGCGACCAAGGCCTCGAACAACCCGCTGGTTTTGAGAAAGTCGATGAAAAACGGCAGCTGGCCCATTGGCGTCAGCGCCGCCTCCTGGTCCCATTCGACATGGACCGTTCCAGCAAAACTGTCGAGATCAACGCCATCAGGCAGGCCGGTCTCGGCAACCACAGATTACTCACCCAACCGGTGAGCCGAAGCAGCAGAAGAATCGCGCGTCATGCCGTTGATAATGCGCGATTCGCCTCAAAAGCAGAAATCTTCAAACGCCGGATTTAGGTTAATCGGCTTTGATATATCACCGCCATTATCCTGTTCTTTGGATTGCTGGCCGCGTTGCCGTTCGCTGCGGCTCTAACGGGAAGCCATCTGATTGCGGTAGTGGTTGCGTTCTACCGATTCGGGCTCGCTTGTTTTTGGTGGCGGTCACGTGGTGTTGCGCCTGCTGCAGATTGCAACGGTCCCCGCGGGCTGGGTCAGTAACGATGCCTTTCTAGCTGGTTACGGAGCGGCGCAGGCGGTGCCGGGCCGCTATTCACATCCTCGGCTTACCTCACCTCGGCGCAGTTATGAGCAAACCGCCCAATGGTTGGCTTGGTGGCTTGATCTGTCTCGGCGCCATCTTCCTGCCGTCGTTCTTTCTCGCGGTCGGTGCGCTGCATTTCTGGAATTGGATTCGTCAGCATCCGGTAATGCGCGCGGCACTAAAGGGCGTTAATGCCGCGGTGGTAGGACTACTTCTGGCGGCTCTCTACGGCCCCTTTTGGACGAGCGCGATTTATGAGCCCGTCGATTTTGCCATCGCTGTTATCGCCCTCTTGTTGCTCACGCCTTCGGAGCGTACCGCTGTGGCTTGTCGTCATGCTGGGCGCCATTGCGGCACAGGGCGCCGCCACACTAGGAGAATAGCAAGCACTGTCGCCACTCCATCAAAAGCGCCGCATCGTTCGCAGCAGTCCGTCGTACGACTAAACTCCGCGTTCTGAGCCTTGCGCAGCTTGGAATTACCATGAGGCAAGTACGCGAAGGGATTTGGGAAGCCATCCGCACACAGGTTCTTCTTCAGTTCGCACGATTTATTGTCAGCACATGGCCAGCAAGATAGAGCGAGCCGCAAATCAGTATCCTACCCGGCCCGCTGCTCGCGACCTTCTTGACGGCGGCAACAATATCGGGTGCGGTCTCCGCGGCGATGCCGTTCTGTTGCGCGCCGCCTGCGGCGGCGTTATCGGCGCTACGCGTCGTCGGCTCGCCCGGTACCGCGATCGTGACGGCGCCGCCACGCTTGGTGCCAGCGACTTCAAGAACGCGACGGCATCGTGGCCCTCAAGCATGCCGAAGACGAGGCGTAACGGCTTGTCCTGCCACTCGCGAGCGATCGCGCCGAGTGCCGCGCCGCCGGCCTGATTGTGGCCGCCATCGAGCCACAACTCCCGACCCGGCGGCAACATCTCGACAAGCGCGCCCGTGGTCAAATGCTCTAGTCGGGCCGGCCACTCGACGCCGCGCACGCCCTCAGCCAAGGCGCTGGCCGCCAGCACCAACCCGGCACGATCGAGACACGCGAGCGCGGTGCCCGCATTGTCATATTGATGCCGGCCGAGAAGCCCCGGCGGCGGCAGATCAAGCTTCCAGCGCCGACTTTCGTAGTGGAGACCGGCAGTGGCCGGGCCACACGCGCCACTCTTGACCGAAGCGATAAAGCGGCGCGCCGATCCCATTCGCATGCGCCACGAGTACCGATCTCCGCCTCGTTGGTTTGCGGCGCCAAGCACGGCGGGCACACGTGGCTTGAAAATACCGGCCTTCTCGAACGCGATCCGGGCAACGGTGTCGCCGAGAAAATGCTGGTGATCCAGCGAGACCGGCGTGATCGCGGTTATGAGGGGTTCCGCGAAGACGTTGCTGGCGTCGAAGCGTCCGCCCAGACCGGTCTCGATCAGCGTCACGTCTGCGGGCTGGCGCGCGAAGGCGAGAAAAGCCGCAGCCGTCGTGATCTCGAAATAGGTGATGCTCTGGCCGGCATTGACGCGCTCGCATTCACCCAGCAGGGCGATCAGCGGCTCATCGTCGATCAATTTGCCGGCGATGCGGATACGCTCGTTGAATCGCACCAGATGGGGTTTCGAGAAGACGTTGACCCGCTTGCCACGCCGCTTCGAGACAAGCGCGCAGGAAGGCGATCGGTCGAGCCTTTGCCGTTCGTGCCAGCGACATGGATGATGTTTGGCATCTCGTCTTGCGGATCGCCAAGATCGCGCAAAAGCCGCCTGATGCGGTCGAGCGACAGGTCGATCAGCTTTGGATGCAAATCGAGGAGTCGCGCCAGAATGGCGTCGACCCGCGCTTCGGATTCGGCAGCTCATGCGGCGTTCGCGGCGCGACGCCGCAACAGGCCGATGATGCGGAGCAACGTGTCACGCAACTCACGGCGATGCACCACGAGGTCAACCATGCCGTGCTCGAACAAATATTCCGCGCGTTGAAAGCCATCCGGTAATTTCTCGCGGATGGTCTCCTCGATCACGCGAGCGCCGGCAAAGCCGATTACCGCACCGGGCTCGGCGATCGTGATATCGCCCAACATCGCGAATGAGGCCGACACGCCGCCGGTGGTTGGATCGGTCAGCACCACGATATACGGCAGGCGTGCGGCTTTCACCGTTTCGACTGCGATCGTGGTGCGGGGCAATTGCATCAGCGAGAGAACACCTTCCTGCATGCGCGCACCGCCTGAGGCCGGCACCACGATGAGAGCGGCCTCCTGCAGCACCGCGAGCCTTGCCGCGGCCAGCAGGCCTTCGCCGACTGCGACGCCCATCGAGCCGCCCATAAACCCGAAATCGAACGCGGCAACCACGGCGGGCGTGCCACCGATAGTGCCATGCGCGACCAGCAGAGCATCGCGCCCGTCGCCGCTGTTCTGCGCCTCCTTCAGGCGGTCGGCATAACGCTTGCGGTCGCGAAAGCGCAGAGGATCGATGATGGTTTTCGGCAATTCGATGGTCTGGAAGTGGCCGCCGTCGAAAAGCATGGCGAGACGCTTCTCCGGCGCCATGCGCAAATGGCGATTGCAGCTCGGGCACACGAACAGATTCGCTTCGAGGTCGCGGCTAAACACCAACTGGCCGCATTGCGGGCACTTGGTCCAAAGATTGTCCGGCACGTCCTTACGCGCCGGCACCACCGCGCGGATTTTCGGCAGGACGAAATTGCTGATCCAGCTCATGCCGCGCGTCTCGCACACCCTGCGCCAGCGCAGACACGTCCGCCAGCACGGCGTCGATCAGACCAGGCCGAGCGCGCGCATTGTCGTCGAGATTGGCGGCGAGCCGGTCCACCAGCGCTGAGCCGACCACCGCCGCGTCGGCGAGGCGCGCGATCTGCGGCGGCCTGGAGCGGAGTCTTGATGCCGAAGCCAACCGCGATTGGCAGCGCCGTGTGCTCTTTGAGACGCGTCACCGCGCTTGCGCGACGTCGGCGATGGCAGCGGAACGGTGCCGGTGATGCCCGCGATGGCGACATAGTAGAGAAAACCGGAGATATTGTTCAGCACGGCAGGCAAGCGCCGGCCGTCGGTGGTCGGCGTCGCGAGCCGGATGAAATCGATGTCCACATCGCGCGCCGGCAAACACAGTTCGTCGTCGTGCTCGGGCGGCAAATCGACCACGATCAGACCATCGACGCCGACAGATTTGGCGTCAGCCAGGAATTTCGCAACGCCGTAAATGTGGATCGGATTGTAATAGCCCATCAGGAGGATCGGTGTGGTTGCGTCACCAGCGCGAAACCGGCGCACGATCGCGAGGGTGCTCCGCCACCGTCATGCCGGCACGTAGCGCGCGTAAGCCTGCGGCCTGTATCAACGGCCCGTCCGCCATCGGATCGGAAAACGGCATGCCGATCTCGATCAGATCCGCGCCCGCACGCCGGCAATTCCGCCAATAGTGCCGCGAAGGTCGCGGCATCGGGATCACCACAAGTGAGATAAGTCACCAAGTCCGGCGCGGCCCGCCCGCTTCAACTCGCCAAAACGTGAGGCGATGCGACTCATAGATTGATGCCGCGCCTTTTGGCGACGCTGTATCATGTCCTTGTCGCCGCGACCCGAAAGATTGATGACGAGCAAATGATTCGCCGGCAGTTTCGGTGCACGCTTGCCGGCCTCGGCGATCGCGTGCGCTGATTCGAGCGCCGGGATGATGCCTTCGAGCCGCGCCAGCAATTGGAAGGCGTCGAGCGCTTCCTCGTCACGTCACGGCGACATACTCGATGCGCTGCACCTCATGCAGCCAGGCGTGTTCGGGACCGATGCCCGGATAATCGAGTCCAGCCGAGACCGAATGCGTGTCGATGATCTGGCCGTCGCGATCC
The DNA here is from genome assembly GCA_963804725.1 of uncultured Alphaproteobacteria bacterium. GTDB lineage: Bacteria > Pseudomonadota > Alphaproteobacteria > ATCC43930 > CGMCC-115725 > JAATGI01. The sequence goes on along the minus strand of CAWDRN010000001.1, from coordinate 1,495,411 downwards.
TGCAAAAGATAAGTGCGGTTGCCGTGCAGCACGCCCGGCACGCCGCCGTTGATCGAGGCGGCGTGGTGGCCGGTTTCAATACCCTCGCCCGCCGCTTCGACGCCGACCATCTTTACCGTGGCGTCATCGAGAAATGGGAAAAAAAGACCCATTGCGTTGGAGCCGCCGCCGACGCAGGCCATGAGCGTGTCGGGCAACCGGCCCTTCGGCGCGTTGCATCTGAGCGCTCTACCTCGTCGCCGATGATGCATTGGAAATCGCGCACCATTGCGGGATAGGGATGCGGGCCGGCAACCGTGCCGATAAGGTAATATGTGTCGTCGACATTCGCGACCCAATCGCGCAACGCCTCGTTCATTGCATCCTTCAGTGTCGCGGTTCCAGAATGTCACCGCGCGCACCTCGGCGCCCAACAATTTCATGCGAAACACATTGGGCTGCTGCCGCTCGATATCGACCGCGCCCATATAGACGACGCAGGGAATGTCGAAAAGCGCGCACACCGTCGCGGTGGCGACGCCGTGTTGGCCGGCACCGGTCTCCGCGATAACGCGACGCTTGCCCATACGCCGAGCCAGCAGGATCTGGCCCATCGTGCTGTTGATCTTGTGCGCGCCCGTATGGTTGAGATCTTCGCGCTTCAAATAAATCTTGGCACCACGCCAATGTCGTGTCAGCCGCTCGGCGAAATAGAGCGGCGATGGCCGGCCCACATAGTGTTCAAGGTAATAGGCCAGCTCTTTAGCGAAATCCGCGTCGCGGCTCGCGGCATGATAGGCACGTTCGACCTCAAGGATGAGCGGCATCAGCGTCTCGGCGACGAATCGTCCGCCGTAACGGCCGAACAGGCCGCGCTCGTCGGGTCCGGCGCGGTAGGTATTGGCGGAGGGCATCGCGGCTCAGTTTACAGCGAGGCTGCCTTCCTCAGAAAGGCGATGATTTTGTCCGGATCCTTGGCGCCCGGACGCGTCTCAACGCCCGATGAAACATCGACCGCGACGGCGCAGAGTCGTCGTCACCGCTTCGACGAGATTCTCGGCATTGAGCCCACCAGACAGCATCCACGGCACCGGCCAGTTTCGTGCGCCGAGCAAGCGCCAATCGAAAACCAGCCCATTGCCACCGGGGAGGGCATCGTTTCGGTTCCGAGGAGGTTTGGCGTCGAACAGAAGTCTGTCGGCCGCACTGAGGTAGCGCTCGGCGGCGGTGATGTCCGCTGCCGCAGCAATCGGGATCGCCTTCATGACCGGCAGGCCGAAGCGGCGTTTGATATCAGCGACCCGTTCCGGCGTTTCGGCACCGTGGAACTGCAGCAATCGAGCGGCGCCGCCAGTGCGGCGACAATCGTCGCATCGTCGGCATCGACGAACAGCCCGACCTTGGTAACATTGCCGGGCACGGCAGCCATCAACGCGCCTGGCTTGTTCGGGCGAAACATGGCGTGGGCTCGGGCGGTAAAAGACAAACCCGACATAGCGCGCGCCACCATTAACTGCGGCCGCGACGCCGGCCGTGTCATTGAGTCCGCAGATTTTGGCAGCAAGCGGCAATCAGCGCTCCTTCCCGACGGCGGCGGCCGGCAGGCTCTTGCCCACATCGTGTTGCAGACGTTCGATGCGGCTGACGCAGCAGTCGGGCGTCGCGGCGATGCCTTCCGGCGCCGAGCCAAGCCACGAGCGCGCCGACGAGAAAGCCCAGGGCAACGGCGGCGATGACCACAAGATAAAGCGGGGCGTCAAGCGCGGCGGGCAGTGGGAAAAGTGTGAGCGTTACCATGGCACGGTTCGAGACCGCGAACACTATCACTAGAAGCGCAATCAGCGCCGTGACAGACCAATAGATGAACCTCACAGGCCCTCGTTGAGCCGTTCGCGCAATTGCTTTCCGGTCTTGAAAAACGGGATGTGCTTTTCTTCCACGTCGACGCTATCGCCGGTGCGCGGGATTGCGGCCCGCGCGAGCATCGCGTCTTTTCACCGAAAAGGCGCCGAACCCGCGCAGTTCGACCCGGTCGCCGCGCGCCAGCGCCGCGCCGATCTCATCAAAAATCGCGGTAACGATGCGTTCGACATCGCGCTGATAGAGATGCGGGTTGTTCTCGGCGAGCTGTTGGATGAGTTCGGATTTGGTCATGGTCTGGTTGCGACGGAGACGAACCCTGCCAAACCCTTGATCCAGCGTCAAGTTCTGACGGCGGGCCGGCCCTGACGCCCGATTGTGCCGAGCCGCAACAAGCCGTGGCGCAAGATGGCAACGCCGACCAGCCAACTGGCGTCCGACAACGCCAGCTTGGCGATAATGGCAAGCGTAAAATTTTGCGCGCCCCCCAGCAGCGTGGTCGCCAATAATAGCATCGCCTCATAGGCGACGAAGGCTGCGACGAAGCCGCCGAGGACCCTTAGCCAAAGGGCACCATGTCGGACCGCTCGACGATCGCTGCCGCGGCAAGGGTGGCAGAAAGCGCTGCAATACCGATCGCACCGCCCCAGGCAAAAGTCGACGCCGTCGGGTGGATAGCCGAGCGCCAAGAAAACCGAGTGCCTGATTGGCGAGCCAGATCGCTGCCGTCATCGCCAGCGCCCGCGGCAGAGGCATGGTCGCCGCCGCCAAAGCGGCGAAGGCGGCGAACGGCGTCACGCATTCGAAAGTGACGCTACTCAAAAAGCCTGCTGCGACCAGCAACAGCGACCCAGCCCCATTCGACGGCGGTGCCGCGCTGCGCCGACGCGCGGGAACAGTTCTGCAATTGCCATCTCTTTCCTCACCTTGCCGCTGGCACGGTCCTCCACTCTCACTATAGCGCGCCCAAACTCCAACCCCAAGGCGGATGCGGCTATCGGCGGGAAAGGCCGACGATGCGGCGCCAACATGCTTCTCACGGGATGCCTTTGGCATCAAAGGCGACGCGCACGCCAGCGAACGCCCCCAGCCCGGGCCGCAGGAAGCCGACAATCTCTTCATAGTGCTCGTTCAGCAGATTCTCGACGCGTGCGAAAAGCGCGACCGACGGCGTCAACTGATAGCTGGCACTCGAGATTGATGAGGTAATAGGGATCGCGCCGGCGCCGGCGCGGTGCCGCTATAATTGATATCCTCGCGCGTGCCGACATAGAGCGCGGTCATCGCGAGCGTCAGCCGCTCAATCGGCCGCCAGCTCGTCGTCAGGCTTGCCTTGTGCTTGGGCCGGCGCAGCAATGCTGGCCCGTGTCGTCGTCCATCGCCAACGTGTAGGTATAGTCGGCACGCAAATCGAGCGTTGGCGTCACAGCGATAGGTGGCGAAGGTTTCGGCGCCCTGCGTGGTGGCGTGACCGACATTGATCAGGCTGGTGAAGGTATCGTTGAAGTCGATGAGATCGCGGATATCGTTGTGGAAATAGGTCGCGCCGAACCGCAAGCGGTTGTTCCAGACTGGCTGCTCGAAGCCGGCGTCAAAGCCGATGCTGCGCTCCGGCTGGAGATGGGGATTGGCGAAAAAGCCGAAGGCGGGCTCGCTGACAAAGAGCTGGTTCAGCGTCGGCGGCTTTGAACCCGGTGCCGGCACTGGCTTTGAGCTGCGTGCCCCATCCGGCAATGGTATAGGTCGGCCCCACGTGCCAGGTCACGACCGAGCCGAAGAGGTCGTTATGGTCATAGCGGACGCTGGCCTGGCCAAACAACTGATCGTAGATGCGGCCCTGCCATTCGACGAAAGCCGCCCTGATCGCCGTTCGACGCAGTGATCGGGCTGTCGATGATCGAATCCTGTTGCGCGTCGATGCCGAACAACAGTTTTTCGTCGGGCGCCAGCACGTACTTCGCCTTTCCAATCTTCGTCGAGCCGATGACCGATCGTGTCGGTGACGGGGTTATCGCCGATCTCCGGCGCGGTCGGATCGAACTCGTGTTGGTGGTCGTCGGTATAGGCGACGCCAATATGGTTATCGAAGGCGCCGTCGAGCAACGTTACCCGCACATCGCCCCGGGTATAGAATTGATATACGGTCTGCTGCGACTGCGCCGCCGCCGGCGTGGAGGTGAGATCGTCCTCGCCTTGAAAATTTAGCGTCGCATCGGTGTAGCGCGCGACGAAGTTGGCACCGAACATCGGCGAAAGATCAGCACCAAGCCGCGTTGACAAGGTGACATTGTCATAGAGATCGTCGTGGCGGGGCACGCCCACCGGCAATAAATCGAGCGGCGTCGCGGGCGTATCGGCGGAATAGAAATGCTGGACGTTGAAGGCGTAGTTGAACTTATCGGTCGCGCCGCTGACGCCGCCGGTCTGGTTGAAGGTACCGAACGAGCCGCCTTCCACCGTCGCCGGTGACATGAGGCGGGCCTTCGCCCTTTCTTGGTTTCGATCAGGATCACGCCACCGATCGCTTCGGAACCGTAGAGCCCGCTTTGCGGCCCGCGCAGAACCTCAATCCGTGCCACGTCGGAGATCAACACCTGGCTGAAATCGAATGCATCCGTCGGGTGAGGCCGGATTGGTGACATCGATGCCATCGATCAGTACCTTGCGTGTGGTTGGCGTTGGTACCCTGCATGAAAACCGAGGCGACGGTACCGGGACCGCCGACTTTGATCAACCTGACCAGTCCGGGCACCGAGCGCAACGCGTCCGGCAGTGTCCGCCACTGATTGCGTTCAATGTCTTCGGCGGTGATGACGCTGACATCACTGCCGAGTTCTGAGGAGCGGCGTCGGGATTTCGGTCGGACTAACGACCATCGTCGGCAGGTCGAATTCGGTCTGAGCCAAGGCGGGCATAATGGCAACGCCTGCCATGGCGCTACAACCGGCCAAGGCGGCGCACAGAGTAAAACGGGGCATACGAGACCTCGCGGCAACGTGACACGTCACCGCGGACGAAGCCGGCCGACCCCGATAAAATCTACTGGGGGACCACCCGACCTCCGCCGACTCACCCCGGACGGCGTCCCCGCGCGTGACCACGCAGCGGTGGCAGGTCTCCTGGCTCGCGGGTCCCGGTGCGCACCCCGCCTTCCCGGGCCGTCAAGCCCAGTGGCATTGTGGGGTGCATGCTCGCCGCTTACAGTTGCGGGGGCAGCCGCGGCATTACACCGCGTTCCCTATTGATCCCCGAAGGGAACCACCGCAACCAACGCTAGAGGCAATTTGCGGCAGCGTCAACCAGCGTTGTTTGCGCGGCGGTGCCTCGGTTACATGCTCTTTTGTGGAGCTGCTCCGGGTGTTTGAAGCTGCTGCATGTTGAGCTGCCTGGTCATTTCGCGCTCTTTGGCGTCGACATCGCGGGTTGAGCCCCCACGATGCCCTCTGGGCGCGTACGCCATATGGTGCCCTGCATGATGGCCGCCGTGATGGTGTTTCGGCGCCGCCATAGTCTGATCCGCCGGTTCCTTGTCCTGCGCGAAGGTCGGTGCCGCAAGCGCCAGTGTGCCCGCGAAAGCCGTCGCAGTTAACACGATCTTAACATTCATTGGGCGATCTCCTCGGGAAAAGCGGTCTGATCTAATATAAATGATTATGCGTACAATTCGTCCCGACGCCAAGCCGTCCTGTCATCACCAGGAACGGGCGCCGAGGGAGATGGATGGTGGAGCCGCGGTCCACCGCGATAGTGGCGGAGCGTTCCGCGATCATTTCGATAGCCAATCGATCGCACCCTGATCTTACCGGCCACCCAGGGCCGGCAGATCCATCGTTGCGCACGCCGATCGCATCACCCAGACGCTCGCGGCACGTTTCGGCGAGCTGGTGCTGCAGCCGTCGATACTGTGGTTGAAATCCGCGCAGGTGGATCGATCGAGTGAATCGACTTACGCAGTTGCCGCGATTCCTATTCACGGGGCGGCGGTCCGCCCGACGAATCGCAACGCGATGCCGAAGTATAGCCATCCTGCGCCCTGCACCAGAAGCTCTATGGCAATCAATGTACCGAGCACCCACAATCCGGACCACGGTAGGTTCGCGTACAGCAAGCAGCCGACAACGACGCTGACGACACCACTCGCCAAAACCACACCCCATGCCCGAAGCCCTCTATTGCGCAGTGCCAGGACCATACGGACAATCCCACTAGCAATGATAAGCGCCGCAAGAACCAGCGTCAGGACCACCGCCCCATGGACCGGTTCCCGCATAATAATCAACCCACCTGCGGCATAAAGCAGGCCTGATAACAGCCCCAAGATGAAGCCGCGCCATTCTCTCGTCATGAAAGCGTGGATGATCTGGAAAACGCCGCCCACAAGCAGAAACGCGCCGACGACGATGGTGGTCGCGAGGGTGACGGAGACAACGTCGAGCCAAGCGGCCGCGCCCAGTACGATCAGGACGATGCCGAGCGCAACAAACCATCGCCACTTGGTGGTGACCCGATAGTCCTCGACGGTGCTGGTTACTGAGTTTGCTGGCATTGTGGGCTTCTCTTAGAGAAATCTTCTCTACCGATCTCGTAGTCGGTGCTCCGGACATTCCGGCAAAGCTAGCAAGCTACTCTGATGTTCGTCCGCAACCCCAATGTTCGATATCGACCCCACTGAACATTATCCTTTATGGTTGCAGAATCAGCAACATCTTAGTGTTGCGCAGCGCAGAAGCAGAGCCGCTGAGACGAAGGTTTACCGACTGATTCGCGGTTCTTTAGGGTCCCCGAAGGAACGCGCCAAATCTTGATTGATCGACGATCGCGACCTTCTCGCGAATTCCGGGAAGCGCCACGCCGCCGGCAGCCGCGAGGCGGACTTCGCTCGCACTGTGGTCAAACATTGCCGGCATTGCCGGCAAGGCCCGGCTTAAACTCGATGCATGCCACCACCAAAGTTCATCGGCGATCGAAGCAATCGATGGCGTGATCTTCGCCTTGGTCAGCGTCCTCTAGCCCTCGGGCAGGTGCAGTTTTCTGAACCTTGTTCACGACGCCATCTTCCGCCTCGAACCGCCGATAGAGGCTGGAACGGGACATCCCGGCTGCGCGGGCGAGGCTGGCGGAATTAGCTTGGGCGAACGCGGATGGGCTCGAATTCGTCTGCCGCACACGCTCGCGCCGGCCATGATCCTATTGATTCGTGGCTCCGGCCACGCGGTCGATCGGGGGCGCGATATGTGCGGCGATCAGCGTCTGCGCCGCGACCCTGAGGCGATGGATATACGTATCGCAAGACCTTTGAGGCAGTGCTCTGCAACAATAGAAGTCGACTAGCAGGCGTCCCGATAGTATGTCCAAAGCCGTGCTTCGAGCAGCATTGAGGAAGTGTCGCGATTCCCTGAACCGTCGGGTAGAGAAAAAGCTCGAGCAATTCGGTTTCTGCGCACTCGGCCGCCGATCGCTCGCCGAGGGACCACAGGAACGGCACTTTCGCGCGGGTGTGCAACGTGCCCCGTTCCGTCACGATCGTCATCTCGCCTCAATGGCAAAAGCTCAGGACCAATCACGGATCGGATTTCACCGAAGACGCGAGGATATCCTTTCGCACGCACGGTCGCTGCGAGACGGGACTGACAACGAAGCCGTCCAGCTTTCATAGCGTGTTCATGACATGAAATCTGGTGCTCGAAGGATCGGGCAGGATAACTTCGAGCAGACGGCACAAAAGCTCTCGTCGCCGCTCTATTGCGGCATCATTCTCAAATGCTTGCGAGAATGCTTCACCAAATCGTGTGTATGCTCTCGGCGCAATGTTGATCTGCGCAGCTACCGCTCCCGGCCGTCAAATATCGTTGCAGCGGCCGCCCGTGGATACTATCCTTTCGCTAGAAGCATAAGCGTTCTTCCCGGTATTGGCGTTTTTGGATGAGCGTTTTGGGAGGGGCTTAATGTACCGCAAATACCTTGGCGTGGTTTCGAGCCTCGTCCCGATGGGCGCCGTGGGTGCATGCTTGCTCCTCGGCTCAGTGCTTCCCGCCAATGCCGCTGCGCGCCCGGTTTCAGTGCAACCGCCTGTGGCCGAACGCTTGAGCGCAATACGCGAGGCCGTTCTTGCGGTAGTGGGGCCCGGGGACATTTCGAAGAAGCCGGATCGGAATTTTCAGCTGACCTGGGGCAATCGTTGGAACAATTGGGGGCGGCGCCCGGGCTGGGGCTGGGGGCGGCCGCGGTGGAACAATTGGCGCAACGGCTGGCCGAACTGGAGCAATTTCTGGCGTAACTGGTGACCGGGCAACCGAACCCCGGGACAGAGCGCGGTGATCGTTGCCCCCCGAATAGAGCTGCTTGTCATTCAGCCGACCCCATTTTGCAATATCGATTGCTCATATTGCTACCTTCCACATAGAAACTCGAATTCAGTCGTTTCTCCGGATACTCTTGCTAACTTGTTTTCGCAGGTGTTTGCATCGGGCTGGGTACAAGACTGCCTGCCGGTAGTGTGGCATGCAGGGGAGCCTCTGGTGCTTCCTGTCGAGTTTTACCGCGATGCTTTCCGGACAATCGACCGACTGAAACCCGCCGATCTGACAATCACCCACGCCTTCCAAACCAACGGGACGCTGATAAACGACAAGTGGTGTGCCTTTTTTGTCGACCAGCGAGTGAACGTCGGCGTCAGCGTCGACGGCCCCAAGCGGTTTCACGACCTCAACCGGGTGACGCGCGTCGGACACGGGACGTTCGACCGCACTATTGCCGGGATTCGTCTGTTACGCCGGAATGAAGTTCCGTTTCATGTTATCTCGGTTCTGACGTCGGCGAGCATGGCTGCTCCCGCCGAGATGTTCGACTTCTATATTGCCGAGGGGATCGAGGAAGTTTGCTTCAACGTCGAGGAATCCGAAGGGGGTCATATCTCCGGGTCGTTCTCCGACGCGGGGATCGAGGCAACCTTTTATCAGTTTTTGCACGAGTTCTGGCGACTTTCCGCCGGCCGTCCCGGCGCCATCAGGTTCATTCGCGAAATCGAGCACGCGATCGAGCAAGTGATTCGGCCGAAAGACGCGCCTTTCTCGAACCAACTGGTCGAGCCGTTCGCCGTGACCAGCATGGACTGGGCAGGAAATATATCGACATTCTCTCCCGAGCTGCTCGGGCTAAAGAATGAAAAGTACGGCGACTATGTGTTGGGCAACATCAATTCCGGAACGCTGACCGATTTTTTGGACAGTCCGAACCTCGCGCGAATGTTGCAAGACATTGGGGCCGGTGTACGGATGTGCCATGGCACTTGCCAGTATTTCGGCGTCTGTGGCGGCGGCGAGCCGGTCAACAAGCTGGCAGAGAATGGCACATTTGCAAGCACCGAAACGAAATATTGCCGGCTGACGAAGATGCGGCCGACCGATCTTGTTCTGGATGCAATCGAACGTGCGCAGCAGACCGGCGGCCGGCCGGAGAATTCCGAACGTGTTCAATTGGCCCGCGTGAGTGCTCACGAAAGTTTGGGCAAACAGTGATGACGACTCGCGACATGGAGGCTCGAATGCACGCGACAATTCGCCCATTGGTTATCTGTGCGGTCGCAGCGTTGGTTCTGGCGAACGGGATGGGATTTGCGCTAGCGCAGAACGCACCCGCAGCCCATCCGTCAATCCCCGGTGCGGCGCCGCCCGCGGTCTCCGGCCCGGGATGGGGACCCGAGGAAGAGATGCCGCCTCCTCCTGAAGCCGCTACTCCGGAAGACTTGCCGGCCCTCTATGTCACCAGCGTCGAAGTCCTGCACGCCTCCGCCGGGCAAGGAATGGACATCGTGCGGGTAACCGGGCTCGCCTCGTCGGAGGGCTGGAGCGCGCCGCAACTGGTGCCGACCTACGCTGGGAAACCATCCGACAACGTACTCGATCTGGAGTTGATCGCGACCCCACCCGAACATTCAGAGCAGGCCACCGGTTTCGTTCCGATCAGTGCCTTATTTGAGATCGAGGGAGGCACTCCGTTTGCCGGGGTGCGCGTCCGCGGCTCGGAGAACGCGATTAAGGTTGGGCACACCCCGGGTGCTGAGCAGGCGGCAATGAGCGTCAACGACTGCGCGAAATGCCTGGGGAAGAAATTCGCGCCTGCCGGCAGTGCACCGCAGGCTCAAGAGAATGTTGTGCGCGCGGAGGACCTTCCGAAGCTTCTCCGCGTCGTCAAGGCCGCCGACGGTATCCGCGGCACTCAGCATGATCCTAACCGGCTCACGCTGATCCTCGACGAGGACAACACCATCGTGGAGGCGTTTTGGGAGTAAAGTCCCTCTGCATGGCGTTCGCCAGTGCTTGGGATGCAGGGTATGGGAGCAAAGACGCCGAGCCTTTCAACCGCCTCGGAATAATGTTAATGATATGAGCGACATAGCCTCCATTGCTGGCCGTTAGCGCGACATAGGATCGGAGAAGAGCCAATGACTTTGCACAAGAAGGGCTTATTGGGGATGGCGGCTGCTATCGGCACCGCCGTAATGGTTGCCTCTGCGGGTTACGCGCAGGTGGCCACGTCCCTGGAGCAGGCTGAGCTCGCCGGGCTCAGTCCTCAGCTCCGGGCCGAGGTCGAAGCTCGTATGAAACAGGGCAATCAGACAGTCTATGAAATCCTAACCACGACCCTGTTGAACCGAATCAAAGCGAAACATCTCGGCAGTGAGATCGTCGCGCTCGACTTCAATAGAGGTATCGTGGTCGTAAGAACGCCCCGTGGCCGAATGCGTACCTCGCGTTTTGATACGACGACGCTTGAGCTCAAGAGCTGACGGCGTAACTCGCCGAGACCCGTTGTAGCATCCCCGGGGCAGCTCGAAAGGCCGGCTGCCCCGTCGATGGGTGCTGCAGATCGCTTGGGCACGCGCCTGCGATCGATACCTTCAGAGCGACCCCAATATCTATCGAGCGTTACCTGCCGCCGCGCGTTGAACTGAACGCGAACTAGAAGACCAAAGCGGGTGAGCATGTGCGGCAAGAGATGATCGGCACCGACCAGGTCCGTGCGCTTCCTCGCCGGAGGGTGATGGTGGAGCTGAGGGGAATCGAACCCCTGACCTCGACATTGCGAACGTCGCGCTCTCCCAACTGAGCTACAGCCCCGCCGCACGCTATGATTTGCGTGGGGCGCGACTATGGTTATCGGGCAGAATCCTGTCAAGCCGAGCTGCTCTGCGTCGTCGCTTGTTTTGGCGATAAGCGGCTGCCCGCTGGCCTTGCACCACCGCGGCCACGCCGTTAGGTTACGGCGCCTTCACCTCCGCGGGAGTGTTCCAGCTTCATGGGCGGATTTCTGGTACCGATCCTCGAGGTCGTCGATCTTCTATTGCGTATTTACATGTGGATCATCATCGCCGCCGCCGTGATGAGCTGGCTCATCTCGTTCCGCGTCATCAACACCTATAGCCGTCCGGTGTCGATCATCGGCGATTTCCTTTACCGCGCGACCGAGCCGGTGTTGCGGCCAATCCGACGCTTTTTGCCGAATTTTGGCGGGCTCGATATTTCCCCCGTGGTTCTGCTAATTGTGATTTGGCTCATCCGCATGGAATTGGCCAACCTGGTCTTTTACGTTTATCGCATGTAGCGAGCGCTGCTCGCTGCCTCCTGGAGGTGCAACCCTTTGCCTAATACCAAATTGATCGACGGCAAGGTCCATGCTGCAGCCTTGCGCCGGCAGGTCGCCGACGCGGTCAGCGAGGTGAAGAAGCATCACGGCGTCACCCCCGGTCTCGCCGTGGTTCTAGTCGGGGAGGATCCGGCAAGCCAAGTGTATGTTCGCTCCAAAGGCAAGCAGACTGCCGAGGCCGGTATGCTGAGCTTCGAGCATCGCTTGCCGGCGACCACTGTCGAGTCCGAGGTGCTCGACCTCGTTGGCGAACTCAACGACGATCCCGCGGTGGACGGCATTTTGGTGCAGTTCCCGGTGCCACCGCAGATCAGTCAGCACAAGGTCATCAACAGTATCGACCCGGCCAAGGATGTCGATGGTCTTCATCCGACGAATGCCGGTCGGCTGTGGAGCGGCGAATCGGCGCTGGTGCCCTGCACCCCCTATGGCTGCATCTATTTGTTGCACCAAGAGCTCGGCAAGCTCGATGGCGCGCAGGCGGTAGTGATCGGCCGCTCCAATCTCGTCGGGAAGCCCCTCGTGGGCCTGCTGCTACAGGAGAATTGCACCGTCACGGTGGCGCACTCGCGAACCCGTGATCTTGCCGAGGTCGCACGCCGCGCCGATATTTTGGTGGCCGCGGTGGGGCGCCCCGAGATGGTGAAAGGCAGTTGGATTAAGCCGGGTGGCACCGTGATTGATGTCGGCATGAACCGGATCGCGCTGCCCGACGGGAAGACCCGGCTCGTTGGCGATGTCGCTTTTGCCGAGGCCCAGGGCGTGGCACGCGCGATAACGCCGGTGCCGGGCGGTGTCGGGCTGATGACGGTGGCGTCTCTGTTGCGCAACACGCTGGTTGCAGGGTGCCGCCGGCGGAATTTGCCGGTGCCCCCGATTTAAGCGCTAACAGCGAGTACCGTGCCGAGCGGAAGTCGCGGGCGGTCTCGGCTCCGCCTACAATGGGTGAGGCGTGATGCCACGTGCGCCACATGGCGAATGCATACAACGCAAAACGGCAGCACGATGTCGCGGCGGTTTGACGGTTTGCTTCAGTCCGCTAGTTCTCTTGAACGCCGCGTGGCGGCGAGCACGGCCTTCTTCAACAGCGGCTCTAATCCGTCCTTTGCCATCAGCACGTCGAGCGCGGCGCGGGTTGTGCCACCCGGGCTGGTGACGGCTTCGCGCAACTGCGATGCAGGCTCGGGCGAGACGCGCGCCAGCTCACCCGAGCCCGCGACCGTCGCGCGAGCAAGTTTTTCCGCGAGCGATTTGGGCAATCCGGCCTCGATGCCAGCCTTGGCGAGGCATTCGATCAGGAGGAAGACATAAGCGGGACCGCTGCCGGAAACGGCGGTCACGGCATCCATCAACGCCTCATCTTCAATCCACGCGACCTGGCCGACCGCGGCGAGCAGCGCCTCGGCGCGAGTGTGGCCCGTGGCATCAACCTTGGCATTGGCGCAGGCGACGCTGATGCCGTGGCCGATCGCTGCGGGCGTGTTTGGCATGGCGCGCACCAAGGCCGCGTCGTCCCCGAGTTGACTTGCAAGAAAGCCGAGCGTGCGGCCGGCGGCGATCGATAAGAACAATGTGCCGGTCATCGCCATGGCGCGATAATGCGGCAGGGCCTCAGCCATCACCTGCGGTTTAACCGCGATGACCGCCGCGGCGGGCTTCAGTTGCGGGTCGATATGGTCGGACGATGCGAGAAAGGTCACATGGGGCGACAGCGTTTGCGGGCGGGATCCCACCGCAGGCTCAACCACAATAAAACGTTCCGCGAGATCGTTCTCCAACCAGCCACTCAGCAGAGCCCCGCCCATACGGCCGCAGCCGATCAGCAATACCGACGGAAACGAAATCGCTCCGCTCACGCCTCGCCCAGCGGTTCGATCATCGCCGCCGCGATCGCCTCTTCGGCGGCCTTTCCGCCCCAGATGACCAGTTGGAATGCAGGATAGAAGCGTTCGCACTCGGTCACGGCGATATCCACGAGATCTTCAAGCTGTTCAACACTGGCACCGCCGGCGCCGCGCAGCAAGACGCCTTGTCTGAAGGCCGGCGAGAGATCGTCGCTGACCAGATCGAAATGGCCGAGCCACAGCCGTTCATTGATCGCCGCGAGCAGTTCCAGTACCGCGGCGCGCCGCACCTTCGGCACTTTCATCTCAAAGCTACACGAGAAATGCAGGGCTGCGATCTCTCGCTGCCAAAGAAACAACAGCCGATAGTCGGACCATTTGCCCGCAATCTCGACGAGCAATTCTTCGTTACTGGCGCGATCATGCGCCCATTGATTGGCCCGGACGATTTCTTCGGCAAGATCGATCGGATTTTCAAGACTTTGCCCGCCGGCCACCGACAAAGAGGTCATCATTCCCCCTTCCACGAACGCCGGTCACCGAGCCATAATTCCATATGTTGAGGTGCAACCGGCCCGATCACCTATAACTAGCCTGGGACGTTTCGCAACTCGTGGCAAGCGCTGATGCGAATCGCCGCGCAAAAACCTGTGGGCGAATTCGCTCCGCCGTTCGGAGGTAGTGGATTGGCAGCGACCGGGCGCTGAGAAGTGGGGACGTATCAGGTCTCCGCCCGTCGCCGCGACGTCCAATCGCCTGTGCCCGGCGTTTGAGTGGTGGACATTCCGTCAAATCTACCGCGTGCCACCCCTCTCCAGGCGAAGCGCCGCAATCTCCACTTCGAGGGCGGCGACGCGTGCTTCGAGCGCCTCTTGCGTCTCGCGCGCCTTTGCCGCCATCGCCTTTACCGCATCGAACTCCTCGCGCCGCACCACATCCATGCGCGCCAGCACCTTCTCGGCTTGATCCCGCAACCGCAATTCGACCTCATTGCCGAAACCCGCAAGGCTGCCCAAGGCGCCACTCGCAACCTTAGCCAGATCGTCGAAAAAACGATTTTCACTTTGCATGTCGAGCCTCCTCAGAGTGAAAAAGGCTTGACCGTTATCGGCCAAGCCCTTCAATTGGCGGAGCCAGCCGGGATCGAACCGGCGACCTCTACAATGCCATGCATGCGAGGGATCCTACGCCACAGTATCCGGCTGCTTCTAATTCTTTGATCGTAAAGATTGTTCGAGACCAGAGCAACTGCCGCAGCTGCGCTGGAGCAGCCCGGTTCTTGCTACAAGCTGGTAGCCATGTTGCAGCCAACCGGACCGCTTTGCTGGTTGAAAGAGCATGCTCCAGATGAAGCCGACGAAGCAGGCGGTTGATGCCCTCCGACCCGATGGCGACGAGATTCGGATTTGGAACACGAGCGTAGCGGGGTTTGGGGTGCGCTGCCTCGGTAGCGTGAAATACTACTTTCTCAAATATCGTCTTGCGAACGGACGGCAGCGTTGGGCAACGATCGGCAGACATGGTTCGCCGTGGACCGATACGGCGCGCAAGGAGGCTCTCCGTCTCCTGGGGCAGATCGTGGATGGCGAGGACCCGGTCGAGGCCAAGGCGACACAGCGGACGGACCTCACGGTTTCCCAGCTTTGCGATCTCTATCTGGGGCACCCTGTCATCGTCACGAACCGCGGGACCGCGAAGAAGGCGTCCTCGCTGGGGATCGACCGTAGCAACATCGAGCGCCATATCAGGCCGCCGCTAGGACCGGTGCGGCTGCATGCCCTCACCCGCGCTGATATCGAGAAGTTTCAGCAAGATGTCGCGTCCGGAAGTCCAAGGCGGATATCAAGACGAAACCCCGAGGGCGTGCGATCGTGTCGGGCGGGTCCGGCATTGCCGCCCGCAGCGTGGCCGTACTCAGCATGCTTCTTAGCTTTGCCGTCAGGCGCGGCCTGAAGGCCGGCAATCCGGCGCTCGGAGTGCGGCTCCTCTCTACAAAACGACGGGAACGTTTCCTTTCCTTTGCGGAGATCGGTGGGGTCGGAGAGGCTCTGTCGAAGCTCGAAGCAGGCGGAGAGAATCCGATGGCTATCGCCGCGATAAGGCTGCTGCTTCTCACCGGATGCCGCCGCAGTGAGATCCCCGGGATGCACTGGACGTGGGTTGACTTCGAGCGGCGCTCCCTTCGCGGGCGAGAGCCTCTACATCGTCGGCAAGATCCTCGGACACCGCCAGGCAGGGACGACCGGGGTTTACGCGCACCTGGCCCCGGACCCGGTGCAGGCTGCGGCCGATCGCGCCGCACGTAAGATCTCAGACGCATTGCAAGCAACCGCATCATGATTGAGTGAGGCTCTGAGGCTAGTTTTAATCCAGATGACAGCCCCCGGCATTTTTGTTCTTGGGGAGAGTTTGCTGTAAGCTTCACTGGTCCCGTAGCCTGAACTGTTGTCGCGCGCCGCACATGCGAGATCCTACGAGGGCGACAGGCGCGGGTTCCGTTAAGGTTCCGCTGCCAACGCGAACTTGAACGGGACCGTAGGATGTCAACTGCAGTAGTGAACGCGCCTGCCGGCCAGGAGGAGATTGCCACGCTTTTTGTCGGGTTTGAACTGAGCAAAGCGACTTGGCTGATTGGTATGTGTTCGCCGCAGCTTGGTAAGACCATCAGCCGTCACAAGGTCGAAGGGGGCGCGGTTAGCGTCGCTCTGGAGCGGATTGCGGTTGCCAGCAGGCGGTTGGAAAATCTCGGTAAGCCGGTCGGCGTCGTGTCGGTTTACGAGCCGGGTACGACGGGTTTTGGCTGCATCGGCGGCTGACGGCGGCAGGTATCGAGAACCGTGTCGTCGATGCCGCGAGCATTCCGGTGGAACGCTGAGGACGAGCCCGAGGACGAGCATGGTGGGGCAAAAGTAGGGCGAAAGCAGACGTCCCAGGTGGACGTGGGTTGACTTTGAGCAGCGCTCACTTCGCTTACCCGACAGCAAGACCGGCGCAAAAACAGTCCCGCTTGGCTCCCCGGCGTGTTGCGCCTGGCAATTGCCGTGCCGTGGGCGGCTTCGTTCGATCGACGTTAATAATGAGTCGGTACTAACGGGATGATATGGGTGTCAGCATACCCGAGTGTCGGCAAGCGCTACCTCCACTGCGTTGCTTGGCACCAAAAACAATCCGTTGGATTTGCGCGAACTGGGAACGCCAGCCTACACGAGGAGGCTGCCGCTCTTTTGGCCCCGCCTTCGAAGACGGGGCCATTTTTTTCCATTCGTGTTTGCTGACGATACTCTCGATGTTAGGGGTGGCCTGTCTCACGTCAGCAAAAAGCATCGCCCAGTCGTCTTCATTGTGAATGAATTCGGCCTCCAGCGCCTTTATCCTCGCTTCCCATTTCCTGCTGGCCGCGACGGGTCCCCTTCGCACGATTCTGAAAATCGTGTCCCTTTGCACGCTTCTGAAAATCCCCCTCCCCCGGGTCGTTAAGCGACGCATCCGACCGGCGGAAATTCCGGCGGGCGGGGCGGCACCGAAACGCCAGATTGCTAGAGATAACGGTTTCTCAAGAGGCGCCCGACGACAACGACAATGGCGAGCGCGGCTATTGCGGGTAACGTAATCGCTACGAGACCGAGGAAGATGGCAAGTACGACCACCAAGGCTGACCCTATAAGAAGGATCGCGAGGATGCCCGTGAACAGGCCTGGCCGCCAGACGTAGACCCGTTGGCTACTCCGCATCGAAGCCCGTGCGGTGCCGCCGCCTCGCATTGAGTTTCGGTCCGGCGGAATAATCTCGGGTTCGAACTGAGGCGACGTTTTCTCTATCGACGGTTCTTTGCGCTTGTTGGGATCGGCGGAGTTCATAACGATAGCCTGCAATGGCTCACCACGTTTGCCGAACATGATATCTGACGTTCGGCCTACATTCCCCAGTATACGCCGACGTGGCTGTTGGAACAGCTACCGCGGTTCCGAGATCTTGGTGGACATGCCCCCTCCTCCCGCGCAATTCGCGCCGCGCACAAGACGCGGCTGCATTCGGCAGAGAAGCGGACGGACTGTGAGCAACGTTCAACCAACACGATTGACCCTTAGCGGAAGTCCAGCAAGTCTCAGGGATAACCAGCACCTGGAGTTTCTACGTCTGCTGCGTCGATGCGGGCCGATGATTTGCGTTGCCGGAGTTCTTCGTATGACGTCGCGGCACTAAGGCAGAACAGTGTCCGTCGCTCCGGGCCGCCGAGAACGCAGGCGAGGGCGCGACGGCCGGAGACCTCGATTCGTTGCAGCTCGCGCCCATCACGGCCTACCCGAATGAAGGCGTCCTCGTCGAACGAAGCGACCCAGACGGCCGTGTCACGGTCCAGGCAGATACCATCAGGTGATTTCATGCTTCCGAAGCGACGACGGAAGTTTAATCCGCTATCGGCCGTGATGTCGTAATCGGCCAGGCCCTCGCCGTCCATCTCCGCCACGACGAGCCGGCTATTATCTGCCGAGACCGCGATGCCGTTCGGAAATCGCAATCCATCGGGCACGACGCGCCTTTCACCGCCGGGCGTCAGCAGAATGATGCGGCCGACAGGGCCTCGATCCGGCGGCGGCGGCAGATCGAAACCTAGGTCCCCGACGTATGCGCGCCCCAACCCGTCGACGATCATGTCGTCGATGGTACCGGTAGCGATCCCCGACAAGTCGGCGTAGAGCGAAAGCTGGCCGTCGGCATAGCTCAGCAGACGCTTGCGGAACATCGTCAACACGATGAGCCGTCCATCCGGCAGGACGCCGAGACCGGATGGCGTGTCATCGTCGAATTTCGCGTGCTGAATGCATTCGCCCGAAGGGGCGAGACTTAGCAGCGTCCGTTCCATGCAGTCGACGAACCAGAGGCGGTCCGAGTGCCAGCGCGGCTCCTCGAAATAGCGCCCCCCGTCGAGCACCCACTTAGCTTGGTCCGTGTCATTATTGCAGTCGCCGGTCCCCGCAAACATCGTTGTTGAGCATCCTTGCATGCTATCCTGATACATGTTGCTCGGCAAAACAGACGCTGAGCGGGTGCCTTGACCATTTCCACCTTCGAGGGTAAGCGGACCTATCACGGACATTGCGGAACTGCCGCTTGTGGTAGAGTTGAGATGTGGCGCGGTGGGCGACAGGTGAGGCTTAACCGTGTCCGCCCCTTTCGGTTGACGGTGTCTAAATAGCTTCACCATAACTGCGTCTCCACATCTCGCTCATCGAACCGGACATGCAGAGCTACCGCATCCGGCTCTCGGACAAGACCTCACGCCTTCACCCACGACACGTCGTGCCCAAGCCGGGTAAGACGTACGAGGCCGTAGTGCCCGTAAAGGAGCGAGAGTGGATAGGTCCCGCCCTTGCGTCGTCTGACCTTGTGCTTGAAGCGCAACCACCGACGCAACCGCACAGCAGTGTAGTTGTCGAGCGCCCGGTACGCCTTGCTGACCGTGCCTACTTGGAAGTAGTTCGCCCAGCCGCGTAGCGTGCGGTTCAACTCGCCCACTAGCCCAACTTGCGCAGAATTGCTCGAGTCGCGAGATTTTTTGATTTTGGGTAGTGAGTTCGGATCAAAGGGTTAGGCGGGGCTTGACGGCGATTTGAGCGTGTAGTGACGACCTTGGGTATTTTCTTTTGTGGCGAAACCCGTTGTGAATGACGCATGTACCTGCGTCACACGGTTCGCAAGAAGAACGGGAAGGTTCATCGCTACTGGTGCCTGGTGCGGAGCGTACGCGTTGGGCGGCGAGTGATCCAGCAAACGGTGGCGCATTTAGGCGAGCTTGACGATCAGGGTCGGTTTGCGGCGCAAGCGCTTGCACGCCAGCTGATTGGCGCTCCGGAAGAAGCGCCGTTGTTCGAGGATGGCCGCGAGTTGGTGACGGTGCCGGTTCGGCTGAAGGGGGTTCGCGTCGAGCGGACAGGCCAGTTTGGCAATGTGTACCTGGCGCTGGCGCTGTGGCGGGGAACGGGCCTCGAGGATCTGTGCCAGCAACTACTGCCGGAGGGCAAGGAGCGCATTGCCTGGGCGAAGCTGGCCGCCGTGTTGGTTGTGGCGCGCTTCTGCGAACCTTCGAGCGAGCTGCACATTGCCGAGGATTGGTACCGGCGCACGGCGCTGTGCGATCTTCTGCAGCTTGGGGATGAAGAGGTCAACAAAGACCGTCTCTATCGCGGCCTGGATCATCCACTGATGCACAAAGCGGCGCTGGAAACGCATTTGTCGCGGCGGTGCGGTGAGCTGTTTGCGGTGGAGAATGAGGTTTTACTTTACGACGTCACGAGCGTCTATTTTGAGGGTGAGGCGCTGGCCGACCCGCAGGCGCAGCGCGGCTATTCCCGCGATCACCGGCCTGATTGCAAGCAGGTTCTGATCGCGCTGGTCGTGACCTTCGACGGCTTTCCGCTGGGTTACGAAGTGTTTGCGGGCAACACTGATGATTCCCGAACTTTGCAGACGATCGTGGCCACCATGGAAGCGCGGCACGGCATGCTGGGGCGGGTGTGGATCGCCGATCGCGGCATGGCCAGCGCCGCCAACCTGGCTTGGCTTCGTGATACGGGCCGGCGCTACATCATCGGCGCGCCGAAGTCGGAGCTGAAGAAGTTCGGGGCCGCCCTTGCCACGACGGTCGGCTGGCGAACGGTCCACGAAGGCGTCGAAGTCAAACTCGCTTCTCACCCTGAGACCAATGAGACCGTGATCCTTTGCCGCTCGGCCGATCGACGCGACAAGGAACGGGCGATGCACGATCGCTTCAGCCGCCGCATCGAAGTGGCACTCGACCGCTTAACGGCGCGCATCGCGCGCTCGAAAAAGAGCCTCGACCCGGTGCAGGTCAACCGGCAAATCGGCCGCATCCTGCAACAGAACCAGCGGGCGGCGGCTCGTTTTGCCGTCTCACTCGAACCAGACAACAGCCCGGCAGGCTTTCATCTGCAGGTGGCTCACCATATCGCGTTCGACGATTGGGCCCGGCTGTCCGAAGGCGCTTATTTGCTGCGCTCGAACATCAGCGATTGGAGCGATCAACAACTCTGGAAGGCCTACATCCAACTCACCCAGGCCGAAGCGGCGTTTCGCATCCATAAGGATCAATTGAACGTCCGCCCGATCTGGCACCAGCGCCAGGATCGCGTTCAGGCTCATATCCTCGTGTGTTTCCTCGCTTTCGTGCTGTGGAAGAGCCTCGAGATGTGGCAGCAGCGCGCCGGTCTCGGAAACTCGCCGCGCACGGTGCTCGAAGAGCTGGCACGGAGTCAGTCGCACGATGTCGTGTTACCCACCACCACCCACGGTCCGATCCGCCTGCGCTGCGTCACTCAACCCGACGCTGCCCAAGCGGCGCTGCTCGATCGCCTCGGCATCATTCTGCCGAAGCGCATGCGCCTTGCCCAACACGAGCTCCCGGCCCTCGCGATCAGCGCCTAGCGAACCCCAACTCGAGCCAAAATGTAGTGGCGACTTTTTGGCTAAGCCATTGATTTGCCTAGACCAGACCCCCGATTCTGCGCAAGTTGGGCTAGCTCTGTGGTGTCTTGCCATGTCGTCGAATGGGCGGTTAGCGCATGGACTTTCTCGACCATGCGTTTGATGCTGTTCTTCGATGGCCGGTATCCCAGGCGTGCCTGACCGGTTTTCGCCGAATACATCCGCCCAAACGAATACCCCAGGAAGTCAAACTCTCCTTCGGGGACCTTGCAGATTCGTGTCTTCTCCTCGTTGACCGTGAGCTTCAGCTTGCCCATGACATCGCGCAGGCGTTGCAGGGCCTCTTCAGCCTTGCCCTTCCTGCACAGAATCACAAGGTGAGTTCGCGCGGCGGAATCGCACCGCCGCGCGCTCGCAGAACCGGACGTGAGGCTCTCGCCTCATCCGGCTCCCAGTGTCCAGCCGCGCCCCTGAAGCAGGCCCCAATGGGCGAACAGACGTGGCTGTCGTCGCGCGATGCGGTCGAGCCATTGCCGTGAACGCCGTTGGTGCCGTCGCAAGGACTTGAACTTCCGATGCGCCCACCGAGCCAGAACCAGGTCGATGTGTCGCAGGGTCGGGTAGAGGGCCGACTTGTAGTACCGGCCGTAGTAGTTGATCCAACCCCGGATGTGTCTGTTGAACATCCGGGCCAGGTCGTCCAGCGACTTGTCGCTGCGCTCATGAAGCGACCAGCTGCGGACTGTCTGCCGTATCGTCTTGAGAGCTTTGTCGCTGGCCGCAGGGCTGAACAAGACGCCGACCCCGCCCCGCCACCGTCGCGACAACCTCGGCCGGAACGTGTAGCCGAGAAAGTCGAACTTCTGGAAGAAAGAGATTCGCCAAGAGGGGACTTACCACCCCGCCTTGCGGTGTTCCTCTTTCCCTGTCGACGAGGCTGCCATCCGCCATCTGAACGGGCGCCCTCAACCATCTCTCGAGGTAAAGCAGAACCCACGGGCAGTTCGTATGCTTGCGCACCGCCCGCATCAACAGCTCCCTATCGCGATGACTCGATGTCTGATTCTCTCGGACAGCCTCTTAGGGCATTCCGATGATTTGCAAAAACCTGTCTGCCGCGGCCCTTCGCAAACGTCGTCGTCAGCTTGTCCAAAACTTGCCTCCGCTTGCGCAGATCATGCGCGGGACGTTGCGTGCGGCCTTCAAGCGGTGCGGCCGGCCCAACTGTCATTGCGCCGACGGCCCCGGCCACGGGCCCAAATATTATCTCTCGGTCAGCCAGCCCGGCGGCCGACCCCACCGAGATTACGTGCGCAATGCAGATTATCCGCGTGCCGCCGCGTTCATCGACAATTGGCACACGCTACGAACGGCGCTCGACGAGATCTGCGCCATCAACACCGAGCTATTGCGGCGACGCGAGGATCTTGGATAGGTCGCTATGGAGCCTGCATGTGAGTGAGCACGCTTTTTGATGGCAGTTCGTGCACGATAGTTGATGGAGGAAAGGCTTAGGGGAAGCCGTTGGCAAGCAGCCATTGAGGCCGGGATTGTTTTCCCGTTTCCCTTTCCCCGCGATCCTATAGGAACGGGAAGCGGAAACGGGTGCTCGACACCGGCGCCGGTTGGGAGTGTCACGAGGGCAGGTGGGGATTGCGGCGGGGCCGAAGGCTCCCCGGGAAGGAAGCTTCCCGCGAACGGTTGGAGACGCGGGAAGTGCCTATGGCTGCGGGCCGGTGAGGTTATAGCCGCCGGCGGATTTGATCACGTGGCCGTCTGCGACGAGCGCGGCCAGAGCCTGAGTGACATCGCTGGTGCGCACATGCACGATATCGCGGATCTGCTTCTGGGAGAGGGGTTTCCCCGCCTCGGCGAGGACCTTTTCGACGCGTTCCCGGCAGGACGGCCGAGCTGGGGCGGGAGCCGGTTGTTGATCAACGATCTCCAGAACCGGCGGATTCTCCCTGAGTGCGAGTGGCAACCAGTCTCTGCCCGGAGCGGCACGATGCTCGACGCTGAGCTGCAGCTGTCCGCCGAGGCGCCGCATATAGAGGTTTGAGTCACCCCAGGCGTGGAACTCGGACGAGCCGCGCAGGGCCTGACCGCCGCGCTCGTGGGCGGCGCCCTTTCGGGCGTGATGGACGAGGGCGACGGCAGTGTGAAGGTCACGCTGCAGGTGGCGCAAGTAAGCGAGGAGCGGAGCGACCTCGGCGGCGGCGTTTTCGTCGATGCCATGCAGGCGAACGAAGGGATCGAGCACGAGCAGTTTCGGCTGCAGCTGGGCGACGGTGGCGGCCAGCGCCTGTCGATCGTCGTGGCGGTCGAGCCGCAGCGCAGGCACGGTGATGAGGTGGACATCGAGGCTTTCGAAGTCGGCGCCGGCTGCGGCGGCAATTCCCTCGAGGCGCCGGCGCACGACGAGGGCATCATCCTCGGCGGCGAACAGCAGCACCGGACCGCACTGACCGACTGGAAAGCGTCGCAGGCAGGGGCTACCGGAGGCAACCGCGACGGCAAGATCGAGAGCGAGGAAGGATTTGCAGCACTTGGGTTCCCCGCCGATGATCCCGACCGCCTGGGCGCTCCACAGGCCTTCGACCAGCCAATTCTGGGCGCCGGGGGGAGTTGCGGCGAGCTGTGCGGCGCGCACGGTCGGCAAGGGCGTCACGGGCGTGCGCCGGGGCGCCGGGGCTTGCGGCCTTCGGGAGCAAACACCTCGAAGTAGAGCTTTTCGTCGAGCTGAGAGAGGTTGCGTTCGATCGCCACCGTCAACAGGTTGGTGGCGATCGTCGTCATCGCCCGGTAGTTACCGGCTGAATGGTCGCAGATTGTGCTCTTGAGCACCTCGGTCATCAGCGCAGGATTGCCCGCGTGCTCGAGCAAGTGGGTGAGGCAGACGTTGAGTTCCTCGCTGCTCGCGTAGTCCATGGCAAGGCGCAGGCGGATGCGCGAACCGAGGGGCCGCAGCTCGTCATGCCGCAGTCTTTCGCTCAGGCGCCCGTCGCCGGCGAGCACCACGGTGAGCACGGTGCGGGAGTCGAACTGGGTACTGGCGAGCAGGCGCAGCTCGGCGAGCACGGAAGGCAACAGCTCCTGGGCTTCATCGATGAGGAGCACTGGGCGCATCCGGGTTTCGTGCAGATGTGTCAGCCAGCGTTCGCGCAGCGTCTTGAAGGTGGCCCAGCGATTATGCAGCTGGAGCGCAACGCCGAACAGCTCGCCAACCTCTCGGTAAAAATCAGCGAGACGCGAGGACGGGTGACTGAGCACACCGACCGTGAGGTTGCTTAGTCGTGCCAGCCGCTCGGCGAGGAGCCGCAACACCACGCTCTTGCCGCTGCCGGGATCGCCGCTGATGAGCGCGAAACCACCCTCGCGCACCAGGGCATTCTCGACGCGCCAGCAGAAGCTCTCGACCTTTGCGCTGACGAGCAGCGCCTCGGTGGGCAGCTCGGGCGAGAAGGGATTCCATTTGAGGCCGTAGAGTGCGTGCAGCTTCTGGTTCATGACGGATCCTCGTCTTCGGACAGGTAGGGTGGCGGCAAGCCGGCGGCCTCAAAATCAGCAAGGTGTCGCTTCAGCAGCGGGGCCATTTCGCCGGCAGCCGGCGGCGGCGCCGCGCCGGTCTTGACGACACGGCGCCTCGCCTCGGCGTTCGCGGTCCGGTCGAGCGGATAGAGCGGACACAGAACAGCGCCACTGCGGGGATCGATCAGATCGACGCCGGACAGATCCCAGCGCGCATAGCGCAGCCGCAGCCGATGGAGGTGAGCAAATGGCGCCGGGACCTCGAAGCGGCGGCCGTCCAGAGCGATGGTGCCGTCGGATCGGCGCTGGATGCGCGTGACTTCGATACTGAAGGCGCGGCGCAGGCGCTCCGCCGGCGGACAGTCGCGACCGACGTCCGGCCCGGCGCGATAGCGTTCGAGCGGTGTGCCGCCAAGTTCCGGTTGACGCGTCTGGTGATACTCCTGCTCGACCCAGGCATGCGTGGCACGGTTGAGAACATCGAGCGTGAGCGGGCTCACGCCTTCGAGCATGGCCATCAGCCGCCCTTCCAGGGTGCCCCACAGGCGCTCTTGTTTGCCGTTGATCCAGGGTGATCGCGGCACCGTCGGCTGATGCAAAATACCAAGCGTGTGCAGACCGTTGGTGAACTCCTCGGCGATCATGGCGGAACCGTTGTCGGTCATCAGTGCCCGTGGCAGAGCACGTCGCATCAGTGCCTGACTGAAGGCATGGACGAGACTCTTTGTGGTTTCATCGAGGAACCACTGGATGTGGCAGGCGAGCCGTGAGCGATCGTCGATCACGCACAGGGCCAACGGCTTAACCCACTGGCTGTCAGCGGTCAGCACGCTGCGCGAACACTTATGGAAGTCGAGGTGCCAGAGTGCGTTCGTGTGCTCGACTTCGAAGCTGCGTACTTCACGCGTGGCAAAGTGTTTGTTGACCTCCGCGCCGCGGTGCAGTTTGCGCAGTCCGTGCGCGGCGAAGTACCGACATACGGTGGCATAGGAAGGCAATTCCGCGGCGCCCAGGGCGGTTGCCAGATTGTCGTAATGCAGTTGAACGGACCAATTCGGATGCTGTTTGTATTGCACCTCGATCGCCGCCATCACCGTCGGCGACAGCTGCCTGGATCGGCCGGCATCGGCTCTGATCCGCCGGCGCAGCACCTTGACCGGATCGTCGCCCCGACGGGCAGCCTGAAGCCATCGCTCCAGGGTCGACACCCCGAAGCGCACCGGCCGCCCACTGACAGGATGCTGCCAGGTGCGCTCGCTCAACGCCCTTAGCGCGGCCTGCAAATGTCCCCTCGCCGGCGGCGCCGCCAGCAGCGGTCCGATGATGGCAAAGCGCAGTCGCGCCCAGCGATCGCGATCCCCTTTTCCTCGATCCGTCAAAGATCCCCCCGTCAGCGAGCGTCGCGGCACCGACGATCAGCAGGCAGAGAGCTATCCGAGACGATCACATCATACGATCATCATCCTCTGTGGGACGTCGCGCGGCGTTTGGAATCCCTCGCCGAGTGCGCCGGGAAACGGGAACGGGCGTGATGCGGATTCCGACCTTGAAGCGCGGCGCGGTAAGTCAGCGTCCCGTGCCGAGCGGCGCCAGGAAACGCAGAAGATTGCGCAGGCGCGACGACAGATCCTCACCGGCGAAGCGCACCAGCAAACTGGCCGGCAACGCCGCTACCTCGATCAGCGGCGCTGCAAACCGGCCACGCTCGATCTCGAAAAACGCGCTCTTGGCAAAGGTCTCACGCCACCATAGGCACCAGCGCTTAATCGTCTGCCCGGGAGCCTGGATCCATTTGAGCAGCCTCTTCTCCCGAAAGTCGGTCAGTCCTGTTCGCACGGCACAACTGAGAACCACCGCGAAGGCGAGGTAGACGCGATGCTCCAGAAAACGCACCGACGGCGGGGTGTGACGCTTGCTGCAAACCGAGCAGTCAAAGCTCAGCCGGTAGGTGAAGTGCTCAGTCCACTCCCGTGGCATGCCTCGCGGTTTGCGCGGAAACCTGTTCCTGTGCAATGCGTTACCGCAGCGCAAGCAGCGTGCGGCGCGCACCTCCTCCGCCATCTTCTCGTCGCTACGAACCAGGAACTCAACGAACTTGGAATCCAGCAGCGTCGTGTGACACATTCGGGGGTCTCTCTCGTCCTTGGAAAAACAAGAGAGGCAAGTCTACCCTCGGGGATCGCAAGATTCCCGAGGGAGACCCTCTTCATTCCCTCAGCCAATTCGCTAGCGACCCCGAAAATCTCCCTCAAGAAAAATGCTCAGGCACAGCCTGCACCCATCCCGTTCGACTTGATGCAGGTGGGCTCTATTCTTGCAGACATGGTCACGTGTTATCTCGACGCCGCTCCGCCACCGATTTTGGAGGAGATGGCCGATGACCATGCTGACATCGAAGATCAGCCAACAACACCTGGCGCGGCAAGCCTGCATTTACATTCGCCAATCGACACTGGCCCAAGTCCGGTTCCATCAAGAGAGCACCGAACGTCAGTACAATCTGATCAACAAGGCCAAGGCCTACGGCTGGGGCCAGGATCAAATCCGGGTTCTGGACGGCGATCTGGGCCAGTCCGGATCCGGCGCCGGCAACCGTGGCGACTTCAAAATCCTGGTGAGCGATGTGGCCTTGGGCCAGGTCGGCGCCATTTTCTCCTTGGAGGCCTCGCGGCTGGCGCGCTCGAACCAGGACTGGCATCGTCTTCTGGAGCTGTGCGCCATCACCAACACCCTCGTGGTCGACGAGGACGGTTGCTACAACCCGGCCGAGTTCAACGACTCTCTGGTCCTCGGCATGAAGGGCGCCTTCGCCCAAGCGGAACTACATATCATCCGCGCGCGCCTCCATGGCGGTAAGCTGAATAAGGCAAGCAAGGGCGAGTTGCACTTTCCCTTGCCTGTCGGATTTGTCTTTGAAGGCGATAAGATCGTGCTCGATCCCGACCGGGAGGTACAGGGCGCGGTTCGTATGATCTTCTCCCTATTCCAGCAGATGGGATCGGCGTTCGGCGTTGTTCGGCGCTTCCACGAGTTGGGTCTGCGTTTTCCACGGCGCTCCTACGGCGGAGCTTGGGATGGAAAGCTCATATGGGGGCCGCTGATCCATTCCCGCGTGACCAGCATCCTGCTCAATCCCTCCTATGCCGGCAGCTACGTCTTCGGACGCTATCAGTCTTGCAAAGAGATCGGGCCCGCCGGCGAAATTGCCGTCAAATCGCGTCGTACACCGCAAGAGGGGTGGCGCGTGATGATCCGCGATCATCACCAAGCCTATATCGACTGGGACTAGTTCACCGCGAATGGCGCGCGTCTCAGCGCCAACCGAACCAATGCCAATGTGTTACCAGGCCCCGCGAGAGAGGGCCTATGTCTGCTGCAGGGCATGCTTATCTGCGGGACCTGTGGCCACCGGGTGAGCGTGAGATATACCGGAAGCAGAGGCATTTACCCGATGTACCAGTGCGGCTCCAGGCGCCGGGACGGGTTGAAGAAGAGCTGTAACCTCAACCTTCCCGCCGGTCCGATCGACAGCGCCTTCTCTGCGCGGCTAGCCGGCGCGATCACCCCGATGAGGATCGAGTTGGCCTTGATGGCTCTCACCGCGTTGGAGGAGCGAGACCGTGCCATTGGCGCCCAGTGGCGGATGCGGATCGAGCGGGCGCGGTATAACGCGGAGCTCGCCGAGCGCCGCTATGAAGCCGTCGATCCGAGCAACCGGCTGATCGCTGCGACCCTGGAGCAACGTTGGAATGAGGCGTTGCAGCGTTTAGGCGATCTTAAAATCGAGCTAAGCGTCTTCGAAAAACAAAGCCTGCGCGTGGTCACTGCCGAGCAACGGAGCCAAATCCTGGCTCTCGTTAAAGACTTCCCTACACTGTGGGCTGCACCTTCAACAACATCCAAAGATCGAAAAAGGATCCTGCGCCTGCTGGTTCGCGACATCACCGTGTCCAAAGGTCCTGAGGATAAAATCGTCAACCTGCACATTCGCTGGCAAGGCGGTGAAACCGAAACCATCAGGGTCGCCTTGCCGAAAAACCGCGCAGAGGCCATTCGCTATCCAGCGCCGTTCATCGACCGTGTCCGAACACTCGCGCTTGACCATCGCGACAACGAAATCGCCGTGCTGTTGACCGCCGAAGGGCGCAAAAGCTCCACCGGTAAAGCGCTTACCGCAGAAATGATCCGCTGGATAAGGTGGACGCACCGCGTCCCAGGACCCAAGCTCCCTGCCGGTGTCCTGACTGTCCGCGACACCGCCAAGCGATACGGTGTTACTCCCGGCGTCATCTACTACTGGATAGAACGCGGCATCCTCTTTCCTCAGCAACGAAAATGGAATAGTCCCTATGAAATCACCATCGACGACGCCACTGACCAACGTCTTCGCCATTGGGTGGCCAACTCAAGCCGCATCACGCCAACAACCCCAACTCAAACTGTAAGAGGTGCATTATGAGCAACGCGTCGGTATCCCCAGTGGCCGCGTTCGTCCATCGTCCTTCGGTATGTCCACCCGTCGCACCGGCGGCGGAAAGTAGCCGCCGGACGCCAGCCGATTCCAGAGCTTGTAGAGGTTGTTCGAGAGATCAGCCTCGAAGTCTGCGATCGACTGTCCGTCTACGCCAGCCGCACCTTGGTTGGCTCTTACCCTCTTGTATGCTTCCCATACTTCCCGTTTCGGAATGTCGAACGGCTTTGCTCTATCCACAGGGCTCCTCCCGTCGCCGGTTGACCCTAGGAGTGTGTCTGAGTAAGGGTGGGGAGGTTAGCACTGAGTTGCGAGGGATCGGAGGAATTTTGGTGGCGGTCCGCGGTCGCGATTTGCACGCGCAAGATTGAGTCGCGAAAGCGGCGCTCCGGATTCGATTGTTGCTGGCGTGTACGCTCGCCGCAGCCCATCAGGCTGCGGCGGCGAGCTTGAGGAGGTTGTGAACGGTGCAGAGCAAGGCCCATTCGGCCTTGACCTTGTCGATGCCGCGCAGGAGGAACTGGCGGAAGCCTCGGGCATGCTTGATCTGACCGAACACGGGCTCGACGACCTGCTTGCGCAAGCGATAACGGCTGCGGCGGCCGGCGCGCTTCAGTTTCGTGGCCATGCGGGCAACGCGGCTGCCCGCCCGGGGCGTGCGCTGCGCGACCGCGGCGGCGGTGCCATGGTGCTGGCGTCCGGTGGCGATGTAGGCGTTGATACGGCGCTTGGCGAGGGTGCGGAGATTGGCCTCGGAGCAGTAGCCGGCATCGGCAGAGATCTCGTCGGGGTTGCGGTGGAGATTGGTCCTGATCGCGGCGACGAGCGGGGCCAGCTGCGCCTGGTCGGTGGTGGCGTTGCTTAAGTCGTGCGCGACGATCACCTGCGCTTCGGCGTCGACCGCGGCCTGGGCGTTGTAGCCCTGGATGAAGCCGTCGTTGGTCTTCATGATCCGGCTCTCGGGATCGGTGAAGTTGCGCTGCGCCTTGTCCGCGGGCGGCGCCGGTTCGGCCGGAGGGTGTGCCGGCCCGCTGGGGCCAGAACCGTCGCCCTTTTCGCTCGCCTGCGCCGCCGCGGCCGCGCGCGCCTCGGCCTCGAGCGCTGCCTTCGCCGTGCGGATTTTCTCCAGCCGCCGCTGCTTGTTCGCCATCCACTCCGGCATCTCGTCGCCGCGCCGCTCGACGCCGTGCACGCGGTCCTCGGCCGCGTCGGTCTCTGCCGCCGCGGCCAGCCAGCGCTCAACTTCCGCCGCCAGCGCTGGCGCCGCCTGCTTCATCCGCCCGTAGCTCATCGCCTTGTGCTTGGAGGCGTTCGCCTTGATCTTGGTACCGTCCAAGGCGACGTGACCGAGCTTCACCAGACCCGCCGCCCGGCACAGCTTCAACACCTGTTGGAACAATCCCGAGAGTGCCGCCAGGTGCCGCTTGCGGAAGTCGCTGATGGTGCGGAAGTCGGGCCACTGCATCCCCGTCACCGCGGCAAAATCGAGCCGCTCCTCGCACGCCTTGGCGATCCGCCGCGACGAGTAGATGCCTTGGCTGTAGCCATAGAGCAGCAGCGCCACCATCATGCCCGGATGGTAGGGCGGGTAGCCCCGCTCCTCCTCATACGTGTCCATGATCGCCGACAGATCGAGCCCGTCGCGCACGGTCTCGCGCACGAAGTGCGCAAGATGGCCGGCGGGCACCAAATCCTGAATCGAGGGCGGCAGCAGCCAAACTTGGTCAACGTCCCACGCACGAAAGGTCTTGCTCATGCCGCATAGCGAATCACGTCACCGCATTGCCGTCGAGCAAAATCCGATTACCCGGACACACTCCTAGACTAGGCCAGAGCTGAACAACGCAGCCCCTTCGCTCCAGCTCCGTTACAGAGCCTTCGTCACTACTACGGGCTGCTCCGCCCCTGTGCCCCGCATCGGTACTCCGATCCTCGCGGGGGCCGCCCGCTCGGATTGCTCCCTTCGCATCGGGGCAACAGGTTCCCACGTTCCGCACAAGAGCCCGGTTCAGAGTCACGCCGCCTTCATGCCGGATGCCATCTGGGCCGCAATCAGGACACCTCCCAGACTCGTCCCGGGTTAACGACTTCCCCCCGGTTTCGACATCGTCTATACGCTTTCGACACGTCATCAGCGGTTTGCTCACGCTCGTCTCTCTGAGCCATACCTGACGGGATCATGTCCCGCCTTTTCCGCAACGTTCACCACCACGGCTCTTAACCGTCGCAGCTTGCGGTGGTTTGGAGCCTGCTCCTGACAGCCGGCTCCGAGGGGCCTTCCCTCATATCCTGCACAGCATCGCACCTCCTTTCGTCAGTGCGTTCGTGGCACACGGTCGTCGGCATAGGTCACGATGCGACTGCCGAGGCTTCGCTCCAGCCCGAGCTTCTTCCATCCCAACACGAACCGGCGCATGTAAAGATTCGCCAGCAGCGGTGAGAGGGGTGAGCCCTGCGGAATGCCGCGCCGCGTGTCCTTGGCTTCGGTCGTGCGTGTCTTCCTTCCTCGATCGTCGGTTTCTTCAACGGGGCACTCCAGCCACATCTTGATCAGATGCAGCACGCGCCGATCAACAATCCGGCGCGCCACCGACTTTAAGAGGTCGGCGTGCGGAATGCTTCCGAAGTAGTCCGCGAGGTCGGCGTCAACGACTTCCGGGTGGCCTCGGAACAACAGCCCTTCCACCTCGACCACCGCTTGCTGGGCGTTTCTCCCAGGACGGTAGGCGTACTGCTCTGGTGGAAGGTCGGCTTCGAAGATCGGGTCGAGCACCAGCATCGCTGCTGTCATGCACACCCGATCGCGTAGGGTCGAGATGCCCAGCGGCCGAAGTTTGCCGTTGGCCTTCAGGATGAACACTCTTCTGATCGGGTCCGGTCGGTAAGTCTCCTGCCCGAGCGCAAGCGCCAGTTCGCCGAGCCACCGCTGCACTCCGTACCCCTCGATGTCCGCGAAGTCCTGTCCGTCCACCCCCGGTGCGCCCTTGTTAGAGCGGCACTGAGCGTAGGCATGCGCGAGGATGTCCTCGCGGCTGATCTTGTCGTACAGGGCGTAGAAGCGATACCCAGCTTCTGCCTTCGCTTTCGCGTGTAACGCCGTCTGCAGTTTCTGAACACTCTTCGGAGTTGATAGGTTGCCCAATCTCCAGGTCCCTCACTACTTGCTGCGTTCGTCTTGAACTGAGGCCCTTCCCTCCACCAGCGTTACCCGGCTTCACCAGTACTCCGGACCTCTCCGCCACCCCAGGGCGCCCGGCCTGTCCCTCGCGGGCGTCCGGTTGGTCCTCCTTGACCACGCCTTGGGGCTTCCCGTGTTGCGTACGCTTCCCTTGTGTACATGCTGTCGCCAATACCCCGGTGTAGCGGCTGGGCGTCGTCTTCGCTCTTCCAACCCAGCCGTATCAGCCTTCCCCGATATGGCAATCGGGTCGGCCTACACATCGTCCTTTTCGAGGCTTGCTCGGCGTTTACTCGCGTTGCGGCCTGCACACTCGCGCTGTCACCAATTCGTGACACGCTAATCGAAGGCTCCAGCCATTTCGTTACCTCCATGACTGCTCCGATTGCTTCCGGCTGGAGCGAAGTGCCGGGTGGGCCTTGCACCCACTGGAAAGCGCCGCCTTCTCACGGCGCACACCCCGAGCGGACTTCCTCCAGCTACTCCCGCCGGGTCAATTGAGGGGCGACGACCGTAGTCTCGGTGGGCGGCGTGCGTAACGATCCTGCGTCGGCCGTGATTGCGTAGAGCTCGACCTCGCTCTCCTTGCCGCGCAGATGGAGCTGACCGACGCAAGCGGCATGACGTTGTCGTTAAGCCGCCGGAAGCGCCGTCGCGCGACCACGAAACCGCACAAATCCGCGCCGCCGGCATAGGTCGCCACCGCGTCGAGGTAGGCCTGGACATAGCACAGGTCGAGCCAATTGTCGGCATGGACAGGCCGATGCCGTAAACTCAAATTACGGCCAAATGCTGGCACGCTTCTTGCGGATCCTTCGGCCAACGAGACACAACGTAGGTGCGCTGGAATAGAACGATGGCACCGATGAGCGGCCGGATTGGGCGGACCTGTTGTAGAACGAGAAGGCGAGTTCATCGCCAAGCCATCCGCCGACTGCACAGGAAAAATGGCAGCAGCAAGGGAGCCTGAGCGATGTCCTTGAACGTCCCGATCATTGATGTGGCGCCGCTTCTCGCCGGCACCGAGCGAGGACTGTTCTCGGTCGCAACCGAAATTGGCCAAGTCGCCAGAAGCGTGGGGTTTTTCTACATCGCCAATCACGGGGTGCAGGAGCGTCTTGTCGCTGAAGTGTTCGGCGGGATGACCGAGTTCTTCGGTCGGCCGCTCGCGGAGAAGGCACGGCTGTCCTATCGCAACTCGGGCAGCATCAACGGTTACTTTGCGATCGGTGACGAGCATCTCGATCCGTCGCGCGAGGCAGACGCAAAGGAGACGTTCCAGGTTAACCGTGAGATCGCCGATGACGATCCCGATTACCTCGCCGGCAAGCCGTTCCAGAAGCCTAATCAATGGCCATCGGGTATGACGGATTTCCGACAGGCAGTGATTGAATATTTCCTTATCCAGAAGGCGTTGTGTGAAAAACTGCATGCCGCGTTCGCGGTTGATCTCGGCCTTGCGCCTGATTTCTTCGCGCCCTTCATCGACAAGCCGCTGGCGACCTTGCGTATGTTGCACTACCCGCCGCATCCGGGAGTGTTCGACGGCACGCGGTACGGCGCCGCGCCTCATACCGACTATGGCAATCTTACGATTCTCACCCAAGATGATGCCGGCGGGCTTGAAGTTAAGAGCCGCGATGGCGGCTGGACGTCGGCACAGCCGATCTCCGGCACTTTGCTCTGCAACATCGGAGATTGCCTGATGCGCTGGAGCAACGATACCTACGTTTCGACACCGCACCGCGTTGTCAATCGCTCCGGGCGAGATCGCTACTCGGCCGTCTTTTTTCACGATCCCAATTATGACGCGCCGGTCGAATGTCTGCCCAGCTGCACTGGGCCCGACCGACCGGTGCTCTACCCGCCAATCACGGGCGGTGCATATCTTACCGCCAAGCTTTCCGAAGCCATCGGCGGGTATAGTGGGCACTGAACGCCTCAGCGCGCGTCAGCAACCGCCCGTTTCGACAGATGACTTGGGTCTAAGAGCCTCGGGCGGTTCATCACTGAAGCGAACACGGTGGTACCTGACCTGTTCGCACGGCGCGCAACCTATCTCGCCGCGCATATCGACGCAGCGCGAGCGCTGTGTAAGCTAGATTAGACTGGGAGACGGGTTGATGTCACAATATCATGAATTATGGCCCGGCATCGATCGCGTGCATTGGGGCTACTTCTCAAGTGACCTTTCTCCGATCGCAGCGATCGAGTCCGGCGACATCGTCGCCGTGCATACGCTGTCAGGAGAGCCCCATGACATGCTGCCGGCGGAGAGCAACTACACCATCCTCCCCGAGCATCCCGCCGTGCACCGGAACACGCCGCGCGGGCCCGGACCGCACCTCATGACCGGTCCGATCGCGGTTGCCGGGGTCGAGCCTGGCGACAGCCTCGCCATCGAAATTCTCGATAGGCGGTTGCGGCAAGATTTGGGGCTTCATTGTCATTCCGGAAAAATACGGCACGCTCACTGAAGATTTTCATCGCGAGTACCGCCGTATCGTTGCCGTCGATCTCAATCGCCAATTGATACGGATGCCCTGGGGCCTAGAGATTCCGGCTAAACCGTTTTTCGGCGTCATCGGTACTGCACCGCCGCCGGAAATGGGACGATGGTCGTCGACCATGCCCGGCGCGTTCGGCGGCAATATAGACAACAAGGAAATGCGTCCAGGCGTCACACTTCATTTGCCGGTGTTTATGCCGGGCGGACTGGTGTCGTTCGCCATGGTGCCCAAATGGGCGCTGGCCCGGCCGAACTGAATGCGTCACAGCCGATGCTCAGCGACCGCCTAATTGAATGCGGCTTCGATCTGCAGTTCGCAAGTCGGCAAAGCTGGGAGAGCGGTCCGGCCGCCGCCTACATAGCTCACCGTCGATGTAAGCCGATGGCAGTGCGAGGCTCGCGAACGCCGACGCAACGGCTTCGTAACGGTCAGTCCAATCGAAGCCCGTTTGGGTGACAACGCGAACATTCTTGCCGACGATGCGGGCATCGATGCGGTAGCCATCGAACTTTAATCCTGTGCCGACGCGGCGCCTTCCGGGGGCTGTTCCACTGCCAACGTCAGGCGCGGCGCCTTCCGGGGGCTGTTCCACTGCCAACGTCAATTGCGGCTCGATAAACAAGGGCAGCTTCACCGCGGCCCCAACATACCGCCAAGGTTCAGGCTCCATCCGCCATCGACACGAAATTCGGAGCCCGTGACCTGTGACGCTTCATCAGATGCGAGATAGAGTATTTGGAGCGCGACATCGTCGGGAGCGCCTAAGGCCCCCGAGGGCAACCTCGCCTTTACCAAATTTTTCAGCGGCCGTGAGGCCGCTCGTTCTGAGTTGGTGGCCGTTGCGCAACGATGTTGAGCAACATCCGCGTTCGGATGAGACCGAGATGAACCGAATTGCAGCGGATTTGATTGCCGTTTCGAGAGCCCCAGGTGGCGATGGATCTGGTCAAATGCTGAACGGCCGCCTTGCTTGAGCCATACGCGCAATTGAATGCATGGGGAAGAAAGACACGATTAACGATATATTGATCATCGAGCCTCGCCGCTGCCGCTCCATGACAGGCATCGCCTTCTGGCAGCCGAGAAAGGTACCGTCGAGGTTGACGGAGTGAACCCGCCGCCACTCGTTGAGACTGGTCGCCATAACGAATTGTTCTTTCGATCGCCTTCGATCCCGGCGGCACTGACAAGAATATGAATGCCGCCATGTTTTGCGTCCGTCTCGCGGACCGAGTGCTCCCATTGCGCTTCGCTTGTCACGTCGAGCGAGACGAAATCGGCGCCTATGCTTTTTGCGATCTCCGGCTTATTCTTCGCCAGATCGGCGATGACGACTTTGGCGCCCTGTTTGATCATCATGGCAGCCGGCAGACAGTCCGCCGCGTGGTACGCGCCGAGAGAAGCGACATGTTCCGCGTCCGGATGAGTTCGCTGGAACCTTGGCTGACCAAGCTTGACCAGGAGTGGAATGCCGGCTGTCACAACGGTGCCGAACTTTGGCGCCGTCTCAAGGCGGCGGGCTTTAGAGGCAGTCTGCGTGTCGTGACGGAATGGACAATGCGGCGCCGGCGGGCGGAAGCTGCCCCAAACTGCGCCCCGCGTAAGTACCCGTCCTCACGCATGATCGGACGGATGATGACGATTGCACGCGATCAGCCATCTAAGGAAAACGCAATCACCGTTGCTACGATCGAATCTTCCGTACCGACGCTTGTGGAAGCCCGAGATCTGCTCGATCGTTTCCAGGCCATGATCCGGCAGCGGAGATCGGCCGAGTTCGGCCCGTGGCTTCAAGATGCCTCGACCAGTTTGCTCGCCTCTTTCGCGGTTTACGGTCGGATGACAGCGCGATCGCTGCCGCGCTCGTCGAACCTTGGTCCATGGACAGGCCGAAGGCCAAATTAAAAAGCTCAAGCTGGTGAAGCGCCAGATGTATGGTCGCGCGAAACTCGATCTCCTCCGCGCAAGATTGCTCGGCGTCACTGAGTCAACCCGCTATCTGCACCAAAATTGAATCAGAGCCCAATTCGGACCCGGCACGCCAACTCATAAGTTATTCAACGATAACTCAAAAATGCGGTGCGGGTGGGTCCAGGTTCGACGCCGATCGGGGGCCATCTATCATCGACACGGCACGCGTCGCTCCTCGCATGATCGACAGATATCCGGAGCATCGGCAAAGATTCCCCCCCAACGCCTCGTGGATCGCGGCATCGTCTATCGGCAGGCGCCGGGTCAGAAGCGCTGTAAGGGCAACCGCAATGCCCGGCGCGCAATAGCCACATTGAAATGCGCCTTCCTCGGCGAGCCCCGCTCGCGCCGCCCGGCCTTCCGGAAGGAGATCCAGCCCCTCGGCCGTGATCACTTCGGTGCCGTCAAGACGAAAGGCCATCATCAGGCAACCATTCACCGCTTTGCCGTCGATCAATACCGCACAGGTTCCACAGCGACCTATTCGGCAACCGATCTTGGGGCCGGTCAGACCCAAGCGCTCGCGAAAAAGGTCGATTAAGCGCTCGGCAGTCCCGACGACGAGCTCTACCGGAAGGCCGTTGAGACGGAAACGCACGGTAGTTATGCAGGGCAAGCGGGCATCATCGAGCGGTTCCAAGTCCATCGGGGGCTCATTCATCGTCGATG
Source organism: uncultured Alphaproteobacteria bacterium (assembly GCA_963804725.1). Lineage (GTDB taxonomy): Bacteria > Pseudomonadota > Alphaproteobacteria > ATCC43930 > CGMCC-115725 > JAATGI01. Next base: position 1,458,313 of record CAWDRN010000001.1, on the reverse strand, counting down.
TCGGATATACTCATGCCGCCCATCGCGCTGAGAATCTGTTCCGGGCTCAATGGCACGGCATTTAGCCACGAGCCGGTGGCTTCGGCTACTGCGGCGATGATCGCCGGCGTAACCGCGCCGATCCCGAGTTCGCCGATGCCTCGCGGTCCATAAGAATCATCATGATCGAGTTCCTCCATCGCGAAGACGCGCATGCGGTGCGGAGCATCGGCAATGCTCGGGATCATATAACTGTCAAGGTCGCGGGTCAGATAAGTCCCGGCCTTGATCACAACATCCTCGCAGAGGGTGAACCCCATCCCCTGGACGCCGGCGCCTTCGATCTGGCCAAGATAGCCAGCAGGATCGACCACTGGGCCGGCTGCTGTGTGCTGGTCGAGGTCTAGCAACTCGACCGCACCAGTCGCACGATCCACAGCCACGCGGACCACAGTTGCGCCGGAGCAATAGAGGAAATGTGCGTTCGCGCCCGTATATCCGGTTTTTGGAAATTCGAAGCTCGCAATGGCCACCGGGAGTTTGGCCTCGCCGAGCTTCGACGCAAGTTCGGCAAAAGCCAGGATCGGCACATCCGAGCGGTTCTGTCGACGGTCGTAAACGCCTCCAGAACCGATCTTCAAATCATGGGCCGGGCATAGGAGCGCTGCTGCGGCTGCCTCTAAGAGAAGCGCCCTGAGCGCCGGACCTGCCTCCTGGCCGGTGCGCCAAATCATTGAAGTGGTTCGCGAAGCCGAGGATGAACCCGAAATCGGTGCACGAGCGGTATCGCCGAGCACGGGCCGGACGTCGGCGCGATCGCACCCGAGTGCCACCGACACAATCTCCTGAATCACGGCAACAGCACCTTGTCCGCATTCTTCGATCCCGAACGCCGCCTCTATCTTTCCATCTAGGGCGAGCCTCAGTCGGCCGCCTCCAGGGTCGGGGAAGGTCGAACCCAAACCATTGACCGCCATGGTGACGGCGAGGCCAACGCCGATCAGCTTGCGTCCGTCCTCTATTGGTCCCCGAGACTTTCGCCAGAGGTCACTTGCAGCGGCCGCTTCAAATATGTCGCGAACTCGATCCGACGGCGCTAGTTTCTGACCGAAATGGCCGAGGTCGTCAGGCCCACGCAGGTTGAGCCGGCGGATGTCTAACGGTCCCAGCCCGGTCTTTTCGCCCAGGCGGTTGATCTGGGTCTCAACCGCCGTGGCAATCTCGTTCACGCCGAAGCCGCGAAACGCGCCAGACACGCCGTTATTGGTGAAGACGCAGCGGCCGCGCGTCCGAAGATTAGCGATCCGGTATGGCCCCGCAGCATGTTCCAGCGCGGTTTCCAGCACCGCCGGACCGAAAGTTACATAGGCCCCAGTGTCGATCACCATGTCTACCTCGTGGGCTAGCAGCCGGCCTTCGGCGTCGGCACCGGTGCGGACGTGGATCCTCATTGGATGGCGTTTGGTCCCGAACGCGACCGAATCCGCCCGATCGAGGTGAATCCGCACCGGACGACGGGTCTTCAGCGCGAGGAGGCAGAGAACAGGCTGTACCGTAAGCCCATCCTTTCCACCAAACGCGCCGCCGGTCGGGCTCGAAATCACGCGGATGCGTTCTTCCGCGATGCCCAGAATCCGCGCCAGCTGCATACGATCACGGTAGCCGTACTGGCTGCCGACGCAGACGGTCAACCCGCCATCGGGTTCCGGGATGACATATCCACCCTCGGTCTCGAGATAAGCATGCATCTGCCGTGGTGTGGCATACGTGTCCTCGACGATATGGGTACATAACGGCCAGGCTGCGGAGACATCGCCACGCTCGAAATTCATCTCGCTTTGCAGATTTCCTGCGTCGTGAACGCGGATGGCGGCGTCGGTGAGCGCTTGCTCGGGATCGGCCACAACCGGAAGCGCCTCATAATCGATTTTGATCATCGCAAGGGCGCGTCTGGACGTTTCGTCATCCTCGGCGGCGACCGCCGCGAGTACATCGCCGATGTGGCGTACCCTGTCGGTACACAACACCGGTTGATCGGCGACTAAAAGACCATGGCCGTTGAGGCCCGGGACATCGCGATGTGTAATCACTGCGCGAACGCCGGGGAGCGCGGAAGCTGCGCTTGCGTCGATGGCACGGATGCGGGCATGCGGCAGGTGGGCAAGCAGAAGCCGCGCAACGAGCATCCCCTGTCGCCGTGTATCGGTGTGGTAGCTAAATCGCCCTGCGATCTTATCATCGATATCGGGCCGCTTGCGCCAACGCTGTCCTGAGAAAGTCCGGGACACACGCGTCTGCGACGCTAGAAGTCTGGCTGGCGGTAGCGCGCGTTCTGAAGTCCAGCCAATGAGTGATTCCCTCCGCGGCAGCGCAGTCCCACCCCCCAGACCTACTGCAATAGCATTTGCAGCGGCGCTTTTCCGGTATGCGCTCGATCGAAAGACGTCGGACGGCGCCCAAATCTCCTTTGCCAATGCGCTCCGTAGACGTGGCCAGTCGATTCGATCAAGAAATTGGCCTTGCGCGTCACGTTCGGCCGCGACCAACCGCTGCGGCGCTGTTATGCCCCCACCAACGGCGAAACGCGCTTCGCAAATTCGTCCTCCCTCATCAACGGTTAGGCAAGCTGCAACGCCGATCATGCTTGGCGAGAACGCGCGCCGCAGCCCGATCTTCTCGCTATAAGCAATTGTCCGACCGCCGACATGCGGCGGAATCAAGATTGCGGTGAGAATGGCGCTTGGCGCATCCGCTGCGCGGCGCCGGTTACGTAACCAGTCCCAGATCGGCATGACCGACAGCCTCTCGCCATCGAACAACTCTATGGCGGCATCCAGCGTCATCAGCGTCGGAAGAGAGCAGCCTATACCGGTTGCAACATTGCCGCCGAGGGTGGCGAGGTTGCGCACAGGCGCGGCGGCAATTGTGCCGACCGCTTGCCAGAGAACTGGGCAATGCTCGCGCAGGACGGTGCTCGCGCGTAGTTCGGCTAGAACCGTCAACGCGCCGATTCGAAACCCGCCTGCTCCGATCTCGTCAATTTTACTCAAGCCAGGCGCCAGACACGACAGATCGATCAAATGGTCCGGGAGCGGAATCCCCGCTTCCCAGTCCAGCTGAATGGCGGTGCCCCCGGCAAAGGCGAGCGCCGCCTTGCGGAATCGCTGCAACAGGCTCCACGCTTCCGACAGATTCTGCGGGCGCCAGAGCATGGAAGTCAATCTGTGTTGCCGCACACTCGTGGCGACCATGCTCAATCCTTGCACCTAAGTTGGTTCCACCAAAATCCTGCTGGGTGCAGTCGAGCGTGTTGGGATATTTCCTTCATCATCTCGCCAACGAAGGCCGAATTCGAGATCTTCCCCACGAGGTGTCGTGGCTCCGCAAGTACCGTGCCATACCACGTCAATTCACCGTCGCCTGCGCGGGAACGGGCGTGCGCCGCGCCCACCCATGTGGCTCGAGAGGATTTGGTAGTGCGCGCGATCTGGGCATACGTGCTAGATTTTAACCAAAGGTATTGGGCGGAGGGCCAATCCTTGACTAAGTGTGCCCTACCGACGCGATTCTCTGCGTAGTCCTTGCGAGCCGTCGAGCTTCTACCGGTCAAATTAGGCGAGACTCCTCGAACGTCGCGATAAGATTGGCGACACAGGTCAAGTATGGGCCGATTGACCTTTGATCTGCTCCCGGATTTTTTGATCGGATTTGTTTAGAAAATTCTAAATTTTGAACCCTGGTCGGATCGGGGAATTGTCATGAATTAGTCGCGGTTCCAGCCAGCAGCAGATCGCGTTCGCTGCGAGACGCAGCGTTCACAGTTTAACAAACTCCTGGCACGCTTGTTGCGAATCTTTAATAAGCGCGATCGACGACGCAGAGCCGAGGGCGCCGGTGTGAAACGGAGGCATCGATGGTCCCACATGCGATCGAGAGGAGAGTTCTTCTGAGGGCGGCCGGCGCAGCTGGATTCGCGGCGGCGGCAGCACCCTGGCTGAAGGCCGGAACTGCACTGGCTGCAGCCACAGAGATTGCCTGGCTCACCTATACCGGCGCTTCGAAGGAAGAATATCTGAAGGGTTTTCTCGCGGAGAACCCGGTCACGATCAAGCGCGGCTTCAATTCGTCCGATGACGAGCAATTTGCGCAGATGCGCGCCGGAGCGATCGACCAGTGGGAGATCATCACGCCGAGTTGGGAGAACGCAAATAAATACATCAATGCCGGTATGCTCCAGCCGATCGACATGGCCCAGCTCCCGAATGCCGCCATGCTCTACGACGAGTTTAAAGAAAATCCGCTTGGAACTAAGGATGGCAAGCGCTACGTCCTCCCGACTCTCTGGGGATATGACCCTATCGTCTACCGTGCCGACCTCGTCGAGGGCGACGTCGGCTATGGGACCCTCTTCGACCCGAAATACAAGGGTCGCCTGGCAACGCGCGATTGGGCGCTCTACGGCATCGCCATGGCCGCCATCCACATTGGCATTGCCCGGGACAAGCTCTTCGCGCTTGACGCCGCCGAACTTGCAGAGTGCCGCAAGGCACTGATCGCACAGAAGCCGTTGCTGCGAACTTACTGGACGTCGATCGGTGATCTAACGAATTTGTTCGCCAGCGGCGAAGTCGTGTGTTCATTCTCGTGGACGCTGCCCTACTTCCAGCTTCGCGATAAGGTGAAGATGGCCATCGCACAGCCGAAAGAAGGGCAGATTGGCTGGTGCGATAGCGTGGCGATCCCGAAGCCGGTCTCCGGAGACCGCCTCGTCCTCGTTCACAAACTGATCAACTATCTGCTCGGCAGTGAGTACGGCTATCAGATAGGCGTCGACAGCAAAGACACGACGACCAGCTCCGCCCCGCGCGACAAATTCACCCCCGCCCAGCTCGAGATTCTCTCGATCGATGATCCGGGCCGGATCAAGACCTTCATCTGGCCGACGACGCCAGAGAATTACGCAGATTGGGTCCGGCTTTGGAACGAGGTGAAGGCGAGTTGATCGCTAAGCCAGTCGCGGACCGGCACAAGGACTTCGAGCCAGGGATAGAGGCCAACGCGCTACTGAGCGTTCGCGCTTTGCGCAAATCATACGACCACGTGGCTGCGGTCCGCGGAGTGTCCTTCGACCTGGGGCCAAACAGCTTCACCACGCTGCTTGGCCCCTCGGGCTGTGGCAAGACGTCGATTTTACGGGTGATCGGTGGCTTTGAGGCGGCGAGCAGCGGCACGATTATGCTTGCCGGCCGGTCGCTGCTGGAGGTACCGGCCAACCGGCGGCCTGTCAATACGGTCTTCCAGAGCTATGCGCTCTTTCCACATCTGACAGTATTCGAGAATGTCGCGTTCGGGCTGAAGGTCAACCACGTTTTCGCGCGCGGCGGCACATCGCGCGTCGCGCGCGCCCTCAGCGCCGTACAACTCGATGACCTCGCTGAGCGGTATCCGGCGCAGCTCTCGGGCGGACAGCAACAGCGCGTCGCCCTCGCCCGCGCCTTCGTCAACGAACCCAAGCTTCTTCTGCTCGACGAGCCGCTCAGCGCCCTAGACCAGAAGATGCGCCGCCAGATGCAGGTCGAGTTGAAGGATTTGCAGCGTCGCCTGGGTACCTCTTTTCTCTACGTGACCCATGACCAAGAGGAGGCCTTCGCGCTCTCTGATTGGATCGTCGTCATGAGGGAAGGCGTCATCGAGCAGCAGGGCACACCAGAAGAGATTTACCGCGAACCACGTAATGCCTATGTCGCCGATTTTATTGGCGGGGCCAATCTCGTCGGCGGCATCGTGATTTGTCGCGACGGTGGCGAGGCGTCGATCGACACGCCGATCGGGCTCGTTGCCGCGCCCTGCGCCGTGGGTGTTCTTGCCGGTGAGGTTGCCAGCCTTTGCATCCGAGGAGAGAATTTGAAACTCGCCAGTGCCGAGGAATGCAACTCTCCGGTGATCGCCTTCGAGGGCACGATCAGCCACATCGTCTTTGGTGGCCGATCGAGCACCCTTGAGGTCAAAGTCGGCGGGATGAGCCTGCGTCTGATTCTAGAGCACGGCGACGGTGCTGGTCCGGCCTTCGAGCGAACGGACCGGGTACGCGTCTCGTTCGATCCAGCGACGACTTGGATCGCCGAAGGAACGATCGCTACCGGGACGTCATGAAGCCGATCCGGCTTTTATCGGCGCCGATTCTGGCGAGCGTGCTGCCGCTCGTCGCGCTATCCCTCCTCTGCTTCGTTCCGCTGGCCAACCTCTTCTTGCTTAGCTTCCGCATTGTCAGCAACGATGTAATTGTCCCAGTTCTGTCACTCGCGAATTACGACGAGGTGCTGGCAAGCTCGGCCTACCGCTGGCTGATCGCCAAGGCGCTACTGTACGGGCTCGGTATCGCGTCTATCACTGCAATTATCGCCTATCCGATCGCGTTCTTCGTCGCGGCACTCCGGCCACGCGACAAGGGGGCAATGCTGTCCATCCTTCTCCTTCCGGTCTATACCGGCGACCTCATCCGGGTCTTCGCATGGCGCCTAGTGCTGGGCGCGGAGGGTATCATCAACTCCGCCTTGCAAGCTGCTGGACTGATCGCCGAGCCGATCTGGAGCCTATCCTTCAGCCCCCAGGCCGTCTGGCTAGTCGAAAGCTATAACACCGTGCCCTTCATGATCCTGGCACTTTGGGTCGCCGTCGAAACGCTTGACCGCGATGTCATCGACGCTGCGCGGGATCTCGGCGCCAGCCGAATCCAACTGTTCCTCCGCGTTACCCTACCGCTCACGTTGCCCGGCCTTGCGGTCGGCTGTGCCATGGTCTTCTCGCTCGTTGCCGGGGATTATCTAACGCCTCAGATGATCGGGGGGGCGAGCGGCGAAACGGCAGTGAGCGCAATCAACAGCCTCTTCGGCGCTGCCTATGACTGGCCGCTCGGGTCGGCAATCGCCTGGACTCTTTTGACGGCCCTAATATGTGCCTTCCTCGGTGCCTGGCTTGTTGTGCGCCAGGCTTTCCGGCTCCGCCGACGCGACGCTAGGCCGGCATAACTATGACGAAAACACTGCGCATCTATGCACTTCTCTTAATCTTATTCCTCTATTTGCCGCTCGCGGTCATGGCGCTTTTTTCGTTCAACGACAGCAAATTCATCGCTTTTCCGCTCGCCGGCTGGACGCTTCGCTGGTACCGCGATACGCTGGCCGATGGGCTCATCATCGAGGGCCTGGTAAATAGTCTTCTCATCGCCCTGCCGACCGCTGTGGCAGCCACGGTGCTCGGCGGCCTCGCCGCCTTCGCCGCCGTCCGAGCCCCGCGGGCGCTACAGGCGGTGCTCATCCTTGGTATCGCCGCGCCCTTTTTCATTCCACGCATCATTCTCGGTGTTGCGTTACTCTCCTTCTTCCACCTGCTCGGCATCTCGCGCGGATTCGTGACCGTGGTGACTGGACAGACGCTCGTGATCCTTCCATTCACGACAATCATTGCCGCCTCTTTGCTCCTACGGCTCGACCGAAAGCTCGACGAAGCTGCTGCCGACCTCGGCGCCGGACCCTGGCAAACGCTGTGGCGCGTTACCCTACCGCTGATGCGGAACGGCCTCATAGCCGCTTTCATGATCGCGTTCATCCTGTCGGCTGCTGACGTGGTGATGGCGGCATTCCTAAGCGGGCGCAACCAGCCGGTCTCCCTCGTCGTCGCCTCAGCGCTCCATTTTGAATTGTCGCCGAAGCTCAACGCGCTCGAGATGTACATTCTTGGCGCCAATATTCTTCTCGTCGCGATCAGTGAAGCCTTGCGGCGGCGGGGCACTCTGCGCCGATACGCTGCGCGCGCGTCGGTTCCAAAGGCGCGCGCTGCCAGTGGCTTCCACGCCGCATCCGGTAACGTCAGATGACTATTGGCGGCAGGCCGCGTCTCACTTCGATATCCGTCGGCCCGCTGCCTTCGGCCCCTACGCAACGATGGGTGTCGAGATGAACACGAACTCCCACATCAGGCAGAAGATCTGGGCCCAGCTTTCCGCCGTCGCCCTGCCGGATTCCCGCTTCCACCTCAATTTTGCCGAGGTGATCCCTGATTTTCAGGGCAGTGCGGCGGCAACGGACCGGATCTGTGCCCTCCCCTTCTTCAGAGCTGCGCAATACGTCTTCGTCACCCCCGACAATTGCTTGGCTGAGCTTCGCCGGCGTCTGATCGCTGCCAAACGGACGATCGTGGTATCGACCTACGGCATTTACCGCGGCTTCTTCGTCATCGAACCCAACATGGTGCCACCCGGCCAGGAACTCTTTGCCAGCTGGCTCGACGGGCTCGAACACTTCGGCCGGCCGATCGGCCTTGCGGAGATTGCCGCAAGAGGCCGCTTCGACGCCTTAGTCACGGGCGCTTCCGCCATCTCCCTCGACGGCGTTCGGTTCGGGAAGGGGCACGGCTTCTTTGACCTTGAATGGGGCATGTTCACCGATCTCGGTATCGCCGACGAAGCCACGCTGGTCGTTGCGGCGGTTCACGACGTGCAGGTTGTCGAGGAGAAGCTGGTTCCCAACCCGACGGATATCATTGTCGACTGGATCGCAACGCCGACACGACTTCACGAGGTAGCTCGCACCCATGTCCGTCCGCGCGGCATCCGCTGGGAACTCCTGTCTCGGGATACAATCACAGCGACGCCGCCGCTGATTGAACTGCAGCGCATTCGGGGCGGGCGCGAACCATTGGGCTCTCGGTGAAAATGCCGGGTCGCAGTTAGGAGCTACCAATCTTCGCAGCGGAGAACGGCAGCACCACGATCGACAGCCTCGGTCGCTCATCTTCCGGCAACCCAGCCTTGCGGAGACCTGCAAATTAGCAGGGATATTTTCGGATTGTGCGCTGCTGTCCACTTTATGGTTCAGATTTGGATTGAGTTGATGGGCCGCGGCCAAGGCAGCCTTTGCCTCATCGTCCCTGCCCTGGAGGGCATACACCGCAGCGAGCTGACCGTACGGTTGATAAGTGCGAAAACAGCATTGATGCTTTCTGCTGCTCTTCGATGGCCGCATCGAAGTGCGTTAGGCCAAGCTCCGACGCACCCAGGGTTGGTGGCGAGCGCGTCGACTGCGAACGGCTCGACGCCGTGATTGATCAGTTTGCCCAGCCCCATTCCGTTGAACAGCGAGCCGACTGCGGTGCGCGCGAACAGGCCAACCGGCTTACCGTTGTTTTCGAGACCAGCCTCGAACTTGACCCCCTGTCCTCTGCAAAAATCCGATATTCGCTTTGATGCATTGTGGCATGATCAAACGATGCTATCGGTCACCGGGATTCTTATCCAGGTAGTGATGGAGTTGCCGCGCTGGTGGCCGCTAGGGTTGCGGTCAACGCGGTCCCTTGAGGCCGAGAACCTCTTTCTGCGTCGACAGCTCGCCCTCTACGTTGAACGCGGCGCGAAGCGGCGACGAATCGATCCAGTAACGCGAATCGTGCTGTCGATACTCTCGAAATTCTTTGACTGGCGGGATTCGCTGGTAGCGGTGCGTCCGGAGACGATGATCCGCTGGCACCGAGCGGGATGGAGATTGTTCTGGCGGCTCAAATCCCGACCTGGCCGGCCGCCGATACCCCAGCAGTTACAAGCTCTGATCCGCCGCATGGCGAACCAAAACCCCTCATGGGGCGAGGAGCGTATCGCAAATGAACTCTTGTTGAAGCTGGGAATTCGGGTGTCGCCGCGAACCGTACGGAAGTACTTACTCCCTCGCCCGCCTGGCCGACCGCGGAGCAATTTGCGCTGGTCGACGTTTCTGCGCGTGCATGCCCAAGGTATCATTGCCTGCGATTTCTTGGTCGCCGTGACCGCGACGTTCCGGCTGTTATACGTGTTTGTGGTGATCGAACATCGCAGCCGGCGCCTCGTCCATTGCAACGTCACCGCCCATCCAACTTCCGCTTGGACGATGCAGCAACTGCGCGAGGCGTTCGGAACTTCACGACCGCGACCGTATTTTCGCCGAACGCCTCGACCAGTCGATAGCAAGGCTCGGAATCAAGGTATTGAAATCGCCGCCTCGCTGCCCGATGGCCAATGCGATCTGCGAACGGGTCGTCGGCACGATTCGACGCGAGTGCTTGGATTGGTTGATACCTGTCCGAACCACATTTGCGATCCATTCTGAAATCGTGGAATTCACATTACAACACTGGGCGTCCGCACATGGGCCTGGGCCCCGGAGTTCCTGCCGCCCACTACCCTCGCCCGCCTGCGACCCCGTTCGCGCCATCGGCGAGGAGTATCGTACGCCGTCGCCGCCCTTCCGATCCTTGGCGGCCTACATCACGAGTACTATCTCGCTCCCGCCGCTGCGTGATCGAATCAGGAGCGGCAGGTATTCGCCCGATTGTGGCGACGAGCTTACGTTTCGATGTTAGCCGTCATTGGGTCCATCAATCTATGGATGTCGTGAGCGTGGTTGGGACACCGACAACACACAATGCCAGCCTGCATCGGCAATACGACATCAATGAAGGTCTGGCTCTTGCTTTCGATCAGGCCCTTCTCGGTGATGCCAAGGTCGGGCACGCCGGCAAGGCCGATGAACGACATGATCATGAAAGGGGCTTGCATGTCGCAGCCGATCGAAGCCGCCGCCTTGTCCGCAGCCAGTGATTTGTCGCGCACCACTTCCCACGGCTTGTCACTCATGATGCCGCCCAGTGGTAGCGGCACGCTAGCAACAATCCTGCCGGCGTCCACCACTATAAGCCCACCGCCCAGTTCGCGGGCGGCTTTTGCCGCAAAAGCGATGTCATCGTCGCTGGTCCCAACGATTACGAGATTCTGATTCTCGCAATTGGTGCTCGCGGCCAAGGCGCCGCGCTTCAATCGGAAGCCGCGCACAAAACCAATGCCGATCATTTTGCTGGCATGGTGACGATCGACGATCGCGACCTTAAGCACGTCGTTCGTCGTGTCGCATTGAACCTTGCCATCCACGACCTTCATCTCCGTATGGAAGGCGCGCTTGAAATAGCCGTCATACATTTCCATTGCCTGGACCCAGGCGGTCGGGCCGAGCCCCCCGATCGCGAACAGGTCGGCCGACAAGTCGGGATGGAAATGCATAGTGTTTCGCAGGATGTCCGGAATCTCGTCGGTATTCTCGAACAGCGGATTGCCATCGCGCGCGACGATTTTTCCGCCGACCATGACCAGCGACGGACGCACCTGGGCGAGGTCGGGAACGAGCTGAAGGTCAGCGAGACGGCTAGGCGTCACCGACCCCAGCACATGGTCGAGTCGGTAATAGGCCGCCGGCACCAGCGTCGCCATTCGCCATGCGTCGATCGGATCGACTCCATACCGGATCGCCTGACGAACGTGGTGGTCGATATGGCCCTCCGCATCGAGATCCTCGACCAGCTTGTCGTCCGCGCAGAAGCAAATGTGATGAATCCCGCGACCCAGCGCCGGAATGTCGGCGAAGACGGTTTCGCTGTTGTCGTTCATACTGCCGGCCATCAGGGTCAGCATCGCGCCCAGCCGCAGTCGCTCCAGCACTTCCTTCGTCGTCACCGCATTGTGGTCGTCGCTGACGCCGCTGGCCAAATAGCCCCATAGCGGCTCCTCGCTAAGCCGCGCGGTGTGGCCGGTGATGCGCTTGCCGGCGGACAGCGCCGCCACGTTCTTCTGCGCCGCCACCTCGTCGAGATCAAAGGGCAGCGATTTACCGAGGGTCGCGGTCTCCGGATCCTGTACCCGGTCGATCAGTTCCTCGTCGGGCACGACGGCGCCGCCGACCTCGACATCGGGGTTGCGGGGAATCTTGGTGGTGACTTGACGGAAAATGCGGAGCGGCGTTTTGGTCCGGCCGACGATATCGAAGCCTTCGGTGCCGAGCACATTGCCGATGCAGTTGGCGTCGGCGAGTAGCGTTGTGGTGCCGCGCGGCACCGAGAGGCGGGCCAGTTCCCCGGGCATGAGCTTGGTGTATTCGATGTGGATATGCGCATCGATGAAGGTCGGTGCGACATACTGGCCGTGGGCGTCGATGGTCGCGGCCGCAGCGAAGCGTCCGACAGGCGTGACCGCGGCGATGTGACGTCCCGCAATTACGACATCTCGTTCAAGAATCTCGCCGGTATGCAGCGCCAGAACGCGTCCGCCGCGGATGATGACGTCGCCCGGTTCAGCACCGATTGCGACATTTCGCAGCCGCAGCATCTCATCGACCGTGGGGACGCAGTCCCAGCCGACGGTCCGGTTCTTTCGCGGGATATCGGCTGTCACTAGGTCCTCCCCGGCGCGCGGTTTAGGCGGCCCATGCGGCGATGTCCTGGCGATGTCGGCCTTGAGTTCAAGCGGCGCGAAGCTCGCTTCGACAGAGTTCAGCGCTACCTCGCGCAGCTCGGCGGCGCTCCAGCGGAACGCCTCGGCGCATTTGGCATAGTGGCTTCGAGGCGGATGTCGAGCAGGGCCGGATCATCGGTGTTGATCGACACCGGAATCCCGGCCTTGCGGAACTTCTCGAGCGGATGCTCCTCCAAGGAGGGATAAAGCTTCAGGATCAGGTTTGAAATCGGACAGATGTCGAGGGGGATCTTGCGTTCGGCGAGGAGCGCGACCAGCTTCGGGTCCTCGACCGCGCGGACGCCATGGTCGATCCGGTCGGCGTCGAGCAATTCGATTGCGTCCCACACGCCTTCGGGGCCGCTCGATTCACCGGCATGGACCGTGCGCCTCAGCCCAACCCCGCCGGCTCTCCGGAACGCCTCGGCGAAGCGCGGCCCGGAGCGGCCTTCCGCTGCCTCGTTGCCGTCGATCGACAGCGCCACGACGCGCGGATGCTTGAGCGAGGCGAGCAGTTCGACCAGCTCAATCGACTCCTCCGCCGTCTGCTTCCGCAGGAGGCTGACGCAGAGGCCGACTGGTGGCAGCCCATCCTGCTCGGCCTCCTTAAAGCCGGCATCGAGTCCTTCGATCATCTGAGCGATATTGCGGCGCCAGTAATGCCAATGGGTAGGATTCACGATCACGTCCGCATAGCGAGCGCCGCCGGCCTTCATCCGCTCGGCGAAATTGTAGGCCGACTGGGCCAGCTGCTCCTTAGTGTGGACCAGGCCGCAAATCCAATCGAGGAACGACAAGAAATCATCGATACCGCCCTGCCAGTCGAGAATACTCTCCTTAGGGCGCGGGAGAGGGTCGCTGTTTTTCTCCGCTAGCCGGACGATTTCATCGGCCTCGAAGCAGCCTTCGAGATGAATGTGGATTTCCGCCTTGGGCAAGGCAATGAAGCGGTCGGCGCTCACTGCGGTTTCTCCCTGGTGTTCTGCTGCTAACGGCAATGATGACGTCAATGCAGCAAACGTCGTGCCAAATGCAGCCCACTTAGTATAGTAATTTAATAGACAAAAGATTTTCAATACTTTATGGGCTCCGGCGACCTACGGTATGGGCTCCGGCGACCGACGGTCCGAAACTTGCTTCGTGTTGGGGTCTGACACGGATGATGTTCTCTTGGTTCTGATGACGCGACGGCAATGGGATAGCGGTCTTCCGATAATCGATTGGCCTCCCTGCTTGCGGGCGGCGAGGTGGGTTTTCGTCGGGCTGCAACCGAGGTTGGCCGCGCGTGCCGCGAGATCGGCTTTTTTTATATTTCCGGCCATGGGATTGGAGATGACGCGGTAGCCAAGCTATTCGCGACGTCGCGCCGGTTCTTCGAATTGCCGCTGGAAATCAAAGAAAGGGTTTCGATCACGCGCGCGCTGAGCAATTACGGTTGTGTGGCGCTTGGAGATCCCAGCGGCCGGGGTGACGCCAAGGAGGCTTTCAATGTTGGGCGCGATCTCGCGGCCGACCATCCCGACGTCGTGGCCGGCAAGCCGTTCCATCAGGTCAATCAGTGGCCGGATTTGCCGGATTTCCGGCCGGTCCTGGTCCGCTATTTCACGACGATGCAGCGACTTTGCGAGCTGCTTCACCGCGCTTTTACGGTCGACCTAGGCATGCCTCCGGATTTCTTCCGACCGTTCATTGATGCACCTCTAGCGACGCTTCGCCTGCTGCGCTATCCGCCCAATCCCGTCGCCTTCGACGATCGCCTTTACGGCGCGGCGCCGCATACCGATTACGGCAACCTCACCATTCTTGCCCAAGATGATTTGGGTGGGCGCCAGGTCCGCCACCGCGAGGGGCATTGGATCGATGTGACGCCATTACCCGGAACCTTGTCTGCAATGTCGGCGACTGTCTGATGCGCTGGAGCAACGATGTCTACGCGTCCACGCCGCATCGCGTCGTGAACCGTTCGCGGCAGGACCGCTACTCGGCGGCATTCTTTTTCGATCCGAACGCCGACGCGCTTGTCGAATGCCTGCCCAGTTGCACAGGGCGGGACCGACCAGCGCGCTATCCGCCGACGACCGGAGCTCAATACCTGAAAGAGCGGCTCGATGCCACCTACAGCTATCGGCGGCAACAACAATCGGTTACCGCCGAACGTCGTCGCACATAAGAGGGGAACAATGCATAAATTCTTTGGAAGAGTGGGCTTGCTGTTCGCAATCGCTTGCGGACTTTGTGCTCTCACGATGTCTGGCCCGAGCCGAGCCCAGGACGGACACAAGTTCAAAGTGGTGGTGCTGATCGGCTCGGTCGCCAATGAGGGATCGTTCAACCAAGTGTCTATTGTCGCGCTGAAAAGGCTCGCGGCCGAAGGCAAAATCGAATACGAGGTCCGCGATCGCGTGGCTGACCCGACCGCGTCCGAACCAGTGATCCGCCTTTATGCCTCGCGCGGCTACAATCTCATTATCGGTCACGGCATCGATATCTCGGCATCGATCCTCAAAGTGGCGAAGGACTTTCCCAACATCCATTTAACCGCTTCGGCCGGCCCCGATCTCGCGGGCAGGCTGCTGCCGAACGTCGATGGTTGGACGTACGATTTCGGTCAGTACGGTTATATCGGCGGTTGGCTCGCCGGTAAAATCCAGGGCGTGGCGGCGTACGGCGCTGTCGGCGGACCGCAGCTTCCATTTATCCTGGCAACGCACAGAGGATTTAAACTGGGGCTCGCCTCGACCAATCCGAATGCTAAAGTCATCGAGGAATACGCGGGCTCGTTCGACGACGCGCAAAAGGCGTTGGAAGCGACGCGGTCGGTGGCGGCTCAAGGCGCGACCCTCATCTGGACCGAGGGCGACGGCATCAGCAATGGCGTCGCGGCCGGGGCCAATCAGCTCGGCCTGCGCACGATCGGCGTGTACGGCGAAGCTGGTGGAATGCGCGCAAGGTCAATATCTCCAGCGTCATTCTCGATATGTATCCGCTGTACAGCCTGTGGCTCGACGAGATCAACAAAGGAACGTTCGGGCATCATTTCGTGGTCCAGCAGCTCTCCAACCGCGGCTTGGTTTTGGCGCCAATCAACCCAGTCGGTACGGGCGTCCCGACCGATATCGCGGAGCAAGAGGACAAGCTGGTCGCGGATCTGAAATCGGGCGCATTGAAGTTGCCGAACTTCTTCGCGCCCTGAGCCCCATGCGGGTGGCGGAATTCAAGTACTTCTGCCAGCGCGGCCACCTGCGCTTGCCGGAATGCTCATCGGCGTGACGCTCGTGGCTCTTGCGGTTGCCGTTCTGCCGGTATTTCCCGGCGCGGCGGGGGACTCTGTCGATTGATGTCGCGGCATGGGTGGCCCGCTGGCCGACTCAGTTCAGCCTGCAGGGCGGTAAGAGCGAGCCCGCCTATGTCGAGGCTATTAATATCGACAGGCGCGACGACTTTTTCCTGACCGTCGGCGGCGCGCCGGCCTGGGCGGAGCGCCAAACGGAATCGGTTAGCGTCGCTCCCGATGGTGCGATCCGGCATCTGATTTGTCCTAAAGCCATGAATTGCGATGACACGTTTCCGGGCATCAGTTTCCTGTCGAGCGCATCGCTGCTCGCGGCATATCGCGCCAATCGTCCGTTGGGTCGCGCGACCCCGGTATCCTATGGAGCTCGCAAGATCGTTTGCATCCCGGCCGAGCGCATCGGCGTGACCGGGGCGGTGCTGGACCCGTGTTTCGACCTCGAAACCGGCGCGGTCTTGGCGCAACGTCTCCGGCTGGATGGCCGCTTCGACGGTCCGTCGCTCGATCCCGGATCGATCCGGATCAGCTCGGGCGCTAAGTCATGACGGCGCCGATCCTTGCTGCGCGCAACGTCTATAAGTCCTTCGGGCCAGTCGCCGCTCTTGCGAGGGCAGGGGTCACGCTTTATTCCGGACGGGTGACCGCGATCGTCGGCGAAAACGGCGCCGGGAAATCGACGCTCGCCAAGATTCTCGCCGGTGTTCTTCAGCTCGATCAAGGCGAGGTCTTGCTGGACGGGAAGCCCGTCACGTTTCGGGGCCGCGCCGATGCGATTGCCGCTGGCGTCGGCTTCGTCCCGCAAGCACTATCCTTCGTCGGCACCCTGACATTGGCGGAAAACCACCTGATCGGCCGGCCGGGGTTCATCGCCAATCGCGCGCAAGCCGAACGGGAACTCATCGATGCATCGGCCGAACTCGGTGTCGATCTGCCGTTCGACGTCCCACTCGAGCGATTGAGTTTGCCGGAACGGCAGCTCGGCGAAATTGCGTCCGCCGTCGCGAGCGGCGCACGGGTCTTGTTGCTCGACGAGCCGACCTCTTCCCTTGGCCCGCTGGAGATCGAGCGGCTAATCGTTTGGTCCGACGCCTTGCCGCGGCAGGCACGGCGATCGGTCTCGTCACCCATCGCATCGCCGAGGTTCTCAGCGGCGCCGACTTCGTCGCAGTATTGCGCGGCGGGGTGCCGGTCTCCGAAGGACCGACGGTGGGGCTCGATCCCGACGCTATTGCTCGCCTCATGGTCGGTACAGCGATCCGGCCCAAACCAAGCTCCTGCCGCATGGCGACATCGTTCGGCTGTCGGCTGAACATCTCGCCGTGAGCTTCGACAACGTCCGGTACCTAGACGACATCACCTTCGAGGTAAGGGCAGGCGAAATTGTCGGCGTTGCCGGCGTCGCCAGCAATAGCCAGACCATTCTTGCCGAGACGATGACCGGCTTGCGCAAGCCCAGTTCAGGCCGTGTCCTCGTTGATGGCAATGATGTGACCGACGATCCGCAAAGGGCCTGCCGCATCGGCGTGGCGCACATTCCCGACGATCGCATCGTCGGCATTGTGCCCGATTTGACCGTCGCCGATAACGCGAGTTTGTTCCGTTTGCGGGACGCGGGCTTTGCCCGGTTCGGCATGCGCAACCAGCGCGCCGAATACGAGCACGCCTTATGCATCACAGAGCGCACCGATGTGCGGCCGCGGCGGCCGGATCTTCCGGTCGCGGCTCTCTCCGGGGGAATTAGCAAAAGTTGCTCGTCGGCCGCGAGCTTGACGGGCATCCCGCGGCCGTCATTGCGCATGGGCCGACACAGGGCCTCGACCTCAGCGCCGCGGCGGAAATTCGCCATCGATTGTCGGAAATAGCGGGCGCCGGCGCGGCGATTTTGGCGATTTCGGCTGACCTCGACGAGATCTTGTCGATCAGTCACCGAGTCATTGTCCTGTCGCTCGGCCGCATCAGCGACAGTTTCGACCTGCGAGCCGGGCCGCCGGACATGTTGCGTTTCGGGCGTGCCATGGGCGGCACGCAATCGAAGGCCGCTTGATCGTCGGGCGGCTAAGGATCCCGGCCGGCGGCCGCGCCGAATTTTCGCGGAGGCATTGATGACACCTCCTACACCCGATCTCCTTTCCCCCCTCCTCGGTCGAGCGTTTCCGACTCATGGAAACACGCTCGCCGAACAACAGGCGATCCTGCCGCTGCAGAAAATTGTCGACGACGACGTAGCTGCGCTCGCCGCGGCCCAAGATGCGGGTGGGCAATGTCCGACCGGAGCGGTCGCCGCATTGAAGCCGACTGCAATCCCCGCGTCGGCGATCCCCCAGGCGTGGAGCGGTCTCGGATTCTTGTTTGACGAATCGATGGAGACGCATCTCCACATTATCACCCCCGATTCCGCCGTCAGCCAAATTTACAAAATTCGCTACGAATGCTTGCGCGATTCTCTCGTCAATGTCCCCGATCAATCCCGGCCGGCGGTGCTGTACGCCCGGCATATCCTGCGCCTTGCGGTGGCCGAGGCCGGTCGGAAGGTCGATGAGCCCATGCAAACGCTGTTCACGCCGAGGGAGAATTGCGGTGGCGAGCTGTCGTGGGGCATTTACCAGTGATGAGGGCGATGTGGCATATCCACGCGCTTTTTGGTCCATCGAACCCATCGTTTCGCATCATCGTCGGTTTCGCGGTGATCGTAGTTCTCGGCGCGGGATTGATTATCCTTTGGGCGCTAATCCGTGGACGGCCTTGATTGGCATTGCCGAGGGCGCTTTCGGCGAACGCTATATGGTCGCCGAGACGATCCTCGCGACGATCCCCTTGGCGCTGATCGCTTTGAGCATCGCGCCGGCGTTACGCGCCGGCGTCTTTACCATTGGATCGGAAGGGCAGGTGGCGATCGGCGCGATGACGGCGACTACGACGATCATGATATTGCCCCCCAATTCCGGGGCGATGCTGTTGGTGGGCGGTGCCGTTGGCGGAATACTCGGCGGCTTGATATGGGCAGCCATCCCGGCGGTACTTCGCGCTTACGGGCGTGTGAATGAAATTCTCTCGACCCTGCTTTTGAACTACATCGCGGGGTATCTCTTGCTGTGGATGCTGAAGACCTGGCTCGCGACGCGAAGTATCGTGCCGCTGCCGCGGAGCGATCCGTTGCCCGACCCGGCGCTGATTCCCAAGGTACTGAAGGCACGCGACTACATTGGGGATTGTTGTTGGTTCCGCTGCTCGCGCTGGTGCTGGGCTGGTGGCTCAGATCGGCCCAGGTCTGTCTTATCGCGTCATCGCGACGCATATCGGGTTGGCGCGCCGGATGGGGTTGAGCACCCCGCGGGCAGTCATGACGACAATGCTCGCTTCAGGGGGGGTGCCGGTTTGGTCGGATGGCTTCAGGTCGCCGGCGTGGCCGGCACGCTTTATCCGACGGCCGCCGGGGGACTTGGCTTCACGGGAGTTCTCGTGGCGCTGCTGGGCCGGCTCGGACCGGTGGGCATTCTCATCGCCGCGCTGTTCT
Organism: uncultured Alphaproteobacteria bacterium; assembly: GCA_963804725.1. Lineage (GTDB taxonomy): Bacteria > Pseudomonadota > Alphaproteobacteria > ATCC43930 > CGMCC-115725 > JAATGI01. The sequence goes on along the minus strand of CAWDRN010000001.1, from coordinate 1,439,221 downwards.
TCGGCATTCTGAAGACCGGGGCTGACGGGTTGCAGGCCGGCACCGGCGTGCCCTCTTCGATCTCGACCGTCATCGAAGGTTTGGTACTGTTCGTGGCGGCCCTGTCGTTCGCCGCGCCGGTTCGCAAGTTGGCCAAGCCGGCGTCGCGACAGGCAACTGACGGCGCCGCGTTGGATGCTGGCCTTCAGAAGCTTGGCCCGTGACCTGGTGGGACGTCACTTTCTGGGGATCCGTCTTTGCCAGCGCCGTGCGTCTTGCGACGCCGATTGCGCTCGCAGCGATCGGCGAAACGATCGTAGAGCGGAGCGGTACCATCAATATTGGCATCGACGGCATCATGACGATCGGCGCATTCGCGGCCATCTTTATCGAAAGCGTCGGCGGCGGCTGGGGGTTGGCGCTGGTGGTTTCGCTCCTAGTCGGCGCAATTTTTGGCCTGGCGATCGCCCTCGCTGTGCTTCGCGGCGGCGCCAATCAAATCATCATCGGCATTGCCGCTTCGCTAATCGGGTCTGGCCTGGCGGTTTATTTCTATCAGCTATGGGACGGAAGCCCCCTGGCGAGCCAAATTCTGCCGCTGGTTCCGACTTTGCAAATTCCGGCCGTCCGCGACATCCCCGTCATCGGCAAAGCGGTTTCCGACCAAATTTCCTCACCTATGGCACGCTCGTTTTCGGCGCTTTCGTGCTGTTTATTTTGAAGTGGACGAAGATCGGTCTGGTGCTCAGAGCGGTTGGGGATCAACCAGATGCCGCGGCTTCGCGCGGCGTCAACGTCTTCGCGATCCGCACGACCGCACTGATTATCGGCGGGTCACTGGCGGGGCTTGGCGGCGCCGCGATTACCGCGGGCTATCTAGGGACTTATACCGACGGCGTGACCGCCGGACGCGGCTATGTCGCGCTCGCCATCGTCATCACCGGCCGATGGTCGCCTTTTGGTGCCTTGGCGGGCGCTCTTTTGTTTGCGTTTTTCGACAGTTTGGCGCTCGGCGCGCAGAACGGCGCGAGCTTCGTGCCTGTTGAGGCCTATATGGCGCTACCCTACCTCGTCACGCTACTCGTCCTCGTGCTTACGGCGCGAGGAACGGCGGCACCGCGTGCTCTGGGCCTGCCCTATCAGCCCGATTGACCGGCTTATATTAGTTGGGGCGCAAAAGCTCGAAAGCAGTTCCAAAGCGGCGGTCGCGATCATGGAGAGAAAGCGTAGGGGCTCGCGATCCGAGCCGCAGCATTCGACGCGCTGCTGTGCGATCCATCCAGTCGTCGGATGCCGGGTTGCCGCGATCCCTACGACGTCGCAGAGAGCGTCATGGATCACGAAGAAGACATCGCCTTCTACGTAATAGAAGCGTTTCTTAACTTACAGTCCGGCGATTAAACGATCAGACTATGGAGCGCGGATGCCCCCCGAAGACCACAGTTTTCAAAGGCAACTCTCGTTGCGGCCTTTTCCGCGTCTGTAAGTTGAATTTGGGGCCTCCGAGTTGGTCCTGTCCTCTGCAAAAATCCGATATTCGCTTTGGTGCATTGTGGCATGATCAACCGATGCTATCGGTCACCGGGATTCTTATCCAGGTAGTGATGGAGTTGCCGCGCTGGTGGCGGCTGGGGTTGCGGTCAACGCGGTCCCTTAAGGCCGAGAACCTCTTTCTGCGTCGACAGCTCGCCCTCTACGTTGAACGCGGCGCGAAGCGGCGACGAATCGATCCAGCAACGCGAATCGTGCTGTCGATACTCTCGAAATTCTGTGACTGGCGGGATTCGCTGGTAGCGGTGCGTCCGGAGACGATGATCCGCTGGCACCGAGCGGGATGGAGATTGTTCTGGCGGCTCAAATCCCGACCTGGCCGGCCGCCGATACCCCAGCAGTTACAAGCTCTGATCCGCCGCATGGCGAACCAAAACCCCTGATGGGGCGAGGAGCGTATCGCAAATGAACTCTTGTTGAAGCTGGGAATTCGGGTGTCGCCGCGAACCGTACGGAAGTACTTACCCCCTCGCCCGCCTGGCCGACCGCGGAGCAATTTGCGCTGGTCGACGTTTCTGCGCGTGCATTGCCTGCGATTTCTTGGTCGCCGTGACCGCGACGTTCCGGCTGTTATACGTGTTTGTGGTGATCGAACATCGCAGCCGGCGCCTCGTCCATTGCAACGTCACCGCCCATCCAACTTCCGCTTGGACGATGCAGCAACTGCGCGAGGCCGTCGGACGCGAAAGCCAGTACGAATATCTGCTTCACGACCGCGACCGTATTTTCGCCGAACGCCTCGACGAGTTGATAGCAAGGCTCGGAATCAAGGTATTGAATTGCCGCCTCGCTGCCCGATGGCCAATGCGATCTGCGAACGGGTCGTCGGCACGATTCGACGCGAGTGCTTGGATTGGTTGATACCTGTCCGAACCACATTTGCGATCCACTCTGAAATCGTGGAATTCACATTACAACACTGGGCGTCCGCACATGGGCCTGGGCCCCGGAGTTCCTGATCCGCCCCACTACCCTCGCCCGCCTACGACCCCGTTCGCGCCATCGGCGAGGAGAATCGTACGCCGTCGGTGCCCTTCCGATCCTTGGCGGCCTACATCACGAGTACTATCTCGCTCCCGCCGCTGCGTGATTGAATAGTTGCGGACTACAGGGAGACAATGTCAGGACGCTGCTGCTCTACCGCATTCCCGCGTCGATCTAACTCTAACTGGCTGGCAGCGCAAAATGCTTGAGAGGTGCAATTTTACACGAAGGTGGCACCGCTCGCTGAAGCGCCCTCACGATTACACTTCAGCCAATCAGGATGTCCTTCAACGCGCGCCGCAAACTGGGCGGCGCGTCTTTGGTCGGCATACCGGCTCGGAATGAGAATGTCGCCTGCCAGTCATCGCCTGTGAGCTTCACGACGCGCCTATTCCAAGCGTCGCCGCCAGCAGTCGCGCGTTCGCGGTCAATCATCTCGATGGGCTGATTGAGGGGCTGCAGAGCGACGCCGTGGGCAATCGCATTCAAGTGCAAGCGCTGCCAGGTCCGCCCGGCTGTGATCGTGCTCGTGCGATCGTAGCGATCGCGCACAGCGATGAACCCCACGAGACTTGCCGTCGCCAGCTGCGCGTCGCGGGTCTGATCGAGCCAATCCCGATGCGCAGTTTCAGTAGAGACTGGGAAGGTAGTCGCGAACAGATAGGTGAGAGTCGGAAGGCCCGCCGTCTCCAGTGCGGGGCCGTCGCGATGCTGCTCGATCTCACGGTGCGTCTTACGCAGCCAGCGATCGCTATCGGCAATCATCGGCTTATCCGCGATTATCGCGGCCGTCGCATCGAGGACGGCAGCATCAAACGCCTTACGCTCCGCCCCGTCCGGGAACAGGAAGACGCGGACATCGCTGCTGACATCCAGCGCGTAAACGTCCCCGATAGCTTTCATTTACCCACATTTAGTGGATGATTTTAGGGAGCTACACTAATAGTTGCGTCACAGGAATCGACTGTGATTCCTTGTCTGGCACCGATTCGCAAGGGGAGCGGTGCCAATGGACGAGGGAACTGAGGCGTGGTTTGATCGTGAGCTTGGTGGTTGCCGTCTTGCCGACGGGCGCCTGAACAAACGGCTGCGCAAGCTGGTGGCGCAGATCGGGAGCGCCATGGGCCAAAGCATTCCGCTGGTGTGCCAAGACTGGGCCAACACCAAGGCGGCCTATCGCTTTTTCGCCAACGACCGGATCAGCGAGGCGGACATTCTGGCCGGTCACTTTCAGTCGACGCGTGACCGCACCATCGGCAGTGACGGTCTGGTTCTTGTGCTCCATGACACGACCGAGTTCACCTATCGAAGAGAAGACGTCGCCGCGATTGGGATCACCAAGAGCATTAATAGCGGTCGTGACCTGATCGGTCGTCCTCGCGCGCACACGGTTTGCGGCATTTTGATGCATTCCAGCCTGGCGGTGACGACGGAAGGGACGCCCCTGGGATTGGCGGCAGTAAAGTTCTGGACCCGCAAGAAATTCAAGGGGACGGCGGCGCTTAAGAAGAAGATCAATCCGACGCGGGTGCCGATCGAGAAGAAAGAGAGCATCCGATGGCTGGAGAATGTGCAGCAGTCCACGGCGCTGTTGGGTGATCCGGGCCGATGCATTCATATTGGTGATCGCGAGAGCGACATCTACGAGCTGTTCTGCACCGCCCAGGAAGCCGGAACGCATTTTCTGATCAGGACGTGCGTCGACCGTTTGGCGGGAGACGGAGATCATACCATTGCCGATGACATGGACGAGGTTGCCGTCAAAGGGCTGCATCGCATCGAAGTTCGAGACAACAAGGGCGATCCCGACGAAGCCGTTCTCGAGATCAGGTATCGCAAGCTTCGCGTCTTGCCGCCGATCGGAAAACAGAAACGCTATCCCGCGCTGACCTTAACGGTGATCCATGCCGAGGAGCGCGGGACACCGAAGAACAGAAAGAAGATCAAGTGGAAGCTGATCAGCGATCTGCCTGTTGCGTCCCGCGCGGACGCCATTGAGAAGCTGGAATGGTATGCCTTGAGGTGGAAAATCGAGGTGTTCCACAAGATCCTCAAATCCGGCTGCAAAGCCGAAGAATCGAAGCTCCGGACCGCTCAGCGTCTGACCAATCTGATCGCGATCTTCTGCATCCTGAGTTGGCGAGTCTTCTGGATGACGATGCTTAACCGCTCAGCTCCCGACGCGCTGCCGACTCTCGCCTTGACCGAGACTGAAATCGCCGTGCTCGATCGGCTGGTCACCGACACGCCTCAAGCGCGACGCAACCTGCTTTCAACTTATCTGACCAAAATCGCCAGGCTCGGTGGTTATCTCGCCCGTGCTAACGATCCTCCACCGGGTAACACAGTCATGTGGCGTGGGTTATCTCGTCTGACCGACATCGTCCTCGGTGCAATGCTTGGAGCAGAAATTGTGGGTAATTGAAAGCCCCGATAGACCGTCTGGTCCGAGCAGCGTAACGCGCAACACCTCGCGAGAACCCTGCTCACCACGGACTTGAATGTCCGCTTCGGTCCCTCGACAACCGAAACGTAGGCCAGCCCCTCTCGGCCAGATCGAGCCACCAGACGAACGTCCGGTTTTTGGCCCAGCCGTCGGAGAGCGGACCGACGCAAATCCACAACCCAATCCGGTCATTTTTCCGGGTGATATAAATGCTCGAGCGGTCGTTCGTACGGCAACCTAAGAGATTGACGGCCCGCTCCTCCGCCGACCGAGCTCCCAGGAAATATTCTCGCCGCGGACGACGCCAGATACCTGCTTGCCGAGATTGCGTTGCAGCACCCGCCGCCAGGGAACCAACGTGAATTCTCGGCTCTTTTCGATCACCATGAAGCGTCCGCTGATGAGGTCGACGGCCCGGCGATAAATGCCTTGGATCCGTTGGCCAGATTTCACCTCGACGTACGGAAGCCCGAGCTCGCCAGAGAGCTGCGCGCCGACGCGTGCCAATTCGCGGCGACGCAACAGGCCGACAAGATTGGCGCGATAGACGATCCGATCCTGCCCCACCCGCGCCAGATCTTGCTCGATCAGCCATTGCCAGAAGCGCGCGGTTGATCGCGACCGGCGGCGCGCTCGCTTGAAATTGTGCCGGCGACAGGAACTCATGCCGCCAGGCGAGGGCGACCACCACGACGAAAACGATAAGTGCCGCCGCCGCGACTGGCACGAGCGTGCCCGCGAAATCCTGGTATGCAATGCGCGAGAGGCTGCCGATCATCATGTTCTGCGGATTGCCGGTGATGGTCGCAGTGCTGCCGGCGTTGGACGCCATCGCCAGTACGAGTAGATATGGCACCCGGTTGCGCTTCATGCCCCGCGCTGTCTCGACAACGAGCGGCGTCAGCATCAGGCACACCGTATCGTTGACCAGCACCGCCGACAGAATCGCTGCGAATGCGGCGATGCCGATCAGCAGCGCCGCCGGGCGATGCGCATGGGCCGCGATAAAACTGCGACAGATTGCCGCCCAAAGTACGCTGGGAACCTATTTCAAGTGGTAGCCATATGGTAGCCACGAACGGAAAAGGGCTTAGCCATCACTGGCTAAGCCCTTGATCGAATTGGTGGAGCCAGCCGGGATCGAACCGGCGACCTCTACAATGCCATTGTAGCGCTCTCCCAGCTGAGCTATGACCCCGGGAAAGGCGTTGGCGTCGCGTTCACGCTAACGCTAGCCACGGCTTTGGGCGCCGTCAACGCTCCTCCTCTTCATCGACATTCTCGATAACCTCGGCCATATCATCCTCGTCTTCGCCGAGTTCCGATGCGTCTTCGATCACTTCCTCTTCTTCGTCGCCCTGTTCACCTTCGGTTTCGGTGTCGACATCGCCCTCTTCGTCGCCTTCCGTCTCGACATCGCTGTCTGGCGGCAGCGCATCGGGCACGTCCTCGCTGGCGATGGCGGCGACCAACTCGGGATCGACCTCCTCAGCAACGATCGGACCGAGCGGGGTCTCGGCCGCCGCCTGGGCACGGGCGCGGCGTGTTTTCACCACCGCCTCGGCATCGAACTCCGCGCCACATTTCGGGCAGACGACAGGATCATGCCGCATATCATAGTAGCGTGTCCCGCAATTCGGACACAGCCGCTTCAATCCCCATTCCGATCTTCGCCACATATGACCTCCGCGCTGCATCAACCACCGCAGACGGTCGGCCAATTGCCACGATACAACTATCCTGTCAAAACCAAAATCGCGTGGCAGTGACCGCGCCGTCGGCTATCGTTCATTGCCGTCCCCGCGATATGGATATTGATTGAGATGAACGCAAGCACTCGCATCGCCACTCCGGTCCGCTAGGGCCCGCGCGCTGCAAGGGACGCGTCGGCATTCCCGGCGACAAGTCAGTGTCGCATCGCGCGCTGATTTTCGGCGCGCATCGCAGTCGGCACCACGCGCATAACCGGGCTGCTTGAAGGCGAGGATGTGCTTCAAACCGCGCGCGCGCTGCGCCGCCTTGGGGTGCCTATCGAACGCGGAGCCGACGCATCGTGGCTGGTGCATGGCGTCGGGCTCGGCGGTCTCGCCGAGCCGGACGCGGTGCTCGATCTCGGCAATTCCGGCACCGGCGCGCGGCTGTTGATGGGCTTGGTCGCGACCCATCCCTTCACCAGTTTTTTCACCGGCGATGAATCGCTGTGCCGGCGACCGATGGCGCGCGTCACCGTGCCGCTCACGCAGATGGGCGCGCGCTTCGTCGCGCGAGACGGCGCGCGACTGCCGCTCGCGGTGCTCGGCGACCGAAGAACCGCTGCCGATCGAATATTCGCCTGCCGGTACCTTCGGCGCAGGTGAAGTCGGCGATGCTGCTTGCCGGGTCTCAACGCACCCGGCGAGACCAGCGTGATCGAGCCGGAGCCGACGCGTGACCATACCGAAAACTTGCTGCGCCATTTTGGCGCCGCTGTCGCCGTGAACGACGGAAAGGACGGCCGGCGTATCACAGTCGGCGGCCAGCCAGAACTGGTCGCTTCCGATCTGACCGTGCCGAGCGATCCTTCCTCCGCGGCTTTCCCACTGGTGGCGGCGCTCTGGTGCCTGGATCGGCGCTGACCGTCACCGGCGTCGGCCTCAACCCGTTACGCACCGGCCTGTTCGAGACGCTGCGCGAGATGGGCGCCGATTTAGAGTACGAAAACCGCCGCGTTGAGGGCGGCGAGCCAATCGCCGACATCGTTGTCCGTGGCGACGCGCTCCAGGGCGTGACCGTGCCGGCCGAGCGGGCGCCGCGCATGATCGACGAATATCCGATCCTCGGCATTGCCGCCGCCTTTGCCGAAGGCCGCACGGTGATGCAGGGCTCCAAGAATTGCGGGTCAAGGAGAGCGACCGGCTCGGCGGCCATGGCGCAGGGGCTCGAAGCGTGCGGCGTCAAAGTTGCGATCGATGGCGACGACTCTGTCGTCGACGGCACCGGCGCGCCGCCAGCCGGCGGCGCGACAATTGCAGTCAGGCTTGATCATCGCATCGCCATGTCGTTTCTGGTGATGGGCATGGCAGCGACGCCGGCCACGCGGATCGACGATGGCGCTACCATCGAGACCAGCTTCCCCGGCTTCGTCGCGCTGATGAACGGGATCGGCGCCAGCGCTATCGAGCCGGCATGATCATCGCGATCGACGGCCCTGCAGGCGCGGGCAAAAGCACGATCGCGCGGCGCGTCGCCCAACATTTCGGCATCGCCCATCTCGATACCGGCAGCCTCTACCGCGCGGTCGCGCTGCAGCGCGCTTAGCGCTTGGCGATCCCGCCGATCCCGCCATCGCGGAGCGCGCCGCCCGGGCACTCGACCTTTCGCTGCTCGAAGACCATCGTCTGCGCGACGATAACGTGACCGCCGTCTCCTCACGTGGTCGCAGCAATCCCGACGGTGCGCGAGGCCTTGCTCGATTTTCAACGCGATTTCGCCCATCGCGCCGGGCGGCGCGGTGCTGGACGGCCGCGACATCGGCACAGTGGTCTGCCCCGACGCCGACGCCAAACTGTTCCTCACCGCGACCCCGGAGGCACGGGCCTCGCGTCGGACCCGGGAGTTGCAGGGGGACGCCGGCGGGTCTATATACCGCCGCGTTCTTGCGGATATGAACGCCCGTGACGCGCGCGACAGCGTGCGTCACGCGGCGCCGTTGGTTCCCGCCGACGACGCCATTCGTGATCGATACCAGCTCGCTCGATGCCGATGCGGTGTTCGCCGCGGCGCTGGCAGCCATCGCCGACAAACTCGCCGTCACAAAACGGTAAGCGGACTACGGTTTCCTCTCCTGGACGAATAACGGGCGTTGCCGCCGCGCCCGAGGCCGACGGCGGATCTTCGGGCGCGTCTCCCGCGCGACCGGATGCCAGACATCGGGAGCAAAGTGGAGAGCGCATGGCCGTCACGGAATTCGCGGATAAGCCAAAGGAGAGTTTTGCCGCGCTGTTGGATGAATCGCTCGGCGCCAGCGCCGGGTTGGAAGGTACGGTCATCAAAGGCACCGTCATTGCGATCGAGAACGACACGGTCCTGATCGATGTCGGGCTGAAGGCCGAGGGTCGGGTGCCCTTAAGGAATTCTCCGGCACCGGGACGCGGCGCGGAAATCAAGCCGGGCGACATCGTCGAAGTTTTCCTCGAGCGCATGGAAGACAAGCATGGCGAGGCGCAAATCTCGCGCGATAAGGCGCGGCGGGAAGAGGCCTGGACCCTGCTGGAAAAGAACTTTCAGGGAATGAACGCGTCAACGGCACCATCTTCGGCCGCGTTAAGGGCGGCTTCACCGTCGATCTCAACGGCGCGGTCGCGTTTCCTGCCCGGCAGCCAAGTCGATATCCGCCCGGTGCGCGATATCACCCCGCTCTTGGGCACGCCGCAGCCGTTCCAAATCCTCAAGATGGACCGCTCGCGCGGCAACATCGTGGTGTCGCGCCGCGCGGTTCTTGAAGAGAGCCGCGCCGAGGCTCGCTCCGAGCTGGTGGCCAGCCTGAAGGAAGGCCAGAGTCCTTACCGGCGTCGTGAAGAACATCACCGATTACGGCGCGTTCGTCGATCTGGGCGGCGTCGACGGCCTGCTGCACGTTACCGACATCGCCTGGCGTCGCATCAACCATCCGTCTGAAGCGCTTCATATCGGCCAGAGCAGTGAAAGTGCAGGTGGTACGTTTCAATCCCGAGACGCATCGCATCTCGCTCGGAATGAAGCAGCTCGAGGCCGATCCCTGGGAAGGCGTCGAGAATAAGTATCCGTCCGGCACCAAGCTGCGCGGCCGTGTCACGAACATCACTGACTACGGCGCGTTCGTCGAATTGGAGCCGGGTGTCGAGGGCCTGGTCCATGTCTCGGAAATGAGTTGGACCAAGAAGAACGTGCATCCGGGCAAGATCGTCTCGACCAGTCAAGAGGTCGAGGTGATGGTCCTCGATGTCGACCCGGCCAAGCGCCGCATCAGCCTTGGCCTGAAGCAGTGCATGGAAAATCCCTGGGAGGCTTTCCATGACAGATATCCTGGTCGGCACCGAGCTACGAGGGCGAGGTGAAGAACATTACCGAATTCGGCCTGTTCGTGGGATTGCCTGGCGAAATCGACGGCATGGTGCATCTCTCGGACCTCGACTGGAACAAGCCCGGCGAAGACGCGATCAGGGACTACAACAAGGGCGATTCGGTCAAGGTGCGCGTGCTCGATATCGATGTCGAAAAGGAACGCATTTCCCTCGGTATCAAACAGCTTGCCTCGGATCCGTTTGAAGCGAGCATGGCCCAGTTGAAGAAGGGCGATATCGTCACCGCGACGGTGAGCGCAATCACCGATGGCGGCGTCGAGATATCGGTCGGCGACGGCCTGCCCGGCTTCATCCGCAAATCGGAACTGTCGCGGGACCGCGCCGAGCAACGGCCAGATCGCTTTGCGGTCGGCGAAAAAGTCGATGCCAAGATCACTGCCATCGACAAAACATCACGCAAGCTGACACTGTCGATTAAGGCGCGCGAGGTCGAAGAAGAGAAAAAAGCCATGGCGGAATATGGCTCCTCCGATTCCGGTGCCAGCCTTGGCGACATTCTGGGCGCCGCTATCAGTCGCTCACGCGCCAAGGAAGAACAGAACGAGAAGGAATAAGCGGCGCGTCTCCGTCTAAGGTCCGCGTCCTCGAGCCTCAGCTGGACTCCGTGGCACGGGCAATGGAGGCGCCGTTAGCGCAGCGACGGTGGCGTCAGGCTTGCTTGGCCTTGCCTCCCTCGGTCGTGGACAGGAATCCCGCGCTAGCGACGACGGGGCGCGGCGCTCCATTTGCGCGGTGTGAGGTGGGATGAGAACCCTCGTCACGGGAAGTGCGGGTCATCTCGGCGAAGCGTTGGTTCGAACGCTGATAGACGCGGCCCGCGAGGTCATCGCTCTCGATGTCCAAGAGTCGCGCTTCACCAGCCATGTCGCGTCGTTATCTGACCGCAATGCCGTCCGGCGTTGCATGGCCGGGGTCCGGACGGTGTTCCACACCGCCGCGTTGCACAAGCCGCATATCGCCGCGCATAGCCGCCAGGATTTTGTCGATACCAACATCACCGGCACGCTCAATCTGTTGGAAGAGGCAGTCGCTGCGGGCGTTCAGTCCTTCATATACACGAGCACGACCAGCGTGTTCGGCGACGCGCTGGTGCCGCCGCGCGGTGCGCCGGCGGCCTGGATTACCGAGGATGTTGCGCCTGCACCCAAGAATATCTACGGCGTCACCAAGGCGGCGGCGGAGGATCTGTGCCAGCTTTTCCATCGCAACCAAGGACTGCCTTGCCTGGTACTACGAACCGCACGTTTCTTCCCCGAAGCGGACGACAACAAGGGCACGCGCGAAGCCTTCGCGGACGAAAACCTCAAGGCCAACGAATTCCTTTATCGGCGAGTCGAGATCGAGGACATCGTCAGCGCCCATCTGCTGGCGGCTGAGCGGGCCCCCGCCATCTCCTTTCGCAAATACATCATCAGTGCGACCACGCCGTTTCGGCCCAGCGACATGGCAGTCCTGAGAAACGACGCGCCCCGCCTGGTCGCTCGATGCGTCCCACACTATGAGCGCGAGTATCGGCGGCGCGGCTGGAAAATGTTGCCATCCATCGACCGCGTCTATGTCAACGATCGCGCCCGCGCCGAATTGGGCTGGCGGCCACAATACGATTTTGACGCGGTGATCCGACGGTTGGCAGGGGACGAGGATCCACGTAGTGCACTGGCGCGTGCAATCGGCTCAAAGGGATACCAAACTCCGGTCGTCGCCGAGGGGCCCTATCCGGTCGAATGAACGTCACGGATGCCAGGATCGACGGGGTTGCGATGCAAGCGCCTTTAGGGCGGCCGGCAACGCCGCAATCTCCGTCACAATATCGCCGCCGCTGTCGCGGATGAAATACTCGACCTGCAGGTTGACGACGGCGCCGTCATTGTCGCCCGCCAACCGAAAATCGCCGCGATAACCCAAAATCTTCTTGCCGCGCGCATAACCATACCCGATCTCCGCAGCGGTGCCGCTGTCAACGTCGGCGCCGTCGAGCACCGCCACGATTGCGTCGCAGCGATCGATGCCCCGGCGGTTATTGTCGGCAATCTCGCGGTTGAGTTTCCGCCAGGCGCGACGCCGCTTTACCCCGTAAGGCAGTTCGGCTGCCGCGTCGGTCTTTCTCTTGGGGGTCAGTTGCCATGGATCGATGACCTCATGGCCGAGGCGCTCAAGCGACCCGACAATGGTGTCGTGGAAAGCACGGCCCGCCTCCGCGAATCCTAGCGGCCCCGCCACGTAGATGCGCACGCGATCCTCCTCACGACCAAGGGCATGCTAGCTCTCAGCCTGCCCCCGTGTCACACTCCCTATTTCGGGGATTGGTGGTGAGCAAGATCAATAGCGCGCGCGACTTGGTGGCATTGGCGGTGAAAGTCGCAATCGAAGCCTATGCTCCCTACTCCGGTTTTCGCGTGGGCGCCGCGGTGCAAGGCGAACGTGGGGTCTATTTCGGCACCAATGTCGAAAACGCCAGCTACGGACTGGCGCTATGCGCCGAACGTGCGGCCCTCGCCGCGGCGGTCGCGGCCGGCGAACGACGCATCAGCGCCATCGGCATCGCCTGTATCGACGCGCCAGCAGATGCTGGAAGCGAGCAGTATTTGCCGTGTGGCGCCTGTCGGCAATGGCTGGCAGAGCTGGCCCCGAATGCGGTGTTGGCGACGCTTGGGGTCGCGCGCGACTATTCCGTGCCGGAGTTGCTGCCGTTCGCTTTCGCTCTCAAGGATAAGACGCAGCCATGAAAAATGTGGTTCGGCCTAAAATCTATCTCGCCGGACCGATGGTATTCTATCCCGATCCGGAAAAGACATTCGCCGCCATGAAGCGCATTTGCGCTCGGCATCGGCTGGAAGGCGTGGCGCCAATCGACAATCAGATCGCCTTGCGAGGCATCAGGCCGGGAAAGCGGCTGATACGCGCCGTCGTTAAGGCCGATATTGCGCTGATGGACCGAATGGATGCCGGGTTATTTTGTCTGGACGGTTTTCGGCGGGCGCCCGACATGGATCCCGGCACCGCGTTTGAGATTGGCTACATGAAAGCGCAGGGCAAGCCACTCGCCGGCTGGACCGACGATGGCCGCAGCTATCCTGCCAAGGTGGCGAATTATTTTAAGCGCGTATTCAGTGAGGCGCTGTCCGACACCCAGGCCAACGACAAGGGCGGCACGTCGGGCGACAGGCGTGACCCGGATGACATCTTGGTTCATTCAGCCGGATGTGTGCAGAACGGCATGGTGCATATCGGCATCGAGCTGAACCGCGGCAGGGTGTTTGCACACCACGATTGGCGCGTCGCGTTCGACTCAGCCGCGACCCATCTAGCGAGATTGTTCCACGGGAAGCTATGATGCGGCATCGTCCACCACGAACCAAAAGGGGGGGTGACATGAAACTCATAGTGCCAGCGATGGCCTTCGCACTGGCGATCCTAACGGTGGCAACGGCGCGGGCCAACGATATCAAGCCCGCGATTGTGTTTGACCTTGGCGGCAAATTTGACAGGTCCTTCAATGAAGGGGTTGCCGACGGTGCGGATCGCTTCACCAAGGAAACCGGCATCAAATACGTCGATTTCGTCGCTACCAACGATACGCAATTCGAGCAGGCCCACCGTCGTTTCGCGGAGCGTGACCGGGATCCGATCATCGGCGTTGGCTTCGCGCAGGCGGACGCGGTAGCCAAAGTAGCGAAGGATTTTCCGAAGACGCGCTTCACCCTTATCGACGGCGTCGCCAACCTACCGAACGTCCAGTCCGTGTTGTTCAAGGAACAAGAGGGGTCGTTCCTGGTCGGCATCGCCGCGGCCATGGCATCGAAAAGCGGCAAGGTCGGCTTTGTCGGCGGCATGGACATTCCGCTGATACGGCGTTTTGCCTGTGGCTATGAGCAGGGCGTGAAATGGACCAATCCCAAGGTTGAGATCATTCAGAACATGACCGGTACGACGCCCGCGGCCTGGAACGATCCGGCGCGTGCTGGCGAATTGGCAAAGGGTCAGTTCGAGCGTGGCGTCGACGTCATCTACGCCGCGGCAGGCGCCAGCGGTCTCGGCGTCTATCAGGCGGCAGTCGACAACAAGAAACTCGCGATCGGCGTCGATTCCAATCAAAACTATCTGCATCCCGGTACCATGTTGACCTCGATGGTGAAACACGTCGACGTTGCCGCCTACAACAGCTTCATGGCGGCCAAGAATGGCACCTGGAAACCGGGTATTGCGGTTCTTGGGCTCAAGGAGGGTGGGGTTGACTGGGCCCTCGACAAATACAATCAGCCCCTCATCACGCCGGAGATGAAAGCCAAGATCGACGGTGCGAAGGCCGACATCATCGCCGGCAAGATTACGGTTGTGGACTACATGGCCAACAATACGTGTAAGTACTAGCGGGGTCGGGGGTCGGCGGCGATGGCGCCGGCGGAACCCAACCCGCCTGCGATCGAGCTCCGTGACATCGATAAGCGGTTCGGTGCGGTTCACGCCAACCGCGCCGTGTCGATGCGCATCACGCGCGGTTCGATTACCGGCGTCGTCGGGGAAAACGGCGCCGGTAAGTCGACATTGATGAGCATTCTCTACGGCTTCTACGAGGCTGATAGCGGCGAGATCGCGATCAATGGCACGGTGGTGCGCATCCGCAATCCTCGGGATGCATTGCGGGCCGGGATCGGCATGGTGCATCAGCACTTCGTGCTGATCGACCCGTTTACGGTGCTCGAGAACATCATGCTTGGCGCCGAAGGGGGTGTGCTGCTGCGGAAGGGTAAAGCGCTGGCGCGACGTGAGCTCCAGCGGCTGGAAAGCGAATACGGGCTCGGCGTCGATCCCGACGCCGTGGTCGGCACGTTGCCGGTCGGCGCGCAGCAGCGAGTCGAAATATTGAAGGCGCTTTACCGCGGCGCGGAGATTTTAATTCTCGACGAGCCTACCGGCGTGCTGACGCCCCAGGAGACCGACCAACTCTTTCGTATTCTACAAACGCTACGCGCGCGCGGCGCGACGGTGATCCTCATTACCCACAAACTGCGCGAGATCATGGCGGTGACCGACGAAGTTTATGTCATGCGGGGCGGCACGGTGGTGGCACATCGCCAAACTGCCGAAACGGATATCGGCGAGCTCGCGGAACTGATGATCGGCCGCAAGCTGCGGCTCGAATTGGACAAGGCACCGGCGCAGCCCGGTGCCGTGCGGCTGGTAGCCGACGATCTGGTGCTGCACGACGAACGCGGCGTCATGTCCCTCGACCACGTCCGCTTCGCGGTGCATGCCGGCGAAATCGTCGGCGTCGCCGGCGTCAGCGGCAACGGCCAGAGCGAATTGCTCGAAGTCCTCGCCGGGATGCGCCCGGCCGAATCGGGACGGGTGCAGGTCGATGGCGCCGACATTACACCGCTACGGCCCGGCGATCCGGCGCTTATGCGTGCCCTCGGCGTGGCGCATGTCCCCGAGGACCGCCAGCGTCTCGGGCTCGTCGTCTCGTTCGCAGCAACGGAATCGGCGTTGCTCGGTTATCAGCGCGACCAAGCTTATTCCGGCCCTGTGTTGCTCCATCATCACGCGATTAACCACCATTGCCTGACGCTAATGGAAGAATTCGACGTTCGCCCGCGTCAGCCGTTTTTACGCTGCGGCAACTTCTCGGGAGGGAATCAGCAAAAGTTGGTCGTGGCGCGCGAACTGGCTCGGGACCCGAAGGTGCTCCTGATCGGACAGCCGACACGCGGGGTCGATATCGGCGCGATCGAGTTCATTCATCGCCGCCTGGTCAAGCAGCGGGACGCCGGCTGCGCCATCCTTCTAGTGTCGGTGGAGTTGGACGAAATCATGGCGCTTGCTGACCGCATCTTGGTCATGGCCGACGGTCGCGTTGTCGGCGAGGTCGCTCGGCGTGACGCCAACGAACGCATGCTCGGTCTGATGATGGCGAACGCGCGGCCCGAAGACGGCGCCACCGCGGCGTGATTTTTCAACGAAACAGGGCGCGGCGGCCGTTGCCACGGTGGGCAGATGTCGCGGTCGTTCCGCTCGTCAATGTGCTGCTCGCTTTTCTCGCCGCGGGCTTGATCGTTCTCATTATCGGCGAAAATCCGTTGACGGCCGTGCGCATCATGATGGTCGGCGCGCTCGGCAACAGCGAGGGCATTGGCTACACGCTCTACTATACCACGAACTACATTTTCACCGGTCTCGCCGTCGCGGTCGCCTTCCACGCGGGTTTGTTCAACATCGGTGGTGAAGGCCAAGCCTATATCGGCGGGTTGGGCGTGGGATTGCTGTTGCTTGCCGGTGATCGCACCTTGCCCTTGTCTGCGCTCGTGCCGCTCGCCGTCCTGGCGGCAGCTCTCTTCGGTGCCGCCTGGGCGTTTATTCCGGCCTATCTCCAGGCCTATCGCGGCAGTCACATCGTCATCACCACCATCATGTTCAATTTCCTGGCCTCGGCGCTGATGGTCTATCTGATGGTGAATGTGCTGATTGCGCCGCATCAAATGTCGCCGTGGAGCCGCGAATTCGCCCCCAACGCTTGGCTGCCGCGTGCCGACGCGGTGCTCGCGGCACTGAATATCAAGTCGGCGGAAAGTCCCCTCAATCTCTCCTTCGTACTGGCCATGATCGCGTGTGTCGGCGTGTGGGCGTATTTGTGGCACACACCCTGGGGTTATGAACTGCGCACCGTCGGCCAAAGCGAGAAGGCGGCTGTCTATGCGGGCGTCAAGTTGCGCCGCGTCGTCATCGTTGCAATGTGCCTGTCGGGCGCGCTGGCCGGCTGCGTCGGTGTCAACGAGATCATGGGCGTGCATCACCGCCTGCTGCTCGGCTTCAATCTCGGCTACGGGTTCACCGGAATCGCGGTCGCGCTCATGGGACGCAATCATCCGATCGGCGTGGTGCTGGCGAGCCTCTTGTTCGGCATATTGAGCCAAGGCGGTGCGGAGCTGGCCTTCGAGATTCCGACGATCACGCCGGAGATGATTATTGTGATCCAGGGCCTAATCATCCTGTTTTCAGGCGCGCTCGCCAATCTCAACCGTTCATTCTTCGAGCGTCTCTTTGCGATCGGGACCGGCGCCTGATGCAAGACGCTTATGTCCTCGCCCTTTTGACCCTGAGCGCCACGATCCGCGTCTCCACACCGCTCATTCTATGCGCTATGGCAGGATTATTTTCCGAGCGATCGGGGATTGTGGATGTCGGGCTCGAAGGCAAGATGCTGGGAGGGGCCTTTGCCGCCGCCGCTGTCAGCGCCGTGACGCACTCCGCCGTCATCGCGCTTGCCGCCGGTATGCTCGTAGCGATGATGCTGGCCCTGATTCACGGCTTCGCCAGCATCACGCAGCACGGCAATCAGGTGGTGAGCGGGGTCGCGATCAACATTCTGGTGTCCGGCCTCACTATCGTCCTCGGCATCGCCTGGTTTCACCAGGGTGGCGAGACGCCTCCCCTGCCGCCCGAAGGACGCTTCATGCCGATCGCTCTCCCGGGAGCGGATCGCATCGCCCATATGCCGGTGCTTGGACCAATCTACGCCCACTTGATCGGAGGGCATAACATCATTGTCTACCTTGCCCTGGCTGCGGTGCCGTTAACCCATTGGGTTGTCAGCGCGACGCGATTCGGATTGCGGCTACGCGCGGCGGGCGAAAATCCGCAGGCAGTCGATACAGCCGGCATTTCCGTGGCGTGGCTGCGCTACCGCGCGGTGATGGTATGCGGCGCTTTGACCGGCATTGCCGGTGCCTATCTCTCTATCGCGCAAAATGCCAGCTTCACCCGCGACATGTCGGCCGGCCAGGGCTTCATCGCGCTTGCCGCCCTAATCTTCGGCAAATGGCGCGCCTGGCCGGCCTTCGGCGCGTGTCTGTTGTTCGGCTTTCTTGACGCCGTGGCAATCCGGTTGCAAGGCATCGACATTCCGAACATCGGCGAGATCCCCGTCCAGTTCATCCAGGCGCTGCCTTACGCGCTGACGGTGATTTTGTTGGCAGGCTTCATCGGCAAGGCGGTTGCGCCGCGGGCAAGCGGCATCCCTTACGTCAAAGAATAAGCGGCAGCCGCGATCAGCACCGGTCGCGGGGGTGGCAGGCAGCCGACATCATACGATTGAGGCCGACGTCGCCAGGACCGGAGACCGCGCTGGAGGATTGCCAAGATCCGACGACCACCCCTGCCCCTCGCGCTCGCGGTGCCTATGGACCAGGCGTTCTTGCTGCCACACATCGTAGCCGTTGCCAGAGGCGGGAACGTTCAGGTCCTCGGCAAAGGCGACAGCTTCCTCGTCGGTATCGCAATCAAGTTCGTCGGCGTCCCTTACCGTGCCGTAATGACTGATTAAGTTGATGGTGTAGAGCCCCATTGCCGCCAGACCTCGGGTTGGCGATGCAAAACGCGTTCCAGTGGGTATGGAATGTGGGAACTGGCTAAGGTCAAATTATAGGGGATATCGCGGTCATTCGCGATACCATTGCGGCATGATTACGCCGCAAAGAGTAATGCCTCATTTTGAGGCTCCTTACGCAGCGGACGACGTCACGATTGCCCGCGATCTCATGGCGCGATCGAGTTTGGCGGCGGAAAGCGAGCGGCGGATTGACGAAAGGGCGCGGGGGTTGATCGGCGCGATTCGCGCCCATGCTTCGGCCTTCGGCAGCATCGAAATGCTGTTGCGGGAGTATTCCCTTTCCACCCGCGAAGGCATCGTGCTCATGGCGCTGGCGGAGTCCATCTTGCGGATTCCCGACGCGGCGACCGCAGATCGGCTCATCGAAGAGAAATTGGCCGGCGCCGATTTCGCGCATCACGTCGTGCAATCGCATTCCTGGCTGGCTACGGCCGCTGCCTGGGCACTAGGCGTAGGCGCCCACATCGTCAAGCCGGAGGAGCGTCCCGAGCATGTCATCGCGCAGTTGATTAAGCGGGTCGGCATGCCCGCCATTCGCGCGGCGACGCGAAGCGCAGTCCGGTTACTCGGTGCTCATTTCGTTTTCGCTGAGACCATCGATCAGGCATTAAACCGCGTGCGATATGCGACAAAGGGACTCGAGCGCTATTCCTTCGACATGCTAGGAGAAGGGGCGCGAACAGCGCTCGATGCCGAGCGATATTTTCATGCCTATGCGGAAGCGCTGACGGCAATTGGCCGGATTGCGGGCGATAACCCAATGCCCAATCGCCCGGGCATTTCCGTCAAATTGTCGGCGCTTCATCCGCGCTTCAACGCGCTCGAAAGGACACGCGTCCTCGACGGACTGGTGCCGCGATTGATCGCGTTGATTCATCGCGCGCGCGACCTCAATCTTTGCTTGACGCTCGATGCGGAAGAAGCCGACCGGCTTGAGCTGACGCTTCAGGTCTTTGCCGCCTTGGTTGCAGATCCGAGCACTGCGGGCTGGGAGGGGCTCGGAATCGCGGTGCAGGCGTACCAGAAACGGGCGGTCGCGGTCATCGATTTCATCGACGAGCTCGCTAGGACCTTCGACCGCCCCTTGATGGTCAGGCTGGTGAAGGGGGCCTATTGGGACGCGGAAATCAAACACGCGCAAGAGCAGGGAATCAGTGACTACCCGGTCTTCACGCGCAAGGCGATGACCGATCTCAACTACCTGGCCTGCGTTGATCGGCTTTTGGCGTCACGCCCGCGCCTGTTTCCGCAGTTTGCAAGCCACAATGCACTGACGGTGGCATCGATCGTCGAACGGGCCAAGGGCGTCGACGGCTTCGAGTTCCAGCGACTACACGGCATGGGCGAAGCATTGTATCAGCAACTTGAAGCCGAATTGCCGGATGTTGCATGCCGCCGTTACGCCCCCGTCGGCAATTATGCCGACCTTCTTGCCTATCTGATTCGTCGCTTACTCGAAAATGGCTCTAATTCGTCCTTTGTTTCGGCGGTTGCCGACCCCAGCACACCGATCGCGACTCTGCTCCAGCGTCCCGCGACCGTGATTGGGACACCTGAAGCGGCGCGGCACGCCGGCATCCCGCGCCCGCCCGATTTGTTTCAGCCGCTGCGCCGAAACTCGCGCGGCATTGAGTCTGGTCATCGTCGGTCGCTTGAAGGCCTGAGCGCCGAGATCGAACAAGCAAGAGGCCCGGCACGCTCCGTTCCCGTCATCGATGGCGATGAGCGGCCCGGCGCGGCGCGCGACATGGTATCGCCCATCGATGCGACGTTGGTGATCGGCTCGGTCGTCACCGCCGACGCCGCGTCGGCCGATGCTGCGATGGCCGCGGCTGCTGCGGGATTCCCCGAATGGGATGCAGCACCAGTGGAGCGCCGTGCTGCCGCTTTGGAGCGGGCGGCCGATCGCCTTGAGCGGCGTCGGGCACGATTTATTCACCTGCTGCAGATAGAGGGCGGCAAGACACTTGAAGACGCCGTTCAGGAGGTGCGTGAGACTGTCGATTTCTGTCGATACTATGCCGCCGAGGGCCGCCGGCTATTCGATCGCGACCAGGCGCTCAATGGACCGACTGGCGAGAGCAACGCGTTGCGCTGGCGCGGGCGTGGCGTCTTTGTCGCGATCTCGCCATGGAACTTTCCGCTATCAATTTTCTTGGGGCAGATCGCGGCGGCGCTAATGGCGGGGAATGCTGTCGTTGCCAAGCCGGCCGAGCAGTCCCCTCTGATCGCGGCCGAGGCCGTACGGCTGCTTCACGAGTTCGGGCGTGCCGCTAACCGCGCTCCAGTTCGCGCCCGGAAATGGATCGGTCGGCGCGCAGCTAGTGGAGCATCGCATGACGGCCGGCGTCGTGTTTACTGGATCGACGGAAGTGGCTGGCCGCATTAGCCAATCCCTGGCAATGAAGGAAGGGCCAAGGGTTCCGCTCATTGCTGAGACGGGCGGAATCAACGCCATGATCGTCGACGCGAGCGCGCTGGCGGAACAAGTGACCGATGACGTCATCGCCTCGGCCTTCCGCTCGGCCGGTCAACGCTGCTCTGCTTTGCGTCTTCTTTGTCTTCAAGAGGACATTGCGGATCGGATGATAGCGATGATTGCCGGTGCGACCGCAGAATTGAAAGTCGGTGATCCGCGCGACTTCTCGATCAATCTCGGCCCCATAATCGATCTCGCCGCCAAAGAGCGACTCGATCATCATATCGAGATAATGAAGCGGGTCGCCACGACTCACTTTGCTGGGACGACGCCGGCATCGGGCATATATGTGGCACCTCACGTATTCGAACTCGAAACAGTCGAGCAATTGAGCGAAGAGATATTCGGACCCATCCTTCATGTCTTCCGCTATCGGGCGGCCGAGCTCGAGACTTTGCTCGATACGATCGCCGCCAAGGAATACGGGCTGACCTTGGGCATTCATTCGAGGCTCGAAGGAATTGTTAAGAGAATCGTCCGGCGATTGCCGATCGGCAATGTTTACGTCAATCGAAACATGATCGGGGCCGTTGTGGGCGTTCAGCCGTTTGGCGGTACCGGACTCTCTGGAACCGGTCCTAAGGCCGGGGGGCCGCACTATCTGCCGCGTTTCGCGGTCGAACAGACCCTGACGGTCAACACCGCGGCGATCGGCGGCAATTTTGCCTTGTTTGGCCTCAGCGAGACGAAGAATTCATCATGAGATGCGTCCGCGCCTAGAGCACGCCGATATCGATCACGGCGTGGCACGCATCTTGCTCGCTTCCAGGGATTGGCGACCATAGCCGCGACTGAGGGAACGCGCCTGTGACTATTCAAGTTGCGCTCCATCATCGTATCGACTACCGCCACGACCGGTCGGTGTCGCCCGGCCCTCATTTGGTTCGCCTTCGCCCGGCGCCCCACGTCCGGACACCGATTCTCGCGCATTCGCTCAAGATCGAACCGTCCAATCACTTTATGAATTGGCTACCGGACCCGCAGGGCAATTTCCTGGCGCGTGTGGTTTTCCCGGAGAAAATCAGCCATCTCGCCGTGACGGTCGATCTCGTCGCCGATATGACGGTCCCCAATCCGTTCGATTTCATTCTTGAATCCTCGACCGAAACCGTGCCGTTCGAGTATGAGGGCGCGCTCGAACAGGATCCGTTGCCTTGCCGGAATGTATCGTCCACCGGATCGGTACTACAACGCCACTTGTGCGATGTCGACAAGCCGTCGGGTCGGACGATGGATTTTCTCGCCGCACTCAATCACCGGATCCGAAAGAATGTCCGCTACATCGTGCGGCCGGAGCCCGGCACCCGGTCTCCTGAAGAGACGCTCGCCTTGGGCTCGGATCGTGTCGTCCGGCTACCTGCTGCATTGCGGGCAAGGGAAATGGTATCCGGGCGAGCAATTGCCGGCTGGGCGCGCTCGGCTGTTTCTGGCGCCGGGATGGCGAGCCGATCTGGCAGCGACCGGAATTGTTTGTCGCCGATGAATAGGCCGATTCAGGTCCCGATTCGGTGAGGCTGGATTTGCTCAATTACGTTTGACCAAACTCAGAATTGCGTCAGCATCGCTACTGCGAACAGCCGACCGTGGGGTCCCGTGGAGTGAAGGAAATCGAAGATTTGGTCTCCTCATTCGATGAAATGGTGACGGGCGAAGGGTCTGTGCGCCCGCACTGGCGCACGCTGTCGCAGACAGTATGGGGAATTTCGCCGCAAAGGCTCGCGGAGAAACAGATGCGAGCCGCGACGCAAATTGCGGCCGCCGACGAGCTCATTGCCCTGCACGAGCCTGGCGTGGTGGCGGCCACTCGTGCGCTCGATCTATTGCCGCTAATTCTGCCCGAACCGGAGTGGCAGAATCTTAGGTGCGGCCTCGTTCAACGCGCGCGCTTGCTCAACGCAATCCTCGCCGATCTCTATGGCCCTCAGGATCTCCTCGAAGAAGGGCTGATTCCACCGCGCCTGGTCTTCGAGAACCCGGCGTTCCTGCGTCCGCTTTGTCAAGTCGAGCCGGTCGGCGGCGCGCCACAACTCTATGTCTACGCCGCCGATCTGATCCGACTGCCGAACGGCGAGTGGCGGGTATTTTCCGACCGCACGCAGGCGGAAGCCGGCGTCGGCTATGCGCTCCACAATCGCAACATGCTGGCGCGGGTTTTCCCAGAGGCGTTTCGAGCGATCGAGGTGCGCCGCCTCGAACCATTCATCGAACTGTGGCAGCAGAGCATTCGTGGGGTCGGGGCCGCCCTGTCCCCACAACCGCGAATCGCACTGCTCACGCCAGGGCCCTATAACGACGCCTATTTCGAGCATGTCCTATTGGCGCGAGAGCTTGGCATCACATTGGTGCAAAGCGCCGATCTGACGATTCGCGGCGACCGCGTCTTTCTCAAGACTGTGCAAGGCCTCGTTGCCATCGACGTAATTTACCGGCGCGTCGACGGCGACTATTGCGATTCATTGGAATTGCGCGAGGAGTCCGAGCTGGGAGTTCCTGGGTTGATAGGCGTCGCGCGGCGCGGTCAAGTCGCGATCCTTAACATGCCCGGGACGGCGCTGGTCGGCACGCCGGCACTCGCCGCGTTCCTGCCACAGCTGTGCCGGCGACTCCTCGGCGAGAAATTGCGCCTGCCTGCGGTAACGACTTGGTGGTGTGGTCAGCAACATGCGTTGGACCAAGTATTGGCAGCCTTCGACAAATTTGCCTTTCAGTCGGTCTTCGAGCTCGATCCGGTACTGACCGAGCCGGATCTTTTGTCGGCGCAAGAGCGCGCCGCGTTTCAACAGCAGCTACTGGCCGATCCTGGCAATTTTGTTGCGCGCGAAAAAATGGCGCCGAGCCAAGCTCCATGTCTTTCGATCGATCTCGAACGGACGAAGACGATCCTGTCACCGCAGCCCATAGTGCTGCGCGTACCGTGCCTGTGGGATGGTGGCGACTGGTCGCCGTTGCCAGGTGGCGTCGCGCGCGTCGCTACCGGGCAATCGATCTATGCGGGTGCATTGCGGCCGGGGGGTATCACCAAGGACGTCTGGGTGCTCGCCGGTGACGACCAACAAGTGGGAACGATCGCGAAAACGGCGCCGCCCTCAGCTTCGAGCGAATGGGAGGAAGCGGTTCTGCGCAGCCGCACAGCCGACGATCTTTATTGGCTCGGCCGTTATGTCGAGAGGCTCGACGCGGGTATGCGCCAGTTCAAAGCGGCGTTCCGCCGGCTGGTATCCGGGGGCATGAGCCCGCGGGACCACGCCGAACTCGCGCGCTTGGCGCAAGCGCTTGCTCAAACCGGTTGGATCCCGCGAACCATGGTGTCGGCGGCGCCCGACGGCTCGATGTTCGGCAACGGACTTGCCGACGCCGCAACCGATGGCACCACCTTGCGAAGCTGTGTCGATTCGATCCGCCGGCTGACCGTGGCCGTACGCGATCAATTGTCGTTCGATCTATGGCATACGCTGCACCGCATAACCGGAAGGTCATTCGCACGATTTGGCACCAGCCGACGCGGTCCTGATGTGCTAATCGAAGCTGTGGACCGCACGGTCAACGATATTGCCGCGTTCGCAGGACTGGCATCGGAGAACATGATCCGCGGCGCTGGCTGGCGTTTCCTCGATCTCGGACGACGCCTCCAGCGGGGCATCGATGTCGCGGGCATGACCCGCGGCGTCATGGCCGGCCCCGCGAGCCAATTCGAGGCTGGCCTACATCTGGCACTGGAGCTGGGCGACGCCAGCAGCGCCTACTTGCTGCGTTACCGGATCGAGCCGCATTTGTCGCGTGCGCTCGAATTGGTGGTTGCGGATCGCACCAATCCGCGTTCGCTGATATTCCAACTGCGACGGATCGAACAGATCCTTCAGACCCAAGCGACGATCGGCGCGGAGCTAGCCGGGCTGCTAGCATTGCAGCAACCCATCGCCGCGATCGAAGCGTTCGCCTTCGAGATCTCTCGGCCCGAACTCGCCGAGGAAACCATTCTCTCGCTGCAGGTACTGCTCGACATGACAACCGCTTCGCTCACTGCGCTGTCCGACGGAATCACTCGCGGGTTCTTCAGTCATGTTGCATCAACGCGGCTAAGCGGGATCATGCATCGCCGATCGCAGGATCGGATTGCCTGATGCGTTACGCAGTCAGTCACGAGACCCTGTATCGCTACAGCGCGCCGGTCGTTCTCGGTATTCATATGATCCGTTTGATGCCAATGAACCTGACCCGCCAGCACGTGCTCGACCGTCAGCTGACGATCGACCCGCCGCCGGCGACGCTCGCTGACTTTTCCGACCATTTCGGCAATATCGTTTACCGCGCCGCGATCGAAACCACTCATGACCATTTTGCTGTGACGTTGGCGGCAACAATCGAAGTCGTCCCCGAGAATCCCTCGCGCTTACCCGGCCCAGCATGGGAGGAGCTACGGTCGGCAATGCGGCTCGACGGCTTCGCTTCGCCGACGCCGGTCGCCGAGTTCGTGTACAGTTCGCCGCTTGCTCGGATTGAGACGGAAGCCACGCTCTACGCCGCCCACTCCTTTCCGAAGGGACGTCCGATCGTCGAAGCGTTGCGTGAGCTCAACGCGCGCATCAATGCCGATTTCTCGTATGTGCCAAATCGGACCAATATTTCGACGGGTGTTGCCGAAATATTTGCACTCGGCGAGGGCGTTTGTCAGGATTTTGCCCATATTATGATTGCCGGCTTGAGGGGCCTGGGGCTACCGGCGCGCTATGTCTCCGGCTATATCAGTACACGACCGGCCGAGAGCGACACCGGTCATACCGGCACCGATGCGAGCCACGCCTGGGTTTCGGCGTGGTGCGGTGCCGAGCTTGGCTGGATCGAATTTGATCCCACTAACAATCTCGTCGTATCCGATGAGCATATTGTGATCGGTTATGGACGCGATTTTTCCGATGTAACGCCGCTACGCGGCGTCATACTGGGCGGCGGAAGTCACCTCCTCAGCGTGGCCGTGGGCGTTACCGAGCTTGCGAGCGCAGCGGAGCAATTCAACAAAGATGCGTCATCCCCCGACAGCGAAGCGCGCTAGGTGCAGGCTTCGCCCGAGCCCAAACCTTCCAGAATTGGTGCCACAAGCAATCTGGTTTCGGCTTCAGATAATAGGCGGCTCGTTGCGGCGGATGCCGATGGCGGTTTCTGCCTTTTGCCTCGAGAACACAGAATTCCCGGTCTGAAGGCGAGGATGAGATTGATTGGCTCCGCCGATCGAATTCATTGCCGCCACAATTGCACTCACTCGCCCCGGTGACCACCTCCCCCACGACAATGCGGCATGATAATGTGACGTCCATCGGGTCGTTGCGCGCAAAACCGATTTAATGCGAATGATCGCGCATTCACGGTGAGCACTGGTCGGACCTGGATTGTAATTTGTCAAGCGCGGCCGAAGAAGAGAAGAAAAGAGTTGCGTACCGAAGGCGACCAGCCATGCACTCCGGGTAGCCCCGAAAGGAGGCTGCGAATGACTAACCGATTTCCGACGCTAGCGAGAACCGCAATGCTCGCAGTGCTGCTGCTGGCACTAGCAGCACCCGCCTTTGCTCGCGGGGGCGGCGGGGGTGGTGGCGGCGGCGGCGGGGGTGGAGGCGGCGGCATGGTTGGAGGCGGCGGCCGGGGTGGTAGTGGTGGTAACGGGTGGCATACTGGCGGCGGTGGCCATGGCCATGGTTCCTCGGGCCACGAGTTTCATGGCCGGGGCTTTGTCTACGGATTCTACGGCTACCCTTTCTGGGGATATGATCCGTTTTGGGGATATGGGGATTATCCCGATTACGACGATTATGCCTACGCGCCGACCGTTTACGCCGCGGGCCCGCCCCCAACGCAGAGTTTCTGGTATTTCTGTCCCTCGTCGAACGCCTACTACCCCTATGTTAAATCGTGTCGCGAACACTGGGAGGCGGTGCCGGCGACACCGCGACCGATGCCGGGACCGGCCGCAGGGTACTACAACGCACAGTGAGCAGTTGCGGCCGGGATAGCGCGGCTGGTTGGGTTCGCGGCGTGACCGGCCTGACGACCTCATCGCAGAGATTTATGGCGAACCTCCATGAGCACGCTCATCACGGGCGTGGGCTCAGGCGTGTCGCCGCAGATGTTTTCGGGTGATTGCGGGAGGGAACCTTAACTAACGCCATTACGCAGTTACCTTCGAGCCTGCGCCGCGCATCGGCAGGAATTCTCGATCTTATGTTGTCGATAGCAAGCGGGTGACCGATCTCACTCTGGAAGGGGCCCCGGCGACCAGGCGCGACGCCAACGTGCTAAACCTGTGCAGCGTTCCGGTGACCCGCGATATCTCTTTTCGTTTCGAGCAGTTTGCTGGCATTGCCAAAGCGAGACTGCCAACCGACGCCCAAGAACGCCGGTTGTAGCCGTGTCGCCCGCGAAGAGATCGGAGCACTGCGTCGTGTCCAGGATGCCCCGCGGTCCATGCAGACCGGGTCAGTGCCCTTTCCTGGTAGGATCCTTCAGATCGTGGGCTAGGTTCGGAGCAGCGAGCGAACGCAGTTCAGCTAAATGATTTCATTGATAGATCGGGAGGCAGGCGATGAGGCTGTTTGTGATCGGCTTTTCCGTTCTTGCGGCAGCGGCTCTGAGCGAGGTGACGGCTGCCGGCGCACAAATTGCGGGCACCGACCGGATCCCGCCGGCCATGCATTGCGCCGATCTCATTGGTCTCCACTTAACCGGCTCGACGATGACGATTGCCAAGGCCACAGCGGTGCCGGAATCGCCGCCGGATACGGTCCAATATATGCCGCCCTTTCCGATGAAGGTTCGGGTTGCGATCCCGCCCTACTGCCGGGCGGAGGGTGATTTTGAAGAGCGCGTCGGCCGCGGCGGCGTCCGCTACGCCATTGGCTTTGCCGTCGCACTGCCCGACCAATGGAACGGTCGGTTCCTGTTTCAAGGCGGTGGCGGGTTTAACGGCTCGGTGTTGCCGCCCTTAGGCACCGCGGCGGCGGGCGATACGCCGGCTCTCGCACGCGGCTTCGCCGTGGTCTCGACCGACAGCGGCCATAAGGGCGCGGTGTTTGACCCCGCCTTCTTCAAGGATCAGGAAGCGGCGCTCAATTTCGCCAACGCCTCAGTCGGCAAGGTGACCGCCGTCGCCAAGGAGATTATCGCCCACTATTACGCCCGGCCTGCGGCGCATTCCTATTTCGCGGGCTGCTCGACCGGCGGCCGCGAAGGCATGGAGGCCTCGGAGCGACTGCCCGAGGAGTTTGATGGCATCGTCGTGGGCGACCCCGCCATGGATGTCGGGTTCTCCGCTATCGCTCTCGTTTGGTTTAACCACGTCATGACGGGCATCGCGCCAACGGATTTGTCCGGCACGCCCCAACCGGACAAAGTGTTCTCAGCGCTCGACCGGAAGCTGGTTGTCGACGCCGTCATGAAGGCCTGCGATGCGCTGGATGGCCTCAAGGACGGGATGATCTTCAACGTGGGGCAGTGCCATTTTGACCCCAAGGTGCTGCAATGCGCCGGACCGAAAACCGATTCGTGTCTCAGCGCCACCCAGGTGAACGCGCTGAAGACCGCATTCGCCGGACCCAAAGATTTGCACGGCCGTCAGGTTTATCAGGGGTTTCCCTGGGATAGTGATATCGCGGCCGAGGGTGTCCGCCCCGGCATCCTCGCCAGTGGCGGAACGAGTCCCGTTGGCCCGCGATACCATAAGACCGTTGATGTCGATGGTGCAGTCCAGCGTGTCGAAGCGGACGGCGTGCAGCAGCTCACCGACACGGTGAACTGGACCAATCTCAACAGTTTTTTCGCGCGAGGCGGCAAGATTCTTCATTTCCACGGCACCAGCGATCCGTGGTTCTCGGCGCTCGCGACGCTCGAATACTATCAGCGCATGGCAAAGGAGACCGGTGGCATGGACCGAGTGCGCGCGCAATCGGCCCGCTTCTTTTTCGTCCCCGGCATGGAGCATTGCCGCGGTGGTCCGGCCGCGCTCGATAGTTTCGATCTCTTGGGTGCGGTTGTGAATTGGGTGGAGAAGGGCAAGGCACCGGACTATGCCATCGCCACCGGCATCGCTTTACCAGGGCGCAGTCGGCCGCTCTGTGCCTGGCCGAAACACGCTCAATATATGGGTCATGGCAATTCCGAAGACGCAATGAACTTTGCCTGCGCTGAGTGACGGTGAGGTGGAACCTCCAGGTTTGCAATAATCACCACAGGCGATCCGTATGAACGAGCCGCCGACCATCGCGTTCATCTCACGAAGAACTCGGAACCTCCGCGATGGTTGCGCTCGAGGAACGGCGATCGTCCACGTTATAGCCAAGGCGACTTTGCCGCCGTCGGCAAACGCTTACACAAGATGCCAATCGATCCCGGCGGAGCCAGCATTGCACATTGGTTTGCCGTCGGGATGAAAGGCCGAGGGGACGCAAATGACCCAAATTCATCAGCCAGGTCCTGCGGTCTTCAGATCCATCCTTCCCGAAGACATTGACTGGAAACCTTTTTCGGCGTTTCCGTCTTCGGTTCGGCTCGCAGTCCTCGTCGGCGATCCCTCCAAGCCTGGACCCGATGTCATTAGAGTAAAGGCACCCGGTGGCGCAAAACTGATGCCGCATCGGCATCCGGAAGATCGCATCTACACCGTCGTGTCCGGCGCCTTCTATATCGGCTTGGGCGAGACATTTGATGGAGAAAAGGTGCGGGCCTATCCACCAGGCAGCGTCATCGTCCTGCCGGCAATGCGGCACATTTCCACTGGGCTAAGTCCGGCGAATATATCACTCAAGTCACGGCGACCGGGCCGCTCGGCCTTGAATATCTCGATCCCACCGATGATCCGCGCACGCAGGGGGCGGCAGTCCGGAACCGAGACCAACAAGTCACACCAAACATGAGCCCGAGATAGGTGACCAGACTAAGGTGGACGAATTGAATCAGTCTATTGTCAAGTTCCGATAGTTCGAGCTTTGGTTTAAACATGCTGCAAGCCTTGTCCGCCTCAGGCACTGCGGTTCAGGCAGTGCGGTACAGTAGCTTCGCCATCTTGGCGGCGACGCCGATCGCGGCTGGTCCACTCGATATCAATCCGCCGAGATCAAAGGCCGCCAAGCATGTTCTTGTCCCGGCAGTCGGCGACGAAACTAATTCGGCCTGCGCTGCCCGCCAAAAGAGCCGGGCGGCGGACCGCCGATTTTCATCACGTCCTCGCGCCGGAACGTGCCACGTATGCAGCCGATCGTGTACGGATATTCCCAAGTTGCGACATAGTGGTACATGCGCCGTGGCTTGCCGTCCCAGATGATCGTTGAGACAGTGCCATGGCATGCGTCGAGATCGGAGTTGGTCATGACCTTGCCGTCCTGGCCGTAATGCCCCGTGATGCCAAAACCATCGAGCGCATAGCCCACGATCGCCGATGAGCCGTCGGGCTCGCGCTTATCGTCGATGCAGGTCGTTATCCAGTGATAGTGGTAGACGCCGCCCGGGGGCGGATGGCCCTGGCATTTGTCCTGTGTCTCGTGGGCGACGGCGTCGCGGCCCGGCGCGTCGAGCGCATTGAACAACACGGCGCCCGAAATCAGGATGCCGACAGCGCCCGGGGCGCAACTCGGCTTCGCCGCCGGCACCGGATCCGTCGGCAGATCGATCGAGATGTGGTGCGGGAGAATGCTGTTGGGATTGCGGTCGTATTGATAGGCCTCGCTGTCCGAGGGGATTGGGAAAACACCCGTGGCATGGTTGGGGAGGTCGTTGGTCGTAAACCTTCGTACCGCACCTTTGAGCGCGATGATGTAATGGCTAGGCCACTGGATGTCGCCGGGCACGACCGCCTTCTTTGTGTAATCGAAAGTGCTAGCATGCTTGTCGATCCAGGGGCCGTCACGCCATGCGCCGCCTGCCGCGGGATCGATGCGGCAGGGCCAGATCCAGCCCCTCTTCGGCTCTTGCGAAATCTTGCCGTCTCCGAGCGGCAGGTGTGTCAGGTCGGCCTCGTGCGCATACACCCCCGCACCGATGAGGCACAGTAGCGTCGCTCTTAAAATCACGCCGCCGTGCCGTCGCATCGTGCTTTGCAGGTGGTATACCGTTTTTCTTCCTCGTCGTTCGGATGCGGTCTGCGCATGCTATAGTGCAATGAAGTGAGAACTTAAAAGAAGTACCGCATATCTCGCACTTGACATTGGCATCGTACATGGGTCGAAATCGCCGAGAAACGCGATTGGGACACCACATCGTCATTCTTGGCTGATGCTGGGCGATGTCGGACGGATGCATACGGCGATCTCGGCGCGCAGAAGAATGTTCCACGGAAAAATTTTGCCGGCCACGACGTTGGGAACCGACATCACCAAGTCTTGAAACGGTCGCACCCCGTCAAAAAGGATAGCGCGCTGCCTCCCTTAAGGTGTGATCGCCAAGCTCGAAACTCGGAGCGCAAGCCAAGCCCGCGAGCTATCGCGCTGGATAGAGGCGAGGTGGGCAGCTGTTGAAAAAGATGGAAGAGCCGAAGGGATGCCGATGCGCCGCCGCCGAGGATCCGTTGCGCAAGTTAAACAGTTTCGCCGAGGCGATTTCGACCGCGGTATTCGTCCGTACCGTGATCACAATTGCTATAGCACCCCAACCAACACGAGAATGAGAACCACGACCAGAATTGTCCCGAGGCCGCCCGCAGGATAGTAACCCCAGCCCGAACTATAGGGCCAGGTCGGCAGCGCGCCGATGAGTAGGAGAATAACGATGATGAGAAGAAGAAGCCGCATTGGAGTTCCGCCTCACGTTTCGTGCATCGGCGATAAAAACAACTCGATGGGCACCGACCAGTTCCGGAGCCACACAAATATTCCATGTTGCGACGACGAAGATCGCTAGAGAACTTATGAGCGGAATGCATGAGCGGTCTAGCGCGGCGACGCCGGTATCATATCGCGTTTAAGGGGCCCGTTTTGCTTAAGAAT
This sequence comes from uncultured Alphaproteobacteria bacterium, assembly GCA_963804725.1. Taxonomy (GTDB): domain Bacteria; phylum Pseudomonadota; class Alphaproteobacteria; order ATCC43930; family CGMCC-115725; genus JAATGI01. Next base: position 1,407,333 of record CAWDRN010000001.1, on the reverse strand, counting down.
TGGAGAAAGCATCCAGGACAGTTCCCGTGCATGTGGAAAAGGCAGCACTCTCGATCGCTACAGGGAACGCTCACCGCGGTGTGGCGTTGTTCAGACTTTAGCTGATCCCTCAAGCTCAGCAAGGAGAACGTAGATGGACTGGAATTGGATCGAAGGAAACTGGAAGCAGATGAAAGGCAAAATCAGAGAACAATGGGGAAAACTAACCGACGACGATCTTAACGTCATCGGCGGCCGGCAGGATCAATTGGAAGGGATGATCCAAGAACGCTATGGCATTGCGAAAGATGCCGCACGCAAACAGGTCGAGGAATGGTACGGGCATCAACACTGGTGACTACGAGCTAGATCGACTTGATGTTCGACTAAGCGGTTGGGCATCAAAGATGCACTGCGTGCCAGACTTATGGCGATGGTCGCTACGATAGGACGGCGCTAGAAGCTGAGGATCCGCGCCCCAGCAGATAGATGGGACGCCCTGCCGCGCTTCGAGATGAGGTCAGTTCGATTTGAGGCCGAAATCGGCAAACCGGATCCCGGCGGTGTGCCCCCCGGCGCGAGAGCGAGCGCGGTGGCAACGCAAACGCCGCCGAATGGAACGATCGGCTGCACCATTGCCAAAGGCCTGCACAAGACGGCCTATTCGGACGCGTCCTCAACACAGCACTGCGGTAGAAGACTGACAGGGTTGCGTGAGAATTGGACCTTTGCTGGTTGCGAAGACCGAATTCTTCGGCAGGGAATACGTTCGCGGTCGCTTCGATTTCGAGGCCGACGACGATGATTGGGGCGGCGGATATTGCCGAGGTTCTGTTCGCGCTGCCCCGACCGCTGCCAGTCCTGGCAAATCTGGGACGGGACATGTTCCTCGTGAGGGGGCCGAGAAAGCTCCATGGAGCGCGACCGCGGGCTTCAGAATTGGCCGAGCCAGAAGACTTCGTCAAATACGAGGAAACCGTTCTGAACAGCAAATGGGCGGCTGCATCCAGCGATCGTCTCCTCGCAGGCGACCATTCGCAAATGTCTCGATGCCCTTCACAGACTTGATTTCACGCTCGTGGACCCCGGTTCGGTCCAACACGAGATAGGTTCGGGTGATGGTTTGGACTCATTTAACCATAGGGACCACCGCGTGCACTATTCCCGCGCGAATGGGCTCTACGATGAGGCGCCGCGCCTGATCATCAAAGTGCGTGCGATGCGGCTTGATGATTTGCTCGAGAACGGCCCACTTTCGCCGCCACTGGCGATCAAGCTCGACACGCAAGGGGCGGAAGCGCGGATCTTCGCCGGTGGGCAGAAGGTCATGCCGGTGCCGATCTCGTCTTTTTTGAATATATGCCTTATTTGTCGGCGCGCATGGGCGGCGACATGGAGTTACTCACCAATCTGGTCGAGGAAAGCTTTGCCGAGGGGCAATCAGCCCGGGTGGGAAGCCCAACCTACCAAATTGGCGACCGATCTCCGAAATAACCGGGATGATGTCGGACCATATGAGCCAAGGGCACGCCGATCCCTATCTCTACGACCTCGGAATATTCGCAAATGGTGCCGAAAAGCTGACTAGGGTCTGGACTCATATCTTGATCCAGTAAAGTGCGCCGATGAGGTGATTGGTAGCCAGGAAGTTTCTGGCGAGCTTGTCGAAGCGCGTCGCAATGCGCCGCCAATCCTTGACCCGACAGAAGTAGTTTTCAATTTTGTGCCGGCGCCGATAGATCCGCTTGGGGCAATAGGCTTTCTTGGTGGCGGTGCGGCGGCTTGGAATGACTGGCAGAGCGCCCTCGTCCTTGATTTCCTCACGCACTTTCTCGCTGTCGTAAGCTTTGTCGCCGGTGACGGCCAGCGGTGATCTGGGTGTGTTGAGAACTTCGCCAACGACTTGGTTGTCATGGACCTGCCCACCCGTCACGACAAAGTTGAGCGGACGGCCTTTGCCGTCGACGACCGCGTGGATTTTCGTCGAGCGACCGCCCCGGCTGATGCCGATCGCTTGGTTTTTCTCCCCCCTTTTGCGCCGCTAGCCGCACGGTGTGCTTTCACGATCGTGCTGTCGATCATATGTAGGCTATCGCGTGACCTCTCAGCCTGCCGATCAAAGATCTTCTTCCAGATGCCGCGCCGCGACCACCGATTGAAGCGATTGTAAATCGTCGTGTAGGGACCATAGCGCTCCGGCAGATCACGCCACGGCATGCCCGTGCGAAGCACATAGAAGATCCCGTTCATCACCCGCCGGTCGTCCGCCCGCGCACTCTTACGCGCTTTCGGAATCAACGGCTCCAGAAGTCCCCACTCCTCGTCGCTCAAATCAAACCGCATGATCCACCTCCAGTCATGGTGAATCATGTTTCGCCTTGCCGCTCAACTATTTATCTGGGTACAAACCCTAGTCTCCTAAAGGGCTCGCAGCACGAACAACCCCCGGGAGCAGTGGACCCTTCGGTTCAGTAGAATCGCGGCAGTATAAATTGCCACGTCAAGCGTAAGGTCCAGCCGGATGCACCTGAAGTAATCGCGAAATTGTATTCTACCTGGCCCGTCAGCTTAACGTCTTCGTTACCAATTTTGAAAAATTTACCGAGCTCGACCCCCAGCGGAATATTGCTGAATGCGCTCCTGCTCCAATTATAATTGAAATTCATGTCGGATGTGCCAACGCTTCAGCTGTCGTCGAACGACAAATCGACGATCGGTTGCAACTTTGTTCTCGCGATCGGCGTGACCCCTGGGTTGCTCGCGAACGAAAAATAGTTCTGGGTGAATGCACCGAATGTCCAACGGCCATCCTTAAAATTTACGCCACCCGCAGGGCCAGCGGTCCATTGACCTTTGCCGACACCTGAACGTGTTCCTGTAGGAAACATAATGAGTGGACCGAGACTCGTTTGCCCCCAGCTCCATTGCCATTGCGCAAGACTATAGATCTCCATGTCGCCAAAGCCGGTGGGATCAAGCTTTGCCCAGGCACAGACTTACCCGGCGACGACGTCGTGTAAGGCGTCGAGATTCGAGTGAGCATGTCGATCCCATCCAGTTGCCACGGGAAATATCCGCGAACGACTACCTCATTGCCGCGGGTGGTTTTGATGTGGTGGTACTCGGGCGAAAACCAATCAGCGAAGGTTAGCCGTGGCGGTGGCAACGAATCCGACTGCGCCATAGCCGCTGTTGAACGAACGCAACACCACGCAAGGGCGATCCCGAACAAATATAAGCCCAGGCGTATAGCAATCAGACAATGACATTGTCGCCGTGACACGTGTCGCCTAAAGCTGGTTTTCCCACGCGTCCAGATGCCGACCGCAAGCCCGGTCCGAGCCTGGATACCCTGACGACCAATGACTCCCCTTCGATGTTGCCGCTCGGTATGCGAGTTGAGCCGGGCGTCGCGGTGCTCGTCGAGAACGTGTCGGGGTCGGCCGCTTGGATTTCCAAATCGGCAGAACCTTGTAACCTTTCCTAGTCTTCCGGTCTGAGTCGTCCGGCATGCCGGCGTTGAGCATCAATGCTTTCAGCAGTTGCGGTTCTTTCATCGTGTGCCCTCGCAGTTTCTTCACTGGCTCGGTGACGAAAATCACCAGGTCGATTAGTTTGTAATTATGTATCACGGGGTGGTATCCACGCTCCTCGAGGATCGCTGCTTTGGGCCAGTACGTGCGTACGTAAAGGCGAGAAGTCGGCGTCCTTGGGGGCCGTTTCACCGTTTCACCAGGGGTCAGCCCCGGATAAACGCGAGTCTCCGACTGTTTCAACGTATGCCTTTGGCATAATGGCGCCGACTGGTGAGCCGGCGATGTCCGCGGCCGATTGCGGTTGTTGAACCTGAAGGCCATGAATGCTCCTCCCCATTCGGCAGGTTGAGTCTGCCAAATGAGGACCGAGGGTGTATTGGGGTTTACCCGGAGGCGAGTTCCCCGCAGGAGCCTCAAAAAACTGGCGCTTCAGGTTCGCTGCGATCCCGCGAATCTCGCGAAGGTGCTTGACCGAAAGCCGCGCCCCGAGGCGTCACTAGCGCAAGCCGCCGAGCGGCCGACGGGCTTTCTTGGCGCTAAATTGGATCGCTCGCCGGCTCCCGATTAACCTCGCATGCTTTGCATGCTAGATTTTGTTGTAGAGGGGATCACGGGCAATGAGCGAAACCCGCAAGCTCGCCGCGATTCTGGTCGCGGATATTTGCCGAAAGCGAGCTAGTCAATGAACGTTCTCGTCATCGATGTTGGAGGCACACACGTGAAGATCCTGGCCACCGGTCAAAAGGAAAAAAGGGAGTTCCCCTCCGGTCCGACGCTGACTGCACGGCAGATGGTGACGAGGGTGAAGCAGCTCGCGCGCAATTGGAAGTACGATGTCGTGTCGATCGGGTATCCTGGGGTGGTGCTGCACAACCGGGTAATAGCTGAGCCGCACAACCTCGGCAGCGGATGGGTGGGGTTCGATTTCGGTCGCGCTTTCAAATGCCCGGTGCGCGTGCTCAACGACGCGGCGATGCAGGCGCTCGGCAGCTACAAGCGCGGCAAAATGCTTTTCCTGGGCCTGGGCACTGGGCTCGGTTCCACGCTCATCGTCGATGGCATCGCCGAGCCCTTGGAACTGGGCCACCTTCCCTACCGCAAAGGCACGTACGAGACTTACGTCGGGGTCCGCGGGTTGGAACGCTTCGGCAAGAAAAAGTGGCGCAAGTACGTCGCGGACGTGATCAAGAGGCTGGTCGCGGCAGTCGAGCCCGACGAAGTCGTCTTAGGCGGGGGTAATGCAAAACTCCTGAAGGCGATCCCTACCGGTTGCCGCCTTGGCGCCAACGACAATGCGTTTCTAGGTGGCTTTCGCGCATGGGAACAGGGGACGCCGCAGTCGCGCAGGGTTGCCAGGTCGCCAATTGTCGCTGGTGCCGCCCGGCGTAAGACATGAGAGGAGGGTTTAACCGAGATTTGTACGAAGCGATGTGGGCGGCCGTGCCTCGCTCTGAAATGCGAAGCGGATTTACGATCAAAAGGAGTTAGTCATGCAACTGGGAATGATTGGACTGGGCCGGATGGGGGCCAACATGGTGCGCCGACTGATCGAAGGCGGCCACGACTGCGTAGTGTTCGACATGTCGCACAAGGCGGTAGAGGAGCTTGCCAAGGAGAAGGCGACCGGTGCGTCGTCGCCTGCGGACTTGGTGAAGAAGCTGACGAAACCTCGTGCGGTGTGGCTAATGGTGCCTGCGGCAGTCGTGGACCAGACCGTCGCCGACCTTCTGCCGCATCTAGAGTCGGGGGATATCCTGATCGATGGCGGCAATTCCTACTATGTCGATGACATTCGTCGCGCGAAAGCGCTCGCGCCGAAGGGAATCCACTACGTGGACGTCGGAACGAGCGGCGGTGTGTGGGGCCTCGAACGCGGCTACTGCATGATGATCGGTGGCGAGGACGCAGTGGTGAAGCGCCTCGATCCCATCTTCGCTCGGCTCGCGCCCGGTATCGGCAACATCGACCGCACGCCCGGGCGGGCGAAGGCGCAAGGTACCGCCGAGCAGGGATATCTGCACTGTGGGCCAAACGGCGCGGGCCATTTCGTGAAAATGGTGCACAACGGCATTGAGTACGGCATCATGGCCGCCTACGCCGAAGGGATGAACGTGCTGCGGTCGGCGAACGTCGGCAAGCTATCGCACGAGGCCGACGCCGAAACGACGCCGTTGCGCGATCCGGAGCACTACCAGTATGACCTCAATCTCGCTGACATCGCCGAGGTCTGGCGACGCGGGAGCGTCATCGCTTCGTGGCTCCTCGATCTGACAGCGACCGCGCTATTGGAGGACCCGAAACTCGCGAGATTCGCCGGCCGTGTGTCCGACTCGGGAGAAGGACGATGGACGATCAAGGCGGGCATCGACGAGGGCGTGCCCACGCCGGTGCTTAGTACAGCGCTCTACGAACGCTTCAGCTCCCGCGGCAACGCCGAGTTCCAGGATAAGCTGCTCTCGGCGATGCGATACGAGTTCGGCGGGCATCTCGAGAAGCCCGCAGAGTAGGCGCGAGGGAACAGCGGCATGGCCTAACACTGTTTCGGCGCGCCGGTTTTTTTTGGCGCCAGTGGCGATCGCCCACTCTAGAAGATCTTGCCGTCGCTCCGATGGTGAAGCGCGGGACGTTGAACGTCCGCATTGGCGTCATGAGGAAGGTTGCACCTTGAAGCAGTTGGAGTGCGGACAGTCTGGGGAAGCTTGACGGTGGGGTCGATTCCGAAGCCTTGCCGAGGTTCGCTACGCTGCTCCGCTAAGCTGATGTCGCTATGACGACGCGGCGACGTTTCAGGCGCTACCGATGCAGCTAGGGACCGCGCAACATCCCCGCGCACTACCTCGCCATCTCGCGGCCGCTGTTCGGCACTGTTAGGTGGCAGCTTGCAACGGCAAGCCGTACAGCTCCGGGCACGCGGGTAGTGGTGCAGAAACCTTTCGGCCACGATCTGGACCCGCGGAGGAGGCAGGAAGCCGGGCCGGCAACCTGCCGGCGGCGCCTGCAGACATTGCACCTAGTTCGGGGATCCGGGTTATCGCGGACCCTGTCCGCCAGAAAGCCAAGGCACCGATATCTGTTCACGGTCTTCACCATGAAGAAGACCAAGAGTTTCATCGGTAAATGCCGAAAACTCCGGAGCATGGTCGGGTTCAAATTGCAGTTCAACAAGCCGGCCAAGGCGGCGATCATGGGCTCTACAAAGAGTGACGTGAGCCGGCTCGTGAGCCGGGGGCGGCTTCAAGTGGAGACGTCTATCTCGACCGCCAACTGAGCACTCTGCGGCTTCGCTTTTTATGGACACCCGGCGTGGGGTGCAGGCGTCTCGAGCGTAGCACTTGTCCATTTCGTGCTTCCGAACACTGGATCATCCTCGGCGCCTTTCTAACAATTTGCGGGGCGCCGTTTCCGCTCGTGCTGCGGCTGGATGCGGCGTCTGTTCCTTCTTCTTTGAAAATCTCGGCGTCGGAAGTTGTCACTTGGATGGGTCGTGCGGAATGGGATCGAGCATGAAAAAAATAGGGTCCGATATGCTTTGCTATCGAGTTTGCTTTTTCAACATCGTTAACTCCGACCGGCAGCGATTCAGATGCCTTCATCAATCGCTTATCGCGATCGACGAGCAAGCAAAGCGAGAACTTGAACGCACTAAGCGGGTCGTTAATTGGGCCGCGGTGCGCATTTGGTCGCGGTCGAACGGCTCTCGATGGTGGCTAATTCGACTTGGGTGCTGTGGCATGTGCCAGAACAACCGTCACGCGAGCGAACGAGAATGAGGGAATTTTATCATTTATGGTGCGCCGTACGGGAACCTAAAGCCGCTGCACGCATTTATACGGACATTGACCTGTTTCTATATCGAACCGAGTACAACGCAACCGACAGGGGCGATGGACGCAACCGACAGGGTGATGATGGCACGCTGTGTCGAGCTTTCGCGCCTAGCTGTGACGAAAGGCGAGTATCCCTTCGGGTCGGTGATCGCGCTCGACGGCCGGATCGCCGCCGAAGCCATCAACCGCACGGTCCGCGACGCCGATCTCTCGCGTCACGCTGAAATCATAGCGCTTGCGCTGGCGCGAAAGACGTTGGGCGTCGACCGGCTCCGTCGCTCCAGCCTATATACCAACATCGAGCCCTGCGCGATGTGCGCTTATTGCATTCGCGAAGCCGGGATCGGCCGCGTGGTCTATGCCATGGGTTCACCGGTGATGGGAGGCCTCTCAAAATGGAACATCCTGCGCGACAACGGCATGTCGGACCGGGTGCCGCAGGTTTTCGGGCCGGTTCCGGAGGTGGTGGCCGGCGTCCTTCTGAACGAAGCTCAACGGGCGTGGCGAGATTGGAATCCGCTGGTCTGGGAGATGATCAAGCTGCGCGGTCTCCTGATAGATCCCAATGCCCAGCCTCGCAGCCCGCAGCTCTATCCGGCGCATGCGCATTCGCTGTGGCACCATCTGCAGTTCCTATTCCGGCGCAAGGCGGCGCCGCTCGCTGCAGACGGCCCGATCGACGATCTGGTGGCAGTGCGGAGAGAGACTTAGTGCGGCCGATTGCGATAGAGCAGCCGGAGTTGGCTGCGCGCCGCCATAACGCAGCGTCACACGGAGCCTGCCGCCGGGCGTTGCGCCGCATCCTGCATTTTCTGTCGTATCACTTCGTGCTGGCGCGCCGCCACAGTCACGTCACCCATGCCGCGGGCTTCTTCTTGACGGTGCGGCCGACAGTCTTCCATCCGCGCTACTTTCTGTCGAGCGAGTATTTCGCTGCCTTCATCGGGGGGCTTGATCTTCGGGGCAAACGTGTCGCCGATGTCGGCACTGGCACCGGCGTCCTGGCGCTCGCAGCAGCTCGCGCCGGCGCCACCCAGGTGGTCGCCACCGACATCAATCCAAGCGCCGCACGGAATGCTGCCGAGAACGCTCGCGCCAACGGCTTCGGCGAGGTGATCGCGGCGCTGTGCTCGAACTTGCTCGCGGCGGTCGCGCCCAGGCCGTGCTTCGACGTGATCCTGTCGAGCCCACCCAAACATGCCGGCGAGCCGCGCGACCTTGCCGACCGCGGCTGGCATGCTGGGCCGGCCTATCGCGATGTCTCGGCATTGTTCGAAGAGGCGCGCGCGCGGCTTACGACCGGAGGACGAATGTATGTGATGCTCTCGTCGGACTCGGATCTCACACTGTTCGCCACGCTGTTCCGCACAGCCGGCTTTGCCGCGCGCGTGGTCTATGAGCGATCGATCGTGATCGAGTCCTTCGTCGTCTATGAGCTTGCGCCCGTCGCTTGAAGCGGTGTCATGCAGGTGCGGCACGGCAGGCGCTGTACGCTGTACTTGAAAGTGGATGGGACTTTCGAATTGAATTCGTGCGGGACCGCGCCAGCATATAAGGACGCCCCGCACAGCATAACAAAAACCGCTCTTTCGATGACGAGATACGCGTGACGCGCGAAAGACCCCGCATCCCACAGACGTCGCTCGGCGCCGGGTTCCATGTGTGCGGCACGTTTCGTTACCCATTTGTTCGGTCTGGACAATCAAAACCCAGCCAAGTTGCGCTTTTTTTTTCAAGACGCTTTCAGAAAAATGTCTCAAAAGTGCCCGCAAATGGATCAACAGGTTAGCTGCCACTCGGAACGAATTCGCCCTTCGTTGCAAGCGCTGTAGAACGGATGCGAAATCGCGCGGCGGCGTCACCAACTATCTTGGGTTGGCGATGCAAATAGGCGACGAAATCTGAGTTTGTCATAACATTTGGGGACTGCGGCGTAGTCTTTCTTGCGGGTGACTAGACGTTATGTCCGTCCGCTGAGATCGGCGGTCCGCCCTATTCGTGCAATAGAGATAACGAGGGTTGCTCGGGCGGACCGAGCCGAGCCTCATGCACGGAGGGCGGACCATGAAGAAGTATAGCGGAATATTTGTCGGATTCGACACGGCGAAGAGGAAACATGCGGTGGCGATCGCTGAAGGTGGGCGCAACGGTGAGATTCGGTATCTTGGCGAGATCGATAGTTCACCGGTGACGGTTGAGAAGGCACTGGGCAAGCTGGCGGCGCGCCACGCCAGGCTGCACGTGTGCTACGAGGCGGGTCCCCCGGGATATGGGCTTTATCGCCAGGTCAAGGCGCTGGGCCACGACTGTATGGTGGTTGCACCATCGCTCATTCCCAAGAAGCCAGGCGAGCGGATCAAGACCAATCGTCGGGCCTGACCCTTGCGCGGCTGCTTCGGGCCGGTGAACTGACGCCGGTGTGGGTGCCGGATGCGGTTCACGAAGCGGTTCGCGACCTGGTGCGGGCGCGTGAGGCGGCGGCGGCCGATTTGCGCAAGAAGCGCCAACAGGTTCTGTCGTTTCTGCTTCGTCATGGCCGCAACTTCAGCGGGCGCAAACATTGGAGCCTCGCGCATCGGCGCTGGCTTGCCGAGCAGCGCTTCGAGCATGCCGCGCAACAGATCGTGTTCCAAGATGCCATCAACGCGATCGAAGATGCAGTGACGCGCTTGCACGCGCTCGATCAGCAGCTGCTCGCGATCGTGCCAACCTGGTCGATGGCGCCGGTGGTCGCCGCTTATCAGGCCATGCGTGGCGTCTCCTTCGTCGTGGCCGTGACCTTCGCGGCAGAAGTCGGCGACGTGCGACGGTTCGACAATCCGCGTCAGTTGATGGCGTTCCTCGGCCTCGTGCCCGGCGAACACTCGACCGGCGAGACCGTGTACCGTGGCGGTCTTACTCTGACTGGAAATCGCCGTGCCCGGCGCGCGCTCGTCGAGGGCGCTTGGACCTACCGCTACCCGGCTCGCGTCAGCGAGACCTTGCGCGTCCGGCTTGAGGGGCTGCCGAAAGCGGTGCACGCCATCGCCTGGAAGGCACAAGTCCGACTCTGCGCCCGCTATCGCCGATCATCGCTATCGGGAAGAAGCCGCCTGTGGTCATCGCCGCGATCGCGCGCGAAATGGCTGCTTTCCTTTGGGCCATCGGCCGCGAAGTCGAACCGCGGGTGTGAATGACATTCGCTGCACAGGGTTGGGGATGGAGCCACGGAGGGGAATCCCCGGAGTAGCTACGTAGCCGGGCTCTGCCCGACGCACGACGCCTAGACACCGGAACAGCCCCGAGACGAAACACGGAAGGCGGTATCCAACCCGCGGATAAGAGCGTGATCAACCGTCGTCTCAAGCGCTCCATCTCCTGCCCTGTGCAGCGCTACCATTCGAGATCAACGGCGGCATCTTGCCCCAGGCATCATCGCTGCTGCCAAAATCATTGACGACGGACATAAGAGCTACTTGTTTCGAAGTGCCGCGCTTTTGACCAGACCCTGTGGAACGCTCGACGTTGGCAGCGGTCCGGCTGGTGAACCTTGGTATGGTTGGCAGGTTTGTGCGGCATCAGCGCATGGGCGCTCGTTGGCCATCCTTCTTGACGCCTGTTGCCGACGACGTTCTTCGCCAAGCTCGAAGAGGCGTTGTTTGTCGGCGGGATCGACGCGTCCGTACCGAGCTCGCCAAACCGCCCCATCCTCATGCCATGTAAAGGGGGATTTGACGGTCGTCCGTGGACCCTGAGCCGTCTCAAACAAATGCAAAGCCTGACGCAGGATGTCGCGCTGCATCTCCGGCTTCCACGGGTGACCGCAAGGATTTCCGAGTGGGAAGTCGTTGAAATAAAATCGCGGCACACCGCAATATTCGACGACATCCAATGCCGAACCAACAATCACGGTCGGGATGCCGTTTACCTCAAGGTGGCGCGCAACCATGCTGAGCGTTTGATGGCACACTGGGCACAATGGGCACAGCACCGCCGCGTCGGCCCCGTCCTCCCGGACGTGCCTCAGGATCTTGGGCGCATCTTCCTCGCGTGTCTTACGTTGGCTGTACTCGGTCGGCACGCCATGAAAGCGCGCAGTCAGCTCAGCAAAGACCCCTTCGGCCGCTAGTTTCGAAGCGGCCTCAATAGGGAGAAAGCTCTCGCGGTCTCTCGTGTGGGTCGATTCCTTATCCCACGCCACATTGTCCGTATGCAGGTTCAGCGGCGGCGGCGAGACGTTCCCCGACCATACGCGCTTGAGCCCGTCGAAGTCGTTGGGACTTGCCGTCGTGATCAGCGCAACCCGCAATTGCGAGAGTGGCTTAGGGAGTTCCGTAAACGGCACGGTGTCGAAAGTCGCCCAAACGTAGTCGCGCGTGTACCCAAGAGCGCGGTAGTAATGGCGCGTGCGTTCTACATACTTGAGAGGTGCATCTGCATTGACCATGCCGTTTTTTCCTCTCGTGTTATTCAACTGTCGGACGGCCTCGGTCACTTGTCTAGGCCCCCGCCAGCGTCCGGCTAGACCCAATCCGGACAAGCACCGATCATGTAATGGCGAGGCGCATATTACCCGAAAGAATCGTGGTGAGCTTCAGCGTCTCACTTATTGCACGGGGCTACACCAGTTATGTCGACCCTAGTACGTCTCCGGACAATTGCCAGCTCGTGCCGCCGAACCGTTTCAGCGCATCTGAGTAAAACCGTGTGGTGGGTTGCCGGCGACGTGTTTGTTGCGATGCCCGCCTAGCACTAGCGCACGATGTCTTCGTGTGAAAGATCGCGGCCGCATTGCCTCAGTACTTGGACCAATGCTTTCGCACACGAATAGCCAGCGATGTAATTGATGTCGGTCGGCGAGGTAGAGGCATCTATTTTTTCTTGAAAGCACGCCATTGGAGGATCCGCGTCGGGTCCGCACGCAATCATCGTGTGCCAACTTAGAATTGCGGCGTTTTTTGGTGACTGTGCCGAGTGAAGTCGTTGCGGCCCCTAGTTGGTGACGAGAACCTTCGCAGGCTTGCCTTCGTTGCTGGAGGCGAAGGAGTCATTGGTCACCATCATCGTCACGCCGGGCGACAAGATGCCACGCACATCGGCCAGGAATTCCGGAGGGACGCGCACCTGCTCGATTACGTTGCCATCGAGCGGCTTGCCGTGGCGTGCTTCATCTCCCGGAATGCCGATGTAGAGCCATTTCGGATTGCCTGCCACATCGCGTCCCTCCATCTGTAGTGCTTCCGTGCCGTTGAAGAGACCGGGCGGGATCTCCACCTTCGCGCGGCCGATGATCTTACCGTTGCGCAGCACTAGGACGCGTTGGTCAGCGAAACTCACCAATATCGTGACCGGTCCCGACGGCGACTTCTCGGGCTGCCAGCGGAAGTCCCGGCCGGGTGCCAGCCGCAGATGGTGATCGGAGCCGGGCGACGCCGAAAGACCAGGATCAAGGATGGTGCGAGGATTCGGACGATCGTCGGTGACGACGACGGTCATCCCCAAGCTGGTTTCCTTAAAGAGCGCTTTCGAAAAGGCCAGCGGCAGGCGCACGCAACCATGCGAGGCGGCGTAGCCCGGCAGCTTGCCAGCATGAAGCGCGATGCCATCCCAGGTGAGCCGCTGCATGTAAGGCATGGGCGCATTGTTGTATAAATTGGAATAGTGCTTCTCACGCTTCTGCAGGATGGTGAAAACGCCGGTTGGCGTCTTATGTCCCTTCTTGCCGGACGAGATAGTGGAAGCGCCAGATTCTGACACCGTTGCGATAGACATAGGCGCGTTGGGCGGAAAGGCTGACAAGCACCGTGGTCGGTCCCTCCGGCGCCAATTGCTGAGCCCATATGAATTCGCCCGGTTTCAGCTTATCGATGTTGGCTTCCGCGACCGAGGACGTCTTGGCGCCTTGCCCCCAAACAGGAAGCGCGGCCAGGAGAAGTGGGAAAAACAAGACGAACCGTCGCATGCTAATCCTCATTTTCGAGGGCGGAAACTTGGAAATCACGATACCGGCATTGTGTTGACCCTTCATACCCCATATGAAGGGACCGGGGAACGCAATTTTTGCACGAAAGGACCGCGCGGCTTGTTCCGCCGGGCATCGCGAAAATGTCTTTGTCGCGCCGCCAAATGCTTGTTTCGTCGGCTTGTGGTTTGATCGCCGCCGCGACGCACTCGGCTTTTGCCACGCCCGCCATCGCACCCGAGATGCTGCGCCAGGCATTGGAGGCCCTCGATCGCCACACCGCGCAGATTCCCAATCGCGATCTGATCGCCGTGGCCGATTTCTCTCTTCCGTCCTGTTTGCCGCGTTTCCATTTGGTGGATGTGGCAGCGGGACGAGTCACCTCGCACCTGGTGGCGCATGGACGCGGCTCCGATCCGCGCCACACGGGCTGGCTGGAGCGTTTTTCCAATGACCCTGGCTCCAACGCGACATCCGCCGGTGCGTATCGCACGGATGGTTTTTACATTGGTGCCCATGGCCGCTCGATCCGGCTCATTGGCCTGGACCCAAGCAATGACAACGCGCTGGAGCGGGCAATCGTGGTTCATGGGGCTTGGTATGTCAGTGAAGCCGTGGCAGCTTCGCACGGCGTGCTGGGTAGAAGCCAGGGCTGTTTCGCGCTCTCCGCCTCGAGCCTGAACTCCATCATGAAGCGCATGGGTCCGGGCCAAATGATTTATTCTGGCAAGATCGGTGGTCACCCCGCTGGCCGCCCTCTTACGTCTTAGCCATCTGAAGGATGCCGCATCAGAACACTCGGTGTGGGCGCAGACCGGTCGGAAAGACATCGCGCTGTCCGGCTCTTCCGATTCACGACCCATGGAGTCACTAAACGACCTGCCGCGGTAATCCGTCAACCGTCCAGCTCGAGATTCCGCACTTGAGCGACGACCTTGGGCTTCTCCCAATAGACCTCGGCGAGTTTGAAAGGAGCCGAGGCGGCTCTTTCGCGGCGACGGCGCGTCGCGGGGCATTGTCTTAATTTCCAAGCGGCTTTTGAGGCTCCCGAAGAGGCGCTTGAGCTCGGCATCGTGCATGCCTGTGCCGGCGCGGCCGGCGAAGACCAAACGGCCACCTCTGTGTAGTAGGGCCGCAGGAGTATCCCCAGATGTCTGCGTCCGCCTTGTGGATTCGTAAAGCCCAAAACCACGAATTCCTTCTCGTCTACGCATAGTATTTTCTGCTAAATGCCGCGGTTGCCAGAGGCATAGGGAGCGTCGAGCCGCATAATACGATACCTCCCGCGTGTTTCGCACAGGTGTGTGCATAGACACGCGCGCCTCCTCCGACGATGTGGTCCGAATACTGGATCTGCCGCGGCACCTTGCGCAGCAAGTTGCGGTGCCCGAACGTCCACAGGACCTGACACGCCTTGCACTATTCGCAAAACCGGAAAGGCGCGCTCTTCTCCGGCATGAAGTCGCCGAACTCGAGAGCGCCATCATGGATTATCTCAAAACCACAACGCCGACCCCAAGCCCTTCATCTGAACCAGTCCGCCGGGGAAATCCTGGAAAGGGTCGCCCGTGCGAAACAAGCGTTAGAGTTGCAACACTAGCTCCAGTTCCGAAGCGGGAGGGCGGTGATGGCGGCAACTGAGCGTGATCAGAACGAGGCCGCCGCATCCTTCAGTGATCTTGCCAACGATGCCCACCGGCACCCTTGTCAGTCAGAAGCGCCCGATTTCGTGCCGCGGCCAATCGCAAATTGACCGACCGGCCCCTCCACGTGGAATTCGATTCCCGTCATCTTCGCGAACAGATCGATGTTGGTGATCCCAATCGCGCATCCGCCGAGCCCCATATCGGTCGCCATCAGGTAGAGCGTTTGAATCAATCCGCCGACGTCCTTGAGAATGAGCGAATATGCGATCGAGCTGTACTTCCATAAAATCCGGCCAAAGCGCGCAGCAATTGTGATCAAGATTTGCGGCGCTCCGGGCGCACCCATGGCATATCGGGATTCCATCAACAGCCCTTCGAAATCAGCCGCAGCAACGTCGATGGCCACCAGCGCGTGAGCGCCGGCGTCATAGTGATAGAAGCCCCGTGCAAGTCCATTGCATTTATCGACCGCTAGATAGAGCTCGAGCTCGTAGCCGGCGCCCGCCGACGGATACGGCCTGACCGTGTGACCACCGTCCTCGGCGTCGAGCTTGGTGTTCGAGAACGACAGGACACGCGCAGTGCTATCGAGAAACTGCGAAAGCTCGGCGAGCGTGATCGGTCGCCGGTCATCGAAGGTGCGCGTCGAATGTCGACGCCGCAAGAGCTTTGCGACTGGCGAGATTGCCTCCGGATGCAGGGCCGAGAACGTGCTCAGATCGATCTTCCTTCCGGGCCAAGGGGGCCGCGCGGCCGGCAGTGGAGCAATGACGCCGGCATGTGGATAAACTCCGCCCAGCAGATTGGCGTGCCGGCCCGCGGTGCCGCGCGTGTGGAACAGGAGATCGTGAAAGTCCCATAGAATGAGGTTGTGGTCGCCCTCCGCCAGCCGCAGACCGCCGCCACCAGCGTCGACCTTGAAAAGGATCTGGCAATCGAGGAGCAGCGCAAGAAGCTCGTCCCCCGGAAAACCATCCTGCCGGCGCACCTGTTTGATGTGTTGCTGCGTGGACAGCATGGCCAAAGCGGTCGCAATCTGCGGATTGCAGATTTTGAACAATGCGCCAGCGCGCGGCGATTCCAGGACGATCTCGTTACCGCGCCGTCGCATGTACGCGAACCGCGACAGAACGAGAGCGTCTGCATTGCCGAGCTGCGGCATTCGCGGCCAATAATCTGGGACCTGCGGTTCGATGATGACCAGGTCCTCGCCGTCGCGCGGGCGCCCGAGGCGGTACTCCAAGAGGCCGCGCCTGGCCAATCGGCGAACCAGAAGATTGATCTCTTTGTCGATCTTCCGGCCGCCCGGCGTAAACGAGGCAAGTGGTAGACCTGTGCGTAGTTCCAGCGCGCGATCCACCGCGCCCGCGCCGAATGCTCCCACGCCGACCGAATAGCCATCGAAGTAGGCAACGATTTCTCCGTTCCCAAGCGCTTCGAGCGTGACGTAACTGCGGAGCCGGGCGGAAACAATTGCCAGCGCGGCCCGTCGCACTCTTTTTGGTTCGGAAGCGCGCAAGTCGGCATCAACTTCAGGTATGGGGATGAATCGGATTGAGATCGTTTTCGTTCAGCAGCCGGTCACGCAATCCGAGCTTTACCGGTACATCGTAAAGCCGGCCAGGCGCGAAACGGCGATAGAAATGCCGCAATTCCGGAACGATCACTCTGACCACCGGGACCTCGATGTCGGGACGCGTCTGGTCGAGGACGAGGAAATCGAGGCCTCTTTGCTTTGCAAGCGAGACGCAGGCTGCCACCTGCTCGCGCGTGTCGAGATGGACAAATTTCGAGCCGAAGTCCAATTGAACCAGCCGATTTCCGCTCGGCGTCAAATAAGGATGGTCCTCAACGCGCAATGGCGTGATGCCATCGAGGCTCGTCTTCGCGCTCGTTCTACCGCCCATGAGACCTATAGAGAGAAATTGATTTAACTCGGTCAGAGCCCGCAATAAAGCGATTGGCGTATCGAAGTGCGCACCGGACCCGAATTCGATATTTTCCTGCCCATTATGCATCCAGCGTGCTATCGCCACAAACGTAGGAATTCCGAGATCACTGGTGACGTCGAGTACCCAAAGCTGCCGGCCGGTTTGGGTCAGCTGCTTTCTCAGATCGCGGACGTAGGAATCGTCGAACTGGCCGAGGTCCAATTCCGGCCGTTGTAATCGATTGTACCACCAGATCGCGTAGGCATCCCTTTCCACCAGCTCGAGGAATCCCTGGACGATTGCTTCTTCGAGCGTGTTGCCGGCCGCGCAGCCGTTGGAATCCGCTGAGAAGGCGGCAGGGCCCCGGTAGAAAAAATACAAGAGGCTGGTCGGAAGATATCTGAAACACGCGTCACGCAGCGACCACACCGGCGACCATTCGATCTTGGCTGATCGATCGAATAGGACCGAGATTGCCTCTCCCTCGTCCGAGCCGGGCATCGGCGCGCGGCCTTGCCGCAATTGCGCTTCGCTGAAAAGCAGGACTTTGTTCGGAGAAATGGCCTCACCTGAGGGGAAATCGATAAACCGTCGCTTTGCTCTGATCTCGTCGCCCTGAAAAACCCCGGAGTAGCGCTCGATTGCCTCCATGAGCGCGCTGGCTTCACCTTGTTCAGCGGTGCTGCCCTTGCCGAAGCTGCCGCCGCCTAGCTCCGATGTAAGCTCATTGACCGTCTCGCCCGCCCTGGAAAAATTGTGTGTGGCGCGATAGTTGGTGTTCAAGGGCAAATCGACTTGAATTCGCTCAAGCCGCGAAACGACACCGGTAAGCGGGCTGACGTGCTTGCGGAAACGGTCAACGGTGGTCGACGGCGAAACGCTGCGGTACCCGCCGCTTGTCATGACGACTTTGCCGCCGGTACCGAGCTCGACCGGCACGGGCGCACGGCTGGGATCGCGCAACTTCTTGCGGCCGCAGCTCGGACATTGCGGGCGGACTGCCACGTAATGCTTCACGATGGTCAAGCCCAAAAGGTCGAGGCTGATGACGTGATCATTCAGTTCCGTGCGAAAATCGGTGGCGATCGTTTTCGCGATCTCGACGGCCGCAAGTTGGATGGCACTCTGTCCGAACGTGTGCCGCGTCAAAGGAGAAACGGCAAGGCAACGTGCCTGTCTGCGGTCGAGGAGCGCCTTGACCTCTCGGTTCCTTTTCATCCGCTCGGCAAGACACACCCAGCAGGCGCTCTTCCCCGGCCTGAACACCGGCCCAACCAGAGGAAAAATGCCGGAGGGTTGGACGAGCGCCCAGGGCGTGCGGTCCGCCAAATGGCGGTGGTTCCATTCGGCCAATCGTGGTTCGAGATAATCGTTCACCAACGTGACCGTCAGATCGGGGGAGCGCTTGACGACGCGAACGCCCAGTCCGCTGAGGGCGGCTTCGAGTTCCGTTGCTCCCTGCACGTCGATTGATTGAATGCGCACACGACACGTCTGGAGCTTTCGCGCCGCAATCTCCGGCAATAAACCGAGGCTCGCCCAGTAGGCGGCGACAGTGCCTTTCGAAGAGCGCGATGCCGGGAGGACATAGCGGCGGTTGACCAGCCGCTTCAGGGCTTCGTAAATTTTGTCGGACGGGAATTCCTGCTTCAGCTCGCGAACGAGTTCCTGAAAGCTCCTTCCACCCTCTGCGATCGCCAAGGCGAGCGCACAATAGAGCTCGCCATGAAGCAAGAACTTCCGGTCCTCGGAATAGAGGCAAACGACATCGGGTGGTAGCACATAGACGGTGAAATTCGGCGCGAACTGCGGAACGTCTTTGCCGTTACGTTTAAAGCTGTTTCCGTGATTGACCGTCATGAAATCGTACGCGCACCTTCGCCACAACTCCGGACGCCAGCCCAAGGCATATTCCCCGCTTGCCAAGCCTCGGTCATCAAGCTCGCGCGCTAGCGTTTCAATGCTAGCGTTTCTCGATAAGGTTGGCGACCCTCTCAGACGCCATGCACACGCCTGACGAGCGCATTAGCTGAACAGCGCTGCAAACAAGGCGCCTTCGCCGGGTCGAACCTGGTCAAACCCAGCCAAGACTGACGCCGGTCGTCAAGGCCCGCCCCAGCCGCCGCCGCAGCCCCTGCTGCCGCCGCAGCCGCCGCAGCCGCCGGCAAGCTTTATGCCCGACCGCAGTGTCCCGAGGTTTTCGCTGTCGCACAGATGGAACGTCGCCAGGCTGACGTCGGCGATTTCCTCGTCACCGAGAGTGATGTGCTGAACGGTGTTCCGCGATGGCATATCCGCTACCGACCCACCGCTAGATGCTGCCAGAGACACCCCGACGAATCCCAGTACGGACATAGCTTTACTCGGACGCTTACCCTTCAAAGCCCGCTTCGCTTGCGCCATAGCAGAGTTCCTCCTCTACTTCGATCGGAGACAAATGCGTGACGACCCTTGCCGTAGGACAACGTCGTGCCGCGATGCATGCAGCGCGGATAGAGCAGCAACTCCGGCCGGCCCTTGCGGTCGCGGAACAGAATCAAATCCCCGCCCGGCGCACTTTCTTCGGGCGCGTGGTCGCCTGTTCTGAGGTGGCGACCGGCTGCCAATAGTGCCGGAACACTCGCATCGGCTTACCCAGATCAACCTCGGTCAGCAGCTTGTTGATTTGCGCGGGCCTGCGGCCATAGGCGGTGCCTCCGTCAGTGTAACCGGCACCAAAGACACCGTATTTCCTCCAAAATCTCGTGCGAGCGTATCAATACTTGTACGGCCGACGGCGCATCGAACGTTGGTCCAGATCAAAGACATTCCAGTTTGATCCGTTGGTTCTCCATGGCCTTCCCCACAGCGAGCTTCGAGCGAAGCTCGGTCAGGAATGAGTTGGTCCAGGTGCGCAGACTGTCATCGAATAAGCCAGCAAGTTCGCGTTCATAAAGCTCGATTTTCGCTGGTATCTATATTTCTCGCGTTCGACTCCTCGCCTAGTTGACCCAACGCAAACGCTGTCGTGGCATGCTGACGTTTTTTTCGGGTCAGTGGCTTTCTTGGAAGCCTTGCATTGTCGACGCGTTGCGACACCCAATGCATTCGGCGACATTGGTCACCTCTTCGCGGTCCGGTAGCTGCGCGCTCACCCGGCGTTTCTCGCGTACACTAGAACGCGTGACTACCATCATCAGGCAAGAACGCGTCGCCTCTCTTGCGGCGGCAGGCGGCTCTCTCAAACGGCGGCGTCCACTGTGCGGGACCGCCGGTTCATAAGAGTACAATGTCCGTTAGCGCACAAACAGCAAATTCGTTAGAGCGATCCCTATCGCTGTCGCTACCGAAAAACCTCGTCGGAGTCCGACCTGCACCCCGCGAGAGTTAGATCCTGACATATTGATGTTGCAGCTGCGGAGCATCAGAACGGAAACGATGGTTCCCCTAAGGCGCGGCGCGCGCGATGGATCGGGATCGACATCAGCCATGAGACCGTTCCCCTTCAAGAGCGCGACATGAGTCGCGTGCCTAATGTCGTTGCTGGAAAGTCCGCAATCTTCAGGCTGAGACACGGAAGCAGTAGCGCAGACCTGGGTGATGTGGAGAGAAGTCGCGCTTCCCGCTCTTCCGATTCGCGACCGCCATGGTGTCACGATGGAATGACTGAGCTTAAGGAAGCCGAACTCGCGGACGGACGGGGGTCGGCCCTCACCGCCCATGACCGCGATCCTCGTTGATGCCGATGCAACAGGGGTCGACCTCCTACCAGACATACCCGCGTCGGAAGAGCGCTGTCGCCAAGCTTCGCCTTATCGACAAATCGCTGGTGCCGTCGCCGCCGTTCGCACCATCTGCAACCTCTATCGTGCTGCCGAAGCGAAC
Source organism: uncultured Alphaproteobacteria bacterium (assembly GCA_963804725.1). GTDB lineage: Bacteria > Pseudomonadota > Alphaproteobacteria > ATCC43930 > CGMCC-115725 > JAATGI01. The sequence goes on along the minus strand of CAWDRN010000001.1, from coordinate 1,386,609 downwards.
CGCACCTCCGCCAAAACGCCGTAGTCGCCGCGCACGACGCTAGTCGGCAACGCCAATCCCAAAACTCAAAGGTGGCAGAACGCCGCTTACGGAATACCAATCGTCGCGGTCCGCTGTCCGCCCCTATCTCGATCGTTTCCTGATCAGCGGCGGTGTTTGTTCCTTCCGCAAAAGAAACTGGAAGATGCAACTGCAAAGGGGATAAATACCCTAAGCGAATTAGACGATTGGTTGGTCGGGTATCCGTGCTAACCAGCGCAATAAACACATGCTCAGGAATGCCTACGTCCACACCTCCGCTATCAACAAAAAAGTGTAATTGTGTCGTTAATTGTTACAGAAAGCAGAGCCGCGCTCACATCAGGAACACACCCTTGCCGTCGACCTGCTTGTCGAACAGCTTGTAGGCCTCCTCGGCCTGTTCGAGCTTCCAGCGGTGCGTGAACAACCGGTCGACGTCTATCTTGCGCTCGACGGAGAAGCGCGCGCATTCGGCCTGGATAATGTTGGAGAACGTCCACGATGCAACCAGCGTCAGTTGCCGGCGCAGCAGGTGCGGGCTGACATCGATCTTGACGTCACCGCCCTCGCCGACGAAGCACATGGTCCCCCACACCTTCGTGCTGCGGATCGCATTGAGGCGCGCCTCCGGGTTGCTCGATGTATCGAGCGTCAGGTCGGCGTAGCGCCCATGCGTCAAATCCTTGATCGCGGCGATCGGATCGTTCGAGCCAGGATTGACCGCATGATCGGCGCCGAATTCCTTCGCTCGCGCGAGACGCTGCGGGGCGATATCGAGCGCGATGACAGTGGCGCCCATCGCTTTGGCGTATTGCGTAGCGGCCAGGCCCACGGGCCCCTGCCCGAAGATCGCGATTGTGTCGTTGCCCGACAGCTTCATCCGCAGCAGCGCGCTGTAAGCGGTGCCCGAGCCGCAGGCGATCGCGGCGCCCGCCGCAAACGAGAGTTCGTCCGGAAGCGGCACCAGCGTGTTGGCGGGCACGCAGAGATATTGGGCGTGGCCGCCGTGCGCGTTGTTGCCGTAGACCTTGACCGGCACTTCCTGGCAGAGTTGCTGCCAACCGGAGCGACAATGGTTGCATTGGGTGCAGCCCTGATAGTGGTGCACCATCACCCGCTCGCCGACCCGCGCCTCCCTTGCGTTGACCGCCGAGCCGACCGCGACGACGACGCCGCAGGGCTCATGGCCCGCGATGACGGGATTGGGGTTGACCGGAATGCCGGTCGCCCGCGCTCCTCCCTTTGGCCGCCGGTACTGATGCAGGTCGCTGCCGCACATTCCCGACGCCTTAATCTCGACCACCACCTCGTGAGGTCCCGGCGTCGGATCATCGAATTGCACGAGCTCGAGCTCGCGTCCGCCTGTGAAGACCACGCCACGCATTCCCGCCTCCTGTCGCTCACCTCCGACGCATCGGCGCGGATGAAACTCTATCCCCTCTGATTTGACAATGTCTGCTCAGTACCCAAGATCAACGAGATTGCTGGCTCGGGCAACGGCGTCCCCCTGACCGCGGATCTCGCCATACGGGCTGCAACCACGAAGGCACTCGCCGATCTGAACAGAGAACCCGGCGATGCCGCAGCCTCAAGCTCAACGACCGTCGGTACGCGACATCGAAGATGCGTTCTAAGCTCGATACGCAAAAAAATCGCCATCGATAAAGAGCAGCGGTCGACTCACGATTGCATCTCGTGATTGGCACGGCGTTGCACGAAGCAGCGCCGACTGGCTAGATTTTATCGGAGCACAAGTGAGTGGCGGAAGGCGATGGTAGTCATGCCGACGGGTACCGGCAAAACAATTCTTTGCCGCGCTCGATGCCCAGCGATGTGGCGGCCGGGTGTCTTTCTAGTTCATCGGCTTGATGTCTCAGCACAGAGCATCAAAGCATACCGTCTCGTCTGACCGACGATGAAACACGGCATTTTGATAGGCGCGGCCAGAGAGAACGAGCTCACGGCTGACGTTTTATCTGCATCAAAGGACACTCCGCATAAGCCCGGTGAGCTGGCGCGGTTCGCGCGTGATACCTTTGACTATATCGTCACATCAGTTCATCAGTGACGACGGTACCCTCACACTCGAGGGCGACGCAGGCCACGGCGACATGCGAATGACCCGGTCCAACACAGGGAGTGGAATGGGTGCCTGAGGGGGTAAGGGCTGACGACGGCCGCGACCGTACCCCCCACTTCACTCCGGATTGCAAGCTTCGGTGCCCATCTCGGCCGGCACTGAGACCTCGATGAGTTCGAGGTCGTCGGATGTGGCGGTCTCCTGATGCGGAAGGCCGCCGGGAATCATCACGCTGTCGCCGGCGCCGAACCGCGCTTTCTTGCCGCCCGCGAATTCCAGATCGACCCAGCCCCTCAGAATGTAGACGAACTGCATGTCGCAGGTGTGGTAATGCCATCCGGTCTCGCGGTCCATGGCCGTTTTTGCCGAGGTCACCTGCGCCCGCATCTTGCCGCCGGTCGCCTCGGTGACGCCGAGATCGCGGTATTGGAAGAAATGCCGCCGTCCGGGCACATAATGCGCGTCCTTGGCGGTCGAGATTGCGAGCTTCATGCCCTGGGTCGGCCGATCGAGTGTAGTTGACTCGCCCATCGGGGGCCTCCTTCAGTTTGAATATGGATCGATCCACGCTGACCTGCCGCGAGTCAATCAGTTTCTGACGAAAGCGCCCCCCACGAGTGGCCGGACGCGGCGCGGACAGCGTCATGATCGAGTGCCCAGATTCGTCGTCGTTGCTCCACTCATGTGTGTAGGATCTTTGTTAGGCGCAGGGCGCAGGTTCTGCGCGGCTCTGTCGGCCCGACCAAGCGAGGGTGGCCTCCACTGTCCCTACCCAAAACATCGTCCGGTTCCGTTATTGACGCGGCAGCAGTCAGATTGGATCCCTGACGTATTGGTAATGCAAGCCTCCGAGGATCGGAGGCAAAACGATGGCTCCGGTGACGCAGAGCGCACGATTGATCTGCGCATCCTTGTCCAAGGACCCCACGTTTGCGTTCTCCGATACCGGAATCGTCAGCTTATTTGACAGGCCACGTGACACGGTTTCATCATGCTGCTTAAGGACCCGTAGCTTCCCGGAAATCGGGCCACAGAGAGGACCGCCGATGGAATTCGGAATGTTCCACGAGTTTCAGTTGTCCTTTCGCCACACCGAGGCAGACACCTTTGCCGAGGCTTTTGATGAGATCGACGCCGCCGAGCGTTTGGGCCTTGACGCAGTGTGGCTCGCCGAACTCCACTTCGCTCCCGACCGGTCGGCGCTTTCAGCGCCGATCGCCGTTGCGAGCGCCGTGGCCGCGCGCACCAGCCGCATGAAGATTGGCACAGCCGTGCAAGTGCTGCCGCTGTGTCATCCGGTGCGGCTTGCCGAAGAGGTCGCGACACTCGACCACATTAGCCGTGGGCGGCTTATCTTCGGTGTCGGGCGCAGCAGTTTCCCCCGCAGCTACAAAGGATATGGCGTGCCCTATGCCGAGAGCCGGCAGCGTTTCGCCGAGACACTCGAGATTCTGAAGCTGGCATGGACGCAGCCGAGCTTCTCTTATCACGGCAACCACTACCGCTTTGACGACGTGTCCGTCGTGCCGAAGACTTATCAGAAGCCCTACCCGCCTATTCGAATTGCCGCCGCAAGCGCCGACACCTACGCAACAGTTGGGCGGCTTGGCCATCCAATCCTGATTAGCTTGCGGCTGGAGACCTTGGCCGAAGTGGCGAGATCGCTGCAAGAGTACCGCAGGGCATACCAAGGTAGCGGCCGCGAGGGCAAAGGCGAGGTATATCTGCGAATACCGATTTACATTGGTGAGACCTACCAGAAAGCACGTGACGAAGCCGAGGAAAGCATGATTGCACGCTCTCCGATACGTCGGCGATCGGTTCCAAGATTTGGCGACGCAAGCCGGCGTCCGCCCGATCGAACATCGAACGGAACGGGCGAAGCGGCTGCAGACGATCACCTACGATGAAGCGCTACGCGACGAGATCATAGTTGGCACACCCGAGATGGCGGTGGATCGCCTCGGCGCTCTCCAACGGGAACTCGGCCTGGACGGGATCGTCGCCGAACTGAACAGCGGCGGCCTGATCCCCCATGTGCGCGTGATGGCGTCACTGCGTCTGCTCTGCGAACGGGTCATGCCGAGCTTTAAGTAGCCTGCGGGCGTGGGTCGCCCTCTAACGATTCAGCCAAATGGTGGCGAGGTCGTCAACGACGTACCTCCCTCCTCTCGGGCTTGCACACTTGCGGCTGTCGTGGGAGCAAGCGCGATCCGCGTGGCCGTTTCAAAGCTTGCTTTTCTGATCGAGGCGGAACCGGTGGGACCGGATGGGCGTCTCCTTCGCCCGCCATATCGCCTCGAACCAGAACAGAGCATCACTGCGACGGTCGACATTTCTAAGATCGCACCGCGCTGGTTGAGGAGGAGATCAAAGGCGAGGTGAGCTGGCTCGGCGTATGCTTGGACAGCCGAGGCGCGGAGTTTCGGAGCGCTATTTGGGCGACCACAGTTGAGGATCTGATCGAGCATGCCAAAGGCTAAGCGCCCCAGGTCGGCACCGTCGCGAACCTCTAGGCCGAAGTGCGCCGCCAAGGCTCGGCGGATCGAGGCCTGGTTGCGAGCTGGCTCGACCCGGTCGCGAATAACCCGTTGCGGACTCGAGGTGGCTTCACCTTCCCGTTAGTCCAAAACTTTTGAAGCTGGAAACCGGCTGCCGTAAGGTGGTCTTCGGCGCTGCGGACATCGAACGCATTGGCCGATCAAAAAGGTGAACTGAATTCCCGAGGGACTTATGTTCGCATCGGCTCGGATTGGTGTGTTCGGAAGAACGATGACCATTAGCCTCGCCGTTGGTTTTACGGCACTCTCCAACTATTCAATCGCAGGCGCACAGGAGCCTCTCGGCGGACAACCGCCTCCCGGTGTCACGGACAGCTGGCAACGGGCTGGCACGACCTATAAGCTCCGCGTGCCAAAAGACATACCGCAAAACAACTCTGGTCTCTGACGCTGTATGACCGAACGACTTGGGCCTTTGTCAACAAGCCGCTGGACCGCGCAGGTCTAGGCTCACTTAACATGGACCGGATGAAAGTGAACGCGGATGGGAGTGTCAACCTTTACATTGGGCCGAAGGCACCGGTCGGATTAGATTCGAACTGGATACCGACAATGGGCAAGAAGCCTTACCTTTGGCCGCAACTCTACGGTCCGAAGGAAGCGTTCTTGAACAAGTCCTTCAGGATGCCTGATGTGGAGTAGAGGCGCACCCCCCTAATGTCACCTTGACCCATCGCGTCATTTCGGTGCGGTGCGAAATTTGCTCGCTATCGGGTCATAGCGGACTTTGGCGAGCGGTCCGCCCGGCGGATTTACAAGTTCACGCCCCAAGTCGGCACCTTCGGGGGCCTCATCGCGCAAGGCCTGCGCCTGACGATCTATTGCGACGTCACAGCCAGACGCTCAACCTCGAGGCGCTGTCGCGCGAGCTCGGAAGAAACTATCGCGTCGCCGACTTCGTGGCCTGCAGCCGCTGCAACAAATGCGGCGCCAGGTGGCCGCAGCTCCCGGTAGCGGGTCGGGCCGATTCAACCGGCGGGATGCGCTGACGTTGCCGTGCCGTACGACAACGCCGGCGAGCGGAGGCTGCGCGTAGTTGAGGTCGCGCTATTGACCAAATCCGCCAAAGGGATGACCCTGTCTTGAAATCGCCGGGAATCGGGCGAATGTCGGTTAAAGATCTTATTTCTGGAACGCCCCGTGCTGACTTATGACTTTCGCCTGCCGCCCGGCCCCCGAACCGTCGAGTACGCGCTGCTCGCCGAAGAGCTAGGCTTTCGCGCGGTCTGGTGTCCCGAGATTCCCGCCTTCGGCCACGACATATGGGTCACTCTCGCCCGCATCGCCGAAAAGACGAAGCGCATCAAATTTGGCCCCTCCGTGCTGATCCCGAGCTATCGCCATCCGATGGCACAGGCCTCGGCCATCGCGACGCTCGAGCAGATCGCGCCGGGACGCCTGATGGTCGGGTTCGGCACCGGCTTTACGGGGCGTGCCGGGATGGGCAAGAAGCCCTTGAGCCTTGCGGGCATGCGCACGCATATCGCGCAGGTTAAGGCATTGCTGCGCGGCGACATTGCCGACATCGACGGCGGTCTCGCCCAGATCCTCGCGTCCGACGGCTGGTTGCCCGATCGTCCGATCAACGTGCCAGTCTACATGGCAGGCCAAGGCCCCAAGGCCCGCGCGCTCGCCAAAGAGATTGCCGACGGCCTGATTTCCCAGGGCGGCCCGGCCGAAGGGTTCGAGACCTGCCTCGTGTCGATCAGCGGCACGGTCCTCGATGATGGCGAAGACGTCACCTCGCTGCGCGCCTCGACCGCCGTCAAACCGCTCATTGCGCTCGCCTATCACTTGAGGTACACGACCGATCCGGAAAGCGTGAAAGCCCTGCCGAACGGCGAAGCGTGGCTGACTAGCGTCGAACGTGCGGACGAAAACATCCGCCACCTCTCCGTTCACCGCGGTCATTCCCTCGACATTTCGAACGGCCATGACGCGCTCGTCGATGTATCCGCCGCCAAACAGATGACCTTCACAGGCACTCGCGAGGAGTTGCGCGAACGTCTCGCCCTGCTCGAGGTCCGCGGCGCCACTGGCATCATCTTCGGGACCAGCGGTTACGGTGTGGAACGGGAGCTGAGGGCCTACGCGGAGGTTGCTGGTTTGAGGTGACGGAGGCGCGTCGCTTCTTTGTGATGGCCCCTCCGTCCCTCGTACTGAGCAAGGAAAGCAACGGGGCAATATGAACTCCGTTGCGGGTACCTGCGGCCCTGGCTTGGCAGGGCCGCTACTGCGACTAGCCGCGGTCAGATCGACCGACGCCCATCTTATTCCTTCGGTGCACGTCGATCGGCGCAACCGAAATGTGGTATAGTCGCCCTCACCATGCTCGGGCCGGCGCGGTGTATTGAGCCAAAGGCCGCCGTGCCGGTTCCGGCGCGATGACAAGCTGCTCTTGACCGTGCAACTTGTTTCCGCGGAGCCGGGTTCCACGTTATTCTGTGAGAACTCGGTTTAGAGAGCTCTGTAAACCATGCCAATGCGATGGACTTAGGGAGGAGGCCATCGCTGTGCATGGAGAGCATCATCACGGGCGTGGAACCTACCATCGGCGCATTGCTCTGGCCGAGATCAAAGCCGCGCGTGTAGGGCATTGCGGCGCGCGATCAGAATGACCGTCGATCGCATCGACGAGCTCAAGCGTTCGGTGAACGAGATTCTTGTTGAACGCGGCGCTTATATTAGACGAGCCTCGCACTTGTCACCGGGCACCAGTAGGGCGATACCAAGCCCCGTCGGACAGCTGGTTTTCAGATTCCATTTTGCAATTTGAAGAGCTTCTCTGCGTTGCCATGTGCGATACGCTCCCTGTCGGCGGCGCTTACAGGTAGCTGGTCCAAGAAAGCACGTCCTTCTGACATGGATGCAAAAGGGTGATCGACCGAAAACATGATCCGGTCAACGCCGCCAAGTTCGAGAAGCAAGGCGAGGAACGTCGGCGGGAAAAAGAAACCCGAGAAAGTGTAATGGAGGTTTTCGCGCAAGTAGGCGGTGATGGGGCGCTTTAGATTGGTCACCCCTGGTGTCATGACATCGACGCGCTGAAACATGCCGACTAGACCTTCGCCCATATGGCCGATCATAATCTGCAAATCGGGAAAGCGGTCGAAGACGCCACCAAGGATCATGCGCAGCACGTGAACCGCGGTCTCTATGTGCCAGCCCCAGCCGGGACCGGCAAAGATTTGGGTCACCACGGGCGAAAAGCCGCCGAACGAGGCGTCGATGACCGGCTTCGGCGGCATCGTCGGGTGCAGATAGATCGGGGCGCCGATCTTCTCTGCACATTCTAGGATGGGCCAGAAGAATTTATCGTCGAGATAGCGGCCGCGATTGTGACCATTGATCACCGCACCGGCGAATTTCTGCCCCTTTACCCGGCGCTCCAGTTCCTGCGCCGCCGTGTCGGGCACTACCGTGGGCAACGTGGCAAATCCCCCAAAGCGGTTCGGATATTTTTTGATCGCGTCCGCCACGAAATCGTTAGTTTCGGTCGCGAGCGCAATCGCTTCGTTCGCCTCCAATTGTTCTGTGCCCGGCGACATCAGCGACACGATCTGCATGTCGATGCCGGCCTTGTCCATTTCGGCGATACGTGCGGCGCCAAGATCGGACAGTTGCGGAATGAGCTCGGTTGCACGGGCGTCGTTGTATCTCTCCGCTTGCGTCCTGAGATCGCGGCCAGGGCCGTTGAAAAATCCAGGCGTTGCAAAATGCTCTTCGAGCGTGATGGTTTTCATGGTCTTGCTTCTCCTCGGTCCCAGCGTGCGCCTGATGCATCGCCCTACTGCTGACTTGCGATTAAGTTTCATGCAGATGCTACGCCGCAAATGCCTCCAAGCGCGACTCGTACATCGCGTTGATCTTTCTATAACGCGCGATATTTTGAGTAACAGCCTGCATAACTCGCCAACGACCTTTGGCAGCCCACTGTTCACATTCTCAATCTCGGCGACAAGCCGCCCGATGAGAAATATTCCCTGCGGCGCGGTGATTCCGTGCTCCGTTAGATGACCGCGCCAGGCGTTGATCGTCTGGGTTCGTTGCCGGACCAGGAGGTCGCGAGTTCTGAACACCATGCTGGAGGCTTGTTTCTCAACACTCTTTTCCCGACAAAGCGCATCGTTGGACGTCCCGCTGCCTCCGTGATCGCTTCGGCATCCGCCATGTCATTCTTTTGCCGCTTCACGAACGGCTTCACGTAAACAGGCGCGATCAAGCGAACTTCGTGGCCCTGGTCTTGAAAGCGTGGGCCCGGCACAGGCCTCCATGGCCACTACACACTTCGGCTGCGACGACAGAAAGGGCAGAAACTTAACCCTGGAAACCTTCTTCCGGAATGCCACCGATCCATCAGCGCAAGCGCCGTGGACCTGGAACACATGCTTCGCCAGATCAACCCCGATAGTGGTAGCCTTCTCCATAGGACGCTCCCCTCGTAGCGGTTCTTGGCACCTCTACCTTGGCACACCGATGCCGTCGGGAACTTCGCGCCCCATTTTCAAAATGTCGGCTGGCGCATATTCTCGAGGAAGGGGTGAGGCTTTTGGCGGAGTAGCTAAGCTATGTCAAAACCCAAATACGAGCCCAAGGATGGCGCGAGCGGTGCTTCCCCATTTGGTCTGATCGGGCCTAGCCTGTACGAGCGCGTCCGAGGCGGCTTAAAGTTCGCTCTGTTCTCGGTCGCTGTTGTCGCGGTTTTGTTGGCTGCGGGCTGGCACTACGCCTTTCATTGACAAATCTAACGATGATGGGGCATCAGCTCGAGCAGCCTGCTTTCGACCGCTTTCAGCGCCGCGTTCCAATCCTGTGACCTCGAGTTGTCCTCCATATCCTGGATAGCATCAACGGCATCCGCTATCGCCTCAGCGCGCCCCTGAAGCAGCCCCCGGGTATACTCGTTATCGGTCATTGTCCCTCCCGTTTGCGCATCATGACTTTTGCCGTCGCGACTACCAACGGTGACAAAAAGCCTGGCAGCGAGGCCGGGCCAGTGTTGTGAGTTGATGGCGGGGCCGGGGGTACCAATCAGATAGATAGAGTAGACTTCCCTGCCGCCTCCTGTTCAAGTTCTATTTCCGCGCCAGGATCGCGGTCAAAACGAGACTGGGAATTGGAGTCCGCAGCATGTCCGAAAATCTATGGCAAAGAAAAGGTTAGGCGACCGCGCGGACCCGCAAGTCCTGCGGATGCCGGCTGAGGACGCCCCGATTGACGCGCGGCTAACGCCCCCGACAGGTTTGGACCTGCGCGCGACCGTAGGCGAAACGACGGAATGGAGACGGAGAAGGGCGCAAGATAGCGCAATCGCCCGCGCGACGCTTCGATTGACGCGAATTGGGGCCATCGCAGCCATCATTGGGATCATCCTTGCGCCCGTGCCGTCACAAAAGGATCAACCGCTTTCGCGAATGACTTCCGCAACTTCGTTACCGCAGACCGTGCCTATCGCGACTATGCCTACCGCTCCACAAGCCGGCAGTGCAGCTGGCAGCCAGGACGCCCAAACAGTGGCCGCCTCTCCACAATCGCCGCCGCGCAAAAGCCTCGTGCCCAATAAAGCGACTCATACTCACGGCAATACTGGCTTTGATTTCGTAGCACCGTCGCCATTCGGTTCAGACGACAACCTCGGCGGAACACCATAAGCGCCATCCGTCTCGAGTTGGCACAATCGGCAGCACGATCGCGGGCAGATGGAGGATGTGGGGACCAAGGGGATTAAGATCCTTTACGCCGCGCAATAACAGAATGAAGCAGGCTGGCCTTACCCGCGGGTGCGGTTCTGGTTGCATGCGAAGCCCTTTACCGCTATCTGAAATTATGCGCTGGTTGGCCAATGCTCCTCACCAAGCGATCCGATAGCCGGCACCGTTAGATAACTCGCGAGTGCTGGTGCCTTTTCAGCGGAGCGTAGGTATCGCAAGTGCACTTTCGGCGCTCGTGCCGCGCGGCCCGCAGACACCTGACAATCCGATGGACGCCATAGGCGCAAATACCAACTATTCCATCTAACCCAAATTCGCGCTCATTTTGGTTGCCCGGCTAGCCCGTCGGAAGCGGACATGGCTCTTATGAGCCTTTGTTGCCTGAGGCGGGTGGAAAGCGGACGCTCTTTCCCCAGCTCGCCGCGATCTCGAGCCGATCATGCCAATAGGTGCTGAGTGCCTTAGTTCGTCAGGTACATCCTAATTTATCATCATTAGAGCTTACAAAATGCTTACAGCAGTCGCTTTTGAAGCGGCTGTAAGCGCGGTTTGTAGCAAGGGCGCGAGCAATGCATGGGCGTCCGCGGGACGGCTCGTGGCATTGTAAAGTTGTGCCAAATCGAGCGCAGTGCGGCTCAAGACTGCGCGCCTTCTGTTGTTGCGCGACCGCGATCGCGGTGGGGAATGCCTCCTCGGGCGGCGCCTGTTGGCCGGATTGCACTTGAGCAGAATCTCGCCGCGCAAGCGATGGAGGAAAGCGTCGCTCTAGTGTTGTCCTGTCTCGTCTGCGAGAGCGAGGGCTTCGTCGATCCGGGTCGAGGCTCCCGCTGCATCACCCTCAGCTTCGATCTCGCCCCAGCAAACCTTGGAAGATACGGTACTTCGAATTTGTTTTCTTGGCCGATGTGCGTCGCCAAGGCCTGTCGAAGCTCGGTCACTCCGGTCTCGCGGTCGGCCAGGCGAGCACTGGCGCAAGTGGATTGCATTGCCTCCGCAGATGCATAGAACGAGTGAGGTGCTCGAAGTAAAGTCGCATCGCTATGGCATCTGGACGGACCCGCTAGACGAAGCTGGACGAAGAGGCGGATGATCATCCCCTGCTCGGGCATTGCGCCTCGTAGGTAGCAAGGGCGAAGTCCGCCTTGCATGTACACGGAGACGCGCGGATGAAGGCACATATCGTCGGTGGCGGCTTTGGCGGACTGGCGGCGGCGGCATTGCTCATACGAAATGCCGGCGTGCCCGGCCAGGACATCACGATCTATGAGGCGGATGAGCAGCTAGGCGGGGGTTTTTTTCTCAGCGGCAGTCCGCAGAGTGGCTACAACCTGCCTGGGTCCGTCTTTGACAAGGAATTCCGCTGCGCTTTCGACCTACTCGCTATAATTCCCACCGAAACCTACCCCAACATTTCCGTCAAAGAGCAATTCTTCACTTTCAATACAGAGCACCCGTTCGTCGACCAAACGCACATCGTCGATCGCGACCTTCGCGCCGTGCATAGGCTGCGTTTCGGCCTGAGTTGGGGCGACGGCTTTGCACTCGCGCGGCTCTCGCTGACGCCCGAAGCTAGATTGGACGGGCGGCGCATCGAGGAGTTCTTCTCCCCGAAGTTCTTCGAGACCGAATTTTGGCTGCTGTGGTCGACGATCATGGGGTCGCTGCCTCAGCATAGCGTCATAGAGTTCCGGCGCTACATGCACCGCTTTCTCTACTTGTTCCCCGATCTGTCGACCATGTCGCATGTGCTGCGCTCGCCGTTCTGCCAGCACGAAGCGTTCGTAAAACCCGTGGTCGCTTGGCTGCGTCCGCGCGGCGTTAACTTTTTGACCGGCGCCTTCGTCCAGGACATCGGCTTCGCCTCATCGCCGAGCCGCCTGACCGTCAATCGCCTCGACTACGAACAAAAGGGGGCTGCGATCTCCGTCGCCATCGCGCCGGAGGATGTCGTGCTCGTGACCACCGGGTCACAGGCTGCTGACCTTTCATCGGGATCAATGACCGAGGCGCCGAAGCCGCGGGAAACCGGACGGTCCTGGGCGCTGTGGAAGCGCCTTGCTCGGGAGCACAAGGGCTTTGGCAATCCCGACGCGTTCTTCGGCGGTGACCGAATAGCCGACTTCGCGCTGGGTGACATTCACGGTCACCACGACCGGGAAGGAATTCCTCGACCAAATGACCAAGCTGACGCGCAGCGATCCGGGAAGCGGCGGGCTTCTGACTTTGAAAGACTTCAAGGTGGCGGCTGTCGCTGTCGATCTTCCTCCAGCCGGAGATCCTCGACCAGCCACCGGGCACGTCTGTCTGGTGGGGTTATGGGCTCTTTCCCGAAAGCGAGGGGACTTACGTGAAGAAACGCATGGCTCAATGCACGGGTGAGGAGATCCTGCACGAATTGCTGCGGAATCTTCGGTTCGATAATACGGATGCGATCATGCAATCGTCGATCTGCATTCCATGCAACATGCCCTATGTGAACAATATCTGGCTTCCGCGCAGGCGCGGCGACAGGCCCTCCGTGGTTCCGGAAGGGGCAACCAACCTCGGACTCATCGGCCAGTATGTCGAGGTTCCGCAGGATATCGCGTTCACCTTTGAATACTCCACTCGCACCGCTTGGGAGGCGATCCACTTGCTGCTCAAGCGCGGCCCAGCTCCGCCGCCCGTTTATCAAGGACAGTTCGATGCGAAGGGCGTGTGGGCAGCTTTGAAAGTGTTTCTAGGTCTGGCGTCCTAGGATGCGAGCGTGAGGCTCGTGCGTCGTCTGCTCTACGCTCTCGCGGCTGTACGTACCGAAAGTAGAGAGAGTTGAGGACGGGCGCCGTGATACCGGAGGTCACGAGGAATAAGGGGGTGTGCGTAAACACGCCCGCCTTGCGTGGCGAATGCGGGTCCCGTTTCCTGTTCGCTCATCGGTAGGGTCGAGGACTGGCGCGGCGGTAGGCCGAGACTGCCGGACCGTGTCACATTTCCGGCCCCCGCCACGTCGCACGCGGCATGCGGGTTTCCCGCACTGCGCGTCCCAATCTGCGTCATTCCAAGACCGGTGGGACCTATCACGCTGAGGTGACTTTCGGTCCATCGCGTCGCACTCGATAGCTGGTGTACAGCCGCAGAGTGTCGTACCGCCATGGCCTACTCCATCCCTCCCAGTCAACAAGACGGACTTCGCCCCCGTCTTTCGGCATCTCCAGCTTCCGGGCGGGGAGTGGTTGGTATGTGTGCCCGGTCAGTTCGTCCCGTAGCTGCGCGAGTAAGGTCTCCACGCTTCGCCCTACGATGGCCTCGAACGTGACCCCGTCTACTCCCGGGGCGCCATCGTTCTGTATGGCCATCTCGTATGCCGCGCGCAGGGTCTCCATCTTACAGACGTGGACGTATAGACCCCAGAAGCGCCAGGACGGTTCAGCCTTCGCCTCGCTCAATCGAGGCAGCGAGATAAGTCAATATATTCAATACGTTAGCATGGATGGGCGGGAGGATTCGAACCTCCGAATGGCGGAATCAAAATTCACCTAAATTTGCGTTATTTTCAATGTGTATTCCGAAAAATGTCGGAAAAGTGCCCCTAAATGGATCAAAAGGTTAGCCGCCATTTCGGAATGAATTCGCCCTGGTGAGAGCGGTGACGGCCGCTTCAAGCCAGACCGGAACTCTTGCAGCGACCAGATTGTCCTCGGCTGGAAGTGCCGCCTAGCCAGGCGATGGAGATGGAGATGGAACGGATGATGCCGGACGAAGCAGTTCGAAATCGCCGGCTCCTTTGATTGCCTCATGCCGTCAGCGCCAAGAAGCGCTTGCCTTGTTCGATTTCAGGGAAAATTCAGGCGTCGGCGAAAAGCTCTCCAGCGCAGGCGCGAGCAAAGCATAAGCGTTCGCGCACCGTCCGGACCGTCCGCCCCGGGGCTCAGCCCGCCATGACGTCCCTAATGGGGATTTAAAACCCGAATGGGTTTGCCGTCCAGAAACGCTACGGCGTTTTCGACGCTCTGAGGATAGAATTGGCGCCACGTCTCAGCCACTCCGTACCCGAGATGGGGCGTGAGCACGGTATGGTCGGAATCCCGGAATGGATGGTCCTTCGGTAGCGGCTCTTTGTCGTAGACGTCGAGCGCTGCAATGATCTTGCCGCCCCGAACGGCGGCGACGAGAGCGGCTTCGTCGACGAGGGGCCCGCGTGAGGTGTTGATCAGGATGGCGCTTTGTTTCATGCGCGCGATGTCCTCGGCGCCGATGAGGCCACGGGTGCGAGGCGACAGAACCATGTGCACGGAGATGACATCGGAATCGATCATGAGGTCTGATTTGCCAACGAGGTGGGCGCCCGCCTCCTGCGCCTTCGCTTCGGTTAGGTTCGGAACTCCAGGCCGCAACCTTCATATCGAGCGCCAGGGCGTAGCGGGCCAGGCGCGCCCCTAGGCGGCCGAGGCCCACGATGCCGAGCGTTTTGCCAGCGAGGCCTATGCCGACCGGCACGTCGCGTTGGAAACCGCCGGCTCGCATAGCCCCGTCGGCGGTCGGGATGGCGCGGGCGGCGGCGATCATCAGGCCAAGTGCAAGTTCGGCCGTCGCGTAAGGAGCGCCTGCACCCGCTGTTGTGTTGCAGACCGTCACGCCCTGACGCGTGCAAGCCTCGACATCTAGGGAAGCGTTTGACGCCCCTGTGATGCCGATCATGCGCAGCTTGCGGAGACGGCGGATAAGGGCCTCGGGAAAAGGAGTGCGCTCACGCATTGTCAACAGAATGTCGAAATCCGCGAGCGTGAGGGCAGCTTCGTCCTCAGATCCGAAAGCGTCAGCGAAAAACACGAGGTCGCCGCGGGCGGCAAGCCTAGACCAGTCGGCGCTGCTCCGTGCGACGCCTTGCCAATCATCGAGGATTGCAATTTTCACCATAGTTGCCTCCTACACGGTTGAAGCCTGTCGGGTCCGCCAAATTCGCTACCATAGCAAATTCACTGAGCACGCGTTGTCAGCGAATCCGCCCGCTGATATGCGTGGACCGAAAACCTCGTCCATGGCACCGGTGAAAGAATCAGCTCACGCTGGTGACGATGGTTGCTCTGATCTTCTTGGCCCTAAACTTGGTGGTCGCGGTCCTCAAGCCCAAGAGCCGGCTTGAAGCCGAGAATGCAGTACTGAAGCAGCAGCTCATCGTGCTCCGGCGCAAGGTGCAACAGCGCGTCCCGCTTACCCGCTGCGATCGCCTGTTCTTTGTGCACCTCTATCGTTGGTTCCGCTCGATCCTCAAGGTCATAACGATCGTCTCTCCCGAGACGCTTGTGCGTTGGCATCGTGCAGGGTTTCGACGCTACCGGCGCTGGAGCTACGGACTGCCGATTTGCTCGCGCCCTTGCGGATCTGACCGGGTATCTCTTCCGGGCTATTGGCAAATCGGTCACCCTTCCCGCCGCCAGATATCATTACGGTAGCAATTGAGTAACCTTCACCGGTCGGATTTCCACCCACAGAAACAGCAGCTAGCATCGCTGTACCTAATCTTTCACCATATGACTCTTTCATTTACAACACCTCGCCGGTTTTGACCGGCGAACCAGGAGGAGCAACAAGATGACGAATTTGCCGGCCGGAGAGCTGGTGGTTCCCACGCTGGTCAATGCTGGCGTCGGCTGTGTCTTCGGCCTCAGCGGCGCGCATATCCAGCCGATCTTTGAAGGTTGCCTCGACCATGGGGTTCGTCTTGTCGACGTCCGCCACGAAGCGGCGGCAGGCCACGCCGCGGAAGGATATGCCAAGGCCGGGCGGCGCTTGGGCGTCGCGGTGGTGACCGCGGGGCCTGGCGTCACCAATGTGATGACGTCTTTGGCGAACGCCTACCTCGATCGAACTCCCGTCCTCTATATCGCCGGCGGGGCCCCGCTCGGCGGCGCCGAGAGGAACGTGCTGCAATCGGGCTTCGATCAGGTCGCCATGGCGCGGCCAATCACGAAATGGGCGCATCGGGTAACGGTGCCGTCCGAGGTTCCGCGGTTGCTCGCCCAGGCAATCAGGACTGCAACGTCTCCCCCGACCGGTCCGGTCTTTCTGGAGATCCCATTGGACGTCTTGCTAGGCCAAGTGGATGGCGACACCGTCACCGTTCCGAACACCGTCATGCTCGACGCGCCCTCTGCGCCTGCCGGGCGGAAGGTCGATGAGGCGATGGCGCTCCTGCGCGGTGCAGCTTCTCCTGCCATCGTCGCAGGCGTCGAGGTGTATCGTTCCGGAGCTTGGACTGAGCTGCGCGAGTTCGCGGCGGCAACCGGGCTGCCAGTATTCACCGAATATGAGGCGCTGGGAACGCTTCCTTGCGATCACCCTTTGTGGATGGGGACCCTGTTCCAGATGGCTCGGCTTCCACCTGTGCTCAAGCCGGATGTGGTGCTGGCGCTTGGCGTCCGGTTCGGCTGGAACGCCCCCGGGTTCAACGAGGCGTTCGAGGGCAGGATCATACACGTGGAGTGCGACCCGGTCGAAATCGGCAGGCTCAAGCCCCCCGCCGTCGCCATCGTCGCTGACACTGCGGAAACGCTCAGATCTCTTGGCGCGCGCGCGAAGGGAGTCGCTTCGCCGGACCGGTCGCGCTGGGTCAGCGGGCTGCGTGATGCCATGCAGAGCATCAGGCAGGAGGCGGTCGCCGCCAAGGCACAGCACGCGGAGGATCGGCCTCACCCCTTCGCCGCAGTGGAAGTCCTATGCGAGGCCGCCAGGGATGCAATCCTCGTCGCCGATGGGGCCTTCACTAAGCACTGGCTGGAAGACGCCGTGCGCAGGCAGAACCCCGGCACTTACTTAACGCATGGTGTGCTTGGGACCATGGGTATTGGCCTCGGCCTGGCGATGGGCGCCAAGGCGGCTCGTCCCGATCAGGCGGTCCTCTGTGTCACCGGCGACGGCTCGGCCGGCTTCACCATCGCCGAGCTGGACACGATGGTGCGCCACGACCTGCCGATCGTGGTGGTAGTCATGAACAATCACAGCTGGGGTGCGTCGGACCCGGTCCAGCACGCGCAACGCTCCAACCGCCCCGCAGGCATCCAACTCGGCGAGGCCCGCTACGACGAGATCGCCAAAGGGTTCGGCGTACGTGGCCAACACGTCACGCAACTCGAAGAGTTGGAGGCTGCGATCGAGGCAGCGTTCAAGAGCGGGCTGCCGACCTGCATCAATTTCGAGGTTGGGATGGGAGGAAGGCCGCCCGCCACCAGAGCAATGACGATAAGATAGTTCGGCTTCCGTCGCCCGGAGCCGTTCGGCCGCTACGCTTTGTGAATTCTCGACGCCGAGTTTGCCCCTTGTCGCCAGGGCCGCGAGGCAATCGCAACTACTCAAAAGCATGTGCTTGGCCACCACCGTCACTGCCAAACGACAACAGACCTGGTTCGAAGCCACGGCTGTCCCGCACGCTTTTTTGCGCGCACATAGCAGTAATTCCGCTCGTGATTGGACGTCGCCAACCGGTCCAAGATACGAAAGGAGCAACGCCGTGCCGCGCAGCAACAGGGCACTTCACACAATGAAACTGCTGCCGTGACGGAGATTTGATCGTCTGAGCGAGGAGCGCGGCATCGCTTCGGCGGTGCGTGGTTTGACGGACAAGACGCACCTTGGCGATGACTGGTATGACGCATCGACAGAAGGGAGAACACAGAATGCAGAGTCTAGCAGCTCGGCCGGTCCGGCCTCAACGTCGCGCCATGGGCCTTCGGATGCAACGTGTTCGGCTGGACGGTGGACAGGGCGATGGCGTTTCGCCTGCTCGATGCCTTCATCGATCGTGACTTCAACCTGATTGACACGGCCGACGTCTACCCGCCGGGAGGCTCGGGCGGCGAGTCGGAGACGATCATCGGCGAGTGGCTCGCGCAGGGCGCCTGGAGGCGGGAGCGGGTAGTGCTCTCGACCAAGTTCGGCGTCCCGAACGACCATGGCAAGGGTCTCTCGCGCGCCCATATGATGGCGGCGGTCGATCGATCGCTTAAGCGGCTGCGTACCGATGTGATCGACCTCTACCAGGCACATATCGACGATGCGCAGACGCCGATCGAGGAGACGCTCACTGCTTTCCGCGAACTCATCAAGGCCGGCAAGATCCGCGCGATCGGCGCCTCGAATTTCACCGCGCCGCGCCTTGCCGAATCGCTCTCTTTGGCGAACGCCAAAGGCCTGCCGCGCTATGCGACGCTGCAGCCCTGGTACAATCTCTACGACCGCGATCTCTTCGAAGGCGCCGTGCAGGATGTTGCCCGCGCCGAAGGCCTCGGCATAATTCCCTATTTCGGCCTGGCCTCTCGGGCTTCCTCACGGGCAAATACCAGAGCGAGGCGGACCTCACCGGCTCGCCCCGCGCCTATCGCGTCAAAGATATGCTGAACCAGCGGGGTTTGCGCATCCTGAAAGCGGTCGACGAGGTCCGTGCGCGGCTCGGAGGCACCCCCGCGCAGATCGCGCTCGCCTGGCTGCGCGCAAAAGGCTGCGTGCCGATCGCCAGCGCGACCCGGCTCGATCAGCTCGATGAGCTCGCCCGCTCAGTCGAACAGGACCTCGACGCCGCCGCCGTGGCGGCGCTCGACGAGGCAAGCGTCATCGGCCCCGGCGAGACACCGGTCCGCGCGCCGCCGCCACAGCGCGCGCAAACCGCACAGACACACTGAGCGAGGCCGCCTCCGGTATGGCCGGCCCACGCTCTTCCTTTGCGAGGGCTCGTCGATGTACTCGATTACGGACCTCTGGACGGCTGTCCCAAACGAAAACATCGTCCGGGGTCGCGATCGCTGACGAGGAGGTTTAGAATCGCGGTGAATGATTGGCGCTGTGGGCCTCGTCCTCGGGTTTGTTGAATGGCTGTTCAAATCGCGGGCGCGGCTTCAGGCCGAGATTTTGGCTCTTCGCCATCAAGTGGGCGGATCAGGAGGCCAAGCGGTCTAGGTCGGGGGCCCATGGGCGGCGTTCCCCAAACTGACGGTTTAGGCCTTCCGCATCGTGCGAGCGCTCGGCGAACTTCGTCCCCGATCTCGACGACCTTTACCCTTCGCGCAAATCCGGCAAGGCGATTCTACTCACAGACGAACAGGGCCGCGCCCTCTCTGCAGGTAAAAGCCGAGCCTGCGAACGACCGAATCGAATGCCGAGGGAACAGAATTTCGGAATGATTTCGGAACGGCGCCCCATCAAACGCACCAGATAAGTCAATATATTCAATAGGTTAGAATGGCTGGGGCGGGAGGGATTCGAACCTCCGAATGGCGGAATCAAAATCCGCTGCCTTACCTCTTGGCTACGCCCCAACGAGTCGCGGAAACAGACGCGACCCGCGGCGACCCAAGAGCTAATGCAATTTCGCGTCAGGCGGAAGGCGGTTTAACCCCAGACCTCGCTGCGCGACCTCGACAACAAGGCGCAATTTCGCCTCTTGCTGCTCCGCCGTGAGCGCGTTGCCTTCCTGGGTCGAGGCGAAGCCGCACTGCGGCGAAAGACAGAGGCGGTCAAGGGAGATATATTTCGCCGCTTCATCGATGCGGCGTTTCAACGCGTCCTTGGCCTCGAGCTCCGGCACCTTCGACGTGACAACACCGAGCACCACCATCTTGTCATTCGGACACATAGCGCAGCGGGGCGAAGTTGCCGGAGCGGTCGTCGTCATACTCAACGAAGAACGCATCAACGGCGAGGCCGCCGAAATAGGCCTCGGCGACGAAATCATAGGAGCCACTGGTCACCCAGCCGGAGCGAAAATTACCCCGGCATGTGTGGGTCGCGACGGTCATCTCGGGCGGCCGATGCTTCATTGAAGCGTTGAACAAGTCGACATTAAAGGCGGGGATGCGTTCATAGGGTAGCCCGGTCTTGCCATAGATGAAGTTGGACCACTCCTTATCCACCAGCATCGCGAATGAGACGTCGTCCATTTGCAGGTAGTTGCAGCCGAGTTTGGCGAGGCCCGCGATTTCGGCCTGATAGGCGGCGACGGTGTCAGCCTCGGCGTCCTCGCGCCGGCGATAGGCCGCAGAAACATCACCGGCATAGATGGCGAGGGTCGCCATGTTTATCGAGGGAATCGTGAGTTTCGGCACTGCGGTCGTGCAAGCCGATTTCAAAAAGCTGAAATCGTCGCCAAAAATCACGTCGTTGAGCTTGATCTTATCGGTAATGGCGACCTGCTCCTGGGTGAAGACGACGTCGGATTGACCCTTGCGGTGGAACGGCACGCTGAAGAGATCATCGCGCTTGCTAAAGCCATTCAGCGCATAGATGAAATCGGAATGCCAATGGCGACGCCGGATTTCGCCATCGGTTGCCACTTGTAGGCCCACACACGCTCCTGCATCTTGACCACGGCGCCGACCGCATCATCCTCGATACGTCGCAACTGAACGGCATCGATCCCACCAGCTGCGCGATCATCACGCGCTTGTTTGACGGCTGGTGGCCGCAACAGGCTGCCGACATGCTCGGCACGGAACGGCGGCTTGGTGCGGGCTGACATGGGCGCCTCCCTCGGTTTTTGATTGACCCAAGTCTAACGCCAAAAGTGCCGCTCGACGAATCGCTAATGCGCCCTATATTCGAACGATCGAGCCGGGTTGACGCCAACGGCGCGCCCCTGCAAGGTGCAACTTTGGCTGCAGAGATTAGCGTTCATGACCACTGCCGCACCTACAAAGAGCGACACCAAAACCGCGCCGTCGCTGCCAAAACCGAGCGATCCCAAGCTGCGTCATATGGCAAACGCGATTCGCGCCCTTGCCATGGACGCGGTCGAGAAAGCCAATGCGGGCCATCCCGGTATGCCGATGGGCATGGCCGATGTGGCGACGGTGTTGTGGAGCAAATTTCTCAAATTTGATCCCGCCGACCCGACATGGGCCGATCGTGACCGCTTCGTTTTGTCGGCAGGTCACGGCTCGATGCTCCTTTATGCGCTTGCTGCATCTGACCGGCTATGCGGGCATCACCATCGACGAACTGAAACGTTTTCGGCAGGTCGGCAGTGCCACGCCGGGCCATCCCGAGCGGCGCCTGGAGCATGGCATCGAAACCACGACTGGCCCGCTGTCGCAAGGCTTCGGCAATGCCGTTGGCATGGCAATTGCGGAACGCATTCTCGCGGGGCGGTTCAGTACCGATCTGGTCGATCACCACACCTATGTGATTGTGAGCGACGGCGATTTAATGGAGGGCCACAGCCACGAATCGATCGGGCTTGCTGGCCACCTCCGGCTCGGTAAACTCATCGCGCTTTGGGACAACAACAGCATTTCGATCGACGGTTCGACCCAACTCGCGACCTCCGAAAATCAGCTTGAGCGCTTCGCTGCCGCCGGTTGGGATGTAGCGGCGGTCGATGGTCACGATGCTCTCGCCATTGACGCTGCAATCGCGCACGCGCGCCAGAGCGCCCTTCCCTCGTTCATCGCTTGCCGCACCATCATCGCCTTCGGCGCGCCGACCAAGGCGGGTACTGCTGCCGCGCATGGGGCGCCCTTGGGTGCTGCGGAAGTCGCCGGCGCGAGGCAACGGCTCGGCTGGGATTATCCGCCTTTTGTCATTCCGGACGATGTCGCTGCCTGGTGGCGCGACGTCGGCAGACGCGGTGCGGCGCCGCATGCGGCTTGGCACGAGCGCATGGCGCAGAAACCAACAGCCGAACAGACGGTGTTTGAACATCGGACCACAGGCGTGTTGAAGACCGGGTGGAAGGAGGCGCTCGACCGGGTCAAGGCAGCCTTCGTCGCCGACAAACCGAAACTCGCCACACGCCAGGCCTCCGGCGAGGCGCTAAATGCGTTGGTGCCGGCAATCCCGACCCTGGTTGGCGGTTCCGCCGACCTGACACCGTCCAACAACACCCTTGCCAAAGGACAAAAGGTCATCACGTCGACGGACTTCGCCGGCCAATATCTTCATTATGGAATTCGGGAACATGGCATGGCATCGGCGATGAACGGCCTCGCCCTTCACGGCGGTATTGTGCCATATGGCGGGACCTTCCTGATATTTTCAGATTACGCTCGGCCCGCAATCCGGCTTGCCGCCCTGATGAAGCAGCGTGTCATCTATGTGCTAACTCACGATTCGATCGGTCTTGGCGAGGATGGTCCGACTCACCAGCCGGTTGAGCACCTTGCCGCGCTGCGCGCCATTCCCAATGTCCATATTTACCGGCCCGCCGACGCAATCGAGACGGCGGAATGCTGGGAATTGGCGCTGAAGCGTCAGGACGGCCCGTCAGTCTTGGCACTGTCACGGCAAAGCCTGCCGGCGCTGCGTGACAGCGCCGAGACCAATCTCTCGGCTCTCGGCGCCTACGTTCTGACCGAAGCCGATGGTCCACGTCAGGTGACGTTGCTCGCCACGGGTTCCGAGGTGTCGGTGGCGATCGAGGCACGCAGGCTGCTTGGCGCCAAGGGCATCCGCGCTGCAGTTGTGACGATGCCGTGTTGGCATTTGTTCGAGGCACAGGATCGCGCGTACCGCGATCGCGTTCTCGGGGCGGCGCCGCGCGTTGCCGTCGAGGCGGCCGTGCGCTTCGGCTGGGATCGCTACATCGGCAGCGACGGTGCCTTTATCGGCATGAAAAGCTTCGGCGAATCCGGGCCGGCGACGGATGTGTTCAAGCATTTTGGTATAACCGCGGACACAGTCGCCGCCGCGGCGATGGCACAGACTGGGAGAAAAGAAGTGACGGTTCGTGTGGCAATCAATGGATTCGGCCGGATCGGTCGTCTCGGTCATGCGCGCCGCCCACGAGGCGCGGCGCGATGACATCGAGGTCGTCGCCATCAACGATCTCGGTTCGGTCCACGCAAACGCGCATCTGCTGACGCATGACAGCGTGCACGGCAAATTTCCAGGCACCGTCACGACTGGCGAGAATTGGATGGATGTCGGCCACGGCAAGATCCGCGTGATCGCCGAGCGTGACCCAGTCAAACTGCCGTGGACGGAGCTCAAGGTTGATGTCGCGCTGCGAATGCACCGGCCTCTTCACGAAGCGGAGCGCGGCAGCGAAACATCTCGAGGCGGGCGCCAAGCGCGTCATCATCTCGGCACCTGCAGACGACGCCGATTTCACGCTGGTGATGGGCGTCAACAGCGACCAGTTGAAGCCTTCGCACGCGGTTGTCTCCAACGGCTCCTGCACGACCAACTGCTTGGCGCCGGTTGCCTACGTGCTCAACGAAGGCGTCGGCATCGAGCACGGTTTCATGACCACGATCCATTCCTTTACAGGCGACCAGAACACCGTCGATACATTGCATAAGGATTTGCGCCGTGCCCGCGCCGCGTCGCTGGCAATGATCCCGACCTCGACCGGCGCGGCCAAAGCCATTGGGCTGGTCATGCCGTCGTTACACGGCAGGCTCGACGGCACGTCGGTCCGCGTCCCGACCGCTGACGTTTCGCTGGTCGATCTCGTCGTTACCACAGGTCGCAAGACCAGCAAGGACGAGATCAACAGGCTGATGATCGACGCGGCCAATTCCAATCGTTTCAAAGGCATCCTCAGCGTCACCAACGAGGAACTGGTGTCGGTGGATTTCATCCACGATCCACACAGCTCGATTTTCGATCTGACCCAGACCTCAATGATGGGCGATCGTTTCGCCCGCGTACTTTCCTGGTACGACAATGAATGGGGCTTCTCCAACCGCATGGTCGAAGCGGCAGCGCTGGTCGGCAAACTCGCCGATTGAAGTGAAATTAGGCGCCGCGGATGCGACTGCGGGCAAGAGGGCTACCTCGCGGAAGTTGCGCCGGCGACCGGCGTCGCCAATCATCAACGGCGAATGAAGCGCCCCAAGCGCATCATTGTCTATTCCATCGACCAGGCGCGAGCGGCGCTGGCCGCCGCCGCCGGGCAGCCCGTCATCCTGATGAGCGCGCGCGGCATGGCCGGATTCATGGGCCCGCTGTGGTTCAAAGCGCTCGTCGATTCAGCTGCGGCGTCCTATGCCGATGCGAATGCGACCGCCGCGCTCGATTGCGCCGACGAGCCGGGAACCGCGCTCGCTGCTCTTCGTTGCGGGTTCAGGTTGGTGCGCTTCACCGGACCCGAAGATGCCCGCGCGCGACTGGACAGCATCGCCCGGCAGCTCGGTGCCACCGTTGAAGGCAATGTTGCTGCCGACACGCTCGACTTACTCGATTGTGAGGATCCGCTGGCGTCGTGCCGAGCCTTTTTCCGCTAATTTGACAATCGCGAGACAAATCATGCAGATCATCGACGCCGTAGCAACAACCGGCCTTAATTTGCCGAGCATGCTGGGCTTGGCTTCGGTGCGCTGCAAAAACGCCGCCATGGTTTGCTGATTAGATGAGCGGCTGCCGTCTTTACCTGATAACACCGCCGGCGATCGAGCTTTCGCGATTTCCCGACTTGCTTGCAGCCGCGCTCGATGCAGGCGATGTGGCATCAGTGCAGTTGCGCCTCAAGAATTGCGATGATGACACCATCAGACGCACCGCCGACGGGTTGCGGGCGATCGTGCAAAGTCGTGATTGCGCTTTCATTATGAATGATCGGCCTGACCTGGCCTTGGAAACGGGTTGTGATGGCGTCCATCTCGGCCAGGACGACACGACCTACGAGGTTGCACGCCAGATCTTGGGACTTGGACGCATCATCGGCGTGACATGCCACGACAGCCGTCATCTCGCAATTGAGGCGGCGGAGGCAGGCGCCGACTATGTCGCGTTCGGCGCTTTCTTTCCGAGCACGGTCAAAGCAGCGAAGGGCCGCCCCAATCCCGACATTCTCGAATGGTGGAGTGAGATTTTCACGGTGCCGAGCGTCGCCATCGGCGGCATCACACCCGACAATTGTGGCCGGCTGATCGACGCTGGTGCCGATTTCATCGCTGTGATCTCCTCAGTTTGGAATCACCCTGACGGCCCCGCAGCGGCGGTGAGGCAGTTCGATGACCGCCTTCACTAGTAATCGTGGCCAGGCGACCGATTTTGGCCATCCCTGGCAAGCGGTGGCCCACTAACCGGAGCCACGTGCCTATAACGCAATCCGGTATCGGCGTTTCCCGCCTCCGGCGCCCGCGAAAAGTGGGTGCCCCATCGAACGCGATCGCGGAGCGCGGCATCGTTTATTATGCGGAAATCGTGATAACGACCGCTAGCAACCATTGAAACTCGGCGTGACGCCGGCATGGCAGTCTCTGTCGCGGTCCGGGTCCCGGCGGCAGTGATCGCCACCGCGCCGGAGGCGGTCAGGGTGCGGCGTTGCCTATCAATTGGAAGTGGCGGTCAGCGAATGAACCGGCGCCCAGAGAACTTGGTCGATTTGTTTAGCACCGGTTGCGAGCATTAGGAGCCGGTCGACGCCGAGCGCGATCCCAGCGCTTTCCGGCATGTGACCGAGTGCCGCAAGGAAATCCTCGTCGATCGGATAGAGTCATGCCGTACCGGCGCAGTTTTTTCTCCTGATCGATAACGAAGCGCGCGCGTTGCACCACCGGATCAACCAACTCACTGAAACCATTGGCGAGCTCAAGGCCGGCAACATAGAGCTCAAACCGTTCCGCGAGCCGCGCATCGTCCGGCTTGGTGCGCGCGAGTGCCGCCATCGAGACCGGGTAGTCGTAGAGGATCGTTGGCACGCCGATACCGAGATGCGGCTCGATACGTTCGAGAAACACGCGGAAGAACAAGTCCTCCCAGTCGTCACCTTCGCGGGGTTCGATGCCGAGCGGCTTCGCGGCCTCGGCGAGCCGGGCCAGGTCGGGCGTCGCCGGATCGGGCGCGGTCGCCAACAAATCGATATCAGCATAGCGGCGGAAAGCCGCGCTGACGCTGATCCGCTCGAACGGCCATGTCGGATCGCAAGCGCTTGACTCTGCCAAGTGAAGCGCTTGCCGCCGGCCGCCGCAAGAATGGCGCGCAACAAAGCCTCACAATCATACATCAGGTCGCGATATCCCGCATCGGCGCGGTACCATTCCAACATGGTGAATTCCGGGTGATGGGTCGCGGACCGTTCGCCGTTGCGGAACGCATGGGCAAGCTGAAAGATTTTGGACATGCCCGCCGCCAGCAGCTTTTTCATGGCGAATTCGGGCGAGGTGTGCAGGTAGATCGGTCGGGGCGTCTCGCCGGGCATGCGCAGCTCGGTAGCGAAAGCGTGAAGATGCGGCTCCATGCCGGGACTGAGCTGCAACACGGGGGTCTCGACTTCGACAAAGCCGCGGCCCGCGAAAAACGCCCGAATAGCGGGTATGATGCGGGCTCGCGCCGCGAGAATTTCACGCCGCCGCTCGAACTCTTGCGCGCCGCCACCATGTTTCCGTCATATCGACAACCTATCCGGGCCCCGCACAATGCCTTTTAGCCCGTTGATCCTATATCCGTGAAGACGGCTCCTGATAAACCAGACCGACCGCCGCATGGCCCCGGCTCGCCTTGGGGGCCACTGCATGGCTTGGGCATCTGGAGGGTGCTCGGCACCCTAATGCGCGAGATGGGGCGCACCAATCTGTCGCTATTGGCCTCGGCCCTTGCCTTTTACGGTCTGCTCGCCACCTTTCCGGCACTGGTGGTCGTGATTACGAGTTTCGCGCTGCTCGCTGACCGCGCCGACGTCGCCTGGGTGATGTCGGGTCTGTACGGCATTTTACCCGACGAAGCTTGGGGTCTGGTCGCCGCCGAGCTCAAATCGCTGGTCGGCGCGCCCAATCCACAGGTGGGACTAGGCCTCCTCATCGGCCTCGTCATCGCCTTGTGGTCCGCTCATTCGGCATCTGCCTCCGTGATGGAGGCTTTGAATCGCATCTACCACACCCAGGAGGAACGGAGCCTCCTCGCCTACCACGGCATCGCGTTTGCCTTCACCTTGGGCGGGCTCTCTTTCGGGCTATTGGCGTTGGCGGTGGTGGCGCTGATCCCGGCGTTTCTAGCGTGGCTCGACCTTCCGCCCGGCCTTGCGCGACTTCTGTCCTTCATTCGGTGGCCGGCCCTTGCACCTTTCATGATGGCGTCTTTCGTCGTGCTCTATCGCTATGCGCCGTCTCGCCGAGCACCCCGTTGGACACGAATCTTGATCGGCGCCGGTGCTGCCACGCTATTGTTCCTGTTGGGCTCGGCACTGTTCTCGATCTACGTGGCACGCTTTGCCTCCTACGATAAGACCTATGGCTCGATCGGGGCGGTTATTGTGCTGCTGATGTGGTTCTATGTCGGCGCCTATGCCACGCTCATCGGCGCTTTGCTCGACTCCCAAATGGGACGACCTGCGCGCCTTCAACATCCCGGGCGGTGATGTCATTTCACTTGCCGATCGAGGTACCTTGCTGATAGGAAACTGGCCTTCCAACACCAATTTATAGCGTCCTGCGGCACGCGAGGTTTCGCGCCATGAAGATCAATGCGATCGATATCAAGCCAGGCAATGTCCTCGAACAAAACGGCAAGCTGTGGCTTGTGCTGAAACGCGAGCTCATCCAGCCGGGCAAGGGCGGTGCCTTCGCGCAGGTTGAAATGCGCGATATGAAGACCGGGATCAAGACCAACGAGCGTTATCGCACGCAGGAGACCGTCGAGCGTGTCCAACTCGAAGACAAGGAAATGCAGTTCCTCTATTTCGAGGGGAACTTCGCCAATTTCATGGACAATGAGTCGTTCGAACAGCTTCAGGTCGAGCGCGGGCTGATTGGCGAACCGGCAGACTTTCTCCAAGAAGGCATGATCTGCACGATCAAGCTCTATGAAGGGCAGGCGCTCGGCATCGAATTGCCACAAAGCGTGACCATGACGGTGGTTGAAGCCGACCCGGTGGTGAGGGGCCAGACCGCGTCTTCTTCCTACAAGCCTGGCAAGCTCGACAACGGGCGCCGCGTCATGATTCCGCCGCACATTGAGGCTGGCACCCGCATCGTCGTCAGCACGGCCGACGGCTCTTACATCGAGCGCGCCAAGGACTGAGGCGAGATAGGCGACTGCCCCATGGCGGTCCGTTCCGCCCTCTATCATGTCATGTCGGCCGCAGCCCTTAAGGCAGCGCGCGGCTTGAAACGCGATTTCGGCGAGGTCGAGCAATTGCAGGTCTCGGTCAAGGGGCCGGGCGATTTCGTGTCGACTGCCGATCTGAAGGCGGAAAGGGTTCTGCGCGAGGAGCTGGCGAAAGCGCGGCCCGGATTCGGCTTCCTGATGGAGGAAAGCGGCGAGACCAAGGGGCGCGACGGCCGTCATCGCTGGATCGTGGATCCTTTGGACGGCACCACCAATTTCCTCCACGGCATTCCCCATTTCGCCATCTCGATCGGGCTCGAGGAGGATGGCGAGATCGTTGCCGGTCTCATTTATCATCCGATCGCCGACGAGATCTATTGGGCGGAAAAGGGGCGCGGCGCCTATGTCAACGATCGTCGATTGCGTGTCTCGGCGCGCCGGAATCTGGAAGAATCACTGATCGGCACCGGCATTCCGTTTCGGAGCCATGGCGACCATCCTCGCTATCTCGCAACGCTCTCTGCCGTAATGCGAGCTACAAGTGGCGTACGCCGCATTGGCGTTGCCTCGCTCGATCTTGCCTATGTCGCTGCTGGCCGATTCGATGGTTTCTGGGAATTCGGCCTAAAGCCATGGGACATGGCGGCAGGCATCGTCCTGGTCCGCGAGGCCGGCGGCAGTGTCGCGAGTTTAAGCGAAGGCAACGTCATGGATAGCGGCGACATCATTGCCGGCAACGCCGCGATCTACGGGCAGCTGCGCGCGCTGTTGGCGCTGCCCATTGCCGCCGCTGATTAAGTGGAGGAAGGTTGCGCTGGCGGGCAATGCCTGACATGCGGTATTTTGCGGTACCGAGGAAGCGCTTGCCGCGACGCGCGACGGGCGATGGAAATGGCACATGATGTTACTGTGGCGGGTTGGTACACCGACCATCGGGTTTTTGGGCGTGCTCGCCGTCGTCGGGACAGCGGGATTGTGGAGCAGCTTCGTCGCCCCCGCTATGGCGCAAAGTGCAAGCACCTCAGCGCCGGAAGTATCGGTCGATCTCGACGTCCTCAATTCGCTTGACCCCGGTCCAACACCGAGCAACGGCAGCATCATCCTTCATCCGCCGCCCGAGAGGGCCGAGGCTGCCCCCGAACAGGAATCGGGCTCCACCGAGGCACGAAGGCCCAGACGGCGGGCCAATGCGAGCACCACGCATGTGACAACACCCAGTGCTTCGAACGAATCGGAGGATGATGCCAATCGCGGCGCCGGCAGCCAGGCGCTTCGCGAGTCGCACCGCAAACCCGGCGAAGCAGCAAGGCTCAAGCGAGAAGAAGCCGAACGCCTGCGCCGGGCAAAGGCCGAAATCGAGGAAGCGGCGCGGCGGACCCCACCCCCGCAGGAGACAGCCACGACAGTGGCAGGCACTGCGAACCCCGGACCTGGGCTTGTGACGCCGCCGCCGCGCAAGCCAGTTACGACAAGGGCAGGCATTCCGAACCCTGGACCTGGGCCCGTGACGCCGCCGCCGCGCAAGACAGTGACGACAATGGCAGGCATTCCGAACCCTGGACCTGGGCCCGTGACGCCGCCGCCGCGCAAGACAGTGACGACAATGGCAGGCATTCCGAACCCCGGACCTGGGCCCGTGACGCCGCCGCCGCCGAACCAGTTGAAGCCAGGCAGCCCACCCGGTCCGGTGGCATCGACCGCCCAGCCCGCGGCACCGCCGACATCACGGCCGGCAGCATCGGTCGAGCCCAAGCGCGCTGCGCTCGTGAAAGGCACGCTGCCCGCGCCGCATATCGATTTCGCTGTCGGCACTGCGGATCTCACGCCAGCGGCACGGAGCGCGCTTGACGCCATCGCTACGACCCTCGCCAGTGACGACGGCAAGCGGGTCCAACTAGTCGCTTACGCCACCGGTAATGACGACGAGGCAAATCAGGCGCGCCGCCTTTCCTTGTCGCGCGCGCTCAACGTCCGTGGCTATTTGATCGATCATGGCGTGCGCAATACGCGCATGGACGTTCGCGCCCTGGGCAATCGACCTGCCGGCAACAAACCTGCAGACCGGGTCGATATCGTGTTCCTCGATAAATGACGGGAAAGGACGGTCGATGACGCGGCCGGGACGTTACCTGATCCGCATGGCGGTCTTTATTATCGCGGTGGCCGCCGCGGCTTTGTTTGCCGAGCCGGTGCTACGCCGCTTTTTCCTCGGCAATCCGGCAGTGAACGGAACCATCCTCGGCATCCTCTTGGCCGGCATCATCTATATTTTCCGCCAGGTCGTGCTGATCAATCCCGAGGTCAACTGGATTGAGCATTTTCGACGAAACCAGGCTTCGGTTTCCACCGAGCGCATGCCGCGGCTGTTGTCGCCGATGGCCACGATGCTGGGCGATCGCCGCGGCGGCCGAGTCAGTCTATCGCCAGTCGGCATGCGCACTTTGCTCGACGGGATCGGCACGCGCCTCGACGAGACGCGCGAGACCTCGCGCTACTTGATCGGCCTGTTGGTGTTCTTAGGACTGCTTGGCACGTTCTATGGCTTGTTGGAGACGGTCGGCTCGGTGAGCGGCGTTATCGGCGGCCTCAGTGCGGGAGGCGGCGATCCCGCTGCCGCTTTCGCAGATCTGAAATCACGCCTCGCATCGCCTCTGAGCGGCATGAGCACGGCGTTCAGCGCCTCGCTCTTCGGCCTGGCGGGCTCGCTGGTCCTGGGTTTCCTCGATCTTCAGGCAGGACTGGCCCAGAATCGCTTCTATCAAGACCTCGAGGAGTGGCTGTCGGGTTTCACCCGCATTTCCGGGGGCGGCGGCGGACCGGAATATGGCGACGCCCCGATTCCCGCCTATATCCAGGCGCTGCTGGAGCAGAGCGCGGACGGGCTCGAAAATCTGCAGCGCATCATGGCTCGGGGCGAGGAAGGGCGCATCTCGGCCAACACCAACCTGCAATCGTTGACCGAGCGGCTGTCACTTCTGACCGACCAGATGCGTGCCGAGCAGACCATCCTGTTGCGCCTGGCCGAGCAGCAGAATGCGCTGCGGCCCGTGCTGCAAAAGCTTGCCGAGAGCGGCGGCACCGGGGCGACCGCCGACGAGTCGCGGGGCCACTTGCGCAACATCGAAATGCAGCTGGTCCGCCTCAATGAAGAGGTAGCCACCGGCCGCGGCGAGGCGGTGCATGAGCTCCGCAATGAAATCCGCCTGATCGCCCGTACCCTGGCGGCACTCGCCGAAGCGCCCGCAACGGAACGCAGTTGATGGCCATTTCGTCTCGCCGCCAGCGGCGCGAAAACATCAATATCTGGCCGGGTTTCGTCGATGCGCTGACCCAGCTGGTCATGATCATCATCTTCGTGGTGTTGGTCTTCACCGCCGGACAGTTCTACCTCTCTAGTGCGTTGTCCGGCCGTGACATTGAACTGGCTAAATTGAACGAGCGCGTTAACGCGCTTTCCGACATGCTGGCGATGGAGCGCAGAACGAGCGCCGACCTGCAATTGCAGCTCGGCACGCTGTCGGACCACGTGACCGAGACCAAAGCCGCGCTTGCCAAGTCGCAATCGGCCTTGGCGACAGCCCGGAAACAGAAACAAGAGTTGGCTCAGCAACAAGCCGGCCTGCAACAGGAGCTCGCAGGCCAGACGGCGAAGCGCAAAGAGGCTGAGGCCGACACCGCTCAAAGACAGTCGGCGATTGATCGGCTGACCCTGCAACTCGTGGCGCTGCAAAAGCAGCTCCAGGAAATCCAGACGGCGCTCGGTCTCTCGGAGAGCAAGAACAAGGCAGCGAATGTCCAGATTGCGGATCTCGGCCGCCGCCTCAACGCGGCGCTCGCCAACAAGGTTGCCGAACTCGCCAGCTATCGCTCCGAGTTCTTTGGTCGTCTGCGCGAACTGCTGGGCGATCGTCCCGACATCAAGGTCGTCGGCGATCGTTTCGTCTTTCAATCTGAAGTATTGTTCCCGCGTGCGAGCGCCGACCTGACACTCGAGGCACTCGACAAGCTGACGCCGTTGGCAGACGCCTTGAAGGAGATTTCGGCCAAGATTCCGCCGGACATCAACTGGGTGCTGCAGGTTGAAGGCCATACCGACAGGCAGCCAATCAACACGCCGGAATTCCGTTCCAACTGGGAATTGTCGACGGCGAGGGCGGTATCGGTGGTGAAATTCCTAGTTTCTCAGGGGATTCCGGCAAACCGGTTGTCTGCGGCGGGTTTCGGAGAATTTCAGCCTGTCGATCATGGCACCTCGCCCGAGGCCTTCGCCCACAATCGCCGCATCGAACTGAAGCTCACCTCCCGTTGATGCCCCGATAAAACGAGAAGCCGCGGCGCATTCGCTGCCGCGGCTTCCGTTTCTTTCCGGCAACGAGCCGGACGCTATTTCCGCTTTGCGGGTTTCTTCGCTGCGGGTTTCTTCTTCGCTGCTTTCTTCTTAGCTGCCATGATATCAACCCCCTGTGCCGACGAAACACGATTATCATAATCGAATCGACGATGAAAGTCGAATGGAATTGCACGAATAAGTCGTGCAACGTCGGTCGCGGAAACTTCCGGCGGTGATTTTCGTCAATAGCTGGCTCCGAATAGTCGGTGAAACGAGTGGGTCGAGCCGGGAGTGCGGGATCGGTGAAGTTGAAACTCGCTGGTCGGTTAAACAGATAACGTGCGCGAATCGACAACGGCCGCGGTGCAGCCTGAAAGGAGGTAGGACTGGCCGCCGCAGCTCGGTATTCTGTTGCCGCTCGAAACCGCGACGGAGTCGGAGCAGCACGACCGGCCTTTCTTATGCCGCGAGAATTATTCCGATCACCGTCCAAATGCTATGATCGCACCATGGCGCTACGGATACGCCTCGTCCTCCTGGTAACACTGGCGCTGGCGCTGAGCCTGGTGCTCGGCGGCGCGCTTGCCTGGCTTAACGCCCGGCGCGCGGTGGCAACCGAAATGAACTCGGCCTTGACCGTGGCGCGCCAGACCATCGAAAGCGGTATCGCCGGGGCCAATGGTGCTGCCGATTGGCGCCGCGATATTGATCGGCTCATTGCGGCGTTCGCCGGCAACCGGCATCTGCGGGTCTCGCTTGCTAGCGACGGCGTGGTGGCACGACCCAGCGTCGAATCGCCGCCGATCGGCGTCGTACCGCGCTGGTTCGAACACGCCATCGGGGTCAAGTCAGAAGCGGCGCGAATTCCCGTGATCATCGATGGTCAGCCGCACGGCGCGATCCTGGTCGAGACCGTACCTCACAACGAAATCCTGGAGAATTGGAACGAGTTCGGTGGCTCGTTGGTCGTCATGGTGCTGTTCACCCTCGCGACGATGGTGCTGATCTTTTTTTTCGTCGGTCAGGCACTGCGTCCACTCAGCCGATTGACCATGGCGCTGGCGGCAGTTGGGCGCGGCGACTATGGCACGCGCATCGAAGGACGCTTGCCACCCGAATTGTCGCGCCTGCGTGACAGTTTTAATCACATGTCGGGCGAACTCAACAACATGGCGGAGCAGAATCGACGCCTCACCAGCGAACTCCTGACCTTGCAAGAACAGGAACGCGGTCAGATCGCTCGCGACCTCCATGACGAGGTCGGCCCGTTTCTGTTCGGAATCAATGTCGATGTCGCCAATATCTCGCGCGCGGTCGGCGGCGGCCACATCGCCGAGATCGGCGAGCATTTGCGCTCGATAAGCGATGCCGTTGGGCATATGCAGCACCAGATCCGCGACATGCTCGGGCGGTTGCGCCCGATCGGTCTCGAAGAATTCGGTCTTGCGACGGCCATCGAAAATCTCGTCGAGTTCTGGCGGCGGCGCCATCCCGATATCGGTTACAGCGTCGCCATCGCCGATGGCATTGATGGCTTCGGCGAGACCATCGACCTGGTGATCTTTCGCATCGTGCAAGAGGGCTTGAGCAATGCAATTCGCCACGGTCGGCCGACGCGCGTCGGCGTCACGATCGAATGTCGCAGCGCCGACCATGCGGTTATTGTCCGTGTCGAAGACGACGGCCGCGGCATCGACAATGAGGCGGCGCTGGGCTATGGCCTCCTCGGCATGTCCGAGCGGGTGAAGGCGGTTGGTGGCCGTCTCGTTATCGATCGGGGAAAGGGCCGCGGCCTCATCGTTACCGCGTTGCTGCCACCGCGACGCGTGCGCGACGCTGCCGAGACCTTCCTCACATGAAGATGCTTGTCGTCGATGACCATCCGATCGTGCGCGGGGGCTTGCGCCGACTGCTCGCCGATAAAGACACCGAGATCGTCGAAGCGGCCACGGGCAAGGAGGCGTTGACCCTGGCACGCGTCAACCACCCCGATCTGGTCATCCTCGATCTGAACCTGCCGGGCATCGGCGGTTTCGACCTGATCGCGTGTTTCGTTCGTGACAAACCGCGGCCGCGGATATTGGTCCTTTCCATGCACGACGATCCGGTCTTTGCGATGCGCGCGCTTGAGGCAGGCGCCGACGGCTATGTCAGCAAGAACGCGCCCCCGGCGCAAATAGTCGAAGCAATCGCGCGCCTCGCCGGGGGCCAATCCTATGTCGGACCGGAATTGGCACAACAGCTGGCGATGTGGAACGCGCGCGTTCACACACACCCGTTGAAGGATTTATCGCGCCGCGATCTGCAAATCCTGCGGCTCTTGGGCAATGGTCAAAGCATGCAGCAAATCGCCGATGCGCTCGGCATCGGGTACAAAACCGTTGCCAACAATTGCGGGCAGATCAAGGCGAGGCTTGGTGTCAAACGCACGGCCGAGTTGATCCGTTTTGCCGTACTGACGCTCGGCTCGAGCGAGTGACGCGGATTATTTGTCGTCGCCGGCGATAAGATCGCCGAGCGTCACGCCCCCGGCTACGGCGGGCTGACGCGGCGCGACATAGGTCATTCCTTCCGTCTTCGCCATCGTCGGCAGTTGATTTCGGGTCATGAGGTCGTCGACCGCCGAGTTCACACGACCGACCAGCGCGACGTCGCTCGGCTTCGCGATATAGCCGATATTGAAGCCAAGACGATAATAGTAACCCGTCGTCGCGATCTTCGTGTTGGGATGTTGTGCGCGATAGGCGTCGTAGCGGCGCAATGCCACCAAGGTGGCATCGAAATCGCCACGGTCGAGATGCTCCAGGAGGCCGCCGCCATGGTCCAGGCTCTTCCCGGGCGTATAATGAGTTACTTGGCGAAAATATTTGCGGTGATCGTACCACATCAGTATCGCATCCGCGAGCGTGCCATCCTCGGAGGCGATGCGCAGACCCGCAAGATCGTCAAGCGACGCGATCTTGTGGCCGGCAACCGTCGGACCGAGCAACACGGTGAAGGGGTAATAGTAATAGGGCTTGCTGGCGATGAGCTTGCCGATCGGCACCCATTGCTTGCGCTCGTCACGCGTCTCGCCGGCGAAATCCGGCAGCCGCGATTTATCTTGGGCGGGGTTCAGATCATTCGCGATCAGGGGGAACCCGCCAACGAGCTGGCACTTGCCGAGATTGAGCATGGCGTTTTCGGAGCGCGCCGGGTCCGGTTCGTCCTGGTCGGGCGATTTTGAGATTTCGAACCACTGGATCTTGAGATCGCGGTCGAGACGCCTCGCCACCGCGGCGGCGACGGCAACATCGAAACCAGCGGCCTTCTCGCCGTCATGATAGGAAAAAGGCGGCGCGTCTCCCTCGAGGCAGACGGTGAGGGTTTCGGCTGCACCGGCGCGAAACGCAACCAGCCCCATGGATAGGGCGAGCACGGCGAAACCTGCGCGCATCAGAGGTTGCCTCCGGTGCGGACGTAGGCCCAGACATCGGCGATCTCTTCCGTCGACATTATGTCTTTCCACACCGGCATCGCTTTTTTGCCGTAGCGTACCGAATGGAAGAACCGTACGGCATCGTCGTGGGGAAACTCCCGCAGATCGAAGGCAATGCTGCCGAGATTGACCATGTTCCAGCCGTGACAACGGGCGCAACGATTCTGGAAAATGCGCTTGCCTTCGTCGAACTGAGCATCGGTGGGCTTCGGCCATTCCTTGCCGGTCGGCGCCGACGCCGGGCCATTAGGTCCGAGATCAGGCGGGATCAGATTAGCATTGGGAATATTGGGGGTCGCAGCGGCATTGGTCGGCGCCGCCTGTTTTGTATCATCTGCGCGCGACCAGGGCGTGATAGCGACGCTGAGCGATAGGCTTAATGCAGCCAGGACAAAATACGCTTTCATTTCTCTCCCACCAAAAAAGCGGGCCGCCCCATCGGGGCGGCCCGACTAAAAAATCGTTCGAGCTTACATCTTGCTCGACTTCTTGGTGTCTTCCATGGCCTGGGGATGCGAGCCATAGAGGCCGAACACCCACAGCGTGCCGGCGCGAGGCACGTTGGCGAGGCGAGGATCGTTCACCACGGCGGTCAACACGCCGCCATTGCCGCTGGTAATGGCGATGTACTGCTTGCCGTCCATTTCGTAGGCGATGGGCTGACCTTCGACGCCCGAACCGACATGGAACTGCCACAGCGGCTTGCCGTTGACGGCGTCATAGATCTGCACATCCCCAGTCAGCGATCCGGTAACGACCAGCCCGCCACCCGTGGTCAGCACCCCAGCGTACCGCGGGATGAAGGAGGGCTGCGACCAACGCACCTTGCCGGTCATCGGTTCGATCGCCTTCAAAAAGCCACCAGTCGTGTCGGGCGGATCCACCGGGCCGAGGAAATCGGCACCGAAATAGAAATCGCCGGCATGATAGGCCTGCTTCTTCTGCGCCGCCTTGAACCCGTAGTTGAGGGTGTTGATGTAAGACCAAGCCCGTCTTGTGGTCATAGGACATCGGACTCCAGTTCTTGCCGCCATAGAAGAACGGCCACAGCGGTTCTGGTTTGCCGGCATAATAGTCCTTCGCCGCTTGTGTCAGCACTGGGCGACCCGTCTGCAGGTCGATCTTCTCCGCCCAATTCTGCTTGGCGAAGGGGAACGCCTGAATCAGATGACCGTTGGTCCGGTCGATCACGTAGAAGAACGAGTTGCGATCGGCATGCAGGAGTACCTTCGTCGGCTTGCCCTCGACCTTGAGCGTGGTCAGCACCATTTCGTTGACGCCGTCGAAATCCATGCCTTCATGCGGCGAGAACTGATAGTGCCAGACGACCTTACCGTCCTTCGGATGGAACGCGATCACTGATGAGGTATAGAGATTGTCGCCCGGCCGGTCGGCGACGTACCAGGAGCCGGCATTGCCGACGCCCCAGTAAACGAGGTCGAGTTCCGGGTCGTAACTGCCGGTAATCCAGGTTGAACCGCCGCCGCGCTTGCAGGCATCGCCTGGGCCCCAAGTGTCGCCGCCCGGATCCGGCGCGCAGGCCGGCGTGTAAGTCCGCCACAGATGCTTGCCCGTCTTCGGGTCCCAGCCATCGATAAAATCGCGGGCTCCGTATTCGGCACCGGCGATGCCGGTCACCAGGACGCCGCCGGCGACCGTCGGCGCGCCGGTCATGGCGTAGCCTTGCTTATAATCGAAGACGTTCTGCTTCCACAGCTGTTTGCCTGACTTCGCGTCATAGGCGTAAACATTGTCGTCGAGCGAGTTGCGGTAAACGACACCGTCATAGACGGCGACGCCGCGGCTGATCTGTCCGCAACAGATCTCCTTCGCTAGATCATCGGGATATTTCACCTGATTCTTCCACAGCTGTTTGCCGGTGCGCGCATCGACCGCCATGGTGGCGTCATGGTCGGCGAAATAAAACACGCCCTGGTACAGGATCGGCTGCTCCTCCTGCGCCTTGTCGTTCGACAACTGGTAGGCAAAGATCGGTACCAACTCGTGCACGTTCTTGGTGTTGACCTTGTCAAGTGGGCTATAGCGATTCTGGCTATAGCCACCGCCATAGAAGATGTCCTTGGTATTGGTATCGCCTTTGCTAAGGTCCGCGTCGGACTGCGCGTATGCCGCCGATGGGCAATAGCGCAGCGACCGCCGCCGCCAAAATGAGACGCTTCATTATCCCTTCCTCCTGTTCATGCCTTGCCGGTTTGTCGGTCACGCCGGGCAACGGACCGCGTATCGCGCCCGCCAACGCGCGCGACTTCTGTCGCGGGCAAGCGCCCGCAGACCACATGGGTCGTGATATCTTCAGCCCGAACACCATCCTCCCCGACGCCGTGATTATTCGCCTAGCTGACGCGGGCATCTCCCTTGCAGCGGAGAGATGCGCAGAAAGGGTGCCAGCAAAGGGGCCCGATAACAACCGTTTTTTATAGGCGAATAGGCAAGTTTGCGCGCTGCTTTCCTCAGTCCGCACCAAATAGGCGCCCCATGCCCATGTCCGAACCGCCCACCCTTTCCAACTCGTGGTTGTAGCGTCGCAGCGCATAGGCCTCGGTGACGAAACCCACGACGCGACGTTCGGCAATCCCAGCCAAAACCGGGAGCACTTCGAGTTCGGCACTGACGAAACGGTCGAGCGCCACCCGAATATTCTGCTGCGGCAGCAGAACTGGTTCTCCCCTTTGCGCAGCGCGAGCGCCGTCTCACCTTCGACCTTGAGGTCCGGATCATGCAGATCGGCAGTGTTGACCATGCCGGCGAAATCACCGTTGCCGTCGGTCAGGAAGAAGCGCTTTGGACCGCCCAACGGAAATCTGTGCCGCAACTCGGCAAGCGAGGTATCGGCAGGAGCGCAGTGCGCGTCGCGCCGCATGATCTTTTCCACCGTGAGATCGCGGATCCAACCGATATCGAAGGCCCCGCGGATTGGCACGCCGCGTAAGTGGAACCGCCAAGTCGCAAATGAATAGCCGAAGGTCAGGCGCGTCACCAGACTGGCAACAATCACGCCGACCATCACGCCCATCGCAACGTAGAAGTCTGCAGTCAACTCGAGAATCAGCAAAATCATCGTCACCGGCGCGCCGACAATCGATGCGGCCACGGCGCCCATGCCGACGAGCATGTACGCGACATGGTCGACATGCCAACCTGGGAGGACCCATGCGAGCAGCCCGGCGCCGGCGCCGCCGTAGAGGCTGCCTAAAAACAGGGACGAGCTGAACAGGCCGCCGCGAAAGCCCGCGCCCACCGAAACCGCGGAACCAAGCGCCTTCGCCACCATCAGCAGCAACAGCGCCAATGGGACAAATTCGCCGCCAAGTACTTGCTGGACCGCCCCATGGCCGCTGCCGAGCACCTGCGGAAATGGCAGCGCGATCACACCCAGTATCACGCCGCCGAGAGCCGGGCGCAACCAGAAGGGAATGGCGCGGCGGCGCAAAGTCCGTTCGATCGCAGTCACGCCCAACATCGTGACGACGCCAACCGCCGCGGCCCCCAGTCCCAAGGCCGCAAACCAGAGATAGTCCCAGTTCCCTACGGAAATCCGATCGGTGACGAGAAACAACGGCTCGGCGCCGATCGTCGCAGCGGACCGCGAATGTGCCGGCCAGCGCCGCAACGCCGACCGGCGCCAAGACGGTCGGCGAATAAGAGCCAATCACCAATTCAAAGGCATAAAAGGCCCCGGCCAACGGCGCATTGAAAGCCGCCGCGATGGCCGCGCCCGCGCCGCAGCCAACGAGGGTGCGCAGATCCTGGCGTCGAACCCGCAACGCCTCGCCGCAATTGGAGGCGAAACCGGCGCCCAATTGCGTATAGGCAGCCTCGAGCCCGACCGATGCGCCGAATCCTCCGGACAGCAGCGTCATGAGGGTTAGATTGACGCTATCGATGAGCGACATTTTCCCGCCATAGAGCGCGTTGGCCTCGATGGCATCGACGATCTCGCGCGGCCGCCAGCGACGGATCAGCAATGCCGCGAGTCCGACGACCAGCCCACCGACCGGCGGGATCAGCGCAACGCGCCAGGCAACCGTGTCGATGCCTGCGCTCAACAGCTGGTCGCCGGGCATGGCAAAACTGGCCTCATGCATCCACTGCATGATGCCGTGCACGGCGACGACGCTCAGACCGATGAAAAAACCCAAGATCCCCGCGAGCACGATAATGGCGACTTCGTTGTTGCGCAGCTGGCGTCGGCTAAAGGCGCGGAGGAGTGCGCGCACCCGGATACCAATCGCACGGCGCCCCCGTTCGTGCAGCCGCGACGGCCCCGCTGCAGCCGCGTCCCGGCGGACGAACGGACGCGCAACGCGCGACGCCAAGCGAGCAAAACGGGGGGGAAGTGTTTCAGACATGATCGATTGTAGAACCGGCGTGTTGCATGAATGCCGTCGAACCGTGCGGCATCTGGCGCATCAATTCGATAACGAGCGAGCCGGGCCCAAAATTCGCGCTGCAACCGGCAATGTGTGGTTTAGATAGTCTTCCGTCGGTTCCTCCTTCGTTCCATAGCCACGGGTTCCGACCCGGGACATTAGCCGCCCGATCGAGCGCCAGCCACCACCGAGAAACAGCGGCAACCTAAGCCCTCGGGGAGAGCATCGTCTCGCCGATGATGCGATCGGTTCGCGCTTGCGAACTCTTGGGGTTGCTGCTGATATAGTGCCGCTGGGAGGCTGGCGGCGGACAGATCCCTCGCCAACCCGGTCAGATCCGGAAGGAAGCAGCCGTAACGAGTTTCGATCTGGGTCGTTGTCCAGTCTCCTGCCGCTTCCAATGCAAGAACCCCGTGAGCATAATGACCGAGCCTGGCGGCGCCTATCGCGTGTTGGCACGGAAATACCGGCCGCAACGTTTTGCCGAGCTGATCGGGCAGGAGGCGACGGTGAGGACGCTCACCAACGCCATCGCCACGGGACGCATCGCCCATGCCTTCATCCTTACCGGAGTGCGAGGCGTCGGCAAGACGTCGACGGCGCGCATCCTGGCCCGTGCCCTAAATTGCGTCGGTCCCGATGGCAAGGGCGGCCCGAACGCGGCGCCTTGCGGGGTCTGCGATCCGTGCCGTGCCATTGCCGAAGACCGTCACGTTGACGTCATTGAAATGGATGCCGCGTCGCGCACCGGCATCGACGACATCCGCGAGCTGACCGAGGGAGTGCGCTATCGCCCGGTCGCTGCGCGCTACAAGGTCTACATTATCGACGAAGTACACATGCTGTCGAAGAGCGCCTTCAACGCACTGTTGAAGACCATCGAAGAGCCGCCGCCCGACGTCATTTTTATTTTTGCCACCACGGAAGTTCAAAAGGTACCGGTGACGGTATTGTCGCGGTGCCAGCGGTTTGCGCTCCGTCGCGTGCCCATCGAACAGCTCGTCGCCCACTACCAGAGGGTCGCGGCGTCGGAAAATATTTCGATCGCGCCGATGGCGGTGGCCATGATCGCGCGCGCCGCGGACGGTTCGGTGCGCGACGGCTTATCATTGCTCGACCAGGCAATTGCGCTCGCAGCCGGGACGTCGATCGACGAGGCCACTGTGCGCGACATGCTCGGCATGGCCGACCGCCATCAGGTGTTCGATCTTATTGAAGCGGTGCTGAAGGGTGACACGGCCGGTGCGCTGGCACGCCTCGGGACCCTTTACGATGGCGGGGCCGATCCGGTCCTGGTGCTCCAGGATCTGCTGGAACTGGCCCATTTTCTTACTCGGCTCAAGCTGACGCCAGCCGCGGGTGAAAACGATCCGACGCTCACGGGTGTACGCCAGCGCGGGCTGCCGTTGGCGGAGAGGCTCGGGATGCCGGTGCTCGCGCGGACCTGGCAGATGCTGCTTAAAGGCATCGCCGAGGCGCAGACTGCACCCTCGCCTCTTGCCGCCGCGGAAATGGTGCTGATCCGGCTCGCCTATGTCGCCGACCTGCCGCCACCGGGGGATCTCGTCAAGGCGGTGACCGAAGGCCGGGAACCGGCCGGTTCAGCCTCTGACCGCGGCCCAAGTTTGGGTGCCGGCGCCGCGGTGCCGGCAGCCGTCAATCGCGGCGCCAATGCGGTTTCGGCATTGGCCTTGCCGCGCGCGGACGCCGCGGCGAATTGGGGCCGCAGAATTTCCGGGAGCTTCTCCACCTGTTCGAGCAGCGACGTGAAGCGATCCTGCGGGCGCATCTTTATGCCCATGCCCATCTGGTACAGTTCGAGCCGGGACGCGTGCAGTTGCGGCTCGAGGCCGCGGCGCCACGCGATCTCGTCAACCGCGTCGCCCAGAAACTGTCGGAATGGACCGGTCAGACCTGGCTTGTCGGCATCGCGAGCGAGGGTGGCGAGCCGACCCTCAAGGAGCAGGACGAAGCCCGCGAGCATTCGCTGCGCGGCGAGGCGGCACGGCATCCGCTGGTGCGCG
This sequence comes from uncultured Alphaproteobacteria bacterium, assembly GCA_963804725.1. Lineage (GTDB taxonomy): Bacteria > Pseudomonadota > Alphaproteobacteria > ATCC43930 > CGMCC-115725 > JAATGI01. The sequence continues at coordinate 1,344,058 of CAWDRN010000001.1, read as the reverse complement.
CAGTGCTCGACGCTTTTCCGGGTGCGCGGATCGAGGCCGTCCGTGATGTCGCTGCGCCCATCGATGACGCGGCGCCGCCCGCGATCGCGGCCGAAGATGACGAGGGAGATCCGTTGGCATGAAAAACATCGGCCAGATGTTGAAGCAGGCCCAGGAGATGCAGGACCGGATGGCGGAGATGCAGGAGCGACTTGCCGCCGCCGAAGTGTCGGGTGCCGCGGGCGCAGGACTCGTTCAGGTCACGCTCACTGGCAAGGGCGAAGTGAAGGGCATCCGGATCGATAAGTCGCTGGTGCTCCCCGACGAACTCGAGGTGCTCGAGGATCTGTTGATGGCAGCGTTCAATGACGCCAAGGCTCATCTCGACGCCCATGTCGCCGAGGAGATGCAGAAACTCACGGGTGGACTAAAATTGCCGCCTGGCATCAAATTGCCGTTCTAATTTTTCGATTGGGGGTCCCAATGCAATTGTGGAAAGCAGTGGCGCTCGCAGTGGCGCTTCACGTCGTCGCCGGCGCCGCTCAAGCCCAAGAGAAGGTGCAGTTCCTGTCCTTTTACGATAACGGGGCCGGCCAAAGCCCAACCAGGCTCGACGGTTATTTTTATCCGACGAGCCAGCCGGGGCCGCGACCTGCAGTCGTATTCCTTCATGGCTGCTTTGGCATGTTCGACAGGCCCGGCGTGATCTCAAGCGTGCAGCAACAATGGGCCAAACAGCTAACCGCGGCCGGCAACCATGTACTGATGGTCGACAGCAACACACCACGCGGCATCAAAGAGATCTGCTCTTCGCGCACGTTTCAGCTACCGCTTTATCTGAAGCGCATCAACGATGCCTATGGGGCGTTGGAATATCTGCAGAGGCGCGATGATGTTCGCCCCGACAGTATCGCCCTCATGGGATGGGATGCGGGCGGCGGCGTGGTCCTGCTCACCATTGCAAAACGTGGATACGTCAAGCCGCCCGCCTTGCCGAAGGGCGATTTCCGCGCCGCTGTCGCGCTTTATCCGGCGTTATGCTCGAACAAATACTATGTCAAGCCGTGGACCGACGCTGACACGCCGCAATGGACCAGCCAGGTAACCCTCCTGGTCCTTGTTGGCGGGCGCGACGTGTGGACCCCGGCCACGCCATGCCGCGAGTTCGTCAGTGGTGCCAACGCCCGTGGCGCCAAGATCGAGCTGCGCGTCTACCGCGACGCTTATCACGCGTTCGACGCGCCGCATCTGAAGCCGATTAAATTTCCGGCCTATGCCCAGCCAGACAACGTCGTGCCGATCCTCGGCACCGATCCTCGGGCGCGCCGTGAGGCGCTCAGTCGTGTGTCTGATTTCCTCGCCAAACAACTGGGGAATTAGGGAGCAAAATCCTCGGCCAGCGCCGCACGCACGGTACCCGGCATCACGGCGATATGGCCGTAGTGCGGGTGGTCAATGCCAACCAACACTGTCGTCTTTGGATCCTTAAACCTGGCAGTTTGCTCTGGCGAAAAGGGAAAACGCACGAATTGGACCGCCGAGGCCTTGCCCTCGCTACTGGTGTTCTCGCGCGTTGGGTCGGCCTCACCCACGATCCGTTCCTCGCCAATCGAGAGATAGGTGCAATTTTCGATTCCGCCCAACGTCGCCAGCACGGTATCGCGACGTTTCGGATCATCGATCTCGAACATCACCGTCGCGACCAGTTCGCTGCCTTGTGGGATCAGCGGGTTGTAGGCGTCGAGCTCATCGGCGATCTGCGGCTCACCGCCGCGTTCGGTGTGCAGCATCTCATGTACCTGATGCCACATCGTGTCGAAGTTTTCGAAATAGAAAGTTGCAAACGGGCCGACCTCGACACGGCGGTGCCGTTTGATCTCGGTAACTCGCTTTCGATGGGCGCTCCGGTTCTTGGCATAGTCGTCGATATCGATGATATCGGCTCGCGTCAGCGCACGTTTGCTCGTCATTGCAGGACCCCATAGGCGCGCGCGAACAGCTCGATCGGATGATACGACTGCGCGGGCGCTTTTGCGCCGTCCCCGGTGCGTTCCATCCCTTGCAGAATATGGGCGGCGGCCAGCGGACATTCCGAGGCCACAAACATCTTGTCATTCCTGACCGCCTGACGTGCGACCGGGGCGCCGACTTTGAGCGCGGTGTCGAAATTCGCTTTGAGCACGCCCCATGAGCCGCCATGGCCGGAGCAGCGCTCGATTACCGCGACATCCGCTTGCGGGATGAGACGCAGCAACTCGGCCGCCTTGGCACCGACATTCTGGGCCCGGGCATGGCAGGCGAGGTGCACCGTGACACCGCCGGGCAGCGGCGTTAGGCCGGGCGCCAGCCCTTCCCTCTTGGCGATATCAACCAGATATTCGCTGGCGTCAAAGGTTGCTCGGGCAAGACGCATCACCGTCGGGTCGTTCGGCACGATCAGCGGCCATTCGAATTTGAGCATTAGCGCGCAGGATGGCACCGGCGCCACGACGTCGAAACCGCGCTCGAGCCACGGGACGAAATGCGCCGCGATCTTTTTTGCCATGTGGGCGACGCGAGCCAGATCGCCACGCTCCAATACCGGCATGCCGCAACAGCCCGGATAGACGACCTCCGTTTCGACGCCATTCTTCGCCAGCACTGCCAACAGCGCCTCGCCGATGCGCGGATTGTTGTAGTTGACGAAGCAGGTGGCAAAGATGGCGACTTTGCGCGCTTTTGCCGGCGCCTCTCCGTTCCGCGCGAGCGTCGCCTTCTTGGCGCGCATGACAAAAGTCTTGCCGCAAAACCTCGGCAGATCGGCGTGCCGGTCGATGCCGGCAATGCTCTCGAGCAGCGGCCGTGTCAGGTGATTCTTGACGTCGCTGCTCCAATTGGCAAGCGGGGCAACGGCGCCGGCGAGCCTGCCGTTGCGGTCCGTTTCGCTCAATTGTTTGGCGGCAAAATCTTTCTTGCCGCGCCTTCGGTCGACGGCACGCGCTCGCAGCATGAGATGCGGAAAATCGATGTTGAACGGGTGGGGCGGCACGAAGGGGCACTTCGTCATGAAGCACATGTCGCACAACGTGCACGCCTCGACCACACCCCCGAGCTTATCGCTCGGCACGGCGTCGAGTTCGCCGTTCGACGAATTGTCGATCAGGTCGAACAGTCGAGGAAAGGCATCGCAGAGATTGAAGCAACGCCGGCAAGTGTGGCAAACGTCGAACTGGCGCCGCATCTCGGCGTCGAGCTTACCGGGATCGCTGTAATCCGCATCCTGCCAGTCGATGACGTGACGGGTCGGCGCTTCAAGACTGCCTTCGCGCATGTCCTGCTCTTGGCAATTTACCGTCCTTGATCGGCCCGGCGATGGAAGGCAGTCCGGGGCCAGCGAAAGTCGTCAGCCCTGGATTCCGGCCTCGCGCCAGCATCATACTGATTTCGGTGCAAGGATTGGCTTGCGCGCCTAAAGCGTGTCGAACGCCTTCTGGAAGCGGCCGGCATGGGACTTCTCGGCCTTTGCCAGCGTCTCGAACCAATCGGCGATCTCGTCGAAGCCTTCCTGGCGAGCGGTGCGCGCCATGCCGGGGTACATGTCGGTATATTCATGCGTCTCGCCCGCAATCGCGGCGGCGAGATTGAATTTCGTGTCTCCGATCGGCTTTCCGGTCGCCGGATCGCCGACCTCTTCCAGGAATTCGAGATGGCCATGCGCATGGCCGGTCTCGCCTTCCGCCGTCGAGCGGAAGACCGCCGAGACATCGTTATGGCCTTCGACGTCGGCTTTCTGAGCGAAATAGAGATACCGACGATTGGCCTGGCTTTCGCCCGCGAATGCGTCTTTCAGATTGGTTTCGGTTTTCGAGCCTTTGAGGGCTGGCATCGCTGGGGCTCCACGAAAAGGGGTTGGGTCGCGCCTGGGCGCGATCCCCTATATGTGCCCTTCCGCACCGCCCGTCAAGAGATTTAAATTAATTATAAAAAATCGAATAGTGCATTGCGATCGTTATGTTTTCTCAGAGACACGAATGATCACATCGACGCGCCGGACGGCGGTTCCCGGGGGCGGCTCGGGGAGGTCCTTGACCTCGATCCGGTCACCGGCAATGTCGGTTAGCTGACCGCTTTCCTCGTGAAAGAAGTGATGATGGTCGCGGATATTGGTGTCGAAATAGGAGCGACCTGGATTGACCACGACTTCGCGCAGGAGGCCGGCGCCGACAAATTGATGCAGTGTGTTGTAAACGGTGGCGAGCGATACCGGCACCTGCGCCGCCAGGGTTTCGTTATGCAACTGTTCGGCAGTTACATGACGGTCGCCGCTTTCGAACAAAAGCCGCGCCAATGCGAGGCGCTGCCGTGTCGGCCGCAAATGCGCAGCGCGGATCAACTCCACGGCATTGGTATAGGGGCGGCTCGCGGTCATGGCGCTAATATAGTCCGGTCGCACGGCATTGAAAGACCTACTCGCCGGTCTGCAGCCGCTCCACCAACTCGCGCACCGTCGGGATGAAGCCGTTGGCGTAATAAGGATCGCGGGCGAAGCGGAAGGCGTTGTGGCCGGCAAACATCAACTGCAGATCGACTTCCTCGGAATGACGGATGGCCTGGAGCGTCTTCTGAATACAGAAGCTGCGCGGGTCCGGCAGCTTGCCGGTAGTCCCGGCCTCGTTCTGCGCCCAGTTAGAAAACATGCAGGCACTGAGGCAGCCCATACAATTGACCTGGTCGCGGCGGATGTCATGCGCGCTTTGCGGCCTCACGAACACCAGGGTCGAATCGGGCGTGCGCATCGCCTCGGTGAAGCCGCGTGTGATCCAGCCCTGCGCGCGCTCGCGATCGTGCGGCGTGACGTAGACAGTGCGGCCACGGGCGCCGATCGCCAATGTCGCCGAATGATCGCCGACCGCCTCCACCGAAAATGGGATCTGCCGCTCTGCGCGCTCCTGCAATTCATTGAGGAAGACGTTGCGCACGGCCGAGGAATAGAACCCGGTCGGGCTAAAGCGGTTGAGAAACACGTCGCCATCCTTCAGCTCAAGCAGACGCCGTTTCCAGGCGTCGGAGATCGGGCTCTCCTTGGTCAGCAAGGGCCGGGTGCCGAATTGAAAGGCCATCGGGCCGAGTTCGGGATTGTCGATCCAATCCTCCCACTCGCCCAGATTCCACACCCCGCCCGGCCATGAAAATCGGCGTCCGATCCAACCCGAATTCCCGCATCAGCGTGCGCAGTTCGCGGACGCGTGGAAACGGCGGCTCCGGCTTTTCCGGGTCCTCGACATTGGACAGGCCATTATGCCCGCCGGCAAGCCAAGGGTCTTCATAGACGACGCCGCCAAGCCATCCCGCGAATTTGTGATAGGCGCGCTTCCACAGCGCGCGGAACGCGCGCGCCGACGACACGATCGGGTAGTAATAGACATTGTAGTGCGCGCAAATTTCGGCGATGCGATAAGGCATGCCGGCGCCGCACGTGACGCCATTGATGAGGCCGCGCGCGCCATCGAGCACGCCGTGCAGGATCCGCTCCGCGGCCGCCATCTCCCACAAGCACGTTCATGTGGATGCGGCCGAAGCCGCCCGACCGTTCATAGGCGACGCGTGCCTGCTCGATACCACCAGCGATAGCGAAGGCGATTAGCTCTTCATGACGCTCGCGCCGCGTGCGGCCCCTATAGATTTGCGGCACCACGCCACCGCTCTCGTCGTAGAAATCGGCGTTAACGCCGGAGAACGTGCCGACACCGCCCGCGCCGGCCCACGCGCCGGAGCTTTCGCCATTCGACACAGAAATGCCTTTGCCGCCCTCGACAAGCGGCAGCACCTCGCGTCCCGATATCAACAGCGACTTCAGCGCCTTCACGTCTTCCTAGTCCTGTATCCTCCAATCGCCGGCATTAAATCTATGGCGTTCGGCCCCGAGAAGCAAATGGGAGCCCCACCCCGGCGTAAGACCCCGCTCCTAGGACGCCGACTGCGCCGGCACCGCGGCGGCGGACTGCCGAGCCGCCTCTTGCTTCGCGCTCAAGTCTTCGCCGGTTTGCTGATCGACGCGCTTCATCGACAGCTTGATCTTGCCGCGATCATCGAAGCCCAAGACCTTGACCTTGACCTGGTCGCCGACCTTGACGACGTCTGTACTTTGCCGACGCGCTGCGGCGCCAGCTCGCTGATATGGACGAGGCCGTCGCGCGCGCCGAGGAAATTGACGAAAGCGCCGAAATCGACCGTCTTCACGACCTTGCCGCTGTAGATCACGCCGACTTCCGGCTCGGCGACGATGCCCTTGATCCAGTCGATCGCCGCCTGCGCCGCCGTCGCATCGACCGCCGCGACCTTGATGGTGCCGTCATCCTCGATATCGACCTTGGCGCCGGTCACTTCGGTGATCTCGCGAATCACCTTGCCGCCAGAGCCGATCACTTCGCGGATCTTGTCCTTCGGAATCGTGAAGGTGGTGATGCGCGGCGCGTTGTCGCTCACTGCCTCGCGCGACCGTGTCAGCGCCTTGGCCATCTCGCCGAGAATATGGATCCGGCCCTCGCGCGCCTGCGCCAGCGCCACCTTCATGATCTCCTCGGTGATCGAGGTGATCTTGATGTCCATCTGCAGCGCGGTGATGCCCTTGCTCGGTGCCGGCCACCTTGAAATCCATGTCGCCGAGATGATCCTCGTCGCCGAGAATATCGGACAGCACGGCGAAGCCGCTAGTCCTCCTTGATCAGGCCCATGGCGATGCCCGCGACCGGTCGCTTCAAGCGGCACGCCCGCATCCATCAGCGACAGCGACGAGCCGCACACAGTCGCCATCGAGGACGAGCCGTTCGATTCCGTGATCTCCGACACGACGCGTACCGTGTAAGGGAATGATTCCTTCGACGGCAGCAACGGCCGCACGGCGCGCCAGGCGAGCTTGCCGTGGCCGATCTCGCGCCGACCGGGCGTGCCCATGCGACCCGCTTCGCCGGTCGCGTAAGGCGGGAAATTGTAATGCAGCATGAAATTGCGAACGGTATTCGCCTTCGAGCGCGTCGATGATCTGCTCGTCCTGCCCGGTGCCGAGCGTGGCGACCACCAGCGCCTGGGTTTCGCCGCGGGTGAACAGCGCCGAACCGTGGGTGCGCGGCAACACGCCGACTTCGGCATGAGATCGGCCGCACCGTGCTTGGTGTCGCGGCCGTCGATACGCGGCTCGCCCTTGATGATGGCGCCGCGCACGATGTCCTGCTCGAGTTCCTTGAAGACGATTGTCGGCGATGCTGGCGCTTTGCCAGGATCGGCTTCGAACAGCGCATGCGACCTTGGCCTTGGCGGCGTCGAGCATGCTGCTGCGCGCCTGCTTGTCTGCCGCTCGGCATAGGCGGCGGCGAGGTCGCCGGCGACCGCGTCGCGCACCTGCGCCTGCGATCGCTTCGGCTTCGGGCGACGGCGGCGCCATTCCCATGGCTCCTTGGCCGCGCGCTCCGCCAGTCCGATGATCGGCATCAATCACCGGCTGGAATTCGTCGGTGGCCGAACATGACGGCGCCGAGCATGACCTCCTCGGACAGTTCGTGCGCTTCGGATTCGACCATCAGCACGCCTTCCTGCGTGCCGGCGACGACCAGATCGAGCTGCGGACTTTCGCCAGTTCGTCCTGCTTCGGGTTGAGAACGTATTTGCCGTCGATATAGCCGACGCGCGCGCCGCCGATCGGCCCCATGAACGGAATGCCGGAAATCGTCAGCGCCGCCGAGGCGCCGATCATGGCGACGATGTCGGGATCGTTCTCAAGATCGTGCGACAGCACGGTGCAGACCACTTGGGTCTCGTTGCGGAAGCCGTGCTGCGAACAGCGGCCGGATCGGCCGGTCGATCAGGCGCGAGGTCAGCGTCTCCTTTTCCGACGGGCCGGCCCTTCGCGCTTGAAGAAGCCGCCCGGGATCTTGCCGGCGGCGAAGGTCTTTTCCTGATAATTGACGGTAAGCGGAAAAAAATCCTGCCCGGGCTTGGCTTGTTTCGTGGCGACCGCGGTGCACAGCACGCTGGTCTCGCCATAGGTCGCCAGAACCGCGCCGTCGGCCTGGCGCGCGATTCTGCCGGTTTCGAGCATCGAGGCGGCGGCCGCCCCAGGTCAGCTCGCGGGTAACCTTGTTGAACATCTCTCTCTCTCTCTCTCTGGGAAAGGCGTAGCGGCGCGGCGCGCGGTAAACAGTTCGCTCGCGCGGCCGGCGCCGACATGGAAACGGGAATCGACGGCGCGCACGCGCGCCGTCGAGGGACGTCGTCGGCACCGTACAGCGGTCTCCGAGCTCGGTCGTTCAGTGGCGGAGCCCCAGGCGCTCGATGACGCTCTCATATTTTGCGTGATCGGCGCGCTTCAGATAGTCCAGCAGGCTGCGGCGCTGGCCGACCATGACCAACAGGCCGCGGCGCGAATGGAAATCCTTTTTGTGGGTCGCCAGATGATCGGTGAGGTTGCGGATCCGCTCGCTCAGGATCGCGATCTGCACTTCGGGCGAGCCGGTATCGCCGGCTTTGCGGGCATAATCGCCGATAATCTCTTGCTTGCGCGCGAGGGTGATCGACATCGGTCTCTCCTTAATCGAAATTGAGGACGCGAATCGGCCTGCAGCCACCGTCACGGATTTGCGCGAATGCCACCAGCCGGTCGCCATTGACGGCGCGAATGGTGGCGCCCTCGCCGAGGCCCTGGCAAAACGCCAGATCGGCGCTTGTCACGGACTGTCCGTGTCGCAGGGATGCTGCCTCTGCTTCGGTCACGGCCAGCGCCGGGATGTCGTCCAGCGCGGTCTCGACCGGCAGCAGATGCTCGGAAGCGGCGGCACTATGCCCCAAAATCTCGCAGGTTTTCCAGGGAAATCGCCCGCTCGGCGCGAAACCGCGCCGACCGCGAGCCGCCGCAATGGCCGTGACATGGGCCAGGGTGCCGAGCGCATAGCCCAGATCGCGCGCCAGCGCCCGGATATAGGTGCCCTTGCCGACCACCGCCTCGAACGCGGCATGGTCGGGATCGGGCCGCCCGACCAGATCGAGCCGCTCGATGCTGACCCGGCGCGGCTTCGATCGCGACGGCTTGCCCTGGCGCGCCAGATCGTAGGCGCGCGGCCCTCGACCTTCACGCTGGAATAGGCCGGCGGCACCTGTTCGATGCATGCCGACGAAGCGCGCGGCAGACCTTTTCAATGTCGGCGCCGCGAGGGCGGGTGTCGCTGATGGCGATGACCCGCCCTTCGCCGTCGTCGGTTTCGGTGGCGATGCCCCATCGCATGGTGAAGCGATAGATCTTGGCATCGCGCCATGAGATAGGGCACCACCTTGGTCGCCTCACCGAGTGCGATCGGCAACATACCGCTCGCCAGCGGATCGAGCGTGCCGGCGTGACCCGCCTTGGCGGCGTCGAACAATGCGCCGCACCCTGGCGACGGCTTGCGCCGAGCTCATGCCGACGGGCTTGTCGAGATTGACCCAGCCATGTATCGATTGGCCTTTCCGCCTGCCGCCCATTGCCGCGCTTACGCCCCATTGCGCTTACGTCCGTCGCCGGGCTCAAGGTCGCGCACGTACCTTCGGGCCGTCGCAGTAGTTCGTCGATGCGGCTTGCTTGATCGAAGCTCGTGTCGCCCGCAAATACTCAGCTCCGGCGCGATGGCGCAGCGGCACTTCCTTCGCCATTTCGCGCCGCAGATAACCCGCCGAGCGCGTGAGCCCGGCCAGCACTTCGGCCAGCTTGGCGCCGCCCAGCGGCATCATGAAGGCGGTGGCGTGCTTTAGATCGGGCGAGACCCGCACCTCAGTGACGGTGATCGCGATGCCGGTAAGCGCCGGATCGCGCAGCGTGCCGCGCTCGAACTGCCGCGCCAGAGACGTGTCGCAATTCCTCGCCGACGCGCAATTGACGCTGCGTTTGCCCACCACGGACCTTGTGCTTCGCCTGACCACCCTTGGCCATGCCACCAATGTGCGCATGGCGCCGAGAGAAATCTAGGGGCGCTTGGGTGACTCTTCGCGCCGAGCAACGCCCCGAGCAGCGCGGCCGCGACCAGAATCATCCCTTTATTGTCGTGCATGACACCGTTCAGTTGGTGAACCGCGGCGGCGAGCCCATCCGTCGGAGCTGAGCGCACGGGCGAGGTTGGACGCCATCGCACGCGCGAAAGCGTGACCACGGCGATTGCAACAAGCAAGAGCGCGCCGCCCGAGACCAGCGCCGCGAGCGGCGCACCGACGCGCGGTGCGCAATAAAACCAGAGAGCGGCGTCGAACCATAGTAGCGCGAATATCGAAAGACCAGCGCAATGCAAAGGGACACTGCCCGGATCAAGGCGTGCCGGGAGCCGGCACGGATGCGATCATAGATCGTGGTTGTCTGGGCCGCGACCGAGGCGGCGCGCAGCAGCTTGTCCATCGACGCCGGTCGCTCAGCGCGGCAAAATGCGGCCGGCCGACGAACCCGATTCCGAATGCGATCAACAAGCTGGCGAGCGGGTGGGCTTCGACCTGATCGCCCAAAGCCTCCGCCTGCCGGCGGCTTTGCGTAGCGATATTGTCATAAAGCCGCTGAGCCTCGGCGCCAAGCGCACCTGCCGCGTCGGCCGCCGCGCCGCGCGAGTGCCCTGCCATCGCCGCGATATCGCGTTTCAACGCCTGCACGTCCGCGACGAGCTGGCCAGGTCGGTTTCGGCGGCGCTCGAGTTGGTCATGCTGCGCGCTCCAATTGCATCGCCGCGCAGGGCATCACGTAGCTCTTCGCGGGCCCGCGACAGGCGCGAGCGCACTGTGCCGGTCGGCACGCCCAAGCGCGACGCGGCATCGTCATAGCTCATACCGTCCCAGCCGATCATCAGAATGGTTTCTTGGCGAGCGCGACTGAGCCGGCCGAAGGCGTGCAGGAAATCTGTCATTTCGACCGCCGCTTCCTGAGCAGGCGGCCGCGCCGGCGCCACCATGGCGAGCTCCTCGGGCGCCAGCGCCACCTCATGGTGCGCCGGGCGACGATAGGAATTGATGTGGAGATTGCGCATGACGGTGAAGAGCCAGGCACGCAGATTGGTGCCCTGCTGGAAGCGGTGCCAATTTACCATGGCCCGCAACAGGCAATCCTGCAGCAGATCCTCGGCGTCTGCGGCATTGCCCGTAAGGCGACGCGCATAGCGCCGCAGATCGGGCATTTTTTCACCGAGTTGGCGGGCGAAAATGGCGTTGACCGGAGTCATTGCGATTCTCCTCGCTAATGATACTGGAAACAGCTCAACCGGCCGGAAAGCGGCCTCAGAGCGCTGGCCGCACCGCGATGCTGATTGGTATTTCATCCATGCGTTCTTCGAAGTTGGCGAGGCGTTCCGCCAATTCGCCGAAGGTGGCGCCGCGCGGCATTTCGAATGCCAGCACGCAATCGGCAAAATGCGCGACCACGCTGTTGGCCTGAGAGGTGCGATCGGTGCCAATTGCTATCATTTTCTCCTCCGCCTCTGGAAGATTCTCGCGCTGCTAATGCGCGCTCTGATGACTGCCAAGGTGCGGGCTGAGTTGGGTTTGGTTATGGCGCGATTGTGATTTCCTTTGCCCTATTCGGAATATCGTTGCCGCAATGCTGACTAGTCGTGACGCCAGCGAAAACCCCGGAATATCGCGGGTTTTCGGCGCAAGCGTCAGCGATTGCGGCGAGAACCTTGCGAATATTACGGCGAAAGTGTGGCAAAGATGGGGAACAACTGAGACGATGGGCTTGTTCCCGTCACTTTTGAACGAATTTTGACATCCGACGGACGGGTATCGGCCTTTGCCGACTGCTCCGATGAGTTGTGCATGCCAGGCTTGACGACAGGGCTCCGGCGGCAACAGTGTTTGACCAGCCAATCCGGCGGGGGAATAATTCAGCGAGCAGTCAATGAGCGATGAGACGACCAGAATCGCGTGCGCGCGCTGCCAGCATCGATCCCGATCTGCAGCTGCGTCCTCTCACGATTGGGCCGCGACGCCGCACCGAGGAAGTGTTGGCCGCCGCCGCCGCCGTATTCGCCGAGCGCGGGTTTCACGGCGCCTCCACCCAGGACATCGCCGACCGGCTCGGCATGCGCCAGGCAAGCCTCTACTATTATTTTGCTTCGAAGGAAGCGGCGCTGGAGCAGGTCTGCCAACGCGGCATCGAGCGCATCATCGGCGATACCGAGGTGATCGCCACGGCGCCCGGCAGCGTCACCGAGCGGCTTGCCACGGTTATTCGCCGCCATGTCGAGCCGCTCGCCGACAATTGCGCCAGCGTGCGGGCGTATCTACATGAGGTGCGGTTCCTACCAAAGGAGGCGCGGCGACGCATCGGCAAACTGGCGCGACGGTATGAACGCGTGGTCGAAGGCTTGTTGGAAGAAGGCATTGCCTCGGGCGAAATGCGCGCCGATCTCGATATCGAGATCGCCCGCGACGCCATCCTCGGCATATGCAACGCACGCAGCGCACTGGCCTGGGAAGGAGCCCGGTGGTGCGATGAAGCGTGTTGCGGAGGAATTGATCCGGCTCGTGCTTCGTGGCATTGCAACGGAACGGCCGGACGCTGTAGACGGCTGATATAACAAAATTCTGGAGCAGGAATGAGTTCGGATTGGTTTGCGACGCGGGTCGCCGTGAAGCGCGAAGAAGCGGCCGGTATTTATTCGTATGAGCTGGTCGATCCCGACGGCAAAGAACTGCCGGCGTTCGAGGCCGGCGCACATCTTGATGTCAAGATCGGCGACAAGATTCGCCAATTCTCTCTGAGCAACGCACCCTCCGAGCGGCATCGCTACCTCTTGGGGGTGCAGCGCGAGCTCAACGGGCGCGGCGGTTCGGCGGCATTTTGCGACAACGTCCAGGAAGGCGATACGGTGCTGATCCGGGGACCGCACAACCTGTTCCCCTTGGTACCCGACGCGAGCGAAAGCGTGCTCCTCGCTGGCGGCATTGGGGTCACGCCCATCCTCGCCATGGCCGAGCGACTCCACACGACAACGGCGCCAATTTCGTGTTCCACTATTGCACCCGTAGCCGCGCGCGGACCGCGTTCTATGACCACGTCGCCACTGCTGAGTTCAACGACAAGGTCAAATTCCATTTCGATGACGGGCCGGAGGAGCAGCGCCCCGACTTCGATGCATTCATTGGCGAGCCAACGCTGGGCAAGCATCTCTATGTCTGCGGCCCGACGGTGATGATGGACATCGTGGTCGATCTCGCCAAGAAGCGCGGCTGGCCGGACGAGCAAGTCCATCTCGAACGTTTTACCGGCGTGCGAACCGAAGCCCGGCGATGCGCGCGAATTCCTCGTCGAGATCAAGAATACCGGCCAGCTGGTCACCATCCCAAAGGACAAGACCGTGGTCGAAGCGCTGCGCGCCGCCGGCATCGACATTCCGGTCTCCTGTGAGCAGGGCGTGTGCGCGACCTGTCTCACTAACATTGTTTCTGGCGTGCCCGACCACCGTGATCTGATTCTGACCAAGCAGGAACATGAGAGCGGCAAGATCTTTACGCCATGCGTCTCGAGGGCGTTGTCGGATATTTTGGTGATCGACGTTTAGCTAAAGCGCGGCGATCACCAGAAGCACGATGCCGATGGTCGCGATCACCCAAGCCAAGGTGCGGAAATACATAACGCCGAAGGCGTAGAGCGGGACATAGACCATGCGCGCGATGACATAGAGGATCGCGCCGACATGAGATAAGCCACCCGATTTGCTCTGCACCACCACAGCGAGGAGCGCCGCCGCGAACAGCGGAAATGTCTCGATGAAATTGTGGTAGCTCCGCTCCATCCGTGCAGCCGTCCCTTGCGACGGCATCGGCGTGTCGCGCGGGCCGACTTCCCAGTCGCTCGGCCGGTATTTCTGCGCCATCATGGTTGTGATGCCGAGATGCAACAACCCGACAATGACCGCCAGCGTCAGCCAGATGACATCGAACATCAATCCCCCCTTTCAATGGGTACGGCGCGGTGAGACCCTTATGCGGTTGCGGCCGCAGGCGCGCCGGCCGTTGGCAAATGGATGGTGAACACGGAGCCGCGGCCGAGTTCGCTGTCGATTTCGAGCAAGCCGCGGTGGTGATTGACGATGTGCTTGACGATCGCGAGGCCGAGACCGGTGCCGCCTAGCTCGCGCGAGCGGGCCGTGTCGACGCGATAGAACCGTTCGGTAAGCCGTGCCAGATGTTCGCGGGGATATGCCGTCGCCCTGATCGCGGATGGCGATGGCGAGTGCCGCCGGGCGTTTGCTCGATGGCGCGACTTCGACGGTAATGTTGGTGCCGGCGCGCGCATATTTGATGGCATTGTCGACCAGATTCTGGAATACCTGCGCTAGTTCGTCGGGATCACCCAACGCCGGCGGCAGATTCAGGAGGTATGACGGTGCGGATCATCATACCTCGACCCGCGGCGCGCTGATCGAGGCCGTTGGTGACACGGCTCAGCAAGTCGGCGATGTCGACGCGTTCGGTCGGCGATTGATGCTCGTTCATTTCGATCTTGGAGAGTGACAGCAGATCCTCGACCAGGCGTCCCATGCGCGCCGATTGCTCGGCCATGATGCCAAGGAAGCGGTCATGCGCGCCCAGATCGTCGCGCGCCGGACCGCGCAGGGTCTCGATGAAGCCGATGAGCGATGTCAGTGGTGTCCGCAGCTCGTGGCTGGCATTGGCGGCGAAATCGGCGCGCAATCGTTCGCTACGCTTCAAGACCGTGACGTCGTGGAGGATCAGCACGGCGCTGCCATCGGCGCGCGCCGGCGTTAGCGGAACGATACGCGCCGAAAAATGACGCTCGACAGGATGGGCCAGATCGAACTCGACGAACCGATCACCTTCGCCGCGCAGCACCGCGTCGGCGGCCGCCAGGAGCGGCGGCTGGCGCAGCGCCACCGCCAGATCGCGATCAACCAAATTCGGACCCAACAGGACTTCGGCCGCCTCGTTGGTGCGGGCGATGCGTCGTCTCTCGTCCAGCACCAGAAGCGGATCAGGCAGGTGATGCAGTACGAGCTGGGCGGTGTCGATCTCGAGTTCGCGCGCCTGCGCTGCGGCCCGCGACGCCCTCGCCCAGCGCATGATGGCAAGCCACAGTTCGCGGATCGCCGGCGAGCTGCTTTCGACCTCGGGCCGTGCCGCGTCGTTCTCTGCCATCACGTCGACGGCATCGCGCAGGCGCGCCAGACCAAGGTAGAGCGGCGCCGCCAGCAGCACCGAGCGCCAGGATCACCAAGACCGCCGCCAACGCGGCGTCCCCCGGCGCGAGATCGCCCGCCGAGGCCAAGACCACGAATGCAATCAGCGCGGGGCTCGCGCGCAGTAGAGCCGCGAGCAGCCAGCGCGGCGTTCATCCCATCGCTTCGTGCGCGGCAAGCGCGGCGAGATTGACGTATTCGGAGACGGTCGCGCCCATCTCGATGATCTGCGCCGGCTTGTCGAGACCCATCAGAAGCGGCCCGACATGCCGCCCGCCACCCATCTGCTCCAACAACTGCGAGGCGATGTTGGCGGTATGGAGGCCGGGCATGATTAGCACATTGGCGGCACCGGTAAGGCGGCAAAAGGGATAGCGCTCGCGCATCAGTGCGTGGTTGAGCGCGACCTCGACGCTCATCTCGCCGTCATATTCGAAATCCGGCTTCCGCTGGTCGAGAATCGCGACCGCCGCCCGCACCCGCTCGGTATCGGCGCGGGTCGGATTACCGAAAGTGGAATAGGAGAGCAGCGCGACGCGCGGTTCCTGGCCGATCATGGCGCGCGCGCGTTCCGCCGATTGCATGGCAATGTCGGCGAGCTCTTCGCCGTTAGGCGTCGCGTGCGCGGTGGTATCGGCGACTAGCACCGAATGTCCGCGCGACACCAGGAGCGTGTAGCCGCAAATGCGCTGTCCCGGTTTCGCTCCGATGACGCGCGTCACCTCCTCGAACGCGGTGAAATAGTTGCGGGTGGCGCCGGTCACCAACGCATCGGCATCGCCGCATGCCACCATGCAGGAGGCGAAAATGTTGCGATCCTGGTTCACCATGCGCTGGCAGTCGCGATAGAGCGAACCGTGGCGTTGGAGACGCCGATAGAGAAAATCGGTATAAGCGCGGTTTGCCGTCGAGAGCGCGGCATTGTGAATTTCGACCGGTTCGACCGGCGCCATCCCAATCCCGCGCGTGGTGGCAATGATCCGGTCCTCGCGTCCGATCAGCACCGGCGTGCCATAGCCGGCAGCGCGGAAGGCGAGCGCCGCGCGGATCGTGCGTTCATCCTCGCCCTCGGCAAAGACGACGCGCCGCGGATTGGCGCGAACCTTGGCGAAAGCGAGTTGCAGATACGCCGCGGTCGGATCGAGCCGGCCCTTTAGACTGGTGCGATAGGCTTCGAGATCGGCGATAGGCTTGCGCGCCACACCCGAATTCGATCGCCGCCTTCGCGACCGCCGGCGGCACCGACCAGATGAGCCGCGGATCGAACGGCGTCGGCACGATATAGTCGGGGCCATAGCGCAGCCGCCGTCCGGCATAGGCGGCGGCGACCTCGTCAGGCACGTCCTCGCGGGCCAGCGCCGCCAGTGCCTCGGCGGCGGCTATCTTCATCGCCTCATTGATGGTCGAGGCGCGGACATCGAGCGCGCCGCGAAAGATATAGGGAAAGCCGAGCACATTGTTGATTTGGTTCGGATAATCGGAGCGACCGGTGGCCATGATCGCGTCGGGTCGCGCCGCTTTCACCTCTTCGGGCACGATCTCCGGATCGGGATTGGCCATGGCGGCGATGAAAGGGCGCGGCGCCATCGATTTTATCATGTCCACGGTCACCGCGCCCTTGGCCGACAGGCCGAGAAACACGTCGGCACCGACCATCGCATCCGCCAAGGTGCGCGCGTCGGTCTCGACCGCATGGGCCGATTTCCACTGGTTCATGCCGGCTGTGCGGCCGCGATAGACCACGCCCTTGGTGTCGCACAGAATCACATTGCTGTTGGGCAGGCCCATCGACTTGACCAGGTCAACGCAGGCAATGGCGGCAGCCCCGGCGCCGTTCACGACCAGGCGGGTCGAGTTGAGATGGCGGTCGGTCAGATCGAGCGCGTTGATCAGCGCGGCGGCGGCGATGATGGCGGTGCCGTGCTGATCGTCGTGGAAAACGGGAATATCCAACAGCTCGCGCAGGCGTTCTTCGATGACAAAACAATCCGGCGCCTTGATGTCCTCCAGATTGATGCCGCCGAACGCAGGATGGAGATAACGCACACAGTTGACGAACTGGTCGACCTCCTTGGTGTCGATCTCGAGATCGACCGCGTCGATGCCGGCAAAGCGCTTGAAAAGCACCGCCTTGCCTTCCATGACCGGCTTCGCCGCCAGCGCGCCGAGGTCACCGAGACCCAGCACCGCCGTGCCGTTGGAGATCACCGCGACCATATTGCCCTTGGCGGTATAGTCGTAAGCGCTGGCAGGGTTGCGGCCGATGGAGAGGCAGGGAAAGGCGACGCCGGGGGAGTAAGCGAGCGACAGATCGTGCTGAGTGGTAAGGGGTTTGGTCGGCGCGATCTCAAGTTTGCCCGGGGTACCGCGCTTGTGGAATAGCAGCGCCTCTTCCTCGGTCACCCGAACGATAGTCTGATCCATGACCTGTTGCCCCGATTTTGCCGCCCCCGATCGATGTCGGCAATCTTATGGGGCGCACACGTTAAGGTCAAAGAGCCCGAAAAAATGACGATTCCAGCCGTCATCCGAAGCCAACGTATCACCATGACTGCGCGATATGAGGCGAGATTGTTCACGACGTTGCGGCTCTACTCTCATTATTAACATGCAGTCTTAACCCGTTATTGGCGAGTATTCCGCAATCGCTATTTCGTGCTGCGGCAACTTATCCACAATTGGCCAACGCCCTCGTCATAAACTTGCAACATTGCCCCGTTACTGGTTGGCTAAAATCTTCCAGGAAGGCAAAATTTCGGGATGGCGATCGCGACTGTCTCGGCGCAGCTAGACCGTCAACGCGTGTTCGACGTGCTGTTTCGCGGTGCAACACGCGCGTTCGCCGTTCTGGTCTTGTTGCTACTGGGCGGGGTCATGGTGGCCCTGGGGTTGGGCGCCTGGCCGGCGTTTTCCCACTTCGGTCCGGCCTTTCTGACCAGCACCGCCTGGAACCCGGTCAACGACCAATACGGCGCGCTGCCCGCGATTTTCGGCACTTTGGTGACGTCGCTGATCGCCATGGTGATTGGCGTGCCATTGGCGTTGGGGGTGGCCGTGTTCCTGACCGAACTTTGCCCGCCCCTTTTCCGCCGGCCGATCGGGACCATGATCGAACTTCTGGCCGCAGTGCCTAGCATTATCTATGGCATTTGGGGGCTGTTCGTATTGGCGCCGTTCCTGCAGCTTACCGTCCAGCCGTTCTTGATCGACGTCTTCGGCGACATTCCCATCATTGGCCTGTTGTTCGAGGGCCCTCCGCTGGGGCTCGGCATGCTGACCGCCGGATTTATTCTCGCCATGATGGTGTTGCCTTTCATCACCGCGGTGGTACGCGACGTCTTCCTGACGGTGCCCTCGGTTTTGCGTGAGAGCGCCTATGGCATCGGCGCGACCACCACAGAGGTGGTACGCAGCATTGTCGTGCCATACACGAGGAGCGGTATCATTGGTGGCGTTATGCTGGGTCTGGGACGGGCCTTGGGCGAGACCATGGCTGTCACCTTCGTCATCGGCAACGCCCATGAAATCCATGCTTCCTTGTTGGCGCCGGGTACGACCATTTCCGCTACGCTCGCCAATGAGTTCACCGAAGCGGTGACGCCGCTTTATGTCTCCTCGCTGTTCGCCCTGGGCTTTATCCTGTTCGTCATCACCTTCCTGGTGCTGGCGGCTGCAAAACTCATGCTCATGCAGCTAGAGCGACGGGCCGGGACTTGAGCCAACCATGAGCCGCTATGCCCGCCGGCGCATCGCCAACCGCGTCTATCTCGCTTTGTCCATTGCCGCCACCGCGCTCGGACTGATCTTCCTGTTCCTGGTGCTTTATGCCTTGTTGAGAAATGGCATCCCGGCATTGAGTGGAACGCTCTTTACCCAGGCGACCCCGCCGCCCGGCAACGCCGGCGGACTCGCCAACGCGATCTACGGCAGCGTGGTCATGACCATCACCGCGACCCTGGTCGGCGCCCCGATCGGGATGCTGACCGGTACTTTCCTGGCCGAATACGGCAAGGGCAGCGCGCTCGCTGCGGTGGTGCGGTTCGTCAACGACATTTTATTGTCGGCGCCGTCGATCATTATCGGCCTCTTCGTTTATGAAGTCGTCGTTCGAAACATGGGCCATTTTTCGGCCTGGGCGGGAAGCATCGCACTCGCTCTCATCGTGATCCCGGTCGTGGTCCGCACGACGGAAAACATGCTGATTCTGGTGCCCAACAGTCTACGCGAAGCGGCATCGGCCCTCGGCACACCGCAGTGGCGCGTGATCGTTGAGATCATCTACCGCGCCGCGCTGCAAGGCATCCTCACCGGGGTAATGCTGGCGGTGGCGCGCATCGCGGGCGAGACCGCACCTCTGCTCTTCACGGCGCTCAACAACCAGTTTTGGTCGACCAACATGAACGCGCCGATGGCCAATTTGCCCATGGTTATTTTCCAGTTCGCGCTCAGCCCCTACAGCGACTGGCAGGCACTTGCTTGGGGTGGTGCGATGCTGATTACATTGACCATTCTGGTTCTCAACATTCTGGCGCGTATCCTCGCCAGCTGGAGCGACCGATCGCCATGACCATGGATTATTCTAATGCCGCCTCGCACGTGCCATCGCCGCCGACCAGATCCGTCCCGGTGAAGCCAATGCCTGAACCGATGCCGCCGCGGCAGGCAAAAGCCCCGCCGAACCTGACGCCGCATGTCCCGGTCGCGGCGCCGACAACGACCGCCGCTAAGCTGGCGGTGAAATGCGAGATCCGGGATCTGCGCTTTTACTACAAGCAGTTTGAGGCGCTCAAAGGCATCAATCTCACACTGCATGACAAGCGCGTCACCGCCTTTATCGGTCCCTCGGGTTGCGGCAAATCGACATTGCTGCGGGTGTTAAATCGGATCTACGAGCTTTATCCCGATCAGAGTGCAAAAGGCGAGGTGCTTGTCGACGGCCGCAACATCCTCGACCCCGGGCAAGACCTCAATCTGTTGCGGGCCAGGATCGGCATGGTGTTCCAAAAGCCGACGCCGTTTCCGATGTCGATCTACGACAATGTCGCGTTTGGCATTCGCCTCTATGAGACGTTGCGCTCGCGTGAGTTGGACGAGCGCGTCGAGGAAGCGCTCCAACGCGCGGCGCTCTGGAACGAGGTTAAGGATAAGCTGCGCCAGAGCGGCCTATCGCTCTCGGGCGGCCAGCAGCAGCGCCTGTGCATCGCGCGCGCCATTGCGGTAAAGCCGGAAATTCTGCTGCTTGACGAGCCGGCTTCGGCACTCGATCCGATTTCGACCCAACGTATCGAAGAACTGATTGCCGAGCTGAAATCCGATTACTGTATCGTCATTGTCACGCACAACATGCAGCAGGCGGCGCGCAGTTCGGATTACACCGCCTTCATGTATCTTGGCTCGCTCGTCGAGTTCGACGAGACCGAGGCGATTTTTACTCATCCAAGCCAAAAGCAGACTGAAGACTACATCACAGGCCGCTTCGGCTGAGGCATAGGGCGATGGCATCGGAGCACATTATCAAGAGTTATGACGAAGAGCTGCGGCGGCTCGACAATACCATCACGCAAATGGGCGGGTTGGCCGAGAGTCAGCTCGCCACCGCAATCGAGGCTGTGGCTCGAACGCGACACTCGATATTGGCCACGCGCGCGGTTGAAGGGGATGTCGAAATCGACGAACTCGACCGCGAGGTGGAAACGCTGGTGGTGCGCCTGCTGGCGCTGCGGCAGCCTTTGGCGCGTGATCTCCGTCAGATCGTCGCCTCGCTTAAAATCGCCGCCGATCTCGAGCGTATCGGCGACTACGCCGCCAATGTCGCGAAGCGTTCGCTGGCGCTATCGCTGACACCGCCGGTTCGGCCGGTCCATGCGATTCCGCGCATGGGAAGCTTTTGCCAGCAGATGGTGAAGGACATTCTCGACGCCTATGTCGCCCGTGACGCCGACCGTGCGATGTCGGTCTGGCTGCAGGGATGAAGAACTCGACGAAATGTATACGAGCCTCTTCCGCGAGCTATTGACGTATATGATCGAGGATCCCGCGCAACATTACCGCATGCACGCATCTCTTATTTATGGCGAAGAATCTCGAGCGTGTCGGCGACCTCACCACTAACATTGGCGAGACCATCTATTTCTTCGTCCATGGGGTGCCCCTGACCCAAATGCGGCCGAAGCGCGACCGGACCAGCATGCAAACCGAACCCGGGGGCGAGGACGACCATAGGGAGGAATTGTGATGCAGCATCCTAGCGTCTTGGTAGTGGAAGACGAAGCTCCGCTCGTCACCCTACTGCGCTACAATCTGGAAAAGGAAGGCTTCAGCGTCAGCGAAGCACATGACGGCGAAGAGGCGCTGATGCATCTGCGCGAGGCAGCGCCGGACGCGGTGCTCCTCGACTGGATGCTGCCGCGCGTTTCCGGCCTCGAAGTATGCCGCCAGATCCGGCGGGTGCCGGCATGGCGCGATCTTCCCGTCCTCATCCTCACCGCGCGCGGCGAAGAAGGCGACCGGGTCCGCGGCCTCGACAGCGGCGCCGACGATTACATCGTCAAGCCGTTCAGCCCCTCGGAGCTGATCGCGCGGTTGCGCGCGGTGATCCGCCGGCGCCCGGCCGGCGACGGCAGCCGAAACGCTTGGCTTCTCCGACCTGGTGATGGACCTGGCGGCGCATCGCGTCGCGCGCTCCGGCCAACCGCGTGAGGCTCGGTCCGACCGAGTTCCGCCTGTTACGCTTTGTTATGGAACGACCGGGCCGGGTATTCTCGCGAGAGCAATTGCTGGACGGTGTCTGGGGCCGCGATGCCGAGGTCGAACTGCGCACCGTCGATGTCCACATCCGACGACTGCGCAAGGCCTTGAACGAAGGCGGTCGTCCCGACCTTATCCGCACTGTTCGCGCCGCGGGGTACGCGCTCGATACCTCGGCGCACTAATCCTCGCTTGCCGCCGCAGCGCCCCGCGGGCATGCTCGCGCGCTTTGAGCTAAGGGGCGTGCGGGTATGGACCAAGCGGCGTCGCCGCATAAGGTAGCGATCGGAGCGATTGTTCGCTTCGCTTATCGCAACGTGTTCGGTCGCATCGGCCTGATCTCGGAGCTGGGCTGGATCATGCTCCTGATTTTGCTTGCGGCATCGATTCTACCCCCGCTGTTGCTGCCTGGTACGACCAGGGAAGACCCCTTGCCGCTCGACCCCTCGGACTATGCCCAGGCGGGCGTCACGCTGCTGGCGCTGAGTGCCTTTGCGGTGCGTTGGCATCAGTTGATTCTGCTGGGGGATCCGCGGCGTCAACCGCCGGCGTCGTTCTTTCGAGCCTGGCTGCGATTTCTGATCTATGGCTGCGTATTCTACGGGGTGCTCGGGGCAATCCTCGCCATTACGTTGCTCAGCATGGAGCCTCTGATGACCAGCATGACCGCTAAGGCGCTGGTGGCAGCTGTGGCGTTGATACGTGTGCTGGCTCACCGCTGTTGGCGGCGGCGCGCAGCGCCCTGTTGTTTCCCGCCGCGGCCTGCGGCAAGCCGATCGGTCTCGGCGGCGCCTGGCGGCTGATGGGCGGCAATAGCTGGCGACTGGTCTGGGTCTCGATCCTCACCGCGCTGCCGCTCAAGGCCGTGACATTCGCGGTTATCACGATCCTGGTCGCTGCCATCATGCCGGAGGGTTCCGAGCACCTCGTCACACCGCCCTTGGGGTTTGTCATACTGATTGGCGTGATCGAGACCGTGTCCGACATGTTGCTCGCCGCGCTCGGCGCCAGCGTCCTCGCAGGTTTCTATCGCGAATTGGTGGCGTGGCGCGCCGATAGTGCCGCACCGGCGGCCTAACGATAACGTGCTGTCGGAACGTAATGGTAGTTGGCTTGCGGGGGAGTGTCTGTTTGATCCGAAGCGGAGCGGCCAAAAATGCGATCGAGCAAGCCGTCGAGCCCGCCGCGTTCCGATGTGGCTCTCGAGGCGAGCTGCGGCTTTTCCGGCACCGTCGCCGGACCTGCCACGCAACGGCGCGCGTAGCCTGACATCCCGGGCAGCGGTTTCATCGGCATATCATTGGTCGCTGCCATCATAAAATTGTGCCAAGTCTTAGCCGGCAGCGTGCCGCCGGTGATCCGTCTTCATCGGCGAATTATCGTCATTGCCGAACCAGACGCCCGCGACCAGCTGAGCGGTATAACCGATAAACAGCGCATCCCGGAAATCCTGCGTGGTGCCGGTCTTGCCGGCAGCCGGCCGATCGAGGCGAGCGGACCGGCCGGTGCCACGATCGATCACGCCGGTAAGCAATTGATTCATTTCCCCGGCGATATCGGCGGAGATGACGCGGCCCGGACCGGAACCGGCGCGCCGATAGACCACTTTGCCGCTCTGAATCACTGATCTCGAGGACGCCATAAGGCCAGGCGCCGATGCCACCCGAAGCGAAGGTGGCATAGGCCGAGGTCAGCTCGATCAGCGTCACCTCGTTGGTGCCGAGCGCCAGGCTGGCGTCGTGCTGCAGGTCGGTGGTGATCCCGAGTTGGCGCGCCATGTCGATTACATTCTTGACGCCAGTACGCTCGATTACTTGCGCCGCAACCGTGTTGATCGAGATAGGCAATTGCGTCGGCGACGCTGACATCGCCTCGGTATTCATTCTCATAGTTGCGCGGCTGTCCATTTGCCGATGGTGATGCGGTGGTCGTTGAACTGGTCGTACGACCTGATGCCGTGCTCAAGCGCAGCGGCATAGAGGATGGCCTTGAAGGATGAGCCCGGCTGGCGCAGCGCCTGAGTCGCGCGGTTGAACTGACTGCCATTGTAGTTGCGACCGCCGATCATGGCGCGGATCGCGCCGTCGGGCGTCATTGCCACGAGCGCGCCCTGACTGACATGATCCTTAGCACCGTCCTGGTCGAGGGTCGCTGGCGATCGCCGCTTCGGCGGCCTGCTGCATCTTGGCGTCGAGAGTAGTGGTGACGATGAGATCGCGGTCGCCGAGCCCAGCATATTCTGGGATTTGCTCATAGATCCAATCGGCAAAATAGCGATTGCTTGGGCGGACGCGCTGGGCCACCGCGAGCTGCTTTTGCTCGTCGAGCGCCAACCGTTCCTGCGCCTCGGTGATATAGGCTTCGTCCCTCATGGCGTCGAGCACATGCTGCGCGCGTTCCGCCGCTGCCTGCCGATCGCGCGCCGGGCTAAAGCGGGTTGGCGCCTTGAGCAATCCAGCGATGGTTGCCGCTTGGTAGAGCGACACGTTGCGCGCAGGTTTGTCGAAATAGCGACGCGCCGCGGCATCGACGCCGTAAGCGCCGGCGCCGAAATACACGCGATTGAGATAGATTTCGAGGATTTCCTCTTTCGTGAAGCGCTGCTCGAGCCACACCGCCAGCAGCGCTTCCTGGATTTTGCGCGTCATGGTGCGGTCGGGCGACAGGAACAAATTCTTGGCAAGCTGTTGCGTCAAGGTCGAGCCGCCTTGCACGACATGACCTGCGCGAAGATTCGCCAGCGCGGCGCGGATTAGGCCGATCGGGTCGACGCCGAAATGATGATAGAAGCGATGATCCTCGGTCGCTACCACGGCTTCCGGTAGATAAGGGGGCAGCTCCCTTAGTTTGACCGGCTGACCGAAGAGATCCCCGAAGGTGGCGATCACTTTGCCATCGTCGCCCAAGAGAGTGACGCTGGGGCGCCGCGTCGTCGCCGCCAGATCTTCGATCGGCGGCAGTGTCATCCAGAAATAGGCCAGCACGCCGACAAAGAGGACAGCGGCCCACACCACGGCAAAGCCCGCCCAGTGCCACCCGCGCTGGCCGAGCCGCTTCGATTTTCGCACGGCCGGCGGCCGGCGCCGGCTGCCGCCCGTTGGCGGTTCCGAGACGCCGCCTCGCGCCCTGGGTTTAGGCACAGATCTGATACCCGGTCGATCCATCCGGTCGCTCGGATCGACGGAAAAACCGCGGCGGCCTTTGTCGCTCATCAACGCCGTTTTAGCATGAGTTCGACACCCTCGAAGCCAGCGGCAATAAAGAGCCAATGCCTCGGAGCCTCCTCTGGGCCAGCCGCTTCCCGTGTGCCCCGAGGCTCGCGCCCGGTCGGCCAGGCCGGTCGGAGGGCATTGGGCCGGTCGCGTTGAGGCCGCTTCCGCTATGTCGCTCGTCGCGGGGTCAAAGGCGGCGCCCGTCGCCATGGCCATCGGCCACAAGTTGAGCGACAGTGCGAGCCTTGCACATACGGTTGATCGCTCTGAGCCATGCCAAAACCGATGAGCCCCGTTCCATCCGATGTCCGACCCCGTTTCCAGGCCGGCACGCGCCGCCAGCCAGCCGACAACGGGGCGCGAGGCCTCCCGCTGGGCGATGAGGCATCTCGGTCAATGCCGTGGTTTTCGCTTTGGCAACGCGATCGCCGCCACCGGAGATGAAACGGTCGAGCGCTCTTGGCCGGGCCACCAATGGCAATGCAGCCTTGCGCTTGGCGCGTTCGCCGCCCGGTTGATGGAACGTTCACGCCGACACTCATGATTGCCACCCTGATTATTTTCATCCTGACCTACCTGGTGGTCGCAGTCGGGCGCGTGCCAGGTCTGCGGCTCGATCGCACCGGCGCGGCGCTGATCGGCGCCGCGTTGATGGTAGCGACCGGCGCACTCGCGCCGGCCGAGGCCTATCGCGCCATCGACTTCGATACGTTGGCACTGCTGTTAGGTATGATGATTGTCGTCGCAAATCTGCGGCTCGCCGGCTTTTTCGGCTTGTGCCACACCCTCATCGCTTCCCGTGCGCACCACCCGGCGATGCTATTGATCGGCGTCACCGCGATCGCCGGCACTTTGTCGGCAGTGCTCGTCAACGATACGGTATGCCTGATGCTGACACCGTTGGTAATCGATACCGCGCGCGGTTTGCGGCGCAACCCGGTGCCCTACCTCTTGGCGCTGGCGACCGCGTCCAATGCCGGCAGCAGCGCCACGATGACCGGCAATCCCCAGAACATGATGATCGGCAGCATTTCCCACATCACCTATAGCGATTTTGCCGCGCAACTCGCTCCGGTCGCGGCGGCGTCGCTCGCGGTCATCGTCTCTGTACTTGTGGTGGTGTGGTGGCGAGAGTTTCTCCCATCGGCGCGAATCGAGGCGGAGGCGCCGTCCGTCGTCATCCACCGTGCGCTCCTGGTCAAGACCCTGTTGGTGACGGTCGCGATCATAGCCGCGTGCTTCCTCGGCGTGCCGCCAGCACTGGCGGCGATCCTTGGCGGCTCGCTATTGTTCGTCACGCGTCGGATTAAGCCGCAACGCGTTTATCGCGAGCTCGATTGGTCGCTATTGCTTCTGTTCGTTGGGTTATTATTCGTCGTGGTGGCGGCGCTGGAGAGGGCGGCGCTGACGCCAGACCGGTTGGCGCAAGTCCGCGATCTGCCCCTGAACCAAACGCTGGTATTAGCGTTGATCACCGCGGTTCTGTCCAATCTGGTCAGCAATGTGCCCGCCGTCCTGGTACTGAAGCCGCTGATCGCTCACCTTGCCGATCCGAGGCACGGCTGGCTGGTGCTTGGAATGGCGTCGACCCTGGCCGGCAATTTCACGATCCTTGGTTCGGTCGCAAACCTGATCGTGGTACAGGGCGCCGAGCGGCGCGGCGTCAAGATCGGCTTCTGGACCTATTTCCAGATCGGTGCTCCCGTCACGATCGTCTCGCTCGCTCTCGGAATTTTGTGGTTATCGCGTTGAAGCGCCCGCGCCGGCGCCACTCTATCGCCTGATTGCTCGAACCCTTGATTTCCCGGCGGTCGATGCGCGCGACTTTTCGGTCGTCCTCGCGGTCCCGCCCGCGACCGTCGACGGTCGTGCCGCTGCCAGCCCCTTAGTTTCTTGGCTACATCCGCCGCCTTGACCAGGCCGAGAATGCCGCCGGGGTTCATCGCGTCGATCATGCTGGTCGGGATCAGGATGGTCGCGCCGCGCTCCTTGGTGGTTTCGTAGATGATGTTCATCGCACGCAATTGCAGGGCCGCCGGATTTCCCGAATAGGTCTTGGCGGCGTCGAGGAATTTCTGCGCCACCTCGACCTCGGCCTGGCCCAAGAGCACGCGCGCTTGGCGCTCGCGCTCGGCCTGCGCCTGGCGGCTCATCGCGTCCTGCAACGCCATCGGAATGCCGACATCGCGAATTTCGACGGAATGAACCGTGATGCCCCAACTCGAAATTTTCCGTGCGATCTCCCCACGCAGGATTTCGTCGGCCTGTTTACGTTCCGACAGCAGGTGCGACAACAGCGACGAGCCGACCATTTCGCGCAAGCTCGTCTGCGCCACGCGTGCGACTGCCGAGCGATAATCGGTGATCTCGAGCGCCGCCCGCTGCGGATCGTGGACCTGCCAGAAAATCACCGCGTCGATGTTGACGGGCACGGTGTCCCTGGAGAGGGCCTGTTCAGCATTGAACTCGGTGGTCTGGATGCGCTGGTCAAGCATTGCCACAACCGCGTCGATGAAGGGCACAATCGCGAAGAGACCCGGCCCGCGCACGCCTCTTAGCTTGCCAAGGCGCAGCACGACCGCACGCTCCCATTGATTCGCCATCATCACCGTACGTGGCAGCAAAAAGGCGATGACCACCAGACATGCCAGTCACGACATAAAGCCCGCTATCGTCGCCGGTGCCGCGCCACCACTGCCGCCGCAACGGCAGCAACCACAACCAGAAACGTCAAGACCGCGGCCACCGGATTGCCGCCCGTTATCAGCGATCGCATGCGCGCCCTCCCTGCTTAGTGCGATGTCGAGAACCTGTTTCACTTTGGTGGCAAGCTGTTTGCAGATTATATGGCTTGGGCAGGAAATGCGACATCGTAGGTGAGCCGGTCGCGGAATGCCTCCTCCGCGTAGCCGGAGATGAAGATCACCTTCATGTCGGGGTACCGTTCGCGGATCTTTGCCGCCATTTCCGGTCCGTCCATTCGTGGCATGACGACATCGGAGACGACGAGATCAATAGTTCGGCGCCCCTTCCTCGATAATCTCCAACGCGGCCTCGCCGCTTTTCGCCTCGATGACGCGATAACCCTTGTTGCGCAAGGCGCGCGCGCGAAAAGAGCCGCACCGGGTCTTCGTCCTCGACCAGGAGGATGGACGCGCGTACCGGTGAGGTCGACGGCATCCTCGGCCCCGTCGATGGCCGGACCGGCGCCGCGGCCTTGCCCGCGCGCGCGGAAGGTAGATGGAGAATTGCGCGCCCTTGCCCGGTTCGCTGTCCATGAAGACGAATCCTCCGGTCTGCTTGACGATGCCATAGACGGTCGAGAGGCCAAGACCGGTGCCGCTGCCGACCTCCTTGGTTGAGAAGAACGGCTCGAAAACGCGCGAAAGATTTTCCCTCGAAATGCCGACGCCGTTATCGCTGACCTCCATCAGTACATAGGGACCCGCAGGCATTACCTCGACGCCGCGGCGCAACGGGCTGGCGATTGTGGCGTTGGTGGTACGAATGGTAACGACGCCACCGTTCGGCATTGCGTCGCGGGCGTTGACGACAAGGTTGATGACCACCTGCTCGAGTTGGCCTTGGTCGACTTCGACAAGGCCCAAATCGCGACCGTGGACCGCGCGCAACTCGATCTTCTCACCGATCAGCCGGCGCAGCAGGTCAGACAGCTCCGCCACCACCTCGCCGAGATTCAGCACTGTCGGCCGCAAGGTCTGCTGGCGCGAAAATGCCAGCAGTTGGCGCACCAGATTGGCAGCTCGGTTGGCGTTTTGTTTGATCTGCATGATGTCGGCGAAGGATGGATCGCTCGCCTTGAAGCGTCCTTGGAGCAGATCGCAAAATCCGATCATTGCGGTAAGCAGATTGTTGAAATCGTGCGCGATGCCACCGGCAAGTTGACCGACCGCCTGCATCTTCTGGCTTTGCGCGAATTGCATCTCGAGGTTTTTCTGTTCGGTGGTGTCGATCACATGGAGCACCAGGCCAGCTTCGTCCTCGGCTTGACCTTCGAGCCGGCCGATGAAGAGCGAGGCCCATGTCTCCCGTGGCGCCAACACCCTTACGTCGACCGGCCGCGCGACGGCGCGGCCGGCGGCTGCCTCGGTGATATGGGTCTGGACCTGCTCGCGATCATCGCCGAGTACGAAGTCGACGAGATCGCGGCCGATCAGCTCGGCCGCTGTCGTGCCGAGCAATGCGCCCAGCGCGCGATTGGCTTCCTCGATGCGACCGCTGGTGGCGAGAATGCGCCATACCAACCGGTGCGTCGGCAAACAAACGCTGGAAGCGAAGGCGTGAGCGTTTCAGCGCCTCCGCCCATTCATGCTGCGAGGTGAGGTCGCGCACTATCGAGTGAGTGCGCAATTGATCGCCGGCGCGCTCCATGCTTTGGCTCACCGAAGCATGGATCAAGCGGCCATCAGCGCGACGCAGTACCAGCTCCCCCCGCTGTGTTCCGGCGCCGCCGCCCCGGAACGGCGCATAGGCGGGGCTGCGCAGCGGGCCGTCGGCGACGACAAAATCGGTGAGCTTGGCGCCGCCCTCCACCAGCTCTGCCGGCGTACGGCCGAACCAGTCGGCCACGGTCTGGTTGACGGCCAGGAAATACCCGTCACCGTCAAGCGAATAAAACCCGGATGAGGCGGTATCGGGAAAAACGGCAGACGCGGCGGCGTCCTTGATCGCCAGCGCTATGTCCTCTCGCTCGATGATGTCCTCGAAGCGCCACAATGTGTAGCCGGGACGGCGTGGTACCGGCATCGCCGAGACGACAAACCACGAGACGGCGCCCTGCATTGCCACGAATTGCAATCCGACCGTTGGCGCGACCATGCGCGCGCGCTTCCTCATGGATGCGCCGAAATTCGCCGGCCGACGCTTCGCCGTCAACACTCCGGGCAACCGCCTCGAGCGGCCACGTTCGGATCTCGGGAAAGCGACGACGGAAGGCCAAATTGGCATAGGCGATCGAGTCTTCGGGCGCGACAACGAGATAGGCTTCGGGCGCGTCCGCAATTGCCTGGCTTATGAGCACGGCGCGGGCCTCGAGCGAGCGCGTGCTGAGGCGCGAAACGAAAACGACGAGAATGCTGACCAACGCCATCAAGACAAGGAGTGAGGCGCCTGCGAGCGCCGGGCGGCCGGCCACAGTGCCCAATCCGAGCGCTGTAAAGAGCGCAGCACCGAGGCCGCCAAAGACGAAGCCCGCTACCCTTAGCCGGCGCAGCCACCGCGGCCTTTCGAGCCGCCCGAGTTCGCTCTCGTCGCCGACCCCGCCGGTTGGCAAAAGCGTCTCAATGGACAAGGACCGATACGCTCCCGAAAGGCTCCCCTTAAAAAAGTGTATCACAGATCTGAACCTCGCCACGGCTAAAGCCGGGGCGTTCTAAAGGAACCATGTGCCAGGCTCTCCAAGGCCCTCGTCCGACTTGCATCGGGTGACGCATCCGCGGACTCGCTTATGCGACCATCCCTCTTCAGCAGGCGACCTGCTCCGACGCCTGAGTGGACGTGGGGCAAAGGCAAAGCCTCGCCCGCTCGCGGGTTGATCTCCGCCGCCATCGCCCGCAGCGGCGGTTGGGCGGCCGGCCTAGTCGCTTGAACCTGGGGGACGTCGAGGTGTCGGTGTCGCAGCAAGACACCAGAAAGGCGACGGTTGCGGATCCAGGCGTCGCGACCGCCGTCGGCGAATTTCTGGATGGCGCCAGGACTGAAGCCGAGACGCGCGTGAGCCGCTTTGAAACGAGGCGGCGCGAGCCTTGCGTTCTGGCGACTTGGGCCCGCCCTTCAGCATGCAGCGCGTGCGCTGCCATTCTACGCGCCCGCGCATCAGGTCGAGCGGGTGAGGCCTTTCGCCGAGAGCAGCGTTATAGATGTTGCGCGCCGCATTAAGCCGTTTGTGGAACGACGTCGCCTCGTCGGCTGCCGTGGTCTGAAGCGGGAACTCGGCAACGAAGGACGCTGTCCTGGCGCCCGGCGTCAGACGCCCTTCTGGTTCTCGATGTATCGCTTGATGACCGACAGCGGCGCGCTACCGACCGTGGCCACCAAATATGAATTCGTCCACAAGCTGGGGAGGCGGGATTTCAGGGCTGGGAATTCCGCGCGCAGAACACGCGATGAACGGCTCTTGATCGAGCGCACCAGCCGATTGATGCCGAATTGCGGATCGCAGTCGAGAAGAAGGTGCACCTGGTCTGGCATCACTTCCATCTCGATCAGCTCGGACCTCGCATCCATGCAGACCTCGGCGATCACTTCCTTCAGCCGGCCGTCGATCGCCGGCATGAGCACCTTGCGCCGGTACTTCGGGCAGAAAACGACGTGGTATTGGCACGAATACACGACGTTGCGATTGTTCTTGAAACTCACGGGGCATTAGATATGCCATCCGCGTCTAACCTCAAGTGAGATTCCTCCAACGTTCACCTCCGGCTTGAAAGCCGAGGCTTATATGCTGCAAATGGTCAAGCCCTGCGCAATTTATTCCGTATTAATCATTGCGGTGGGTGCGTTCGTGGCGCTCGTGGCGTTCCTGGGCCTCGAGACTCAAGGTCGCAATCGGTCGCGCCTCGAGGCGACGCAGGCCGATCGGCTCGGCCGTCACCTCGCAGAACCCGTAGCTGCCATCTTCGATACGCAAGAGGGCGGCGTCGATCTTTGAGACCAGCTTGCGTTCGCGGTCGCGGGTTCGAAGCTCCAATGAGCGATCGGTTTCGAGCGTCGCCCGGTCGCTCAAATCCGGCTCTGCCAAGCTGTCATCTTTGATGCGCTGCAAAGTTTCCGACGATTCCGCCATAAGCTCCGCCCGCCACCGGATCAATTTCTGGCGAAAATATTCCCGCTGCATTGGGTTCATGAATTCTTCGTCCTCCGACGGACGATAATCTGGCGGAAGCACGGGCCGTATCAGCAACACCGGTAAAACCCCCGAGAAAATCCCCGAACGCGCCTCCCGACCGGAAGCGCGCGCGAGTATATGAATCGACCCTAGACCCGGCAAGCGGAACAAGGGCCGCTTCGACGACCAGGGAAGTCGAAAAATGGGCGATCCCCCGCATCCCGTCTCTTCGGGATCGATGACGTCTCCTCCTCGATGCTGTGGTCTTGGGAGCCGGTTTAGGCCTTTGTTAAGCGCGGTGTGCATAAGATTGGCCGATGGCGCCCAAGCCCGCCACGATCGTGCGGTTTCCCATCGGTGCCACTCGGGCGCCGCCATCAACCGTGTCCAACCCGGTCGGGATCGACCTGCCATCCGCCAATACCAAACGCTGGGTGATCCGTCGCAAAGCCGCCGTCGTGAACGCGGTCAACGCCGGCGTTCTGACTGTGGATGACGCGTGCACGCGCTACAAGCTCTCGATCGAGGAGTTTCATGCCTGGCGCAGCCTCGTCGAGCGGCACGGCCCCCCCGGTTTGCGCGTCACCCGGCTTCAAAACTATCGCTCGGCCGACCGGCGGTAATTCAACCGTACCGGGTGCCATTTCCGGCCCAAGGCATAGATTTATCGTCGATCGTTAACCGTTCTGGTAACGAAGATTAAGAACCGTTATACATGTTTTTTAAATCTGGGGTAGCAGCGTTCATGACGTGGCGGAGGAGTCATGCGGGTCCTTCTCGTGGAAGACGATTCGGCGACGGCCGCCAGCATATCGATGATGCTGCAGGCCGAAGGCTTCGTATGCGATACGACCGATCTCGGTGAAGACGGCCTCGAGATTGGCAAACTTTACGACTATGACATTATCATTCTCGATCTGATATTGCCGGACCTCGACGGTTATGAGGTGTTACGCCGACTGCGTTTGGCGAAGGTCCGCACGCCGATCCTGATCCTGTCCGGTCTCACCGGGCTCGACGACAAAGTGAAAGGTCTCGGCTTCGGCGCCGATGATTTTCTGACGAAGCCATTCGAACGGCGCGAATTGCTGGCACGCATCCAGGCGATCGTCCGCCGCGCGAAAGGTCATGCCGAAATCGGCGATTCGAACGGGCAAGCTCACCGTCAACCTCGAAAGCCACACCGTCGACATCGAAGGCAAACCCCTGCATTTGACCGGTAAGGAGTACGGTATTCTCGAACTGCTGAGCCTCCGCAAGGGCACCACGCTGACCAAGGAGATGTTCCTTAATCATCTTTATGGCGGCATGGACGAGCCCGAGCCGAAGATCATCGACGTGTTCGTGTGCAAGCTCAGGAAGAAGCTGTCAAACGCCGCCAAGGGCGACAACTATATCGAGACGGTTTGGGGCCGCGGCTACGTGCTGCGCGAGCCTGCGGCTGCCGCCAGCTTGAAAAAAGTGATCAAGAACTCGGCCTGATTGTACTCGGGTCCACCGGGACGGGCGCTCGCGTTTCTGCGCCGTCGCAGCCACGTGATTGTGACGCCGCGTGAGGGCATTCTCGGTGTATTAGCAGGCGACAGGAGAGGTGACGAGAAATGACCTTCAACCGTTGTCATGCTGCTATCGCGGGCGCCGCTGCGGCTGCCCTGCTCGTCGTTGGCACCTGGTCGACGCTGACCAGCGCCGCATCGGCGCATGAAATACCGCCACCTCAGCTAGACGAAAAAGCAGCGCCCGACACCACGTCGGAAACCGCGGTATTGGCCGGTGGTTGCTTCTGGGGCGTGCAAGGCGTGTTCCAGCATGTCAAGGGAGTGATGGGTGCGGTCTCCGGCTATACAGGCGGCGATCGGGAACATGCCATCTACGAAGTGGTCGCGACCGGTGCCACCGGCCATGCCGAATCGGTACGTATCGTGTTCGATCCGCGCCAGATATCGTTCGGCCGCATCCTACAAATCTATTTCTCTGTGGCGCATGATCCGACCGAGCTCAACTATCAGGGTCCTGATCACGGCGCACAATATCGCTCGGCGATCTTCCCCATGAGTGACGAGCAGGCACGCATTGCCAGGGCCTATGTCGCGCAACTCGACAAAGCGCATGTTTTCGACGCGCCGATTGTTACCACCATCGAGCCCGGTAAAACTTTCTTTCCCGCCGAGGCCTACCATCAGGACTTCCTGACGCGGCACCCGGACTACCCCTATATCGTCTACAATGATCTGCCGAAAATCGAGAATTTGAAGGCGATGTTCCCCGACCGGTACCGACCCAATCCGGTACTGGTGACCGCGACCAACTAGGTCGGCAGCGATGGCCAACGAATAGGGTGACAGAAGCCGTTATTGCTGCCGCTCGGGGATGGCGTCGGCGAAGACAAAGCCGTCGCGTTCGACGACCTCGCCGATCGATATCGGTATTGGCGCCGAAAACATCGGCCCCGCCGAAACGACGGTGTGGAATTCACCATTCTCCCCGCAAGGATCGCAATCCGCGGGCAGCGCCGTGAGAAGATCCTCATCGAAGCGCCGGCCAGCGAATTTGCGCTCGAGTTTCTTTGGGTCGATGCAGACGAGATGGGCGACCACGCCGCTTTTGATCATGTCATGCGCCAGTGACTTGGTGTTCCGCTGCCAAAGCGGATAGAGCCCAATCATGTCGGCAGTCGCGAGCCTTGCGTCGCGATAGGCACGGACGTCCTCCAGGAACAGGTCTCCAAATACCACATGGCGCACACCTTGCGCCTTGATCGCTTCGATAGCGACGGCCATGCGGCGCTCGTAAATCTCGTTGGGACAAGGATAGGGCAGCGGCACCTTGATCGAGGGCAAACCCAACGCCGCGACCTGACGGTCGAGCAGTTCGTTGCGCACGCCATGCATGGCGACCCGATTGACGACCTCGTTGATGGTGGTGAGCACGCCGACTATCTCAGCAAGACTGCTCTTCCGCGCCATGTACAGCGCGAACGCGCTGTCTTTGCCGGAGCTCCAAGACACGAAGGCGCGAGGCGGGCTCATCGCATTTGCAATCCGGTGGTCAGCAGCCAGCCGATGAGGATGATGCCGAAACCGAGGGCATTGTAGGGCCGGAACGGTTCGCCGAGCAGGAACACCGCCAGAAGCGCGGTGAAGGCGGGCTGAAACGGATAGGTGAAGCCAGCACGGTTGGGGCCGACGAGCTCGACGCCGCGATTCCAGAAGAGATAGCCGAGGATCGAGGAACTGGCCGCGATATAGATCACGGCGGCAACCATGTCCCAGCTCCAGATCGGCGTACGGACAAACATCTCTTCGTAGGCAAAGCCAGGCGACAGCGCGGTCAGTCCGATCAGTGTCAGCACGAAGGCAAAGCCGGCGCCGTCCATTTCGCCTCGGCCGGCGATTAACGAGGACGGAGTAAAGACACCAAATTGGCAGGGACAAGAAAATAATCAGATCGCCGGTATTGAACTGGAGGTGCCGCAGATTTTGCGAGTCGCCACGTGACACGATCAGCATTACGCCGAGAAACGTCAGCGCCATGCCGAGCCATTGCCGCCGCGTCGCCGGCTGGCCGTCGATCGCCCCACACCATCAAGCACCATGACCAGCGGCGTCGCGGCGTTGAGGATGGTTGCGTTCACCGCCGTTGTATAGTTGAGCCCGATATAGATGATGGCTTGGAAAGTGGCGACCCCGGTGGCGCCGAGAACCAGAAACAGCCACCAATGCTCCGCACCAGATGCCATCTGCCCCGCAAGCGCGGTAGCGCGAACGGGGCCAGGATCAAGGCCGCCACGATCCAACGATAAAAGCTCAGTGCGACCGGCGGGAACGCCTCGTGGACACCTCGGCCCAATGATCCAGTTCGTCGCCCAGAAGAAATTTGCGAGCATCAGCAGCGCGTAGGGATAGACGGCGCGGCGCCATTGGCCGCGTCGCGGTGCCGGTTCCCACGCTTGCCGCCATTGGGCTAGACCGGAGGCCGCAATCGCAGGCCGCTCGTCAGATACCAGCCGACGATGATCATGGCGAAGCCGATCGCTGATAGAGATAGAATTTCTCGCCCAACACCAGCACAGCGAGCAACGAGTCGCGAACATTGGTTGGAACGGGTTGGTGAAGGCGGCTCGGCTGGCCCGACCAGCTCGACGCCGCAATTCCACAGCATATACGCCCCGGCGCTGACGCGGAGACCCCGACATAAATCGACAGTCAGCGACGCCCACCAGATTCCACACCGGCGCGCGCACGAAGATTTCCTCGTAGGCGAAGGCCGGCGCCAGCGTATGCGAGCCGATCGGGGTCAGCAAGAACAGAAACGACATGCCGTCGATGCCGCGCGGCCGGCGACGCAGCAGGACCGAATTAACGCACCAGATCGGGATCGACAATACGATCAACAGATCGCCCGGATTGAAGCGAAATTGCTCAGCGTCGTGAGCGAGCCTTGCGCGACACGATTGACCACGCCGAGGAGCGACGATACCATGCCGAGAACTGGCGGGGCGTCGCGACCTGGCGCTCGATCAGCCACGCCACCAGCACCATGACATGGGATTGCCGGCGGTTAGCAGCGAGCCGTTCACCGCCGTCGTGTAGTTGAGGCCGATATAGGTGATGCATTGCGGCACGGCGATGCCGCTGGCGCCGAGAATTACGAACAGATGCGCCAGTGCGCGCGCACAATTGGCCATTGGCCTTTGAGGCGCGGCATCGCGATCGGCGCCAGCACCAGCAGGCAACCGTCCAGCGCCAGAAGCTCAGCGCCACCGGCGGAAAAATCTCATGGATGCCGCGGCCGATAACCCAATTGCTCGCCCAGAACAAGTTGGCGAGAAGCAGCAGCGCGAACGGATAGATTTCGTCGCGTCCGCGGCGCGGACAGGCTGCAATGCCGGAGCCGGCGGTCATGACGCGCCAACCTGTCTAGCGTGCGCGATGGCGTCAATCGCCTCACCGACATGCCGGCTCGAGTCGCACCGAAGTCTTGGCTCAATGCTGCGCCGGGAGCAGAATGACCCTATGACCATTCGTCAATTGCCGCCGGTCGTCGTCAACCGCATCGCCGCGGGCGAGGTGATCGAGCGCCCGGCAGCCGCGGTCAAGGAGCTGGTCGAGAACGCTATCGATGCCGGCGCCGCCCATATCGACGTCGACGCTGCGCGAGGGCGGCCAGGCACTGATCGCGGTCAGCGACGACGGCTCCGGCATGTCGGCCGGCAGAATTGGCGCTCGCGGTCGAGCGCCATTGCACCTCGAAGCTGCCATGACGATGATCTGCTTCATATCAAGCAGCCTGGGCTTCCGCGGCGAGGCGCTGCCTTCGATCGGCGCGGTCTGCCGCCTCAGCATCACCACGCGCCAGCGCGGCGGCGACGGCGGTGCGGCTCGCGGTCGAAGGCGGCGCCAAGGGCGCGGTCGAGCCCGCCTCGCTCAATCCCGGCACGCGAGTCGAGGTGCGCGATCTGTTTTTCGCGACGCCGGCGCGGCTCAAATTCCTGAAATCGGCGCGCGCCGAGCGCGACGCCGCGGTCGACGCGGTGACGCGCCTCGCCATGGCCTACCCCACCATCGCCTTCACCGTCACCGGCGACGAAGGCCGCGAGCTGTTGCGGCTCGACGCGGTCGGGCCGAGCCTCTGCCGGTGCGAGGCGCGGCGCGAGCGACTCGCCGCGATCCTCGGCCGCGACTTCACCGACAACGCCATCGCCATCGAAGCCGAGCGCCAAGGCGCGATCCTCACCGGCCTCGCAGGCCTTGCCGACCTTCAACCGCGCCACCGCGCGCGATCAATATCTCTTCGTCAACGGCCGCCCGGTGCGCGACAGGCTGCTCGACCGGCGCGGTGCGCGGCGCCTACGCCGATTTCCTGGCGCGCGACCGCCACCCCATGGTGGCGCTCTTCC
Source organism: uncultured Alphaproteobacteria bacterium (assembly GCA_963804725.1). Taxonomy (GTDB): domain Bacteria; phylum Pseudomonadota; class Alphaproteobacteria; order ATCC43930; family CGMCC-115725; genus JAATGI01. Next base: position 1,306,198 of record CAWDRN010000001.1, on the reverse strand, counting down.
TCGAATTGCCGGAGAGCGAGCTCGACGTGAACGTGCATCCGGCCAAAGCCGAGGTGCGGTTCCGCGACGCGGCCTTGGTGCGCGGCCTGATCGTCGGCGCGCTGCGCCACGCCATCGGCGGCGCGGGCCACCGCGCCTCGATCCGGCGTCGCGGAACAAGCGCCTCGCAGCCGTCCGTCCCGCAGCCGTTCTTCAGCGCGCTCGCCCTTCGTACCCGACGGCGCGGCATTCCCTGTCGCCCGGCCTGGCCGACGCCGCCATCGCGCTCTACGAGCCGGGCCTTCGCCCGACTGCGCCCGCGACCCAAGACGCGCCGGAGCAGCATTTTCCGCTCGGCGCCGCCTGCGCGCAGTTGCACGACACCTATGTCGTGGCGCAGACCGCAGACGGCATCGTCATCGTCGATCAGCACGCCGCGCATGAGCGGCTGGTCTATGAGCGCATGAAGGCGGCGATGGCGGCGACCGGTATTCCCGCGCCAGATGCTGCTCTTGCCCGAAGTGGTCGAGCTCGACGAGGCGGCCGCCGACCGCCTCGCCGCGCGCGCGGCCGAACTCGCCGAGCTGGGCCTGGTGCTGGAAAAATTCGGGCGCGGCGCGGTGGTGGTGCGCGAAGTGCCGGCCCTTCTCGGCGAGACCGATGTGCAAGGCCTGGTGCGCGACCTCGCCGACGAGTTGGCCGAGCTTGGCGACGCGCTCGCGCTGAAAGAGAAGCTCGAGGAAGTTTGCGGCACGATGGCGTGCCATGGGCTCGGTCCGCGCCGGCCGCCGCCTCAACCAAGCCGAGATGAACGCGCTGCTGCGCCAGATGGAGGCGACGCCCCATTCCGGCCAATGCAATCACGGCCGCCCGACCTATGTTGAACTGCGCCTTGCGGATATCGAGAGGCTGTTCGGCCGGCGCTAGCGTTATCGGCTGTGGCACGTCGGAGTAGTGCCGGCTCCCACAGCAGAACCCCGAAATCCGAGCAGCGGAGGCCCACGCCGAACAGGGATTCGGCGTCGCCGCCGATACGACCGCACATGACCCAAGGCGTCGCAACCCAAACGTCGTTCGGGCCATTGCAGCTCGCGGGTTCGGTGGAACTGACACGGTGCTGCCGTAGATTCGACGAGGAAAAAGCGCCGAAGAACGGCGCCTTTAAGTCCGGACGCAACGCATGAAGCTCATTGTCGTGGCTGCCGTGTTTAGATTGGTTCCGGTATTCGCAGTTGCGAAGGGCACCTACGATTTCGGAGCCTCCGACACTAGCATCAGGATCGGCACGACTTGGGCATTTTCGGGCCGGGCTCCGTTACGAGTCCGCTCGAGCGTCAGACGGCGGCTTACTTCCGCATGGTCAATGACCAAGGCGGCGTTGACGGGTGCAAGATCGATTTCATCGCCATCGATGACGGCTACATTCCAGCGAAAACAGTCGAGGCGACGCGCCGTCTTGTCGAACTTGAACAAGTGCTGCTGATGTGCGGCCAACTCGGCACGCCGACCAACATAGCGGTGCGGCCGTACCTCAACATGCACCATATCCCGCAGCTTTTCGTCACCACGGGTCCGAACAGTTTGATCAATCCGGAGAAGTATCCGTGGACCATGGGCTTTGCGGTGAGCTATGCGCTCGAGAGCCGCGTGTTCGCAAAATACCTTCTCGCCAAGCGCCCCCATGCCAAGATCGGCGTCCTCTATCAGGACGACGACTTCAGCGGCGATCATATAAATCCCTTCCTTGCGACGCTCGGTAACAAGGCGGCAACAATAGTGGTCGCAAAGCAAAGCTGCGGCGCCACCGACGCCAACGTCGCTTCGCAAATCATCGCTCTACATTCGGCCGGCGCCGACGCGCTCTACCTCATGGCCCAGGGTCGCGCCGCGGTACAGGCGGTTGCCGCGGTGCGCAACCAGCCGGGCTGGGACCCCCTGATCTTCATGTCCTATGCCGCCACCGCAAAGAGCGTGGCGGCGACTCTCGGCGACAAGCTCGCGGGCGTGATGTCGGTCGACAGCAGCAAGGATCCAACTGACCCGAGTTGGGCCGACGATCCCGGCGTGAAGGATTATTTAAGCTGGGTCAGGAAATATGCACCGCCGCAGGATCAAGCGTCGGATGCGGCCTCACCCGGTGGCTATTTGTCGGCGGAGGTCCTGGTTGCGTTGTTGCGGCGCTGCGGCGACATGCTCACCCGTATCAATGTGATGATGCAAGCAACCAGCATCAAGGACATGTCATTGCCGCTGTTGCTGCCGGGTATCACTCTCAGTACCTCGCCGTCGGACTATCTTCCCATGCACCGGGCAATGCTCAAACGTTTCAACGCCACGCGCTGGGGTCGTGGTGGGAGAGCCAATCACCGAGTGAGGCGTCGCGACTGCTATAATGTCTCGGTTTGATCGAAGAGGTTTAAGGATTGCCAGCAACGCAAAGATGCGGACCCAAGATGGCTGAAGCCGAGTGCACTTTAGTCCCCGAGGGAATTGAGCAAGCGGCGCCCTCTATAATCACACCGTGGGCGGCGGATTGCGTCGCTTTCGCGCCCGGGCACCATTGTCGTCATTACGGGCTTCGCATTGCGGCGGCGCCAAAGACGTCCGTGCCGCGCCCACATCCCCGACATCGGCCGCGCACCCATCTCTTAGGCGCCACCCGCCGCCATGGCGACGGCTGCTGAGCGCTATGACCAGTCTCACCGGGTGCGCCCGTGACGACCCCGCTTCTGCGCTCAGAGCGGTTTATGTTTCGGGATCCGAGTCGATGAACCCTTGGCTCTGCTGCGCCAGCATTGGTGCCGCCACAGGGGCCCCGGCCACCGGCATAACCGACCCATGGCGAGACGAAATCATCCGAGGGTGACCCTTGCCGACCGATGCTGTAGGGCACGTGCTGGTTTATCGCGACCGCTTGGGCGTGCGATCGGAAGTGCAGTTTTTACGGCGCCTTTACTCGGGCTTCGACCGCCTGTCGCCGGTTTGGCTCGGCTGTCATGTCGAGGCGAGTGTCGATGCGCTCGGCGCCCCGGCCCTGCAAGTCGGCCGCAACGGTATACTTGGGTCGGTCGACCGCGCTCTCTTCAAGCAGTGCGGTTTGGTACCATCGCGGCCCGATTTGCAGGCGCTCAAACCGCGCCTGATTCATGCCCATTTCGGCCGCGGCGGCGCGCTGGCCTTGCCGCTCGCCCGCGCCCTGCACGTGCCGCTGGCGGTCACCTTTCATGGCGGCGATGCCACCAAAGAGACGCATTATCGCCGGCGTGCGATCCCGACGATTTATCAGCGCCGCCTCTTAGCCCTACAACGCGAGGCGGCACTGTTCCATTGCGTCTCGGACCATATTCGCGACGTGCTAGCAGCGCGCGGCTTCCCGCCGGACAAACTCCGCACCATCCGTCTCGGCATCGAGCCCGACCCTGCGGTGGCGCCGCACGCCGGCGATGGGCAACCTTATCTGCTCTTCGTTGGCCGTTTTGTTGAAAAGAAGGGAGCGACGCATCTCCTCAAAGCGGTGCGCTTGTTGCGCAACGGCGGCGCGGCGCCACGCCTCATGATGATCGGCGATGGGCCGCTCGCCGGCCAGTTGCGTCGCGCGGCGGCATCGCTGCCGGAAGTGAGTTTCCTTGGGTGGCAGGCGCCGGCCGAGGTGCGGGCGCGCATGCGTGGCGCGATGGCGCTGATCGTGCCCAGTGCGACGGCGGCAACCGGTGACGAGGAAGGCTTGCCGACGGTGGTGCTCGAAGCGATGGCGCAAGGCACGCCTGTCATTGGTTCCCGGCACTCCGGCATCCTCGAGGCGGTCACGCACGAAACCGACGGGCTATTGGTGCCGCCGGGCGACCCGCAGGCGCTTGCTGAAGCGATCGGGCGGCTGATCCATAACCAGGCGTTGCGCCAACGCCTGGGCATAGCGGCCAAGCATACGGTCGCCCAGCGCTTTGACGCCAAAACGCAATCTCATCGTCTTGAAGACGCACTGCTATCGCTCCTCGAGCTTCACTAGGATGTGTCGATCCAACAAAGGAAGAGACCCAACCATGCCAGTGTTGTCCGGAAAGGTCGCAATCGTTACCGGTGGCAGTCGCGGTATTGGCCGCGCCATCGCTCGCGAATTGGCGGCGCAAGGTGCTTCGGTGATGATCTCGTCGCGCGATGCCAAGAGCTGCGAGCAGACAGTTGATGAGATAAGGAATGGGCGCGGCGTGGCGGCGTCGATCGCACTCGATTTGCGCGCGACCGATGCGCCGGCTGCGCTCGCCGCTGAGACCGTGAAGCTATATGGCGGCATCGACATCGTGGTCAACAACGCAGGCGCCACGCAGCGCGGTGATTTTCTGTCGCTGACAGACGAGCAATTCATCGATGGTTTTGCACTCAAATACTATTGCACTGTTCGGCTGACGCGCGCGGCATGGCCGCAGCTGAAAGCGCGGCATGGCTCGATCGTCAATATCATTGGCGCCGGCGGTCGCACTCCTGGCGCTCATTTCGCCATTGGCGGCTCCGTCAACGCCGCCTGTCTCTCATTCACAAAGGCCATCGCTGAACTCGGTATCGCTGATGGTGTCCAGGTCAACGCCGTCAATCCAGGCCCGGTCAGGACCGATCGCCAGATCGTCGGGCTCGAGGCGGTGGCAAAAAGGGAAGGCATCACGCTCGACGAAGTGATCGCGCGGATGGTCAAAGCGCAGAAGATTACGCGCATGGGCGAACCCGAGGACATCGCCGGGCTGGTCGCCTTTATCGTCTCCGAGCGTGGCGCGCTGTTCCAAGGCGCGCTGATCGACATGGAGGGCGGTTCGACCAAGACAATCTAAGCACTGAATCGCAAGAACACGATCCGCGCCTTACCGTAGCGCCTGGTGTCGAGCAACGCGAAGTCGTCGGGCGGATCGAAATTCGTTTTGGCGGCAACTTCGAGCGAGACGATGGCATCGTCTGCGATCCAACCTTGCGTCGCGAGTGCTTCGAGCGCTGTCACCGCGACGGCCTCCGTGTAAGGCGGATCCATAAAAATGAGATCATAGGGCACGGTAGCGCGCGGCGGATGCAACGCGTCGACCGCCAGTACGCTGGCACGCGCTTGCTCGCCAAGCGCATTCACATTGTCGATGAGCAGCTTCCGGATATCGCGGTCGCGCTCCATAAAGCTCGCCCGCGTGGCACCCCGAGAAAGCGCTTCGAGACCCAGGGCACCGGTGCCGGCAAAGGCGTCGAGCACATGCGCCCCCTTGATCAGCTCGCGCTCGGCAAAGCGGGCATGCATGAGAATGTCAAACAGCGCCTCGCGTGCCCGCGAAGCGGTCGGCCGCACCATTTGGCCCGGCGGCGCCGCGATGTTGCGGCCCTTATGCCGACCGGCGATGATGCGCAAGCGGTGGCACCAACTCGCGACCCAGCTCGGCACGCATGATGCCGCGCGGCACTTCGGCGATGGCGCCGCGAGGCAGGTCGCCGAGTTGAAAGGGGCCATAGGCAACACGGATAAGCCGGGTCACGTCGAGCCCGAGCGCCGCCATCACCTTGCGGATCTCTCGGTTGCGACCTTCACGCAAGCTGGTCGTCAACCAGGCATTGGCGCCTTGCACGCGATCCAAGGTCGCGGTAATCGCGCCGTACTCGACGCCATCGACTCGCAATCCTCGACCTAAGGGGGTTAGTTGTTCTTGCGTCACCGCGCCGTGGACTCGTACCCGGTATCGCCTGATCCAGCCGCGCGATGGCAACTCCAATTCACGTGCCAGCCGGCCATCATTGGTGAGCAGCAACAGCCCCTCGGAGTTGAGATCGAGCCGCCCGACCGAGACCAGCCGGGGCAGTCCGGTCGGCAATCGATCAAAAACCGTCGCGCGGCCCTGCGGGTCCCGGTGCGTCGTCACCAGTCCCGCGGGCTTGTGAAAACGGAACAGCCGGGTGGGCCCACGCACTGGCAGCGGTTTGCCGTCGACTTCGATCGAACTCGTCTCGTCGACGTTGCGCGCCGGGCTGGTCAGTACCGCGCCGTCAACCGTTACCCGCCCGTGGGCGATCCAACGCTCGGCCTCACGGCGCGAGCATAAGCCCGCCCGGGCGAGCGCTTTGGCAATGCGCTCGCTCATTTTTTTGCCGCAGCGGCAACCAGCGCTTCAAAAATGCGCGTGTCACCAGCTGACAGCGCATATTCGGGATGCCATTCGACGCCGAGAACGAACCGTCGTCGCGGATCCTCGATCCCTTCAATGATGCCGTCGGGCGCACGGGCGTCGACCAGTAAGCCACGCCCCACCTCTTTCACCGCCTGATGGTGGGCACTGTTGACCGGCATCTCATCCATGCCTGTCACTCTGCGGAGGAGGGTGCCCGGTTCGACCTTGACCGTATGTCCCGGTTCGGTTCGCGGGTTGGGCTGCTCATGCTGGAGTGCCCCGGGCCATTCGTCGGGGATATGCTGCAACAGCGTGCCGCCGAGTGCCACGTTCAGCAGCTGCATACCGCCGCAAATGCCGAGCACGGCCCGGTCGGCGGCAACGGCGCCGCGTGTCACCGCCAACTCGAATTCGGTGCGGCGTCTCTTGGTGGTGACCGAGGCATGTGTGGTTATCGCACCGAAGAGCGCCGGATCGACGTCGAACGCCCCCCCGGTGACGATCAGCCCGTCGAGCACGGCAACGTATTCGTCGGCACGATCCGGCTCATGGGGCAACAGGATCGGAAGGCCACCCGCCGCCGCGATCGCGTCGCAATAGTTTTGGCGGATCGCATACCAGGGGTGGGTCTTCGAATACCGGCCCGGTGGCTCGGAATCGAGGGTTAGGCCGATTAGTGGAGCGGTCATGTTCCCGATTCTAGTGGATTTGCTTCTGTCGATTCCAGTCGCTACCTTATGTCAAAATCTTGATGCATCAGGAGCCATATGATGTCCGCGATCGACCCGGAAAAGCTGAAATCCTACTCACGACCGGACGGCACGCCGTTCCGCATCCAGAAAATCGGTCACGTCGTGCTCAATGTCACCAATATGGAGCGTTCGGTGAAGTTCTACACCGAAGTATTGGGGATGAAAGTATCCGACGTTTACAAAGAAGACATGATGCCTGGCGGCATGGTGTTCATGCGCTTCAACTCGGACCATCATGGTATCGCGCTGGTCGGTGGCATGCCTCATGAATCGAGCAATATCGAGCTCAACCATTTCGCCTTTGAGGTTGGAACGTTGGACGAGGTGTTGAGGGCCGCCCAGCATCTTCACAAGCATAATGTCCGCGTCGATTTCGAGGGCCGCCGTCGCGCTGGTGTGCAGATCGCAGTCGAGTTCCGCGACCCCGATGGCCACCGGCTCGAGATCTACTGGGGCCTCGATCAGGTCGGGAGCGCAGGCCAGGTTCGGCCGGGCAGCGAATGGAAATGGGCGCACAGCCTTTACGACGCGGTGGTAGATCCCGTGCGCGGGCAGGACACGACACTCGCCGATCCTGAGCTGTTGAAAAAATTCAAAACGGCGCTAGCCGGGGCGAAGTAGGACGGATGCCACGGTCGGTCCGGGAGGCTGCCGCAACCAGGCCAGGAGCGGCCAAATGAATACGGCAAAAATCTCACTGTCTGCGACGCTGCTCGGTTTCGGCGAGGCAGGCTCGATCCTTTCGTCAGAGCTTGTCAAGGCCGGCGCCCAAAGCGTTGCCACTTACGACATCAAGTTCGGCCAGGGTGAAGGCCCGGCGATGATGGCGCGCGCCGAGGCCGCTGGCGTCCATTCGGCGATGTCGCCGGCAGAGGCAGCCGCAGGATCGGAAATCATCATCGCCGCGGTGACGGCAAGCTCCTCCGTCGACGCGGCGCGCACCGCCGCGGCCTATATCAAACCAAATCAATTCTATTTTGACCTAAACTCGGTCTCTCCCGGCAAGAAGCGCGAAGCGGCAAGACTGATCGAGGGCGCGGGCGGCAAGTTCGTCGATGTCGCGGTGATGGCACCGGTGCCGCCCTACGGCCTCAAAGTGCCGATGGCCGTCGGCGGCGAATGGGGCCAGGCGGTGGCCGAGCGTCTCGTACCGTTCGGCTTCCGCATTGAAGTTTTCGAGCGCGAGGTCGGCTACGTCTCCGCTATGAAAATGTGCCGCAGCGTCATGATCAAGGGCATCGAATCGCTGGTAATCGAGGCCATGACAGCGGCTCATGCCTATGACGTAGTCGACCAGGTCATCCCGTCGCTCGATGAATACTTCAAAGGCAAGGATTGGCGCTGGCAGGCGGAATATATGTTCGGCCGCGTCGTCGAACACGGGGTGCGCCGCGCCGCCGAGATGCGCGAGGCGGCCAAGACCGTTGCCGAAATCGGCCTCGAACCGCTGATGACGGCGGCGACCGCCGAACGCCAACAATGGGTCGCCGACCACATTCCGCGCGACAAATTTAAAGGGCGAAAGCCGAAACTCGACGACTACGCCGCCGCGATCGAGGCCGCGCTCGACGGGAAGTAGCTAACCGCGAGACTGCCAGCGATTCACGTAATAAAGCAATTCGCCGACGATGCCGCGGCGGAAGATCAGGATGATTAAGACGAAGATCACGCCGATCACCACGGGCACCGGGATACCTATGCCTGCGAGATACTCGTCCATCGACACCGTGATGATGGCGCCGACCACCGGACCCATGAGTGTGCCAAGCCCACCCAAGAGCACCATGAGCACCACCGCCGCCGAGGTTGAGAAATCGACATCGGTGAGGGTCGCGAGCCCGAGGGCCACCGCCTTCAGCGAACCGGCGACACCGGCGAGCGCCGCCGACAAGACGAAATTGATGAGTTTGTAGCGGTCAACGGGGAAGCCGAGCGAAACCATGCGCGGCTGATTGTCCTTGATGGCGCGCAACACCTGGCCGAACGGAGACTTCCATACCCGGCGGACCAGGAGGTAGCCGAGAAAGAAGATCCCGGCGGTGACATAGTACATTGCCATGTTGTTACGCAGATCGACCAAGCCGAGAAGCCAACCACGCGGCACCGCCTGGATGCCGTCCTCGCTGTGAGTGAAGGGCAGGCGCAGAGCCAAGAAATAGATCGCTTGCGCCAGCGCCAAAGTCACCATGGCGAAGATTAGACCGCTGCGACGGATCGCGATCAGGCCTGCAACCAGCCCCAGAAAGATCGCCGTCAGCGTGCCAGCCAGAATCGCGAACTCGAAAGGAAAGCCGAACTCCTTTGCGGTCTCGGCGGCAATATAAGCGCCGCCGCCGAAAAAGGCGGCGTGACCGAAGGACAACAGCCCGCCGCCGCCGATCAACAAATTGAAGGCGCAAGCGAAGAGGGCCATGCACAAAAGTTCCATCAGGAACACGGGATAGATGACGAAAGGAGCGCCGATCAGAATCACGACGCCGATCGCCATCGCCACCCATTCTAGGCTGCGGCCTTTGCTCTCGCTGGCTGAAATGCCACTGATTTCGAGAGCCATATCAGCGCTCCCGGCCGAATAAGCCTTGCGGCTTGGTCATGAGCACCACGATCATGATAGCGAAGATCACCATGTTCGAGGCTTCGGGATAAAACACCTTGGAGAAACCTTCGAGCACGCCTAACGCCAGTCCGGTCACGATCGAGCCGAGGATGGAGCCGAAACCGCCGATCACGACCACCGCGAACACGGTAATGAGGATATTGCCACCCATCAGCGGATTCACTTGATAGATCGGCGCCGCCAAGACGCCGGCAATACCAGCGAGCGCCACGCCGCCGCCGAACGCCAGCGTTACCAGCAGCGGCACATTGATCCCGAAGGCGCGGACCAACGTCGGATTCTCGGTTGCCGCGCGCAAATAAGCGCCGAGCCGCGTCCGCTCGATCGCGAACCAGGTGCCGAAGCAGAGAATCAGCGAGGCAACCACCACCCAGGCGCGGTAGTTTGGCAAAAACATGAAGCCGAGGTTGTGCCCGCCCGAGAGCGCTTCGGGATAGTCGTAAGGCTGACCCGACGTGCCGTACCAATAGACAAATAAACCTTGGATGATCTGAAACAGACCGAGGGTTAGCAGCAGTCCGTAGAGATGATCGAGATTGTAGACGCGCTTGATGATGGTACGCTCAAGCAACATGCCGAATGCGGCGACTCCGATCGGCGCCAGCAGCAGCGACGGCCAATAGCCGATACCGAGATATTGCCCCAGCATCCAGGCGAAAAATGCACCGAGCATGTAGAAGGCACCCTGCGCCGCGTTGACGATGCCGAGCAGGCCAAAGACAATCGCGAGGCCAAGCGACAGCATCGCGTAGAACGAGCCGTTGATCAGGCCGAGCAGCAATTGTCCAAATAATGCCATGGCCGACATGGCCGATATCTCCCTCTAGACCCCGAGATATTCCTCAAGCCGTTCCATTTTTCCCGCGATCTCGGATTTGGAGATCATGTCGACGATCTTCCCGCTTTCCATCACATAGTGCCGGTCGGCTACATTGGCGGCAAAGCGGAAATTCTGCTCCACCAGCAGCACCGTCAGCCCCTTCTGTTTGATCGTCTGAAGCACCACGCCGATCTGTTGCACGATTACCGGCGCCAGCCCTTCGGTCGGCTCATCGAGCAGCAAAAAGCGCGCGCCGGTGCGCAGGATGCGGGCGATCGCTAACATCTGCTGTTCGCCGCCGGAGAGCTTGCTGCCCTGGCTACGGCCTCGATCCTGCAGATTGGGGAAGAGCCGGTAGATCTCGCCAAGTGTCATACCGTCCGGTGCCAAGGTCGGCGGCAACATTAAATTCTCGGTCACGGTCAGGCTGGCGAAAATGCCCCTCTCCTCCGGCACATAGCCAACGCCCAGCCGCGCCACGCGCTCAGGCTGCAGGCGGATCGTCTCGGTGCCCATCACCGTCACCGAACCCTCGCGCTGCCGCAAAATGCCCATGATGGCGCGCAGCGTCGTCGTCTTGCCAACGCCATTGCGACCAATCAGCGTTACCACTTCGCCCCTGCCGACGTCGAGGTCGAGGCCGTGCAGCACATGGGATTCGCCATACCAGCCCTGCAGGCCGGCAATCTCGAGCACCGCAGTCTCAGGCATGAACCGTTCCCATATACGCTTCGACCACCGCCGGGTTCTTCGACACCTCCGCGTAACTGCCGTCCGCCAGGATTTCGCCATGCTGCATGACGGTGATGCGATGCGACAGGTCGGCTACGACGCCGAGATTGTGTTCGACCATGAGCACGGTTCGGTTACGCGCCACGCGGCGGATGAGGTCCACGATCCGACCGATGTCCTCATGCGCCATGCCAGAAGTTGGCTCGTCCAGCAACAAAAGCTCAGGTTCGAGCGCCAGTGTGGTCGCAAGCTCCAGGGCGCGCTTGCGACCATAGGGCAGTTCCGCAGCAATAAGGTCTGCCTGTCCTTCGAGGCCAACATCGGCCAGGATTTCCCGCGCGCGTTCATTCATTTCATTGAGCACCGTGTCCGAACGCCAGAAGAAAAAATTGTCGCCACGAAAGCGCTGCAAAGCGACACGGACATTTTCCAGCACGGTCAAATGGGCAAACACGGCGGAAATCTGGAACGAGCGCACCACGCCGAGCCGCGCCACCTCGTGGGCACGAACGTTAGTGATGTCCTGGCCCTTATAGAAGATATGGCCGCTGGTCGCCGGCAGAAACCGCGTCAACAAATTGAAGAACGTCGTCTTGCCGGCGCCATTCGGACCGATCAGCGCATGAATGGTGCCGCTCTTGACGTCGAGGCTGACATTCTGCACCGCGATGAAGCCGGCAAATGACTTGGTCAGCGCCTCCGTACGCAAGAGAGGACCGGCGTCGTTCATGCGTCGCGCCGTACGGCCGCCGCGAAACCCAAAATGAGACCGATCACTGTGCCTCCCAGTCACCAACGATGCTGCAAGCGCGATTCCCGCACCTGCGTGACTCTCGTCATTTTCTATGAACTTATTGGGCCGACCCTGTGGCGTCAAGGAAGCAACGGTTGAGGGAAAACGCGGCAAATTGAACATAGCGGGGCCGCGTGTGTGCGCGGCAGCATCAACTTCCACGAGCAAAACAAGAATTCACGCGCGTTGCCGCTCCACAAGTTCCGCTGCCAACCGGTCGTACCATTCTGTCTGTTGCGTCGGGGTAAAATGGGCGTTGGCCGAGCTAGGATTGGGCACCACAAAGAGCAGGGATGGGCCGATGGTCAGGGGTTGCGGACCGAGGGCGAAGCCGGCGGCTTCGATGCCAAGGAGCGGTGCCATGGTGCGAAAGATCGTGGCGCCGTGAAAGCAGATAGCGTGCGGGCGAAATTGTTCGAGCTTATCAATGAGCGCGGCGGCGCCGCTGACCAGCTCGCGCGGGGTCAAATCGCGGGCCTTCGCGGTCGGGCGCTTCACCAGGTCGGTGAAGCCGAAGCCGAAGTCGGGCAGCGCGGTGTCATGGCTTGACTCCAAATATTCGACCGCCAAACCAAGCCGTACCTTCTCGCTCAACCGCGAGCGCGAAAAGCACGGCCAGAACCGATTGGCGCGCCGCGCGAAATAATGACCCTGCGCCACCGAATAGAGCGAGGGATTGATGCCGACAAAAACAACGTCCAACCCGCGGCGCAGCAGATCGGGCAAGGTGGTGAATGCGCCGTGCATCAATCGGTGCGGAGCAGATTGTCTCGAAGCCGCTCCTGCAGCGCCCCAATGTCGATCTGGTGTACGCTGCCGGCCCCAGCCAAATCGAGGGCATTGACCGCCGCCTTGCCCATCGCCATGCACGGACCCATTACGCGAACGCTTGACAGTGCCGCCGCGTCGCCATCGATGCAGCGCCCGGCCGCAACCAGATTGTCGGCATCGGCGGCGGTGATGCATGCGGAGCGGGACATAGTGCATATGATCGTGGCCAAACGGTTCCCAGATGTAGCCTGCCTCACGGCTATGAAGTTCGATCGGCCAGGTGCAACGCGCAATTGCGTCGGGGAAACGGGTGCCGCGGCGCACCTCGTCCGCCGTGAGCTGATGCGCACCGACGATCCACCGCGTCTGACGAACGCCAGGCTGGCCAAAGGCGCGGACCCGCGACTTACCGAAACATTGGGGATACTCGGCCCTCAGGAACGTGATGACTTTGTCGACCTGCGCCTTGCCCTCGAGCTGGATCTTGCGACATGCGGATCGGATCAAGCGGCGTCTCAATATGCGTCATGTTGACGAGTGCAATGCCGCGGCCAGGCGCCACGAAAGCAAAACCGTCGCGGCGTGGAAAGCCATACTGCTCGTGCTTGGCGGCCACGCGCTCGGCAAACTCCTCGCGCGTGGGCGCGTGGTCAACGTCGATATTTTCCAGCACCACCATTTGCGTGCCGTAGATCGGACCTTCCGCCGCCTCGCGGCACGGTAGCCCCGCCTGCCAGGCGAGCGCAGCATCGCCGGTGGCATCGACGAAACCGTTCGCCTCGACGCGGACTTCACCGTAACGCGTCGTGAGTTCGAGGGCGGTCATGCGCCGGCCTTCCATCACCACATTGCGAACGATGGCGCCGACTAGAACGGTCATGCCGGACGCACGGATCTCCTCTTCGATCCAGCGCGACAGCGCCACCTCGTCGTACATCACGACGGTGGTGAGGCCACGGCGCCAATGCAAGCGCCCCCGCTTGGCCGAGTTCCTTGAACATCTTGTCGGCGATGCCGTGCGTGACCTGGTAGGGCTTGCGCCGTTCGTCACCGTTGGAGAAAAAGCCGCAAAACGTGCCGATGATGGAATTGACGGCTTGGCCGCCAAGGCTGGGCAGGCCATCGATGAGCGCCACCCTGCGTCCCAACGCTGCCGCCTCAAGCGCGGCGGAGGTGCCGGCGGCGCCCGAGCCGACGACGCAAATATCGACCGACAAATTTTGCGCCGCGCTCGCTTTGCCTCTGCGTACGATGTTGGTTTCGGTGCGGAGTAGCTTGGGATCGATCGACATGAAGGTGCCTCCCGGCTTCCATTACTGTTGAGCAAATTCGACAGCTCGGCGCAATGCGTTTGCGCATGGACGCGATATGCTATCCTCGTCGCCGAGGAACCCTTTGGGCAAAATTAGCAAGCTTTTGAGGATTCGCGTCGTCGATCTCGCGAACGCCATGCCGGACGCTAGTCTCCTGAAGCGCGCCCCCTTGCGCCGGACGGGGACCCCCAAGGCATGAGCGAAGCCGCACAACAATTAGTAGAACCGACGGCACTGGCGATCGGTTTGGCCGCCGCGATTGTCGCGGCGACCGGCGAAGAGCCCCGCGTCCTCGTCGTGCGCACGCGGCACGGGATGGACGCCCTTCCCTCGGGTCCGCTCGAGGCTCGGCACCGCACGCTCGAAGCGGGCCTGCGCAATTGGGTCGAGCGCCAGACGCACCAGGCCCTGGGCTATGTCGAGCAGCTCTATACGTTCGGTGATCGCGACCGCCGCGAGACCGACGGTGAGGGTGCGGGCGGCGCGCTATCGGTGGCCTATCTGGCATTGGTGCGTCAGGCGCGTCCGGCTGGTGCCGCCGACGCCTCCTGGCAAAGCTGGTATCGCTATTTTCCCTGGGAGGATTGGCGCGCCGGCCGTCCTTCTGCGATCGCGGCGATCGAGCCGCTGCTGCGGGTATGGGCGGCGCAAGGCGGTAAGCTTGGCGAGGAGCGGCTGCGGCTCAATTTCGGCGTCGGCGGCGCGCGCTGGAACGAAGAGCGCGTGCTGGAGCGATACGAGCTGTTGTACGAGGCAGGGCTCGTGCCGGAGCGGGTGCGCGACGGGAAGGAAGGCGCGCCGCTGCCCGAAACCGCCTGCGGTGTCGCCATGGCCATCGACCACCGCCGGGTGCTGGCCACGGCCATCGGCCGCTTGCGCGGCAAGATCAAATATCGCCCGGTGGTGTTTGAACTGATGCCGCCAAGTTTCACGCTGTCAGAATTGCAGCAAGTCGTCGAGGCCTTGTCGGGCGTTCGACTCCACAAGCAGAATTTCCGCCGCCTCGTGGAGCAGCAAGGGCTGGTCGAGGAGACCGGCGACACGCGCGCCGAAACCGGCGGCCGCCCAGCCCGGCTCATGCGTTATCGTCGCGAAGTGCTGGTCGAGCGCTTGGCACCTGGCGTCCGCCTGCCAGCCATGCGGCGGACGTGAGCCGAGCTCGGCGATTGCGCAAGAATGCCGTCAAAATCTAGGAATCGTGCGACTTTAGATGCGGCGGCGGCTGCGAGCAGCAGGACCACCTGCCAAGCTCGGCTTCGAGCCGCGCGAATGGTTTAGGCGGCGGTACGGGCGGCCCATTTGCGAAGCGAATAGCGCAACATCCTCGTCGGGTTGATGATTGGCCGGGTTCGATCGTTCTAGTTTTTGCAGTCCTGTCATGAATGTTTCTTGCTTGACCATCGCGCGGGTCGTAACCTAGCTTATACTCAATCGTAGCAAAAGCTCGCCGGATGGTAATCCGGTTTTAAATGTCAAAGAAAATGCTCAAATTGAGTATATGGGTGGGGGAAAGGAGGAAGCCGAATGTCTCTCGAGGAAACGATTTCAACCGCCATGCCATTGGCCGCGCTCTATCGGCGCGTCCGTGACCATGTGCCCGCCGTTGAATGGCCGGTCTATGCCGACGACATCGAGGCGATTTTGCGCCTTAAGGCGGAGCGCAATGCCGTTGATCCTAGCCCACAATTATCAGACGCCCGAAATCTTCCACACGGTCGCCGATATTGTGGGCGACAGCCTCGCCCTGGCGCGCGAGGCGGTCAACACCGACGCAGATGTGATCCTCCTTGCGGGCGTCCATTTCATGGCCGAGACCGCAAAGCTCCTTAATCCGGAAAAGGCGGTGTTGATCGCTGACACCCGCGCCGGCTGCTCGCTGGCGGAATTGATCACGGGGGCCGATGTGCGGCTTGCTGCGCGAGCGCTATCCGGGCGTCCCTGTCGTCACCTACGTTAACAGTTCGGCGGAGGTAAAGGCTGAATCCGATATCTGCTGCACGTCAGCCAACGCCAAGAAGGTGGTCGAATTGCTGGGCGTGCCGAAGGTCATCATGTTGCCCGACGAATATCTGGCGCAGAACACGGCAAGGCAGACCAAGGTCGAAATCGTCGCTTGGAAGGGGCACTGCGAAGTCCATGAGAAATTCACGCCCAGTGACATCGCGCAGCTGCGCAATTCCTATCCCGGTGTCACCGTTCTGGCACACCCCGAATGTCCGCCCGCCGTCGTCGCGGTCGCCGATTTCACCGGCTCGACTGCCGGCATGATCGACTATGTCGACAAGAACAAGCCAGCGCGGGTCGCGTTGATTACCGAATGTTCGATGAGCGACAATGTCGCGATCGCCCATCCGGAACTCGAATTCGTGCGGCCTTGCAATCTTTGCCCGCACATGAAACGGACCACGCTAGCGAAGATCCGGCGCGCGCTCGAAACCATGACATACGAGGTCACCGTGCCGACACCGTTGGCCGACCGCGCAAAAGCCGCGGTTGAGCGGATGCTGGCCGTAGCCTAAATGCGCGGGCGAGTTGTCGATCTAGCAGCGCCCGGCCCCGCTGTGGCCGCCGGAGGAAGACGGCGGGGCAAAGCGCTTCGGTTCACCACCGCGACGGGGGCGGGGGGCGACACATGACCGATCGCATCGTGATTGTTGGCGGTGGCATTGCCGGTTTGGCGACCGCGATCCGTTTGGCGCCTTTGCCGGTCACCTTGATCGCGGGGGCGCCACTTGCGACCGGCGCTGCCACGGTCTGGGCGCAGGGCGGCGTTGCCGCGGCAATTGGCGGCGATGACCAGCCGGCCCTTCACACCCGCGACACGCTCAAGGCCGCCGCCGGGATCGGCGATCCCCTGATCGCTCAATCGGTAGCAGCGGAGGCGCCGGGTGCCATTGCCTGGCTCGAACGTCTCGGTACCCCTTTTGACCATGACGCCTCGGGCAGGATCGTGCTTGGACTTCGAAGCGGCCCATTGCCGTCGCCGCATCGTCCATGCCGGCGGCGACGGCACTGGTCGCGCCATCCTGGCAGCGCTGATCACCGCCGCTCGGGCGACATCCTCCATTGCGCTCGTTGAGGATGCCTGCGCCGAATCCCTGGTGCGCGACCGCAACGGCACCATCGCGGGGGTGGTGACGCGGCGCGGCGACACGGTTGATTATATAGCGGCGCGAGCCGTGGTATTGGCGACGGGCGGCGTCGGCGGTCTTTACGCGCATACGACCAATCCTTTGAGCGCGATCGGTTCGGGTTTGATGATGGCGGCACGCGCCGGTGCCGTAATGCGCGACATGGAATTCGTGCAGTTCCATCCAACCGCGGTTGATCTTGGCCGCGATCCGATGCCGCTCGCCACCGAGGCGATCCGTGGCGAAGGTGCCGTGTTGATCAATAGCCGCGGCGAGCGTTTCATGGCCAGTGTACCGGGCGCCGAATTGGCGCCGCGCGATGTGGTTGCGCGTGGCATTTGGCGGGAATTGGAACTTGGTCGGCAAGTCTACCTTGACGGCCGTGCCATCGCCAATTTCGCCGTCCGGTTTCCCTCGGTGACGGGGCTATGTCGTGCGCTCGACCTCGATCCGGCGACGGCGCCGATACCGGTGCGACCGGCAGCGCACTACCATATGGGGGGCGTCAAGGTCGACCGGCGCGGTCGTACCAGCATTGACAGACTGTGGGCCTGCGGCGAAGTCTCCTCCACCGGCCTGCACGGGGCGAACCGTCTCGCCAGCAATTCGCTCCTCGAAGCACTGGTCTTCGCAAAATGGATTGCGCTCGATATTGGTCGAACTTTCCGCCCGCAAGCCCGCGGGTCCGGTTGTGCTTCCTGATCCGGCCGCCAAACTCTCCCCGAGCCGGGCAATTCGTGCACAAATGGAGCAGGATCTGGGGGTCGCCCGTGACGTTCACGGCATCGCCAACGCGATCGCTGCTTTCGCTGTCGATGAATCGGCAACGGTGGGTTTGCTGATCGCGGCTTCGGCGTGGCACCGTCGCGAAAGCCGAGGCGGGCATTTCCGCAGCGACTATCCGATCGCGAAATCGGAATTTGCGCGCTCGCGCGACATCACGCTCGACCAGGCGCGAGCGCTCGCGGCCGAACTCGGAGCGGAAGCGCCAATGGCACGCCACCAATGATCGAACCACTGCCGACAATTCTCGTCGAGCCGATCGTGCGCGCCGCGCTGATGGAAGATCTCGGCCGTGCTGGCGACATCACCACCGACGCAGTGATTCCGGCGACCGCGCGTTTTGACGGCGTCATCGCGGCGCGCAAGCCCGGCACGATCGCCGGGATCGAGGCGGCGCGCTTAGCCTTTTTCCTGCTCGATCCGAGCACCAGTTTAGTTATCGAGAAACCGGACGGGGCGGCGGTCGCGGCGGGCGACGTCGTGGCCCGGGTCAAGGGCTCGGCGCGTGCCATTCTCTCGGCCGAACGGACCGCGCTCAATTTTCTCTCTCGCCTATCCGGCACCGCCACCGCAACCGCACGTTTGGTCGAAGCCGCGAAGCCCCACAAGGCGCGGATCGTTTGCACACGCAAGACGACACCTGGTCTGCGGCTCCTTGAAAAACATGCGGTTCGCGCTGGTGGCGGCGTCAATCACCGTTTCGGCCTCGACGACGCGGTGCTGATCAAGGACAATCATCTTGCCGTCGCAGGCGGCATCCGCCCCGCTGTCGAGAGCGCGCGCGCCGCCATCGGCCATCTCGTCAAGATCGAAGTCGAAGTCGACACCCTGCAGCAATTGGAAGAAGTACTGACGCTGCCCGTCGATGTCGTCCTGCTCGACAATATGACGCCCGAGATGCTCGCCCGCGCCGTAACCGTGGCCAGCGGCAAGCTGCTGACCGAAGCCTCTGGCCAGGTGAACGAAAAGACAGTGCGGGAGATCGCAGCAACCGGGGTCGATTACATTTCCTCCGGCTGGATCACGCACAGCGCCCCGATCCTTGACCTGGGGCTCGACCTCTGAGGCTACTCGGTTAGCGTCTCTTCGCTTTCATAGGTCGGCGCTTCAACCGTGACCACCACCGGCTCGCCGGTCGCAGTGCGCTTGCCGCGATTGGCGCGCGTGACGGCGTCCTCCAACTCTTGAAGGGTGCATAGGCCGAGGGCTACCGGATGACGCGGCTTGATACCAGCAGCGTTCCAATGGGTGCGGTCGCGCACGGCCTGGATGGTCGGCTTCGTAGTGCCGATCAGTTTCGAGATCTGGCCGTCGCTCAGTTCCGGATGGCTCTTGAGAAGCCATGCGATCGCATCGGGCTTGTCCTGGCGTTTGGCGATCGGGGTGTAACGCGGACCCTTGTGTTTGACGATGGCTTCAGGATGAGCGCTTTGCAGCAATTTGAGCCGCGCCGAAGGATCGGCCTGGCAGCGCTCAATATCATCCATCGCTACCTGGCCATTGGCCACCGGATCAATGCCGATCATTTGTACGGCGACCTCGCCATCGGCGATGGCCTGCACTTCAAGCGGATGCAAGCCGCAAAAATCGCCGATCTGTTCGAATGTCAGACCGGTATTCTCCACCAACCATACCGCCGTCGCCTTAGGCATCAAAGGCTGCATCGTCATTCCTTCCTGGACCATGGCCCGTTTTCGCTACGCAAAAGGCCAGAGACTGACCCGAACCATCCGGCGAATTTGCACGGGACAGACGCTATATGGGGGCCAAGTCGGCTTCCGGAAGGCCTTCCCGGCGGCGACCCGACCGAGCTTATCCTCCGGAAGGCGCTTCGACTCGCCGGACGAGGCAGATCTTCACCACAAAAGGGCTGGAGTTCAATCCCGCGTTTGCAGCCGCGCCAGGGCCATCGCTGCCGCGCGACTCCGTCGCGGGAAGCAGCGCCCTGGTCGGGAAGCGTTCCAAGCCCAGCGCCATGGCTCGCGAAGCGCCGAGCACGTCAGATTTTCAGCACAATCTTGCCAATGTGCACCGAGCTTTCCATAAGCCGATGGGCCCCCGCAGCGTCGGCCAGGGGAAATATTTTGTCGATCACGGGTTTGACCTTGCCGGCGGCCAACAACGGCCAGACATGACTGCGCAAACCGTCCGCGATCGCACCCTTTTCGGCTACCGGTCGCGGCCGCAGGCCCGAGCCCGTGATCGTCAGGCGACGCCGCAGCACCGCGCCGAAATCGATCTCGGCCTTGCCGCCGTGCAAGAAGGCAATGAGCACCAATCGACCTTCGATCGCCAGGACATCGAGATTCCTGGCGAGATAATCACCCGCCACCATGTCCAGCACGACGTCGACACCCCGGCCACCGGTGGCAGCTTTCACGACCGCAGCGAAATCTTCGCTTCTGTAATTGATAGCCCGGGTTGCGCCGAGCCGCTCACAAGCTTGGCATTTCGCCTGGTTGCCGGCGGTCACGAAGATCTGCCGGGCGCCGAATTCTCGTGCCAGTTGGATGGCGGTGGTACCAATGCCACTCGACCCGCCATGGATAAGGACGCTTTCGCCGCGGGCTAGCCCACCACGCTCAAAGAGATTGTGCCAAACCGTGAAGAAGGTTTCGGGCAAGGCTGCCGCCTCCGCCATGGAAAACCCGTGCGGGACGGGCAGACATTGCGGCTCTGGCGCCACACAATATTGAGCATAGCCACCGCCGGCGACCAGTGCAGTGACGTTGGTCCCCCGCTCGAGCCTTGTGTCCTGACCCGCGGCGACGACGCTTCCTGCGATCTCGAGGCCGGGAATGTCGGAGGCGCCCGTGGGGGGCGGATAATGGCCTTGGCGCTGCATCACGTCTGGTCGATTGACCCCGGCGGCAGCGACCTCGATCAGGACCTCGCCGCGACTTGGTTTGGGCACGGGACGTGTGACGGGCCGAAGCACATCAGCCTCGCCGGGTTTGGTTATTTCAATCGCCGTCATGGTCTCGGGGAGCGCCATGTCGATGCCTCGGATATTGCTTCGTCGATTGCACCTCTAGCCCGATCGCGCCACACTGGCAACGGGAGACGGATGATGGACGAGGATGATTTATTGCCCCGCGCTAAGGCGCCCGCAAAAAAGAACTTGGCGCCGCTGTCGATCGCCGAGCTCGAAGGCTATATCGGCGAGCTGGAAGAGGAGATTGCTCGTGTCCGCGCCGACATCGTCGCCAAGCGCACCCAGCGCGGCGGCGCCGAGGCGCTGTTCAAGCGCAAATAGCGGCGACCCGTTTCTTGGCAGCGGGGCAAGACCGCGGCAATCGCCGGCAACGTCAAGTCTGGCAGATCGAAGCGATTCGGCGCGAAACAGCTGTTCAAAACGCGGACCACGAATGCTCCATTGGACGCGTAGTGTTGCCCCTATTTGCGCCTCGCAGCGCCTAAGAATCGACGACAGATTAGTTGACGCGTTGGAGGGGATGAGCGAGGCTAGTTTCGATAACTAGCCAACAAAATGGGACGAAAGAGCGAGGGCGAGCCTTGTCAAAATCATGGCGCACGGTCTTGTCTTGGCCGGTTCTCGGAACCGCATGGATTGCCATCTGTGTCGTCTATCTCCTCGCGCAGGTCAGCTGGCCCGCGATTGCCGCCATGTCGCCGCCGGAGATCGCCACCATCGTCATCGGCATCGCAGTGCCGCTGCTGCTCCTGTGGTTGGCAACCAGTTCGAGGCATCGCACCGATGATATAATCGAGCTGGAGCGCCGCCTCTCGCAAAAAATCGGCGCGATTGGCACCCAAACCAACCCCCCTGATGCGGAGGCCGGTGATGCGCTGCGCCGTCGCGCCGTCGATCTCGCCTCCACCGCCGAGAGTGCGGCCCAGCGATTGGATCGCGCCACTGCCGCTCTCGGCGATCAGCTCGGCGGTTCGGTCGATCGGGTCGTCGAGGCGACGCAGCGTGCCGAGGGCACGCGCGAAAATCTCGAAACTACCGTGTCGGAAATCGGCCGCCTCGCGGAGTCGATCGCGACCCACGCCGCGACGGTCGAGCGCGCGGCCGGGCGCGACCTCGCCGCGGCAGCGGAACGACTGGCGTTGCAGGTCGCGGTCGTCGAGTCGGTGATCGAGCGCGCCTTCGCCGCAAGCGGTGAGCGGATGACCGCACAGGCGGGCGAGACGGAAGGGCGCCTGGTCGAGACGCTGCAGCGCACGACCGAACGGTCACTCGATGAGCTCGGTCGCGTCGGCGATCGCCTGGTCCGTGAAACCGGCGCGGCAGCCGACCGCGTCGCCGGCGAGATTGTCAATTTCGAGGGTGTGGTGACGCGCACTGTCGGGAGCGCCAGTGACCGTCTCGGCCAGCAAGCGGCGCAACTCGAACACCAATTTCTCGCTGCGACAACGCAATTCGAAAGCACTTCTGCCCAGCTCGATATGACGACGCGGCGTTCGCATGAAATGCTCAGCAGTTCGGCCGAGACCTTGTTGGCCGCCTGGAAGAACGCGGCGGTGCAGGCCGAGGCCCTCGCCAACACATTCCGCGACTACACAGACGAGGTCAATCGCCACGGCGAGCGGACGTCGCTGCAAGCAGAAGCGCACGGCGCGGCACTGTTGCGCCATACCGAGAATTTGCGCGTGGCGGCAGCGGAGGCGCTGGCGCGTCTCGAAGAAAGCGGTACGAATTTCGGCACGCAAAGCGAAAGGCTGACCGTGGCGGCCCGCGACGCCGGCATCCGCATCACCGAAGCGAACGATGCCTTGCACGGAACGGCCCACGACCTACTCGCCTTAAGCGAGCAGTCGGCGACCCGGATTGACGCAGTTGGCGATAGCCTGCGGCTACGTGGCGGCGACTTGTCGGACGTGGTCCAGACCAATATCGGGGCGCTGAACCGCACGATCGAGGAATTCCGCGAGCAAGGGCAAGCGGTCACGGTCTCGGCCGATCAAACGATCGCGCGAATCGGCGATGCCGCCACGGGATTGCGCCAGCAGACAAGTGATCTCCAGACCGGAGCCGATCAGCTCGCCGCGCACGCGCAGCTCGCCGCCGAAGGTCTCGAGCAGTATCGAGCACGGCTCGGCGATATGTCATCCAACGCGGCGCAGCAGTTCCACGGTGCCGGCGAGGCGATGCGGCAAGAGATTGAGAGCGCATCGGTCAATGCCGAGCAGGCCACCCAGCGCCTGGCACAACTTCAGGAGACATTCATCGCACAGTTGAGTCGCCTCGACGCGGTGCGCAGCGACATCGCGGCTCAGGCCGCGCAGATGCACTCCCTACTGCAGCAGCATAGCGACGATCTCCTGTCGACATCCGAGCGCACGATCACGCGCTCCGCTGAGGTCGGTGAGACGTTCCGGGATCAAGCGACACAATTGCGCGAGACGGCACGCGAGGCGAACGCACAGGCGGAGACCCTCGGTGTGACGCTGCAACGTCAGCTGCACGACCTCGACGGCGCCGCCAACTCGCTATCGGCGCTAACCACCGCCATCAAGGATGCGATCCTGTCAGGCACCGCGGAAATCGGCACGGTGACGGAACGCGCCGCGCACCGGATTGACGATGTCAGCCAAACCTTCACCCGCCAGGCGTTCGCGGTTGGCGAAGCAGGTGAAAGTGCGACGCGCAATCTCGAGGCCAGCGGCGCGGTACTGCAACGTCAAGCGGCCGCCGCCGAGCAGGCCGCGGAACGAACCGCTCAACGATTGGGCGAACATGGCGAACAGATGGCTGCCGCGGGCCTTAGGCTAACGGAAATCGGCGATCAGTTCGAACAACGGACCAACAGTTTGGCGCTCGCTACCAACGACGCGTCGGGGCAGCTGCATGATGCCTCCAACCAGTTTGGCGATCGGATTGCTTCGTTCGCGTCGGCCGGGGAAGCGATTTTGGCACGGTTGCACGAACTCGGCGATTCGGCACTGCGCCAAGCAGATCTCCTGGCCCAGGCGCTCGAGGCGACCACTCAAACTGGCGAAAAGGCCAGCCAGGCGCTCTTAAGGCAATTGCGCGAATTGGCGACCGCCGCCCAAGAGACGGCGCGAGAACTCGCGGCTATACGCTCTGGGCTGGGCGACCACGCGCGCGACCTCGACGGGGTCGCACAGCACGCGCTAGAGCGCGTCGGCGCCTTTGCCGAGGGGGTGCGAAACCATGCCAAAGAAGTTACGGATGCCGGGGACCAGGCAACGGCAAGGGTCACCAGTGTCGCCCAACTGTTCCAGACGCAGACCGAGGCCCTTGTCGAGGCCGGCGACCGTGCCAGCCTGAAGGCAGAAACCATCGCTGACCTGTTCCACGCCCAGACTCGGGCACTGACCGAGGCTGGTCAGCAGGCGAATGCCGCCGCCGACCAAATCGCGCAGATGTTCGAGCAGCGCTCGCAGGCATTGCTGCGAGCCGGTAGCGTTGCCAGCGATGAAGCACGGACAAATGCCGGTACCATTGCTGAGATTTTCGAGACGCGGACCCAGGCCTTGTTGAAGGCAGTTGAGGAGGTGGGTGAGCGGGCCCGTGCTCAAGCCGGGCAACGTTGCGGCGCTGTTCGAGGCGCAGACCCAAGCATTGCTCAAAGCCGCCGATGATGCCGGAGACCAGGCGCGCGCCAAGGTCGATAATATGGCGCAGCTTTTTGCGATGCGCACACGAAGCAGTGCTCGCCGCCGCCGACCAGGCTGGCGAGCAGGCAGCGGCCAAGGCGGAGGTTATCGCGCAGACGTTCGAGGCGCGCACCGAGGCGCTGTTAAAGGCCGCGACCGAGGCCGGCGACCGCGCCGGCGCGCGGGCCGATGAATTGACCCGATCTGTTCCACGATCAGGCACAAATGCTCGCGCGCGCCGCCGACGAAGCCCGGCAGATCGCCGGGTCCAAAGTGAACGACGTAGCACAGCTGTTCGAGACGCAGGCTCAGGCGCTCTTGAAAGCGACGGATGAGGTTGGCGACCGTGCCGGTGCTAGGGTCGACAATATTGCGAGGCTGTTCGCCGCGCGTACGGACGCGCTGTTGCAGGCGGCCGACGAGGTCGGCGACCAGGCAAGCATCAAGGCGAACAATATTGCGCGGCTGTTCGAGGCGCGGACTCAGGCGCTCTTGAAGGCTGCGGATGAAGCGGGTGAACGTGCCACGGGGCGGATCGACGGTATCGCTCGTGACTTCACGGAACGCAGCGAGGCGTTGCTGAAATCGGCAGACACGATGCGAGCAGAAGCCAACGACCATGCTGGCACTATTGTGCAATTGTTCGAGGCGCGTACCCAGGCGCTGTTGCGGGCAGCGGACGATGACCGCCAATCAGGCCAACGTCAAGTCGAACGATTTGGTGAAGTCGTTCGAGATCCAGGCTCAGCAACTGCTCGTGGCCGCGGCCGACGAAGCGAGTGAAAGAGCCCGAGCCAAGGTCGACGATATCGCCCAGCTGTTCGCCGCGCGCACCGAGGAGCTGCTCAAAGCCGCGGACAGGGCCGCTGAGGAAGCCAGCTACTCGCGCAGGCACAATCGCCCAACTCTTCGCCACCCGCACGGAAGCGCTGATCAAGACGGCGGAAAAGGCGAGTGATGAAGCCGGCGCCAAGGCCGAACACCATCACCGCCGCGTTCGCATCCCGCACCCAGTCGCTGCAGACGCTTGCCGACGACGTGGTCGCGGAAACAAAGAAACTGAGCGAAGCGACCGTCGGCCGAAGCGAAACGATTGCGCGAGGCGGCGGTCGTGCATGCCCAGATGCTGCGCGAGGCGACCCAGGCGGAGGCCCAACGGCTGCGCGAAGCTGCGGCTCAAGATGCACACACAATGCGCGAAGTCCATTACCGCCGATGCGCAAACGCTGCGCGAAACCGCGGCGCAGGAGGCGCGGAAGCTACGCGGTGCCGCATCGGTGACACAGCAAGAGACTTTCCTTAAAGCCGCAACCTTGATCATCGAAACACTGAACTCGATGGCGGTAGATCTGCAGCCAGTGCTTGAGCCAAATATTTCCGACGCGGTGTGGCGGCGCTTTCATGCCGGCGATCGCGGGGCATTCACTCGACAGCTATTGCAAATGCAAGAGCCGAGCTCGTCATCGACCATCAAGAAGAAGTTCGAAGACGACCCGGCGTTCCGCGAGCATGTGCTTCGCTATCTCAGCCAGTTCGACACGCTCTTGGCGCAGGCCAAGGAATGCGACCCCTTGGAAGTGCTCGGCGCCGCCTTTGTCACCGCCGACGTCGGCAAACTTTATCTTGTGCTATCGCGGGCCGTCGGACGCGTGAGGCGCTAGTAAAGCCAATCCCCCGCCACAAATTGGGCGGGGGATTGGTTCATTCGATCGAGCGGCCGACGTTAGGCCGCTTGCTTTTGCTCGATCGGTTTCCGGCCGGGTTTGCGCACCCGCGGTGATGGCAATCTTCCGGGGCTTGGCTGCTTCGGGCAGGTCGCGAACCAGCTCGACGCTCAACATGCCGTTGGCGAGGCCGGCGCCGACAACCTTAATGTGGTCGGCGAGTTGAAAATGCCGCTCGAACGTGCGGCGCGCAATGCCGCGATGGAGATATTTGGTCTGGTCGCCCTCGGTCTTTGACTTGCCGCTGACGGTCAAGTCGTTCTCCTTCACGATCACTTCGAGCTCATCCGGGCCGAAACCCGCCACTGCCATGGTCAGGCGGTAGGCGTTCTCGCCGGTCGATTCGATATTGTAGGGCGGATAGGACGAACCAACATCGACGCGGGTGGCCGCGTCCGCGAGCCGCATCAGACGGTCAAAACCGATGGTCGAACGGAAAAGAGGGGAGAAATCGAAATCGGACATAACCACATCCTCCAATGAGCAACATGGAATGGGCCGCGTCCGCGCGTCATCGCCGGACATCGGCAACCGGACCCGCCAGGCAGCTTCCGGTTGATTGTTAGATAGGTCGTGATGCGCCACGATCAAGGGAGTGGCGACGGATGCGGACAAAAGCGAGTGCGACCCCGGGCCGCCGCGCCGGGGGACGCGGTCGACGCCTGCAGCGGACTTCCCCGCTACCGGGGCAACTCCCCTGTGCTCGGCGCTCCGATGGTAAGCGCCTACTTCTTTGTGGCGCCGAAGCCCTGAAAACGTCTATTGAAACGCGCCAGTTGCCCGCCGCTGTCGAGGAGGCGCTGTTGGCCGCCGGTCCAGGCGGGGTGCGATTTCGAGTCTATATCGAGCCGCAACGTGTCGCCCGCCTTGCCGTAGGTCGAACGGGTCTTGTAGCTCGTGCCGTCGGTCATCACGATGGTGATCTCGTGATAGTCGGGATGGATCTTCTCTTTCATGGGCCTGCTCCGCGGAAGCGCGGGTTATAAGGAAGCATTGCCAACAAGGCAAGTCCCCGCGACCCGCCATTGGTGGCGACCCTGTCGCTGCGCGGAATGTTCCGTCGAAGCGCTGCAACCATCACCGGCGGCGTTCGAGACAACGGCTTTTTGCGTGAAAATTCCCCTGGCCAAGACATGCTTCAATCAGGACCAGTGTCGGCGGCCCGGCGCTTTTTGCCGCATCGACAAATTGGCTACGTGTAGGTATGGATCGACAGTGGGCGCCGCAGACCGAGGGCGCTGCAGACCGAAAAATGCCGCTGACGATCGCGAGAATTTCGACCGTTACCGCTGGAAACAGGAGACGATGTGTTTGCCTGTTCGATCGTGAGCACAATCGAGAATAGGCTCGATTGGTGCCACGCTGCTTTCACGTTCCCTGAGACGCATTCGCATTGGTCTGCGTCGAAGTTCCGCGGGTCCGCGATCAGGCCCATGAATGCCGCATAACGGAACATTGCCGCGAAGTACCAGGCAGATGCCGCAGATTGACGATGCTGCGGCCGGTGGGATCAGTTTGTTGCCATTAAGATGTGCGATCGATACCATGATTACGCAGCGCGGCCGTGGGGGGATCTTAGGCGATCCGTCGGCAACGATAGGGGCGCTATGAAAGTCCTTCTTGGCAGTCCACGCGGTTTTTGCGCCGGCGTCGATCGCGCCATTAACATTGTCGAGTTTGCACTTGAGCGCTTTGGTCCACCGATCTACGTTCGCCACGAGATCGTGCACAATGGTCATGTACTAGCATCGCTGCGCGAACGCGGCGCTATCTTCGTTGATCATTTGGAGCAGGTGCCGCCACGGGCGTTGGTGATCTTCAGCGCCCACGGCGTGGCCCCCGCGGTGTGGCGCGAGGCTGACGATCGGCAGCTCCGCATTATCGATGCGACCTGTCCGCTGGTGAAAAAAGTCCATCTCGAGGTGGTAAAGCACGCGCGCAATCGCCGCACCGTGCTGGTGATTGGGCATCCCCAACATGTCGAGGTCGTGGGTACGGTGGGGCATTATGAGGCGCGGTCGGATGCCCGCATCATCGTGGTCGAAAACGAGGATCAGGCGCGATCGGTGACCATCGAGGGTTCGGAGAATGTCGCCTACGTCACGCAGACGACACTTGCCGCCGACAGCACGGCAGGAATCGTTGGCGTATTGAAGGAACGGTTCCCGCACATCGTTGGTCCACAAGCCGCTGACATTTGTTACGCGACACAGAACCGGCAGCGCGTCGTCGCGAAACTGGCGGAGTTGAGTGACATCGTGATCATTTTGGGCGCACGGCACAGCTCGAATTCCGTGCGCATGTTGGAAGTGGCGCTTGCCAGGGGCACACCGGCGTATCTCGTCGATTGCGCCGGAGAGGTGGAGCGCGAATGGCTGGCGGGTATTGAAACCATCGGCGTAACGTCGGGCGCATCGTCGCCCGAATACCTCGTCACGGAACTGCTCGAGACCTTGCGCACCTGGTACTCCGATTTGCGCGAGGAGGCCATTGGCCAATCCGAGACCATACAGTTCCGCATGCCGCGCGAGCTCGAACAATTAGGCGTTAGGCAAGCCGCTCGATAGGGTGGCGTTGCAAAATTACCTGCCAAGGGACAGGAGCAATCGGCCTCGTCGAGCGCTTGGTGCAGCCGGGCACGAGCCATATCAACCGAACCTAAACTAACTGGTCCTGCCGACACGACCGCTGCGGTGGTCCGTGCGCCACTTTATCCGCTAGCCACAAGCGGGCTCGATCGATATCGGCTTCGAAACAGCGCCATTTGCCGCCGGCAGGCGCGGCTGCGCGATGGTCTTGGCGGCGACGGTTATTTGCAGGACTATCGTTTGTGCACCATCGCCTGAGGGCAAGCGAAGCGTCGCGTCATTTTTCTGCACAAGGGGGAGAATTTGCGCGGAACCGAGAGCAGCTCGACGGGGGATCCAATGGCTCAGAAAACGGGCCAGGGGATAGAGCGGATTCCCAGTGTCCTAATGGTCTTTCCCAGGTTCCCGGAGCGGACCTTCTGGAGCCTACGGGCAGCATGCGATTTCCTTGGCGCACGCTGTCCAGCACCGCCCCTCGGGTTAATCACCGTGGCGGCGCTGCTGCCGCGCGAATGGCAGGTGCGACTCGCCGACCGCAACGGCGAGGAACTGAGGGCGGAAGATCTCAAATGGGCGGATTTGGTGATGACAGGGGGCATGCTGTCCCAACGGGACGACACACTCGCCGTCATGGCGTTGGCCCAGGCCTATGGCAAGCCGGTGGTCGTGGGCGGCCCCGATGTCACGTCGAGCCCCGATGAATATGCGGCGGCCGACTTTCGGGTTCTGGGTGAGGCCGAAAATCTACTCGACCAATTCATCGCGGCATGGCGTGCCGGCGCGCGTCGCGGAACCTTTGCCGGCGAACGAGCCGACGTCGATGTTACCAAGTCGCCGGTGCCCCGTTTCGAGCTCTTGAACTTCAAAAACTATCTCAATATCGGTGTTCAGTTTTCGCGCGGATGCCCGTTCAATTGCGAGTTTTGCGACATAATCGAGCTCTATGGCCGCGTCCCCCGGGCCAAAACCAACGAACAGATGCTGCGCGAGCTCGAGACCCTTTATTTGGCTGGCTATCGCGGCCACGTTGATTTCGTCGACGATAATCTGATCGGCAACAAGAAGGCGCTAAAGAGGTTTCTGCCGATCTTGCGCGAATGGCAGGCCGCACGGCGTTATCCGTTTCAGTTTTCCACAGAGGCCTCGATAAATCTGGCCGACGATGCGCAGCTGCTGCAAATGATGCGCGAGGCAAATTTCTTTTTCGTTTTCATCGGCATCGAGAGCCCGGACTCGCAAACACTGGTTGCGACCCAGAAGAAACAGAATACCCGACGCGATATTGCGAACGGAGTGCGCAAGATCTACGAGGCCGGGATGGTGGTCACCGCCGGCTTCATTGTCGGTTTCGACGCCGAAAGAAGAGGCGTCGCCGAAGCGATGGCAGCGTGCATCGAAGCCACCAGCATCCCGGCATGCTTCGTCGGACTGCTGACCGCATTGCCGGGTACCCAACTGACGCGACGCTTGACGCGCGAGGGCAGAATGTTAGCGGCGGACGCGACTCTGTGTCTCGGCGATGCGGCTGGGCTCAATTTCGTGACGCTGCGGCCTCGTTGCGAAGTGCTCGCCGATTATGCGGAGGTGCTGGAAGACATTTACGCCCCCGCGGCATACTTCGAGCGGGTCCGAGTCATGGGACGGGCGCTCAATCTACCCCATTTCCACATTTTCCCGGTTCGCGGCGCGATTTGGGGGATCCGTATCTTAGTCGCCGCGGTGTGGCACCTTGGTATTCGCTCTGCTGAACTGCGACGCCATTTTTGGCGGACCTTGATCGATATCATGATTCACCGGATCGGCAGCCTCGAAGCCGTGGTGGGGATGATGATCCTGTATACGCATCTTGGACCCTTTGCTCGCTACTCGATCGGCGAAGTTAACCGCTTGCTCGCCACCGGCGAACCCGCACTACCGTCGGCGTTGAAGTCGGCGCGGTTCGCGCCATGAGGAGCGTGGCAGAGACCGGCTAGGGGTTACGACGCAGAGGTTGACACCAGTGCGCATTCCTCGCGGACTAAAGGGCGATAACGCCGCGTACCACAATCCGACGCGAATACTCTGAGGGCATCAGAAATCTGGGTCGATCGGATGTTGTGATTGCGATCTAACGGGCGATGCGGTCTGCGGTCTCGGGAAAAGAACATTCGTCTCGGCGCCGAATGTGCGTTCAAGATCAACGGAAGCGGCACGGCAACTCACAGTCGAGCTGACCACAAACGCAGAGAATTCCCGATCACTGAGACCGAACTGAGGCTCATCGCCGCCGCCGCGACAATCGGGCTCAATAGAATTCCGAACAAAGGGTACAGCACCCCAGCCGCGAGCGGAATGCCGACAGCGTTATAGATGAAGGCGAGCATCAGATTCTGACGGATATTGCGCATGGTTGCGCGGCTCAATGTGCGCGCTCTGGCAATCCCAGCTAGATCTCCCTTGACCAGCGTGACGCCCGCGGTTTGCACCGCGATGTCGGTTTTCGTACCAATCGCAACACCAACATCAGCCTCGGCAAGCGCCGGAGCGTCATTGATGCCGTCGCCCGCCATCGCGACGACACCGCCTTCGCGGCGCAGACGGCGCACGACCGCATTCTTCTGGTCGGGGAGGATATCCGCCTCGATTTCGGTAATGCCAACTTTGGCCGCCACCGCCTGTGCCGTGGTGCGATTATCGCCCGTTACCATGATGATGCGGATGCCGTCCGCTCTGAGGCTGTTGAGCGCTGCTCGCGTGGTCGCTTTGATCGGATCGGCGACCGCAATGATTCCCGCCGGACGGTGGTTGACGGCGACGTAGATCGAGGTGGCACCGTCGCGGCGCAGCTCGTCGGCGCGGACTTCGAGTTGGGGAATGCTGATCCCGAGTTCCCTCATTAGCTTGGCATTGCCGATCGCGACGTGCCGGTCGCCGATCGTGCCCGTTACCCCCTTCCCGACATCGGAACCGAAGGCGGCAACTTCCTGCATGGCCATCGCGCGCTCTTGAGCGGCGGCGACAATCGCGGCCGCGAGCGGGTGCTCGCTCGAACGCTCGAGGCTGGCGGCGAGCGCGAGAACGGCGGCCTCATCGAACCCCTCGACGCCCATCACCGCAACCACTCGCGGCCTGCCTTCGGTAAGCGTGCCGGTCTTGTCGACAACGAGCGTATCGACCTTCTCAAAGCGTTCGAGCGCTTCGGCATTTTTGATCAGGATGCCGCCCTTCGCCCCTTTGCCGACCCCGACCATGATGGACATCGGCGTGGCGAGACCGAGGGCGCATGGGCAGGCGATGATGACGACCGAGACGGCCGCGACTAGTGCCGAAGCAAAGACGGGGGATGGTCCCCAGATGGTCCATACGATAAAGGTCACGATTGCGACAAAAATGACCCCCGGGACGAACCAAGCAGAGACAATATCGACGAGCCGTTGAATCGGCGCGCGACTGCGTTGCGCCTCGGCGACCATCTCGACGATATGCGCAAGCATCGTGTCAGAACCGATCCGCTCGGCGCGCATAATGAGGCTTCCCGAGCCGTTGATGGTGCCGCCGATAACCTTGGCGGCCGGCTCCTTCTCCACCGGAATCGCCTCCCCTGTCATGACGGATTCATCGACCGCGCTCCTGCCTTCCAGCACGACGCCGTCCACCGGGATGCTATCGCCGGGACGAACCCGCAACCGATCGCCCACCTGCACCCGATCCAGAGGCACTTCCTCGTCATAGCCATCGTCGCCCACACGGTGCGCGTTTTTTGGCGCGAGATCGAGAAGCCCCCGAATCGCGCCGCTGGTTTTGGCACGCGCGCGCAATTCCAGGATCTGCCCGAGGAGCACGAGCACGACAATGACAGCCGCCGCCTCGTAATAGACAGGCGCGACGCCGCCATCCCGAAGACTTGCTGGGAAGAGGTTCGGTGCAAACGTCGCGGCGAGGCTGTCGACATAGGCGGCACCGACGCCGAGGGCGATGAGGCTGAACATGTTAAGCGATCGGTTGCGCACGGACAGCCAGCCACGCACTAAGAATGGCCACCCGGCCCAAAGGACGATCGGCGTCGCCAGCAGGAACTGAAGCCTCAGGCCGAGGGTCGGCGGGACGCATCGGTTGAGGCCGAAGACAGGGTCACCCATTGCCAAAATCACGAGCGGAATGGCGAGCGCAACGCCGACCCAGAAGCGGCGCGTCATATCGAGGAGCTCCGCGCTCGGACGGTCCTCGTCGAGCACGCTAACGGGTTCCAGGGCCATCCCGCAAATTGGACAAACGCCGGGCCGCCCTTGCCTAATCTCAGGATGCATAGGACAGGTATAGATGCCACCCCGCGCATGAGAATGGGGCAAGGCCTGGGTATTCAAATGTTTGCCCCCGCTGGCGGTGCCGTCTACGCATGGCGCTGCACCACAAAAATGAAGCGTTCCCGTCGCATGCTCCGCCCGTTGCGCTGCGGCGGCTGGTTCCGCGTTAGTTCCGTAAATTGGCTCACCATCCTTGCCAACGGCGTGGTCTCGGTCATCGCTCGGGTGATGGTGATGGAACGGGCCCGAACCGTTGCCGGATGTCGCGGCGCCTGTCATGAGCGGAGAACTTTGTTGTTGCCTAGAGGTTGATAAATATACCCTTCATGGGTATAGTATCAAATGCAAGCCAAGACAAAGAAATCGGTTGCTGCCCGCTTGCGGCGCATCGAGGGCCAGATTGGCGGATTGCTGCGGATGGTCGATAACGACCGCTATTGCGTCGATATTCTCAACCAAGCCCATGCAGTCCGCGCGGCGGTGCGCAAGGTCGAGGAAGAAATCTTGCGCGATCATGTCTCGCACTGTGTCACTGATGTATTCACTTCGGGCAATCTGGTGGAGCAGCGGCAGAAGGTCGATGAACTCGTCGAGACATTTGGGCGTCTGCGAGGCTGACGTCCGCGCCCGCTCCAAGCCGCCTTCGGAACACGCAGATGGATGGAATACATGGGCCGCGCCCCGGAGCTTGTCGTGGCTAGCGGCGGCAGTAGCGTCACGTGCGCCATCTCGTCAGCTCCGGCGAGACCTCCGGTCGCCGCCTAATGCTGAGGAGACGCTCGCCGCGTGGGCTATCGAGGGTTTATCCCGATGGCAGCGCAGTCCCAAAGCAGATACGCTCCGGCTGCGACTGTCCCCCAGAGGCTCCAATGGAGCGCAAGATGCTCGAGGTAGTTCTCGCCTCGGGCCCGTTCTCAGCCGGACGACGGCGCCTTGACGCTAGGCCGCGTCCGTCGGCGGGAGCGAGAGTGGCCGGTGCGCTGCGGCTCCCGGCGATCGGGCGCCCCACGTGCCTTCGTCGTAGCGCCGCGTTCGGCGCCTACTACAATGCGGCACGCCCAGAGGGCGGCGGATATTGGCAATCGCGCACTCAGATCGCCTTCATTTTCTCATGTCTATCGGCAAAAAAAGCGAACGAGACATGCTGACTTTCTTGCGTCAACGTCGCAGCGCCAGCCGAGACGGTGCGGTCAGCGGCAGCAATCGGCCCTGCACCAGGATAGGTGCAACCGTTATGGGAGGTTGCGGTGAGTTTCGCTCGCAGCGTGTCAATCGCATTCGAGCTTCACGCTCGCTTTGCGTTGCCTTGATTGCAATTGTTGCCTCGGCGAGCGAGCCGGCGAATGCCGACTTTCCGGCATCGCCATCTCGGGATCGCCCCCAAAAGACTTCCCCTAATCCGGCTGGTTCTGCCTCGCAAAATCGAGCCGGTTTTGGCTCACAGAATGTATGCGGCGGCGACCTTGGAATGCTTCAGCAGGCCGAAGACGTGATCAATGACATTCTGCGTGTCGATGGGTCGGAAATTTATCACTGCACAAGATTGTGAATGAGACTTCTCGATCGCCCCTTCAAAGGGCTGGATCTATTGGCGCCTTATGGTCCCGCTGACGCAGCAGCATCGAAAACACGGAAGAGGTTGAACGGTCCGCCGTTGATTTATTGGACGCCGCTATCCGAAGCTGGCGCTTGAAGTTCGCATAAGGTCTGAAGAACACCAACTTACTGATATTGCTTAATAATTTTCACTAATGTTGAACCGAAACCCGCTGCCGCGATAGCGCGTGGCTTGGCCGTACACTGTCCGATCACGAGGTAACGATGCCGTTGCGAATGGCATAGTGCACGAGCTCGACAACCGAGCTGACCCCGAGTTTCTTCATCAACGAGGCGCGGTGCGTCTCAACCGTCTTCACGCTGATGCGCAGCGCAATAGCTACCTCCTTGTTCGAGTTGCCTTCAGCCAGAAGCTGTATGATTTGGCGTTCGCGCGGCGACAGAAGCGGCCGCTGCTGGCGATTTGCATCGTCGGTACGGGTAACCGCCTCAATCAATTCCTCTGATATTTTCCCGGTAAAATAAGGTTTGTGCTGCGCCAACGCCGCGACGGCGGCTTCCACCTCCTTGGCCGAATCTGACTTAAAGACGTAGCCGCGAACGCCTGCCGCGATTAGGGCCCGAAACCTTTCCTCGCCCTCATGCATGGTAAAAACAAGAAGCTCGGTGTCCGGCGATGACGTCCGAATCTTCTGAACGGCATCGGCCGCACCCTCAATGATGCTGAGATCGAGAATCATGATGTCGGGTCGCAATTCGCTAACCGCTTCCAGGGTTTGTTGAAGGGCATCCGTTTCCTTACAGACGACCCATCCCTCGTGCTTCGAAATAAGCTGGCGAAGACCCTGGCGGACCGCCTCGTGATCGTCGGCAATCAAGATTGTTAGGGTCATGCGCTCCTGCCATCGCCACAAAACCGAGCCGAGAACCCCAAACAACTGGGCGAAATGACTTTATGAAAGGCTGCGTTGGGGGCACACCTCCTCCCAGCCTCGATATTCGGCTTAAGGGCGCACCCGAAGCTTACCCGTCGCCACAAATCTCATTAGATGCGCGTCCTTTGACGAACACCATCCATGATCTCGTGTAGGAATCCGACAATTTGAGTTGTAGGTCCGCCCTTGCGAGTCCTAGACAATATAGCCTACCCGCGCAATAAAAGGCGATTGCTGACCGGGCCGACGGCTGGATTGGCACAAATCAGTTCACCCGCTTTGAGTAAGGGGGCTGGCCGACAATGGTCCGGATTGCCATTGCCGATGATCACGAGGTCATCCGAATATTTTTGCGCAAATTGGTTGAAGGCAACCCGAACTGGACGGTTTGCGGTGAAGCCTCAAATGGTTTGGAGGCGGTCGAGCTGGCTGCTCGGCATCATCCGGACATAATCGTGATTGACTTGACCATGAAACGCCTGAACGGCCTTGAGGCAATTGCCCAAATTCACAAGGCCCTGCCCAAGATCGAGATTCTAATTTTTTCGATGCATGATTCCAGCGAACTAGTGCGCCAAGCCATTTCGGCCGGGGCAAGGGGTTTCGTGCTCAAGTCGGGCCCGGCGAATCACGTCGAATTGGCTCTCAAGACGCTTTCTGAGCACAAGCCATATTTTTCTCCCGAAATCTCGGAAATCTTACTCCATGCGGCTGCGACTGAAACGCCCAAAGATCGGAGCCTGCCCTTTGGCGGCCAATTATTGACACTTCGCGAGCGCGAGATCTTGAAATTGCTGGCCGAAGGCAACACCAATAAGGACATCGCATCCTGCTTAGACCTAAGCGTGGCGACCGTTCAAACGCACAGGGCGAGCTTGATGCGCAAACTGAAAACCGATTCGATCGCAAAACTGATCCTGTATGCAGTTCGAAATCACATTGTCGATCCGTAATTCAGGCACCGTCAATTCCGGATCACGCTGCGCACATGGCGGATGGCTTTGGACGCAGCGGGCCGAATAAACGGCGACACGCATTTTAGCCTTTTCGCCAGGCCTCAGGTCGTGGCCCCAGGCCGCGCGTTCGCATCTTTGCGCGGCGTTCATCTCAGCGCCCGTCAGTGCGGCAACCCGCCGGCGATCCTCAATGGACAGGCTCACCGACCGATGACATTCTAAGAAGGGTGCACACCATCGGGCTGCCGATCCGGGCGCGCGCTGGGGTTTCGCGTATGACCTGGGTCGAGGTACTTTCGGGAACGTCGAGCGATTTGGTAATGCGGACGGAACAATCCGCGAGGAGCGATAAGCGATGCGTAAATACCTCTTTTGCCTCAGTTTGGTCGGCTGCCTCAGCATGCAAAACACGGCGTTCTCCGCCCCCGTTGCCGTCATGGCCTCGTCGATTGCGACGCCGGAACCGCGCGGCGCAATTGAGAATGTCTATTACTATCATCATCATCACTATCCTTACCGGGATCATGGAAAGTACTACAGTCACCGTGATTATCGACACGGCCACTGGCATTATTATTAGACAGTCATGGGAGTGCTTCCTTGAAAATCGAACGCCAGGGGAATTGAAGAGTTGACGAAGGCGAACCTGACACAGGAACAATCTTGGCGTCGATGATTTAACTCGCTCAGAATCCGTACGTCGTCTTTGTCGCCTCTTTTTCAGTTCAAACCGCAGCGGCTTATTGTGGCTATATCCTACGTCCCAAAGACCGCTCCGGCAGAACCGGCGGCACCGGCGATCTCGATGCGACTCACGCTGCCGCTTTGACGCTATTGGCGCTCCTTATTGGGTTCACTTTTTCGATGGCCATCAGCCGGTACGATCTGCGTAAAAATTACGAAGAAGGGGAGGCCAACGCGATCGGAACCGAATATGTTCGCGCCGATCTCCTGCCCAAGGATGAAGCCGCCAAAACGCGGCGCCACTGGCCCGCTACATTGACCGCCGCATCGCGTTTTATGTGACAAAGGATCGGCACCGGCTTGAGCAAATCGGCAAAGAGACAGCGGACCTACAGAACCAACTCTGGTCGGGCGTATCGCGGGTCGCCCAGACGCAGCCCACACCCGTAGCTGCACTCGCGGCTTCCGGCATGAACGATGTACTCAACTCTCAAGGATATACCCAAGCGGCGTGGCTGAATCGCATTCCCATCGAAGCCTTCGGCCTGATGGAATTGATGGCAATCGCGTGTAACGTCTTGCTCGGATATCGAATTGTCGGAACGAAACCGGCAGCGCTTCTCGTGTTGCCACTCATCACATCCATTTCGTTTTATCTCATCGCCGACATCGACAGTCCGAGGACCGGCACTATTGAAGTGGTTCCGACGAACCTCGTACTGCAGTCGCAAGCCATGGCGGCACCTTGAATGCGCGCCCCAGCTCACGGTCATCGCCGACAGAGAAGCGGCGACTTCCCTAGAAAGAGAAGCCGACGGCGAGGACTGGTCCGTAGGCGGTAATATTGAGGGTTCGCAGCGCCTGGGTCGAATCACCGATACGCTCGGTGTTGAGGGCGCGGTAACCGGCGATCAGGTTGAGCCAGCCATTGGCGGCCCAGGTGACATAGGCGCCGACTTGCCAGCCCCACGAGCCACCACTGACGCCGAACCCTTGCGCTGCAGCATCGAGCGAAAACCGCCAATTCGGCCAAGGGTAGATCGCGACGCGGCCGCCGAGCCAAGGCTGGACGAAGCCGCCACCACCGCTCGCACCAAACTGGTTCGTCATCCCCGCGAGGTTGGTTCGCGTGAAAGTGAGCGTGGCGCTCGGGTCGGTGAAAGAGAAACCGGCCCGCGCATCGAGGGTCGCGGGAACCGTGCCGACATCGCCTCTGAACACTTCGTACCCGAAGCCGGGGGAAATCCGGAACAGCGACGTATCAAGTTTGATGGAACGCGACAGGGTCAGGATATTGCCTCCGAGACCCTTGGTCTCGGTCGCCGAGACATAGTCTATGTCAAGCTCGGCCGAGAAAGCGCCATAGCGGGCCAAGCCAAAACCCAAGAAGGCGCCGTTGAGCTTACTCACTAAATCCGATGCACTCGGCACCCCTTGGCTGATATCCACCGAGGCTCCAGTCCCCAACCTGATCTTGGCGCTCGTCGCCGGCAGCCAAACGTACGGATCCAGTTCAAAATGCTGTTGGGGCAAACCATCCGGCCCATAGCCGTCATCGACCGAGACGCCAGCATGCGCAGCCGATTCGAAAACGGTCATCCCAAAGACGAGCGCGGTTAGGCAAATCAGCGCCCTCCGAAGCGACACCCAAGTCGACGCGCAAAGCAACATCGAGGTCCCCCCAATTACATTTTGGCTCCATCACCAATCGTTACCTCACCATGCGCCGGTGAGGACAAGGGGAAAGCGGCGCGAACCTGGGTACCACGTTTGGTCGAGTGTATTGTCAAACTGCCACCGAACTGTTCGGCCCGGGCGCGCATTCCCGGGATTCCGACACCCAAGAGAGTCCGCCGATTGCCATGCAACAAGGCCGGTGGCATGCCTTTGCCCCGATCCCTAACCTCGAGAACAATTTCACTGCGCTGACGCATCAGGGAAACGGTTGCGATCTTGCTTCCCGAATGACGATATACGTTGGTTAGCGCTTCCTGGGCGATCCGGAACAACGCGCTTTCGATATCCGCGGGAGCGCGCGTTGCCATCGGCCGCGATTTAAGCACAACAGGAATTCCGGTTCGTTCGCCAAATCCCTTGAGATACCACCTAACAGCCGGCACCAGTCCAAGCTCATCAAGCATCGGCGGATGCATCAAATAGCTCAACGTCCGCAGATCGCGGAGCGATTTCTCCAACAGACTTATCGCAGTCGGCAATCGGGCGTGGTGATCGGATGAGCCGCGATCATTGTCAGTGGCCCTTTCAATGGTCAGTTTGGCAGCGACCAAGTCCTGCACCGTCGTATCATGGAGTTCCCGTGCAATGCGGCGGCGTTCGTCATCCTGCGCCTTGAGCAATCGGGTAGAGAGTTGACGAAGATGCGGTTGCGAGCCAGCCATTTGGTCGACGTCACGGTGCGTAATCATGATCAGGCGCGGCTGTTCGGTAATTCGTTTCGCGCGCATGCCACTCCACTGTCCCTGTGTGACATGACCCCGCCGAAAGCGCGCCGAACACGATCGTCGTGATCCCGCGATGACATCGCGCAGACGTCTCGCAACCATCGCCGCGTCAATAGTGCAGACGCTGCGCGCCCCATATGACTTCAAATATGCTTGGTCGCCACTGCAGCCACTTAAGTCAGCATCCTCCGGCGTGGCCCCTTTGGACCAAGCGGCATTTTGAAGAATGATGCTACCGGTGTGGTCAATGATCGCGATACGATCTGGGAGTTCGTTGATCGCACCCTTCAAGAGCGCATGCCACAGATTCGGCTGGCTTATTCGTCTCGTTGCAACCGGATGGCGCACTTTCTCGGGTTGCACACCCCATGTACCCCCAGACGACCAATCCCCTGGCCAAAGGTCTGGCGATAATTCCGCTGCCGGAAAATCGTTCTCCCCACGCATGATCCGTCCTCCTAGGCCAAACCATCGAGTCACTGCCCGCGCGGAAACATGGCGCGGCGGGCATCACCCTATCCGGTTCCCAGCCGCATCGAGCACAATCTCGACCTTCGCTGTTCGCCTTTGATCAAGGATGCCTCTCCTCGGACTTCACCGACCAACGCAACAAAAGCAAACCAAGAAGCAAAACGCCAAAGAGGCCGGCACGCGAACCGATCTTCGGCTCTGGTCGGGCCGCGCCATTGAATTTTTTTAAGATGTGCCTTTTCTTAAGACAATATTGTGAAACGCCCAACCGCTGAAATAATGCTCGGATTCATGCACGTACGAATAGTTGGACGTTGGTCCTACGCGGTATCCCCCGCCATGCAGTTTTAACCGGGCCTGACCATCGCACGATCCTGTGATAGTGTCCGCCTGTGATGGTCTTGAGGGGCCCGCGGCAGGGCAATGTGAGGCGGATGCCGGGGAGCTCCTATTCACTGGTGGTCGCGACAACAAAGGGCGTCGAACGAGCATTGTCACTCAACCGCCGGATCCTATCTCCCCATGGCCGCAATCACGCTACAGGCCCTTGCCCCGGGTCCCGAAACAGCCGCCGGAAATCGCCTTGAGCGTCCAAACCGAAATCGTGTTCCTGGTCGATGATGATCCCGCCGTCTTGGACGGGTTACAACGGCTTCTGCGCGGGGCGGGCTTCACGCCGCGCGGCTATCTTTCTCCCGAACGCTTCCTTGAGCAGCACGACCCGCAAGCGCCTGGTTGCGCAGTGTTCGACCTGTCGATGGGTGGCGACGTGAATGGCCTTGAATTGCAGCGGATACTTGCCGCACACGGCGATGACCGACCCGTTATCTTTCTGACCGGGCAAGGGGATATCCCCAATAGCGTGCGAGCGATGAAGGCGGGTGCCATCGACTTTCTGACAAAGCCTGTCGATGATGAGGTACTTCTGAACGCGATCCGTATCGCTCTGGAACGGGATCGGCAACGGCGCGAGACGCGTCATAAGAATAGCGACGCGGAGCAACGCCTCGGCAAGCTTACCGAGCGGGAACTTGAAGTTCTTCGCCATGTTATCGCCGGGCGCCTTAATAAGCAGATCGCGGCGGCGCTCGGAGTGGCGGAAAAAACGGTCAAGGTGCATCGGGGCCGCGTTATGGCAAAGATGGGGGTACGCTCAGTGGCCGAGCTGGTTCGCGTAACCGAACAGATTGGGATCACCCCACTAACTGCGGATTTGCATCCCAAATAGGACTTTTGTCCAACTTCGCGTACGCGAAGCCAGCAGGTACCCTAAGTGTAAATGGCTACTCAAGAACGGCCGGTGATAGCCGTCGTCGATGACGAGGAATCCGTCCGTCGAGCGCTTGCGCGGCTTCTCTCGGCGTCGAATTTTGACGTGAAGACCTTTCCGTCGGGAAATGAGTTTCTCGACGCTTTACCGGCGTGGCAACCACATTGCATTGTGCTCGACCATCAAATGCCGGGAATCACCGGGCTCGATCTCTTAGGAGAGCTTGCTCGCTCGGGATCGAAGTCACTGGTGATTATGATAACGGGACAAGACGACGCCGAGATCCGGTCGCGATGCCTCGCCAGCGGCCGTGTCTTTGCTTACTTGAGCAAACCTATCGACGAGACCGATTTCCTCAGCGCGGTTCGTGTGGCGGTCGAGAGAAGCGGACTCACGCCCTAGCAAGCGACCTCCCGATGCGACCGCGCCTTTCGCTTCCGCGGCTGCATTCCTACCCTTAGTCTCTCGTCATGTGCCGGGCAATCAGCGCTTCAATCGCAGCAATTTCACGCTGCAGGACGTCAGCCTCGTGTTCCGACATCTGCTGCGCCGCCTGAATCTCAGCGACAGTACTCCGAATCTCGTGAAGAAGTACATCGATCCGCGCCAGGTGTTGCTGCTTGCGCACTGCCGATCCTCAAGATCACGCCTCAACCGTGGCCCATCCGTTACCGACCAGACGAGCGATACACCATGAAACATTGCGAACGGCACTGAGGTCCGTGTAACGCTGAGAATGAAATTCGGTGGAGATGCGTGACGTCCTGCGCGCACGCGACCGAGCGACAAGCACGCAGATGATGGGCTTGGTGCGATCAAGCCATTTGCATATCGCGCCCGGTGTTGGATCTCGACCACACTCCCCTGATTTGTCGACCTATCTAGGTCTAGGTGTTTAGTCCGAGATCAGTGACGCGACGGAACCGGCAAGATTCGTCCGAGCGTCGAACAACAGCGCCTGGTCACACCACTATCCGACAACATGAACTCGGAGCAAATTCCATGTTCAGCTCGATCACCCGCCATAAGGCGGTATCAGCGGTTGCGGTCGTGCCAGCACTGTTTCTGGCTGGGTGCGTATCGAAGAGCGCTTACGAGCAGCTCCAGCAACAAAACCAGGCAGTGCAAGCAAACAACGCGCAACTGGAGAGCTCCGCTAACGGCGGCGCAGGTACAGATCACGCGCCTGCAAGCGGCCGTCAAATAGTCGCTCAATAGCGATTGTTGTTCAAGTCGGGCGGCTGGGAGTTGTCGGATCGCGGCCAGCAGAGCATCGCCGGCATTGCCAAGATGCTGGCGCCACCGCAGGCGAGCAAGGTTATGGTCAACGATTATAGTGACAACGCGCCGATCGGCCCGACGTTGCGGCGCCAAGGCGTCACTTCGAACCGCTTCCTGTCGCAAAAGCGTGCCGAATCCGTGATGCAGTTCATGATCTCGCAAGGCGTTAGGCCCGAGATGGTATCGGCGGTGGGTCATGGCGACGCCGACCCGATCGCTACCAACCGCACGGCCCAGGGCCGGCGCAGAACCGCCGCGTCGAGATCACAACGGCACAATCCTGAACCTGATCACGACCGTTCACCCGGGTGCGGCGCATCTTCGGATGCCAAGCGAAGATCAGCAGGCAGCACGCCAAATTTTAAGGCGACTTCTTCGACTGGGAGGATTTCGTGAGGCGCCCCATGGAGTTGTTGCCGGCAAAGACCGCATCGGGGGGACCCGCCCAAAACGGCTTCGTGAACTGACGCGCTGGTGCCATTCGCTTCGACTTGGTGATCAGCGCACTGTCCGGCGAATTTTGGCGGGATCGGTCAGTGCTTGCCGGCCGTCCGAAATCACCAACGACAACGACAAAATCAGTACTTGCCTTTTTTGCCCGGGGCATCTCACGGGGAGCCCGTTTGATCTGGTTTTGCCGAACGGCAATGGGATTCCCCAGGTTCTGATTACGGAGAAATCTCCGATAGCGGAGCACCATCATCGTCAAAATACGTTTTTCGGCCGGTTTCGATGACATGTTGGTTGTACCGAAAGCCGCTTTTCCACATAAAGTTGAGTTGCGAGGTTCGACGACCCTATTTCCAATTTCGGGATCGACCGACGATTGAGGAACCTCTAACGAATGGCGGCGATTTCTGGATCGGTGAGGCCAACCCCGCCGGCGAGACGTGAAACGGGATATCTCGTCGTAGGCCACTGACCTCGTCGGCAGGTTGGCCGCATGAAAATTCCATTCGAATAAATTCTTATCGGCTCGACCGGGTAGATTTAGATTGGCTAATGGCTGACGCAACACTTCAGAAGCGCTTGCGATATCTCATTGAAGGTGCCGGTGCGACAACCCTGTACACAGTGCTTGGTGCGATGCCTTTACCCTGGGCGTCGGCCCTAGGCGGGTTCGCCGCTCGTACGATCGGTCCGCGGGCGGGCGCGAGTAAGCGGGCGCGGATCAATCTGCGCCGTGCGATGCCGGAACTCGATGAGTTACAAATCGAAAAGATTGTGCGTGGCATGTGGGAAAATCTCGGCCGTGTCTTCGCCGAATATCCGCATCTTGGCAAATTCCAGATTTACGGTGCCAACAGCCGCGTCGAAGTGGTCGGCTATACCCCTCGGGACTATCCGCCGAAGCCGGGCCAAACCTATCTGTTTTGGTCGGCTCAT
The DNA here is from genome assembly GCA_963804725.1 of uncultured Alphaproteobacteria bacterium. GTDB lineage: Bacteria > Pseudomonadota > Alphaproteobacteria > ATCC43930 > CGMCC-115725 > JAATGI01. Next base: position 1,262,194 of record CAWDRN010000001.1, on the reverse strand, counting down.
TATGGCAACTGGGAGATTTTGACTTTGGCGGCGACGCAAGCAGGCTTGAAAGCCGGCGCGATCTATCGGGCAGCCAACAATCCCATCGTTGACCGGTTGATTCGTCGCGCACGCACCGTCTTCGGCATTGAACTGATACCCAAAGGGGTAACGGGGCGGCGCGCAATCGCCGCGCTGCGCAAGGGAGCGCATCTCTGTCTGCTGATTGATCAGAAAATGAACACCGGCATTCCAGTTCCGTTTTTTGGCCGTGATGCCATGACCGAAAAAGTATTGGCACGACTGGCCCTGAGGTACGATTGCGTTGTCATCCCAGCGCGTGTCGAGCGCATTGCGGGCGCTAAATTCCGCGTGACCTGCGACCCACCGATGGAGGTTCGGCGTACCGGAGACGACGATGCCGACGCCCTGAACTTAATGACGCGGATAAATGCGCGGCTCGAAGAGTGGATCCGTCAGCGTCCTGAACAATGGTTCTGGCTGCATCGGCGGTGGCCGGACTGACTGAGCCGTCTACCGCGCGATAATTAGGCGAATTGCCGAGCATGCCGGAACAGGTCCACGCGTTCGCTAATGCCAATCAGGCACGATCGGCCGGCAACCCGACGGAGAAGGTGGCACCGCGATCTGGGTTGTTGGACGCCGATAAGCGGCCGCCATGGGCTTCGATGATGGATCGGCAGATCGACAGGCCTAACCCGATGCCGGTCGATTTGGTGGTGACGAAGGGCTGGAACATGCGCTCCCTGACGCTCGCCGCAATGCCGCTGCCGCGGTCGCTCACCGAGACCTCGGCAAAGCGCGTGTCATCGCACCAGGTCGCAATGGTCAGACCGCGATCGCCGGGCTTGTTGTCGGCCATCGCATCGCAGGCATTGACCACCAGGTTCAAGAGCACCTGCTTTAACTGAACCGGATCGGCGCGCACCGCGGGCACGGCGGCGGCAAGGTTGGTCGTGACGCTGACATTGCTTTCGAGCAATTTGCGGTCGGCCAGCTGCAAGACATCGGCCACAATGTCGTTGAGGTCCACCAGTTCGAGATGCGCATCGGCCTTCTTGAAGAGCGCCCGCAAGCGCTGGATCACATTACCGGCGCGTTTGCTGGCGGCGGCGATGTCGTCGAGAATCTCAGCAACCTCACCGGTATCGGCCGGCTTCTGCTGCAGAAAGAGCTTTGCCGCCTGCGCGTTGCTGAGAATCGCGGTGAGTGGGTTGCTGATCTCGTGGGCGATGGCACCCGAAAGCTCGCCCAAGAGCGAAACCCGGCCCAAATGCGCCAATTCCTGCTGCTGCAGCTCCAGCGCCGCCTGCGCCCGCCGCCGCCGCCGCGCCTGGACAATCAGCGCGACGATGAGAAGCGCCTGCACCGCCAAAGCCACCGCCGCACCCATCACCGGCCATTTGTGCTCTTCCCACAGCGACGGCGGCCGAAACCGAACCACGGTACCCGGCGGCAGGTTGGCTTCGTTCAATCCCCAGCGCTGCAGTTGTCGCCAGTCAACGATGGTGCTGGTCGGCGCCACCATTCGTTGGCCAACCAGATGTTTATTGAGTAGTAGCACGGCAAGGTGCCCCGTTTGCCGACCCTCGGCCTCGAAGTCTTCGACATCGCCACCAAGAATGCCCCGCCCGACCCAGTTCTCGTACCCACCGTACAAGGGGACACTTGCTGTCGCGGCCAGGTTTTTGTCAACGTCCCGCGGGATGAAGACGTGCCCGGCCGCGTCGCGAACGATGCCGAGGTCGAGCACAAAGGTCCCTTTCGGTAGCTTGCCGACAGCGCGTAAGAGGTCAGCCATCGCCAAGTTGGACCAATAGATGATCTTTAGTCGGTGCGCGAAGGCCTTGAGCCGATCTGGCGTCACCGCCACTTCGTGTCTCTCCGCGTCCGAGGTGCCCACGAGGATGATCAACTGTGTCGCCTCCGGCTCCAGGTGCAACGCCAAGTCCACGGTCGGTGCTGGATCGAAGTGGCTGACAACTCCAGACATTTCCGGCGGCACATGCCAAACGCTTAGTTCATCTTCCGTGAGCCGCGTAAACATGACTTGGCTTTGAGGAAACAGAAATTCTCGCCGTTGCATCAGAAAATCGAGCCCTTCGGGGGCAATCGCGATCACGAGATCGATGTGGCGCCCAGCGTATTTATCGCGAAGAAAGTCGGCCAATTGGGCGGCATACTGAGGGTTCGAAAAGCGCTCTATATCAAGAGCCTCAGTGTAGATTTCGACGTCGCGAAGTTCGGATTGCATTTCTCGGCGAATACCGGCCTCAAGCAGGTTGGCCGCCGGCAAAACGCTGTCATAGGGATTGACGAGCAACACCCTTCGCGCGTCCTCCCCGAAAACAGGATTGATGATCAAGGTGCCGAGGATTGTCAGGATGAGAGGGAAGCAGATGCGTCTTCGATCCGTGCAATAGGCCCATGGTTGAGCGCCAAGCGCCCGCTGATCGAGGCTAATTTTGGATGCGATTACCGACACAAGCCATCGGGGAGTACCCCTAGGCTCAAAGCTGAGTTCAATAGGCTTTCCGCGCCCTTTCTCGATCCGCCCCATCCCGATCAAACTGGCTCCGGTCCTTTGTTGCCCCCCGAGCTTGGAGCATTGTTCCGCGCTGCGGTTGGGAGAGCTTTCATTACGTTGTCGACCGTACGCCGGTGGCGGATGCGCTCCCCCGAAACAGGTCAATGGCGGTTCGCTCTACCTGATCGACCGTCAAACTGTTCATCAGTTGATCGATGGGTGTGCCCTCGCGCAACTGCCTCAACAATTCTTGCTGCGATATCGCCGTGCGCGCTACCACGGCAAACTCGCCCCAAGGGCCGTGCGTAATCGACGGCGTCGGACCGAACAGGCCGATGGTTGGGACATGGGCCGCTGCTGCGATATGCATCAGGCCGCTATCGTTGCCGATAAAGAGGCGGGCGCGGCTCACGCATGCGGCTACCTGCCCCAAGTCACGACCGTCGGTGATGTCGATACGGCGACTTGGCGGGATTGCGGCAAGCACGGTTCTAGTCTGGTGTTGCTGTGTCGGAAGGCCGAAGACGGCAACTCGGGCCCCGGCCAAGACGGCGCCCGAGGCGGTCAATCGCCGGGCAACTTCGGCAAAACGTTCGGCCGGCCATTGCTTTGCCGGCCAATTCGCCGTCGGCGCTAACGCGAGCACCGGTTCATTGCCCATGATGAGCGCGGCCTCTTGAGAATCCTCGGCGCTCAACCAAAGGCGAGGCGCTGGAGGCGGGTCGATCGCGAACAGACGCGCCAAGCGGACGGCATAATGGTCATGCAGGTTGCTTCTCGTCGTCGCCCGCCGCTCGTGTGCGCGCAACAGCCAGGCGAGCAACGGCCCGCGCAAACACACGACCAAATCCCAACGAACAGGGGCCACCGCGCGATATAGGTCGAGCCAATGCAGGTGGTGTTGGCGTTTTTCCAGTGCGATTAGTTTGTCGAGACGAGGCACGGAACGAAACAGCGGTAGAGCCGAAGGGGTGGCGACAATTGTGAACCGCGCCTGGGGTCGCGTTTCAACTAGGTGTCCGAGAATGCCGGTGGCCAGGACGCAATCGCCAATTTGGCCGGCGCATACGAACAGGACCGCCGAAACGGCATCCTCAGCTGCGGACATTACTCCAGCAGAGGGCTTAAAGCTCATTACCAGCACCCTTATCATCAATCTCGATCATATAGCCGGCGCAGCAAACGGTGTGGGACAGAACGGCGAGAAATTGCGATAGATCTTCCAGCGAAAACGGCCGATCTGAATATCGACAAATGATCATCCGCGGCCCAAAGGTAGTCCCAGACCGGTTCATGCAGCATACTGCGCGTGACGATCTCGGCTTTGCAACGCACCAGCTATCCGGCACGCGCTGCCTTGCGTCGGCCGAAGCCGAGCCGCCCATCGGCAAAGCATTTGGGATCTCGGAGTTGCTGGCGAGCCGGCCGGCCGGGGGTGGCCGACGTCAAAACGCCATGGGCGCCTGTCTTTCAACCAATCATATCTGCGTCAATTATCCACGCCAATGACTCGCCGGTCGGCAAACCGTGCCGGTCGCCAGCGGCGAATCAGTAACGCCAAGGCTACAAGCGTCCTTTATCAAAATGGAACCGAGGAGGCGCACGACGTCTCATAGGGACGACCGAGCTCGCCCATGACTGGAGCGGGTAGTCCGAGCTGGTGGCTCTCGAGCAAGCCTAAGACAAGCGGGTACGCTCCTCCGCATAGCGATAGAGCGGTCGCCAGATCACGCGGTTGAACAGAGTTACCAATAGTGACATCACGGTGATACCCAGGACAAGACGGGGGAAGTCACCTGCGGTCGTGGCCTGCGCGATGTAGGCGCCGAGCCCATGAGCCGTGATCGTTGTCTTTCCCCAGGAAACTGACTCCGCGACGATGCTAGCGTTCCACGCGCCGCCCGACGCGGTAATCGCGCCGGTGATGAAATAAGGGAACACCCCGGGCAGTATCGCGTCGCGCCACCATTGCCAGCGGCGGACGCCGAAATTTATCGCTGCCTCGCGTAGGTCTGTCGGGTATGCAGTGGCCCCCGCAATAACGTTGAATAGAATGTACCATTGTGTGCCTAACACAATCAGCGGGCTCGTCCAGATATCAGCATTGGCATGGAAATAAACGATGCCGACGACGAAAACCGGAAACAGCAGATTGGCGGGGAACGCGGCAAGGAATTGCGCGAGCGGCTGAATCTTCTGTGCCAAACGGGGACGCAGGCCAATCAACACGCCGATAGGTACCCAGATCAGTGACGCCACCGCAATTAGCACGGAAACGCGGATCAGCGTATATATTCCAAATCGCACCGCCGTCCAGACATCCCCCCAACCGACCCCGCTTGCGACGTATGACGCGGCGCGGTAGAAGACGTATACGGCCAGCGCGAGGACAAGTACGTACCATACCGCATCGAGTGCCTTCGTTGCGGTCGCCGTCGTCGGCACGCGCACCCGTCGGCCATTTCTTGGCAGTGGAATGCGAAACCGTAGAAATAGGTCAATCAAGCCAGGGAAAGGCTTCAGGAGCCAGCGAATGAGACGCGCTCGCTGCATCAAATCGAGTACCCACGACTGAGGCACTGTCTGCGCGGCGGTTTGCTCAAAACGGAACTTGTCCGCCCATGCCACCAAGGGACGGAACATAAGCTGGTCATAGGCGGCAATGACGACGATCATCGTAAGGATCACCCAACCGACAGCTGCAAGGCTCTTTTCTTCCAGCGCCCGGGCAAGATAAGCGCCGATGCCAGGCAACGTGATGGTCTTGTCGCCGACGGTGATGGCCTCGGCGGCGACGACAAAGAACCAACCGCCCGATGCGCTCATCATCATGTTCCAGATCAGACCCGGCATCGCAAACGGCACTTCCAGTTTCCAGAAGCGCCGCCAGCTCGAAAGCTGGAAGCTGCGCGTCGCTTCCTCAAGATCGCGCGGCACTGTGCGCAGCGACTGATAGAAGCTGAACGTCATATTCCATGCCTGGCTGGTGAAGACCGCGAAGATCACGGCAAATTCGGCACCCAGCACGCGTCCGGGAAACAGCGAGAGGAAAAATGTGACGGTGAAGGAGATGTAACCGAGGATCGGGACCGATTGGAGAATGTCGAGAATGGGAACCAGCACCTTTTCGGCATGCCGACTTTTTGCAGCCAGTGTGGCGTAGACCAGCGTAAACACTAGCGAGGCGACCATCGCGGCTAGCATACGCAGCACGGTGCGCAACGCGTATTCGGGCAGGTAAGTCGGGTCGAGCGAGACGACCGGTTCTTTGAGCTCGGCCAGGGGTTTCCACGTCTCATGTGCGCCAAAACCGGCGAGCGCGATAAGGCCAATAATCAGCGGAAAAGCGACGAGATCCCACCGGTTTGGTCGCACGCCGGCAACAACGGTAGCCTCATTGTGAAACTGCAGCTCTGCCATGTTCCCTCAGACCTCCGCGATCACTCTGTCAATCCGGCTAGTGTGTGTCGGGGTGCCGGCTGGGTTAAGGCCGGTCGGCAATCTGCCTTAATAACGGTTCCGGCGGGATGCCGAACCGCGTCGGCCATGGCAGGCCAGCTTAAACCGCGCGGAACATGCGTGTGGACAATAGCGCTCTTGCGTCACGCCGGTCCACCGATTGGACCCGATTCCCGGCAGAGAACGCATAGCGGCGGCCCGTCACCGGTCCGCGAACGACAACGTTGGACGATTGCACATACTGCACCGTCGTCAACACGGCACCCGGTCTGTGGTCCACGGCAGATTGGCTGGGGCTCGGCAGGCGCGGGCCACTAGTGATCTGTTGCGCTTGCATCGTCCGCAGTCCCCGGAGCACTATCCGTTTCTGCCCACAACATGCCATCTCTTCTTTCTCCTTGTTCGAGGTCGGCACTTCGTTCGACGATCACGGGCTCCGATTTCGCACGCTCGACTAACAATGCTGCGCCGGACAACGCAAGCCAGCTTAAAATCAGACCGAAGATCTCGTGCGATACAAAGAATGCGATCGGAAAGGCAACCCATAGAGTTAAGCAGCCGAAGCAATCCATCATCCGGCCGAGCGCCGAGTTGCCGATACGCGCGCGTAACCGAGCCACCAAATCCGCCGGCCCATCTTCGTTCGCAAGCAGATGGGTGACGCGCCAAGTGGCAAGCGCCGCGATGGCAAAGCGAAGCCAGAAGCTCGGCTCATCCGACATCGCGACAAACTCGATGGGTTTGCGGCAGACGCCGCCCCGCTTTCACACGGTCACGCCTCGGATAATCGCTCACGTGACAGAAGCCACCCCCAAGTTGTGCAAGATTGGACCGCTATCAACGATACTATTGTCCCAAACATCAAGGTAAATGACGCAGTCGTAACCCTTTATCCTGTAATTCTGGTAAATCTTGCGCTCCGAGCAAATAGGTCATGATTTGGAAATATGAATTTCTCGCGACGCGCGGATCACCCGAGTAGCGCCGTGGGGAATTTGTCGTTGATGGACCCGCCTTCGCAACTCCAGCTCTTGCCGTTGCCAGTCGGTGCTCTCCCGAGTGATGAGGGATGTTAAGTCGGAGGGCTAACGCCGGCCGCCACGATCCGATTGATCGATCATAACGCGAAGAGACCGGGCGGGCCCGCGTCGCCGGCGGCGGCGGCGACGCTCGCCGGCGCTTCGCGGTCTCCATAATCATCACGGCGCGCAATAGGCGAACCTGGCGGTCCTAGTTCGAGAATACCGGGCCAGATGACCCGAGGGATGTGAGGCCGAGTTTGCGTCCGGCGCCTTTTCGGGTTCTTGATCAGCATCGCCATGGGCGAGAAATAGCAGGGGATGTCGCCGCAGGGATGCAATAATGTTATCCTGAAATGCTAAGCGGCGAGAACAAGTGCCGTAATCCAAGACGGGTCCGGAGGTCGCGTTTGGGCATATCGCGCCTATCGATTCGCGGGCGGTTGCTGCTGCTGGCGGTTTCGCTGGTGACGATCCTCATCCTCGCCGTCGGCTACCTAACCCGGGAGCTGGTCGCTGATTCCCGAGCCCTGGCCCGAGCGGCGCGAGTCGCAGAACAGCTCAAGATCGCCGAACAGGCTGAAATGCATTTTGGCGATTTCAAATATTGGCTGGAAGAGTTCGGGGTCAGCCTGTTGGATCAATCGCAGGAAGAAGCGGCAGCGGCGCGTCGCAAATTTGATACTGACCTCAAATCGTTGGCCAACGTCGACACCGCCGTCGTCGCGCGGATTGAGCCCGCGCTGGCGGCGCTGCGAAAACTCTCGCTTCAAGCAGCAGAGGCTTACGGTGCTAACCAGCGCGAAGCCGGCAACGCGTTAATGGCACAATCGCGCCAGTACGTTCACCAGGTCGATCAAGAACTATCGAGGATCGTCGAAACACTGGAACGCGGCGCCGTGGCGGCGCGCGACACGGCGACCGTGAGGGCCGACGCTGCCGTCAACATCGCCATTGTCACTGGCGCGGCGGCGATTCTGCTTGCAATCGTGCTTCTCGTGCTGATCCTGCGTTCGATCGTCGAACCGTTGCGGCGTCTCGAGCATGCCATGCTGACGATCGCCGCTGGTCGTCTCGACCAGCCGGTGACCGCGGTCGGGCACGACGAGATTAGCGCGATGACGCGCGCGCTGGAGAAATTCCGCTTGAGCCTTCTCGATAACGATCGTCTGGATCGCGAGCGCCGTAGTGCCGAGGCATTGGCGTCACGGGCGCAGCGTCAGCTCCAGGAAGCGATCGCGTCGATCGACGAGGGTTTCGCCCTTTGGGATGCGGATGACCGCTTGGTCATGTTAAATGATCGATTGCGCGACATGTTCGGCAAGCTCGATATCGAACTTCGCCCAGGCATAACATTCGAAGAGGTCGCCCGTTCATTGGTCAGATCGCAGGCGATTTCCGTTGCGCTAGAGGAGATAGATGGTTGGGTGCAAGCGCGAGTGGCGAACCACCGTGCAGGACACGCGGCCTTCGAGCGGCAAAATTCCGAGGGCCGCTGGGTCAATGTTAGTGAAGCCCGTATGAGCGACGGCAGCACTGTTGGCGTTTATATGGACATTACCGGTCTCAAGACCCGCGAGCGTCAGCTAGCGGACCTCGTTGACCGGCTCGCCGACGCACGCGATCAGGCGATGCAGGCGACGGTGGCAAAAAGCCGCTTCCTCGCCAATATGAGCCACGAATTGCGGACGCCCCTGAATGCCGTCATCGGCATTACCGAGATGCTGGTTGAGGACGCCGAGGATGCGGGCCAGCGGAGCTTCATCGAACCGCTGAATCGGATCTCACGTGCCGGCAAGCATCTGTTGGAATTGATCAACGAGGTACTCGATCTGTCGAAGATCGAGGCCGGCAAGATCGAACTGCACGACGAGGATATTCACGTCGGCACCTTGGTCGGCGATCTGGTCGGTGCGGCGCATCCGCTTGCGGCCAAGAACGACAACCGCCTCGTTGTCGAATGCCCCAGCGAAATGGGCACTATGCGCGCCGATCAGACACGCCTGCGACAGATCATGCTCAACCTGCTGAGCAACGCGTGTAAGTTTACTGAGAAGGGGACGATCTCCCTGATCGTGTCGCGCCATCGCGAAAAAGGCGAAGAATGGATTAGGTTCAGGGTGGCCGACACCGGCATCGGTATGAGTCCGGAACAACTCGACAAACTGTTTCAGGAATTCACCCAAGCCGACAGCTCGACCACGCGAAAATATGGCGGTACTGGGCTCGGCCTCGCCATCACCGACCGGCTGTGCAAAATGATGGGCGGTGACATCGCGGTCGAAAGCAAACCCGGTGCGGGAACGATTTTAACCGTGACGTTGCCGGCGCAGCACCAGGCGATGACCGCGGAGCCGACCGCGAGCGGTGGTGGCGTGTACGTCGCGCCCTCTGCCCCGCCGCGTCGTCGCAGCAATCGCGTCCTCGTCATCGATGACGATCAGACGGTGCTCGACTTGATGCGGCGCTATCTCAGTCGGGAGGGGTTCGATGTCGTGACCGCGCAAGACGGGAGTGAGGGCATCACCCTCGCACGCGAGTTGCTGCCATCCGTCATTACCCTCGACATTCTGATGCCCCACACCGGTGGCTGGTCAGTGCTGCAGGCGCTCAAGGCCGATCCCGACTTGTCGGCCATTCCCGTGATCATGATTTCAATACTCGATGAACAACAACGGGGCATCGCTCTCGGTGCTTCGGGCTATCTCGACCAAGCCCATCGATCGCGGCAGGCTGGCGGCGTTGTTAGCGAATTTCAAATTCGCTGGCCGGCCGCGCGCGTTAGTGGTCGACGATGATGATGGCACCCGCCTTTTGGTCGGACGCGTACTCAGGGCGGAGGGCTGGGCGGTCGATGAAGCAGTAAATGGCAAGATCGGCCTCCAGCGGCTGGAGGCCGATCGGCCCGACCTCGTTCTGCTCGACCTGTTGATGCCGGAGATGGACGGCTTCGAATTCCTTGCGCAATGCCGTAGCGATCCCAACCACCGCAACATTCCGGTGATCATTGTCACCGCCGCCGATCTCAGCGCCGCCGACCGAGACCGCCTCACTGGCGCCGCCGACCATATTCTTCGCAAAGCCGCGTATCCGCGAGAGGAACTGTTGCACGAGATTCGCCAGCTAGTGGCGACATATGCCGAGGCAATGAAACTAACCGGGACCGATAGTTAGCTGTGGCAAAGATTCTTTATGTCGAAGACAATGAAGACAACATTTACATGTTGTCCAATCGGCTGACGCAGCGAGGACATGAAATTATTGTCGCGCGGGATGGACAGGAAGGTATTGATTTGGCAGAGCGGGAAATGCCGGCACTTATCCTGATGGACCTTAATCTGCCAATTGTCGACGGGTGGGAAGCGACGAGACGACTTAAGGCAACAGCGACGACGCGACACATTCCGATCATCGCCTTGTCGGCGCATGCCATGTTGGGTGATCGCGACCGCGCGCTCGCGGCGGGCTGTGATGACTATGACACGAAGCCGATCGAATTGGCGCGACTGTTGCAAAAGATTGGCGCGATGCTGGACAAAGCGAACGGCAATGGCTGATGGGGTGCCCGCAATCCTGCTCGTCGATGACGACGAGAACAATCGTTATACCTTGTCTCGACGCTTGAAGCGGGAAAACTACACGGACATTACCGAAGCGGTAAACGGCCGCATCGCACTCGAACTGATGCGGGATCGTTCATTCGACTTGGTGCTGCTCGACGTCATGATGCCGGAAATGGACGGCTACGAAGTGTTGCGCCAGATCAAGTCAAACATGAACCTGCGTGACATTCCCGTGATCATGATCTCGGCGCTCGACGCCATTGACAGCGTCGTGCGCTGCATTGAAATGGGCGCCGAGGACTATCTGCCAAAACCATTCAACCCGATCTTGTTGCAGGCGCGCATCGGCGCCTCGCTGGAAAAACGCCGGTTGCGCTCTCAGGAAGAAGTCTATATGCGCACGATCGAAGCCGAAAAGCGGCGCAGCGACGATCTACTTCGTGCCATGCTGCCGCCTGGCGCAATCCGAGAGCTCAAAGCGACCAATGAGGTCAAGCCACGGCGCTACGAAGGCGTGGCGGTTTTGATTTGCGACATCGTCGACTTCACCGCCTATTGCGACAAGAACCCGCCCGAACAAGTCGTGGCCGAGTTGCAAACCTTGATTGAAGAGTTCGAGCGCATTACTGCCATCCACGGATTGGAAAAGATCAAGACCATTGGCGACGCGCTCATGGCTACCGCGGGGCTGCTGCAACCGCTTGATGAACCGCTGGTCGCGGGGGTGCGCTGCGGGCTTGATCTCGTCGCCGCCACCCGTCGGGTTCATCCGAATTGGGGCATCCGTGTCGGTATTCACCAAGGTCCGGTGGTGGCCGGCATCGTTGGCAAAAGACAATTCCTGTTCGATCTCTGGGGCGACACAGTGAATATGGCGGCACGCATCGGCGCCTGTGCCCCGATCAATTCGGTTTTTATGTCGAGCTTGGTTTGGATGCGCATCCGAAGTCGTTGTCAAGCGCAAGCTCGGGGGCTATTCGATTTAAAGGGCAAGGGTGGCATCGAACTGGTTGAATGCTTGGCAATTGTGTAGCAACACGATAGCGCGATAAGCCAATTATGAAGGAGGCAAAGATGGACCGCAGAATTTCTCGTCGTGCCGCTATCTTCTTGACTGGTCTGGCATGCGCCGCCTGGGCCCTACCGGTGTCGGCCGCACCCGTATCCTTAACCGTGCCGCTCTCGGGCGCGCAGCAGGTGCCGCCGGTTCAGACGTCCGGTACGGGAAGCGCTACCATCACTTACGATCCGAGTACGCAGAAAGTGACTTGGAGCGTCACCTATAACGGTCTTTCGAGTGCCGCCACGATGGCGCATTTCCACTACGCGCCGACGGGCAAGAACGGTCCGGTGGTGCTGTGGTTGAGCAATCGCGGCGGTTCCGTCGCCAGCCCGATCACGGGGGCCGCCACGTTGACCGCCGCGCAGGCGCAGCAGTTCCTTGCGGGAGATTGGTACGTCAACGTGCATTCGCAGGATCATCCGGGCGGCGAAATCCGCGGCCAGGTTATGCCACCGAAGAGCTGAGCGAAATCAAAGAAAGTTGGCAAGAACGGCTGCGGCAACGGCGCTGCAGCCGAGGAGAAGGAGTGCGCGTGCGAGGCCCGCGATTCGAGGCCGAGGCACGGTTTGCGGGAGCAGTTTCCATCCGGTGATCATCGGCACGACGAGGTTTTGCCGCTTTGCTATGGCGTAGAGCAGGATCGCCGCAATGTGCGCGGCAATGGCGGCGAGGAGAACATTCCACAATATCGAATGAAGAGCGCTCAGGCTGTCGGCGACGACCGAGGGGGCCATTTCCGTAAACGGCCCCTCGTCTGCCACATCATTTAGGACATAAATCCCAGTCAAGATTTCAGCGAGCAGGAGAAAGAGGAGCAGGAGCACCATCCAGCCGCCGGCGGGATTGTGACCGGCTTTATGGTCGGGCTCGCGGCGGAATATGTTCATTAGATGTCGCGCGGCGACGGTTGGAGAAGCGAGAAAGCGACGAAAACGCGCAAACTCGCTGCCGAAAAATCCCCAAAGTATCCGGAACAATACCAAGGTGAGCAGCGCCTCGCCGATTTCGGCGTGCACATCCATCCAGTTTAAGCGCCAGGTTGCGTAGGCCGCCGCAACCAGTGCTGCGGCGAGCCAATGGAATAGACGCGTCGGCGCGTCCCACACGAGGACCTTGCGGTCGGTGCGGCTCATGATACCGAAGCGTCAGTGCCCACGGAGGCGGAAGTTCCCTCTCGTCGTCGGCGTGACGCCCGTCGTCATCGCCCGCCCATGTCAAACGCCAAGACAACCATTCTCGCGCCGAAAGGTACCATGGCAGTCGCCCGCGAGCGAGCGAGCCAACTCGTCTTATGCCAGGCTGGGGCGTTCAAACCTTGCTCGCGGCCGTCAAAAAGATCGCTTCGCCTGTTGCGCCGAACGCACGACATGCCGCTTCGGTCAGCTTGATCGCGTGAACATTCGGCTGTTCGGCCAGCGCCGCAATGCGCGCACGATCGAAGGGCGGTGGGACTTCGGGCAAGGGCCGGGCCTCGGCGGGTTCGAGATTCCGGTCCAGGTTCGTGTGAGTTCGGTTGAAACTGTCTAGCGCAATGCGCCGGGCGCCCGCGTCGAGATACTTGCTGATGAGGAGGTAGGCCATCGGCCCTGTCACGTAATGGAGCATGACGATGCTGGGCCTGCCCACGAAGGATGCGGCACCAATGCGGGCATAGTCGATGGCCTCGTCCACGGATGCCGAGCGGAGCGACGTATCAGGCGCCGCGTTTCTGATGCCGATTGCCCATAGCGCTAGCCCGCGCGCCAGTTCGGCGCGCCGTGCCGGCGTGTCGCTGTGTTCGAGCGCGCGCGTTGCGTGGCCGGTTCTGATCACACCATGAAAGAGCAGTGCTCCCATGTCTTGCGAAAACCGAGGAACCCAACGCGCCAGCACATCCCCGAACGAGTTACGCTCCAGTTCCGCGTCGAAATGGGCGATCCAATCGCCGTGGCACTGCCTTTGCCCCAGCGCCTCCGGCCAATCGGATGATATCGGTATGCCGACCACCGGTGGCCGATAGGGCCGTGCACGCGAGCTTTGTGCCCAACTTTCGACCTTTGCGCCAAGCCCCAGCGCGACCAGAGCCTCGGCGCCCATCGTGACATGATCGACGAAGCCGGTCACCGGTTGAAACGGATCGCTGGTCGCGAATTTGTCGTAGATGCGGTCCAATACGACTTCATCGGGCCTTTCATCATACGCGAGAGATTGAGCGACTTTTGCTTCAGTAATGCGGCTTGCCATACATGCCATCCCTTGCATCAGATACGAACTCGTAGCAACTATACAAGTTGAAGTAAACTTTAAGTCAAGACCAAAGGATGGCCGCCGGTATGACAAACGGTCTGCTCACGATCAGCGAGGTAGCACGCCGCAGCGGTGTCGCCGCTTCAGCTCTGCGCTTCTACGAAGAACGAGGGCTCATCACTTCCGAACGGCGCAGCGGAGCGAGCCAGCGCCGCTTCGGGCGTTCCGTATTACGTCGGATCGCCGTCATCGTTTTCGCGCAGCGAATCGGACTCTCGCTCGACGAGATCCGCACCGAGCTGGACCGGCTCCCGAACGGCCGCGTTCCGACCGCCAGAGACTGGTCGCGGCTGTCGGAACCTTGGCGGGCACTGATCGACAGGCGCATTCGCGAGCTTGAGCGACTGCGCGATGGACTGACACAATGCATCGGCTGCGGCTGCCTCTCGCTGGAGCGGTGCCGGCTTGCTAATCCGGGTGATCGTGCCGCTGCGCGAGGTTCGGGACCGCGCTTTTGGATGGGCGAGCGCCCTTTCAACGTCTGACGACGGTTCGGTTAGCCCGTGCCCACGTCTAAATTCGCGGCGCCCATCAGTATTGCTCGCGGCACTGGCACTGCGTCGTCGCTAAGACGCGAACCTGGTCTTGGTAAAACGTGGGTTCATAAAACATCATTTAATGGCGGCAAGCCGCCAAACGCCCAATCCTTTCTCCATCTCTCGGTGGAGAACAGCGATGAAACACGCCCTTCTCGGTATAGGTGCCATGGCTGCCCTTTGTATCGGGATGTCGTTCGATGCTCCCGCGCGCGCTGCCGATACAAGTTCCATCAGGGCAGCATGTAAAGCGATGGGACTTAACCCGAGTGAAGCTCCCTTTATTTACTGCGCTCAGAGCCTTGCGCAGTCCGCCGAACCGCAAATCTATGCTATGAATCGTCCGACAATGGCGAGCGACGCTGGTAGTTACTACCATAGCAGTACGACCGGCTACCGCGCCGAGAACGCATGCGCCGCAATTGGTCTCGCTCCGACGACAGCGCGGTTCTCCTATTGCGTCAGCAATCTCAATCAGACGCTGTTTGATCAGCAGAATTTCCTGACCCGCTAAATGTTCAACGGATAGCGTAAGCCCGCGTCGATTGGCAGCGTAAGGTCGAGAGCCGAAAACATAGCCGCCTTTAATTCGTAGCAAAACGGCGCGCCGCAGCAGTTAGTGCGCCACTGGTGACAAAGGCGATTGTGTCGGCAGAAGCGCTCCATCGAGGTTCGTTGAATAAAGAGCAACCGTGCACTGATTAGGAGTGCGCCAAGCGAGAAGAATATTATGCGCTCTCGCCGTCACTCACCAAATCACGCAACTTCATTCCTCAAAAAAGGGGCAGGCGGACCCTCGAATTCCCCAAAGGCAGGTGCAAGCCAGTATCTTTGAGGCTTGGCTGGCCTGCGCTTAGAAATTGATTTGGGTTCTGGCGGCGATGGCGTTGAAGGAGACACCGCCATTGAGGGTGAGGGCACCGGTTGTGGTGTTGGGAAGGAGGCGGTTGCTGACGTTGGCGTGGAGGAAGTCGAGCATGAAGCGCACATTGGTGTTGGGATAGTAGTTGAGGCCGACCGACCAGGTCTGCTGATAGCCGCCGGCGACGCCGCCGGTGGAGCTCAATAACTTGCCGAAGCCGGGGCTGTCGTCGTTGAGATCGACGGCGCTGTAGCGCGCGGCGATTTCGAGGGCGCCCCAGCCGCCGCCGTTGAAGGACAGAGGCTGCTCGGGGATGACGCCGGTATAGGCGCCCGAGGAGGGCAGGTAATGGCGGGTGCCGCCGAAGGAATAGCTGACCTCGGCGTAACCGCCATTGAAGTTGAGGGTCGGGTTGAACCGCTCGCCGGCGGCGAGATACTGGCTGACCATGTAATGGTAGAACTCGGCTTGGGCATAGAGGTGGCCGACGGCGCCGGCAAATTCGAAGCCGAGCACGTCGGCTTGTTTGCTGTTGATACCTTTGCAGGTGTTGCCGGTGGCGGTCGCGGTCGAGGCCTGGCCGCAGGTCACCAGGAAGATGGTGGGATCGACGCGCAACTCCGGCCGATCAAAGAGCTGCAGGCTCTCGGCGTTGCTGGAGCTGCGCGGGGTGAAGTCGAGAATGTTGTTGACGCCGAGATGGAGCGAATAATCCTGGGTCTGAAGAACCTGATAGGTGGCGCGCGTCACCAGCGCCATTTGCTCGGGCGTCGGGCACGAGGTGGCGGTGCTATTGGCCTGGGTGGTCGGGGTGGCGGCGCACGATGTGTGCAAGGCGCCCGATTGCGGACCCGTTAAATAGAGGCCGGCCCAGTAGCGGTCGTTATTGGAGCGGGCGCCAAAGGCGGAGCGGAAATCGCCGCCGCCAAACTCGGTCTGCACCACCTGCGACGACGAGCGCTCCAGGAACATGATGTCGTTCGAGCTGGTCGCTTCGTCGAGATTGGAAGGCACGTCGAGATAGCCCAAATCGAACGCGACCGGGTAGGTCTGGCCGTGATTATAAAAGCCGTTATAGGTGATGAAGGCGTTCTCCAGACCCGACAAGGCACTGTTGTAGCTGGTCGCGTAAGCGGGCTGCAGCTTGGTGTTCTGCGCCGCATAATTGTTGATGTTGAGCGTATCCGAGGTGTTGCCGAAATCGTAGATCAGGGCATAGGCCCAATCGCCCATGAAGCGGCCGTCGAAGCCGATGCGCGCCCGCCGCGCATTGATGCCGCTGTCGAGATTATCACCCCGCGCACCGGGCAGTGACGAACGCGTGTTGAGATAATCGGCGGTATCCAAATGCAGCCGGCCGGTCAACTCAATCGCGTTCTGGCCGTCCGCACTCGTCAGGCCGAAACGGTGGGTCGCCGACTCGGTGACCCGCGGGGCATTGGGCGGCAGCGTATGCGCAACCGCCTGCTGCGCCGCCTGTGCTGCCGCATTCGCCCGTTCTTCATTCCGTTGCTCTTGATGCTGCAGTGCCTCCAACTTCTCCTGCATCTGCGACATCTCCGTCCTCAGCACATCGATCTGCTGGTGCAGCGATGCATTGCTTTCCTGGGCCATACCCGCCGCCGAACTCAAGATCCATGCCATGGCGCCGACGGCAGCGCGCCACGCGAATTTGCGATGCAACATTTTCGTCATGTAAACCGGCCGGAGCACGATTCCTTAGGGTGATTCCTATATACCCACAGATACATGGTAAGGTCCCAAGTTCTATTCCGCGCCGCGCGGAATATTTGGGGCTGTTGCACAATTGCCACACCGATCAGGGGAGCCGACATATTCTGGTAACCCATTGATTCAGGGTAGAATTATCGCCAATCCTCGGGTCGGTAACCGGTGATTCGAGAAATGCCCTATATTTGAACTCTTCTCAGTATGGAACACTTTGTTAAATACAATGATGATATTATGGCAACATAGGTGGTAAAAATTAAATATTGTTATCAATTTTATAATTAGTAATTTTATCTTATTATTCAGATGACGTAAGGGAGCCTGTTCTTTTAAGGGGAAATCTTATCGCTATGCTGGATATCGGAACGGTTTTCTTAAATTTTATTTTAAGATGGAAGCCAGCCTGCATTGATCGCCGGGCTGTTGGGCAAGCGCCGGCACGAGCGACGCGCGAACGCTCGTGCAAGGGATCGATCTAGGCTCGAAGACGAGAGAAGCCGGGCGAACAATGAAAACGACCATGGTCGTCCATCTACTGTTGATCCTGGTCTTGATCACCGGATGTTCGTTTGACGAGCCGGATCCGCGCACGAGGCAGATCCGAAGCGTGTGCGCCGCGATGGGTTTTCGTCCTAACGAAGCATATTTCTTCACCTGCGTCGCAAGTCTGAAGATGACAGCACCGATGCGTTCGACTGAATTGTTGGCAAATCGTGGCGTCCCCTACGTCGCGCCAAACGATGGCGGCTCCGACGTCCACAAGCGAAGCGAACGAGCCTGTTATGATGTCGGCCTAAACGCAAGCCAAGAACCCTATTGGGAGTGCGTGTTGGATCTCGACAATTCGGTTGCAGATGCCTCGGCCGTCGGTTCGCGCTGAAGCTCCTGGCACATAGACGCTCCCGACGAGGCTGGCACTATCCGGTGCTGCAGAAATCCCATCGATCGTGGATGCACCATCACTGGTACTGCAGCATCCGAATGCGAATGTCGTCTTTTGGAGGTGCCACAGCTCTCCGATTGCTTCGAGGCTACGCGGACCCTGAAGCAAATTCTTGGGGCGGGCTGCGACGATGCACCGCCCCTTTCGAGCCCGTCGTTGGCACCGGCTTGAAGCCGTCGCGTTACCCGTCCCATTCCTGGCGGTGGAACACAAGGGCGCGAATTTCGATGCTCTCCCGCGGCGGCGCATCGGCCGGCGCTGCTGGATGGAGGAAGGCCGAGTGCGGGGTGAAGCGCGCCCGGTCCGTTGCCGAATCACAGCATTTGATCAGCAATGCTTCATCGGGCGCCATCTCCGAGAGATAAAACCAGCGGTGCGTGGGATTGTAAGTGACCGAGTAGGTTTCCCCGACGCGATGCTGATAAACCAAATCACTTGGCACCAGGTCGGCGGCGGCGACCGTCTTGGCGTCGCACACCGCAAGTGGGGCGTCATAGACCGGGTGATGGATCGGCCGCCAGAAATTGATCACCTGCACCCGCCCCTTCAGCAGTGTTTCGGCTTCGGCAGGTAAGAGATCGCGAACGCGCTGCGGTCCGGATTTGGCCGTGTGGTCGATATGGACACGCAGGGCTGGTTGCCGCGGCCCGTTGCGACCATCCTCGAAACCCGGAATCCGGCGACGCAGTGTGTGATCGAAGATAAAGACACGATCAGCACCGGTGGCACGCTTCAATTGTTCTGCGGTCTCGGGATAATAGACCGCGCGAATTTCCTCCTCATCGTCAAATCGCGACAAAGCGCTGCAATACTTGATGCAGACAAAGCCGTTCTCGTCGAGGCTGACCTGGTTGAAGATCGATCGCGCGTCGCGGATT
Organism: uncultured Alphaproteobacteria bacterium; assembly: GCA_963804725.1. Taxonomy (GTDB): domain Bacteria; phylum Pseudomonadota; class Alphaproteobacteria; order ATCC43930; family CGMCC-115725; genus JAATGI01. The sequence goes on along the minus strand of CAWDRN010000001.1, from coordinate 1,243,327 downwards.
TCTGACTTTATGCGATTCATGCCGAGCATTGCTGCGCGGCTCGCCGGGCGGCGGCTCCATCGCATAGTTGCGGGGCCGTTCTGCCATTGGCACCAGATAATTCAGTTCGGCGTCGACTGAGGGCAGCAGGTCGACGATCCGATGTTCCAAAGTCATGATGCTCCTCTCCTTCGCTTAGACGACGCGTAGAATGATCTTGCCCCGCACGTGGCCGGTCTCGCTCAGCGTATGCGCCGCCTTTGCCTCGGCCAGCGGAAATTCCTGAGCGACAATGACGCTGATCTTGCCTGCGTCAATCAAGCCGCCGATCTCTTCGAGCTTGATGCCGGTAAGGTTGCTGCGGACGAAGCGCGCGTCGACGCCGCACGCCTTGGCCGCCGCCTCGTCGGGCGGCGCCGCGATGCTCAAAAGCTGGCCGCCCCTGCGTACCAGCGGCAGCGACTGCTTCAGCACTTCGCCGCCGACAGTATCCAGCACCAGATCCACCCTGTCCGTCTGTCGCGCGACATCCTCGCTGGTGTAGTCGATCACGCGGTCCGCGCCGAGCGATTCGACAAAGTCGCGGTTACCGGTCGAAGTTGTCGCGATGACCTTCAGCCCGGCGAGCTTAGCCAGTTGAATTGCGAAAGTGCCAACGCCGCCGGCCCCTCCCTGAATCAGGATGGTCTTGGTGTTCCTTAGATCGGCGACCTCAAACAATACGGTCCACGCCGTGCCCGCCGCGATCGGTATCCCCGCGGCGTGCGCCAATGGGATGCGCTCGGGCGCATGGCCGACTGCGTCGGTCTTGATCGCAGCGAACTCGGCATAGGAGCCATTAACGCGTGCTACAACGGGATGTCCGGGTTTGAAGCGCGATACTGCGGCGCCGACCCTTTCCACCGTGCCAGCAGCGTCGCCGCCCAGGATTGCCGGAAAATTGAGCGGACGGACCTGGCGCATCAAGCCTTGGCGCGATTTCCAATCGGCCGGATTGACGCCGGCGGCGTGAATGCGAATCAGCACTTCGTCGGGGGCAATTTCCGGCACTGGCGCGTCCTCGTAGCACAACTGATCGACATTGCCATAATCGTGAATGCGAATGGCCTTCATGGATCCACCTCTCCGACGCGACATTGTTGGCTAAAGAGCGAAGCGCTGCGGCAATTCCTTCCTCGAAGGGGCCAATCGATAACATGCGAGCATGTCACCGGCATCGCTCGACGGTCAATATATTATTTCTATAGAAAAAATGGTTTATCGCTCTCGATCGAGTCTTCGCCGTTATCCATGGGGATTCGGGCAATACGGATTTAGGCAAGCAGCCGCCTCGTTGACCGAACCAGGCGCAAACTTGCTGTGAAAGCGCCGACGACGGCCCGTCCTGGCGCCGGGGTGCTGGGGTGAAGGTCCGTGGATCGGTTGCGGATCAGAGCGCGTTGTCGGCTTTGCAGATGGCCGATCGCGCCTATGTCACCGAGACCGGCGGCATCGTAGCGTCAGGACCAGGCGCCGTCATAGCAGATGACAGGCGGGCTGTTGCAGTCCTAACTTGGCAGCGGCGTCGGAAAAACCTGACAAACCGTCCGTGCTTGCCTGCGCGGGGAGTGATCTAGTCAGTTCGCCTTAGTGGCAATTACACATCTAAATCCAGAGGGCTGATCGGGACGAAGGGCTTCGTTCAACCCAGCATCGGAATGACGATTCTGACCGCCTCGGTGTCACTGGTGGCGTGGAATGCCGCTTGCTCGCCGGCGACCGTCTCGATGCTGGTTTGTGACCGATATTCCTGGGAATTGACGGTGCCCGTACCCGACAACACGAAGGTGAGACTGATGGCACTATCCCGAGGTGGCGACCATTTGGCCCCTGCCTCAAGTGCGATTGCTTCGACCCTCGTCTCGCGCTCTGTAAACACGCCCAAGGTCTTTCGCCGTAGACCCGGGGTTTCAGTCGGCCGCCACGCGAAATTTTGGGGATGCATAAAGATTGGGTTTGCAAAGCGTGGCTTCGGATATGATAGCCGCCGACCCATGGCGTGTTCCCAGAGCGCTTCGAAGCCGTCTTGGTTCTTCCGCCCGACGCTTTCGGCGCGATGAAACACCCCGGCCTTGAACTCGCCCATCGACTGCAGCGAAGCAATCAACTCGCGCAGCTGCCGGCGGCTTAAAAAGCCGCTGCGACTCGCGGCGCCGAACTGAAGCACCAACGTGATGTTCTCACCCTCGTCCTGTTGCGGACCGTAGGGGGTCCCTTCCGGGAAATAGCCGATCTCGCCGGGCTCCATGAATTTCTTCGGATCGATGCTCGTGCGGCCGGCCATGCACATACGGATCTGATCGAAATTGTGACGGTGGCGCGGCGAGAAGAAATGCCCATCGCCTTTTGCGAGAGTCAGCCAATAGTTCTCGAGCGCCCCTTCGACGCCGGTCAGGATGTTCTTGAACTCCAGCCCGCCGTTGCGATGGGAGTTCTGCATCGGCGTCCACTCAACCTCTTCGATCCGCACAGCGCGCACCACACATCCTCCAACAAGCCCCGCTCCGGGATTTCTCCATCCGACGTGGTGCCGCAATCGCGGCCAACCGCACCCGCCTCCCGGCGACGCTATCATCCGTTGTCCAAAGGGTCAATTTTACTTCACGTTGACAGGCGTGAACGCCGTGAAACATTCGCTTAACGTTAGGTCAATGAAAGTTGGGCGTCCGCGCGTTGCTAATTGGCGTAAAACAAGTCACGTCGCCAGGGGGATGATGATCGGGATTGAAGCTCGCGCTATCACGGCCGGTGAGATCGGTGCCCGCCTCGACCGGTTGGGTTCGAGTAAAACGGTCTGGCTGCTGGTAGGCCTCATTACGTGCGGAAGTTTTTTCGAGGGCTACACGATCTTCACGGCCGCCTATATCGCGCCCGGCATCGTCAAGGCCGGGATTCTGACGCCGACAACCAGGAGTTTTTTCGGCACCACGGGATACGCAAGCTTCGTTGCGGCAATGTTCGCCGGTTTTCTAGTCGGAACTTCGTGTGTCAGTTTTATCGCCGATCGGTTCGGGCGTCGCAGCATCTTCGCATGGGCCTTGCTCTGGTTCTCGGTCTCGAGCTCGGCAATGGCATTTCAGACGACGGCAAACGCTCTTAATTTCTGGCGGTTCATGAGCGGGATTGGGGTCGGCGTCGAAATGGTGACGATCGATGCTTATTTAAGCGAGCTGATGCCAAAGGCGACACGCGGCAAGGCCTTCGCGCTCGGCTCGATCATGTCCTTCGTTGCCTCGCCAATTTGCGCCGCGCTGGCGCTCTGGCTCGTTCCATCGGCCCCACACGGTTTTCAAGGTTGGCGATGGGTCGTCCTCATCGGATCCTTGGGAGCAATCGTCGTTTGGCCGCTTCGCCTTGCAATTCCCGAGAGCCCGCGCTGGTTGGCGGCACGGGGGCGCTTTGAAGAGGCAGATCGAATCATCGAGGCGTTGGAGAGGCGGGTCGAGCACGAGACCGGGACACCCCTGCCAGCACTCGGAGAGGTTGAAAGCGTTTCCGTCGATTCTGTCGGGCGTGGGCGCATTTCCGAGATCTTCCAACGCAAGTACCTGTCGCGCACGATCATGCTTTGCATCTTCAACATCTTCCAATCCGTCGGCCTTTACGGTTTCGGCAATTGGGTCCCGACCTTTCTGGTTCACCAAGGCATCAACGTTACGACCAGCCTTAGCTATTCCTTCGGAATGGCGCTAGCGGCTCCCGTTGCGCCAGCATTCGCTCTGTTTTTTGCCGACCGCTTTGAGCGGAAATGGCAGATCGTCGTGACGTCCCTCACCATGGCGGGCGCGGGACTGGTATTCTCGCAGATGCGCAATCCGGTTTTGTTGGTCGCTTCAGGGGCGATCGTCACGATGTGCGGGCCGGTCCTCAATTACTGTTTCCACGCTTACCAGGCAGAGCTCTATCCGACCCGAATCCGTGCACGTGCAGTTGGATTCGTCTATTCGTGGAGCCGGCTCTCAGGGTTCTTCAGCTCATTCTTCATCGGTGCCATGTTAGGCAGCTACGGGGTCACCGGTGCGCTGGGCCTCATCTCTGGAAGCATGGTCGTGGTCGCCCTTTCGATCGGGCTCATGGGACCCAAGACGAGTCGCCGTTCGCTTGAAACGCTGGCGCATTGACACCTTGTTGACACAGCTTGATCCTTGGGTCGCAATTATCGTCCCGAGTCCTCAGCCAGATGCCACGCCATTGCGAAGAAAAAACATCGGTCTATTTAAGGGGGTATGAAAGTGAATTCCGTAATTGATGCGTCGAGAACCATGACGACCCCCATCACTCGCGTTCGCGCTATTTGGATTGGCGTGTTTCTGCTGGGCAGTTCGGTAATCGTAGCCCAAACAGTTCCTGTATATGCGGCTGACCAAGATCGCGCTCACGAAGGGACCGACGGTGAGAGCGTTGAAGCGAGGCAAGTTGATGCTCAAATTGGTCGCGTCAAGCAAAAACTTCGCATCACGGAAACGCAGATGCCGCAGTGGAATGCGCTCGCGGCAGCCATGCGAGAGAACGCGCGACGGATACGGCTAAGCCGCGCTGATCGAGCGAAGATTCATCAGACCAATGTAATTGACGAACTTTATAGCGACCGCCGAGAAACTCAGGCCCGGCTCGAACGTCTGGACCGCATCATTCCTTTGGCGGAAGCTCTTTATGCAGTTCTTGATCCTCGTCAGAAAGCGCTTGCCGACACGCTGTTCGGAGGAATTAGACGGCACCATGAGCCCGTGCTGGATACACAATAACTGGGTGGTTTCCGGTCAACGCGTGCTGTCGGCGCGCTGCAATTGACCTGACACCGCGGAAGCCATCAGCCCGCAACCATCACCTATGATGGTCAGGTCGCCACAACGGCGACATCCACACCCGGGGGGTCTTGCGCGAGGCGGTGGCGAGTTTGTCGCTGTCGACCCATCACTGGTCAGCGCTGAAGGCTTGGGTCATCCACAGCACCCGTCGAGCAGCAATGATGTGCGCAATCTGGCGCTCGCTGTAACGATAGCGCCTGGCGAGCGACTCAATATCCGACTTCGGCGGAACGGATCAGATCCGGCTTACGCAGCCGATTCCAACGGCCTCTGACCCACCATTTACCGACATACCGGACCGGGAGGCGATGACACGGCAGTCGACAAAACGGTGGTGGCTTTGAGCGAGGCTTGAGGATCGACTTCGTTGAGCTCGGCGGTCGTGAGCAAGGTGCCAAGGGTTGCCGGGTCCCGGTCGCCGCCTCCGATCCCGCGAAGGGAAAATTTTTACCTGAGATCGTTTGACGCCGAATAGTGCGCTCGACCATGTTTTTATGCCTCTCCGGCAGGTCTGCCCTCTTGGAAGCCAACACGTTCCGCTGCCGCGAGACCTTCATGCAACGTGGTGAATATCTGCGATTCCCCGAGCGAATCAGTGACGCCGTGCCGATCGAGATCTGCACGGAGGAAACGATTGACGCGCGCAATAACTAGCGTGATGTCGCGTCCCCTGAGGTCGCCCAGGAGTGAGTGCAAGGTCCGCGCCGCGGAGTAGTCTATGTCCGTAATTGCCGACGCATCGATCACGACGCAGCGCACCCGATGCGGGGCGTGATCGACCAGCGCCCGCAACTCGTCAGCAAAGCGGTCCGCGTTGGCGAAGAACAAGTCTGCCCCGAACCGATAGACAATGAGCCCTGCCGCCGTCTCCGTGCCAGGTTTCGCAGGAGATGGTTCCCACCGACCGCTCGCATCAGGTGCAAGCACCGCCGAATGCGGTCGATAGCTGTGATTGACGTGCCGAAGCAGGGAAAGGCCGATTGCGATCAGAATGCCCTGCTCTACTCCAATTCCAGCAACGGCAGCGGCCGTAAGCAAGGCAAGCCGCAGCTCGCCGGCGCTCTCACGCCCAATGTCGCGCAGACCACCTATATCGACCATGCGGACGGCGATCGTGAAAACGATCGACGCGAGCACGCAGCGCGGCAAATACTGAAGAGGTCCTGTAAGGAACAACAGGACCAAAAGGACGATGCCCGCAAAATCAGTTGCGCGAACTGACTGCGTGCGCCGGCTGCGTCCGCCATGGCGGTCTGCGTCGGACTGCCATTCACCACGAATGTTCCGCTGATCGCCGCAACCGCGTTCGCAGCCGACAGCCCGAGCAAGTCGGCATTCTCCTCGAGACGTTCACCGTAGCGCGACGCGAACGCGCGCGCCGTCGCGGCACTTTGCGCGAGGATCATCACGAAGCAGGATGCCGCCACGGGTAACAAATCCAGCATCTCGCGCCAGGTCACGTCGGGAAGCCCAAACGAAGGCAGGCCGCCAGGGACCGGGCCAATCAGTGGAATGCCGTGCGTACCAAACCCAAACGCAGCGCTTGCCGATATCGTTCCGATGACGATGACAAGAGGTACCGGCCATTTCGGAACTAGCCCTCGTGCGACCAGAATGAAGCTGGTGACAACAACAGAAATCAGCAACACTGACGTATGTATGCTCCCAAGATTCTGGATGATCTCGAGTATCTGGCGGAGCGTTGCGCGAGCCGTCACTGGCAGACCGAGCATGTCACCCAGCATCGCGACGCCGATCTGGATGCCGACGCCGGTAAGAAAGCCGACCAGCACCGTGCGCGAGAGAAAATCTGCGAGAAACCCCAGGCGGAATATTCGCGCCAACAACAGAAGTGCGGCCGTTTGCAGCGCGACCATGCCGGCGAGAGCAACGTATTTGGCGCTGCCCAGATCGGCCATGTGCGATAGCGAACCGGACAGTATCGCTGCAGTCGCCGAAGTCGGCGGCGGTCACCAAATGGCGAGAGGAGCCGAAGGCTGCAAATGCTAGTGGCGGAAGCAGTACGGTGTAGAGACCGGTCACGACGGGGGTTCCGGCGATGCGGGTATAACCAAGTACCTGTGGGATATTCATCGAGGCGAGCGTTGCGCCTGCGATTGCGTCGCGCAGGACGGAACGGCTGCTGTCCGGGCGTGCCGCAGCGAACAGTGTTATACGCATGCAAGGTTACTCAAGCGGCAGCATCGGATTGGCTTTGGACGGTAAAGTCGTGCCATGAAGTCGTATCATATCGTTCCAACCAGGGATCGTACACAGTTCGCGAGCCCGCCATCCGCCCCTCAACTGAATGGCAACGGACTCGTTCTATCTCTCTTCGCTGCAACGTTATTGGGGCTGTTCTTCTGGGGTGGGCCATCTTCATTCCGGAGCGGCCAAAGGGAGGAAACTTCGCAGGGCTAAAACGATCCTTCCTCGTCCGATCGTATCCGCGTCGACCGAAGCTCGGCCTTGAACTCGCAGCGGTGCGGGCGCTGGTGGCGGCGCTTCCGGCACCGCGGCCAGGCCAAGCAACCCGACGCCGAGTACCAGCAAGCCGTAGCCGACATGGATGCGCGGCACCGGCCCGGCCCGTGTCGCCGCACCGCGCCAACCAGTTGCGTGTGAGTCTCGGCACGATACCGCCTGCCACCGATGAGATGAGGACGAGAATAGCGGCCAGCGCCAGATGCCAGCCCGACCTGGTCGCACCGGGCATCGTCCGGTCAATATGCATCGGAAGACTGGCGACGCCGAGCACCGTTACCGGCACGATCATGTGCAAGTTGCGCCAATTGCGGCCGTCGTCGATATCCTACGCGATGAGCCCGACCAGAGGCGCTGGAAATATCAGATTGGGTGCGAGCGGCGGCCATGCCGGAGGCAGCGCCGAAACCGAGCAGGCGAGCCGGCCTAGTAGCCACGATCCCGCCGACAGTCAAGCGGCCCACCCATCACCGCAAGGCGTCCGGTCCAATTCGGATCACGACAACAATGCACGCCCGCGTTCCTTTCTTCGCCTCGCCGGAAGCATCGTTTCTGCCCCGATCGACAATAGAATGGGGGCAACGTTGCATGCTGAATCAAACGTCTAGCGCGGCTGATCGTGTGGCAGAAGTCACTCGTTGCTCTCAGGGAGGACAAGAAGTCTAGGCGATTCGGGCGCGAGTGACGTGCCGGGTTCGAATCGGGCTCCGTCTGGAAGACTCTTGGCCTTGAGATCGCCGACCAGCACACTCACCACCACCAACGGCGCCTCCTCGGGAGACTCGGCGGCGAGGGCATCACGCCCTGAGCGGCTACGTCAAAGAGTATCGTTAGATCATGGTTAAGGGTGAAGCCGCCAAGGTGTCCCCACAGCGTCATGTTTAATCCGGGTCGCATCCGACCAAATGTGCGCGCATCCAATCTTCGATCGCCCCGATGTCGGCCCCCACCCAGCGGAATGACGGCGCAGCGTACCGTGTCAAGGCAGGCTCGAATGCAGGTGATACCGAGGTGAGCACGGGCACGCCCGCTTCGACCGCCGCGGTGAACGCATCGACTAACCCGCTGCCCTCGGCTTCGAGCCTGCCAAACTTGCTGAGGAGCGCGAAGTCGCATCCGTTGGCAATATCGCGTTGCACGGCCGCCGTCGCAGACAACACGCCGGCGGGATACAAGTGACACGCTTTCGATGACGACCCGAGTTCCTCGAACATCGAATATCGCTCATTCGATGTCAGATTCCGCAAGAACCCGGCATTGCAAGTCCGATCCGCAAGGCCATGACTTTCCGCGATGACCCCGGCGATCCGAATTGCGTGGCGCCAGCGCGCGACAAGCATAGCGAACAGAGCGTCCACCTCTACATCAGGCGTCCGTCGCACAACGGCAATCACTGCGCCATGATCATCCGTCGTCATTGGTACGTGCGCTACCCGTCAAGTGTCACAACTAAAATGGATAGGGGTTTGGCCGTTCTTTGATCGTGAGCCATTGCCAATGGGTAAATTCTTCCCAATTGGCCGGGCCGCCGATGCGGGTGCCATTGCCCGAGGCGCCAGTACCGCCAAAAGGCACCGAGGGCTCGTCCGCCACGGTCTGATCGTTGATGTGTAAGAGGCCGGTCGTCAGCTTGTTGCCAACCGTCAATGCCCGTCCGACATTGGCGGAGAACACGCCAGCGGATAGACCGTATTCTGTATTGTTGGCGAGCGCGACCGCTTCGTCATCGGTCGTGAACGTTGTGATTGCTGCTACGGGTCCGAATACCTCTTCGTCGAACACGCGCATTCCGGGCTTCACCTCGGTCAGCACGGTCGGCTTGTAGTACGGGCCTTCAAACGTGCCGCCAGCCACGAGCTTCGCCCCCGCCTTGACGCTATCCTTGACGATGCCGTCGACACGCTCGACCTGCTGCTTGCTGATAATCGGGCCCAGCGCTACCTGGCCGAGCGGGTCCCCGACTGGAAGATGATTGGCCTTTTCGACCAACTTCGCGGTCAACGCGTCGGCGATCTTTTCGTGCGCCAGTATGCGGCCAGTGGTCATGCAAATCTGACCCTGATGGAACCACGAACCAAACGCGATCGCCGATGCGGTCGCGTCGAGATCGGCGTCGTCCAAAACGATGACGCCGTTTTTGCCTCCAAGCTCGAGTTGCACCTTTTTGAGATGCTTGCCGGCAAGTTCGCCGACGCGGCGACCGGCATTGCTCGATCCGGTGAACGAGACCATCGCGATGTTAGGATCGGTGCAGATCGCCTCGCCTGCCTCGACGCCACCCGGCAACACGTGCAGCACACCTCTCGCCAAGCCCGCTTCCTCGAACAACCGCGCGACGATGAAGCCACCGGTAAGTGGTGTGCGCGGATCGGGTTTCAGCACGACCGCATTGCCGACTGCTAGCGCTGGTGCGACTGCTCGCATCGACAAGATCAGTGGGAAGTTGAACGGTGAGATGATACCGATGACGCCGCGCGGCACGCGCCTGGCGATGGAGATGCGACCCGGATCGGATGGCAGCACGAGACCTTGCGGCTCGCCGACCATCGCAGAGGCGCGATAGAGGATCTCGGTGACGAGATGCGTCTCGAAGCCCGCCTTGGCAGGAATGCCGCCGGTCTCGCGGGCGATCCACGGGATCAGTTCGTCCTGATTTTCCTCGAGGAGACGCGCCGCCTTGCGAAGTATGCCAGCGCGCTTCTCGTAGGGCGTTGCCGCCCAACCCGGCTGCGCGGCGCGCGCCTCGGCGGCCGCCGTGCGCACGTCCTTGGCCGACGCGTTGCCAACGCTCGTGATCTTGGCGCCGCTCGATGGCTCAAGCACGTCGACCGACGATGCGGCCTCATACCAGCCCGCCCCGAATAGGCGTCCACGCCACATCTGTTCGATCATGAATTTCGGCAACGGCGCGTTCATCGCAATCCTCCCGCGAAGCTTCTCCTCGTTATACGAGCTTGTGAACGTAATATACAGATTGATATAGCGACAGCCTATCGCGGAGCGATCGACGGCGTCGGCTCTGAGATGATAGGCGATGGGATTCTGCCTAGCCGGTACCTTGGCCGCTTGGCGGCCGTCAGAGGCGACTTCGCCTTGGCATAGCATAGCCCCCACGCCCGGCTGTACCGCGTCGGCGCGCTGGAATACGCGCAGTGCGAATGGCCCGCCGGATCGGCACCCAGCGTGAGATCGCAAGCTTCGTTTTGGGATTCAGAATGCGCGCAATGAAATTGTCGGCAGAGAATCGGGCGCCGGGCAACATGATGGCGCACATCGTGTTGCGGGTAAAGCGCGTCACCGCCGCCACTTTACCCGCGGTTGCAAGCGCGCGGGTTGCAAGGCCATACCAAAACCTTATCCGCCCAGCACGGCGACCTGTTCCAAGTCCTGGCGGCGCTGCTTTGCACGCCGCTCGTAACTGGCCTGGTTCTTGAGTGCTATCAGCGTGTGAGGGCTGCCGCGCTTCTCGGTTGTGAGGTCGAGGTCACACACGGCGCTCCATATACTTTGCTTAACATGTGTCCGCTTATTCTGGACAGCTTTAAGGCGCCATTCCCGTCGATCGGGATCAAGCAAAAACGCGCCGACCGCACGGCAGTCGACGCATTTGCATTTGAGCGGGTTGGTCCGGACCCAGTCGTGTGGTGCTTCCAGCGGCAGGGCAATGCGCTTGCGCAGATGGTCGAGAGCAGCCTCGTGTAGGCGCTTGACGGCCGGCCATGTCATACTTTCCGCTGCCTTGGCAAATGCGAGAGCGCCGGGCACCAACACGTCGTCAGGCTTGTAAGTGTTGGGCCAAGCCAGTATGTGCTCGACCGCACGCGCTGCAAGGCTCGAGTCGATCCGGCTCGTGGCTGTTAGAAGATTGACGACAAAGCTGGGTCTCACCGGTTCGAGGCGAACCCAGGGATCGAGGGTCGTCGACCTCGCCGGGTCCCCCGGCAAGGCATCGATCAAAGCCGCGCCAATCTGGATCACATCGCCCGTGAAGTTCGCGGGCGATGCTACGCAGCGAAGCAGCAGATCGCCGCAGGCGCTGAGCTGGGCTGGTGCATTACCTCGCACAATGCGGACCAGCAACTCGGTTGCACGCGTCGCCGGAAGAAGCGCCGCAGCGGCCACGATCGCCTCGTTGTCGGCGGCGGCGTAATGGCCTTCGGCGGACAGCCCGGCGAGAAACCCATCGATGCGCGCCACATTTCCCAGCCGGACCTGCAAATCGAGCATTCGGCCGGCCGCGTTATTGCCCTCTGCGGGCCACCTCCCAGAGGGCCACGAGCGCAGCATACGGCCCGACAGCTCATCCGCCTCGCGCCACAACGACGAACGGATCGCCTCGTTGCTCGTCTGCCAACACGCCGTCAGATTTTCGAGATAGGGCAGCGTCGTGGCGAGGCCGGCCTGATTCAGCACCGCGAGACGCCGCGCGTTCGGCCACAACACGAAACCGGCGCGGCGGTAGGTGCGCTCGAAGGACGCACCCTCATTGCCTGTCGCCTCATGGAAATACTGCTCGTCCGGCGTCAGATCCTCGAATGCATCGGACGGACACAGCTCGTCCTCGGTGAATGGAAATCCATTGAACCCAACCGCGGCACCATCGGGATCCCGCCACTCCGACAAAATCAGGGCCCGGTCGATGATCTCAGCGACATCGAATTCTTCGTCACCCTCTTCGTCTTCACTCCGGCGGCGACGATCATGATACCCGGCATGCTCGGCGCTGCCGCTCTCCTCGATCGAGACGAGGGCGAGATGGAGATCGCAATCTGCCTCTGCAGCGGCCTTGACCAGCACGGACGCCACGCCGGCATCGGCACCCTTGAGCGCACTGAAAGACAATTCGGCGGGCGTATAGGAATGATCCAACGGGAGGATCAGCTTATCGGGTTCCTCTTCGGCGCCAGCCCAATCCCGTAGCAGTTCCACCACCTGCCCGTGCTCTGCGCGATAGTCGGGCGCTTTCAGTGGGCGCCGATCGCCGGGGAACCGCAAATTATACACGAGCGTCAGGCGGCATCCCGCGGTGATGGGCAGCACTGCATGGATGCAGTCAGCGTAAAACGCCGCCAAGCCGATCTCCGACGGTTCCGCCGGGCGCAGATCGAGGACGACCTCTCGGTCGAGGTGCTTTACGGCCAATTCACCACCGCTATGGATTGACGGCAGTACGATTACCATCGTCGCGAACATGCCGGGAACTTTCTCGGTGTCGCGGTGATCGACGAAGAAGCTCCCGGTGTCATAGACTAGGAGCTTGTAAAAGTCGGCCTTGACCGGCTCGCTCACTCCGAGCCCCAGGGTCGCCTCGGCGACGAGTTCAGTCAGAACCTTCTCCCAGTGACGCCCGCCGACCTGCACCTTGCCGGGATCAATCTGCCAGGTTCTCCGTACCCCACGATCGATTACCGTATCCTCACCCCGTCCATAAGGGGCTGCCTCGGCAATTGCAACGAGCTGCTCGGCCTGGACCGGCAAGAGCGGAAAGGCGATCCTGCCTACGTCGTCGATGTCGAGCGTTGGCATGACGATCTCCCGAAGACCGCCGACGCAAAAGTCGCTAGAGCGATCAATGGATCGAAGACTGTTGAGTAACGCGGCACCGATCGAAGACATCGCAACTCCCCAGCAGCTGGATGGTGGAACAACCCTTCGCGAACGATCGTCCAATCGAAAGGCCGGCCCCTTAAGAGAAAAATTATACGCAGCGAATGCACGCGTGAGAAATTGGATCATGCGTCACCGGAGTGGCAGCATTGACCGCCCGTGCCACCGCTTGAACACCCTCGATCCCCATCTATCAGGTCGCCGTCCCAGAGGATCTGGTAAACCGGGTTGGAAACTGCTGGGGGTTGCACACGCGCCGAAACTGCCGACGATCCCTGTTCGGCGATGGCTCCCGATGCTTGACCGGGCAGACAATCCGTATCAATGCCGGGTGCTACGTGCCATAATCCCTTTGATCGGTTCCGGCTCACCAGGGCACACAACTATGTGCCGGCGCCGAAGGCTTAAAGAGGCATGACCGAGTTGCCGCGAGCGGCCTCTTGGTCGACTTGGCGGATAAATTCCCAAGAAGGATGGCGAAGAGCACCCGTTATTTCAGCGTGGTGCAGAATCGGCGCATCGCTGGCGCTGGTGGTGCCAAATTCGCTGGTGATGTTCAACATCGCTCATGACGATCCAGGCGCTCGGGCCCGCGCCATCGGACTGTTCGCCGGCAGCGGCGGCGTCGCGCTGGGATCAGGGCCGCTCGCTGGCGGCGCCCTGATCGCGATGTGGCGCGCCATCTTCTTTATCAATCTGCCGATCTGCGCGCTCGGCATCGTTTTGGCGCTGCGCATCGGCAACGTCGCGATGACCAAGCGCCACGCCCTTGACCCGGTGGGACAGATCGCGGCGATCGCTATGCTAGGCTCAATGGCCACGGCACCGATGGAGGGCCGGTCGCTCGGCTGGCTCTCGCCAGGAACCCTGGGTCTGCTCGCAGCGGCGGCCATCGGTCTGGTAGCGTTTCTCGCTATCGAAAGCCGCGTCACCGCGCCGATGGTGCCGCTCGCGATCTTGAGGCGGCCCGCGGTCGCCGCCAGCGCAGCAATCGCGGCGACAATGACATTCTGTCTGTTCGGGCTGATTTTCGTGTTCAATCTCTATTTCCCGCAGGTCCGCGGCGACACGCCCCTCGCCGCCGGCACAGCGCTGCTGCCGGCCACGGCGAGCGTCAACGTTACCAACATCCTCTCCGGCTGGCTCGGCAGCCGCTTCGGCACACGACTGCCGTTGCTGCTAGGGCTCGGCGTCGCGGCGGTGGGTTTCCTGGCGCTGCTGCCGTTCGGCGTCGTCATCGCCTATGTCTGGCTCATCGGGCCGCTTTTAGCGCTGGGCGTCGCCGGCGGTCTCGCGACGCCAGCCGTGACCTCGTCGTTGATGGACGCGGCGCATGGGTTCGAGCAGAGTCTCGCCTCGGGGATTCTCAATGCCGCGCGACAAATCGGCACCGTCCTCGGCGTCGCGCTATTGGGCGCACTCATCGCCGACAAAACGTGGTTCGTGCCGGGCATGGAGTGGGACGCGGCCATTGCGGCGGCGGCCTCGCTCGCCGCGTTGGCTGCCGCGCTGCGGTGGTTGCCGGCAGACCGATCGCTGCCGCAGCCGGTGCGCTATCCCAACCGGCCGAACGCTCCCTTGACCGGGAAAGACGATGTCGAGAACGAAAAGGCGTAGACGAAAATCTCGGCTGTCGCGGCTTGTCGGCGGGAATCATTGCGCGAGGCATTGCAGATGTTGCGGGCGGCTACCAGCGCCTGCGGACCATGGATCCTTTGGGCCATGCTTCTGCTAAACAAATTCCCAGCCACAACGCCCCCCGCAGGTGACATTGGCCGCGCACGTCCAATGGCGTGCCAGCCTCGGAATTCGTTCGGCCGAATGGCGAAATGCGAGGCCATCTTGCTTTGGCTCACATGCGCGCCATCGATACTTGGCATCGATACATTGGATTTGGCGGCTTTGACCCACATTTCTATACTGAGTCTTGCGCTGTACGTGCCGAGGTATGGCGCATAGGCGGGAACATCCGTACGCCGGAAGCCCGCCCAGCTATGAAGAGGCGCCCGCGCTTTGGAGGAGACGAGCGATGCAGTTGAGCACCGAACATATTCTAACGACTCATGCCGGAAGCTTGCCGCGGCCGGATGATCTTGCGCAAACGATGTTCGACGTTCTGGACGGCAAGCCAGTCGACCAGCCCGCGCTCGAAGCGCGTGTTCGCACCGCAATTGTCGAGGTCGTCGCACGCCAGCAAAAGATCGGCCTGCACGTGATTAGCGACGGTGAGTTCGGCAAGGTCGGCTTCTCGAATTATGTGCTGCAACGCATGTCGGGCTTCGAAGGGCAAGCCGATTTCATTGCCGCTGACTTTTTGGATGCACCAGGCGTCGCCCAGGACGTATTCGGCGGCGAAGGCTCAAAGCACTTGCGCTTGCCGGTGCTTAACGGAGCGATCGAGACGCGCGACTCCAAGGCGGTGGACAAGGAAATCAACGACTTTAAATCCGCGCTCGGCGATACATCGCTGGACAACGCTTTTATTCCCGCCGTCACGCCAGGGCAGATCGCGTTCAATTTTCCAAACCGTTATTATCCTTCGCACCAGAGATACATCGAGGCGGCGGCCGCAGCGATGGCGCCGGAATACAAGGCGATTGTCGCGGCCGGATTCAACCTGCAGCTCGACTCCCCGGACGCCGCGATGGCATTTCACTGCAGCACCCAGGGCACCGATCTCGATGACCCGGCGGCGCACCTCGCGGCCGGAATTGAGGTTCTTAACGACGTTCTTTCCGGAGTACCCGCGGAAAAGATTCGCTATCACGTTTGCTGGGGAAACTATCGCGGCCCACACCACAAGGACGTCGCGCTCAGGGACATCGTCAAGCTCGTCCTTAGGTCGCGGGCGAAGTTCATCTATGTCGAAGCCGCCAATCCGCGCCACGAGCACGAGTGGGCTGTCTGGAAGGAGGTGACTCTACCGGACGATAAGGCGCTGATTGTCGGTGTAATCGATACCAAGACCAATACTGTCGAGCATCCCGAGCTTATAGCGCAACGCCTTGAGCGGTTCGCCAATATCGTCGGCAAAGAGCGCGTGATCGCCGGCACGGATTGCGGTTTCGCAACCTTCGTTGGCTTTCACCCGTGCCATCCTGACGTGGCGTGGTTGAAGCTTCGCGCGCTCGTCGAGGGCGCCCAACTGGCGTCGGCGCACCTGTGGTGATCAGCCGCTGTCGCAACCAGCAACACGAAGCGTACCACCGCAACATGGCTCAGGCGCCCAAGGGCATTCGTCGGATTTGCGAACAGACGGTCGAGTAAACGTGAGGATGTGACCGTCTTTTTTGGTCGTGCAACTCGCGTTTGAGCAATTTGTATTTCACTGCCCGCATCCCGAGGCGCGTTCACTTTGGATGGCGTCTGTGGATACGCGCCGATCCTCGCGGATTTTCTTATTGCAGCGGTTGGCTCCCGAATATAACCTTTAACAGGTTATAGTCGACTCAAGGGTGGTTCCCCGTGAACTTCAACCTTTATCTCGACGATCAAACCGCCAAGGAATTGGATCGGACAGCCAAGAAGCTGGGCGAGACACGCAGCGGGTTGATCCGCAAGGCGCTTCGCGAATGGCTAGACAAAAAAACTCTCGGCAGTCCCGGCTGGCCATCGCTGATCCTGGAGTGGCAGGGGGTTCCCGACGTACCGCCGTTCGAATCGTACCGCGGCGAGCTACTGCCACTACGTGACGATGCCTTATCGTGAAGTACCTCCTCGACACCAATGTGCTGAGCGACTTCGTGCGCGGCGAACGGGCCGTGACGGCGCGGCTCCGTCAGGAGGCGCCGCTGCAATTGGCTGTTTCGGTGATCACAGAGATGGAAGTCGAGTATGGACTGGCGCGCAATCCCAACCTGGCGCCGCGCGTGCGGGAAGCCATGCGAATGCTTCTGAATACGATCTCCGTCTTGCTGTTCGAGCACGAAGATGCCCGTGTGGCGGCGCAATTGCGGGCAAGCTTGAATAGCCAGGGCACGCCCATCGGAGCCTATGATCTGCTGCTCGCGGCGTGTGCTTTGCGGCGGGGTCTCAAGATCGTAACGCGCAATGCGCGGGAATTCGATCGCATCGGCGGGCTCGGGCTTGAGGATTGGCATAGCCCGTAAACCCTGGAACGCGGCAATCTGCCCTGGGATGTCAGACCGATGTCTCCCGAGAAACCTTCTCGAACGGAATGAACTTCGATGAAATTCAAGCGCCCGAACTTGAATTCCGCGATCAAGTCGAGCACAGCACCTAAGCTTTCACGCACCCAGCGGAATCACCCGCAACACGGCGTCAGCGAAATTGGGCACGAGCGGCACCAGTATGGCATGCGACAGGCGCGGTCAGACCACACAGGCACTTCAACGATGGGTCGCGTGGCGGCAGCAGGGTTTGAACAACCATGCTCGAATGGTCCTTCGCCACTCGCCTCAAAATCGCAAAAAGGCTCAAGCTCTGAGCTTGCGCGCGACGGGTCCAACTGACGTAAGCGGCTAGCGCGCTCTCCGCGGCGGCGATCGCATCCGGTGGCGAAGCGTTCCTATCCGGCTGGAACTGTCCCGCATCTTGGGGGAGCCCCGCGAATCGACGCAACGCGTCAGCCATCCTCGCACGGCCGCTGACACCTGTGACTACGACGTCGACCATGGTGAAGGACGCGTGGAAGTGGCCGCGGGCCTTCAAGTGCTCGACCGGCACGCCGGCTGCGCGCAGCGCTTCGGCATAGGCGACACCCTCGTCGCGCAGCGGATCGAACTCGCAGGTCACCACAAACGCCGAGGGCAGGCCCGCAAGCTTGCCGCGAAGCGGCGCGGCGCGCGGATCGGTGCGGTCGGCGGGCGAGGCGTAGATGTCCCAGAACCAGTACATCAGAGCGCGCGTAAGGAAATAGCCTTCGGCATTCTCGCTGTAGGAGGGGCGATCGAACGTCGAGTCGGTGACCGGACACAATAGAAGCTGGCCCCCGACTGGCGGACCGCCGCGATCGCGCGCCAGCTGGCAGGTGACGGCGGCGATGTTGCCACCGGCACTCCAGCCCGCGACCAGGACCGGCCCCGGCGTGCCGCCGAGCTCGGCCGCGTGCTCGGCGATCCAGCGCGTCGCGGCGTAGCCGTCCTCCGCCGCGGTTGGGAAGCGGTGCTCGGGCGCATGACGATACCCGACGCTGACGAAGATCATGCCGCTGCGCCGGCACATGTCGCGGCAGAACGGATCGTCGGATTGCGCGTCGCCCAGCACCCAGCCGCCGCCATGGAAATAGACGACGATCGGATGCGGTCCCTGCGTCGCCGGCCGATAGAGACGATAGGGGAGCGGACCGTCGGTGCCGGGGAGGGTGCCGTCGACGACCGCGCCGACCGGCCGACCGGCGGGACGCTCGGCGTTGAACATGGTCACGAAGGCGCGCGCGCCCGCGGCGCCAAGCGACTCGATTGCCGGCAACTTCATGTCGGCCATCATGCTCAGCACCAGCCGCACGTCTGGCTGCAGGCGTACTATCTCGCCGTCGTTGCACTGCTCGGGCACGTCGGGCGCGCTGAGCCTGAAGCCTAGCATGCCGCGGCTCGCGACCTCGTTGCAGATGGCGCGGTAGGGGCCGACGCCGCCGGTATAGGGCATCACGCCCCACGGCTTGCCGGGGACGTTGGCGCCCGTGTACCAGGTGTTGGCGAGGCGATGCAGCGTGAGCATGGAGCAGTCGGCGAGATGTCGCGTCCAGCCGCCCTGCGCCGTCTCAGTCGCTTCGATGGCGGTGAAGCCGGCCTCGCGCATCGCCACCAGGCGATCGACGACCCAGTCGACGTGCTGCTCGATCGACACGATCATGTTCGACAGCACCGATGGGCTGCCGGGGCCCGTAATCATGAACAAGTTTGGGAAGCCTGCCACGGTGAGCCCCAGATAAGTCTGCGGGCCGTTGGCCCAGACAGCGGAAATCTCCTTTCCCTCGCGGCCCGTGATCGGATGCACGGCGGTGATCGCACCGGTCATGGCATCGAAGCCGGTGGCGAACACGATGATATCGAGATCGATAGTGCGCCTGTCCGTGGTGATGCCCAAGGCCGTGATCGCCTTGATCGGTTCCTGCCGGAGGTTCACCAACGTGACGTTGGAGCGGTTGTATGTCGCGTAGTAGTTGGTATCGAGGCAGGGACGCTTGGCGCCAAACGGGTGGTCGAACGGGGTCAGCGTTGCCGCCGTCTTGGGATCCGTGACGATCGTGCGGATTTTCTCGCGGATCAGGTCGGCAACCAACGTATTGCCGTCGACGTCGCCGCTCTGGTCGGCCCAGAGCTGGGTCAGGATGCAGATCAGATCGCCCGTGGCCCAAGCCTTCTCGAAGCGCTCGCGGCGCTCGGCATCGCTTAGCTGCCAGCTGACCGCGGTTTGTTGCGGCCACGGCACGCCGGCGAGCGACCAGCGGGCCTGCTCGCGATAGTCCGCGCGGCTGCCTTCCAGCATGGCAACACGATCGGCTGGCGCGGGACCATTGTGGGCAGGCAAGGCAAAGTTCGGCGTGCGCTGGAAGACGGTGAGATGGGCGGCCTGCTCGGCGATTATCGGGATCGCCTGGATCCCCGAGGAGCCCGTGCCGATAACGGCGACGCGCTTGCCAGCGAGGTTGACCTCCTGATGCGGCCAGCGGCCGGTGAAATGGACTGCGCCCTTAAAGTCGTGGATGCCGTCGATCTCCGGCGGCTTGGGCGCCGAGAGACAGCCGGTCGCCATGACGTAATAGCGGCAGGAGACGCTCGCGCCATTGTCGGTCGCGAGCAGCCAGCGTTGCTCGTCCTCATCCCACTCCGCCGTCTTGACCCTGGTCCGAAAGCGAATGTCGCCCCTCAAATCGTAGCGGTCGGCGATGAAGCTGAGGTAGCGCAGGATTTCGGGTTGCGTTGCGTATTTCTCTGACCATCGCCACGCGCCCTCCAATTCAGGATCGAAGGTGTAGGTGTAGTCAACGGTCTGAATGTCGCAGCGCGCGCCGGGATATCGGTTCCAGTACCAAGTACCGCCGACATCCTCGGCCTCGTCGAGCACCACCGCCGAGAAGCCGGTCTTGCGCAGGCGATGGAGGGCATACAAGCCGGCAAACCCGGCCCCGACCACGGCGACATCGACCTGTTGCGCCGTACCGCCGGTTGTTGCTTCGGAAGAACGTGCCGCAACCGCTGCGTCTGGCATATCACTCCTCCCCTGCACTCTTGTCTCGCGCTAGATCCTATGCAGGCGTAGCGGGCTGAAAGCTGCTACGAGGTCGGTCTCAACCCACCACCAGTGCATAGGAGATGATACTGATGGCAGCCCGGACAGTGAACAACCTGCCGCCCGCCGGAGGTGATGATGACGCCGTACGCTGTGTTCTTGCAATCGAATTGAGCAAGAAGAGTTGGATTGTTGCCGTGAACACGCCCTTGTCGAACAAGATCAGCCGCTACACGTTGAAGCCCTGCGACGGGCAGGGGCTCTTGGATCTGTGCGAGCGAATCCGGACGCGGGTTGCCGGAGAAACGAGGAAGCGCGTAGAAATCGTTTCTTGCTACGAAGCGGGCTACGACGGCTTCTGGCTCCACCGTCTGCTCGAAGCACACCGCATATGCAACCACGTGATCGGCCGGCGCGCCCCGAAAAGAAGTCGCCAAAGCGCCGGCGCCGGTAGATCGGCTGTAATCACTCGGGCGTTCACTCGTGCCGTCTCGCGTTTTGCGAAGCTGCGTTGACTCCGGAGAAAGTGGACCGGATCACCGCAGTGCTCAATCGGCCCTGATGTTGTGGCGCGTAGGGACGTTCGATTCGCGGCGGCCGCACGTTACGGGAGGCGCGCCTCAGCGTCTCTGAGCAGCGCCCTCGATGTGGAAGTTGAGGCACTGCTATGTATTTCGGAATACACGATCTGTTATGCTGGCATCATGGTTGATGATGCAACTCAATACTTCCGACGTTGGAACCGCCGCTAATATCTCCGTTAACATGAGCCGCAGCGCCGGAAGGCGGACAAGGCCGAAGCTGGCACGAGTCAAGGTTCGCGCCGTTTGCTTTCGATAATCATCCTGATTAAAACGCGATGCGATACGCTCGCGTTCGATTCCGGGACTAAACAGACGCCGGTCAAAATGCGGTCCGACCACCGAACCTCGTTCGATGACGTCCGCACCTCGTTGGTAGACGACTTCAGCGCCGCGCGCCCGATTTCACCGGCTCGGTCAGGAAGCGTCCGGTCGAAGGAGTCGGCGTCGGCGGAACGGTTCATCGAAAAAGTCGTGCCAGCGTCGTATTGGCTGGATCGAGCTTCAGCAGAATCTCGCCGCGCCAGCGGTGCGGGAAAGCATCGCTACACTCCTGTCTCGGCGGCGAGAGCGAGCGCTTCGTCGATCCGGATCATTGCGCCCGCCGCGTCGCCTTCAGCTTCGATCCCAGACAACAACAGGTGTTTCGGCGGCGGCTGGCAGCACAACTTTCGATGATTCATGCGACCAGCCGAGGCTTCGTTTGTAAAGGCTTTCGGCGACCTCAAAATCTGCAATCACCTGGCCGTCGAGAAGAGTTTGCCGAAAATAAGCGTGTTCGTGCTTCCGAGAATTAAGGGGGAGCTCAGTGACGCCGAAGCCGTCAGCCATTTGCTCATCGGTAAGGCCCAATAGTGCCAGGCGATAAGCTTGGCCCTTCACGGCAATATAGGCCCTTGCGGCCGGCCTTCGCGGGAACCGCCGCGCTCTCGAGGGCGGGCGCTATTTTGCGGTTCATGGCCTGGAAAGATTACGCCGGCTTAGTTGCCATAGTAAGGAGGCTGCGATGAATAGTAATAACCAGGCGGCGGGTAATAGGCCTGAGGCGGCGGGCGGTAATAAGCGGGTGGATAATAGCCCGGTGGCGGTGGAGGGTAATAGCCGGGCCCGGCGAAGGCTGCGCCGGCTAGGGCGAAAGGTGCCGTCGCCACGACGGCGGCGCCGGTGACGATAGCGCCGAAGAGGCAAAGGGGCAGGAACGGACCGCAGAACGGCCCATGCGCTGAGGCTTGCCTCATCGGCGCCGCGATAAGAGCTGTACCCAGTAACGCGACGGCGGCGGCGGTGGCGAATTTCATCTTGGCCCATCTCTCCCGAAGCGTGAGCGCTCCTCTGGACGATCTTGGCACATCTCGCCCACAACTGCGAGTGCCCCACACTTCTGAGCTGACGCTGAGCCAACCGGATCATCGGCCTCCTACTCAACGATCCCGGGTTCGACGTTGGCGCGCTCGCAAGCCAGCGAACCGCCCCGCTCGCATTTCAGCCGCAAGGGTTCGGTTAGTCGCCGTTCTCCACGGCTTGGGATCGTGCTCTGGCCGAGTCCATTTGATTTCTACCTCAGCCCACGCAGGCAGATTCGGGCGACGGCATTGCTCATTTGCCATACCGAGCAGTTCCTAGCGGCCCAAGGTTTGATCTTCGCTCAGGGTCAAGGTTCGAAAACGCCTTATCGATCGGCACGATGATGCCGCGGCGGCGGCGTACCTCATTCAGTACGGCATCAACGTCGTGCGCCGCGATCTGCGTTACGCAATTACTGCCGATATGCGCAGCGATTTGCGCCTCGTCCTATCGCATCCTTGTGTATGCAAAAACAGTCTTCGATTTCGACAGGCGTCAAACGCTGGAACGGTCATGACAGATCAATCTTCGATGCGAGTTAGGGACGCCCTCGGCGTCGCCTTCAGCTTCGATCTCGGCAAGTAGGCCTTGGTAGAATATCGTGGATCTATAGAGTCGTGCCAAACCTAGAGTTGCGCGCAGCTCAAATCTGCGCGCCTTCTGTTGCTGCGCGACCCACGTCATCCGAGAACTAGCGACCGGAAGATAGTGACACGTTTGCGGCCGGCGGGCAGTACGCTCCAATGCGCGGTTGCGCATCCTTCGCTCGCGATCCAAGTCGAACCTGATCGCCCTTACCTAGTGCGGTCTAAGTTTGTTTGGTTTCCGGTTCCGTCCCGCATCCCAAGGCCGCCGATCCTTTGCGCAACGGTCGTGCATCGAATATCCTATTGGACCAGGGCAATCTCCCCTCTGGGGGATGCCCAACGGTGGGGCTTTTCGATAATAGAGCTCCGGCAGGCGCAGCTTGCCCCTGCGGCCCGGTTCCGCGCTGACTGGGGTCGTGTCGATTGGTTCGCCAGTCCTGGCTAATGGCAGCCGTCCGATCGCATCGATCTGAACGGGCGAATCGGGTCAGCGCTTCGTGCGATCAACCGTGGGGTGGGGATTTACCCCGAGTTGATCGTAGTTGATCAACTCCTCTGTCGCCGTCGCTCTGCGGCACAGGCCACCATTTCTTGGAGAACTGCATGGAGTACTGCGACGTTGCCAACCTCCAGCCAAAGCGCCCACTCTGGCCAGCGATCTCAGACCAACGCCGAGCTCATCTCCAATCTGGAGAAGATCGTCGGAGCGAGAAATGTTCTGACAAGCCGCTCAGCCACTGTCGCTTTCGCAAAGGTTTTCGATTCGGCGACGGTCCAGCGCTCGCCGTGGTCCATCCAGGATCACTCGTAGAGATGTGGCGGAGCCTGCGAGCATGTGCCGAGGCGGGCAACATCATCCTGATGCAAGCGGCCAACACGGGACTCACCGGAGGCTCGACGCCGGATGGAGATACCTACGACCGCGAGATTGTCATTATCAATACCCTCCGGATCGCCAAGATCCACCTCATCAGGAACGGGAAGCAAGTCACCTGCCTGCCAGGCGCGACGCTGTTCCAACTCGAAGAAGCCCTAAACTCGATCGCACGGAACCCGCACTCGGTTATCGGGTCATCTTGCATAGGCGCATCCGTATTCGGCGGTGTCTGCAACAACTCCGGTGGGGCGCTGATCCATCGTGGCCCCGCCTTCACCCAGATAACGCTCTATGCGCAGATCGACGACGCTGGACAGGTCCACCTCGTCAATCATCTCGGCATCAAACTTGGCAATGACGCCGAAATGATCCTGAAGCGCGTCGAGGCAGGTGACTTCCGTCAGGACGAGATCGAGGACGATCCGGACCGGCATTGCTCCGATCATGACTATCGAGAGCACGTCCGGAAAATCGATAAGGAAACGCCCTCTCGGTTCAATGCGGATCCGAAGCGGCTATTCGAATCCGCAGGAAGTGCGGGCAAAGCCATGATACTGGCAGTCCGGTTAGACACCTTCCCGAAAGAGGAACGGACCGCGGTATTTTACATTGGGACGAACAACCCGGACGAACTCACGCAGATCAGACGCCATATACTTGGCGCCTTCAAAAATCTCCCTATCGAAGGGGAGTATCTGCATCGAGAAGCTTTCGACGTGGCTGAGAAATATGGGAAGGACACAGTCCTCTCAATCCTCTACCTGGGCACAAGCAGGTTGCCCTTCCTATTCGCGCTGAAAGGCAAGTTCGACGCGTTTTGCAGCCGCTTCTCCTTTCTACCGCGGGATCCGTCCGACTGGATTATGTACCTCTCGACAAAGCTCACTCCGAAATACCTCCCTGAGCGGCTATATGACTATCGTAATCGCTTCGAGCACCATCTGATGCTGAAAATGACAGACGCTGGTATTAAAGAGGCTCGGAGCTATCTATCTTCGAAATTTCCATCGGCGCGGGGCGCCTTTTTCGAGTGCACGCCGAAAGAAGGCGAAAAGGCATTCTTGCTCCGCTTCGCAGCAGCCGGCGCCGCCATTCGCTATCGTGCAATACACCGGCGTAAAGTGTCCGACATTGTCGCACTGGACGTTGCTCTCCCTCGCAACGAGCGTAGCTGGTTCGAACACCTACCTGACGCCATAACTTCTAAGCTCATTTACAAGCTCTACTATGGCCACTTCTTCTGCCACGTCTTTCATCAGGACTACGTTGTTAAGAAGGGCTTCGACCCAATGGAGGTCGAGCATGAGATGTGGCGCATCCTCGATCAGAGGCGCGCGGAGTATCCAGCGGAGCATAACGTCGGACATCTGTATCATGCGAAGCCGTCTCTGGTGAATCACTACAGATCGCTCGACCCCAACAACAGCTTCAATCCAGGTATCGGGCACACATCGAAGCTTGCCCATTGGCAATGATGCAGCAAACCTGATGCCAAGGCGGCCAACAAGAGGTTGAATAAGTCATCGGAGACCAGAGATGTTCGGAAGTGTTGATGATCAGTTTGTTGCAACCGGAGTGAAGCTTGAACGTGATGAGATTTCCCATGAACATTTTCTCGGAGCCTCAGATGTACTTGTCTATGTCAGACGATGACCGTCAGATGAGCGGGGTCGGCGGTTGTGTCTGTTGCGGGCCGGTCATTCAATCGGTGAACCACCGGATCAACGCCGCTCTTTCGCGGCGCGGGTTCGTGGCCGGAATGGGCGCGTCGCTTGCCGCGATCGGATTCGTGCACCGAGCCGGCGCCCAACCTGAAGCATCGCGCTCGCCGATCGTTTTCACGAACTTCCGTTTGTTCGATGGAAGGTCCGTTGAATCGCGCCAAGGGCACCGCCTCCTCATCGAGGGGGATCGTGTCAAAGCGATTGAGACCGGCGACGTAGCGGCTCCTGAAGGTGCGAGGGTCATCGACTGCGGCGGCCGGACCGTCATGCCCGGCCTCATTGATGCGCACTGGCACGCGATCTTTGCCGGACTTAGCGTTTCAAACCTATTTTCCGCGGACATCGGCTATATCTTTCTTGCGGCGGCGGCCGAGGCGGAGCGCACGCTCATGCGCGGTTTCACCACGGTTCGCGACCTCGGCGGGCCATCGTTCGCGCTCAAGCAGGCGATCGACGACGGACTCACTCGGGGACCGCGCGTCTTTCCCTCGGGCGCCATGATCACCACTACCGGGGGGCACGGCGACTTGCGGCCGCTCTCCGATTTGCCGCGTCGACCTGGCGGCCCGGTCAGTTTTCTGGAGCAGAGCGGCGCCTCGAACATCGCCGACAGCGCTGACGAAGTGCGGCTCCGCGTCCGAGAACAGCTCCTGCAAGGCGCCTCTCAGATCAAGCTTGTAGGCGGCGGCGGCGTCTCTTCGCCGCGCACGACACTGGACATGTTGACCTTCAGCGAACCCGAGATGCGAGCCGCCGTCGAGGCTGCCGCCGACAGGAATACCTATGTCGCTGTTCACGCCTACCCGCCGGTCGCGATCCGGCGCGCGCTGGGGGCCGGCGCTCAGTGCATCGAGCACGGCCATCTCATGGACGAAGAAACCGCGAAGCTTATGGCGGACAAGGGCGTATGGCTCAGCACCCAACCGTTTCTTAGCGAAGAGGACACTGGCCGACTGACCGGCCAGAGTAGGCTCAATGCGCTCCAAGTATTCGCAGGCACGAATACGCTCTACCCGCTCGTGAAGGAGCACAAAATCAAGACGGCGTTCGGCTCTGATCTACTCTTCTCCAGCGACCTGGCCACTCGTCAGGGCGTCATGATGACCCATCTCCGGCGGTGGTACGAAAACGTGGACATTCTCCGAATGGCGACCTCAGTCAATGGGGAACTCCTCTCCTTGTCCGGACCGCGCAATCCCTACCCGGGAAAGCTGGGGGTAGTCGAAGAAGACGCGCTGGCTGATCTCCTCGTCGTCAATGGGGATCCGATCGCCGACATCACACTTCTGGAAAAGCCCGATACGAATTTGGCAATGATCATGAAGGGCGGCCGGATATACAAGGATCTGCTGAAAGGATAGGAGGCGCTGCTTCTCGCGATTCGTGTTTGGCCCTTACCCAAGACATTGATTTCTATATTGGCGGCCCAGGGCCCGCCGGCGTTTCTTACCCCTATACGCTTCCAAAGATTAATCCCAAGGTCGCCAGCAGCCAGATGCGGTTTGTTGATCCGCTGCAATTCTGGGAAATCTTTTCCGCAGCAATGAACGAAAACCCGCCGCCGCAGAGCGAAATCAAATCAGTTCTTCCGCTTTACCAATATCTCGGGATCAAATTGGGCGAACAGTGGCAACGCAAGAACGTCGATCCGCTCGTCGTTGAGCAGATGAACCGCGCGGCCGAGGAAATCGGCCCGACAATGAACAATTCGTTGCCCCTCGGTGGCGGCTTAGCCAAGGGTTGGGTGATTCCGCCGCCAAATGTCGGCATGGCCGGTGCCGACTATGTGTCGCGCGCGATCGTTGCCGGGTTCGGTCTGGCCTCAAACACACCAGCAGAGTCGATCTACTATTCGGCTTTCCTCGACGGCAATTCCCGCCTTTTGACGGGTGCCAAACGATACACGATAACGCTTAAGGAACCGATGCCCTATCTGAAGTTCATATCGCCCGGTTTCTGGTCGATGACAATGTATGATGGTGTGACGTTTCTCACCATCGCCAACCCGATCAGCCGTTATGCCCTCGGTAGCGATAGAACCTTAAACGCAACGTCGATGGCTCCATTGCGCTCTTTGTGCAGCATGACAACCCAGGCCCCTACAAGGAAGCGAACTGGCTGCCGGCCCCGTCCGGACCGTTTTATCTAATCCTGCGCAACTACGGGCCGGCACCGGAAATTGTGGCGGCGTTGCAGAACCTGACTACCTTTCCGGGTCCTCCTCCCTTAGTGCCCGTTCATTAGTTCAGCGATTTGATCTTAGGCAAGGGGGTTAGCCGATGAAACTTGAGCGCTCGCTTGTTGCGCCGCGGACCTAGAGTCAGCCGAAATGAGACTGCCACCGTCCCCACTGGCGCTATGCGCGGTGGAGAACAAAGGCTGAAGCCATCCGCTCAACCACAAGTGGGGAAAGGCATCCGACACTCCACACTTGGGGTGTCTATTCGACAACGCGTTTCAACAGCGCGACGTTTTGCCAGAAACGTTGCAGGCTGTCGACGCCGCCAGCCGTGGAACTCCACGTTGTCGTATCGCAGATCAACAGGCGACCGCGAAATATATCCGGCTTCGATTGCAGCAAGGCATCGAAGTCGCGTCGTCCCTCCGCGGCGAATGGATGTGGCGGGGCGCTTAAATCTATCGGTTGGCGAGCCACCACGTCCAACTTTGCCACGCTGTCGCCCAGTCTCTCGAAGTGCGGCAGGTGCGCATGGACATTGAAGGTCGTAACTCCCTTCATCAGCCCTGACCGATCCAACTCGGCGACGATGTTGAGCGGCGCCGGCGAACCATCCGGCAGTTTTGCGGGACGTAGGCCAAAGCGGTTCCTGACCGACAAACCGAGCCCACCCAGAAGCGAAATGCCGAAATCGCCGAAGCACTGCCTCGCCGGGATCACGGGATCGCCATGGTGATGAAACTCGAGTACTCGCCGCGCCAGTCGTTCGCTCTCGGGCAGCTCGTTTGCACTACCGATGGCATGGTGCGGGCAAATGAAAAGCGTGTAGTCGGGATCGTCGAGAAATGACTGGATGGCGCCGATCTCCGCATCGCTGGCCCGCTGCTCTGTCCGGCACGAGTTGAAGCTGATGACGACGAGTGTATCGACGCTGACGAGAAATTCGGCATCGAGGGTGCATAGACCGGTGTCCGTCCTACGTTCGGCACGCTTAACCGGATTTCCGGTCCACGAGGCAGCCAAATCGGCGAATAGCTTGAAATTCGCGAGCTGTATGTTGTCGAGAAAACCCCCAACGCCCTGATCGAATTTCACCGGGTCGGCGAATTGCTCGAACCGCGGCCAGAACATCCGGCGCAGCTCGAACAATGTTGGAAACCGATCCTCCAAAATGCCAAGCGGTGCCGCAACCTCATCCGGACGGCTCCATGCAAAATACAGCGCAACTTGCCGACCTGCCATCGCTCGTCTCCATTACGTTCAAGAACATCGGACCAGGCCGAGCGCGATCGGTTTGCGGCGCTGGAGGAAGGTCGACCGATAATTACATACGGGCGGGATGCGGGTTAACCTGGCAAAGGCTTGCCCCAGCAATGAGACGAAACATGGTGAAAGTATGTGCATAATCAACCACGCGGCATGAAATGCATCTCATCAGTCATTTGATCGGTTGTAGCTTTAACGTGGCCTTCGGCCTCGTTGCGGGCTGGTCTACAGGTCAACATTTTATGCAGGTTGGCCATATCATCGCGTGATTTCTAGGGAATGTATTCTTCACGCATGTGAATCAAAATGGCAGGTTACGCATCGCAGCCGCTGCCGCACCGGGAGCAGGCTGTGAACCATGCCAGTTACTGCGCCCCTATCGCGACCGGCCAGGTCAAGGATGAAGAAGAAGAGATGACCCGGAAGGCGCAAGCGGGTAGGGCTTGCGGCCTAGATTGGCGGCGAAGCTCGCTGGAAAGCTAAGTCCCGAAAGCGAAGGGACATTGCCCGTAAGGTCTAAGGCTAGATGGAAAGTTTCCGCTGGCGAGTAACGCTGAAATTTTTCGAGCATGACGTTCGTGATAATCCCCGCTTCGATGCTCTTCATCGCAACAAATGGTTGTATGAGTGGATTGGCAAATTGGAACTTGAATGTGCGGCGTTCCCCGCTTCTTTTTAAGACGGAGCCTCTGCGTGTTCTTATAGTGCCGATAGAAGGCCATTGGAGTGATGGCTACCTCGGTCGCGACGTGGCGTATCGAGGTGCATCGAGGCAGGGAAACCGGAGTTGATGGTGCTATCTATAGTGAGTTCCCCATGAGGCCAGTTCCCGGCAACTATGGGGTGGACACCCGTACCCCGCGAGCACGTCCCGGGCTCGTCGTTGACGGCAAGACCGGCGTGATAGGATGGATCGGACAAGCCCGCGGCGCTTTTCTCTCGCGTCACCTCCGGCCGCGCTGCAGCAACGGGAGTTCGTCATGAAGCTCCTCATGAAAGTCTTCATCGCGCTCAACGTGTGGCTATACCGGCTGAGCGGCGGCCGCGTAATGGGCAAGATGGGCGCAGCGCCGATCCTTCTCCTCACGACGACGGGGCGCAAATCAGGTCGCAGCCACACGGCGCCTCTGTTGTATCTCAAGGATGACGGGAGCCTCGTACTCGTGGCCTCGCTCGGCGGCGCCCCGAAGCATCCGGCCTGGTTCCTCAATCTGGAGGCCGACCCGCGGGTGACGGTGCAGGTCGGAAGCCAGCGATCCAGCGCCACCGCACGGCGTGCGAGCGCGGAGGAGAAAGCGCGGCTCTGGCCCCGCCTCGTCGCGATGTATCCGCAGTATGCGGATTACCAGAAGCGCACCACCCGCGAAATTCCGGTGGTGATCGTAACTCGGGTGTGACACCGCCAATCGATGCACTCAACGCGCGCCGGGCGCGGCCCATCGATCGCAGCGGAAACCAACCGGTCAGTATTAGTGGGTCTTTACCCAGCTCTTCAGTGGCGGCCTTTCATACCGCTTTTGATCTGATTGAACAAAGCTGCGGAAATCGAGAAAACCGCCCACGCCCCACCAAGGGGCGTGCAGGCGCCAAACGATCATCCTCTCATCTGAACACTCATTCGCACAGCACATGCATGGGAAGGACGAGGATCGCTAGCCAAATGAGCGAGGAGACGGTCGCGGAACCAGGCCGCGCTGGTCGGGGCGCTCGCTGCCTAACCCTTCGTCCACCGCGTCACCGGCCGCGGCATCGAGACGCCATCGACCTGGATTTCGTCGACCCGCTCGTTGAAAAAGCACAAATATCCTTTGATCTTCGGACATTCTGCGATCGGGTCGGGATAGTGCCAGACGATGTCGGGAAACACCCGGTCGCCGACCTTGACCGAATGGTAGTGCGCCGTGCCCTTGTAGGGACACGCCGTGACCTTGTCGCTGGGCACGAGGTGGTCCATGCGGACGTCCTCGGGCGGGATGTAGTAGCGCGTCGGCAGGCGGGTCTCGTAGAGAAAGCGCGCCTGCGTACTCTGCGCAATGGTCTCGCCGCCGACGATCACCCTCACTGGGCGCGACGAATTTACGACGTCGACCCGCTTGTAGGGATCGCGCGGGTGGACAAAAACCTCGTCGTCCTCCTCGTACCAATGGTCGACGCGGTCCCAGTAGAACGCGACATATTCCTTGATCGCGGCGACTTCGGCGAACGGTTCGGGATAGCCCCAGACCGCGTTCTCGGACAGCCGGTCGCCGACCGCGATACTCCAATAGGACGCTGTCCCTTTGTAGGGGCAGTAGGTGTGGTGGTCGGTCCGGCGCAACAGGTCCATCCGCACATCGCCGTGCGGGAAATAATAGACCGGCAGGTGCCGCGTTTCGAACAAGAGATGGGGCGCGAGGCTGTCGGCGATGGTCTCGCCGTTGAACCTGACCCGCACGCGCCGCGGCGACGGCTCGAACGTGATCCGGTAGTCGGGGTCGGTCTTGAACCCGGGTGCTGGAGCCTGCGTCATCGTCGAGCTTCCTGCCGTTGAGCCCGATCATAGCGGAGGCTGCGCCAGGAGCGAGGCGATAATGATACCGATGAGGCCCAGAACGGGAACGCGCCGACTTTCGAGAGATCACCTCTCGAACTTCTCGTCGCGTAGCGGTAGAGGCTCATCGCCAGAAAGGTCGCAGACTGTTGACTACGGAAGCCGGGGAGCATCATTCACCATAACTGCTGGCGCGGCGGGCTTCCTCGCGGCGAGTCAATCGGACATAAGATGAGCAGAGAGAGAGCAGCACCGTTGGTATCGTTGGCCAATGCATGAGTTGCCCGAAAAGCGCAAGAAAAATGCTGGCGTACTGAGGGTAACGGATGACGCCATAGACGCCATCAGCGACCAATTCGATCTCTCCCCGATGTCACCGTAGCATGGGCGCCGGCGGCTCGTATCATGCACTAATGTGTTGGGAGGGCGAATTGACCACAACGAAGACGTTTCGCATCTGGGCGCAGGGCGCCACCGATCAGGTTGCCCACCACAATTACCTGGCGACGCTGTTGCCGCACATAAAGGCCTGCACCGATCCCGATTTTGAGCTGGAATTCAAGACCATGACGCCCTCGGTCACGACGGTGCATGCGCTGTCTGAACACCGCTTCTCGCGCGAGGTGATCCGCGGCGCCATCCAGGCCGAGCGCGAGAATTATGACGTCTTCTTCATGAACCATTTTCAGGACGTCGGCCTCTACGACGCCCGTGCGTCTGTGAATATCCCTGTCCTTGGCCTCGGTGAAGCGACCTTGCTGCATGCCTGCACGATGGGCCGCAAGCTCGGCCTGCTTGCGATCAATCCCGCCTTCATTCCGGCGCACAGCGAGCAGATTCATCGCTATGGGCTGCAACAACGCATCGCCGGTATTCGCGCCATCAACGCCAATATCGCGGACTGCATGGAGGCTTTCGCCGCGCCGACCAAAAAGGTCGAGCTGTGGGCCCTCTTCGAGCGCGAGGCGCGACGTCTGATCGATGCCGGCGCTGACATCATCGTGCCGACCGGCGGCATTCCGATGATGCTGTTCGGTGACGATCCGAGCGCCAACGTCGACGGCGCCCCGATTCTCAACGGCGTCGCCGTGGTAATCAAAGCCGCCGAGATGGCGGTCAAGTTGAAGCGCCTCGGATTTCCAGCCGCAAGCCGCCACCCGCATTCCGGCTTTGCCCTCCCGCCGCCCCAAGCGCGTCAGGAATTTCTGAGCTATGGCTGAAGAGTCGCTCGAGCATGAATCAAACTCTAGTTTGGCTGCAGCAATGCCACCTCGCCCCCGGATTCATCTAGCGGCACCGACGCGAGCAGCGTCTGGGTATGCGGATGCTGCGGATCGGACCCTGCTCGACGATCTCGCCCCATACATCGCCAGCACGCGGCGCGAGAGAAGTGGAAGGTGGTCGGCACTTATAATGATGCTGGCGTCTCCGATGCCAGTGTGGTCCCGCGGCCAGGCATCAGGCGCTCTTGCAGGACGCTCAGCGCCGCAAATTCGAGATCACGATGCGGGCGTCCGCTCCGGCGAGCAGGTCGCAAAGGATATGGTTGCCGTGCGGATCGGGCCGGATATGCGGATGGTGGTTGTCGGCGCGTCGTCGTATTTCAGGAAGCGGCCCGAACCAAAAACGGCCACAGGACCTGATCGGTCGCAACTGCAAAAACCTGTGCCTGCCCACACATGGCGGGCCGTATGCACGGGAATTCGAGAGGGATAGCCGCAAAATTCGGGTCCGCGTTGAGTGGCAGCTAACGTTCAACGGCGCATCCCAAATGCTCAATGCGGCCCTATCGGGCTTCGGACTTGCCTACGTTCCGGAAGGTTTGGCGCAGCCCACATCGCTAAGGGGCGTCTTAGGAGGGTGCTTGCGGATTGGTGCCCGCCCTATGCCGACTATCGTCTCTATTACCAAAGCCGTCGCCAACCTTCGGGAGCGCTTGCACTACTCGTGGGGTGCTCCGATATGGGGACTAGCCCAACGCCCTTCATTGACTTCGGTCAATAGTTTCCCGCGCTCCCAATCGTCGAGGCGCC
The DNA here is from genome assembly GCA_963804725.1 of uncultured Alphaproteobacteria bacterium. Classification (GTDB taxonomy): domain Bacteria; phylum Pseudomonadota; class Alphaproteobacteria; order ATCC43930; family CGMCC-115725; genus JAATGI01. Next base: position 1,210,095 of record CAWDRN010000001.1, on the reverse strand, counting down.
CCGCAACTGACGCTGCGGGCTAATGTCCGCTTTCGAGCGTCAGAGCCAATTGTCATGACGACCTACAGCGCAAAGGGCAGGCCAAGCTGCCGATGCCGGAGTTCCACAGTGGGTCAATGGATAGAAGTGCGTCGAGTTTTACGTGATGTCCGCTTAGCTGCTAACTTCGGAAATTGACGTCTCCATCGACTGAGTAAGAAATTTTATTTATGTACTCAGTTGCGACAATCGAAGAACCGGATCGCCAATTCACGGCCGACGTCGATTCTTTACCCCCGTTCCGGGAAAAGCGCGTCAAACTCGAACGCGATACCAGCGCCATTCTTCGACTCGCGGTGCAATGCCAGACCCCCTAGCGCTGAAAGCGCCATAGGGTTTCCGCATTGGACGGGCCGGATTGATCGAACTCGCGTCAGTCGAACGGGGCCAACGCGATCGAAATAGCCTCGCGTCCTTTCGGTGTTTGGACGACCCGCGCGGTGACCTGCTGGCCTTCGGTGACGGTGCTCAGCCCGGCTCTCTCCAACACCGACATATGGATGAAGACGTCCTTCTCGCCGTCATCGGCACCAACAAAACCGAACCCCTTGTCGGCATTGAACCACTTCACAGTCCCACGGACTTCAACGGCCGTAGAGAGATCAATGGTGTCGCGCATGCTGCGTCGCGCCTGCGGCCTGTCTCTCCGAGGTGGTTCTGCAGTCGCGCCGCTTTCGTCGATCTCCAGGATGCGCGTCACCTGCGGTCCTTTCGGTCCCGGTCCGACATGGGTGCGTAGCTTAGCGCCCGGCGAAATCGTTTCGCGGCCGGCGCCTTGCAGCACCTTGATGTGCAGAAAAGCGTCGCCCGTGCCGTTGCTCAATGTTACGAAGCCGAAACCCTTCTCGGGATTGAACCATTTCACCGTCGCCTCGGCGGGCGGGCCTTCGACCACGGGTGATGCCGACGTCGGGAACGGTCGCGAACCGCCGCCTCGCCCATCACGGTCTGTATAATTGTCGTCATCAAAGCCGCGACGCCGTGGCTCGCGGAAATTGTTACCTCTACCCATTTTCGGTCGTTCGCTCTCAGTGCTGGTTTTTGTTTTACGGCTTGGCTGTATATCGTGGGTGCTGGAGGCGGTCAAATTGCGATCTCAGAATGGGCGTAAACGGGCACCCACATCCTATCGCCTCTGAGCAAAAAGTTTAGCAGAGTTCAGTCGGGGCCTGCACCGGGGCGGCTGCCCTGGCGAGTGGAGCTAAAAAATGGCGCTTTTTTCATGTATCGAAGCTTGTCCAACAAAATTAAACGAGAGATTATCCGCACTTGCCACCGCGCGCAACCCGCGCCTATCCTCAACTTCCGAGGACCGCTCTCTGTGTCCACGGAGCTATTTCGGCGGTCAGATCGCGTGATCAGAACGGAAACTGACGCTGGCCCATCTGAATGGTGATCCACTTCAGCTCCGTCATCTCTTCCATTGAATAGGCGCCGCCCTCCCGGCCGACGCCGCTGTTCTTCACGCCGCCGAAAGGGACATGCGGTTCGTCAGCGACAGTGCAGTCGTTGATATGCACCCAAGTGTCCTTCGCGCGATAAGCCGAAGCCAGCGCGCGTTCCACTTCCTCGGCGCCCGCCTGCTCGATCCGGGCGTAAAGCGTGCCCGTACTGGGGTTGAAATCGTCTACTATCGTGTTGCACGACGATTGTACCCATTCACCGTCAATGAACAGTTTGTAGGTCGGTACGCCATCGACCGTTTCCCACGGTTTCGCGCTCATACTCGCCCCGTTTGCGTCGCGGAAATCGGCGGAAAATCGCCCTTCCCCTAGAGCATCAACGATAGTCGTTTTATGTTTAAAGCGTCAACGCTGTATATATACCAATACATCGCGATGGCGTCGTCATTTCGCCCCCGTAAGGCCCGCGACACTCCTCCGACGGAAGGCGTTACCTACCGACGCGACTAGGACAAATTGACCTAACAAGGTCCGCGACCTCGCCGAAGGCGCGATAGGCCGTGTTTTTCAGGGCTCATACCTGATCGAACTCGGTTGGCTCCGCAATACGTTGGTGCGGGCACTTTCCGCTGAGATCCACGAAGGTTGGCTCGAAGCCACGCGCTATCTCAACATGGAACATCTCAAAGAGCGCGAGATGGAAGCCGCTAGAGTCATGGATGGTGGCCGGGCGCGCTCGGCGTTGCGCTATGCGTGGCTTCGCGCCACCCACGCCAACATCCCACCGCCAGCATTTTGCCGGAACTTGACGGACACAACTGACTTGGATCTCTGGTGTTGGCCAACAAACCGTTCCCAGCACCCCGTCTCCCTTACCCCAGAGGACCGAGTGGGTGCCTTCGTCGATTTCTATCCCAGCCGTGTGAGCCTTCGCCGCTTAAGTGGCAGGTCGGCGTCCACGATGTGCCTTTCGAGGCCTGCTCAGAGTTCACTCACTTGACGGCCTGCGTGAGTCGCTCAACCGCCCAAAGGGCAGCCTCTGTCACGAAGCTTCGGCCCGAACAGTTACCCGTCCGAGCCACTCATGAGTTCTGAACTCAATCGACGACTGTTCGGGTGGTTCCTTCCTCCGCTGACCTGTTGGACCTTCTCACGACGCACACTTACAGTCGGACGTTTTGGTGGTGCAGGGCGTTGTCATGTCGGGACGGCGCCCGCTGATCAAGGGTTATTTTCGGCATTACGCTGGTGGTGGGTGCGGTCATGTCTTCGGCCTTTTGCGCGGAGAATGAGTTCGCTGGCCCTGATGTTGTCCGCTGATCCTTTGCCCTGATCACGGGAGCGCGCTTGACTTCGCAGACAACGCCACGGGCTTCAGGATCAATCCGCTTTCCTGCGCATCACCTCTTGGTCACCCTCGACTCCTGTGTTGCCTTGGCTCTTGGTGAGCCTCGGCCACGAACCCAGCCGGCGCTGCTTACGCCGGAATTTCCCGATAGACCGTCTTGCTGCGCAAGATCGCGAAAGCGATGCGCGCCATTCGCCCGAGCTTCGGCTTGCCGCCGGAAGAGTTCTGCTTGGGCGTCAGTCCGAGAAAGGCGGCGAACTCGCGCGGGCCCGCGAAGCCGGACGCATCCTGAATTGTCGCCGCCATCGCCGAGGCGGTGATCGGGCCGAAGCCGGGAATGCTCATCAGCCGGCGCGCCGTTTCGTCCTTCTGCGCCATCTTGGCGATAGTCCGGTCGAGTCGCACAATCGCTTCATCCAGACGATGAAGTTGAAGAACGAGTTCCGCCAGCGCCGCGCACACTTCAAACGGGATTGTTTCGTCGCAGGCCTCGATCAGCTCAGCCAGTTCGCGGGCGTGCCTGGGCCCTTGCGGAGCGATCATCCGTCCACACCATCACGGGAACGAGATTTAGCAGGATCAGTACCCAAAGGCTGCACGGTACTCACGCGCTGGTATGCCGCTCGGCACATCTAGAATCCCTCGCGTTGGAAGCCCGAAGGGTTCTGTTAGATGAGCGTAGCCAATCCACCATGGGGTCGTGGCGTTCGATCTCATCGCGGTACATCAAATGCGAGACGACTGCATCGCCAAGGCCGGCCTTGAGACTGGCGATAAAGGCTTCAGCGGCGGCGACCTGAACCTGGAATGGCGACTTACGGTATGGCACCACCGCCGCTGCGGGGGTTTCCGGTGTTGGTATGGGTCAAGTCAGCTTGTAAGACCTAGCCCCTGTACCAGCGAGCACCCCCCCGTCCACGATGAGATATTCCTGGCGGATAGGCGTGCCGGCGAAATAACTCTCTAGGATCTCCAACGTGCCGGCCGCATAGCGAGTCTGCGCAGAGAGCGAGGTGCCGGATATATGCGGCGTCATGCCGTTGAACGGCATGGTGCGCCAAGGGTGATTTTTTGGCGCCGGCTGCGGGAACCAGACATCGCCGGCATAGCCCGCGAGCCGGCCGGACTCCAGGGCACGCACGACGGCATCGCGTTCGACGAGCTTGCCACGTGCGGTGTTGATGAGATACGCGCCGCGCTTCATCAGCGAGAACATCCGGTCGTTGAAGAGGTTCTCTGTTGACGGATAAAGCGGCATCTGGAGATTGACGATGTCGACGGCCTGGATCAGCGATTCCGCGTCGGGATGGAAAGTCAGGCCCAGCTCCTTCTCGATGTCCGGGCTGAGCCGGTGCGGATCAGTATAATGCAGCTTCAGGTCGAACGGCTTGAGACGGCGCAGCACCGCCAAGCCGATGCGACCCGCGGCAATGGTCCCGAAATGCATGCCTTCGACGTCGTAGCTGCGGGCGACGCAGTCGGCGATGTTCCATCCGCCATGAGTGGCAATCTCGTGCGACGGCAGGTAATTGCGAGCGAGCGACAGCACCATCATCACGACGTGCTCCGCCACACTGATGCTGTTTGAGCCGGTCACCTCTGCGACCGTGATATGGGCGTCCGCGGCCGCATGGAGATCGACGTGATCGGAGCCGATGCCCGCCGTGAGAGCCAGCTTCAGCTTCTTGGCCTTGGCGATGCGCTCTTTGGTCAGATAAGCCGGCCAGAAAGGCTGGGAGATGACCACTTCAGCGTCGGACAGATGCTTCTCGAAATCCGAGTTCGGGTCATCCTTGTCGCTGGTCACTATGAGCTCGTGACCGTGCTTCTGCGCGAAGCTACGGAGACCTAGAGCGCCGGACACGGATCCGACGAGTTCGCCGGGCTTGAAACCGAGAGGTTCCTTGGGGCTAGGCGCGGTTTGGCCGTTGGCATACCCGGTGATGGTCGGGATGTCATCCCGAGCGTATTTCGGCGGATGCCCTGTTTCCGGATCGGGATAAAGTACACATAAAATCTTCGCCATGGATTACTTTCCTTTCCCTTTTGCTCGTAGCTGCCCACGAGAGGGCAACCGCGCCGCGGAATTGCTCGTCCGGCCTGACGGATCCAATCATTTGGCCGAACCTAATGATAGTCGCCCATTACCTGGGTCGAGGGATCGGTCCGCGGGACAGCACGCCGTAGGCGGTGATGGCAACACCCAATTCCCGGCAGGTCGCAAGCATGCCGTCTTCGATTCCTCGAGAAACCGGGGAATACTCGATTTGAAGATCGCAGATCGATGCACTTTCGAAGCGCGGCGAAGCGTCTCGGAACCGACCTCGGAAAGGCCGCTGTGACGGACATAACCTGCTTTTGGTTGGCGCGGTCCATTCGTCCCCAATATGCCCATGCAACCAAACCCCAATGCTGACACGCGCGTACCCGTCTTGCCAAGTTGACGATACTGCATGATCGGCTCCTTCTGTAACGCTGTGCCCAACCAAATGTCGCCAGCAGCGGCCGCTCTTGTCCGTTTTTCAGGCTGCCCTCTCCGCCAGCATCGGGGCGCCGATGGCTTTCCGCGCCAGCGGCCTGGCCGCGCCGATCCCAAGCGAATCTCGTAGATGAAAATGACCGTATTTCTTTTGAAAGACCCCTCGTTTCTGCAGTTCCGGCACAAGCAACCCGAGGACATCGTTCATGCCTTCCGGCAGCACGTCGATCATCAAAACAAAACCATCGACCGCCCCGCCCTTCAACCGATCCATCATCGTTTCGGCCACCAGGTCGGCGGTGCCGATGATGTGGTGATGCCCGCTCGGCGCGCGCGCCAAAAGTTCGCGAACCGTCAGATTTTCGGCCTTCGCAAGATCGACGGTGCTTTTCCGCGAGCCCGTGCCACCTTGGAGTTGCTCGTCGGGAACCAGCTTGTCGAACGGAAATGGCCGGTCGAGAAAGTCGCGCAAGGTCTCGACAGGCAAACCGGATCGGAACGACATGCTGCGCAGCTTTTGATCGACCGACAGCGCATTCTCTAGCGCCGCTTTTTTGTCGTTCGCCTCTTCGATCGTGCGTCCGAGGACGATGTTGATTCCTGGGAGAACCTTGATCGTGTCCGGATTGCGCCCATACGCGGCGGCGCGGTTGCGAATGTCCGCCCGAAACTCTTTGGCGCTTTCGGCCATATGTTGGGCGGTAAACACGACATCCGCGACGCGTGCGGCTTGATCTCGCCTTGCGGCAACGAGCCCGCATGGAAAATGACGGGGCGGCCTTGCTGCGACCGAGGAAGCGGCAGCTGCCCACGAATTCGGCCCAACATGATTGACCTCGTGGACCTTGGATGCGTTTGCAAAGATGCGTGCCTTGTCGCCGGTAAGTGCGTCGGCGTCCCAGGTTTCCCACAACGCGACGACGAGATCGATGAATTCGTCGGCACGGCTATAGGATCGACGGATTTGAGATGCGCCCCTGCTCCGAACGCGTCCGCCGTCGCGGCATGCACCGTCGTCACCGAAATCCATCCCGCGCGGCCGTTCGAAAGGTGGTCGAGGGTGATAAAGCGCCGGGCCAAGTCAAACGGCTGCGTGTAGGTCGTCGAGCCGGTACCCGCTAGGCCGATTTTGCGTTACCGCGGCCATGAGGACAGGGCAGCGATGGTATCCACCGCGCCGCACGGACGATCGGCAATGCTCCCGGGATTAGCCACCATTTGCTCGGCGAGAAAAATGGCATGCAGCTTGGCGGCTTCCGCCTTTCGCGCCAGGCCGCGTAAATTGCGGGCGACACATAATCGGTCGGCGCACCTTTTCGAACGCGCCATGCCCCTCCCTTATTCCAAGACCGTGCATCAAAGCGGCTACGAGAATCATATTTTTCCGACGGACCAAAACGACGCTCCCTTACGTGCAAAGGCCGCTATTCCTGTTCAAACATAGCGACTTTCGCTACGCCGCCGTTGCGCGAATATTTCGGTGAAGGCATGTAGCGCGATCCAGCAGGATGCGGTTGAACCAAGGGATGGCGGGATTTTGCTGACCTACGCAACGATTTCGCGACGGGAGGAAGCGCCAGGATCAGGCGTGCTAGTACCCCCTTTTCAAGAAGGGTGAGTCGTGATTTAAGATCGGGATGATTCCCGAAGCAAGAGAAGTTCGACTTTGGCGTGGCGATCGCAAGGTGCTGGAGGCACGATGCCGTTCGCCGCGCACGATGCAGCGCGATCTGAAGCGAGCGCGGATTGTGCTTTTGGCGGCTGGCGGTGTGAGTACGCGGGCGATTGCCAAGGAGGTGGGCGTCCAGCCGCGGATTGTTAGCCGTTGGCGGCATCGCTACGCCGACCACGGTCTTGATGGGCTTGCAGACAAGCCGCGCCCTGGCAAGAAGCCGCTTTATACGCAAGCGACGGACAAGCGGATTCTGGGACTTCTGGACCAGCCGCCGCCGGCGGGATTTGCGCGGTGGACAGGGCCGCTGCTGGCCAAGGCATTGGGGGATGTCGATGTTCAGTATGTCTGGCGCTGCCTGCGTCGCTACCGAATCGACCTGGCGGCACGGAAGTCCTGGTGCGAGAGCAACGATCCGGATTTTGCCGCCAAGGCCGCCGACGTGGTCGGCCTCTATGTCGATCCGCCGGCGACGGCCATTGTCCTTTGCGTTGACGAGAAGCCCTCGATTCAAGCGTTGGAACGGGCGCAAGGCTATCTGAAGCTGCCCAACGGACGAGCCTTGATAGGTCAAAGCCACGATTACACCCGCCACGGCACGACGACCCTGTTCGCGGCGCTGGAAGTTGCCACTGGAAAGGTCATCGCCGCACATTCAAAGCGGCGCAGGCGCATCGAGTTCATCGGCTTCCTGAACAGCGTTGTTGCCGCCTTTCCAGACCGCGAGCTTCACGTGGTTCTCGACAACCTCAACACCCACAAGAAGAACGAGCGCTGGCTCAAGAAGCATCCCAACGTGCATTTCCATTTCACCCCGACGCGCTCATCATGGCTCAATCAGGTCGAGACATGGTTTTCCATTCTGCAAGGCCAGTCGCTGAGCGGGGCTTCCTTCACCACCATCAAGCAATTGCAGGAGCACATCGATGCCTTCATCGCCGCGTACAACCAGGACGCAAAGCCCTTCGCATGGAAAAAGAAACGGGTCTATCAACGCCGCTTCAAAGGCCGACGTGTCACAAAGCTTTGATTCCGAGTACTAGTGTTCCAACTCATTCATAAGCATCCAGCCTTTGCGAAGGCGAGAGCTTTCTTGGCGCGGCGGTGTTTGGCGAGAATCGAACTGGCGGTGGCTGTCCATCTGAAGGGTTTCGGATTTTGATTTCGATGTTCGATCCAGTCGGCAATGGCGATCTTGAGTTCTTCGACAGTGTTGAACGTCCCTCGTCGGATTCGCTGTCGCGTGATTTCGGCGAACAGCCGCTCGACGAGATTGAGCCAGGAGCTGGACGTCGGGGTGAAGTGCAGCGTGAAGCGTTTGTGCCTAGCCAGCCAGCGCTTGACGTCCGGGGTCTTGTGGGTGGCGTAGTTGTCGAGGATTAGGTGCAGGGCAAGGGCGGGTGGGGTCTCGCGGTCGATCCTCCTGAGGAAGCTCAAGAATTCCTTGGCTCGATGGCGGGGCAGGCATTCACCGATGACGGTGCCTGTCGCGATATCGAGAGCCGCGAACAGCGTTGTGGTGCCGTTGCGTTTGTAATCGTGGGTCATGGTCCCGGCGCGACCCTTCTTCAAGGGCAACCCTGGCTGGGTGCGATCGAGCGCTTGGATTTGGCTCTTCTCGTCGAGCGAAAGCACCACAGCCTTCTCCGGCGGGTCCAGATAGAGCCCGACGACGTCCTCGACCTTGCTGATGAAGTCGGGATCGTTGGAGATTTTGAAACGGCGCACGAGATGCGGCTTCAGACCATGCTCGGCCCAGATGCGCTGCACGCTGGTGTGGCTGATACCCATTTCTTCAGCCATGGCCCGCATGCTCCAATGGGTAGCGTTGACCGGCCGCTCCTTCACGGTCTTTTCCACGACCGCGAGCTTGATCGCCCGGCTGAGCGGCTTCTTGCCGGGCGGCTTGGACCGACCCTTGATCAGCCCGGCAATGCCAGCCTCAAGGAAATGCTCCTGCCAGCGCCACACCGTCGTCTTCGTCACCCCGACTTCACGCATGATCGACGACACCCCATGACCGTCCGCGTTCATGAGCACAATCCTGGCACGCTTGCTAATCTTCTGAGGGGTGTTGCCATCCGCCAGCAGACGCTTCACTTCACCGCGGACTCTTCGATCAAGGATGATGCGAACTTGTTTGTGTGTCATCATCCCAGCACTGAATCAGACCCAGATCCGGGATTCAAATGTTAGTTACAGAACACTAGCGTGATCCGAACGCCTGCGAGGGAGGTTCAAGGTGAAGCCTCACGTCATCTGTCACATGACCGCCAGTGTCGACGGGCGGACACTATCGAGCCGCTGGCGGTCACAGAGTTTCAACGGCGGCGGCATTTTCGAGCGCCTCCACGAGGAACTGGGCTGTGACGCGTGGCTTGTCGGGCGGGTGACGGGGCATGAGTTTGCCAAGGCGCTTTCGTATCCGGCGGAACAGCCACCGGCGAGCCTCCTTCGGGAGCCATGGTTCGCCAAACGGGACGCCAACGCCTACGGCGTCGTGCTCGATGCGCACGGCAAAATCGCCTGGGGGCGAAGTGACATCGGCGGCGACCCTATCGTCGCTGTTCTCACGACCAAAGTCTCGGACGCGCATCTTAATGGGCTGCGCTCTGAAGGCGTCTCCTACATCTTCGCGGGGGAGCACGATTTGGACCTGCCCCTCACCTTGGAAATGCTCAATCATGAACTTGGGGTGAAACGCCTGCTCCTGGAAGGCGGCGGAGTGACCAACGGCGCCTTTCTGCGGGCCGGCCTTGTCGACGAACTAAGTCTCGTGATTTGCCCTGTCGTCGACGGTTCCGCGGGCGCGCCCTGCGTCTTCGACTCGAGTCATGCAGATGCCGGGCACGCGGCTCCGCTTCAGTCGATGAGGCTGGATAGCAGTCAAACTCTGGCGGCTGGTTGCGTGTGGCTCCGTTACCATCTGGGCAGCACCTAACATGTGCGGCGCAAAACGCATTATCCTGAAAACGGCAGTTGCATGGAATATCGGTCTTGCATTTTGTGCGGTTTTGCCACGTGCGGTTGCGTCAACTTGGCGCGAGGCGCGCCGGTGGGCGCAATAGGCGGCCTTTTAGGAACGCCGTGAATGCGCGCGAGAGGATCGCGCGCCATTTGTGCAGGGTCGTCAACTGCTCCGCATTTTCACCAAGGCTCCGCAGGAACGCGGCGACCGCAGCGAGCGCCTTGGCGGCGGGCGTCGCTTCGGCGTGCGAACTCGTCACTGTGATCGTGGTTTGTCGCGCGTGTCGGGTTCGCGTTGCGATGGCGGACAGCAGCAGGGGCCGGCTCGTGATCGCCTCGCGATGCCGATCGGGCTCGGCGAGGCGGACGAATATATTCCACCAGTCGTAAAACAGCGCGAGCAGCCGCGCCGCCAGGCGACAGCGCGCGAGGTCGTTCGTCGTGAAGCCGCCCCAGCCCCATTGGTTTTTCAGTTCGTCGAAAATATTCTCGCTGTCGCCGCGATCGCGATACAGCTGACCGAAGACCGCAGTTTCTTCGCAAAGCGACGTCACCAGAACGGCGTATTCGTAGACTTCCGCCGCCTCGTCGACTTCGGCGAACGACAGGCTTTGCTGGCCGCAATCGTCGCTTTGCACCAGCGTCAGAGCGTCCTTCACGCGCCGACGCAGCACGATCGTGCGCCGCTGCCTTGTCCATCCCGTCAAGCGAACCGCGCTCTCCTTGGCTTCAAATCCAGCGCCGGCGTTGACCCATTCGCGATCAAAGGCGAGCTTTTCGATCATGCGTTTGACATTGGCGGTCAGGCGCAGCTTGAACAGAAAGGGAAGTCTGCGCGCTTCCGCTTCACGCATGATCGGCTCATTGCCGAAGCCTGAGTCGCCGCGCAACAACGCTGGCCATAAGTCACGCGGCAGGCGATCCAACAACCCCCACAAGCTCGGCGCGCTATGGTTGGATGCATGTTCATCGCCGGCACAAACATCAACATCGAGAACCAGCCGCGTCCCGGCCATGGAGTAGGTGTGATAGCAATGGCTCGGACGCCCGGGCTTCTTGGGGTTGTAGCCTAAGACGGCTCCTTCCTGATGGCCATAGAGAGGCTTGATCGTCGTATCGACATCGAGAACCCAAGGCTCGCTCAGCAGCTGCTCGACACAGTGGCCGAGATGCCGACGCAGCCACGTCGCGCCTTCTTCCTCATCGATCGCCTTGAGCCCGCGCCTCACCGCATCCTCGCTGACGATCTTGCTCATGCCGAGCAGCTCCGGCAAAACCGCGTCCCAGCGCAACGCCGCGATATGGGCGTAGCGCTTGTGCCCCGCGAGCATCGACAGCATCGTCGTGCCGAGAACGTCGCGTTTCTTTGCAGCGTTGGGGCTGCTGTAGCGCAGCGGACAATCCGCGACCAAGGCCTCGAACAACCCGCTGGTTTTGAGAAAGTCGATGAAAAACGGCAGCTGGCCCATTGGCGTCAGCGCCGCCTCCTGGTCCCATTCGACATGGACCGTTCCAGCAAAACTGTCGAGATCAACGCCATCAGGCAGGCCGGTCTCGGCAACCACAGATTGCTCACCCAACCGGTGAGCCGAAGCAGCAGAAGAATCGCGCGTCATGCCGTTGATAATGCGCGATTCGCCTCAAAAGCAGAAATCTTCAAACGCCGGATTTAGGATTATTTCCATTTTCTGGCAGAAAATCTGCCGCGCGTTGCTTACCGCGTACGCGAATCGCCGAACTGGTTCTTCTCTTACATCGTCCCATCCGGGCCTTGCGGGCGCGTCCGCGATATCGCCGCCTGCCTGATATGGGTGACGGCCGGCGAGCGCCGTCGCGGTTAAGGGGCTCGACCGTAAGGCACGGCGCGGGTTGCTTCACATCGGCACCACCGGAGACACGGTGATGTTGGCGCGTCTGTCGCGCGAGGTCAGGCTCCATCTCATTTGGCTACTTACGCGGACGACGGAGAATGGCGGGGCTCAGAGCACGCCGGGATAAGCGCCGCCGTCAAGCAGGATATTCTGCCCGGTGATATAGCCGGCGTGCTGGCTGCACAGAAACGCGCACGCCGCGCCGAACTCGTCCGGCTGTCCCATACGCTTTGCCGGGATCGATTGTTCCCGTTGCCGCCACACCTCCGCGAAGGGCACGCCTTGCCGCTTCGCAGTCGCTTCCATGAAGCTTTGCAGCCGGTCGGTCGCGAACGCGCCCGGGAGCAGATTGTTGATCGTGACGCCGTCGCCGGCAACTTCGCGCGCGAGGCCGGCGATGAACCCGGTCAGTCCAGATCGGGCGCCGTTGGACAAGCCGAGTGTCGGCAGCGGCGCCTTGACCGCGCTCGACGTGATGTTGACGACGCGTCCCCATTTCTTCCGGGTCATCGCGTCGATCGTCGCCTTGATCAGCATGATCGGCGCCAGCATGTTGGTGCTCACGGCCTCGGTCCACCGTTCCTCGGTCCACTCGCGGAAATCGCCCGGCGGGGGCCCGCCCGCGTTGTTGATCAGGATGTCGGGCTCGGGGCACGCGGCGAGCAACGTCTCGCGTCCCGCCGCCTGCCGCACGTCGGCGACCACAGCATGCACCTTGTGGCCGGAGGCTTGCGCGATCTCGGCGGCGGTGTGTTCCAGCCGCTCGCGATCGCGCCCATTGACGACGATTTCGACACCAGCATCGGCGAGCGCGGCGGCGCACGCGCGGCCAAGCCCCTTGCTTGAACCGCATACGATTGCCTTGCGGCCCGCAATGCCAAGATCCAATCCGCGTGCCATCCTGTCCTCGCGATGTTTGTCGGTGCCGCGTTGGATATCACAATCGGAACCGACCCGCTCGCCCGCCTTCAGCGCAACTCAGCGGGCCACCAGAGCGGCTAGGACGGACCAGAGCAGCGGACCCGTCCGTTGCGGCGCGAATGACCCAATTCCTCACCACGGTTCCGGACCGGCTGCGCCGAAGACGCCAGCTCTTGGGCCGTCGTCCGGCCCACAGGCATCCGCCGTGTCGATGAAGTTGACGCCGAGTCCGGGAAGCAGTTTCAGCGTGCGCAGCGCCTCGGCGCGATCCGCCGGCTCTCCCAAACGCCCGGCCCCGTGATTGGCATCGCGCCGAAACCAAGCCGATTGATTTCGGGCGCGCCACCGATCTTGAAGGTTCCGGCTCAACGCGCGTTCGCGACGGTCATGAGGTTCTCCACGGGAGATGGGCGGCCGATCCATCAACTGATATAGGAAGAACCGAGCCCCATGTCTTTGAGCAATTTCCGGTAAGCGAGCGACGTACGGTCCGCGGCAAAGTTGGGTTCCGTCTGAAGATCGAGCGGCAGATCTTCCGGTCTTTGCGATCCGACGATGACCCGGTCCTTGTTGAAGATTTGCCAATTGATTTCGAGCATCGGTCCGATCGGTTCGTCCTTGTCGAATTTCCGCGCCAGCGGGCAAAACAGTCTTGTCTTCCGCGCCGCGATCGGCGTCGCCGCGTTCAAAATCCAGAGACTGTCCCCCCATTCGGGTAGTGCACCGTAAACCGGGCGATAATGGGAGGGATCGTCGGCGCCATGACCGGCTGGAACGCCGGATGGTCCCTGCCTCGAAAGCCAGCAGATTTCTCATCCACTCCGTTTAGCGTCGTCCAGATCAACCCGAAACGCTCGACGTCCGGGAAAGCCACGATCGGGAGCTTCGGGGAAACCGGCATCGTGGGATGCGCCGGCACCGTGACGCCGCGCCCGTCCGGCCCGTAACGCAAACCGTGATAAGGACAAATAATCGCTTCCCCCTCCACCCATCCCATGCGGGGCCCGGCGCCACGATGCGCGCACAAATCGCGCACGACCCGCGCGACACCATCGGTCCGATACACGACCAGACCGACGTCCGGAAGACGGGCTTTGAGCGGCTTGTCGGTTAATTCGTCAGACCGCGCCACCGGGAACCACGAATTCGATAGGACTTTCCAATCGCCCGCATGAAAAGAGCAATCGCGCGGTGCGGCGATCCTGTCCTCTTGCACGATCTGTGGGAGGTCTCTAACCATCCCCATGCCCGGCATCTTCCGAGTGGGAATAACGGCGGACGCAAAATCCCGACCATTCCGCGTCGCCCGTATCGGTGCGGAAGGCGCCATCATTCGGCATCCCGTCGGCGACCTGAATTTGCTATCGACCGCCAAACTCTTGCGGGTCCCACCGTTCGCCAACTTTGTCCGAACGAGAGGCGGCTTAGTTTGATCCGGAGCAGATAGTCGAACCGCCGAGGGTTCGGTTGGCGCCGCATTGTCGCGCGCACCTAGGCTATCCATCCATGTCACCAATCCAGAGGCGACAGCTTATGACCGACATCGGCAAAGCCGGAACGTTCGCGCTTGGCGATCGCATCGTGAAACGTATGGGATACGGCGCGATGCAGCTCGCCGGACCGGGCGTATTCGGGCCGCCGAAGGACCACCAGGGCGCAATCGCGGTGCTGCGCGCAGCGGTGGCGAGCGGCGTCGATCACATCGACACCAGCGACTTCTATGGTCCGCGCGTTACCAACCAATTGATCCGTGAGGCATTGCATCCCTATCTCCACGAACTCGTCATTGTCACGAAAATCAGCGCCCGGCGCGGCAAGGATGGATCATGGATTCCGGCCTTCTCGCGCGAAGAGCTGACGCAAAGCGGTCCACGACAATCTCCGCAATCCCGGCCTGGATGTGCTCGACGCGGTCAATCTTCGTAGCATGTTCAGCGTCCACGGGCCCGCGGAAGGATCCGTTGAGGAGCCGCTCACGGTCCTTGCCGAGCTTCAGCGCTAGGGCCTGGTGCGGCACATCGGGCTGAGCAACGTCACCCGTGCACAGATCGAGGAAGGGCGGCGGATCTGCCAAATCGTCTGCGTGCAGAACCATTACAATTTGGCGCATCGGGACGAGGACGCGCTGATCGGCGAGCTCGCGCGCGACAGCACTGCTTATGTGCCGTTTTTCCCGCTCGGCGGTTTTTCACCACTGCAATCGACGGCGCTGTCCGATGTCGCCAATCGGCTCCGCGCCACGCCGATGCGGGTGGCGCTCGCGTGGCTGCTTCAGCGCGCACCCAACATCCTGTTGATTCCCGGCACGTCATCGCTTGAGCATTTGCGGGAGAACTTGGCGACAACGGATTTGGAGCTGCCGCGCGACATGGTGGCCATTCTCGGTCAGATTGCGACGTCAAAATCAGAACGCGTCCATGAACCGCGAGTGGTGACTTCATGCGGTATCTAGCGCCCAGTCGATGCGGGTGGATCGATTTATCTCGGGATGGACGCGACGGCGTGACAACACAAAGCGACGGAGTGTGAGCGATGCAGAAGCGTGTGCTCGGCAAGAGCGGCCTCGAAGTTTCGGCGATCGGGTTTGGCTGCATGGGTCTCAATTTCAGTTATAGCCACGCGCTGAGCAAGGAGGAGGGTATCAAGCTCATCCGCCAGACGGTTGAGCGCGGCGTCACCTGCTTCGACACGGCCGAGGTCTACCGGCCCTTCACCAATAAAGAGATCGTCGGCGCAAGCGCTGGCGCCGGTCCGCGACCGGGTGGTGATCGCCACCAAGTTCGGGTTCAACATCGTGAACGGCAAGAACTCAGGCATGAACAGTCGGCCGGAGCATATCCGCGCGGTCGCCGAGGCGTCACTGAAACGGTTGAACATTGAGACCATCGATCTTCTCTACCAGCACCGCGTCGATCCCAACGTGCCCATCGAGGACGTGGCGGGTGCCGTCAAGGAGCTGATCGCGGAGGGCAAGGTGAAGCATTTCGTCCTGTTGGAGCCGGGCGCGCAGACGGTCCGCCGCGCGCACGCCGTGCAGCCGATCATCGCCTCCAGAACGAGTATTCCTCTGTGGACCCGAGGGCCAGAGACGAATGGCATTCTTCAGGCGTGTGAGGAGCTGGGCATCGGGTTGGTCGCCTACGGCCCGCTCGGCAAAGGCTTCCTGACCGGTACGATGTCGAAGGACACCAAGATCGGCGAGAACGACTTCCGCAAGATCCTGCCGCGCTTCACCCCCGAGGCAATGGAAAAGAACTAGGCCCTGGTCGATGTGCTGAAGCGCATCGCTGACGGGAAGAAGGCAACGCCCGCGCAGATCGCGCTCGCCTGCCCGGCACTACCAAGCTGAACAGACTTGAAGAAAGCCTCGCCGCAGTGGATGTCGAGCTGACGGCCGACGATCTCGCAAAGATTGAGCGCGCCGCAGCCGCCATTCAAGTCGCGGGCGAGCGCTGTCCGACGCAACTAATGGCGACTACCGGCCGCTGAAGCCGCCGTCCGCGCAGAGGCGCGCGCTCTGTCTGTTCAACACGGGACTACACAGCCGCCAAGGCCATGAGGCAACTGAACACTTGGAATGACATTGATGCTGCTCGGCCAGTGTGCCAAATCGTGCCAGCCATCAGACGATTGCTGGAGCAAAGCCCAACAAGATGTTGATTTAATTGGAGCGGGTGAAGGGAATCGAACCCTCGTCGTAAGCTTGGGAAGCTTCTGCTCTACCATTGAGCTACACCCGCGTCCGATCGGAATTGATACGGCATCGCGGTGCGCGCGACAAGACGGCGTACCTTTCCCTATATCGATGCACTAGGGATCAAACCGGCGAAGAACAGCGTCAGGTTTGGCGTTTTTCCTCGCGGAAGAAACCCAATTTTTCCTGGACGCCCTGGTCGGAATAGCTGAACAACACTGCGTCGCTCCCGGCCTCATGGCTGACGAATAACCAGCTCGGCACCACCCAGATGTCGCGTGGCCCCCAGGTGAATGTCCGAGCTGCAGCGCCGTCGCCGATCGCGCTCTTGCCGCCGCCCTCGACACATACGAACACCGTGCTAGCGGTTGAACGATAGGGTGCCGTCTCGAACCCACGGGGAAGTAGCTGAATGAACGTAGCGATGGTCGGCATGGCATAGTCGCCGGTCTTCGGATTGGCGTATTTGAGCTTCAGGCCGTGCCATTGGCTCCATTCGTTTCTGCGCTGCATTTCGGCAAGCGCTTCCCGAGTCCGGTCGTAGCGGTAGTTGAAGACCGGCGAGGTCGGGCGGCTGTAACTGTCATCTACCGGCACAAGATTGGCGCCATAGCGCGCCTCGCTGTCGCCTTCCGGGCGCACGACGGTATTGGCCATATCGTTGTCGGACCCTTCACGGAAGCTAGCCTCAAACAGCTTGATCATATGCATGTCGAGGCCGTCAAGCCACACCATCGGGCCATTGCCGACATTACCATGATCGTGCCAAGTCCAGCTTGGGGTGATAACGAAGTCACCGGGGCGCATAAAGGTCCGCTCGCCATCGACCGACGTGTAGGCACCTTCGCCTTCGAGCACGAAGCGCAGTGCTGCCTGGGTATGACGATGCGGCGCCGCAATCTCGCCGGGCAGGATGATCTGCAAACCGCCGAACAGACTCCTTGTGATCCGCGACTCTCCTGGCAGCGCTGGATTCTCGAGCACCAGAACGCGGCGCTCCGCCTCTTTGGCGGTGATGAGTTCGCATGCTTCGAGCAAGTCGGGCCTGAGCGCGTCGTAACGCCAAAGGTGCGGCACGATCGCAGTCTCTGGCGTTGCCGTGACGAGCTTGTGCAGCACTTGCCAAAGCGGCGCCAGATGGCGCTCGCCGATGCGGCCGTAAAAGTCGCGGCGCGCTGGGTCAATATTGTGGGTGAATTGCACGCTCACGCCCCGTCTCCCTTATCGAACCATTCGACTTCATGCGATACTTTATGACATGGGAAGTCAATCTCGCCCAGGAGGGATGAATGACCGAAATCGCACTCATTGTCGGCGCCGGCAGCGGGTTGAGCGCCGCGCTCGCGCGCCTTTGCGTCGGCGAGGGCATGAAAGTTGGGCTCGCCGCGCGCAACATCAACAAGCTGAAACCGCTCCTCGACGAGACTGGTGCGGTCGCCTGGCGATGCGATGCGACCGAACCTAATGATGTGACGCAATTGTTCTCTCTCGTGGAGCGCGATCTCGGCGTCGCGGACCTCGTCGTGTTCAATGCCGGATACCGCACACGCGGTCCGCTGATCGAGCTCGAAACCGAGGAAGTGCGCAAGACCGTCATTTCGAGCGCGTTCGCCGGTTTTCTGGTCGCCCAAGCGGCGACGCGCGCGATGCTACAGCGGGGCCGTGGCGGCACCATTGTCTTTACCGGCGCATCAGCGAGCGTGAAGGGCTATGCCCAATCGGCACCGTTCGCGATGGGCAAGTTCGCCTTGCGCGGTTTGGCTGAAAGCATGGCGCGTGAGCTCCAACCGCAGAACATCCATGTTGGCCATGTTGTCATCGATGGCGGTATCGCCAACCCGGGCCGCGACGCCAATATGCGTGGGGCTGACGGCCTGTTGCAGCCCGAGGCGATCGCGCAAAGCTTCCTCTACCTCCATCGCCAGCATCGCTCAGCCTGGAGTTGGGAGATCGCGGTTCGGCCTTGGGTTGAAAGCTTTTGATGACCGATACCGAAAAGCCAAAAAAAGGGCCGCATCGAGTGCGGCCCAAGTTTAGGGAGGAAACGCCTAGGAGGCGTTCGATCGTGGATTTAGTGCGCAATCGCTCTATCGACAACAGGGCTGGCGCATGGCGGCTCTGCACAAAGCGCACGTCGACGGGAAGTTCATCTTCTCGAATTTACCGGGCCGCGCACTAAAGCGTCTGCGAAGAAGAAAGTCGATCGCCCGCTATGTGAGCGAGCAAGCCAGCGGCAGTACCGCCGCCTCAGTTTCCATGGTTGACTTGGGGTAATACCGTTATGCTTTGGGCGAAAAAGCAGACGCTTTCCTAGTACGCGGTCTTTGACATTTGTTGGCCGGTGCGCGCCAAGGCTGGCAACGGGCAAGAGCCACATCAGGGCAAAAATGGGCGGGGCTGCTCTGACCCCCCATTGGTGCAGAACAGCCCCGCGCGCGTCTGAAAAGTCAGACGGGCGTCCTACTACTTCTTCTTCCGCTTCGCTGTCTTTTTTGCGGGTTTTGCCTTTTTCTTAGCAACCATTTCACGTCCCTCTAACTCGGGCCGCAACGGACCATCCGAAGCGTAGCCCGGTATTACACCCTATCATAATGGCCACATATAGTACAGCGCGACATTTAGGCACCCAGATTTTGAGACTATCGATTTCTTCAATGCTTCCCAACCGCGTCACAAAACTGCAACGGCACCCCCCTAAAGTCCGCGCGCTTGGGGGCCCCGATAAGGAGGAAAATATGGGACACCGCATTCGCCCGATCATCGCCGTGGCGGCGATTGCGCTCGCCAGCACTATTGGTGCCGCTGCTTATGCAATGGACATTTCAGGTGCGGGCGCGACCTTCCCTTACCCGGTATTTGCAAAGTGGGCGGCGGACTACGCCGCCAAGACCGGCAATCATATGAATTATCAATCGATCGGATCCGGCGGCGGCATTGCGCAGATAAAGGCTGGCACCGTGGATTTCGGCGCCTCCGACAAGCCGCTGAAGCCCGAAGAACTGGCGGCTGCCGGGCTTGGCCAATTCCCCGATGTGATCGGCGGCATTGTCCCCGTGGTCAATATCGACGGTGTAGGACCGGGACAGTTGAAGCTGACTGGACCCGTGCTTGCCGATATTTTTCTCGGCAAGATCCGGAGCTGGAATGACCCGGCGATTAAGCAGCTCAATCCCGGGCTGACGCTGCCCGACACCAAGATTTCCGTGGTCCATCGTTCCGACGGTTCGGGCACGACCTTCAATTTCGCCAACTATCTGTCCAAAGTCAGCCCGGAATGGGCGAGCAAGGTTGGCGCCGACACGTCGATCGCCTGGCCCACCGGTATCGGCGGCAAGGGCAATGAAGGCGTGGCCGCTTACACCAAGCAAATCAAGGGCGCAATCGGCTATGTCGAATACGCCTACGTGCTGCAGAACAAGATGACCTACGCGCTGGTCCAGAACGCCGCCGGCAAGTATGTCGAACCCAATAGCGCCTCGTTTCAGGCGGCCGCAGCCAGCGCCGATTGGAGCAAGGCTAAGGACTTCTACCTGATCATGACAAATGCGCCCGGCGAGGGCGCCTATCCGATTGCGGCGACATCGTTCGTTCTGATGCATAAGCAACCAAAGGATCCAGCCCGCGCCAAAGCGGTACTCGAGTTCTTCGACTGGGCATTCAAGAATGGGCAACAAGCCGAAGCGCTCGATTACGTGCCTCTGCCGCCAGCGCTGGTGTCGCAGATTTAGGCCTATTGGAAGTCCGAACTCAAAATGTAACCGATGAGGCCTCTGTATCGTTAGCGACCCCCCACCGACGATCAACAGAGGCGACGAGGCCGGAACCAGGGTTCCGGCCTCTTTCTTTGCTGATCCGGTTAAGCCATCATACCGCCCGTGCCCGATCAGGTCGTCAAGATCTCTCATCTCACCAAGCGGTTTGGCGATATCCTTGCGGTCGATGCGCTCGATTTCGGCCTGTCGTGCGGTGTGACCGCGGCATTGCTCGGCGGCAATGGCGCCGGCAAAACGACCACGCTTTCCATGCTTTTGGGTCTGTTGTTGCCGAGCGAGGGTGCCATTGAGTTGTTCGGTGAGAACATGCTGACGCATCGCTATCGCGTCCTGCCTCGGATCAATTTCTCTTCGCCCTATGTCGATCTACCGCATCGCTTGACGGTGCGGCAGAACCTCATCGTTTACGGTCGGCTCTACCGCGTCCCACGCCTGCAGGAGCGCATCGAATCGCTGGCGAGCGACCTTCAGATCGCCGATATGCTCGACCGCCAGACCGGCAAGCTCTCCGCCGGCCAAAAAACGCGTGTGGCCCTGGCAAAATCGCTGCTGAACGAGCCGGAACTGCTGCTGCTTGATGAACCCACCGCCTCACTCGATCCCGAAACCGCGGACTGGGTGCGTTCCTACATCGAGACCTATCGGCGGCAAGGGAGGGCGACCATCCTCCTCGCTTCACACAATATGGGCGAGGTCGAACGCCTCTGTTCCGACGTAATAATGATGAAACGGGGCCGTATCGTCGACCGCGGTAGCCCGCAAGAGCTAATCGCACGCTACGGACGGGCCACGCTCGAGCAGGTGTTTCTCGATATCGTCCGCGGCGCTGATCGTGTTCGGGTCCACGAGGCGGCACAATGACGGTGTTCGCGCCCGCTCCAGTCCGGGTGCCGGTCGACGACGGCTTCTCGTCGGCGCGGGTCTGGGCGATGATGTTGCGCTACCTGTATCTGCTGCGGAGCTCATGGCCTCGCACCCTCGAGCTGGTCTACTGGCCCGCGATCCAGATGATCCTTTGGGGATTCATGAGCAGATTCCTGATGACCAATTCGTCCTGGGTGGCACGCGCCGGCGGCGTGCTGTTGGCGGCCGTAATGCTATGGGACGTGATGTTTCGGGGCCAGCTTGGCGTCTCGGTATCGTTTCTCGAGGAGATGTGGTCGCGCAATCTCGGCCATCTCTTCGCGACGCCGTTGCGGCCTTATGAATGGGTGATCTCGCTCATTTTCATGAGCCTCGTGCGCGTCGCCATCGGCGTTGTGCCGGCGGCATTCCTGGCAATTCCGCTTTATCATTATTCGATCTTCAGCCTCGGCCTGTCCCTCATCGCATTCTTTTCCTTGCTCATGATCATGGGTTGGGCGATCGGGCTCGCGATTTGCGGGCTCATCCTGCGACACGGGCTCGGGGCCGAGAGCATTGCCTGGTTTTCGGTGTTCATCCTGGCGCCGGTCAGTGCGATCTATTATCCGGTCTCGATCCTGCCCTGGTGGCTGCAATATGTCGCCTGGTGCCTGCCTTCCGCTCATATCTTCGAGGGCATGAGGGCCGTCATGTTTCACAATGTCTTCCCTCTCGATCACCTGATCGCGGCGGTTGGCCTTGATTTTGTATGGTTGGCTGCGGGCGGCGTCGTGTTCTTGGTGTTCATGCGCCAGGCGCGGCGGCGCGGAGCGTTGATCCAAATGGGGGAATAACCGCATGGGGCCGGAACACAAACTGACGCGCTGGTTCTGGATCCGCCACGCGCCGGCAATCGATCCCGAAGGTCGGTTGTACGGGCAACGCGACGTCGATTGCGATTGCAGCAACCATCTTGCCTTTGGCGCGCTCGCGCGCGAGCTGCCCGATGACGCCGTCTGGCTAGTGACGCCGCTCCAGCGCACGCACAAGACCGCGACTGCAATTCAGTCGGCGGGCCGCGGCGGACCGACGCCGATCGTCGAGCCGCTGCTGATGGAGCAGAATTTCGGCGAGTGGCAAGGTCAAATTCGGCGCGAGGTGACCAAGCACCGGCTGTGGATAGCAGCGCCCGATGCACAAGCACCGGGCGGCGAAAGCTTCGTTGAAGTCTACGCGCGCTGCCGCGCCGCGATCGAGCGATGGACCACCGAATGCAAGGGCCGCAACATCATCGCCGTGGCCCATGGCGGTACGATTCGGTCGGCCCTTGGCGTTGCACTCAACTTGTCGGCGGAGACAGCGTTGGCGTTTTCCTGCGAGAATCTGTCGCTCACGCTGATCGAACATTTTGAAACTCCGGCGCGCGCGCATGATTGGCGCGTGTCCGCCGTCAATCGCCTACCCGTGCGTTATGCGACAGCAATTGCCCATGGTGCGTCGGGAAGCGCTGGCCTATGATTTGTGCGGTCGGTGCCAAGGCGAGTGAGTCATAACCGGCGGATCGAACCGAGGGAGAAACAAGAATGACCCGGCGTTTCATGATGGCATGTTTTGCCCTGGCACTGCTACCGCTGCTGGCCGCGGGGCCGCAGGCGCGCGGACAGTCCGTTCAGCAGCAGATGGTCGACGCCGCAGTCGGCGTGGTCAACTCATTCTATAATCCTGGCGCCTACACGGACAATGTGCGGGCGCTCGTCCGTCGTTCGCGCGCCGTTTTGATTGTGCCGAATTTGGTCAAGGCGAGCTTTATTTTCGGCGCGCAAGGCGGCCAGGGCGTGATGCTGATTCATTACCGTACCGGTGATTGGAGCTATCCGGCATTCTACGATCTCGGCGCCGCATCGTTCGGTTTCCAAGCCGGAGTCGCCGTGTCGAAGGTTGTGCTGATCATCATGAACGATCGCGCGCTCCAGCTTGCGATCACCAATGCGCAGCTCAAGCTTGGCGCCGAAGCGGGCCTCGCCATCGCCACGCTGGGCGCCGGCGCCGCAGGCTACGTGACCAGTGCCGGCGCTGATATTTACGCTCTGTCGAGTTCGCAAGGTTTGTTTGGTGGCATCGCGGTCCAGGGCGGTGCGCTCGGACCTAACCCGGATTGGAATGCCGCCTATTACGGCCGCCCGATTTCCACCGAGGCAATCGTCTATGGTCGCGGCGGGGTTGTTCAGCCCGGGGCCGACGCTTTGCGCCGCGCGCTCGGCCGGCTCTGACCGGCACCCCCTCAGCGCGCCTTGCAGGAGCGCTACTCTATTTGCCTGGCATTGCGGCGTTAGTGCTCGATCGCGACGAGGCCCGTTTCGCGCAAGCGACGCGCCAGATGATCGAAACCCGCGATTTTCTGCGCATTCGGTTCCGGAACGAAGCACGCAACAAAAGACCTGCTGGCATTTACTAATTGCAGACCGCGTCGATAGTGGCGTTCGGCGACGCCAAAAGCGACGCGATCTGGCTTTATCGCCTGCCATCGTTGCTCGGCGGAACGGCGGCGGTTTTGCCGATCTTTGGTATTGGCCAAGGTCTGACGAGGCCGCGAGAGGTTCTGATCGGCGCGGGGTTGCTGGCGGCGACGTTCGATTTGGCAGTCGAGGCACACATCGCCAATACGGACGCTGTACTTTTGGCGACCGCGGTAACAGCGCAGGGCGCGCTAGGCCTGATCTATCGCGGCGCGCGAGATGCCGAGCCGGCCGCACGAGGGCTTGGGGCTGCTATTTTGGTTCGCGCGGGCGGGCGCGATTATGGTCAAGGGACCGGTCGTGCCGGGGCTGTCCGTGCTGAGCGTCACGGCTGTGTCGATCGCCGACGGCGATGCACGCTGGCTCAAAGGTCTGCGCGTTCGGTGGGCTTGCCGTTGCTGCTGGTCATCGTCGGACCTTGGCCTATTGCCAACCATCGCACTACCGGCGGCGCCTTCTCGGCGAGTCATTCGGACGCGATTTCGTCGGTAAGCTGATCGGCGCGAGGCGCATGGTGCGCGGCCATTGACGCATCTTCTGATGCTGATGGTGGGGTTCTCGCGGACGACATTTTTCCTGGGTCGCATCATTGCGCCGGGCTGGAACGAGCGCCGCGCGGTTGCGAGCCGCTTTATCATCGCATGGGCGATGCCGTTCTGGATTTTGATCGAGCTCGTGCCGACCAAATTGCCCCAATAGCTTCTGCCGGTCTATCCGGCACTTGCGTTAAGGGCCGGCCGCGCCCTGGTTGCGGGCGGCCGGCGGTGGCGATCCTACGATGTGCTTTTCGCCGCGGTTTGGGGTGTGCGCGCACTCGCGATGCTGCTCGGTTTGGTCGAATTGGCGGTCCAATTTGGCACGGGTCTCGATGCCATGGGCATCGCTGCCGGGGTTGCGCTGGCGATGCTTGGGGCAGTGCTGATTTGGACACGCACGCCCCTCGCGCCATTTGTTGCGCCATCGTTGCCTACATCGCGCTGGCGCACTTCGTCGCGCCCGATCTTGGTCAGCTCTTTCCCTCGCGCGCCGCCGCAGCACTGGTTCACCGCCGACCGATTGGCCCTACCGGGGCGATTGCCATTACCGGTTGCAGCGAACCGAGCCTCATTTTCCTCCTCGGCACCACACCCGGTTATTGCGGCCTCAGGAAGCCGCAGCGGCGCTGGCGCAATGCAAGGTCGTCGCTGCCCTCGTCGCGCGCAGCCAAGACGCCAATGTCCGCGCCGCGCCCTGGCGACATGGGTCATCCGGCCGGTACCGTTTCCGGCCTTGATTATTCCGACGGCACGCACGTCACCCTGACCCTGTTCGAACGCCGATGATCAATTGGTCTTGGGCGCCTGCAGTGATCCCGCAAAATCGAGCCGCGGTTTCAACAGATCCTGGCGGACCACTGGTCCTCCGGCAGTGAAGTCCAGCCATTCCTCGTGGCCGCCATCGAATGCCGGCCAGCCGCCCGGCTTGCCGATCTTGGCAAAAGCCACCCAGCGCGAATGCATCGCCTCCACCACTCGCGGCGTTTCCGGACCCGGATGAGGCTCGATTACCGACATCGTGCCAAATACCGCAGGCACCTCGAAGAAATGTGGCGCGCCGGGATATTTGGCACGCAGCGTCGGGTTCACATAAGAGTAATAGTAGACGTGGGTCGGCATGCCCGCGCGCGCCGCTGCCCGCGCCAATTCCCGTGTCGGTTCGGTCAACATAATGTCGGTCTGAACCTGCGTTTCCGATGACATTGACATTGTGGCTACCGAAGCCGTCGTAGAGTGTCTCGACCTTCGGCCATGTCGGCGCCATCTTGTGCGACAGGCCTGCAGCGAGCGTTGGGAAGAGGCCGATCTCGTAGCTGTTCGAGCCGACGATAAAGGGCACATGCGCTATCCGTCCCGACTCGAATGAAGCGATGGTTTGTTCGGGGATGATGTTGCCGTCAATCATCGGCCAAAAGCCGTTATGGCTCATGGTCGTGTCGCCTAGTACTTGCTTCGCCGGTACCGCGCGCAGCGCGGCCAGATCGTCGTCTGTGACGCCCCATGCCAGTGCTGCGGCTTTGCCCTTGCCTTCTGCTTCCGCGAACGACTGAAGATGAAAGCGGCCGAAGCCAGATTCTGAAATCGCCTTGTCGAATAGTCCCCTCGCCAACGGCGAGGCCATCAGATATTGCACCGACATGGCGCCGGCGGATTCGCCGAAGATGGTAACGTTGTTAGGGTCGCCACCGAACTTGTCGATGTTGGCCTTAACCCACTTGAGCGCCGCGATCTGGTCGAGTATGGCGTAGTTGCCGAGCGGCGCATTGGGGGTCTCCTTGGTCAGGGCCGGATGCGCATAGAAACCGAATTTGTTGACGCGATAGTTGAAACTGACGAGTACCACCCCGTCCGCCGCGAATTTTTCACCATCATAGACGATGGAAGCGCTCGAGCCGATCTGGAAGCCGCCGCCATAAATCCACACCATCACCGGGACCCGGGCAGCGGAGCGCCGGCGCCCAGATATTGAGGTAGAGGCAGTCTTCGCTTGGCGTCGGCTCGCGATGCGGCCACAGGCGGCCCGGCACGCGCATTCTGCATACAGTCATGGCCGAACTGGTCGGCGAGCAAAGTGCCGGTCCAGGGTTTCGGCGGTTGCGGCGCGCGCCAGCGCAGATCGCCGACCGGGGGTGCGGCGAACGGAATACCCCAATAATGGACGACTCCCCCATCCGCCGCCGCGGCCTGAATTTTGCCGTCGGCAATCGAGACCGGCGGGAGCGACGCGGCGAGCGTCAGGCCGGACCACAAACCAAGGATCGGCAGAGCGCCCGCAACCGACACCAGAATTTTCACCATTCGCATGCCTACCCTCCGCTTCGCGCCCGCACGTCGACGCGTCGTTTGATGGTGTTCCCGATGCTCGCTCATTCCCATATATCCCGCAATCGCGTAATCATGGGACCCTAACAATCGACCTTGCGGGGAATCGAGTGATGGCGAAAGTTCTGGTGCTCTATTACGGGGCTTATGGGCATATCGAGACGCTTGCCCAGGCCGTTGTCGAAGGCGCGCGCTCGGTGTCCGGGACCGAAGTGACCCTGAAGCGCGTGAAGGAGCTGTTCACGATCGACGAGGCCAAGGCTCGGCATCAGAAGACCGAGTTTGTGGCCCCTGAGGCCAGTCCCGAGGAACTCAAGGACTATGACGCGGTGATTTTCGGCACCGCCACGCGTTACGGCATGATGGCCGCTTCGATGAAGCATTTCCTCGACCAAACGGGCGCACTATGGTTCACCGGCGCGATTGATCGGCAAGCTGGCCAGCGTTTTTCACCTCGGCCAACACCCAGCATGGTGGCCAGGATGCGGCGATCCTGAATTTCCAGACCATCCTTCAGCATCTCGGCATGATCATCGTGCCGATCGGCTTCGCCAGCCCGGCGGTCAGCAATGTCGATGAGATCAGCGGCGGCTCGCCGTATGGTGCCAGCATCGTCGCCGGCACGCTGCAAAAGCCGAAGGCGGTAAGCGAGAACGAGAAAGAGATCGCGCGCTATCAGGGCAAATTCGTGGCCGAGACAGCCGATGCTCTGGTCAAGGGCCGCGCGCTGCGAAAGAACTAGGAGTATGAGAGATGGACAGATCGACGATCGTCTTGCGGCCCGCCGCGCGCATCGTTCACGGCATGCCGGTCAGCGATGGCGCCGGCGTGAAGCTCAATCGCCTCATCGGCACGCCGCAACTCGATGAGGTCGATCCATTCCTGATGCTGGATGAATTTCGCTCTGACGATGCCGCTGATTACATCGCCGGCTTCCCGGAACATCCCCATCGCGGCTTCGAGACCGTGACCTATATGCTCGCGGGCCGGATGCGGCACGCCGACAATAAGGGGCATGAAGGCCGTCTCGATGCCGGCAGCGTGCAATGGATGACGGCAGGACGCGGCATCGTTCATTCGGAAATGCCGGAGCAGGAAGATGGCTTGATGTGGGGGTTCCAGCTCTGGGTCAATCTACCCGCCAAGGATAAGATGACGGCCCCGCGCTATCAGGAGATCCCGGCGAGCGAGATTCCGACGGTATCCCTGGCCGGCGGCGTCACGATAAAAGTAATTGCCGGCGAAGTCGCTGCGGTGCGCGGTCCGATAAACGGCATCGCTACTGCGCCCGCAATGTTCGATGTCGCGCTGCCAGCCGGTGGGGAAGCTATGCTACCGGTGCCGGCGAACCATGCCGTCTTCCTTTACCCATTTGAAGGAGCGATCACGGTCGCGGGATCACGAGAGCGTGTTATTCATCGCCAGCTTGCCATACTCGGCGAAGGCGACGCGGTGCGTGTGGCGGCGGTCGACGGCCAAGCCCGCGTCCTATTGGTCGCGGGCAAGCCGCTTAATGAGCCGGTGGCGCGTTATGGCCCATTCGTCATGAATACGGCGCAGGAAATCCGCCAAGCGGCCATCGATTATCAGGCGGGCCGCTTCTAATCCGGCGGCAAAGCGAAGGCGCCCGCGCCGCAGATTGGACATTTGGCAGGCATTCGCTAGGATGCTGTCGGCCCCAAGATCGCTCGCGTCTTCATGATGAAGCGGGCTTCCGCCCGGTGGGCGGCCTACATTAAAGTATGAGCCGGCTTTCGGGGTTTGGCTGATGGACCTCGTTGATTATGACTGACATCGTGTCGTTACTGGACAACCTTTGACATTTGGCAGGGCACGTTCGTGTCAATATTGATTATGCAGGATGCAGTGTTCGATACAGGATGTGTCGGACCCCAAGGGGGCTAGCGGATCGCCATGATCAACTCTCATCCGAACGCCAAAAGAATAGAGGGGCGGCATGTTCTCGAGAGGGATGGAACGGTCGAATACGAGATTGTCATTGTCACTGACCTGGCATTGCACGCGCTGGATCCAGCGCACGATGCAGAGAGGGTCAGGGATCTTTTAAAATGGGCGCACCAATTTATTTCAACGGCCGGCGTTGCAAGTCGCGTGATTCTGATGGAACAGCCGGAATCGTAGGCCCGTGTTTCGCGACAAAAGGCGGAGCCTTGTGTGTACCTTCTCTTTGCCGCTCACGGATTGGCGGTCGACGCACGGGTTATCTGGCACCAATGTCGATTCTTCCGGAACGAGCCGGTGGTCTCGCTCGTTCGTGCGTTACATCGTCCGTGGTAACGACGCCGCAGGGAACCGGTTGAGCAAGCAACGATCTGCGGCACGGCGGGTCGTTCGCAGAAGGAGAAGGGATGATGGCCAGGCCATTTCCGTGGATTGCGGCGTTGGCGCTATCGGCCACTGTGAGCGCCTGCTCGGGCCCTCCCAATTGGACTAAGGAAGGCGTGACCCAAGAGGTCACCGCGGCCGACTACTCGGAATGCCGGCATGCGGCGCAACACGACATTCAGCGCGACGTCAACATCGACACCGACATCGTGGCGTCACGCCAAGATGATTGGGATAAATCGCAAGCCACTAAAACCTTTCTGGCCGATGACGCTTCCAACAATCGCAAGCTCAGCGGCGATATAGTAAAGGGCTGCATGGAAAGCAAAGGTTACGCCCCGAGCGGCCCTGAGGCCACCGAAGGCCCCGACTGGCGAAGCTTCCTGAACCTAAGTTTTCTGAACCCGTAGGCTATTTCTTTCCGCCGTAAGTGTGCTCAGGTCCGGGAAAACGTCGTTGCCGAACGTCTTCGGCATATTCCGCAGCCGCGGCCGCGATCTTCGGCGCGAGTTCCGCGTAGCGTTTGACAAAACGCGGCTTGAAATCCGTAAACAAGCCAACCACGTCGTCGGTCACGAGGATCTGGCCGTCGCAGTGTGCCGACGCGCCAATCCCGATGGTCGGAATCTCGATCGCATCGGTCACCGCCCGTGCCAGGTTCTCGGTTACGCCTTCGATCACTACGGCGAAAGCGCCAGCCGCTGCGACCGCACGCGCATCGGCAAGAATGCGTGCCTGATCTTCGTCGCTCTTGCCCTGTGCCCGGAAACCGCCCGTGGTTACCGTATTTGCCGATTGCGGCTGCAAGCCGATATGTCCAAGGACGGGAATGCCGCGTTCGACGAGAAAGCGAATGGTTCCGGCGATGATCTCGCCACCTTCGATCTTGATACCGGCGACACCGGTCTCGGCGAGCGCACGCGCGGCGTTGCGATAGGCTTGGACCGGGGTTTCTTGATAGGTGCCGAAGGGCAGATCGAGAATCACGCAGGAATGCCGCGCACCCCGTGCAACTGCTGCGCCGTGGCGAATCATCATATCGAGTGTCACGGGTACGGTGGTCTCGAAGCCGTAGACCACCATGCCGAGCGAATCGCCCACGAGAATGAGATCGACGGCATTGTCGATGAGCCGGGCCATTGGGGCGGAATAGGCGGTTAGGCAGACAATCGGCACGCCTCCCTTGCGCTGGCGCAGAGCGGCAGGGCTGATGCGGGCCGTTGGGGTCGGAACCGGATTCGTGTCCACGCTTCTGGCTCCTGGAGCGCAATCTTCTGCGAAAATAACGATCGCCACAGTGGAGTGCGACTTTCGCGGTTGGGGCCTTTGATGGCAAGTTTAGCCATCCATCAAAGGCGCGAACCGGCCCCGATCTTTTCGATCCGGCCCACGACAAACGGCGCACAGGTACGCCCAGCGCGCGGCTTGGTCAAGTGTCCCCTTGGTGCAGCGCAACAGGATCACCCCGGACACCTGCCATGAAGGACGCTTCATCGCTCTTTGACATTGGCGTCGCGACCACGCTTCGGGGCAGGGTGATGCTGGCGGCGCCCGACAGGTTTTGTTACAACCTGGGCGCCGGATTATAGAGTCCGGCATGGAGATATGCCTTGCCAAGGGAGAATGCTACGCCGCGTGCCGGAGCGGCCGCGAAGTCTGCAGCGGTAGCTGCCCGCGTCGCTACTGTCGAGCGTCAGACGCGCGAGACGCAGATTGCGGCCACGATCAACCTCGACGGCACCGGCCGATACGACGTGACCACAGGCATCGGCTTTCTCGATCACATGATCGAGCAGCTGTCACGCCATAGCCTCGTCGATATCAGCCTGCGGGCGAAGGGCGACCTCCATATCGACTATCACCACACCACCGAGGATACGGGCTACGTCATCGGCGAGTCGGTGTCGAAAGCGCTCGGCGACCGGCGCGGCATCGCGCGCTGGGGTGAGGCGCTGGTACCGATGGACGAAACATTGACACGCGTGGCGCTCGATTGCTCCAATCGACCGTATCTGATCTGGCGCGTCAATGTGCCAAAGCCGAAGCTCGGCGAGATGGACACGGAACTGTTCAAGGAATGGTTCCAAGCCTTCGCGCAATCGGCGGGGGTGACACTGCACGTCGAAAATCTCTATGGCGAGAACAGCCATCACATCGTCGAGTCCTGCTACAAGGGCTTGGCGCGCGCATTGCGCATGGCGGTAGCGATCGATCCCCGCCGCGCTGACGCGGTGCCGTCGACCAAGGGTGTGCTTGGCGGGAGTCTGTGATGCTGGTCGCCATTGTTGATTACGGCTCCGGCAATCTGCGCTCAGCCGCCAAGGCGCTTGAGCGCGCGGCCCGCGAAGCCGAAATCGCTGCGGAAATCGTGGTGACCGGCGATGCCGCAAAGGTTGGTCTCGCCGATTACATTGTCTTGCCCGGCGTGGGTGCCTTCGCCGATTGCAAGCGCGGTCTCACCGCCTTGCCGAGCATGATCGGAATGCTGAACGAGCAAGTGATTGAGCGCGGCAAGCCGTTCCTTGGCATTTGTGTTGGCATGCAGCTGATGGCGACCCGGGACTCGAGTTCGAGACCGTTGCCGGGCTCGATTGGATCGCCGGCGATGTTGCGATGCTGGCGCCGTCCGACCCGAAATTGAAGATCCCGCATATGGGCTGGAACCAGTTGCAGTTTCATTCCGGGCACCCGGTGCTGGCCGGCATTGCGCCCGGCGCACATGCTTATTTTGTCCATTCCTACGGTTTCAACTGCGCCGTTCCCCAGCACTTGCTGGCAACGGTCGACTATAGCGGGCCGGTGACGGCGGCGATCGGCCGCGACAACCTGATCGGCACGCAATTTCATCCGGAAAAAAGCCAGGAAACAGGGTTGCGTCTGCTCACCAATTTCCTGCGTTGGCGGCCATGATCTTGTATCCGGCGATCGACCTCAAAGGCGGACAATGTGTGCGGCTCATGCGGGGCGACATGGACAAGGCGACGGTGTTCAGCAGCGATCCTGCGGCGCAGGCGCGCGCTTTCGTCGACGCGGGGGCAAAATGGCTGCACGTGGTCGACCTTGATGGCGCCGTCGCCGGATCATCCGCGAACGAAGCAGCGGTCCGCCAGATTCGCGGTGCCGTCGATGTTCCGATCCAAGTAGGGGGCGGCATTCGCAGCATTGAGGCGATCGAATCGCGCCTCCGAATGAGAATCGATCGCGTAGTCCTGGGAACGGTCGCATGGCGACATCCCGATCTCGTCAAAGAAGCGTGCCGCCGATTTCCTGGCGGCATCGTCGTCGGCATCGATGCGCGAAGCGGTAGGGTTGCCGTCGAAGGCTGGACCAGGCAGAGCGACATGTGTGCAATCGAGCTCGCGGCTAGGTTCGAAGATTCAGGTGTCGCGGCGATCATCTATACCGACATCGATCGCGACGGCACGATGCAAGGTGTCAACGTCGATGCGACGGTCGGAATGGCGAACAGCATCAATATCCCGGTCATCGCCTCGGGTGGAATCGCATCTCTCGACGACATTCGGGCGTTAAAAGCAAGTCGCCGAATCGACGGCGCGATTCTCGGCCGCGCGCTCTATGAAGGCCGTTTCGACCTGCGCGATGCCCTACAAGCAGCGGCCTGAGCCATGCTGAAAATGCGCGTCATCCCCTGTCTCGACGTCGCCGCGGGTCGCGTCGTAAAGGGCGTCAATTTCGTCGATCTCGTCGATGCCGGGGATCCGGTCGAGCAGGCACGACTCTACGACAAGGAAGGTGCCGACGAGCTGTGTTTTCTTGATATCACAGCTTCATCGGACAATCGCGACACCCTCTACGACGTCGTGGCACACACCGCCGAGCAGTGTTTCATGCCGCTGACGGTCGGTGGCGGCGTGCGTACACTTGACGACATTCGCAAGCTGCTGCTCGCAGGCGCTGACAAGACCTCGATCAATACGGCAGCCGTTGCGCGTCCCGACTTCGTCGCCGAGGCAGCCGAGAAATTCGGCTGCCAATGCATCGTCGTCGCTATCGACGCAAAACGGAGCGGGCCGGGCAAATGGGAGGTCTTTACCCACGGCGGCCGGCGCGGCACCGGTATCGATGCCGTCCAGTGGGCGAAGCGCGTGACCGGCTCGGGCGCCGGCGAGATTCTGCTGACCTCGATGGACCGTGACGGCACCAAGCGAGGCTTTGACATTGCCCTGACAAAGGCGGTAGCGGACGCCGTACCGGTGCCAGTCATTGCCTCGGGCGGTGTCGGCAATTTACAACATCTGGTAGAGGGAATCCGCGCTGGACACGCCACTGCGGTGTTGGCGGCTTCAATCTTCCATTTCGGCACTTATCGCATCACCGACGCCAAAGCTGCCTTGCGCGAGGCCGGAATCCCCGTGCGTTAACCAGGTCGTTCCAATCGCGACGCGGCAGGCTGAAGCTTTTTTCCCAGCCGCGCCCGACGCGGCGCATGGATGGCCACGAGCGGAGAGCCCCGCATCGCCGCGATCCCAATCCGGCGAGGGGCGGCCGTTTCCCGCTCTTCGACCAGCGATGATGTCGCGAGTTTTACTAAGCATCGCGGCCAATCGAGGACGCGCGAAAGGCTTGTCGTTGCATCGATTTTGAGTTCAGCGAGCAGCGGGGCGCTCGGCACCGTCCGGGCCACGAGCGGCACGCTCGATAGCCGGTCAAATTGGGTGCGCGTTAGTGGCGGTGACGCACCCTCTTCGAAGTCTCCAAGACCCGCCGCGCGAGGCGGGCCATGGCGGATTGGCCCCGGCAAGGACGTCGCCAGCTTGCGCCAGATGTGCTAGTCCGATGCCATGTCCCAACCCGACGGCTCAGCGCTCGACAAGCTTTACGCCGTGATCGCTTCGCGGCGCGGCAGCGATACCGCTGAATCCTATAGCGCCAAATTACTGGCCGGCGGCATGCCGGGCATCGCCAAAAAGCTCGGCGAGGAAGCCGTCGAAACCATCATCGAATCGCTCAAGGGCGATGGAGCGCGCGTCGCCGCTGAAAGCGCCGACCTGCTTTATCACCTGTTGGTGCTGTGGGTGGCGGCTGAAGTGTCGCCGCAGCAGGTGTGGCGCGTGCTTGAAGCGCGGAGTGGCACTTCGGGCCTGGCCGAGAAAGCGGCGCGAAACGCGTAAGGAGCGATCATGTCCTACGACCGTAACAATGTCTTCGCGCGAATCCTGCGCGGCGAGTTGCCGTCCAAAAAAATCTACGAGGACGAATACGCCCTTGCCTTTCACGACATTAAGCCACTGGCGCCGGTTCACGCGCTGGTCATTCCCAAGGGCGAGTATGTTTCGTTCGATGATTTTGCCGCAAGGGCGCGCGCCGCCGAGATCACGGGTTTTGTCCGCGCCGTCGGCAAAGCGGCCGAGCTGCTCGGTGTCGCGGTTACCGGCTATCGCGTCCTCTCCAACCACGGTGCCGATGCCCACCCGGAAATACCGCATTTTCACGTTCATATCTTTGGCGGGAAATCGCTGGGTGGCATGCTGCCGCGTTAGGGAGAGTGATCGGCTGTGCGACAGCGCCAGAATTGGCCGCCTTCTTCAAGTTATGGTTGACGAATTTTAAATCTTGGCGTGCGAACATGACTGTGCACTAAACCGCAAAAGCGGAATGTGGCGAGGGACCCGGGGATGGGACAGGTTCGGGCGTTACCCGCGAAAGTTGTCGCCCCGCGCGCGACGGCGCTGTCGGGACCTGTTGTGGTATCGACGCTGTTTGACCGCAAGGGCGCGATCCTGTTCCACAACGCGGCCGCTCGCGATGATTTCACGGCTCCCAAAGACACGAAACGAGGCACCTCAGCCTTCGTCCGCCATTTCGCCGACCGCGCTCAAGGTCGCCACTTGTTTGAGGCGGCTGTGGACGGCCAAACGGTTCGCACGGAAGCGCTGGTGCATACCCGAGCCGGCATCGTTCGTCGAGCCATCGAGATTTCGCGCCTCATCGGGCCCGATGACCAAACTGCCGTCGTGCTCGATGAGCGTGCGACTGCCCCCCCGGCGGCAACCGACCATGAGAGCGCGCTCGCCTTCATCCTTGCCCAATCCGGCGCCGATTGGATGTGGGAAACTGACAGCGAGTTGCGCGTTAGCTTGATCTCACCCCGGCCCGACCAGACCGAGTGGTCGCCGATTGCCGATTTCCTTGGTCGCGTTATTCACGAGTTGGTCCCTGGTGTCGACGACCTTGACTATCAGGGCCTGCGCCGGGCGATCGAGCGGCGCGAGCCCTTTCGCGATTTCTGCTTTAGCCGGGGTGACCGAAACGGCCGCCGACATCACTTTTCGCTTAGCGGCGCACCCATCTTCGGCGGCGACGGCGCTTTCTTAGGCTATCGCGGCACCGGACGCGACCGCACCCGGCTGGTCGAGGCTGAGGAGCAGCGTCGCCGTGCGGCCGCGATCGACAGCATTCCCGAAGCCTTGCTCTTGTTCGACCGCGACCATCAGTTGGTGACCTACAGCAGGCGGTTCCGCGAGGAATACGCCGAGATTGCCGACCTAATGCGCGCCGGCATGCCTATCGCCGAGATCGCTGCCGCGGCGCAGCGCGCCGGCATCTCTGCACCCGCGATCGACTTTGTCGCTGACCTCGAGCGCGACGGTCAAGGCGATGTCGCGGTCCAGCTCCAATCCGGAGAGCGATGGTTCCTTTTGGACAGCCGCCCCCTGCCCGATGGCGGCCTCGTTGTGGTCAAGACCGATATCACTGCGTTGAAGCGGCGCGAGGCCGAGCTTCGAGACAAAGCCGCATTGCTGCAGGCCACGCTCGACCACATGCATCAAGGCGTGTTGGTCAATGACGCCGAGATGCGCGTGGTCATGTGGAACGGCCGTTTCCTCGAAATGAATGGGTTGCGGCCGGAGATGATTCGGGCCGGAATGCCGGCCGAGGAACTGGTACGCAACGTCGCCCGCCTTGACGACTCCCCGGTCGGCAATCTTGAAGACTTGACCGCCCTGCGCCCCGATCGACTTCAGAGCAATGGGGGCGGGACTGCCCGCGTCCAGTCCGACGGCACGGTTATCGAACATCATACCAACCGGATGCCGGGCGGCTTGGTCATCCGCACTTTCACCGATATCACTCAGCTCAAGGAGCAAGAACGTCGCAGCGAAGATCAGCGCCGGCTTCTGACCGCGACCTTGAGCAATATGGATCAGGGCATGTTGGTGCTCGATGCCGAGATGCGGATCAAGCTGTGGAACCGTCGGCTGTTCGATTTAATGCAGGTGCCCGAAAGCCTGTGCCACGTCGGCATGACCTTGGCCGACTTGATTGTGGCAATGCGCACAGCCCAGGGTTTCCCCGACGCAGGCTTCGGCGAAGCCGCAACTAAAAGGCTAAAGGACCGCACCCACACCAACACCATCACGCTGGCGGCAGAGAATTTCGGGGGTCGCACGATTGAGCGCCGCCGCCGTCCCGTGCCCGATGGCGGCATGGTCCTGACCTACACCGATGTTACCGAAGCGAGGCAACGCCAGCGGGAGATCGCGGAAAAGAGCGCGCTGTTGGCCGCCACGCTGGAAGGCATGGATCAGGGCATCGTAGTGGTCGATGCCGACAGCAAGATCCGGATGTGGAATGAGCGCCTGGTCGAGCAATATTCCCTGCCCCGAGATTTCCTGCGCGTCGGCATGCCCATGGTCGCCGTGGTACAGTGGCTGGCCCAGCAGGGTGAATTTGGTGATGGCGACCCGTTGACCCTCGCCAACGAGCGGCTTGCTCAAGAAAATGGCGATGCCAACCAAATTTTCTCGCGGCGGCTCAGGAACGGCCCGGGTCATCGAGCGGCGGCGGCGCGGCATGCCCGATGGCGGTTCGGTCTTGACCCATACCGACATCACCGCACTAGCCGAACGCGAGAGCGAGATTGCGGAGAAAAGTGCACTCCTATCTATGGTTTTGGAGAGCATGGACCAAGGCATCATGGTGATCGATTCCGACCGCAACATCCGGATGTGGAACAACCGGATGGTCGAGCAGCACGATCTGCCGGCGAATTTCATGAAGATCGGCATGGCGGCGAGCGAGGTGGTTCACCAGCTGGCCCGCCAAGGCGAATACGGCACCGACAATCCTGAAAAAGCGGGCCAGGACCGCGTGGACCGGCTGGAGCGCGATAGGAGTTCTGGTTTTCCAGCGCCGCCATTCAAACGGCTTGATGATCGAGCGGCGGCGGCGGCCAATGCCCGGCGGCGGCACGGTGCTTACCTTTACCGACATCACTGCCCTGACCGAGCGTGAACATGCGCTCGAAGAAAAGAGCACGCATCTCTCCGCGGTGTTGGGCAGCATGGACCAGGGCGTGCTCGTGCTCGATCGCGGGGCCAAGATCCAGACCTGGAACGCGCGCGTGCTTGAGTTGCTGAATTTTCCGTCCGACAGCTTGCGGGTGGGGATGCCGGCCGCCGAGCTAATCGCCATTTTGAGCCGGCGTCTCGGTCAATCCCCCGACGAAATCGAACAATCGATCACGACACGCGTCGATGAGATGTTCGCCGGCGCGCCGCGCATGCTGGGTGGCCCCTCGCTCAATGACCGGGTAATCGAACGGCGCAGCCTGCCCATGCCCGATAGTGGGGTCGTCGTGACCTATAGCGACGTCACCGAGCGCAAACGTCGTGAAGATTTGATCGCCGAGAATTCGGCGCTGCTCAGCGCAACGCTCGACAACATGGATCAGGGGCTGGTTGTCACTGATTCCGACTATCGCATCAAACTGTGGAACAATCGCCTTGTCGAAATGTTCAACCTGCCGGCCGAATTGATGCGCGTCGGCCGGCCGTTCATCGATCTGCTGCGCTTCTTCATCGAAAGCCACGGCGCGCCGACGGACCAGGTAAGCGTGCGGGTCGCCGAACGAATGGCCGAATTGGAATGCGATTCGACGTCGGTCGTCGACCGTTATCGTCCGGACGGCACTGTCATTGAACGCCGTCGCCGGGTCATGCCTAACGGCGGCTCCGTGATCACCTACGGCGATGTGACGGCCAGGAGACGCGACGAAGCTGCTCTGCAGCGCGCCAAGGAAGAGGCGGAGATCGCGAGCCGCACCAAGACCGAGTTCCTTGCCAATATGAGCCATGAGTTGCGTACGCCGCTCAATGCCATTATCGGCTTCTCTGACATTCTGGTGCGGCAGCTGTTCGGGCCTTTGGGCACGGAGCGCTATGTCGAATATGCGCGCGACATTCGCGATAGCGGCCAACACCTGCTCAACCTGATCAACGACGTGCTCGATATTTCTAAGATCGAGGTCAACAAGATCGATTTGGCAGAGGAAGTGGTCGACGTGCCCGCGGTAATCGATTCCTGCCTGCGGCTGATGCGCGATCGTGCCACGGCGGCCGGCGTCACGATCGGCGTCAAGATGCCGGAGGTGCTACCTACTCTCAACGGCGATGATCGCAGGTTGAAGCAGATACTGCTCAACTTGGTTTCGAATGCCGTCAAGTTCACGCCCGCCGGCGGCCGCGTCGAGCTCCGCGTCTCGGCCGACGCGAGCGGTTTTCGCTTCGTCGTCGCCGATAACGGCATTGGCATCGCAAAATCGGATCTGGACACAGCGATGCGGCCTTTCGGCCAGATAGACAGTTCGTTGGCGCGCCGCTACGAAGGCACTGGTCTCGGGCTGCCACTAGCGCGCTCGATGACCGAACTGCATGGCGGCCGCCTCGATATCGAAAGCGAACCCGGGACCGGCACCACCGTCACAGTCTGGCTACCGCCCACTCGAGCCCAGCAATAATTCAGGACAGATTTCTGACTTCGCGGCCGCGCAAACGCTCGAGCGCGGCATTGAGCTGGTTGTCCTTGTCAGTGCCGATCAGGCGCGTATCGATGGTGATGTTGTCGTTCGATTGAGCCGGATTAGCCAAGCCGCGCGCAGTATCATTCTTCAACGCGCCCGGCAGATCGACCTCATGCACGAGTTCACTGCGGACGTCGGCGGCGTCTTTCGCCGGCAGCACGATGACGTCGGGCACGATGCCGTCGCCCTGGATCGAACGGCCTGACGGCGTGTAGTAGCGCGCGGTGGTGAGGCGCAACGCGCCTTGGCCATCGAGCGGAATAATGGTCTGCACCGAGCCCTTGCCGAAGCTGCGCGTGCCCAGCAGCACCGCACGCTTTCTATCCTGCAGCGCCCCGGCAACGATCTCCGAGGCGGAGGCCGACGCACCGTTGATCAGGACCACCACCGGCATTCCTTTGAGCTTGTCGCCTTGAGGCGGTGCACGATAGGTCTCGTCATCATCCTGATGACGGCCGCGCGTCGTCACCACGACGCCATCGCCCAAGAAGTCGCCGGCGATCCGCACCGCACTGTCGAGCAAGCCGCCCGGATCGTTGCGCAGGTCGAGCACCAAGCCGGCGAGCGAACCGCCGGCCTGACGCCGCAACTGTTCCAAGGCAGCGAGGAACTCGCTTTCGGTGTGCTCGCCAAAGCTGACGATCCTGATATAGCCGATACGGTTGGGCTCCAACTTCGCCTTCACCGAGGCGACGCGGATTACCGCGCGAGTCAAGAGTGACATCGAATGGCCTCACGTTGGGGCGTTCGATCGTGATGTGTACCGCGCTGCCGGCGGGCCCGCGCAGTTTATCGACTGCATCACGAAGCGTCATGCTGTCGGTCGGCTCACCGTTGATGCGGACGATATAGTCGCCAGCCTTGAGCCCCGCATTCGCGGCCGGCGTGTCATCGATCGGTGAAATCACGCGCAGCTGGTTGTCATCGCGATTGATTTCGATGCCGATGCCCGCGAATTCGCCCTCGCTGTCGGAGATCAACTCCTGGTATTCGCTTTCGTCGAGATAATCGGAGTGCGGGTCGAGGCCTGCGAGCATCCCTTTCAATCCGTCGACCACAAGCTTTTTGTCTTGTACCGGCACGACATAGTCGGCATCGACCCGGTCCATCACACGCTTCACCAGAGCGAGATTGGCCGAGGGCTGACCGGGGTTGGCATTGGCCATCATGTCCGGAGTACAACCGGCCACGGCGAGGAGGCAGGGCACCACTAGGACCGGAATCAGGAACCGGATGAACGGAACGGGAGAGCGTGGCAACATCGTCAGGACACCGCAATATTTGGGTATCGATAGCACGGAACCAGACCGGCGCGCATCATAAGGTTTGAAGCAAGTGCTGGCGGGCCGAAGGCAGACTGGGACTACCCCGGAACCCAGGTGCCGTGGACCTGGTAGCGCAAGCGGAACGGCATTTGGATGCGCGCCACCGGCGCCTTTCTCGATCTTGCCGGCTTCGAGCAATTGGATTTCCGATCCCATCCGGTCGTGCAGATCGACGACGAACAGCAGATAGCCTTCATGGCCCGGCTGTTTCGACGGGATATGGACATGCTCCTGCACCGTCGCATTCGGGCCCGGCGCGTAGATCGCGAGCTTACCGGTCTTGACCTCGATGCGGGATCGTGTTAAAACCGGCGCCGACCGGCCCGGCGATATGCGGCGCGCCGTTCTGCGGCAGGTAGGTCTGGTAATAGCCGATCTCATAATCGCGTGCCCGCATCCTTGCGCGCGACGCAAGGCATGTCGCCACCGGGGCCGATGGACGCTCCTCATAACCGTGGCCAGGCTTGTCGAGATCGAAGGTCCAACGCACCAGACCCACGCCCGCCCACCTTTTCGGGCGGCACGCTGGATACCAGAGGCCTCCTGGATAAAGGGAAACCCACCACCCGCGCCGGAGCGAAATCGATATGGACGCGGTTGTCGTCGGAATGTGCATTCAAATAATGGAATGCGCTGCGAGGCTCGAAGTGGAACCACCGCAGATGCTTGACGCTGCCGCCGCGCGGCATAATGCCGATATAGCTGCCCTTCTCCGGCTCCCACACCCAATGCGCGCCGCCGGCCTTGAGGCGCGCCAGGTCGCAGGTCATCGGCCAAACGGGGAAGACGATATGCTCTTTGGTGACGAGAAAATCGTGCATCAGACTGCAATAGGGCACCTCAAACCATTCCTCGTGCACCAGGTCCCCGTTCTTGATCCTCGATGCCAAATGCGACGTCGCGCGTCGCCAGCCCTGACGCCTCATAGCCGAAGAAGAACATCTCGCCGATCTCGTCGTCGAACCGGGGATGCGCGGTAAAAGTCTGGCTTTTGAGCCGGCCGCCGTAATTGAACTGGCCCTTGGTCTCAAGGCTCTTGGGATCGACCTCGTAAGGGAGACCGTCCTCTTTGGTCATAAGCAGGCGTCCGCCATGCCAAACAGGTGTGGTATTGGCGACGGTGCGGTCCTTGCCGCTGAACCGTCGGATCGTCGGTATAAGGATTGCGGTACAAGCCATGGAGCGCGCGCCGTGCCGCGCGGTCATTCTTCAGGCGCTCGGTCATGACATAACGCTGTTTAAAATCGGCATGGCCGTTTTGGATGCGGAGCAGGCTCACCATGCCGTCGCCGGAGAGATAGGTATCCTTGGCGAATTTCGGCGGGAATTGCATGGTCAGGGATCGCACGAAACCACGAGCCGTCGATCTCTTGCGGAATCGCGCCCTGCGATGATCAGGTCGTAGATGTCGCATTCAATCCGCGACGGTGCGTTGAAGCCCTGAAAATCGAACACCTCGGGATAGGAATGGGTCATAGCTGGCCTCCGCGCCGCCGGACGAAACCGACATTAAGGTCACCGATCCTAGTAACGCCGGACAAGGCCATTGTCGCATCGATCTCCGCGCGCAAAATCGAGAGAGCGTGGGCTACACCGTCCTCGCCTGCAGTTGCCACTGCGTAAGCAGCGGCGCGACCGATTTGCACCGCGGTCGCGCCTAACGCCAAGGCCTTCACCACATCCGTACCGCTGCGGAAGCCGCTGTCGATCAGGATCGGCAGTCTGCCGCCAACTTCGGCAACAAATTCAGGCAGGACGTCGATGGTTGCGACCGCTCCGTCCAGTTGCCGCCCGCCATGGTTGGAAACGACGATGGCGTCGACACCGGCATCGAGCGCGACCTTTGCCTGGCGCGGGTCGGACGAGACCCTTCACCATCAACGGCGCCCTCCATTCGTCTCGGAACCAGCGAATCAAATCCCAATCGAGCGCCGGAGAGAGGCGTGTGCGCATCTCGACCGGCGCGCCCTCGGGACCCCATGGAACATGGAACATTAGCTGCGGCCGCGGGATGCCGTGCGGCCAAATACGTCGCGTCCAGTCGGGATGCGACACGACATCGAGCAGCTTCGTCGGAGTCCAAGCGAAGGGCATGGCAAAACCATGCCGCATGTCACGCAAGCGTCGGCTCGGCACGGCGGTGTCGACGGTGATCTGCAACGCTTCGAACCCCGCTTCACGCGCGAGCCGCGCCCAGGTCTTGGTGGCCTCGCG
The DNA here is from genome assembly GCA_963804725.1 of uncultured Alphaproteobacteria bacterium. GTDB lineage: Bacteria > Pseudomonadota > Alphaproteobacteria > ATCC43930 > CGMCC-115725 > JAATGI01. The sequence continues at coordinate 1,168,003 of CAWDRN010000001.1, read as the reverse complement.
ATTGGGCGGAACGTAAAGCTGGAACCATTTCGGCCCCTCGCCTGCCGCCATCGCCTCGTCGAGCATGACGCTGGCATTGTTGGAGAGCACCCACGGAATACCGTGCCGCGCTGCGCCACGGGACAGCGCCAGCTCACCTTTCACCCAAAAGGACGAGGCGAGCCCCAAGGGGGCCACGATCAGCGGCAGCGGAAATTCGCGGCCGAACAGCGTAATCGCCAGTGACCGCTTCGAGACGTCGACCGGTGCCGCCGAAACCAGTCGGATGCGTTCAAACGCGGCCATGTTTTCGCGCAGCGTGCTTTCCGTACCAGAGCCGCCATCGACGTAGTCGAACACCATACGTGGCAATATGCGCCGTGCACTGTCGCGAAAGTCGGCAATCGAATGAATGTGCTTCAACCGTTTCGTCAGGTTCATGGTGTCACCGACTCAATCAGCGCCTGCGGTGGATGACGGCGGACCGATAGGCCTTCGATGCCGAAGCGGTCGCGTATCTCGGGCCACATCCCATTGGGTGCGTACAGCATCACGAGCATTGCCGCAGCGCCGAGCGCAATCAGGTACCAGGCTCCCGAAAGATCGAGCACGTTGGTGAAAATTTCGCGCAGCGCGAAATAGATCGCGGTGCCTATGATCGGGCCTTCAAGCGTGCCGATGCCGCCGACAATGGTGATAAATAACATCGCCACCACCCAATTGGGATCGAAGGCTTGGCCGGGTCCCATGGCAAGCTGTGCGGTGAAGTAGACCGCGCCCGCCAACCCGCAGCCGGCGCCAGCAATGACGAATACGATGAAGCGATTGGTCCAGACATCCACACCGAGACTCGCGGCGGCGAGATCGTTGTCACGAATGCTCATCAGCCCGAGCCCGATTGATGAGCGCATCAGCCCGTAGGCTCCCCACACCGTGGCATAGGCGATAGCGGCGGCAATCCAGAAGATCACCTGGTCGAACCAATCGAAGTTGATCAGCGGTAGCACGTCACTTAGCTGGTAGCCGGAGGCGCCGCCGAGCTCCGGCGTGCGCGAAATGAAACTTGCAATCATGTCGGACAGCACCCAGGTGCCGATGGCAAAATAGACCAGGCGCAGGCGGAACATGAAGAGCGCCGCGAGCGCCGCGATCACGGCACAGAACACAAAGCTCAACGGCATAACCCAATAGGGTGAAACGTGAAGCTGCAGCGCCGTGTAGAACAGGGCGTAAGTGCCGAGGCCGATGAACATCTGCTGGCCCATGCAGAGAAGACCTGCATAGCCCGCGAGCAAGTTCCACATCTGCGCCATCGCAAGGTAGAGGAACATTTCTGAGGCAAAGCGCAGACCACCCGCCCAATCGTAGATCGGCGCAAGAATGCCGGCGGCCGCGGCCAGCGCGGCAAAGACAAGAAGTGCAATCGCAGCCTTCATGGCAGACGGACGCCCATCAGGCCTTGCGGCCGAAATAGCACCACCGCAAAAAATGCCACGTGGACGTAGAAGATGCCGGCATCGGGATCGAAATGCAGGCCTATCAATTGCGCAAGACCCAACAGAATGCCGCCAATCAGCGCCCCCCAGAACGAGCCGAAGCCGCCGATCACGATAACCTCGAACGCGACCAGCAGGCTGGCAAGACCGGAGAACGGAGTGAAGGTGGCCCGCATCGCGAGCAACAAGCCAGCGACCGCCGCGAGCGACAGAGCAAGACCCATGGTGATGTTGAAGATCCGCGCCGGCTTGACGCCCATGAGTCGCGCCACGTCGCGATTGTCGGCAGTGGCGCGGACGGCACGGCCGAACCTGGTGCGCGAAATCAGTAGTTGCAACGCGACAAAGAACAAGATGGCGAGACCGAGGGTGATGAGCGGCAGCACACCGATCGAGAGATCGCCGATCTCGATGCTCTGCCGCGCCAGCCCACCGGCGCTCAGGCTGCGCACATTCGTGCCGAAACCTTCGAACATCAGGTTTTGCAGCACGATCGAAAATCCGAATGTCAATAGGATCGGCGCCAGGAAATCGGGCGAGGTGACGACCTTGTTGAATAGCACGGCCTGGACGGCGTAGCCGACCAGAAAGAATAGAGCTGCCACCGGAATCAGCAGCCACAGCGGATTGACGCCCGGCAGTGCTGCAGATGAGAACACGCCGACGAAAGCCGCCAACACGATGAACTCGCCGTGGGAAATGTTGACAAAACGCATGACCCCGGTGACCAGCGCCAGGCCCACGCCCAGCACGCCGTAGAGCCCGCCGAGGCATATACCGTTGATAAAGAGATCGAGCCAGACCATCCCTCAGGTTCCGAAGTAGGCGTGGCTAAGCGCCTCGAAACCGAGCGACTTAGAGCGGCCGGCCAAGGTCACACGGCCCTTGAGAAGGCAGTACGTGTAATCGGACACCGCGGCCGCACGTTTTACCTCTTGCTCGACGATAATAATTGAGGTGCCTTCAGCAAGAATGGCAGGAAACGATTTATAGATCTGATCGACGACTACCGGCGCCAGGCCTTGGCTGATCTCGTCGGCGAGAAGCAATCGCGGATTGGCCATCAACGCTCGACCGATTGCGACCATCTGCTGCTCGCCACCCGACAGCACGAAAGGCATCTCCCGGCCGCGCGATGCAATTGAAGGGAATAGATCGTAGATCTTGGATAGGGTCCAATAACCCTTGCGGCCGGTATATCCGCCCATGATCAGGTTTTCTTCAATGGTCATATTTTGAAACAGCAGTCGGCCTTCGGGTACCAGCGCCATGCCGAGATGGGCGATATGCTCGGCAGGGTAGCTTCCGATCTCTTGCCGGTCGAAGACGATATTGCCGCTTTTCGAAGTGATGAGCCCGGCAACCGCTTTCAAAAAGGTGGTCTTACCGGCGCCGTTGGCGCCAATGAGTGCCACTGTTTGTCCCGTTTCAACCGAGACGCCGATATCGAACAGCGCCTGAAGGTCGCCGTAAAAGACTGAGAGGCGGGCGACCTCAAGCAACTTCATCTGCGGCGAGCCCCATATAAATCTGCCTAACTACCGGATCGGCGAGCACTTGCGCCGGCGGCCCGTCCAATAGCTTCCTGCCGAAATGCAGAAGCAAAATGCGATCGGACGCAGCGCGCAAAGCATGCGCGATATGTTCGATCCAGATCACGGCATGCTCTCGCTTCAAGTCGACGATCAGAGCCGCCAACTCCTCGACTTCGCGCTCTGTCAAGCCGCCCGCAATCTCATCAAGCAGCAGGAGCCTGGCCTTCGACGCCACCGCTTTCGCCAGTTCGAGCCGCTTGCGATCGAGGAGCGTCAGACGGCCGCCCAAAATCTCGGCCTTGTCGGCGAGCCCGAACTCGCGCAGTACCTGGATCACCCATTCCGCGGCGGTAATGCCCTGCAGACCGGCACCATATTGGGCCGCCACCAGTAGATTCTCGTAGACAGTGAGCTTGGGAAAAGGCTGTGGAATCTGGAACGCCCGGACAATCCCGGAGCGCGCCCTCTTGTAGGCGGGAACCCGCGTCACGTCTTCGCCGGCGAAGCGCACCGTGCCGCTGTCGGGCGCGAGCGTCCCGGCGATCAGATTAAAGACCGAGCTCTTGCCGGCACCATTCGGCCCAATAACGCCGAGGCATTCGCCGATATCGGTGGTGAATTCCACCTGATCCGCGACCACAACGGCGCCGAACCGTTTCGAAAGGCCAGAAATTTCGAGGAGTGCCATGGAGTTCAGGTTCTTTGCCGGTTGCGCGATCGTCCGGCGACAACAGGGACCCCGAGCGACCTAATGCGGTCGCCCTCAATCCCGCCTTCGCGGGGACGTCGCATCAAGGTTAGCCGGCGTATGGTTTCAGCCTGGCCTGAACTGGAATATCAGGCGAAGTCTTGTTGGTGACGACCAGCAGTTCGTACTTGAATTTGCCGCCCTTGGTCAGATTCCATTGCCCCGTGGTCATTGGCGTTTTGGAGACACTGGGAATGTGGGTGTTCTTAAAGTCGACCCGGCCAGTCAACGTCTCGACATCGAGGGCCTTGACGGCATCCCGGATCGCCTTCTTGTCTTTTGGATCGGATGCAGACCGCAGCGCGGCGATGCCGGCGTCCCACAGACCCATGGTATAGCCCAATGGTTGCGTCCACTGCTTGCCGCTATCCTGTTCCCACTCCTTGGCAAATTCGCGTGCACTCTGGCCGGTGACAGACGAGTGATAGGGCCAATCAGGCGTCCACCATACCTCGGTAGTGAGGCCGTCACCGTGATCGCCGAGCGCCTCGATTGAGGCCGGGAACAGCGGCGCACCGGCGATCGTCAATACTTTGGGATGGTATTTCTGCTGCGCCATTTGATTGACGATCACTACCATCTGCTCCGGACTGGAATAGCCAACGGCGATGTCGGCGTTCGCATCCTTGAATTTAGTCACCTGATTTGAAAAATCGTTGGTGTTCATCTGAAAATAGCCACCCGACACGATCTTGTATCCGCCGCGGGCCGCCGCCGCCGGCAGGCCGATATGTTCATTGCCGAAGGAGCGGCCAGCCGGATCGTCCTGCCACAGCGAGCCGACAATCTTGTTGGTCGGCATCTGGTCCCAGGTCGCGACGTAATTGGTCAGCATGTCTTCGACGCCAAAGCCAATATGGAAGCTGAAGGGAAAGCCTTTATAGTTTGGCCCGGGCATCGCGCCGCGCCCGATAACAAAAGCCTGCCACGGTGCCATGCTCGACAGCGCCGGGACGCCTCGCGCATCGGCCAGCGGGCCGACAGCCAGAATCGCGGCCCCGTTATTGGCGAGAATGAATTCGCAGCGGTCGCGCAGCACTAACTCGTTCGCAACGGTTGCGGAGACGTTGTTGTCGGACTGATTGTCCTTGACGACGATCTCAAGCGCGTAGGTGCGACCGTTCGACTTAATGACGCCGCCGGTGGCCTTATTGACTTTGGCGATGATCCAGGGATCGGGGACGTTGAAATTGGCGAGCCAGCCCGATTTGGCGCCGATATAGCCGACCTTGATCGTGTTGGAGGCCGCACCCCAGACATTGGCAAGCGGAACCGCCGAAGTGGCCGCCGCCGCACCCAGCGCAGAACCGGCCCTGAGCAGCGTGCGTCGGCTGATTGCGAGCCTCGAGGCATCGCCATCTATTCGATTGGTCATCGCTTTGTGTTCCTCCCGCCTTTTTGTCGTCACGCCGCGGTTAACCTATGGCAAAGCTGGGCTAGGCCAAAGGACACCGAGATAGTGTCAAATCGATCATATTTTGCAGCCGGTGTCGCCACCATAGCGAAGGCCCGCTTAAAAAAATTGCGCTTGTTCGGTGAACGGGCCGGGGAGTAGAGGCAGCCAATCCGCGGTAGTCGGGAAGGGGAAGGAACGGGCCCGCGCTCTTTGGCGCTAGTAGCCTTCGCGCTCCATCCGTTTGCGCAACAATTTGCGATAGCGGCGAACCGCCTCTGCTTTTTCGCGAGCGCGGCGCTCGGACGGTTTCTCGTAATTACGGCGGAGTTTCATTTCGCGAAACACCCCTTCCCTTTGCATCTTCTTCTTGAGTGCGCGAAGCGCCTGATCAACGTTGTTGTCGCGGACGAGAACCTGCACGAGCACTCCTTGCATCGGGGTGGCACAAAAACGAACGGCCGCCGGCGGCGGCCACCTCGAGTGTTCCCCTTTTAGCACCTGTCGCGCCCTTTGTGAAGGCAGCTAGCGGCTTTACCCACACCGCATAGCCGGCCATATTTAGCCACATGGCCATTCTCAAGATCGCGCGCATGGGACATCCGGTATTGCGGGCGGTGGCCGAGCCGGTCGCCGATCCGACCGCCCCCGCCGTGCGCGCTCTGGTCGCCGATATGCTCCAGACCGCGGAGGACGCCAACGGCACCGGCCTCGCGGCGCCACAAGTCCATGTTTCGCGACGCATTGTCGTGTTCATGGTGGGGGCCGAGCGGCTGACGGAGCGTCCGTTGGACCAGCCGCAGGATTGGAGCGTACTGATCAATCCAGTGATCGAGCCGTTTGGAACGGAGGTCGAGCTAGGCTGGGAAGGTTGCCTCTCGGTTCCTGGCTTGCGGGGCGCGGTGCCGCGCTGGACCAGATTCGTTATCGGGGCGTCGGGATCGATGGCGGCGCGATCGACCGCACAGTCGAGGGCTTTCATGCGCGTGTTATCCAACATGAATGCGATCACCTTGACGGCATTCTCTATCCGCAGCGGATGACCGATCTGCGTCTCCTCCAATTCAACGAAGAGGCGCTGCGCTTTCCCATCGAGTTGCCCGGTCCCGAAAATGTCGACGAGTGAGGGCCATGAGTGACATCAACCGTGACACCCTGCTGATGGCGTTTTTACCTGACGTGCCATTTGACGGCTGGAGCCGCCATACCTTGCTGACGGCGGCGCACCAGCTCGGCATCAGCCCCGCCGAAGCGGCGTCACAATTTCCCGGCGGATCCGCGGACATGGTCGCCGAATTCAGCCGTTGGGCCGATCGGCAGATGTTGGCGCGGCTCGACCATCTCGATTTGCACGACCTGCGAACCCACGAAAAAGTCGCGTCGGCGGCGATGGCACGGCTTGAAGCGCTAGCACTTTATCGCGAGGCCGTGCGGCGCGCCCTGCGCGTCCTCGCCCAGCCGCTCAACGCACCGTTGGCCGCACGGCTGCTCTATGAAACAGTCGACGCGATCTGGTACGCGATTGGCGATGAGTTCGACCAATTTCAGCTTCTATACCAAGCGCGGCTTACTAGCCGGCATCTATGCGATGACCACGCTTTACTGGCTCGAGGATCGCTCGGCCAATTTCACGGATACGCGCGATTTTCTCGAGCGGCGGCTCGCCGAGATCGGCGCATTGCCGCAATGGCGTCAAAGCCTCTCATCGCGGCTCGAGGCTCTGCCTAATCCCTTTCGCCTGGCCCGGACACTGCGGGAAAAATGAAGCCGTCGACATAACCTTGAAGCACCGCATAACCGGAGGTAAGCGCATCTCGCCCTAGGGCGGGGAAATGCGTTGCTCCACTCCATGAGAGCTTCTGCACACAGCGACAGGTAGAACCAGCCTTTGCGCCGAAGCAACGGCTCGTCGAGGATCATCACTTCGATGGTGGCGTCATTGTTCGTGTTTGTTCTACCGTATGGGGATCATGCTGGTATTAAATAAAACCAAGTGTTGCAGCTGACCGAGCGTCCATCTGAGTATCTTGTCGCGGTCTCTCGATCTTCGCGAATGCTCAACCTGGCACGAAACCGAACCGTTGTCCGATGCCGCGCATTAGCATAAAAGTCCACCAAACGCGCCACCAAGGTGCCACGAAGCCCGACCGCGGGTTTCGATATTTAGGGAAGAGAAAATGCTGAACTTTCTCGATAAGAAGCGAATTATCGCGCCACCGGGTTATAGCCGCTGGCTGATCCCGCCGGCCGCGCTATGCGTGCATCTGTGCATAGGCCAAGCCTATGCCATCAGTGTCTTTAACATTCCGATGACCAAGCTGATCGGCATCGCCAAGCCCGCGATGGAGGATTGGAGCATCCCTCAGCTCGGCTGGATCTTCACCATCGGCATTTTTTGGCTCGGCATGTCGGCAGCGTTTCTCGGCCGTTGGGTCGAGGAAGGCGGTCCGCGCAAAGCTATGTTCACCGCAGCCTTGTGCTTCGGCTTCGGCTTCTTCATCTCGACAATCGGCGTTTCGATCCACAATATCTGGCTCATTTATCTTGGCTGGGGCTTGGTTGGCGGCTTTGGCCTGGGCATTGGGTATATCTCCCCGGTTTCGACCTTGATCAAATGGTTCCCTGATCGGCCCGGCATGGCGACCGGAATGGCGATCATGGGATTCGGCGGCGGTGCCTTCATCGCGTCGCCGCTGTCGGTGTGGCTGATGAGTCGCTTCACCACCCCCAGCCATATCGGTGTCGCCGAGACTTTCGCAACCATGGGCGCGATCTATCTCTGTTTCATGATGGTTGGCGCCTGGATCGTGCGAATTCCGGCGCCGGGATGGCAGCCCGAAGGCTTTGTTGCCCCGCCGGCCCATCCACTGATTACAACGAAGCATGTCCATGTTTATCAGGCCATCAAGACACCCCAATTCTGGCTGATCTGGTGGGTGCTGTGCCTCAACGTCACCGCCGGCATCGGGGTCTTGGGGCAAGCCTCGCCGATGGCCCAGGAAATGTTTCCTGGGCGCGTCACGCCCGTCGCCGCCGCCGGATTCGTTGGCCTGATCAGCCTCTTTAACATGGCCGGACGATTTTTCTGGGCGTCGATATCGGATTTCATCGGGCGCAAAAACACCTATTTCGTTTTTTTTGTTCTCGGCGCGGTGCTCTACGCCCTACTCCCGACCACTGGTTCGGTTGGCAGCCTCGTCCTGTTCGTGCTGTTCTGTCTCGTGATCTTCAGCATGTATGGCGGCGGTTTCGCCACCGTGCCGGCCTATCTGAAGGATATGTTCGGCACCCGTTACGTCGGCGCCATCCACGGCATGCTGATCACCGCGTGGTCGGCCGCCGGTGTCTTTGGTCCTGTGCTGGTCAACTACATCCGCCAATACCAGCTCGACCACGGGGTAGCGAAGGCCCAGGCCTATAACGTCACCATGTATGTTCTGGCGGCTTTGTTGGTGATTGGCTTCCTGTGCAATCTTGCAATCAAGGCGGTCAATTCACGTCATCACATGACACTTGACGAAGCCGAGCAGATGATTTGACGGGAGCGTCCGATGAGCAACGGCGTCAAACTCGTGTTGGAATGGGCCTTTGTCGGCATCCCGCTCGCTTGGGGCGTCATCGAGACCGCCATCAACGCGGCAAAGCTGTTTCAGTAGCGTCTCGCGACATCGGGGTCCCGTCGCCGATCGCCACCGCGATGTTGCCCTGCCGACGGCCAGCACTACGGGTCGGGGGCGATCGGCCAGCGCTTTGGATCGCATGTTGCCGAAGATACATGGTCGCCGGCAGTTGAGGGGCATACCGCAGCGAACCCCATCGCTAGCCAAAGCCGCCCTCGCACGCTGATCCAGGGGCTTTTCTTCTGCCACAAAGGGCGCTAAGCGAAACCGATGCGTGTTGACGAATTCGATTTCGACTTTGCCCCCGAATTGATCGCGGCGAGACCAGTCCATCCGCGCGATGCCTCGCGGCTGCTCGTCGTCGGTGAAAGGATCGAGGACTGGGCAATGCTGGACTTGCCGAGGCTGCTGCGGCCTGGTGATCTTCTAGTCGCCAACGACACGCGCGTCATTCCAGCGCGTTTGATGGGCTTGCGCGGCGCGACCACAGTCGAACTAACGCTGCATGGTGATCTGGGTGGCGGCCGGTGGCGTGCACTGGCGAAAGGCGCCAAAAAACTCAAGGAGGGCGACCGCATCGACTTTGGCGATGATTTTCGGGCCCGAGTTGCCAGCAAAAACGCAGAAGGCGACGTGACGCTCGAATTCGGCCGGGAGGGCGGAAGGTTCAAGGCGGCATTGTCGCGATACGGCCATGTGCCACTGCCGCCCTATATCAAGCGGGCGGATGATGCGAACGACCGCAGCGATTATCAGACCATCTTCGCCGCAAAGGACGGCGCGGTCGCTGCCCCGACCGCAGGGTTGCATTTCACGCAGCGTCTCCTCTCCGCGCTCGATGCCGCCGGTATCGGTTGTATCACGGTGACCTTGCATGTCGGTGCCGGCACCTTCCTTCCGATAAAAGTCGCCGACACCTCCGATCATAAAATGCATGAAGAAACCGGCTGGATCGACGCTGCGACCGCGCGACGCATCAACCTCGCACGCTCCGGCGGTGGACGCATCGTGGCGGTGGGCACGACGGCGCTGCGCCTACTCGAAACCGCGGCGGGTGACGACGGTGTGATCGAGCCTTTCGCCGGCAAGACGGCCTTATTCATCACGCCCGGTTATCGTTTCAAAGCCATCGACCTACTCATGACGAATTTTCACCTGCCACGCTCGACTTTGTTCATGCTCGTCAGCGCTTTCGCCGGCCTGGCGCGAATGAAGTCGGCTTATGCCCACGCCATCGCCGCGCGTTACCGATTCTTTCTTATGGCGACGCCTGCCTTCTCTATCCGGCGGCACGGCAATGACCGACCCCCTGCCCTTCACCATCGTGGCCGAGGACGGTCCGGCGCGGCGCGGTCGCGTCGAGACCGCGCACGGAGTGGTCGAGACGCCGGCCTTTATGCCGGTCGGGACGGCGGCCACGGTGAAGGCGATGCGGCCAGAGGATGTCGCCGCCACCGGCGCCCAGATTATTCTCGGCAATACCTATCACCTAATGCTGCGTCCGACGGCGGAGCGCATCGCCGAACTCGGAGGACTCCATCGCTTCATGAATTGGCCGGCCGCCATCCTGACCGATTCCGGCGGTTTTCAGGTTATGTCTCTGGCAAAGCTGCGCACCATCGACGACTACGGCGTGACCTTCCGCTCGCATCTTGACGGTTCGCTCCATTCGTTGACACCGGAGCATGCGATCGAGATCCAACACTTGCTTGGCGCCGACATTTCCATGGTGCTCGACGAATGCACTGAGTACCCGGCCACGCCAGAGCAGGCGCTGGTCTCGATGGAGCGTTCGATGCGCTGGGCCGAGCGCTGTCGTACCGCCTTCAGGCCACGGCCGGGCCACGGGATTTTCGGCATCGTGCAGGGGAGCGTGTTTCCGGTACAGCGACTGCGCTCGGCCGAGTCACTGATCGATATCGGGTTCGACGGCTATGCTATCGGCGGCTTAGCCATCGGCGAAGGTCAGGAAATAATGTTCATGGTGGTCGACGCGACGGTGCCGGCGCTGCCCGTGGACGCACCAAGATATCTGATGGGCGTCGGCAAGCCCGACGATCTCGTCGGAGCGGTGCAGCGCGGCATCGACATGTTCGATTGCGTAATCCCGACGCGTTCGGGCCGCACGGCGCAGGCGTTCACTCGGCACGGCACGGTCAATCTGCGCAACGCGCGCCACGCCGGCGATCCGCGCCCGCTCGATTCCGATTGCCGATGCCCGGTGTGCTCCAGGTTCAGCCGCGCCTATCTCCACCATCTGGCGCGCGCCGGCGAGATTCTTATCGGCCATGCTGTTGACCCAACACAATCTCAGCTACTATGCGGAACTGATGGCGGCGATGCGCGACGCGATCTCGCGCCGCGCGCTCGATGATTTCGTCGACGCCTTTGCCGAGCGACAAAGGGGAGGTGATTTGCCCCCGCTCTAGAGTACACAAGCAATGACTGATCCGAATTACAGCGATTTAAAACAATTGGGCACTCATGTCGCATTGCCGCGGTCGCCGGAGGCAGCGGTGATCGAGCGTGTCGCCAATCCACAACCCGGCATGCTTTATCTGGTGCGGTTCACGGCGCCCGAATTCACCTCGATCTGCCCGGTCACTGGTCAGCCGGATTTCGCCCATCTTGTTATTGACTACGTGCCGCGTGATTGGATCGTTGAGAGTAAGAGTTTAAAGCTTTATCTCGGTTCGTTTCGCAATGTCGGCGCGTTCCACGAGGATTGCACCATGGGGATCGCAAAGCGCCTCATCGCCGAAATCGCGCCCGACTGGCTGCGCATCGGCGGCTATTGGTATCCGCGCGGCGGCATGCCCATCGACGTGTTCTATCAGACCGGAGCACCACCCGATGGTCTGTGGCTGCCGGACCAAGGTGTTGCGCCGTACCGCGGCCGCGGCTGACGTTAGAGCAAGACCCGTAGGCTCGCCGCTTCCGCCGTACGGGCGGCACGTTTGCGTTGGTTGGGATCGAGGAGTTGTTTGCGCAACCGGATCGATTTGGGCGTGACCTCGACCAATTCGTCATCGTCGAGATAGGCGATCGCTTGCTCCAACGTCATGACGAGCGGTGGCGTCAGGCGCACCGCTTCGTCTTTCGCGGTGGTGCGGATATTGGTGAGCTGTTTGCCCTTAAGCGGGTTGACTTCTAGATCGTTACCGCGGCTATGAGCACCGATAATCATGCCTTGATACACGGGGGTGCCGGGTGTGATAAACATCGGCCCGCGCTCTTCCAGATTCCATAGCGCGTAGGCAACGGCCTCGCCCTGCCCAGTCGAAATCAGAACGCCGTTGTGACGGCCCTCAATCGGTCCCTTCCACGGCGCATAAACATGAAAAATCCGGCTCATCACCGCGGTGCCGCGCGTATCGGTGAGGAGCTCACCCTGATAGCCAATGAGGCCGCGGGTCGGCGCCAGGAAAATGATGCGCATCTTGCCGCCGCCCGAGGGGCGCATGTCCCGCATCTCGGCCTTGCGCTGCGAAAGCTTGTCGACGACGATGCCGGCATATTCCTGGTCGAGATCGATCTGGACCTCCTCGATCGGCTCGAGCCTTTGCCCGCTAGAAAGGTCTGTCTCAAACAAGACTCGCGGGCGAGAGATGGCGAGCTCAAAACCTTCGCGCCGCATGGTCTCGATTAGTACCCCGAGCTGCAATTCGCCGCGGCCCGCAACCTCGATCGAATCCTTATCAGGCGAATTCAGTGATGCGAATCGCAACATTGCCTTCGGCCTCCCTCCGGAGACGCTCGACGATGAGTTCGCGAGGTAACCTTGGCGCCCTCGCGACCTGCGAGCGGCGAGTCGTTGACCGAGAATGTCATCGCCAAGGTTGGTGGATCAATCGGAATCGCTCGCAGCGGCTCGGCAAGATCACTACCGCCAATGGTGTCGGCAACAGTCGTGATCGTGAGGCCGGCAATGGCGATGATATCGCCGGCCCGCGCCTCATCGATCGGCCGGCGCTCGAGTCCACGAAATGCGAGAAGCTTGGTAAGACGGGCCTCTTCGATCACTCCGCCATCGCGGTTGAGCGACTTCACCGGCATATTGACGCGTGCAACGCCGCTTTCGATTCGCCCCGTCAGCACGCGACCGAGATATGGATCGTATTCGAGGATCGTCGCCAAGAGCGCGAAGGGTTTGTCGGCAGCAGCGCTGGGCGGCGCCACGTGCCTTCGAATCAGGTCGAATAGCGGCGTCAGATCACGGCGCTCGTCTTTCTCGAGGTCGGCAACCGCCCAGCCGTTGCGGCCCGAAGCATAAAGAGTGGGAAAATCGAGTTGCTCATCGGTGGCATCAAGAGCGGCGAACAGATCGAACACCGCATCATGGACTTGGAAGGCACGGGCATCAGAGCGATCGACCTTGTTGATAACGACGATTGGCCGCAGGCCCTGCTTCAGTGCCTTGGCCGTGACGAATTTGGTCTGCGGCATGGGCCCCTCAGCCGCATCGACAAGCACCAGCACACCATCGACCATCGACAGGATGCGCTCCACCTCACCGCCGAAGTCGGCGTGGCCCGGGGTGTCGACGATATTGATACGCGTGCCGTGCCACTCGACCGACGTGCATTTGGCCAGAATGGTGATGCCGCGTTCGCGCTCCAGCTCGTTTGAATCGAGCACGCGCTCAACCACCTGCTGGTTGGCGCGGAACGTGCCGCTTTGGCGCAGCAGCGCGTCGACCAGCGTGGTCTTGCCATGATCGACATGGGCGATGATAGCGATGTTTCGCAGGTCCATGAGACGCGTACTTTGGGAAGAATACGTGACAAGTGGGGATTGTTGCAGCGCAAGATAAGGGGCGTCGGTCATTTTCGTAAGCGATAGACGGCGGTGCCACGATGAGCGCGATCCTCGAGATCGATCGAGGTCGGCACGTCATATTTTGCGATCAGGTCGAGCCCGGTCTGGGGAAGATAAGCACGCCCCGGATCGCCCAACAAAATCTCGGCGCCGCGTGCTGCCGCGGCGCCGAGCCATGTCACCAGTTGGTGAGCCAGCTCCCGCTCGTAGCACATATCGCCGATCAGGACCGATACGGTCTCATCGACCTCGCAGAAAGGTGCCGAGAAGGGCGAAGAAGGTGGCGGTGACAGCAAGTCACGACAATCGACCGCCACCGCGACCCTGTTGAGAGCCGCATTCATGGTAACGGCAACGACAGCGAAGGGATCGACCTCCACAGCCGTGACCTCAGAGGCCCCGGCCATCGCTGCGGCGATTGCCGCCAATCCCGACCCGGCGCCGACATCGACAACGCGCTTACCCCGCACCGCCGCCCTATGATCCAGCACATAGCGCGCCAAGGCCTGGCCGCCTGGCCAGGCAAAGGCCCAGTAGGGCGGCGGCAACTGACTCTGCTCAGAAACTCTTCTCGGTGGCGTGCCATAAGGGCGTCACTTCGGTTGCAAGATGCAATCGGATCTCGGGCACCAACGATGGCGAAATGGGCGCCGTATTTTCGCGTATAAAGCGCGAAAGGTTGTTGTCCACCGTCATATCGGTTGCGGTCAGAGAGCCGCCAAGTGTGCCACCAAACTGGACCGAAATGGTCACGCAACCAGATGACAAATCGGCATAATTTTCAATATTTGTTTGTTCATGGGTGGCGAACTTCCCGCAGTGAAATTCAACGTCCTCACGAGAGTTGGGTTCGTGAGGATACGCTGGCACCAAAAACAATGGCTCTTCGTGAATTCGAGTGGGTAAGAACGCGCTCGTGATGTGCTTTCCAGGGCTATTTTTGTAGGCTTTGGTGCTTGTTGAGCGCTCCGGAGAATTTGGCATGATGACCGGATGGGCAAAACACGCAAATGTCGGCGCCTGGTCGACGCATATGTCTTTTCGGGCTTTCGTCGTCGAGCACTGGTGCAGGGCATATTCGGTGACCCGCAGGCCCGGCTGGTCAGTCTGGTTCGGCGGGGGAAAAAACGGTCTGCGGCGTGTGCGGCACGGCGCACCGGGGCTGGTACGATCGGCGTGTGCGGCGGGTGCGCGATCTGCCTTGTGGGCAGTATCGGATTTACCTGGAGCTGGAAGTTCGGCGCCTGTACTGCCGTCGCTGTTGTGCGGTGAAGCGCGAGCGGCTGGAGTTTCTGCTCGAAAACGCGCTGCATACGCGGCGATTTGCACGCTACGTGGGCAGGCGCTGTCGCAGCAGCACGATCAAGGATGTGGCCAGCGAGCTGCACCTGGACTGGCAAACGGTCAAGCGGCTGGAGAAGGCCTATATGCGCGAGCAGATCGAGCGCAGTGGCAAGCCGCGGCCGAACATCATCGGCATCAACGAGGTCTCGGTGCACGAGGGTCACGATTACCGCATCGTGGTCAGCGACCTGGAACGACACCGGCCGATCTGGTTTGGCGGTGCCGACCGCAGCGAGCCCAGCATGGATGAGTTCTACAGCTTTCTGGGAGAAAAGAAGGCCAAACGCATTCGTCTGGCGGTGATGGACATGTGGAAACCGTTTCGCAACTCCACCCACCGCAACGCGCCGCAGGCGGCAGTGCTGTTCGACAAGTTCCACATCCTGCGACATCTGAGCGAGGCACTGGATACGGTGCGCAAGCGAGAATACGCCCGCCTGAGCGCTGGCAAGCGCAAGTTCATCAAGGGTCAGAAATATGCGCTGCTCTCGCACCCGCAGAACCTTAGCGGCGAAGCGCGCAAGAACCTGAGGTTGCTGCTGGCCGCCAACAAGCAACTCAATACCGCTTACGTGCTCAAGGAGTCCTTCGGGCAACTCTGGGACTACAACCGCGAGGCCTGGGCGAGGAAGTTCTTCGAGAACTGGCGCGCGAGCCTGAAATGGCAACGCCTCAAGCCCTACCAGAAGTTCGCCGAGATGATCGATCGGCACTGGGATGGTATCGCCGCCTACTGCAAGCCTGAAAACAAGGTCGCCCTCGGCTTCGTTGAGGGATTGAATAACAAGATCCGCGTCATCCAACGTCGCGCCTACGGTCTGCAAGACGAGGAATACCTCAAGCTCAAAGTTCTCACTTGTACCTTGCCGGCTCATTGATAAAAAAATGAGCAACTTTTACCCACACGTTTTCACGAAGACCCAAAACAATTGAAAGCACGGAGGAAGATCATGACCGTGAAGGCTGCGAGCATGCCGCTGAGCAACACGCAGCATCGATCCGAATTGCGCAAGGCGGTGATTGCGGCCACTGTCGGTACCACCATCGAATGGTATGACTTCTTCATCTATGGCACGGCTGCCGGTCTTGTCCTCGGTAAGCTCTATTTTCCACACCAGGATGCCGTAACCGCCACGCTGGCAGCGTTCGGCACATATTTCATTGGTTTTGTCGGCCGCCCGATCGGCGCGGCAATCTTCGGCCACTATGGCGATCGCATCGGTCGTAAGTCGACGCTGATCGCCACGCTTTTATGCATGGGCATCGCGACCTTCCTCATTGCCTTCGTGCCGGACTATTCCTCGATCGGGATTTGGGGAGCCGTCATTCTGACCGTGCTGCGCGTGTTTCAAGGCATGGCGTCGGCGGCGAATGGGGCGGCTCGGTATTGATCTCGATGGAATGGGCCCGCGGCGACAACCGAGGTCTCGTTGCCTCCTGGCCCCAATTTGGAGTACCGGCGGGCCTGTTTATCTCGACAGTGGTTATGGCGGCGTGCAGCTCCTGGTCGAGCGACGAATTCTTTCACCAGTGGGGTTGGCGCATCCCCTTCTTGCTGAGCATCGTACTCATCGGCATCGGCCTTTGGGTACGGCTCGGCATCCTCGAAACACCCGTCTTCCGAAAACTAGTCTCGGAGGGAAACATCGAGCGCGCGCCGATCCTGGAAGTGCTGAAAAAACAACCGAGGGAGACCATTCTTTCGGCATGCGTGCGGATGTCGGAGCAGGCACCATTCTACATTTTCACGACTTTCATTTTTGCCTATGGCACCGGCACGCTCCATGTTGCGCGCAACTTGATACTTTACGCCGTGATGGTGGCGGCCCTGGTATCCCTCGTCAGTATTCCGTTGTTTGGACACGTTTCAGACCTCATCGGCCGCCGGCGCATGTACATAATCGGCGCTCTGACCGTCGCCATCTTCGGCTTCATCTATTTCGGCCTGCTCGATACGGCAGCACCGGCGCTGGTGTTCATCGCGATCGTGCTGTCACTGATTCCACACGACATGCAATACGGGCCACAAGCGGCGTTGATCGCCGAGGCCTTCACCCCGCGTCTGCGCTATAGCGGTGCCTCACTCGGCTATCAACTGGCCTCGATAATTGCGGGCGGGCCGGGTCCCATCCTCGCAACCGCGCTGTTCGCACGCTATCATACCGGCTATTCGATCGCGGCTTATATTGCCGTCTGCGCGGTGATCAGCATCATCGCGACCGCTTTGATGCCCGACTACACTGGCAAGGACGTCTCTGCCGAATACGACAAAGCTGCATAACGCAGGTGTGCGACACCCGCGACAATGGCGTCCAATGACGTCCGCTCGTCCGGTTCCTAAATGGCGGCGAACGCGGCCGCGTATGAAGTACGCGGGAATCCGGATGATCGATGAGGCAAGCACCTCGGGTACGTGACTCGGAGCGAAAGAGGTGGCTGTTCGAGGGCTAAATCGGACCTTTTGCGACGTCGGCTTTCTCCGCGCTTCGGTCTCGAGACATCATCGAGCTTGACGTGGCACGATCCGACGTCGAAGACGCCGCTACTCCTGTCGTAGAGTCTTGGTTGACAGGTACGCCCGATTGGCCAATGTGGCGTCGACAATGGTCTCCCACCGCAGACGTGGACTGGTTGGCGGCGATCCAAGGCCTGGTCACCGCGTTTTGTCGGCCGGACGGATAACCCGTTCCCGCGCTAGGAGACGCCGTTGTGGTCGCTCTTCTTTCCAAGGCCGTTGGTCAGACGACAGTATCAGACGACAGTATTCGACAACCCTGAGACCCCTATTGCGGCGTTCATTGACGAGAGCAAATTGAATCCATCCTTGGACCTGACGGGCGAACCCGAAGTCCGGCTAGTGCCCAAAGACGCCGACAACCCTCGGTGGCTGGCGCGGGGCATTGCCGCTGTCTCACCGGATCCGGCTCACGC
The DNA here is from genome assembly GCA_963804725.1 of uncultured Alphaproteobacteria bacterium. Lineage (GTDB taxonomy): Bacteria > Pseudomonadota > Alphaproteobacteria > ATCC43930 > CGMCC-115725 > JAATGI01. Next base: position 1,150,139 of record CAWDRN010000001.1, on the reverse strand, counting down.
CACGCTGATCCTCATCTGCGTATCCGCTCTGCTCCGCCTCGCCTTCGGTGCGATGCTTGGTCTTGGCATCGACGAAAGTTACGTGGTGGCCACCGCCCGAGTGCCGCAGCTCAGTTATTTCGATCATCCCCCCCTGGTGTGGTGGTTGGTTAAATTTGCGACGCAGATTTTGGGGAACGACCAGCCGCTCACGGTGCGGCTGCCGTTCATTCTTCTATTTTCTCTGTCCACCTGGCTCTTGTTTCGTCTCACCGCAACGCTGTTCGGCGCGGCGGCCGGTTTTTATGCTGCCGCGCTGCTCAACCTGTCTCCGGTTTTTGGTCTGGTGGTAGGCAGTTGGGTCCTGCCCGACGGGCCGCTCGACTGTGCCTTGTTGGGTGCGGCAATCTGCTTCGTGTACGCCGTTCGCCAAGGCCGTTACGCACACTATTGGTGGATCGGACTGGGTCTGTGCGCCGGCCTTGCGATACTTTCGAAATATATGGCTTTTTTGGTTTTGGCGGGCATTCCGTTCGTATTGCTCACCGATCGCAAGCTTCGCGCGTGGTTCCGCCGGCCGGAGCCTTATTTCGCCTTGGCGATTGCGGTCGTTCTATGCGCGCCTGTGATGCTGTGGAATGCGAACCATGCCTGGGCGTCGTTGCTGTTTCAAGGCGGTCGGGCCGCTGGGGCGCATTTTCGTCCCTGGGGTCCGATCGTGACCATTGCGGGCGAGCTGGTTTTCCTGCTGCCCTGGATTGGATTACCTCTGCTCGTGCATTTTGGTACCGGACTGCGGCGAGGGCCAAGCGACGCGCGATCTTGGCTGCTTTGTAGTCTAGCCGCCGGGCCAATTCTCATCTTTGCCCTGGTTTCTATCTGGTCACACGCACGCGTGCTCTACCATTGGGCAGCCCCGGGGTATCTGTTTCTACTCCCACTCCTCGGCAACGACGTGGCAACTCGGCTCGATCGTGGCGAACGCTGGCTCCGTTGGGCATTCGTCGCGACGACGATATTCGTCTGTGGTGCCGTAGCAGTCGTGGCGACACAGGTGAAATGGAACTGGCTTCCCGAAATCGGTGTACATTTCGGGCTGAATCGTGATCCGGATCTGCAGGCAGTCGACTGGAGTTCGGTTGCACAAGCGTTGAAGCGTCATTACCTCGATCGGCCTGGCATCGTCGTGGCCGGTACGAATTGGCGCGACACCGGCAAGCTTGACTACGCTTTGGATGGCCGGGTTCCGGTCACCTGCCTGTGCAGCGACGCTCGCGAGTTCGGCATTCTTCGTCCGCTGACAGATTTTGTTGCCAACGACGTCGTCATCGTCACGACAATTCCCACGATCGAGGAAGTCGTTCGGCGCTACGGTGATTTTTTCGATCGGTTGAGCCCCGGAGGAACCGTCATGATCGACCATGCGGGCGTCCCCTCCGGGATACTGCACCTTTATATCGGCCACCGGTTGCGTCTCCCGAAGTGAGCCAAACCCATCACGCGGTTCCAATCGAACATCGGATCCGACGGAATTTTGCCTTGTCGATGACCGGAGCATTGCCTCAGGCGACGACGCGCGGGCCTTGTCCCGACGAGAAACCGCCTGCGGCAGGGCGCGGACAGCCCAGCACCGACAATTGGCTTTGTCTACGTCAAGGTTTCACGCAAGAGAAATTTGCCGCGCTATTTGTGTCTCCCGTGCCACGGTACTTTGCGATTTGGGGAAATGGGCAGAGGGGGCGCTGCATTGCGATGCCCTTTGCCGCGTCGTCATCGTTAAATTTGGTCGCGACGATCGGTCCGGGTGCCTCCCCCTTCTCGACCCACGCGACGATCGCAGAAATGAGATCATGTTCTGGATCGAGGGCGGGGGGGTTCGGTTGACCGGCATTCACGTAGCGCGTGCCGCCGAAGGCGTTGGGCCCCGGGCCTCCGGAACAGTGCCCCATCCCGGGGGCCATGTAGAGCCGGGTAAATGTCGATGCCGTGCTCGGTTGCATCGCTTCCACCCGGTGGTAAAAGTTCACTGCATTTTGCGAATTGATCAGAGCGTCAGCCCAACCGCTATAGAGAATTAGCTTGCCGCCTCGCAATTCGAACTCGCCGAGATAGCCGCCCGCGTTGTTAACGATCGACCCAAGCTTGGCGTTGGCATAGTTGACGTCGCCGTCGAGATTGATCTTGTGCCAATCAATGTCCGAACCGCCATAGACGGCGTCCCTGAAGAAATCGCCGCCGAGAAACGGATTTGGGCCCGCAACCAGAAAGCCCCACATGAACTCGCTTCCTGGATCGAGACCGGGAAAGATTTGCTCGCTCGAGCTATTGCGGGCACCCGCGTAGAGCTTTCTGACTGTGTCGACCTGCTTTTCAGTCAGACAGTCAGGAGCGCCGCTAGCCTTGCATTGCAGAACACCCGGATCGAAGTGGCACTGTCTTGGATTACCGATGATGCCGTCCTTTACGCCGTCCTGTGCGTCACAAGCCGCGACGGCCGCCTTGTTAATGAGACTAAGCTTCGCGGACGATAATTTGCTAGCGGGATCATTGAGGGCAACCTGAGCCTCGTACACATAGGCCGCCGAAAGGCCGGTCCAATCATCGCCGAAATCGCCAGCGACAATGCCATCATAGTCGGCGGGATACCGTTGCGCTTCGGCCAGCGCGGTTCCACCGCCATGCGAGCAGCCTGTGAAATAGGCATGACGCGCGGGATGCCCGTAATAGGCGGCTATCATCGATTTGGCCACTAATGCCGTGAAGTGTGACGCCCGGTAACCCCAATCGACCAGCCGGGTCGGATGGCCGGCGGCCCAATCCATTGCAAACGCATTCGATTGATGACCAAGGTCGTCTCCGACCGCGGCAAATCCTCGCTGCAGGGCATCGTTCATCGATGGATAATTGGGTGCACCCGAATGTCCGAGATCGCCGCTCGTCAGCATACCCCCATTCCACTTATCGGACGGAGGAAGCCATACCTCGAAGTGGATATCCGATCCAGGTACTGAATGTGCGACGCCCGTCACCCGACAGAAAGGCAGCGTGACCTTCGTCGTGTTTCCAAGTCCGTCCTTGGGCGTTTCGAAGCCTCTAGTTTCGGCTGCCGCGGATGTGACCTGAGTGTCGGACGAGACGAGGTTTTTCAAGTCCGTGCACTCGCTCGCCCTGGCCTGACCAGCGACCAGGATCAGGGTCAAAAGCATCACGCCAAATGTCGCATAGGCTTTTGCGGTTAAGGTCATGGTTGCCTCCCCCTCTTGCCCTGTCTCCCTGGCCGATACGTCTACCAGCCAGCCTCGTTGGCATCACCTATAGCCGAAGCTCCCCGATCAAGCGAGTTCGGCGGCTATGCTCGCGCGAAATTTTTCGGTGGAGGGTGGCGTCACACGACCTTGGTGGCCATTTGCTTGTCCTCGTCCCGATCAAGACCTTGAGGAAATGAAAAACCAAGCGGCCGCATCCGATAAACATTGGGGCGCCCACGAAACGCCATTTTTTGAGAAAAAAGTTCAGCGGGTTAGTCTCTTCCGAGCCACAAACGATTCGCCTGAGGCGGTTCCCGATCAACGTCGGCTCCAGCGGTAGCATGCGCCCCATCAATTCACGACCAGCTCCCGACCGCGTGTTTCGGGAAGCATGAGCGCCGCCACAATAATGATGGCATAGGCGGCGGCGGCAAAAATGCCAATCGCCGTACCCAGTGGAACCGAGGCGGACAACACACCCACCAAGGTCGGGAAGACGGCGCCGATGCCGCGTCCAAAGTTGTAGCAGAATCCTTGCCCTGCCCCGCGTACGCTGGTGGGAAACAGTTCCGTTAAGACCGGCCCCATTCCGCTAAAAATTCCTGAAGCGAAAAACCCGAGCGGGAAGCCCAGTACCAGCATCGTGCTGTCCGAAATTTCGACCTGTGTATACGCGATGGCGATGAACATCGAACCGACCGCATAGATCAAGAAGTTCTTTCGCCGGCCAATCGCGTCGCAGAGATAGGCGCTGACAATGTAACCGAGCCAGGAACCAATAATAATGACGGCGAGGTACCCACCCGTGCCCACGACCGTCAGATGTCGCTGCGTGCGCAAAAAGGTCGGAAGAAACGTTGTGATGGCGTAGTACCCGCCTTGCGCACCAGTCGCAAGGACGGCGGCGAGCACGGTTGTTGGCAGCAAGTCCCGAGCGAATATCTCAAAGGTGCGACGGCGTGTCTCCGGCGACCCAACTGTCATGCGCTTGAAGAGTTCTGGTTCGGGCACATGGGTGCGTATGTAGAAGATGAGGAGCGCCGGAAGTAGGCCGGCAAAGAACATCGCGCGCCACGCGATGTGCTCCGGGAATACTTGAAAAGACGACAGTAGCCACAATAGCCGCGGCGCCCCAGCCCCATGCCCAGGCACTCTGCACCATCCCGACCGCTTTACCTCGGTGCGCCGCGCGGATCGCTTCCCCCATTAGGACCGACCCAGCGGCCCACTCGCCGCCGAACCCGAACCCCTGCAAGCCACGAACGATAAGAAGCTGAGTGAAGTTGTTGGTGAAGCCGGAAAGGAAGGTAAAAAAGGCAAACCACGCGATCATAATCATAAGAAGTTTTGCTCGACCGATCCGGTCAGCCAGAATGCCGGCCAGCCAACCGCCGAATGAAGAAATGACTAAGGCACTCGTAGCCAGCAGACCGGCCTGTGCGTTGGTGATGTGCCAGAGCGCGAGCAGCGCCGGAACGACAAAACTATAAATTTGAACATCAAATGCGTCGAGCGCCCAGCCGCCGAAACAAGCCCAGAAGGTTCGTCGCTCCGACATGCCCAACTCGCGATACCAGCCCATGTTCGCTCCATCAATCGAGAAAACAGCAATGGCGATCGCTTAGCCTCTGCCGCATCTTACGGATCGAACATGCACTCCACCAGCGCAAGCGCGTTCTAAAGAGAGCGGTTAATGGAACATGCCTGAACTGATGAGGTCACTATTGTCCCTCTTCAGCCTATCCGTTGTACTCAGGTCAGCCCGGTGAGAAGGGATCGATGCCGCGTATCTCCAACATGGTCGTTCGCTTAATATTGGTAGCGGCAAGTCTGTCATGGGTGATGCCATCCTGGCCGATCAATCCCGCCATCGCGCAGCAGGCATCGGTAACAACGTATCATGGCGATCTGGCGCGTCAGGGAAACTTCATTGTGCCGGGTTTGACGTGGGATAAAGCTCGCTTGGGGCATCGTGATCGTGCCTTCAACGCCCCGTTTGACGGTCACGTGTACGCGCAACCCCTGTTCTGGCAGTCGGCCGGATCAGAAACGGGGATCCTCATCATCGCGACCGAGGACGACACCGTTCTGGGTATCGACGCATCGACCGGAAAGATGGTCTGGCGGAAGTCCCTTGGGACGCCGGTTTCTCGAAATGATCTACCGTGTGGCAACATCGACCCACTCGGCATTACTGGTACCCCGACAGTCGACCAAAGAACTCAAATCATCTATTTGGACGCCGCTGTGCATAGTCCGTCAGGACCCCGGCACAAAGTTTTTGCGCTGTCGCTGCGCGATGGTTCGACAATTGGCGGTTGGCCGGTTGATGTGGCTGACGCGTTGCGGGCTTTCGGTCAAAGTTTCGATCCCGCCACTCAAGGCGAAAGGGGAGCACTCACCATTCTCGGCGACAGGGTCTACGTGCCTTTCGGTGGCAACTATGGCGACTGTGGCACTTATCACGGATGGGTCGTTGGCATCTCAATCAATAGCCCGACAGATGTCAAAGCTTGGCGCACGCGCGCGGTTGCCGGCGGTATCTGGGCGCCAGGCGGGATCAGCACAGACGGTAAGTCGCTCTATGTGGCGACTGGCAACACCATCGATGCCGGCCAATGGGGTGATGGCGAAGCTATTGTCCGCCTGACGCCAGACTTCGTGCACAGCCTCCGTGAGGAAGACTATTTTGCGCCTTCGGATTGGCGTGAGCTCGATGACCGCGATGCGGATCTTGGCGGGACCGGTCCTTTGCTATTTGACATTGAGAGCGGAAACACGGTGGAGGCGCGCATCATCGCCCTGGGCAAGGACGGTCGCGCTTACGTCCTCGGGCGAAATCATCTCGGCGGTATCGGCGGGTGAGCTCGCCGCCAGTACGGTTTCCTCTGGCCCTATAATAACTGCGCCTGCCACTTACTCGGTGGCGCGAAGCGAATTGATCGCCTTCGGGGGAAAGGGGTCGGATTGCCCCGATGAACGAGGTAGCCTCACGGTTCTAAAGGTTAGCGCAGGTGACCGACCGAGAATTTCCACAGCATGGTGCGGCCCTGTTCGTGGCTTAGGCGCGCCGATCGTTACCACGACCGATGGCCAAGCCAATCCGATCGTCTGGATTCTGGGCGCGGAGGGTGACGAGCAACTGCACGGGTTCCGAGGCGACACTGGCGAGCCGCTTTTTCGAAGCGAACCCCTGCCGGGGCTGCGCCATTTTCAAACGCTGATCGCAGCCCACAACCATCTCTATGTTGCCGCCGATGGGCGCATCTTTGCCTTCGCATTCTGAAAACGCGTTCGCGTTTAATCAGCAGGGCGATTGGCACTCGTCATTGGCGTCTCTGGCCCCATGATGCCACTTCCATCCCAAATGCCCGGTGCGTCCGGCATGAATTTTCATATTGTGTGCCACCCGAGCCTCAACCCGGCCGTGTTACCAGCTGGTCGCGCTGCCTGCCTCCTTTATCGCATGTGCGACTCAGGCGCCTGCGCGGAGCAATCGCATAACTGGAACCTGTTCCCCCATTTCCTGTCATTCCGATTGCCCCATCTTTCACACATCGGACCACCATCGACTCGGGCGCATGCTCTTGGACTTGAAGGCAATCGGACGGCACCAATGCCGATGCCCGCCCGCTATCGCATGCCCCGCCGAGGAACATCACTCAGACTTTTGGAGATGAGGATAGCTGCGATGCGCAATTGAGCGCGCTGGGGTCATATGATATGGGCAGTCTACGACTGCCCGTGACAAGATTACTTCAGGAGCCCAAAATAATCACCGCTGCGTACCAACATCGCATGGCGTCAAATGCGATAGCAACGACTATAACTCGTCCAGTCAGTTGCTCACCTGGCGTGCGAGGCTGTTCATCTCCGAAGGGTATGTCGCGAGGCAAGGTGTCATCGCAGCCGTCTCAGATTCCCCGCCTTCCGCCGTGGCAATCGCCAATGTCGATGAGATATGGACTGCGCGCTGTTTCAAATGACGGAACTTTGCGCTGAGACCTCGAATTTGCGAATGTGACGATCTTCCGGTTTGGCGGAGTTAACAGAATCACTGTCAGCGCATGACGCGCTTGGCTTCTAGTTCGAGGGAGTGGGAGAATGATTCCAGAATTCAAGGTCCAGCTTGGGAACGGCAAGACAGTCACTCTTTCGAGTGAATATGTTTCTAGGATCGCGGATCGGCTATGGAAACTCCCTCAAGCGCAACGCGATGTGAGGTTGGAGCGCGCAAGAACCCGCATCGCCGGACAGAACTCGAGCCGAACCGATGCGGCGATTGTCGCATTGGCAAATAACTAAACCCGGAAACGGCGGTGCTTTATTGAGGTGCTGTGTCTAGAGATTTTTGACCGCGTGACAAACAATACCAGCAAAGCCTGATCGCGGTCTGCTATGCTTCAGCGAGTACTTTGGTCAACAGGTCACGCAGTTCGGCGGCACTGGCGCGTGTCATTACCACGGCGGTGTGGTAGCGGGTTTCATCCCCCGACGAAATCCCCTCGCCGAACGTAAATCGCACGACTTCGGTTGTGGTTACGTAAAAGCGATCGGCATAAAGCGGCTCAGCGTCCCAAATCGCCGGGTCGACGGCATCATCTTGCGCAACGGTCATTTCTAATCTCCTAGGACAAGCATGGAGCGGTGAACCTAGCGAACGTGGTGAGCAGCAGAAACTGCACCCGGCTCACATTTCAACCGTATATTTGTGGCTTATTTTTACTTAATCCATGTGACAGTTAGACAGCTTCGCAACGACGCCCTGGAGGATAGTGCTGGTATCGTTATCTGGCTGACGGCCGATGACCTGTCCAGACCGAGACGACGGCTCCACAGGATAACCGGTGGCTGCAGCAACAGGATTACTCCACGGTCCAGCTTGACTCACACATATCTCAGTGGTTATACGTCAATCAATAACCAGATGGTTATCGATTCGATGCCAAACGCTCACAATGTGCTGTTCAGAACGCTCGCCGATCCTACTCGAAGGGCTATTTTCGAACGATTGTGCCGCGAAGGAGAGCAGACGGTTGGGGCACTGACGGCTCGGGCCGGGATCTCGCAACCCGCCGTCTCAAAGCATCTTGCGGTGCTGAAGCAAGCCGGGTTGGTGCGCGACCATCATGAGGGTCGCCAGACGCACTATAGCGCGCAGCCCAGCGCGTTGGCCCCGCTGATTGACTGGACACGCCACATGGTCGGGTTCTGGCAGAGCCGGTTCGATCATCTCGAAGATCTACTCAAAAGGATGGACCAATGACCAGTACTGCAGCCGAAGTGTCCGTGGTCGTCGAACGGGAGGTGCCATTTCCACCCGAAAAGATCTGGCGGGCGCTCACTCAGCCACACCTGATCGAGGAGTGGCTCATGAAAAACGACTTCAAGCCTGTCGTAGACCACCGTTTCAAGCTTCGCGCGGACTGGGGTGCCGTCGACTGTCAGGTCCTGGCAGTCGAGCCGAACAAAACGCTGTCTTACACGTGGGCAGCCTATGGTCTCGAGAGCATCGTCACTTGGACTCTCACCCCGACGAGCAGCGGGACCCACCTCCGCATGGCGCAGTCGGGCTTCCGGCCGGATCAGCAGCAGGCCTACCAAGGCGCCAAAGGCGGGTGGCAGCAGTTCTTTGCGGCCCTGGAGCAGATCTTGGCGCGGATCGATTGAAGCTCTCAAGCCCGAGTGAATGTTCGAGTTCCGCATGGCCTCCTGCACCGATCCGGACGAGCGCCTTCCCGCCTCCTGCCTTGGGTGATGACGTCAAGCCAGCGCGACGGATAGGGACGAGAGATGCGTGCGGGGCAGCTGCCTCGATGAGCGGCGCACCAGATCCTAAAGGCATGCGATTTCTGGCTGCCGGCGCGACAAGGGGCGATGCCACAGATGTCCGATCTGGAACTGGAGAGGAACAGCGCGGGGCTGTTCGCAGGGACGTAAGATCGGATGCGCCCATCGACCACCGACCGCAGCCATGTGCCTGTTCCGCGATGTGATCGCAAATTCGTCACCAAAGCTCGGCTCAATTTGAGCCTGCAACCGTCTGTCGGTGGTCTGTCATACCGAGAAACGCCGATTGCTCCTCTCTCGCGCACCCGCCCTTCTTCTCCGATAGAAAACGCCAGACAAAGTACGTTAGGGATTGGAATTGTCACCAGATCGCGCACGCCAGCGAGTTACACAGCTCTACCATCAGCTAGTCGCCCGGCGCGCCCCGAGAGCCGTGAGACGACCAATTAGTCAGGGTGCGCTGTGAATGAGACATTTCGATGAAGTTTGAGTGAATACTAGCAAGGCAACGACCGCCAGAGTACAACGTGGCGAACGGACAAATACTTATCGCTTGACGCCCCTGATGAGCAGACTACGAGCAAACGCAACGAAGTAGGTTTCAATGACTGAGCAGAGACCGACTAACCGCAGCAACGATCGCGATCGGGAGCTTTTGCGTCTGCATGAGGACTTCATCGATAGCTGGGACGAAGAACTCGAGATGGAGATGGACGATGATCGCTTCGGCGTGTCGCGCGGCGTCGAAGGTGGGTCGATGCTTCCCCGGCGCATCTACTTCCGAGAGCTTTTCCGTCTTCAGGGAGAGCTGGTGAAGTTGCAGGACTGGATAGCTCACAACCGAGGGAAGCTGGTCATCATCTTCGAGGGGCGAGACGCTGCAGGCAAGGGTGGCGTGATCAAACGCATCACTCAGCGTCTCAATCCGCGCATTTGTCGGGTTGCAGCGCTTCCCGCTCCCACTGACCGTGAACGGACGCAATGGTATTTCCAACGTTATGTAGCTCACCTCCCCGCTGGTGGCGAAATCGTTCTGTTCGATCGGTCGTGGTACAATCGCGCAGGCGTGGAGCGCGTAATGGGCTTCTGCACAGACGACGAATACGAAGCCTTCTTCGAGGCTGTTCCTGAATTTGAACGATTGTTGGCGCGGAGTGGGATCAAAATCCTCAAATACTGGTTCTCGATATCGGACGCAGAGCAAGAGGCCCGTTTCAAGGCTCGAATCGAGGACCCTCTCAAGCAGTGGAAACTCAGTCCGATGGATCTAGAAAGCCGTCGGCGCTGGGAGAAGTATACACAAGCAAAAGAAATGCTTTTTGAGCGTACGCATATCCCTGAGGCACCTTGGTGGGTTGTGCAGGCAGTCGACAAGAAGCGTGCTCGCCTCAACTGTATTGCCCACCTTTTGAACCAAATTCCATACACAAAGATCGATCACGTGGAGATTCACCTCCCTAGTCGGGTCCATCATCTCGACTACATCCGTCATCCTGTTCCGCCGGCAATGATGGTACCAACGGTCTATTGACCTCGGATTCCCTGAACGATTGCCCGACGCCACGCCCAATTCTCCGTTGGGACCGGTGACTGGGCTATTTTCCGCGATCCCATATAGGATCTCGGAGAAGGACACGAATACCTGAACTGGCTCGCGCGAGCTAACGGAATGACGTAGATGATCGGTAGCTCGATCCTCGTTTGTCGTAGCTCGTGTGACCGGTCACCCATTAACGTGGTCATGGCCATTGTTATTTCAGCCACAGGGGCACCGATACCCGGAGCGCTCGGAATGCTTAGCGCAAAATCGCGCCCAATGAGACGTCTCATGATGACATGCGAGCGACGCTTGGTCGCACGCGGTATAAGCAGGATCCTGCTTATGATCCTCGCTACCGCTGGTGCGACCGCCTTTTTGCGTGATCCAAGCCGAGACAGGGAATGCCAGTCCCGAAGCGCGCCGCGAGCCTCGCCATGTATCGCCTCTTTGGCAATGAAGACCCAGCGGTGAGACAGGAAGATGCCGCGATCAACGCGGCAGTATCGGAGATAATCCCGCGGATCCAGTCCGGTCGAACAAGCGAACTCTCGAACCGCAGAAATCTCTCCCGACGATCATTTGGTTCGCCGCGATCGGCTCTGGCGCACTCGTCTTTTCGATGAACTTCCTTCTTGTTGTCGGAGTATGTCGCGACAGCAGATGATTTTTACCAGCATTATCGCGAGCACTATTGCGCTACTGCCGTGTATAACCTTCGTGCTAACCCGCCCCTTTTTCGGACTGATGGAGCTTCAACCGGAGCCTTTCAAACATTCGCTTGAGGTGTTCGACTCCGTGGACGCGACTTAGGGCTACTGTGATACAAAGGCAGGCGTCGCGAACAGTACCTGCTTTCGCCGGCCGATAAGTTGCTGGGTCCTCGTGGACACATGAACCCGTCGGATCAATGGGGCGGGGTGCCGCCGCTAACAAGATCAATGGGGATTTGCGCCAAGCACCGCAACAAATGTCACGGGGGTCTGTAAGAAATCCTACATCGAAGCCGCGTAGTATGAAGCGACGTAGTATATAGGCAACATGCATGAGATTTGGGGGCTGGGGAGTTCCGAGTATGATGATCAGTTCCGGCATCGCGATATTGAACCACCTACAGATCGAGAATGCCGAGCGGATCTGCTAGTCTCCGCGACGGTCTTGTTGAAGGCATGGCCGATCGCGTGATGGGCGAACACATAGTCGCCTCGGGCCTTTCCATGCTGCGTCGGTGTCTGAAGCTTCGCGCTCATTCGATCCGGGGAGAGTGATGCGACAAAGAAGGAGGACTCTGTGAGCGTGTTTGTGATCAGGCACGGTGAAACGGCGTGGAGCCTGAGCGGTCAACATACGAGCACAACAGAACTGCCATTGACAGAGAATGGGCGGCGTCTTGCAGAGAGGCTTCGCCCCGTGCTGGCGCAAGAAGTGTTCGCCGGTGTGTTCGTCAGTCCGCTCGGGCGCGCACGGGAAACCTGCCAGCTGGCGGGTCTTGGTAACCACGCCGTGGTTGATCCAAACCTGATGGAATGGCACTACGGTGAATACGAGGGGCTGACCTCAGCACAGATTCACGAGAAAGCTCCCGGCTGGCTGATCTTCAGAGATGGAGCGCCAGGCGGGGAAACGCCGCAGCAAGTGGCCGCGCGCGCGGATCGCGTGGTCTCGCGCGTTCGCGCGGTCGACGGCGACGTTGTGCTTTTCGCACACGGACACGTGCTACGCGTGCTGGTAGCGCGCTGGATCGACCTGCCCCCTGATGCCGGCCAACACTTTTTGCTCGATCCCGGCACCTTGTGCGTGCTCAGCTACTATCAGTGTGTGCCTGCCATCAAGATTTGGAACAGGCCGGTCGCGGGTTAACTTGTCTGGAGGAGCGCCATGAACGACGCTAACGCCCGGCTGGATCTTTTGGAGAATTATGGCTTTGCTCCCGGCCAATTTTGCGGACACGCCGACGCGTTGTTCGAGCGACACCTGCTCTTTGACGACATCATTGACCCGACCGCCGCCGGAGCGCGGCAGCGATTCGAGGCAACAGCACGGTCGATCAGAGATGTGCTGTCGCAACGGTGGGTACAGACCGACCGCACATACGATCGAGCCAATCCGAAGCGGATCTACTATCTCTCGATGGAGTTCCTGATCGGGCGTTCGCTCAGCAACAACGTCACGAACCTAATGCTCGATCCTCTTGTTCAACAAACCGTACACCACCACGACCTCGACTGGGCCATATTGCAAGAGCAGGAGCCTGATGCCGGCCTTGGAAACGGTGGTCTCGGTCGGCTTGCCGCTTGTTTCCTCGACTCGATGGCAACAATGCAACTACCGGCAATGGGCTACGGATTGCGTTATGAATACGGCATGTTCAGGCAGCTGATCACCGATGGCTGGCAACGCGAACGCCCCGACCATTGGTTGCGTCACAATGACCCGTGGGAGGTCGCTCGCCCCCAGGAGACGGTTGAGATCAAGCTCAGCTGCTCGTTCGAGATGCGGGGCGGAAGCTTGCACGCGGTTCCTGGTCGGCCCTCGACCTTGATCGGAGTCCCGTTCGATCGGCCGATCGTTGCCTATGGTGGCCAGACGATCAACACGTTGCGCTTATGGGGTGCTGCAACGCATGACTATTTTGACTTTCAGGAATTCAACAGCGGCGATTTCATTGGCGCACTGGTTGGTAACCTCGCGGCGCACACCCTGACCCGGGTGCTGTACCCAGACGACTCCACTGAACTCGGGCAGACGCTTCGATTCGTGCAGGAATACTTCCTGGTCGCCTGTTCGCTGGCTGATCTGGTGCGCCGCTTCCGGCGAGCCAACGCGGACTGGCGTATGCTACCTGACAAGGTGGCAATCCAGCTCAACGACACGCACCCGACGCTTGCGGTGCCAGAGCTGATGCGGATCTTGCTCGATGATGCCCATCTCGGGTGGGACGATGCCTGGGACCTGACACAGCGAACCTTGGCTTACACGAACCACACATTGCTTCCCGAAGCTCTTGAGAAATGGCCAGTTCGCTATTTTGAGCTGATGCTGCCGCGGCACTTGGACATCATCTACGAAATCAACCGCCGCTTCTTGGACGATGTGCGGCGGCGTAATCTTGGAGACGACGCGCTTGTCTCCCGTGTGGGGTTGATCGAAGAGGGTTCGGACAGGAAGGTCCGAATGGCGAACCTGGCCATCGTCGGCTCGCACAGCACCAACGGCGTTGCGGCGATCCATTCAGAGCTGCTGCGTACGATGACGGTCAAGGACCTCGCAGAGATCTTCCCGAATAAATTCAACAACAAGACGAATGGTGTAACGCCACGCCGTTGGCTGCTGCTCGCGAACCCCGGGCTCGCTCGCACCATCACCGGGGCCATCGGCCAGAGCTGGGTGACCGATCTCGGCCAGCTGAGCAGGCTCGGTCCGTTCGCGGCGGATGCCGCCTTCCGCGAAACCTTTACCAAAGTTAAGCGTGAAGCAAAGACACGGTTCTCCGACTGGTTTCGATCGACACACGGCCAGACGGTGGATCCTGACACCATCTTCGACTGCCAGATCAAGCGTATTCACGAGTACAAGCGACAGCTGCTCAACGCACTGCGGATTGTCGTTCTTTACAATCGTCTCCGCGAGAACCCGGATCTGGACATGCCACCGCGAACCTTTTTCTTTGCCGGCAAGGCGGCGCCAGCCTATCACCTGGCGAAAGTCATCATCAAATTCATCAACAATCTCGCTGGCACGATCGATGGAGATCCTGTGACGCGCGGCCGATTGAAGATCGTGTTCCTGCCGGACTACAATGTTTCACTGGCAGAGCGGTTGATTCCGGCGGCCGACGTCTCGAACCAGATCTCCACCGCGGGTTACGAGGCCAGCGGCACGAGCAACATGAAGTTCATGATGAATGGAGCTCTGACCATCGGTACCCGCGATGGCGCAACGATCGAAATGGCTCAGGAAGCGGGTGAAGACAACTTCTTCCTGTTTGGTCTCAGCGCACAGCAGGTTGCCGAAAGCGCATCATGGTACAGCCCCTACTGGCATTATGCTAACGAGCGCGAAATCCGGGTGGCGCTCGATCTGATCTCCTCGAATTATTTCAGCCGATACGAGCCCGGCACCTTCGCGACTATTCATGACACACTGCTCGCGCGAGGCGATCGTTACATGCATTTGGCCGATCTGAGATCTTACCTCGAGGTGGACTCTAAGCTATGCAACCTTTATTCTGACAGCAAAGCATGGAACACTAAGGCGATCCTGAACATAGCTGGTTCGGGGAAGTTCTCCAGCGATCGGACGATCGCCCAGTACGCCGCCGAGATCTGGAACGCGAAGCCTTGTCTGGTTCTATGAAAGACTACTATCCGACCTTGCGACGCGTCCGGGACCGGGAACTAGCGTTCCGATGGCAGCAACAATCCTGCGAGTCGGCACGAATTTCTTAGTATCCGCGCACCAATAGCGGAGGGTTCATCCACTCGTTTTTCGTCATCGATGTGATATTCCGCCTCGCCCGGGATCCGCGCCGGCGGAGGCCAACGCCGCATCGACCATCGCCTGTGCCTCGCGGACAATCGTGTTGAGCAACCTCTCATCTTTGAAGCTTTCCGCGTAGATCTTGTAAACTGCTTCAGTACCTGACGGGCGGGCGACGAACCAACCATTGCGGGTTTCCACTTTGAGCCCATCGATTGGTGCACCATTGCCCGGCGCACGCGTTTGCTTCGCAACAATCGGGTCATCAGCTAGGTTTTGCGTCTTGATCGCCGACGGGGACAATTCTTGGAGTGCCGTCTTCTGTTCAAGGGTCGCCGGAGCATCAATGCGCGTGTAGTACGTAGCCCCGAACTCCTCTGTCAGGACTTGGTAATGTTCGCCCGGGTCTTTACCGGTTCGTGCGGTAATCTCTGCGGCGAGCAGGTTCATGATCGGTCCATCCTTGTCCGTAGTCCACGCGCTACCATCACGGCGCAGGAAACTAGCCCCGGCGCTTTCCTCACCGCCAAAGCAGCATGAGCCATCCAACAGCCCCGACGCGAACCACTTGAAACCGACCGGGACCTCGTAAAGCTGACGGCCCAACCTGCGCACTACGCGGTCGATCATGCTACTGCTGACCAGCGTCTTGCCGACCGCAGCTGCCTGTGGCCACTCGGGCCGATGCGTCAGCAAATAGAGGATCGCAACCGACAGGTAGTGGTTTGGGTTCATTAGCCCTGCACTGGGTGTGACGATGCCATGGCGATCGGAATCCGGGTCATTCGCGAAAGCAACGTCGTAGCGATCCTTGAGGCCCACCAGGCGTGTCATCGCGTAGGGGCTGGAGCAGTCCATGCGGATCACACCGTCGTGATCGACGGTCATGAACGAGAAGGTCGGATCGACAAGCGGGTTGACCACCACAATATCGAGCCCGTACGTCGCGTTGATGACATCCCAGTAGTCCACGGCAGCTCCGCCTAGCGGGTCGACAGCGAGCCTGAGCGCGGCGGCGCGGATGACCTCCATGTCAACGACGTTGCGCAGATCGTCGACGTAAGGGCGGACAAAATCCTCCTGATGCGTAGTGCTCGCGTTGATGGCGGCGGTGAACGTCACCCGCCTGACACCCGCATTGCCGTTGTGCAATAACTCATTCGCGCGCTCCTCGACCCAGTGAGTAACGTCGACGTCGGCTGGACCACCATTGGTTGGATTGTACTTCAAGCCGCCGTCCTCAGGCGGGTTGTGTGACGGCGTGATGACAATGCCATCAGCCAGGTTCTGAGTGCGACCTTGGTTATGCACGAGAATCGCCCGCGATATCACCGGCGTCGGCGTTACGCCATTGTCACGCTGGATAACTGTCTCGACGTCGTTAGCCGCAAGAACTTCCAATGCGTTGCGCTCGGCAGCCCCGGAAATCGCATGTGTGTCCTTGCCCATAAAGAGCGGCCCGCTAGTGCCATGCGCCTTCCGGTAATCGCAGATGGCCTGGGTCATGGCAAGGATGTGCGCTTCGTTGAACGATCCATGCAGCGGTGAGCCGCGATGCCCATTGGTGCCGAACCGGATCAACTGGTTCGCGTCGTCGAGATTGGGTCGCCGCGCGAGATAGTCGCCCTCGAGCTGTGCCAGATCGACCAACATCTCCTTCGGCGCTGGTTTGCCGGCCAGGGGTGAAATGGTCATGTGCCGCGTCTCCTTTGGTGCAAGCAAAATCTTTGTGTCGCCGGCCACATCCGGATCGCGTGTGTCGTGGTGCGCCTCGCCACAACTTCGTGACACGAAAATGCAATCTAGTGTCAGGTTTTCGGTGGTGGACATGGCTGGCGTCCGGCGCACAGATGTTCCAGTGACTATTCCGTTTTGCCAGTATGCGACGATGACCCAGACTGCGAAAGCACGGATCGAACCGTGCGCGATGAATGTGCCTCAAATAGTCGAATCGATCTGGTGTGCCGGTTGAGTTGCCTCTCGAAAGAGCTCAGTGTGGACGCTCTATCGGTCGCCGCCGTTTCGGCTCGCTGCGGGCATTGCGGCCAGATCCGACCATATGATTTGTAATCATTGAGGTTCGAACACCTCACCGGCTGAACTTCCCAGATGCAGGAGCAAGCGACACATGCTTGTTTACGATGACCGCAAATCGGATGTGAACATGATTGTGGACGCCTACCCACCATGCTGACCGCATTCGCCAGCCAGGACGGAGCGCTGCGCCGCATCGCAGAACCACTCTCCAGCGCTCTGTGGATCGACCTTGTTCAACCAACGGCCGATGAGGTCGGGCGTGTCGCCCGCGAGACCGGTCTCGCTATTCCCACCGAGGCGGACATCGACGAAATCGAGAGCTCCAGTCGGCTCGCCACCCGCGACGGCACGCTTTACCTGAGCCTTCCACTCGTCACCAACCCGGAGACGGACCCCAGATCCGTCCCGGTCGGATTCGTTCTGTCGCGAGATCGCTTCATCACCGTCCGCTTTGCCCCAAGCCTATTGCTCGACCGGTTCATGGAACAGAACAACACACACATGCACAATGCGGCGCACATCATGGTCGCATTGCTGGAGGCCATCGTCGATCGCCAGGCCGATGTGCTTGAACACGTGAAGGCGCAGCTGGAGACACTCTCTCACCGTATCTTCAGCGACGAGATGGTTACGGCGAGCGGTCGCAAACGCGAGGACACGCTGCTGCGGAACACACTAGTGACCCTCGGACGCGTTGGCGATCTCGTCTCTCATGTACGCGAGAGCCAGGTGACTGCCGGCCGGATCGTTCCATACGTTGAGGGAGTTGCTGAGGAGTGGCTGCCAAGAGACCTGAAGCCGCGGCTTGAGACGCTGCGCCGAGACATTGCATCTCTGAATGACTACGACACGCATCTCAACGACAAGCTGCAGTTTCTGCTCGATGCAACGTTGGGCTTCATCAATATTGCACAGAACAACGTGATGAAGGTCCTGACTGTGGTCTCTGTCGTGGGCATCCCGCCTGTGCTGGTCGCGGGAATCTATGGCATGAACTTTAAGTACATGCCCGAGTTGCAATGGGTCTGGGGGTATGCCTATGGGCTCGCCATCATCGTCCTGACCGCACTGATCCCGCTGGTCGTCTTCAAGAAACGCAACTGGATCTGAGACGGACGTCAGAGTGGCCATCTCCAATTTACGATGTCAGGCGGATCGATCCCTTTCGAATGGGCGCCACTGCGGCAGGTCTTTCTTCGGTCCAGAATGGAGACAATTCATTGTTTTAGGGATGCTCTAAAGTAGAAAGGGTTACCGAAAATGGGTCGTGGATCGTCCGAAGACGGGGGGCCGGCAGAAAGGCACATCAATTAAGGCTCTGTTGAATTTTAAGTGGGTTAGGCGGCATGCGGGTTGATGGTTCGAAAGTCGAGCTTGCCGGCAATCAGGAAGATGACGGTGCGGATGGTCGAGAGTTCGGGTGAAGCCGCGAGCGCGGCGCTTGGCGGACTGGAACAATCCGTTCAGCGCTTCGAGGAAACCGTTGGTCTGGCGCGTCTGCGCCCAGGCGACGATGCCCTCGAGGTTATTGCGGATCATCGCGGCGACTTCTTTCATCGGCTCGACCGTCGATCGCATGACGCAGGTACACCAGTGAGCGAGCATGGCGCGCACGACATTGATCTGTTTGCGATCGAGGATTTCCCGCAGCTGCTCCTTGTAGGTCCAGGCGCGCGCGGTGCGCACGGTGGCCATGCGCGCGATCAGCGCATCGAGATCGGCCGCAGCCTCGTTGGACAGTCGCGATCGATCCTTCAGGAGCGACCAGCGCAGCCCCTTGAGCGATCGATCGGTGCGCTGCTCAAGGCGCCGGGTGCGGTCGACGGCGGCGTTGGCATGCCAGATGACGTGGAACTTGTCGAAGGTGATCCGTGCCTTGGGCAAGTGCTCAGTACACCCCTTAATGAAGGCCGGCGACATATCGATGCTGATCGAGTTCGATTTGCGCCGCGGTGCAGCCGCGGCTCTCGATCTCTTGGGTCAGATGCTCGATGGTCTCTGCACTTCGGCCCTCGGCGACCGCCACCACACGCCGCTCCGTGGCGTCGGCGGCCAGGGTGATGTAGTCATGCCCGCGAGCGCGGGAGGTCTCATCGATGGCCAGCGCCCGCACCGCCGACAGATCGGTCTGGGCGAGCGCGAGCTCCACATAGCGCTCACAGATCGCTGCCACCCGGTGCCTGCTCTCCCCCACTAAGCGAGCGGCCGCAGCGAAGGTCATATGCTGGCACAGCATCAGCACGAGAGCTTCGAACAACAACGTGAAACCAGACAGTTTCCCACCCCACGGCGGTTCGACTTGGCGCACGCTCCCGTCCGGGAGCTTCAAACGCGGCACCCGCACCTCCAGGAAACACTCGTGCTGAAAGAAGTTCAGGTGCCGGTAGCGCTTGCTAACGGTGTCGTGGACGGGATGCTGGCCATCGATCCCCGCCACGGCAAAGCGACTGCCGGTGGTGAAGTCCACGCGGATCGTCAGCGTCCTGGCCACCGCGTCAAAGTCCGTGCCCGCTACATACCAGGGCGAGGATACTCCCAGCGCCACCTCAAACAGCTTGTCCGACATGCTCAACCCTATTACCACCGGTGATCCAAGCTTACCCACTCAGATTTGAAGAGAGGCTCAAATAAGGTTACGCGCGAAGTAAAGGAGATGGTCCTCGAGGCTTTGTCGATCGCCGGTGGCGCTGAGTACCTGGTTGACCAGGCTCAGAAGTCGCCCAACGCATTTTCTTACTCTCGTTGGCAAGGTGCTCCCGCTTGAGGCCAAACTCGAGCATGATGCTGGGCCGAACGTTGTGGATCTTCTGAGTTTTATCCACGACAGCGGTCTTCGATAAAATCCTGAGTCCGCTCTCCACTTTCCAGTGGGGGAAGAGAATGCGCCAATCACGTGTCGCCATCGCATTCGCAACGGTACTCGTCGCAACGTCGCAACAGGCGTGCAAGCCGATGAAACCGACATGTATCATCGCGTACGACGCAAACTCTTTATGAGAATTTCAAATCTGTCGTACCAATCAGAGTGATGGCGTGCGTTAGCTAGGCATCTTCGATGCCTGGGGCGCCGTAGCGCAGATGTCCTATAACTCCCGCGTTCTTATTGCGGCTGAACGGTGGATGCGTCTGTTCGGCCGTTCGGCCTTTGTTATCCAAAGGCGGTTTCCATCGCTCAGTTGGGGCAGATATTCATGGTCTGGGCCGAGAAGAATCGAAGGATCCGACCAAATGGGCAGGACGATCAAGCCTACTCTGTATGGACGGCACTAACCGAGGCTCGGCCGTGGCCATCTTTGCGATCTTCGACTTAGCGATCTCGCGAGCAGTTCGCCGACCTGCCGTGGCCGGTCTTCATGGCGTGTTCGGGCTTCTTATTTAGGGCGTCATGCTTGCCGAGGATTTGTCGTAACACATCCCCTCGGCTTGGCTGGGACGGAGCGCGCTTGGGCACTATGGGGCCAGTTTTTTTTCAATCGCGGTGATCGTTTCGGCGGCACTCATCGCAGGGGCTCAAGGATTGCGCGCTCGCAGCCCGCGCCGGGCGCCGCTCCGCCCGCGCGGCATGCGATACGGACCGAGGTCAATTGTTCGGTGTAGCGTGGTTCGCATCGTACGTAATGGCGTGACCAGCATCGGAAATATCCCGTCCTGCGCCAGCCGTAGTGTTACAAGCACCGAGGAGCGGCGCAGTGCATACCAGCGCGAACAGGGTAAGGGCCAACATCGTCGTTCTCTTGAACATGGTGTCACCTTTTTATTGTGGGGCGTTCACCCCTCTTTATTGCAAATGGTGTGCATGGCTCTCGTCCGGCAGGGCCGGAAACTACCTAGGTCGGCGGTAGTGTCCAAATCTTGGAGGCTTGCCGCAGCGGCTTTCCAAATCGCAGAGCCGCGGCCGGGAAAGGTCTAACGATGCGGCAGGGGCAAATAGCGTGCGATTCCAGCGGGTTAACATATCAAAAATGCAAATTTTGTCACTCTTGACACCGCACCCGCCATCAAAGGACATGGAAGACCATTGGGTGGTTACACGCCGGTAGTGAAAAAGAATCAAAGTTTTGATTGGAATCTCGATTATGTCACGCGGTGGTTTTAGAGCGGGGATCTGGCCGAAAGTAGGCGACCCTAGTCCGTTAAAGTTCAGGAAAGGGGTGAGCAATGATCGCTTCAGCAAATCGGCTGCGCAATCGGCTTCTACTCGCCCTACCAGCTTCCAATCTCAAGCGGCTCATGCCCGAGCTTGAACAGATTCCCTGCCACCGTGGGCAGATCCTCATGGATGCCGATAGTCCGCTCGATCGAGTGTTCTTCCCCGACAGCGGCGTCGTTTCGGTGGTGGCGGTCTATTCGGACGGCAGCATCATCGAGGTAGCGAACATCGGTCGGGAGGGTTGCACGGACGTGCAAGCCGTATTCGGCGCCAAGAATTCCTCCGTCCGGCTTCTCGTCCAAATCCCGGGGGGCGCGGCAACGATGTCGCGCGCGGCGTTCACACGAGCCATGGCGTCGATGCCCGCCTTCCGAACGCTCATGTACGCTTACGTCCAGGCCTTTCTCGAGCAGGTTATGGTATCGGTCGCGTGCAATGGCGCGCACACCCTCAAGCAACGGCTGGCGCGTTGGCTTCTCATGATGCATGACCGCGGCGACGACGATACGCTGCGGATCACGCAAGACCTGCTCGCCGAAATGCTGGGGGTCCAGCGGCCAACCGTCACGAATGCCGCCCGGGAATTGGAGGATGCCGGTCTGATCGCGCGCGGCCGGCGGGAAGTCGCGATACTCGATCGGACGGGACTCGAGCACGCATCTTGCGAGTGTTATCAATTGGTCCGGTCGCGCATCGCCGTTCACCTGCCCAGAACATACTCGACAGGCGCTTCGCCGCGTCGGTAATGTACATTACCGACAACATCCCTGGGCGGGTTCACAATTAAGAGTGGTGTTCGGCTGGCTTAATCCGATGGGGTCATTCCCGCGGATGCGCGAGCATCGAGCGGTAGGCCCATGCGGGGTCGGGACTTGTCAAGCGCTGGCGATAGCCGCCGCGACAACCGATTTCCCAAGGCCCCCATGTCGCTTAGGCGAAGTCGCCGACAGCTATTTTCGGGGTGCGCAAAGAAAAAATGGGTAGGAGGTATCAACATGGTGGATGACCCTCCCATCACGAACGTCCAGCGGCACCGCTCGCTCGAGCAGGCGATCGTGGATACGGTCCGAGAACCTCTTCTCGTACTTGACGATGCATTCCGAATCGTCACCGCGAGCCGATCCTTCTACGCCGCCTTCAATGTCAGCAGGCAGGACACCGAGGGCCGGCTACTCTCGGAGTTGGGGGAGGGTCAATGGAACATTCCAAACCTCCGCACGCTTCTTGAAGACATTATCCCAGGGCACTCCACGATCGAAGAATTTGAGGTCGAGCGGGTGTTTCCCTCGATCGGGCGACGCACGATGCTCCTCAATGCCCGCAAGGTCTTCTACGAAGGAAACGGCAGCGCCAGCATTTTGCTCGCTGTTGAAGACATCACGGGACGCCGCACCCTTGAACGGGAGAGGGAAGAACTCCTTAAGCAAAAGGATCTCCTGCTCAGGGAAATGTCTCACCGTGTCAACAACAGCCTCTCGATCGTCGCCAGCGTCCTGATGCTGAAGGCGGTGACGGTTAAGTCGGAGGAAACGCGCCGGCACCTGCACGAAGCGCATGAGCGTGTGCTCGCCATTGCGACGGTGCACGAACAACTCCATTCGTCGGGCTATGAAGAACAAGTCGACGTGGAAAGATATCTGATCAAGCTTTGTGACAGCTTGGCGGCGTCGATGATCCTCGACGATCAGCCAATCACGCTGCGTGTCGAGGCCACCACCGGCGCATTGACCTCCGACCAGGCGGTGAGTATGGGCCTGATCGTCACCGAACTCGTTATCAACGCTCTCAAGCATGCGTTCCCCCACGGCGGCGATGGCGCTATCGTGGTTCGGTACGAGTCCGGCCCGACGAATTGGCGCTTATCCGTCTCGGACGATGGGGTGGGGATAACCAGTTCCATGACCGAGCCGCCGCCATCACGGAGCGGCCTCGGCACAAGCATCGTCAAGGCGCTCACACGCCAGCTCAATGGGCGGCTGACAACGACCAATACGTCCCCCGGCACGACAGTGTCGTTGACTGTTCCAACATCGCCGTAATCGTTCAGGATGGGGCGGCGCCGGCAAGCGCTCGCTCGATTGATTTGGCAAGCGAGCCTTGACTATAGGGCTTGTTGATCACGATCGCATCCGGCAAGCGTATCCTTACATCAATCGGAGCTCCGCTCATGAAAATATGCGGCACCGGCCCACCCCGGAGTATTTCCTCGACGGCGGCGATGCCGCTTCCGCTTCGCAAGCGCACATCCGCGATGACGAGGTCGGGGCGATGCTGAAGAGCAGTTGCTATCGCTTCGGCCTCGGTGGCCACGATCGCACACACCCCATGACCCATTTGGGCCAGAATCTCCGACAGCAACACGGCGTTGAGTGCGTTATCTTCGATAATGAGGATGCGACGCGCTACCATCATCGATTAGATTGCACGTCAGGCCACCCCAACGCAACTTCCCCGAGTTCCCAGATATCCGCTCCCATTTTCTTGCATGACATTGGCTCCCAATTGATTGGCACTTGCTACGATAGCGCGGAGAAAAAGTTCGGGAGAAAAACGGGTTACAGGCTGACACCGGCGTGCACTGGGTTAAGGAAAAAACCCACCGAAGCGGGGCTTAGATTTTGGCCGGGCTTCTCTCTAGGCCGGCTGTGGACGGTTCTGATTTGCTCCGAGGGTCATGATGGTGTCTTCGACTGTAGTGGTGTATCCGCAACCGTCGCAGATTACTGGTGCGATGTCTGACGGATTGTACGGGCTCGTGAAGCTACGACGGCCGCACTTCGGGCACTCGCCGTCGCTACTGAAAATGAACGACATGGCAATCCACTCCTAGGTCAGTTGGCACCCCTGGTTGGTACCGAAAGGCGAAGCTAGAGTCAGGGTCGGTTAAGGTTTAGCCAATCAGCTGCTTGACGTTCGATCGGATGGTGCGCGTTCATTGATGTCTTCAACAAGACGAGGAGCCGACGGCATCAATAAGGGCCTAACCTAGGCGGCGAGATAATCCAACCAACGGTTAAGCGACGCTTCGAGCAACTCCTCGCAGGGTTCAATCAATCAGCACATCCTTCCGCTTATCCCCGAAGGATTCCTGTCCGAACGACCCGGCCACCGCTCCCCCGACACCTCTTGGCAGCGCCCATATCGGTTGGCAGGCGCCGCAGTAATCGGGGACAGCCGCTCAGAGCAACGGTCAAACTGCGATGCGAACTACAGGAAACACTCGTTGCAAATTCGAAGCCTGCTGCGCAGATCTGTAGCGGTCGGCTAAATCCTGCCCATGCCTCCGAGGCCTCCAAACAGCCACAGCACCACGAGAATGAGAACAACCAAGCCGAGGACACCACCTAACCCGGCCCCGCCATAGCGACCATGCGCGTAATAGCCGCCGCCACCGCCGAGCAGAAGGATCACCACGATGATGATAAGAATCGTACCCATTGCCTACGGCTCCACAGACCTTGATCGTTGCCGAAGAATTGATCGGGAGTTCTATGCCTTAGCTGTTTCGGGCATACTGCCTGACCCGGCGGGAGGGGCGCCACGGCGAGAATCGGACTGCCGCGGCCCACATTCGGTCAACTGCCGGTATTGTATTTGAATTCCGGCAGGGCCGTCAGTGAGTTTTTCGTGGCGCCGGGGAGCACCATCCGCTTGTCTTTCACGTGGAGCGAACTAAAGGGCACCACGACGTACTTCGAGCCCATACCCAGGAAGCCCCCGACCGACAGCACCGCGAAGGGGACCTTTTCGGTAGGTGTAACGATCAGATCGTCGATCGTTCCCACGGTCTCGTTGGCCTCGTTGACGACGGTGCTGCCAACCACTTTGGATGTCCGGTAGCCCGTCGCCACCGATGCAGGGTCGACCTTCATCAATGTGACCGTTTGCGGCGCGCCCTGCGAAAAGGCCGGACCACTCAGCGACGCCGCGAGAAGGGCAACACCCGCGAGAAATGTGATTGAACGTGTCATCGGTCGGCTCCTGTCAATTGACTGATGATCTTCACCCGAAGCGCCTGCCTGACGCTAGGATGGATCCTGTCCTATGCATTCCCGAAACACTATTTCTTCGACGCATGATGGCGCCCTTGGTCTCCTTGGCGGCACCAGCGATACGATTCTTGTTCATGTCCTAGTTTCTCCGTTTGTTGACGCCACTTGGTGGCCAATTTCTGTGGCGAGGAACACCGGGGCTCTCCAATTTCGAAAACCTGTGAGATGCGCTCATCGACGCGGCGCTATTCATGCAACATTGCTGGCTTTCAGCCGTTCCAGCGGGTCGCTACTTAGTGGCGGGGCAGGGAAGATTTCAGCGGCACGATGATGCTTGTGATTGCTGCCGTCGCCCCCGGGGCCAATGCACTAGGACGTTGCGATCGACCGGGCCCGATACCCCCGCAGCTTCCGACCAGCGAACCTGTTGACTAGAGGACGGGCGGCGTGATCCGCCGATCAACTTTGGAGGATTCCATGTCGCACCAAAACCAGCACGGCGGACAGCAGCAAGATCAAAATCGCAACGACCAGCAACGCCAGGGTCAGCCAAATGGGGGCTAATATTAACCTACAGGGGCGCTCTGGGACACCGGGGCGCCTCAATTTAATCGCCGTGATTTCCCGATTGCGGATATGGCCCAGTGAGCAACCCTCCCGACCATCGCTGGGATTTGGATGCGCGGCTCTCGGTGTGCCTCGCCACCGTGCCTATCTTGGTTTTGGCAATCGATCAGGCCGAAAGGAGCGTGACGTTACGTCTCGGACAACGGGGCGCGCCCGCTCTCGTAAGCACGCCCTTGAGTTCCCTCGTCGTCGTGGCGCGTTTATCGTTCATAGGCCACCAGGGCCGTTTGCGTACGGGCGGCTTATCGGAAGGCTGACTACGAATGCCAATGTCGTTAACGGGTGCCGGGGTGCCGTGGGAAGCTGCCGAGCGTATGAAGCTATGGCAGCTTATGGCTTTCAGAGTTATCGCCGGAGGAGCTGCATGGCAGTGAATTCGATTGGAGAACGATGCGCTGGCAAGAGGTTAGGTCATGACAAAGTGGGAATACATCGTGGTTTCGACAAGCAATGTGGGGGAGTTCATCAATCGTTTGAATTGGTACGGCGGAGACGGTTGGGAAGCGATCTCCGGTGTCCATTGCATTGGTGAGGAGACGATCGTCAATAGATTCAACGACATTTTGGGCCGGTCCATAGAAAGTCCCGTCAAAGGAGATCCTTTGTGGGTTGCCGTGATGAAGCGCGAAGTGTCTTGACATCGCCGCGCCGCGGATCGGTCGGCTAGCGTCTCCGCTTTTTACGTCTTACTCCCGGGCCACCACCGTTCTCCGGGACGAACTCAACGCCGGCCTTTTCGAGAGCGTCACGGATTGCGACGGTAGGCCCGGTGCCCTGCTCGGGCTTTGACTCTACCGCAGGTCGCGATTGTGATGTGCCATCTGGCGCTTCCGGAATGAGCCCGATTCGGTCAATCAAACTCTCCAAATTTTGGATTCCAGCGAGGGCCCTATCCTTTGGCGACCAAGGGACAGTTCGGTCATCCCCAGCGGGCTTCCTGCCGAAGTTGTCGCGTCCCTTGCGAAAGCAATTTTCATATTCGATCAGGTATTTGTTGCCCGTGAAGAGACAACGGAGAAGCTCCTTGTTGTAGTCATGCCATTTGTTGAAGCTATGCTCGTCGGTTCGTTCCCCGGTTATGAAGTCCTTACCAGAAACCATTTGACCGGTGAGCTGTTCTATAGCCTGCTCACGTTTCACCGTAAGCAAGGGATCGCCTAATTTATACGACGCCATTTCGGTCTTCCAAAAAAAGGGCTCGCGTTGCCGCAGTTGTTGACCCGGCGTCAGCCACCTTGTCCTCCTAAATTCGACCAAAAGAACTCGACTGGAGAAATATTGGTTCCCCGGTGGACTTGCGCACGCGACAGACGTGAACCCAAATCTTGCCGAAACCAATGGATTCGTTTGCGTCTTTGCGTCTTGCCATCCTAGTCTAGGAGTGTGTCTGAGTAAGGGTGGGGAGGTTAGCACTGAGTTGCGAGGATCGGAGGAATTTTGGTGGCGGTCCGCGGTCGCGATTTGCACGCGCAAGATTGAGTTGCGAAAGCGGCGCTCCGGATTCGATTGTTGCTGGCGTGTACGCTCGCCGCAGCCCATCAGGCTGCGGCGGCGAGCTTGAGGAGGTTGTGAACGGTGCAGAGCAAGGCCCATTCGGCCTTGACCTTGTCGATGCCGCGCAGGAGGAACTGGCGGAAGCCTCGGGCATGCTTGATCTGACCGAACACGGGCTCGACGACCTGCTTGCGCAAGCGATAACGGCTGCGGCGGCCGGCGCGCTTCAGTTTCGTGGCCATGCGGGCAACGCGGCTGCCCGCCCGGGGCGTGCGCTGCGCGACCGCGGCGGCGGTGCCATGGTGCTGGCGTCCGGTGGCGATGTAGGCGTTGATACGGCGCTTGGCGAGGGTGCGGAGATTGGCCTCGGAGCAGTAGCCGGCATCGGCAGAGATCTCGTCGGGGTTGCGGTGGAGATTGGTCCTGATCGCGGCGACGAGCGGGGCCAGCTGCGCCTGGTCGGTGGTGGCGTTGCTTAAGTCGTGCGCGACGATCACCTGCGCTTCGGCGTCGACCGCGGCCTGGGCGTTGTAGCCCTGGATGAAGCCGTCGTTGGTCTTCATGATCCGGCTCTCGGGATCGGTGAAGTTGCGCTGCGCCTTGTCCGCGGGCGGCGCCGGTTCGGCCGGAGGGTGTGCCGGCCCGCTGGGGCCAGAACCGTCGCCCTTTTCGCTCGCCTGCGCCGCCGCGGCCGCGCGCGCCTCGGCCTCGAGCGCTGCCTTCGCCGTGCGGATTTTCTCCAGCCGCCGCTGCTTGTTCGCCATCCACTCCGGCATCTCGTCGCCGCGCCGCTCGACGCCGTGCACGCGGTCCTCGGCCGCGTCGGTCTCTGCCGCCGCGGCCAGCCAGCGCTCAACTTCCGCCGCCAGCGCTGGCGCCGCCTGCTTCATCCGCCCGTAGCTCATCGCCTTGTGCTTGGAGGCGTTCGCCTTGATCTTGGTACCGTCCAAGGCGACGTGACCGAGCTTCACCAGACCCGCCGCCCGGCACAGCTTCAACACCTGTTGGAACAATCCCGAGAGTGCCGCCAGGTGCCGCTTGCGGAAGTCGCTGATGGTGCGGAAGTCGGGCCGCTGCATCCCCGTCACCGCGGCAAAATCGAGCCGCTCCTCGCACGCCTTGGCGATCCGCCGCGACGAGTAGATGCCTTGGCTGTAGCCATAGAGCAGCAGCGCCACCATCATGCCCGGATGGTAGGGCGGGTAGCCCCGCTCCTCCTCATACGTGTCCATGATCGCCGACAGATCGAGCCCGTCGCGCACGGTCTCGCGCACGAAGTGCGCAAGATGGCCGGCGGGCACCAAATCCTGAATCGAGGGCGGCAGCAGCCAAACTTGGTCAACGTCCCACGCACGAAAGGTCTTGCTCATGCCGCATAGCGAATCACGTCACCGCATTGCCGTCGAGCAAAATCCGATTACCCGGACACACTCCTAGGATTAGCGAGTTTGCACGAGCGCACGAGG
Source organism: uncultured Alphaproteobacteria bacterium (assembly GCA_963804725.1). Lineage (GTDB taxonomy): Bacteria > Pseudomonadota > Alphaproteobacteria > ATCC43930 > CGMCC-115725 > JAATGI01. The sequence continues at coordinate 1,121,340 of CAWDRN010000001.1, read as the reverse complement.
CGATCGAGGATCGTAAGCTTGGGGCGGCCCGCCGTCGACACCTTCGGCCGGCGTGTGCCCGTTACCAGGTATGATACACGGGTGGGCGAGATCGCACCGGCGCAGCGGCGCAACGTACCATCGCACCGCCGCATTCACTCGTTTACACCGCGATCTATGAAGGAATGTCCCGCACGACCTCGGTCAACTTGCCTGAACTGATTTCGTAGAAGAAGCCGTAGAGCTTGATATGCTTCGGCACTGCCGGGCTCGAACGAAGCAACTTAATGTCGTAGTTGAGCGACTCCTCGAAATCCATGATGGCGAGGCTATCGTGATCAAACAACGTCGAGATATCAGCGTGATGACGATCATGAAACTCCTCGACCATCAGCTCCGGCGTCAGAGTCGTCGTACCGCAGAACGAGTGGTGAACTACAACGACGTTTTTGACATCAAATATGTAATCCATAGCCGCCACGGACTCTAAAGCGAAGGCGGCGCGTCCACCCGCGTTGGTCGCGGCAAACAGTGTTCGCGTGGATCCAACTCGAGTGCCATTTTCGTCGGTGATGATTTCTCCCGGGTAGACCTCGTCCCCAAAATACTCGGCGACGGCCTGTGGGATATCGACCGCCCGAGGGTCAAAGCAGTGGATCACAAGTGTCTTCATCGGGATGGCCTGGTTCGCGCCCTCGAAGGTATTCATATCGAACCCGGGTTGTTTCCTGTACTCGTAACCGCTGAACTTGCCCATTTTCTTGCTCCGTCCAACCCGATTTGGGCTTCCGACCTAGCCGGTACGTTCTCGCGTACTTATTTTTGGTTGCCTAATACGCTATCGGAATGTTTCCAGTACTTATTGAATTATTTGGCGCATTTGGCGCGCCCGAGAGGATTCGAAACCCCTAACCCCCAGATCCGTAGTCTGGGAAACCATCATATCAGCCAATAACGACGTCAATCAAATCAGGTGCTCTTCATCGTCATAGCTTATGGTTTTAACTTGAAAACTCCGCAAAGATATGGGATGCTATATATCATTGGGTAGCAAACTCTAACTCACTAGATCTGCTACCCTGGTGCTACCCGCAGGAGCGCCAGACGGTGCCAACTTTGAAAATGACTGACGCCGTGGTTAAGCAGCAATCTGTCGAGCCCGGCCAGCGACTCGACTTTTTCGATGCCCATCCCCGCGATAGGCAGAAGGGTCTGGCGCTCCGCATTTCTTGTACCGAAGACGGTTCGGTGTCGAAAGTCTGGGCTGCCATGTTCCGCGTCGCCGGCAGCAAACGGTTCCGGCGCATGACGATCGGCGATTATCCGACCTATTCGCTCGCTGAAGCCCGCGAAATGGCGAGCGACATTGTTAGGCAGGCTAGGAAAGGCATCGATCCGATCCTCGAAAAGCGCAAGGCTAAGATCGCCGCCGAGATCGCCGGAAAAGATACGGTCGACGCCCTCGTCAAAGACTTTATGGCCGATCTCGCCACCAAGCCAAAAAAGCGCGGCGGCAAGCGAAGCGCACGGTATATCGAAGAGACGCAACGGAACTTCGACAATCACGTCGTGCCTCGCTGGGGCAAGCGCAATATCCGCGAGCTTACCCGCCGCGATGTTTCGGATCTGATCGCGGCAATCGCCACCGAAGGCTCTGACTTCAAACGAGACGGCGAGAAAAGGCATGCCGACGGCGGCACCATCGCAGCGAATAGAACCCTGTCGGCCGTGCGTGCATTTTTCAACTGGGCGATCCGCAAAGGCATCATCGAAGCGAACCCTGCAACACTGGTCGAGCCTGCCGGCGAAGAAATCGAACGCGATCGGGCGCTCACCGACGCCGAGATCAAGACAATCTGTCCGGCCGCCAAAAGCCTTGGCTACCCCTTCAGCCAGTTCTTCCAATTGGCGCTGATCCTAGGCCAGCGTCGCAGCGAGATCGCCCGCATGCAGTGGCAACATATCGACGAGGAGGCGAAAACGTGGACGATCCCGGCGCCGCTAACCAAGGGGAAGAAACACGATCATGTCGTGCCCCTGCCGCAACTGGCGCTCGATCTCCTGAGCGAAGCGAAAAAAGCAGCCAAGATCCTTGCTGATTCTCGTGAAACTGAGACCAGTCCCTTTGTGTTGAGCACCCGTGCCAACAAGCCGATCAGCGGATTCAGCAAAGTGAAGACGATCCTCGACAAAAAGACGAAACTCGAGCCGTGGCACATTCATGATCTGCGACGGACCTGCGCAACTGGCATGCCCGCGCTCGGCGTCGATAGGTTCACTATCAGCCGGGTGTTGAACCACGCCGACAGCACCGTCACCGGGCGCCACTACGACAAATATGACTACCTCGCTGAGAAGCGCGACGCCCTTAGCAAATGGGCGAATCATCTCGTCTTCCTTACACGACCGAAGCTCGCCGCAACGCAGCGGGCTGCCACATGAGGGACGAGCAGACGAGGATCTATGTCGACTGAAGCTACATCCGGTTTCCAGTTTACTGACGAGGATTTGGGTGAAATTATCTCGGTCTTGCCGGCGGACGTACCGCCTGCAAGACGAGAGTTGCTCCGCAAGATTATGCGTATTTGGGCCGTAGAGGACCTGAGCGAGCATCTTTCGAGGGCTTCGCGCAAGATAGACCGACAGCGACAAGGTCGGTTTAAGAATGTGAAGAAGCGCGCGGGAGCGCTGCTTACAGAAATCGACCGAATCCCGGATGAGGATCTCTTCATCATGGCGCTTTGCTTGCCCACCAACCTGAGCGCCGGCCTTAAGCCCGAAGACATTATTGCGCGACAACAGCAGCGCTTGGATGAAGCGCTCGTAACTTTGGCAGATTTGGTCGCGAATTTGGGTGGGCAGAGTGAGATACCACCCGATTTGAGAATGAGAACTTACCTGATTGTGCGAGACGTAGCCGGGATATTCGCGCTGGTCACTGGTTTGCCTGCCACGCGCCGTATCAATCCACACGGGGAGAAAGAGCAAGCATACGGTCCTTTTTGCGATTTCTTAAATGAGATCTGCATGAGGCTGCCGAATGTTCGCAGTCTCGATCAGGGGAACAAGGATGTCCAAAAGTACAAGGAAAAAGAGGCCTCGCCCTTTATCGTGAACCTCGAACGCAAGCATCGAGACTTATGGCGGAAACTTAAGTCGGATGTCCCGCTTAGCATGACGAGCGACGACCAAATCACGATACGACGTGCGGGCGCAGCCGATATCGATGCCATAATCGAAATTCTCCAGGCGGTGGCAGAACGGATACCAGTAAAACCTCAGCACACCACAAAATGTCGACACGATGAAAGAGCAGATAAGTCGGTCGTACATGAACGGCTATTCTCTTTCCGCGGTTGATCGAACCGAGCAGGTCGTAGGGTTTCAGTTGGTTAAAGAAGAGCTCTGGTTTGAACAAAGACGTCTGCGCCTCGCCTACGCGGCGGTCTCCCCCGCTGCAGCTAACTGTGGAGTCTTTCGTCGCTTTATCGAGCTTGAAAAGCAGCATGGCTTGCCACTTGTTGCTGAGGTCAAGCCCGATAACAGAAGTCGTACGGGCGCTATTTTAGCGCGCTACGGGTTCGAGCAGTTTGGAACGGAGTTTGTTTGGAATCCGTAGGGCCAATAGCCCAGTGCCATGGCCGCTAAACGCAAACGCCCGCCCCCGGTCGGCACGATCGGCAGCACAATAGCGGATGGTCTTCACATGACGATTTGCTGCGATGGCTATAGGCTGACCGCAACCGCAAGACCGTCGATCTCGAAGCTTTACGTCGCGAGCTGGGTGAGCATTATCGCATCGCCGACCTTGTGGCGCGTAGCCGGTGTAGCCGATGCGGGGCGAAATGGCCGCAGATCTCGGTCAGGGTCAGGCCTATTCATACCAGCGGGATGCGCTAGGTGGTCGTATGGAACCGGTAGCGACGCACTGTGGCCGGTCACTGCCGGCACCCAAGAAAGGAGACTCCATCGCGCCTAAACAAGCCTTCTACTACTCGGCCAAATTCCGCCGCTGGCTTACCGGGCCTATCCCCCCGCGACGAACTTATCGCGCGCATGGCGGTGCGCGACGACATTCGAGATCCGGCGGCCGCCAAGAAATGGGAAGCGCGGATAGCCGAACTTCCTTCGGACCTGATTAAGTTTGCCGATTATTGGGCAGAGCTGCTTCTCGCTCTGGCGAAGGCGAAGCGGGAGATTGGTGAAAGAAAAGCCCCCGGCGAAACCAGGGGCTAGTTGCTCTGCTAATTGGGGGCGCCCTTTACCGGTGGGGGAGTGGCAGGGGTGCCCAGGGGATGTGCCCGCGCACTCGGCGGGCAAGGGCAAGCTAGCCTATATTCCTGGGACACTGCCTTAAAAAGAAATTGAATACGTCAGTACGGCCATTAAGAAAGGACGCCGATTTCGTTTGGGATATTGTGCGCGCGGTTCGTGGTTTTAAATTCGGCTTCACATTGCCAAAATTTTATTTTCAAGACGACCTCACTGACGTTACCTGTACACGGGCGTCGATGCCCGCGATTCGCCCGTTCGCATCGCGCCTAAAATGCATCGGAGCAGACTATTCGGACGAATAGTATGAGCCCTGTGAGATGGTCGGCAGCTGCGGCGCTATCCATCATGATAGTGGCATCGGCACAGGCTGGAAATGCGCCTGGCGTCACGTCAACTGAGATCAAGATCGGCCAGACCATCAGCTATACCGGCCTAGCGGCGGCGGTGGCTGGGCCACTTGGCCAATCCGAACGCGCCTATTTGCGCATGATCAACGACATGGGTGGAATTAACGGCCGCAAGATCGTGCTGGAAAGTCTCGACGACGGATCCGATCCGAAAAAGACGTTGGCGCTCACCCGGCAAATGGTCGAGCAAGATCACGTCGCTGCGCTTTTCTCAACATTCGGAACGGACCAGAATCTCGCCATCCGCGATTACGTCAACCGCAACAGGGTGCCCCATCTCTTCATCGCTACCGGCGACGATTTCGTCATCGATCCGAAAACCTATCCGTGGACAATTGCGGGGTTTCCAGTGTTCCGGATCGAGGCCGAGATCTTCGGGCGATATATCCTGATCAACATGCGCCACACCAAGGTTGGGCTGCTGCTTGCCCGCGATAACATGGGCGACGCCTACCGGCTTGGCTTGCGGCAGGGATTAGCTGGTCATTTCAAAAAACGCGTGGTGGCACAGGTGGACATCGCCGCGGACGCCACGCAAGTCGACCTCGAATGGCAGACGCTGCGACAATCCGGTGCGCAGGCGGTGGTCGTTGCGGCGCCGGCCGTCATCGTCGCCCGCGCCATCGTCAAGGCGCATGACGGGGATTGGCACCCGCAACTGTTCATCAACTACGCCTCGGCCTCAAGCACGGTGCTCGGCATGGCCGGCTTCAACAACGCGAGAGGGGTAATCACCGCCAACGCCTATATCGATCCGACCAGTCCGACCTGGGGCGACGCGGCCAAGCCCATTAACGATTTCGCGGCAAAATATCTGCCGGAATTTTGCCGAACGCAAAGGCAAATTTTGGGTTTCTCGTCGCCGGCTATGTCAGCGGTCAGGCGATGGTTCAGGTGCTGAAGCAATGCGGAGACGACCTATCGCGCGACAATATCATGAGGCAAGCGACCAACCTGCGGCATTTTCACCCGACCGGGCTGATCCCGAGCATTACCTATTTTACGAGCCCCACCAAATACCTGCCGATCGTCGAAGTGGCTTTACAGCGCTTCGACGGTCGCCATTGGATTCAGATCGGCGACATTATGGCCGGCTTCTAATGGGGCAATGCGGCGCGGGCCGTCGTTTCAAGCCTGATCAGCGAATTCGGCGTCGGGTAAGAGAAAAGCCCCGACCACGCGGGCCGGTGTTCTAGCCGCTACAGTTTTATCTTCTTCTGCCTGATGTCAGTCGCGTCGCGCCCGAGGAAGGATCGCAGCATCACGGTCTCCTGCTCGATAATGCTTTGGTCGTCATAGACCTTTCTCAATCGCTTCCGTGCTTCAGGTCTGTTGCGTGGCTGCTCCAGTCGGTTCGCACTCAACCTCACCTCATGCCTGTTTATACGCGAGCATGGGCGACACGCGTGGAGTTTTAAACGCTCCCGTCATCGCGGCGCCCCCATCCGGCCTTGAGAAAGCGCGCTGTAGGCACGGTCGCAGATTAGCATCGGCATCATTGATGCAACCAAACCACGGCACAAAAAAAGGCCCCGGTCTTGGGGTGCCGGGGCCATAGCGCCGATTGCGCGTTGCTACTATCCATATACACCGCTTCACCACAAAACGAAAAGCCCCAGGACGAGGCTCCTCGTCGATTCCAGATAGCTGTTCCCCCCAAAATCAACGGATCTTAGCCGGCACGACCTACCATCTCTTGCTCGCTTTTCCGAACGCCCACGGCGCGGCGTGACGGTCGCGGCTAGCGAAGACCTAATGCCGGTGGATTTGGTTCTTGAGCCTGAGTGTGTGGCTGGTCGGTCCCGGTTTGCGGAATCTCAACCCGGAAGCGGCTGCCACCGCCCGGTGAGCTGGCTACAACAATCCGGCCATGGTGCGCTTCGCAGATCGATTTCACGATTGCCAGACCTAACCCAGAGCCGGTTTCACCGCGATCCGTAGACGCCCGGTAAAATCTTTCGAAAATGTGGACGAGGTGTTCAGCCGCAATGCCGATGCCGTTGTCGATCACTTCAATGACCGCACATCCCTTCTGAGCGGATACTTGGACGGCAATGCGGCCCTCGGAAGGAGTGTATTTTACTGCATTGTCGAGCAGGTTGACGATGATTTGCTTGAGACGTTCTGGATCGCCTTCCAGCGTGACTGCCGGACCCTCCACATTCTCGAGAGTCACTCCTTTGTCCTCGGCGAGAAGTCGCATGTGGTCGATTGTCTCGCAAGCAAGGGCACGCAAATCCACCAGCACATGAGCCTGCTTACCCCAGATGCTGCCAATCTGGGACAACTTAGTAAGGTTTTGGACCATGTGACCCAGCCGCATCGCTTCTTGCAATGCGCTGTCGATTGACAAATGCACTTCGTGCGGCAGGTTGGTCGATCTTGCCAGAAGCTCCAACTCACCTTGAAGTATCGTCAGCGGCGTGCGTAGCTCATGGGCAACGTCGATTGAGAAGCGACTGGCGTAGAGGTATGCGTTGTTAAGTCGGGTTAGCATGCGATTGAGCGCTCGACCCAGCCGTTCGACACTGTCGCCGCTTGCTGTGATCGGCAATAGCCTCTGCGAGGACGGTGGTTCCGGATCCGTCCGGCAATAGAAGGTCAAGAATCACGAGATCATAGGGAAACGCAATGCCTAGCTCCATGGCCTGCTCGACGGTCGTAGCGACGTCGACTGCCAGTCCTTCATAGCTCAGGCCTCGAGAGACGATGCTCGCAACCTTTTCTTCGTCCTCGATGATCAAGACGCGCATACCACTCCGAATCCCGGACCTGTGTACGCTGAATTGTCGTAATGAATTGAAGTGCGGGAAAGATGATAGGTGTCGCGGGAGGCGACTTAATTAAAATTTATGAAACATACGTTCAAGATCGTCGCCGTTGATTTCGGCATAAGTAATCCGCAACCGCTTGCAGCCTCTGCTCGGCGCTCAAATTCGGCGCGCCGATCAAGGTGTGTACTTTGATCTTTTCGTACACCGTGAGCCCCTGGAGCACCATGCTGCGGCTGGTCACATTGAGGTTCCGCGCGAGCCATTGATAGTCGCCGTTGGAAAGCGGGTCTCGCGCCGTCACCGGGTGTTGCCACCACAAGGTTAGCGCCATCACTGACAGCCCAAGCCCTTTCCAAAGGGCGGCGTTGCCAGCATTCATTGAATTGGGGGTCACAAGAGCAACAAAAATACACGAGTAGCGTAAAAGGTGAGGATCGACGCGCACGCAAGAACTACGATGAAGTGAAACAAAACAGTGAGCGGCCCGGGGCTCGTGCGAGTCGTCATTTCCAGGCCTTGACTTCTCATTCCAGTGCTCCGGAACGCCGTCGAACATAGCAACCTCACTGCTGCCGGCAAACGCAAAGCTTCCTTTCCCAGAAGTACGCGAAACCGCGTCTTATCGCCCTTAAATTGTGCTTTAGAGAGAACGTGTCGTGGCCGGTGGTCGGGCTGGAGCCGGTGGTGCGGGTATGGCCGTTGCGGGATGCCCGTTGGCGTCGGTCGCGTTCGTCAGCAATGGTCTCACATAGAGCCTCCCCTGGCGCCCCTAGCCCGCCTTGCGGTCTCGGCCATCCGGTGACGATCCGTTGCGCGAAGAACTGATGGAACCGGGTGCAGGCGCACCCGTCTTTCCAAAGGAAGGGAGGGGTTGAAGGAACGCGAAGGTCGCCGCACGAGCGCTGATCCGAGCGTTTCGTGTTAAAATGTTGTTTGTCGAGTGAGAACAATCGGTTTGAAGTGGTTTGATATATGTCGGCGAAGAGGACACCATCAAATAGGCGCTCGCCCGGCTTTTTGCCAGAGGTAGTTAAGCGCTTCGTCATCATGCAATGCGCTCGATGGGAGCGGCCAACCGCGATCGCGAGGATGGTCAAACAGGAGTTCGGCATCGAGGTCTCACCGCAATCTGTTGAAGGTTACGATCCGACCAAGTTTGTCGGTCGCCACCTATCAAAGCCGCATCGCGAGTTATTCTATGCCGAACGTGAAAAGTTCAGGCAAAGCATCGACGCTCTCCCGATCGCGAACGCCGCATATCGCCTCTCGAAGCTTCAGGAATACAGCCAGGCCGCCGAGGATAAAGGCGATTTAGCGCTTGCGGCTGCAATGCACAGACAGGCGGCGCAGGACTTGGGCGGTGTGTTCACTAATCACCTCAATCTTACTGGTACGGTTACGCCGCAGCCCGTGGACCTGAGCCATCTCACTCAAGAAGAGCGGGATGCCCTCCGCGATTTGCTTGATCGGACGGACCCCGAAAATGGAAACGGGAAAGTCTCCCCGCGCCTGACCGCTAGGACGCCGAGGAAAGCCTCATCGGTTTCGTAATCCGTTTCAGGCCATTCCGCCCTGTAGCCACGTCCCGCAGAGTCCCGGATTCACTGGCATTTTTTGCCTCGTTTGGTCATCATTCATCCCGCCAATTCCCACCCCTAGTTACGAAATCGGGTGGGAAATCGATGATCGAAGCCAGCGCTGAGCACTTCCTAGCGTGGCTGGTTGGCTAGAATCCTTCACGCGGCTCTTAAACGCGGGATGGCCCATCGGCACCACCATCATCGCGGCCCGCCACCGCATGGTGGGCGACGCTCATTATGGGCCAAAAGCCACACGGCAGGCGGTTTCAGCCGCTCCCGCATCATCAGGAAAAAGGGAGCCTCGCCAAATTCCGTGGTGTTCTCGAAGATATTTTCGGACTTCTGGCTTAAGGCTCTTTGGCAGCACGTATCGGCGGTGGCGACGTAGGTCAGCAAGAATTTCCTCAATTTTTTCTGCGTGGTCGCGATCAAACCTTGCTGTAATGCTGTACAAGGCGTGTTGCGCATTCTGTCTAGGAAAACCTTCTCCATAGTATGCGCAAATGAACCAATCTGGTGGGGGAGGATCAAGAAGGAACTGTGTTAGTTGCGCTCGGAACTTATCGTCGTTGCCGCTGCCGTCAGAAGTCGTTTCCGGCCATTTCTTCCATTGTTGCTTTCCGTTTTCTGCGTATCGCGCCCCATCAAAAGCCCAGATTTCACCGTCGCAGTCGTCATCTTGCTCCGAAGCGAAATAGGCGGCTATGTACGGAGAGGATGTCCAGTCCAACAATCGAGTTGGAATGCCATAATGGCGTAGCACCATCAACGCTAAGTTTTCATCTGATGTTGCGCCCCGCTCGCCGGGATGAACGAAAAATCGGGCCGTTTCCTGGAATATATCTATGCTCTGCCGCTCCCGCTCGAGTTTTTCTTTCCGCGACAAGCCCCCAAGTGGCCCGCGATCAATAGCTGGCACAAGGGAATTAAACGGCCGACCCTGTCCGCGACACAGCCAATTCTTTCCCTGAAGCTCGACTAGCACACTCCTCACCTTGGCTTCGTCATTTAGCGTTTCGAACGGCCAGTGGTGCGTCATCGGTGCCTTGAAAAGTAGCTTTGCAGGGCCGGGACCGGGTGGCCACGCCAAGCTGCGGGGCTGATGGGGTGATGCCAGCGGTTGCGCTCGGCCAGAGAATCCTGGTGTGGGCGGACCGGCGGACGCGAGGCCGTTCTTGTCTGTCGCGGGGGCAGTGCCGGCTTCGGCGGTATGTGCGGCGATAGCTTAGGCTGACCGTTTAAAAACGAGCCTTGGATTGCCTTTGCCATGATCCAACCCCTCGTCAATCTGGCCTTGGAACGATGTCGTCAACACTTCCCAACGTGTCGCTGGTTGGGAACACGCTCGTGAGGGATATGCAAGAATTTATCATGACCCCGACTGCCGCGGAAGGTTCCTGCGAGAAAGTACACAGCGGCGTTGAGTGTTACCAGGCTCGCCGAAACTCGCTCGCGAGTGCCCGCCCAAGAATGGCGGGGTGTTGGAAAAGGCGGCGCTAGAGCGGCAGGTCGCGGATTGTTATAAGCTCCAAAATCCAGATCGAGAAAATCGAGAGGCATTCATCGTCGCTCGCTTTAACCGTCTTCGGCATCGAGCATCCGCGGGTAGAGTTGGGGGGGCATGGCGACCAAAATACCTTTCAATACTCTGTTCCATTCGGACTGGAGCGTGGATGCCAAGAAGCGATGGGTCACGCGCGCAATCCGGTCAGAGGCTGGCTGGGGCGTTATAGCACCACGCTTAGTGGGCGATACGAGTGCACTTTGTCACCGATCTGTTTTGTTTAAAGCTGCGCCGCCTTCGCTCGCGGGATTTGATTTTCCAATCGGTCTGCCTCTTGCCTACGGACGGCTGACCGGATTAACAGATTTTCTCGCTGGATTGAGATCATTCGGAGACGGTGAGTGGGCGAAATTCTACGAGGTGGCCGGCACAGCTGAAGAGATATCGCGAACGCGTCCATTCTATCCCAGCGCCTCGACCTCGGGTGCGAGGCAAGAGCACCTGTTGAGAGCTCTTGGTTTGGAAAAGATCAATGAGCTCTGCCGTCAATGCGAGCGAGCAACCTCAACCCGCCGCGCCGCGTGCCCCATTTTCTGGACGATCGGAGGCAATCAGGTCGGCAAGGCAACGATCTCCGGCTGGGGAGAAGTAATTGTGCCAGCGCTGCGGCAAGGTGCTCGCCTTTGGCCTTTTGAGGGCTCTCTGGCGTCGCTGGCAATCTCTGACGCTTTTGTGTTAGCCGAAACTTATCCCGCCGAGGCCTACGGGCATGTCGGTGCCGCTTTCAAACAGGGCACCAGCAAGCGTCGTCAATCTGATCGGCGTAAAGCGCTGAGTGGTGTGTCCGGATGGGTCCATCAGCGACAAGTCGTCTTCTGCGAAGAACTTACCTCGCAAATCCATGACGGATTTGGTGAGCATTCAAACGGCGAGGACAGGTTTGACTTGTTTGTGGGTGCATTGAGCATGATCGAGGTAGTCGAGGGCCGGCGGCCAGAGAAACCCGCCGATGCAAATGACGCGGTTTGGGAAGGTTGGATATTGGGCCAAGCTGAGTTCTCGCGGCCAAGCTGACCATACAATGCAATGCGGGGGGCCACCTTTCTTTCCCTCCGCGGTCGGTCAGCACTTTGTCATTGCCGGTCATGTTGCCGCCCTCACGGCGCGCGCGGGTAGGAGCGTTGCTGGACGCGTTTTTCACGCTCGGTGCTACTGGATAAAATCGGCGAGATTTTCCTCATCATCGCCAGAACTGCGGCACGTCAGCCACGGCCGCCTTGTTGAGAAGTGCAATGACCTCGCGCTTGCGCCGCAAGGGATGTGGCGATCAGCTATGTTGCGAGATTTAATTGCCCCAACAGTCCCAACCGGCCCGGGTTGTACGCGCAAACATCTCTAGGAGTGTGTCTGAGTAAGGGTGGGGAGGTTAGCACTGAGTTGCGAGGATCGGAGGAATTTTGGTGGCGGTCCGCGGTCGCGATTTGCACGCGCAAGATTGAGTTGCGAAAGCGGCGCTCCGGATTCGATTGTTGCTGGCGTGTACGCTCGCCGCAGCCCATCAGGCTGCGGCGGCGAGCTTGAGGAGGTTGTGAACGGTGCAGAGCAAGGCCCATTCGGCCTTGACCTTGTCGATGCCGCGCAGGAGGAACTGGCGGAAGCCTCGGGCATGCTTGATCTGACCGAACACGGGCTCGACGACCTGCTTGCGCAAGCGATAACGGCTGCGGCGGCCGGCGCGCTTCAGTTTCGTGGCCATGCGGGCAACGCGGCTGCCCGCCCGGGGCGTGCGCTGCGCGACCGCGGCGGCGGTGCCATGGTGCTGGCGTCCGGTGGCGATGTAGGCGTTGATACGGCGCTTGGCGAGGGTGCGGAGATTGGCCTCGGAGCAGTAGCCGGCATCGGCAGAGATCTCGTCGGGGTTGCGGTGGAGATTGGTCCTGATCGCGGCGACGAGCGGGGCCAGCTGCGCCTGGTCGGTGGTGGCGTTGCTTAAGTCGTGCGCGACGATCACCTGCGCTTCGGCGTCGACCGCGGCCTGGGCGTTGTAGCCCTGGATGAAGCCGTCGTTGGTCTTCATGATCCGGCTCTCGGGATCGGTGAAGTTGCGCTGCGCCTTGTCCGCGGGCGGCGCCGGTTCGGCCGGAGGGTGTGCCGGCCCGCTGGGGCCAGAACCGTCGCCCTTTTCGCTCGCCTGCGCCGCCGCGGCCGCGCGCGCCTCGGCCTCGAGCGCTGCCTTCGCCGTGCGGATTTTCTCCAGCCGCCGCTGCTTGTTCGCCATCCACTCCGGCATCTCGTCGCCGCGCCGCTCGACGCCGTGCACGCGGTCCTCGGCCGCGTCGGTCTCTGCCGCCGCGGCCAGCCAGCGCTCAACTTCCGCCGCCAGCGCTGGCGCCGCCTGCTTCATCCGCCCGTAGCTCATCGCCTTGTGCTTGGAGGCGTTCGCCTTGATCTTGGTACCGTCCAAGGCGACGTGACCGAGCTTCACCAGACCCGCCGCCCGGCACAGCTTCAACACCTGTTGGAACAATCCCGAGAGTGCCGCCAGGTGCCGCTTGCGGAAGTCGCTGATGGTGCGGAAGTCGGGCCGCTGCATCCCCGTCACCGCGGCAAAATCGAGCCGCTCCTCGCACGCCTTGGCGATCCGCCGCGACGAGTAGATGCCTTGGCTGTAGCCATAGAGCAGCAGCGCCACCATCATGCCCGGATGGTAGGGCGGGTAGCCCCGCTCCTCCTCATACGTGTCCATGATCGCCGACAGATCGAGCCCGTCGCGCACGGTCTCGCGCACGAAGTGCGCAAGATGGCCGGCGGGCACCAAATCCTGAATTGAGGGCGGCAGCAGCCAAACTTGGTCAACGTCCCACGCACGAAAGGTCTTGCTCATGCCGCATAGCGAATTACGTCACCGCATTGCCGTCGAGCAAAATCCGATTACCCGGACACACTCCTAGCTTCGGTTGATGCGGAAACCACGAGGCTATCAATTCCGTGAAGATGGTCGCCTTCTCGCTGTGCCGACCGACCGCGTCGTGGAAGACGGATGACAAGCGCGGGTCCGGTGGCGGCGCCGGTATGTTTCCCCGCGTGCCAACCAACAGCAACTCATGTGAGTTGCGGAACCAATAGCCGGTGCCCATACGATCCTTAATCCAGACACAATGTGTTTTGATCGTGGAACTTTAAGCTCATCGTTTGGGGAACCTTGCGCAGCCTGCACGTCATCTAGTGGAACATTGGAACATTCGCGCGCTCGCGACCGTTCAAGGGGTCATTGCGGGCTTTCCGGCCAGCGTTACAGCTCAGGAGAAAGAGCTATGATCCGTTACCTCCTTACGGGTGTTGCGGCGTTCGCTATGATGGCGAGTGCGGCTTCCGCTCAGAGCTATCATCAGGACATCCAGGACCGCTATCAGGACAGCGGTTGCTTGAATTGCACTTTCAGCGGTGACTCCACCGAGCAGTTGAACGCACAGCAACTGCAAGACAACCAAGACAACTACTCCGGGCAGAATAGCTATTCCTCGTCTCACGAGAGCTACTCCACCGTAACGCAGCCGCACCCGCTGGTGGCCCAGGCACCGCCCGCGCCGGTTTATGCACGGCCAGTGCCCGAATACGCCCCGCCTGTCTCTACAGCGCCGGTCTATGTCGCACCACAGCCGGTCTATGTTGAACCGCAGCCGGTTTATGGCAATCCCGTCGCTGGTGGCGTCGCGGGTGGCGCGGGCGGAGCGGCGATCGGTGCCACGATCGGCTGCATCGTCACCATTCCGATCGGTTGCGTTCCTGGCGCAGCTCTAGGAGCGATCGTCGGTGGCGGCACAGGTGTTTTCGCGGGAGCCGCTACAACGGCACCACCGCCGCCAGCTTATTACTACCCGCAGTCTCAGTATTAGGCGGTCAGTATCCCATCACCACGACGCTACAACTTTCCGCTGTCATGGACGCGTTTGCTGGCAGCGTGAGCGTTGTCGTCGTGGTGGTTGGGTTATACGTTCCACAGGAATTGCTGCCACTGGTGCCACCTTCCAGCAAGACCGGGGCGATGTACGGAGTTGGCCACGGAATCGGTTTTCCTCGTGAAAAATGGCCTACGACTAGGGTTTGTACCCAGATAAATAGTTGAGCGGCAAGGCGAAACATGATTTACCATGACTGGAGGTGGATCATGCGGTTTGATTTGAGCGACGAGGAGTGGGGACTTCTGGAGCCGTTGATTCCGAAAGCGCGTAAGAGTGCGCGGGCGGACGACCGGCGGGTGATGAACGGGATCTTCTATGTGCTTCGCACGGGCATGCCGTGGCGTGATCTGCCGGAGCGCTATGGTCCCTACACGACGATTTACAATCGCTTCAATCGGTGGTCGCGGCGCGGCATCTGGAAGAAGATCTTTGATCGGCAGGCTGAGAGGTCACGCGATAGCCTACATATGATCGACAGCACGATCGTGAAAGCACACCGTGCGGCTAGCGGCGCAAAAGGGGGGAGAAAAACCAAGCGATCGGCATCAGCCGGGGCGGTCGCTCGACGAAAATCCACGCGGTCGTCGACGGCAAAGGCCGTCCGCTCAACTTTGTCGTGACGGGTGGGCAGGTCCATGACAACCAAGTCGTTGGCGAAGTTCTCAACACACCCAGATCACCGCTGGCCGTCACCGGCGACAAAGCTTACGACAGCGAGAAAGTGCGTGAGGAAATCAAGGACGAGGGCGCTCTGCCAGTCATTCCAAGCCGCCGCACCGCCACCAAGAAAGCCTATTGCCCCAAGCGGATCTATCGGCGCCGGCACAAAATTGAAAACTACTTCTGTCGGGTCAAGGATTGGCGGCGCATTGCGACGCGCTTCGACAAGCTCGCCAGAAACTTCCTGGCTACCAATCACCTCATCGGCGCACTTTACTGGATCAAGATATGAGTCCAGACCCTAATCAACGTTCTAAGTTCTCGCGTACAGGTCTATACATCCTGAGCGGATATAAAGATGGTGCCGATGATCTGCCGACAATTTACATTGGCGAGCCAATTGCGTTGCGTAACTCTTCGCATGCCGCGTAAAGCGGAAGCGCATGGTGCCAGACTACGGCCAGCGTTTGCTGCCAGCCGGCTTCCTATCGAATCGTCGTCAAGATTAGAAAATGCTGATGCCGATGCCCGGTAGGCCGTAAATCACTGGCGGCGCCCAATACGGATCGCCGTAGTAATTGGCTCCATAGCGCGAGCCGTAGAACAGCGGACAGTCTGTGCACCATTCTGCTTATCGGTAGCGCCGCCAACCGTACACGCTGCGAGGGGTGTTTCCGCTAAACCTGGAGCTAAGATTCGATTTACAGCGTGTACGCTTGCCCCCTCCTAGCGTATACGCTGTTTTAGGCTTGCCCTAATGGTGCCGATTTCGAGCCGCCCAGCCTCAACTTCCGCAACCGCCCATTTCCTGGCTGCGGCGTGCAACGCCATCCGGTGAGCCGCGCAACAATAACGCTGCGCGCTTCCTCCGCCTGACCGTGGCTTAAACTCGTCACGGCACCATGGGCACTTCTGCATCACGCCGCCTTCCAAAGAGATGAAATGAATTTGCCCACCGGCTTCTTCTTCCGCCTCCAAAATTCGACGCAAGCTGCCCGTATGCTACCCATGATAACGATTGCCTCAAATCCGCACGCGAAAAACCTTATAAATTCGCAACAATAATGCTTAATACCACCAGATCTTATATCTGGTGTTCTACCCGAATTCGGTGCCAATTGGTGCTATTTTTCGCAAAGAGACGTAGCGATGGTTTTGGTGGCGAAGCACGGCGGCTATCGGTAAGCCTCGACGCACGCTTTGGGTCGCCAAGGCCATGAAGGTCACGGTTCTGCTACTATCTCTAAAACCTATCTCTACTCGTACCTTCGTATTTTCCGCAAAGAGCACGCACGGGACAGGCCGTGGAAGATAGTGGGCGGACCATGACCTTTGTGACCTGTATGTCCTGATCGATAGCGAAATCACTCGCGGTTTGGCGCGTCGCCAAGCGCCCGTGACGCCTTAAGCTGCTGCTGCTGGTCAAGGCTGGCTTTGGCGTAGATGTCTGGCGGCGGCCTGCGATCTTCCAGATTCCGTCCTTGGCATCGGGATTACGGACGGCGATATAACCGCAGTCTTCCATTCGATGCGGGATGATGCGTTGGTTCCGGCGATCATCAAGCCATTCTCCGAAACTGGAAGTGCTTGCGTTGCTGCGGATGCGCGCGACGGTGACGGCGTCGGGCCATTCCAACTTGTCGAGAATATCGGTGAGTTCCGCAGCTTCAGGGGCACGGCTGCTATTGACGAGCTCCCACCAAAACGATGTCTGTGGTGGTGGCGCCTTTGGATCGAAGCCGATCAGATCGACCTGAAGCAGGTAGGCCATAACATCGCGATCACCGCCGTTGTCAAAGTAGGCGTAGAGGTCCTTGAAATAACTGCCGGCGAGTCTCGGATCCTCTTTTTGCCGCGGTGACCAAACGCAGTAGTGACGTCGGTCGTCAGGCTCCAGCGTGAGACCATCCCTGTAATTGGTCGTGAAGATGACGCCGCAGACGTTCGGAATGTAGTATTCCTTAATGTACTTTTCATTGACGCGCAGCGTGGCAGGCGGCGCGGTGATCAAGGTCTTGGTGTGGTTGTAGAGCGTGTGCCGTTCGGCCGCGCCGAGGTCTCGCGCCTCTGAAATGCGGAAGATGATGCTCTTTTTGTATCCGTTGAACCGACTGTCGAGAATGGTGCGGGGGCTTTCTTCTTGGAAATTCCACGGCCCGATCGCGCGCGTCACCGGCTCGAGGATCGTGTCTTTGCCTATGCCCTGATGACCGCCCAAGACAAGTGCGTGGTTGACCTTTTCTGCCGGTCGTTGAACACGGTGCGCGCACCATTTGATGATGTGATCGGCTTCGGCGGAATCGGGATATACCCAGCGGGTATGCTCCAGCCATCTTGCTGCGCCCGCCGCATCGCCCGGGACTAACGTCGGCGGCCGATACGTGTTAAAACAGCGAATTCCTGCGCGTTCGATCCATCCGCTTTCATCGATGAAGCGGCCAGTGATTAACTCCGGTTCGCCCGGTGCCCAGGTCATCAATTCGACCGAGCGGTTCCTGTCGAGCCAAGCCGCCGCCGAGATTTTGACCGGCTTGCCTTTATTGTCTAGCAGCGGCTTCCCGTTCGGATCGAGTAAGGGAACCGGCGCGATGCGGGCATTAACGCTGATTGCCGACCAGAGAGCGCGGGTCGGCACGAAAATGTAGGCGTGTTGCGGCATATAGGCGTGAAAATCGTCGAGTGTGACGTTATCAGGCTTGCACTCCAGCTCCGGCTCACGTGCATAGCCTTTCTTGAGCTTCTCGAGCCAAGACAGATCCAGCTGGCCCGGGGCCTTGTCGTTCGCGTCCATCACGCCACCTCGCGTGGATGGAGTTGCCCGTCGCGGAGACCGTCATTGACGCACCGCTCGAGCTCCTGAAGCCGCCAAGGTCGACGCGCGTCATAGCTGGTCAACCGCATGGCAGCGCCGTGTAGGCTTGCGATGGCGAGATCGACTGGAATCCTGCCGGCGGCAACGAGGGTGCCGATGCAGAAGCTTTCGCGGTTGAGCGTATCGCGTTGCTTGCCGGGCGGCGCGGTCAGAATATTTCGCACCGCGCTATCGAGCGCCGCCTCGCCGTACCGTGTCAGGCAGCCATTAGCGCCTGGTTGCGGGGTATACGGCCGGGGTTTCGGTCTTGGTGGCGACGTTAGTAGTTCGAGCAGCCATGCGGTCGCGGCCGCGATCGACACTTTGTCCGGGCGTAACTCCGAGTGCCAGCAATACGGCTTGCCGTCGACCCGCGATGGAGGCGCGATTACGTACCCGCCACTCCATCGGACATTAACGCCAGGCGCGACTTTTCCGGCGCTATTCGGAATTTCCAGTTCAGGTGGTGCCGATAGATAGAGATGCTTGCCGCCAGAGGGCGTGAACGCCGTGACGGTGTCGAGATAACCATTCTGTTCTTCGAGCCGCGCGAAACCATTGCAGCCCGACACGCCATGCTTCTCATCAAGATCGATGACCAGGAGCCCGTGCCCGCAGGCGATGCCGATATTGGTGCCCCGATATTCTCGCAGCCACCATCGCCGGATCGTGCTGCGATCGATCGTGGCGTCTTTGCAACCGTGGCCGCCAGCGATTGCTGGCACCTTCCCATTGCACGGGAAAACCCGCCAACCTCGAGCTGCGTATCTGAGCGCGGCGTCGGTGAGATCCGCCGGCATCATGGCGCATGCCGCAACGATTCGTAGAGGGCTTCGAGCGCCAACTCGCTGAATCGTTTGCGCCGCTCGTTGTCCGGGATCTCGACAATATTGCTGTGCTGTTTCTTGCCGTCGACAATTCGGTGTCGGCCGTCACGATCGATCTGCGGTCGAGCCGGCAAGTCGACCAATTCTCTCTCGCCGGCTCGATGCAAACTGCAATCATTGAAGACGAAGCCGCTCAGCGTCGTCAGGGTGAAAAAGGCCTGAAGCGTCCGGGCTTTGCGTTCAATCCGACGAGGATAATCGCAATCGGGCGGAAGATCGTTGAAGTCGAAGCCGTCTTCTGTTATCGAGGCGGCGCTCAGTTTGGATGTGTTTTCGGGGCGGCGCGCTTCTGGCAGGGGCGCGCCACTTCGTTTAAGTACTCGGCGATGCATCGGGCTCGCCTCGCTCGTGATGCTCGGCCTTTGCCTTGCGGCGACGCTGTAGGGGCGGCTCCGTGGCCGGCTGTCGCACGGCCTCGGCGATCAGGTTCTCTATCGCCGCATCGACAACGGCCTCGTCGCAGTATCGAACACCGTTAAGTTTGAACTTTCGCGGGGAAACCTTCCAGAATCGATTAAACGCCAAAGCGTCATATCGCTGATACCGCCAAGGCGATGCTTGATCTCCTTGGCGCGCTGCTTGCGGCGCTTCGCGTCAGGCGCTGCTGAGGTGATCTCGGGTTGCAAGTTGGTGTCTCCTGGTCTGCGTCGGGAGACATTCAATAATCACAAAAATCGCGCTTGTCGTATGGAGAATGATGCCCCGTTTTCAGGGCATTTTTCGCCATACCCGGTCATCGCGCAACAGCCAGGGGCAGTGCTACCCAACGCGCTACCCGGTAACTCGTGACGGGTGTGAATTTTCGGCTAAGTCTTTGAAATATTGGCGCGCCCGAGAGGATTCGAACCCCTAACCCCCAGATCCGTAGTCTGGTGCTCTATCCAGTTGAGCTACGGGCGCGGAAGGCGGCGAAGCTAGCCGCATCGCCCCGGCAACGCAAGGTCAACTACCGAGCATGCCTGACGGCACACGAATTGAATCCCAGCCTCACCCTTCTAGGCAACGCCACACAACAGAAAAGGACGCGCGTCCAGTCAACTGTCATGCGACGCCCATATGGCCCCATGGCCGGGATCAGAATGCGTTCGGCCCTTGGCCGCTGCACGATACTGAGCTTAAAATAGGAAATCCGTTGCAGCGGTGAGGACATCATGGCGAAGGCTCAATGGCAGGGTCAGGTTCTGGCCTCGAGCGAAACATTCGAGATCGTAGAAGGCAACGTCTATTTTCCGCCTGAATCGGTCGACCGACGCTTCTTCAAAGATAGTGCCACAACCACCCAATGCGGTTGGAAAGGGACGGCACATTATTACACGGTGGCCGTGGATGGTGCGGAAAACAAGGACGCGGCATGGTATTACCCTGAACCGTTTCCAGCGGCAAAGCAGATCAAGGACTACGTCGCCTTCTGGCATGGGGTGACCGTGCAGCGTTAGGCCAAATTGGGGAACTCGGGGACGTGGCCTCACGGGCGCGCCTATAACGATTCGAGATCAAATAGGCGCGCAGGGTGGGATGAGTAATGGTCACCGGATTCTAATCGTCGATGACGACGACATGCTGCGCCATGCTTTGGCGGAGCAGCTTGAACTACATGAAGAATTTGCTGTTTCTGAGGCTCCGACAGCCGGCAAAGCACTAGATCTGGCTAAGTCCCAGAGGTTCGACGCTGTGCTGCTGGACGTCGGATTGCCCGATATGGATGGCCGGGCTCTGTGCCGCCTCCTGCGGCGCAGTGGTGTGCGCGCGCCGGTGCTCATGCTGACGGGCGCCGACAGCGATGCCGATACCATCCTGGGCCTTGATGCCGGTGCCAACGATTACATCACCAAGCCGTTTCGGCTTGACGTGCTGTTGGCTCGCCTGCGTGCACAACTCCGCCAGCACGAGGCATCCGAAGATGCAATCTTCACCATCGGGCCCTATACGTTCCGGCCAAGCGCGAAGCTTCTCACCGATGAGAGCGGCAAACGCAAGATCAGGTTGACCGAGAAAGAGACCGCCATCCTGAAGTTCCTCTACCGGGCCGGCGCCCGCAGTGTCGGGCGCGACACCTTGCTCAACGAGGTTTGGGGCTACAACGCCGGCGTCACCACCCATACGCTTGAAACCCACGTCTATCGCCTGCGTCAGAAAATCGAGAAGAATCCGGCGAAGGCCGAGATCTTGATCACCGATGGCGGCGGTTACAGGTTGGTACCTTAGGGCCATTCGCTGCACATCGCCGGATTGCGGTTGACGCGTCAGCCGGCTGACATTCGGCTCCGAGTCGATCGAAGGCGCGATCGGCGAACTATCGGGCGTGTTTGGCAATGGCTCAGGATCGCCCATCCGGCCGGAAGACGCTCAATAATGGCAAAAAAAACGAGCTCACTACCAAGGTGCGCCACCCCGGCGTTGCACATTGCAAAGGCTTTTCAAGCCTGTATGATGCGCGCCTTCCCACGGAGTAATGCTTCGCGGGAAGCGCATGCGGGCGTAGCTCAGGGGTAGAGCACAACCTTGCCAAGGTTGGGGTCGAGGGTTCGAATCCCTTCGCCCGCTCCATATTTTATAATTATATCAAATGCTTGGCCTGTTCTGAGTGGGCATAAGTTCAACTGCACTTTAAGAATAGGCCACCAGGGCAGCACATTTGCCCGCCCACAAGGGATGAGGAGATTACATTACATCCCGTGCGCTGGTCGGCGGCCTGCACCACAAATATATGTCCGAATCTAAAGTTTTCGGCACAGACAGGTATTCGCCAGGTAATAGATGCACCCTTTCGCACCAACGCGCGATTTTGGCGTTCCGGGCTTCGCTCGGCCGTCTAATAGCCGTCACACGAAACAGCGCAGCATCGACCGCGAATGTCGGCGATGGGACGCCTGGGCAAAAGCGGTGGACTGGTGCGCATGGCCAATGAACGCGAACTTCAGTTCCTGGAGAGTTGCCGCGTGGCGCACCTTGCCACCGCCGATGCGCGCGGCGCCCCGCACGTCGTGCCCGTGTGCTTCGCCATATCCGGCGGGACGCTCTACATCACCATCGACGAGAAGCCGAAACGTCTCCCTGCCGCGAGAATGAAGCGGCTGCGCAATATAGGCGAGAATCCCGTGGTGTCCCTGGTCGTCGATCGGTACGATGAGGACTGGACCAGGCTCGCATGGGTCATGCTGCGCGGCCACGCCGAAATCCTGGCGGATGGGGCCGAGCATGATGCCGCGCAAGCGCTGTTACGGGAGCGCTACGCCCAACTCAATGCTATGAACATAGAATCGTGCCCCGTCATTGCGGTGCGCATCCAGCACATTACATCTTGGGGCAAACTTGACTGAAGAGGCAGCAGCGATGGACGTCGGCGTATTCTATTTTCCGAGCGACTACGGCATCAATGTCAGCGAACTCGCTGGCGCCGTGGAGGCGCGCGGCTTCGAGTCGCTCTTTCTGCCCGAACACACGCACATCCCCATCAGCCGCAAAACGCCCTACCCCGGCGGTGGCGAACTACCAAAATGCTACATCCATTCGCATGATCCATTCGTCTCGCTGTCCTTCGCCGCGGCGGCCACAAGGAAGCTGAAGCTCGGCACCGGCGTCTGCCTGGTTCCGCAACGCGACCCGATTGTTACCGCGAAAGCAATCGCAAGCCTCGATCAGATGTCGGGAGGCCGCTTCGTGTTCGGCATCGGCGCCGGGTGGAACCAGGACGAGATGGAAAATCATGGCACCGTGTACGAAACCCGCTACAAGGTTATGCGCGAACGGGTGCTTGCCATTAAGGCGCTGTGGACGCATGAGCAGGCCTCCTTTCATGGCGAGTTCGTCAACTTCGATCCGGTGTGGATGTGGCCGAAGCCGGCGCAGAAGCCGCATCCACCGATCCTGCTGGGCGGAAACACCGATCATACGCTGCGCCGTGTCGTCGAATTCTGCGACGGCTGGATACCGATCGGCTTCCGCGGGTTCGACGCGTCCGCCTCTGTCGCGCGTCTGCAGCGCGCCGCCGAGGCCGCAAAGCGAGACCCGAAATCGCTTTCGATTACCGTCTTCGGCGCGCCCGTCGACAGGGCCGCGCTCGATCTCTACCGCATGGCCGGCATCAGTCGCGTGCTGCTTCAAGTCCCCGACGAGAGTCGCGACGAAATTCTGCGCCTTGTAGATAAGCTCGCGCCGCTCACTCGCGCGTGAGGTCGTGGCCGGTCAGCGGGGTCGAACGCATGCGCCTGCCGGTCCCCGCGACGATCGGTAGATCGACGAGATAATCGCTCGGATTTCCTGCTTTTGGATCGTCACTCAGAATGCGTTCGATCACTAGGACTCGACCATTCGCTGCTGTCGCCGCCCGACAGTTTCGCAGCAGCAATAAGCAAGCAGCCAGTTTGATCGGCTCAATTCCAATGCCGCGAACAAGCGATATCGTAATCGAGGACGGCGGCCGTCGGGTGCGGGATGCGGGCGGCGCGAGGCATCGATCGTCTCCTTTCTGAAGGATCCAGCAACCTCGGGCTATTACCTCCCGGTCGCCGTCCACCCGCATAGAATTTGTGGTGAGATTCCCTCACATCGCAATAGATCGTGAGGTGCAAACCGGGGCCGATGGTGCCGACCTAAGGCGGGCGTTTGCGCCTAGACAATGTCGGAGGTCAATGAACACAAGGCCAAGCCTCATGCAATGCTCCAAGAAAACTCTCCTCCGTCCGCTATCCAGCCCGACGCCAGACGTCGGCGTTGGCCGCCGCGAAGGCCTGGAAGCTGCTGGGCGTCCGCCCGGTCAGGGTCAGCACCACATCCGTCGTGCGATCCGCGGTGCCGGCTGCGACAACCTGGTAGCCGAAAGCCAGAAGTTTCGCAGTGGCTTCGGGGATGCCGCGCCTGATGAGCCGCTCCGTCATCTCATCCCTCGACACATGCGTGTGCGTGATCTGCCGACCGCAGGCTTGACTGATCAACTCCGCGACCTGATCGTAGGACAGCGGCTCCGCGCCGGTCAGGACGAGCTCCGTGTTGAGGGGCGTCGGCGCCGACAGCGCCGCGAGCGCCGCCGCGGCGATATCGCCCACATCGATGAACGGGACACGCCCATCGCCGGTGTTGGAATAGATCCGGCTCTCGTCGCGGATCGTCGCCAGGGAGGGACCAGCGCTGAAATTCTGCATGAAGGCACTGGGGCAGAGCACGGCCCAATCCTCGCTATTGTTCTTCAGCCATTGGTGGACCTGACCGTGGGCAGGCCCACCGGCGGGGAGCCCGGCCATGCTCAGGAAGACGAAACGGCGGACCCTCTTGCGCATCGCCAAGGGGATGAAATCCAGCATCAGGGCGTAGGGGTCCTTCACCGTCCCGGGCGCGACGAGATAGATGGACGTCACGTCCTCTAGCGCCGCATCCCACGTGGACGGCTGCTCCCAGTCGAAGGGAGGAACGCCGTGTCGAGACGCTGCGCGGTAGGGTAGCCCTTTTTGCCGCAATTGCGACACCACGCTGGTGCCCGTCTTGCCGGTGCCCCCGGTCACCAGGATCAGGCCGCTCACGACGCGGCTCCTTCCGTTTCGGGGCTGCCCAACGCGGCCGTCCTAGCCTTCCGGCCGCCGTTGGCGTTCATGGAGACGAACCCTTGCTCTTCGTGCTTCCAAACATCGCGCACTGACACTTTTCGCATTTGTTCGAGATCAATCGGCATTTCACACCTCACATGTGCAAACCGCTAGCAGTGACGCATCTTTTCGATGAGCCGCGTCGCGACGCGCCCGAGGCGCTTCTCCGGCAATGGCCAACCCCCCGCTTGGACGCCGCCGACATCCGCATCGAAGGACGGCAGGCTCGCCGAGCACCGGGACATGCTGCAGGACAGGCAACTAAGGCCGATTCCTCAGCGGCTTGTCCATGTTCGCCGACATCTGATCTATGCCGCGGATAAGGTGTTGCAGTCCATGGCCGTTTCTATTGCCGGCGTCTCGGGTATATTGACCCACACGGTTTGCCACTTTTGGCCAAGGCCGGACGGCGCACCTTGCCGATCGTGCCGGCGAGGGACGAAGGCGACTGCCGCACGAGAACGCCCAGCTGCGACGCACGATCTTGCCCGAATACCCAGACATCACGCTTTACATCGAGCATCTTCGTTCCCGCATCTCGAACCAGCCGGTCGAGGAGGTGCGGCTCGCGAGCCCATTCTTCCTCCGCTCTGTCGATGTGCCGATCGGCGCCACGAAGGGGAAGCGGGTTGTCGAACTTCGCCGCCTCGGCAAGCGGATTGTCTTCGCGCTCGAGGATGATCTCTTTCTCGTTCTTCATTTGATGATCGCCGGGCGGCTCCGCTGGGGACCGCGCGGCACGAAGCCCGTCGGGAAGATCGCTCTGGCGGCGCTCGACTTCCCCAAGGGGACGCTGCTGGTCACCGAGGCGAGCTCGAAAAAGCGGGCGTCGCTCTACGTCGTTCGCGGCGAGGACGACCTCCGCGCCCACGATCCGGGCGGTCTGGAAGTTGTCGACGCCGACCTCGAGCGCTTTCGCGACGCGCTCGTCCGCGAGAGCCATACCGTCAAGCGGGCGCTCACCGATCCGCGTCTCTTCAGCGGCATCGGCAATGCCTATTCCGACGAGATCCTCCACGCCGCGCGGCTTTCGCCGGTGAAGCTCACGCGAAGCCTAACGGAAGAGGAGATGCAGCGGCTCTTCGACGCGACGCGGAGGACGCTGCTCGAATGGGCCGAGCGCCTTCGGCACGAAGCCGGCGAGCGCTTCCCCGAGAAAGTGACCGCCTTTCACGAAGGCATGGCGGTGCACGGACGGTACGGAAAACCGTGCCCCGCCTGCGGGACGCCAATCGCGCGGATTGCCTATGCGGACAACGAGACGAACTATTGTCCGCGCTGCCAGACCGGTGGACGGCTCCTCGCGGACCGCGCATTATCGCGCCTGATGCGCAAAGACTGGCCGCGCACGCTCGAGGAGATGGAAGAGCTGCGCCGCCGCTTGTGAACGAGTGAATGCGGCAGCGCGACGGTACGTTGCGCGGCTGCGCCGGTGCGATCTGGCCCGCCCGCGTATGATACCTGGTAGCGGGCGCACGCTGTTCGAAGGTGTCAACGGCAGGCCGTTGGTCAAGCGCACTCTGTCGCGCAAATTCGCAAACGGAAACGTGTTGTCCGCTACCAACCCGCTGCATGAAGGCACATCGGCCGCCAGCAAGCGCCCGCTACATGGCGCTGGAAACCATGGCGCATTCAGACCTTGAGCGAAAGCGGTTCTTAGACCCCACCTTCACCGCCGAAGCCTGATGAGCGAATGTCCGAGCGGCCGAAACGAGTGGGTTAGACACGTGTCGGACACAGAGCTTTTGCACAAATCTAAGCCGGAGCCGTTTGATCTCCTTGAGCCATGATCCCGTCGTTGGATCGCCCGCCATGGTGATCTGACCAATCCGGCCCATGCCGGAAATCGCCGTAGTCAGCCCGCCTTCAGCTACACCACCCTTGGGGCACGATCAATGGTTGCGGGATCGGCACCACACCCCAACCAAATATCGGGTTGTTATGCTTGAGTGTGCGTAGGACTGGCTGCAGGTATATGTCGGACATTTTGTGTACGGCGAGTGGCGTCACCTGACGACCTTGAGGGCGCGGATCTCATCGAGGCACCGGGACAGCCGACAAGCGATGGCCGCACCGCCAAATCCCGAGCCGATGACAATGACGTCCAGATGCTTCATCGATCTGCCCCTTATTGACGCGTTGTACCCCCGTTAAACCGTATGGTAGCGTAACTGTAAGGCGTTATCTCCGGGGGATTGTGTCAGTGATCCGGAAGATTTGGCTTCAACAACCGATCGCGTTTGCGCGAGCAGGACCCTCGCCGACCCCGCTAGCAGCCTTCCGGTGGACCAATCCGGATTTGAGGCCTCGAGGCACCGGACGCACGACCATCGTGCCGAGTCCTACTTTCGAGGTCGATGCAGACGGTTCGCTGCGCTGTCTGCCGGCCGACGAATTCACCTTGTTCAAGGATCAACACGGCATCCGGCCGGTTTGCCCGTTTTTCGAGTTGCACGGCGAATGGGACGGTCAACAGGCCGATCAACCCACGATACTCACCGCGCATCTTCTCGACGGGGAGGGGTTCTCACTCGGCGATCTGTCGTGGCGAATCGAGCATGCCAACCACAAGGCATACAGCCTCACCCAGGCTGATGGCGATCGGATCGAGGCCGTTCTCGAACTCGCTGGCAATGATTTCGCTCGTAGACGCTTGGAAGGAGTTTCACCCGATGGCGCGGCGAATTCCTCTGATCCCGCGGTCGCATCACATCCTCATGGGCGCGGTTCAACTGGTTCGTCCGACCGCGGAATTTCCCGAAATTCGGATGCGCTTCTACGCGCCACCCGGCGACGCCTATGGGCCGAGCAATCTCGTCCAACGCATCGCGCGGCCAAGGGGCGTGATCGATCGCATCATCGGATTGTTTGGACTGAACGACGATTGGATGGGTTTCACGTTGCCGGATGAGCGCAGCTTCCTGGATCCCGCCGCGGCCTGGCCGCAATATCGCTTCATCACTTATGGTCGTGCGCTGCGCGCCCTGCCGCGCATCGTCCGGCGCTTTCGCGCGTTCTCTTCGCTGCTTCGCCACGTCCAGCGCAGCGAGTTGCTGCGCTTCATCCTGGGCCCGACGGGAGACGCGGGGAAGCTGCCGCCGGGCTTGTTCGCGTGGCGCTATGGCGGCGGCGCGATCCTGAGCAGTCTCGGCCTGGTCGACGATCTCGGCGACGGCGTCATCACCTGCACCTTGGGCGGCACTCTGATGGCCCAGGCCCGGATCGTGGTCGGGCCGCCGCATTTCTCGCCGGATCGCCGCCCGCCGGTATCCATCGCCGATGTCCTGGCCGATCGCGAGCGGCGATCGGACCCTCGCTCGAACGATTGGGTATCCGACGCAAATTGGCCAATGGCCGAAGTGGAGATCGACGATCTGCTGGACCGCGCCTTCGAAACCGCCGGCGCAAGCAATTTGGATGCGTGGGCCGATGAATTGCGTTCAGAGAACATCAGCGACGCGATCTATCGCGACGACCCCGCCCCGCCGCACCATCCAGACAAACTGCTGTGGCCGGATGTCCGCAACGAAAGCGTTCTCGATCTGCCGCTGAGCGAGCTTGGGCGTTGGCGCCATCGGCGCAATGCGTCAGACGAGTTCTTCGAGCAGCTGGTGCGCGACCATACCAATCTACTGAAGAGATGGGTCCGCGATCCGAGCGACACCCGGTCGCTGTATTATGACAAGCGGATGCCGGCTTTGATGCGCGGCTCCGACCGGCGACCGCTACATTTAACGCGGCGGCAGCTCGAAGGATTGCGGCAATGGGCGGAAAAATTGCGCGACATCCTCGCGCGGTCGCCATGAGTGACAGGCTGCCTCTGTCGTCCCAATTGCGACGTTTCGCCAGCGCAACCGGCGACCATTTGTTCGTGACGTCGGGAAGCCGAATTTTCGACGTGGACGCCACAACCGCGGCCGCGATCGACCGTGCCTTGCTGTTGGACAGGCCGGACGAGTTGCCTGCAAGCGCGCGATGGCTCTTCGAGCGAAGCGACAGCCCGCGTCCGCTGCCGGCGGCGCCACCGATCACGGCGCTGTCACTCAATCTAATGCAGGCATGCAACATGGGCTGCGGCTACTGCTATGCCGAGCAAGGCAGCTTCGGCGGGGCCAAGCGCGCCATGACCCAAACCGTCGCCTTTGCCGGCATCGACCGGTTGCTGGAGAGCACCCCGAAAGGCAGCCGCGCGGTGATCGCGTTCATGGGCGGCGAGCCGTTCCTTGCGCGCGGCCTTCTCTACGACGCAACGCGCTACGCCTGGCGCGCTGCCGCCGCCGTGCGGCGCGCGGTCGCATTCTCACTGACTACGAACGCCACGATGATCAACGAAGCGGATGCCGCGTTTCTCGCGGAATTCCCTTTCAGCGTTACGGTCAGCATTGATGGACCGCCGGCGACCCATAACCGCCAACGCCCCATGATCAGCGGCGGCGCGTCCTCCGGACGGGTCGATGCCGGATTGAAGCGGCTCATGGTCCGCCGTCCGCGCGAATTGACCGCGCGCATGTCGGTGACAGCGGACACCGATAAACTATTGCCGATCCTCGACTACGTTCTGTCCCTCGGCTTCGATTCGGCGGGCTTCGCCCCGATTCTGGCGGCACCGCAAGCGCGCGCGCAGCTCGACGGCGACGATCTCACCCGATACACGGCGGAAATGATCGCCTGCGGCCGTCACGCGCTGGCCGAATACCTTGAAGGCCGGCGTTACGGTTTCAGCAATTTCGAGGCCGCGTTGGGAGAGCTTCATCGCGGATCCGCGCGCGCCCATCCCTGCGGCGCCGGCGCAGGTTACGCCAGCGTCGACGCCGACGGCGAGATCTTCGCCTGCCATCGTCTCGTCGGCGACCAGAAATTTCACTATGGCAACCTCGAACGCGGGATCGACGACGCTGCTCGCCTGCGGCATCTCGAAAAAAATGCCGTGGATTCGCAGGAGCCATGCCGCACCTGCTGGGCGCGCTATCTTTGTGGCGGTGGCTGCTATCACGAGGTGTCACGGCGCGGCCGGGTCGCGTGCGACCATGTGCGCGGCTGGCTGACTTTCTGTCTCGAAGCGTACGCCGTGCTGAGCCAGTCGCGTCCCGACCTGTTCCAGACCGTGTCCCCCGGCCCCGCGAATGCGGCATTCGACGCGCGCTAGGAGCAAGATTGAGCGCAAACCCGGAAAATAAAGTGTCGCTGCGGCCCATCCTGCCGCGCAATCTGACGGCGAGGGCCGACTATCTGGTGCCCGGCAATCCGATGATTGCGCGGCCCGAGAGCGGTGTTGGCAATGCGCATCCGGGCCTTGAGTTCGACGTCCGCGTGCTGGAGCGCCATTTCTTCCCGGGGCTGGTATTCGATTTCCAATTCGGCGTTGGGGCGCGGCTGGTATCCGCGAGCGACGAGTTGTTGCGGCAATCGGGCTTCAGCCAAGAGGACATATCGGCGGGCATTTTCCTGTGGATCGTGCGCGGCCGGTTCGGCGACAAGCCGGCGGAGGAGCAGACGATTCCCTTGTTGCACGTCGACGGCTACATGGTGTTGCGGAGAATCATGGACCTCGAAATCGGTCCGGTATCTGTGATTGTCGGGCGCCTGCCGCAAACCGAAGCCGAAACCGCCGAATTCAGACGCCTTGCTTCCGGCGGCGATGCGGCGTTTTCGGTCCACAGGGACGGACGGACACTGTTCGCGATCTTCACCGCCGACCGCACGCGCTATCTCCAGAATGACGGCGTCATCGATACCGACCTGATGCCGCCTGGCGAAATCACCCGCAATCTGTGTTCGCCGTGGCAATGGGATTTCGCGGATTGCTATTGCTACTATTGGGCGTCCAGCAAGCCGGACGTCGTCATCGGCATCTCCGGCGACGCTCAAATTCTCAATTTTCAGCGCGACCGCGACGCGCGCGAGCCCGAGCGTCCGCCAGTCGACTCCCAGAGTTGGCGGGCGAACAATATGACCGAACCGGACATGATTACCGATTGGACGGATCTTCCGGTGGTCACCTCGGAACGCGAAAACGCCGTGCCGCGCGTGCCGCGCTGGCCGGCCATCGACGAGCGGCGCCTGACTTTGGATCAGATCGCCGACGAGTTGCCCAACCTGGCGTCCCTCGAACATGCGCTCTGCGTCGAATATCTGTACGCAAAGTTTTCCATCCACGCGCCGCGCCATGCGCCGTGGCGCATTCGGCAGGCGGCAGTTTCGCGCTATCGCTCAGCGCGCGAGGTGTTCGGTATCGCGGTCGACGAGATGCGTCATTTCCGCTGGGTCAACGAACTGTTGATGATACTCGGTCGCGAACCATCTTTAGGACGCGCCAACGTGATCGGGCAGGATCTGAAGCGCTTTTTCGAGCTCCGGCCGTTGTTGCCGTCGGTGCTGGACGAGTTTATCGGCATCGAGGCGCCGAGTTCGGTGTTCAACGACGATCCGCAGCAGCTCGACGGAATGTACACGCGGATTCTGGTTTCCCTACACTACCTCGAGGGCGAGCTGGGCGCAGACCGCGCGGCGCGTCTGATGAAACTCGTAAAGGCGATCATCGACGAAGGACAAAGCCACTGGGAACGTTTCCGCGGCATAAAGGAAACGCTTCAAGGCCAGAAGCCCAACCAGTATCTGCGCTTCATCGCGGCGCCCTTAGGGGCGAACGAGGAGCCGTGGCGGACGCTGCAGCTTCTATGCGACCGGTACTATGACCTCCTACTGCATTGCCTCTATATCACCTTCAAGTTGGGGCGAGACTCACGCGGAACCTGGCTGGATATTTCGCACGCGGCGATGTTCGCGCTCGACGACGCGGGGTTTCTCTTGTCAGAGGCGCGCTTCGCTCCCCAATTCCGGCTTCCCGCGTGGACCGTCACTTCAGTGCCGCCGATCTTCGCGCCGCGCCACACGACGGGGCGGGTCGCTCGGTTCCGCGACTTGATCGAGGACGAAGCCGTCATCGACCAATTGTTCCAACCGCTCCTTTCCGACCTCAACAGGCTTGCGACAAGCGCGCGGCGCAAACCGCGCGAACTCGCTGCGAAACACCGGGCGAGCATCGCCGTCATGCAGAAGAAAATGCGTGACGCGCTCGACGGCAAGCGTCCCGGCTGACCGCGGAGCCGCGGCGTGCCGAGGGAAACCCTCGAACGAACGGCAATTGTCACCGGCGATAGCGTTGCCGGGCTCAGCGCCGCGGCCTTGCTGCAGCGCATGGGGTGGCTCGTTTCGCTGTCGAATCCGCATGGCGGCGTCGGCTATCCGGTCGTTGTCAATGCGGCCGGCCGCTATCTGCTCGATCGAATTTGGGGATCGCGGTTGCTCGCCGACCTGCCCCGGCACCAGCTGCGCGCCCGCAGAATGCTATGGTCTCAACGCACCCACGCGACGCTCGAAGACGACGCGATCGTGGTCGATCTCGCCGCGTTGAAGGCGGCCATGACATCCATCGTCAAGGCGCAAGGGGCGATCGACGCAAACAGCGGCTACGCGACGGACTGGCGATTTGTCGCGACGGCGACGGCGGCGGACGCGGCGATGGTTCTTTCCGGCGGAGCGCGATCCGCGATCGCGGTGCCGGTTGCGCTTCATCCCGGTGCGGACACGGAAGCGATGACGGTCGCGGCAGGCGCGGCGGGGTGGTCGTCCCTCATCCCGACGGGCCCGACCGCGGCTTACCTCTTTGCTTTCGGCGTCGGGGCCACCGTCGCCGGCGACGCTTGGTTCGAGGAATTGGTGGCGGAGACGGTTCGAGCAGAGATCGCCGATTTCATCGGCCCCGCCGCCATTCTCGATGCGGCGCCGCGGCTTCATACGGCACCATGGCGGGACCGGGACCGGATTCTGGTCGGCACCGCGGCGATCGCGTGGGATCCGCTTAGCGGCGACGGCGTCGGCGTCGGCATCCGAACCGCGCACATGGCGGCGGTGGCGGCGGACGACGCGGTGTCGCGCGACGAACCGGAACCCCTCAAGACTTTCTATGCGGACCGGCTTGCCCGCGCCATGCACGCCCATCTTGAAGCGTTGCTGACGCTTTACGCTAAGACGCCGTTTGCCAAGCGGTGGACCGCGGAGCTCGTCGCGATGCGCGGCATGGCGGATGCGCTAAGGGTCCGTCTGGAACGCGCCGAGGCGCGGCAATACGCGATATCCGAGGGAAATCTTAGCCCGCTAGCGTGAGACCCGGTAGCGGTCGAGCGAGCGACGCAATGGGGAAGCTGGTGGAGGAAGTCGACAACATCGTCATCGGTTCGGGCGATGCCTGGCGCGCCCGGATATGGGGTCGCTTCGCTGAGTGACGCAACGCTTTCAATGACAGCGCAGCGTTGCCAACCCTTCCGTTGGGACTAAATGAAAATCCCAGAGCTCCTCGCGGCAAATTTCACTATTCATGATCGGTGCGTTCGATTTTGGAAAGGCTTAAGCGCAGCCGCCTCGGATCCACCACCACGAACGATATGGCAATGGCACCATAGATGACGCTTGATTAGAAACCACCCCACGTGAGTTTTGCTGTAAGCTTCGGTCCTGTAGCTTAATAGATTGTCGCGCGCCGCACATTATGAAGGGGTGAGGGTTGGTGCGACGGATCGAAGAGTGGTTGGGTGACCTTGGGCTTGGCGAATATGCATCGCGCTTCGTCGAGAACGATATTGATTTTGAGATACTAGGTGATCTGACGGACCAAGATCTTGAGAAGATCGGGGTCGCTTCGCTCGGTCACCGCCGCAAGCTGCTAAGAGCCATCTCTGAACTGAATGCTTCGCCAGCGGAAACAGTCTCGGCTGTGAAAGCAGCGACCTCCCTATCGCAAAGACGCACTGCTGCAGCAGAGCCAAAGCCGTCTCTTGCTGTGGATGTGGTCGGAGAGCGCCGTTACCTGACGGTGCTGTTTTGCGACTTGGTGGATTCCACTAGCATCGCCTCGCGACTCGACGCGGAAGAGTGGCGCGATCTCGTCGGTGCCTATTTTGATGCTACATCCGCGGCGGTGACGGAGATGGGCGGCACCGTGACCAGGAAGCAGGGCGATGGGCTCATGGCGCTGTTTGGGTATCCGACGGCGCATGAGAACGATGCCGAGCGGGCGGCGCGGGCGGCTTTGGCCATTCAGCGCGCGATCGCCGAGTTGAACCGCAAGAATGCGACTATCGGAAAGCCGGAACTCAATACCCGTATCGGCCTCGAAACTGGTTCCGTAGTGGTGGATGCTTCTAGCGAGGTGTATGGCGACACGCCGAATGTCGCGTCGCGGGTGCAGGCATTGGCGGAGCCGGGCGCGATCATGATTACTGGACAAGTGCTGCGCCAGGTCGCCGGCCTCTTTGTCGCCGAGGAACGCGGGAAACATACGCTCAAGGGAGTCCCCGAGCCGACGGCGCTGTTCCGGCTGGTGCGCGCGAGCGGCGGCGGGCGCCGCTCCCGCACTCGTCACCTCACGCGCCTCGTCGCTCGCGAGGAGGAAATGGCGATGCTGATGCGGCGCTGGGAGCGGGCGCGGCAAGGCGACGGGCAACTGATGCTGATCGTGGGCGAGCCGGGGCTGGGTAAGTCGCGTCTGATTGAGGAGTTTCATATCCGGCTCGGTGAGACCCCCCATACCTGGGCCGAATGGACCTGTTCGCAGCTATTGGAGAACACCCCGCTCTCCCCGATCGCCGAATGGGGCCGCCAGCTCTTTGGCGGTGCCGATGTCCCCGCGCAGCGGCGCCTTTCCGATCTCGGGAGCTCGCTGCAGCAAGTCAAGCTGAATCCGGGGGAGAACGTGCCGCTTTTGGCTCCCCTGGTCGATATTCCGCTACCGCCCGAACGGGCGCTCCAGGCGGTGGCGCCCGATGCGTTCCGCCGGCGTCAGCTAGCGGCGCTCAACAATTGGATCATGGCCGCGGCGCGGAGTCAGCCGCTGGTGCTAGCAGTCGAGGATTTGCAATGGGCCGATCCGACCACGATCGACGTCCTCAAGGGCATAGCCGGGCGCGGCGCCCTGGCGCCGCTGTTCGTGCTGGTGACCACGCGACCCGAGTTCAGACCACCCTGGGGCTCGCGATCGCATCACGGCACGATTTCCCTGGTGCCGCTCGATCATAATCAGGTTCCGCTTATGGTCGGCGAAATTGCCGCCCGACATGCGCTACCCCAGGACGTCATCGACGGCGTGACCGAGCGAACCGGCGGGGTACCGCTATTTATTGAGGAGGTGACGCGACTACTGCTGGAACGAGGCGAGCAAGGTGGCACCCACGTCATTCCGCCGACTTTGCAGCAATCGCTCATGGCGCGGCTCGACCGACTTGGCCCGGCCCGAGAGGTCGCGCAAGTTGGCTCGGTGATTGGACGTGGCTTCTCCTATGGGCTTCTGCGCACACTGACAGGAATGGGGGACGCAGCGCTGCAAGCCGCGCTGGAGCGGCTTGCGGAAGCCAGTATTTTGCTCGTCCGCGGTCTCCCACCCGATTCCGACTATCGCTTCAAGCACGCACTTATTCAGGATGCGGCGTACGAGAATCTCCTCAAAAGCCGGCGTCAGGTGCTGCATCGGCGCGTTGCCGAGACTTTGCGCGACCGCCTCCCTGACACTGCGGCGGCCGAGCCGGAAGTGCTGGCGCACCACTTCACGCAAGCGGGTCTGACCGACCCCGCCATCGAATGGTGGGGCAAGGCCGGCGACCAAGCGCTGCGCCGTTCCGCCTTTCAGGAGGCGATCGCGCATCTCGGCAAGGCCATCGAGATGGAAGATAAAACCGGCGAGCGTACATCTGCCGCCGCGACCGTATCCGCTTCGGCCAACCAACGGCTCAAACGGCAAACCGACCTTGCGAAGGCGCTTACGTTTTCGCGAGGTTACGGCGCAGAAGGATCGAAGGCGGCCTTCATTCGCGATCAGGAACTTGCTGCAGCACGCGGCAACCCGACCGAACAATTCAACGTTTACCACGGCCTGTGGCTCGGCAACCAGGTGCACGGCGAGTTGGCGTTGGCGCGGGAGACAGCCGAGACATTTCTGCGCGAGGCCGAACGCGGAGCACGGACGACGAAGTATGGGGTTGGTCGCTACCTACTGGGAGTCACGTGCCTCTGGCAGGGTGATTTCGTCGCGGCGCAAGTGAATTTGGTTAAGGCGATGAGCACTTGCAATCCCGAGCGGGATCGGGAGGTCAGGTTCCGCTTTGGCGGAGATATCGGTGCAACCGTGAGGATCCTCCTCGCCATCACAAAGTGGCTGCTCGGTGAGGTCGGACCGGTGCGGGCGCTCATCGAAGGAGGCGTCGCCGACGCGATCGAAACCGATCACGTACCCACCCTGGTCACCACCTATGTGCTCAAGGCCCATTTCGAGACCATTCGCGGCGATGCGGCGGCTGCCTGGAGCGACGCCGAAACTGTCGCCAAACTCAGCCAAGAGAATGTGCTGCCGCTCCGGGCAACTCAGGGAGCGCTGGTGTCTGCACGTGCAAGCGCTCGCCTGGCCGGCAGCGGGACGGGAGCGACGGACCTTCGACAGACGTTGGCGGCTTACATCGGCCAAGGAAACAAGATTCAGGTACCGTTCTTCCAAGGTTCGCTTGCCGAGATCGAAGCGCAAGAGGACGCAGATGGAGCCCTGGTCCGGATCGACGAAGCGCTCGCTCTAGCGGCTGAGACGGGGGAACACTGGAGCGACGCTTTCCTCTATCGCCTGCGCGGCGAGATTCTGGTCAAGCGCGATCCAGAGAGTACAGCGCCGGCCGAGGAGGCATTCCTCACGGCAATCACCGTCGCGCAGCAGCAGAAGGCGCGCAGTTTTGAGCTTCGCGCAGCTCTTGATTTGGCCCGACTTTACCATTCGACGAGTCGTTCCGCGGAAGCTCATGTCTTGCTCGGGTCGGCGCTCGAGGGCTTTTCGCCGACACCCGAGTTTCCCCAGATCGAAGAGGCACAAGCGCTGCTTGCCGCACTCGCGCAAACCGATGAAGTGAAGAACGCTGCTGCGGCGCGCCAACGCAGGCTAAAATTACATGCCAGCCTCGGCCAGGCGCTTATGTGGTCCCGAGGTTACGGTGCGGAGGAGGCAAAGGTGGCCTTCATCCGCGCCCGCGAACTGGCCACGACGATCGACAGCCCGACCGAGCGATTCACCATCTATTACGGTCTGTGGAACGACAACCTGGCGCGTCGCGAGTTGGGTTTGGCGCGGGAGATAGCCGAGACATTTCTGCACGAGGCCGAACGCGGAGCACTGGCGACGGAGTACGGAGCTGGCCGCCGCATGCTGGGATACACCTGCCTCTGGCAGGGTGATTTCGTCGAGGCGCAAGCAAATTTGCTTGAGGCGCTGAGGATTTATGATCCCGAGCGCGATCGTGAGGCCGGGTTCCGCTTCGGCATGGATACCGGTGCATGCGCGAGGGCCTACCTCGCCATCGTAAATTGGCTGCTTGGGGACGTCGGACCGGCCCGAACGCTCGTTGAAGAAGCCGTCGCCCAAGCCATCGAAACCGGTCATGTACCCACCCTGGTCAACACCTATTTGCTCAAGGGGCGCTTCGAGATCATTCGCGGTGATGCCGCGGCCGCCCGGCGCACCGCTGAAATGGTCATCAAACTCAGCGAGGAGAATGCGCTTGCACAATTTGCGGCTATGGGGGCAATGCAATCCGCTTGGGCCAGCGCTCGCCTGGACGGCCGGACGACGGAGCTTCAAGGGGCGGTGGCGGTGCACATCGGCCAAGGATACACATTCCTCTTGCCGTTCTACCAAGGTCTGCTTGCCGAGATCGAAGCTGAGGGCGACGCAGAGAGAGCCCTGAACTCGCATCGAGGAAGCGCTCGAACTCGCAGGTGAGACAGGACAATACTGGAGCGACACTTTCCTGCATCGATTGCGCGGCGAGATTCTGCTCCAACTCGGTTCGCAGAACAAAGCGCCGGCCGAAGAGGCATTCCTCACGGCAATCGCCGTCGCGCGGCAGCAGAAGGCGCGCAGTCTTGAGCTGCGCGCGGCACTCGATTTGGCACGGCTTTATCATTCCACAAGCCGTTCCGCCGACGCGCATGCCCTGCTCGCGGCTGCGCTGGCCGGCTTTGATCCGACCCCGGAGTTTCCCGAGATAGAGGAAGCGCAAGCGCTTCTCGTGGCACTAACGTCATGAGCCAATCGAAGGAGCAGGCGAATCGGCTTTGGCAGGCACGTCTTTTATGCTCGCGACCGCTTCTTTGCGAGCTGCCACCGGGTCTTCGTACGCGCTGCTCGAACGGCCGGGCCGAGGGAGGTGAAGTTCCTGGCGACCCGGCTCGGCCGCATCCGCGATATCGGGCGCAAGATCGATGGCGATGCCAATCTCCAGGCCCGCTTCGCGCCGTTGCTCGACCTCACGAGTTCTTCGAGGACTTCGCTGGCCTGCCGGCTTTCCGACACCCTTTGCGGAAAATCTTTACCGAGACCGCCGGTCGAAACTCTTCACGGAAGCGGCTGGTCCGCTTTCGGAGGTCAAAAAGCGGAAGTGGAATTCACCTCGACAGGAATGCGGTTTCGGTCTGATCCAGACCAGTCATTCACTTAGAAGTCCGTCGTACGACAGAGTTTAAGCAGACCAACAGGCGCCAGTTCGCTCTGTGAGGTTCGAAAAGATCAATGATGACTAGAGCGCTCCATGCCGCGGGGGAATCATTTCATTGAGAAAGAAATTTCCGATATGGTGGTATTTCCAGCGCACGGGATCATGCAGCGTATGCGTTCGGGCATTGCGCCAGTGGCGGTCAAGACCGTATTCCTCCAAAGTTGAACGGGAACCGGTCAGTTCGAACAGCTTGCTCGCGACTTTGAGCGAGGCTTCCGTCGAATACGCCTTGGCTTCGGCGACCGCGATCGATGCCTCGGCGACGCTTCGCTCGGTCGGATTGGCGACCGCCGCGTCAGTGTAGCGCCCGGCGCGCGCCAACAACGCATTCGCCGCGTTCACCCGTACGACCAGATCGCCGAGCGCGTGAATCAAATAAGGGTCCTCGCAGCCGTGTTCATAGTGGGTCTCAAACCAGGGCCGGGCGTATTTTCTGGCGAACGAAATCGTATCGGCTAAGGCCCCGCGCGCGATGCCTGTATCGACCGCGGCGTGGATCAGCTGCGCGATCGGTCCCATTGGGGTTGGCACATCGAATACGTCCTGGTGCGGAATCAGCTGCGAGGTCGCGACGGGGATAGCATCAAAATAAGTTGAGCCGGAACCGGTGGTGCGTTGGCCGAAACTTGACCAGTCGTCGATAAGCGTTAGCCCAGCCGTGTTCCTCTCAAGGAAGACGACGTGCGAGCGCGATGCCTCGTCGGCCGCGACTACCAGGATGAGATGTGCGAACAGTGCGCCCGTCGAGTAGAATTTCTGCCCGTTGAGAATGTAGCCGTCGCCCGATTTGACGATGCGCGTCTGGAAATCGACCGCGTTACGCGTGCCGATTTCAGTAAAGGCGTTGCCAAACCGGTCGCCGTCGAGCACGCGCTGAAAATAGTGTCTTTTCTGCTCTGGAGCGCCCGCGAGCCGCAACGCCTCGATCATGTAAAAATGGTTTTGCGGTATCTGCCCGAGATTGGCATCCGCCGCGGCGATCGTCGCGATTACTTCTGCGAGCGTGACGTTCGAGACGCCAGCGCCGCCGAATTCCTTCGGCACCGTGATGGCCCAGAGGCCGCTTTGCGAGAAGCGCTCAATTTCCTCAATAGGTAGCCGCCGATCGCGGTCACGCTCCGTCGCTCCCGTCAGAAACAGCGCGGCAAGATCGCCTGCGGCTGCGATGGCCTCAGCGTCGGTGGCGATGCGGTGAGCGACGGCGCAGCGCGGTGGAATATGCGGCGCCGGCCGATGCCTCTTCGGCGCCGCCGCGAGATGTGCGGCGCGGTCAGAGCCAGGCATGACGCGCCGGCTTGACGCCGTTAAGATGGTAATTGCCGACATGGAAATACTTCCAACGCACCGGATCGTGCAGCGTATGGGTTCGGGCATTGCGCCAGTGGCGATCGAGATTGTGCGCCGCCAGAGTCGAGCGGGTCCCGCCGAGCTCGAACAATTGGTTGGCCGCGAGGATTGCGACTTCGGTGGACAACGCCTTCGATTCCGCGGTCGCCACAGCAGCTTCCGCGACCGTGTCCGCGTTCGGTTCGATGAGCGCGATGTCGATCAGCTTCCCAGCTTTTTCCAGAACGGCCTCGGCGGCATGCAGCCGGATTTCCAGGTCGCCGATGGCAGCGATGGTGAACCAATCCTCACTGGCATGGTTCTGGCCGCTATCCGCCCATGGCCGCGCCTTGGTCCGAACGAATTCAATCGTGTCCGCGATGGTTCCCTTCGCGATGCCGGTATCGACGGCGGCCTGAATGATCTGCGAAATCGGACCACCCGCCGTCGGACGGTCGAAGGCGCGATGCGCCGCAAGGACGTGGCTCGCGGGCACGCGGACATTCTCGATGATCACTGTTCCCGACGCCGTGGTACGCTGACCGAAACTCGACCAGTCGTTGACGATGGTCAGACCGGGTGCCGCGCGGTCTGCGAAAGCGAGCTGCACGCGGCCGTCTTCGTCGAGACCGACTATCGGCACGACATGAGCCAACAGTGCGCCGGTGGAATAGAATTTCCGGCCGTTGCAGATGTAATGACCCCCGCTCTTGACGATCTTGGTCTCGAACTCAGTGACGGTGCGGCTTCCCGATTCGGAAAAGGCATTGCCGTACCGTATCCCTTTCAGGGCCTCACCGAAGAACAGATGCTTTTGTTCTTTCGGGCTGTCGATCGCCACAAAAGCGACAATGGCCAGATGGTTTTGCGGAATCTGTCCGAGCGAGGGGTCCGCCGCGGAGATGATTTTGATGACCTCGGCGACCGTCGTGTATGAAACGCCGGCGCCGCCATATTCCTTCGGGACGTTCATGGCCCAAAGGCCGCTCTGCGAAAAGCGATCGAGCTCGGCGAGCGGGAGAACTCCCTTGCGGTCGCGGAGGGCGGCCCCTTCGGAGAACTCGAGGGCGAGAGCTTGGGCGATCTCGATCGCTTCACCATCGCTCTTGATCACATGCGCCGGTTTGGTAGGGCGAGGACGCGGCGGAAAGGCAGTTTCGGGCGTATTGACCCGCGGCGCGTCATGTAGCTGGCTCACGCTCATGGTTAGGTTCTCCTAGGCCGCCTTGGCTTTTTGGTTTTCCTGGTCGCGGCGCAACAGCGGAATCACCTCGCGGCCGAAAGCCGGAAGCTCGTCGGTAAAATTGAGGAAGGCGGTGAGGATCAGATCGACGCCGATCGCTTCATAGGCGCGAATCCGCTCCGCGATCAGTTCCGGCGGGCCGAACAGCCGGGTCTTGAAGCCGTCATTGGGTTGCACGAGATTGGCGTGGTCGGAATCCGCCCACATACCAATCCGTTCTGGGCTCGATTGTCCGGCATGCTTCACCTGTTCGGCGAATGCCCTCACGATCTCAGGATCGGCGCCGGCGATTATCGCCTCGAGCTGTCGGAAGGCCTCGGCCTCGGTGGGACGTTGAATGACGAAGCCGTTGAGGCCGAATTTCACGGTGTGCCCCGCGGCAGCGGCCAGGGCGCGTACCTCGTCGATCTGCGTTTTGACGCCTGCGACGCTGTTGCCGTTGATGAAGTACCAATCCGAGTGATGCGCCGCCATGCGCCGTGCCGCCTTGGAATTGCCGCCTTGGAAAATCTCGGGATGGGGCTTCGACTCCGGTAGCGGCTTTAGCCACCCGTCATTGATGCGATAGAAATCGCCTTTGAAGTTGAAACGCTGCTGCGTCCAGAGTCCCTTCAAGACCTGGATAAACTCCTCCGAACGGCGATAGCGCTCGTCGTGGTCGAGCCAGGGCTCGCCGAAGGCGCGGAATTCGTCCTTGAACCAGCCGGTGAGAATATTGATGGCGGCGCGACCACCGGAATAGACGTCGATAGTCGCGAGCATCTTCGCCACCATCGCCGGATGCCAGAAACCGGTATGGATCGCGCTGATCAGCTTCAGCCGTTTGGTCTGTGCCGCGAGGACGGCGGTGCAGGTGACCGCTTCCTGCTGCATTTCCCAGCCATGGCTGGCGATGAACCGCGCGGGCGGCAAGGCCGTATTCGAAGCCGACATCCTCCGCGACCTGCGCGAGGCGCGCATTGTAATCGAGGCTCCACTCGGTTCGCTGCGGCACGTTGCTGATGACGAAGCCGCCGCTGCCCAGCGGCATCCAGTAACCAAATCGGATAGCCATTTATTTAGTCTCCAAGGCAGGCGCCGGGTCGATGGCCGGGATGACAGCGCCGCCGAGATAGAATTCCTGGACCTCGTCCCGGGCCAAGAGTTCGGTAGCGGGGCCCGAGAGGGCGACCGTGCCGTTTTCCAGGACATAGGCGCGATCGGCGTATTTGAGCGCGAGATTGGCGTTCTGTTCTGCGAGCAGGAAGCTGACGCCGTCGTCGTGATTGAGCCGCCGGATGATGTCGAAAATCTCAGCGACGACGATGGGCGCAAGTCCCATCGACGGTTCGTCGAGCAGGACGAGGATCGGCTGCGTCATCAAGGCGCGGCCGATCGCCATCATCTGCTGCTCGCCGCCGGAAGTGTAGCCGGCGCGCGTCTTCCGCCGCTCTTTGAGCCGGGGGAACCAGCCATAAACGCGCTCCAGCCCTTCGTCGATGTCGCGCCGGCTGAGCTTGCGGACGAAGCCGCCGGTGGTGAGGTTTTCCTCGACGGTCAGTTGCGGAAAACAATGCCGCCCCTCGAGTACCTGGACCAGCCCCTTTTGCACCAAGCTGGACGGATCGACCCGGGTAATGTTCTCATCACGCCAGATGATGGAGCCGCGGCTGACTTCACCCCCCTCGACGCCGATCAGATTAGAGATCGCCTTGAGCGTTGTGCTCTTGCCGGCGCCGTTGGCGCCGATCAGAGCGACAATCGTTCCTGCCGCCACGTCCAGCGACACGCCACGCAGCGCAAGGATTGCCTTGTCGTAAGTCGCCTCGACATCGCGGACTTGAAGGAAGGGTGGCGTCGGATCGTTGCTCACGGTGATCTCGTCTCTGTCCTCAACCGGCGCTGGCCGTCACAGCGCAAGCACGCGGAACGATGCCATGCTCCTTGGCATAGGCCGCCGCCTTCTCGTCGATGATGGTGCGCAGGAGCCGCCGATCGGACGGAATCCAGTCGCTGACGATGTTCCACTTCGTTCCGTCCCATTGGATCAGCTTGGCCTTGCCGCCACCCTCGTGATCAAGGCAGGACAGTTTCAGCGGCTGCATCAAGCCGGCGACGCCCAATTCCTGCAGACGCTTCTCATTAATATTGAGGTGCTCGAGACCCCACTGGCCTTCCTCGCCGTTGATCGGCCGATGACCGAACTTAGCTTGGGCGGTGCGGATCGCCTCGGTCAGGATGATGGCGTGAACAATGCCGGAATTGTAATAGACGCTGCCGAAGCTTTTGGGGTTCTTGAGAT
This sequence comes from uncultured Alphaproteobacteria bacterium, assembly GCA_963804725.1. GTDB lineage: Bacteria > Pseudomonadota > Alphaproteobacteria > ATCC43930 > CGMCC-115725 > JAATGI01. The sequence continues at coordinate 1,078,449 of CAWDRN010000001.1, read as the reverse complement.
CGCTCTCGCCCTTATCGAGAATGTATTTCTTAAGTGCGGCGTGAATCGGGAAGTTGGTACCGGCCGGATAGGTGGTGATGGCGAGATAGCCTTTACCGACCGATCCGGCGGGGATCACATCCTCCTCGGAGCTGGACCAGATGCCGCCGATGATATGGTCGACGGGGAAGCCGACTTTGGCGGCGGTCTTGACGGCGACCGGCGTCATCACACCCCACCCGCGCAGGAACACCCAGTCGGGTTTGACTTGGCGTATGCGGGACCATTGCGCGGATTGATCGTTGCCGGGATGCGGCACCGGAATCTCGATGTCCTCGAAACCATAGGTCTTGGCGAGCAAGGCCAGCGCCGGCTGTGTTTCCTTGCCATAGGGCGAGTCATGATAGACCGTCGCGATCCTGAGACCCTTGAGCTTGTCCTTGCCGCCCGAGACCTGGGCAATGTAGTTGATGGCGGTCGATGCCTCGCTGTAGAAGCTAAGCATCAGCGGAAAGGCATAAGGGAAAACGCGACCGTCGACGGATTCATCGGGACCGTAGTTCAAGGTTGGAATCGGAATTTTGTCCGCCGTGGCCCGTTGCAGGAGCGCCTTGGCGATCGGGTCTCCGTTCGGCAGATAGATCGCGACCGGCGATCCGTCGAGCCCCTTGTGGAAGCGCTCGTAGCATTCGACGCCCTTCTCGACTTCCCATTCTGTCTCGCACTCCGCCCAGAACAGCTTGACGCCGTTGATGCCGCCCTGGACTTCATTGATGTAGCGAAGCGTGTCGATAATGCCGTCCCAGACCGGGATGCCGCTCGACGCGTAGGCGCCGACGCGGAACGTGGCGAGCGGAATAAATTGCTCGTTCGGCGATCCGGCGAACGACGGCTCCGGCGCGATTCCGCCGGCGAGGCCGAGCGCGACGGTTGCGGCGACCGCCAGCCGTTTCAGGCGAGAGATCATGATTATCCCCTTCATTGGTTGACGTTGGTTGCTCGTTGACGGCGTGACGAAAGCTTCGCCGGCACCGACCGGAAGAGCCGCCGGCGCAGCTCCGCAAGCAGCGCCGCCAGCCCGGCAGGCTGCTTGATCAGAAGAAAAATGATCAGGGCGCCGAACAGAATCTGCTGAAGATTCTCCAGCTGGCCAGCCTCGATCGCGTTTCCGAACAGAGCGCCCGAGACGTGATCCATGAGGATCGGGAGCAGCAGGATAAAGGCGGCGCCGATGAAATTGCCGACGATGCTGCCCATGCCGCCGATGATGATGACGAACATCACCTGGAACGAGCGGTCGAGATTGAAGCTGCGCGCGTCGACGGTGCCGAGATAGGCGAAGGCCCATAGCGCGCCGGCGATGCCGCAATAGAACGAACTGACGGCGAAGGCCAGGAGCTTGTTGCGCGCGACCGGAATGCCGATCACCGCGGCGGCCGTGTCCATGTCGCGGATCGCCATCCAATTGCGGCCGGTCTGGCTGTGCACGATGTTGATGGCGACGATCGTCAGAATCGCGACGGTCGCCAGGGTCAGGAAATAGCGCCCGACCGGTGCCCGAAAGATCGTGGCCCACAAACGGCGAGCCGCGGCGCGGAAATCGAGCTCGACGTGCTGTAATTGGAGAACCAGCCATACTGGTTGAATAGCCATTCGAGAAAGAACTGCGCCGCGAGCGTGGACGCGACCAGATAGAAGCCCTTGATGCGCAGGCTCGGCAGGCCGAACAGCGCGCCCACCGCGGCGGCGACCAGGCCGCCCGAGGACAAGGCTTACCGGCAATGGCAGTTCGGGCAGGCGCAGCAGAATATTGTAGGTGGCATAGGCGCCGACCGACATGAAAGCGCCGGTACCGAGCGACGCCTGGCCGGCATAGCCCATGACCAGATTGAGCCCGAGGCCGGCCAGCGACATGATCAGGACCGGCACCAGGATCGCGTTGAGCCAATATTCGCCGGCGAATAACGGCACGCAACGCCAGGACCGCGGCCGCAAGAACGACGAAGTTGACCGAACTCAGTAGGTTGCCGCGGCAGGAACGCCGTGGTCGCCGGAAGGGACAGCGACGCGCTTCGCTTGGTCATGTCTGACATGGCCTAGACCCTTTCGATTGCCGCTTTCGCCGAACAGGCCGGCGGGCCGGATAAGCAGAAAGGCGAGCGCGACGGCGTAGGCGAACCAATTCGAGACGCTGCCGCCGCCGAGCAGCGGCGCCGACATAGATTTCCGCGAGGCTTTCGGCGGCGCCGACGATGAGGCCGCCGGCAATCGCGCCGCCGATCGACGTGAAGCCGCCGATGATGAGAACGGGCAACGCCTTGAGCACGACCAATGTGAGTGCGAACTGGACGCCCTGCCGCGCGCCCCACAGCAGGCCGGCCACCAGCGACACCGCACCCGGCGACCCCCCACACGATGCGCCAGAGCGTCTGAAGCCGGATGCCGATCGACAGGGCCGCTTGCGGATCGTCGGCAATGGCGCGCAACGAGACGCCGATGCGGGTCTTGCTGAAAAACAGGGACACCGACAGCACCAGTACGCCCAGCGGTGAGGCCTGCAACAAAGTCGAACTGGCTGACCTGGATCGGCCCAACCGCGATTGGAACGTCGACGATTCCGAGGTCGAGCTCGTGCACGCTCGCGCCCATCAGGAACTGCGACAATCCCTCGATGACGAAGCTGAGGCCCAGCGTCGCCATGAACAGCGTGACCGGCGACCGGTTGACAAGCGGGCGAAGCACGACGCGCTCGACGATAACGGCGACGACCACCATGACCGCCAAGGTAGCGGCGACGGAAACCCAGAATTCAAGACCGCGCTCCCGCAGCGTGACGAAGGTCAGCGCGGCGCAAAGCACCATCGAGCCTTGCGCGAAATTGAAGACGCCCGACGCCTTGTAGATAAGCACGAAGCCGATCGCGACGAGCGAATACATCACGCCAGCAAGCAAGCCGCCGACCAGGGTTTCGAGGAAGAAGCTCATGACGCGCTGGTCAATGAACGGTGCCGAGATAGGCCGTGATGACATCGGGATTGTCGCGCACTTCCTCGGGGGAGCCGTCGCCGACCTTGCGGCCGTAATCGAGCACGACGACGTGGTGCGACAGCCCCATCACCACGCCGATATCGTGCTCGATCAGCACGATGGTCGTGCCGAATTCGCGGTTGACCTCGCGGATGAACCCGGCTCATCTCGCGCTTCTCCTCCTGATTCATACCGGCCATCGGCTCGTCGAGCAGGAGCAGCTTGGGCGCGCTCACCAGGGCGCGCGCGAGATCGACACGCTTCTGAACGCCATAGGGCAAGCGTCGAGACGACGGCGTCGCGATGCAAGTGCCGATCTGGAGGAAGTCGAGGGTAACCGTCGGCGCTTGCGCCGGAGCACGCGTTCTTCGGCGCGGGCGCGGCGCAGACGGAGCGCGTGCTCGAACAGATTGGTGCGGCTTCGCGCGGTCAGACCGGCCATCACGTTGTCGAGGACGCGGAGATGCTTGAACAGCGCGTTGTGCTGGAACGTCCGGCCAATGCCGCTCCGCGCCGCGGCGAGCGGACGGGCACCGGTCGAACCGCCGCCCGTCGAACAAAACTTCGCCGGAATCGGCGCGGTAGACCCCGTTGATGACATTGAGCAGCGAGCTCTTGCCAGCACCGTTCGGTCCGATCAGCGCGCAGATCTCGCCACGGCGACATCAAAGCTGAGGCTGGTCAGCGCCTGGATGCCCTTGAACGACAGGGAGACATCGCGAAGGCGAAGCATCGGCTCGGGCATCGACGGCGAAGCCTCACACCGCGGCGGCGACGAGGCCGCGGGTTTGCCCGGCCTGCTCGCGCTTCACCCGCTCGATGTCGCGATAGCGCGACGCGGGGTGGTTTCAGGCAAATAGGCACCTTCGCCGAACAGTTTCTCGCGCAACGTGCCTTCGCGGTACGCGGTCGGATAGACGCCGCGCCGCTGCAGCTCGGGTACCAGATAGGTGACGATGTCCTCGAACGTTTCGGGCGTGACGGCGTAGGCGAGATTGAAGCCGTCGACGTCGGTCTCCTCGACCCATTCCTCGAGGATGTCGGCGATCGTGGTCGGCGAGCCAACGAAGACCGGTCCCAGGCCGCCGATGCCGCCCCAGCGCGCGAGTTCCTCGATGGTCCAGCTCTTGCCGCCCTTGGCGAGATTGTCGACCACCGAGACGATGGCGTTGGTCTCGACCTTCTTGACGAGGTCGGTCGGCGCGTACTGGCCGAAATCGATCCCGCTCCAACCGGACATGAATACCAAGGCGCCGTCATAGGACGCGTGGCCGAGATATTCCTCGAACTTCGCCTGCGCCTTTGCATCCGTCTCGTCGACGATGACCGTGCAGAGGTTGTAGACGAACAGCTTGCGCGGATCGCGGCCGGCCGCCGTCGCCTGCCGGCGCACGTCGCCGACGTAGTTCTTCAGGATCGGCTTGGTCGGCCCGGCCGAGAAGACGCATTCGGCATGCTGCGCGGCAAACGCCTTGCCCGGGCCCGACGCGCCCGCCTGATAGAGCAAGGGCGTGCGCTGCGGTGACGGCTCGCACAGATGATAGCCGGGCACGTCGAAATATTTGCCCTTGTGACCGATCTCGTGAACTTTTTCCGGATGGGTAAAGACGCGCTTGCGGCGGTCGCGCACGACCGCGCCTTCTTCCCAACTGCCTTCGAACAGCTTGTAGAGAACCTCGACATATTCCTCAGCGACTTCGTAGCGATTGTGATGCTGGCGAAGGCCGCGCTGACCAACATTCTTGGCACCGCTCTCAAGATAGGAAGTGACGATGTTCCAGCCCGACCCGCCCCTTGCTGTGGTGGTCGGCGGTCGAGAGGCGGCGCGCAAAGGTGTAGGGATGCTCGAATGAGGTCGAGGCGGTAATGCCGATGCCGAGATGCTTGGTCGCCATCGCGATGGGCGCAACCAGCTGCAGCGGATCGTTGACCGGAATCTGCGCGGCCTGGTGTATCGCGTGATAATTGCTCCGCTTGTAGACGTCGTAATAACCGATCACGTCGGCAATGAAGATGCCATCGAAGATGCCGCGCTCGAGCGTTGCGCCGAGATCCGTCCAGTACTCGAGATCCTTGTATTGCCAAGATCGGTCGCGCGGATGGGTCCACAGGCCGGGCGATTGATGACCGACGCAGTTCATGTCGAATGCATTGAAGCGAATATGACGGGCCATCCTGTTCCCCAGGAAAATACAAAAAAAGATCGTATTTATTCTTTTATTTCCCACTGCAAAATTGTGATAGAGCATAAGAATATTGAAGCGATAGAGTCAATAGACTGTTTATAGTGATGCGCCAGATTTGGGATATCGGCAAAATCAAACGTGAATCCAATGAGTTATGGGTTAGCTCGCGATGGAGGGGCGCGGATTGTCTGACATGTCGGGTCCAACCACGGCGCGATCCTCCGCCTCGGCGAGGACGCGCGCCAAGCGCTGCGCCTGCGCCATGATCTCCGGTGCGCCCATTGTGTCGCCGAAACGCTCGCGGGTCAGTGGCCCGAGTGCGTAGAGGTTCCGACACGTTCCGTAGACGCGAAAATCCCTGTCGACCATCACGCCGAGGCCGAGCTGGTCGGGATAGGCGAAGCCGCGGGCGATCAAAGCGCCTAGAAAATGTTCAGGGTCGGCGCGCAACTGCTGTCTCGGCCCGGTACAGTTCACGATTGCCGCGACAGAGTGATGCTCGACCGTCCGGGAAGACCGGCGAAGCAGTGAGACGCGAAATCCGCCTCGCTCAACCGACGCATCCTGAAGGTGGGCCGCAAGAATATCGAGCTGACCATCGCTGCGGGCCGTATCGATCCGGGCAGCAATGTCCGGTGCCATGCGGTAGCGATGAACGTCATAAAAGCATTTGAGATGGCGAAGGAACCGCCGCTTCTCCGACACCGGCAGTTTCGACCATAGTCGCTCGCTCTGCTCCCGCAGCGCGGTGAAGACGTCGCACCAAGTGCCACCCGCTGCCTCGATCCGACTGATTACCTCACGGATTCGTCGCACATAGTGGGATACCGGGGCGGTCGGCCAGGTGCCAAAATCGAGGCAGGCCGGCGCAGTGCTGACGCCATTGGGCCGCGGCAAAAGGCCATGCCGCGAAAACGCCGCGATATGCCCGCGATGGCCCCGCGCTAGCATCGATGCAACGGTATCGGCCATGGTGAGGCCGGTACCGATGATCAGCACGTCGTCGCCACGATCGATCTGGGTGAAGCCGTCGCTACGCCAGGGATCGGCAATGAAACCCGGTGCGGTCCGAACCCAGTGCGGGATGCCGGCGGGAACCCCGGGAAGGCCGTGGCTGGTCGCGATCACTACATGGCGCGCGCGTATTGGAAATCCGGGGGCGGAGACGAGCGCGAGTTCGATGCCGCCTTCGATCCGGCGCGCGTCAGTGACGGAAGTGGGAATGTGGCTCAATTGCGCCCTCGATCTCGCCACCGTATCGGCGAGCCGGTCGCGCACGAACGTGCCGAACCAATGGCGCGCGACATACGTTTCGGCCGGTTCGGCAACGCTGGACGGCCCGAGGAGGTCGGGCTGTTTGGCTTGGAGCCAACCGAGGAAGCGATCGTCCGGCTCGGTGGAGACGCCCATCAACCGGGCCGGCACGTTGATCCGGGCGGCCTCGTCGCGGATGGAATAGGCCACGCCCGCCCCTAACTCGAGGCGTGGATCGACGATCGCGATTTTAATGCCATGCCCGGACTGTCGCAGGAGATGGATGGCGAGAACGCTGCCGGAATAGCCACCGCCCACGATGGCGATGTCGAAAAACTCGGTGACGCTCATCTGCGCGGCTGTGCCCTCAATTCATATGAGGGCAGGATGTTATCACAAAAAATATTTAATCTATCGAAATTATATATTGACGGATGCACGCCCTATCGGTTGGATGTGGACCCCCCAGGGTCGGAGCATCTCGATGAGTATTAGGCCAGAAGGAGTGGAAGCGGCGCGCACCGCCGATATCCTGTGGTTTTTGCCGACCCACGGGGACGGTCACTATCTGGGCACCCAGGAGGGGGCGCGCGAAGTATCGCTGGGCTATCTGCGCCAGATTGCGCAGGCGGCCGACCATAACGGGTATTTCGGCGTGCTACTACCAACCGGGCGTTCGTGCGAGGATTCCTGGGTGATCGCCTCGGCGATGGTGCCGCTGACCGAGCGGCTGCGCTTTCTCGTGGCGGTGCGCCCCGGCCTTCAGACGCCCGCGATGGCGGCGCGGATGACGGCGACACTCGACCGGCTGTCGGGTGGACGACTGTTGATCAACGTCGTCACCGGCGGCGATCCCGTCGAGTTGCACGGCGACGGCCTATTCCTCGATCACGACGAGCGCTACGCGGTGACGGACGAATTTCTGGTCGTCTGGCGCCGCTTGCTGGCTGGGAAAACGGTGGATTATATCGGCCGGCATCTCAAAGTGACCGGCGGCCAGCTGCTTTATCCGCCGGTGCAGACGCCCCATCCGCCGCTCTATTTCGGCGGCTCATCCGCCGCTGGACAAAGCATCGCCGCCGATCACGTCGACGTTTATCTGACCTGGGGCGAACCGCCCGCCGAAGTGGCCGCAAAACTGGCCCAAATGCGCGCGATCGCGGCGGCGAAAGGCCGGACCTTGTCCTATGGCATTCGTTTGCATGTCATCGTGCGGGAGACCGAAGTGGCGGCGTGGGACGCTGCGAATAGGCTTATCGACAAGGTCGATGACGAAACCATCGAAGCGGCGCAGCGAACCTTCGGTCGCTTCGATTTAGTCGGCCAGCAGCGCATGAGCCGGCTTCATCGCGGCAAGCGCGACCAGCTCGAAATCAGTCCCAATCTCTGGGCGGGTGTAGGCCTGGTGCGTGGCGGCGCCGGCACCGCGCTCGTCGGCGATCCGCAAACGGTGGCGGCGCGGATGAAGGAATATATGGCACTCGGCATCGACCGCTTCATTCTCTCGGGCTATCCGCATCTCGAGGAGTGCTATCGGTTCGCCGAACTGGTGTTTCCGCTCCTGCCGCTCAAAAGCACCACCGGAGTCGAGCGTCCTGCGGTGAGGAATGCCGGACCATTCGGCGAAATGGTCGCCAACTTCGTCGCACCGGCCCCGCGAATCGCGTCGCAATCGTGATTATTGCCTCGGTTTCAGTGGCTGCGTGTGTTTAATGTGTTTCCTCCTTTTTCGGCGCGTCTCATCGGATATTCCCGGATACCGCCGGCTCTGGATATTGAATATATGGCATCGCCGATATCGGCGCGTAAAACGCGGCTGTTCTGCCCTGTTGCAGGCAATTCCGACGAGGACGGCTCCGCTCAGGATGTGCTCGATTTCAGTCTGCAAACTTTCAACGAAAACCGCACCATCGTCGAATCGCAAAAGCCCAAAGACCTGCCGATGGATTTAGAGGTAGACGCCAGCTTTCCGGCTGACCGCGGGTCGCTTGCTTACCGAAAGCTCCCCCGCGAAATGGTACTCGGCTTTCCCTACGTAGGCTGATCGAGCGATCCCAGCCAGGCACCAAAGACGCGCCCGGCGACCGCCGGCGCATCGGCCGCAGCGGTTGCCGCGGATCGGCCTCGATGTGAAATTGAAATGCCAGGCAGCTCGTGCCATGAGCGAAGGCCTGATTTTCGTAGAGCGTGTTTCCCGCAAGCCTCGTCGCGCCGGCGGGAAGATCAAACGTATCGCAGTGCCAGTGCAGAACGATCGCATTCTCATCATCGAGGGGCCGCAAGCAGGAATTCAACCCCGCCTCGGTCAAGGTCACCCGGCCCCAGCCTATCTCCTTGGCATGGCCGCGAAAGACGCGGGCGCCGAGTGCCATTGCGATGAGTTGGCTGCCGAGACAAATACCGAGCGTTGGTAAGTTGCGGGCCAAGCGCCGTTCCAACAGGGCACCCTCGTTGGCGAGGAAGGGATATGTTTGGATTTCGTAAGCGCCGATCGGACCACCCAAGACGATCAATAATTCTGCCGCTTCGACCGTGGGGTCATCGAGCTCGTCGATCGGTACATCGCGATAGCTTTGAACCCGGCATTGTCGGCGTCTTTGCACTCTATGAAACACCGGTAAAGAGCAATACAATCCGGGCAAAACCGCGAAAGTGGAGGGAGTTATGCGTCCTGACAGCGAGTGCCTGACCAATGTGCGTGGCGCCGAAGATTGGATTGTCGCGGTCAATGACGTGGTCCGCCGTTATCGCGGCATCTCGCCGAACTCCAAACATGGAAAGCTTGGGCTTCGCGAAGCGGTGACGCGAATGCGGGACCTCGGCTTAAGTCAAGGCGACGCTATTCGATGGTTGGAGCCACGGAGCAGATCAGCGGTGCATCGGGTCGCTTCGACGCATTGAAATCTGAGAAGCAAGCTTGCCGTTTGCCTCAGGGGGGTTACGGCGCGAATGAGGCGTTGCCGCGATAATCGGTGTCGCGATTGCGCGCGTTATATTCATATTCGACGTACTCGGTTAGCTATGTTGCTCTGCCGAATCACCTATGTCGATGTCGAGGGCAACGTCGGCTCTACTCGCTTTGTTTGCGCAACAACGAGGAGGCCATCAAGTCCGCACATGCGCGATTGTACGTGAGCGGGCGCAATTTCGGTTCCCAGGTTTGGCGCGCGGCGAGCGCCCCTGGTCATTCCCAACCAAAAAACCATCCATATCGGAAACGGCCGGTTGAGCAGGCGGCGCGGTTTCGCTGCCTACTGGATCACGCGACCTTCTGGCATGGGAGGTGGCAGCATTCCCGCACGCCGTCCCAAATCTCAAACTCCAGGCAAGTCCCGCTGTCTCGTAATTTCCCTCGCGTCGGCTAGCCAATCGCGCCAGCTTCCGATTTGCAGGCCGAAACCCAAAGAAGAATCATCGAAATTTTGACCGAATAAATTGCTCTGGCGAAGAAGCCCGGCGATTAAATTCGAGCCAGCGCCGACTTTGAGAGTGCGAACGGCGCGGTTTCTACCAATGAGATGAGCTAATGATCTGGATTGCCGAAACCGAAGGCAGCACTACATCGCCACAAGTTGCGCAATGCCTAAAGGCTTCTCCAGGTCAAGCCCTTCTTCTGCCGATGAACGCGGAGCAACGGGTGGGAGACTCGAATCGCACGCTGCGTCACGGGCGCTTCACAGAGATTGGCAACTATGCCCGGTCTCGCTTGATCCTCCTGCTTAGCGAGGGTTTCGTTCCCATCGACGGAATAGCGCGCCGACTTCGCCGTCCGCACGCGCTTTTTCTACCGTCACTCATGTCGATCGAAGGTGCGGTAACCACCCTCAATCCACTCTACGACCGCCGCGGCGTAGCCCTCTGGCTGATCCTCCCACACGAAGTGCGAGCTATCGAGCACCAGAGAACGCGTGTTTGGCAGCGACTTGTCGAGAATCTCGGCATTTATCGGCGGCACGAGTGGGTCATGCGCCCCCCAAATGCTCAACACGGGCGTTCGAACGGACGGGAGAAGTGCGTGAAGTACCGGAAGGTCAGTCGGATACGCTCGGACATAGGTGGTCGCCTCGACGAACCGTCGGCCGGCTGACGAGGCCGCGTAGTCCTCCAGGACGCGAGGATCGGGGATCGTCCGCATCATGCGCTGAACAGCGCCGACCGCGAGTTCGGCACCGTCGCTGCCCTCGAAGGCGGACGTAGACGGCGCGAAGATGATGTCTTTCAACCGCCCGGCCGCTGTTGCCACGTCCGTGGCGCCGCCACCCACCACCAAGCTTTCGAAACGATCGGCGTGCTGACTTGCGGACAGTAGGAAAGCCGGTGTCCCGATGTCCGGTCCGACCGCTTGAACGCGACCGAGATCGAGCGCATCGAGCATCCTCGGGATGAAGCTCGCCATGCCCGTGGGCGATAGCACATCGGGTCTTCCTTCCGATCGTCCGAAGCCGGGCAGGTCTACCGCGACGACCTCCCATCGCCCGGTGAAGAGCGGCCAGATCCGGTGAAAGGCGAAAATACTTTCCGGCCACGGACTAGTGAGCAATACCGGAATTTCCGATCTCCTCTCACTGCGCAAATAACGGATCCGCAACCTGTCCACGTCGACGAACCGCACCGACTGCAAGTTCATCTCACTCATTTCGCGCTCCTAGACATGTTGTGATACTCCGGTGAGATCGCTTCGGATCAGAGCGCGACCAGCGACGGACGCGGCGCGCGGTGGCTCGCCGCCAATACGAGCCACAGCGCCGCGGCCACACAGCTCGCACCGACCCAACCGAGCGCCAAAGGCGAAGCGTCGGCCAAGGTCATAGCACCGAGCGCCGCACCCGCCGAAAAGCCGAGGAATTGGAACGATGCGTTCAGCGAGAGCGCGACTGGGGCAACCTTCACGCCGGCGATGCTAATGATTCGCGCCTGTTGAGCAGGGAAGAACGCCCATCCAGAGATGCCCCATACGGCGACGGCCAGTAGAATCGGCACGCGCGCCGCGGACGGTGGCAATAGAACGGCGCTTGTTGACAGACCGAGAAACGCGAGGGCCAGCAGCGACAGGGCCGTGAGGATCACTGGCCGATGCCCAAACCGGTCATTCAAGCGTCCGCCGAGCCGGAGACCTATCACGGCCGCAATGCCCCAGGTGAAGAGCACGGCACTGACCGATGATCCTGACATCCCGGCGGCGCGCGTGAGGAACGACGCGAGGTAGGTGTACACGGTGAAGGCTCCCGTCGCCCAGAGCATGGTGCTGAGCAACGCCAGAAGCACGGCGGGCTGCCGCGCTACGTCGAGGCACTCCCGCAGGTTCGCAACGGGCAGTCTAGCCGCGATGTCGCGGGCAAGACCGCGTACCAGCCCGGCCGTTGCAATCAATGCCAGAGCGCCGACGACCGCGAAGTTCACTCGCCAGCCGAAGCGGTCGCCGAGCAGCGCGCCGAGTGGTACGCCTAGGGCTACGGCGACGCTGGTTCCGCCAGTGACGATCGACAAGGCTGTGCCGCGGCGCGACTCCTCGACAAGGGCGCTCGCCAGGGCGTTGGCGTTTGGGACATAGAGGCCGGCCGCAACGGCGAGCAGAATGCGCGCCGCCAACAAGCCAGGGTAAGTATGCGCCGACCACGCGATGAAATTCGCGGCCGCGAACGCGAGCAAGGAGGCGATCAGCAACCGCCGCCTGTCGACACCGGCTGTGAGCGCCGTCAGGACCGGCGAACTGAGCGCATAGGTGACCGCAAACACTGTCACGAGCTGTCCGGCGCTGACTAGGCTTACAGACAGATCGCGCGCCAGATTTGGCAGAAGCGGCGCAATCATGAACCCCTCGGTGCCGATGGCGAACGTGCCAAGCGCCAGCCAATAGAGCCGTGCCATCGAGCGGGGGCTTGCAGTCCGCATAGAATCCTCAAGATGGTCGGTCATCTTATGTATTGGCAAAGAACGCAATTGCTGCAGTCATCATTAGATCGCGACCTCAGACGAGGATTTGGGTGAAGGCGACAGTCATAAAGCGATCGAAAGCTTGTCCGCTCTTCTCGACCCGAGTTCGCAGCAAGGCGCCCTCATAGGCATCGAGAAGAAAGGCGGCCAAGTCCGCCGCCGGCGTTTTGGTGGCGATTGAACCATCGGCTTGGGCCTCAGCGATCACGCTGGCGATGTCGGTTGACCACGAGAGATAAAGGTCCGCCAACCTTTCGCGGATCAGTTCGCTTTGATCCGCGAGCTCGGCGCTGAAATTTCCCAACAGGCAGCCGCGTCCGAAGCGCGTGCTGGTATACGCTTCGTTCAGCCGCGCGAAGTGCGCTCTCAGCCGTTGCAGGGCAGGAGCGGATTTGTCGGCGAGGCCAGCACGGCGCGGATTGTTGCGGCCATATCGGTCAACGACCTCGGACCCGAGCGCTTCCTTGCTCTTGAAATGATTATAGAAGGAGCCTTTCGGCACACCGGCCGCTTCCGTGATGTCTTGGACACCGCACCCGTTAAAGCCCTTCTCAATCAGGACCTTGAGCCCGGCGTCGACGATCTTCTCACGAACATTAGGTCTGGCCATTGGAGAATAATATGACCGGTCGTCTTAAATGTCAAACACAGTTGGAGCGCGGCTTGGAGTTAGGACCATCGTGTTGAGCCCGGGTTGGACCCAGTCCATGTGCACCTATTTCGCATTGAAGGTGGCGTGAACGTGGCTCGGACCTCCATTTGAAGGCGGAGTTTGGTTCCGGCGATGGAGATGACCTTACAACTTCCGGCTCAGCCAGGTGAGGGAGGAAAGCGGACGAATTGCCTATCTAATCCTCGATTACGACTGCACAGATTACGTGGGGTTGAGTGAAAGCAATGACTGCCTCGCGCCCAAATGCATGTCCGTGTTGGGCGCAAAGCCGCTCTTGCGGAAGCGAATAGACAGCTTTGGGGGGGGCAAGTGGAGGACCGATCACCGACTTCGGCGGAACGGGGGCCGCAACACAATTTGGGGAACGGCAGCTCGCACGGATACGCGCGGATATGGTTGTCTATCGCAAATCTAGCTCCCGGCAGCAGCGACGGGAAAGAACGCTGCCTTACGGACACAAAGCATAACCTTTTGTCCCGGCGCTAAATCCAATTCTTGGTAGCGGTGCAGGCTGACGGCGATTTCGACCCCGCCACCTTCGTGCTCGAGCGTCGCGTCCACCGATACCAGCGCCCCCGCCGCGATGACGCGGTCGATCGTGGCGGCGATACCGTCGTTCGCATCGGCGGGGAAAATCTCGATATCGTGGGGGCGAACGAAGGCAATGATCTCGTGACCGGCCGCGTGCTCGATCCGATCGACCGGAAAATGCCGCCCATAAACCTCGACGCAACCGCCTTCGACACAACAGTGGAGACGGTTGGCACTGCCGAGAAAGCCGTAGACGAACGGCGTCTGCGGCCGCTCATAGACAACGCCCGGCGTTCCTGTCTGCTCGATCCGACCATGATTCAGAATCGCCACCCGATCGGCGAGCTCAAGCGCCTCTTCCTGATCGTGAGTAACGAAGACGCTGGTCAGCCCCATTTCGTCGTGTAGCTGCCGGAGCCAGCGACGCAGGTCCTTGCGGACCTTGGCGTCAAGCGCGCCGAACGGCTCGTCCAACAGCAGCACCTGCGGCTCGATTGCCAGCGCCCGCGCCAGAGCCACGCGCTGCTTCTGGCCGCCGGATAGTTGGCTCGGGAAGCGTTGACACAGCGGCTCGAGCTGCACCAGCGCCAGCAGCCGATTCACGCGGTTGCGAATCTCCGCTTCGTCGGGACGTTTGGTCCGCGGCTTGACGCGTAGCCCGAAAGCAATGTTCTCGAACACTGTCATATGGCGGAAAAGCGCATAATGCTGGAAGACGAACCCGACGCCGCGGTCGCTGACGTTGCGCTTCGCGGCGTCGACGCCGTCGAACAGGATCACACCTTCGTCCGCGTGCTCCAATCCAGCAATGATGCGAAGCACGGTCGTCTTGCCCGACCCGGACGGCCCCAGCAAGGCGACAAGCTCGCCGGGCTCGATCGACAGATCGATGTCCTTCAGCGATACGAAGTCGCCGAACCGCTTGACCACGTGGTGAAGCTCGATCCTCATGATCAAGGAGGGGAAAGCGCCGCCAACTCGGCACCGTAGCGCCATTCCAGCACGGTCTTGAGCGCCAACGTTATGAGCGCCAGCAACGCCAACACCGACGCCACCGCGAATGCCCCGGTCAGATCGTAATCGTTGTACAGAACCTCGACGTGAAGCGGCATGGTGTCGGTGAGACCGCGGATATGCCCCGACACAACGGAGACCGCGCCGAACTCGCCCATTGCCCGGGCATTACACAACAGCACGCCGTAGAGCAAGCCCCAGCGGATATTGGGCAAGGTCACGCGGAAAAAGGTCTGCCAGCCGCCCGCGCCAAGCGACAGCGCGGCCTCCTCGGCGTCCTTGCCCTGCGTCTGCATCAGTGGAATAAGCTCGCGCGCAACGTAAGGTACTGTCACGAAGATCGTTGCCAGAACGATGCTGGGCACCGCGAAGATAATCGCGATGCCGTGCCGCGCCAACCACGGGCCGAACCAGCCATGCGCGCCGAACACCAGCACATAAACAAGGCCGGCGACGACCGGCGATACCGACAAGGGCAATTCGATCAGCGTGACGAGAAAACTCTTACCACGAAAGTCGAACTTGGCGACCGCCCAGGCCGCCGCGACCCCGAAGACGAAATTCAGCGGCACCGCAATCGCTGCCACCAGCAGGGTAAGGCCAATCGCGGACTGCGCGTCCGGCGCCGCGATCGCATCCCTGTATACGCGTAGACCTTGGCGTAGCGCCTCGGCGAAAACAATCACCAGCGGCATGCCAAGGAACAACATCACGAAAACGGAAGCGATGCCGGTCAGCAGCCATCGCGCCCAAGCGGGCTCGGTGGTTGCGTTGCAAATACGCGTGGCGCCGGCCATCGTCTCAGATCTGACCCAGACGGGCGCGCGTGGAGCGTTGCAACAGATTGATCGCGAACAGCAGCACGAACGAGGCGACCAGCATCATCACGGCGATCGCGGTAGCGCCGGCATAGTCATATTCCTCAAGCTTGATGACGATCAGCGTGGGCGCGATCTCCGACACCATCGGCAGATTGCCGGCGATGAACACGACCGAACCGTACTCGCCAAGGCCGCGCGCAAAGGCAAGCGCGGCGCCGGTCAGGATCGCCGGAACCATGACGGGTAAAATGACGCGGATCAGGGTCTGAATTCGGCCGGCGCCCAAACTAACCGCGGCTTCCTCCTGCTCGCGCTCAAGCTCCTGGAGCACCGGCTCGACGGTCCGCACCACGAACGGCAATCCGACGAAGATGAGGGCCATAGCGATACCACGCGGCGTGAACGCGATCGTGACCCCGAGCGTCGCAAGCGCCTCGCCAATCCAGCCGGTCTTGGCGTATAGAGTGGTCAAGGCGATGCCGGCGACCGCGGTCGGCAGCGCGAACGGGAGGTCGATCACGGCGTCGACGACGCGGCGGCCGGGCACGCGATAGCGCACCAGCACCCACGCCGTCAACACGCCGAAGACCGCGTTGACGAAGGCGGCGACGATCGCGGTGCCGAAGCTCAACCGGTAAGCGGCCAGTGCGCGAGGCGTCATGGCTGCGGCCCAAAACCCTGACCAGCCCAAGTCGCCGGCCTGCCATCCGAGCGCGGCTAGTGGCACTAGAACGATGAGGCTGAGATAGAACAGGCTATACCCAAGCGTGAGCCCAAACCCGGGTAACACACTGCTGCGGTGACGGCGCCAGGGTGGTGCCAACGCGACCATATATCAGTGGCCGGGTTGGTAGATCTGATCGAACACGCCGCCATCGGCAAAGAGTTTCGCCTGTGCTTTCGTCCACCCCCCGAACGAACCGTCGATCGTGAGCAGCTCGAGCTTCGGAAACCGCTTTAGATCCGCCGGGTCGGCATAACGCGGCGAGACCGGGCGGTAATAGTTTTTGGCGATGATTTTCTGGCCTTCGGGCGAGTAGAGATAGTGAAGATAGGCTTCCGCCAGCTTCCGCGTGCCGTGCTTATCAACGTTCACATCGACGACCGCGACGGGCGGCTCGGCGCGAATGCTGATCGACGGCACCACGATCTCGAATGCGCCAGGCTCCAGCGCGTTAAGCGCCAGGAAGGCTTCGTTCTCCCACGCCAGCAGCACGTCGCCGATGCCGCGGCGCGTGAAGGTCATGGTGGCGCCGCGAGCGCCGCTGCTCAGCACCGGCACGTTCTTGAACAGCGCTCCAAGGAAGGCCGCGGCTTTGTCCTCACCGCCCCATTTGCGCTCGGCATAACCCCAGGCCGCGAGAAAATTCCAACGCGCCCCGCCTGAGGTTTTGGGATTGGGCGTGATCACGGAGACTCCCGGCCTCACCAGATCATCCCAATCACGAATGTGCTTGGGATTGCCCTTCCGGACGAGAAACACGATCGTCGAGGTGTAGGGCGCGCTGTCGTCCGGCAATCGCGTTTGCCAGTTTGGGGCTATCAACTTGCCGCGTGTCGCGACAGCATCGACATCAAAAGCCAGCGCCAACGTGACGACATCCGCCGGCAACCCATCGATCACCGCGCGTGCCTGCGAGCCGGACCCGTCGTGAGACATGCGGATCTCCACGTCCTGGCCGGTCTTATGTTTCCAATATTGGACAAAGGCACGGTTGAACTGCTGGTAGAGTTCGCGGGTCGGATCGTAGGACACATTGAGCAAAGTTTGCGCGGCCCAACCCTGTCCTGGCCACGCAATCGCCATTATCGCGGCGAGAACCGCCGCTTGTGCCAACGGTCGTATCATTGCTTTTCCCTGGTCCGATGGATTGGGAGGGCGCCCGCCGTGCTAAAACTCGCGGGAGCCGCGCCACGCGGCTTGGATTTGCCAAGCGTTCATTGTGTACGTGCAACCGATCGTTCGCTGGCGTTGCGATCACCATCCGGTGTGCGCATCAGGCGGTTGAGGAGCGATGCTTCGAGCGCCGCCATCCTCGCCCCGCCGCGACGCCGCGACCGCTCCAAATCGATCTCGACGTCGAGCGCCACAATGCCGGCATCGAGCAGCACGACGCGATCGGCCAGCGCCACCGCCTCGGCGACGTCGTGAGTCACCAAGACGGCGGTGAATTTATGGTCGAGCCACATACTTTGGACCAGCGCCTGCATCTCGAGGCGCGTCAGCGCGTCGAGCGCGCCGAACGGCTCATCGAGCAGCAATAGCTTCGGCCGCGATACCAGCGCGCGCGCCAAGGCAACGCGTTGACGCTGACCGCCGGACAAGGTCCGGGGCCAATCGTGCGCGCGGTCGCCCAGGCCCACATCATTGAGGGCGTCATAGGCCTTGGTCCGCCAGTCATCGCCGACGCCGATGCCGACATTGTCATGGACCCGACGCCACGGCAGCAGGCGCGCGTCTTGGAACATCAGCCGCGCCTCATTGACACGATTAACCACCGGTTCGCCAGCGATCGCGATCTCTCCGGCCGTCGGCTGATCGAGCCCCGCCAGAAGCCTTATCTAGGGCGTTTAATCAAGTGGAAAATTTCGTCATCACAGAAGTTTCCTTTGCAAGGTCGGGAACCTGTCGAGCGATCTTAGGGCGGCGTCATCCGGGCGGCCTCGGTTTTGCGCATGCGGCGAAGTCCGCATCACCTTATCTCCGGTTCGGTCGTCAGCGACCGTGACCATAATCCCGCATTCAGCGGGCGAGAGGCCGGAGCGATGGGACCAATCTCACAAAGCGGCAATGAGCCAGAGGCTTCAACGGTCACGCACCGACCCCGGTGACGCAGGCGCCACGCCCGCGTTTGGGCGATCCTATGCTGGGCTCATGACAGCTCCTTCCGGGATCAGTCCGGTGGTGAGATAGCGCCACAGCGCGACCATCAGCTTGCGCGCCAGTGCCACAATAGCGATGCGTCGGATGCGCCCGGTGGCATTGCCGACGCGCTGGACGAACCACTTGGTCAAAGCGCTGTCCGGTTGGTGCCGGACCCACAGCCAGGCGATCTCGATGGCAAGCGTCCGCGCGCGGGGGTTGCCCGCCTTGCTGATGCCTTGATCAACGCGCATCGAGCCACTGTTGAAGGGGCTCGGCGTCAGGCCAAAATAGCTGGCCAGTTCGCGGCGATTGTTGAAGTGACGGTAGAATACTTCACGACACAGCGGCACGCCGCTGATTTGTCCGATGCCCTTCAGGCGCACCAACCTCGCGGCCTGGGCAGCACTGCGTTGCGCTGAACCGGCATCTTGTTCCGGCGCGCCCTGCAGCTCCGTCGCTGCTTCCATTGCGGTTGCCTGCGCGCGTTCGATGTCTTTGATCTGGCGTTCAACCAGGGTTATTCGTTCGTGTTCACGGGCCAGCGCTTGCTTGGTGTGCTCAGGCAATGGTTCGCCGGCACCCGTCACCAGGCCATCGAGGCGCTGCACGAAATCATGACGGCGTGGATTAACATCGCGGATTCCCAAGGCCATGAGGATGCCTTTGATGCGGTTCGTGTGTGCGGTTTGCTCCGCTACCAGCACGGCCCGCTCCCGGTGCTGGCGTTTGGCGTCCTCTTCGGTCGGGGTCGGCACCTGAACCACCCGGCAGATGCGCGTTTCGCCGCGCTCTAACGCCAGCAGCATGCGGATGAGAAGCTCCAGATCGAGCCGGTCGGTCTTACGCCGTCGCGAACGCCGTTCCACCGGAATGCTTGCGGCATCGACGACACGGTTCTCGATGCCTGCAGCCGTCAGCCGGCGATGCAGCCAAAACCCGTCGTACCCGGCTTCGTAAACCGACACGACCCGCACCGGCTTACCGAGATTTTCCAACCGCCTTCGGGCAGCCGCAATCCGCTCCAAAGCGACGCCGACCGCGCCCCCTTCGATCTTGTGACGGCTGATGGTCTTACCGAGCTCCGGTGAATACATACCAATCAGCCAAGTCGCTTTGCTGAGTTCAAATCCGACAAAAAGCGTGGCAATCTCCTCCTGGGCGACAGGCGCGTTCAACACTGCGGTGGACATCCTACGGTCTCCGTTCAAGTTTTGCTTTGGCAGCCGAACCTTAACGGAACCGGCGCCTGTCGCCCTCATAGGATCTCAATAGGGTGCTCTTGCCACAACCGCTCCGGCCGATAATGGCGACGAATTGGCCTTCCGCGATGTCGAACGAGAGGCCACGCAACACGTCGCGGGCGCCGAACGATTTTGTCAGGCCGGCGAGGTGAATCGCGGCGCCGCGGCCGATGCCGCGCCTCGCCACGACGCTCGGTTCCGGCAAAGCCTGCTGGCGGCGATAGAAGACCTCGAGGAGCGATGCCTCCGGGATCAGCTGCGTCATGCGATCGCCTCCCTCGGTTGAAAGGCGGGATGCCAGGCCAACCACCGCCGTTCAAGCGCCAGCGTCACGCTGTCGGCCAGCTTGCCGAGCACGGCGTAGATCACGATGCCGAGAACGACGACGTCGGTTCGCAGGAACTCGCGCGCGTCCATCGTCATGTAGCCGATGCCAGAGCTCGACGAGATGGTCTCGGCGACAATCAGCGTCAGCCACATGATACCGAGCGCGTAACGCAATCCCACCAGGATCGAGGGCAAGGCGCCCGGAAGGATCATCTGGCGGAAGAAGGACCAGCCACTGAGTCCGTAGGCTCGTCCCATCTCAACTAGGCCGGCATCGATCGTGCGAACGCCGTGAAAGGTGTTGAGATAGATTGGGAAGAACACGCCAAGCGCGACTAGAAAGAGCTTGGCCGATTCATCGATACCGAACCACAGGATCACCAGCGGAATCAGCGCGAGATGTGGCACGTTGCGCAGCATCTGCAACGTGGTATCGCTAAGGCGCGCCGAAAACGGGCTCAAGCCGTTGAGGAAGCCCAACACCAACCCGATACCGCCGCCGACTGCGAGCCCCGCCAGCGCGCGCTCGGTGCTAACGCCGATGTGGTGAAATAGCTCGCCGCTCCAGCTGAGACGCCACGCAGCAGCCAGAACATCGGAAGGCGCCGGGAGAATTTGCGTCGCCAGCACGCCCCCCATCGATAGGGCCTGCCACAACACCAGCAATCCCGCAGGCGCCAGCCATGGCATCAGCGACGCGCGACGATTCCGCAACCACGCCGCCGTCGCGCTTCCGTTCATGCCAGGTGCCACACGGCTTCCCGCACCGCGATCGCCCGCGGCAGGAGACCAGCTTTGAAGAACGTGTCGGCGATGCGCTGCTGGCTCGCGACAATATCGGGCGTGATGGGCGCGATGCCATAGCCAAGGCGCGCTAGCGCGACATGGAGCACGTCGAGCGGCAAACCGGTACGCGGCGCGAGCAAGTCGGCTACATCGGCCTGATGCTTGGCGGCCCAATTATCGATCTTGCTGATCTCGCTAAGCAGCACACGCACCAGATCGGGGCGGGCCTTCGCGAAGGACACCGACGCCAAATAAAACTGCGGGTTCCGAGCCAGGCCGGTGGCATCGGCCAACACGCGGGCCTGCATCGCCGCCTGCCCTGCCGCCAGATACGGGTCCCAGATCACCCACGCGTCAACGCTTCCGCGGGCGAAGGCGGCGCGGCCATCGGCGGGCGCAAGATAGATCGGTTGAATATCGCTGAACTGCAGTCCCGCCCTCTGCAGCGCAGCGATCAGTAGGTAGTGCACGTTGGAGCCGCGATTGAAGGCGACACGCTTACCCTTCAGGTCGGCGACGGCGCGGATGGGCGAATCCTTGGCAACCAGGATCGCTTCGCCTTGCGGCGCGGCGCGATCGACGGCGACATAAACGAACGGCACACCTGCGGCCTGCGCAAAAACGGGCGGCGCCTCGCCGGTAATGCCAAAATCAAGGCTGCCGGCATTCAAGGCTTCAAGCAGTTGTGGTCCCGCCGCGAATTCGGTCCATTCGACCGATACGCCTTGCGGCCCTAATCGCTTTTCCAGCGCGCCGCTGGCCTCCAGCATGATCAGCGTGCCGTATTTCTGGAAGCCGATACGTAATGTTTGGCTTTGCGCGCGAACCGGACGAATAACGGCGGGAAGGGGCACGACGGCGCCGGCGCCGATCAGTACGCTCCGCCGGGTGATGTCGAAAAACGATGTCATCGTGACCTGCTTATGAAGGGGTTGATGTGATAGCAACCGGAGGCGGTGGCCGCGGTACGTCGCTCTTAGCGCTGCGCGACGAGCGTCGCCGCCACACGTTGAGCCTGGGCCATGATTTCGGGCGCGCTGAGGACGTCACCGAAGCGAACTGGCCAAGTGCGAATAGGTTTCGGTTGATTCCAACCCCGCGATTCCTATTGACGAGCTATCCACAGCATATTCTCTTACATGCATTCAGTCTATCGTTTTTATATATTTTATCGGGATTGATTCAACGTCAGCCGATCAAAATGCTGATATCCTTTGGTTTTTGCCGACGAACCGCGACGGCCCCTCTCTCGGCACGCAAGAGGGCGCGCGGGAAGTTTCCTACCCTATCTACCGCAGATCGCCCTGGCGGCCGACCAAACGGCTGTTTCGTCGCGCGTGTATAGTTCCCGGATCTTTCGGATGGTCCTCGACCCGACATCCGCTTGAGGGTCGATGCCCAGTACAATCAAGTCGTTGGAATGCTCGCTAGTGGATGGCATCTGACATTTGAATCCGGAATTGGGATTCCCAGGTGAGGTCGGGCATGCAAGTCTGGCGCATGCGAACGGGAATATCGATCACGGTGAAGCCTTCTGAGCGCAAGAAGCTGAGGGCGATTTTGCAGAACCGTAACGCGCCGCAGAAGCATGCTTGGCGAGCCGAGATCGTCGTTTTGACGGCGGAGGGTCTTGGCACGAACGCGATCATGCGTCGGACGGGAAAGTCCAAGACCTGTGTGTGGCGCTGGCAGGAACGGTTCATGACGGACGGTGTCGAGGGCTTGCTGCGCGACAAGACGCGGCCTTCGCGCGTGGCGCCGCTTGGGCCGGAGGTGGCCGCGCGTGTCGTGGCGCTGACCCAACAGGACCCACCGGGCGAAGCCACCCATTGGACCGGCCCGATGATGGCCAAGACTTGCGGCATCAGCGCGAGCGCAGTCCGCCGTATCTGGCGCGCCCATGGCCTTCAGCCTCACAAGATCAGGCAGTTCAAGCTGTCGAACGACCCGAACTTCGTGCGAAAGCTGCGTGACGTTGTCGGGCTCTACGTCAATCCGCCCGAGCACGCCATCGTGCTCTCGATCGACGAGAAGAGCCAGATCCAGGCGCTGGATCGTACCCAGCCCGGCCTGCCGATGAAGAAGGGACGCGCCGGAACCATGACCCACGATTACAAACGCCACGGCACCACAACGCTCTTTGCTGCCCTCGACGTGCTCGAGGGCAAGGTCATCGGCCGCTGTATGCGGCGCCATCGCCATGAGGAGTTCATTCGGTTCTTGAATGTCATCCAGGCCGAAGTGCCAAAGCGTAAGTCCATCCACGTCGTGCTCGACAACTACGCCACCCACAAGCACCCGGCGGTCCTGGCCTGGCTCACCCGCCACAAGCGCTTCACCTTCCACTTCACACCCACTTCCTGCTCCTGGCTCAATTCGGTGGAGGGTTATTTCGCCAAGCTTTCCAAGCAGCGCTTGAAGCGCGGCGTCTTCCACTCGGTCGGCGAACTGCAGACCGCCATCAGCCGCTTCATCGAAGAAACCAATCGCATGCCAAAGCCCTTCGTCTGGACCGCCGATCCCAACAAAATCATCGCCGCCGTCAGGCGCGGGCACCAAGTGTTAAATTCGGTCCACTAGCGTGGGTCGGTGCGGCGCTACTACCTGAGGCTTCTCCCACGCGATAACCGGCTTCGGCAAGCGCTCGCCGCAACAACGATCGAACCGCATTATTGTCGTCGACAATATGAATCCATGGGCCTCGCATCATCACACGCCCATCGATGCCCTCGGACACGCCCGCTATCATTCGCAGCCGCGTCGCGAACAGTCCGCATTTCCGATCACGACTGTGCGCCGTTGCGTGAAGCGAATGCATGCCCATATATGGAGGGTACAATAGTCACTTCGGCCCCAATTGGGGTTGCACAAGATCACCCATCGTTTCGATGGCGCCGCCCGTGTCGGGTCGATGCCGCCCGATGAAACGAAGACCTCCGATGGCAAATAAGAAGCGCGTCCCAGTCGCCTTCGATGTCGTCTATCAGGATGGCAACCGCAGCTCGAACCGTCGCGTCCCGGGTTCGATTCTCTACGGTCCCGATGGCGATCTTCCGGCTACTGAAGTGATCGACGAACAGGACTGGGCGATCGCTAGGCAATCCGGTCGACCGCGTCCCGCGATTAAGTCGATCGTTCGCTCAGTCCCATAAACTAATTGAAGAGGTGCAGCATGCGCGAAGCGGAACGAGCTACGATCGAACGACCAACGCAGTCGGCTAGCGAAAGATTTGCGCGCGCGAATGAGCGCGAGGCCGAATTCCGCCGCGAACGTCAGGAGCAGCGCGACGCGGACGCCGCCAAGACGGCGAGACTGCGTGCGTTGCGGCTCGCCAAGGAAGCGCCCGAAAAGGAAGCGCAGGCAAAGGCCGCCGCCGAGAAGCCGAAGCTGAAGCAGGCGACCCAAAGGCCGACAGGACGGGTGGCCGAACGAAACTAAGCCGGCTTAGGACTCTGAAGTTCGCTGATGCCGATACTCTTCAATGGATTTGCCGATTCGGAGGGTCTCAACAAAGCCGGCGGCTTTGTGACGATCTCGCGCGAGCTCTTTCGACCAGCACAACTTGCGACCGCGATCCTTTCCGGCTGCGGGCATGAACAGAAGGATTAGTGATCGACCTGCTTCTGTCTGCATCAATCGTGCGCGTTTATGGTCAGGTGCACGCGCGATTGGGCAATGCAGCGCTCGTCGACCATCCCTGCTACTTTTTGTTCACGGTAAATATTGGTAAATATTTCTACTGACCGCTTTGAGGCTGCGCCATCCGTGGCCAGAACGGCAGGAATTACCGCCGACGGCAGTGGTCCCGCAGCGCTCGGGAAGTTGACCCTGTTTGAGATTTGGAATCCCAGGCCGCTCGCTCACTCGAGCGCAGCGGGAGACCCGTCGGATTCGCTCATCAATTCACTCTCGGAGGCGATTCGCCCATGCCCATCGAGAGTCGATTTCAGCCGGTAGTAATTGATTCCATGCTCTTGGGGGAGCAACGCGACCACTTTGAAACGGCCAAGCCGGTGCGTGCCATATCGGTTCGGCACCAACGTCAACAGTTGCCCGATCCGGAATCTGTGTTCAGCGGCTGGAACGCCTGTTCGCGCAGACGCAGGGCTATCGTTACCGGTGTCGCGGCTTCGGCGATGCGCCGCTTGCGCCGTGCTTACCGCTCGTCGTCGCGCCAATTGCGCGATGGTTTCGGTACGCGACAGCGTCCTCCCTGGCGGCGTCGATCCGGAAGCATCCTTTGGAGACACGGCTCAACTTCCTTTCACGGCGCTAGCGCCGCCGAAAATTATAGGACCTCCGCGACGGCACGGCCGCCTTTTCATCCTTGTGGCGATAGGTGATTCGGCATTTCGTCAGATCGTAAGGCGTCATTTCGACGGTGACACGATCACCGACTAATAGTCGAATGCGATGCTTCATCAACTTGCCCGCCGTATAGGCCAGCAATTCGTGCCCATTATCGAGCGCAATACGAAAGCGCGCTTCCGGCAGGCATTCCAGAACGGTGCCTTCGAACTCGATAAGATCGGCTTTGGCCATCTTGCCACCTGCTCCGCGAAACTGAAGAAGGACGGCGGCGCTGTCCCTCCCTGTCCGGGACCCTATTCCTGCCGCAGATTGACGGCGGCGAATTTGCCCTTTTGTCCGCGTTCGATGTCGAAGGCAATGCTCTGACCTTCGGTCAGGTTGCCTAATCCTGCACGCTCGACGGCGCTAATATGGACGAATACGTCCTGCGAGCCGTCCTTCGGCTGAATGAAACCGAAACCTTTTTGAGCGTTGAACCACTTGACGGTACCAGTAGCCATTTAAGGCTCCTTTGAGATGAGTGAATACGTGCCGCACGGACCCGTGCATCACGAACAGTTCTGAGCCTCTATTTCGTCTTGAAGAGCGCTCGCCTCCGAGCGATGCGGCAAGCTGCCGAAGCAAATACTGCTAAAGCTAAAGTAGTGCGTTGCTGGCGAATTGACAATTTAATTCGTCGGCTTAGTCACAGAGGACAAATCCTTCCAGAAATCGCGCCTAGATTGCGCGTCGGCCATTTGTCCCGCAGCCGACACGCTTGGCGTGGCGCCCGCCGGGAACCCGTTGCAAAGGCACATCGTCGTTCCGGAAGACCTATGAGCTACTGATTTGCTTCGTTGATAATGAAATGCTGAGGCGGCTTAGGCCTTCACAGCCTCCCTAAGCAACTGAAAGGCCTGTTTCCAAATCTCCACGCAGAGCGCAATCTGCATTGGTGCCTCGCATGGTCCAGCCCGGACCCGCAGGTCCCATTCCTCGTGGTCGCCGTAAAGGTCAACCAATGCGCCACACTGGGAACAGGTTAATGTCGCTAACTTGTATGACGGACCAACACAGTAGCTCATACGTCGATTTATTATGAGGTTGTTGGTAGTTGCAACGCCGCCACCGTTAATTTTTACGAGCAATTGAATGGTTGGCCTGGGCCGCGCTCCTCAGCACAACTCTGTAGGCTGCTTTGGAGAGTGACCGGCCACCACACCCGCGTGTCTGCCCCAATGGGTCCCAGGCCTGCCAGAATCCGCGAATTAAGTTGAGCTTCGACGACGGAATCGCGCGAGGCGCTCGTGGCGTGGCGAACCAACCCCCAGAGCGGCGAGCAATTCAGCGTCATGGGTGCGTTGGGGATCGGTTGAACTGTGGCTTGCGCCCTTGGTGGCCGGAAACAACACAAAAGCTGACAATTGGGGCGCCCACGAGCTTTACCGTCTCAGGCAGCTCCAGTTACGCCGATGGCGATATCGAGGATGACACCGCTGAGCGTCTGGAAAGCTTCCTTGCGCAACATGAGGGGGTGCGGTGGCCAATAACCACAATCACCCCGACGTCTCCTGCCGAGAAAAATCGTGTCACATGAGCGCTAGTTCGCGTCGATAGAAGCCGGTCTGTCTTCCCAACTCTGATAATTTCGCGGCGGCAGACATTGGCATATATCCCTTCCAGGAGTTCCAGGGCGTCTTATCAAGTATCTTCGTCTTGAAGGTTTTCTTGCGCTTTACGCTATATCGGTACGCAGGTCGAAACGCGAGTGCCAGCAGGTTCTTCATCGGTTAGTGGGTTCGTCATTACACCTCTGTCGCATCGATCACCCAACATCACATCGTTTTTAGAGTTGGCTCCCAAATGGTTGGAATAAAATTTACCGCAGCTTCTTTGTGTGAAGCTGTCTGCCGTGCCGAACCGTGGGTTATCCGTCAGAACATTCACCGTCAACGGGAACACCTCAAAAGTTCCAGGAGTGAGCGCTTGAGCGGGCCCGCCGAGGCGCACCTTTACGTCTACGTCTGCGAGACCTGTGTCCGCGGTCTGGCGATCGGGGCCGAAGAAAAAACGCGCGGGCGGCAGCTTGCCGACGCGCTTGTCGAGAAGTTGCGGGTATTCGCGCCGGGCGCGCATATTGTCCACCGGATCGTGCTTTGCCTCAACGGTTGTCCCAGTCCGTGCAATGTCGCGCTGCGCGCTCCCGGCAAGTGGAGTTTGCGGCTCGGCCGATTGACGCCGGCGGACGCCGAACCCATCGTACGCCAGTGCGTCAAGTTCGGCGTCGAGTTCATCTTCCATGCTAGCTTCGCCAGCGACGCGACGATCGAGCAGCTGGAGAAAGTGAAGCACAAGCATTGGATCGCGCCGGCGATCGCCGCGCGCTACCAGACCACCTATGAGGCGGGCGATTTCGGCATCAGTACCGAGGTCGCCGAGCTGATCGGCAACAAGCGGGAGCTGGAAGCCGGCATCGCTACCATGACCAAGATGCACAAGGCCGGCATCCGCGTCCTGCCTTTCGGCGACTACGGCTTCGCCTGGATCCCGCACGGCACCGACACCCGGGATTTCGAGCACTTCGTCAATCTTTTTGGCTTTGAGCCCTGGGAAGTCCTGCGCGCCGCCACCGCGTATGGCGGCGAAGCCTTCGGCGGCGACAAGCTGGGTCAGATCCGCCCGGGGTTCCTGGCGGACGTCCTACTGATCGACGGCGATCCCTTGCAGGACCTGACGTTGTTCCAGGATCGGCGCAACATCCTAGCGATCATGAAGGATGGACAGTTCCACAAGTCCTTCCAGGTACGCGCGGCCCAGCGGGTGGCCGCCGCCGAATAGCCAGCGAGTGCGCGGCGATGCCAATGGCCGGCGGCGACGCTGCGTCGCCCGATAGCGCCCCATTAGCACGCGAATGGAGGTCCGGGTCGAGCAAGGCGAAGGTCATCAGGACCGCTACGTGATGCTACGGCCTCATCGTGCCACCAACACCGATGAGCCGCCGTTGCATTCCCATCCATGTCCTGCCCGGCAACCGTATGATCGTCATCGAGATCTTCGGGCCAGGCTGCGTGGCCAGCGAACCGATTCGGGTCGATACAGTCACGACTGCGGCACAGCGATCACGCCTCTCACCTCTGCCGCGCGCTGCCCCACTTTGATCGGCGATGATAGTGCGCGCCCCGACCCCAATGAGATCACCAATTCTTCGTCGTCGACGGTGGCCAACACCCGCCAACTTCAGAACCTCGCGCGTTCGGTGACTACCACCGGCCGCGACCAGTCGCCTCTTCTGCCCCTCGATGCCACACGCGCTGTGGCCAAATCCCCATAGCGCCAGCAGCACCACCACGCCCGTTCATTCGCAGGGTTTCCTTCCCTCAGGCTTTCCGGACGCCTGCCGCTTGAGAATTCCGGTGCGCTCCGTGCCGCGACGAGCATCCGAGAACCTTAACGGTCCGGTCACTTCCGGACATCCCGACATCCACCAAACCCGTTGGGTCATGGCTTTCGCGTGGGGTTTCGGACAGCTTTCTGCCGTCCTCGTATTCGGTCCAGTAAAGGGCTGCCGCTCACGATGCCGCGATCTGTCGACAGCGGCAACGATCCTTCGGAATACCGACGTCTCGGCGACAAGCGTATCAGGTTTCGTGTTGAAACTACTCGTCATCGGCGCGACCGGTCGCACCGGCGGATTGGTGACTTCGCAAGTCCTCGCGCGCGGGTACGAGGTCACCGCGCTCCCTCGTCAGTCGGGCATCGTTGATCCGGCCGAGCGTCTGTGAATTATCGTAAGTGACGAACGCGTTGCGTATTGCTGCGTTGATGCAAGTTACCACGCACCGTGGTGATCTGGTATGCGGGTGATCAGCGGCAGGGTGGCTATGACGAGCAAGGCCGCCACGACATAGACCCAGGATTGGATATCGCCGGGGTCCCCTGAACTGGCAAGGACTGCCGTGGCTGCGGAGATTGCGACGATCGCCCCGATTTGCCGGCCCAACGACCGGAGAGCCGCAATCGTCGAGGAATGCCGAGGCGCCAGTTGCAGCCCCGCGTTGCGGCTGGCCGGGTTGACCGCCCCGTTGCCGACGCCGACCAAGAAGGCGGAACCGGCCAACCACGCGTAGGGCGTGATTCCGGCCGCCGGGCTGAAGGCAAGCAGCACCAGGCCCACAGTCATGGTGACGTTGCCGACATACAGGGGCAGCCGATAGCCGGTGCGCCGCAATACCAACGTGGCCCCGACTGACACTATGATCGCGGCAACGCCTTGGGCGATGAGCAGCGTGCCGGAACCGAGCGCGTCGATCCCGTAGCGATTGGTTGCATAGAGCGGGACGAGCGCCATCACCCCACCGGCGACGCCCCCGTACAAGGCATTGAGTAGGTTCACCGGTCCGAAGCCGGGCCCATGAATCATGTGTGGCGCGATAAACGGGTGCGCCGAACGGATGCCGTGGCGAAAGAAAATCCAAAGGGCGACGATCGCGATCGCCAACGGCATCAGGAACGCTGGCGACCACGGGTGCGCGTTGCGTTCTCCCAAATAGCTTGCAGCAACCATTCCGGCCAAAAGTCCGCTGCCAAGCAGCGTCATGCCGGTGAAGTCGAAGCTACGTCCGGTTCCTCCTGCCGCGGGGCGATCCCGCGGCACGTAGCGAAATGCTAGGACCATGGCTACCAGGCCGATTGGAACATTGACGTAAAACACACCCCGCCACGACCAGTAAGATACGAATAGCCCGCCGAATACCGGCCCGATCATTGAACCGATCGGAAAGATACTGCCGAACAGCCCCAGCGCTCGATCGCGCTCTTTACCGAAGTGTTCCACGACGATGCCGGTCGCCGAGGGTGTGAAGCCTGCCCCGCCGGCAGCTTGTATCGCGCGCAACACGATAAGCACGTAGATGTTGTCGGCCATCCCGCAGCCCATCGATGCTGCGCTGAAGGCGGCGACCGAGCCGAGGAATACACGTCGGTGACCGTATCGCGCACTGAGCTTACCGCTGACCGGCAACATCAACACTAGTCCAAAAGAGTAAGCCGTGAGCGTCCACCCCGCCCAATTGATCGACGTTTGCAGCCCTCCTTGCAAGGCATGCAACGCTGTGGCAACGATTGTGGAGTTGACCGAGCTCATTATCAGCGCGAGCGCGACGATCGTGAAGACCAGCGCGCGACGAATGGGCCGATTCTCCCCGTCGGGTTCCGAAGGCTTCTTAGCTTCGCCCGAATGACTGCTCTGGTACACTGCGTTCACGATCGCGAACAAGGTAGACGGTGATGAAGATGATCACCAATCCCCAAATTTGCGTGCCCGCCGATCGAGATGGGAGAAAATTTTGCACTCGACCGTCGCGGTTACCGTCTGACAACGAACGCTTGGATTCCGCTTTCCGCGATCAGAGGCCGGAAACGCATATTCATCTCAAGCCCTGCATGGTCTCTGGCTGGAGCCCATCGCTCGACGTTTTTTTTGACGTGACCGGCTACAGTCAGGTTCGATGATCGCAGCGGTGCGCAGCTTACGCCGACCAGGCCAGCCAACCTTTCAACATGAAATCTTTATCTCTCTTCACCTCGTTGTCGAACCGACACTGAGCCCAGCCGATATGCTTCGACGGCGCCGCGATGACGTTCGTAGATATCGGAGCACCAGTCCTGTGACTTCGTCCACAAACTGGCCGGCCCTTTCGTCGGCGATTATGTCTGGGCGGTACAGGACGGCGGCATGCGTCAGTGCCTCCACCGTCGTCACCAGAATGAAGGCCGCGAGGTCGAGATCGGCAATGTCGATCTCATGACGGTGTGCCTCGAGATAGCTCCGCAACAGGACGCCGGCGTTTCGCACGACCGCTTCAACATTTTCGAGCCGCCCGGTGCGGGGCACCTCCTCCGACAGGACGCGGTGAAGCTTCGGATCGACGCGGTGACCCGCGATCGCGGCCCTGACGAGTTCGCGCGCGCCGATCTCGATCGGGCCCCCGACGATCTTGAGAAAGGTGTCGCGGGCCACTTGCGATAATTGCTCGCTGTGGCGCTCGATGACCGCCGCTACCAACGCTTCCTTGGTCGGGAAGTACTGATAGAGCGAGCCGATGCTGACGCCGGCGACGGCGGCGATTTTGTTGGTGCTTGCTCGGTCGTAGCCATCCTTCATCAAAACGCGAGCAGTCGCTTCGATAAGCGCATCGACGGTCGCGCGCGATCGCTTCTGCGAGGCTGTTTTCCGGGGATTTGTTTGGGGTCGACGGGCCATGCACCCCATCCGTGAATACGAGTATCTAAAATGAGCGCTCACTCATATTATGACTACAACCAAATGTCGTCGATAGCAAGTTGAGGGCCGAACATCATGAAACAGCGTGCAACATATGGCATCGACGGCCCCGGGGTGGTCCGCGCGCACATCGTTTTGGGATTGTTGCTGACGGCGATCGCGGCAATCGGCTTCGGCTGGTCACGGCCGCATCGCCTTCCCGCGGCCGTAAGCATCGGCGCAGCGTGCGCCGCGTTCCTTCTCCTGGTCGTCGCGGCGGTCATGTTGTGGGCGAGCCTGGTGGGCAAAAAGCGCGTACGCGACCGCTTGGTTGCCGCGTTAGCGCTGTCGGGGGACCGAGCGGGTGCTCGACGCCGGCTGCGGCCAGGGATTGGCGCTGATCGGTTGCGCCAAGAAACTCACGTCCGGCATGGCCGTCGGCGTTGATCTATAGGCCGCGAAGGATCTGTCAAACAACAATCCAAGAGCGACGTTGGCCAACGCGGCCGCGGAAGGCGTGGCCGACCGGGTCGCGGTGGAGACCGGAGACATCACCAAGCTCCCGTTCCCCGACGCGTCGTTTGACGCGGTCATCTCGATGACCGTGATCCACAACATCCACGCGCGAGACGGCCGCGATCAGGCGCTCCGTGAGCTTGTCCGCGTCCTGAAGCCGGGCGGCCGCATCGCGCTCTTCGATCTCCTCCACGCGTCCCGCTACACAGAAGTATTGCAGGGGGCCGGCGTGACTGTGCGGGACTTGGGCTGGGACCTCCTGTGGTTTCTCCCCTGCCACTCGCTGCTCGCAGAGAAAGCTCGCTGAACGCCGAGGTTTCCCTAGCTTGCGGCGCGCAACCAGCCCGGATCAAATCACGAAAGAGCCTCTCATGACTCGTCCTTACTCACAGCTTGTTCGCTACATACAATGGGCCGATCGTGGCCTCTATGAGGTGGTCGGCAAGAACCTCGACAGACTCAGCGCTGAGGATACAACGATCCTGCTGCGCCTCCTCGACCATATGCATGTCGTCGACACGATTTTTCAGCATCACTTGCAGGGCGTGCCGCACGGCTTCAAAGCGCCGCAGTCTGTGGACCTGCCGGATTTCCCGTCCCTTTCGAACACTATGCGAACGGTCGA
The DNA here is from genome assembly GCA_963804725.1 of uncultured Alphaproteobacteria bacterium. Taxonomy (GTDB): domain Bacteria; phylum Pseudomonadota; class Alphaproteobacteria; order ATCC43930; family CGMCC-115725; genus JAATGI01. The sequence continues at coordinate 1,046,116 of CAWDRN010000001.1, read as the reverse complement.
CGACTGGTACGTGTCTTATGTCGGCGAGTTACCGGACCGCGATTTCGAAGAGCCGGTGGATGTCGTCTTCACCAACGGATGCGTGGCCCGCATGACACGCGGCGAGATCGTTCTCCACGTCTGTTTGCACGGCACCTATCATCGCGGCAATGCGGGCCTCGTTCTCTATAAGAACGGTATCATGCCCAAAGATGATCGGATGACGGATTTTCTCGAAATGGCGGCGTGAAGAAGCGTGGGTCGGCGGCTCGCGCTTCGATCTCGCCGCCGCTTTTGGTGGCAGTCTAAACGCACAAATGTCGCCGATGGCGGCAACCGGAATGAAGTTGGCCGAAAGGAGATCGCCCGCTTTCGGGCTTGAATAAGCCGAAGCTGACATTCACCACCACGGACCAGTCCTTGACCCTTTCCCGTCCTTTGCGTCTTGAGCGTCCCTAGCATAGGATCGCTGCTCCCGCACCTCACGAGGATGGCTCCGATGGCGAAGAGACTAGCCGCGATCGACACATCGATGAGCGCCGGCGAGCGCGAAACGCGGCGCGAGCTCGCGGCGGCCTTCCGCGTCGCCTATCGCTTCGGCTGGAACCGTACGATCTCCAATCACATGACAGCACGGCTGCCGGACAACCCCGACCACTTCCTGATGAATGCGCGCGGCTTCGGCTGGCACGAGATCACGCCCGAAAGCCTTATCAAGCTCGATCTCGACGGGCGCGTACTGACCGAGACCGAACTTATGCCCGGCCCGGCGGGACTCAATTTCCACAGCGCCATCCTGCGCGCGAAGCCGCATATCAACGCAACGCTCCATCTCCATCCGATGGCCGGTGTCGTGGTCTCCGCGCTCGAGGAAGGTCTGCAGCTCTACGACCAGGAAGGCTGCGCGATCTGGGGTCAGGTCGCCTATCACCATTTCGAAGGCCTCGCCGAGGAAGCGGACGAGGCGCCGCGCATCATCGCCGACCTCGGCGACCGCTTCACCATGATCATGCAGAATCACGGCCTGCTCACGGTCGGACGCACGATTGGCGAATGTTTCGTGTTCATGGACACGCTACTGCGTGCCTGCGAGACGCAGGAGCGCGTCATGGCCACAGGCGCCCGAGCGCGCCCGCTGTCGCGCGTGGTCTGCGAGCACACCTGGCAGCAGATGGAAAAGCGCCGCGGCAACAAGCCCGGCGGCGAGCTCGAATGGCGAATGTACCAGCGGCTGGTGGCTGAGGAGGTCTGACCTAGCCCCGTTTCGACCGGGTGAGGCCGCACTCCTCACACCCCTCGACATAGGGATTGGGGATGGTGCGCCCACAAACACCGTTGCCATGAGAGGTCCGGACTCGAATGGGAAACAGACGTTTGAGGACAGTATTGCGTTGGGCGGCGTGAGACAGCTACCGTGGATGAGGGGCGGCCATGATCCGGCATTTCGACCATGTGACGATCGTCGTTCGCGAACTTGATCAGGCGCTCCGGTTCTTCAGCGTGCTCGGTTTCGAAGAGGCGATGTCTGTCGTCATCGTCGGCGAACCTTTTGCGTCCTATATGGGCGTGCCGGGAATCGAGGCGGACCATGTCACGATGGTTCTGGCGAATGCCACGCCGCGCACCGAGATCCAACTTCTGCATTATCGCCATCCCGAGGGCCGTGCTGATTCTCAGATCCGCGATCTCGGCAGGATCGGCTTCAACCATGTTTGCTTCGCGGTCGATGATGTCGCGGCCGAGGTCGACAAGATCCGAAAGGCCGGGTTTGCGACGCGGAGCGGGATCCTCGATTTCCACTCACGCAAGCTCGTGTTCCTCGACGGCCCAGAAGGTGTGACGGTGGAACTCTCGCAGTGGTACTAAGGAAGCATGAAACGTGATTGCGGGAGGTAGGCTCATAGGGGTGTCACAGCTGAGGGCTTCTCCCGCTGGGCCAAAAGATTCTGTGCGAATCGAGGGCGGGCGGAGGTCAGTGAACTCAGAGCGCTCGTCACTTCAGTTTACGGAGACACCCGATGCACAGACGCCGCTCCTGAACCTGCGGCTCGCCGCTCGCTCGACTATAAATCGCCGTTCGTGGCCCTGGGACTGAGCAAATCCGTTTGGTTGCTGGCGGTCAACGCGCTCGGCAGTGACCGGACCAGCAAGTATCGAATGACACTGGGTGATGCTGCAGCGCTGACGCTTTTGGTAGGGATAGTGGCGCCTTGAAATGGTGAGATCGACCGATACACTTGGCGACGCGCAGACAGCAGGCTGGGAGTCCGTTTTCGCATGGTCCGAGTGAGCCTGAGCGGCAAGGCTGTTGGTCAACCCATCATGCGCGTCGACGGGATCGCGAAGGTCACCGGCCGCGCCCGCTATGCCGGCGATGTCGACCTGCCGGGCATGCTCTTCGGCCGGTGCCTGCGCAGCCCACATCCGAGTGCTCGCATCGTCTCGATCAACTTGGGCAAGGCCAGGGCTCTGCCTGGCGTTCGCTCCGTGCTGACCGGCGCCGACGTCCCCGATACCCGCTATGGCCGCATGTGCAAGGACATCCCGGTCCTCGCCAAGGACGTAGTGCGCTTCGTCGGGGAGAAAGTGGCGGCGGTGGCGGCCGACACCGTCGAGATTGCGGAGGCGGCGCTCGAGCTCATTGATGTTGAATACGCCGAGCTCCCGGCCGTGTTCAGCGCCGAGCAGGCGATGCAGCCAACGGCACCCGTCATTCATCCGGAAGCGGTGGAGTTCTTCGCAGGAGCGACGGCCGGCATTCACGGTGAGCTCGCCATGTACCCACCTATCCCGAACGTGATCTCGCGGCTCCGGGTGCGACACGGCGATGTCGCGAGCGCTTTCACCGGCGCGCATAGGATCTTTGAGCATCGTTTCGCGGTTCCCTCGGTCCATCAGGGCTATATCGAGCCGCATACCTGCCTCGTCGCGATCGGTACGGACGGCCTCGTCGACGTCTGGGTAGCCAACAAAGGCCCTCACATCGCGCGCTCCCATATGGCGGCGGCGATCGGCATGCAGGAGAACCGCATCCGGTTCAACCCGGTCGCGATCGGCGGCGACTTCGGCGGCAAGGGATCGCTTATGGACACGCTCGTTTGCTATTACCTAGCGCGCGCCGCGGGCCACCCGGTCAGGATGGTGATGAATTCCTTCGAGGAGCTGACGGCAGGGAATCCACGCCATTCTGCCGGCATCACCCTGCGCACGGGGGTCGACCGCCAGGCGAAGCTTCTCGCGATCGAGGCGCGGGTGATCTTCAACGCGGGCGCCTATGGTGGTTTCGTTCCCGTGCCGACGCTCCACGGCGGCTATGGCGAGCTCGCTGGAGCCTACCGTGTGCCGAATTGCTCGATCGAGGTGCTACGCGTCTACACCAATACCGTGCCCTGCGGACATATGCGCTCGCCCGGCGCGCCCCAGGTGACTTTTGCGGTCGAGAGCCATATCGACATGATCGCGCATGCGCTGGGTCTCGATGCCGTTGAGATGCGCCGCCGCAACGCCATCGCAGAAGGCGATCTGACGCCGCTTGGCGAAAAGCGGCGGCATCTGCGATGCCGAGAAACGATCGACGCCGGCGCGCGCGCCTTCGGCTGGGACAAGCCCAAATTACCGGGCATCGGACGCGGCATTTCGACCTATGAGCATCCGCCGGGCAATTTCGGGCTGTCGACCGTCGCGCTCAGCATGGGCATAGATGGCCGGATCACGCTGACCGTGGGCTCGCCCGATACCGGCACGGGGTTCCACACGATCGCGGCGCAGCTGGTTGCCGAGCATTTCGACGTTTCCGTCGACGAGGTCGAAATCGTGCAGGGCGATACACTCTTGAGCGGCTTCGAAGCTGGCGCTAGCGGCCAGCGGCTTACGACGACGATCGGGCAGGCGATCGCGGCCGCCGCGGACAAAATGAAGCAGGATCTTGCGGCGCTGGCCGCGGAGCGGCTCAATTGCGCGCCATCCGATATTCGGACGGGCGTGGACGGGTCGTTTTCTTGCCCGGGTGCCACCATAGACCGGCGCCGGCTCCTGGGCTGGGCCGCCGAACGCGGCAAGGCGCCTTTGACCTGCCACGGCGAGAACACCCCCGGCCGGCTGAGCGATCGCACGAGTTTTGTTGCGCATTTTGCGGAGGTGGCGGTCGATCGCGAGACTGGTCTGGTGCGCCTGCGCCGCATCGTCACCGCGCACGATGTCGGTACTATCGTCAATCCAATCACACACCAGGGACAGATCGAAGGCGGGCTCATCCAAGCTGTCGGCCAGGCAATGAGCGAGCGAATTGTCTTGAAAGATGGCGCGGTGATCACCGCGCATCTCGGCGACTACAAGCTGCCCACGGTCATGGAAATACCTGAGCTCGAAACCATTCTTCTGCCGGGCGGCGGCGGCGCGGCGCCGTTTGCGACTACTGCGATCGGCGAGATGAGCAATGTTGCACTTCCAGCGGCGATTACCAATGCAGTGTTCGATGCGGTTGGCGTGAGGCTCGTCGAGTTGCCGATCAGCGCGGAGAAAGTGCTCCAGGGTTTGACCGAACAGGCGAGCGCGGCATGAGGACCATCAAGCTCACGATCAACGGCAGGTCCGTCAGCCGTGAGATGGAAGACAATCGCCTCCTAATCGAATTCCTGCGCGAAGATATGAAACTCACGGGCACCAAGGAGAGTTGCGGCGTCGGCGTGTGCGGCGCCTGCACCGTGCTGCTCGACGGCAAGCCGATCAGCTCGTGCCTCGCGCTTGCCGTTCAAGCCGATGGGTGCGCGGTCACGACGATCGAAGGCGTTGCCGACGGTGACCGGCTGCATCCGCTTCAGGAGTCGTTTCTCGCGCATGGCGGATTTCAGTGCGGCATCTGCACGCCGGGTCAGATTCTCGCGGCCAAAGCCCTGCTCGACGCCAATCCGCACCCGACGCGGGCTGAGATCCAGTACTGGATGATGGGCAATCTCTGCCGTTGCACCGGCTATTACAAGATCATCGCATCGATCGCGGCGGCAGCCAGGGCCGAGTGACGTGATCCCTTTCACCTATCTTGAACCCGCAAGCCTCGATGAGGCGCTGGCGCTATTGGCCCAGCACGGCGAGGAAGCCAAACTCATCGCCGGCGGCACCGCCCTTGTCAATCTCATGAAGACACGCCTGGTGCGGCCGGACTTTGTGATCGGCCTGCGTGCGATCAGGGCCTTGGCCGGCATCAATGAGAAGGGCGGTCTCAGGATCGGCGCGCTTGCGACGATCCAGTCGCTCGAGGTTTCCCAGTTGGTGCGGCGCCACGCGCCGCTGCTGGCCAAAGCCTGCGGGCACGTTGGGACTGTGCGGGTGCGGTCCATGGCGACGCTCGGCGGCGCGATGGCGCATGGCGATCCCAACCTCGACACGCCGCCTGCTCTCATCGCGATGGATGGGCAGATCGTCGCATGCTCTCGGCGCGGCAAGCGCACCATTCCCGTCGACCGGTTTTTCACCGGCTTCTTCGGAACCGTGCTCGAGCGTGATGAGATCGTGACCGAGATCCTGATCCCGGTTCAGCCGGCCGGCAGCGGCACCGCCTTCCTGAAATTCCTGCCGGCAACACAGGACGACTATGCCACGGTCTCGGTCGCAGCTCGGATCGCGCTCGGCGCCGATGGCGTCATCACTGAGGCCCGGGTAGCGCTCGGGGCCGCGGCGATGGTGCCAGTACGCGCCAGCGCGGTTGAAGCGGCGCTGTATGGCGAAGCGTCAGACGAGAAGACGCTCCGCGACGTGGCGCCTTTGGTGGCGGATGCAATCGATCCGATCCCGGATTTCCGTGGCTCGGTCGAATACAAGCGAGAGATGGCTGTCGTCCATGTTCGCCGAGCGCTCGCTGAGGCAGCCGCCAAAGCCAAACACGCGCGCTGAAGCGTTCACGTCGAGCGCGGCGCCCGTGCGCGGCACGCCACGCAGATCCGCCGCGGCGACCTCGTTCCACAGCGCGTTGCCGCACTTCGATATGAGGACGCGCAAGGCTGCTCCAGGAGCCGATAGCGGCGACCTAATTGAGATGCCGGCGCCGAATCGATGCGTGGTTTGAGCTGGCACGAAACCAGAATTTAGTGCCGTAGAGGGAGAAGGCAAGATGACGATCCGGACTGCAGCCGTCATCGGCGTGGGCGCCGAGGAGGGTCTCGGAGCGGCGCTGTGCCGCCGCTTTGCGACCGAAGGATACCATGTACTGGTCGCCGGCCGTACGGCTGCCAAACTCGACGCCGTCGTCCGCGCGATCGCGTCGGCGGGCGGAAGTGCCGAAGCGGTGACAGCCGACGCGACCAGCGAGAATGACGTCGGGCGTCTCTTCGATCGTGCCATGGCAACGGCAGATCGTTTCAGCCCTGCGGATCTCGTCGTCTACAACGCCGGCAACAATCAGCGACTCGACTTCCGCGAATTGAGCGCCGAGACCTTCGAGAAATTTTGGCGCGTCGGCTGCTTCGGCGGCTTTCTTGTCGGCCGCGAAGCGGCGCGCCGGTTGGTGCCTCTTGGACGCGGCACCGTGATCTTCACCGGTGCCTCCGCAAGCCTGCGCGGCAAGCCCGGCTTTGCGCATTTCGCGGCCGCCAAAGCGGGACTGCGCGCCATCGCGCAGAGCATGGCGCGCGAGTTCGGCCCGCAAGGGATCCATGTCGCGCATATCATCATCGATGGCGGAATCAAGGGCGAACGCTTGCTCAGCCGATATCCGGAGCTCCTGCAGCAGCGCGGCGCGGATGGACTTCTGGGCATCGAAGCCGTCGCCGAAGCCTTTTGGCAAATCCATTGCCAGGCCCGATCAGCCTGGAGCTTCGAGGCTGATCTCAGACCCTACAAGGAGAATTTCTGAACCGTCGGCTTCGCCGACCAATAGCCATAGCGGCTCATTTGATAGCGGCGCGCTCGGGCATGTTTGCTGCGCCGGTCCGTGCCCCGATTGGCATCTTTGGCGGAGCATTGAAAGAGGTGGCGGCACCCGATCTCGGCGTGGGCGCCATCAAGGGCGCCCTCGCTGGCGCCGGCGTCAAACGCCAGGCCGTGATCGCCGCCGGCTTGCCGGTGACGGTTCCTGCGATCACGGTGAAGCGCTTCTGCGGCTCGGCTGCGCAGGCCATCGTCTGCGCCGCGCAGGAAATTCTTCTCGGCCGCGCCGACGTCGAGATCGCCGGCCGGATGGAGACCACGGATCTCGCCCCTACCTCATCGGACGTGGCCGATGGGGCTATCGCATGGGCGACGACGAGCTAAATCACAGCATGCTGCGCGACGGCCTGAACCACTCCTGCTCGGCGAGCAGTCCGGCGAGTACGCGGACGATCGTGCGAGAAATTCCAGATCGACGCGAAGCTCGGCATGCCTGCGCCCCCCACCCCCTGCCACCGCCGTTGAGTATCCGTCTGGGGTGATGGTTTCCGGAGCTACGCCGTGCCATCACGGGAAAGACGAACCAACCAGAAAAGCTCGAAGTCCTCGCACGCACATAGTCGCGAAAGCGCGGACCGGCATCTGTCCCCTTCCGAGGGCCGCCGCCAATCGGCGTCGAAACATTGCACGCCGAACCACCCCTTGAGCTTTTTTCTGGCGGAAGCGAAATCGACCCGACCGCGAAATTCCGTGTCGGCACCCCGGCCGTGACGGCAATTGGTTCAGTCCGCCAATATTTCAGTTGGCACGCTGCCTGCGTCATACCTATAGATCCAGGCAAGGTCCTGGGGCCCGTTTTGGGGGCCGATCCAATTGCGGCAGGCGATGCTAGCGTCGCGTCTAAAGCGCGACCACCGTGAGCTTAGGTGATTGATGCGCCCGCGAGCGCGTGCGCCAAGCTGAATTCGGCTGGTCCGGGGCAGACGCAGCGCCTCGTAGCGCTTGAGCGCGGCTTCGGGCTCCCCAGGCGCGTTGGCTAGCACAGCGGCCAACACGCACCCGTCCTCGATTGACTGAGCGGCGCCCTGAGCGAGGTAGGGCAGCATTGCGTGCGCAGAATCGCCAAGCAACGTCACGCGACCATAACTCCACGCCCGGAGCGGCTCGCGGTCATAGAGCGCCCATTTGTAGCAGCGCTCGGTTACTTCGAATATGCTTGTGAGCTGATGGTTCCAATGTTTGTAGGTGGCAAGTACCTCGGGTAGGTAACCCGGGGTCGACCAGAGACTCTTCAGTCCAGCTGTCGGTCTCGATATGGGCGACCCAATTTAACAGCTCGCCACGCCGCACATAGTAGTGCACGGCGTGGCCGTGAGGTCCCCACCAGGCGCTCTGTTCGGGCGGAACGAGCCCCTGCGGCAGCAGCCTCGAGTCCACCAGGCCGCGCCAACACATCAAGCCAGTAAAATGGGCGTTTTCCGGACCAAATACGCTCGAACGTACTGCAGAATGGATCCCGTCCGCACCCACGACAACGTCCGCTTCAAATTCGCTTCCATCGGCAAAACGCGCCACCGCAGCGTGCTGCCGGGATTCGACGTCGGTGCAGCGCGCCGCCAGCCGGAGGGCGCGCTCGGGCATAAACTCGGCAAGCAACTTCTGCATATCGCCGCGATGGATCGTCGCACTAGTGGCGCCAAACAACGTCCGGTAGCGCTCAAATAAATCGCGCACAATTACGCGACCACTGCGCCAACTGCGCACGAACTCGGCTCGTCGACTCAAATCCGTCGGCAAGGACGCGCGCTTCGAGACCAAGCGCGCGCAGCGCGACAAGCGCGTTTGGCGTGAGTACAAGGCCGCCGCCAAGTTCGGTCGGGCCGGAGGCTTGCTCAAAAACAACAACCTCCATCCCACGCATCAGCATCGCGCGTGCCGCCGCCAGCCCACCGATGCCACCGCCGATCACCCCGATGCGCAATAGCCGCGCCACATGACCCTCACTATTTCATCCGATCCATTTCAGGTTTCTCTCCGGTGCCCAGGCCGGCGCTGACATGCAGCAAGTTGCAGCTCGCGGTTAGAACCAGAACTATCAAGGAATCTGCATGATCGTTGGTATGCTTCGCGTGTGCTCGTTACCACGTAAGACTTTCAGGGATCTAGCGATAGACGCGGCATTTGCCTACAGCTTGAACAGCCGCTTGGTGTTATCGCGGCCGATCTTGCAACGGTCCGCCTCGCTGATGCTCGCGTGGTCGAACCAAGTCGCAGCCTCGCCGACGTCCTCAAACGGATAGTCGGTCGAGAACAGAATGTGGTCGGCGCCGACCTCGAGAATGGCATTTATTAGCGCCTGGTCGCGGAAGTGTCCCGAAGTGGTGAGGTAAAAATTCTGCGCAAAATATTCTGAAATTTTCCTCTTCGCCGGGTAGCCAGCAGGCGACCAGGCAATTCTTTGGTCTATGCGGCTCAAATTGAAGGTCAAGCCTTCGCCCATGTGGCCGATGACGATCGTGAGGCGCGGATAAGCGTCGAATAGCCCGCACCCCATCAATCGCAACGCATGAAGACCGGTTTCCGCGGCGAACCCATAGGCCGGACCGATTAGCCAAGGGTGGCCCTCATAGGGCTTGAGTTGGCTAGGCTCTCGCGGATGGAGATAGAACGGCACGTCCAGCGCTTCGACCTCGCTCCAGAATGGCCAGTAAGATTTGCCATCATAATAGACACAATTGTCACGACCCCCGATCTCGGAATATCCATTGACCATCGCGCCTACGAAGCCGAGTTCCTTAACGCAGCGACGGAGTTCGGCTGCCGCCGCTTCAGCGTTCTGCATCGGCAATGCGGCAAAGCCGCGAAAACGATCCGGGCGTTTCGCGATCTCGGCAGCAAGGTGATCGTTAGCGCGATGCGCGATTTCGATCGCATGTTGGGTATCGCCGATACGCTGGATCGCCGGTGCATTGAGCGACAAGATCATGATCTCAATGCCGTACCGGTCCATGAGGCCGAGACGCTGATTGTGTAAATCGGTCAGCCTCGGCCCTAAGTCGGTCATCAAGGACGCGCCGGCGAACCCCAGGGAATCGCCAATCGTCTCCGGAATGGCGAAATGCTCCTCGAGCCCGATCTTGTTGTCCATGGTTCCTCCTAGCATTGAGTGCGCGTTCGCGCGCTAAAGTGACGCATCACGTTGCGTGTCAGCAAGGCTTGTCGGTCGACTGGCTCGCCTATTCCAAAATTGTACTCAACTCAGCCAATGCGCAAGGCGGAGCCTATGTCGGCAGCGCAGACATACACAAGGTGCGAACCGAAACTCCACACCGCGGCACAGCCGAGGCTGGCCAGGGAGATGACCGCGACCGCCCAGATAAGCACTCGCACCCGCCCGTGCCGCTCCGCTCCGCCGCCCAACCGAATGCCAAACCACCCAACGCCTGGCCGAAAAGCCGCGGCGGAGATAAGGAGTCCGACTGCTACTGGCTTCAAGCGCCATTCGCCGATGAGCGCCAGGCGCGACAAACGCGATCGTCAAAGCATCGAAGGCATCGGAGAGGGTAGCGCTGCCGACAATGGTGCTCATACGAACACGCCAAGCCAAAGGCGGCAGACGCTCAAGGCGTGCAACAACGTTTGCCGCAGTTGCAACCTTCTCGTCCATGATTCCTCCCTTTCTTCATCGCGACGCTATTCTTGACGCCGTCGTTCCTTGATGCCTGAACTCAACGCAGGCCGAGCGGCGGCTATTCGCCCGTTGAGCCGACCAGCTCGCCGCCGCCGCGATTCGCGGCGCGTGGTCAAACGCGCCGTCCGTCGACGAGGATGAAAGCAACCCTGCAGATCTCGCCCGAACGGTTGCTCCAGGCATGATTGGTGCCGCGCTGTACCAGCACATCCCCAGCTTTCATCAGCGTTTCGCCCTCTTCCATGACGGCGTACATCTCGCCGAACAGGATGATGGCGTAGTCGACGGTGTCTGTAATGTGCATGCCAGGATGCCGCGACTTGTCGGCTGCGCGGCGCTCGCGGTCCGGGAACACGCTCGTTCCGGTCGCCCGGTACGATGCTTGCAGTTCTTCTGCGTTTTGCGGCTCGGGCGGGATATCCATGATGCGGATGACCGTCCCATTCTTGGGAGGGTAGAGCTGCTTGTGCTCGGAAATGCGATCGGACTCGTCGACAGGAACAGGTGTGTCGCTGGTCACCCAGATATTGGCATTGCGTAATCCAGGCCGCGCGGTGATGGTCGAGATCACGGGCGGTGGTCCGTCTTCGGCGATGCGTGAGCGCCCGTCGGGCCCCGTCCCAGTGACGATGCGACGGATCGGCGGCAATTCCTTCGGCATTCTTCTCTCCCTTGCGTTTCGGGCGCGATCTCATCGGCGAGGCTGCCGGCGCTCGGGTCGCCGATCTCGCCTCGGCAACAGGTCGGGCGACACTCGCACGCCATAGCCCGTCGCGAGCCGGGTCGGTGGCGCGTATTCGAGACAGGCGGCATCGCGCCTCACCGAGCGAGCCTGTGCGGAATGAACTTGTAGTGGAAGCTGCCGGACGGCGGCGGCGCTTCGGCTGGCGCCTGGGTAAGGCCACCCACGTCGATCTCAAAGAAGCGGAACCCTTGCCAGGCAGCGATCGCCGAGTAGTGGTCGCCGATGATAACGGGCGATGGCATCTCAGCATAGATCTTGCCGAAACCGAGTTCCTCGCGCCCGGTCATGATCGGGTCGGCGAGGTTTTCCATAGTACAGGGGTGAAAGTGCCAGTGAGCCCGCCATCCATCCGCGACTTGTGGCCGACGCGGGAGCTGACATTGAGAATGGCTTACCCGCGTCCGGCAAGCCGGCGATGTTCGCCATGAAATCCTTGCTGACAGTGAGGAGTGGCTCGCGATTGATGCGACAATCGGGAGGCAGCAACTCCGCGAGCAGCCTTTCGTCGGTCAATACAGTAACGGCGATGACGAGGTTAGTCTGGTTGTTGGGAAGGTGCTGCTTGTCTTTCGGCACGTTGCGCGGGCCTCGCAGAACGCTGAAGACCTGCGGCATCCGGTATTGTGCCTTGAGGCTCGGATCGTCGTCCTTCATTCATTTGCGCTCCCTTCGCGGGTCGGCCGACGCGTCTGGCGGCGTTGCTAGACCTCGCCACGCGGGCGATGGCGCCTGACAGCATCGGGATGCGTCGAATCGACACCCATGTAGATGCCGCGCTCCCAGCTTCGCCTGAGCGGGTCGTGAACCTTGAGCGCCATTCGCCCGATCCCCTGGATCTCGATCTCGACCTTCTCGCCGTCCTGCAGTGCGCCGAGGCCTTCATGGTTGGTGCCGCAGGCGATGATGTCGCCGGAGAACATCGTCATGACCGTCGTCGCGAATTCGACCAGCTCCGGCACGCGATGCTCCATGTCGTCGGTGTTGTAGTTGTGCCGAAGCTGCCCGTCATTCCAGAAGCGCACAAGGAGATCGTTCGGTTCATTGATCTCGCTGGCCGTAACGATGCAGGGGCCGAGCGGTGCAAAGGTGTCGAAGGACTTGCCGAGCCAGCTCATCGGCTGGCTTGCCGGCCAAGTGCGGCGGCCTTCGCCGCGCGCCGTCACATCGATGAAGCAGGTATAGCCGAAGACAGCGTCGCGCCAGTTCTCCTGCTTGACCATCTTGGCTGGGCCTTTAATGACCAGCGCGAGTTCCGCCTCGTGCATGAACATCCAAGGGTCGGTATAGGCCGGTAGCTCAATCGTATCGCCAGGACCGATGACAGCGTCAGGGTTTTTCATGAACATGTTGAGCGGCCGCGCCTCGCGCTGCGCATGCTCCCAGTAGTTGGCGAGGGCGCAGAGGATCTTGTGCGGGCGCGGCAACGGCGTTCTGAGGCGGACGGAGGCGATGGGCAGCGCCTGCGCGGAACGATCGAGCTCGGCAAGCGTCGGGCGCAACGCCTCAAAATCGTCAATGATGCCCTCCATGACCAGTTGGGGCGTGTAGTTCGGCCGGACCGCTGCTGAAATGTCGACGATGCCGCGATCGGTCATGAGCCCCGGCAGGACCGGACCCGTTTCGCTCTGCTGAAAGAGGACGAGCTTCACTGTGGATGACCTCGGAGAAGATGCGGGAAAGCCCCACGCCCGGCGGAGGTGGAGCAGGTTCCCGCCGTCTGCTCGAGCACTTCGAACGTGCCTCCCGTCAGCGCGATGATTCGGCGAACGCCCTGGCCTGTGTCGCCGACCGTTTCAAACGGCGTGCATGCCACCTCTATCGTCATGGCGAGCCACAAGACCGGGTCATGGCGGTGGCTTCCTTCATCGCTGGTCTCCACCGAGCGGCCATTCGAGGGCAGGGCTGATTTGCGCTCGGCATTCGCCAAAACCGATTCCGACAAAACCATCACGTTCTGCCCGGCCGCGGAAAATCACCTCGTCGCCGTCCTCGAGGAAGCCACGAGTTTCGCCGTTCGGCAGCTTTAGGGGGGTGGCACCGCGTTGTGAGATCTCGGCAAGGCATGCGCGTAACTCATCGGTCGGCCCCGACGTGGTTCCACTACCGATCAGGTCTCCCGGCTGGAGGCTGCAGCCATTACTCGCGTGATGCGTCAGCATCTGCGCGAAGGTCCAGTACATATGGCGGAAATTGGTCCGAGTCACGGCCGCCGGCGCCAAACCGTCTCGGCGCATGCGCTGCGTCACGAGGTAGGCCAGAAGTGCAACGGCGAGCCCGCCCTCGGCGGCATCCTGCGGTGTTGTGAGATAGGCAAGAGGCGCGGGCTCGCCGGCGGTTCTCTCGCGCCGCTTCGTGCGAAACGGCAGCAGAGCCTCGGCCGTGACGACGAAGGCCGAGATTGAGGTGGCGAAGCTCTTGCCGAGAAACGGACCGAGCGGCATCGATTCCCAGCCCTGGATGCCACGCGCAGACCAATCGTTGAGAAGGCAGTACCCGAAGATCTGGTCTTCCGCCGCGGCTAGTGGGACCGGCTCTCCCATCGGGTTGCCAATTCCCACCCAGACCGCCATCTCCAGCTCGAAGTCGAGCGACGGTTCGGGCCCGAAGCGGATGACGCTGTCCTTATCCTTGAATTGGACGTTGGGACGCTGAATTGCTGCCGCGTTGGTTACGGTGCTTGCGCGGCTGTGATACGCAATCGGGAGATGTTGGAAGGCTGGCGGCAGCTCGCCCGTCTGGGACATCCGCCGCGTGTGGTCGATCGAGCAAAGGAAATCGGTGAACGTGCCGACCCGGGCCGGCACCTCGAAGCGCGCCGCAGCCATCGGCACGAGCGCCTGGCGCACGCAGAGTCTCATCCACATTTCCGACGCTCAGGAGCTCGGCGGCACGCGCTCGAAGGGCCGAGGCATGACGGCTGCCGAGTGCCATCAGCGGATTGAGCGCGGGACCGGACGCGGCCCATACCGCCACCTCCGCCTGCCCAGCGAAGAGGCCGGCCGCCTGCGCTGCAGTAAGATCAAGGACTTGATCGCCGATCGCGATACCCCCACGCGGCGGCTCCCCGGCGCGGCGAAATATGCAGAGCGGTAGGTTCTGGATTGGAAAGTCGCAGCCCGTCTCATTGGCGGAAGCAAGAAAGCTCCGACGGGTCGGGTCATGGGTCTCATTTAGGTTCATATCTGCTTCCATTCCAAGTTGAGCCAGCTGGCCGTGCTCAAGGAGCATCGGAGACTTTCCGTCAAACGATGTCTTCAGGCAATTCGGAACCGCCCGATCCGCTCAGAGGAGATCTGTTGCTCTCCCAAGGTCAGTGACGGTGTTGCCGGGTGGCACGTGGGCCAGAACGCGCGATCCTGCTTCCCATGCCGGGCGACGATAGAAAGACAGTGGATGGAGGACCAGGCGCATCGTGATCGAGCGGACGCAGGAGCAGTTCGCATCTGGCCAGCGCCTTGCCGTTGATGCACGCTACCGCACTGTCGAGAACCTTGCCAAGCTCTTACACGAACCCAACATCGAGCCGTACATCCGCGTGTTCGACAAAATCCGCGCGCGGCGATGCGCTTGATGATTGGGCTTATTACTTTCGTCGTGCGGCTACATCTTGGCGTGAGCGACGTCGCTGGTCCGATCTCAAATTCGACCAAATTCTGGCTCACGTCTCGGTGGCGCTGGGGTCTTGGGCCTTTGACGTTCGGAACCCAAATGGCCGGCTGCTGGTTGTTCGCACTTCGCACGCAAAGGGTGACCATGACCTCACGGTCGTGGAGGGGATTGGTCTAATCCGGCAGCCCGGAATAAGGCTTTGACAATGGCGCACAGACCTCGGCCGCCATTCGATGTCGCGCGCCTGATGAGGCCGCTCAGCATTGAAATGCCGCCATGAAGTGATGGCGGTCCTACTGCCGCAGAAAGTTCATGCCCGCCACGCAGATCCCTCGCTCATTACGTTCAGATGCATCCGTTCGACCCCGGTTTCTTGATCAAACGCGATGCCTGATTCGACGAGGAGCTGCATCTCGCGAAACCCTGGCGTCAAGAGGTTTTGGCAGACCGCGTTTGCGGGGCATTCTTGAGGCATGACCGGAAGTCGATCAGTTGCCAAATTCCGCGTCGAGCAAACGCTAAATCCTGCCGACGAGGGCGGCGTAGGTAAAGGGCTTCCCTATGAATTCGACACCAGGGTCAAGTTTGCTTTGGTGAATGATCGCATTATGCGTGTAGCCGGTCGTAAACAGTACAATAAGATCTGGATGCCGTCGCCGGGCCTCATCGGCGAGTTGCCGGCCATTCATGCCACCTGGAAGCCCGACATCGGTGAATAGAAGATGGACCTTTTTCTCCAAATCAAGCAGCTCTAACGCGACGGTACCGGTCCGTGCAGCCAGCACTCGATACCCTTGCTCTTGGAGCATAGTCGAGATGGACTCCAAGAGCGGGTCGTTGTCTTCGACGATTAGGATCGTTTCCGACCCTTGCCGCGCCGCGAGCTGAGGCGGAGCGGCTTGTTCGCGAGCATGGGTATCGAAGCCTGCGACGCGCGGCAGGTACAATTTCACCGTCGTACCCTCGCCGAGCTCGCTATAGATTTTGACATGTCCCGCCGATTGCTTAATGAAACCAAAAACTTGCGACAGGCCTAGGCCGGTGCCGCGCCCCAGTCCCTTTGTCGTGAAGAACGGTTCGAAGGCGTTTTCAATTTCCGCCGCGGACATGCCGATCCCCGTGTCGGTGACTGCAATCATCGCGTACTGACCCGGCGTTACTTCCGCATGCGTCCGTGCATAGGCTTCGTCGAGGTAGGCGTTGCCTGTCTCGATCGTAAGCTTGCCCCCCTGAGGCATGGCATCTCGTGCGTTGACGGCCAGATTCATCAGCGCATTCTCGAGCTGATTGAAATCGGCGGCGACTGTCCACAACCCTCCGGCAAGAACAGTTTCGATTTCAATGTTCTCGCCAAGCGTCCTGTTAAGAAGCCCAGACATCCCGGTGACCAGCTTGTTTACGTCGATCTGCTTTGGATCGAGGGGCTGCTGCCGCGAAAATGCCAGCAGCCCGTATGTCAGCGTGGCGCTTCGGTCCGCCGCACGCAAAGCTGAACGGATCGGATCCACGATTTTCGGATCGTCGGTTTGCAAGCGACGCTGCAAAATCTCGAGACTTCCGACTATAACAGCAAGCATGTTGTTAAAATCGTGAGCGATACCGCCCGTAAGCCGGCCGAGGACATCCATCTTCTGAGCCTGCCGAAGAATGCCCTCCGCACGCTCCCGTTCTTCTCTTTCTTGCATGATGGCCAATTCGGCCTTCTTCTGCTCGGTCATGTCGCGCGTAAGCTTCGCGAAACCACGCAGCATGCCCCTGTCGTCTCGGATCGCGGTTATGAGCACGTTGGCCCAGAACCTTGATCCGTCCTTCCGGATACGCCAACCCTCTGCGGAGGCTCGCCCGTCCGTGGCTGCCGTCTGAAGCAAGCGCGAGGGCACGCCGGCTTCCCTATCTTCGCTGGGGTAAAAGCATGAAAAGTGCCGCCCGATGATTTCTTCCGCCGTGTATCCCTTCATGCGTTCGGCACCCCGATTCCAGAATACGACCTGGCCCTCGGGGTCGAGCATGAAGATCGCGTAGTCTACAATTCCAGCAATCATCATGCGGAGGCGTTCCTCGCTTTCGCGACGCGCTCGCTCCGATTTCATGATGCGACGGAAACTGCGCGATAGGATAATGGCGCCAGTGACGATGATAAGAAGCGCGATACCTACGCCGATGAGACCGGCAATTCTCGTCCTACTTTCGGCCTCATTGCCGAGCTCTTGTCGGCGCTGCAAGAGAGAGCTTTCGGTCGCCTCGGCAGAATCGATGATTTGGTTAATGGCACGCATCGAGTCAGAGCCGACGTCTGTCACTACAATTTGGCGGGCGGCATCAAAGCCAAAGTTGCGACGGACATCGATTGTGCGTTTGAGCTCGTCCAGCTTGATGTTGATCTGCTGATCGAGGATCGGCCAACGGCTCTGTTGCTCTAGATTATCGACGGTAAGAGCCTTCAGCTTGGCGAAGCTGGCCGAAACTTCTCTGACGCCGCTTTCGTAAGGTTCAAGATACGCAGCGTCTCCCGTAATTAGGAAGCCGCGCTGACCTCGCTCGGCGTCTTGGAGGGCACGTTCAAGCCTCTGGGCCGTGGTAATGACTTCGATTGTGCGCGCTATCAGTTGCTGGCTACGCCGGAGCACCGGAAAGTTGACGGTGACCTGGTAGGCCTCCACCCCCACGACGATAAGGACTGGTATGGCGATCAACGCCAAGCCTAACCAAAAAGGTCGGGAGCGCCATTGCGTCGTTCCCGAGATTCGATCCGGATACATATCACTCCCCCCGCGACCGGGTCGTGTCGCGGTTAGGGCCGCGGGTCCGCACTGCCTCAATCCTTACTGTATGTAAGGTATCTTACATATCATGCCTCGCGCGTCACATCGGGATCAAGCGTGGCTCGGAGGTCTTCGGCAGCCGCACGTTCTAAACCGAGGGGCCGGGCAACCGCGTTGCTCGCAATCGAGTAGGATTCGTATGCCTTCCACCGTTCTGAGTTGACACCCCCGAATTTTCGGCTGCGCGTGCGACCGTCAGCACTACGCCTACGGGGGACTATGCACGCCTTTATGGCACGAAAACTCAGCAATCCCGCACCTTGAATGGCGGGCATCCATCAGAGGGGGGCCCAGAAACCTGCCTGAGAGCTAGTATGGGATGGTCTCCATCGGCGTAGTTTCAGTGGCATCCACCTGGTCACTGGAATAGGACTGCGATCGTGAGAAGAAGGTATGCAGGACTTGCCGGCAAATCGGCCGCTGACGCCGTACGAGGCGTTAAGAGTTCGCCGAGACGTTTTGCCAGGAAGTTTGACATCGCCCGCCATGCACCACGAGCTGAGGGCTCGTTGTGGTGCAGCTGCAACCGACGCCCATGGCGCCGCCGCTGCCGACATGCGGCCCAGCTGCCCCCACTGGTCTGCGCTAGCGAGCAGCGGTCAACGAAACCCTAGCCAATTTAAGATCGTCCGCCTCGTGGTTTCGCCCGAAATTGCGCCCTCGGCGATATCGACCTTACCGGTCAACCCACACGGACCTCGCCGCAGCCAATTCCCCCTTGGATCGCGAGAGAGCAATCGAAGTTAGGGTTATCGTCCACGCCGGACACACCCTAAACGGCGCGTGTGGCCGCAGTAGACAATGGAGCCGATACCATGACCGCGTCCGGGGGTCGCCCGTGACGCAGCCGCGATCCAGCGAGTTAAACGGCCTGCGACCGATCACACGTAGTGAAGCACTACGATTGATAACGCGCCGTCGCGGTGGCAGCTACCACAGCTTCCTGACGAAATGGGCTGGGGCTGCTACGTTGGATATTGTCGATGATGGAACCGTGACGGAATGCAGGTTCAAAAGTACGTGGCAAACATCCCGACCGCCGCCGCGCCCATGAACACGAATGTCAGCCACACGAAAAGTTGGGATAGCCAGCCGCTCTTGAACTCGCCCATGATTGCCGGACTGGCAGCGATCCGCGCGATCAGGAAAATGAGCGGCACAGCAACAACTCCGTTGACGACGGCCGTCACGACCAGGGCCTTCACCGGATCGATCCCGACGAAATTGATCACGAGACCAAGTAGCGTCGCGATAGTGATGACGCCGTAGAAGCCGTGCGCGCGGTTCAGCTTGTAATTGAGGCTGGCGCGCCAGTTCGCGGCTTCGGCAACGGCGTACGCAGCCGATCCCGAGAGAACAGGAACGGCAAGAAGGCCGAGGCCGATGATCCCCACGGAGAAGACAAGCTTCGCCAAGAAGCCGGCATGGGGAAAGGAATTAACCAGCGGTTCGAGCGCCTTGGCGGCGTCCGCAGAAGTCGCGATGGTCTTGACACCGTTGGCGAAAAGGACTGTT
The DNA here is from genome assembly GCA_963804725.1 of uncultured Alphaproteobacteria bacterium. Lineage (GTDB taxonomy): Bacteria > Pseudomonadota > Alphaproteobacteria > ATCC43930 > CGMCC-115725 > JAATGI01. Next base: position 1,026,894 of record CAWDRN010000001.1, on the reverse strand, counting down.
GCGGCGGTGACGATAATGCACCAGCTTATGACGTTAGACGACAGCATGCCGAAGAAATTGTCGATGCGCATGCGTCGGATATGGGACCAGCCGATCGCTGGCCGCCGCCCCCGCCGTAGCAAGTGAAGGTCGCGTTCCTCCTCGACCTCCTCATTCGCCTCCCAGAAAAACATGTAGGGCGAGATCGTCGTGCCTATGACGCCGGTGATAATGAAGAGGAAACCGAAGCTCCATTCGACGTGGGGAATCAGGGTCGCCCGAAGGATGTCGGTCCACGACTCCCGCACCATGAACACGGTGACGAGATAGGACAGCAGGAAAAGCGCGAGCCATTTTAGAATCCGGGCATAGACCCGGTAACTGGTGAAAATCTCCAGAGTCAAAATCACGGCCGTGAAAACGAGCGTCGCCACCACGAAACCGACCGGCAAAATCAGTTGCGCGGCGGCGGCCATTGCGCCGATATCTGCGCCGATATTGATGGTGTTCGCGAGCAGCACCAGGACCACCACTCCATACGCGATCGGACTGCCGTAGCGCTCCTTGACGACCGAAACGATACCCTTGCCCGTGACGAGGCCGATCCTGGCGCATGTCTCCTGGATCGCGGTCATCAGTGGCAGCGTGAACAGCATCACCCAGAGCTGCCCGTAGCCGAACTGGGCGCCAGTCTGCGAATAAGTGGCGATACCTGACGGATCATCGTCGGCCGCACCGGTGATGAGGCCGGGGCCAAGCAGGCGCAAAAATCGGCCCACCGGCCCAACAGGATCCGGCGGAACTGGTAAGCGCTCGCTCGCGTTTGTCGCAGCCTTTGCATCGGAACCTAAGTACTTTTTCCCAAGCATGACGACCTCTACGGATTCGCAAGAAGCTGGCGGCAGCTTTCGCCTGTGACGTGCCAGAAGTAACCGGCCGCACGCGCGGTGCCTACGTGTGAAATAAAAGCGCGGGCTTTTCAGCGATGCCGGCTACCTATCCGGTTCTTAACGTGCGGCGGCGCCCCCCTGAGCAACTTCATCGCTTTCGGTTGGACCACAAGCCTGAAGCGACCGAAATTTGCGGTCGTGAAGGGCCTTGCTCTCAATAAAGAAGTGACCCATGCCGGACAGCCGGCGAAGCCACGCGCTTCGACGAGGGGCAGTGCGTTAGGCGGGATCGCCATCTGCGCTAACGATGGAGGGTATAAAACCGGAATCGTGTGGCAACTTCGGCTCCCGAGAGAATCACATGAAGGGCGCAGCGGGCCATCCCATCGGAAACGCTATCTCACAGTTGCTGGTTCCGGCGATGCCATTCCGAGGCCGCACGTATGGAAATGCCGCCATAATCGGTATGGGCGACAATCATCTAGAACCGTGCTAGGGCCGCTCTGGTTCCTCGGGTTGTGTTCCGCGCGGACCTTCTTAAGGCGCGGCTTGTTTTCCCGCATGGGAGTGGCGATGCGCGATAGCGGACATGACAACGGTAAACGGTCGAAAATCGGCGGGTGGCCGCTGGCAGTCGCGATCGCCACCGTGCTCGTCTTCCTGTTTTTCGTGCGCCACATTCTCACGCCGTTCGTGCTGGCGGCGGCGCTTGCCTTCGTCCTGACGCCGCCGATTGATTGGTTAGGGTCACGGCTTAACGTCCCGCGATGGACTGTCGCCACCGCATTTTATGCGATCGTTCTCGCCATCGTGATTATGCCAACAATCCTCTACGGAGCGACGGTCGCAAACGATATGGCGCAAGTCAGCACGCAGCTACCTCAAATGGTTCACAAGTATGTCAACGAACTTGCAAACGTGGGACGCTCTGCACTTGGCGTGTCGATCAATGTTGACAAGGTATCAGGCATCATTCTTGACCGCGGACGAGGGCTATTTCAAACGAACACGATGTTGAGCTTCGCCGGTTATGGCGTCGGTTGGGTTTTCGGCTTTTTTCTGTTTCTGGTCGTGCTCGTCTATTTTCTGATCTCCGGCAAACGCATCGCCGCAGGTGTGTTCTGGCTGGTGCCACCTGAATATCGCCGCGAGGTTAACGGTGTTGTGGCAAAAATACTGCCGCTGCTGTGGCGATATTTCGTGGGCCTCTTAGTGGTGATAACCTATACCTCAACCCTGGCGTGGATTGCCTTCGGCCCGATCTTTCACGTCTCCCATGCACCAGTTCTCGCGTTCGCCGTCGGCTTGCTGGAACTAATCCCGTTGATCGGCCCGGCTATAACGTTCGTCATCGTCGGGATCATTTCGGCGCAGCAGGCCGATCTCGCAACCACCGTCGAACTGTTCGCCTTTGCGATCGCGCTGCGTCTATCACTAGACGAATTGATGGCGCCATTGATCCTCGGCACGGCAGCGCGCCTCCATCCAGTTGTAATTATCTTTTCCTTCCTGTCCGGCGCCGCGCTTTTTGGCATTCTCGGACTCCTTTTGGCCGTACCGGTCGCCGCCTCGATTAAGATCATACTCGGCATCTACTACGCGGAGCCCGTTGCCAGACATGCCACGGTAAAACGCTAGGTTCTGCTCTTGCAAATTGACCGTCGTCGGAGGCGTCTCGGTTCGGTCGGACCTGCCGCAGGCTGTTTTGACAACTATGACATCGCCGATATCGGACACCCGATGGAGGCGACCACCAAAAAAGCAGACGCGCAAACCGCTCCTGAAAACGGCGGGGGTGGAGCTCTTCCGGTGATTGAGCCTGACGACAGTCCCTGATCAGGCCTGTAAAGACGGCATTGGTGGAACCGAGAATTGTCCTTGCGGTTATTCCCGATATCAGGAGTCCGCCGGAAATGACGGAACTACACAGCGTGGAAGATCGTGACTTTCATTTACCCACATTTAGTGGATGATTTTAGGGAGCTACACTAATAGTTGCGTCACAGGAATCGACTGTGATTCCTTGTCTGGCACCAATTCGCAAGGGGAGCGGTGCCAATGGACGAGGGAACTGAGGCGTGGTTTGATCGTGAGCTTGGTGGTTGCCGTCTTGCCGACGGGCGCCTGAACAAACGGCTGCGCAAGCTGGTGGCGCAGATCGGGAGCGCCATGGGCCAAAGCATTCCGCTGGTGTGCCAAGACTGGGCCAACACCAAGGCGGCCTATCGCTTTTTCGCCAACGACCGGATCAGCGAGGCGGACATTCTGGCCGGTCACTTTCAGTCGACGCGTGACCGCACCATCGGCAGTGACGGTCTGGTTCTTGTGCTCCATGACACGACCGAGTTCACCTATCGAAGAGAAGACGTCGCCGCGATTGGGATCACCAAGAGCATTAATAGCGGTCGTGACCTGATCGGTCGTCCTCGCGCGCACACGGTTTGCGGCATTTTGATGCATTCCAGCCTGGCGGTGACGACGGAAGGGACGCCCCTGGGATTGGCGGCAGTAAAGTTCTGGACCCGCAAGAAATTCAAGGGGACGGCGGCGCTTAAGAAGAAGATCAATCCGACGCGGGTGCCGATCGAGAAGAAAGAGAGCATCCGATGGCTGGAGAATGTGCAGCAGTCCACGGCGCTGTTGGGTGATCCGGGCCGATGCATTCATATTGGTGATCGCGAGAGCGACATCTACGAGCTGTTCTGCACCGCCCAGGAAGCCGGAACGCATTTTCTGATCAGGACGTGCGTCGACCGTTTGGCGGGAGACGGAGATCATACGATTGCCGATGACATGGACGAGGTTGCCGTCAAAGGGCTGCATCGCATCGAAGTTCGAGACAACAAGGGCGATCCCGACGAAGCCGTTCTCGAGATCAGGTATCGCAAGCTTCGCGTCTTGCCGCCGATCGGAAAACAGAAACGCTATCCCGCGCTGACCTTAACGGTGATCCATGCCGAGGAGCGCGGGACACCGAAGAACAGAAAGAAGATCAAGTGGAAGCTGATCAGCGATCTGCCTGTTGCGTCCCGCGCGGACGCCATTGAGAAGCTGGAATGGTATGCCTTGAGGTGGAAAATCGAGGTGTTCCACAAGATCCTCAAATCCGGCTGCAAAGCCGAAGAATCGAAGCTCCGGACCGCTCAGCGTCTGACCAATCTGATCGCGATCTTCTGCATCCTGAGTTGGCAAGTCTTCTGGATGACGATGCTTAACCGCTCAGCTCCCGACGCGCTGCCAACTCTCGCCTTGACCGAGACTGAAATCGCCGTGCTCGATCGGCTGGTCACCGACACGCCTCAAGCGCGACGCAACCTGCTTTCAACTTATCTGACCAAAATCGCCAGGCTCGGTGGTTATCTCGCCCGTGCTAACGATCCTCCACCGGGTAACACAGTCATGTGGCGTGGGTTATCTCGTCTGACCGACATCGTCCTCGGTGCAATGCTTGGAGCAGAAATTGTGGGTAATTGAAAGAGATCGTGAGCGCTTACGCCCGGCTCGACAGGCTTTTCCATCTCCAATTCCGACGCACGTCGTGTCCAACGGCGAGTTCGGGCCGTCGCCCCAGACTGGGCGGCAGCGCGACGTGGAAAATTGCATCAAAGACAAGGCCGACACCTTCGCCCGGCGCCATGGTGTGAGCCGGCGCGCCTTTCTCGCCAGCGCCGCGGGTATGGCTGCGGCATTTGCGGCGATGAATGAAGTCTACGGTCCACTCTTCGGCGTCGATGCAGCCGAGGCGGACGAACCGGATGCCGCGGCGGCTCGTATCGAAGCGTTATCCTCGCAATTCATTGTCGATCTCCATACCCATTTCATTCGCGACGATGCCGGGCCGGGCCTGCAGTATTTCGCCGACCTGCGCGAGCGGAAACGGCGGACGCATCAGAATCCCGAGTTGTCCGACTGGCCGGCGACGCTGAACGACCTCCATCTTGGTACCTATGTGCGCGAAATGTGGTTCGACAGCGACACCAAGATCGCGGCCTTGTCCGGCGCTCCATCCGACATCAAGCCGGATTGGCTTCTGCCCAATCATGCGATCGCCGCGGCGCGCGATGCTGTCAACCGCTTCGCCGGCTCCCGGCGCTTGCTGTCCCACTTCACCTTCACTCCGGGACAGCCCGGCTGGCTCGATGCCATCGACCGGGGGATCGAGGAACTCAGACCCGACGCATGGAAGGGCATCGGCGACAACACCCATAAGGAGCTCAGCCATTTTCCCTGGCACATGGATGACGAACAGGTGGCCTATAAGGGTTACGAAAAGTTCGCCAAGTCCGGCGTGCGAAATGTTGCGGTCCATAAAGGGCTTTATACCGAAAGCGACGCGAAGAAGTTTCCTAACCTCAAGGAGTTCGCGAACGTCGATGATGTCGGCAAGGTCGCCAAGGACTGGCCACCGCTCAACTTCCTGATCTACCATGCCGCGTACCGTTACACGGGGCAAGGCGAGCCAGCCGTGGCTTTGGCCGAATTCGAGCGCACTGGCCGCATCGAATGGGTCAGCGATCTCGCCGATGTCCCAGAGAAGCTCGGGGTTAGCAATGTCTATGCAGATATCGGCGCGAGCTTTGCCGCCTGCTGTGTGACGGAGCCTCATACGGCTGCGGCGATGCTCGGTATCCTCATCAAGAGGCTGGGTGCGGACCATGTGATCTGGGGTACAGATTCGATCTGGTTCGGTTCGCCGCAATGGCAAATCGAGGCCTTCCGTCGATTGGAAATACCGGAACCGATGCAGAGCAAACATGGGTTTGCGCCGCTCGGTGCTGCCGACGGACCAGTGAAGACCGCGATACTTGGACTGAATGCCGCCCGGCTGCACAAGCTCCAAGCCCAGCCTCGTTGGCGGCGCACGGACCCCCCAACAGCGCCTCAGCGGCCCCTGTTTCCCGAATGCGGGATCTGTCATGGGCCGGCGAACATGCGCGATCGCGGCAACGGCCGCGTCATGAGCGATCTCGTTTGGGCGCGGTTCATCGTATTGGCCCTCTAGCGGATAGGCGCCGACCACGAGCAGGTCTCGGGAACTCGACAGCCGTCGATGCCCAATGCCCGCAGGAATGACGACGACATCCCCCGCAGACAGAGCCAATTCGCGACCGTGTGCACCGGCAAAAAGCACGATAGCCTTGCCGCGTGCAATTCCGAGCACCTCGTGCGTACCGGTATGAAAATGGTTGAAGTCATAAATGCTGTCGCGCCAAGCGCCTCCCCAGCCGTGTGCAGCAAATAAGTCTTCGAATATCGCTGCCGGGTCGTACCGGACAAGTCGCAGGGAACTTCGATAGTGGATGAGCGGCAGCTTGGGATTGTTAGGCGTCTCCCCGTCACTCTTGAAAAAATAGAGGTTAGGCTTGCGGGGTCGCACAAGTTCCGCGAGCAGCGATGGGTCAGGTCGGCCAATACCTGTCCAAGGTTCGACGGACCGCTTCACACCTTCAAGCATTGCCCTCGGCCTCATACTTTTTTTAACCGGGCAATGGCAGGCAATGTTGCAGATGCAATCGGAGCGACAATGCCTGCAGTCCGGTCTCTCAAATGCCGCAGTTGGAAGCTTCGCCCACCAAGCCGGAAAATTCGGGAAAATAGTGCCGCGTCAGCCGTGCCAAGATGGCAAATGCGGACAAACTGGTGAGGGCGCAACCATCGTCCCTGCAGGGCTTTCGGTTTTCTCTATATGGAATCTTGTACACATCCGGAACCGATTCACTTTTCTGGGGTTATTGTTATCGCCGATGCACGAATAGTCAGGGGGTGCTCTGATGCGGCTTATTCTTCTTATCATCATCGTCCTCCTACTCGTCGGCGCACTGCCGACCTGGCCTTATAGCTCGGGCTGGGGCTACTACCCAGCGGGCGGCCTCGGGACAATTCTGGTTATCCTTCTCATCCTCGTGTTGCTTGGGCTCCTATAGCACTGCGATTATGGAGCAGAGGTAGGCTGCGTCCAGTTCTCTGTGAGCCTGGATAGTGACAACGACGGGACGCCGGTTGCGAGCTAACGTCGCGGTGGCCTTTGCCACGGCTTTGTCAACACAAGACTGGATCGGCCTCCTTCGCGTCGTCTTCGTCTGACGAGCGGGAATGCCGTCGGCCGACGGCTCAAAGGGGGTATTTTTTACTGCCCGAAACGCGCTTTTGGCACCCTTCGGTTATTGGAGCGAAGTCCGCCCATGCCTCCCAAATAAGCTGGTGGCTTCGCATTGCCCCTTTGACCCCAGGAGCCGCGCCGCCCATACGCCGACAATGTGTCACCTCGAGCCTAGACGGACTCGGCAGCACCGCCCGAGCAAACCGATAAGATCTAGATCATCCTCGCGGTGAAGCCGCTGATCGCGCGCGGCCTGACGAGGGTGGCTCCAGGATTGACGCAAATCGGCCGACATGGATCCGCCGCCATCCGTCTAGTCCGGATGGTCGTCGCCCGAAGCTGGGAGCGCAGGTGCGCGCGCTCAACTGCGCCATCACTATCGTTATTCCACTGGATTGGGTTTCGGTCGTGTGTCGGCGAACCCGAACTGCTGGGACCCGCACATCGCCTATTTCCTACGGCCGCGCGCATCGCCACGCGGCTCAACCGCTTCATCCGGACGCGCTTCGTCGCAAGTCGCAAGGGGTCGACTATTTCATCGCAACTCCCACCGGAGCGATCGCCGCGCCGGTCGGCTGAAGCAATTGTGTGACAGCCATAGGCGCAGCGCCTCGCCAAACGACGCGCTCCACTCCGCCATGGCGCCCGAAGGAACCGCCTTCCGGGTCGCGATCATGGCGGAGCCTCTCATCGACTAGTTACCTCGCTTTTGTTCGGGCCGCACTCAGGCGCCATTGCGGTAATTGAAGGCCGGCATGGATTTCAGCAATTCCTTGCTGGCATTTGGCAAGGTCAGCGACTTCTTGTCGTTCGGCGCCACAGTCAGCTGATCGAAGGGCACCGCCACGAGCTTGGCGCCAATGCCTATGAAACCCCCAACCGAAATCACCGCCGCCGTCGCTTTGTCATTCGCGCCGATCAGGATGTCGTCGACCTTGCCGATGGTTTGGTCCTTGTCGTTGACGACGTCCATGCCGATGAGCTTGCTTGCGCGGTTGTCACCCATCAGGTGTACGCCAGGCGTCATGGCGTTGCCATTGTTCATAGTTGATCGATCCGGACGCTGCTGCGCCGGCGGCAGCACCGCGGGTCCATTGCTAGGGGCCCCGGTCAGCGCCGAAGGCGGGTTGTGAGCAGGCCCTGTCCCCTGAGCGATTGCGGGAACCGTTTGGAGCGTCGCGATGATAGCGAGCGCGGAGATTGTTGCCGGTGTTGTGCGCATGAATACCTCTATATTCCTTGATGGCTTCGGCCTCAGCCGTAGATGGGGAACACCGGCGGATGCCCAGCCATTCCCGGGCGCGAAGCTATCCGCGCGTACGACCAGGAAATCCCCGTTATCATCACAATCTCACCATGACAATTCCGCAATCCGCCCACGGCGGTGGCACCCGACACGGTACGCCGCGGAGCACAAGCCAGCGCTGAGGGAGAAGAGGCGTCCGTGATCGACAGCGACGGAAAGGAGCCCGTCGGTTATCGGCGGGTCATCATTGGCCAGACCAATCGTTGAGCCACTTTGTCGAGGTGATGGCACATCGGTTGCGACGGCGGTGTGTGGCGGGAAACCAAAGTCGGGTCAATCTCGCCCGGAAGAATCCCAGTTACTACCTACTGGCGTCATTGGCCATCCCATGCACAGTATCTTATCGCCAAAACGGCTTTATCTTTACGAGCTTGTCATACCCGTCGACTGCATGCGCCATAACTAGAATCGAGCCGTGCATCCTCGCGCCCTGTAAGGAGTCCGGCCGCGAAGTTGCGCTGGCGACCACCGCGGGGCCGGACACCTGCCGGCGCAGAAATCATCTTTTCGTGGACCGCGATGTCGTTGAGATCCCCGAGACAATCCTGGAAACGCTTCATCGCGGCGTCGAAGGCTTTGCGACGCTTCCCCGCAAAGACCGCAGCAAAAAATTCCGCCGCATAGCGCATTTTCTTCCCTTGAATTCGCAGCATGTGGCGGCGGCGAGGATCAAGCGTGGCGAGTTTCCTCCCGCGCTTCTTGATTTTTTTCCAGCGCCTTTGCATCTCCGCTGCGGCAAATTCCTCAATGGAGACATCTCCACGCTTCTTAATGAGATCGTCCCTCGGCTTGGTCCAATCCCCCGTCTCGAGCCAAGCCACGGCGTCTACCAGCAATCGCCGAAACCGTCCGGAATCAACGGCCGCCTTCGCCCGGGCCAGCGCGGCGTTCCGTTTCGCTTTGAACTCTCCCGACAAGGCAGGAAGTCCTTCCTTCCGCACCTTACGCTTCCTCGCCGGCACAAGAACGTCACTGATCAAGACATCCAACTCGCGTGCCGAGCCGAGTTCTCCGGTCAGCCATTTGAGCTCGGCCTTGACCGCATCTGTCTCCAAGTCCTGCAGAAGTTGCTTGAAAACCGACATCGCGGCCCGCAGGCGCCGCAAGCCGGCCCGCATTTGATGCACACCCTCCAGGTTCCGGCTGGCGAGGGCGGTCGCGTCATCGGTGACCTGTTTCAAGCACCCGAAACCTACCACACGTAACGCCTCCCGCGCGGCCATCCCGGGCAAGAGCAGGATCGGAACCGCTGTTGCAGGACTTCCCACTTTGTTTTCGAGGAGCCGATAGCCGTGCTCAGCCTTGCTGCGGAGGACGAGTTGAGCTGGAACCGCTTTTATTAGCTCGTGGGCAAGGCCAAAGAGGGTCGCCTCTGCCCTGCCCTTGAGTTCCAGTTCGACCTCGGAGAGCGTCGTAGCACGCTCACCGGTGTCTATCCTCCCGCGATCGACGGCCATTTCGATGGAACATCCGTTGCGACCGAGTGGATATATCGTGAGCGTACGCGTGTCTCGAATACCGGCTTGAGGCGCCGTTTCAGCCTTCGGCTCATAAGCGGTTGAAGAGCCGTGCCCTGGCCAGCTGCAAATCGGGCGCGTCGCTTTCGATTTCCTGTTCCCACTCATCGCGCGCAAGCCATCCGGGCCGCGCCGACTTAATCGTTTGCTTACGCGCTTTACCTATGCGCCTCACCCGGAGCTTTAGGCCGTGGGTTTGCAGCTTGTACGTATCGGTGTCGTAGTAGACGGACACTTCTGACTTGCGGCGTAACCTTCGCCCGGCGCAGAGACGGAACCTGATTGACGAGCTTAACACTCGCGGGCGGGAGCTCGAATTTGAGTTCCAACTCTTTAGGCGCGGCCATGGTGGCTCCCAAGCAAGCGACACTGCCATTTCAACAGCTGCCTCCGCCTTTTGTGTCCACCCTGTTATGGGTTGCCCTGTTGGTCTTGGCCGCGCATCGCAAATGATGTCCCCCGGCTCGCGATCGAGAAATTCAAGAATGCTCCGTGGCCGCCGCACCGATATCGGCGCTTCATGGACCTGATCCATCACGATTGCGAACGGACCTCAATGGCGAGCGGCAAGAAAATTCAAAGGTATCGCGTCACGTCGAAATCGGCAGCAAGACCAGAAACGGTATGAATAGAGCCACGGTCAACAAGCCCAATAGCCCAAAATCAGCCTTACAAGGGAAAACAAGTCGGGGGCCACCACGCGGATAGAAGTAACCCTTGGCTAGCAGAAAGTAATATCTGCTCAACCGAGGCGCGGCCCAGGAAACTGGCTGCCCCTTTTTTGATTGCGTTGCGACGTTCTCAGGGAACTCAACGAGCGGCGTCTAGTTTAAAGTGGGTCAGCGCCCCGAATAGGGCACATCAATTAACTCTGGAGGAGTGAACGATGGGTCGCGCTCTTTTGCTTTGGCTCCTTGGGGTTCCCATCCCCATAATCATCCTGATCGCCCTTTTGTGGCACTGAGGCGCGCCATGACTATTGAAGGGTCCACACTGCAGGCGGTTCCCGATGGCCCTCCGCCCGCCGTTTCTGCTGTTTCTTGGGCGGCGATTATCGCGGGCGCATTCGCGGCAGTGGCAATCTCCCTTGTTTTAGTGGCGCTCGGGACCGGCTTCGGCCTCAGCAGCATTTCGCCCTGGTCACACGCCAACATGTCGGTAGCCGCTTTTTCGCTAGCGACGGCGATCTGGTTAGTTGTAGTCCAGTGGTTGTCAGCAGCGCTGGGGGGTTATCTCACTGGACGTTTGCGCACACGCTGGATAGGTCTTCACACCCATGAAGTTGCCTTCCGTGATACAGTTCACGGCTTTCTTGCCTGGGCGTTGGCTACGGTTCTTGGAGCTATCCTTCTCGGCTCTGTGGCGTCTGAGCTAACGGGCGGCGCGACGGCACTTCAGTCAGGTTCGGTTCAGACCGCTTCCCTTAGCTATGGAGAAATACGGAACTATGCCGTCGACTCGCTGTTCCGCCCATCCAAAACCGCGCCGAGCGAACTCGCTTAACGGGGACGCGCGTGCCCAGGTGGCGCGAATTTTCTTACACGGATCGGAAACTGGCGCTATAAGCGCGTCCGATCATGATTACCTAGTCAGCCTCGTTGCCACACGAACGGGTCTATCTACCGACGAAGCTAAAAAGCGCGTCGATCGCGTTACCCAAGAAGAAAAAGCGGCTGAGACGAATTTTCGCAACGTCGTTGATAAGGGTCGCAAAGCCACAGCCGCGGCCGCGATCTTTCTAGCCGTATCGATGTTGATAGGCGCATTCATTGGATCAGCTGCCGCGGCGCTGGGTGGACTGCGTCGCGACGAACATCTGCTATAGCGAGGGGCCCCAACATTCACAGGTACCGCTCCGCCGCTATTGACCCGGCAGGCTCGCCGCAAAACCGGGGCGTGCGATATCGATCGACGCGCGAAATGGACGAAGTGGCTAAAGAACGCGGCTCGCGAACCCCCGTTCCGCACCGCAGTCAGTGCCAATGTGGTTGTATATCTAATGATCGGTTCAGCGCTACGGGTGCATCACGACCTCGATGCACCCGCCTTCTTATCAATCGACTTTTTGCAGAGGTCAGGACCCCTTCCGAGGGTGGCGCGGTGTGTAATGACGAAGGGTCGATCGATTTCACCGTTTTCGATCTGCTTCGGGAGTTGCGGCAGGTAATGCTGCACTTGCGTCTGTGCCATGCGGAATGTTAGTCCGCGATTGATCGCCGATCCCATTGAGATTTAATCCACAAATCCGCCATAAATTCCGACGATCGAAGCAACGCCGAAGTTACGGCAACATCGAATCGCCGGCGCAGTGCGTGAGGGCGATCGGTGCTCATGAACGTTGCGGCTCGCCGTGTCCCCGTGATGGATGTCCTCTTCGATAAAGTCGAGCGTTTCTGCTCCGACCTCCCTCGCCAACGTGAGCCGTCCAGGAACGGTATCGATTGCGATCACGCGTCCGGCCCCGGCAGGAATGCGCTCCGGATCGCCATCTGCCCCACGGGACCAGGCTCCAAACCGCGTTCCTATTTCCCGGCCTAATGTTGCAGAACTCCGCTGCCATGTAGCACGTAGCCAGTGGGAAAAACGTCGGACGGAAACAGTACCAAATACGGGTATTTTTCCAGTGCCACGACGCTCCTTCATTTCCGTGCCTGCGCTCCCACTTTGCTCCGAGGAACGCCGCAATGGTAGTCGCGTTACCTTAAAGTACTGCGATGGAAGGGACCCAAGATGGCGGAATCAGCCCGACAAAAGCGTATCACCGGTCGTGTGATGCATGAGTTCAAGCACGGAGAGTTGAAAAGCGGACGCGGCGGCAAAGGAGGACCGGTCAAAAGTCGGCGCCAGGCTATCGCGATCGCACTGGAGGAAGCAGGCGCATCGAAATTTGAAAGCGATCGACGCAACCGACGCAATCTCCAGCGCACTGAGCGAAAGGAAGGTGAAGGCAGGACTGGTCAGCAGGAGCGTGAAGGAAAATCCCACGTCGGTGCATCCGGCGAACGTGAGAGCACCCGTGCGATGGGTGGAAAGAACGCCAAAAAACCCAACCGTCCGAGGGCGTAAAGTAGCAATCGCGCACGCTCGACGCACCGACGGCCACACCCGGCGAGAACTTTACGCCCAGGCCAGGCACGACCGTATCGAAGGCCGTTCAAAAATGACAAAGCGCCAGTTGGAGAATGCGCTCGGCATTCACTGACTCCGAGCAAGATTTCGACAACGCGATTCGCAGAATTCGCGACGAGTGGACTCGGATCGGCGCGGCTTGTGGTTACGTCCGCGCGTGATGCGTCCACGGCCACGTCGAGCAGGCACCTGTAAGCTCAAGTTCTGTTGAGCCATGACGCGTCTGACAAACCTACCAGACTAGCGTCTTTCGCACTTTAAATCTCTGAAGAACCGCAAGAGGCCGTCCTCTTTCTTATGACTGCAAGTCGCCAAGTTCAACCTTGAGCCACCCGAGTTCGCGCTTATCGAACGCCTTGTATGCGTCTATCGCTTTCGCCATCGGCTGGTTCTTTGCATGCAACACCTCAATTGGGTTTACGACCCTGCTGCGCACAAGCTCGATCAGATGCGGCAGGTATTTGCGATGATTGCAATTGCCAGCCTTGATGGTGAGGTTCTTGTTCATCGCCTTGTCGACCGGAAAGAAATTCGCTTGATCAGAATAGACACCGATCACCGCCAGTGTCCCTGCTTTTGCCAACACCTCGACCGCCCACTCCACCGCCTGCCTCGGCGCCTCGCCAGCATTCCACTGGTCGCCATCCGGCGCCACGCCGCGCGCCTGGTCCTGAAAATTTCGCTTGCGCTCTTTGGCGAATTTGGCAGCCGGACCATCGTGCGCATGTTGCGAGTCGACTTCGACCGCGTCGATGGCGCGGTCGACGCCAATGCTGTCGGTCAAAGCCTTGATCGATTGAACCGGGTCCTCTTTCTCAAAATTCACGATCTCGGCGCCCTGTGGGCGCCCTTCAAGTCGATCGACTTTGCCATCAACCGCGATTATACGGCCCGCACCCATCAGTTTGGCGCTAGTAATGCCGAATTAGCCGACCGGACCACAGCCAAAGACCGCGACCAAGTCGCGGTCGCGTATATCAGCAAGCTCGGCGCCGAAGTAACCGGTGGGGAAAATATCGGACAGTAGGATCGCCTGGTCGTCGCTGATTTAGTCAGGCAACTTCATTAGCCCACATGAGCGAAGGGGATGCGAGCTTCGCCGCCTGCAAGCCATTGAATGGGCCGCTATCCGTCGGGCCGCCGAAGCATGGGGTTCCGGCTTTGGCACCGTTCGGATTGGCATGCGCGTAGTAGCCAGCGCGGCAGTAGGCGCAATTGCCGCACGCGATAGTCGAAGGAATCACCACTCGGTCGCCCGGCATAAAGTTGCGGACGCCAGCGCCAGCTTTCTCGACGATCCCGCCCCCTCATGACCGAGCACTGTGACCGCCTTCATATTGCCAACAGTGCCGCGCACGAAGTGCAGGTCGGTACCGCAGATCGCCGATGCGGTGAGGCGGACGATCGCATCGGTATCCGCTTGCAGTTCGGGTTCCGCTACGTCCTCAAGCCGGATATCGCCAATCCCGTGATAAACGACCGCCCTCATGACTCGCACCCTGGAAAGATCATCGTCGAATCAAACCGCAGCAGGCGAGCCAAGTTCCGAGGGTGGCCCCCTCTTCGGCGGGCCTATGCCACAATCAACATGACTTTGGCCGCGCACATGCTCGCGCTCGAGAAAATCCTGAGCCACGCCGGCCTCGGGCCCAATAAAGGTCTTCGATTCGGTGATCTTCACTTTGCCCTCGGCGCCGAGCCGGCCGATATCGGCCAGTTCAAGCGCCCGCGCTCGCGCCGTCTGGCCCATGCACCGTAGCCTTGGAGAACTAAAGGCGAAATGACCACACCGCCCGCGTCGCCACGGCGCTTGGAGCGAATTACCGGAACGAGCTTAGCCCAAATGGCGTTTTTTCGATGTAATGGCTCAACATGCCCGCCACGTAATTCTCTCGGAGACAGCACCCTTCGATCGCGAGACCGGCGACCTCCGCGTTGTGGTCGAGACACCAAAAGGTAGCCGCAACAAGTATGATTACGACCCTAACTGCGACTGTTTCGAATTGGCCGCGGTCCTGCCAGAAGGCATGTCCTTCCCTTACGATTTCGGCTTCATCCCTTCCACGCTCGGCACGGACGGCGACCCACTCGACGTCCTGCTTCTTGGGGAAGCACCTGGCTTTCCCGGGTGCGTCGTGCGCGCCCGGCTGATCGGCGCGGTCGAGGCGGAGCAAAAGCAGAAAAAGGGAAAATGGTTCCGCAACGACCGGCTGATCGCAATCGCGACCCACGCCCAACTTCATAACCATGTCCGGAGTCTCACCGATCTGCGCCCGCATCTCGTGGAGGAGATCGAGGGCTTCTTCATTGAATACAATAGACTGGGTAAGCGCAAATTCAGGCCGCTTGACGCTTGCGGTCCGAAGAAGGCGATGGCGCTGGTCGAGCGGAGCATGACGTCGTTCAAAAAAGAGCGAAAGGCTTGAGGCGATGGCGCGGCGCGCTTATTGGAAAGGCTTCCTCAAGCTATCGCTGGTGTCGTGTCCCATCATGCTCTATCCGGCGACATCGGACCGGGAAAAGGTCCATTTTCATCAGATAAACCGCAACACCGGCCACCGTATCCGCTATCACAAGGTGGATTCCGCAACCGGAGATGAAGTGCCGACATCCGATATCATCAGCGGGTTCGAAGTCGCTAAAGGCAAGTTCGTCGAACTCGAGCGCGACGAGCTGGACGCGGTGGCGATCGAGAGCAAGCGCACGATCGAGATCGACCGGTTCGTCGAGCGAACCGAGATTGACGAGCTCTATCTTCGCGATCCTTATTTCATCGCTCCCGACGGCGACGCGGGCGAAGAGCCGTTTGCAGTCATCCGCGAAGCGATCGGCCAGCAAGCGCTCGTAGCACTGGGCACAGTGGTGCTGACCTCACGCGAGCATGTCATCGCGATCGAGGCCCGTGGCAAGGGCATGATGGGCATCACCTTGCGCTATCCTTACGAAGTGCGGCGGGAAACCGACTATTTCAGCGACATTGCGAACAAGCGCGTCTCGAAAGAGATGCTCGACCTCGCGCTTCACATCGTCGCAACCAAGCGCGGCAAGTTCGAGCCAGAGAAATTCGACGACCGATATGAGGATGCACTCAAGGCGTTGGTGCGAAAGAAACAAAAGGGTCTGCCGATCGAGGCACCCAAGGAAGCGCCGGCCTCAAACGTCATCAATCTCATGGACGCCCTGCGCGGCAGCCTAAAGCATCGCGGCCGACAGCGTGCCGGCCATGGCCACACCTCCCGCGGCCGATCCCGCCCGCGAAAACGTATGGGGTAGGCGGCGCCATGTCCAACCAACAAAGCCATGCCATAGCGTGCACCCCCCGGGCGTTTTTGACCAGATCTGCAGCAGCAAAATCATCGGTGGGATATTGCTACACACATTACGGATGCCATGGTCGACGTATCCAAGGTAAAGGGGATCGGCTTCATCGGCTCATTAGCCTTGCATGGCCTGGTGTTCGCCCTGGTCGCCTTATCATCGGAGAGCCAGGCGCCGCCGCCGAGGGTAAGGGTGGTAGCCGTCAATCTGGTTCGACTCAGCGATAAATCAACGTCGCCGCCAACGCCACAGAAAGCACCGATCCCGCAGGATAAAGCCAGTACCGTCCCTCAATCTGAAGCAGCGCAGGCCACGTTGGCCCCGATCGTTGAGCCACAACCTCAATCGCTCATACCGATCCAACCGTCCGCGCCCTACTCGGGGGCGCCACAGAAACCGAAGCAATCAACGAACAGTCCGAGAGTGGCGGTCGAGCCGCTTTCGAGCTCAACAACAACAATGGCGCAGGCACCCCGGCTATCTCCCAACGAGCAGCTGGCGACCCCCCTCAAATTGTCGGCTGGCCTGCGCCAGATTGTGCGACCAACGTCGAATACTGCGCGCCAACAGGATGGCACCGGAATATCCAATATGACCGCGGCCGGCGCCGATGCGGTCGGCGGCCATGCTGCCACCCACGCGCTGAAGGATCTCATGCCGGCTCGGCCAAAAAGCAGTCGTCATCATTCGCGAAGCACAACCCGAAGCTCGCGGGGAAAAGTCGAGGCGTGGCCGCCAAAGTGGCAACCCAAGCGCACAGACGAGGACTACGCGACGGACAGACAATTGCAGCAGGGCACGCTGTCGGGCAACGGCTCAAGGCGCGTGGCTGCAGACCCGGCCATAGAACAGGCAAGTAACGCAGTTGGAGCGGTCGCAAGCTCGCCGGCGAATTCGGTGGCTGCGTCTTCTAACGGGACAGCGACCGCCTCCTCTTCGAGTTCGAGCAGCGGTTCGGGCCCTCAGGGTGCCAGTGCGGAACAGGATGAGCGCGTGCAGGAGCGCATGAGCGCGCGCATCGGCGAAGCGAATGCCTGAGGCGCGCTGGTTGCCGGCGATGACCTTGGCGTTGACGGCCTGGAAGGTCCCCTCGGCAATCGGGCAGTCGTGACTTGCTCGTTCCACGGCACGGAGCCGGCGATTGGCGGCAAAGCCGATCTCGCGAGCATGGGCAGATTGTGCAGGCGCTTGCCGATGCCGAAGTCATAGGTGTTGTTGATGGTGGTTTCGGGGCGAAGGGCACGGTTCTCCTTGTGGTACTGCTTGATGTGGGTGCTCTTATAGTAGACGTGCACGGACGGGGTGACATCCTGGGTGACGATGCGGGTGCGCAGCTGGGCACCTTTCTTGCGCGGTAGTCGCCGGTTGAAGATGAGCTGAACCTGTTCCGGGCGGCCGAGGTCGAGATTCTCCCTTATCGCCTGCTTGAAGAACTGTCGGCCATATGCGGGCTGGTCGAGCACCTGGGTGAGCGAAAACTCGGCCTGCAGGACCGAGATGTCGTAGCGATAGCCGGCTTTGCGGTCGGCTGCCGTGAAAGAGTGTGGCAGCAGCCTGAGCCATTTGCGCAGCAAAGCGTCGATCTTCTCGGGCGAGAGCTGATCGCAGATTCTCTGCAGACGCTTGGGATCGGCACAGGACAGAACGCCATTGTCGAGCGCCTCATAGGCAATGCTGGCCTTGGCGAGCTGCTGCTTGGCATACTCGTGCCCGTTCAGGCAGAGCTTGGCATTGAAGGGAAAATAGCTGCAGAACTTCAAGAAGAACGGACCAAAGGCCGGTCAACGGCATAAATGTAGTAGTGATTGACCATCGCCGTCGACCGCACGATCCACGGATAAGTGCGGAGGTTGACGGGCTGCGGCGCTTCTCGGTGCGGAACACGGCCGTCTTTTCCTGGGCCTTGCCGATGAAGACGACGCCTTCTTCACGCCGGACTTTCCACAACCGTTCGGCCATCACCGTATCCTTGCGCTCGCCCTTGCGAAATTGAACAAGCGCGATGCCGTTGCGGGCAGAAAAGGCTTCCAGCGAGGATACAAATCCTCGGCTCATGGGCTGCATCAGGGCTGCGGACGGCAGCGGCATCCCGCGATGATGGCGAAAAAAGCGAACAATACCCGGTTCGTATTGCATCCCAGGAACGAAGACATTGAGGTACATCCGGTTGATCCCTTCAACCGACAGCGTCACGTGCCGGCTGACGATCTCCGCCACATTCTGTGCTATCATCCCCTTGGATTCACCATGGAGAGCTCAGATTCGATCCAGGCACTTATCGATGTATCTGGCGCGGTTTTTCCATTGATCTCACCATGACCGAATTCCTGGTTTTACAGTCGCTCGCGCTATATCCGGGCCATGTTCGAACGCGCGAACAAATAATGAGTATCGCTTATGGCGATAATTTTCATGTCGATGATCGCACGATCGACTCTCACATTAAACGGTTACGCCGGCAATTTTGACATGTAGATCAAGATTTTGCGGAAATCGGAACGCTTTATGGCATCGGTTACCGCTTTCGAGAAGCTCCGGGCGGAGAAACGGGAAGCGATCAACTACCCCGAGAGGCCGAACGATTACTGCAGGAGTAGCGCAATTTTCCCGAAGTTGCTCGCCACCGACTATCCGTTCCGCCTCGCATAATTCAGCCTAGAAGCGTTAACCTGATCTTTGTCCCCGCGGCTTTCGCAAAATTGGCCGACGTCGCGGGAATCCGTATCAGGTACATCATTGAGATATGCAACGTTCGCCGTTACGAGACATTTACTTAAAGACAATGAGGTCATTTGCACGGGAACACGGTCATGGTGGCACGCAAAAAGAAGTGGTCGGCGCGAGTAACACGCGAGAGCGACGCGCTTGATCTCGACGGTGGGATATTCACGTCGCGCTATCCGAAACGGGTCGCGGCGTCGCTCAAGCGGTCGGCCGACCGCAGCAGGCGGCGCAAATCGGACCCGTACCGCTCTGCCATGTCGATGCTAAACTTCTACATCAACCGCGCCGGCCGCAATCTTCCGGACTCGCGCAGGCGGGTGCTGGAGCGGGCAAAGGACGAGCTGCGCCGGCTTTACGGGAAATCGTCGCGGACACCCAACGCGAAGAAACGGGCTGCCTGATCCTCAGCTAGGCATCCGCCAGTCGACCGCGAGCACACTGCTTTCGCCAGCAAGCGCGGCCACGAGGGGCGCTGGTGTCCGTCACCCTGCCTGAATTCGCGGCCTTCGAAAACAAACCGGCGCCACCTGCCGCCGGACGCGAGAATGACGTGAGCGGCCATTATCGTTAATCCCGTCGTGAGGCGGCGTCGAATGTCCTGCTCACCGGTGGTGCCAACCCGGCTAGCACTGCCAGCGCCGGGCAAAGCGCGCCATCGGTCCATGGTAAATGCGTCGGCATTTTCTATCGACACAGCCCAACGAATGTCGTGGAAAGTTCCTGGCAGAGTATGAGGATGGGCGGCCGGACCGGTCATGACACAGCTGACGATGAGCTCGCCCCGAAACTGGAACTTGCGCGCACTCCTCCTCGTTCAATTGACAGGAGTGGTCCGGCGCGGCATCCGCTTGTCCGACGCCGCGATGACGGAGAGAATTCATGGCAACGAGCCGGCAGAAGCGTAAAGTCTCGAAAGTCATAGGCGAGCACAAACGCGGTGCCCTTCGCAGCAGCAGCGGTCGTAAAGTGAAGAGCCGCAAGCAAGCAATTGCGATTGCGATGTCGGAGTCCGGCCAATCGCGAAACCGCAAGAAGAGCGCATCGAAAAAACGCGCGCGCTCCCGAAAGTCGCGGTAACGCGGGATGGCGAATCCGGTCTCGTCGCGCCGCGGCACGCCCTTCGGCAATGCTGTCCGGTCAGCGTCGCGGTAATTTCCTTGAGACACGTCTGCCGACGAAGACCTCGACCTCCGATCTCGATTCGATAGATTGAAAACACAGTCCGTAATCTGCGGGTAGGGCCTTTGCAAGACCGCCCCTGGACCGTGACCTGTCTAGTCAATGTCAATGTTGCTTCAAAGTCGGCAATTGCTTTCGCAGATCATCCACGTCCTTGATCATGCCCCGAGCGCCGAACGGATTGGCGCCGCGAGCTGTGCTGGTCGAAATGGCTTGTGCAGGATAGGCGTAGGGCCGACTGCTTTATCCAGAACCTCCGAATTTGCAAATCCACTCACAAATAGAATGCGCACACCCGGGCAGTGCTGGCGGACCGCGATCGCCGTTTCGGCGCCATTCATATCCGGCATGGCGAAATCCATGATCACCAAGTCGGGCATGAAACTTGTGAGAATCTCGATCGCCCCATCCGCATTCGCAGCCTCGCGCAGGTCATAGCCCAGCTCGGATAAGAACATCGACACGACGCTGCGCACGTCGCCGTCATCGTCGACGAGCAGGAGCTTCTCGGAGTGCGGTCCGAGGGCGATCGGCTGATCGGCATCCGACACGCTTTCGACCGGTACTGGGCCGCGCGGCAGAATGATGGTGACGGTCGTGCCGACGCCAATCTGGCTTTTCAACGTCACCTCGCCGCCGCACTGTTTGGCGATGCCATAAACCTGTGACAAACCCAGACCAGTGCCTTGGCCGGCTGGTTTGGTCGTGTAGAAAGGATCGAAGGCTCGGGCGACGATTTCGGGCGACATACCACTGCCGGTATCCGACACGGCGATGGTGACATACTGGTCGGACGCGTCGATACCGGTTGTGATTATAAGCGTGCCGCCCTCGGGCATCGCATCGCGCGCATTAATGGCCAAGTTTAAGACCGCGAGTTCAAGTTGGTTAGCATCACCCATCGCCGGCGGTAGTCGCGCTTCGAGCTTGAACTCGATGGCAATTAGCGGGTCCTTTGGAATGCCGACAGATATCGCTGTTCAGAAACACCCGAACGCGCGCAAGGTGCCGCAGCTCTTCATCCAAGCTGGCGCATAATTGTGGAACGATCCTAGTCGCTTTCCGTGGACAATTCCGTTCGTCGACATATTGCGCTCAGAGGCCAAAGTCGATGCGACTTACATCCTACGTACCAACCCCAATGCACGCGTCGCCGTCCTCCACCAGAAAGGAGATATTCGGCGTCAAAGCGACTAAATTGATCGTCGCGACGGCCAGCTATGGGACGACCGACCCAACCCGTCGTCTCGCTGCAAGCGTCACGCGCGGACACGTTCTTTATCGCTGCGGGACCAAAATCCGCGGCGCAGGCGATCCGAAAGACTTTCGACCCCGGATTGGACGAGGCGATTAGCATTATTGTCGCGACTTCGTTCAAGTCGATCGACGACCCCCGGTGTGAGCCCGACCCGGACTACGTAGCCTGGCGACACTTTATGCGTGATGCCTACGCCGAGGGAATATAGTAGACGCATTCAACTTCGGATAAACGCAGTATTGTTCACGGAGGTGCCCCGCCGCCGTGGTGACGAACTCACCCGACGAAATTTATTGAAAATGGACCATGTACGAATGCCGAGCCTACTGTCGGGCATTACTGTCAACACCAGCCCAACCGACTACGATTTGACGAAACAAATGCGCTTGTTGCGGTTCGACGGGAAGCGATGGGTGTCATTCGCCGACGGATTGAAGAATAGATTTGGTTCGGCAAGGATCGGCCGCGGCCTGACAGTGGCGCCGCGCGGGCCTCAACGTGAGTATTTGAGCTCAGGGTTTCCCATGAAAGGCCGTTTTGGCACGTCGAGCTTTTGATAAAGATGCTGTCAGGGTCGAGACTAGTTTCCAAGATTTCGGGAGAAAGATGATATGCGTAGGATCGTTGTTGCCTCGTTCACCAGCCTTGATGGCGTCATGCAGGCTCCCGGGGGCCCGCAGGAGGATCCGACCGGGGGTTTCAAGCTGGGCGGCTGGACCGCATCGTACTTCGATGAAACACTTGGCGCCTCCATAGGGGAAATTTTCAGCCGGCCCTTCGACCTACTCCTTGGCCGCAAAACTTATGACATTTTCGCAGCGCATTGGCCCTATGTCACAGATCCCACGGATCCGATTGCGGGTACCTTCAATCGGATAACAAAATACGTCGCTTCGTGCTCCAATCCCAAGCTGAGCTGGCAGAACAGTCGGTTGCTGGACGGGGACGTCGTGGCGGCGCTGAAGATGCTGAAGAGCGAAGACGGCCCGGACCTCCTTGTCCAGGGCTCGAGCATACTGTTGCAGACCCTCTGGAAGAACGAGCTGGTCGACGAATTTAGCCTGCTCATCTTTCCGGTCTTGCTCGGCAAGGGCAAGCGCCTCTTCGGCGATGAGACGGTTCCCACCGGGTTAAAGCTAGTCCAGTCGCAATCCTACCCGACTGGCGTGATCGTGACGCGGTACAAACCCGACGGCGCGGTTAAGACCGGGGATTTTCAACTGGCGGAACCGAGCGCCGCCGAGCTTGAGCGTCGGCGTAACTTGAGCTGAGCGGCCGTGCCTTGAAGCGATCCAACAACTAAAGGATTGAGCGCAGACGCCAGATCGAGCAAATTTTCCTCAAATCGTGCGTGGCCGCGCGGCGTTAAGGACAGACCTTTTATCTATCGCGAAGGCCACGGTCCGGGCGTGACCCTCCGTAAGCCGCGCGCAGACCAGAGCAAGGTCGGAATCTCCGGAAACCGTCGCAAGCCTCTCGCTATTGGTAGGATCGGCGTAAGGCCTGCTGCGGGCCGGAGCGCTCCTGTCGGGCACGGCGAGGTACTGCTGGCTAAAGATCGCTCATCCTGAAACCGATACTTCGGCGCTAAGGTGCCAGGATCTAGTCGGCGACAGCGGTGTAGCCGGTCTTACAACCGCGCATTGCTGCAATCTCGCTCATTGTACACCCGCGTGCTCAGCTTACACCGACGCCTTGAACCCAGAACCGGTCTGGATATCGACCACCCGGCCGTGCGTTTGAGGCGCGGGGGGCACCGCGTTACCTGCTAGGCTGCCCTTGTCGAAGGAAGACGTTAATCCGCTGCGCTAGCCGACTAACTGATCGTCAGAGGCGAGCAGGTCACACTCGATCAAACCGGTATCGCAACCTTGTGGCAACTTTTCGCCGCGCAGGTGAGGACTACATGAATCCGGTCGAAAAGTCGTTATGGTTCGTCGAAAATCGCCTTTCGGGCGAGATTTCCTTACAGGAAATCGCCCGTGCGGCCGGCGTGTCCAGCCATTACCTAGCGCGAGCCTTTGGTGCGGCTACTGGTCATTCGGTCATGCGCTACGCCCGTGGTCGGCGGCTGAGCGAGGCCGCGAGAAAGCTTGCAGCCGGCGCTCCCGACATCCTGACGGTGGCGCTGGAGGCAGGTTACGGTTCGCATGAAGCTTTCAGCCGTGCGTTCCGTGAACATTTCGGCATGCCCCCTGATGCCCTCCGCGCCACTGGCTCCTTAGCAGCACTCAAGCTTGTGGAGCCAATACGAATGGACAAGACGCTACTGACGGAGCTTGAACCACCCCGGTTCATTATTTTTGAGGAACTCCTCATTGCAGGTATCGGCGCTCGGTACACGTTCGAGACCAACGAAAGCATACCGTCGCAATGGCAACGCTTTGGGCCATATATAGGCAATGTTCCCGGACAGGTTGGACCTGAAACCTATGGTCTAAGCGCCAACTTTAAAAATGACGGCAGTTTTGAATACCTTACCGGGGTACGCGTAACCGATTTTTCGGACCTGCTGAAGGGGTTCGCGACTTTTCGTCTCCCACAGCGCAAATACGCGATTTTTTCTCATCGGGGTCACGTTTCCGAGCTTCGACGGACGCATTATACGATCTGGAATAAATGGCTTCCCGGTTCGCAGATGAAATTTGCCGACGCGCCCAACTTTGAGCTCTACAAGAAGGAATTCGATCCGCGGACAGGCGATGGTCCAATTGAGATATGGATGCCAATCAACGAATCACAGCGCCCGCAGAGTGCCCTTGCCAGAGGCGCCGCAGGGCAGACAAGCTGAGGTATTGCGGCATAGACTATCTAGCGGAACACGGGACTGCGGCAATGGAGTTCAGCATGGCTAAGCGCGACGTGACTGACGATCTTCGCGACGACGTCCTCGTAGACATTCCCCGCGACCAGCAACGCCGCTTTGGCGTGTCTGGCAAAATGCTCAAGCCGAGCCGCACGAGCGTTGCTGACACTGTATCGCAGGTGCCGCGTGGAGCCGTGATGCCGATCACGGAGCTGCGTCAGAGGCTCGCCAATAGGCACGGCGCGCAAACCACCTGCCCCTTCCTGACGAAGCGGGCGCTGATGGTGATCGCGCAGGACCCGAACGGCCCGGTGCCTTATTGGCGTATCGTTCGGGCGAACGGCGCGATGATCGACTATTTCCCTGGCGGTGGCGCCGCGCAAGCGAGGCGTCTCAAGGCGGAAGCCAAGGCGACGATGCGCCCACAAAAGGACCTTTCCTCGGGGTAGCAAACGGTCGGGCACCACCGCCTGACCAATCTGCTCGTGTGTTGGCGCCAAGCCATGTCGACCGGTCATTTCGCCTCGTCGAGATCGTGATGGGGCGCCCACTAATGGAATCCAACGCGTGCCGGAGAAAGACTGTTGGGCTGCCGCGGTGCCGTCGCTGCAGCACAGCGCCGACACAAAATCGGGAGAAACACGCCACAGATAATCTGTCGATGCGCGTTCCCGAGGCAAAATGCGATCACGATCGGCATAAGAAGCAGACCTCTGGCCAGGTCCGCTTTTTTGGCATGCGGTTTGCTGTTGGCTTAGGCAAACATCATTTGCCATCAACGCGGAGACAGGTATGACAACGAAGCCCCGTATAGCGCATCTGGCGGGACCGAATGCCACCATTCAAAATACGCCGCCGCTCGTCACCTCAAATAAGGCCCGCGCCAAGTATGGTTTAGCCGCACGGCTAAGCGCGGACGGATCGGCGCAGCGTTTCGACGTACTGCGCTCACAACGCCTAGCGGCGCCCACGACAGTCTATGTCGAGCAATTCAGCGCGCACCCGCTCGAGATCGACAGCGCCGAACTCTATTGCCCGCCAGACGGCTATCTCGACGCCGCCGGCAAATTCCACAAGGAGCGCACCGGGCCGGGTGACAAGCCGGTTTACGAGATCCAGCTGGCGCCGGAGGATGGGCTCTATCCTCTCCCTTATATGGCGCGCCAAATCGACGGCTCTGCCTGGGAAGAGGAATGTGCGGCGCCCGGCGCACCTGACACCAAGGCGCGGCAAGGGTTTTTCCCGGATGGCTCGCGCAGCTTCGAGGAAATCGACCGCATGCAGATCGGCGTCGACGGCCTCGGCAATATGATATCCGCCAAGGCCGACGTCGATTTCTATCGCGTAATGCCGCCCGGTGGTTTCCGCAAGGGCGTGCCCGCGGCGCTACGCAAGGATATCGGTGAAGGCGATACACCTGCCGAAACACGCGGGCGCAACTTCTTCCCGTATAAGCCGTTCCATCTCTCTGCATCGCCGTCACGGGCGGCGCTCGCGCGCGCGACCAACATGGTTCAGCGCATCCTCGCCAGCGGCAAATATGAGGGCGCGGTATGGACGGAAGGCAGCCCGACTAACGAAGAGACGATCTACTGGCTCAACCTTCTGATCGACACCACGCAGCCAATTTGCGGCAATTCGGCGCAGCGGCCGCAAGGCCAGGCCAGCGCCGACGGACCCAAGAACATCATCGATTCCATCGATTACATCACCTCACACGTTTGGGCCGACAATGAAGGTCGCGATCGCGCTGGCGCCGTCATGATCCAGGAGCAGCAGATTTTCGCGGCTCGCGCGGTGCAAAAAGTCGACGCGCGGCCGGGCGGCTATGTCGCAACTGGCGGACATGGCGGCGTTCTAGGCGCCTCGGGTCATGACGGGCGGCCGCTGCTCCATTACCTGCCGACCGCCAAACACACCTATAAATCGGACGTGAACCTGTCGCGCCTGCCGGCGTCGGTGCCTGGATTGAAGCGCGATGGGACGAAAATCGCGGCCATAACCGTGCCGATCAAGGACCCACAAGGCGCACTGCTCGCAACCGCGATCCCAAAAGTCGCGATCGTCAAGGATATGAGTTACTGGAATGCGGATTTCGACGATGGCGTCGAAGATGAGATCGACATCATTGCGATGACGGACCTCATGCTCGACAAAGCGCCGCTTTGTGGCTTCGTCATCGAAGGTCTAACGCCCTACGGCGCCATTACGGCGCCGGCGCGCTCGCGTTTGATGCAGAAAGCGGTGTTCTGCGGCATTCCTGTGGCACGGGTCGGCCGCGGCGCACCCGAGGGGTTTATCCCGACGAGCGATCCGACCTATATCGGTGGCTCCAACCTGACCGCGACCAAGGCACGTATCTTACTGATGGCAGCGATCATGAAGTTCGGCATGTTGCCGCCGGCGGCCGATCCCGACCGCCCCACCGAGGGCGAACTCGGCGCCATCTTCGCCAAGGTGAAGCAGTATCAGTCTGTATTTGACACGCACTGAGCGCATATCACGCCGCGGCCTTAACGTCGGTAACCCCAAGGTCGGCGACCGCTTCATCGACCGTGAGCATGTCGCCGAAAATCGCATAGAAGCCGAGCCGGCGTGCATCTCTTCGCTGGTGGTAGCGCAGCCGTCACTGATCATCGCCACCTTGAAGTTCAACAACATCGCGTCGCGAGCCGAACCTTCGCAGTAAACATCGGCGGCGGTGCCGGTGAACGGCAGCGTGTCGATGCCGTGACTGCGGATCTTCTCGGACGTCGAGCGCCGGCGAGAGCTGAAAGCCGAGTGAATTACCCCTACTCCGCTGCCTGTTTGGCCGGCGTCGCCTTGGCCAAGCATGCTACGACCTCGTCTGCGGTCATCACATCGGCAAAGATCGCCGCCATGTTCGACAATGTTGCGTTGTGCTCAGCATCCGAGCTGGCGGCATTACCGTCGGCGACGAAGATCACCTTGTAATTCATCTGCATCGCGTCACGCGCCGTGGATTCGCAACACACGTTTGTGGCCGTGCCGGTGATGATCAGCGTGTCGATGCCGCGCGCCTGGAGAATCTCGTGCAGGTCGGACGAACCCGGCACGAACGCGCCGAACCGCGTCTTCTGCACGACCAAGTCGACCGGCTGCCTGTCGAGTTCGGGCCATAACTGCCAGCCATAGGCGCCCTCGGCAAAGCAAGCGTCGATGGCCGCGCGGCGCCCTTCATTGAAGAAGCGCTCGTACCAGCTCGACCAGGCCTTCCTGGCCGCATCATTGACGACATATTGGATGTAGACGTTAAGGCCGCCAGTCGCGCGTAAAGCCCCGGAAATGCGGTTGACGTTCGGCACGATCTCCCGGGCGGTCGCGATCTCTACCGGCTGGCCCGGCGCCATGAAACCGTTTTGTAGATCGACAATAATGTGCGCAGTCTTCCGTGGATCGACGTCCTGGAAAATGTGAAGGCTCTGACGCGAAGCCGTGATCCGCTCCATGATGGCGGCGGAAATCTCGATCTTGTGCATGGCCACCTCCTCCTCTCGCTGAAATTCTTGGGCAGGGGTCAGAAGTTTCGTCCAATCAGTCGCCTGCTCGAACGCGGCGGCGGCGCGATAGATCGTCATCTCGTCGAAATGCTTGCCGACCAGCATCATGCCGACGGGCAGCCCATCGATCATGCCGCAGGGCACGCTCATCGCCGGATGACCTGTGCCGTCGAACGGAGCGGTATTGAACAGCGTCTCGAACGAACGTTGCAGCGCGTATTCGCGCGGGCTGTTCGGCCCCGGCAGCGCCGCTGTCTTGACCGGCACTGTCGGCATCAGAAGCAGGTCGAAATTCGTCAGTGCGGCGTCGTAGCCTGCAGTGGCGCGCGGCAGCAGGTTGCGTGCCTTGGCATAGAAACGGCCACGAAAATGCTTGTGAAAATATTCACCGCCGAGCATGCCGACTTTGACGGTGTCGGGAAGATCGTCAGCGTGTTGCCGCCACGCGGCATGCGCCTCGAGCAGGCTCGGGATGTAAAGCCCGCCATTGCCGACGCCGAAGCCGTTGGCCTTCATCATGAGTTCAGTCGCGCCCTCGAACGCGATTGGCGCCCAGATGGCGTAGGCCAGGTTGTGCATCGGCAGCGACATTTCGTCGACCGTGGCGCCGAGCTTCTCGAGTAACGCCGCTGCCGACTTCACCTTCTCGTTCACTGTCGGATCGGAGACGGGATGCGTGAAACCTTCCTTCATCACCGCGATTTTCAGTCCCGCCACGTTCTGGCCGAGCGCCTCCCTATAGGGTTTGACCGGCGGGCTTTTCTGGCGCGGATCGATGCCGTCAGCGCCCGCCAGCACTTCGAGCAGCAACGCGTTGTCGGCGACGGTCGCGGTCATCGGGCCGACATGATCGATGACCGGATCCATGCCAGCGATGCCAGTATAGGGTACGAGGCCGTGCGTCGGCTTCATGCCGTAGACGCCGCAAATCGCGGCGGGCATGCGGATGGAGCCACCCTGATCGCAGCCTAGCGCCATGTCGACATCGCCCGCAGCGACGACTGCAGCGCTGCCGGAGGACGAGCCGCCGGCCGAATAACCGATTTTTCGCGGGTTATGGACCGGACCTTTGGAGCTGGTGTGGCTCATACCGGAGAAGCAGTAATATTCGCATTGCACTTTGCCGAGAATGGTGCCGCCCGCATCGAGGATACGGGTCACGACGGTTGCATCGACGTCCGGCATATAACCTTCGAGCGCGGTTGCGCCATTCATCATCGGCACGCCCGCGAGGCAAATGTTGTCCTTGAGCGCGATGGTCTTTCCGGCGAGCTTGCCGTTCCTCGCACCCTTGATCTCGGTCTTGACGTACCAGGCATTGAGCGGATTCTCCGCGCCCTCGGGGAAATAACCGGGCGTGCGCGGGTATTTCACCGTCGGCAGATCGTCGGGGAGGAATTGCAGCGCATCATAGGCGCCGGCGCTGGCGTTGATGAAGGGCAGGAAAAAGGCGACATCCTCGTCGGTCAGCGACATGCCGAAACTCGCGCCGATTTCCTTGATCTGCGCGGCGGTCGGTCTTTTGACGGTCATCCCGAAATCTCCCTGATCATATGATTTCGTCAAGTTCGGTCGCGAGCCCACCGGCGGACAGTTGTTCGGCCGAAAGCTCGCGCGTGATGGTCCCCTTCTGGATCAGAAGGACACGTTGCGACAAAGCGCTGATGAAATCGAGGCTCTGTTCGACGACGATAATTGTCAGCCCGTCGAAACGGTGCAGCCCGTCCAGGATCTCGATGATGTCGTCGACGATCGAAGGTTGGATGCCTTCGGTCGGCTCGTCGAGTAGCAGCAGCTTCGGATGTCCGCACAGCGTTCGCGCCAACGCCAGCAATTGCTGCTCGCCGCCTGAGAGCGTGCCGCCATCGCGGTCGAGCAGTGCATCGACGCGGGGAAAGCGCGCCCTGATGTCGTTGATCGCGTTTTCTTCCGACCAATCGCCGCGCGCGATAAACCCCATCCGCAAATTCTCATACGCGGTCAGCGCCGGAAAAATCATGCGACCTTGCGGGACGTAACCGATGCCGGCGCGCGCCCTTCGATAGGAGGGCCATCGCGATACATCCGTTCCGTTGAACCGAATTCGGCCTTCCGTCGCCAATAGCTGCCCGATCAGCGTTTTCAGCAAGGTGGTCTTACCCATCCCGTTATGACCGAGAATGCCGACAGTCTCGCCATCAGAGACGCGAAACGAGATTCCATTCAGGATCGGGATCCGCCCATAGGCGGCGTGGAGATCCTCGACATCAAGGATCATGCCGCCCTCTTCCCGAGGTAGACGTCGCGCACGCGCCGGTCGGAGAGAACGCGGTGTGCCGGCCCTTCGACCAGAATCTCGCCGCGGTCGAACACGGTAATGTCACGGGCGATCTTGCGGATAAAGGCCATGTCGTGCTCGACGACAATCAGTGCGTGCGTCCGGTTGATGTCGCGGATCAATTCTGCGGTGCGCGTGGTCTCGTCGTCGGTCATGCCGGCCGCCGGTTCGTCGAGTAGGATCACGACTGGTTCTGTCAGCAGCACGAGACCCAGCTCGACCCATTGCCGCTGACCATGGGCCAGTTGGCCGACCAGGCGACCCGCAATCGGGCGCAGCATCAGGCGCTCGATCGCCTCGTCGACGGCCCGATCAACGGCGCGGCCGCGCTTGCCGCGGCTGGCGGCAAGCCAAAAATTCTCATGCGCGGTCAGACCGTCGAACACGCTGGGAACTTGGGTCTTGATGCCAATGCCAAGCCGCGCGATTTCGTGCGGCTGGCGGCCGCTGATTGGCCGACCGCGAAACCGAACCTCGCCGCCCGTCGGCACTAGCTGTCCCGTCAGCATTTTAAAGAACGTGCTCTTGCCGGCGCCGTTAGGGCCAATGAGACAGCGCAGCTCACCCTCCGCAACAGAAAAATCGACGTTTCGCACGGCCTGGACGCCACCGAAATTCATCGTCAGTTGACGCGTTTCGATCAGGGGGACTGCGGTCACGCGCGACCTCCCGGGGCCGCCAATTTCGCTGCGACTGCGACCTTCCGGCTTGGCTGCATAACGCGCGACCAGATATGCTCGGTCAGCATTGGCACCAAACCACGTGGAACCAGCAGCACAAAGACAATTAGGATCCCGCCGAACAAAATGTCGGCATTGACGACATGCTGGGTCCCAACCTCGGCGGTCAGCCAAGACAGCGCAACGGCGCCGAGGATTGGCCCGATCAGCGTGCCAACGCCGCCGACCATTACCCAGATGATGATCTGCGCCGATTGGATCATGCTGAAGCTCGTGGGGCTGACATAGCTGCCCCAATTGACGAACAAACAACCGGCGGCCCCTGCGATGCCGGCGCCAAGCGAGAAGGCGGCGAGCTTGTGCAACCGCGTGTCGAAGCCGATGAACTCCACCCGCCGCTCGTTTTCGCGGATCGCGACCAGAACCCGCCCGAACCGCGTCCTCAAGATCCAGCGGATACCAAAATAGACCATGAGCAGCGTCACCATCGCCACCATGTACATATCGTCGGGCTGCAAAGCGTTGTCCGGATTAAAGGGGAAGTTCAGCGACGGCACGTTCGGCAGTCCATTGTAGCCGCCGATCGGTGCATTGCCGATGCGATACTCGGGACTGGCCGTGGAGTTGACAGCGTTGAAGAGGATTAGGGTCACCGTCAGCGTGATCACGCCGACATAGACCTCGCTGATCCGGCCGTAGAACATCAGGTAACCCAGCGCAGCGGCGAACAAGGTCGGCAGCAGGATTGCGATCACGACGGGAAGCGAGCTTTCGCCGATATTGAAGACGGCGATGGCATAGGCATAGGCGCCGAGACCGAAGAACGCCGACTGGCCAAGGCACAGGATACCGCCGTAACCCCAGACAAAACCGAGGCTCAAGGCGAGAATCGCCATCACGACGTACAGCGTGACCTGAAGCAACACGAACAGGTCAACGACGTGCGGAAGTCCAAACAGCAGCGCGAGGCCGATCGCCGCCGGCACCCCGTAGCTGGAGAAACGCCCGACGTTCACTAGAGGCTCCTGCGGAAAAAGCGGCCGGTGATGCCGTTTGGCAATAACCGGATCAACACGATTGCGGCCAACAGCAGCGCGACCTCGCCGAAAACGGCATTGGTCGCGAAGGTGGCCGCCTGATCGACGACGCCAAATAGAATAGAGGCCGACACCACGCCCGCGAGAGCCGATGCGCCACCACCCAACACCGTGATGAAGGCTTGGCCAATATAGGAGCCGCCAGTGGTCGGTACCACGCCCGCGATCGGTGCGATGATCCCGCCCGCCAAACCGGCGAGCGCGGTACCCAAAGCGAAGGTCGCCGCGTACACGCTCGACGTGTTCGTACCCAACGCACCGGCCATCGGCGCATTCTGCATCGTTGCGCGCGCCAACAGACCCAGCCTCGTGTAGCGGAGAAAGGCATAGACCGCACCGATCAACAGCACCGAAAAGCCGATGACGAACAGGTTATAACCGCTTTCCTGATAGGGGCCGATATGGAGGCCTGGCATGCTCATCGGCACGCCCTCCGTATCGTCGCCGAAGATCACTGTCATCAGGCCGACGAGGAACAGGCTTAACCCCCACGTCGCCAGCAAGGTCTCGAACATGCGGCCATAGAGAAAGCGGATGATGGTGCGTTCGATCACGACGCCGATGGCCCCGACGATGACCGGCGGCACGACGATGATCGCAAGCCAGAAATTAACGCCATGATGGATCGCGAAGGTAGCGGCGTAGCCACCCATGACCATGAATTCGCCATGGGCCAAATTGATAACGCGCATCATCCCGAACACGATGGCGAGACCGAGACTGACCAGAATCAGCATTGCTACGGCGTACACGACTTCCAAACCGACAATGGTCGCAAAAGCCACGACAAGCTCCTCTTACACACTCAACCGGGTGCCGGCGGCACGCTCTTCCGTCTACCTTCCAGCGCTTGTCCCTGGCTCAGCTGACCTTGATGACGTATTGTTTATGGTCGTTCGGATTCTTGAACAGATTGCAAACGGCGGCGGTGTCCGCGGGCGGCTGCCGCGGAAACGTCTCCAAGACGATCGGAACCTTGTCCTTGTAGGAAGCAAGGTGCACGTCTTGCGTCACGTGATGCGTGGCACCATCCATCGTGATCTTGCCGCTAGGCATTTCGAGACTAATGCCACTCTCCAGTGCCCTGATGACCTTCATGCGCTCGGCCGAGCCCGCCTTCTTCACGCCAGCAGCCCACAGATGCACGCCTTGATAGCTCGACATCGGCAATTCGGTCAGCGCCGGATACTTGCTGCCAAAGCGTGCATGAAACCGCTTCAGAAAGGCTTCGTTCGCCGGTGACTTGATCTGTTCCAGATAGTTGTAACAGACGACGATGCCGTCGCTTTCGTTGGTAGTCAGCACGGCCTCTTCGTTCGAACCGCCGAACGTGGTCGAACAAACGTGAATTTTCTTATTGAGCCCCGCCGCCGCGAACTGGCGATAGAACGTGAGGGGCGTACCGCCGACCAGCACGGAAATAACCCAATCCGGCTGGACCGACTGAATCTTAGCCAGCGTGCTGCCGAAATTTGTGACGTCGAAGGGAAAAAATTCGGTACCCAGCACCTCGCCACCATGATCGTGAACGAACTTCTTCACCCAATCGGAGGTGATCTGCCCGTAGTTGTAATTGGCGGCAAGCGTGTAGCCCTTCCTTCCCCAATTCTTGCAGGCATAGTCGATGAGCTTCTCGACGGTCTGCGCTGGAGTCGTGCTAACGCAGAACGTGTTGCGGTCGCAGACGCCGCCTTCGTATGGCGTGTCGTAGAAATAGAGTGTCTTGTATTTGTCCAACACCGGACGGATCACTTCGCGCGACGCCGAGGTGATGCCGCCGTGGACGACGGCGGCGCGATCCTTGAGCGCGGCCTGCTGCGCGTATTGCGCGGACACCTGCAAATTGCTTTGCAGGTCGTAGCTGACTACCCGAACTTTCTTGCCGATCAGGCCGCCCGACGCGTTGATTTCTTCGACCGCAAGCGTCAGCGTGTCGTACATCTGCTTGCCGACTTCTTCGAACGGACCCGAGAGGTCGTATAGACTAGCAAGGATAATTTCGTCCGCGGCGTCCGCCCGCGTGATGAACGGCATCGGCAAATCCGCCGCCACCGCCGCCATTGTGCCTGCCTTGAGGAAATTGCGTCGTGTTATGCGCATGGTTTTTTGCCCGCCAACAACTGATGGTGCCAATCGTTGGTAGGGCGCTGCAAAGTATGTGCCATGCTCTTTGCCTCTTTACTCCTGCTTGACCCGTACGCCGGCGATGATTGTGACCGGATTGCTCGCCATGTCTGGATCGCTGCCACCAGAAAGAAATGGAACCCGCTGATGAGGCGGCAAAGCATCAAGATTCGCTTCCGATATGCCTTTTATGCGGCGTTGTTCAGAAAATAAGCGCGATGCCGTCAATCGCGCCAATCCGGCCTCCCCGGCGGCGCACGAAACCATAACCTCCTATTTCTTAGCGATCGCCGCGGCACCCATTTCGGATTTGTGGAGCTGTCGCCGTAGCCCAGACCGATGCACATGACCGGGCTTGCCCGTCGAGATCGGCAAATGACCGGTGTTGGCCAGAAAACCGCAACCATTAGGCCGATGCTGGCTGCGACCGGCCATCCCGGGATTCGCACTGGGCTCGGCAACAAGACCGCGGCGCCGGCTTGCCCAACTGAAATGAGCAAGGTGGCATCCCTGCCGAACATATGAGCGTCAGGACGCCGTTTCATTTCCGGAGAGCGCCAGGCCGGCCAGTAGCGCCGGTGCCCGAAGGGCTACCGCCAGCGCAATGACCGCAACTCGAAAAATCACTGCTATACGCCGCCAAGACCCTCGCGATTCCTGTTGAGGCGTGCCGAGGAGATAGACGATCGATCGGACAATTGTTTGCAGCGTCAGTTTGTTCACATATGCTGTTTATTTATGAACAGGACATCGGGAACGTGGCAGTGGGACGATGTGCGCTTCTTTCTCGCCGTGGTGCGCACAGGGAGCTTGTCGGGAGCGGCTCGCGAACTAGGTGTCGGTCACGTAACGGTTGGACGGCGGATTGCAGTGCTCGAGTCGCGCCTGGGCGTGATGCTGCTCAACCACACACCTGACGGCTTCGTCACCACGTCGGCTGGAGAGGCGGTGGTTCGCCAGTGCATGACAATGGAAAATGCAGCCCTCGATCTTGAGCGAATTGCGGCAGGGCGTGACACGGTGGTAACGGGTACAGTCCGAGTGGCGACCACCGAGGCGCTCGCCCATCAGTTCGTTGCCCCGGCGATCGCTGCGCTGCGACAGCGCCACCCCGAGTTGCGCATTGATCTCATCACGGGTGTCCGCTCGCTGGACATCGCGCGGCGCGATGCCGATCTTGCGATTAGATTCGCGCGCCCCTCATCCGCGGATCTCGTTTGCCGCAAGCTTGGAGAGGTCGGCTTCGCGCTCTATGCGTCGCCACGCTATCTTGCGCGGTGGGGTAGCCCGGTGCGAGGCAAGGGACTGGCCGGCTATGACCTGATAACCTTCACAGGCGCACCGGCTGCGACGAGTTCGTTTTTCATGGGCGAGTCACTTGAAGGTGCGCGTATCGCGCTCCGATGCGACAGTCCGATTATCCAGCTCAGGGCTGCCGCGACTGAGGTTGGTATTGCCGAGTTAACCTGCTTTCTCGGCAACTCATCCGCTGATCTGGTTCGCGTCTGGCCCGATGACGTTCCGGCACGCCGCATCGTCTGGCTTATCGTGCATCAGGACATGCGCCGCGCTGCGCGGATCAAGGCCGTCTCGGCCGCGATCGGAGAAGCGTTCCACCGCGAGTGAAAAATTCTAAAGGAGGGAAGCCTCGTCTGAATCAAATGGCATGCCGTGACCGCACGATGGATCGTCGTGCTTTGACGCGGCTCTGGAGTGCGCACGAAATTCCATTTTTGAATGTTGCGCACGCCCAAGACTTCGGCAATGTTCGGGGAAAATCGGAGGGGACTGATCGACCAAGCCGTCAGCGGTCACAGTCGAATGTTACGAAGACTCCATTGGTGCATCGGGCGCTCTGCCGGTGTTGGGGACCCGATTCAACTCCGGAAATCATCGCATGGTTCACCGTTCGCCCCGCCATGTTCGCGACGGTCGTGCAGGCACGCATTCCAATGGTGCTTGCGGTCGACATTCTCACAACGGCGACGCCACGCCGATCTGTCATCTGCCGTCAGCAGATGCGCCGAAGAACCACCAGCCTAACCCCACCCATTCTTGTCCGATCTGCGCCGCGCTTGCCACACCTTCCACAGCGAACACGCCGCCGCCCGCTATCCCGCTGTCGACTTTGATGGTGAGCGGTTGCACAACCGCGATCGAGCGCCGCTCGGCTGAAACCGGCTGTCCCTCCTGTGACCGCGCTCGCGCGCCGCCTGCGGCGTAGTCATTCCGACCACTGAACCGAGCGATGCCCGCTGCCGACGTTTCATCGGAGTGTCTTTGCCTTGCTTTCCTGTGCGGGCTGCTTTGGTTGGCCTGCGGATTTCTGCCGCTCCTGTCGCCTACTCGCTCATCCCGGGCCGCCCTCTGAGGGCGCTCAGGCTGCGGCGCGCTGCCACAGGCGTTTTGTCGCGAGCGCCGCACCTTCGGAAAGCGTCTTGAGCTTTGCCCAAGCGATCAGCGGGTGTACACGGCCGCCGAGGCCACAGTCGGTCGAAGCGATGACGCTATCGCGGCCGACTACTTCGGCAAAGCGGCAAATGCGGTCGGCAACGAGCTCAGGATCTTCGACGAGATTCGTCGAATGAGTGACGATGCCCGGTAGGATCTTTTTGCCCGGGGGCAGTCTAACATCCTTCCATAGCTTCCATTCGTGCTCATGGCGGACGTTAGCGGATTCGAAGGAGTAGTAGTCACAATTCACGGCCAGCATCAGGTCCACGATGTGTTTCATCGGGATGTCCGTCGTGTGAGGGCCGTGCCAGCTTCCCCAGCACAGATGGAAGCGGATCTTGTCGGGCGGCAGACCTTTGATTGCGTGGTTGAGGGCGTCGATCTGCATCTTGGTATAGCGCCGATAGCCCTCGATGCTGGGCTCTGCCGCATGCTGGTCCCAGTTCTCGCCTATGGCGGGATCGTCGAGCTGGACGATTAAGTCGCCATCGATGATTGCCTTATATTCTTCGTGCATTGCATCGGCGCAGGCGTAGAGCAGCTCCTCCTCGGTCTTGTAGTGCGCGTTGGGCATGCGCGCGCAGCTCGCCGGCGCGATCGAGTTCATCCACGCGCCATCGGTGCCGAGGCCGGCGGCTTTAAGGCCGGCCTTGAAGTTTTCAATGTCGCGCTTGATATCCGCCTGACCCTTATAGGTAATAGGACCGCTTACCAGCGGACTATGGTTGGTCATGAACTGCTCAGGTAGACCGCAACCCGAGTGCGGGTCCATATAGGCATCCTGGAACCGCGCCATGTCGCGGCGCGTGAGCCAATCACCGACAACGAAATCCTTCGGCGCCATCGGCGCCTTGGTGTGCGCCGATAAGGTGGTCTCCCACAGCGATTTGTCGGCGACCTCAACGCCGCCAAGCCGCCGCACCACATAGGACCACCAGGCGCCATAATCGTACGCCCAGCCCATGGTGTGGCCGAGCTCGCCATCGTTGACTAGGTCGATGCCGGCTTCTTTCTGCCGGCGCACCACGTCGCTCACGGCGTCTTTCATCTCGCGATTGAACGCCGTCTCGTCAAACTTCTCCCCAAGCGTCCGCTTTTGGCTAAGGTCCAGCAGCTTTTGCGGGCGCGGTAGACTGCCAACATGAGTCGTTAGGATCCGATCGGCCATAGGCTCCTCCCTTAGAGCTAGAAGTTTCTAGTCCTTTCAATAACTTAACTAAATGATCTCACATTGCGTCCCTTATTTATACCCATCTTCGCGATGCTAAAAACCCTATGTCTGGCGAAAATTGCGTTGGCGAAACATTTATATCGAAGCTGCTTCATGGGGAAGTTTAGAACTGAGGCCGACCTGATCGACGCCAGCGATCAACGCCTTGTCGCCTCTTTGAGCGGAACTCAAGCGCCAATACCCGCGAGGTCCACAATAGGTTCGCGGCTCAACCGCTGCTAAAGCCGCTAATGTTGCTAAAGTAAGGCCTGGTATCAAGAAGGACCGGTGATCGAACCAAATCATGGTCATCGCAGCTGCTGCGGCCCCCGGGAGGTTTTGTTGGCCGACGACGAGGACAACAATCGGCGAACCGGTGCCCTTATCGGGCTGGCAATCGCGCTCGCGCTCATCGTCGCCGGTCTGTTCCTGGTCCAATACTTCCGGCATCAGACTGCCATCGAAGATTGCCTGCTGGCGCACCGCACCGATTGCGACACGCTCACGAGGTGATTACGAGATGGAGCACCCCGACTTGGCAAGGGGAAGATCTAATCTAGCGGCACTTCGGGTCAGGCGAAGCTCCTGCCCTGCTTTTCAAATTGCACAACGGAGACGTGACCATGGCTGATCGCTTCATCGTCGGCGCGGTAGAAAAGTCGGTGTCTGAGATGTCGGCCGCCGATCTCGAGCAGGCGTTCCTAAACTTGGAGCGCATGCGCCGGGAAATCGCGGCCGAAGTAAGACAAGCCGAGCGCTATGCCGAAATGCTTGAGGCCGGTCGCCCACCAAAGGATCTTACCAGGGAGGAAAGCGAGCAAGCGATCTCCGTTCTGCGGGAGTCGGCTGCTATCGATGAGAAACTGGCGAGGCTCTATGAAATCGTCGGCGACATCCTAAAGCAAAAAGGTTGGGCCAAGGGCGAGACCTTCAGCCAAGCGATGAAACGGCTTTGGCCACATGGGCGCTAGACTAGTCCGGCGGCTAATACACTCGAAAGGACGAAGTTTATGCCCCTAGGCTATCCAAACCAACTGCCACCGCAATAAGACGCTGCGACCGTTTTACAGACCGTGTTCAAGCCGCCGATAACGCTGAACGGCATTGGCGTCAATAGTGCTGTCTAGGGCTGTACCAAAACTTTGCATTGTGTGGTGCGATGCCGCAGCGCCTCAAAAGCTGCCGGCATGTCGCCGAGCGACACGGTATCGGTTATCATGTGCCGTGGCGCGACTGCGCCGGCTTCCAGCGTGTCGATGGCGATTTCGAAATCGCGGATCTCCCAAAAGGCGGAGGGCTGAATCCGCGCTTCCTTGGCTACGGCAGCAAACGGCACAAAAGTGTCGGCGCTGGCACAAAGGCCGAGCACCACGATGGTGCCGCGCGGCCGGACCTGGGCGATGGACTGGGCGATCAGGCCCGGCTTTCCCACCGCCTCGAACACGATGTCGGGAGGGCCACCGAGCGCCCTACTGACCGCTTCAGGGCCATTGTCGAGCGGATCAACGAAACTCGTTGCGCCCACCTCCATCGCCAACGCTTCGCGAAGTCGTGACGCCGCGGTCACTGCAACGCGGCCGGCGCCGAGCCGCTTGGCCCAGAAGGCTACGGCGATTCCGATGGGTCCCGCGCCGATGACCAAAACCTTAGCCCCAGCGACCAGACCCGACAACTTGACGCCGTGCAGGGCCACGGCCAACGGCTCGACAATTGCACCGTCCGCCATCGAAAGTGAGTTCGGCAGCCTCACGCATTGCCGTTCGTCGGCGACGGAATATTGAGCGTATCCGCCGCCCTCGAGCCGTTTTGTTGTGCACCACGCCGGTTGCCCGGCGAGACATTCTGCGCAGCGTCCGCAGCTTCGGATCGGAACGACCGCCACCCGGTCGCCGCCGCGAAGCTGCTCGACGTCGGAGCCGGTGGCGACGATTTCACCCGCATATTCGTGACCGAGGACGGTGCCCGACGGCAAATGAAAGGATGGGTCTTCCGTCACATGAAGATCGCTACCGCAGATGCCGCAGCGGCCGACCGAAATCACGACATCCCGGCCTACTGGTATAGGATCGACAACTTGCTCAATCTGCAGGGGCTGCCCAATGGCTTTGAATACGGCTGCTTGCATCTCTTCCTTCCGTCGGCTTCAGCGCGGTCCCAACATGCCGCCAAGATTGAGGCTCCAGCCGCCATCAACGCGGAATTCCGAACCAGTCACTTGGGATGACTTCATCCGAGGCGAGGTAGAGAATTTGCCGCGCGACGTCTTCGGGCGCGCCCAATGCCCCAAGCGGCAATGTCGCTTTAGCAAGGCGTTCTGCCGCCGCATTGCCATCATCGTTCGATGGCGGCGAGCGCTGTGCCACAATGTTGAGCAGCATCCGCGTGCGGATCAGCCCTGGATGCACGGAATTGCACCGGATCTGATTCCCGTTCCGGGAACCCCAGGCCGCAACCGACTTGGTGAGATGCAGTACGGCCGCTTTGCTTGAGCCATAGGCGCAGTTAAAGGGCATCGGAAAGAAAGACACGATCGACGAGATGTTGATTATCGAGCCGTGTTTCTGCCGTTCCATGACAGGCATCACCTTCTGGCAGCCGAGAAAGGTACCGTCGAGATTGACGGCGTGGACCCGTCGCCATTCTTCGAGGCTCGTTGTCATCAACGAATTGTTCCTTTGATCGCCTTCGATTCCCGCGGCGTTGACAAGGATATGGATGCCGCCATGTTTCGCATCCGTCTCGCGGACCGCGTGCTCCCATTGGGCTTCGCTGGTGACGTCGAGAGAGACAAAATCCGCACCGACGCCCTTAGCGATCTCGGGCCCGTTCTTCACCAGATCGGCGATGACGACTTTGGCGCCCTCTTTGACCATCAATGCGGCGGTTGCCGCGCCGATGCCGCCTGCACCGCCGGAAATCAACGCCACCTTGCCGCTCAGCCTTGTCATCTGCTTGTCCTCCCTGGCGGTATTTATTCGCTTGCGAAACGCGGATCCTCCATGAACTCGATCACGATGCCGTCCGGGTCCCTGGTATAGATCGCTTTGAGGCCTTTGGCCGGTCCATCGGCCACTTCAGGAATTACCGAATTGACCGGCATGACGCCGGCTTCGCGGACAGCGGCGATCACGGCCTCGATGTTCCGAACCCTAAATGCAAGATGGAGAGCGCCCGGATCGCACGGACGGGCCGTACTTCGGACGCGGTCACCGGGACCGGTATATTGCAACAATTCCAACACATGGCCCGGCGCTTTGACGTAGGCGACGACAATTTCGGCCTTCGCGACCCCGGTGACCTGCTCGAAGAGCTCGCCGCGACAATTGATCTTGTCAGTAACCTCAAATCCGAGGACGTCGCGGTAGAACGAGATCGAACGATCGATGTTCGAAACCGTCACACCGGTGTGCGCCGTTGCCGTGACCTTGACTCGATGCATATTGTTTCCTCTGCGATCACTCTCTCGGTTTCGGTTTCAATGGCTCGAGATCGACCACGCAAATCTGTTCCCCAACTTTGGCAATCTCTCCCGCGGGAACCGACACCTCAAGCAGCATTCCGTCGCCCGTAGCCTCGACTTCCTGCGTTACCTTTTCGGTCTCGATTTCGTACAGAATGTCACCGGTTCTGAAGAGTTCGCCCGGCTGCTTGTGCCATTTGGTGACCGTCGCTTCTTCCATGTTCATGCCAACGCGGACCAGTTTGACACTCACTCTCATGGGCTAGGCCGCGAGCGCCGCGGTCACGGCCTCGGCAATCGATGTCGGGTTTGGCAAAAGGCGGCGTTCAGCAATTGCGGCATAAGGCATCGCGACGTTCGGAACGGTAACGCGCTTAATCGGCCCTTTTAGCGCAGCGAATGCCTTGTCGGCGATGACCGCCGCGATCTGACTCGCGGCGCTGCAACGGTCGCGAGCCTCGTCCACCACGACCAAATGCCCGGTCTTTTCGACCGAACGAATGATGGTGGCTTCGTCGAGCGGTACCAAGGTGCGCGGGTCAATCAGGTCGACGTTCACTCCTTGCTTTGCAAGCTGATCTGCCGCCTCGAACGCCAATTTGACCATATGTCCGATCGCCACCACG
The DNA here is from genome assembly GCA_963804725.1 of uncultured Alphaproteobacteria bacterium. Classification (GTDB taxonomy): domain Bacteria; phylum Pseudomonadota; class Alphaproteobacteria; order ATCC43930; family CGMCC-115725; genus JAATGI01. Next base: position 985,199 of record CAWDRN010000001.1, on the reverse strand, counting down.
GTCGCGTCTTTGCCCTCCCGCAGAATCGAGGCCGAGCCGAACGGAACAAGGTGATCGCCATCGGGAACCTCGGTGGTCTCTCCGCCTCGGCCGCTGGCCTCCATGAAGAAGCTGGGGTTGTCACTGCGGATCGCCTGTTTTAACAGGCCCTTTGCATCCGCCGCATTCGACGGCGTCAGCACGTGGACACCGCCGACATTCATCAGCACTGGATAAGGCGTGTCGGAGTGCTGTGCCGCCGTTGAGCGACCGCCGCCATAACCGCATAACACGGTGATCGGGAGTTTCAGCTGGCCTCCGGTCATGAGCCGCAGCTTGGCCATTTGATTGGCGATGGCATCGAACCCCGTATAGATAAAATTGGAGAACATCAGGTGGAGAATCACCCGGTAGCCAGCGGCCGCGGCGCCGACCGCCATTCCTGTCAATGTCGCCTCGCAGATCGGCGTATTGCGGATGCGGTCGCGGCCGAATTTTGCGAGCAACCCTCTTGTATCGCCCATGATCGCCAGTTCTACGTCTTCGCCGAACAGGATCACCTTAGGATCCCGTTCCATTTCCTCGAAGAGGGCGTCATTAATCGCCTGGACGTAGCGTTTCTTGGCCATCGCAATTCTCCTCTTAGGCCCGCTCTCCAGCGAACATGAGGTCGAAGCTCAATTCCGGATCAGCCGGCTCCCCAGCCTCGGCATAGGCAGCGGCGTCACCGACGATACCGCGGATCCGGGTCTCGATGTCATCGAGCGCGCTCGCCGGCGCGGTGCCGGCCTCGAGGAGATGAGCTTTCAGTCGCGCAATCGGGCATTTCTTGGTCCATTCCTGAATCTCGGCGTCGTCACGGTACTTGCCGCCGCCAAGCATCATCGGCTCAGCTTCGATATGGCCCCTGATGCGATAGGTTTTTGCTTCAATGAAGGACGGACCTTCCCCGGAGCGCGCGCGATCGATGGCGTCGGCCGCAGCGCGCCACACCGCGATGACGTCGTTGCCATCCACCACCGACGCCGTCATGAAAGCGCGTGCCCGGTCAGCGATCTCGCCAGCGGTGACTTCCTTCGACGGCGTGAATTCCGAGAATTGATTGTTCTCGCACATGAAGATGAGCGGCAGACGCCAAAGCGTTGCGACGTTCATTGTTTCCATAAACACCCCTTGATTGGACGCGCCGTCGCCGAAGAAACAAACCGCAATTCGTCTTTTGCCGTCGAGCTTGGCCGCGAACGCAGCGCCCGCGGCAATCGCTAGTCCACCGCCCACGATCCCGTTCGCGCCGAGAATGCCTTTCGACAAGTCGGCAACGTGCATCGATCCTCCCATGCCTTTGCAGATGCCCGTTCGTTTGGCCCAGATCTCCGCCATCATCGCCTTTGGGTCGCCGCCCTTGGCGAGGAAATGGCCATGGCCACGATGGGTGCTGGTGACCCAGTCGGTCTCCTCAAGATGGGCGCAGACGCCGACGCCGCAGGCCTCCTGGCCAATATAGAGATGAACGGCACCTGGGAGCTTTCCCGCCGCACTGTCGTCGCGCAGACGCTCCTCCATTCGCCGGATCAGCAACATCCGCTCGTACATGGCGAGAAGCTGGCCGTCGGTGGGGCCGCTGTTGTTACGCCTTGTCGTCATGCGCTCCTCCTCGGCGATGTGGGCGCTTTTGCCTCAGCTTGTCCTTTTTTGGGCTCGCACTCAACCCGCCGACAGAGCAATTTTAAGGTCGCGCGACGATCTGTTGTCAAGACATCTGATACGCGCACCGCCCCGACGAGTTGCGTCGCCAGTATTTCTCGTTCATTCTTTTGCCCTCCCCTTGCGTTCGACGCCGAATCACCGACGAATCGCGGCTTGCGTATTGAGGCGTCCGGAGGCTTTCGCGCCCACTTTGTCGGATAGGTAGAACAAGTGACCGGCGATCGCGAAAAGAAACCCATGGTCCCCATGACAGGAACCCGCATCACCAGAGAACGCCGAACGCGGAACCTGATCAGGCACACCGCACCGCTCGAGGATCGCGATCACATTCCGCTCCAGGAATATGTTCAGGTGCGGCTAGTGCAACTCGGGGAAACGTTAGTGCGCGCCGCAACCATCACCTTCGAAACGCGGTTTCACCTCCGCAACGCCGAGCTTTGGATTCTTGCCCAGCTCGGCGGCAAAGAGGCATTAGCAATAAGCGAAATCAGTCGACGGACGCGAATTGACAAAGCATGGATCAGCCGTTCGTCGGGAGCGCTGATCCGCCGTGGCCTCGTCCGCCGGACGCGTCATCCGAGTGATAGCAGAATCAAGCTGCTCTCGCTTACGCCCAGGGGCGATGAGCTGCTTTCCAGGATCGCGCCGGTCTCGCGACGGCGACACGACTGGCTTCTGCGCGGTCTGTCCAAACGGCAAGTGTACGAGATTCTCGACGCGCTGCAGCTTCGCGCCGAGGCGCTATTGCACGATCCCGACCTCTGAGCGCCGTGGCCCTTTTCTGACGAGAGGCATATTGGGGCTCGTAGCACAGCCTGACCGGCGCCTTCATTGACCACAGCAAAATCACGTGAACGAGACACGCCGGCGGCGCGATTCACAGCGTTGGCGTCCAATCATCCGAGGAAGCTGCAACGTCAGCGATTGAGGACTCCGAGGTTGAGCCGGCGAAGCCGCGCCGGATCGCCGAGTATGTCGATCTCGACGATTCTTCCGTTTTTTATCGTAAAGCCCATGACCGAGAATGGCCGCCCATCCCGAAGCCACGAAACAATACCCGCGGTACCATTAACGAGCACCGGCTGGACCGTTTCAGCCAGACGGGAGAAGGTTTGCGCCTGTTGGGCGACGGCTCGAGCGCCACGGATTTCCCGCGACGCTTGAGGACCTCGATCCGTGCGGAGCAATACATCAGGGTCGAGCACAGCGAGGAGTGATTCGAAGTCGCCGCCACGCGCCGCCGCAAGGAAGGCATCAACAACTCGCCTCTGACGTCTAAGATCGGCGTCCGGCACTGCCGCTCCGTGGATTCGGCGGCGGGCGCGGCTTGCAAGCTGCCTTGCCGCCACCGGGGAACACCCCACAATCGTGGCAATCTCATCAAAAGGCTCAGCAAACATGTCGTGCAACACGAACGCAATGCGCTCAGCAGGCTTGAGCGTCTCGAGAACCACGAGCAGCGCAAGACCGATGGAGTCGGCCAACAACGCCTCGCGTTCGGGATCTGTCGAGTCGTCACGACTCAAGACCGGGTCGGGGAGGTGGACGTCAATTCATTCTTCCGAGCGCGACTTCCGCGACCGCAACATATCGAGGCAAACGCGTCCGACGACCGTCGTCAGCCATCCGGAGAGATTTTCAATCCCTTCGGCATCAGCACGGCTCAAGCGCAGCCAAGCTTCCTGAACGGCGTCATCCACCTCGCTCAGCGAGCCAAGCATCCGGTAGGCCACCGCGCGCAAGTGACTTCGGTTTTCTTCGAATCGCTTTGCCAGCCATTCGCGTTCGTCCATCGGTCACACTCCATCGTCGCACCGCGTCGCGTTAGTGACGAATGAGAACCGGCCGATGTGACAGCGGGCGCGATCCGGTTAGGAATAGGTGGCTGCGAGTTGTGCCGGACCCAGGGATGCACGCCGCGACCTACGGTAATCAAAGCGTCTACGCCAGCAACGCTGCCTAAGCAACCGTGGCACCAGCCAATCTGGTCGCCGGAACAGCCTTGCGTATGGGGCGTCGGCAAAGGGCGTCCACCCTGCGGCCGTGGCTTCAGCTTTTTCTCGATCTGGATCCCCCCTGCGCCCGATCACAAGCACGCCTCAGTTGGTGATTTGGTCCCGCGCCAATGCCGTGTGCATCGGGACCAGCACATGCCCGACCTCGGACGCCAACCGATCCGGGTTCAAGTCTTCAAACGGCAAAGCGGCATCGACCCAAAGCGTCGCCAGGCGATGAAACGCTGACCAAGCGGTGAGCACAAGGGGTGCAGATCGCCTACCGGGGCGACGCCACCGCGCTGGCAGTCGACCATCGTACCGTGCAGTAATCGAAACACTCTCAGTCCGGTTCGCGTCGCCGCAGAGGATCGCCCGGAATTAACCAGGGTGCGCGATAGCAAACCGGACGCAAGCGCGACCAAGAGCTTCGAGGTGAGCCCGGGTCTAGGTGGGCCATGTCGCGCTCGGCCGCTAAATCGGCCTTGAATCTCAGAAACCCTTGCCCGGCGATAGCCGATGGAATGCTTTGCGGTTTGCCAAGTTACGGTAGGGGCGACCGCCGACACACCTCGACGCGGGCCCCAACTGATATCAACCGCTCGGTTCAACGCGAACTGGTGAAGTGTGTCGCTCGGATCAGAATCGGGTTTCGTCGGCGGGCGGTTCTCACTTCATCATTTTGCCGAGCGCTATCCGCCTTCAGGCTTTTGGCGAAGACGCTTGCGCGACCGCGGCGTCCACGTGGTGGACCTAAGAGCCCAATGGCGTAAATTGGTGCGGATCGCTGAGATGGTGCAGAAGACGGACGCTCGCGTGCCGCACGCCAACAAAGGGAGAAACAGATGTTCCGTAAATTTGTGCTCGCGCTCGTTGGCCTGCTGTCAATTTGCACCGGTGCTCGAGCAGACTCGATTCATCTCTCGCACTATGGCGAAGTGATGCCGACGGTTCCATGGGCAATCGCCCTGGCGCAACATTTGTTCCAGAAGAACGGAGTCGACGTCACCGACGTAATTTCCTCGCAAGGCGGCGGCACAACGATCCGAAATATGTTGGCGGGCGGACTTGGTTTTGGCGAAGTCTCGGCTGGGGCAACGGTTACCGGCATCGCCGCTGGGCTGCCGGTCAAGATTGTCGGCGTCGGCGTCGACAGTGCCGATGACAATTCCTGGGTCGTGCCCAAGCAATCGCCCTATCACAGCTTCCGCGATTTGCGCGGCCGCAATCTCGGCATTACCGCCCCGGGGGGCGTCACCTATGTCTATGCCGAGCTATTGCTGAAAAAGAACGGCATGACATTGCATGATGTCAATGCCGTGCCGGTAGGCACCGGCGCGGGGATTGCGGCGCTCGACGCCGGCAAGATCGATGCCACCTATGAATACGAGCCGCTGTTCAGCCGCGACGAGAGCAAATACCGCGTCATCGCGAACATCGGCGAAGTTTTCCCGCGGATTGCCACGCTATTCCTCGTGGCGACGCAAGACATGATCGATCAGCACCCCAAGCAACTCCGCGCCATCATGCTAACCCACAAACAGGCGGTCGATTTCATCTATGCGAACCCAAAACAGGCGGCTGATCTCGCCAGACCTTATATGGTCGGCGCCGACCAGGCTGTGCTCGAGCGCGCCGTGGCGCGTATGGTCAGATTCCACTTCTGGTCGGAGGGCGGATTCAACAAGACGGCGCTCGCCAACTTGGAGCAGGTCCTGAATTTAACCGGCGAGGCAAAGGGCAAGATCGACTTCAAAGCAATGACCGATAATCGATTTCTGCCGCCGGGCGTCCCCCCTCTCCAGTAACGTCGGCATGACCCGGGGACGTTGGCTTCGGTATGGCTCCGCGCTGGTCGCAGTCGCAGCCCTTGAGCTTGTCTGCCGTCTGGGCTGGGTAAGACCAACGACATTGGTGCCGCCGAGTGTGATGGTACTGGCTCTGGGACACGCGCTGGCCGATCCCGATACGCAGAATGACTTTTTGGTCACGCTCGGTTCGGTCACGATCACCGTCGCAGTGTCGACCGTGTTGGGCGTTGCCGCAGGCATTGTGCTTCATGCCACGCCGCGCTGGCGGCGTGCCGCCGAACCATTCATTGCCAGCTACTACGCGCTGCCGGTTTTCGCGCTCTACCCCGTATTGGTGGTGGTTCTCGGTGTCGGGACCAGGCCGATCATCGCCACGGGCGTGTTGTACGCCATGATGAGTGTGGTCATGGGGACCTTATCCGGGCTCGACCGCATCCCACCGGTATTTCGCAAATGCGCCCGGGTTCATCGGCTCGATGCGTTTGCGACCGCTTGGCGTGTGTTGGTGCCAGCCTGTGCTCCCGATATTGCCGGTGCCATTGCGCTGAGCGTCAGCTATGCCTTCGTCGCGGTGATCGCCAGCGAATTTCTGCTAGCGTCGCACGGCGTTGGGCACGCTATCGCGGACGCCTATGATATGTTTAAGACGGCGCGGATGTATGGGCTGATGCTGGGACTCGGCGTTTGCGTTGCAACAATCAATATCGGTCTGGGCCGTTTGCGCGCCCGCTTTAGTGCGAGCGCAACATGACAACACCCACGCTCGCCTCTTGGCGCGATACCGGCTTTGTGATCATCATCGGATTGCTCCTGTGGCAGATCGTATCCATGGCGGTGGGCGCTCACACTCTGCCTCCGCCCTTGGCGACCGCGAAACACATTTTCGTGCTGGTCAGGCGGCCGAGCTTCGATCGTGATCTGGCCAATACGGCGGCGGCGTTTGGTCTGGCACTCACCATTGGCATGGCGGGAGGATTGGCGCTCGGCGTCCTATTCGGCGGCTGGCGTTTCATCGGTCAGAGCTTCGAGCCGTTCATGCATCTCCTGGTCGCGACTCCTAAAGTCACGCTCTACCCGGTAATCTTATTGCTGTTTGGTCTCGGTGATTCTGCCAAGATCGCCTTCGGCGTTCTGCATGGTCTGCCGCCGGTGGCAATCATTACCGCAGCCGCGATCCGCAATCTCAATCCGGTCTATCGTAAATCGGCGCGGACCTTGCGACTGAAGCCGAGCGATTTTGCGTGGCGCCTGCTGATTCCGGCGGTAATACCCGAGATTCTGGACGCCTTCCGGATCTGTTTCGCGCAGGCTCTCCTTGGCGTCTTGGTCGGCGAAATGTTTGCCTCGACAAATGGTGTCGGCCATCTCCTGATGGCGTCGATCGGGGTTGACGACAATCCGACAATCTTGGCGATCGTGGTGCTGGTATTTCTCTTCGCAGGATGCGGCAGCATCGCGCTGTTGGCGATTACGGCGCGCCAAAAGAGTTAGCCGATGAGTAATGACGCGGCGGTTTTGGTCGAGAGTGTCGGACATGTATTCCCGGCCATTCAGGGGCGGGGGTCGGTGCGGGCACTCAATGAGGTGACGATGCACATCGATAGCGGCGAATTCTTCGCGGTTATCGGGCCCTCTGGCTGTGGCAAGTCGACACTGCTCGACATCATCGCTGGGCTGATCGTACCGAGTGAGGGACGCGTCGTCTTCGAGGGCAAGCTTGTCGGCGGCACCGTGCCGGAAGGGCTCGGAGTGGTGTTTCAGGAAGATGCGAGCTTCCCGTGGTTGTCGGTGTGGGACAATGTTGCGTTCGGATTGCGGGGCCGCAAACTGGGTGCAGCCGAGATTCGCCAACGTGTTGGGGAGGCCATCGATTTTATGGGCTTAAGCGAGTTTGCCGAACATCGCCCGTCCCAGCTTTCCGGCGGCATGCGTCAGCGGGTCTGTCTAGCGCGGACCTTGGTGCTGAGGCCCCGGCTGATATTGCTGGACGAACCGTTCGCGGCACTCGATCAGCAAACGCGTCTGTTGATGGGCGACGAGGTTTTGCGGCTCTGGCGTCAAACCAGCGCGACCGTCCTCCTCATTACTCATAGCCTTGACGAGGCCGCGATGCTTGCGGATCGGATCGGCGTGATGTCGAGCCGGCCGGGGCATTTCGTGGAAACGGTGGCCACGGGATGGCATCGGACACGCGATTCACGCATTATTTCCGATCCACAGTTTGGCGATGTTACCAGCCGGCTCTGGAATAGGTTACGTGAGGAGTCGCTACGGGCCATGGGCCGGGCGGCGACGTTTTCAGCGGCCGACTGAACCGTCGGCGCGGGATTTGAACGCGGGAGACCGCGATAGACTCGCCCCGTGACCGGGTTTCCGCCACCGTCCTCACGCGGCTGCGGCGAAAGATGAATTGTGCTTTGCCGCGAAGGATAAGGAGTAAGGGAAGGCAAGCTGAGGTCAGCGCAAGCGTTTACGACTGCGCCATGCTTGTCGGCGCAGGGAGCACCACTTCGGCGAACGGGCCGGCATTCCCCCCCGTTGCGTACCACGCCCGTCGTGCTTTTAAGAGGAAGCAGCGGCAGGACGAGTTCCGCGACGCGAGAGAATGAAGCGGTCGATCCCGAGCGCCATATATTCTCTCATTCGCGGCCACAGTCTGCAGATCGCCGACCAACGCAGTGCTCGAGCCGCCACGCACCAGTCCGAAGCCGGCCGAGAGATTGGACTGATTTCGAGCGTGTCGAGCCTGCCAGCGCGGAGTCGGCTCATGCGCTTTTGGCCAACCGCATCGGAGGATAGCCGCTTTTCGCTCCTTCCAAATCTCGCGATTGCGCAGGATGGGGGCGCGAAGGCGAAGCAAGCGGTTGCGCCGTCCCACGAAAATCAGACGAAAACTTCGCCATCTGCAGAGGACGCGACCGCGCGCGGCAGATAGAGGCGAATTTCGCAGCGATCGCCCGCCGCCGAAATAGCCAAGCTGCCGCCGGCAAGTGTGGCGTATCGCTTTAGCATGGCCACTTGCTCGGACGGCAAATGGCCGTTGGCAAGGCCGATGCATTCCGCGGACAAGAGCACGGTCGCCTTTGGCGATTTGGGGGGCGGCGTTTCTCCTGGAGGCAGATCCAATGCTTTCATCAAAATGGAGCCATTCCTCACCATTCTCGGTGACAGTCCAGCGACAAGATCGAGCAAGCCAAGCTCGAGGAGTGTCTCGTCGACCATCACGGGTCCAACATCGTTGCCCACTTGGCAATCGACGCGGATGTCGCCCCCGACGGTTGCCGATGCTTTGACAAATAACCGCGCCAGTATTTCCTCCAAATTTACGAGGCTCGGGTCATAGACAACATGGGTCGAATATTCGAGCACCCGTTGCAATAACGCCGCGGCCTTCATAGCCGATGCAATAGCGATCTTGGCGCTTTCGGCTTCCTTGCCAGCCTGAAGTGGGCCCGTCGCGCGCTCCAGATTCCAGATCACGACGGCTAAGGCGTTGTTGGCATCGTGAACCAGGCCAGCGGCGACTCGTCCCACCGCCGTTAGACGCAGCTCGTCCGGAATCCTATTTTCCTGCTCCTGTTTCGGCAAAATCGTGTCCTTGCTGGTCAGTAACCATGGATCGAAGGCGACATGGGATACTGGGGGCCGCGCCGCGCGATATTGTCCGCCCCTTTGGCGACACCCCCGGTCCCATACAAAACTGGTAATGAGCCAGTTGAGCAACCGAATTCTGCCTGCGAATGCGGAACTAAATCAACCTCCCCGAGGCGGAGCCGGCGCGGGCTCGTCCCTCATAAACGACAGAAGTCGAATTTCGAGGCCGCGCGTCAGGACTTCATTCCCAAGAGGCGTGGCCAGAAACCCACGATGCGGAAGGTCCCGCGAAGCGGAAGACCAAGCTGTCTGGTATTCAGGTTTTGCTTCGATAGCCCGACAGCGCTCACAGGCGTTCTGAATACGCGCCCTACAACTGGCCAAACCGCGATTTCCCGGTTTCCGGAAAATTGTCGGTCAGCCGAGTTCGGGAACCGGTTGTCCATCGTCGTAAAGACGTTCGTCCCGAAACGCTCCGGCGCAATGATCCAAACCGTCTACGCCCCTAAGGTGAGGAGCGGCGCGAGATTGAGAAACGACACTGTCGGGCCAAATTTGAGGGGATCGCTATCAACCAGATTAAATTGACCCGACGTGTCGAGGACGGCGATTCCTTTTCGCCTAACGTCGTGGCTCGTCTAGCCCTGAGGTCGAGCTGATTCCGTCCAAGCCGTCAGCAAAGGAGGGCCCCTTGAGCGGCCACCTCCGATTCATCGAGATCCGAGATTGGGCCTTGGCGGGTTGGTCGAGGTTGCGCTTGATGCCAAAGCGCCGGTCACCTTCGGCCCCGACAAGAGTGTCCACGTGTATTGCTCAGCGCGAAGCCCCGCGTTGCCTTAACCGGATAATTATAGACCTCTTTCAAGGTCGAACAGGCACGGACCCGCGTCTGCACGGCGATACCTGCTCAATCACCTTGTCGCCCCAGCCTCGCATGCCATCGGCGCAAGGCAACCAGTGCCAAAATCGCTTCCACCAATCCAAATGGCCAGGCGCCTTGGAGGAAGCCATAAATGGAAGCGAGCACACAGGCGCCAGCGAAACCCAAGACAAACCACCGGCGGCGCGATTCGAGCGCATAGCAAACCAACATCGCGGTAACGGCGAATAAGCCGAAGCTGGAAAGCCTATCCATCACGCCGATTAGGCATGGCCGCCGGGCCGATCAAGGCTCCGCGCGATATACGGCGGCTGATTCATTGCCTTTGCATACGGCTTTGACAAAAGACCTTGGTCTTGGCAACGATCTCTATTGAAATTGGCCGCCACCTGCTCGTAAGTTGACTAGTTATATAGTGGCAATAACATCGGCCACGAGGAATTCTGGGGGTGATGTTGTCAGGGACGACACGAGCGAAGGGGGCTCGGCGATGACACGGTCAACTCTAAGGATCGCCCAGGTGGGAGAAGAGAATTCTTCCGGCGAAGCTGAGCCGCGCGGCTCTGAGCATATTCTCTTCGTCGAAGATGATGAGAATGTGCGCGACGTGGTCTCGGAGATACTAATCGAACTTGGCTACCATGTGATTTCGGCTAGCGATGGCAAGGATGCGCTTGAACACCTTGCCGGCGATTCGCCGATCGATTTGCTTTTCACCGACCATGTGCTGCCCAACGGTATCAATGGCCGGGAGCTCGGCCGGCAAGCGACGCTTCTGCGTCCGGGAATCCGAGTCTTATTGTGCTCGGGCTATGGCAGCCGTGCGCGCGCGGAGAAGTTTCCGGTTCTCGCCAAGCCCTACCGGCGGCTGGAGTTGGCAACCGCCATCCGTTCGGTGCTCGAGGGCAACCTCGCTTCCCCTTAGCGCAGGACCACCGCCTTTCGCACCTTCCGCCCGCGCGAACCGGCGAGCCCGAACGAAAGGCGAAGGGAACAGTTTCGCGGGAATGGTCGGCAAAACCCGTTCTGTTGGGCCAAATATTCCGCGCGGCGCCGATGATGGCAGGAAAAGAGCCACCGGCAATGGTTTAGCTGCTGCGCGGCGTGGCGCTAAGCTGGGCGCCACAGAGTTGCCACATTGCAGTCCACGATAAATCACAAAGAAGGCGAATTTTTGGTAACCAATACGACAACCGGGGCGCGTTCCCACGGGGAGGACAAACTTATGGCGCGAATCGCCAAATCGGATGGCCGGAACGAGGCTACGCCGGCACCCCTTCAGAATGATTCCCATCACGCATCCACACGGAATAGTGGCAACGGTGACAGCCGTGCGCGGCGCGCCCAGTTGCAACTCATTTTAGACGCCCTTCAGTCGGTGCGCGTGGGCGACTTCTCGGTCCGACTTCCGCGCGACTTATCGGGACTTGCGGGCAAGGTGGCGGATGCGTTCAACGAGATCGTGGCGGCCAATCAGCGCTTGGCAATGCAGCTCGAAGAGGTCGGCAACATCGTCGGCCGCGACGGCCGTACCAAGCGACGCTTGCGGCTAGGTTTGTCGCAGGGTGCGTGGGTCGATATGGAAGGCTCGATCAATACCTTAATCGACGATTTGTTGTGGCCGACCGACGCAGTGACGCGAGCGATCGGAGCAGTCGCGCGTGGTGATCTATCCCAAACCGTGCCGTTAGAGGTCGACGGCCGGCCGCTTAAGGGCGAGTTCCTGCGCTCGGCTACCATTGTTAACACCATGATCAAGCAGCTCAGCATCTTCACGTCCGAAGTGACGCGCGTCGCGCGCGAGGTCGGCAGTGACGGCAAGCTCGGCGGTCAGGCCCAGGTACGCGAAGTGACAGGCGTTTGGAAGGATTTGACGGAATCCGTCAATTCCATGGCGAATAACTTGACGGCGCAGGTGCGCAATATTGCCGATGTCACGATCGCCGTCGCCAACGGTGATTTGTCGAAGAAAATTACCGTCGATGTCCGCGGCGAGATCTTGCAGCTCAAAGAGGCCATCAACACGATGGTCGATCAGTTGCGATCTTTCGCTTCGGAAGTAACGCGCGTGGCCCGCGAGGTTGGCACGGACGGAAAGCTGGGCGGCCAGGCCGTGGTACCCGGGGTTGCCGGCACCTGGAAGGACTTGACCGATTCCGTCAATGCCATGTGCGACAATTTGACGGATCAGGTCCGCAACCTTGCCGAAGTGACGACCGCTGTTGCGCGCGGCGACCTGTCGCGCAAGATCACGGTCGAAGTCCGCGGCGAAATCCTCGAGCTCAAAATCACGATCAACACGATGGTGGACCAGCTCAACGCCTTCGCCTCCGAGGTAACCCGGGTGGTGCGCGAGGTCGGAACCGAAGGCCAACTCGGTGGCCAGGCCCATGTGCCGGGCGTTGCGGGTACCTGGAAGGATTTGACCGAGAGCGTCAACTCGATGGCGAGCAACCTCACGGCACAGGTTCGCAACATCGCCGAAGTGTCGACTGCCGTGGCACGCGGCGACCTGTCAAAAAAAATTACCGTCAGTGTCAGCGGCGAAATCCTGCGACTGAAGGATACCATCAACACGATGGTCGATCAGCTCAACGCGTTCGCCGGTGAGGTGACGCGTGTCGCCAAGGAGGTCGGCACCGAAGGACGGCTTGGCGGTCAAGCCAACGTGCCCGGCGTCGCCGGCACATGGAAGGATCTGACCGAGAACGTCAACTTCATGGCGAGCAATTTGACCGGCCAGGTCCGCAATATTGCGGAGGTAACGACGGCGGTGGCACGTGGCGATCTGTCGCGCAAGATCACCGTCGACGTGAAGGGCGAAATCCTCGAGCTGAAAAACACCATCAATACCATGGTGGACCAGCTCAACGCCTTCGCCTCGGAAGTGACCCGCGTCGCCAAAGAAGTTGGCACTGAGGGCAAGCTCGGCGGGCAGGCGACGGTGCCCGGCGTCGCCGGCACCTGGAAGGATCTGACTGACAACGTCAATTCCATGGCCAGCAACTTAACTGGTCAGGTCCGCAACATCGCCGAAGTTGCGACCGCCATTGCCGGCGGCGATTTGTCGAAAAAGATCACGGTCGATGTCCGCGGCGAAATCCTGCAGCTCAAAGATACCATCAACACGATGGTCGATCAGCTCAATGCCTTTGCTTCGGAAGTAACTCGCGTGGCGAGGGAAGTCGCTACCGAAGGTCGATTGGGTGGTCAGGCCGTTGTGCCGGGGGTCGCCGGCACTTGGAAGGACTTGACCGATAACGTTAACCTACTCGCAGCCAATCTAACCACGCAGGTGCGCAACATTGCCGAGGTAACGACGGCGGTGGCGCGTGGCGACCTGTCGCGCAAGATCACAGTCGACGTCCACGGCGAGATCCTCGAGCTCAAGAACACCGTCAATACCATGGTGGACCAACTCAACGCCTTTGCTTCGGAAGTCACACGGGTCGCCCGCGAGGTCGGAACCGAGGGTCGTCTCGGCGGCCAGGCTACCGTGCCCGGGGTTGGTGGCACTTGGAAGAACCTGACCGATACCGTCAACGTCATGGCGGCCAATCTGACCGAACAAGTGCGCGGTATCGTCAAGGTGGTCACGGCGGTTGCCCATGGCGACCTTACGTACAACCTCGCGGTGCAATCAAAGGGCGAAGTCGCGGCTCTCGCCGAAACCATCAACAACATGATCAACACCCTGGCGACGTTTGCCGACCAGGTGACCACGGTGGCGCGCGAGGTCGGCGTCGAAGGCCGCCTTGGCGGTCAAGCGCATGTGCCCGGCGCCGCGGGTACGTGGAAGGATTTGACAGGCAACGTCAATCTCTTGGCCGCCAACCTCACGACCCAGGTGCGCGCAATCGCTGAGGTCGCGACCGCCGTCACCAAGGGTGACCTGACGCGATCGATTCAGGTCGACGCCCGCGGCGAGGTGGCCGAGCTCAAAGACAATATCAACACCATGATTGACAATCTCCGTCTTACGACCGACCGCAACACGGAGCAGGATTGGCTGAAGACCAATTTAGCGCGCTTCACCAACATGCTGCAGGGCCAGCGGGACCTCGGCATCGTTGGCAAGATGCTCTTGTCGGAGATGGCGCCGCTCATCAACGCCCAGAACGGCGTCATCTATCTGGTCGATGCGGTACCCGATGCACATCTCGAGCTGCTCTCAGCCTATGCCGATTTAAGCGATGAAACCAATGGCCACCCGGCGCAGATCCCGATCGGTGACGGGCTGATCGGCCAATGCGCCGCCGATGGCCGACGCATTCTTATCACCGATGTTCCGGGCAATGTCGTGCCGATTCGTTCCGGCATGTTCAAAGTCATTCCAGCCAACATCATTGTCCTGCCGGTTCTGTTCGAGGGCCAGGTCAAGGCCGTGTTCGAGTTCGCCTCCGTGAGCGCGTTCACCCCCCTACAGGTAGCCTTCCTCGATCAACTGACGGCGAGCATCGGTATTGTGCTGAACGGCATCGAGGCAACGATGCAAACCGAGGCGCTGTTGCAGCAGTCGCAAAAGCTGGCGAGAGAGCTGCAGTCGCAGCAGCGTGAACTGCAGCAGACCAATGAGCAGTTGGGACAAAAGGCGCAACAACTTGCTGAGCGCAACGTCGAAGTTGAGGCGAAGAACCAGGAAATCGAACAGGCGCGCGGTGCTCTCGAGGAAAAGGCCACTGAGCTGGCACTGACCTCTAAGTACAAGTCGGATTTCCTTGCCAACATGTCGCACGAGCTGCGCACACCGTTGAACAGCATTCTGGTTCTCGGCCAACAACTCGCCGACAATCCCGACAAGAATCTCTCCAGTAAGCAGGTCGAGTTCGCTCGCACGATCCATGCGGCAGGCACCGACCTTCTAAATCTGATCAGCGACATTCTCGATTTGTCGAAGATCGAATCCGGAACGGTCTCGGTCGAAGCCGAGGAAATCCTATTCAGCGATCTGCGCGATATGGTAGTGCGGCCATTTCGTCACGAAGCAGAAAGCCGCGGTCTCTCTTTCGATGTTGCGATCGATCCCAAACTCGGTCGCAGTATTGTAACCGATTCCAAACGGCTGCAGCAGGTATTGAATAATCTCCTGTCCAATGCCTTTAAGTTCACCGAGCACGGCGGCGTTCGCTTGGCGATTCGCCCGGCAACCGCGGGCTGGACGACGGACCACGCCATTCTTCGCCACGGCGCAGCCGCGATCGCCTTCGAAGTGTCCGATAGTGGAATTGGCATTTCGCCGGAGAAACAAAAAATCATTTTCGAGGCGTTCCAACAGGCTGATGCCAGTACCAGCCGCAAATACGGGGGGACCGGATTGGGTTTGGCGATCAGCCGCGAGCTCGCCAATCTGCTCGGTGGCGAAATCCAGCTGGCGAGTGTGCCGAGTGTCGGCAGTAGCTTCACTCTTTATCTGCCCGCGAAATATGCCGGGCCGACGGTGCCGCAACGGATGCCGGCCAACATTGCGCCGCCACCGATGGTGACGCCGTCGCCCGCTAGCCTAGCCCTCGAACGAGGGGTGATCGAGAAGCTTCCCGACGATCGCAGTGCGCTCCAAGCGGGCGAAAAGGTGCTTTTGATCGTTGAGGACGACGCGCACTACGCTCGCATCATCGCCGACCTGGCCCGCCACTCTGGCTTCAAGGTGCTGATAGCGACCCGCGGTGCCGAAGCCTTGGCCTTGGCGGCGGAATATCAGCCAACTGCCGTGTCACTCGATCTATTCCTGCCCGACATGCTGGGCTGGACCGTGCTGAGCGAGCTAAAGCAGAACCAGCTTACGCGCCATATTCCGGTGCAAATCCTGACCCTCGACGAAGATCGTCAGCACGGGCTGGCGCGTGGTGCCTTTTCGTTCATCACCAAGCCCGCCACAAAGGAAGGACTCGACCAGGCGCTTCGCCGAATCAAAGATTTTACCGAACCGCGCCGGAAACGGCTCTTGCTGGTCGAGGACAATTCGGCGGAACGGCTGAGTATCTCCGCGCTCCTGGGCCACGACGATATCGACATTGTCCCGGTCGAGACCGGCAACGAAGCGTGCCAGGTGCTGCTTCGGGATCAGATCGATTGCGTCGTACTCGATTTGCGGCTACCGGACATGTCGGGGTTTGACCTTTTGGCGCGGCTCCGCGACGATCCCAAGCTATCGGACGTACCGGTCGTCGTCTTCACCGGGCGTCAACTCTCGGCCGAGGAAGACGCACAGCTTCACACCATGGCGCGCAGCGTCGTCGTCAAGGGGGTTGAGTCGCCCGAGCGACTGCTCGACGAGACGGCCCTGTTCCTCCACCGCCTTATCGCCGATCTCCCGCCAGACAAGCAACGACTGATCAAACGGCTCCACGACTCGGACGCCGATCTTATTGGCAAATCGGTGCTTCTGGTCGATGACGATGCTCGCAACATCTTCGCGCTGAGCAGCGTGTTGGAACGCCGCGGCATGAAAGTCGTTACCGCGACAACGGGTCGGGAAGCGATCAGCCTGCTCGAAGCCACTCCGGCCGTTGCGATCGTGCTGATGGACATTATGATGCCGGAAATGGACGGCTATCAGACCTTGATGGCGATACGGGCCAACCCATCGTTTCGGCGCCTGCCGATCATCGCCCTGACGGCGAGAGCGATGAAGGGCGATCGCGAAAAGTGCCTCGAGGCTGGCGCCTCGGATTACTTGGCGAAGCCGGTCAACACTGAGCAACTTCTGGCGGCCTTACGCATGTGGCTGCACCGCTGAGCAGGCGCGCAACATGACCGCCAAGGAACCAGTCAACATTCTCCTGGTGGACGACCAACCGGCAAAGCTGCTGAGCTACGCCGCGATTCTGGATGAGTTGGGCGAGAATCTGGTCTCGGCCAGTTCGGCTCGCGAAGCGCTCGAACACTTGTTGAAAAAAAGCATCGCGGTCGTCTTGATCGACGTGGTGATGCCGGATCTGGATGGCTTCGAACTGGCGGCGATGATTCGCGATCATCCACGCTTTCGGAATACCGCGATTATTTTTGTCTCCGCAGTGGCGATGACCGATCTCGACCGGCTCAAAGGATACGATTCGGGCGGCGTCGACTATGTTCCAGTGCCGATTGTGCCGGCGCTTCTGCGCGCCAAGGTCCGAGTCTTCGCCGATCTCTATCGTAAGACGTATCAACTCGAACGCCTCAATTCCGAGCTGGAACAGCATGTCGAAGAACGGACGGCGCAACTCGCCCAGGCCAACGCCGATTTGGAGCGGCGCGTGGAACTACGCACTCTCGAGCGGGAGACAGCGCTCGCTCAAGTGCACCAGATGCAGAAGCTCGAGAGCCTCGGCCAGCTCACCGGCGGCATCGCTCACGATTTTAATAATCTGCTCATGGCAATCTTGACCAATCTCGATCTCCTCGCGCGTGACATTGCGGAGACGCCACGGAACAGACGCCTGATTGAGGCCGCAATCAAAGCGGCGGAGCGTGGCACCGCCCTCACCAATCGGATGCTGGCGTTCGCCAAACGCCAGGACCTCAAGCCGGAGATCGTCGACGTCGCGAAACTGGTTGGTGGCATGATCGAAATGCTGCGCAGTTCAATCGGACCTACAATCGACATCGTCACTGAGTTCCAAAATGGCATGGCCCCGGTCCGCGTCGATACCAATCAGCTCGAACTGGCGGTTTTGAATCTGGCACTCAACGCTCGCGACGCCATGCCGATTGGCGGCCGTTTGTCGATTTCGGCGCGACAAGAGCGCGTCGACGGAAACAATCCTCACGGCTTGAATGCTGGGTCCTATGTCTCTATCGCAGTCGCGGATTCGGGCGTCGGTATGGACGAGCAGACCTTGAAGCGCGCACCGGAACCGTTTTTCACCACAAAGGGAGCCGGCAAAGGTACCGGCCTCGGCCTGTCGATGGTTTATGGGTTGGCGGCGCAGTCCGGCGGCGCTGCCCAGATTGCCAGTACGATCGGCGATGGGGCGACGGTTCGCATCTGGCTGCCGGTCGCCGCGGGAGAACAACCGACCTTTGCGGTGACCGAACGCCAATCGCTCAACCCCGCGACCAAGCGGGGTGCGATATTGCTGGTCGATGATGACGAACTGGTTGGCGAAGCCATCGCCACGATGCTCCAGGAATTCGGTCACAAAGTAACATTCGCCAACTCCGCGGCGCGGGCGCTTGAAATCCTCAAGTCGGGCGCAGCATGCGACCTCGTCATCACCGACTATGCCATGCCAAGCATGACAGGCGTCGAACTGGCGCGGCGGATCCGCTCGTTCAGGCCCGGATTGCCGATCGTGCTCGCGACCGGCTATGCCAATCTCGCGGGCGCCGATGCCGGAATGAAGCGGCTCGCCAAACCATTCCGCCGCGAAGCGCTCGCTGCACTTCTGGCCTCGATCCTGCCGAGCAGCGAGGCGAAGCCACCTGAAACCGTGAAAAGCCTGTCAGCCACCGATCGCGATGTGCCTAGTCTTGATCGCGCTTGATACTTGACGCACCGTTTTTCCCTGTTCGCGGACGTCCCCAATAAGGCTAACCTCCCGGCATCGCCGGAGGATTTGCATGCCACCCGAAGACGTCATCGCCGACAAGAAACGTCCCTACACCGGAGCCGAATATCGCCAGAGTTTGCGCGACGGGCGTGAAGTTTATATCGATGGAGAGCGCGTCAAGGACGTCACCGCGCATCCGGCATTCCGGAATTCGGTGCGTTCGCTATCGCGTCTTTATGATTCGTTGCACGATCCGAAAAAGCGGGACCTGCTGACAGCACCCACCGATACTGGCTCCTCCGGCTATACCTTCCGCTATTTCCGCTACCAACGCTCACGTGAGGAGATGATCGCGAGCCGCAAGGCGATCGCGGAATGGTCGCGGATGAGTTACGGCTGGATGGGTCGAACACCCGACTATAAAGCGGCCTTCACCAATACGCTTGGCGCCAACGCCGAATATTACGGTCCTTACGCCGACAATGCGCGCCGATGGTATAAACGCGCCCAGGAGACCGTGCCGTTCATGAATCACGCGCTGGTCAACCCGCCGATCGACCGGCACTTGCCGGCGGAAAAGGCCAAGGACGTGTTCGTCAAGGTCGACCGCGAAACCGACGGCGGGGTCATCGTCTCGGGCGCCAAAGTCGTCGCGACCTCGGCAGCAATGACTCACTACAATTTCATGGGGCAAAGCTCGAAAACCGCGACCGAGGATCTGTCGATGTCGCTGATGTTTTTGGTGCCGATCGACGCGCCGGGCCTAAAGCTGTTTTGTCGAACTTCTTATGAGCGAGCCGCCAAGCTTAACGGCAGCCCCTTTGACTATCCGTTATCGTCAAGGTTCGATGAAAACGACGCGATCTTTGTGCTCGATGGAGTGTTCGTGCCGTGGGAGGACGTTCTCATCTATCGGGATCCCGCGCGCGTTCTCTCCTTCCATCCGCGTTCGGGCTTTCAAAACGGCTATCTCCTACAAGGCTGCACGCGTTTTGCCGTCAAGCTCGATTTTCTCTGCGGCCTGATCGCCAAGGCGCTGCGCTGTACCGGCGGCGACGAAACACGCCTCAACCAAGCGCTATTCGGCGAGGCGTTGGCGTATCGCAACCAATTCTGGGCTTTGTCCGATGCCATGTGTCATAACCCCGAACCGTGGCGCGGCGATGCGCTGTTACCAGAATTGAAAGCGGCCAACGCCTACCGCGTGTTCGCACCCGATGTCTATCCGCGTATCCGCGATATTATCGAGCGCACGATTACCTCAGCATTGATCTATCTGCCATCTTCGGTGAAGGATTTTCTTAACCCCGACATCGAGCCATACCTCAAACAATACGTTCGAGGCTCCCATGGCATCGACCATCGCGAGCGTATCAAGGTGATGAAGCTCCTGTGGGACGCCATCGGTACTGAATTTGGCGGTCGCCACGAGCTCTACGAGCGCAACTATGCCGGAAGCTGGGAAGACGTGCGGCTGCAAACCTACCTGTCGGCGACGCGCGGCAGCACCCTTGCAGAGATGGAAGCGCTGGTCGAGCAATGCATGGCCGACTACGACGAAACCGGATGGCGCAATCCTGCTTGGGCGGAAGATGAACAATCCTGATGACAGTGAACGACATCACCGAGCTCGATGCCGTCGCGCTGTCGCGCTCGATCGCGACGCGCGCCGTGTCGTGCGTCGAGCTGATGAGTGCGTGTCTCGACGGCATCGAACTTCTCAATCCTAAGGTCAACGCTATCGTGTCATTGCGCGACCGCGCGAGCCTCATGGCTGAGGCACGCGCGCATGACCATCAGATCGCGCGCGGAGAGCGTCTCGGGCCCCTGCATGGTCTTCCGCATGCCGTCAAGGATCTGGTGCTGACCTCCGGTATTCCCACCACCTTCGGTTCCCCACTGTTCCGAAACTTCGTGCCCGACCATGATTCGATCATGGTCGAGCGGTTAAGGCGGGCCGGTGCGATCATTATCGGCAAGACCAATACGCCGGAATTTGGACTGGGTTCGCACACCTTCAACGACGTTTTTGGCGCTACTCGCAACGCCTATGATCAGACCCGCAGCGCGGGGGGTTCCAGTGGCGGCGCAGCAGTCGCGCTTGCATTGCGCATGGTGCCGCTCGCCGATGGCAGCGATTATGCGGGCTCACTGCGCAATCCCGCCGCGTGGAATAATCTCTTCTCGCTGCGGCCCTCGCCCGGCTTGGTGCCGGCGGAGCTGCCGGACCTGTTCTTCCCATCGCCCGGCGTACTTGGACCCATGGCGCGCACAGTATCCGATCTGGCGCTGCTCCTGTCGATCCAAGCAGGTTATGATCGTCGCGTTCCGTCTTCACTCCAGGTCGATCCGACGAGTTTCGCGGCCCCGATCGCTGCGGAAATTAAAGGTGTGCGCATCGCCTGGTGTGGCGATTTCGGGGGGCACATCCCGTTCGAACGAGGGGTGCTCGAATTGTGCGAGGCGGCGACACGTGTGTTCGCTGAGTTGGGCTGCGTGGTCGAAGCCGCATCACCGACTTACCCGCTCGAGCGATTATGGCGCGATTTCGTCACCTTGCGGTCGTGGCACATCGCATCAGCCGACGCGGCGCTTTACCGCGATACGGCAAAGCGCGCGCTGCTCAAGCCGGAGCTGATCTGGGAAATCGAACGCGGGTTAGCCTTAACAGGACAGAATGTCGCCGAGGCGTCGATTGGGCGTAGCGATTGGTATCGGGCGGTGGCGCGTTTTTTTTCAACTTATGACTTCATCTTGGTGCCCTCCGCGCAGCTATTTCCGTTCCCGGTCGAATGGCGGTGGCCGCGGGAAATCGCTGGCAAAACCATGGACACCTATCACCGCTGGATGGAAAACAACATCCTCATCACCATGAGCGGCTGCCCGGCACTCAACGTACCTGTAGGATTTGACTTGCGCGGGTTACCGATGGGAATGCAAATCGTGGCGCCCATCGGTGGCGAGCGGCAGCTGCTGCAAGTGGCCCAAGCCTATGACCACGCAACCGAATGGACCCGGCAATTCAACCAGGTACGCGCAGCCGGTAGCCGACGCCGGATTCCGTCTGAATGAATTGCGGCTGTGCCGGATCCGCTTCGACCTTCTGACGCAGGCTACGGATGGCCACGCGAAGATATTGGGCATCTTCGACGTGCGCCGGACCCCATACTTGGGTCAAAATATGACGATGTGTCAGCACCTTGCCGGCGTGGGCGACCAGCAACGCCAGCACGTCATATTCCCTGGGCGATAGTTTGACTTCCTGGCCGCGCAATTTCACCATTCGGCGTACGAGATCGACTGACAGATCGCCCGACACAAAAACTGGCTGTTCGCCTTGCGCCTGAAAACGGTGACGCAAAGCGGTGCGCACACGCGCGATCAGTTCTTCCATGCCGAACGGCTTGGTAATGTAATCGTCGGCACCGAGATCGAGCGCCGCAACCTTGCCGCGCTCGTCGTCGCGCACCGACAGGACGAGGATCGGCAAGTCACCCAATGCACGTAGGCGGCGGATCAGCTCGATGCCGTCCATGTCCGGCAATCCCAGATCGAGGATCGCGAGATCGGGCTTTTCGCGTGCAATGGCGGCAACGGCTGCCCCAGCATTTTCCGCCTCGACGACGGCAAAATCCTGCGCCACCAGGCTGGTGCGCAGAAACCGCCGAATCGCCGGCTCGTCGTCAACGATCAGTATGGTCGTCCGTTTGTTCATCGAGCTCACGGGGTGCGGCGGCCTCCGCCGGCAAGGTAACGGTGAACACCGCGCCCGACCTGTCGGTGCGGTTGGCGGCAGTGATGGTGCCGCCCATGGCGGCGATGAAGCCGCGGCTGATAGCGAGACCAAGGCCAGTGCCGGCGCGCTGACGGTCCTGGGCTTGTACACGATAAAATTTGTCGAAAATGCGCTCGACATCTGCCGGCGGAAGCCCGGGTCCTTCGTCAGTGACGGAGACCAAGATCGTTTCGCCGACGACGCGGGCGCGCACAATGATTGACGTTCCCGGCCGGCGCGTATTTCGCCGCATTGTCGAGGAGATTGAACAAGTACCTGTTCGAACAACAAGTAGTCGAGTTGCACCATCGGCAGATCGGCCGCGAGGTCGACATCGACGCGGTGATTGGCCAGGAGGCGGTGGGCGCGTTGCAGGGCGGTGCCGACGACCTCGCCCACATCGACTAGCACCGGCTTCAATTCGATCGCACCAGATTCGAGCCGAGTCATGTCGAGAAGATTGCCAATGAAGCGGTTGAGCCGTTCCGCCTCGGTCTCGATCGTCGCCATCAGCTCGGCGCGTGCGGCGCCGTCATAGCTGTCGCCGAAACTCCGCAGACGAGGTGAGGGCACCGATAATCGAGGCGAGCGGCGTCCTCAAATCGTGGCTGATAGAGGTAAGAAGCGCGGAACGTAGCCGCTCGGTTTCGGCGGTCATGCGTGCGCTGGCGATATCGGCGGCAAGCGTGATGCGCTCGATGGCGATCGCGGCCTGCCCGGCGAGCGCGTCGAGCAGCCGGCGTCCTTCCGGCGTCAGCAGCGGCCCGGGCTCCTCGCGGTCAATGCCCAGAACGCCGATCGGCCCGCCGCCGGTCTTAGCGGCAGAAACAGGCGCTTGGCACCGGGCAGCGTGTCCGCGCCCCGCCCCGCCGCACGACCATGTTCCCAGGTCCAACGCGCGGCGGCGAGATCGGCCTCGATCCAACTCATCCTCGGGCGGATAGCCGGCCTTCACCTCGATGCCTTGCATGGACGGCATCAGAATAACGACGCGCAGCTTCAGCATGTGCGCAATTTGGTAGACCGTCGCCCACAAGCAGATCATCGAGGGAGCCGATGGCCGCAAGCTTGCGGCTGAAGCCGAACAATTCTTCGTTGGTGTGCGCACGCGCGCGCGCGGCGACCAGCTGATTGCGCGCGCGGCCGGCGACGTTGCTGGCGATAACAGCAACCATCAGGAAGAAAAACAGAGCCACGACATTTTCGGGATCAGCGATGGTGAAAGTGTAGATCGGCGGCAAGAAGAAAAAATTATAGGCCGCGCACGCTGATGGCGCAGGCAAACAATGACGGGAACAGACCGAAGCGCACCGCCGAAATCAGGATGCCGGTCAGAAACACCAACGAAATGCTGGCGGCGCCTGAGGGATTGTTGCAGCACCATGCCGACCGCCGACAGCCACCGCGACAATGGCCACCGGTAACTGCATAAGGAATCGGATCGAGATCGCCACCCGATTGGGTCGCGATTCGACCTTCGGCCGGAGGCGCTTCCTCGCTACCACTAATGACGTGGACGCTGATATTTGCCGTGCGGCGCACCAGCTCATGTACGACCGAGCCGTGGAAAATCTCGAACCAGCGCGAGCGTTCGGATTTACCAATCACGATTTGCGTGATGTTATTCTCGCTGGCATAGCGAACCACCTCGTCGGCGATGCGGTCGCCGGGCAGAGTGACGGCCTCGCCACCGAGCCGTTCGGCAAAGCGCAACGAATCGGCGACGCGGTCGCGCTGCGCATCAGACAATTTCTGCGTTCTCGCGGTCTCGACATAAAGCGCGGTAAAAGGCGCATGGAGCCGATCGGAAAATCTCTTCGCGTAACGGATGAGACCGAGGCTGGAGGGATGCTCGCTGACGCAGACCAGCACGCGATCACCGGCAGCCCACGGGCCGCTGATGGCGTGCGCCTGCATGTAGCGTAGCATTTGGTCGTCGACGCGCTGGGCGGTACGGCGCAACGCCAGCTCACGCAAGGCGGTGAGGTTGCCCGGCTTGAAATAGTGGCGGACCGCGCGGTCGGCCTGATGAGGCACATAGACCTTGCCTTCCTTCAAGCGCTGGATCAGCTCGTCGGGCGCAATGTCGATGATTTCGATATCGTCGGCGCGATCGAGGATGCTGTCCGGCACGGTCTCGCGCACTCGGATGCGCGTGATTTGCGCCACCACGTCGTTCAGGCTCTCAACGTGCTGAATGTTCAGCGTCGAGTAGACATCGATGCCGGCTGCCAGCAATTCCTCGACATCGAGATAGCGCTTGGCATGACGTCCGCCCGGTGCGTTGGTGTGGGCGAGCTCATCCACAAGGACGAGCGCGCGCTCGTCGCGCCAAGATGGCGTCGAGATCCATTTCGTCGAGGGTGCGGCCGCGATACTCGACGATGCCGACGGGGTATGATCTCCAGGCCTTCGAGCAACGCTTCCGTCTCGCGCCGCCGGTGGGTCTCGACGACCCCGACGACCACGTCGACACCCTCGCGGCGTCGAGCCTGCGCCGCCGTTAGCATCTCGTAGGTCTTGCCGACCCCGGGCGCAGCGCCGAGGAAAATCTTAAGACGACCGCGCTTCTCCTGCGCCGCGGCCTCGAGCAAGAGCATCGGGTGACGGCCGTTTCTCCGTGCGGTCGCGGTCGAGTTCGGTCATTCCCCCATTTTAGCTTGAATCAGTGACCTTGGAGAGCGTCAAGAGACAGGTTGAGCTTTAGGACATTGACGCGTGGCTCGCCGAGTATGCCCAGTGTCCGGCCAGACGTCGCGGCCGCAACCAGGGTCTGAACCCGATCTTCGCTGAGGCCGCGTGCTTTGGCGACACGGGGAATCTGAAAGGCCGCCGCCGCGGGGCTGATGTCCGGGTCGAGTCCACTCGCCGAGGTCGTGACCAGATCGACGGGGATCGGCGTGTTCGGATTCTCCGCCTTAAGCTTCGCGGCATCGTCCTTAATGCGGTCGATCAACGGCTTCGCCGTCGGTCCGAGATTCGAGCCAGAGGAATTGTCCGCGGCATAAGGAACCGAAATCGTCTTCGACGGATCTTTCGGGTCGGGCTCTGTGGTCGCCGAGGGCCGGCCGTGAAAGTATTTGGCGCTGGAGAAATTCTGGCCGATCAGCGCCGAGCCGACGATCTTGCCCTGCTTCTCGATCAAGCTGCCACCGGCCTGATAGGGAAAGATCGTTTCTGCGATGCCCGTGATGGCGAGCGGATAGGCAAGGCCGGTGATGACGGTCATCACGACGATCATCACGATGGCGGGACGGATTTGTCTGAGCATGGTAGCGGTCCTCCTCCTCAGGCGAGACCGATCGACGTGACAATCAGGTCGATGAGCTTGATGCCGATGAACGGCACGACGATGCCGCCGGCGCCGTAGAGCCAAAGGTTGCGCCGCAGGATGCTGGCAGCGCCGGTCGGGCGATAGCGCACGCCGCGCAGGCTCAATGGAATAAGCGCGATGATGATCAGCGCGTTAAAGATGATCGCGGACAGAATGGCACTTTCCGGATTCTTCAATTGCATCACGTTGAGGATCGCGAGCTGTGGGTAGAAGGCGAGGAACATCGCGGGGATGATGGCGAAATACTTCGCCACGTCGTTGGCGATCGAGAATGTCGTCAGCGCGCCACGCGTCATCAGCAATTGCTTACCGATAGCGACGATCTCGATGAGCTTGGTCGGATCGCTGTCCAGGTCGACCATGTTTCCCGCCTCGCGCGCTGCCATGGTGCCGGTGTTCATTGCGACGCCGACATCGGCCTGGGCCAAGGCGGGCGCATCGTTTGTGCCATCGCCGCACATTGCCACCAGCTTGCCCTTGGCTTGCTCGTCACGGATCAATTTGAGCTTCGCTTCAGGTGTTGCTTGCGCCAGAAAATCGTCGACGCCCGAATTCAGCAGCGATCGCCGCAGCGGTCAATGGATTGTCGCCGGTGATCATGACCGTGCGGATCCCCATCTGACGAAGCTCGACAAAACGGTCGCGGATGCCGCCTTTCACGATGTCTTTCAAATGAATGACGCCGAGCAGCTTGCCGTTCTTGGCGACCGCCAGCGGCGTACCGCCCGACTTGGCAATGCGTTCGGCGATGGCATTGAGGTCGCGCGCGCTGCCGTAGGTAGCGAGACTGCGCTGGTCGAGGGCTACGCTGCCTTGGCCGGCCGCGGCGACCAGTCCGGGATGAACAAAGGCCAGCACGGCGTCGACCGCGCCCTTGCGGATCGACAGCGCTTCGGCGTCGATTCCGCTCAACCGGGTTTGCGCGGAAAACGGAATGAAACGCGCGTTGAGCGTCGTCATGTCGCGGCTGCGGATGCCATATTTCTCTTTCGCCAGTACGACGATCGAGCGGCCTTCCGGCGTCTCGTCGGAGAGCGAGGCCAGCTGTGCCGCATCGGCGAGATCGCGCTCATCGACGCCGGGCAATGCCAGAAATTCCGTGGCCTGCCGATTGCCGAGGGTGATGGTGCCGGTTTTGTCGAGAAGCAGCGTATCGACATCACCCGCAGCCTCGACCGCGCGGCCCGACATGGCGAGCACGTTGAAGCGGACCAGCCGGTCCATGCCGGCAATGCCGATCGCGGAGAGCAGCGCGCCGATGGTGGTCGGGATCAACGTCACGAACAGCGCGATCAATACCACGGCCGAGACGGCACCGCCGGCATAGGTGGCGAAGCTTGGGATCGTTACCGTCGCGAACACGAAAATGATGGTCAGTCCGGCCAACAGAATATTGAGCGCAATTTCGTTTGGCGTCTTCTGGCGCACCGCGCCTTCGACCAGCGCGATCATGCGGTCGAGGAAGGTCGAACCCTGCGCCGCGGTGATGCGCACTTTCAGCCAATCCGAGGTGACGCGCGTGCCGCCGGTGACAGCGGACCGGTCGCCCCCACTCTCGCGAATCACGGGTGCCGATTCGCCGGTGATAGCAGAATTCGTCGACCGAGGCGACGCCTTCGATCACCTCGCCATCGCTCGGGATGTAATCTCCCGTCTCCACCAGCACGATATCGCCTTGCTTGAGTTCGGCCGCGGGCACTTGTTCGAATTTACGGACGCTTGGTGAGGCAAGGCGCTTTGCCATCGTCTCGGTGCGCATGCGGCGCAAGGTATCGGCTTGCGCCTTGCCGCGGCCTTCGGCCACGGCCTCGGCAAAATTGGCGAACAGCACAGTAAACCATAACCACAGCGTGATTTGCCCTGAAAACAGCGGATGGGTACCGATCACGGTGGTGCCACCTGTGACCAGATCGCGCAGGAAAAAAATCGTCGTCAGCACCGACACGATCTCCACCACGAACATGACCGGGTTCCGCATCAGCGTCCGCGGATTGAGCTTGCGAAACGCGGCGCCAATCGCGGGCACGATCAGGTTGCGGTCGAACAGCGGCAGCGGTTGCAGGCTGCGCTTGTAGAGGATCGACTGTTCGGTCTGGAGCGCCATGACGTATGTCCTTCGACGAAATGTTCAGTTCACGGGCCGGCAAAAAGCACGCCGTGATTCATCGCGACTTGCTCAACCACGGGCCCGAGGGCGACCGCCGGAAAATAAGTGAGACCACCGACGATCACGATCACGCCGACCAAGAGTCCGACAAACAACGGGCCGGTGGTCGGGAAGGTGCCGGCCGAGGGAGCCAAGAGCTTCTTTGATGCCAACGAACCCGCGATCGCCAAGAGCGGAATGACGAAGACGAAACGGCCGATGAACATCGAGACCGACAGCATGGTGTTGTAGAACAGGGTGTTGGCGCTGATGCCGGCAAAGGCACTGCCGTTGTTGCCGGTCGCTTCAGTGAAGGCGTAGAGGATCTCGCTGAAACCGTGCGGACC
This sequence comes from uncultured Alphaproteobacteria bacterium, assembly GCA_963804725.1. GTDB lineage: Bacteria > Pseudomonadota > Alphaproteobacteria > ATCC43930 > CGMCC-115725 > JAATGI01. The sequence continues at coordinate 957,161 of CAWDRN010000001.1, read as the reverse complement.
GGTGTTGCCGAGCCCCGCGAGGCCGTTCGGATTGACGACCGCGATCGCGGTCCCCAATAAGATGGAGAACGGGAGGAAGAGAATGGCCAGGATCGCCATCTTTACCTCTTTCGCCTCGAGCTTCTTGCCAAGATATTCGGGGGTGCGCCCGACCATCAACCCGGCGACGAACATGGCAACGATGGCGAAGGCCAGCATGCCGTAAAGACCGGAGCCGACGCCGCCAAAGATGATTTCGCCCAGCATCATATTGACGAGCGGCACCATGCCGCCGACCGGCGTATAGCTGTCATGCATCGAATTGACGGCGCCGCAGGAAGTATCGGTCGTGACGACCGCCCACAGCGCCGATTTGGCAATGCCGAAGCGAACTTCCTTGCCTTCCATATTGCCGCCGGCCTGCATGGCACCGGCATGCTGATCGACATTGAATTGCGCGAAGGCGGGATTGCCGGCCCCCTCGGCCCAATAACAGGTGGCGATGCCCACGACAAACAGAACCCCCATCGCCGCGAAGATCGCCCAACCCTGGCGCTGATCGCCGACCATGCGCCCCAGCACGTTGGTCAGGCCGGCGCCGATGCAGAAGATCAACCCCAATTCGATCAAATTGGTCAGCGGCGTCGGGTTCTCGAACGGATGAGCGGAATTGGCGTTGAAGAAGCCGCCGCCATTCGTGCCCATGATCTTGATGACTTCCTGGGAAGCGACCGGTCCTTGCGCGATCACTTGTTTGGCGCCTTCAAGCGTGGTGGCTTCGGTATAGGCGCCGAGATTTTGCGGGATGCCCTGCCAGACAAAGATCAGCGCCACCACGATCGAAATCGGCAGCAGGATGTAGAGCGTGCACCGGGTCAGATCGACCCAGAAATTGCCGACGGATTTAGTCGTGCGTCGTGCAAACCCGCGGATGACGGCGATCGCCATGGCAATGCCGGCGGCGGCGGAAACGAAATTGTGGACCGTGAGACCGGCCATCTGGGTGAGATAGCTCATGGTCGTTTCCGGCACGTAGGACTGCCAGTTGGTATTGGTGACAAAGCTGATCGATGTGTTGAGGGCCGAGCTCGGTTCGATTGCGCCCTGGCCTTGCGGATTGAAGGGCAGCAACCCTTGCAAACGCTGCAGTCCATAAAGTGTCAGGAACCCGACCAGCGAAAACGCCAGCATCGCAAACGCATAACCAAGCCAGTTCTGCTCCTCGATCTCGCGGACGCCGCACAGCCAATAAATGCCCCGCTCGATGGGCCTCAGCACGGGCGAAAACAGCGTGTGCTCGCCGCTAAAGACGCGCGTCATATAGCCGCCAAACGGCCGCGTCAGCGCGACAATGATCGCGCCGAACAGCGCAATTTGGAGCCACCCATTAACCGTCATAGCCCCTCTCCTTGCAGGCGGGCAAAAATCTCAATAAAGCGAATTGACGGCGCCCCTATGGCGCTAAAATCGTTCAGGCCGGACCAGCGCGTAAACGAGGTAGACCATGACTCCGATAGTCACGATTCCGCCCAGGATGTAATCGATCGACATGCTCACATCCGATCGCAAAGTGCGGCATAACCGCCGGCGACGACGAAGATCACGATGCCCAAAACGATGAATATCGCGTCAAGCATTTCCCAGCCTTTCGACAGAAGAGTTTATGTGTCGACAATAAAGGGGGTTTGATCCATGTCAATTCTATACGGATTTTGTTTGTCTGTTATAAAGTCTGCATAAAAATTTCACGCTGAAAAATAAAGAACCGATAAATATCGAGCTTTATGAAACGGGCTTGATTTCCGTATCGAATCTTTATGGCGGCTGCGCCTATTGGTACCGGGTCGCAACGCTGCAATTCGGTGTCTTATGTTCTCCTATAATCGAGACGAGATGGCGTCGGTCGCGGTAGAACGGGCGCTCGGGTCAGCGGCGGATCAACCTCCGCCGGCAGAGAACACGTTGCCGGTCGTTTGCAAGCATCTTGGCCGCGTCATTATCGGTTGGCTAACCGCTATTATTGTCATCGAATTCGTCGTGAATCATTGGGGCGGCCAGCTGTGAGCTTGCGCGCAGTTCAGAGCGTTGATCGATCGCGACCCGATCTCGCGCTGACTAACCGCCATCGACAAAGGAGCGCCTCCACGAGACATGGCCCTGGTGGAGAGCGTTTGCCGTCGGCACCGCGACACCATGTGCGTCGTATCGATCCCCTGTGCGAGTCCCGTTTCAGTGTCCGTCACGGCGGGCGACATGCCCCGCAGCCGCGCCCGGCAGAGGGACAGCGTCGCGCCTCGCGACCCATCACTCGGTATCGAGAATCTTCTTGATCTTGTCGGGATCGACTTTGATCTCGATCCCCGCGCGCTGCGTTTCGAGGGTCATCGCGATGCGCGAATCCCGCTCGCCCCAGCCGCGGCCCAGCGCTTCTGTCATTTCCTCGAGCGTGAGATTGGCAATTCGCATCGGCACGCCCAGTTCGCGGCCGAGCGCCGTCGCCAGGCTGACGTCCTTGTGCGCCAGCTTAAGCATAAAATTTGGCGGCTCGAACTGGCCGGTAAGAAAACTTCCGGCTAGCGCATCGAACGAGCGGCGCCGACCGACCGCACCTTGACGGATCGCGCGCCATAATTGGAGCGGCTCAAGTCCGGCCTTCACGCCCAGCGTCACGACCTCGGCCAGAGCCGTGCTGATGGCGTATCCGGCGCAATTGTGCACAAGCTTGGCAATGGTGCCCGAGCCGATCGCTCCGATGTAGCGGGCCTGGTCGGCGATGGCTCCCAATAAGGCTTCATTTTGGCGATAGATCGACTCCTCGCCGCCGACCCAGATTGCAAGTTTGCCGCTCGCGGCACCGGCCGGTCCGCCGCTGACCGGTGCATCGAACATATGCGCGCCCCGCTCGGCAATGGCCGCGTGAACGCGCTTCACGACAGCGAGGGAATTGGTCGAGAGGTCGAAATAGAGAGCATCGCCACGAATCCCGGAGAGAATTCCGTCTTTGGCAAAGACGACGCTGTCCACTTCGGGCGGACCGGGCAACGAGGTGAAGATCACGCTTGCAGCGCGCGCCACGCTCGCGGGAGTGTCGGCCCACGCCGCGCCGGCCGAGAGCAAGGGATCGGCCGCACTGCGTCTAATATCGTGCACGACAAGCCGGTATCCGGCTTTCTGGAAATTGCTAGCAATTCTCGCACCCATGGTGCCCAGGCCGATGAAACCGATTGTGGGTTGGTCCGCCATGTTTCTCTTTCCTCAGATCTGCGGCTTGGCTATCTGTAGTTTCTCGGGCCACACGGTCCGCAGCACGCTCGACTGCCACTCCACCAGAATGCCCATATTGTAGATGTTGAGACCGTTGGGCCCGTACTTCACTTTGGTTGCAGGCACTGGCAGATTTTCGAATTCGGTGTTGGCCAAGACATCGCGGATCTTGGTGCCGTCTCGGCTCGCGGCCTTTTCGAGCGCCTGGCCGATGATGAGGCCGCAAGTAAAGCCGACTCCCAGTTGCTCGTTCCCGGGATGCGCCTTGGGATTGGCCTGCAAGTAGGTGTCGACCAATTGCTTGTTTCCCGGCAAATTCAGATCCGAATTCCACGTTTCGACGCCGAAGAGACGGTCGGTTTGATTGCCGAGCGCGTTGATCACCGCTTCGCCGTAAAAAGTCCCGCCATTTACGATTGGCGTGTTGATACCGAGGCCGCGCATCGCCCGGATGATGAGGATGAGATCGTTCGTGAAGGCGCCGAGGAATAAAACGTCCGGCTTGTTCGCCATGATCGGCGCGATTGCCACCGCGGGGTCCGTCAGACCCATTTGGTAGGGCGTCGAAAACAGCACGGGTAGACCGATCCGCTTGGCTTCCAAAGGAAGCTGCTTTTGTACCCCTAGCCCCACGGCATCATTGCTCATGAAAATCGCGCAGTTCTTCGGCGGCGAGCCGATGGTCGCTTTGTACATGTTGACGATGCCATCCATTGCCATGTTCCACACCGCGCTGCCCTGCGGCATGTATTTGAAGGTATACTTCATGCCACGTAGCACGATTGGGTCGGCGTAGGAATTTGTCACTAGCGGAACCTGCGCCTTTTCGCATTCGATCTGAGTGGCGAGCGTCATGGCGCTCGCCGTGGCGCCGGCGATCACGACCGCCTTGTCCTGATCGATCATGCGCCGCGTGACGCTGGCCGCTTGGGCGGGATTTTCTGAGGTCGTATCCGCGACGACCATTCTGAGCTTGGCGCCGCCGAGGGATTTGATGCCGCCCTTGGCGTTGATTTGGTCGAAAGCGATGCGCAGAGCCGCGACAAACCGCACGCCGCCCTCGGCCAGACCGCCGGTCAATGAGTTCGGCGCACCGATCACTATGTCGGGCTCGGCCGAACGCGCGAGCTTTGGTGCGCCCAAGATGGCGGCCCCTGCCGCCAGACGGGTGATGGCTTGCCTGCGTGTCAACGCCATGGTCGATATCCTCCCTTTTTGCCTCTTTCGAGGGCCTTTAAATGCCTAGATAGGCGCGTCGTACGAATTCCGAGTCCCGGAGACTGTCACGACCGCCAGCCAGCACCACCGCGCCGTTGGCCAGGATAATTCCATCGGTCGCCAATTCCAGACAAGTGGCGTTCTGCTCGACCAGTAGAATCGTCGTGCCCAGCGACCGGATCGTTGCCAGGCGCTCAAACACCAAATCCGCGAGCACCGGAGACAGTCCCAGCGACGGCTCGTCCAGCATCAAGAGCTTGGGAAAATTCATCAACGCCCGGCCGATCGCCAACATCTGCTGTTCGCCGCCGGAAAGCGTGCCGCCCAATTGCCGGCGCCGCTCGGCGAGGCGGGGAAACAATTGATATACGGTATCGAGAGCTGCCGTCATCGGCGCTTCTGTTCGCTCGCCCAGATAGCTCACGGACAAATTGTCGTCGACCGAGAGATTGGCAAAGATCCGACGACCCTCCGGTACGTGTGCGATGCCGGCGCGCGCCACCTGGTTGGGAGCAAAACCCTGCAGGTCGCGGCCGTCGGCGAGAATCCTCCCGCGTCGCGTCGGCACCAGCCCCGAGATGGCACGCAGGATGCTGGTTTTACCGGCACCGTTGGCGCCCAGGAGCACGAATACCGCGCCCTCGTCGACGGCGAACGAGACTTGTCGCACAGCGACGAGATCGCCATAGGCAACGCTGAGATCGCTGACCTCGAGCAGACTCATCGCAACACGCTCGCTTTGGTACCGAGGTAAGCCGCGATTACCACTGGATCGTGCGCGATCTGGTTGGGTGTACCATCCGCGATCACGGTTGCATTGTTCAAAACGACCAACCGCTGCACCATCGCCGCCAACACCGAGAGAACATGCTCGACGACGATTACGGTGATGCCGGTGTCGCGGTTGAGGGCGAGGATCTCGCTGATCATCTCCTCGGCCTCCTCGTGGGTGAGGCCCGACAAACTCTCATCGAGCATGAGCACGCGGCAAAATCCAGCGACAGCACGGCCGATTTCCACTTTCTTGCGATCGGCAAGGGTAATCTCGGACGGCATCCGGTCTGCTTGTGCGTCGAGGCGCAAGCGCCGCAGAATCGAAGCGACCTCGACGCGCCACTCCAGTCCAGGCTTGATGCATTGCCGCGCCGATACCGCGATGTTCTCAGCGACCGTCATCGATTCGAAAAGACGCACCTTCTGAAAGGTGCGACACAGGCCGGCGCGACGTCGCCGATAGGCAGGATCGCTGGTACAGTCGTGGCCGAAAAATGCAATTCGCCCGTCCGAGGGTGCGAGATTGCCACTGACGATCTCGAATAAGGTCGATTTGCCGGCGCCGTTCGGGCCGATCGAGCCCGATCACCTCGCCTTCGCGCACCCGAAACGAGACGTCGCGCAATGCGACCAGCCCGCCGAAGTGTTTCGCGATATTGGTGACTTCGAGCGCGATCGCGGTCACGCAGTGCCGCACTCCCCGCGTTCGCTTGCCGAACAGGCCCATGATGCCCTTGGGGGCGTACATCACCACTGCCAACAGCAACAGGCCGTAGACCAGAATATCGACCCCGGCAATACCGAGTCTGGTCGAACCCCAGTTGGTCGATTCGGACAACAGGATCATGATTGTGCCGCCGATAATCGGTCCCCACGAAGTACCGAGCCCACCGATCAGCGCCGGGAGCTGCAGTTGAATTGCCTGCGACAAGCCGAATGCCGTTTCCGGGTCGATCGCCTGATAGGATTGCATGTAGAGCGTACCGGCAAACGAGGTCATTACCGCGCTCAGCAATAGCCCCAGGAGCTTGGTGCGAAAGACGGCTACGCCTGCCGCAGCAGCAGCGGTCTCGTCGTCGCGTACTGCCTTCATTTCGGAACCGAGGCGGCTTCTCAGCACCCATTGCGTGATCCAGTAATAGGCGATCACGAAGATGAGCCCCGCATAAAGGAACGGCGTCGGCGTGCGCGACTGCATAAACCACAACGAATTGCCGAGGAATTGAAGCGCCAGCCCGTTATCGCCGCCGGTCAGGTCGACATAGTGGCGCGCGAATTGGTCGAGCGCCAACGACACGGCGATAGTCGCAAGGGCGAAGAACACGCCGCGCATGCGCAGTGTCATCGCCCCCATCACCAGCGCCACTGCCACCGAAAGCAGCGCCGCCGACCCAGATCCCGAGCCATGGCGGCAAGCCGTACTCGTTGAACAGGATGCCGGTGGCGTAGCAACCGAGGCCGAGGAAAACGCCATGCCCGAGCGACAGCAAGCCGCCGATACCGGCGACGATGTTCCAGGCCTGGCCCAGCGCGATGAAGATCAGCGTCCGCACCGCGACGGCAATGAAATAGTCGTTGGCGAAGGGCAAAAACGGCAGCCCCGCGACCAGCGACCGCGACTATGAAGCCGTAAACGAAAGCCGGCCCGCGTCGGCGCTCGGCGTTCGGTCTTGCCTTCGGGCGTTGCCCGCCGCCGTCATGTTATTCCGACCTTTGGCCGAACAGACCCAGTCGGGCGAAAGGCGATAAAAACCAGCAGCAAGAAATAAAGCGGCACGTCTTGCAGCGCCGAGTTCCACAGCATCGCCGTGGTCTGCTGAACCACGCCGCAGAAGATCCCGCCGAGGAACGCGCCGCCGATGCTGCCAAGACCGCCGATCGTGGTCGCGATAATGGCGATCGGCATCAGGGTGAACCCTTGGTCGGATCCGTCGGGTAATAAGTCACCATGATGGTGCCGGCGATGCCCGCCAAGCCGCAGCTCAGCGCGAACGCGATCAAGTTGATGCGCTGCGATCGGAGGCCGACAATTTCCGCCGCCTCGATATTGTCGGCGACGGCGCGTACCGCCTTGCCCCACTGTGTCTTGCGCAGCAACAGCTCGACCACGATGGTCGCGACTCCGGCAACAACGAATGCGACGATCTGCGCCCGGGCAAAGAAGAACGGTCCGACCAGATCGTAGTTGCCGGCGAAGATCGAGGGGGCGCTGCGCGCGTCGACCCCGAAGACCAGTTGCGCCACCATCTGCAACGCAAGACCCAGGCCGATCGCCGCCAACAATTGGTTCAGCGTGGTGTGGCCGACGAAGCGGCGAAACACCAAGCGATATTGCAGCGCCCCCAAAACCGCCATCAGGAGGAAGCTCGCCGGCAACGCCAGGAGCGGATCGATGCCTAGCAATGTCGATGCAACCACGCCGACATACATGCCGTACATCACGAGATCGCCGTGGGCGAAATTGACGATGCGCATCACGCCGAAGGCGAGGCTGAGTCCGATCGATAGCAGACCGTAGACTCCGCCGACCAAAATTCCGCTAAGCACCGCCTGCAGAATAGGGAGCATCTCGGTTCGATGCTCGACATGGCGCTAATCGAGCCCCCTTCGCTTCGTCGCCGAAGCCGTTTCCTCATTGGCCATTTTGCTCGTGGCGTTCCGATCGCCCCGCGACCGGACCGCCCGCCACCGCGACAATAACGACGAGCGAGATGAGGTAAAGCCGATTCTTTACCGTCTTCGCTAGGCGTTGCCCACACTTTCCGGGCGACATCGACCACCATCCCGAGCTTGATGCGCTGCTGATCTGGGCTGATGTCGTTCCCCAGCAATGTCGATGAAAAGCCGCATTGCGGGCTCAGCGCAAGCGACTCGAGCGGGATAATAGCGCGCCGCCTCGTCGATGCGCCGCTGGATGAGATCGGGCGATTCCATCGCGCCGACTTTGGTCGAAACCAAGCCCAACACAGCGATTTTATCTTTGGGCACAAACCGCAAGGGCTCGAAACCGCCGGCGCGCTCGGTGTCGTATTCCAGAAGAAACCGGTCGAAATCCAGTGCCCGAAGCATTTGCTCCGCAATCGGCTCGTAGGAGCCCTCGCTGTGCCAATAGGCTGAACCGCCATTGCCACGGCAGAAATGCATGGCGACGGTGATCCTGTCGCCGATTGAGTCCGCCGACCGACGCATTGTCCGCGGCGATATCCTCAGCCAGCGCCTTTGCCGGGTCGATGCCCAATGCGCGCCACTGCGACTGCACGCTTTCCATCAAATAGTCGGGATAATGCGGATTATCGATCTGGATGTAGTCGACGCCTTCGTCGATCAGTGCCTTGATCTCGCCGCGCAAAATCGCGGCAACTGCCGCAAGCGCCTCGGCCCTATCTGGGATAGATCCTATCCGTGACGCCCGGTTTGTAGCCGCGCGATACCAGATAGGAGGCGGCGGGCAGCGTGATCTTCCATGGCCGGTCGGCACGTGGCTTGACAAAATCAGCCTCGGTCTTGGTGAAGCGTCGACGTTGCTTAAGCGGTCTGGTGATGATTTGCGCCTGCACTGTCTGGGGCAGGCTGCGGTTCGCCCAGCGCAATTGCACCGGCGGCGAGCCACGCTCGAAACCGTTGACGGCGTAGACGAGATCGCCAGTCCAACCGCCGCGCCGCAGCTCACCGTCCGAAAGAACGTCGATGTCGACCTCTTTCTGCATCCGGATGCAGGCTTCGATCTCGCGGTCTTCGAGCGCACGCAGCTCGGCATCAGGCAGTTTGCCCTGATCGTGCGCTTGATGTGCTTCGATGAGTTGCTGGGACCGTTTCAAGCTGCCGACATGATCCGCACGAATTGTTGGCGACATTCACAAAACCTCTTCTCACTCTCGTTCCCCGAGGCTACGGCTCGGGCCGTACCTCAAACACAAGCTTGCCCTGAAGGTGACGGGCCTCGCTGATACGATGCGCTGTCGCCGCTTCGGCAAGCTTATAGCGCGTGATCGTCGGCGCCGACACGGCGCCGGCCTCAAGCAATGTCAGCATGCGCTCGAGATGGACGCGGTCGCGAGTCACGGCTGGCCGCAACGTTTGCTTATCCGGTGGCGGCTCGAAGCCTTCAGGCGCCGGCGCGATCCATACGAGCCGCCCACCCGGCCTTAACACCTTGTAGCAGCCGCCGCGAACCGCCCCGCCGACCGTATCGAAGACGACATCGCAGCCAGAAACCTCGGCCGTGAAATCTAGCTTGTTGTAATCGATAACCTGATCGGCGCCCAAGCGTCGGACATAATCGTGATTGCTTGCTCCCGCGGTCGTAATCACCGTTGCGCCGAGGTACTTGGCCAGTTGGATTGCGAAGCCGGCGACGCCGCCAGCACCGCCCTGGATCAAGATCTTTTCGCCCTTCTGCAGCCGACCCGTGTCCTCGATGGCCCAAATCGCAGTGAGCGAGATCAGTCCCAGCGCAGCCGCCTCGACGTGGCTCAGACGCGGCGGTTTTTTGGCGACGAGCGCCGCCTTGATCGCGAGCTTGTCGGCATAGCATCCCTCGATGCCCTGATCGGTAACGCCGAACACCTGGTCACCAACGGCGACGTCGGCAACCCCGCCGCCGATCGCCCTGACCACGCCGGAGAAATCTCGGCCTAGAATATGCGGGAACTTGAGATTGCCATAGCGTCCGCCACCAAGCCGCACTTTGTAATCGGCGGCATTGATGCTGGCGGCGTGAACGTCGACCAGGACATCCCCGGCACCCGCGACCGGATCGGGCGCGTCGCCGTGACGAAGCATCTCAGGCCCGCCATGGCCCGTTAGCAATACCGCTTTCATGACGCTAGAGCCCCATCAAACCTGCCTTGCGGCGGAGCTGGATACGGCCGAGATAGCCGGCGAATTCCTCGTATTGTGACGACATGTGGCCGCGATACATCTGCGCGTCGTTGAAGCAGCGCTGCAACCGATTGCCTTTCTTGGTCAGGAACGAGCCGCCCGTACGGAACATCAGATCGACCGCCTCGGCAGCAAGCTTCCCGGCCTGTTGTATCAAACCCCATTCTCCAATGCCCTCTTTGACGGTGAGCGGCTGGCCGCCCGTGGTCCAGCGTTCGCCGCGCTCCTTGTGACGGCGCAACATGCCGAGCAAGATCATTTCCGCGGCATCGGCCATCGCCAAGGCCTGACCGAGCTTCCGCTGGTACCGGTCGCTATCGGCGCGCAGCAACGTCGCATCTTCGTAGGTCTTCATTTTAAGGGCGTATTTTTCGAATTCGTCGGCGGCGGCGAGCGCCGCGCCAATGACCGGCGCTGTAAGCGAGCAATGGAATGGACCCATGAGCTGACCGAGATACATCGGGTTGCCGTGGAGCCGTGTTCCTGGGGTGCCGTCGCGATCGTCTTCGGGCAGATAGAACATGTTCCGCGATTGAACCACAAAACTCTCCGGTACTACCGCACCCTCGACGCGGATGCTGTTGGAGCCGCTCGAACGCATGCCCATGATCTTGTCGCCGCCCCAATCGTCGAGAATTTGGTATTGCGAGCGCGGCACGGCGGCCCAGACCGGCGGTCCCTCATTGCCTTGCGCGTCAAAGCCGCGCGCAAGGCCGATGAAGTGCGTCGAATATGTCGAACCAGAACAATAGTTCCATTGGCCCGAGACTCGGAAGCCACCGCCTTGCGCCGGTTCGCAGCGGCTGTTTGGATCAAGAGCGCGGGCAGGACAGACGAAATACCCGTCCTCGCCAAAGAGCAGACGCTGGCCTTCTTCCGGCCAATGGGATGCCACCATCCAGCCATGCGAGGCGCCGAGCGCAAGACACCAGGCAGTCCCCGGATCGCCTCGCCCGATTTCGACAATCACCTTGAAATAGGTGGCGAGATCGAACTCGTAGCCGCCGAACATTTTCGGCGTAGTCATCCGGTAAAAGCCCGCATCGACGAACGCGCGATGGAGAGCTTCGGTATAGCCGCCGAGCGCCTCGGCTTCATCCGCTTGCGCCTGAACCATCGGGCGCAGCGCGACGGCTCGGGCGATTACTTTTTCGGCCGTGAGGCCCGGCTCCGGGGGTGAGATGACGTGGCGCTTTTCCGTGGCTTTTTTCACGGCTACGGGGGGCATGGAGTTTATTCCAATCGTCGATTGAATCGCTGCGCCGGTTGTATCCGACAATTGGGCGACGTTAAAGTGATAACGCCATGCCGCGAAACAGCAGTGTGTCGCTCCGAGACGAGGGGAAAGGCGATGGATCCAACGCTCGAATTCGTGTTTCAGATCCGCGTGCGGTTCGCCTCGCGCAACCAGATCGGCGTCCTGCCAAACGGTGTCCGTCGTGGCTATACGCCAACATCCGGCGGTGAGATCACCGGACCGCGCTTGCAGGGTCGGGTCGTGCCCAATAGCGGCGGGGATTTTGCGAGCTGGTGGCCTAATGGCGTGGTCGAATTCGACGCCCGATACATACTCGAGGCTGCTGACGGCAGCTTGATCGTGATCAGAAATCGCGGCTTTCGCCATGCTCCACCCGACGTGCTCAAGCGCATGGAAGCGTTCGAGCCGGTCGATCACAGCGAGTATTACATGCGGGTCGCACCGACCTTCGAAGCACCGGTCGGGCCACATGATTGGCTGACGCGAACCGTATTCGTCGGTTCAGCCGAACGGTCCGTCGATCATTCGATCTTTCGCTATTTCGCGGTGCTCTGAGGATCAGCGCCACAGCTCATCGGAAGCGAGCCTAGCGCCTTCGCTCAGCGCGCGTAGCTTCGCCCACACAATGCTGGGGTGAACGGTCGCGGTCGCGGCAAAGGTGGCAAAGCCGCAATCGGTGCCGGCGATGACGTTCTCTCGGCCGACCACGCGTGCAAAGCGCACAATCCGGTCCGCCACGGCGCGCGGATGCTCGACAAAATTCGAAACCGAATCGAGAACGCCCGGAATGATGACTTTGTCAGCCGCTAGCCCAGTTTCGGCAAAGACACGCCACTCATGCTCATGGCGCGGGTTGGCAGCTTCGAAGGAAACCATTGTCGCTCGCGACGCCAAAACGAGATCGAGAATGTCTGAGAGCGGAATGTCATGATTGTGGGGGCCCGCATAATTGCCCCAGCAGAGATGAAGCCGAAGCCGGTCCGGCGGCACGTCGCGGACCGCATGGTCGAGTACCTCGAGGTGAAGGCGCACGATATCGCGGAATTGGGACAACGAACACTCGGCGAATTGATTGTTCCAACCGGACGCCAAGTCGGGGCAATCGACCTGCAGATCGAAGCCAGCGGCGATGACGGCGTCATATTCTTCCTTCAAAACCCCTGCGAGTGCGCGCAGATAAGCCTCATGGCTCTCATAATAGCGGTTGCCCAGGAAGCGCGCAGCCTGACCGGGCGACACCGCGGTCATAAAGCCACGGTTCGCCGCAATTCCCGCTGCGGCGAGCGCCGCCTTGAACCGAGCTACGTCGCGATCAACCGCGTCGCGGTCGCGCCACGCCAGTGGTCCGGTACAACAAGGACGTGCGGCCACGGCGCTGCCGCGGTTGGCGGCGGCGAAATAGTCTGGAAAGTCCCTGGCATCGCGCGACACCGGGTGCATCTCCATCTCGCCGTCGAAGCCGGTAAGCCGGTTCTTAATGTAGGTCGAGTAATCGGGCTTGCTTTGCTCGCCATCATTGAGGAGGTCGATGCCAATCTCGTTTTGTCGGCGAACGATCTCCATCACCGCCGCCGTCGCCCGCCGCGCGAGCAGCGCGGCATCGACCGGCTCGCCACGCTCGCCGGCGCGAAGCAGGTCCAGCAATTCGACGGGTCGCGGCAGGCTGCCGGTATGCGTCGTCAGGATATGGTCGCTGCTGCGCTGCATTAGCCGTTCCTGGTTGGCGGTGCCTGCACGTCCCTCTTGGTGTCGATCACCGCGGTGTAGAACGCGCCGTCCCGCTCACGCTCTTCGCAGATATAGACATTCTGAATCGGCGTATGCGTCACCTTGTCGAAACGGAACGGGCCGCGTGGTGCCTCAAAGCGTACATTGGCCATTGCCTCGGCGAGCTTATCCTTGTTGGAGGCATCGCCGTCCGTGGCCTTCAAGGTCTCGTCGATGACTTGCATCGAGACATAGCCGTAGTCGGAGAACAAATTGGGATATTCCTTGGTCTTGTCGTGGTAGTCAGCAACGAATCTCTTATTGATGGCTGAATCGATGCCGTCGGTATAGATGCTGGCGGACAAAACCCCCAGCGCCGCGCGACCTTGCTGTTCGATCGTCGAGGCGTCGACGAATCCGGCAAAGCCGCACAGTTTCGCCTTGATGCCCGACTGTCCCCATTGCTGCACAAAGCGGATGGCATGTGCACCGCCGGTCGAGAAGTTGTAGACCACCTTGGGATCGAGCGAGCGCACCAGGGTCAAATAGGGGCTGTAATCCGTCACCGTGGTCGGCACGTAGATTTCCTTGACGATCTTGCCACCCTTGCCGACGTAGGACTCCCTGACCTCACGCGCAACGTCGCGGCCGCCGGCGTAGTCCTCGCTTACCAGAACCATCTCCTTCTCTAGATGATCGTAAATCCATTCGGCAAAGGGATGGCAGAGCTGCCACGACGAGAGCGAGGACCGGAACATGTATGGCACCCGTTCCCAGGTTAGTGCGTCGGTGCCGGCGCCCGACACCAACAGAAACGCCTTGCTCTGCTTGACATAGTTGAGAACGGCAAGCGCGATATTGCTGCCCTGCACGCCGGTGACTAGGTCGACACCGTCGCTCTCGACGAAACGTCGCATCTTCTCGAGCCCGATCTGCGGGTTGAATTGATCATCCTCCTTCAGAATCTCGACCTGGCGGCCTGCGATGCGGTGCTTCACCTGGTCTAGATAGACCTCAACGCCATTGAAGTTCCACACCCCGGTCGAGGCGGAAGGGCCGCTGAAAGTATTGAGAATGCCGATCTTAAGGGGCGCCGTGGTTGCTGCGAGCAGCGCCGGGGCCGATATCGCTTGGGCCAACGCGACGCCTGCTACGGCACCGCCGATCGCCTCACGTCGTGTGATCCGTGTTGCCCCGCGAGTGCGTCGTGCCATCTTTTCCTCCCCTTCCGGTCGTTTGCGCAATGATGGACTGGTGCGCCATCGGCGGCAAGAATCGTCGTCGATTGCGGCTCGCTGGCCGCTCCTGCCATGAAGCGGCGCCTTTGTCAGACGCGTTGGCCCAGGGGAAGCACGCCCCTGACCTTCGAAGGCCGACCCTCAAACGCTAAGGTAGTCGCGAAGGACGGTTTCGTTCCCGTCGAGCTCGGCCGAACTACCGCTGTAACAAATCTCTCCCTTATTAAGAACATGGTGACGATCACCGAGTGCCAGCGCCGTGCGCAGATTCTGCTCGACCAAGAGAATCGCAAGCCCCTCATTCCTAAGACTTTTGATCGCCATAACGATCTGCTGCAGGATCATGGGCGCGAGCCCTTCCGACGGCTCGTCGAGCAAAAGCAAGGTCGGATTGAGCATGAGCGCGCGGGCGATCGACAACATTTGCTGTTCGCCACCGGAAAGCTGGAAACCGAGATGACCGCCGCGCGCTTCGAGCACGGGAAACAGCGCGAAAATGCGCGGCAAGGTCCACCGGCCTCGCTTGGCCCCTCGCGCGAATACTGTGAGATTCTCGGCCACAGTGAGGCTCGGGAAGATGCCGCGTTCCTGAGGCACATAGCCGACGCCGAGCCGCGCGATCTCGAACGGCCGCATCGCGGTAATGTTACGCGCGCGGTAGGTAACGTGGCCCATGCGCGGCTTCACATATCCCATCGCGGTGAGGATCGTGGTCGTCTTGCCAGCACCGTTGCGGCCAAGGAGGCAAACGACTTCCCCGTCGCCGACGCTGAGCGAAACGCCACGCAGCACATGACTGTCGCCGTAATAGGTGTGGACGCCGTCGAGCTCGAGCATGGTCAGGCGTCAGAATAGTTTGGGCTCGGCCGCCGTGAGGGGCGTCCGCGCGGCCGACCACCGAGTCCGGCGCGGCGCGATCGATCGGCCTGCGCTCGCCCAAACAAACCGACGAGGAAGGGCGCATTGCTGGACATTGACCTCGGCATGCTAGTCCTGCATCCCGAGATAGATCTCCCGGACTCGGCGGTCGCTCCGAATCTCGGCGGGGGGACCGCTGGCCAACACCTCACCGTAATAGAACACCGTGATGCGGTCGGCGACGGTAAAGACGACGTCCATATCGTGCTCGATCATCAGGATCGAGAGCGTCCGGGGCAGGCTGGCGATGAGCGCGATCATGCTCTTTGTTTCGGCCGGCGACATGCCGGACGTCGGTTCGTCGAGCAACAGCAGCTTCGGCTCTCCGGCCAGGGCCAGGCCGACCTCGAGCTGGCGCTGCTCGCCGTAAGACAGGTTGTGAACCGGGCGGTTCGGGTCGCCCGCGATATGCACCTGCGCCAGCAGTGCCTGTGCCTGATGGATAATGGCGTGGCGACGATGGGCAAGGCTGAAGAAATCCCACGGCCGGCCACGCCGCGCCTCGACGGCGAGGCACAGATTCTCAAGCACGGTCAGGTTCGGGAATAGATTGTTGCGCTGAAAGGTGCGTGCGATGCCCGATTGCGCGATGCGGTTTGGCGGCCATTGCGTAATATCGGTCCCACCCAGCAGGATGCGACCGCGGCTCGCGTGCAACTGACCGGCGATCTGGTTGAGAAGGCTGGTCTTGCCGGCGCCGTTGGGGCCGATGATGACATGGCGCTCGCCTTTGATCACCGTCAGGGTGACATCCTTGGTAACGACCAGGCTGCCGAAAGCACAATATAGATTTTCGGTGCGCAGCACGCTCATGCCGGCACCTTCTCGCGCGTGATAATCCGCACCTGACGCAGCGTGCCCCAAAAGCCGCCGGGAAAGAACAGCACGCAAGCCACGAATATCACGCCGATGATCGCGAGCCAGTGCTCGCTGTAGGTACTGACGAGATTCTTCATTAGCAGGAACGCAGCCGCGCCGAACACCGGTCCCAACAGCGTACCGGCACCGCCGAGCATGACCATGATGAGAATGTCACCAGAAGCGCTCCAATAGACCGCCTCGGGCGAGATGAAGCCGTTGAAAATGGCGTAAAGCCCGCCGGCCAGACCGGCGATGGCCCCGCCGATTGTGAAGGAGGCGAGTTTGTACCGCCGTGTCGCGTAGCCGATAGCGAGCATGCGGGCCTCGTTTTCGCGGATGCCGATGAAGACGCGGCCCAAGGGCGAGGACACCAATCGGCGCAGTCCGAGAAAACACAAGACGAAGAAGAACAGCGTGACAACATACATCGCCAGTGAATTCGAGAGGGAGAAACCGAAGACGCTCGGCTTCAGGGTAAGACCGATCCCGTCGGAGCCGCCGGTAACATCGCGCCATTTGAGCGCCACCGAATAGATCAACTGCGAAAAGGCAAGCGTGAGCATGAGGAACGGAATGCCGCTGGCACGCACGCAGAAATAGCCGATGACCAGGGCCGCGAGGGCGGCGGCGCCAATGCCAAGCGCCACGCCGAGCCAGGCATTGAGACCGAAGAGCGCACCAAGGACGATGACGACATAGGCCCCCAGCCCGAAGAAGCTGGCATGCCCCAACGACATGAGGCCGGTGTAACCGAGCAGCAGGTCGAGACTCATCGCGACGATGGCGAAGATGAGCAATTCCGTGACAAGGGAGCGCTGATAATCGGCGACCAGCAGCGGATAGATTACCAGGGCGACGACGCCAACCATGCCGATGGCGAGGGCTCGCCGTGACCGCAGCGGTGCATCAGGTGACCTGCCCGACGGACTTGGTGCTGGCCCGTGTTTGATGCCAAACAGGCCTTGTGGCCGCGCCAGGAGCACGATCGCCATCACCAGATAGATCATAAACAGCGCCGTTTGCGGCATGTAGGCGTTGCCAAATGTATCGGCCTCGCCGATCAACAAACTGCCGACAAAGGCGCCACGCAGGCTACCCATGCCGCCGACCACGATGACGATGAACGCGGGGATCAGGATTTCGGCGTCTTGGCCGGGATAGATGCCGACGATCGGTCCGGCGGCAACGCCGCCCAGCGCCGCAAGCGCCACGCCGGCGCCGAAGATCGCGGTGAAAAGCGCCGAAATGTTGCAGCCGAGCCCGCCCGCCATCGCCGCATCATCGACACCGGCACGAACCCGAGCGCCCAGCCGAGAGCGGTCAAGGAACAACCAGAGCAGCAGGGCGATGGCGAGGCCCAATCCGATGAGAAATAACCGGTAGCTCGAGAACACGCCGGTGCCGAGCGCGACGACGCCGTCGAAGACGGCGGGCGGCGGCAGAGCAAGCACGTCGCGACCCCAGATCGTCTGTACGACGTCCAGAAAGATGAAGGTGAAACCAAAGGTCAGCAGCACCTGGTCGAGATGGCCGCGCCGATAAAGCGGCCGCAGGAAAATCACCTCCATGGCAACGCCGGCAGCCGCGACAGGTACCGGCGCAAGTAATAGAGCTGCCCAGAAACTGCCGGTGAGCCGATAGACGGTAAAGGCGACATAGCCTCCCATCATGAAGAACGAGCCGTGTGCCAGGCTTACGACGTTCATCAACCCGAAGATCAGGGAGAGGCCGGCCGCGGTCAGGAACAGCAAAACGCCATAGACCAGGCCGTTAAGGATCTGCTCGAGAAAGAATTCCATCGCCGTCCGCGGCCCCTGGGCAACTAAACGCTACTTACCAAACAAATTGCAATTGAAGTGAATCCTGAGGTCTCACAGACAAGGCGATCCTTCGCGGGACAGGGACGCGGCCCTCCACGCCGCTACGCGATCTGGGCGCGATCATCTCTCATCCGCAGCGAGAGGCGCGTCGCCCGTCGTCTCCCAATTCCGGATCGGCGACTGGGTCGTGACGCGCGAACCACATCAATTTTGGGTCATCGCCGCTAGCGAAACGGTCAAAGCGCGTGGCGCAAGCGACCTGAAATCCCGACCGCTCGCGGTTGGTCACAGGGGAAACGCCGCTGCCGTCCGTGCCGGCCATGCCATCGGCGAACGGGGGACGCTGCAAGCCACGGCCGCTAGACCCGGCACATCATGACTTCTCGCTGACCAACGGCAGGTAAACCACTTCGAGCCCATGTTTACTCGGCGTATAGACGATGCCCTTCCTCATCGCGTAGACATCAACATATTGCCATAGCGTGATGGTCGACAGGTCCTCCTGCTCGATCTTCATCATTTCCTTGATGGAGGGGGCTTGCTTGGCGACATCGAGGGTCGCATCGGCCTTCGCTAGGAGCGCATCAAGCTGGTCGTTCTTATACATCGCGAACATGCCCGAGTAAGCCAGCGACACCCCTTCGATCGGCGTTGGAAGATTGGCAACCGGTAGGCCGGCGACGCCGACATATTCGCCCTTGGGATCGCGCGCGATGCGGCCCAGCATCTGCAGCAACTGGATCAGCTGGATGCCCTGAACCTTGGTGTTCACATTGAGATTCTGTTTGAGATAGAGAGCCACTGCTTCGGCCGTCTCGAGCGTGCCGAAATAGACGCCGGTCGAATAGTAGAGCGGCATCTCGAAACCATTGGGGTAACCGGCCTCAGCCTCGAGGCGCCGCGCTTCTGCTGGATCGTATTTGTAGTCGATCAGATTAGGGTCATAGCCGACTTCGTCCGGCATCAGACGCGGATAATCTGTCGGCATGCCGTGCAGCAAGCCTTTGACGATCGCATCGCGGTCGATCGCGTGCGCCATTGCTTTGCGGATGCGCAGATCGTGCCAAGGTGTGTGCGGGTTGGCGAACTGCATTTGGATCGATTGGGTGGGATGTACCGGCAGCTTGACCAGACTGAAGCCTTGGCTCTTCAGTTGGTCGTAGGCGGAATAGGGTGTGGCCATGATCAAATCGACCTCACCCGCCTGCAGCTTCGAAACGCGGGTATTGTCGTCTTGAACGAAGACGAAATGAGCCTGCTTGATCTGCGGCGCCTTGCCCCAATAGCCATCGAACGCGGCGAGGTCGAGATACTCGGCAGGTTTGTAGTCGACGATCCTATAGGGGCCGGTGCCGACGGGATGCTTGGTAAATTCCTTTTCGCCAACCCGATCGTAATAGCTCTTCGACCCGATGATCAGCGCCGGCACCAAAAGGAACTGGGCGTCTGGTTGCTTGAAGCTGAATTTGACGGTGTAGGGATCGACCGCCTCGACCTTGGTGATGAACTTGGCGAAGCTCAGCGCATAGAACCATGTCTTTTTCGACATGCGTTCATGACTCCACAATACGTCGGCCGAGCTGAGCGGATCGCCGGAATGAAATTTAACGCCATGGCGCAGGTGCATGACGATGACCTTGCCGCCGTCCAAAACGTCCCAGGATTGAGCCAATGCCGGGACGGTGTGGCCCTCCGGGTCGGCACGGACCAGCAATTCATAGACATTGACCAGCGTCGCTAAGCCCTGCGGCGGATTGGTCGATTGCGTCATATCGAGCACATCAGGATCGGCGTTCATGGCGATCCGCAAAGGCTTTTGATCTGCTGCGAATAGAGGGTTCCAGGTGGCCACGACGAATGCCGCCGCGGTCGCCAAAATCTTGACCGACCCAAACTTGGGTGCCATCGCCCTGCTCCCTTCGAGAATTGCTCGGGGCCGGCCGTGACGCATCACGGCCGGCCGCTGCAGTCTTAAATCGTTGTTCTCAGATCCGTCACATCGCTACGCGTACTTCTGGCAGGTACACGACCTCGAGGCCATGCCTGATAGGACGGTAAGTAACGCCTTTGCGCATGGCATAGACGTCGACGTACTGCCATAGCGTAATGGTTTGCAGAACGTTCTGCTCGATCTCCATCATTTTGGCGATCATCGCGCCCTGTTTGGCGAGATCGAGGGTGGCGTCCGCCTTTTCGTAGAGCGCGTCCATCTGTTCATCGTGGTTGAGGGCGAACGGCGCCTTGCCGTAGTAGGCGAGCGATACGCCTTCGAGCGGCGTTGGCAGATTGGCGACGGGCAATCCCGCGATAGAGACATATTCGCCCTTGGGATCCTTTGCCATGCGGCCGATGAGCTGCAACAGCTGGATAAGCTGGATGCCCTGGATCTTGGTGTTGATGCTGAGGTTCTGCTTGAGATAGAGGGCGACCGCTTCGGCGGTCTCTTGGGTACCAAAATAGACCCCGGTGGATACGTAGAGCGGCATGTCAAAGCCGTTGGGGTAACCCGCCTCTTGCTCTAGTTGGCGTGCCTTGGCGGGGTTGTACTTGTAGTCCTTGAGGTTGGGATCGTAGCCGAGTTCATCAGGCATGAGCCGCGGGTAATCGGTCGGTACACCGTGCAAGAGCCCTTTCACGATCGCGTTCTTGTCGATGGCATAGGCCATGGCTTGGCGGATGCGGACATCCGCCCAGGGCGTGTGCTTGTTGATCAACGACATTTGAAGGGACTGAGTCGGATGCACCGGCAGTTTCACCAGCGTGTAGCCGGCATCCTTTAACTGATCGTAGGCGGCGTACGGGGTCGCCATGATCAAATCGACCTCGCCCGCCTGCAATTTGGTGACCCGCGTATTGTCGTCGCTGACGAAGACGAAATGGGCTTTCTTGATGGCAGGCGGCTTGTCCCAATAGCCATCCCACGCGGCGAGATCGAGATATTGCGCAGGCTTGTAGTCGGCAATCTTGTACGGACCGGTGCCGACGGGATGCGTCGCAAATTCCTTTTCGCCGACGCGGTCATAATAGGTCTTCGACGCGATGATGAGAGCCGGGATCGCAAGGAACTGGGCGTCGGCCTGCTTCATTAGCACCTTGACTGTGTAATCGTCGGGTGCCTCCATATGATCGATAAAGCGCGCGAACCCACTGTAAAACCACGTCTTCTTCAGCATGCGCTGGTGGCTCCACAGCACGTCTTTCGACGTGAAGGGATCGCCCGACTGGAATTTGACCCCGCGACGCAGATGCAAGGTAATGACCTTGCCGTCCGGCGAGATATCGGTGGTCTCGACCAGACCGGGGCGCTTGCTGCCGTCGGGATTGAATCCCCACAAGCCTTCATAGACGTTGGTGAGTGTCGCCAAGCCTT
Organism: uncultured Alphaproteobacteria bacterium; assembly: GCA_963804725.1. Lineage (GTDB taxonomy): Bacteria > Pseudomonadota > Alphaproteobacteria > ATCC43930 > CGMCC-115725 > JAATGI01. The sequence goes on along the minus strand of CAWDRN010000001.1, from coordinate 935,873 downwards.
GGGGCGGGTTGGTCGACTGTGTCATGTCCAGCACGTCGGGATCGGCATTCATCGCGACCCGCAACGGTTTTTGATCCTGGGCTTGGACGGAATCAAGGCTACCGGCAAAAACGCCGACCGCCATGGCTGCCATGGCACCGAGGAGCGCAATTCTACTTGTCACATCTACCCTCCCTAGGGTTCGCCTTTGTCTTGGCGCTCTGGTTTCTGTGGCGCCGCTTTGCTCCGTGGTTATCATATACATTTGTTAATGTCATATGGTTTTGGGTAATCCGGCGACGCCCGGGAAAGCGAACGGATTCAAGGGAGGCGGGATGTGAAAGAGCTGGCTGGAAAGGTCGCCTTCATCACCGGAGGTGGATCGGGCGTGGCTCTCGGTCAGGCCAAAGTGTTCGCCGAGGAGGCGGGCATGAAAGTGGTGATCGCCGATGTTCGGCAAGATCATCTCGATGACGCGCTCGGCTATTTCCGGGGGAAGAACGCGGCGGTGCACGGGCTGAAACTTGACATCACCGACCGCGATGCCTGCCGGCGCGTCGCCGACGAGACGGAGAGCCGCTTCGGTTCGGTCCAGCTTTTGTGCAACACCGCCGGCGTCAGCCAGTTCGGGCCGGTGGAAAAGGCGACGTTCGGCGACTGGGATTGGCAGATCGACGTCAATCTCAGAGGCATGATCAACGTGATTCAAACGTTTCTGCCGCGGATGATCGAGCACGGCGAGGGCGGACACATTGTCAATACGGCCTCGATGTCGGCATTCGTCGCCCTGCCGAACACTGCGATCTATTGCACCACCAAATACGCGGTGCGGGGCCTGTCGGAGTCGCTGCGCACCGAACTTGGCAAGTTCAATATCGGCGTGTCCTGCCTTTGCCCGGGCGCCGTCAACACCAATATCCACGAATCGGTGCTGGCCCGGCCCGACCGGTATGGCGGTAGCGGCTATTACGGCGCCGATCCCGAAACCTTCAAACGCTTGAAGTCAGTGATCGAAGGCGGCTTCGACCCCGTCGCATTGGGGCGCGTTGTCCGAGAGGCGATCGAGCGCAATGATTTCTGGATCCTGCCGTTCCCCGAGTTCATCCCGACAATGGAACAGCGGAACAGCGAAGTCATCGCCGCCTTGAACCAATACGTGGACCACTCCGACTATGCGCGGCGCATGAAGCTCCGTGCTGCACAGGGCCGTCCGATGCCGGGCGCCAACTGACATGGCCAAGAACAACACGATCACGTTATTCGACCTCGTACTGGCAAGCGGCTGTACCATCAGCCCGTTCGTGTGGCGCACCAAATATGCGCTGAAACACAAGGGCTTCGACATCGACCTGGTGCCCAATGGCTTTACCGGCATCAAGGAGTTGACGGGCGGCCGGTCGGAGCGCCTCCCCGTCATTGTCGATGACGGCGAATGGGTGATCGATAGTTGGAAGATCGCCGAATATCTCGATGCCAGATATCCGGACCGGCCGATGCTGTTCGCCGGCGACAGCATGAAGGTGCTGACCAGGTTCGTCGACCAATGGTTGTGGCGTACCGCCATCCGCGTGTGGATTCGCTGCTATATTCTCGACTATCACGATCTGTCGATGTCGCGAGACCACGCCTATGTCCGGGAAAGCCGCGAACGGATCTTAGGCGGCCGGCTCGAAGAACTGCAGGCGGGACGAGAGGGGCGCTTGCCGCTGGTGCCGCCGGCGCTGGAGCCGCTGCGTGTCCTGCTTAAGGAAACGCCCTGGCTGGGTGGCAATCAGCCCAATTACGCCGACTATTGTATTCTGGCGGTGTTCTTGTGGGCTGCCTCGGTGGCGAAAGTGCCGCCGTTGCACGACGACGATCCGCTGCGCGACTATATTGATCGCGGCTTTGATCTTTATGGCGCGCTCGGCCGCCATCACGGTATGCACAATTTATTTGGCTTGCCGAAACCGGCGGCAGGGAGGGAAGAATGACACTCGAACTTTATCATGGCGGGCCCGGCGCCAACTCGCTCAAGGTGCTGCTCGCGCTTGCGGAGAAGAATATCGAGTATGTCGATCATCGGCTCAACCTGGTGCGGTTCGAGCAGCACGAGCCGGAATTCGTCAAGATCAATCCGCGCGGCCAAGTGCCCGTGCTGATCCATAACGGACGCATCATCACGGAATCGACAGTGATCTGCGAGTATCTCGATGCCATTCTCCCGGCCGTGCCGCTGCGGCCGAAGGACGAATACTGGCGCGCGCAAATGCGCCTATGGACCAAGTTTGTCGACGAATATTTCTGCTGGTGCGTTTCCACCCTGGGTTGGGAAGCGATGGGCAAGCGGGTGGTGCGCGACATGCCCGAAGCCGAGTTTGAGGAATATGTCGCCCGTGTGCCGCTGCAAGAGCAGAAGGTAAAATGGCGCAATGCGCGTCGCGGCTTCGATCCGGCTCTGCTCGCAGAGGAACGCCGTAAGATTCGCTTTTCCGTCGAGAAACTCGAAGCCGACCTGAGGGAGCGCAAATGGCTGGCCGGTGACGAATACTCCCTTGCCGATATCTGCACCTATCCGATGGCGTTCGCAGTGCCGCGGCTGATGCCGGAGGCGATGAGCGAGACCGTCACGCCGAGGGCGATGGCCTGGCTCCGCGCCATTAGCGAACGACCGGCGACCCGGCAAGTTTTCGCCAACGCGCCCAGACCGCCGCCTGCCTAAGCCGAGCGCTAAACCAGCGCGGCGGCGGCCTTGCGACGACGCAACTGATCTGTAATCGAATTCAGCGCCAAAGCCACCAACAGAATCGAGCCATAGGCGATCTGTATGTAGTAGATCGATACTTGCGCCAGCGAGAACAGGTTTTCGATTAGGAACAGCATCCCGCCGCCCGCGGCGGCGCCGAGCAGGCCGCCGCGCCCGCCGCTGAACGCGACGCCGCCCAAGGCCACGCCGGCGATCGACGTCAAGATATAGGGCGCACCTACAGTCGGATCAGCGGAACCCAGCGTCGCCGTGAACACCAAGCCGGTCACCGAAGCGAGCACGCCGGCGATAACAAAGGCCGCGATCCGCACCGCGGTGACGCTGACGCCGGCGGTGTAGGCCGCGCGAATGTCGCCGCCGACGGCGAGGAGATTGCGGCGGTAGGCCGTCTTGCCGAGCAGCCACCACAGGATAGCGATGATGACGAAGACCCAGACAATTCCCGGCACGCCGAAATTTTCACCTGAGATCACCCGCATCCACGGTGGCGCGCTGCCTCCCGCCGTGGGCAGGACCTCAAGAGTCAGCCCCTGATAGGTCAGGAACGTGCCGAGCGTCGCGATGATCGGCTGAATGCGCACGATCGTGACCAGGAAGCCATTCAGAAGTCCCGAGGCGACGCCGATGCCGAGCGAAATCGCGATCATGGAGAACGGATCGGTGAGGCCGAAGCTGGGCAACATCACGGCGGAAATGGCGTTAACCAGTCCGGCGAGCGGGCCAACCGAGAGGTCGAGATCGCCATTGCCCGACATGATCGGAACGGTTTGCGCCCAGGTCGTGATGATAAAGGGCGCGGCGCCCAACAGGACCGGCCGCCAATTGTCGTGGCTGACAAAGATCGGATTGGCAATGAAATTGGCGAAAAACAGAATGGCAAAGCCGATCAGCGCCGGCCAGTAGTAGGCCTGCCGGTCGATCTTCAACGTCATACCGATTGCCCCGCTGCAGCTTGCCCGAACATCGCCGTGATAAGCGCCTGCACATCTAAGGTTTCGCGCCCGATAACGGCGAACAGCGCGTGGTTGTGAAAGACCGCGACGCGATCGCACAGCAGGCACAGCTCGGCAAGTTCGGTCGACAGCAACAACACCGCGCCGCCGTCGGATGCGAATTGTTCGAGGATTTTGTAGATGTCCTGCTTGGCGCCGAGATCGACGCCGCGCATCGGGTCGTTCAGCACCAGCGCGCGCGGCTTGAGCGCCAACAGCCTGCCGAGAAAGACTTTCTGCTGGTTGCCGCCGCTCAGTGCTGCAACCGGCGTCGTCAGGCCGGGCGTGACCACGTGCGATTGCTTGATGAGGCGCCAGCCCTCGGCGCGGCGCCGAGCTTCGGCCAAAAGGCCGAAGCGGGAGAAGCGGTGGAGCGCCGAGATGGTTAGATTATCGAGCACCGACAGCGGCGCGAAAATGCCCTCTGTTTTACGCTCGCGCGGCAGATAGGCGATTCCGGCGCGCGCCGCGTTGCCGAATGAGGTGACGGCGCCGCGCTCCGTCTCGACGGCGCCCCGCGCCGGCCGCCGCAGGCCGGCAATCGCTTCGATAAAGGCAACTTGGCCGTGGCCTTCGAGGCCGGCGATGCCGACGATTTCGCCGCCACGAACGCTAAGGTCGAAGGCGGCGGATTCGGCACGAATCGCGACGCGCTTGGCCTCGAAAACCGGCGCACCGATCGTGCGCGGGTCCTTCGCCGCCACGGCCCCTTCGGCGGCTTCCGCCTCTTGGTGCGTTGACATCAACTCGAGCAGCATTCCGGTCGAGGTGCCGCCGCGCGTCAGGGTCGCGACGCTGCGGCCGGAGCGCAATACCGTCGAACGATCGGCGATGTCGAGGATCTCGTCCATGCGATGGGAAACGAACAGGATCGACCGGCCTTCGCCGCGAAACCGACGCAGCGCGTCGAACAGCCGGTCCCGCGCGTCCACGTCGAGCGCCGAGGTCGATTCATCGAGCACCAAAAGCCGCCACGGGCGGAGCAGCGCCCGCGCGATGGTGACGCCTTGCCGCTGCGCCAGCGACAGCGCCGCCACCGCCGTCTCGGTTCCCAAGGCACCCATGCCGATCGTATCGAGCGCCTGACGCACGAGCCGGGTTTCCTCGGCAGTCGACAGCACGCGACGGAACAAATGGTCAAGGCCGAGCACGACATTGTCACGCACGGACAATTGATCGAGGACCAGCGTTTCCTGGAACACGGTCGCGATGCCCGCCTCCTGCGCGGCGCGCGGATCGTCAAAATGCGTAACCTGTCCGTTCCAGATCAGCTCGCCGCCGCTTTGCGGCAGGATCCCGCTCAGGATTTTGATCAACGTGCTCTTGCCCGAGCCGTTTTCGCCGACCAGGGCATGGATCTCGCCGGCCTCGATTGCAAAGGAACAATCCGCCAGCGCAATCGTCTCGCCGAAGTTGCGCCGCAAGCCCCGGAACGCTGCGATCGCTGGGGCTGCCGTCGCTTCGGCCGGCAAATCGTTCGTCGCCGCCACGCTCATATCTGCATTCTCACATGCGACTCGCGGCCGTAGATCGCGACCAACACGATGATTAGAATTCCAAGGCTCACTTGCTGCGCGGCCTCGTCGAGACCGAGACCAATCAGCAACATCGTCAGCTCGGTGATGATAAAGCAGCCTGCAATGGTGCGCCCATAGCCGCCGCGTCCGCCTATGATCGGCGTGCCGCCGATCACCACTGCCGACAGTGTTGTGAAGAGATAGGCGTCCCCGACCTGCGGATCGGCCGCACTGCTGAAGCCTGCCAGCAGTATCCCAGCGACCGCCGATAAGCCGCCGCTGATGGCGAAAACCACGGTCCACAGCAGTAACGAGGGAATGCGCGCGAGTTCAGCCGCCCCGGGATTAGCTCCAGACGCGTAGGTCCAACGCCCAAGCACGGACCGCCGCTCCAACACCACAAATACGATGGCGAGCAGGATCCACAAAATCACCGAGCCCGGCAACGGGATTGGCCCCGTCCAGCCGATAACCGAGACGAAATCGGTAACGAAATCCGGCACGCTGCCGCGGTTGTCGCCCTTGGTATTTGCCCAGATCGCACCGTAGATCATGGTACCGGTGGCAAGCGTCACAATCAGCGAGCTGACCCGCAGCGTGCGCGACACCAAGCCGTTGATGGCGCCGATGACGATGCCGGCGACGATCACGGCCGGCCCGACTATGAAGGGGGAAACGCCTTTTCCGAAGGCCACCGCGAACGCCACGCAAGCGAGACCGATCACCGCCGGCACCGATAGATCGATACCACCCATAATGATGGTCAAGGTCTGGCCGGCGGAGGCGATGCCGAGCAAACTAGCCAACAGGAGCAGCGAGCGGATGCTAACGAGATTGCCGTAACCTGGAATAACGGCGGCGGTGATGACGAACAGGCCGATCGCGATGGCGAAAGGCGCGGTGACATCAAGCCTATGTCGCAGCCAATTCATTGCTCACATCTCACAACACGATCCGGTCGGCTCGGCGTTGCCTATCTCCATGTCCCGGACCGGCCGGTGATATGAACTGAGTTCGGCCAATCGCTGCCGGCTTTAGGGATTGGGCTTGGGCTCGACCGGCTTGCCACCCCTGAAGAACGGATCGAAATAGGAATCCGCAACCAGATGATGGTCAGGCGGATCCGCCCAGCAAGTGCTCGTCACCGTCATGCTCGGGTGATAGAGCTGTGCTGCCCTGGCATCGTCGATCACACTCGGCGGCATCCAAATCGTGTTGACGATCGGCTGCTGGCCGAAGAGCATCTTGATGGCGATGAGAAACGCCTCGTAGCCCATCGAGCCGCCGCCCGCGTTGCCAGACAGTGAGTGCAGCTTCTTGTCGTGCCAGTAGGCGATATAGGCGCATTCGTTGGTACCGTCCGCCTGCATGGCGAGTGGCCTCCCGGATTGCAGCAGCGCCTCGTCGGCGGCAACCGACATGTCGCCATAGGCGATGATGCCGTCGAGCTTTTGCGGATGGGTCGCGAGCCATTTTACCATTTCGGTCTTGGCCGTGGCTTCGTTCCAGAAGCCATAGACCGTGCCGAGCAGGCGCATATCGGGATACTTTGCCAGCACGTCTTTCGATCCGGCCTCGAGCGAGACCGTCGTCGAAATACCGGGCACGCCACTCAGAATGAGGACCCTGCCCCGATGGTTAAGAGCGTCGGCAACCCATTGTGCCAGCACCTTGCCGGCGACGTAGCCGTTACCGCCAATATTGATGGCGTCGTTGCAGTCGGCTGCGGCTTGAACCGTGATGACCAAAATGCCCTGCTCATGTGCGTCGTGCATGCCCGAGCACAGACCGACCGGATTACTCGGGATGGTGAAAATGACGCTGCAGCCTTGGCGGTGCAGATTGTTGAACTGAGTGAGCTGAACGTTGATGTTGTTGTTGGAATTGGTGACCAATACATCGGCCTTCGTTAACCCAGCGGCGTGATATTGGGCATTGAGCTTCTTGAGCTCGTTATAAAGATCGGTGCGCCATGAGGTTCCCAGCATGGAGTTGTTGAAGCACAGCTGCCAAGGTGGCGCCGGCGGCGTCCAGTCTTTGTAAGGATTGTCGTATACCGGAGCGAAGTACCAGTAATGATCGTAGTTTGGGCGCGTATCCGCGGGCAGTTTCGCCATTGCGGTTCGCTGTTCGGCTGCGGTTGGTGCCGGTGGCCCGTTGGCGGCCTCGCTACCATTGACGCCGACGCCAAAGGCAATCCCTGCCGTTGCGAGCAATGCCGCGGCCCGCATCGCCACAAACCAACGTTTCATACCACCTCCCAATGGGTTTGGTACTTGAAGCGGATGGGCGAGAGTTGAACTCCCGCCCATCATCCCCAAACGACCCGTTCACTCGGCGATCAGGGGTTGGGCTTGGGCTCGACCGGCTTGCCGCCCTTAAAGAACATGGCGATATAGGGGTCTGGCGCCAGGTGGCGATCGGGCTCATCCGCCCAGCAGGTGCTGGTCGGCGTGATACCGGGCCAGGCCGCATAAAGCTTTTCGGCGCCGGAGTCGTTCAGCGGCGGCAATGGGAACCAAATCATATTGGTCGTCGGCTTCTGCCCGAACAGCATCCTGATCGCAACCGAGAAGGCCTCATAGCCGTTGGAACCACCGCCGGCCAAAAGCGCCAGGCTGTGTAGCTTCTTGTCATGCCAATAGGCGATGTAAGCGCACTCGTTGGTGCCGTCGGCTTGCATCACCGGCGGACGGCCGGATTGGGCCAGCGCCTCGTCAGCCGCGACGGCCATGTCGCCATAGGAAACGATGCCGTCGAGTTGTTGCGGATGCGTCGCCAGCCACTTTACCATTTCGGTTTTCGAGGTGGCCTCGTTCCAGAAGCCATAGACTGTGCCGACGATCTTGATCCCCGGATACTTCGCCAGCGCCGCTTTCGATCCGGCTTCGAGCCCGATCGTCGTCGAAATCCCTGGCACGCCGCTCAAGATCAGGACGTTGCCTTTGCCCTGGAGTGCCTTGCCGACCCAATCCGCCAGTTCGCGGCCGCCATAATATTGGTTGCTGCCGACGTTGATGGCATCATTGCAACTGACCGGTGATTGCACCGTGATATTGATGACGCCTTTTTCTAAGGAATCACGCATCCCCGAGCACAGGCCGGTGGGGTTGCTCGGCGTCGAAATGATGACGTTGCAGCCTTGGCGCGACAGGTTGTTCAACTGGGTCAGTTGAACGCTGATGTTGTTGTTGGAGTCGGTCACAAGCACATCGGGCTTGGTCAACCCGACGGCGTGATACTGGGCATTGAGCTTCTTCAACTCCTTGAGCAGATCGGTGCGCCACGAGGTGCCGAGCATCGAATCATTGAGGCAGAACTGCCATGGCGGCGGCGGCGGCGTCCAATTGGCGTAAGGATTGGGCGCAACCGGCGCATTGTACCAATAATGATCGTAGTAGATGCGTGCCTGCTGCGGCACCGTCGCCATTGCCGCTTGCTGCTCAGCGGTGCTCGGCGCTGGCACTTCGTTGGCCGCCAAAGCGCGGTCGGCGCCTATAGCAATGACGCCCGCCCCAGTCAAGGTTAGGATCAAAGCGCGCGCAGCACTCCATAATTTCATAGTAATTGCCTCCCTTTTTTGGCATTTGCGAGCCGACCGAAGCCGGCTCATTTCCTCAATTTTTGCACCCTATTAGACGGTTACTTAGATTGCGTCAATCAAACCCGGAATGCGATTAACCTACTTCTCTCTTTGCTTGGGAATAAATCGGGTTCGAGGTGAGGAACCCAATCGCCGCGGCGCGCTCGCGATTAATCGGCTCGTCGGGAAAGGCGTCGAGCACGGCCTCGCAACGCTGCCGGACCCCCTCCTTGAATTCGGGATGGGTGAAGATGAAGAGATCATTGCGTTCGACGCCGTGCCGTACGCGCTCACCTACTTCTTCATGATCCATCCACAGCGGATTGTTGGGCCGTTCACCGAGGCGCTGTTCGAACTCGACGTAGCCGCTATTCCGGCGGTAACGCTCCGGCCGCAATCGCCCGGTCTGGGCGATATTGGTCTGCACCGGCCCCGGGCAAAATGCCGAGACGCCAATATTGTCCTCTGCCAATTCACCACGCAGCACTTCGGAAAGCGCCATCACCGCGGCCTTGGCCGCGATGTAGATGCCGGCGCGCGAGATTGGCAGCACTGCTGCCATCGACGCGGTATTGACGATATGGCCGCCTTCGCCATGCGCCAGGATGCGCGGCAGGAACTCCTGGATGCCGTTGATGACGCCGTTGAGATTGACGTCGAGTCCCCAATCCCAATCATCGTACTTCGCCAGCTTAAGCGGTCCACCAATGCCGATCCCGGCATTATTGACCAGCACGTGAACCTTGCCGCAAAGCCTCTCCGTCATCGCGGCGGCGGCGGCCATCGCTGGCCGATCCGTGACGTCGAGATGGATCGGATAAACGGCCTGGCCGCGCCCCTTGAAAGCGGCGACCGCATGGTCGAGATGATCCCGCCGGATATCGGCGATGACGATCGTCATGCCGGCATTGGCGAAAGCCTTGGCGATGCCGAGCCCGATGCCACTGGCACCCCCGGTGACGAAAGCAGCCTTGCCGCTCAGATGTTCCATGCCGCTCAGCCCCACAATTCCTGGCTTGCGAGCCGCGCGCCTGCGGCGAGCGTTTCGAATTTGGCCCACATCACTGTCGGATGGACGCGTTGAAGGAAATCGACCTGGGCAAAGCCGCAATCGGTGCCCGCGATGACGTTCTCGCGTCCGACCAGTTTGGCGTAGCGGATGATGCGATCGGCGACGAGCCTCGGATGCTCGACGGTAATGGTGTGATGCGTCACGACGCCGGGGATCAGGATCTTGCCTGGAGCCAGCTTCGTTTTCTCCCATACCCGCCATTCATGTTCATGGCGCGGATTGGCGGCTTCGATCGAATAGGCCTGGGCGCGAACCTTCAGAACCAGGTCGACAATATCCTCGAGCGGCGCGTCGGCGATATGCGGCACGTGCCAGGAGCCGAAGCAGATGTGATAGCGGACGCGGTCTTCGGGAATCCCCTCGAGGGCGTGGTTAAGCGCGGCGACGCGCAGTTCGGCCCATTCGAGGTATTTTGCCGGGCTGTGCTGTACCAGGTGATCATACATGTTGGCGAGTACGGCGTCGTCGACCTGGAGGATGAAGCCCGCTTCGTGGATCGCGCGATATTCCTCGCGCAAGGCATCGGCGATGGCAAAGACGTAGTCGTGCTCGGTCGGATAGTACTCATTGACACCATCGAAAGCGGTACTGGCAGGCGCCACAGCGGTGAAGAAGACTTCCTCGACCTTGGCCGCTTGTGCCGCCGCCTTGAGGTTCTCCATGTCGCGCTTGATGATGCCTTGGCCCTTGTATCTGATCGGACCGATGCAGGCCTCGGTCGGATCACCGGTTTTCACTCGCGGCATCTCCACGGCGATGGCTTCGAGGAAACGTTCCCGGTCACGTCCTAGCCAATAGACGGGGCGCAGCTGGTTGGGACGAATCTCGAACCCGGTGACGCGGTCGAGGATGTAATTGGCCCAGCTGCCCTTGCCGTATTCGCCATCGTTAACGATGTCGAGACCGACATCGGTCTGCTGCTTTACCACGTCCGCGACCGAGCGGCGCAGCAACCTGTCGTAGTCTGCCTGCTTCGCCGGCTGCTCGGCCGCCGCCTTGGCGCTGTCCAACAGTGCCTGCGGCCGGATCAGGCTGCCGACATGGGTGGTCAGAATGCGGTGTTCGCTGCGTTTCACGTCGCTCCTCCCCGATTTTGTCTCGGATTATGTATCCATAGTTTTCCACTTTCTAGCTCAGAATTGAGTTTTCTTGCCGATTCCGGTTTTGCCAGCGATGATATTGGATACAAACGGAGAGGGAGGAGATCGCAATGACGCACGAGGCCGATAAGGGACGGCGATGGCTCGACCGGCGCCGCGTCCTCAAGACCGGCGCGGTGGCGGGCGCGGCGGCGCTGCTCCCGGGCATTGCGGTGGCGGCCGATGGGCCGCGGCGCGGCGGCACGCTGCGACTGGCGATGCCTTACAATCCCGCGTCAATCGATCCGATGACCGGGCGCAACCTGACCGATTTCAATGTGCTCTATGCGGTGTTCGATGCGCTCATCGATTTCAATCCCGCTACCTTGGAGCTCAAGCCCGGGCTTGCCAAAGCCTGGCGCTTCACCGATGCCAAGACCATGACCCTCGATCTGGTCGAAGGCGTCAAATTCCATGACGGCGCCGCATTCGATGCTGCGGTGGTGAAGCTGAACATCGAGCGCTACAAGTCGGACCAACGCTCCAACGTGAAGGCCGACCTCGCCGCCGTCGACGGTGTCGAAGTGGTCGACGCCCACCGCGCGATCCTGCATCTGAACAAGCCGAATGCTGGGCTGCCAACGATCCTCACCAACCGTGTCGGCCTTATGGTATCGCCTAATTCGATCAGCGCGCGCCGCAATGTCGACCGCAAGCCGGTGGGCACAGGCCCCTTCAAGTTCGTCGACTGGAAGGACAATGCCAGCTTTACGCTGGTGCGGAACGAACATTATTGGCACGCCGGTTTGCCCTATCTCGACGGCATCGACATGCGCATTATCAGCGAGCTCAACACGGCGGTTCGGACTGCCCTGACCGGCGAGACCGACCTCGCGATTGATCTGGCGACACAGCAACGTGTCATCGCCGCGCGTTTTCCTGGTGTCAACATTATCGTCACGCCATCGCTGGTGTTTCTCGGCGCCTTCCTGAATTATGCGCGTCCGCCGCTCGACGACGTTCGTATCCGCCAGGCCCTCAATTATGCCATCGACCGCGAGGAGTTGAACCAGGTCATCGCCTCCGGTCTCGGTCAGCCGACCAGCGCGGTGCTACCGAAAGAGCATTGGGCATGTGATCCCGGCACCGTTCACTATTATGGGCACGACCCGGCCAAAGCGGGTCAGCTGCTAAAGGAGGCTGGCCATCCGAACGGCATCGAGATCGAGGCCTGGGGCTGGCCCGACCAGATCTCGATGCAGCGCCAGGAATTGATACTGTCGCAACTGGCGAAATCCGGCATTCACCTTAAGCTCACGCCGGTCGCGCCCCAGCAGGCAATGCAGAACTTCATGCTAGAGAAAAAAGGCGCGATGCTGTTGAGTCCCGGCGGCGGCTTCCCCGATCCGAGCCAGGCCTACGAGGCGCTTTTCGGCAAGACTGCGCTCAGAAACGCCGGCAAGATCGAGTTGCCAGGTTTCCGCCCGCTGCTCGACGCCACCATGGCGGCGCCCGATCGAGAGACGCGCAAGGCGGCATTCTCGAAGCTGCAACGCTTCGTCATCGAACAGGCGCTGCAATTGCCGCAGTTCATCGGCCCCGGCATCGCCGTGGCGAGTCCCAAGGTCAAGAACCTGGTCTACGGTCTGCTGACGACACCGAAGTTTCAGGAGGTGTGGCTGTCCGCCTAGATTGGCGAATAGGACAGCAAAATCAATCGGTTAAAACCCATGATGTCGACCAAGCCATCCCCTGCCCCACCCGCAGCGGGTGGCTCATGCTCCGAGGGCTTAGCCGGTGATGCGCCGGACAATTTCGTTGCCCGCCATCTAACATGGTCTGAAGGGTTGCCGATGTCCCATGCTCACAAGATTTCGCCGCTGCGTTCGCGCCCTTCGAAACCAAGGCGAATAACTGATCCCGATCGAGGCGCGCGGGGGGATCGGCGTCGGGAGCGAAATGGGTGGCTCAGAATTCTTCCCGGAAAAAGATTGGCGCGCACAGCCGATGCAGCAGATGCGGCGCCAAGGGGCCGCACCTATCGGGCGGGGTCGCGCCCATCCATACCGGCGGCATGCGCCAATTTTACCCCTAGGTGCAAATACTTCAGGGCCAACGTAACCTTAAGCGACCTTGATTTTCGCCGCGCGATCAGCGTCGTTCCTTAAGTTACAACGTCGCGAACTTAGCGAACGGCTGCTTTAGATCGTTACTTAAGTTAGGATCCAACGGTGATGTCGTTCAACAAACACCTAGTGACGATACCACCGATACCAAGGAGGGAACCAGAATGAGTAGGTTCACTGTAGCTGCCGCGTGCTCCGTGGTGCTGTTCTCGGTCGCGACATCGGGGCCGCCAGCGCAGGCGCAGGCACAGGGCCAGTTCGCTTATTGCAAGGCCGACGCCGCACGGCTTTGCCGAGGCGTTCAACCGGGTGGCCGTCGGATGCTGGGCTGCCTAAAAGCGCACGAGAACGATCTCACCGTCGGTTGTGCGAAAGAGTTGAAAAGCTTAAAGGAACGCATGGGGAAGTGATTACTGCCGGGCGGGCGCAAATCTCGATCCGATTCGATGTTTAAAAACCGCACTAGGTAGCGCCTCCGAGTCAGAAGGTGAAATAGCGACGGAGCATCCTGTGGAAGCGCTCCGTGCGCGCCTGCTCGTGATGATCGCGGATGTCCGCGGCAGCCCGGTGGAGCGTCGTGATCACTTCGGTATCCGATAGCCGGATCGACCCCGGTCGCGTTTTTCTGGCCATGACGCAGTGCAGCGCCTTACTGAAGCTGCGCAGGGGGGCGTAATCGTCGAGCGGTTCGCCGCGCAACGTGACATCGCTGCGCCGCGCACCCTCGCCTCGCCGAATCCAAGCTGCTCGAAGCCATCTGCGAAGGAAAGGATTGGGCAGCGCGATCTTATTTGGGGAACGAAGGGCAAGCGTCGCGGCTACACAAAGCACGCGGAGTTCGCCGGAGTGCCCGGTCAACGACGGGGGGCTCACCGATGCCGCAGCCGCTTTCAGGCAGAAAGGCCGCTAGTCCCGCCTCTGAATTTCCCAGGCTAGCTCTGCGCCCCTATCCCCGTATCAAAGCCGTGCGAAACTTTATGGGCTCATTGTTTCCGGCCTCATTGCGATGCCAGAATTCCAGAGGCAGCATCGTGTTTTGATTGCGCTCTCCTGACCTGCGTCCGGTTTGTTTGGCCAATTGACTAGCCCTTGCGTGGGCGCCAGCTCTCTTAGTAAGCAACCTGTGCGAAGCACAGGGAGAGTCAAGGATGTCGAATCCGAAATACGCTGCTTACGACGCGGCCAACCCTTACTTCGAGTTGGTTCGAGGGGCGTTAGGCGATCTTGTTGATGGCGAGCATTTCTTCGACATCGTCGCTGACGGGGTCATCTACCAGGTCCTCTACGACTTCCCCGGTTGGCCACGCACGATCCGAGGGCGTGCTAATCTGATGACCCAGTTCAAAGGCTATGGCGACAATATCAAACTTCAATCTGCCGATAAGCTGATTACCCACAAGGCAGACAATGGCCGCGTGGTCATCATCGAATACGAGGTCCACGGGACCGTCCTTGCCACTGAAGTGAAATACAACAATCGGTTTTGCTCAATCATCAAGATCGAAAACCGGAAAATCGCGCACTGGAGAGACTACATGGACTCTCTCGCGGCCTGGAACGCATTCATGGCGCGCACTCGCTAAGAGGCCGCCCCCCCTTGAGCCCTCGGTCCAGCTCAGCAGGCGCAATAATCTAAATATCATCGTGGATGGTATTGTCTGTGATCTCCGTCGTTTCCAGGCGATTTAGAGGGCATCGACCTTTGATTGATGCCCACTCTAACCCCCAAGACGGTGGGACCTTTCCTCCCAGGTTGATGAGGGTCAAGCTCGAACCGCAAATCTGGCAGTTTTTGGACCATCATTCCTCCCTGTTCGATGGTTTCGCCTGCGCAATGTTCTTTCGCGCCCGGGTGATGGACTTCTCCGTGGTTGCGGTGGCCGCCGCAAAAACTGGTCCCTCTTGAATGATCCGCTCAGCAATCCGGCGGGCGTGGACCGCTTATCAAGCAAAGGATATTGTTTGGTTCCGTGCCGGGATTGGCCGACTTCGTTTGGGGAATCAATAGGCGTTTTAATTCCGAGCCATAAAAAACTTTGGGAAACCAAGGACAGTCGAGGTGTGGCTGTCGGTCTTCCTCGAAAGGGGGAAACGAATGACGGTGGCATCGCACGGGCTGCAAGATCCGGTATCGCCGGCCGATAGACTGTCGCGCGAACAGTTGCGCGTCGGTGTTGCTTCCTTCTTCGGTAATGCGGTCGAGCAATATGATTTCTTCGGTTACGGCACCGGTGCAGCGCTCGCCTTTCCGTCAGTTTTCTATCCGAATGTTTCGCCTACCCTGGCGACATTCCTGGCGTTCGCCACCTTCGCCGTCGGCTATTTCTTTCGCCCGCTCGGCTCTGTGGTGTTCGGGCACCTCGGCGACCGGCTGGGGCGCAAGCGCATGCTGATTGTGACGCTGCTGATGATGGGCATCGGCAGCACCGTCATCGGCTTGATCCCGAGTTATGCGACGATCGGTGTCGCCGCGCCGATTATTTTGCTGGCGATGCGGGCCGTTCAGGGCTTCGCGATCGGCGGCGAGGGCGCGGGCGCGGTGCTGATGGCGGTCGAGCACGCACCGCCACGTCTTCGCGGATTGCTAGGAGCATTCCCGCAGATCGGCGTCTCCGGGGGTGTGGTCGTGGCCAATTTGATCTTCCTTTTGGTGAGCGTGCTCGCGACCCATGACCAATTTCTGGCTTGGGGTTGGCGAGTTCCGTTCCTGTTCAGCATCGTGCTGGTCGCCATCGGCACCTATATCCGGCTGCGGATCTCCGAGAGCCCGGTGTTCGACACCATGGTGCAGCGCCAGGATACGGCAACGGTTCCGATCGCGACCCTGTTCCGGAAGCGATGGAAGCCGGTGGTGCAGTTGATAGTGGCGCTGTTCTACCCCAACACACAAGGCTACATCTTCATCTTCATGTTGGCATACGGCACCCGTGTGCTGCACCTGCCGCAACCGATGCTATTGGCGTTCTCGATTGCCGCCAACCTTTGCGAGGTGCCATTGACGCTTTATTCCGGCTTCATCTCAGATCGGTTCGGGCGCAAGCGCGTTGTCCTGATCGGCCTCGCGATCGGTGCCATCATCGGCGGCGCGTTCTTCCCGCTGGTCAATACCCGCGAGCCGGTATTGGTGTTCCTGGCGATGCTGGTGATGCGGCTCGGCATCGCCACTATGTACGGTCCGATTTACACGATGTTCAGCGAGCAATTCGATACCAATGTACGCTTCAGCGGCATTGCGATCGGAAACGCGATATCGGGGTTGATTGGCGCTCAGATTCCGGCCGTGGCGGCGCTGATCATGACGGGCGGCGGTGGCACGCAGTCGATGTCGATTTTCTTGTTCTGCGCCTCCGCCCTTGCGTTTATCAATGTGGCGCTGATGCGGGTGGAAAAACGCGTCGATCTGTCCAATCTCGAATCGGAGTAGACCATGACCGAAACCGATTTGTTCGAGCCGATCGAAGTCGGCCGCTATCGCTTGAAGAACCGCATGGTCATGGCGGCGATGACGCGCAATCGCTCGCCCAACGAAACACCGGGCGATCTAAACGTCGAATATTACGGCCAGCGCGCAACTGCGGGGCTGATTGTGGCGGAATCGACCGCGATCTCTGAACAAGGGTTAGGCTGGCGTGATTCGCCCGGCATCTACAACGCCGCACAAATCGCGGGCTGGCGCCGCGTCACCGACGCGATCCACCGCGTTGGCGGCCACACTTTCCTACAGCTTTGGCATTGTGGCCGCTGCACGCACCCCGATTGGCGTTTCGACAAATCGGCACCGGTGGCACCCTCGCCCGTTCGCTCGATTGGCGGCATGACTATGTCGGGGGGCTGGGTGCAGCATGCCGAGCCTCGCATGCTCGAACTCGACGAGTTGCCGGGCATCGTTGAGCAATACCGCCAGGCAACGGCAAACGCACTAGCGGCCGGATTCGACGGCGTCGAAGTCCATGCCGGCAACGGCTACCTGATCGACCAGTTTCTCCAGGATGCGAGCAACCAGCGCGCCGACCAATATGGTGGCTCGATCGAGAATCGCTGCCGGCTCTTATGGGAAGTTCTCGATGCCGTCGTCGATGTCGCCAGTGCCGATCGCGTTGGCATTCATATTTCGCCGACCAACGTTCATCACGGCATTTCCGACAGCGATCCGGAGAGATTATTCGCCGTCGTCGGCGAAGGCCTCAATGGCTATGGCCTTGCCTATCTCAATGTGGTCGAGGGGGCAACCGACCCGACGGAGAAGGAAATTCCGTTCGATTGGGCACGGTTGCGGCGCCGTTATCACGGCAGTTACATCGCCAACAACAACTACAATCGCGCCCGCGCTTTGGCGGCGCGGCGCGACAATCGGGCCGATATGATCTCGTTCGGCAGACTCTATATCGCCAATCCCGACTTGGTCGAGCGTTTCCGCCGCGACGCGCCGCTCAACGAGCTGAAAGTGCCCTCGATCATCGCCGCAGGTGCGACCGGCTATACCGACTATCCCGCCCTGTCACTGCTGTGATGGCGGCAAGATGGCCCACTCCTTGCCGTCGAACCGTTCCGTCAGAATGTCGTGGTAGAGTTCGTAATTGTTCGGGTTATTGCCGAGGGTTCCGTACACCATGGGCAGATGCAGGTCGTGCAGCGTCGTCGCCTGATGGACGATGTTCTCGCGGGTCAAATCGTTGCCGCAATTCTTGAGGACGTCAACCAGCGTCATCGCTTGTGCGTAGGCGGCCACGATGTTGGCGTCTGACGGCACCGCCTCCGGGTCATAGGTCTTCTCCCAGGTCAAGAGGGTCTTCAGTTCCGGCGAGCTCTGTAATTTGGGATCATTTGGATCTTTGAGAAAGGCGTGAGAGATGATGCCGATCGAACGCTGCAATCCGGCGAGCTTCAGCATGCCACCGAGGGACTGACCGGTATAGTCGAGCAGGCGCAGCGGCTTCCAGCCGATGTCGTCGGCCTTCCGAATGGCCTGCGCGTCGAACTTGGAGAGCGCGATGAGATAAAGCGTATTGGCGCCGGATTGCTGCAGCTGGATGATCTGGGAATCAACGGTAGCGTCGGTCGGCTCGTAGCTCGCTTGCGCGACGACCATGCTCTTGGCGTTGTCGCCGAGCCCGTCCATCAGCCCCGCGACATGTTCGCGGCCGAAAGCGTCGTTCTCGTAAAGGATTGCCGATCCTGGCGTGCGGCGCGTGCTTCAGCACATAGCGCGCCTTGAGCTTGCCATCGAGAAAATAGGTCGGATACCAACCGACCACCCGCGGATTGTTTTTCGGGTCGTAGAAATTGCGCGAGCCGGAGATCGGAAACAGAAGCGGAATACCGCGCTTCTTGAGGTAAGGCAGAATCGCCAAGTTCGTCGGATCGCCGGTGGTGCCGAACATGAAGGCGACCGATCATCCTCCACCAAGGTGCGGGCATTGGCGACCGTTCGCGCCGGATTGAAGCCGTCGTCGAGACTGATCAGCACCAGCTTGCGGCCGTTAACGCCGCCGTGCTCGTTGATCATCTTGAAATAGTCGCCGTGCGCCCTGGTCATCGTGCCAACCACGGCGGCGGGGCCGCTATAGGCGGCGCTTTGGCCGATCTTGATTTCGGTATCGGTAATCCCCGGCGCATATTTTTCGCCCGCCGCGGCGGTGGCCGTGGCGCCGACGGCAAGCGTGGCCGACACTAACATTGCGGCGAGCGAAGGCGCAGGCGTCCCTCGTTTGATCATGACCTTCGCTCGCGCGTTTGTCCTGCTAGCGTCGGTTGACATAGTGTTGCCGGGGTCCGGCAAGCCACATTAATTTTCCGTCACTCGGGAATCAGCTGCCAGCGCTGGCCGTCGAACTGCATCGGCTGCATCGATTTAAACGGCTCGTAGTCGGTCGGGCTGGTGCTGAGCGTGCTGAGAATTAGCGGCACGCGAAGATCGTGCAAATTGGCCGCCTGGCGCACGATGTTCTCGCGGCTTAGATCGTCGCCGCATTGCTTCAGCACTTGGACAAGCGTGAAACCCTGGCCGTAGGCGGTGATGATATTGGGGTCGGTCGGATCGGCCTCGGGATAATATTTTTTCTCCCAGGCATGAAACGCGACCATGTCGGGATCGTCCTTCCACCGCGGATCCTTCGGATCCTTGATGAAGATGTGAGAGATAATGCCTTTGGAGCGGTCGAGCCCCGCTAGCATCAGCGTGCCGGTGATCGACTGCGCACCGTAATCGAGGAGACGCATCGACTTCCAGCCGAGATCGCTGCTCTTGCGGATTGCTTGCGCCGCGAATTTCGGCAGGGCAATGATGTAGAAAACATTCGCGCCCGACTGTTGCAGCTGGATCACTTGCGATTCAACAGTGGGATCGAATGGCTCGTACGTAGCTTCGGCAACAATCAAATCCTTCGCCCTATCGCCCAGACCATCGCGGAATCCGTGTTCGTGCTCGCGCCCGAACTCGTCATTCTGGTAGAGGACCGCGACCTTGCCGTGCGGGGCGTGGGCAAGCACGTATTTCGCATTCATCAGCCCGTCGAGGTGATAGGTCGGGTACCAGCCGATGACCCAGGGATGGTGCTCGGGATCGTAAAAGGCGCGACTGCCCGAGATCGGAAACAGCAGCGGCACACGCATCTTTTCGATATAGGGCCGGATCACCAGGTTGGTGGCGCTGCCGGCCGAGCCGAAGAGAAATGCGACGCCGTCACCCTCAACCATCTTGCGCACCTGCTCGACGGTCTTTGCCGGGTTGAACCCGTCGTCGAGGCTGATGAGCGTAACCTTGCGGCCGCTCACGCCGCCCTCATCGTTGATCATCTTGAAATAGTCGACGTGGCCCTTGGCCATGGTGCCGACCACCGAGGCTGGGCCGCTATAGGGCGCCGTTTGGCCGATCTTGATCTCGGTATCGGTGATACCCGGCGCGTAATGCGTTTCCGCCGCAGCGGGCCCGGCAATCGTTAGGGCGGCGGCAAGCGCCGCCGCGAACTTGGCGCGATCAACCATGTCATCTCCCTGATCATTTTTTTCGTCATTTGCTACAGCGTAACTTGCGAAACGTTACCGGTTGAAGGCAACAACGCTGCAGAAGCAACCCGCCATCCGTAGACGGCGCGCGATCCTCGGATCACGCTGCGGCTCAGGTTGAAAGTGCATTCCTTATGGAACAAGACGAATTCCTTCATGCCAACCGCCTCGCACCGTGCAAAGCACGGGGCGAGCAGTCGGCGGACGGGTGGCCACTCGGCCTACCGCACCCTGTTTTAAATGTGGTCCGATAGCCTAGGCTGCCCGTTGCACCGGCGGATTGAAAGGATCGATATCTTTCCAGTCGCCACCCTTTGGGTAGGCGAAGGAAATCGCGCGGATGCGGCTGAAATCGATCTCCGGTCCGGTGAACGACAAGGTGCCGTCCTTTTGATAGCGGTGGATCGCATCGAGCAGAATCTTGCGTGACCGCACGATCACCACGTCGCACGAGCCGAGGAATTCCTGGCTGCGGTCGACAATCGGGCCCATCGATTCCTGGACGACGAAGTCCTCATAGGCGTTGCCACGACCGAGAATGCCGGTCCAATGGCCGTTTTTCATCGCCTCGCGATCCTGGTGCCACATATTCTCGAGGCTGCCCATATCGGAATTGAAGAAATCGGGGTCGCCCGAATCTCGCCCGGTGATGGTGCGTCGCGTCAGATCCACCGGCTCTTTGACGTTAAAGCCGACATACCATTGCGCCGTCCACTCGTCGTCGATAGGAATTGAAAAGCACACCAGACCGTAACCGCCTGGCGGTCCCGGAATGAAGGAGGCGAACGGAAATGCTACCTCGCGGATGCGCGCATAGGTCTTGCCGTCGGGCTGATCGCGCAACGCGCCTTCGCGGAAGCCGTAAGGCTGCGGAATGAATTCGAACACCGGTGCACCGGTGCTCAACATGTAGTCGGATTCTTTTCTGTAGAACTCTTTACCGGTGGGGCTGCCCAGACCCGAAGCATGGAGGAAGGTGACATGGGCAGAATTGAGTAGCGCCTCCAGCCCTTGTAGCCAGTTACAATGGATCACGCCCCGGCGCGGCGTGACCTGGCTCGCCGGCAGCTTGGTGAATTCGAAATCGTGGAAGCGCGGAGGATTGTCCTGATGCTTGCCGAGATAGACCCAGACCAAGCCGCCAGCTTCCCGCACCTGCCAATGCTTCACAGGGACGCGGGCCGCAAATGTCCCGCGGCGGTCTTCGGGTTCGGTCGGCGTATCGACGCATTTGCCGCTGACATCAAATTTCCAGCCGTGGAAGATGCAGCGCAAGCCGTTGCCTTCGTTGCGCGCCAATGCCAACGAGGCACAGCGATGGGGGCAGCCCTCATTTAAAAAGCCGACGCGACCATCGGTGGCGCGAAAGGCGACGAAATTCTCGCCAAAGATGCGAACCCGCGCCGGCGCACCGTCGGCCTCGAGCTTGGCGGAGCGGCAAGCCGGCACCCAATATTCGCGCAGCATCTCGCCCATCGGTGTGCCCGGTCCGATCCGCGTCAGCAGCCCATTGTCTTCGCGATTCAACATGATCCATCTCCACGCTTGGCCAGTCGAGCGAGCATGGCGGCCAGCCTGAGCGGCATGGCCTCACCCTTCCTGAAGGCCTTTCTACCACATGCCTCGTCAACGAGTTTGGATACATCATCGACGGATACGGCGATAATTCAAGCTCAAATGGCGCAACTCAGCGTTGACATGATGGGGCATTGGATACAAAACTGAAAAATGGCGACTCATCAGAATCGCGCCATCGTGCAGATCCGGGAGATGATTCTGCGCGGCGAGCTCGGTCCCGGCGAACGCATCACCGAGGAGGGGCTCGGCGAGCGCCTCGCGGTGTCGCGCACGCCGATCCGCGCGGCCCTGCCAGCACTGGCGCGTGAAGGTTTGCTGACGCCGTCCGAGACGCGCGGCTATTTCGTCCGTGCCTTCAGTCAACAGGATGTGGTTGATGCGATCGATTTGCGCGGGCTTCTGGAAGGGATGGCGGCGCGCCTCGTCGCCGAGCGCGGGCCGTCGCCGCCGGTACTGCAGACTTTACAATCCTGTCTCGACGAGGGTGACCGCATCTTCACCAAGAACAGCTTTGCCGAAGGTGATGAAGAACTGTTCGCGACCATGAACGCACGGTTTCACGCCACCATTGTCGAAGCAGCCAAGAGCAAAGTGATCGCGGACGCCATCGTCACGAACGACCGGGTGCCGTTCGCCGCTGCGGGCGCGGTCGCTTTCGACAAGATGCCGGCGGCATTCATGTTCGAATTGCTGCGCTACGCGCATCGCCAGCATCACGCGATCGTCCAATCGCTTGCTAACGGCCAGAGCGGGCGGGTTGAATTTCTGATGCGCGAGCACGCTCATATCGTGACCGAAAGCCTCAACCTGCCGCAGCCGAAAGAAGGGCCGGCACCGCTCTTCGCCGGGGCTGTCGCGGCGGGATAATGGATCAACGATTTTCTGTTGAGGAGTGATGCCACGTGAGCAAGCGTAGTTTGGAAGATGCGATTGAGGCCGCCCACGGTGCGGTCAACCTGCTGCGCAATTCGCAACTGGGCGCCTATGTCTATCCGGTCCGCGCCGAATACAGCAATTGGCGCGATGAACAGCGGGCCTGGCGCGAGACCTGCGTGCTATTCGATCAATCCCATCATATGACCGATATGGACGTGGCCGGGCCGGACACGCTCAAGCTCCTCGAGCGCCTCGGTACTAACAGCTTTGCAAATTTTGACGGCAGCCGGGCAAAGCAATTCTCGCCGTGCAACCCTGACGGCTACGTGATCGGCGACGTCATCCTCTTCTATCTGGAGAAGGATCGCGCGACGTTGGTCGGGCGTCCCTCGGTGATGAATTGGGTGCAGTACAATTGCGAGACCGGAGGCTATAACGCCAAAGTCGAAAGGGACGAGCGCACGGCTGACCGGCAAGGCCCGCCCGTCCGCAAGCGCTATCGTTACCAGGTTCAAGGCCCAACCGCCATGAAGGTGCTGGAAAAGCTCAATAGCGGGCCGTTGCCGCCAAGCAAATTCTTCGGCATCGGCGAGATGACGATCGCGGGTCGCAAAATGAAAACGCTGCGCCACGGCATGGCCGGTGAACCCGGCCTCGAAATCTGGGGGCCATTCACCGAGGGCGAGGAGATCCGATCGGCGATCGTCGAGGCGGGGCGCGAGTTCGGACTGAAGCAATGCGGTGCGCGGGCGTATTCGACCAATGCCCTCGAGTTCGGGCTGGATTCCATCGCCCCTGCCTGCCGTCTATTCGGGCGACAGCATGAAGGCCTATCGCCAGTGGCTTTCTGACGAAAGCTATGAGGCGACGGCCTCACTCGGCGGCAGCTTTTATTCTGAGCGGATCGAGGACTACTACCTGACGCCTTACGATCTCGGTTACGGACAGAACGTCAAATTTGATCACGATTTTATCGGGCGCGCCGCGCTGGAAAAAATCGCGGGCGGGAACCAGCGTCGAAAAAAAGTCACGCTGGCTTGGGACGGTACGGCCATCGCGCGGGTCATCGAATCCTTGTTCGAGAAGGACGGGCTACCCGGCAAATTTATCGAATGGCCATCCGCGGTTTATGCCACCCTGCCCTACGACAAGATCGTCAAGAACGGTAAGACGGTCGGCGTTTCCACCTTCGCTGGTTACACCGCCAACGAACGGCTGATATTGTCGCTGGCGATGATTGATGTGGAGCATAGCGAACCAGGCACCGAGGTTACGCTGGTTTGGGGTGAAGAGGGCGGCGGTTCGACAAAGCCCAATGTCGAGCGTCACGCACAAATGGAAATTCGTGCGACGGTCGGACCCAATCCGTTCGCCACCAACGCGCGGGTCGCTTATCGGAAATGACGACGAGAAGCGTGTGCGGGAGCGGCATGCTCCCTGCGCACTGCATCGCCTGGCGCCAAAGAGCCGAATAAAGCTACAGGCTCTACTTATTGTGTCGGCCGGAACCAGCGACATTCCCAGCCTCCTCTTTTGCGTGGAGATTATGGACTGGTGTCGAGGAGGGTGACGCGACCCGTGACGCAATTTGGAGAAACCGTCGACCAGCATCGCGCGATGCGGGGAGAACCGGTTATCTGACATCACCATGAAGCGGGGTTACGGCTATCGCCCGCCCCTGTCCTGGACTTTTCGATTTTCGAAAGGTAATCATCCGAAAATTTTTCAATTCAAAAGCATTTCTAGGCCTCAAGGGAGCAGCCGATGCGCAGCAGCGAAAGGTTCCTGACCACACATACCGGGAGCCTGCCGCGGCCCGAGGATTTGACCAGGATCATGTTTGCCAAAGCCGAAGGCATTCCAATCGACGCTGACGCATTGGCGGCGCGGGTCAAATCAGCGGTTGGCGAAGTGGTCAAGCGCCAGGTCATGGCCGGCATCGATACCGTCAACGACGGCGAAATGTCGAAGCCAAGCTACGCCACCTACGTCAAGGATCGGCTGACCGGCTTTGGCGGCACGACCAAGCCACCAGTCTATCAGGATCTCATCGGCTTTCCAGGAATGCAAAAGCGGGTCTTTTCCGACCCAGGCCGAGCGCGACGTTCGGCGCCCGCGTGCAATGGGCCGATCGCGCTGCGCGATGCCGCCGCCGTCGCGACCGACATCGCCAACATGAAAGCCGCCTTGGGCGGCAAGAGCGTCGTCGGTGCTTTCATGAGTGCCGCCTCCCCCGGCGTCATCTCGCTATTCTTCGGTAATGACTATTATTCCACGCACGAGGACTATGTATTCGCCATCGCCGAGGCGATGAAATTCGAATACAAAACCATCGTCGATGCCGGCTTTGTCCTCCAACTCGATTGCCCCGATCTCGGCATGGGCCGCCACATTCAATTTGCCGATCTCGACCTCGCGGCCTTTCGCCAGAAGGCGCAGCTTCATGTCGAAGCGATGAACCATGCCTTGGCCGGCTTGCCGCCCGACCGGATGCGCGTTCATCTGTGCTGGGGCAATTACGACGGTCCTCATCATTGCGACGTGCCGCTTGCCGATATCATCGATATCGCGTTCGCCGCGCGTCCCAACGGGATCTCGTTTGAGGCCGCTAATCCGCGTCATGCGCATGAATGGAAGCTGTTTGAAACCATCCGCCTTCCCCAGGACAAGGTGCTGATCCCTGGGGTTATCGAATCGAAATCCAATTTCATCGAGCATCCCGAACTGGTGGCGCAGCGTATCGAGCGCTACGCCAGGCTCGTCGGGCGCGAGAATGTCATTGCCGGCGGCGATTGCGGTTATGGAACGTGGGTCGGCCAAGCGGCGGTCGATCCCGATGTAGTCTGGGCCAAGCTCGCGGCGATGGCCGAGGGTGCCCGCCTTGCCACCAAGCTATTCTGGACCTGAAGGGCTAGCCTCCCGAAGCGGGCGTCGGGGCCGGGCTGGGCTCGGCATTGCCCACAACTTGTCGTCGGGACAGCGTCGGTCCACAGGGCGAAACCGACGGGACGCCGGCCGTGAGTGTGACCACTACGAGTGGCGCATAGTGATGGGTGATGCCGTCGGGCGGCAGCGCGACGGGATTGGTGACGCTGTTGCCCTGGGCATCGGTCACGGTCTCGGTGGGCCAGATCACATTGCCAGTGGCGACACGAGCGGGGATCAGCCAATAGTCGCCGCTGCGGTAAGTCAGGGCCAACGTTCCCAGAACCTGGAACTGGACCTGAACGCCATCTTCAAGATCGAGCCATTGCGCCGTGCCAGTCGGTATCGGCAGGGCGCCGTCGGCGGCCACCTTCTCGCCGCCTTGCGTCGGGTCACCGGACTGATGATCCCAGCGCCGGAGCAAGGGATGAAGTGCTGCATTGGTGCCGACATTGGCCGGCGCAGTACCGGCCAACACGACCGTCAGGCTCGTCGTATCGATCGACTGAACTTGAAGCAGAGGGCCGGTAATGTTGTTGAGTGCGGAATTGTCGTCTTGCAGTTCGACATAGTCGCCGTTCTCGAGCCCGTAGCGATCGTCGCGGCCAAGATTGCCGAGAACGACCGTGGTGGTGGCGTTCGCGACGGCGACCTTGACCACCGGAAAGACAACCGAACCGTTTTCTCGCGACCATTTGAAGGTGGCTGTGGCGTGGGTCGCATTGCCGTTGACGTCGATGGTGCCGGTATGGATCTCGACCCGATAGAGCTGGTTCTCGGCGCCCCGGTATTGCGATGTCGGCGAGATGGTACATGGATCCGTGCTGACTTGAGCCGGCGAGACCCGCGCCCGCAGGTAACCGCGAGTCCAGGGCTGGAGCCGCTCGCCAATCTGCGCGGCGGTGAGGCAGGTGGTTTGGTTCGCGAGCGCCTTCACTTGCCACACGAACTCGTGCTCGGGCAGCCGTGTCAGGGCCGTTGAGCGCGACCTCGCGGATGGAATCATCTTCGATATAGGTAATCAGTCGCTCCCACACATCGAGGTAGAGCAAGCTGCTGCCTGGCGGCAAGGCCGGCGGGTTCGGCAAATCGGGTTGCGTCAGATAAGAGGTAATGCGTTGCAGGAAATTCCATGGCGGGCTCGCGGTGGCGAGGCCCGCCGGTAGTGCGTTCAGCGTCAAACCCAAGTTGGCATAATTGATCTGCGTGATCTGAGACACGGGCAATGGCGGCATCGGGTTTTCGGGAATCGGCGCCGACGGCTGGGTGCCGGGAAAGGTGTTGTCATTCCACAGCCGGACATATTGTTTGGTCGCGAAAGGCGTCGCGTCTACCGTCCAATTGGCAGCGGTGATGGTGTCGCTTGATGAATTGATGGCAGTGAGTGGTACCGGCGTCGCGTCGAGCTCGCATAGAATACCGTCGACGTAATAGGTGCCGGGCGTAATGCCGACATCGTTGTTGACAGTGGCGGTGCCCAACTCGAGTGGCGCAATGGTGAAACCGCCGTTCTGGGGGCTTGTAGCGGCCGGACCCAAAGCGTCGACCGCGAGTTGTCGGACAAAATGGAGCAGGATGCCGCCTTGCTCATTCCAATCGGCGTCAATCTGCACCCGTCCCTGCTGGTTCAGTACTTGGCTGAAATGCTTCAGCAGATCGAGGCTTTTGCGCGTGAGATCGGCTTTCACCGCGTGTCTCCTCAGCTCGCGTAGATGATTCCGGCGTCGGTGCCGGCCGGCGTGTATTCACTGAGCCGCTGACTAAGATTGGCAATGCGCTGCGGCTGATAGAGATCGTGGTAAACCCCCATCTCGGCTTCGTCGTCAGCGCCAGTCGTGATCTCGACCGCGCAGAGGAGGGAAAGCCGGCAATAGGTCGCGGTGCCGTAACGAACGCTGTCGAACTGCGGCACGACGCGGAGCCGCGCCACCGCGAGCAGCGCCGCACGGTCGGCAGCACTCAAATTTTCCGTTGTCGCCTGCTGGGCCACCGCTTGCTCAACAAGATCGGGCTGACACTCATAGCGCCGCGGCGTCCGTGATCCCGGCGGCACATAGCAAAACCGCAGGCAGCCTTTCTGGCGCCGACAGGCGAGAACCGTGCCGAACAAAATGCTATTCTCCGCGAGTTCGATCTCGTTCGCTTCGATACGGCCTAAGATCGTGGTGCGATGAAGAATTAGAGAGACGTCGGCGCAGCGTTTGGCGGAGGCGCCGATGGCGACACGGTCGGGATCGGTAGCGTCGACGATGCTGTCGTTGATGCGAAGCTTCAGCGGGTCTTCCAACACTTCGTCACGCTCGACCTGAATTGCGCCAACGATGCTATGTTCGATGGTCACACAGAGCGGCGCATCCACAATTTCGAGGCTTGGTTCGGTCGGCCGCTTCGGCCCGCAATTGCAATCGAGCCCCCAACCGGGAACCAGCGTGCAATGGCGGAAAGTGACGCCCGACACGTCGCCGCCGAGCTGGACGCCGCGGCCGGTGACGACAATGCCGTCGAGAACGAACCAACTCTGGGCGGCGCCGCCAATGCTCATGCCGCCACTGGCGTCGCCTTGCCAGTCCAACAACCGGATCACTGGCCGTTTGCCGTTGGCGGCGCGCAGCTCGAGGGATTGTCCCTGTGCCAGCGTCACGGAAATTGGTTCGACATAGACATTACTGTCGACGATCTCGATCACCGCGCTCGGTGGCGCATCCCCCTTCCATTGCGTCAGCGCGGCGCTGATCTGGGCGAAGGCGGCGCCCTCCCCAACCTGATAAAGCTTCGCGTTGGCGGGCTGGCTGAGCGTCCGCGGATATTCGCCGCCGCCGATTGGCGCGACAAAACCATAGGTGTAGGACACCAGAAGATTGGGGCGGCGCGCCTGACCTGTGGGCAAGACAATGCGTCCCAAAACCGGATCGACCGCAATCTGGTCGCCGGTCGGCCGGTAGCTCCAATCGGTGAGATTGGCAGGAACGATGCGCGCTGCCGCGACGGGAGCGGGCGGTGTCCCCATCCAGATGGCCAGACTTTCGCCCGGACCATAATAGTAAGGTACGCCCGATGTCAGTTGCCCGTTCGTGCCTCGAACCTCATGTATCTCGAATGCGTCGCGCGTGATCGGAATTGGCAGCGCCGGATCGGCACCGGTAGCGGCCGGATTGACATAGAGTGAGGTGTCATTGCCGAGGGCGCTGAACAGATAGCAATTCGGCCCTTCCTCATCGTAATTGTAGGCGGGCGACTGAGTGATGGTGTAGGCGCCGACCCGCCAGATGAACACGCCGACTTCCGGTATGTTCATCCTGCCTTGCCGACGTGACGAATTGACCCGCCTGACATCGACGAGATGCGCCAACTCATCGAACGCGGTACCAATATTGTCGAGCGCGTCGCGGTCGCGAAGATCAACCAAACGCCCCCGATCCATGTGCAGGTAGTCTATGTTCTGCGTCCAGCTGAGCAGGCGGTAGAATTCTATTGCTTTGGCCGGCCATCCGGCGACCGCTTCGGCAAGGTCGTCGAGCACGGCAAGAGTTCCCTTGCGCCTGCGGAACCGAATCGTGTTGGCGACCTCTCGGCGCGGCATCATGATCCGCTCCCGCGCCAATGCGCGCGCCCCTTTGCCGTTGACCGGCGGCGTGCTGACCGGTGTGTAACCGATCAGCGTGCCTATGTAAGGAACAACCCAGTCCTGGCACGTCTCGATGAACCAATTCTCGTACAGTCCGGCAATGTCCTTTTCAATTACAGAGACTTGCTCACCGATCACGCGCAGCAGAGCACGCAACGGATAGCCCCGATTGGCGTCGCGGAGCCGATAGACGACGGGAACAAGATCGTAGAGTTTATCGGCGTTGTCGCTCATGAGCCTTCCTTACATGCTCTGCGTCAGAATTAGCGTTTCGGGAATGTCGCTGGTCATGAAGACCAGCTCCGCGGGCAGGATGCGGTCGGTCGAACCCGGAGCCGCCTTGGCATTAACTTCGGCAAGTGCCGCCGGAACGTAATTCCGCAGCTTCAAGGTGCCGGCAAGAGCGGCAAGTTGCGCTGCCGTGACACTTTGCGCGACGCTGTCGAAGGTCGTGATGTTGACCCACGCCACCCCTTCGACCTGTTGGATCGCGGCAACGGCCTCGCTGCGATACGCGGTCTGCCCGAGCGCGCGTGCATCGAAGGCAAACAATGCCTGCACGGCGGCCGTCACATCCGGAGCGACATCGTCCCAGACATAGTCGGGCTGAAGACCGACGCTGGCGGCGATGACGAGGAGGCGCACGCGGCAGATATCGACCTCCACTGGCAAATAAGGATCGCCATAGCTGCTCAGCGATTGGAGAAGATTGGCGTAGAGATCCGAGGTCGTGTCGATCGGAATGTCTTCGGCGCCGGCGATAGTGACATGTACGAACTGCTTCAGCCCGTCGGTCAGCTTTGAGGATATCGCCTTGCCAATCCCGGCGTAGGTCCGGGTGAAATCGGCGTAGTCCTCAACCGACACCAGACGGTCAAGCGCCATCACCGCCATCGGCGCGTTGGCGCGTGCGCGTTCGATCGGATCCGCATCGGCGCCGCCGGTTGCCGGCAACGGATTGATCACGCCCTGAACACCGAGGGGCATGGTAGCAAGCTGGCTGATCTGTCCGGCGGCCACGTTGCCGGCGCTGCCCATGCCATAGCGGTAGGTTGCCTTAACATTGGCGGTTCCAGTCGGCAGCCGTCTGCCGTGGACCCCATTGCCAAACATAATCGTGGTGTTGGCGGAATCGTCCTGGCTGGTGATGAATACACGGTCGGTTGGACCGGCCTCGGTAAGATCGTTGACCTCGGTCCATTCGAGCTCGTTGACCTGTACCGACAACGTGCTCGACACGCCCGAGGGCGTTCCCGCCGAGACATAGGTGAGCGGCGATTGGCTCAGGCTGAAAGTCGGATAAGCCACCGTGCCATCGCCGTTGCCCAGCACCTGGCCGGTGCTTTGACCCTGAGTGGCGTCGACGACATTGCCGTAAATGGTGATGCTACTGCGGTCGTAGGTATAGGCGAGAGGGCTTGCCAAGGTGAGGATGGTGTGGACCGCATCCGATGAAATCCGCCATGCAAACAAGCCATCCATGCTGGTGCGGCTCGGTGTAATAACACCGCCTTCGAACGGGACGTTGGTGACAGGATCGACGAGGAGTCCGGAGAAGGTGGGGAAGCTGCCCCCCAACTCGGCCGCTGTTGGCACATAGGCATTCGCGTAGACGCCCGTCGCCAGTTCTACCTGATCGCAAAACTCCTGATTGACAAAGCTGGGTGTCGGTAGGCCCTGTGGCGCCGCGAAGTTGGCGAGCGTGCCGACAACAAGCCGAGCACCAAACGCGTCGGCATCGGTGGTGTAGAAGATCGTCGTGAAGGGCGGCGTCGATAGCGGCCAGACAGCGCAAAGCGGCGCCTGGGCTCCTTGTACCACGCCGGCGACCATCGCCAGCTCAGCCGCGGTTACGCCGCTGACGTTCGGAATATCAGTGCGGGTTCCGGAAACAATCACCCATTGACCCGACTTGAGCCCGTCATAAATGCCGTCGAGATCGATGGTCGCGCCCGCGATATCGGTGTCCACCGGCTCTTCCGTGACGCTGAGCGGCTCGGCCTGCGCATAAACGATGGACTGCCGCAGCAAGGATGTGGAATTGAGTGCGTTGGTAAAGTCGGAGGACGCTTGAACGTCGCTCAGCCACGGCGGTTCGAGCGTCAGCAATGTCACTTTGGCGGCAAAGCCGGTGCTGATGCTCTTAGTGCCTCCGGTCGGAATACCACCGGCCGCGATGTTCGCTGTTCGCAGGCCGGTCACGACATGAAAAGTCGTGGTCGCCGGAAGATTCGTATCAATCGCCGGACGGTTGATGGCCACCCAACTGCCCGGTTCGATCTGATCGTAGGTTTGATCAAGTGGGACTTCGGTAATCCCGTTGGCGACGTTCGGAAAGGCATTAACCCAGGCGTTATTGATAAACGGGTCGGCGAAGGACGTGGTCCCGTTGGCAGTGCTATAGGTGCCCGGACCCGTCCAATTTGCAGCGAAGAGACCGGCTTTGACACGCGCGGCGAAAATTTCGACATTGCCGGTGGGCGTGGCGAGGGCCGCGTAGGCCGAATAGAGCGACGGTGCCGCGGAAGGATGGAAGGCAGCCAGCAAGCGCGGCGCCAAATCCGATTGCGGCGTGAAGCTGGTTTTGACGCTGCGCTGCAATCGATATGCGTTGGCTGGCTGCACCGACGGAGCGAGCGAAAGCTGAGCGACTGCGGCGTCGAGATTGGCGAGCGGCGCTGACGACAACGCCTTGGGCAGGGCCCGGAACGGACCGATCTGCCTAACGGCATCAGCAAAGCCAAGCACCGTCGAGCCGCCGCCGAGGCTTGCCCACTGCAGCACCCGCAATAGGTTCATCAACCAAGCCGCGAGCCGGGTGAAGTTCCGTTGTTGGGCGATGCCACGAATTAACGCGATGCGCGATGCAGCCGCCTGCAACATCGGCACTGTGGCCCCAAGCGGAAGGTTGGCGATAACGGTACTGAGAACCGCTGCCGACTGAGCCGCGAGATTGCTGCCGGGAAACAGATACGTCGCGTCGTTGAGGTAGAGTTGCAATTCGGTTCCGACGTCACGTCCCGACGAAATGACCATAGCCAGCGTCACCTCTGTCCGCTGCGTGCTTGCCTGTGGATCGACCTCGGCAACGAGCCGCAGATATTGTTGGGGCGGAGTTGCCGACGGCCAGGTATTGGAACCAAACACAAAGAACAGCGCGTTGCCGGCGGAGAGGTTGGTGGCGATGCCATCGAAATAAATCGTGTCGATAACATCGGCGCCCGTCACCAGAGGGACACCGTTGGCGTCGCTGGTGGCGGGCGTGATGAGCTGCGGACGGGTAAGCCGCGGCGACAGCGCATTCCACGTGTCGCGCGCATTGAACGCGGTCGAGGTTTCGAAGAATTGCGGATTCTGTCCCGCCTGCGGAATGCTCTGCCCCCGGGTACCAGCGGGGATCGAGCCTTGGAACCCCGCTGCCACGGTGAAGGCCAGTTTGACGCCGGCGGCAACGCCTGGTCGCGCCCGATAGCCAATCAGGTTCCCCAGTTCGAGCACCGAGCGGAGTTGAATTGCCGTGGCGAGATAACCCTCGTTGGCGATGCGTTCCTGATAGAAGGTCAGGACATCGGCGACAGTCGCCCAGGCATCGAGCAATGCCAATGTCGGATCCGACGGATCGCGCGTCGTCAGGGCCGTCAGTGGTGTCAATGTCTGCGGGTTGCCGGAGGAATTGGTGATCGTCAGTTTGAATCCGCTGAGTCGCGCCACCATCGTTTCGTAAAACGTGGCATAGGTGCCAACGCGATAGCTGAGCGCTGATTGACCCGGCGGGTTGACCTCGGAGGCCGGCACCGCGACGGTGATGCCGGCACAGCAGCCACAGTCGGGCGAACCGCAAGAACAGGTCATACTCATCGCCCACCCCGCAACAACAGAGTCAGGCGGCCGTCGAGGAAATTGTTCGGATTATTGTCGAGTTGGGCGATCTGCATTGGGCCAAGCGCAAGGATCCCATTGCTCGGAATCTGGTCCGGTTTGATCGTCGGTGCCGGTGTGCCTGGCACATAGGGCGCGAGCCGGGTCACCTCGACATCGACGACCCCTGCAACCGATCGGACCGCCGCTACGATCGGGCTGACGTAGATACCTTGTCCGAAGGTGAGATTGTTGGGGTTGAAGAGCGCAGGCGTACCGTCGGGCAGCGTGCCGGTACCGAGCGCTGTCAGCAGCGCAGCCTCGACCTGGCCTCGCAAGTAGTTCGCTGCCACACAGATCGAGAGACCGAGATCGAGTGGGACGTAATCTGGGGCGCTGACCGCCAGGTCGTGGCCGATGCGGCGATAGGTCTTGAGATAGGCGTCAATCTCCGCCAAGAGTTCGCTCGAAACCGCCTCGGTGTTGAGTGGATCGACGGCA
The DNA here is from genome assembly GCA_963804725.1 of uncultured Alphaproteobacteria bacterium. Lineage (GTDB taxonomy): Bacteria > Pseudomonadota > Alphaproteobacteria > ATCC43930 > CGMCC-115725 > JAATGI01. Next base: position 902,411 of record CAWDRN010000001.1, on the reverse strand, counting down.
ACCAGCGCCTCATACCAGCTACCGGTCCAGCGCAGTGTGCCTTTGGCATTCTGTAACGGATCGAACGGCACGAGACAGATATCGGCAGGCAGTACCGCAGTCTCGCCCTCTGGCTCTTCTTCCTCGCTTTCGCGTGGATCGCCGATGGTCGTCAACCCAAGCGGTTGGGGCGGTGGTGTTGGCACTAGATCGGGTCGCGCCGCGAGGCGGCGGGCATTGTCTGCAGCGATGGTGGCGTAGTCGTTGGAGGTAATGGCGCGCTCGAGAACATCGCTAAACGCATAGGGCGCAAAAAGACGTACATCCGCCATGGATTCGCGCGCCGTACCGCCACTCGCCGGCAGCGGATTGCGCGGTGCGACTGCGGCGCCCAGCTCGGTCAAACTTGTGAAGACCAGCTTGACAATAGTGTCGGCTCCGACATTACCGGCGGTACCGTTTCCAATCCGGTAGGTCGCTGTGAAGCTGGTGCCGGCATCCGGCATCCGACCCTCGTCGCCGTTGCCGAAGCGAAGATGGGCTTTACCGTCATTGTCCATCTCGACAACAAAATTTGGATCGTTGGGGCCACTTTCGAGCAAATCAGGAAGTGGGGTCCAGGTCGTCGTGACGTTGCCCTGCGCCGTCATCACGGTCCCCGTTAGGCTGATTCTGGGAACGGCCTGACGGGGATCTTGGATAACGATCGGTCCGGCGCAATAGCATGCCGGCAGCGGTTGTGCGAAGGTCAGCGGCATTTGCTGCAGTACCGGCTTGAGGGTTCCGGGCGTCAGCTCGATGGTCGATGGAGCACAGTCGCTGGCACAAGTCGGCGTGCTGCTGTCAGTCGGTACGGTTCCAAGCGTCTCGGTTACCGGAATGCCATTATCAACCAGGATGACATTGCCGCGGGCAACACTGATACCTTGCTTGCAGCTGCAGTCCGGCGCCGGCATGACGGCAGAGAGGCACAGCGGGAAAGTTAGAGCATCTTCGGAGCACCACTCGATGATGACGACCGGAATTCCGCCCGCCTCTTGGTCATAGAGTGGATCAACGGTCTGCGTGACGCTCGTCAGTCGCACCGCCTGGCGATGGCTCGGATTGGCATCGGCGGGATTGCCGGTCCCTGGCCCGATGACCTCCTCGAATATCAGGACATCGTTGACGGCAAGCGCGAGAGCGCGATTCTTGACGCCATCAACCGTGACCCATTGGTCGAGGAGCGTGGCGCTGGTCGCGCCCACCCCAAGACAGCACGCGCAGTCGCCCCAGGTGTAGAATTGGATAGTGCTGTGAGCGGCCTTCAGTGCAGTCTGCTTGGTCGGATCGGGCGCGAGGGGTTGGAAAGCTTGATAGCTGCCGGGGGGCGCCTTAGCGAAGTCCGCTGGTTGCAGCAAGCTGCCCGCGGGAGCACCGGGAAATGTTGTGGAGAGGAAGAACTGTCCGGCGCTGAGCGTGAGGTCGGTATTGGTCGAAATCGTCACCCAGGCGCGGCTGTTGCAGCCCTCGTGCATCGCGTAGTCGACCAGACGGGCATGGCGGCGCACGGAAATCCGTTCGCGTGCCGTGCCCAGATAGGCTTCGGTTGCGACCGCGTCCTGAAAGTAACTGAGTTGATCCCCGACATAGGCCAATAGCTGCACAAGCATTTGGCCGATATCGGGAACGTGCGTCTCGGTCCAGTCCGGCATCGTCTGCGCGAGCCGGTCGAGCATGAGCTGGAGGAAGCTGGCATAGTCTTTCGCCAGATAGTTGATATCGGGCGTTGTCAGGGCAGGCGGCGGACAGACCGTGGGCGCGTAGCAATCGAGACCGGTCGGACAGGAGACCTTGAAGTTAAAGGTTGCGGTCGCAAACAGCGGATCGAGCCCCGCCATCGGCTGGTTGGTTTGGCGGCCACTATTGTCGAGCGCCAGAAGAGAGAGCGTGTAATCTGAGAAGTCACCAGGCCCGTTGACATCGACCTCCATCCAATCGTCGATGGTCGGGTCGCGCTGTCGATAGAGCCGTATACCGGTCACGGATACGGGACTGCCGCCGGTGATTGCGATATTGGCAGCGGTTAGGGACGCTGGCGCCTTGCCGAGAAAGAACACCTCGAGCGAGGTCTGGCTCGGACCCACTTCGACGAAATCGATGCCGAGAAGCTTGGACTTGCGGACGTCCTCGCGGCGGCGATCGAGCGTGCAGTCGGCATACCCTTGCGTCATGGCGCGCTCCGCACGAAGGTGTTGGTTTGCGATTGTTGCGTCGCGCGTATGATGTATTTCACGGTCACGCTCAGCGTCGCGTCGGCGGCGGTGACATCGAGCTGCTGCAGGTCGATCAGATCACCGAGATAGCGCTGCACCGCCGCCTGGGTGGTGAATTGCAACGCGGCCGCGAGTTCGTTGCTGTTGGGGGCAAACACCATCTGCAACAGCCCGCTGCCGAAGTCCGGCTGATTGACGCGCTCTCCCGGGGCGGTAAACAGCAACTGTTCGATCATGTCGCGGATATGCGTGGTGTCATCCGTGGTGGCGGTGCGGCCGCCACTGTCGAATTGATAGGGGTAAGCCCAGTTCACGCGCTACGTCCCGGTGACGCGCGTTTGCGTCGCGCCGACCAGCAACGGCGTGCCCGTGGGGGCACAGATCGCTTGACAACCCATTAGCAAAAGCGGCTGACCCAGCGAGGTAACGCGCAACGCCGAGGTGACGAATTGCGCACTGATGCATGGGCCGTTGCCGCTGGGCGGCGGCGGAAACGTGCACCCTGCGACGACATAAGGTGCCGAAACCGTAATCGTCGGTTGCCCCATGACGGTGACGCGTGGATTGGGGACGGTCGGCTGTGCCTGGCCGCCATGGCTGCACGTGACCATGGCACCGACGTGGAGTAGGAAGCCCGGCATCACACGACCACGAGCGCGCCGTTGTTGATGGTGACCGTTGGCCCCGCAAGCGTGATCGTGGCCAGGCCCGTGGTCAGGATGATGCTGGTCTGGCTGACCATGATCCGCGGGCTCGTAGGGCTGGCGAGCGGGCCAGCACACAATGTCACGCCGCCAGCCGGGCCAGGCAGGTCGCTGATCACCACCGCGTTCTGCAATGTGGTTTGCAGCACGATGTTCGGATCGCCGGGAACGCCGGCAAGCGCGACCACCGGCACTTCGGCGGCATTGCCCCACCAGCCGCCGGTCCAAACCGGATAGTCGGGATCGCCGCCTTCGAACTGGATCCACACGCCGGCACCGATTTGCGGCACGAAAAACGTGCCCATCTGCTTGCCGGCTATGGGGACGCATGGCATGGCCCATGTCGAAGGTATCGCGCCGCCGACATCGGGCACGATTGCCATGATGCGGCCGAGCTGCATCGGATCGACATTGTTGGCGACCGTGCCGCGATAGATGCCGTAATATCTGTTGGTCATACGCTCACCGTTGAGACCGAGGATCCAGTCCCGCCGCGTGCTAGCGTGAAGCTTTGCCTGTACTCGCCGCGCTTGATGTCGTGCGTCACGCTCTTGACGTAATAGAGTCCATCGAAATAGTTGCCGCCGCCGCGGACGGCGCAGAGCTGCCGTGCCTTGAAGATCTGGCCATATCGGATCACGTCGAGCTGGCCGTTGGCGGTGACGACGTCACTGGTTTCGAACAAGGCACCGAGCGCTGCCAACGCCGCACCCATCGGGTCTTGGTTCGCGATCGGCCGCAGTTGCGTGTATTTGAGCGGCGTAGGCGCGGTCGCCGCCTGCGGTGCCTTGATCAGACTGATGCTGGGCAACGGAATCGGGATCGGCAACTGCGTATTCTGCTCGATGATGGTAACGAGGTAGTTCGATGCGATCGTTCCGTCGTAGGAGAAGCTGAGGGAGTCCAATGTCGAGGTGGCGTCAAAGTTGATGCTGATCGCTGGCTGCACCCCGCCGAACATCTTGGTCAGGTCGGGGCCCCAATAGGCGAGGCTTTTGCCGGGTGTTGGCCCGGGATCAAGGTAGAAGACAGCGCCCGTCTTCTGCGCCAACGCGCTGACATAGGCGTAGTCCGTGCCGTCCTGTTTCATGAAGCGCGCGATCGGATTCTGAATGAGCGCGATGATCGGCGGGATCGCGACCGGCACCACGCCAAGCGGCAGATACTTCGCCAGAATCAATTCGACGATGGCGAAGATCGGCATCGCGGGATACGGAATGCCGGTCAGGTCGATAAAATCCATCAGCGCCGTCAAATCGACGCCGGTCGCGGTGAAGGTCGATTTGCCAGCGTCGCCGCTCGGCGTCAGGTCCTGCTTAGTAATGATGCCGTCCATGAGCACTTCGGTCGCGCCGTTGACGGTCACGGCGATGATCACCCGCTGCCGCGGATCGAAGAAGCCGCCTGCGTGGAGCTGCTCCAGCGCCGAATTCTTGCCCCAGGTGAATTTGAGCTGAAAGCCGCCTTGCGCCCCCATGGTTGTGGTAACTTGGATCGAGGTTAGCGCGTCAATGACCGCCTGGGGCACTGGCGACGCCGAGAAGCCGCCCATCATCAAGGTGAGATAAAAGCCCTGGTTCACAGCGCCGCACCGGTGATGCCGGCCGGAAGCGTGATGCGCAGCTTGCGTCCTACCGTCGCAGTCAGCTCCCACGGCCGCATCGCGCGGTTGGCGTCGCACACCCGCCAGAACAGCGTTGGATCGCCCATATATTGCGCTGCGATATTGTCGAGCCGTTCGCCCTGCATCACGGTGTGGGTCTGCAAAAGCTGGAAGCGCTCCGGCGGCGGCACGAACCGGCGCAGCACATAGGCGATGGCACGACCGTTCCCGATGACGGTATCGGTGGCGATGCCGTAATAGCGGCTCGTCGATGCGAACAGCGTCGTCTGCAGCGACGTCTGGGCGAGCATCGCTTGAACGGGATCCATCTGCGGATTGGTAAGGCCGTTCATGGCAATCCCCTGAGACCGAGTGCCCCGAGTGAGCCGCCCTGATAGAGCTGCGCCAGCGTCTCCTTCTGACGCAGATAGGCCATATAGAGCGCCCCGCCCTTGTCGCTGAAAAACAGATCGTCGATGGTCAGCACGTTCATGCCTAGGCTGACCTTGGCGCGCAATGGATTGAGTGCGGGATCGAACGCTTCCTCGGTGATGCTGAAATCGGTCATGCGCACCGGCACGATGCGCGCCGCGCTCCAGACGAACAGACTCATCGGCGCCAGCATCGGCATGATTTCAAGGGTGCCTTGCTGCGACAGCGCGTAGTTGTTTTGCAAGGTGGCTGAGCTTGGATAGACCATGGTTTCGAGCGCGGCGAGTTGCGGCGCGATGCCGTATTGCACGGTGTTCGGATTTTGCTGTGGGAACTCGAGCTGGTCGGTGGCGTCTATCTCGGCTTCAAGCTTAATCGTCTCTGTGGGCGGCCCGGTGAGCCGCAGCGCCTCGGAGCGATCGCCGCCCTCCTCGATGCCTTTGATCTTGAGCGTGCGCGTCAGCGTGTCGGGATTGTATTGCATGACGATGATGCCGTTCGGCATCACCGCGAAACTGTCGGGATCGAGCAACACGATGCCGGCCTTCAGTATGCGCGGGGATACGCTCACCGGCCGGCTCCCGGGTTCGGTGGATTAGATGGTGGCTGCATCTGCGCGCCGGGCGAGCCAGGCGCGCTCGGCGCGTTGGCGGCCGCGGCTGGGTGATTCGCGCCGCCGGCAGGTGTCGAGGAACGATAGTCGACGAGACCGTAGTTTCCGGACGCAACGCCATAGCCGATACCATTGGTCGCCTCGCAACGTAGGCAGCGAACGGTGCCGTCGCCGGTGACCAGCAATTCGCCGATAAACATCTGAAGTTGCTCGTCCTTTTTGCCGTTCGTACCCGAAAAATCGATGACCTCCCGGTCCATCGGCGGCGGCGCAGCCTCACTCGAGGGGGCGCCGGCGCTGCCCTTTCCCGGAGCCGCTTTCTTGGCCGGGGCGGGTGTCGTTTTTGCTGGTGTCTTGGAGGGTTCAGGTGCTACGGCCGATTGCGTCGACGAAAAGTTGACCGTGGCAATACTGCCGTTGTACCCGCCTTTGTAACCTTTGTGATCCCCCGCCGTGATAATGCCGGAAATGATGTGCGTGCCGTCGGTCTTGCGCTGCAGGTTGAAAACCTGATCGTTGTCATCGTCGGTCCGCAACTCGAGCACCTTGTCGGTCTTGGGTGGCGCTTCCGCCGCCGACTGAAATTTGGCCTTCGCCTCGGGCTTTGCGTCGGCGGCCGGCGTCGACGCTGACGGCAAAGGGAAAGGATTGCTTGGCAGCATGGCCACGCCTTGTCCGGTTGCGTTGGCGTTTCTCGGCCATGCCCACGCCCCGATTGCAACAATGAGTGCGGCCGCCCCGGCAATAGCCCCAATCCATCCCGCGGCGTCGCGTTGCACTGCGAGCGGAGTTGCGCCCGGGTTCTGATCCGGCGCCTTGGCCGCCGGTGCCGATTTGCGCTCGACCGATAACGGCGCGGTCATGGCCCCCTCAGCCAACCGGACGGCCTCCCGCTCGAACCGATCTTGCGGATCACTAATGATGACACCGTCGCCCAAATCCGTTCCCGCGACAGTTCCATGCGCCTGCTGTATTACATGCGCCAACTCGTGGGCGACGACGCGCTGGCCGTCAGGCGCGGCGGGCGCGAACCGCCCGGCGCCGAAAATGACGTGGTTGCCAGCGGCATAGGCGTTGGCGCCGATCGCAGCCGCCGAGCGTGCTGCGTCGTCATCGGTGTGTATGCGGACTTGGCTAAAATCGTAGCCAAGGCGTGTTTCCATGACCGAGCGAACGCCAGGATCGAGCGGCTGGCCCGGCAACGACACCACGTTTCGAACCAGACTCGCGGCGCCATCCTCGTGCGATCCGACCCCGTCGCGTTGTACCGCCAAATGCGGACCGAAGCTGGCACGGCGGTGCATTTGCGCGGAACGGGTGGCGGCGCTGCGGCGGGTGTCAAACGCCGGACGTGCAGCAAGCATTGCGGTCATGTTCGTCTCCGATGCGCATCGCACTCTTGGGCGAGAACGCTGGCCTGCAGCCGCGGTGCATCCTTATCGCGTCTGGCGCCGGCGATGGCGCGCACGGTGACGCGTCCCGTCATGCGGGCTCTCCTGTCGTGTTTTCGAAGCCGTGTTCCACTTTGGTCGCTTGCAACCCCGTAATCACCGAGCCCGTGACGCGCGCAATGCCGTGTCCGATTGCCTCGGGGTGTTGCGTTGCAGAGATTGGGGCAACGGGTGCCGTGACTTTTTCGATTGCGCTGCTCTGCCAGCGCTCAAGCGGCGTCGCCCTCAGGAATTGGGACAACTCACTCTCAATCGCGGCACTAAACGGCCGCGGGTCGAACTTGCCAGAGATGCCATCCAACAAGATTCGGTCGATGTGAACGACGATCTTCATGCGGCCACTCCTTGCCAGCGCAGTTCGGCTTCGTTAATGGGGCGGCCGAGCTTGCGGAATTCGATACGCGCAGCGTTGAAGATGATCGGCATGGTCACCGGGGTGCCGGCATGTGCCGCCTCGAAGGCGGCATTGAGGGCAATCACCGCGATATGGCCGCCGGTGAGATTGATCTTGGCGAGCCGGTCGAAATCCAGATTGGCAACTTTCGCGGCGGCAGGGAATGCCTTCTGCCACATCGCTTTGCGCTCAACCGGGCCTGGATACGGCAAATCCACCACGATCCGTAGCCGGCGCATGAACGCCTGATCGAGCGCGCTTTTCATGTTGGTGGCGAGGATGGCGAGGCCCGAATAGGACTCCATCCGCTGCAGCAGGTAATTGATCTCGATATTGGCATAGCGGTCGTGGCTGTCCTTGACCTCGGTGCGCTTGCCGAACAACGCATCCGCTTCGTCGAAAAACAGGATGGCACCACCATCTTCCGCCGCATCGAAGAGGCGGCGCAGATTAGCCTCGGTCTCGCCGATATATTTGCTGACGACTGCGGAAAGATCGATGCGATAGAGATCGAGACGCAAATCGTTGGCCAGCACCTCAGCAGCCATGGTCTTGCCCGTGCCGCTGGCGCCGGACAGTAACACGCTGATGCCGAGACCGCGGCTCATGCGCTGCGCGAAACCCCAGTCGTTGTAGACGATGCGACGGCTCGTGACCTGGTCGGCAATGCGGTGAAGCAGACCGAGCTCATTTGGCGGCAGGACGATATCCTCCCAACGCGCGACCGGGGTCAGACGGTGGGCCAAGGTGTCGACCCGCGGGCGCGCCAAGCTGCGGCACGCGTCCCACAGCCGCTCGTTGAGGCTCGCGGTCTCGGCGGTAGGGTTGGCGGTCTCGCGCCGAGCGATCTCGAGAATGCTGTCGGTATCGAAATTGAATTGGGCCGACAAGGCATTCGGCGTCGAGCCCGCGTCCTTGCCAAGCGCGTCGGCCCAGCATTGACGTTGCTCGTCGGCCGTAGGCTTGCTGACGTCGGCTGAGATCGGGGGCCGCGCCATGTGCGGCCAGCGGCTTCGCGTACCGAGGAATACCAGGGCATTGACACGCGACAACAAATGATCGACAGCCCCGGCGTGGTTGCCATCGGCGGTCTCGGTGTCGACGAAGAGGGCGACGCGCAACAGCAGGTTTTCGCGCTGCCAAAGCCGCGCGAAGGATTCAAGTTCAGCCGGCGCGCTCGGCAAAACCGCCCAATCGAGCCGAAACGGCCGAAATCCGAGCGTGCGGCACACCAGGGCGGCGACGAGTTGCTTACTTCGGGAATCCGCGCCAAGGAGCTGGACCGTCGGCGGCGCATTCGATGTTGAGGGCGCCCCCAATTGTCTCGCGATCGTGTCGGCGACCGCGCTTTGTGAGGCGGGGACCGTCGCGCCGGGTTCGGGCAGCGGAGTGACGACGGCGACCAGTCGATCGTCGAGGTACGTTAGGCCTTTCAGGTAATTGACGATGCGTTCGTCCGCACGCAGTGCGCTCACGGTGAGTGGCGTCGCACCTGGCTGGGAAATCTCGATGAGACGCCAGTGTCGCAAAGGCCGCTCAGGCGACAAGGCATCCCAGCTCGGATCCTTGAACAGGGTCATCGCCAACGCAAAAGTCGGGTAGGGCCGCGACGGATCGCCTTGCGCTTGCGCGCAGAGGCCGGCGATGGCGGGGTCGAGCTCCATCGCTGCGCATAGCAGCAGAACGTTGCGCTCGAAGGTGCTGAGCCCCAGCCGCTGCACCAGCAGCGTTAGTGCCGGCGGTGCCGTTCCGTCCGCTGTTTCACCACTGGGTCCGTCTGGCGAGGGAGCAATTTGTGGCTGCGCCGGGGGCGCCGGGATGAGATTGCGGCGGCCGAACATCCAAAAGCCGCGGTCCGACGTGGGCGCCGGTGTCGGCGTTGGGGCTACGGGACGCGACGGGGCCATAGCGTGCCCTTGGAGCATGCTACGCAGCCAAGCGACGGCGGCGGCCAGAAACTGCGCATTGGCCTGAAGCCATTCCGCCTCGGTCATGTCACGCTCATTTGCTGCGTCGGATCGAAGACCGGTGGGATCTTGGTTCGATCGACGAGCAGCGTGTCGACGCCATCAACCCGAAGCCGCGCCCAATAGGTGCCCGCCGTCAATCCGGTCGTCGCAAAAGTCAGGCTTCCGGACTTGGCCGTGATGGCGGCGGTGGCGAATTCATTGTCGTTGAGCATGAGCACAGGGCCCTGCGTCGGCCACACATCGGGTGAGACCGTGACGGTATAAGTGATGGCGCCGGCCGGCGCGCTTGCGGGCGCAACACTGATGGTCGGCGCCAGCGTCATGCTGAGGGCATTGGTCGCGCGGCGGAACGTCTCGCCCGGGCGTTGCACCAGGACGGCGATGGTATAGAAGCCGGCCGGCCAGTCGGTGGCGACGTTCGGAATTTGCACTGACAGCGATGTCGCGGTGCCGCCCGGTTGCGGGGCGACCTCGATTGGCGCCGTCCACAGCGCATGATTGAACTGAACGCCGATATTGGTGCCATTGAGATCGACGCCCGTAAGCATCACGATATCATTGAGACGCGCGCTCGGTTGTTGGTTGGGCGGGGCAAGGCTTAGCAATGTCGGCACCGGCGCCGTCAGATTGGATTGGGCATTGACACCGCGTCGGAGCACCGGCAACGGCGCGCGAGTCGGTTTGGTGCTGTTGATCAGCGCGACCGCGACCTCATATGCCGCCGACAGCCGGTACTGCATGGAAAAGCCCGTCCACAGCTTGGCCAACTCATCGATCGACAGCGGATGAAAGGTGATGCGCAGGCGCTCGAGTTGCTGCGCCAGATCGTTGTCGGGCAGCAATGTTTGTGTCGCGGCGGTGATATCGCTGGGTGCCAAAATGGCGTGGTCGTGTAGGATACTCATCCCTTTGGCGAGCAACTCATGCCCGAAGGGCTGGGTCGTATCGTCGTCGCGGCCGAATGCCGTCATCAGGTAGTAGAGATTGAGCGGCAAGGGCGGGAAACCGATCTCACCCGGAAGCACTTGCCGTGGCATGTCCGCGGTAACCCAGGCCGCATTGCGCACGACCATGTACAAAAAGAGATTGAGCTGATTGTTCGTGTTGCTGCCGCGCGCCTTATCCAGCGGCTGAATCGTCACCGTGGCATCGGTCAGGTCAGACTCGAGGATCAGATTTTGCTGCAGGATCGCTTGCAGTGTCGCGGTGACGGCGGCGATGGCTTGCGAATTGCTCATGGTGGGCCGCTCATGTCCGGGTTCGCGCGGCGCGCTGTTGCAGATACTCGGCCAGCGTGGTCACGGCGGGAACGGCCCGCTCGCGCTTCGCCGCCGCCGGCGGCGGCGGCGCCCGCAGCTCGATGCGGCCGATGTTGACATGGACAATGGTTTCGACCGGCGGCGGTTCGGGCCGCTCCACTGCCGCCACGCGCGGCGCCAGGGTGGTGCCAATCTCGCGCGGTAGCGTTGGGGGTACGGCGAGGGGAAACGCGGGGCTGGCGGGAGGAGCGGCGTGATGCGTTCTCTTCGGGACCGGCGGTGTTGCGGCGTGATCGTCGCGCGGCGCTACCGACGGTTCCGATGCGGAGGGGACGTCGCGGGCCGATGGCCGCCGCAGAGTCGCGGCCGATGGCGTTGCGGCGCGATCGTCGCGCGGCGCTGCCGATGGTTCCGGTGCGGAGGGGGCGTCACGGGCCCATGGCTGCGGCGGAGCCGCGGCCGATGGCGCCGCGACGATTGGCGAAGCGACGGACCCCACCGGTATCGCGCCTGTGGCGTCAGAGGGCGGCGCGACGGGAACAGAAGCTGGCTCCGATTCGACTGGCGATGGCGCTTTCTCTGCGACCGAAGCGATCGGCGTCGGAGCTCCGGTTTCGGCGCCGGCGGTTTCGATGACAACTTCGGTAAACGGTTCAGGGGGTGCTACCGGTTCGAACCGTGTCGCGAGACGCGGCCGGATCGTGGCGCTGGTCTCCACGGCGCGGGCGGCGAGATTGGCGAAAAAGTCGCTCACTCCTCGAGGATCCGCAGATAATGCTGCCGCCGCGCCGCCGTCAGCGACAGAATCGCGTGCTCGCTCCAGCCATAGGCTGAGGCCAGCCGATGCACTTCGCGCAGCGTTCGCCCGGCCCAAGCATCGAGCTCCTGCCAAAGGAACCGTACGATATCGAAGAGCATCTGCCAGCGATGGCCGCAACTGGCGCAGGAGAAGTCGAAACGTAGGTCGGCGAGCGGATCGAGTTCGCGCAGCCGCTCCCCTGCCGCTGCAAGAAGAGGCGGCGGCAGCAAGTCGGGATCGATATTTTCGCCACCGCGGGTCGCACTCAGGATGGAGGCGTGCTGCAATCGGCGCCCCGCATCGGACGCGGCCATGCCGGCGCAAGCGAGCAAGTCGCCCGAGTCGGGCAACCGCAGCCGCAGTTCGTAGCCTTCACCGCCGACCGTGATGTCGGCATTTGACTCCGGCGCAACCACGCGCAGCGCCGTGGTCGCGAGTTCGATCTCGAGTTCCTCGTGGCACTCGGGGCAAGATAGGAGGCCGGTCATGCGCGACCCGAAGCAGGACTCGCGCAACGCCAGGAGGCGTCGGTCGCGCTCACCGATATTGACAGCGGCAAGCGCGCGCGGATCGGCGGCCGGATCGGCCAGCGCGAGCAAAGTCAGGCCGCGTTGGACCGCACCCTGTCCAACACCGTGTTCCCAAGCACCCAACATGGCGGCAGCGGATGGCATCGCCACGCTGCCGTTATCAGGTCGGTGGCGTGACGGTCGGCTCCTGCGGCTCCGTCACCGAAAGGTCGCGTTCCCACCCCTCGTTTTCGAGTTTGATGTGCTGGATCGCGACTGCGTTGGCGTTGGCGTCGAGATCAGGCCAGGCCTGATATTCGGAAACCCAGCAGCGATAGACTTTGTAGGAGATCGCGACTTGGCCGGCTTCGTTTAACAATTCAAGAATGATGTCTTTGCGGAAATCCGCCAGCGACACTTCGGAACCGGCGGTATTGCCAAGCTGCCAGACCTTTTCCGCCCAGACCTCGAATTCGGCGTCGTGGGTCACGCCGCGCTCGAGTGTGATGGGTTCGAATTCAGTGCGTCCCGGCGATTTGCGGCTCGTGGACGGATCGCCGCCCTCGCGATGTTTCACCACCTCCGTGGTGCGCTTCAGCATGCTGATCTTGCTGATGCCGGCGACATATTTACCGTCCCATTTGACCCGAAACTTGAAATTCTTGTAGGGATCGAACCGCTTCGGATTAACGGTGAACTCGGCCATGTCTGCGCTCCTCAGGTCGCGAGTTGTCCGGCGATCTGCTGGATCGTGATGACGACGAACTCTGCGGGCTTCAGCGGCGCAAATCCGACGACGATATTGACGATGCCCAGATTGATTGAGCTCTGCGGATTGGTGGTCGCATCGCAGAGCACGAAGTAGGCCTGCTGCGGCGTGCTGCCCTGGAACGCACCCTGGCGAAACAGCGTCTGCATGAACGAGCCGACATTCAGCCGAATCTGCGCCCAAAGCGGAGTGTCGTTGGGCTCGAACACGACCCACTGGGTGCCGCGATAAAGGCTCTCTTCGAGGTAGAGCGCCAGGCGTCGCACCGGAATGTACTTATAGTCATCCGCCATCTGATCGGCGCCGAAGAGCGTGCGCGCGCCCCAGCACACCGGACCATAGATCGGAAAATTGCGCAGGCAATTGATCGCGATGGGATTGAGGACGCCGTTTTCCGGATCGGTGAGCGGGTATTCGAGCGATTGCACACCGGTAAGCGTCGCCTCTGTACCTGCCGGCGCCTTCCACACCCCGCGCGAACCGTCGATGCGCGCCCACAATCCGGCGATGGTGCCGCTCGGCGAGACCTTGCGCAGGCGATAGTTGTTCAGCGGATCAGGAATGTCCATGCGAGGAAAGTAGAGCGCGGCGTTGCGGCTACGAAGGCCGGCATTGGCATCCAGCCAGGTCTGGATCGCCAGCACCGTGTCGCGCGGGACGGTCTGCGGTACGTCAAGGATGTACATTGCGCGGCGCGTCTGACACAGGCTGGTCGCCGCCGTCGCAATCGCCGCCGTGTTTACGTCCGGCAGGTTCATGGTGGCGGGGATGCACAGAATATTGAACAGGTCGACGTTCATCAGCGCATAAAGACCGGTCTTGGCGTTGGGATCGCCGATGAGGGCGGCTGTCACGCCCGTCGCATCGTTGACCAAATCCCATTTATCATCGGCGCCCACCGCGGTGCCGCCGCTCGGCGTCGCCTGCGCCTGCGCAGCGCTGCCGCCCAAAGCATATTGCTGAACATTGGCGGATGTGGCGGTGAAGCCGAGCTTGGTCGCCAGACCGCCGGAATCGCTGAGAACGAGAGAGTCTGAGGCATTCGCCGTCCCGGGCTTCGCCACCAAATATGCGGTGGTGGCGGAACTGCCTACGACCGCCACCGTCGCGTTCGGCAGCGCCGGCTGACCACTGACCTGCAAGCCGCGCAACATGGTTTGGAGCTGCGCCGCCAAGGCGGGCAAGCTGGTCGGCACCGTGCCCAGGGCCGCCGTCGTCCCGAGGGCGGTGGTTCCAAGCGCAACATTCGTGGTGTCGGTCGCCGCGAGACCAAGCGAACCGAAATTGGCATTGGCGTTGGTGATCGCCTTGCTCGCTGTGCCGGTTTGTTCCGGCCGCGGCCCCGGGCTCGCCGCCTCGCTGAGTGTGATGAGTTGCGATGCGGCATTGACGATCGCCGCTGCGTCTTGCGGGCTGCCGGAATTGACGACCAGATTGATGTATTTTTCAGTCGCGACGATGGTCGAAATGCCGTTCACTACGTTGACTTCGGTGACCGTCAGATTGAACTGCGAGGTCGGATCGCTAGTGCCGTAATCGACATCGATGCGGATATTGTTGCCCCAGGCGCCCGGATTGGCAGCCATCGCCGTTATCGTAATGGAGCCGCCGACCTGGTTCTCCAGCGCAATTCCAGCGGTGGTCGCGCCTTTGCCGGAGGTCGCCGAGGTGACGCGAACGATATAGGCCTGGGTACCGCCGTTGGCAAAAAACTGCTGAACGCCGTAGCTCGCCTCGCTCAGCGAGTCGAGCCCGCCGAACTGATTTTCGAAGTCGGCAAAGCTCAACACCTCGGTCGCTTTGTTCAGCGGGCCGGTCGAAAAACAGTCGACGAAGGCACCGATGGAGGTGGCAACCCCGGTGATCGTGGCAACGCCACTCGAAACCTCCTGGATATAGACTCCGGGGTAGCTCACCGCGACAGACATGTACCGTCTCCTCGCCCGTTTCGGCCGCCGCTCGTATGCTCCACTCGCTGTTCCGGAAGCGCAGCGAAGCGCGATGCACCGCTCTGGTGCCTCGATTATCGGCGGCGCCGGGCCGGTCATATATCCATCTTGTTGCGGAAATGGACGGTGGTGCGGGTCTACACCCGGCGGCACCGCGCGATCTAAATCCTAGGCGAGCATGGTCTTGCCCGTCGGCATGACATCCTCAGCGGTCGCCGGCTGGTTCTGGACCGGCAAGCCGCCGTTCTTTACTTCACCGATAAACGGCTCGTATGGCGCCGTATCGCCGCTTTTGATCAATGCCTTGGCGTAGTCGCCGCAGATGCTGGCTTGTTGTTCGGTATTGAAGTCAACGAAATGGGCACCCTCCGACGCGGCCTTTATCAGACCCTCCGGTCCGGCGTAATTGTAGGCCGAGTGGCCCCTTAGCGCAGTTAACACCTTACGCATGGTGCTGACGCCGTGCTGCGTCTGCCAAGTATGCGTCATCTCATGGATCAGGTACGGGTAGTACCACGCCTGTAGTTCCGGTGAGGTGTCCTTGTCTTTGGTCGTTCCTCGCGGGAAGTAGATGGTGTTGCGTGGCGTGCGGGCGTATCCGCCGATGCTCATAATCGGATCCTCGGCGACGCGGACCTTGTCGTAATCGAGACTGTTGCCGAACACACGAAATGCCGCGCTCCGCTCGATCTCATCGAGCCCGCGGGGATTCTCGGGTTGCGGTATCGATGCCAACAATGCTAGCCGCCACGGCCGCCAGGCCGACGAGGCCGCCGCCGATCCCCAGGCCGATCTTGGCGCCGGTCGAAAGCCGCTGCACCGCGACAGGTGCGGCGGAAACCGGGCGATCCAGCACGCCGCCGCTCCCAACTTTGGCGGACACATCATCCGCTTCGCGTTCGGCACGGCTCGCGGCCGGTGCGATCGTCAGATCGGAATTGGGAGGCGTATGGCTCTGTTGCGCGACATGAGCCAGCTCGTGGGCCAGTACCTGTCGGCCGATCGGCGTGCTGGGCGCATATTGGCCGGGTGCGAACGCAATGTCGCTCCCGACCGTGTAAGACAAAGCGCCGATCGATCGCGCTGACTGTGCCGCGCGATCGTCGGTGTGGACTCGGACATTGGCAAAGTCATAGCCGAAGCGCGGCTCCATAAGAGCCCGCGTCGCGCTGTCGAGCGGACGACCGGGCGTGGCCATCGCATCCTGCACCTGCGCGGTATCGGCGCGAGAGCCAAAGGCTTGCCCCCGACCCAGCACGGGCCTGCGTGCCGGAACCGAACGCAGCGGCGCCGCTTGCAGCCTCGGCATTCGCTCGTTTCGCATCATTCGCCCATCGCCAGTGGCAACGAAACCAGTTCGATAGGGGAGCTTAGGCCTATGGTTTGGGATCGACCAGGACATCCACTAGCGCTTGGGGAGAGACGTCACGCAAAACAGTGCGTTGTGAAGGGGCCTCATGGACAAAGGCGTGACGTCCATCGTTCGAAACGGCGACGATCTTGGCTGTGGGTGTTTGCGACAGATATTTGCGCCCGATAGCGTCGCTCTCGCCCGATCGCAGCCCGACGATGACGACATCCGGAGCAAGGAGCCCCAGCCTGACCGCAGCACGTCGGCTGGTGAACTGCGTCAATATGGTGACAGGCGTGCGCTCTTCCACGAGCGCGGTAATGATATCGCGCAGCAAAGGCGGCAAGGTAATGGTAACCAACCGCATCGCGACCGCAGGGGCCTTCTTTGGCACCGGGACGGACCATTTGTTCTACGATCGGTCGCTTGCCGCCATCCATCGCGGGAAGCAATTCGGATGGAGAGAAAGATGGGGTCGCGGTTAACGACCGGAACCAGCAGGGCTCTGCCGTGGATCGAGGCGACGCGATCCGACGCCGTTGCCGCGAAACCAGGAAGCGGCCTGCGCGCGTGTTTGTAATCCTAATTTTCCCAGCAGATTGTGGACGTGCGATTTTGTCGTGGCGACGCCAATGTTGAGTTGGCGGGCGATTTCTTTGTTGCTGAGACCTTGGCCGATTAGGCGCAGGATCTGCATTTCCCGCGCGGTCGGAAGCGGTCGTGATGGATCGCCGGCACCGGGATTGCCGGCTCGTGCGACAATGCGCAGCCGCGCGAACAGCCCGGCGGCGACGCGCCCCGAACATGGTTGTTCGCCGCGCATAATGTCGGTAAGGAACGGCACTAAATCATTGAGTGCCGTGTCCGTGGGAATGTATCCGGCCGCTCCTGCCTCCGCCCAGGAAATAATATTCTCAGGCTCGTCGGCAACTGCCAGCGCGACGACACGCACCTCGGGAGCGATTGCGCGTATCCGATCGATGATGTCGACGCCGACCTGCAGTGTTGCATTGAGGAGGACGATGTCGGGCTGCAGCAATCGAACCTTTCCGATCGTCTCGGCGAGATCGCCTGAATAGCCGCACACCGATATCGAGCCTTCGCGCGCCATGGCGAGCGCCAACCCTTCGCCGAACAGGCGAATTTCGGACATGATAAGGACGCTGACGACCCGACTAGTCGAATCCGCCGGCGGAGATCTAAGCTCACCCGGAGCCCCAATCGCTGCCATGTCACCCCTTCAGGCTTGTTGATCGCGGAGCGCGCGGCTTGGCACAGGACTCCGCGCGCTCAGTCGTCCTCCACGACAACACGTCCACAACCCGACACACGTCCGGTTTGGCACTGAACCGGACGCATTTTCTGTAGTCCGATATCCCCCTTAAGCGATGATCGCGACTCAGCGACGCTGTTCGCACTTTCAACGCTACCACACTGGGATGAGTGCCAGTAGCTCGATCGAAAAGAATTAAATTTAAATGCTCCTATTCGAACCAGGTTTTGCGCCAATCCTGTTTTTGAAGTTGCTTTGGAGCGCCGCGCTGGCACTGGGCTTAGATCGATCTCGGCAAGCCCCAAGAGTTATCGCCGATGGCGGGGCCCAGCAACCGAGGTGCCCTCGTGTTTTGCTCCGAGGCTTCTCCGATCCGAACCACACCGATGGCGGCATCCGGTTGAATGCTAGGCAATCGCGTTCTCCACAAGCGTCGTCGGACCGCGCTCAACCATGCCTGCCTTCTGCGGGCATCACGGATCGGGCCTCGGAGCGAGCTCCAGCGACAGGCAGATCGAGACAGGCAGCTCGAGGGGTTGCCCCGGCAAGCGCGTAGTGCGATCCTCACGGGTGATCCCCTAGCATGGGGGAAGAGCGGTTGAGGGTCGCGGTTTTGCCGTGACCGGCGGCACTGGGCGCCTGCCACGGCACCCGCGGCCTCTCGAACCAGCGGAGTGAGAGGTGCGCGCCAATGACTATTCGCAATCCGATCGAATGGAGTTGGGACCAGCTCAGATTGGCGGCTTCGACTATCGAAAACGCCACTCATTCCTTGGGGCACATCGAAGAGCGGCTGCATTCACCCTTGCCGGAAATCCGGACGATCTCCACTGCCGACTTGCGCGATGCTCTCCGAAAGGGCCTCGATGATTTCGCGGCCTATCGCGTCGACGTGGTCTTCATCTGCATCGTCTATCCGCTCGTCGGGCTGATCTTGGCCCGTGCGGCTTTCGGCGGTGGCTTGTTGCCGATGATCTTCCCCATTGCCTCTGGTTTTGCACTCGTCGGGCCGTTCGCGGGAATCGGTCTCTATGAAATGAGCCGGCGGCGGGAGCGCGGCGAAACCGCGGGCTGGGCCGACGCCCTTGAGATATTCCACGAGTCGTCGTTCGGCTCGATCGCCTTTCTCGGCATGGTCTTGATAGCGATTTATTTTGCGTGGTTGATCACGGCGCAAGCGATCTACGTCGTGACGCTCGGGCCGGCGCCGCCAGTTTCGCTCGGAACCTTTGTCCACGACGTATTCAATACACCGGCGGGGTGGGCTCTCGCCGTGTTCGGCATCGGCGCCGGCTGTATCTATGCCCTGGTGGTGCTTGCGATCGGCGCGGTCTCGTTCCCGCTTCTGCTTGACCGCGACGCTGGGCTGGACACGGCGATCAGGGCATCTATCCGCGCGTTCAAGCTCAATCCCGTTCCGATGATTTTATGGGGCGTGATCGTAGCAGCGGGACTAGTCATCGGGTCAATTCCGCTGTTCGTTGGACTAATCGTGGTGTTGCCGGTCCTGGGCCACGCTACCTGGCACCTTTATCGCAAGCTGATGCCGCAATAGCGCCCCCTTCGGTCTCGGGTGGAGCGAGGTTCGCGATGGCCTAAGGGTCAACCAACGCGCCCATCATGCGTCGCGACCGAAGGTCGCCCATTCCAGTGGTGGCGGTCAGCGAGACCGAGGCGACCGGAAAGAGTTATCAAGCCTGGCTGATGAGCGAACTCGACGCGGTGGACCAGGCTCTGCGATAAAGCAGACATGAACATTATAACGTTTCGTGATGTGACGCTGACCTTGAGCGGTCGCGCGGTGCTTGCCGGCGTCTGCCTGGCGATCGCGCCCGGCGAGTTTATCGGCATGCTGGGGCCCAACGGCGCCGGCAAGACGACGCTGATGCGCGCGGTTCTGGGGCTGATCTCGCCGAGCCGCGGCGAGGTTCGGGTGTTCGGCCGGCGTGCGACGCGGGGGAACCCTGCGATTGGCTATATGCCGCAGGTCCATGGCGGGGTCAGCGCGACGTGGCTGCGGGGCCGGGATTTTGTCGCCAGCGCCGTCGATGGTCACCGGCTCGGCTTGCCGCTTCATCGCGGCCAGGCACGCGGCGAGGTGGATCGCGTCCTAGGCCTGGTCGGGGCAGAGGCACTCGCGGGCCGCCCCTTAGGCGAACTTTCGGGGGGTGAGCGGCAGCGGTTGCTGTTGGCGCAGGCGCTGATCCGGCGGCCGCAATTGCTGCTGCTCGACGAACCGCTCATCAGCCTCGATCCGAACCACCAGCGCGAGGTGGTCGACCTGGTCAAATCGCTTCAGGTCGAATTGGGCATTACCGTCCTGTTCAGTGCCCATGAATTGAACCCACTGCTGCGCGCGATCGATCGCGTGCTCTATCTCGGCAACGGCCAGGCAGCGCTGGGCACGGTCGACCAGGTCATTACCGGTCCCGTGCTGTCGCGGCTCTACGGGTCGACGATCAAAGTCGTGCATCTCGACGGCGGGATCTTCGTGATGTCCGCGGGGCAGCATGTCGAGCGGGACGATCACCGGCACCAGCATCCGGAACAGGCGCATTCGGGCCATGCTTGATTACGATTTCATGCGCAACGCCTTCGCCGCCGCGACGATTGTCGCCATCGTGTCGGGGACCGTCGGCTATTTCCTGGTGCTACGCGGTCAGACCTTCGCGGGCCACGCCCTCTCTCATGTCGGCTTCACCGGTGCGACCGGTGCGGTTTTGATCGGTGTTGCGCCGCTATGGGGTTTGTTGCTGATGACCATGGCGGCGGGGCTTGGTATGGGCTTCATCGGCGAAAAGTTGGCTCAGCGCGACGTCGCCATCGGCCTCGTGCTCGCTTTCGCGCTAGGCCTCGGCCTCCTGTTTCTGCATTTCTACACGGCATTCGCCAGTCAGGCGGCCGCGCTCTTGTTCGGCAACGTGCTGGCGGTCGACGTCGCAACCGTGTGGACGCTCCTGGTGCTCGGCGCCCTTAGTCTTGTGACGCTGGGGTTCATTTCGCGACCGCTGCTGTTTGCCAGTCTGCAGCCCGACCTGGCGGAGGCGAAGGGGATATCGCTGCGCCTCTACGGCGTACTCTTTCTGGCAATCGTGGCGGTGACGACAGCCGAATGCGCACAGATCGTCGGCGTGTTGCTGGTATTCTCGTTGATGGTTGGTCCGGCCGCAACGGCGCAGCGCCTGACGAGCGCGGTCGCGCCGGGGATTTTGCTTTCGGCGCTTCTAGCCCTGATCGAGGCCTGGCTCGGCATCACAATCGCCTTCTATACCGATTGGCCAAGCAGCTTCTGCATCGTCGCGCTGAGTGTCGGCGCCTATTTGTTGAGTGCGTTGCCACGGACGATTGGGGCTACCCTGCCGGAGCCGACGGGAAAGGCTTAGGCGGTCGACCATCGCCGCAGGGCCACCGGTTTAGCGCCTGGCGCGCGAGGCCGACAAACGGACGACGCGGCCCGTTTTTTCGCCACCGTTCCCGGAGCGGCAAATCAGGAATTGCGCCGGGCGGGATGATCCGCCGTCATCCGATTGACCGGACATGCGCCGCGTGATATGTAACCATTGAGCTACATATTTATGCCTCGACTGCATCCTCAAGGTGACGCATTTCGCGCCATCGCCGATCCCACTCGGCGGGCGATCCTCGATCGCCTGCGGGCCGGCCCGGCCAACGCCGGCGCGCTGGCCGCGGATTTTCATCACAGCCGCCCGGCCATCTCCAAGCACCTTCGGGTACTTCGCCGGGCACGCCTGGTGGTCGCGACCCGTCTTGGGCGGCAGCGCGTTTATGCGATCGATCCGCTGCCGCTGCAAAGCGTTGCCGGTTGGCTCGAGGGCTATCGCGCATTCTGGCACTCGAGTCTCTATCAACTTAAACGTCACCTGGAGGTAAAATGACTGACCGCCTGAAGCGCCAAGCCCGTGTCGTTGCCGAGCTCGCGGACGGCGTCATCAGCGCCAGTGTTGAGATCGTGGCGCCGCCCGAAAGAGTGTTTCAGGCGCTCGCCTCGAAGGAGATTCTCGATTGGTGGATCAGGCCGGGCGTCTTCGACACGCGCGAATGGGAGGGCGATGTGCGTGTCGGTGGTCGCTGGCGCGCCTCGGGCATGGGCAACGGGCGTCCTTATGCACTCGAGGGCGAATTCCTGGAGCTCGATCCGCCGCGCAAGCTTGTCCATACCTGGCACGCCGTGGGAGCACCTGGTACGCCGTCAATCGTTACTTATCTGCTCGACGCGATCGAGGGCGGCACGCGTCTCAGGTTACGCCACCACGGCATCGCCTCGCCGCTGATCGGCGCCAACACCGGGGCAGGTTGGGAGACCAGCCTCGAGCGGCTTGCCGAAATCCTGGCTGGCTGACTTGGCGCGGCGACCGCCAAATGGGAGACGCCATGATGAAGCGGCAAACGACCATTCCTGCGGCGCTCGCACTCCTTGTCATGACCATCGGTTTCGTCACGACCGCATTGGCCCAAAAGGCGAATGAGGCGCCGGGAGTGACGGACAGCGCCATCAGGATCGGTCAGACCATGCCCTATAGCGGCCCGGCGTCGATCGTCGGAACCCTGGGCAAAGCCCATACCGCTTATTTCAAGATGATCAACGACCGAGGCGGCGTAAACGGTCGGCAGATCAATCTCATCAGCCTTGACGACGGTTTCAACCCGGCACGGACGCTCGCCAACGTCCGCGAGCTGGTCGAAAACGACCATATCGCATTCCTCTTTGGTTCCGCGGGGACGCCCACTAATCTCGCGACCGTGCCCTACATCACCGCACAGCGGATTCCGCTGCTGTTTCCAGTCTCGGGTACGCGCGCTTTCTACCAGCCGAAGCAACATCCCTCGATCGTCGGGTGGTTTCCGACCTATCACCTCGACGGGCTAATGAACGCGCAGTACATCCTCAAGCACGTGCCCGGCGCGAAGATCGGCATACTCTATGAAAACGACGATTTTGGCCGCGAATTAGTGCGTGGCCTTCGCGACGGGCTGGGCGACAAGTCGGCAACTATGATCGTGCAGGCCACCAGCTACGAAGTCGCCGATCCTACGGTCGAATCTCAGGTTATAGAGCTGCAGCAATCCAGTGCCGACGTTTTCTACATCGGCGGCTCACCGAAGTTTTCGGCGCAAGCGATTGCCTCGGCCGCTGCCGTCGGGTGGAAGCCGCTGCGGCTGCTCAACTACAGTGCCTCGTCGATACCGGGAACCTTAGCGCTCGCCGGTCTCAAAATCTCCGTCGGCATCATCTCGCACGCCTTCGCCAAGGATCCGCGCGATGCGCAATGGCAAGGTGACCCAGAGCTCAAGGCCCTTTATGCCTGGGAACGCAAATATCTGCCCGACGCCGATCCCGATGATGGCAATGCGATTACCGCCTATGCGCAAGCGGCCACCGTGGTGCAAGTCTTGAGGCAATGCGGCAACGATCTGACGCGCGAAAACATCGTGCGCCAGGCAACCAACCTACACGCGTTGCGACTGCCGCTGATGCTCGCGCCCTTCACCACGACGCCCACAGATTACCAAGGTTTCAAGGAGTTGAAGCCGGTGCGGTTCGACGGCACCCGGTGGGTGCTGCTGCCGCCGACGGGCTAGCGCGCGACGCCGGGCGGAGGAACATTCACCGGTCATTTGCACCAGGAACTGCGCCAGCAAAGAGCCCGGACAAAAGTTGAAGGGGGCCGACGCACTCGCTAATCTGGCGGCAGGGAGGCAGCGACGATGGCGGGCTCGCGCAACAAATTGAAGGCCGAGGTGGACCGGCTGGCGGTCCAGGAAGGGTGGCAGAAAAACGTTAATCCGGAGCCGGTCATCGAGCCCGAGTTGCCGATCATCGATCCTCACCACCATGTCTGGGACAGGGACAGCCGCTATCTCTTCGACGAACTGCTGAATGACGTCGATAGCGGCCATAACGTCAAATCGACCGTCTTTTTGCAATGCGCCGCGATGTACCGTGGCGACGGCGACCCGCTCTATCGGCCGCTTGGCGAAACCGAATTCGTCAATGGCATCGCGGCGATGGCGGCGAGCGGAATCTATGGCGATATCCGGCTGTGCGAAGGCATTGTCGGCTTCGCCGATTTGCGCCAGGGTGCGGTTGTCGAAGGCGTCCTCGACCAGCATCTGAGGATCGGCGGCGGCCGCTTTCGCGGGGTGCGCCATGCTTCGAATTGGGATAGCGATCCAGACGTCAGGAAGATGATCCGCATGCCGGTTCCGGAAAAGGTTCTGGGTGAGCCGAAATTCCGCGAAGGCTATGCCAAGCTGGGTGCCTTGGGACTGAGTTTTGATGTCTGGACTTATTTTCCACAATTGAAAGATGTCGAGGACCTGGCCGACGCCTTTCCGGCAACGACGATCATCGTCGATCATGTCGGCGGCCTCTTGGGCATCGGCAAATACGCCAACCGCCGGGACGAGGTGTTCCGCCAATGGCGCCAGGCGATCTTCGACCTGGCGCGGCATGCGAACGTCACGATCAAGCTCGGGGGACTTGGCATGTTGAGCTGCGGCTGGGATTTCCACAAGCGCCCGCAGCCGCCAGCGTCGGAGGAGCTCGCTGCCGCGTGGCGGCCGTATCTCGAATCCTGTATCGAGGCATTCGGCCCGAACCGCGCCATGTTCGAAAGCAATTTTCCGGTCGACAAGGAGAGTTGCAGCTACCGGACCGTTTGGAACGCGTTCAAACACATCGCGAAGCAATATAACCACGCCGAACAAGCGGCGCTGTTTCACCAGACGGCGCAACGGGTCTATCGGCTTCGGCCTGTTTGATTTGAATCGGACAATGACCATGGCGGATACGATCGATCTCAAGAACAAGGCCGCGGTGATCGGCGTCGGCAATACGCGATATGGCAGCTTTCCCGAAACCGACGATTACGGGCTCGCGGCGGAGGCGTTCACCACGGCGGTCGTCGATTGCGGCATCGACAAGAACGAGGTCGACGGGCTCCTGGTGTGCCGGATTCCCTATTACGCCCGCATGGGCGAAATACTCGGTCTCAACCCACGCTGGACCATGACCCTGCCCGGGCACGGCCGGATGTCCGGCATGGGGATCATTGAAGCGGCGCTCGCGCTCGCCACCGGTCGGGCTCGGTATGTCGCGCTGCTGTACGCCAATATCGGCCGCTCCCGGCGGGTGAATTATGGTGGCGAGGAGGCGAGCGGCTTTTGGGATCCATGGGGGCTGACGTCGCCGGGTGCCACCCACGCCATGATGTTCCGCCGCCATGCCGCTCTTTACGGCACCACCACCCGGCAGCTCGCGGAAGTGTCGGTCGCGTTTCGCCACCACGCGTCGCTCAATCCCAATGCCGTGATGCGTGTGCCGATTACGATCGACGACCATGAAAATGCTCGGTTCATCGTCGAACCGCTGCGGCTTTTGGATTACTGCCTCATCAATGATGGCGCCGTTTGCATGATCATGACCACGGCGGAGCGTGCCCGCGATTTTAAAAAGCCGCCCGCCTTCATCGCTGGCGTCGGCGGTCAGGAAAGCTACGACGACGCCTCGATCGCCAATTTCGATATTGATTTCTGGTACGAGCCGACACGGGGCGCCGGCGAAGAGGCCTATGCCATGGCCGGAATATCGCGTTCTGATATCGATGCGCTGATGTGCTACGACAATTTCTCGCCCACTGTACTGTTCGCGCTCGAGGGACTCGGTTTTTGCCCCCGCGGCGAGGCCGGTCGCTTTGTTGAAGGCGGCGCGTTGAAGGTTGGCGGCCGGTTGCCGATGAACACCGACGGCGGTCATTTGTCCAACTCCTACATGCAGGGTTGGGCACTCAATGTTGAGGCCGTGCGGCAAGTCCGCGGCGAATGCGGTCCGCGCCAGGTTCCAAATGCCGAGGTCGTGCAGTTCGTCGAAGCGACGCCGTGCTGCCGCTCAATCATTTATAGCCGCGGCTGAAGGAAAGCGATCATGCCGACCGCAAGCGACTACGCAAAACCGCTGCCGCGTCTTAATCCGCTGACCCGACCGTTTTGGGATCACGCCAAGGCCGGGCGCCTTGCCGTACAAGCCTGCACCCCGTGCGGCGATCTCCATTTTCCGCCCTCGCCGGTCTGTCCCAAATGCCTGTCCACCAAACAGGAATGGCGGATCGTGAGCGGACGCGGAACTTTGATGTCCTGGGTTGTGTTCCATCGCGCCTATTGGGATGGCTTCAAGGACGAACTGCCCTACCCGGTGTGCCTGGTCAAGCTCGAAGAAGGCCCCTTGCTCGCCACCAATTTCGGCCACGGCATGACCGCGGAACCAAAGGTCGGCGCCCCGGTCCATGTCGTGTTTGAACCGGCGACGGACGATATCACGCTTCCGCAATTCATCCTCGACTGAGCCGATTCTTTCCTCGACTTTGTTCGCGACAGGAATGCCATGGCCCAGCCCGCCGAGACGATCGATGATGCCGTTCCCGAACCCGACGATCCGGCGCTGCCGGGCATGCTGGCTGGCGTCCGCGTGGTCGAGGTTGCGGACGAGACCGCGGAATATGTCGGATTGATCCTGGCGGGGCTTGGCGCCGAAATCCTCAAGATCGAACCACCCCAAGGCAGTACCAGCCGCGGCCTCGCACCGTTTTATCAGCACCGGCCGGATCCGGAGCGCTCGCTCTTTTTCTGGGCCTATAATCGCGGCAAACGCTCCGTCGTGCTCGATCTTGCGCGACCGGACTCCCGCGCTACGCTGCTCGATCTGCTCGGTTCCGCCGATGTGCTGCTCGATTCCACACGCGGCCGTCTCAACAACCTGCTCAATCTCGACCGGGAGGCGCTGCTCGCGCGTTTTCCTGGCCTGATCACGGCCCGATTGTCGCCGTTTGGCGATACCGGCCCGTGGCGGGATTATCGGGCCACGGACCTGATCCATCTCGCGCTTGGCGGCGTCATGATGAATTGCGGTTACGATCCCGATCCCGATGGCCATTACGACTTGCCGCCGGTCGCGCCGCAATTCTGGCACGCCTACCACATCGCGGGTGAACAGCTCGTCGTGGGCATCTTGGCGGCGCTGCTCCATCGTGAGGCTACCGGCGAGGGCCAGGATGTCGCGCTCGCGGTGCACGAGGCCGTGGCCAAGAACACCGAACTCGACGTCATGTCCTGGATCATGCGCCGCGCGCCGTTGCAGCGCGTGACGTGCCGTCACGCAACGGAGCGGGTGGACCGCACGCCGACCATCGGTCACACCAAGGACGGCCGCTGGTACATGATCGGCATGTCGCAAGATCCCGCCAAAGTGATTCCGTTTCTGCAATCCTGCAACATGGCTGGCGACTTGCAGCCGCCCGAGCCCGGGCAGACGCAAAGCGCCAGGCGGGTACCCGGCAGCTCGCCCAATGACGAGCGCGCGTTGCATCTGGTCGAAGTGGTGCAGCGTCTAGTCCGCGCCCACACATTTGAGGATGTGCCGTGGCGCCGAGCGCAGGATGCCGGATTGCTGTGGGCGCCGCTGCGCAAGCCGCACGAAAGCTTGAACGATCCGCACTGGCTGAAACGGGGCTCGCTCGGCGACGTCGCGCATCCTGAGTTCGGTGTCAGTCTTCGCTACCCCGTCAGCAAGTGGCGGAGCAACGCAACACGCTGGCTTCCCGGCCGCCGCGCGCCGCAGCTGGGTGAAGACACCGCATCGGTGCTCGGCACCGCGCGTCCTGAAGCGGCCCGGCGCCCACGGGTCCCGGCCCAGGCGCGTCTCTCGAAGCGTGGTAAGCCGTTCGCGCTTCAGAATATCCGCATCTTGGATTTCTCTTGGTTTCTTGCTTCGGCCGGTGGCACGCGGTTCCTTGCGGCACTGGGAGCGGAAAGCGTCAAGGTGGAATGGAAAGCGCATCCGGACACGCGGCTCGCGGCCATGGCGCCGGTCGGTGGCCGCGATGCGCGCCGCGCAGCCACAGCGCCTTTGCCTGGTGTCACCGATGCCGACATGGGTGGGCAGTTCCTCAACAAGAACTCGGGGAAGCGCGGCATCTCGCTCAATATCCGCGATCCGCGTGGGCTCGAGATCGCGAAACGACTCGTCGCGATTTCTGACATCGTGGCCGAAGGCTTTTCGCCGGGCGTGCTCGAGCGGGCCGGTTTGGGCTACTCGGTAATGAAGTCGCTGCGCCCCGACATCATCTATATTCAGCAATCGGGGATGGGTGCCTACGGCACCTATGGCCGCTTTCGTACGGTTGGACCGGTCGCGGCCGCCTTCACGGGCGCATCAGAAATGTCGGGACTTCCCGAGCCGGCCATGCCGGTTGGCTGGGGTTACTCCTATCTCGACTGGATCGGCGCCTACAGTTTCGCCAGTGCGATCCTGGGCGCGCTCTATCACCGCGCGCGCACAGGTGAAGGCCAGTCGATCGACGCATCGCAATGCGAATCCGGTATCTTCCTCAATGGCGTCCCCATGCTCGACTGGGAGACGAACCGCCGCGCCTTCGCGCGGACCGGAAACCGGGTGCAATATCGCGCGGTGGCGCCGCACGGCGCCTATCGCTGCCGCGGCGTTGATCGTTGGATCGCCATCGCTTGTCTCGATCAGGCGGATTGGGAACGGCTCGTCGATGCCGCGGACAAGGATGAATGGCGCCACGATCCGCGTTTCGCCTCGCTCGAAGCGCGCGTGGCCAATCAAGACGCGCTCGATGCCATGATCACCCGATGGACGGAGCGGCAGGACGCTTATGAGTGCATGGCGCGCCTCCAGCGTGCGGGCGTGCCCGCCGGCGTCTGTCAGAACGCCGAAGACCGCTGCGATCATGATCCGCAACTTGCCGCACTCGAATGGCTGACCGAGATCACCGGCAGCAAGATTGGTAAGTGGCCCATTCCGGAAGTCCCGGTCAAGCTCAGCGCCACGCCGGCCTATGTCGGCGGTCCGATCGACCGCGGGGCACCGTGCTATGGCGAGGACAATCTTTATGTCCTGCACGAGCTGCTCGGCTATTCGGAAATGGAGATCGCGAAATTCGCCGAAGATGGCGTGATCTGATCACGGCGTGGCGGCACACCCTCAATCCGCGAGGGTGAGGCCGATCAGATCTCGGGCGACGCTGGCTTCATCGGCGAGCGCTCGACAGGCGTTGATCAGCCGCTCGAATTGCGCCTCGGCAATCTTGATTCCAGGCAGGATCGGGTAAATTCGCCGTGCTTCCTCGTCAAAATCCCAAACGAATTCGCGGCCCGTGCCTTCCTTGACGAAGCTTCGCCCGTCCTTGGTGAAGATCGTCATGCGCGGGCCGAACAAAATGCGGTCGGTGGCTGGAATCAGCGTCACCCGCCGCATCAGATCGAGAACTTCGGGCGAGTCTGGTTCCTGATAGCCGTCCGTCATGTTGCGTAGGATTGGATAGTCGCCTTTAACCGCGGCATAGGCCGCGAAATAATGCGGGCTCCCCGGTCGTGGGCCGTGATCGCTGCCGGGCGTCGGAAAGGCCGGGCTCGGATACTCCGTCTCGAGCCAATTCACGACCGCCTCGATACGATCAATAGCCGCATAAGCGATGCCGTATTCGGCACATAGCGACGCTGTCAACGCGATGTGGGCGATGTTGAACCCGGCAACCGAATAGAGGCGATAGAGAGTTTCAAGGAACAGCCAATCCTGCCCCAATCCTGCCGTGATCGCCGCGAGGTCGGTTCGGTTCAGCCCGGTGAAGCTGTATATCAGCTCACCGCGATTGTTACCGGCATAAGCGTGGTAAAAGCCCGCCTCGCCTTCGAGGGTGGTCTCGCCGCCAGGGGTGCCGTGCTTTGCCATGGCGACGGCCAGCAGCGCATTGCGGACCGCGGCCCCTTCGCGCAACGCGCGGCCGCCGCTTCTGCCACCTTCGAGATTGCCGGCCGCCAGATTGACGCACTGAGCGATGGCGCCGTTGAGCTGGTGCTCGTTGAGCCCTTGGATTTTCGCTGCGGCAACGGCGGCGCCAAAAATTCCGAAAACCGGTCCGGCGTGAAAGCCCCGCGCCATGACGGTCGGAATAAATTCAGCCGCCATGCGCGCTGTGATCTCATAGCCGGCGGCGAGCCCTGTCAGAAACGCGCGGCCCGAACACCCCGTGACTTCCGCTGCAACCAGCGCCGCCGGGACGATCGCGGCGCCGGGATGGGTCAGCATGCGGAACGTATCCCATTTGCCGCCGGCCAGGACCATCTCGGCATTGACGAAAGCGGCGCCGCCTTTACTCAGCTTGGCGCCGTGCCCCAGCACTGTGGCCATGCCGCCGTCACCCTCCTCCTCGCGCATCAAGACCAGCGCTTGCCGGACCGGGCTCATATCGTGCGCGAGCAGAGCCGAGGCCAATGCGTGCAAGGTCACGCCCTTGGCGCGGTCGACAACCGCCCCGGGCAAGGCATCGAAACGGAGCCGATCGACGAAGCGTGCGAATTGGCGACTGAGCGAAGGAACGGTCATGCCCGCCGTAAACAGCGGCTAGGCGCCATCGCTAAGCTTGCGATACTAAAATGGTACATCCGCATCATCGGCCGGCGGCGGGCTACCGTCGACCTCTCCCTCCTCGGAATAACGCTCCGCAGTGATCCCCATTGGTCTATCGCAACCTCGTCACCCGGTGCTGCGTTTGCGACGGTAATGCAGGATCACGGCGCCGGTATCGAGCGCGCGGCTTCCCATCAGCAGCAAATCAAGGCGCGAAAAGCCATGCTCGAACAGGCGCTTGCCGCTGCCGAACAGATTGGGCGTCACCATCAAGCGATACTCGTCTACCAAATCCTGTGCAATGAGGCTCTGCGCCAGCCCGGCACCGCCGAACGAATAGGTATCGCCAGGGTTGCTGTCTTTGAGCCGCGCGACGCCAGCAGCAAGATCGCGGCGAAGCACAACCGCATTCCAGCCCGGATCGCCCGCCAGCGTTGTCGACACTACGGTCTTTGGCAGTCGGTTCATCGTCGCCGCGTGTGGCATGGCCGCCGCCGGGCTCGATGGGTCAGTTTCGGCCGCCTGCCAGAAGTCTTTGTTGAAGAAAAAATTAACCCGACCATAGAGCAGATGGCGGGCACGACTGAGCGCCTCGCCCGCCCAGTAGCGCTCAAGATCGGCCGACCAGAGAGGCGGAATGAACTCATCATTGGGCCCGCTAATATAACCGTCGAGGCTTGCAAATATCTGCAGGATTAGCTTCCCCATGAACGCTCTTCTTTCAATGCGATCGCAAAACGCAGGAGCTTGGTGATCATTGGCGCGTGCCGGCAATGTTTGAAAGTCTATATGGCCATCGCGTCATTTCCGGGCTGCGCCGGCGTTCATTTGCGTTCCCCCTAGCGCCAGCGCAATGGCTCACCTTTCAGGTAACGGACGCCGAATAAGACCATGCAAACAACGGCAACGTAAGAAAGAAATGCAGCAGGCTCGCGACTCGGCGGAAATAGGAACGGGCTTGCCGCTAGTAGTAGAATGAACGCGGCTAATACGACCCAGCCCTGCCACGCAATTGGCAGGCCCCATCCCCAGCCGTAGCGCTTGGCACCAAACCAGTATCTAGGGTCGGTTTGCACAAAGTGCCTCCTGCTCGGTCCCGACCTACCAGCAACGTTCAAACGTAGCGCGCTGCCGGTGAGACTAGCCAGGGGTCGGGCGCGCATGGCGACGCCAATTCAGTCCTTCCTTAGGTCGAGTTCAACTGCTCTCCGCGAGCTGTGCCTCAGAATCACGCTTGGCGATCTCGTGTCAGCATGGGTGATGTCGTGGATCGGCAATCTTGCCGGCTGTGTTGTCCTGGCGACGGTTTTTGCATGGGGCGGCGGGGCGATGCTGCATTCGAAAAGTCAATTCCCGATGACGGTGGCGACCGCGAAAATGAATGCACCAGTCGCAGCGCTTGTGGTGCGCGCAATACTGTGCAATTGGCTCGTCTGTCTGGCGATCTGGACCTCGGCGCGAACCACGAGCGATGCCGCAAAGTGCATCCTGATCTTCTGGTGCCTGTTCGGCTTTTATCGGCAGTGGCTAAGAGCACTCCGTTGCCAACATGACACTGCTGCAGATCGCACTCCTTGGCAGCCACCCCGACTCGGTGAGCTGGGGCGGTCTCGCCTATAATCTGTTCTGGGTAACGTCGGGAAACATCCTCGCCGGCGCGGGTATCATGGGGACCGGCTATTGGTACATAACATATCGCGCCGCTCGACGGCGTCGGCCTCGCCTACCCGCGGAACGTGACTCCGCGGTCCATGCTGCATCAACGCCAACGCAATTGGTTTTGTGGCAGTCCCAAAGGAACGGTATTTTGACGGGGATCAAGGCGCCGTTGAGCACCATGTCCTGGCCCGATCCGCTGCCGATGGGTCTGAAACGAGAGCACCTACTCATTCGCCATTCGTTGAACCAGCTTTTCAAGCCTCAGCCGCATTTCCGCGCCAGGAAAGTGACCGCTACCACCATGTCCCGCAAAGACCCACTCAAATGAGTAGGCCAGTAAGTCGCCCAGCGATTTGATTTGTTCCGGCCATGAGTACCAACACGCATTTCGGAATGCCGTAAGATCGCCGTCGCGATGGCTGACGGCAAGTGAATCGCCCGTAAATGCGGCGCGCTCACCGTATAGATAGACCACACTTCCCTTGGTATGGCCTGGTACCGGTATCGCCAGCAAATCCTCCGCAATGGGGAAAGGTTCTCGACCTTTGATCGTGTTGTCGGCGAAACGAGCGGCGGCTCGATCCCACTCGTGGATCCAGACCTGAGCGGTGAAATGTTTGGCATATCGGTCTGCATCGGCAACATCGTCGCGATGGCTTAACAGAATGACCGATAGGCCACCCCAGGCCTCGAGTTTGGCCACCAGGTTTGAGGTCCAGCGCGGGGAATTGACCATGAAATTTCCCGCGGGCCGGCGGATCAAATAGGAATGGGCGCCGAACGAACCGCGTGCGTTGTAGCCGAGACGATAAATGCCCGACGTAAGTTCCTGAGGAAACAGATCACCAGGCGTCGCCTCTTTGGTTGCACTATGGATGGACGCAGTCGGGCAAAGTAACCGCGCACGCCATGCCATCTTTAGTTCTTCTTCCGTCTGCGGTTGACGCGCGAAGACCGACTGCCCGCCCCGCGAGACAATCAGACCAGGCGCCACTTCTCGGGCTGCCGCACAGTCGATGCAGCTCGTGTCCACAAACCAGTCGCCTGGCGCATTGAATTCATGTCGGGTCGCCATCACCAATCACCCTCAGCTGCATAGCTATACCATTTTCTGTCAGCCTCTGCCGGCGCGATTGTGTCAATCTTGCCGGCGACCCTGTCTCGCCACAGGCGCCGGCGCTAAATCGCGCCATTCTCAAATCCGCCTCGCCAGCCCCCTCATGAGCACGCGCATGTCGGTTTGGTTGGCGGTGCGGGACCGTGCTACTTATCATGCCTAGCGCCAGCGCAACTTATCCTCGCGGGCTTTCGTCACGAAGGGCCGGGCGCGGCGCCGCGCGCCGTCGCGGCAGAACCCGGATCGCAATCGCTTGATGAGCGCATCGCCTATCCGTGCAGCAAGCGACAAAGGTTTGCGAACTGGGATGGTTAAGAGCCGAGCACGATTGTGGCAGCCGGTTACCGGCATATCCAAATGGCGCACCGCCACCACGGTATTGGCGCTGACGTGATTTGAAACTTCGCGCCCAAACCTGAACTTGAGTGAGGAGAATGACGTGGCGAACAACCGATCGATTAGAGGCAAAGTGGCGATCGTCACCGGCGCGGGACGCGGACTTGGTCGCGCCATGGCCCTAGGATTGGCTCGCGCCGGTGTCAATGTGATCGCGACGGCGGCACGACAAGAGGATGAAATCGAGGAGGCTGCAGCGGCAAGTGCGTCGATCCCAGAAGGCGGTCGTATCGTTCCGGTCGTCGCCGACGTGACGCGGGAGGCGGAGGCCGAACGTGCGGTCGGTGTCGCCCTTCAGCGTTTCGGGCGTCTTGACATTCTAGTCAACAATGCGGGACGCGGCATGAAATATGTCAGCGCGCATTTTATGACAGAGCCGCCCCGTTTCTGGGAGGTTGATCCGGCGACGTGGCGGCTGGTTATCGACACTAACGTCAACGGGCCTTTTCTCATGGCGCGCGCGGCCGTGCCGCATCTAGTCCAAGCCGGGTGGGGCCGTCTCGTCAATATCTCCATGAATCACGCGACGATGCGGCGTCCGGGCTTTTCGCCTTATGGCCCGTCGAAAGCGGCGCTCGAATCCGAGACCCTGATATGGGCCGCGGATTTGCACGCGACAGGCGTCACCGTCAATGCCCTTTTGCCGGGCGGCGCGACCGCAACGGGTATGATACCCGATGCCTTTCCCGCGGCGGCACGCGCTTCGCTGCTCGATCCGGAAATCATGGTGCCGCCGCTGCTTTGGCTCGTATCGAGCGAAGCAGACAATGTCACCGGCCACCGCTTTGTCGCGCGGCGCTGGCGCGCCGACGACCCGTTAGCGGCCGCCGAGGATGCGGGCTGGGGGCGAGCGGACGACTGACACGGCACTGAGGGGGGAGACACCCGAGACATGTGCTGTGCTTAAAATCCACGGTTCGAGTTCGAGCGCGGCCAGCGGTCCCGCGGGCGTCAACTATTGGACCGTAGCCGGCTTTCCCAGACCAGAGAGGGCATGCTCGAAAGGCTCGTCGGAGACGCTGATGTAGCCGCGAAACGGATAGTCGAGTTGTACGATCAAGGTAACGACGATCACAATCGTGGTGGTGAAACCGGCAAGCAACACAAAATGCATCCAAAGGTTACGCATCCCCAAGAGCGAGGTGAAGCCGACAGCCAAGACAGTGAGAAAAATGATCACCCACCACAGCGAACTGGGAATATGGCCGCCCGCGGCTTCCAAACGCTCGTGGTAGGCAGCGAACAAGTCGTTCAGCCCCTTCAACATCTCCTGCATCACGATGGCGTCACCGGCCCCTTGTGGCTTGAGCGTTGCCAGCGTCAATCGAATCTTTTCCAAATCGGGCTCTGCTGCGCCCGATACTTGGCCGGCCTGCTGATCCGGCCACTCCTGGTCGATCACTGTCTCAACGTAGTGGTGAAGTTGTTTTTGCAGCGTGCTCACCGCAGCCTTGTCCTCGAGCCCTTGCGCATCCAAAGCGAGGGATTCAACGAGGACCGCTTCCCTCTCTACGATATCGCTCGCCTTCTCCAGATCCTCCCACGCGGCAATCGCGATGAATGCCAGGAGGACGGCGAAGAACACTGCGATGTTGGTCACGGTGAATAGCGTAAATTCGTTATGCTGATGCCGGGTCTCTTCGCCTATCAGCCGGGTCACTACGAGAAGTATGATACCGCATGCGATGATCCCGAATGCGACGCAGGCGCCCGAGCTTACCAGAGTCGATGAGTTGTAAATGAAATCGTCCACCATCTGCAGCATGACGCTCGCCTCACTTCGTTATACGGGCCAAATCACCTTCCGATATGTTGACATGTTGGCTCGCGGATCCGGCGAGCACCTGTCGCAACGTAGCGGGATTTGCGAAGGGCGAAGCCGAACAACCTCTCCCTGCGGCTTTCCAGGTTGAGGCGATCGCCGCCGGCGCGAGATGCGGCGCCGGCTGCGGGTCAGGCGAGACTGCGCAGGCAGCGACCGCGCCGATTACGCTTTCAATCGATGAGGACGGCACCGACGGCGTGATTGGCCGCCAAGCCGAGAATTTGGCGTCGAGCGCGGCGGACGAATGCGCGGTGTTGCGCAAGTCGGCGCTAGTCCAATTCGTGGGGCTCGATTCCAGTGGCCGTAAATCACCCGAAGGCCAGGTTGGCTCGGAAGGAGTCCAGACGGCGAGCACCTTGCTCTGATAAGCGGCGCCAATTTGGTGCGTCTGCGAATGGTAGGCGGCGACAGCAGCCGGCCAGCTTCCGGTCTGGGTGAACAGCTGCCGCAGAAACGCGGCAGCGTAGGCCGCATTGGTCACCGGATCGAATGCAATTTCGAGGCTGGCAAAGGCGGTCGGGTGGTAGGCGAGATTGACCTGTAAACAGCCGACGTCGATTGATGCGATGCCCCGGCCCTGCCATGCCGCCGCCGCGGCGACTGCTTCCGTCTTGGTCGCGAAGAAATAGCCGGCGCCGCCGGCGTCGATCGTCCACGGCCATGGCTGAACGGTGCCATCGATCGGGCTCGCGCGGCCGCTTTCGACCTGACCAATCGCCTCAAGTAGACCGGAGGGAATATCGGCTGAGCGCTCGGCCGCTGCAATCGCCGCAATGCAGTCGCTGGTTGTCGGTTGCGCTGGCATCTCCACCGCGGCGGCGGTCGAGGACCAACCAAGCACCAGCGCAGTGGCAATTCCCCGCATGTCCTCCCCCAAAACGTTTGGATTGTGCACCAACTGCGGGATATATTGCCAGCGTCACATCACATGGCGCTCATGACTTGCCTGGTTGAGGTGTGCGGGCGCTAGTCTTTTCGTGGTGTTTGGCGGGGAAGGCTTGCTGATGCCCATCCAGGTCACCACCGGCGCCACTCTGCAGTGCAGCTTTGGCGCGACTCCGAGTTCGCTGGTGGTGCTTCCGGTGAACCGGGTCATGGCGGGCGGCATACCGGCGGCGACGATCATGGATTCCATCCCGATCGCCAACATCCCGACCTTTGGCATGTGCAGCAGCATCGCCAACCCGACCGTTGCCACCGCGACCACTGCAGCTGCGGGGGTACTAACTCCGATGCCCTGTGTGCCGGCGACACCGGCGCCATGGGTGCCGGGCGCCCCCACCGTGTTGACGGGCGGACAGCCGACTCTCGATAACACCTGCAAGCTGATGTGCTTGTGGGCCGGCGTGATCCAGATCGTCAATCCCGGTCAGATGACAGTGTCTGTACCTTGAGATAACCGGCATTCGAGGCAATTGCGCTTGCGGTTCCGCAACTAGTTGGATAGCGTTGCTTAACCACATGAATTAGTCAACTCAGCGTCGTACAGCGAGATGCGGTACCGAGTGGGGCGTGATATGCCAGGGCGGGAGCACAGCGATTGGTATCCGTTGGCGCTGATCGTCGCGACAGCGCTAGTCATGTTTGTGCTCGGTTCGGTGACCGCCATTTGGCTCGTCGACCGCGCCGGCGACGGTCATCGCTGACCCGACTGATATCGCTTGCAAGGCTTAACAGGAAGGGGCCGCACCCGCAGACGGCCGGGCCGCGGCTGCGCCCCTGAGCCCGGAACGGACATCGCCGAGCAGCAAACCGCTTCGAGCGCCGCCACAGCGGCAGCGAGCGCGGGCGGCACGCTCGTCGCCACTCCCCACTGACAGCAGCAAAATCGTCTGCGGCCACCGCGCTGGGCCCTCCGGCGGCCGCGGCAGCTTAAGCGCGCCCGCGGCGCCACAAGGCGGCAATTTTAGCCTGCAGCTTCGGCGCCTTCCTCGATGAGGCCAAGGCGAAATCGCTCGCGGCCCAACTTGCGACACAGGGCTACACGCCAGTCTCGCTCGCCGCCGGCGACGGCTATGGGCGGACATGGCATTATGTCCGGCTCGGCGCCTTTGCCGATGAGCGTGCGGCCGCCGTGGCCGCATCGGACCTTCTCGTTCAAGCGGGGATCGGCGCGGCCGTGGTCCGCGTTTCGGCCGCGAATGCGGGGGGCTGACCATGTTCGGCGCTTCGCGATTTTGGTCGCGTGGCTCATCGCCGTGATCGAACTGGCAGCATGCTCGACGCCGTCCTATCTCTGCTGGTTTCCGAGCGGGGTCAAAACCATCACGCTTGTCACCCAGCCGGATACGAACGCCGACCGTGCCATCGCCGTTGACCTGGTCTTCGTCACGGACGACCTGCCCGCGAAGGAAATCGTAGAGCTTAGCGCCAGCGACTATTTCGCACGCCGTCGCAGCTCCTCATGGACTTTCCAGAGGCAGTGCAGATCCGGTCCTGGGAGTTGGCGCCGGGACAGCTTGTCAAGCAAGCGGATACCCACCCTCCGTGCAACCTGGTCGGCACCTATATCTTCGCCGGCTACGCCACGCAGGGCGATCACCGCGCGGCGGTGGGCAAAGTAAGCTCGCTGTTGGTCAGGCTTGGCGCCAAAGATTGATGGTGACGCAATGAAGGGCGACCGGGCGATGTTGACCGATGCGCGCGGATCCCCGAGGCGGTGCAGTGGCACGAGGGGATGCTACTATCGCCGCAGCACTTCCAGCTCATGGCAAGCCGAACAGAAGCGCTGACCGGCTATCTGCTTGAAGCAGCGGCGCCGTTTTGCTGGGGCGTGCAGCGGCTGCAGATCGACGCAAGCGTCTGCTGCTCGAAGCCGTCTTCCGCGTCGTCGAGCTCGAAGCGGTGCTGCCTGACGGACTGCTCGATTCTCTATCCGTCGGGCGATGATGAGCCGCGTCTCGAGATCGATCTCAAAGCGGCAGAGCTCGATCCGCGCGTCGCGCCGGTTACGGTGCATGTCGCGGTTGCCGCGCGAACCGAGCACGCTGCAGTTCGGGCGGACTGCTGCGCTACCGTTCGGCTGAGGGCAAGCCCGTCGCCGACGAGAACACCGGCGACAACGAGCTGCCAGTGCCGCGGCTCCGCCCGGCGCTGAGTCTGCACCTGACGCCGGGCCCAGTGCATCCGCCGTCGAGCAAATACGTCAGCCTGCCGCTCGCGCGAATCGCCTTCCGCGAAGAGACCTACGTGTTGGAGAGCTACGAGCCGCCGCGCGTCGCACTCACGCGCGACAGCCTGCTGCATCGCTGTGCGCGCCGCATTGCCGTGCAGCTACGAGAAAAGGCGCTGGCCCTTGGCGAAAATCTTGCAATCGGCGCGCCGGCAGGGGAGCGAAGCGCACGCGCCAGAGATCGCGGACCAGCTGCGCGCTGTCGTCCGCACCCTGCCGCGGCTGGAGGCGTTGCTGGAGAGCGGCGTGGCGCATCCGTTCCCGGTCTACCTGACGCTTTGCGACGTCATCGGCGACATCGCTGTCATCGGCGGTCAGCTCAACCTGCCTCAGCTGAGCGGCTACGAGCACCGCGACGCGCTGCCCCCTTTACCGAGATTGGCATCCATGTCGAGCGGATGCTCGGACTGCTGCGCGAAGCCTTCCGCTCAGTTCGCTTCACGCGCCCCGAACCTGGCCGTTTCGCACTCGCGATGCGGCCCGGATGGGTCACAGAGACGACTGATCGTCGGCGCCCGGGTCGGCCCCGGGCATCAGCCGGCAGCATCGTGCGCGAATGGATGGAGAGCGCCCTGATCGCCTCGTCATCGCGCATGCGCAATATCCGCGAGAATCGCGTCTTGGGCGCGGCGCGCGAGATTGTCGTCGAAGTGCCGGAACTCGATCTCATCGCGCCACCCAATGTGCTGCTTTATCGCGTCAGCGCCGAAGCATTCGCGATCGTTCCCGAGGACACTCTCGAGATTGTGGGATCCCTCGAAGAACCGAAGCACGGCCAGCCTTTCGAACTCCTGCTGTTTCTTCCGGCGCGGCTTCTCGGTGCCGAGCCCGCGGCTGAGGACCCATGAGCAGACTGACACTCTCGCCCGAGGCTCTTGGGCGGGTGCAGCAGTTCCGCGCCTTCTATCGCGAGCTGTTCGACATCAAGCAGTGCATTGCGGCGCAACGCTGGAACGAGCTTTCTGCATCGCCGTCGCCGGAGAGCGTCTCGTTGCCCGGCGGGGCGACGGCGCGAGCGATCTTTGCCCGGCTCTACCGGACGATCTCGGGTCAAGGTTTCGGTTGGCGCGGCCGCGGCCGCGACAACGGCTTTCCGATCGATGTCGGCTACGTGATGGCGGCGGTAGCCGACGAGGCGCTGCTGCATGGGCCGGCATGGCCGGGACAGGAGACCTGGTCAGAGACCCTGCTCGAAGAGGCGCTTTATGGCAGCAGGGTTGCCGGCGAGCGCATCTTCCGTACCGCGCATGAGCTGCTGGCAGGGCAATTATCGAGGTCGGCGGTTGCGGTATCGGTGCTGCTGGCGCTCATGCTTGGCTTTCGCGGCCGGTACCACGGGAGCGACGACCGCGGCGAGATCGCGGCGCTGAAAGAGCGTCTCTTCGGCGTGATTTTTCATCTGCCGTATCCGGTTCAGATCGACTTTCAGACGCTGCTGTCGGAAGACGCGGCGCGTCCGCTCGACCAAGCTAGCCGGCGTAGACTGCCCGCACTGCGGCCCTGGTTGATGGCGATTGTCGCTGCTCATCATCGGCTACCTGGTGTTGAGCGACACGCTGTGGCGCAGCGCGGTATCCGAGATCCTCGCCACGTCGGACAGCATCATCCAGACAAGCGCGGAACTGAACCAGTGACCACTTTTGCCGATCCGCCGCCATGCTGCCGTATCTGATCGCGCTGCTTGCCAGCATCGCAATCGCGCTGATGTTGCTCAGCGTCCGCCAAGTGCGCGAGGCCAAAGCCAACGGCCATAGTAGCGTCTGCCCCGGTTCCACCCGAAGCCGGCCGCACCCGAGCATCTGCCGTCGCGCTCGTTGCCGCAATCGCTGCGGCTCGCATCAGCCAACCTGCAGCGTCTCGTCAGCGGCGGCACCGGTGTGTACGACGTGCCGTGGGTGGTGGCCGTCGGCGCCGGCGGTGCGGAGCTTGACCGCCTGCTCCCGGAACAGTTGGCATGGCCGCCCGATCTTGCTGGCGCACATCGGGCGGCGCTTGGTCAAGTCGCGCGCATTTCATTCTGTCGCGGCGGCGCGGTGCTGAGCTTCGATGATGGGTTGCTCGATGGGCCGGACTGGCGCCGACGCTGGCATGCGCTGGTCCGTGCGCTGCAAAGTTGCCGGCCGGGCCGGCCCGTCGATGGTCTAGTCGTCGCGATCCGTGCCGCCGAGCTCGCAGACGCGTCGGAGCGACAGGATCGGCTGGCAGCCCGTGGCGACCAGATCTACGAGTTGATATGGTCGGTTCAGCGGCAGACCGGGCTGGCGCATCCCGGTCTACCTCCTGATCAGCGGCTGCGACGAGCTGACCGGCTTTACCGATTGGGTTTTGGCTTTGCCGCGACAGGCCCGACGTCAGATCCTGGGCTGGTCGGTGCCCTACGCGCTCGACAGCGTTTTCGAACCGAAATGGGTCGATGAGGGGATCGCGGAGATCAGTCGGCAACTGTCGGTCGCACAGCTGCTGCTGATGATGCCCGAACCCGAAGTCGGTGTCGCGGAGGGCCTGTTACTGTTTCCGGGCGAAGTCCAACGGCTTGCGCCGCCATTGTCGCTGCTCCTTACCAACATGCTGCGAACGAGCGCCTATCACGAGGCGTTCATGTTTCGCGGTTTTTTTCTGGCGGGCCGCGGACCTGGCGCTGCGGCAGAAGAAGGGCGATCGGACGCCTTTGCCGACGCGGTATTCACCCACAAGGTGTTCCCGGAGCATCAGCTCGCCCAGCCCGCCTATGGCGAGGCCACCCGGAGACATCGTCAGATCCGGTTATGCCAGATTGCATTGGCCGCTTTAGCGCTTCTATGCGTGCTTGGTGTCATGCACATCCGCCGGGTGGACAACGATTACCTGCCGCCGGTGGCGACGCTGCTGTCGCAAATCGCTCAAGAAGTGAACGCACGGGCGATGCAGCGAGCCAATCCGCTGACGGACGTAGCGCGGCGCGAAAATGTGCGGGAGACGGCCCTGAGCTTGGTAAACGCGATGGCCGCCATCCGGATCAACCGCATCGATACGATTGCGGCTCCGACCTCAGTGCTAACGTTCGCAAACCTTCGGGTCGCCCAGGCCATCGCCGCGGGCTACAATGTTGCGGTACTGCGCGCGGCTTACGACGCGCTGACTCAGAGACAAAGCCTCGTCACGATACTGGAACCGGCGTCTCCCCTGGGCGGTCCGGCGGTGACGTCCCAGCAAGCCTTATCGGCGACGGTTGACCGGATCGTCAACTACGACAAATACATTCGGGTCTATCAGGGGATCACCGCCCAACCCAGCATCGGCGATCTCGCCGCGCTGGTGAGCTACGCGCTCGACGTCCAGCTGCCGGCGGAATTCACGACTAATTACGGTCTTTATGAACATGCCCTTAGCAATGCGCAAATGCGGCCAATCCGCACTGCAAAGGTGCAGCCGATGGTCGAGGGGATCCTCCAGGAGCGCTATGAAGCAGCGGTCAGGGATGCCTTTACCAGCGACGAACTCGTCAAAGCGGTTGCCAAACTCTCGACCCTGACCAATGACCTTGGTGCCGCCAGCCCTGGCGGTAGCGGCCGCAACCGGTTGGCCGATACGCAGTCAACGCTCGACACCATTTCCGGCCTGTTGCAACAGCCGGGTTACGACTGGTTGCGAAATGCGCCGGGCGCCGCCTCGGCCCTGCCGCCGCTGGACAAACTCAGGGGTCTTGCGGTCGTCAGAACCGATTTCGTCGACGGCCTGGTCGCCACCGCCGGCAAGGCCGAGGCCAGTACCCGAAACTGGCTGCTACAGGCCACGGCGTTTGATCGCACACTTGTGCTCGCTGCAAGCGATGGCGCGGTCAGCGCTGTCGCCGCCAATGGTGGCGAGCCGCGGGTTGCTAGATGATCTCTTTTCCCAGCCCTTCATGCGGCCCGTCTCTACCGCCAGGGTCGCCGCGCCGCACTCGCCGCCGGGGTGCCGATCAACTGGGACATTCAGACGCTTCGCCAAGCCGAGGATCTGGCGGAAAGCTTTCTTGCCTTTGTGTCGAAGGGCAATACCAGCATCCCCGGAGGATTGCAGCAACAGGGGCGAGCGGTTGCGGGTACCGAAACATCGGCTCATATCGGTCTCCTGCTGCGGGCTGCCGCGCGGCCAGTGGAGGTTATGCCCAATGCAGGATCTCGCGCCATGCTGCAGCAGGTTTCCGGATTCGCAAATGCACTGCCGTTCCTCGTCAACCTTCGCAATACCTTGCGTCAAGCGGGGGCGACGGATAGCGCGGGAACGCTCGACGCCCTGGTTTCCGCGACAGGCGGCGCGCCTCTTGCGGCAATTGGATGC
Source organism: uncultured Alphaproteobacteria bacterium (assembly GCA_963804725.1). Classification (GTDB taxonomy): domain Bacteria; phylum Pseudomonadota; class Alphaproteobacteria; order ATCC43930; family CGMCC-115725; genus JAATGI01. The sequence goes on along the minus strand of CAWDRN010000001.1, from coordinate 860,182 downwards.
GGACCTGACCGCCGCCGCCCCCTATCGGCTTGCTGATCCAAGCCTGTCCTTCTGGACCGGCTCGCCGCCGCTCGCGGCGCCGGCGTTCGGAGCCACCAGCCCGACCGACCTTGCGAGCACGCTGCCATCACGGCGCGATTTCATCGAGACGCTGGCGGGCGACTACGCCGCACCGCTGGTAAATTACTTGCGCGACCCCGGGGACTCAGCCCGTCCATCCGTATCCGGCCTCGTCGCCCGCTGGCAGGCCATCCTCAACACCCTCGACCGCTATCATCGCAGCGATCCCAGCAACTCCCTGACCCGTCTCGAGCAATTCATCCTGGTGGACATGGACAAGATTGACTTGTCCAACTGCCGTCAGATGACGACCGACGGAGCTTTCGCCAGCGACTATTTTGCCCAGCAGCTGCAGATCATCCGCCGCACCATCGCAAGCCGCTGCCGCTCGACCGTCCACGCCGGCACCACTAGTCGCTACACGAGCCTCGCCGCAGACTTCAATGCCCAACTCGCGGGACGCTTTCCGTTTGCACCGGTTCCAGCCTCACTCCGGCGCTTGGCGCCGCCGACCCGAACCAAGTCCGCCAGTTTCTCGACGGAATATGGTCCCGACTTGCCAGCCCTCGAGGCGCAATTCGCTTCCGGGGCGCCGTTCGGCCAGGCGCGGCAGCGCCGCCGAGATATTTTTGACCCAACTCGGCGCGGTTCAGAGCGCATTCGGCCCAATGCTCGCCGACCCGAGCCGGCAACACGCCGCTCTCCTACCAGGTCGATGTCGAGTTCTTCACCAATCCCGAGGCGGCGCAGGCCCAGAACCAAGTCATCGACGCCGTCGTCATCGCCGGCAATCAGCGCGCCAGTTCGATGTTTGGCACGTCCCGGATCGTGTGGACCAACGGGCAACCGCTGCGGGTCGAACTGCGCTGGGCGAAGAACGCACCGATGGTGCCCAACCCCTCCGCTCGGCCAATCCTCGCCGCGCATCAATGGGCTCAGCGCCATTTTCGATTTCAGTGGCAACTGGGCGCTGTTGCGCCTGATCCGGGCGCAGACCCCGGACATCGCCGACTTGAATTCGCTGCAGGACCGCAGGCCGGAGGTGGTGATGTTCGAAGTGCCGCTGAGGCGCAACCCCGATGCCGCCGTCGCCGGCGATGGCGAGGTCAATACGGCCAAAGTCTACCTGCGGCTGGCACTTACCGGGCTGGCGCAGGCGCCGGGCCAGCCGGCGAAGACCGTGCCGATTCGCCCTCCCGGAATTTCCGACGGCGGCCCCGCTGCTGGGCCGAACCGCTTCCCTACCGGGCCGGCGACGAGTGCTGCTCCCACGGCGCTGGTCCCTTCCGCTACATGGAGCGCGTCGCCATGAGCCCTCCCCCTACGCATCGATGCTGTTCAAGGACCCGGAACGGTCACGCGACGATCTTCTTCTGACGCCGATACCCGGGACGCGGCCGACCGGACAGGATGTGGCCTATGCCGGCGACTACGACGCCATCATCGAGGCGCGCCGCGAGGACAATGCCGCACTCCCGCAGGGTGTTTGGCAGCGCGAGCTCAAACGCGCCGACTGGGCAGCGGTCGAAAGGCTGTGCGCGGAGACGCTCGCCGCTCGCTCAAAGGATCTGCAGGTAGCCTGCTTGGCTATGTGAAGCCCGCGTCCACCTGCAAAGCTTTGCCGGGTTATCGGGCAGCCTCGCCTTGCTCGACAAGCTGTGCGAACGCTTCTGGCCCGACCTCTACCCGCGTTTCGATCAAGACGACGTGTCGGCGCGGGTGGCGCCGCTGGAATGGCTGAACGATAAGCTGCCGGAGCTGTTGAGATCGCTGCCGATCGTCAACTCGACGAGCGATCCCCAGGAACGGTTCTCGTGGACCGACAATGTCAATGCGCAGCGGCTCGAAACGGTGCGGCAACGCGACCCGAGATCGGCCGAGCGTGCGGAGGCAGCCGGGGCTGTCACCCTTGCCCGTTTCGCCGCGTCGCCGGCAACGGACCGCGACCGAAATGCTGAGAGGCACGGAATCAGCGCTGAAGGACGCCCAGCAGGCGCTCGACGCCTGAACGCTACCTTGGAGAAATACTGCGCGAAGCAAGCTCCGGGGCTTGGCGGCATCCGCACGGCGCTAGAGGAAATTCTTGGATTCCGTCGCGGTCGAGCTGGCCGACCGGCAGAAGCCAACCGCATTGGCGGCAGTGCTGCGGCCGAAGGCCTCGCCGCCGACCGCTGCCGTGCCCAACAGCGGCGCCGGCAAGACGTCGGCGCTGCCCCCCGCGCCGCGGACGCGCGAGGAGGCCTATCGCCAGCTTTCGGAAATCGCCGACTTCTTGATGCGCACCGAACCGCACAGCCCGACGCCGTACATTATCCAGCGCGCGGCCGAGTGGGGTGAAATGCCGCTGCCGGAACTGATTCAGCAGCTATCGCAATCGGGGAGCGCCATCTCCCGGCTGCTCGATGCTCTTGGCCTCGCGACGACTGCAGGGGAAATCGAACAAGATCATCGGGCTCCGCACTAATTGCTTGGTTAGTTATTTGGCAATATTTTGAATGTTTACGTTTTTCTTGGTATTTTACATAATATCATTGCGAATTGTCTTGCTAATTGTTTAGCGAGTCGACTAAACTTCTAGTTGACCTTAAAGTCCCAAATAAAACTAGTTGCGGAGGCGACATGGCTGAGAGCATCCAGCAGGCCCTGTTGCGCGTGCGGCCGCCGCGCGTGCAGATCACCTATGACGTGGAGATCGGCGGCGCAATCGAGAAAAAGCAGCTGCCTTTTATTGTCGGGATACTGGCCGACTTGTCCGGGCAACCCGAGCGAACCTTTGGCCAAAAGTCAAGGATCGCAAGTTTGTTGAAATCGACCGAGACAATTTCGACGACGTACTCACAGCGGCGAAGCCCCGGCTCGCCTTTCGCGTGCCGAGCAAGCTGAAGCCCGACGCAAACGAAATGTTGAACGTCGAGCTGAAGTTCAAATCGATGGACGATTTCACGCCGGTGGCTGTGGTTCAGCAAATCGAGCCGCTGCGTAAATTGTTCGAGGCGCGCAACCGCTTGCGCGATCTCTTGACCAAGCTCGACGGCAACGATGAACTCGACGCCATCCTGCGCGAGGTCGTGGCGAGCACCGAGGAGCAGACAAAGCTGCGCAGCGAACTGGCGGCGCCCGCCCCGGCTGGCGACGGCGCGGCGCCGGCCGCGCCGGCCCCGGCCGCGCCGGCACCGGGCGGGTCTGCTTGAGGGCTATGAACTGAATTCGAGCCGGCGGCCCTGAGCGAAGGGGCGGCCGGCAACATGTGGGCGCTTGAGGGGAATTTCGATGGCTGAGGAAACGCAAACTGCAACCGCTGGAGCACAGGCTCAGACAAGTGGGGTGCTCGAGCGGATTCTGCTGCAAGGCAAAATGGTTCGGGACGATTCGCAACGCGAGTACGCCCGCGACCTGATTGGGGAATTTGTCAACGAGGTACTCACCGAAGGTGCGACAGTCAGCAACGACGTGGTCGCAGCCATCAACGATCGCATCGCGGATATCGACGATCTGATCAGCGCGCAGCTCAACGAGGTGCTGCATTCCCCCGATTTCCAGAGGCTCGAGGCCTCTTGGCGGGGACTTGAACTACCTCGTCATGAACAGCGAAACCGGCACGATGTTGAAGCTTCGGCTCATGAACATCAGCAAGGCCGATCTGCTGAAAGACTTGGAGCGCGCGGTCGAGTTCGACCAGAGTGCGGTCTTCAAAAAGGTCTACGAAGAGGAATACGGTACCTTCGGCGGATTCCCCTATAGTTGCCTCGTGGGCGATTTCGAGTTCGGCCGCCACCCACAGGATATCCAGCTGCTGCGCAAGGTCTCGGGCGTTGCCGCCGCGGCCCACACACCGTTTATCGCCGCCGCCAATCCGAAAATGTTCGACATGGAGCGGTTCACTGATCTCTCGACGCCGCGCGACCTGGCAAAGATCTTTGAGAGCGCCGAGCTGATCACCTGGCGGTCGTTCCGCGAGAGCGAGGATAGCCGCTATGTCGTGCTCACCTTGCCCCGCGTGTTGTTGCGGCTGCCTTATGGCCCGGACACCAAGCCGGCCGAGGGCGTGAACTTCGTCGAGGATGTCGACGGCACCAACCACGACAGATATCTCTGGGGCAATCCCGCCTACATTTTGGCGCAGCGCATCACAACGGCGTTTTCGCTCTACGGCTGGACCGCGGCAATTCGCGGCGTCGAAGGCGGCGGCAAGGTCGAAGGCCTGCCGGCGCATACCTTCCATACCGATGAAGGCGACATTGCGCTCAAATGCCCGACCGAAATCGCAATTACCGACCGGCGCGAAAAGGAATTAAATGACCTCGGCTTCATCACCCTGGTCCATTGCAAAAACACCGACTACGCCGCGTTCTTCGGCGGGCAGACCACCAACAAAGCAAAGCTCTACAACACGCCCAGCGCCAACGCCAACGCCCAGCTTTCGGCAATGCTGCCATACATACTCAATGCATCGCGCTTTGCTCATTACATCAAGGTCATGATGCGCGACAAGATCGGCAGCTTCATGACGAAAGAGAATGTGCAACAATATCTGAGCACCTGGATCAACGACTATATCCTCGGCAAGGATGACGCCGGCCAGTCCCTGAAGGCCCGTTTCCCGCTGCGTGAGGCCAGGATCGACGTCAGCGATATTCCGGGGCGCCCTGGCTGCTACACCGCGACCGTATTCTTGCGCCCCCATTTCCAGCTCGAGGAGTTGACGACCTCGATCCGGCTGGTGGCCGAGCTACCTGCCGCCGCCGCGTAGCAAGTGAGGTAATAGGAGGTTCGAGATGGCCACTAACTTCTTTCTCAAGCTCGAGACCCCGGAGATCAAAGGCGAATCGACGGATTCTCAGCACGCGGGCGAGCTCCAAATCTTATCTTGGAGCCACAGCTTTAATCAGCCCACCAAGCCGACCCGCAGCTCGGCTGGCGGCGGTACGGTGGAGCAGGCAAATCATTCCGACTTCACTGTCACCAAATACCTCGACGCCGCCACGGATGATCTTTTGAAAATGTGCTGGAGCGGCAAGCAAATCGGCAAGGGAACTTTCACCGCCTATCGCGCCGATGGTGAGAACAACGCGGCAGTTAAGTACCTTGAAATCATCATGGAAAAGATCGTGGTTTCCAATGTCAGCTTTGGCGGCGGCGGCGGGGATCTTCCGACCGAGACCGTCGCCCTGGCCTATGGCAAGGTTACCTACAACTATATCCCGCAAAAGCCGGCCGACGGCACGGCCGACGGCGTTCAACCGGTCTCGCACGACCTAACGACCCAGGAGATCGCCTGAGCTCGTAGTCGTATGGCGGACGCTCCCCGCGGCGTCGGTGCACCTGCATTGATTTTCGAGCGGCTGGCCCAGCCGCTCAACCGGCAGGGTGCTCCGGCCGAAGTACCTCGAAACCATGATACCGAGGCCCTTCGCAAGTCCGTTGCTCGCGAGCTCCAATCCTTGCTCAATACACGCGTCTCCCTCGACATCGACACGCTCGAGGGCCGCGAACGAACAACGATCGACTATGGGATTCCGGATCTTTCCGCCTTTCCCCTTGGCAACAGCGACGCAATTCTGCGGTTGGCGCGACACATCTCCCGCACGATTTCAGTCTATGAACCGCGGCTGCACGTGCGCGACGTCGCCCTGGAGCCGCTACGCGGGCACAGGGGTGCGATGCTCGCGCGCGTGAGCGGCAGCATCGAGGTCGGCACCGTCGTCGAGCCGGTAACATTTGCCATTGCCGTGGGCGAAGTCCTCAACGTCGACGATGGCAATTGAGGGCGAGGCCGAGCTACTCGCGCTCTATTTGGGCGAGCTCGCCTATTTGCGTACCGCCGGCGCCGAATTCGCCGTCAAATATCCGAACGTTGCCGGGCGGTTGGACTTCTCTGATTCAGGATCCACCGATCCGCAAATTCAGCGATTGATCGAGGCTTTTGCCTTTCTGACGGCAAGGTTGCAGCGCCAATATAATTCGCAATTCCCTGAGATTCCGACGGCGCTGCTCGGCATTCTCTATCCGCAATTGGCGGCGCCGCTGCCGTCGATGGCGGTGGCGCAATTTCGCCCGGACCCGGAGCAAAGCCGTTCGCTCGCGGGTTTCACCTTGCCGACCGGCACCCCGCTCTTCGCGACCGAGCGAAACGGCGCCACTTGCTGGTTTCGCACCTGCTACCCCGTCACCTTTTGGCCAATGGAAGTGACGGACGTGGCAATCGAATTGCCGGCGATTTATGCCTTCCTTGATAGCCGTGCCGACGTCGGCTGCTGTCTGCGCGTCCGCCTGTCGTGCCTCGGCAATCGCACCTTCGCCGAATTCAGACCGGCATCGCTGCGCTTTTTCCTCTATGGCGCACGCATGACCCGATTCACCCTTTATCAGCTGCTGGGCAGCCAACTGCGCGGCATCGCCGTCCTGCCCGGCGGCAGTGACGGTGAAGCGGTCACAAACCCAATGATGCTGCCAGGCTCGAGCTTGCGTCCGGTAGGTTTCGAGACCCACGAAGCCGTGCTGCCCTATCCCCGCACTGCGCACCAGGGATTTCAGGCTGCTCCAGGAATACTTTGCCTTTCCCGACAAGTTCCTATTCTTCGATATCGAAGGATGGCCCGGCGAGGCGTTATCGAACGGCACGTCGGCCGATCTTTTGTTCCTTCTCGCCGAGCGCCCGCCTCTCCACGTCACCGTTGACAGCGCAACGATCCGGCTCGGCTGCGCGCCGATTATCAACCTTTTCGCCAGGACGACCGAGCCGATACGCCTCGACCACACGCGCCTCGAATATCGGCTGGTTCCCGATAGTCGCTGGGAGAGCACAACCGAAATCCATTCGATCGTTCGCGTGAGCCGGTCCTCCATCTTCGAGGATGACAGTCGCCCCATCAGGCCCTTTTTTTCCTTCACCCATGCCGATGGGGCAGCCGACAGGAACGCGGCCCTCTGGTTGGCACGAAGGCAGCCGATCTCCAACCCGGCCCTCACCGGAACCGAGATGCATTTGTCTTTTGTTGATCCCGGTCTCAATCCGGCCAATCCCGCCGATGACGTCGTGTTTGCGCACACGCTGTGCACCAACCGAAATCTGGCGGGGCAAATGGCCGTCGGGACCCTTCTTCAGCTTGAAGTTGACGCGCCGCTCAAGAGCATCGTGTGCGCGACGAAACCGACGCCGCAGAACGATCCACCGCTCGCGGGGACCACGATGTGGCGGCTGATCTCGCATCTATCTGTCAACATGTTGTCACTGCAGGACGGGGCCGAAAGTCTGGCGGCACTCCGAGAGATCTTGCACCTTTATTGCGGCGCCGATAGGCCGGCTTCTGCGCGGCAGATCGCGGGGATCACCTCACTCGCGACCCGGCGCATCGTGCGGCGGATCGGTGACGAAGCGTGGCGTGGTTTCGTGGCCGGGTTGGAGGTCGCCGTCGAATTCGATGAGGAACAGTTTGTGGGTGGCAGCGCCTATCTTCTCGGCGCCGTACTCGACCGCTTTTTCAGCCTTTATGCCGGCGTCAACGCGTTTACCGAGCTGGTGGTATCAAGTAAACAGCGTCACGGGGAATGGAAGCGATGGCCGCCACGAGCCGGCGAGGCGTTCGTCCTCTGATCGAATTGTTGGCGGCCGAGCCCTATCGCTTCGATAGCCGCCAGGCCGTCCGCGTGCTGGAGCAGCTCGCGCGTGGCGCGGCGCCTGTGGGGTTGGGAAGTGACCCTGGTGACGAGGCGGTATCCTTCCGCAGTAGCCTCGGCGGTGCATTCCCGGCGAGCGACATCGATCGGGTCGACGTCCCACCGCAGCACGACGGCGCGCGACGCCCGGTCGTGACTGTCAATTTCCTTGGGCTTGGCGGCGCGTTCGGGCCGCTGCCGGTCGGTCTCAGCGAGCTGGTCGCGAGGCGCGCCCGGAGCGGCGATACCGCGTCGCGCGATTTCCTCGATATTTTCAATCACCGTCTCGTCTCCCTGATGATGCGGAGCTGGCGGCTGTTCCGATTGGCATTGCAGGACACCACCCCCGAGGAGACGAGCTTCGCGTTTTATCTGTTCGCCCTGCTGGGACTCGCGACTGAGGGAATGCGGGTCACGCGGGGGCGGCACCCCCACGATCGGCTGGATGGATTGGACCGAAGCCTGCTCGGCCTGACCGGCCTCCTCAACCAGAAGCCGCTCAGCCTCCATGCCGTGGAACGGACCCTCAATGTGCATTTTGGCGTGCCGGTGCGCGCCATTCCGATGCGCGGTGTTTGGCTTGCGCTCGAACCCGGGCAGCGCACCGCACTTGGCCCCAGTGGCCGAAATCGAGCTTTGGGCGGCGGCGCACTGCTGGGGGGCAGAGTCTGGGACCAAGCCGGAGGTGTTCTGATTACGCTCGGCCCACTGGGGTTCCAAGAGGCGCTGGCTTTCCTGCCCGATGGCACCGCGTTCCGCGAGATGCGAAGGCTCGTCGACTTCCTGCTTGGCCGCGCTTTTGCCCTAAGCCTTCAGTTGACGATAAATCCTCAGGATATGCCGATAAGCAAACTGGCGAAGGGCGGCACGATGCGTCTCGGGTGGACCGGCTGGCTGACCAGCCGTCCGCGCCGTTCGACCGGCGTCGTGACCATCGACCTCTTTACCCCTTCCGGCACCAGTGAGGCTCGGTAATGCACGACCTCAAGCCGCTGATCGCGAAATTGAACAGCACTTGCCGGACCGCATTGGAAAGGGCGGCCGACCGCTGTTACCGGCAAACCCATTTCACCGTCGAGATAGAGCATCTGCTGGTCGAGTTGACGGTCGTTCCGACGACTGATCTCGTCGGTGTGCTCGGTGCCTACGGCATCGACCAGCAAGTCTTCACGGCGGATCTCGAACAGTCCTTGGCGCAGCTCAAGAGCGGAAACACCAGAACTCCCACTCTGTCAGACCAACTGGTGGCGGCGCTCGGCGCCGCCTGGACGATCGCGTCAATAGATTTGGGCATACCCCAGATCCGGTCCGGCTGCATCCTGCGCGCCGTGCTGGACAATGAAGGATTGCGCAGTCTGCTGCTGTCTTCGGCGCCCTCCGCTGCCGCCATTCCGCGACACCGGCTGGCGGAGGACCTGCCTGCAATCATCACGGCGAGCAGGGAAGAAGCCAGCCTCGATCCCCCTGCGCTCGGCGAAAAGGGTGCAGCTGCAAAAGGTATGGCGAACCGGGCGGCAACTCCGGCGCTTGACGCCTATACTTTGGACCTGACGAACGAGGCGCGAAAGGGGCGGATTGATCCCATTGTTACTCGGGACGCGGAGATCCGGCAGATCATTGATATTCTGATGCGTCGGCGACAGAACAACCCGATCCTGACCGGCGACGCCGGCGTCGGCAAGACCGCGATCGTCGAAGGTTTCGCCCAACGCGTGGTTGAAAGCTCGGTACCGCCGGCGCTAGCCGGGATCACCGTGCGTACCCTCGATCTCGGCCTGCTCCAAGCTGGCGCCGGCATGCGCGGCGAGTTCGAACAGCGGCTTCGCACCGTCATTGAGGAGGTCACCGGCTCACCGACGCCGATTGTGCTGTTCATCGACGAGGCACACTCGCTGATCGGCGCGGGCGGTCAGGCGGGTCAAGGCGATGCGGCCAACCTCCTAAAGCCGGCGCTGGCGCGGGGTGAACTGCGCACGATCGCGGCGACGACATGGGCGGAATACAAGCGGTACTTCGAAAAAGATCCGGCGCTGGCGCGCCGTTTCCAGGTCGTCAAGGTGGCGGAGCCCAGCGAAGCCGCGACGGTCGAAATCTTGCGTGGTCTCGCGCCGAAACTCGAGCACCATCACGGCATCCGCATTCTCGAAGCAGCGCTAACCGAGGCGGCGCGGCTGTCGCACCGTTACATCTCGGGGCGGCAGCTTCCCGACAAGGCGATTAGCGTGCTCGACACTGCTAGCGCCCGTGTCGCCATCGCCCAGTCTACCCGACCCGAGGCGCTCGAGGAGTCCGACCGGCGGTGCCAGGCTCTGGAGGCCGAACTTGCGCGACTCTGCGACGACGCGGGCACAGGCTGCAGTAACGAAGAGCGACGGGAAGCCCTTAGGCACGAGCAAGCAGCCGCCGAAGAAGTGCGTGATCGCCTTGCGAGCCGATGGCAGCTCGAGCGCGAGACGGTCGACCGCATTCGGACGTTGGAGCGCCGCATGCTTGCCGGTGAGGCGGAAACGTTACGGGCCGAACGGGACGGTTTGCGCCTCGAGCTGGAAGAGATCCAACAAAACGAGGTGCTGGTGCCGATCGCCGTCGACGGACGATCGGTCGCCGAGGTGGTCTCGGCATGGACCGGCGTGCCCGTGGGCGCGATGCTGGGCGACACCATCTCGACCGCGCGCACGCTGAAACAGCGCATGGCGGAACGCATCGTCGGCCAGGACGCCGCTCTCGACACAATTGCACGCCGCATTCAGACCTTCTACGCGAATATGGGCGAGCCGGGTAAGCCGACCGGTATATTCCTGCTATGCGGACCCAGCGGCGTCGGCAAAACCGAGACCGCGCTCACGCTCGCCGAATTGTTGTTTGGCGGACGCCGCGCGATCGTGACGGTTAATATGTCAGAATATCAAGAGGCCCACTCGGTTTCAGGCCTACGGGGCGCGCCACCCGGCTACGTCGGATATGGCAAAGGCGGCATCCTGACCGAGGCGGTGCGCCGACAGCCTTATTGCGTCCTGCTGCTCGACGAGGTCGAAAAAGCGCACCCCGATGTGCTTGAGCTGTTCTACCAGGTCTTTGACCGCGGCACGCTCGAGGACAGCGAGGGAGCGTCGGTTGATTTCGCAAACACGATTATTTTCCTCACCTCTAATCTCGGGGCCGATGTCTTGGCCGAACTCAACAACCGGCGACCGGCACTCAGTGCCGAGGGCTTGGCATCGGCGATTCGGCCGGTTCTGTTGCGGCATTTTCCGGCGGCTTTCCTCGGCCGCGTGACCGTGGTCCCCTACCGCCCGCTTGGCCCGGCGCAGATCGAGGCTATCGTCCGCTTGAAACTGGCGGGGATTCAGGAGCGGTTCGCGGCTAATCGGCAGAGCGAGCTGACCTACGACGAGGCCGTGGTTAAGGCGATTGCCGCTCGCGCCGGACAGACCGAGAGCGGTGCGCGCACCGTGGATGCAGTCATGACCCATTCTCTTCTGCCCGAGCTGTCAGGGCACATCCTCGACCGCATCGCCGATGGGGAGACCGCAGGAAACGCTCACATCGGGATCGCGCCGGGCGGAACTTTCACGATCGAGCTCGAAGCATGAATGGTGGTGCGCAGAAATGGTCTCTTCAAGTGTCCACGCCGCTTGGGCCGGATGCGTTCTGGCTCGAGGAGCTTCAAGGATCGGAATACCTATCCGAGCCCTTTCTATTTGAGCTTTCCATGCTCACCGACCAAGACACGGTCGACGCATCGGCGGTGGTCGGCAAATCGGCTTATGTCACTCTAATCGACGGCGATGGGAACAAGCGATACATCCACGGGCTTGTGACGCGGTTCGCCCAGAACGAGCGGCGCTGTACGGCCGAGCTCAGGCCCTGGCTGTGGATGATGTCCCTGACTTCGGATTGCCGCATCTTCCAGAACAAGACGGTGCCCGACATTCTCACCGCCGTGTTCCAGGATTGCGGCCAAACCGATTACCGCGATGACCTCGTAGGTAGTTATGCGCCCCTCGATTATTGTGTGCAGTTTCAAGAGACCTCGTTCCAATTCGTGAGCCGCCTGATGGAGGAGACTGGGATCGCGTATTACTTCGATCATTCCGACAGCGCCCATACACTCGTCATGGTCGACGATCCGAGCAAATTTCCGGCCTGCCCCCATGCGGACTCGCTCCCGTTCCTGCCCTTGCCCGACACTCGCGATTGGCTGACCGACTCGCGCATCGCCGATGCCGATCTTTCACAGCGCGTGGCGACCGCCGCGTTTCAGACTGACGACTATAACTTCATTACCCCGTCAAACGAGCTCAAGGCCAAGGCCGGAAACGGGTCGTGGCAGATCTACGAATACCCGGGGCGATACACAGCGAAGAATGACGGCGATGCCCTAGCCAAGCGGCGGATGGAAGAGATCGAGGCGCTAGTCAAGGAGCTCAAAGGAACGTCTCCTGTGCGGCACATGACCGCCGGCGCGACCTTCACGATGACGCAACATCCGAGCGACGCATTCAACGGCAAGTACGCGCTGTACTCAGTTCAGCACAACGCTCGGCGTCGCGAATACAGCAACCTTTTCACTGCTTTTCCCGCTGACGTCCCTTTCCGCCCGCCACGCCGGACGGCCAGGCCGCGAATCGTCGGTGTGCAAACCGCGCTCGTCGTCGGATCATCGGGTCAGGAGATCTGGACCGACCAATACGGTCGCGTGAAGGTCCAGTTCCATTGGGACCAGAACGGCACCAAGGATGAAAACAGCTCGTGCTGGGTCAGAGTAGCGCAGAACTGGGCGGGCACCAGCTGGGGGGCGTTTACACTGCCCCGTATAGGCCAGGAGGTCGTGGTGAGTTTCCTAGACGGCGATCCTGACCGGCCGCTGGTAACGGGCTGTGTCTACAACGGAGACAATCCGGTCCCCTACACACTGCCCGACGAACAAACCAAGACGACAGTCAAGAGCAACTCGTCCCAGGGCGGCGGCGGCTTCAACGAAATCCGGTTTGAGGACAAGAAGGACAGCGAGGAGCTATTCATTCAGGCTCAAAAGGACATGCTTGTCAAAATTCTGAATGACCGCACGGAAACTGTCGATCACAACGATACTATCACGGTGAAAAACGATCGGAAGCTAACAGTCAGCGAGGGCAACGCGACGTTCAACGTTTCGAAAGGCAACGAAACGCACAGTGTCCAGGGGACACGCTCGGTCACAGTGAACGATGCCGAAACCCACAGCAACAAAGCGAATTTCTCGCAAGACGTCAGTGGCAACTTTACCCTCGAGGTCACTGGTGATCTCACGATCAAGGCGTCCGGCGCGGTGACGATCGAAGCGGGAACCTCGCTGACAGTGAAATCCGGAACGGGACTTACCGCGCAGGCGGGCACGTCGCTCTCGCTGAGTGGCGGAACGACGATGGAGCTAAAGGCGAGCGCAACCGGCACGGTCGACGGCGGCGGTCTGTTGAACGTAAAGGGCGGGCTGGTAAAGCTGAACTGATGAGCGAAGCGACTTCAGGTGATACCACGCAGGTCGAACGGCGGGATGCCGAAGGGCACGTTATCGAGCGGGCCGAGTTCCGCGGTGGCGTCCTTCACGGGACCACAATGCTATGCGCGCCGAACGGGCTCGTGCTTCACGAAATGGGCTTCGCCAAGGGCCAACCGGACGGGCCGATGCTGGTGTACGACGCCAATGGACAATTGCTGGCGAAGCTGACCTGGCGCGGGGGTGTGATCGATGGTCCTGCGACGATTTTAAGCGATGGTCGCCCGCTAGCGGAGATGGCCTATCACGCGGGGCTATTGAACGGCGATATGCGCCGGTACTCCGAGACGGGAGCGCTGGTCTCAACCGCAACCTATCGTGATGGTCGCCTCAATGGGGTCATGACGATTCATCGACCCGACGGTTCGGTCATGCGCAAGATGACTTACCGGGACGGATTATTGAACGGGGAGACGACCGACCACGATGAGCGCTCGGCTGTGCGCACACTAACTTTATACAAGGCAGGGAAGCGGGACGGACCGATGACGGAATATGATAGCGACGGCAATCCGATTAGCCGCACTATGTTCTCGGCCGACCGCCAGGTTGGAGAAAAGCAATCTTTGAACGGCACAACTTTGGCACCAGGGCGACCATGGTATCAGCGCCTGACCAGCGGTCGCAGATGAAGCGCACCTTTAACTGTGCGCCGCAACCGACATTGATTCGTGACGCCGAAAGACGCGCGGGGAGGCGATCCGCCGAGCAGTGACATGTTTCGGAAGGCTCCCTCGACCTGCCGATCCGGGCGTCGAAATAAAAATAGAGGAAGTCATCGGTATTCTCTTGCTTGCGCTTTGGCATCCATGCAGTGAACCATCCGATCACGAAGCCGTAGCAGAGGTGACCGCACCCCATGACGTAGATTAGATAGCCGTGCGATGTGGGGCCCGACGCCACGGAACAGCGACTACTACCGTAACGACCCCAGGGACCACCAACGTCGCCACGGTCTGCCCCCACACCAAAGCGACTCGATACCTCCATCATCGCGGCGCGAAACCGGGACCATATCCAACGGTCGCATGATCGGAATTTCGAATTTTAGCGGTGATTGCGCCAATTCGCGGGTCGACTTGGGACCAGTCTCCTCTGTTGTGTATTGGCGAAATCGGTGTTAGCAAATCACCATCTTAAACGCGGGATATTAGGACCCGCGATACCGCTGCAAAGCGGGGGCTGGGAGTGGGTAAAGAAGACCAGGACCGCATTCGAACGCCCACATCAACGACGAAACGGATTTGGATTAACCTAAGGGGACGACACTCAATGGCGACAACGGCTACGAAGGTCGAGACCGTAACCTTGAAGCATCTCGCGGCGCAGCTTGCGGAAGAACACGAGCTGCCGAAGAAGCAGGCAGAGGCGATATTGAACGACATGGTCGGTCTCATCGCGAAGCACCTGAAAAAGGGAGCGCGGGTCCGGGTTCCCGGCCTGGGTATTCTTTTGGTGCGCAAACGCGCGGCGCGCATGGGCCGCAATCCGGCTACCGGCGAAGCGATCAAAATCAAGGCCAGTAAGAAGGTAGCGTTCCGGGTTGCCAAGGAACTCAAGGAAGGGGTCTGAGTCAGCGCGGCGAAACGGCGCCAACTGCAGGGATGGACGATGCCTGCAGGGCGCGATCCATTTCCGGTCTGGCGCCGCTCTTCCCATTTGGTTGGTTCCGATGGCAGCGATTACCGCAACTGCGGGCACGGTCGCTAATATCGCTCTCACGCATCTGGCGTTGCCAGATCGTCGTTTCGCCCTTTGCTGCCACTCGCCATAGCGAATCCGATCGAATCCAGACCGGTATCACCGATAGCCCCGGGTGAGTAGGAACCGGGCGCTAGCCGCAAACGCCTTGGCGTCCGGGATTGGGAACTCGAACGCATCCGCGAGGCGGTTAATGATATTGAAGGCGAAGCCAACCGCGAGCGCGTCTTCGATGTGGGCGCGGGAGGCCCCGGCCGCGAACAGTATACGCATGTCTTCTGCGTCGAGGTGGTGCGCGTGGGCGAGTTTTGTCAACATGGACAAGGTCGTGCGCAGGGGCCTGTCGATCGGCGCTGCTTCTGGATTGGCCAGGACCGCGGCGACTCGTGCCTCATCATGGTAGGCGAGCGCCGCCACGGCACTGTGCGCCGCGACGCAATATCGGCAGGCGTTCGCCTGCGCGATGACAGCGGCCATGAGCTCTCGGTCGCCAACCGACCATACCGAGGGGCCGCGCATCGCGCGCTGTGCCAGCGCCGACATCGGCGTCCCGAAAAAGTTGGCGCGGTACTTCACCAGTCTTACAATGCCAGGAACCGGTTGGCGTGAGGCAAGGGCGATGAAGCGGAACAGCAGCCGGTTGCCCAGCGAGTGACCGTAGTCGAGAATCGCGAGCCGCATGCTCAGGGTGTGCCCCCGGCCGATATCAGCGCTTGCATCGCACTGTCAAGTTGACGATCGGCGGCACCGACCGCTGCACAAACCACCAGTTCGAAAAGTTGATCCTCCGTGTAGCCGGCAGCCCGGGCGGCCGCGAAATCGCCATCGCTGATCTGCGTCGCATGCCGCACCACCTTTTCAATCAGAGTGCGCAACCTCTCGGGGAGAACGGCGTTCTCGAAGGCAGCGCGGCGCAGGTTTGGCGGCGCGCGCCCCTCCCCGTCGAGAACGCACTGTAGCAGCGCCGTGCGAAGCGAGGCGATCGCCCGGTTTTGTGATGACGAATTGTCAACCAAGCCGCTCTCGCGTCCCATCCGGGGCCTCCCTAAAAAACGCATATCTCGGATCAATATGGTAGCTGCGGGCGGCCATCCAAGGTTGGAGCTCTGGTGAACCGCATTTGCGGCAAAGCGCTCGGATTGGGAAATCTGCAATGTAGAGCGCGGACGGCCGATTTGGCGCCTGAAGCCGGCAGCACTGACATGCAACGTCATCGAACCCGTGATTTCACATGGTGACGATCATGGGATCGCGATCTCGCTCGCGAAAAAAATAGCAGAATGGAGCTGTGCGCGTTCCTATGCGCGCTCGACCCTTCAGCATCCTGGCAGCAAAAAATCCTGAGTAATGCCCGCATGTCGTGCCTGAAGCACACAGCGAAGCTCGCGGCATCTACCGCAAGTGGCGTGCCAGCACAGTTGGTTCGGCAAAATTTGGGGCCACGTCGTCCCCCGCGGCGACGGCGGTTGAACCTGAAAACGGCAGTTGCATGGAATATCGGTCTTGCATTTTGTGCGGTTTTGCCACGTGCGGTTGCGTCAACTTGGCGCGAGGCGCGCCGGTGGGCGCAATAGGCGGCCTTTTAGGAACGCCGTGAATGCGCGCGAGAGGATCGCGCGCCATTTGTGCAGGGTCGTCAACTGCTCCGCATTTTCACCAAGGCTCCGCAGGAACGCGGCGACCGCAGCGAGCGCCTTGGCGGCGGGCGTCGCTTCGGCGTGCGAACTCGTCACTGTGATCGTGGTTTGTCGCGCGTGTCGGGTTCGCGTTGCGATGGCGGACAGCAGCAGGGGCCGGCTCGTGATCGCCTCGCGATGCCGATCGGGCTCGGCGAGGCGGACGAATATATTCCACCAGTCGTAAAACAGCGCGAGCAACCGCGCCGCCAGGCGACAGCGCGCGAGGTCGTTCGTCGTGAAGCCGCCCCAGCCCCATTGGTTTTTCAGTTCGTCGAAAATATTCTCGCTGTCGCCGCGATCGCGATACAGCTGACCGAAGACCGCAGTTTCTTCGCAAAGCGACGTCACCAGAACGGCGTATTCGTAGACTTCCGCCGCCTCGTCGACTTCGGCGAACGACAGGCTTTGCTGGCCGCAATCGTCGCTTTGCACCAGCGTCAGAGCGTCCTTCACGCGCCGACGCAGCACGATCGTGCGCCGCTGCCTTGTCCATCCCGTCAAGCGAACCGCGCTCTCCTTGGCTTCAAATCCAGCGCCGGCGTTGACCCATTCGCGATCAAAGGCGAGCTTTTCGATCATGCGTTTGACATTGGCGGTCAGGCGCAGCTTGAACAGAAAGGGAAGTCTGCGCGCTTCCGCTTCACGCATGATCGGCTCATTGCCGAAGCCTAAGTCGCCGCGCAACAACGCTGGCCATAAGTCACGCGGCAGGCGATCCAACAACCCCCACAAGCTCGGCGCGCTATGGTTGGATGCATGTTCATCGCCGGCACAAACATCAACATCGAGAACCAGCCGCGTCCCGGCCATGGAGTAGGTGTGATAGCAATGGCTCGGACGCCCGGGCTTCTTGGGGTTGTAGCCTAAGACGGCTCCTTCCTGATGGCCATAGAGAGGCTTGATCGTCGTATCGACATCGAGAACCCAAGGCTCGCTCAGCAGCTGCTCGACACAGTGGCCGAGATGCCGACGCAGCCACGTCGCGCCTTCTTCCTCATCGATCGCCTTGAGCCCGCGCCTCACCGCATCCTCGCTGACGATCTTGCTCATGCCGAGCAGCTCCGGCAAAACCGCGTCCCAGCGCAACGCCGCGATATGGGCGTAGCGCTTGTGCCCCGCGAGCATCGACAGCATCGTCGTGCCGAGAACGTCGCGTTTCTTTGCAGCGTTGGGGCTGCTGTAGCGCAGCGGACAATCCGCGACCAAGGCCTCGAACAACCCGCTGGTTTTGAGAAAGTCGATGAAAAACGGCAGCTGGCCCATTGGCGTCAGCGCCGCCTCCTGGTCCCATTCGACATGGACCGTTCCAGCAAAACTGTCGAGATCAACGCCATCAGGCAGGCCGGTCTCGGCAACCACAGATTGCTCACCCAACCGGTGAGCCGAAGCAGCAGAAGAATCGCGCGTCATGCCGTTGATAATGCGCGATTCGCCTCAAAAGCAGAAATCTTCAAACGCCGGATTTAGGTTGAACGGTCTCACAGGGTTCCTGCCAAGCGCCGTTCCCTTGACAAGCGCCAGCGAATTCTGTTCTCTTTATGTTCTAATAGGGCGGTCGGGATGCAAGCCACGGTTCTTCACGCAGACCTCGACGCCTTTTACGCGTCGGTTGAGCAGCTACTCGACTGGTCATTGCGCGGAAAGCCCATCGCCGTCGGTGGCGGGGTCGTGCTGGCGGCTTCTTACGAAGCCAAAGCCTTCGGCGTCCATAGCGGTATGTCAGGATGGCGTGCTCGCCAACTGTGCCCGCAACTCATCTTTGTCGGCGGCCATTTCAAGGAATACCAGCGGTTGGGCGATGCCGCGATCAAGATCGTCAGTGATTTCACGCCCCTTGTCGAGCGGATCTCCATCGACGAGGCATTCGCCGATGTGGCGGGTTGCACGCATCTTTTTGGACCGCCGGTCGAAATTGCGAGAACGATCCGGGGTCGTGTGCGGGCGGAGATCGGCCTGCCGATCTCAGTCGGCGTAGCGCGCACAAAGCACCTTGCGAAGATTGCCTCGCAGGTGGCGAAGCCGGATGGGCTGGTGGTCGTCGATCCCGACACCGAACTCGACTTCCTTCACGACCTGCCCGTCGAGTTAATGTGGGGTGTGGGTGCTGTTACCAAGGCAAGGTTGGCCGATTTCGGGGTCACTACCATTGGCCAGTTGGCGAAGACACCGGGATGGTCGCTTGAGCAGCTACTCGGTCCCGCAGCGGGAGAGAAGCTTGCAGCGCTCGCGTGGAACCGCGACCCGCGAGAAGTCAACGTATATCGCCGGGCGCGATCGGCCGGAGCTCAGTCGGCCCTTGGCAAGAGGCCTGCGGACGAGAGTGTCTTTCGACCCGCGCTATGGCATCTCGCGGATAGAATCGGTGCCCGGTTGCGCGCAAAAGCGCTCTCCGGTCGGACGGTGACGGTACGCGTTCGCTTTGCCGATCTCCGCTGCGTCACACGCTCCGTGACGCTTGGCGCGCCAATTTCGGCGACGGCAATTCTTGCGGAGATTGCCGAAGACCTTGTGCGCGCGGTCCTCGCGGATCACCCGCGCGAACGCAAAATCTCGCTCTTAGCGATCTCAGTCTCGCACCTCAAAAAGGTTTCGGAAATGCAGTTGGAATTGCCGCTGGGGCTTAAAGACGAGGGACGCCGGCCAGGTAGCAGGCGAGGTATGGCGCGTGGGGCGGCGGATCGCGCGGTCGATGAGCTCCGCCAGCGCTTCGGTTGGAAAGCCGTCGGATACGGAGCCGTTACATTGGGAAACCTCCATTCCGTTCCGGATGAATTTCGTGTGCTCGCCGAGCAGGAGCTGTAACATAACAAACGCTGTTCTCCTGAAGCCGGCAGCTGTTCTCAGCCACCCGCTCCAGAGCTTCTCCGCCTGTCAAACCCTGGAACCGGCAATCTGACCGATCCCAGACACCAGTCGAGCGCACTCGTCACCGGTTCATGTCCACTTGCTCGAGAATGACGGTACTGCCAAGTCGGATCATGCGCCTCGACGAACACACTTATCAGCGCCCCTTCTCGAAAGGGTCAAAATTCCGACAGCCAACCATGAGGGTGCGGCGCCCAAGCGCAATAATGCTTGCGTAGCTACGTCGCTTGGTCGCGATGGCGGCGCTCATCGCGAAAGCCACTCTGCCTTTGACGTTCCGAGATTTCGAGCGGGCATTTCCCACCACTGCGGTGTCCCGCCCACGGCGAAAGGTGCGGCTATCCGCCGGGCCGGGCCCCAATCGGTCTGCTCGATTGTGGGCATCAAATCGGAGTTTGTCTCGGGAGCAAGGGGCGAATCGGCACCTTGGTGTTCGTGATCGATGAGCAGCTTCGCGGTACGGGCAAGCGAAAAGCGCGCTTCCGTTCCCGTGCCATGTTCCAACCGTCCTGTCACTCCTCGGATCGCGGTGGCGGCCATGAGATAGCCGGTCGCGTGATCGAGCGCCTGAACCGGCAGCGGCCGAGGCTTTGCTCCATCTACGAGTTGCATGCCGCGATCAGCGATCCCTGAGCTCATCTGTACCAAGCTATCGAAGCCGCGCCGTCCCACCCAAGGTCCCGACCAGCCGTAAGCGTTGAGACGAACGTCCACTAGTCCCGGCGCAATGTTGCGGCGCGTCGCAGTGTCGAAGCCAAGTCCATCCAGTGCTCCGTGGCGATAACCGTGGATAAGAATATCCGCACCAGAAAGGAGCCGCTCGAAGACAGAGCGGTCATGCGACGTCCGGAGATCGAGCCGCGCGCACCGCTTTCCCAGTGTCACTTCCGGCGCTACCCCGGGTTCGTCCCAATCAGGAGGATCGATGCGTAGGACATCGGCGCCCAAGCCGGCCAGAAATCGGCTTGCCACCGGGCCCGCCAGCACGCGGGTCAGGTCCAGCACCCGAATTCCAGCCAGCGGGCGCCCGGGCAATACTGGCCAACTTGGCAGTCCCTGCGGCGCCGTTGCAATGGAATCGACAAGAGGTTCGACCCCCACCGCACGACCTTGGGGATGACGCTGCCATTCAGCGACGGAGCGCATTTCAGCCGCGCATCCGCCGGCTTCGACCACGGCGTTTTCAAGAGCAGCCTTTGACCAGCGGGCGACTACGCCCGCTATGGGTTCGCGATCGCCGCGCGCTTCGAGAACGCGTTCCGCCGCGGCCCGATGATGCGGCGCATTGGTGTGTAACCTGATCCAGCCGTCGCGCGCTTGGTAATCGCCGGCAATGGGGTCCCAAGGCGCTGGCAGTTTCCATCCGATGGGGCGGATCGAGGCCCAGAACCAGATTGAAGCTAACCGGCGGTCCACCGTGACCCGCGGGCGGCTGGCACGTGCCTTCCCCACCAGCTCGGCAACCGACAAGGCTGCCGTCGCAACGGCGGCGCTCGCAAAATCGGAGACTGGAAAAGCGGAAGCCAATCCGCCCGATCCGGTGAAGGCCAATTGGTCTGCGGTTTGCGCGTCGCCGCCGACTGCAGACCAGGCAAGTTCCGTTAGGGCACGAGACAGTTCGGTCATGGTGGTCTCTACTCCAATCGCGTTCATTCGGCGTTGGGCGGCGCACACCGAGGACGATCTCTAAGCGCCGCGCCTGACGCCTTTCGCTTCAGTTTGTCAGTGCTAGAATTGACGTCAATCTTGATTGAAATCGTCAACATAGGGGGACGCATGGGGTGGCTGAAGACGGCGGAAGCATTGGCGACCCTCGAGGTCTTGCCGCAGACCCTCTACGCCAATGTTAGCCGAGGACGCATTCGCTCGAAGCCGGACCCGAAGGACCCGCACCGGAGCCTTTACAATGGCGACGACGTCAAACGTCTTGCTTCTCGACGACGTGGCCGCCGGCCGGTCGCCACGATCGCCGCCGAGGCGATCGAGTGGGGCGATCCCGTGCTCACTTCGGGCATTTCGACCGTGTTCGCGGGTCGTCTCTGGTATAGAGGCCATGATGCCGTCGCTCTCGCGGATACTGCAACGCCCGAGGAAATTGCCGCGCTGATCTGGGAAGCCGACGAAGTTCGCTTCACGCATCCGCGCAATACCCCGGTCCGGACCGGCGAGCGTGATGCTGCGCCGCTGCGGGCAGCGCTGGAAGTGCTGTCGGCGCGCGCCAATGTGGACCCTCCGGCATTAGGGCGGTCACGCGGCACTCTCGTGGCCGAAGCATCTGGTCTTGTTGACGAGTTGGCATTGGCGATGATTGGTGCTGCTACCTCGGGAGGGATCGCGTTACACAGACGTCTCGCCGCGGCCTGGCAAGCTTCCAAAGCGGAAGACGTGCTGCGGCGAGCTCTCGTGTTGCTCGCCGACCACGAGCTCAACGCTTCCACCTTCGCCGCTCGCGTTGCTGCCTCAACGGGTGCCCCTTTGGCAGCGAGCCTATTGGCCGGCGCCGCTACACTGGTCGGTCCCCGTCATGGCGGCGCCGCCGCAGGTGTGAATTGATTGATCGAGGCTGCGCGCCGGAAGGGCGTGGAGCACGCGGTGCGCGATTGGCTGGTACAGGGAAATTCACTACCGGGGTTCGGCCACCCGCTCTATGCGCAGGGCGATCCACGAGCGGCAGCTCTGCTGACGCATTTTCGACCGCGTCCGATCTATGTCGAGTTAGCCTCCGCTGTGGAAGCCTTGACGGGCGAGCAGCCGAACATCGATTTTGCGATCGCAGCAACGGCCAACTTTTACAAATTGCCCTCCACGGCGCCGTTGACGATTTTTGCACTTGCTCGATCGGTTGGATGGATAGCCCATATTCTTGAACAGCTGGCGACCGGACGTCTCATCCGCCCTCGGGCGCGCTATATTGGCCCCCCGCTCGTGCCATAGGATTGCCCTACGCTCAAGACCGCGGCTGCCCGAGCGGGTCGGCCGCAGCCGGCCGACAAAACCCCCCTGTCCCGCCGCTGCCCCGTCCCCTGAGCACCCGCTCGACGCGTTCTTCAGTCGGCCGCACGATGGGCAGAAAATCGGTCCATCGGTTGCGGATGAAGAACTCGTGGAGATTCTCTTCGGTGTCCGGCTCCAATAGGCGCGCTGTCGAGCGCTCGAAGGTCGCACCCTCGAAATCGTCATCGCTGAGCGGGTTGGTCAGGGCCTCGATGACCCCCCTGCATGACGGGGCGCTTCGCCACCGGGTCCGTGCCTTCGATGTAGCCGCGCAAGCCATCGGCGGGGACGCCAACGACGGGCTGTGGCACGACGACGTTGCGAAGGGTTGGCCGACCCTCGGCAAGCGCGGTCGCCGTCGCCAGCCGTGCAAACACTTGGCTATGGACGGGGGCGGTCGATACCCCTGCTTCTTCCAGCTTCGATGCCAATCCCACGACCGTGGGGCAGCAGGTGCTTCATAAACCGACGCCGAGAATGGCGCCCTGCCCTCCGCGCTACGGTGGCACGCATCTCGGGATCGTCGACCCAGCTCTCGCGCGGTCGGATGACGCGCGTCGCCACAGACGGCAGATGTTTGGCGAACCACTGTCGCATCTCCTCCATGAACATGTCCGTGTTATCGAACAGGCAATCGACCAGGTAGCTGATCTTGCCGTCGAGGCGATCGGGCCGCGGCGCGAGTTGTTTGCCTACGACCCTGGGAGAAAACCCGCCGGGGTCATGAACCGTCATTGTTTTCAGCCATCGCACCCTCCTTAGCCGCCCCGGTGATCGACGACGGTCCAAAGCGACAACAACGTGGAATTTGGCGCACGTTGGAGCATACGGCGCTGCGCCGGCGGCATTCGAGGCGATGCGAACGGGCGAATTGAGGTAGCTCCGCGCCATCGCTTCGTCGATAATAATGTATTAGCTCGAACCGACAGCAACGTCAGGGGATCTTCGGATGATCATCGATATTCATGGCCATGTCAGCGCGCCGTCGCAGCTCTATGCCTACAAGGCGACCCTGTTGGCGTCGCGCGGATCGCACGGGCGCGGCGCGCTCAAATTCTCCGACGATCAGCTCAAAGCCGTTCTGAACGGCACCGGTGGCTCCGAGGGGCTTGGTGCGCACTTGCCGCTGCTCGACAAGCACGGTACCGACTTTCAGCTGATCTCGCCGCGCCCGTTCCAAATGATGCACAGTGAGAAGCCGGCCAAGATCGTGCATTGGTTCCATGAGGAGACCCATAACGTCATCCACCGCCACGTCAAACTCTTTCCCAAGCGCTTTGCTGGCGTTTGCATGTTGCCCCAGGTCGCGGGCGAGCCGATCACAGCGGCCCTGTCGGAGCTGGTGCGCTGTGTGAAGGAACTTGGCTTCGTCGGCTGTCTGGTTAATTCCGACCCTTACGAAAATGACGGGAGCGGCACGGCGCCGGGGCTGGGCGACCGTTATTGGTATCCGCTTTACGAGAAATTGTGCGAGCTCGACGTGCCCGCGATGTTGCACGGTGCCTCCTCCAAAAACGACCGCGTCGGCTACTCGACCCATTTCATCAACGAGGAGACGCTGTCCGTGGTCCACCTCCTCAACTCGACGGTGTTCGACGATTTCCCGAAACTGAAATTCGTCGTGCCGCACGGTGGTGGCGCGGTGCCGTATCAACTAGGGCGCTGGGAATCGATGTCGCTGCGCGGTGGGCAGAAGCGCTTTTCCGAACGGATGCGGAATTCTGTGGTTCGATTCCTCGCTCTACACACCCGAAGCGCTTGAACTGCTGATCAAGGTGGCGGGTGCGGATCGCGTCTTGTTCGCGACCGAATGCCCGGGAACCGGTTCGGCGGTCGATCCGCGCACCGGCCGCCAGATGGACGACACGGCGCATTGGATTCAGGACTTCGCATGGCTTTCGGCCGCCGACAAAAAGCTGATCTTCGAGGGCAATGCGCGGCAGCTCTACAAACTGGATAACATCCTCGCCGTCGGATAGCGATGTCCCTTGTCGTCGCGTGAATTGCAGCCTTGGCCGGGGTCCGGGGGTTGACTCAAATCATTGTCGTCGGCGGTGGTCCGGTCGGCTTGGGAATGGCGATCTCGCTGGGCCAGCGCGGCATCGATTGTGTTCTCGTCGAGCGTCGCATCGAGCCGCAACCCATCCCCAAGGGTCAGAATCTGACCCAGCGCACGATGGAGCATTTCTACTTTTGGCACGCCGAGGATGCGTTGCGGCGGGCGCGTACGATTCCACCGGAATATGGCATCGGTGGCCTCACCGCACACGGGACGCTGCTCGGCGACTATCGTTACGATTGGCTGCAGCGGGAATTGGTGCGCGATTTTTATTTCACCGCCAACGAGCGATTACCCCAATACGAGACGGAGGCGGTCCTGCGCGCCCGCGCCGCGCAACTGCCGTCGGTGAGGACGCTCTACGGCAGTATCGTCCGCGGCCTGCACCAGGAAGCGTCGGGAGTCACTGTCGAGATTGAAGGCGCGGAAGGCGTCCAGCGCCATGCGCTCAGCGCCGACTATATCGTGGGTTGCGATGGCAGCCACTCTCTGACGAGGCAAGCCGCGGGCATCACGCAGACTCTCTCGGACCACGACCGTCGCATGGTGCTTTTGGTGTTCCGCTCGACCGAATTGCACGAGTTGCTGAAGCGCTACCCGGGCAAATCCTTCTATTGCGTCCTCCACCCCGATCTCAAAGGATACTGGCGGTTCTTCGGACGCGTCGATCTCGGCTCGACCTGGTTCTTCCACGCGCCAGTGCCGATTGGCACGACAGCGGACAACTTCGATTTTCGGGGCCTATTGCATGAATCGCTCGGGGCGCCGTTCGCCGTGACGATGGAGCATGTTGGCTTCTGGGATTTGCGCTTCGCCATCGCCGACACCTATCGGAGCGGCCGGATCTTCATCGCCGGAGACGCAGCGCACAGCCATCCGCCCTATGGCGGTTATGGGGTCAACACAGGCCTTGAGGACGCGACCAATCTCGGCTGGAAGCTTGCCGCGACGCTCGAGGGCTGGGCAGGCACTGGCCTGCTCGATTCATACGACGCCGAGCGGCGACCGGTCTTCGCGTCGACGGCACGCGACTTCATCGAAAAGGCGATCCGGTCCGACAAGGAATTTCTGGACGCGTACGATCCGGCGCGCGACCGCGCCGCATTCGAGGAAAACTGGAACAAGCGCGCCGCGCTCGCCCGGTCCGAAGTCGGCGAGTTCGAACCCAACTACGAGGGCTCGCCGATCGTCTGGGGGCCTCCCGGCGCCTCTTGCTGCGCGCTTGGGTCGCACCGCCGCGCGGCGCGCGCGGGCCATCACCTCGCACCGCAGCCTCTGTCGTCGGGGCGGAATGTCTACGAGGAACTCGGTGATGGCTTCACGCTTCTGGCCTTCGATGCGCCCGACGCCACTATCGCCACGTTCGAGGCTGCTGCGCGCCGGCTGACCTTGCCGTTCAAGACGGTCCGCGACACGCTCACCGGCGGACGCGAGCGTTACCGCGCTAAACTGGTCCTGGTCCGCCCGGATCAGTTCGTGGCGTGGGCCGGCGACAAAGTCGACCCGGATCCAACCCATATTCTCCGACGGGTGGTAGGCTTAGCCAACGTTGCATAGGCTAACCCAATTCGCGTTGTTGATGGCGTACGTGTCAGTTCAATGCCGAGTGTCGATGACGCGATAATCCAGCAAGCCCTTCCCGTTGACCTTTCTTGGGAAGATGGTTTCGTTGTCAAAGATATTTAATCTAGGAGTGTGTCCGGGTAATCGGATTTTGCTCGACGGCAATGCGGTGACGTGATTCGCTATGCGGCATGAGCAAGACCTTTCGTGCGTGGGACGTTGACCAAGTTTGGCTGCTGCCGCCCTCGATTCAGGATTTGGTGCCCGCCGGCCATCTTGCGCACTTCGTGCGCGAGACCGTGCGCGACGGGCTCGATCTGTCGGCGATCATGGACACGTATGAGGAGGAGCGGGGCTACCCGCCCTACCATCCGGGCATGATGGTGGCGCTGCTGCTCTATGGCTACAGCCAAGGCATCTACTCGTCGCGGCGGATCGCCAAGGCGTGCGAGGAGCGGCTCGATTTTGCCGCGGTGACGGGGATGCAGCGGCCCGACTTCCGCACCATCAGCGACTTCCGCAAGCGGCACCTGGCGGCACTCTCGGGATTGTTCCAACAGGTGTTGAAGCTGTGCCGGGCGGCGGGTCTGGTGAAGCTCGGTCACGTCGCCTTGGACGGTACCAAGATCAAGGCGAACGCCTCCAAGCACAAGGCGATGAGCTACGGGCGGATGAAGCAGGCGGCGCCAGCGCTGGCGGCGGAAGTTCAGCGCTGGCTGGCCGCGGCGGCAGAGACCGACGCGGCCGAGGACCGCGTGCACGGCGTCGAGCGGCGCGGCGACGAGATGCCGGAGTGGATGGCGAACAAGCAGCGGCGGCTGGAGAAAATCCGCACGGCGAAGGCAGCGCTCGAGGCCGAGGCGCGCGCGGCCGCGGCGGCGCAGGCGAGCGAAAAGGGCGACGGTTCTGGCCCCAGCGGGCCGGCACACCCTCCGGCCGAACCGGCGCCGCCCGCGGACAAGGCGCAGCGCAACTTCACCGATCCCGAGAGCCGGATCATGAAGACCAACGACGGCTTCATCCAGGGCTACAACGCCCAGGCCGCGGTCGACGCCGAAGCGCAGGTGATCGTCGCGCACGACTTAAGCAACGCCACCACCGACCAGGCGCAGCTGGCCCCGCTCGTCGCCGCGATCAGGACCAATCTCCACCGCAACCCCGACGAGATCTCTGCCGATGCCGGCTACTGCTCCGAGGCCAATCTCCGCACCCTCGCCAAGCGCCGTATCAACGCCTACATCGCCACCGGACGCCAGCACCATGGCACCGCCGCCGCGGTCGCGCAGCGCACGCCCCGGGCGGGCAGCCGCGTTGCCCGCATGGCCACGAAACTGAAGCGCGCCGGCCGCCGCAGCCGTTATCGCTTGCGCAAGCAGGTCGTCGAGCCCGTGTTCGGTCAGATCAAGCATGCCCGAGGCTTCCGCCAGTTCCTCCTGCGCGGCATCGACAAGGTCAAGGCCGAATGGGCCTTGCTCTGCACCGTTCACAACCTCCTCAAGCTCGCCGCCGCAGCCTGATGGGCTGCGGCGAGCGTACACGCCAGCAACAATCGAATCCGGAGCGCCGCTTTCGCGACTCAATCTTGCGCGTGCAAATCGCGACCGCGGACCGCCACCAAAATTCCTCCGATCCTCGCAACTCAGTGCTAACCTCCCCACCCTTACTCAGACACACTCCTAGACTAGGTGTCAATCGACATCGGTCCCATGCTTGGTGCAGCGTACGACGACCGCACCGCAGTGGCGTTCGCAGGTCAGATGGAGCGCCAATTCAGGGGCTTCGTGCGATCACTTGAATGCCGGCTCACTAATGGCTGAATACTTCGTTCTGCTTGCTAAGAGCCGTTGCGGTTTGCTTCGATATGACCCTCGGCGCGCTCAACAAGGGAAGGGAAAGCCGTGGAGAGCACCACAACGTATCCGCGCGACATGGTTGGTATGGGCCTAATCCGCCGGATCCACGATGGCCAGGCGCGCGAATTGCCATCCAGCTCGCGCTCAACTACGAGGCCGGCGGCGAATCCAAATATCCTCCACGGCGATCCGGCGTCAGAGTTCGCACTGACCGACACCGGCCTACCTGGCTATACCGGGCTTCGGTCGCCGTACACGGAATTGAGCTTCGAATATGGGAGCCGGGTTGGCGCTTGGCGGCTCTTGCGCATCCTGCACGAGCGCGACATCAAATGTAGCTTCCTCGCCGTCGGTATGGCGATCGAGCGTAATCCCGAAATCGCCGCTGCCGCTCGCGAAGATGGCCACGAGATGGTGGGT
This sequence comes from uncultured Alphaproteobacteria bacterium, assembly GCA_963804725.1. Classification (GTDB taxonomy): domain Bacteria; phylum Pseudomonadota; class Alphaproteobacteria; order ATCC43930; family CGMCC-115725; genus JAATGI01. The sequence continues at coordinate 831,793 of CAWDRN010000001.1, read as the reverse complement.
CATGGCTACCGCTGGATCGATTACCAGACCGTACCGGAAGCGGAGGAACGCGAGCATGTCGCTCGTACCGTTGCCGCGATCGAGCGCATTGCCGGCGAGCGCCCCGTCGGATGGATGAGCGGCCGGCCGAGCATGAACACGCGGCGGCTGTTGGTCGAGGAGGGCAGCTTCCTCTACGACCGCGATTGGCTCGGCGACGAACTGCCGTTTTGGGTCGAGGTCGGGGGCAAACCGCATCTCTGCGTCCGTATTCGTTTGAAATGAACGACAAGCGCTGCAACGACAGGTCCGGTTTCGTCACCAGCGAACATTTCTACATGAAGGATGCCTTCGACGTGCTCTACGCCGAAGGCGCAGAGCACCCGCGTCTCATGACCATGGCAATCCACGACCGTATCATAGGGCGGCCCGCCCGCGCGGCGGGTTTGATGCGATTCCTCGATTACGCGCTGAGGCACGACCGGGTTTGGTTCGCGCGTGGCGACGAGATAGCACGCCACTGGATCGCTCAATTCCCTGCGCCGCGGGTTGGCTGAGAGCAGCGCTGCCCCGGTTCAAACGTTGAGCGAAGTGCTCGACAATGCCGCCGAAACGACGCTGTTCGGCGATTGCGATGCGATCATGACGTTGAGTGCAAGCGGCGAGGCGCCGCTCGGTGTCAACTTCTCCGGCAATTCCGTCTTCAACACCGATCGGGCGTTGCTGCCCCTTTCCTCCATTATCTGCGAACCTGCTGGCGCTCTCAACCAAGACTGCTTCCCTTGCGAGGCCGGCCGCACCGGTTGCAATTGCGGTTGGATGCCCCAAGTGGAGTGGAGCAATCATGTGAATTGGAGGATTTGCCAATGACAAATCCGAAACTTGCAATTGCGCTGACAATCGCTGCGCTGCTGAGCCCCGGGCTCGTTGCGATTTCCGCCGATGCCCAAAATCCTTCGACGACGCCCACGCCACAGCAAAGCCATCCTTTGCGGCCAAATGAAGGCTCTTCCGACTCCAGCCGACAGGGTACGAATCCGACGCCGAATCAACCTTCTCTCGGAAATGACCTCTCTCATTCCCGCGGGGTGATCAGGCCGCCACCAACCGGCGATCAAGCGGTAGTGCCGCCGCCGCCGAGCAGCAAGCAAAGCACGCCGGTCATTCCTCCGCCGGGGACGCCGGGCGGCAATCAGAATGTCCAACCCAAGTGATCGAGGACGTGTTGAGTGAGCGAAAGCCGACAACAACCTGTGGTAGCAGATCTATTTTAATTGCAACCGAGCGCCCACTTCGCGGTTAAGCTAACCAATTATGGCCATCAAAACGTGCTATCAGTTGGCACAACTTTGGTCAGCGAATTTGAATCTGGGAACGTCCGACGCTTATGGGTTTACCGTTGGGTCTATTGTCGGTCTGTTCAGATCACCGGCTACGTCCACGGGGACATTAGCGGCCATGCTTCGCCGCCCCGCGCTTATCTCTTGGCGAGCACGCCCAGGCGGTCGGCGACAATCGCCAGCTCGGCCAGCGACCTCACCTGCATCTTTTCGATCACGTGTTGGCGATGCGCCTTTATCGTGCGTTCGGTCGTTCCGAGCTCGTGCGCGATCTGTTTGTTGAGCTTACCGCGCACGATCGACTCAAAAACTTCCTTCTCCCGCGGCGTCAGGCTGGTGAATTTGGTGCGCCAAGCGGCGACCCGTTCTCGCTCGCCTTGACGGGCTTGATACCGTTCGACTGCACCTCTTATCGCCTCGTTAAGGCGCTCCTTGGTAACCGGCTTGATCAGGAAGTCGTCTGCGCCGGCCTTAATCGCCCGCACGCTTGTCGGGACGTCGCCATGTCCTGTGAGGAAGATAATGGGAATGGCCGATCCAAGCTTCTGCAAATGATCTTGTAAATCTGGCCCACTCAAATCCGGTAGTCGCACGTCGAGCAAGATGCAGGATGGCTCTAGAGCGTCCAGGGGACTCGCTAGGAACTCCGCTGCTGTGCCGTATCCGGCGACATCGTACCCTAGCAGCTTCAGAAGGCGACCGATTGCCTTACGGAACGATGCGTCATCGTCGACGACGAAAACAGTCGCCACGACTAGGGCAGGAACTGCAATAGGGTGGAGGATTCGCTCATACCGCGCTCGCGGAATCGATTGAGGTCAAAGCTTCATGTTATTCAACTGAATTGAGTTACCACGTCAATCCTCGCTCATCGAACTATCAGGGGCAACATTAACGAAACGTCATGAATATTCCCCTGCACGTTTGGGACCGTGTCTTAAGGCGCGCGTACTTGCGAACAAGGGCAGCATCCGTGCCCGTTCTAATCCTCCCAACTACTAGTATTTCCGTCCGTTGCCAAATCGATGGCGTTGCGGAACTTGGGGACCAGTGATATCGATCCGCGACTCGATCTCACCCGCGATCTTCGCGCGTTTTGCGATCGGTTGGATAGTGACCCGAAACACCTCGCCGGTGGAATCCAAGAGATCGTCGGAAACCAGCTCGGAGTCGCCCTGAGGAACCTGAACGGCAAAGCGGTCTGATGGCTCGAGCCATTCTGGGGCGTCAATGACGGGGCGACGGCGCGAAAACGGAACTGTGGGCCGCGGAGCGCCCTATGACCTCTCCAATCGCAAAGAATTGACCATCACACTTCTACCCAGCGGTTGTGTCATTGGACATAATGTTGGTTTGAAATTAGTTTCATGCTCGTCTGATATTGGTCTGGCGGGGTGCCCTATCGAGCGGCAGGATCATGGTATTAAGTCAGACGAACGTATCTGAATCTCTTAGGGCAGAACCCCCGATCGCACGCCAAAGCTGGCTCGCGGTCGGCGCAGCGGCGCTGCTGGTTGGTTTGTTTTTCGCTTTGCTGCCGATCGCGGACAGGCCGTTGTCTCGGCTCAACGCATTTTTTCCGTCGTTAGACGCGATCGTTTTCGTTACCAGCCTCGTCACCTCGGTTCTCATCTTTGCGCAATTTTCAATATTCCATTCGCGTCCGTTGTTGATGCTTGCTGGCGGCTATCTCTTTGTCGCACTGATTACCATCCCGCATGCACTTACCTTTGTGGGAGCCTTTTCATCGACCGGACTACTCGGTGCCGGCGTCCAAACTGGATCGTGGCTCTATATCTTCTGGCATTTTGGCTTTGTCGTTGCCCTGCTTGCCTACGCCGTTCTTCCCGAGAAAGAGCAAACCGTGTCGGAAGCATCGGCAGCGCAGGCAATCGGTTTGACCGTAGCGGTCGCGATAGTCGTCGTCTCCGGGCTTGGTTGGCTTGCCACCGCTGGCACTCATCTCCTTCCGCCTCTCATTATTGCGCAAACCCAAATTGGTCCGTGGGCGCATTATTTTGTTGGTTTCACGGTCGTGGTTTCCGCAGTCACGCTGATCGCGCTGTGGTTCCGCGCTCGCTCTTTGCTCGACCGATGGCTTATGGTGGTGGTCTGGGCATCTATCTTGGAACTTATTTTCAGCGGCTTGCTCGCTCACGAGCGTTTTAGTCTCGGCTTTTATGCGGGCCGCATATTTTCGCTGGTCACCGCGAGCGTCCTCCTGATCGTTTACCTGTCGGAGACAACGCGGCTCTATGTCCAGCTGACCCGCGCGAATGCGCTGTTGCAGCACGAGCGGGACAACAAGCTGATGAATCTCGATGCTGTGACGGCATTCGTCTCCCATGAGATGAGACAACCCTTGTCGGCGATCTCCGCGAATAGCGCTGCGGCCATCGAAATGCTCAAGCACGCGGAACCAGATCTCGAAGAGGCACGGTCGGCAATAAGCGACGTGTTCAACGATGCAATGCGCGCAGGGGAGGTATTGGAAGGTACGCGCGCCCTGTTCGGTAAAATCGCCGCCAAGCAGGAACCGGTGGATGTGAATGATATGGTTCTCCGTACGTTACGGCTGCTCCGCCAAACATTCGCGGATCACGGTGTCAGGACTAACGCCGAACTCGCGTCAGAAATTCGGTGGCTGAGAGTGGCGCGCGGCCAGCTGCAGGAAGTCTTGATTAACTTGTTTCAGAACGCGATCGAAGCGATGGACACTGTTAGAGAGGATCATCGCATTCTGACCGTCCGAACCGCGCAAGGTCGAGGCAACGCGATTCTCATCGAAGTAGAGGACACGGGTCCCGGTATCGCCCCTGAAAACGCGAACAAGCTCTTCGGTGCCTTTGTGACGACGAAGCCCACAGGCATGGGTTTGGGATTGGCGATCTGCCGCACGATCGTCGAGCGTCACGGCGGTCGGCTCTCAACCGCTCCCGCACACCCGCGAGGCACAATTTTCCGGATTGCTTTGCCGCAAGAGAATGTTCGGCACTGATCGCGACGCGAGATTGGTGCCGCCACCTGGAGGAGTCCATCGACTACGGTCTCTTGAAGCTTCTCACGAGATCGCGCAGGCTGACGCCATCGAAGCTCGATTCGATATCCTGCTCGCGAGTAGCACCCCCACACCCCGATCACGACGCCGTTGGCATGACTAAGTCCTGCTCACAGGTCGGACCGCCGATGGACGCTCGCCAGTCAGCTGGATTTCTTCGCTCTCGTGATGGATAGTCAAGTGTCCACCAATACGAAGGTTGTATTCAACCTCCTTCGAGTCGATTTTGATCTCCACTGTTTGCGCACGATAGGCCACGCGAAAGCGGAGTATCGCGTCGTCTTCTGGTGCCCGGCGCGGCCAGAACGACAATGCGCCGTCATAATCTCGCATGCCGCCCAGGCCATAAGCGAGCATCATCCAGGTACCTCCCATCGAGGCTATGTGGCAACCATCCTTAACATTACCGCCGACGTCGGCCAGGTCCATCAGCAGTGCCGCCATCCCATATCGAATTGCCTTATCGGTATTGCCAACTTGAGCCGCTATGATCGCCTCGACACTTGACGACAGAGAGGAGTCTCCCGTGGTCAATGGGTCGTAAAAGTCGAAGTTGCGCCTCTTCTCCTCAGTCGAAAATGCATTGCCGAGGAGAAACATGGCTAGCACCACGTCGGCTTGTTTGATCACTCGCTTTCGGTAGATATCGAGCGGGTGATAGAAAAGCAGTAGCGGATATTTGTTGGACGGCGTATTTCGAAAGTCCCAAGGCTCTCGATCAAGAAAGCTGTCATCCTGGGGGATGATCATCCTGTTCGCGTCGAAAGGCACGTACATATTCTCGGCCGCATGTGCCCAAGCTTCGATTTCCGAGTATTCAAGCCCGGTCTTGACCTCAAGCGCAGCGTACGCCTCCGGCTTGGCGATACGGAGAGTGGCCACAACCTCTGCAGCATACCGCAAATTTTCTCGAGCCATCAGATTAGTGTACGCGTTGTTGTTGACGACTGTGTTGTATTCGTCTGGACCTGTGACAGAATTGATACAGAACTTCCCACCCTTCGTCTCTGAGTAGAAGCCGAGGTCCCGCCACAGTCGCGCCGTTTCCACCAACATCTCTGCTCCGAAATTCTCCAGGAATTGTTCATCTCCGGTCGCCAGTACGTACTTGCGCATCGCGTACATGATATCTGCATTTATATGGTACTGTGCCGTTCCTGCAGCATAATAGGCGGATGCTTCTTCGCCGTTTATCGTCCGCCACGGAAACATTGCTCCACGGTGGCCCAATTGCTTGGCGTACGCTTTCGCCTGGCTCAGCATCTTGAAACGGAATCGCAGCAAGTTTCTTGCCATCTGCGGAGAAGTGTACGTCAGAAACGGTAGCAGATAGATTTCAGTGTCCCAGAAATAGTGTCCCTCGTATGCCTGTCCGGTAAGGCCCTTTGCCGGGATACCAGTGTCCTCCGCGCGTGCCGAGGCCTGCAGGATTTGGAATAGATTGAAGCGTATCGCTTGCTGGATCTCGATTGTGGAGCGCTTCGCGCGATCCTCCCTGATGTTTGTGACGCCGACATCGCTTCGGCTCCAAAAGTCGTCTAAGTACTGCTGCTGATCCGCAAGCAGTTGGCGGTAACCCAGGGTCAGCGTGCGATCCACGGTGCGCTCGGCACGCGCGCAGAGCTCGCTGGCTAGGGCCGTCCGGGAGGTATGGTAGACCATAAACTTGGTGAGCGAGATCGGAGTGTTGCGCCGCGCTTCGATCGTGAAGGTGACCTGGCCGAAGTCCACACCTTGCGCGACTTTGGAGGTGTGCACGCACGTAGTTTCGATCAGGTGGTCAATCGCACATGCCAGCACGAGCCGGCTCTTCTCCGTCGCGTGGCATAACACGATACGATGGCCTTCGGCGTAGCCGGCTTGTTGATGCAGAACTCGGCCTGCGAAGGCCTTGGTCTGTCGCGGATCGTCCGAGTCGATTGCGACGGTCGAACCGTTGGCGGCCATTTCAGAAGAGATAATCACAAAAGCGTCTGCGTTGATTAGCGTCACACTATAGGAAATGGCAGCAACGTGTCGTTGGGCGAATGAGACCAAACGTCTGGATCGGATCAAAACCTGCTTGCCTGATGCGGTTTCCCAAAGGACTTCCCGGTCAAGGGTTCCAGCCTTCATATTAAGCCGCCGATCGTAGGTCAGGATGTTCGCATCAGGCAGCCAAAAGGGCTCGTCGTCGACGAATAGCTTTATCGTTTTGCTGTCCGTGACGTTGCAGATGGTTTGGCCGGTCTTGGCGAAGCCATAGGCATCTTCTCCGTACACGATCGGTCGTGTTTCGTAGAACCCATTGATGAGTGTGCTGTTCTCAGCGCTAGGGCCACCTTCTTCAGGACATCCCCTGATTCCGAGATAACCGTTGCCGAGCGCCAATATTGTTTCTGTTTGGGCAAGGAATTCAGGGCAAAACCGCCGCTCGATTACATGCCACTCATCAGCAGGATAATCATGCGATGGCGGCCTCAGACGCTCGTGGTAAATCATGACTCTCGTGTCTCCCGAAGCGGCGTGGCTTATTCAACTTTTAGGCTCATCGCAGGGGCCCACCCATCGAGACATCCTAAAGTTTCCGCTCCCTCCTGACGGCGCGACCAGGGAATTTAATAGTGCGCCACAGCAAGAGCCGGAACTGAAACGGCGCCCGGTCTCAACTAAACCGAGACAGCAAAGGTGTCGGCCAATTTCTTTGGTGCCAAGACCTTCCGCAGCGTCACATAGTCGGGCAAGCCGTTTTTTGTCGGCGGATAGGCTTCACCAAGGATAAGAGGGGCAAGATAGCGACGCGCGGCCTCGGTAACACCGAAGCCATCGGGGGTGATGAAGTCCGGGGGTAGCAGCTTCTCTTGGTTGGCAACCGCTGCGAGGGGCGCCTCGATGATGTCCCAACGATACGGCGTATCGCTAAGCCGGCGGATCGCGGGCATCACCGCGTTCTTGCCTGCAACTGCGAACTCCACTGCCGCGCGACCGACCGCGTAGGCCTGCTCGACATCGGTTTCTGAAGCAATGTGGCGCGCCGATCGCAGAAGGTAGTCGGGGACTGCCCAATGACACTTACAGCCGAGCCTTGCTCTTATGAGATTGGCGAGAAGCGGAACGACACCGCCAAGCTGTGCGTGCCCAAACGCGTCCTCCGAGCCGGCGGAAAGCAACGCTCCGCCTGGTCCCTTGATCCCTTCCGACGCCGCGATAACGCAATAGCCGTGTCGCGCTAATGTCTCACTGACCTTCGCCAGGAAACGAGCCTCCTCGAACGCAACCTCTGGCATCAGCAGGATGTGTGGAGCGTCGCCCTCCTTTTCAGCGGCAAGTGCGCAGGCGGCTGTGGTCCAGCCAGCATTTCGGCCCATCACCTCCATCAAGAACACTTTGGTTGACGTGCGGCTCATTGCCGCTACGTCAAGAGCTGCCTCACGAAGAGAGGTCGCAAGATATTTTGCTGCCGAACCGAAGCCAGGAGAGCAGTCGGTTATAGCCAGGTCATTGTCCATTGTTTTGGGAATACCGACGCACGCAATCGGTTCGCCAAGCTCAGTGCTGATTTGACTGACTTTGAACGCAGTGTCCTGCAAGTCACCGCCTCCATTGTAGAAGAAGTAGCCGATGTCATGCGCGCGAAAAACCTTGATCAAGCGCTCGTATTGTACCCGCTGCTCGTGAATTGACCCGAGCTTGTAGCGACAAGATCCAAACGCACCACCCGGAGTGTACTTGAGCGCTGCAATGGCAGCTTCTGACTCGAAGCTTGTGTCGATAAGGTCTTCCGTCAATGCACCCAAGATGCCGTCGCGGCCCGCAAATACTTTGCCAATATGCTCAGGATGTTGACGGGCGGTCTGTATCACGCCGCATGCGGATGCGTTGATCACCGCGGTTACACCGCCGGATTGACCATAGAATGCGTCCTTACGGGCCATAATAACCCCCTAGTCAGCCGACATGTCTAAAGCGGACACTATCGGTCTGAAGATGCGCCGGACAGCGAAATCACTGATTGTTTCCCGCCACGCGCGCTTATGCAGTGACGCCAGGAGCGTGTCGTCGAAATCGGGAGCGTTGCGGGATTGTCTTTGGTGCGGTTGATTCAAACATTGTCGGCCTCCGTCGAACTCGGTGCGACGCACCGCAGTCTTCTGCCCCCAGGTCCAACCCTTGATGTCCGGCATGTCATCGCCGTAGCGGCAGATATACTCTTTGTGCTCGAGTAGTTTGTCGCGGATCGCCTGCTTCGCGTAGGCGGCGCGGGGCCCTAGTTCGGGGACCCGATCGATCACATCCGCGACAAGGTGAAAGCGGTCGAGATCGTTCAGCACGCACATGTCGAAGGGCGTGGTGGTGGTTCCCTCTTCCTTGTACCCATGCACGTGAAGATTGGCGTGGCCTTTGCGGCGGTACGTCAGCCGGTGAATCAGCCAGGGATAGCCATGAAACGCGAAGATGACCGGCTTGTCGGTGGTGAACAAAGCATCGAAGTCGCGGTCCGGTAACCCGTTAGGATGCTCGCTTGGCGACTGCAGTGTCATCAGGTTCACGACGTTGATGACGCGCACTCTCAGTTCAGGTGCGTGCTGGTGCAGTAACTCAACCGCGGCCAATGTCTCCAATGTTGGAACATCACCGCAGCACGCCATCACGACGTCAGGGTCGCTCCCATGGTCGTTGCTGGCCCATTCCCAGATGCCGAGCCCGGCTGTGCAGTGCTTGATCGCCTCGTCCATGGTCAGCCACTGGGGTGCCGGCTGTTTGCCTGCAACGACCACGTTCACATAGTTGCGGCTGCGCAGGCAATGATCAGTGACGGATAGAAGGCAATTTGCATCAGGGGGAAGATAGACGCGCACTACCTCTGCCTTTTTGTTGACGACGTGGTCGATGAAGCCGGGATCCTGGTGGCTGAAGCCGTTGTGATCCTGACGCCAGACGTGGCTAGACAGCAGATAGTTGAGCGAAGCGATGGGTCGCCGCCAGGGGATGTGGTTGCACACTTTCAGCCACTTAGCGTGTTGATTGAACATGGCATCGATGATGTGGATGAAGGCCTCGTAGCAGGAGAAGAAGCCGTGCCGGCCAGTCAGGAGATAGCCTTCTAGCCAACCTTCGCACTGGTGCTCGCTCAGCATCTCCGTGACTCGGCCGTAGGGGGCCAGGTGATCGTCCCAAGGCTTCGTCTCTGCGACCCAAGCGCGATTGGTCACCTCGAGAACATCTTGCCAGCGGTTGGAGTTGTTCTCGTCGGGACTGAACAGACGGAAGTTCCTCGCCTCCTCGTTCAACTTCATGACATCGCGCAAGAACCTGCCCATCACGCGCGTTGACTCAGTCATCGTGGCGCCAGGCGCGGTCACACGAATCTCATAATCGCGGAAGTCCGGGAGCCTCAAATTCCGAAGCAGAAGGCCGCCGTTGGTGTGAGGGTTAGCGCTCATCCGGCGCGTACCGCGGGGAGCGAGTTCAGCAAGCTCTTGTCTCAGTTGCCCGTTGTCGTCAAACAATTCTGCCGGACGATAGCTTTTCATCCACCCTTCGAGGATGCGGACATGCTCTGGATTCTCATGCATTTCGCCCATCGGCACCTGATGAGAGCGCCAATAGTCTTCCGTGCGACGACCATCGATCTCCTTCGGGCAGGTCCACCCCTTGGGGGAGCGAAGCACAATCATCGGCCAGAGCGGTCGGCTGGTGAACCCGTCATTGCGCGCTGCCTGTTTGATCCGATTGATCTCGGCGATGACGCGATCGAGTGTCGATGCCATCAAGTCGTGCATCGTGTCCGGATCATGCCCTTCGACGAAATACGGCGTATAGCCGTAGCCGCGAAACAGATGGTCAAGCTCCTCGTGGCTAATCCTCGCGAGCACGGCGGGGTTCGCAATTTTGTACCCGTTGAGATGTAGGATTGGGAGAACGACCCCATCAGTCGCGGGGTTTAGGAATTTGTTTGAATGCCAACTCGTTGCTAGTGGTCCGGTCTCGGCCTCCCCGTCACCTACCACGCAAGCAACGATCAAGTCTGGATTGTCGAAAGCAGCGCCGTACGCGTGCGAGACGGCGTAGCCGAGTTCACCGCCTTCGTGGATCGAACCCGGGGTCTCCGGTGCGACATGACTGGGAATTCCACCCGGGAACGAGAACTGCGTGAAGAGGCGCTTCATTCCCTCTTCGTCGCAGGAGATGTCCGGGTAGACTTCACTGTAGGTGCCTTCGAGGTAAGCATTCGCGACCAGCGCCGGGCCGCCATGCCCAGGGCCAGCAACATAGATCATATTAAGATCATGCGCTTTGATGACACGGTTCAGATGAACGTAGATGAAATTCAAACCAGGCGTAGTGCCCCAATGTCCGAGCAGCCGAGGCTTGATGTGCTCCTTGATCAGGGTCTGCTTCAGCAGTGGGTTGTCATAGAGATAGATTTGCCCGACAGACAGGTAATTGGCCGCACGCCAGTATCCATCCATAAGATCCCGTTCCTCGTGAGACAGCACACTTGTCACCGTCGCCTCCCTGTTCCGCTATCGATGAGACTGAGCATCAGAGTCACTGAGCAGCCGACCGGTCCCTCTCAATCTTCGCCATTCACGGTGGCGCGGCACGCCCCGCCAGGAATAGGCGCCTCTTCCAAGTCGTGTAAGTTCCAAGCTTGCCGCATCAATGGGACCTGTGCTGGGTGGTAAAGAACCTATTGGGCAGGGTCCGCGTTTTCGCCCTTCCCGTGACATGCTTCAAGGGCCTGATCCTGCAGCGCGGGCTCACGCGAAAAACCGATCGTTCACGGTTTCGAATCGTGTGGGGCATCTTACCATCCTCCCAGTTTCATGTTGCCTTCGATGCCAAGTTCTAAACGTACTGTGCGTAAATCGACTAGAGGAATCGGCGACAACATGGCTAGGGAAATGGCGGTTAGCGCAGTGAATCCCTACCATCCCGAAGCATTCTGCTCAGGGCATTGTGTACGCGTGAAACGTATGCCGGCGCGCATAATGTACTTGCAGCCGCATATGGTGCTTTTCCCAAGCCGAGCACAGCATTGCTTGAAGGGGATATCGCCTGCACAACCCGATCCACCGGCCGCTGTCACGGCAATCTCGCCAAAGCATGGCAGGCTTCTCACGAGGTCTCTGTCGCGTGCGATTGGGCCGCTGGAATATGCCTCTACCTTTGAAAAGTCGTGAACGCGCGAATCCTTGAACACTTGCTGAACCACTCTCCGAAATTCGGGGAGCCGCGTTTCCTCGGGGTGTAAAATGAGTGGGGCAACGTCGTCGATGACGATATGTCCACCGGCCATCCCTGCCAGTTGCGGGTAATCTAGAGTTCTGTTCCGGCGCGCGACTGCGTCATCAATCCGTTCTTGCGAGCGAGCGCGGGACTCCTTAGGTGCCTTGGCGATCATATCCTCCGCGGTAACGCGCGAGTATCAAATCTCCAACTGATGCATGTCGGAGAATTGCCGGCGGTCGCCCTATTGAGGCTCTAATGGATGCCAATTCGCGCCAGGGTCGAAGACAGCGATCGTATCGACCAAGGTTTCTGTTTGCTTACCGAGATCTTTTTGGAAAATCTTACCCTCGGGGCCAACGATAAAGGTCATTATTCCCGTGGTTCCATAGTCAGCGGGCCAAGCAATCATGGCGAAGCCCTTCGTCATCGCTCCATTCTCGATATAGCTTTTTGCTCCGCCTGGAGCCGCCGGTCCCTGCCCGGTGAGAATGCGGAAGAAGTAACCTTGGAACGGATCTCCCGGCGCTCGATCGGCTAGGAATTCTTGCTGCGCTTTCACGAACTGCGTCAATGGACTAGGCCCAGCCTTTGTCGCGGTAGCTGCATCCCACCAAAGGCCATCCGTTTGTCCAGGTGTGCTCATGACAAAACTAGCGTATTGCACCGGTTCACCTTTTGAACGGCGCCTTGCTGCAAATTCCGTCTGAGCTCTGACGAACACCTCGAGCGTCGCGATTGCGGCGAGTTCGTATCTTCCGATTCGCCGCGCCAGGACCTCCTGTTCTCCTGCGTCCGTATCAAATCTCCACCGACCTTCTTCGCGGACAATCGGAATCGGCAGCGGCCAGCGGCTCCGGCCAAATGTGACTACGAATTTATCATCCGTAACCTTGATTAGATCCATTCGCTGCCGTGCAAGTGCCGCAACATGACGCCGTTCGGCGCGGGTCGCGGCGGGATCTTCGCCGACGATCAGGTCCGTGTGATTGTGACCCAAAACATCGAACATGGCGTTGGTATCGTCCTTCGCAACCGCTGCTTTAAAGGCGTTGGCGGCCGCAGTGGGGGAGGTAAAACTCTCTTGCTTTGGCGGCTGATCCTGACCGCGAACCGAAATCGGTAAAGCCAGCGGAACCAGCACCAGAGTCGCCATGAGGGCAAGACAGGGATGTTTCGCGATCCTCATGAGCTTTCTCTATCTGCGCCGACCACCGCCACCGCCCCGGCCGCCGCCGCCTCCGCCGCCGCGTCCGCCACCACCTCGAGCACCTCCATAGCTGCGGTTGCCACCACCTCGAGCACCTCCATAGCTGCGGTTGCCCCCGAATTGGGATCGTCCCATGCTTTGATTGCCACGGAAGCTCGAACGATTGGCCGCAGACCCATTACCCGCACCGGAAAAGGCCCCGCCACCACGAGAGCCTCCGAAATTCGCACCGCCCGCACCACCGCCTCGATTTCCCCCGAGAATTCGCGCCGCCTGCGCCGCCGCCTCGATATCCCCCGCGATTCGCGCCGCCTGCGCCGCCGCCCAAACCGCCACCACCCCGACCGCCTGCCGCTGCTGGGCGCTGAGCGGCACGTGGCGTTCCCCGGCCGCCGCCCGCCGAAGCACCCAGACCAGCCCCACCGCCCGCACCGCGCCCACCGGTAGCTCCTGGTCCGCGCCCGCCGGCGGCAGGACGCTGCGAAACACGGCCGGCGCCCGAGCGCTGACCTAGACCAGCTCCACCCTGCCCGCGGTTGCCGCCAAGTTGCCCGCCCGCGCGCTGGCTCAACCCGCTCTTAACCGACTGTGACGTGGGACGCGTACCGCTTCGACCTTGATTTCCAGTTTGTCCACGATCGGCACGCCAGCGATTCTCTTGATTGCCGCTAAGGTTGCCGTTGCTGATCCGGTTAGAGTTGAAATTGTTATTGATATTGACGTCACCGCTGTAGATGCCTCCGTTGGCCCACGATAAGCCATAGCCAACTGCAGCGCCAAAGACAGCGCCCGTAAAAAATGCGGCGCCAGGCTGCCAATAATTGGGATAAGGCGTCGAATAGGAATAGGGGTAAGGAGCGCCTCCCATCACCGGTTGGGCGACAGTAGCCGGATCGTAACTTGGGACATAAACGTTGTCGGGGCTTGCCGATTGAATCACAATGGTTTCGCGATTCGGGCTCGGAGCCGCTACTTCGCCGCCTTGAGGCGTTTCGGTAAGGGGCGGTCCCTGCTGGACCTCGATTTTCTGTTTGTCGTTGGATTTCAAGTTGCCAGCCGCGTAAACCTTTTCCCGGAAGCTTTGAATCGCATCCATCACCGCTTCTTGTTGATTTATGACCGCGTTGCCGAGCTGCTCTGTCCAGGCCAAATCGGAATTCATCAACGCGATCACTTCTGGATAATTGAGGAGCGCAACCACGCTTGGGTCCCAGCTTTTTGGCGGCTGCGCTTTTGGATCGGACTTTCGTTGATCGAGGAAGCGTTGCGCCTGCACGACCTGGATCGGCTGTGTCGAGGCCGGCAGACAAATCGCCAAGAGATCATCCGGATAGAGGGCGATCTTGCTAACCAGAATTCTTCAGCTGATCGGCTGATAGGTTTGCGGGCTGCGACGTCGCGGCCGCTGATTGAGCAGCGTTGTCTTGAGCATAGACCGACGGTGTTACCGCCCGGTTTGCCAACGCCAATGCGGAAAGCACACCGCACAGCATAAGTTTGCGGATCCAGCCCACAGGAAGCACGACTCCTCTCTTTACGCCATTGTTTTCCTTTTCAAATCCGTGAGAAATAGGGTGCGGACTTGATTTTCTCGAAAAAAACTGTGTTCGACCTGTTTTAGATGTCGCCGACGTTAATGCCGGAGCAGGTGACGCGCAATTCGCTCCGAAAATGGCGATCATCCCCGCTAGCCGCGGGAGCCTCTCAGCGCCATTATCTCTCGACTGATATCACGACTTAGGTCTTCGAGATCTCGGCTCATGGCAGCAGCCACCGCGTCATAAGGGCGTTCACCGGCGTTGACCGGCTGCGTTGTCTGCGTGGCCGCGCCTGTCCCTTGATAGCTTGATCGGCGTGTGACCAGTACCTTGCCATCACGCACATCCACCAGACTCCAAAACGCGTCGAGCACTGTTGTGCCGTCCGGTTGCTCCTCGAACCTCTCGATGTTTATGACCACCTGCACACCGGCTGTCAGTTGCGCCGGATAAAGCGAAACCCGGTCGGTTCCGACCAAGTTAGACAAGTTGATTGCAAGTACCCGCACGATATTGTCATTAAGGTTTCCACCCCATTGGTCGAGGTCGGCTTGAACCAAACTGTTGGCTGCCGTTCGCCTCACTATCTGAGGCCTGTCGAGATACGCTGGCAGCGACACCGGACCCACTTCGACAGCGATCCCCCGTGCCATGGCCGGTCCGGACTTTTCCACCTCAGCAGTGAGCACATAAAATCGTGTGGGTGCGTTGCTGCAACCGGTCAGTGCCAGGAGTGCCAAAAGAGCAAGTAGCAACTGACTTGCATATGTGCGCATGGTGCTCTCTCCGCTACCTCTTTCCTGTTATAAGTGCATCAGGATGGCGCTCGAGGTACTCCGCCAGGATGCGTAGCGACGCGGCTGCGTTCTTGATTTCGACCAAGGTTCCATTGATCTGGAAATAAAGGGGAGAGGAAGGGGCGATCGTGCCTTGTGCCGAGCGCAGCGTTTGGTCTGCCTGGCTAAGCGCTACATTTGCTGATTTCATCACCTGCTTGGCGCCACTGAGCAGTTGCGGCATGCCTGCTGTGGCAGTTGTGAGCAATTGATCGGCCTGATCGGATGTTGCCTTCACACTGTCCGAAAGAGGCTTGACCTGAGCATTGATATTGGCCAGCAGTTGGCTGGCTTGCTGCGACGTTCCTCGCACACTTTCGACCAAAGGCTTCAAATCTCCATCTGCGTCGCTCAAAGTACGTTTAGCAGATAGCAGTACTGAAGCTGCATCCTGTGTAATTTGCTCAAGCGGAAGCTTGGCTATTTTTTCGAGCACCCCGGAAACGCTGGACTTGAGCTGTGACATCTGAGATGCCACGGTTGGCAGTTCTAACATTCCTGGTTCGCCGCCGACGAGCAAGATTGGTGTATCTGGATGGAAATCAAAATCCACGCTTAACTGACCAGTTACAAATGACTGCGTTTCCAATTGTGCGCGGAGCCCGCGTTGGACAAGCTCAAGTATATTCGAACTTTTCCGTTCCCCATTGACAATTTCGAATTTCTGCCGATCCACCTCGATGAAGACCGGAATGTGCAGCGAGTGCTGATTGACATCGTATTGGATTCTGATGGCCGTCACCTTGCCAACGGGGATGCCGCGAAATGTGACCGGCGATCCAACGTCGAGACCACTGAGGGAGCCCGGAAAATAGAGGACAGCAATGATCTTTTGTTGCAAGAATCCGGCACCGCCAAACGCGATTAGTCCGAGAAGGGCGAGAGCGATCGCGCCAACGACAAACACACCAATCAGTTTTGGATTGGATCCTTTTGCCACCGAATTCTCCCTATCCCGCCCCCGCGCTGCCTGCTGGCGTCGCCGCCTGAGCGCCGAGTTCGCCACGCAAAAGAAAATTGCGCACCTTCGGATCGGGGGAGCGATCGCGAAGCTCTCTGGGATTGCCGTGAGCGATCATCGTCTTGGTGTCGGCATCGAGGAACACTGAGTCGTCCCCAATGGTGAAGATGCTCGCTAGCTCGTGTGTCACGACGGCGATCGTTGCACCCAAGCTATCCCGAAGTTGGAGGATCAGGTCATCGAGCAACCGCGAGCTAATGGGATCAAGACCAGCCGAGGGCTCGTCGCAAAACAGGATTTCCGGGTCGAGTGCCATAGCCCGTGCCAGACCCGCGCGCTTGCGCATACCGCCGCTGATTTCGGAGGGATAAAAATCTTCAAAGCCCGCCAGCCCGACGAGAGCCATTTTGAGCGATGCGATTTGACGAATCTCGGCGGGTTTGAGGTCTGTGAATTCACCCAACGGCAATCCCACATTTTCGGCCAGTGTCATCGAACTCCACAAGGCGCCGCTTTGGTAGAGAATTCCAAACTGCCGCTTAATCCGTTCCTGGTCGATCGCCGACGCTTTCCAGAAATCCTGGCTCCCGTAAAGCACATCGCCCCGCGCGGGCGCCATGAGTCCGACGAGATGCTTCAAGAGCGTACTTTTGCCACAGCCGCTACCGCCCATGATGATGAATATCTCGCCGCGGCGGATCGTGAAGTTAAGGTCGCGTTGTATCACGAAGTCGCCATACGCCATGTCGAGGTTCCGCACTGTTATGTGCGCGTCGGATTCGCTCGCAGCGCCATTCGTCTTCGGCGATTGGTCAGAGGCCGAGGACATTAGTCAGCACCGCAAAAATGCCGTCCGTCACGATGATAAGCACAATGCTAGTCACCACAGCCGAGGTGGCGGCGAGACCTACGGCCGAGGCACTGCGGCCGGCCTGGATGCCGTGCATGCAGCCCGAAAGAGCAACTATGACGCCAAATACAGCACTCTTTACGATACCAATAGCAAAATCGGCCAAACCAACCCCATGGAGCGTTTCGTTGACATATTGGGTTACCGACAGACCAAGCATGCCGACGCCGACTACCGCCCCACCTAGAATGCCCATGGCATCGGCATATATGCACAGCAGAGGCATCATCAGTATGAGGGCGAGCATGCGCGGCAGAACAAGAAATTCCATCGGCGGAAAACCAAAAGTCGATAACGCATCGATTTCCTCGTTAACTTGCATGGTCCCAAGCTGCGCCGCAAAGGCAGCTCCTGTCCGGCCCGACATAATGATGGCCGTCATGAGGGCACCCATCTCGCGGGCCATCGCGACACCGACAAGGTCCGCGACGTAAATTTGAGCGCCGAACTGTTGGAGCTGAATCGCGCCAACAAAGGCGAGAATGAGACCAACGAGAAACGAAATCAGAGTTACGATTGGGAGAGCAGCCGCGCCGCACGCAAATACCACTTCCACGAAGTCTGTTCGACGAAAGCGGGCTCGCAAAATAATTAGTTTGCCGAACGATTCTGTGGCCTGGCCGATAAACGTAAGCATTCCCCCGAACGTGCGCCAAAGTTTCAGGGTTTCCTCGCCCACCAGGGTAAGAAAGTCATGGTGCGCTGCCGTTCGATGTGCACCTTGGCGTTCGGGGACGGCCGTGGCTAACGCCAGGAGGCGGCGCGCACCCATCGGCAAATTCCCGGCGTCAAAATCGACATTGCGGGCACGGCACGTCTCCCAGACGCCAACCAAAAAAGCCAGCAGGCCGCTATCCCATTTGTCTAAACCGGAGGCATCGACGACGATTCGGTGCAGCCTGTCTTGAGATCCTAGCAGCTCTAGGAAAGCCGCAGGCGTTGGAAGCCCACTCCTAAGTTTCCATTCGCCAGAGAGCCTCAAGCAACCGTCGCCGGAGGCCAGCCGACCCAAAGCTATCTGAGCTCCTGTGCTATTGGCATCGACCGCCATATCAGTCCATCAAAGGAAAACTTGCGTCGGTTCCGCGGACGACGAGATACTAACTCAACTATAAAGCTCCTCGAGCAACCGAGTTTTTAAGTTTCCGCATCTGTACATCCACTGGTAGAAGTTGGAGTATCCAACCGGTCATCCTCAATCGGTGAATACCCTGAATAAATCAGTGAAAACCCTAAATCGATCGGTAAATACCCTGAACGACACTCAAATATTGATGGTGGGAGCTAATTCGGATCCAAGACACCCGTATTGCCAATGACGGCCGGTACACGCCCTCGGACACCGATTGTGTCCTCCGGCATTTTCTGCAGCCTGACGCGAAGTTGCCCATCGGTCGAAGATGCCATCTCCGCTCCATTCAACTGCCTGAATCAACCCGCCAACTGCCGATCTTAGTCCCGTTTGCGCTCTTGTGGGCGAGGGGGCCAGACCCCTAAGGGTGAGCGGTGTTTTGACCCTACGTATTGGCGCGTAGCGGATTCCGGTTAAATGATCTCCCAGCGATTGGGAGATCGATTTATGCGTAGTTTCGATCCTATGTTTGAAACGAACGAAGCGGTTGGCATTTCTAAGGGCAAATTCATGATCAAAGTGGAGCAGATCATTTTGTCACTCGCCCTAGTGGCCGGGATACCGGGTTTCTCAAACAGCGCATCCGCCGATTGGCATGGCACGGTCTGGGGCATGACTTTCGACGAGGCAGATAAGAGCTTCCGCATACCGCATGGGAGGGGGGGACAGTATGGAGAGGTACTGGTTTTTAACTACGCAACCGGAAATATAGCTTTCGAAAATGGCGTGCTCCATTTCAACTACCGCGCTTGGTTAGACCAAATCAGCATGTCTCTCGTAAACCCAGAGGAATGCGATAAGCTGTTCGACACTTACCGCAGTGTTTATGGCAACCCCGTCAGTGACAAAAAGTATGATCCTGACTACCCCAATGTTCCAGATGCCTATATTCGCACCGCAATATGGCATGATCCAAGCCATAACAACCGGATAATGCTGACTACTAAAAATGGCTGCTGGGTTTATTACTCGCCCCTACCGACCCCCCGACCCGCTAAACTCATCCCAGCACCGGGCGGCCTTTAATTCGTCGCATTTGCCTATGAGCGGGGTCGATCCTTGCAAGTAATTAAATTAACACGCCTCGATCAGCGAGAGCCCGGCCCGTTGTGGTCGGGGCTTTTTGTTTTGACGGAGGGGATTCCGTCCGTTATTCCGTGAATAAGTGGTCACAACAACGCGGCTACTTGGAGACCCTAAGGGGACATCCGCGACACTCTAGAACAGATCCTGCCGCTCAGCAGGCGGATCCTGCCCAATTATCGGGTTATCGGTTATCGGGCCGACCTTGCGGCACTGGCGGCGCCGCTAGCGCGGTCATCGCTGGTCGCCCGACGGCTTACCTTGACCGCAATTTAGTCGTGCGAAAGCCTCGCGATAAAGAAAAGGGGTTACGGCTGGATGATGTTATTGCGCACTGCGTAGCGCACCAGCTCGATGATCGAGTTGATACCCAACTTACGCATTAGCGACGCGCGGTGCGTCTCGACCGTTTTCTCGCTTACACGCAGCGCCTTAGCTACTTGCCGATTCGTGAAGCCTTCTGCAACGAGCTGAATAATCTGCCGTTCGCGTGGTGTGAGGAAGGGTTGATCTTTTCGTCCGTCGTTTATCGCTCTCACGGCGGAATCTATGAGAGCCGTGGAGATACGAGAGGTAAAATATGGCTTGTGCTGCCTCAGCGCGGTGATCGCTGCCTCGATTTCTCTTGCGGAGTCGGACTTAAAGACGTAGCCGCGCACGCCCGCAGCGATGAGCTGTCGGAAGACTTCCTCGGCTTCACGCATTGTAAAAATAAGGAGTTCCGTTTCGGGGGAAATGGCCCGAATTTGACGCACTGCCTCGACCGGGTTGTCACCCGCGACGCTCAGGTCCAGGATGACAATGTCGGGCCTCATCAGGTCCACTGCCACGAAGACCTCGCGCAGCGTCTCAGCTTCCGCGCACACGCGCCAACCGTCCTGACCTGCGATCAGCTCGACGAGGGCACTGCGCATAGCCTCGTGGTCATCCGCTATCAATATTTTTAGCGACATTTGACCCAGTTCTCGGGTGTGGACGAATCGCGCTTACATTGACCCCATCCAAACCCCTTTGCTTAGGTTAAACTGTAGATGAAGGCTATCGGGGGTCATCTGTAGAAGCACGATAGAATAGTGCGTAATCGACCCTGTGAAAAAACCGTTACCGGCATGGGCGCGGTCCGGCACCATTCTGGTCTCCCTAGCTGGACAATTCGACAATATTTGGATATGGAAAAAATTAGCGACTTCTAAATTGGATCACTTGAGGCGCCAAGCTTGGGCCTGCCCGCCCCGCTGGTTCTAGGAGTGGCTGAGAATGCCAACTGTCTTGATCGCGGACGATCACGAGTTAATCCGCATTTTTTTACGTAAGCTGATTGTCGTCAAACTGAAGTGGAACATTTGCGGTGAAGCCGCGACGGGCACCGAGGCTGTCGCCCTCGCATTGCAACATCACCCTGACATTGTGGTTCTCGATATCAGTATGAGTGTAATGAACGGCATCGAATCGACGTTGAAAATCTTACGCGCGGTACCAAAAGCCGAAATCATGATTTTCTCGATGCACGGCTCTAAGGAAATGATTCGCAAGGCCGTATTGGCAGGAGCAAAGGGCTTTGTTCTGAAATCTGACTCCATTGAGCACATCAGGACCTGCCTTGAAGCGCTTGCTGAGCATAAGCCGTACTATTCCCCCGAGACTTCCGCGGTGTTGCTTTCGACTGCTTTGGCTCCGGAGGGGGCGTTTGCCGACAATGACGTTCTGACGGCTCGCGAAACACAAGTGTTGCGGCTGTTGGCCGAGGGGAAATCAAACAAGAGTATCGCCGGCAGTTTGAACCTGAGCGCAGCGACGGTGCAGACGCATCGCACGACGGTGATGCGCAAACTGAAAATAAGTTCGTTTGCAGCGCTGGTCCGCTACGCGGTGCGAAATCGGATCGTTGAACCTTGACAGTTGGTTAGTGGGGCTATGCTGGTCTCCATGTCGAAGCGCTGGGCCTTTGGCTTGGGACTTCGGGATGCAGCCACCCACTTAAAATTCCGGCGGCCGGATACCAAGCCAGTGCCAGAAGCCGGTGGTCGGGGGGAGTCCCGGCTGGGGTTGTGTTCCAGTGGGGGGCAGTACGTCGCCCCAATCTGTGCGGTTCACCATTTCCTCTCGCGTTTCAGGGGTGATGAACGAATTGCCGTTTCTAACGGTCTGCCACCCGCCACCGAGAGCGCGATAGGTCTTTGCCAAACTGGTCGCGATCGATCCCCTGGCGACCGCCAGATTGTTCTCTGCCGTCAGCAAGTTCTGCTGAGCCGTCAGAACGGTTGTGAAATCAATCAATCCCTCACTATATTGATCGAAGGATATATTCAGTGAACCTTGTGCGGCTTTGGCGCTTCGCGCCAACGAGGCCGCTTCCTCCCGAGCCAGGACGAAGCCGGCAATGCCATCTTCCACCTCCTCCTGTGCCTTGATCACCGTGTTTTTGTAGTCGATCAGGAGTGACTGGAAATATGCATCTTGGACCCGGACGTTGTTCGTGATCTGGCCGTAATTCAGGATATTCCATTGAAACGACGGGCCGAATGAAAAGGTAAGGGCCTTATGCGTGAAAAAATCGCTGAGGTGTGCCGCGCCGACATTGGTTGAGGCCAAACCGACGGTTCCGAACAGCGAAAATGCCGGATAAAGATCTGCCTTCGCGATCCCTATTTGCGCGCTTTGCGCCGCCGCTGTGAGCTCCGCAGCGCGGATATCCGGCCGTCGTCGAAGAAGATCTGCGGGGATCCCGAGTTCGATATCATTGGGCCCGACAGGAATACCAATCGACCGACCAAGAATGGCGTCAAGCGATTGCGGTGGAATCCCAAGCAGGACGTGGAGGAGGTCAATTCCTTGCTGCAATTGAATTCGCAATAGGGGCACTTGCGCCTCAGTCGCACCCAAGACATTTTGCGCTTGGTACACGTCAAGGCGCGTCGTACTTCCTTCGTTGAAGCGATCCTGAGCGATTCTTAGCGCTTTGCGTTGTCTTACAATATTCGCCTTCGCCAGTTCAATCTGCCGTTCCACGGTTCTGATGCCGATGTAAGTCGTGGCGACGTCACCCAAAAGCGTCACCAAGACATCATCATAGGTAGCTATCGATGCCAGATAGGCCTGGTCAGCAGATTCAACTCCACGTCGGAACTTACCCCAGAAGTCGAGTTCCCAGGCCACTTGCGGGCCCAACGAGGCTCGCCAGAAATCGGTTGTCGGCCCAATTGCCGAAAAAACGTCCGCTTGACTAGCGCGGTTATAGTTCAACGAGCCGCCGAGAGTTTGTTGTTGCGGAAATTCATAGCCAATCGCCACCCCAAGCTGGGCTCTGGCAGCGATAACGCGCGTCCCTGCACTCAACAACGTGAGGTTTTGCTTGTAAGCCAGATCGATCAATTGATTAAGCGTGGGGTCGTTAAAGACCGTCCACCAGTCGGCCAATTGACGCGCGCGTGATGGTGGCAGTGCCCTTCCTGGAACGCCGCGATAGTTGCCGGCAACCGGTGCCGTCGGTGTTTTGAAGTCCGGCCCAACCATGGTGCAAGCCGCGAACACGAAAGCAATCACTGCGAGCAACAGCACGCGCACATACCGATAAATTGATTGGGTTTCACAGGTCAGCAGCGGGAGCGTTGATCCTGGGACTATCGATCCGGCGTTCATGTTGAGCCCCCTTATTATCTTCACTCCACAATCTCGGCCCACCGCCGATCCCGCCGAAGCCCCGCTATTGAGCCGAAAGAAATCTTCTGAATCTCATATAGCTGACGATGAATAAGAGCAGCCCGATGCCGAATACGATGAGAAATTGCGGCCACACCACGGACAACCCTGCGCCGCGAAAAAGAATTGCCTGCGCGAAGGCGACAAAATGCGTGGATGGGGAGACTTGAACAGCATTTTGCATCCACGGAGGCATGCTTTCGACTGGCGTGTTGCTACCCGAAAGCAAGTTCATGGGCAGGACGAGCAGGATAAACATTAGGCCCATTTGCGGCATGGTTCGTGCAATCGTGCCGAGAAAGATTCCGAGGGAGGTTGCAAAAAACAGATAAAGCGCGGTGCCGAAGAGGAATAAGGCTACAGAACCCGCCACCTGCACACCGATAATCCCTTTCAACATTATGTAGATACAAAGGCCGGTTATCGTGACGATAACCAACGCGTTGGCTAGCACCTTCGAAACCATGATCTCTGTCGGACCCACCGGCATCACCAGAAGATGCTCAAGCGTCCCATGCTCGCGCTCCCGCAGGAGAGCCGCCCCCGCCAGGAGAACGGCTAACATTGTGATGTTATTGAGCATACCCATCGTGCCTGTGAACCAACTGCCTATTAGGCCTTGATTGTACGCGGCGCGAATTTGAACCGACACCCGCTGTATATTGGGACGAGTCCGCATGACGAATTTTGCAACTTCGTCCTGAATAATCGAATTGAGGTAATTGGCGCCAAGTCCCGCCTGCATCATGGCGGTCGCGTCGGTCAGCACTTGCACGCTTGGGGACCTGTTGCCGCGTATATCGGACTTAAAGTTTGCTGGAATATCGACGATAAAAGTAAATCTCGCGCTGTCCATTGCCGGATCGATCTCCGCAGGAGTCAGTGCAACGGGAAACTGAAACAATGGCGGCGTGATTGCATCGATGATTCGATGGGCGAGCTGAGAATGATCCTCATCGACCACGGCAATAGATGCGTTCGCGAGTTCCTGGGAAATGCCCGTTGCCTGGCTGTACACGGCAAAAGAAAATGAGTAGATAACAAAGATCACCATAAACGTGTCTCGTCGCAGACTGATCAGCTCCTTCCACGTCAGTTGAACGATCGTTCGAAGGCGATCCATCTGCTACCTCTCCTGCTTCGGCAGCAAAAGGATCGCAATCAGAAGCAACGCTGGCCAAAATAGAAACGTCCAAAACACAAACGGCAACAACTCGGGTAACGACAGTGCCTTCGTGAAGGCGCCGACGCTCACCTTCATAAAATAGGTTGTCGGAAAGAGTTTCCCGATAATGTAGCCTGTGCCTCTCAATGTGGACACGGGCTGCAACATTCCCGAGAACTGTGTGGCTGGCAGCATTGTCGCGATTGCTGTACCAAACACGGCCGCCATCTGCGTATTGGTCACGCAGGATGAAAGCAGCCCTATTGCTGTCGTCGCAAAGACATAGACGATGGCTCCAATGACGAGCCCGAGTAAACTTCCCTTCAGGGGCACCGCAAAGATGGTGACCGCCATAATTATCATGACGACAAAATTCGTCAGCGCCAACGCCACATAGGGTAGCTGCTTTCCGAGGAGAAACTCGAGCTTTGTTACGGGTGTGCCATATAGGTTCGTGATGGTGCCAAGTTCCTTTTCTCGTACGACTGACAGCGCGGTCAGAATCGCTGGCACGAACACCAGCAAGAGACCGATCGTCGACGGCACCATTGCTTCTACACTTCGGAAGGCTTGATTGTACCGAAAGCGGGTCGCCACCTCGACGCCCGCCGATGCGTTCGATCGGCCAAACCCCGCCAAGTATTGCACAAACCGATCGTTAAGGCTGGTGACGTAGGAGATAATAGTCAATGCGAAGAAAACGTTTGATCCGTCGACGGTTGCGGCAACGTCGACCGGCCGTCGCTGGCGAATGTTTCTGCTGAAATCCGGTGGCAGTTCTACAGAGAACGTGATCGCGTGTGATCTAAGCCGGCTTGATAAATCTGCGCTGCTTTGGAGCGGTGGACGCTGGACGAAGTACGAAGAGCCCGCGTATTCGTCGATATAGGCGCGGCTTTCTGCCGAATGATCCAAATCCAAAACACCAAAATTGATGCGATCGACATCGAGGGTAATGCCAAAGCCGAACACCAGCATAAGAACAAGCGTGCCCGCCAAGGCGATTGTCAATCGGATCGGATCTCGCGCTAACTCGATCGCCTCACGCCACCCGTAGGCCAGGATGCGGCGCAAAGAAAAACTGGGCTGCTCTTTGACCCCGCCGACGCTTTCGCTACTGAACGCGGATGATGCATCGGGCAACGTTTCTTCGGCTCCGCCCTTTTGCATATAGGCAATGAACGCCTCTTCGAGCGATTCAGTATGCTGTTCTGCCTGGAGCTTTGCCGGGGTGTCACAGGCAATAACGCGGCCGGCATGCATGAACGAAATGCGGTCGCAGCGCAGCGCCTCTGACATGAAGTGGGTGGTAACAAAAATCGTGACCGATTGCTGGCGCGAGAGCGTGATGAGTTGCGCCCAGAACATATCGCGCGCGACCGGGTCGACCCCGGAGGTCGGCTCATCCAAGATCAGGATCTGTGGCTCATGAATGACAGCCACAGCCAGCGAGAGACGCTGCCGGACGCCAAGCGGCAACGATTCCGGTAGATCATCCAAATAAGATACCAAACCGAATTGTTCGACCACTGCCTTGACGCGTACCGCACCGGTCTGCCCCCGCAGCGCAAAGATCTCAGCGTGCAAATGAATGTTTTGCCCGACTGTCAACTCGCCATAGAGCGAGAACGCCTGCGACATGTAACCGATGCGCCGCCTTGTCTCGATGTCGTTGGCGTCGAGGTGGCGTCCGAATAATAGCGCCTCTCCCGAAGTCGGCGGCAGCAGGCCCGTAAGCATTTTCATCGTCGTGCTTTTGCCGCAGCCGTTTGAACCGAGGAATCCGAAGATCTCTCCTTGCTGAATAGAGAAACTCACATTATTGACGGCAATAAAGCTGCCAAAGCGCTTCGTCAGTTCTTGCGCCTCGATCGCCACAGGAGCGTCTTCCGGAATTGCCGCCGTTGTCGAGGAGATGCCTCCCATTCCTGCCTTTCGCTCGCTCGGCAACAAAGCAACGAAGGCACGCTCCAGCGTATCGGTGTTAGTTGTCTTCTTGAGCTCGCTGGGGGACCCGTCCGCCAATATTTTGCCGCCGTCCATCATGACGACGCGCTCGAAGCGGTCGGCCTCGTCCATGTCGGACGTGGCAACCATAACGGTAAGGCCGCGCCGGGCCTTCATGATGCCATCGACGAGCTCCCAAAATTGCCGGCGCGAAAGCGGGTCCACACCGGTCGTCGGCTCGTCGAGCAGAAGCAGGTCCGGATCGTGCACCAGGGCGCAGCACAGACCCAGCTTCTGTTTCATGCCGCCAGATAGCTTTCCCATATAGCGATCGGTGAATTGCGCGAGGCCTATCGCCCCAAGCAGCTTCGAAATGCGCGCTTCGCGTTCTTTGCGATCCTGGCCAAAGAGGCGCCCGAAAAAATCGACATTTTCACGCACAGTCAGTGCGGTATAAAGATTTTTGCCAAGTCCTTGGGGCATATAGGCGATACGCGGCATAACGCGCTGCCTTTGAACGCGATTGCCCAAATCGGCGCCCAGGGCCGACACTGTCCCGGTCTGAATCCGTTTAACGCCCGCAATCAGCGCGAGCAGCGTCGATTTGCCGACGCCGTCGGGTCCGATTAGCGCCATCGTCGAGCCAGCGGGAACCGTGAGAGTTACATTGTCGACCGCGACGACGCCCTTGTACCTGTGCCGAACGGTACGAACATCAACTGCAGCATCGGTCATTTGGAGGCCGCGTAAGCCGTGGTCAGGTCCGACTCCAGCCAAGCTGGCCACTCGACGTTGGGGTCAAGTCTGACGTAGGCGACGCCCGTCATGCCGGTCTTAACCGTGTCGATGTAGGCCTTGATCAGGTCGGCCGGAACTCGCAGTTTGACTCGGAACATCATCCGCTCGCGCTCAGATTGAGTTTCAACCTGCTTGGGAGTGAACTGCGCACGCGGTGAGACAAACGAAATCGAGGCCGGAATTGGCCGATTTGGGACTGCGTCGAGAACGATTCGGCCCGGCGCCCCAATTCTGGTCTTGGCGGCGTCCGCGCTACGCAGGAAGAAGGTCATGTATATATCGCCCAAATCGACCATGGTCGCGACTTGCCCACCTGCGG
This sequence comes from uncultured Alphaproteobacteria bacterium, assembly GCA_963804725.1. Lineage (GTDB taxonomy): Bacteria > Pseudomonadota > Alphaproteobacteria > ATCC43930 > CGMCC-115725 > JAATGI01. Next base: position 804,606 of record CAWDRN010000001.1, on the reverse strand, counting down.
GGAGGGTCTCGCCGATGTTTGCCGGGCGATAGAGGATTCGACCTAGCTTTGGCGCCAGCAGCAATGCGTCTTTGATCATGTGCTGCAGCCGCTCCTGCTCCGACTTGGCAGAAAACACCGCGCTGTCGGCGGCATCTGCCTGGGACTTCGTTGCAGTAAGCCTCTCTTGTGCCGAGCGCTGTGCTGCCGATAATTGCTCGACACGTTGTCGACTGATGGCGTCCCTAGTGACCAACACCTGACCGCGTTTGAGCTCGCTGTTTGCGAGATCGAGCTCAGATTGGCGCACTTTGATCATTGTGCGCGCGGCATCCGCGTCCTTGGTGCGCTGCGCGACGGCCCCGGCGGCTGCGCGTTCGGAGGCTTCGAGCTCGCTCGTGTCCATACGTGCAAGCACCTGCCCCGGCTTAACTAAATCGCCCTCTTGGAAATCGATTTCCGCGATGCGACCCGCGTATTTCGTCGCTATTGCAATCTCGTCGCCTTCGATCCTACCGTTGCCGAACACGATTCCGCGAGGCAATGTGCGCTGCAGCGAAACGTAGTAATAGTAGCCTCCGCCGATCGCCGCGACCAAGATAACCAGACCGGCCAAAACGATGATACGTCGTTTGGTCATTAATAGACCCCTTCATACTCGACGCCGCCGCGAGCACTGGGATGCTTGAGCGAACTCGATCTGTTGGAGCCGACGCTAGCTACGACGACGGCTGAGCAGTATCAGGCCCAACCCTGGAAAAATTTCTAGAGTTTGCGTAGCGGCCGATGGGGGTTGTATAGGTCGCCGCAAGGGCGTCCGGCGCCCTGATAATCACCGCAAACGCGCTGTGGTGGGTTCCTTTTTGGTTCGGGCTCCGTCGAACCGAACGGACTCTTGCGGGACGACTGCCAGAGAATTAGCCACCGACCTCGTCAACAGACCCATGTAATAAACAACCACGATGTCCTGCAAATGCTGCCAAACTGGGGCATGACATCCATTGGCGCGAGAATAGCCATCAACACATCGCCGCCCAGGCTGACCTTTCGTCAGTTTCTTCATTGATGGTGATCCGCAGACTACCGCCGAGCCAAACCGAAGTGAGCAGGCCGCAATGATATGCGCCCCCTAATGCGTAGCAAGAATTTGGCCGTGCCGCCAGAATTCCCTGCGCCGGCATCTGTATCGGGCCAGAATGGGCTAATCCCCTAGTACTTTGGGACAATAGAAGCGGGCGGACATCCTTTGTAGCCTGACCACTAGTAGGCATATGCGGTCGCCTCTCTATTCGTCATTCGTCTGACCCAATTGGGGGTGGGGTTGCTGACGTCAATGATGCCGGCACGTGGCTTCACTATCGTCTGCCGGGTAAAACCAGGCAGGGGCGATGCGATTCGTGCTTTTGGCATAAAATTGGAAAAGTCGCTTCAGGCTTCTCATCAGACGCCGTCGCTACACGAGCTTCGCCACTTGCGCTGGACGCTTTTCGATGGTGACAAGCGGGCAATCTATATCGCTTCATCTGAGACCGATTTTGATCAATATCTTGACGACGCAATTGCTTTATCTGCTCAGACCGGTAATGACCCAGTGTTCGAGCATCTGGAGGAATTTCCTGCCGATTGGAGGTGCAATCGCATGGCTGTCTTGAACTTCGCGCGAAAGCATCAACGCCAATCGCTCGCGGACTGCTCGCTCGATGGCGACCACTTCGAGAGCACAGTCAGCGACTTGACGAGCGTACCAACTCAAGCCGTCATTTACCCCCAGAGCGATAAGTCGTTGCAGTGCCTGCTGATTCGAGAAGGCGAACGCAAACGAATCGCACAGGAGCTCCATGATACGACTGTCCAGGAATTGGCCAGCGCTAAGCTATATATAGAGAATGCACAGAAATTCGCTGAGAATGCGAAACATCGCGATCGCGACTTGGAAGATGCCATACATTTGCTAGAGCATTCGCTCAAGGACCTCCGAACGTTAAGTTACGTGATGCATCCACCGATCCTCAGTGAGCTTGGAATTGCAGCGGCACTCCGTTGGTATTTGCGCGGTTTCGAAGGACGAACTGGGATCAAGTCGGCCTTGAAAGTGACCATCGCGCTGCCACGGGTCTCACTGAATGCTAAGACAGCCCTGTTTCGAATTGTCCAAGAGGCGCTGACTAACGTGTACCGCCATTCGGGGAGCAAAGTCGTTACGGTGTCCTTGCGCCCAAGCCGCAACTCGTTAGTAGTGTCCGTAATGGATCGCGGCAGAGGCATGCCGCGCTCCGCATTCGCCCCGGCACAGAATATCGTGCCCGGACTTGGTATCTCGGGAATGCGCGCTCGTGCGGCACAATTGCAAGGTGCGCTCGCGATCAATTCGGGTCGCCGAGGGACGACGGTACGTGTCACCTTGCCGCTAACCTCCATTCGGCGTCAGCCGCCGACGATCAAGTCAGATTGCCATTACCATTGAGGTTGATCGCGCGCACGGCGCCCATGGTTTTGCTTATATCCAAGCATGAGACTGGACCTGGACTACCCACAGATCCTAGCAATTGTCTGGATCAGCAACTTCGGCGACACAGGTTTTCGAAAAAATGCGGCGCCCCCGGCATTTTGCGCATCCTGTTCGTCCCCGTCCCTTAGCCCTCCGGTAACAAATATGATTGGGAGCGAAACCCTTTCTTCTATTAGTCGCCGTCCCAATTCGATTCCCGACATGCCACCTAGACGGATATCGAGCACGAGACAGTTGGCTGCACGAGGGTCGGCACGATCGATGAAATCTTCGGCCGACGCAAAGGTTTCGACGTCAAAGCCACCGACTCTCAGCAACCGGGCGACCGCTCGCAAGTTCGCTGGGTCATCGTCTACTACATAAACCTTTGGTGGCACGGATCGGGTGCTCCTAGTGTACGGCAGTGTGGAAAGATCAATCGACGATCTAATCACGATACCAAACCAACACGTAAATCTATTGTCACAATGGACAATAATGGCGCCGCGCGCTCTAGCATCCGCGATACGGTGTCTTTGTACCTGGCCCATGCACATTTTTTCATCGAAATCCAGGTCACACCCGATAGTCCCACTATCGGCATCATTTGAGTATTTGAAACGGCTCTGGACACGGGGAACCCCGAAGAGTTTGGTGGACATGGGCGGTATTGGCTTTCGTTCCGGTTTTGGTGGCTCGTCAACCGAATGGGACGGCGAACAACGATGGGGATGCCTGCTCTGTGTGCCGCATTCGGCCGGCACTAGGCGCTAATCGTCGGTCGCGCATCGCGGCGGCGCAACTGGCTCTACTGTCGATCGCTTCCCGCCGAGACGGCTGAGACGGCTTCCACGGAGAAGTTTTCACGGCTCCGACAAGGGTCTGACCAATGCCACGCTGCGATATAGATACTCCGCAATGCGGCAATGTTTGCCGACGCAATGCCTTCGCCGGTTTCACGATGGAGCCCGCTTGGGCCGTTGCATTCCCTCAAGAGACAACACCGGCCCAATGGTAACCTGAGGGTTTTCTAGCCTAATAGGTTGGTGATCGTCAAAATGAGGTGGTGATCCTTAGACAATTTCTACCTTACCGTGGACCCCGAGAAGGAGGAGAAGGCCACACATGATCAAACGGATACCTGAAAGGCAAATGAACCGCCGTGCCGTTGTAGGTCGGAAACGTCGTGAGGAGAGAGTGCATTTGACTGAGACCAAGATGGCTGCCCATGACGAAGGGGAGGATCCAAATAGCAAATTGAAACGGAAAACTTACGAGCGAGAACTCGCAAAGCTGCACATTGAGCTAGTCAAATTGCAGCGATGGGTAGTTCATGAAGGCAAGCGAGTATGTATCGTATTCGAAGGCCGTGACAGCGCAGGAAAGGGTGGCACAATTAAAGCCATCGCGGAACGGGTGAGCCCGCGCGTTTTTCGTGTCGTCGCACTCCCGACACCGACAGAAAGAGAAAAGTCGCAGATGTACATTCAGCGGTACATCCCTCATCTTCCGGCGGCAGGGGAGATCGTCATCTTCGATCGGAGTTGGTATAACCGAGCCGGCGTCGAACGCGTTATGGGTTTCTGCACGGAGGAACAGGTCAAGCGCTTTCTTGAACTGGTGCCTCCCGTTGAGCAGGCGATCATCGACTCCGGGACCATCTTGTTAAAATATTGGTTGGAAATAAGTGATCGCGAGCAGACGCGTCGATTGTCCGATCGCATTGATGATGGACGAAAAATCTGGAAGCTTTCGCCGATGGATTTGGAGTCCTATAGTCGATGGTATGATTTTTCGCGCGCGCGCGATGAAATGTTCGCAGCGACTGACACACAGACGGCTCCTTGGTTCGTTGCTCGCGCCGATGACAAGAGGCGGGCACGACTGAATGTGATCAGTCATATTCTGGCGCAGATTCCCTACAAAAGCGTGCCATATAAGAAGGTGAAGTTGCCAAAGCGACAGCGCGCCCACGGATACAGGGAACCGGACCATCTCTATAATTTTGTTCCGGAGCTCAATTGGCACGACGAGCGATGATAAATTGAGACTACACGAACGGGCGGGACAGACGCGATTGGGGCGCAGGTTGCCCGGAGAAAATCATCCTATGACTCGCGCCATCAAACACGACATCTCGCGCGGCAACGAGATACCGGACATCAAGGATTGGACCAGCGAGTAGGAAACTGCAGTGACGCGCTGATTCGACGGAGGTTAAAACAATGTCTGAAACAACCGCACCAAGGAAGCTACTAGGCGCAATCTTCGATGTCGATGGCGTGCTGGTGGCTTCGCCCCATGAGCGCGCGTGGCGTGAAGCATTGGCCGGCTTCGCGGATCCGGTTCTGTTCACCACCGAATTCTATCAGGCGAGGGTTGCCGGCAAGCCGCGCCTTGCCGGAGCGCGGGCAACCCTGGAGGGGCTGGGCGTGTCCGATGCGACGGCGCTTGCTCGCCAATATGCAGCCAAGAAGCAGGCGCTGATCGACCGCCTGATTGCGGCGCGCGAGTTCGAGGCCTTCCCCGATGCGGTGCGCCTCGCAGTTGCGCTGCACGCAGCCGGATTTCGGCTTGCCCTCGCATCTTCTTCGAAAAACGTTGCCGCCATGCTGGGCCATTTGACGGTACCGGACGGCAGCCCGCTGCTATCGATATTCGACGCCGATCTGAGCGGGACAGACGTTCCTCGTGGCAAACCGGACCCGGCTCTCTTCCTGCTGGCCGCGAAGGCGCTGAACTTGCCCGCGGAGCAGTGCCTGGTTGTGGAGGACGCCCCCGCTGGCATCAAAGCCGCACGTGCCGGTGGAATGGCCGCACTCGGCATAGCCCGAACTCGGTGATGAGGCCTTGCTCCGCGCAGCCGACGCCGATCTCGTGGTGACAAGCCTTGATCAGGTCGATGTCAGCGCCATCCCCGATGGCACATTGCGCATCAAACCCGCCGCGGAGGCATCGGCCCATGCATGAGGCGCTGCAGCCGGCACGCGACCCCCTCTGGAGCCTCCGCCACGAGGGCTACAGCGTGGTGACCGAGACCGCAGTCGAGTTCTCGCTTTGCACTGTCAAACGGGTTTCTGGGAATGCGCGCCGCTCGCGCGATCAGCCGCGGCTCGACCTGGCTCAGCTGGCTCGGTTACATTAAGTGGGCGTCATGGCCACGCTGCTATGTGGCCGGCCTATTCGACCGGCCTAATACCGAGCCACCCGTGCCGGCGCTGGTCCCGGTCGCCGACTGGTCGCGCGTGCGCATCGTGCTGGATGGAAAACCACAGGTTCTGAGCGCCGGACAGATTGTTGAAAGTGCACGCATTCTCGATCTGAAGAGGGGCGTGTTATTGTCGGAACTGAATCATCGCACGGAGTCCGGTATCGGGCTTAGCGGGAGCGAGCTACGCCTCGTCTCGCTGGCAGACCGGGCGACGGGATTGCAGCTTTTGCGCTTCTCGCTGGACCGAGACGGCGTGGACGTCTGGTTGGAAGCCAATTTCGCGATGGCCGGTCTTGGAATGGAACCTGTCCGCCTGGAGCATGATTTGGGTGCCTGGCGCACCGAAGGCACGGGTAAAAGCATCGCGATGACGGGCAGCGTGGCGCTGCGTGTCGGAGGCGTGCCGGTTGTGCCCGACCGCCCGTTTTTTCTGCGATGGGTCTGGCGTTGGCAGTCCGTCGCCGGTCAGCCGATCGAATTAGACCGTATCGTCGCGGTCGCCCGGGCCGATAGAGCTGAAGACGATCCCGGACCGGTCGCCGAGAAAGCACTCACGCGCAGTCGCGCGCTCGGCTGGCGCGCGGTGCTTGCCCAACATGAAGCCGCATGGGATGCGCGTTGGCGCGCCGGTGATGTCATCATCGAAGGTGATGACGCGGTACAGCAGGCACTGCGCTTTGCTGTCTATCACCTGACCAGCGCTGCCAACCCCAACGACGAACATGTCTCGGTCGGCGCCCGAGGGCTCACGGGTGATGCCTATTTCGGTCATGTATTCTGGGATACCGAAACTTATTTATTGCCGTTCTATACGGCGGTGTGGCCGGAGGCGGCGCGTGCGTTGCTGATGTACCGCTTTCACACATTGCCTGCAGCGCGCGCAAAGGCCACATCCATCGGCTGCCGGGGTGCCCTGTTTGCCTGGGAATCGGCCGATACAGGCGAGGAGACCACGCCCGAACGAGTGTTCGGACAAGACGGCACCGTGGTCGATATCCTGACCGGGAAACTTGAGCAGCACATCAGCGCCGATATCGCTTACGCCGTGTGGCAATACTGGCAAATAACCGGTGACGATGAGTTCTTCCTCCTGGCAGGGGCTGAGATCCTGCTTGAGACCGCCCGATTTTGGTCATCTCGCGCCATGGCCGAGGCGGATGGCAAACGGCATATTCGCCACGTCATCGGGCCCGATGAATACCACGAAGATGTGGACGACAACGCCTTCACCAACGTGATGGCGCGTTGGAACATCGCGCGAGCGCTCGAAGCAATCGACCTGCTGCGGCAGCGCTGGCCCGATCGCGCCGCTGCTCTCTTCAAGAAGCTGGCGCTTGGTGATGCAGAACTCGACGATTGGCGCGACGCGGTAACGCGGATTGTGACCGGCCTCGATCCTGCGACTGGCATTTACGAAGAGTTTGCCGGCTTCCACAAACTCAAACCGCTCGATCTGTCGTTGTATGCCGGTCGCAGGGCTGCAATCGACGTGGTGCTCGGTCGAGAGCGCACAATGCATTCTCAGGTCGTTAAGCAGGCCGACGTTGTTGCACTGCTTGCACTGCTGCCAGAGGAATTCCCGGGCGCGATGGCGGCAGCGAATTTCCGTTACTACGAGCCGCGCTGTGCCCACGGCAGCTCGCTGAGTGTGGGTTTTCATGCACTGGTCGCCGCGCGTCTCGGCGATTCACAAATGGCACTTCGCTTCTTTCACCAGGCCGCGGCAGCCGACCTCGAATTCAACCCCGTCAGCGCTGGCGGTATACGCATCGCCGGGCTCGGGGGCGTCTGGCAGTCAGTTGTCCTTGGTTTCGCCGGACTTAGCCTAAAGCGCGAAGGTATCAGTATTAATCCCCGCCTGCCGCACCATTGGCGCAGCATGGCATTTGCCGTGCGATGGCGCGGACGACTGGTCCAGGTCAGAATCGCCGGAACGATGGTTCGGGTGACGATCTCTAACGGCGAACCGGTGGATGTATCTATCGCAGGCAAGGTTCACAGCCTAAGCGGCGGCGATCCGTTAGAAGTCCAGCTTGAGCACGCTGCGGCTCTTTTGGGCTAAGCTCCGTCCCAGAACGATGGAATGCCTCCCGAGGAGCTCGCTCAGGACGGATCACCGCATGCACGTGGCCGCGATGGCGTGAATTTCTTTGTCGCTGCTGTGCAAACTGGCTTTGGCTTGTTCGTTGCCGTCTACTTCGTGAAAATTGAGTGGGCTGCACAAGCGATCGACCGCGCACTCACCATCGGCACAATGAGCAACCTGCTCAGCCAGCTTCCTGCGGGCGCGTTTATCAACAACATCTCAGACAAGCGCCAGGTTGTACTGGTCGGCATCGCTGGCGTGGGCCTCGCGGCGATACTGCTGGACGCAAAGGCCGCGCAGCCGAAGTCGTTCTCGCCTTTAGCGCTCCAAGGGCTGGCGAGCTCATTGATGGGCCTGATAGGCCAATAGGCCCAGGAATTGCCGCGATCAGCCTGGCGCTGGTGGGCAAGCGGCGCTCAGCGAGCGGATCGGCCGTACCGCCCGTATCACCTCCATCGGTAATGGTCTGGCCACTGAGCTGATGGGTATCGCGGGATCCTAGCCCTAGTAGCGCGCACATCCCGACCAGCCCAATCAGAGCGCGGCGACCTTAGCGGCAACCCGACGCCGCGCTCCCTCGGCGCTCCGCGGATCGCTTCCAAGGTCACGTCCGGCTTCTCTTCGCGCCGGGAGCGCGGACCTGCGACGATGCTGCCGTCGCCCGAATGCGAACTGGCGTTCGCCCAGCTCGGCGGCGCCATAAACCGCGTCGCCGCGGATGCCACCGCCTATCCGCACCGCAGCGCAGAGTTCCTGATCAACATTCATACCTGTTGGCGCGATCCGACCGATGATCCGAAATGCATTGCCTGGGCGCGTTCGCTGTTCGACGCATGCACGCCCCGTACGCGACCGCCGGGACCTATGTGAATTTCATCTCGGACGACGACACTGACGGCGTGCGGCGGGCCTATCTGGGAAATGCCCGGCGGCTTCAGGCAATCAAGGCGAAGTACGATCCGATAATCTCTTCCGCGTCAACCTGAACATTCGACCGACCGCCCTGACGCCGCAAGGAACAGGGAGAGCCGCAATGCCAATCTTCATGGACCGCCACGATATGCGCGACGCAACCGCCGAGAACGTTGCCGAAGCCCCTCATCGCGACCTCGAAATCCAAGCCAAATACGCCGTCAAGTTTATGACCTACTGGTTCGATGCGGAACGGGGCACCAACTTCTGCCTGGTGGAAGCGCCCGACGCCCGGACTGCCGAACGGGTTCATCGCGAGGCGCACGGCATGGTTACAAATGCTATCGTACCGGTCGATCTCACGGCGGTCGAAGCGTTCCTTGGCCGCATCGGCGGTCCGCGCACTGCGCCCGGCGCTTCAGCGTCGGCGCAGGACCGCGGCCTGTGTGCAGTCATGTTTGCCGATATTGTCGGCTCGACACAGCCGACCGCGCGCCTCGGCAGCGCTTGAATTGGTGCGGGTGCATGACTCACTGGTCCGACAAGCATGGCGGGCGCGAAGTCAAGCACACCGGCGACGGCATCGTGGCCGCGTTCGGCAAAGTAGCGAACGCGGTCCGCTGCGCTGTCGCTATCCAGCGCCGCTTCGACACTTACAACCAGGATGCCGCGGAGAGCCTCCGGGTGAGGATCGGGATTGATGCCGGCGAGCCGGTGGAGGAGCACAATGATCTCTTCGGCGCCACGGTTCAGCTTGCCTTCCGGCTCTGCACCGAAGCCGAGGCCGATGGCGTCATCGTCTCCCAATTGGTGCGCGAGCTGAGCGAAGAGAATGCCGAGCGCTTCGTGGCGCTGATAAGCGGCGATTGAAAGGTTTTACCGAGAAGACGCCGGTGTTCCGTTACGAATGGCGGAATTGAGCTGCCGCTCGCACCGCGCCGTCTCTTCCGCAGCGGCGCTCAAAAATCGGAAGATCCAAGCCGATTGTCCCGCTGCAATCATCCCAAAAATAAGCCTGACCAGCTAGGTTCGACGTGCTTTCCCTACGTCATTGCGTAGGTTTCGATCACGGATCCCCAGGCTGCGCCATGTGGTGCGCCAATCGAACATGTGGGCAGATTTAAAATGGCGATCAAGCGCAGCCTGATCGTTTCATAGTTCTTTCACATGAACAAGGTTCGCGTCGAAAAGGTCCTTTGCGTAAACGTATTCCACGCAGCCATCTTCTGCTTTACTGGCCTCGACCATGCGTTTCACATCGGGCAGCGCAGTTGACAGATTCTCGGGAGGTGAATTGTTCCAACGATCAGCAACATGCAATGGAGCATAGGCGATCAAGTAACTCGCTGGAAGAATCGGGTCCGCTTTTTCCATTTCATATCTCACAAACGGTCAATCAGCTTTGCCTCCTCTTCAGTGTCGAGAACGTAGCACCACGGACACGGTTTCGCTGATCCGAGCGCAAAGTGACTTTTCGTGGCCGGGAAGGCACGCTCAACCTATCGGCATTCATGGCGGCTTCGTGCCTGCCAAAATCGGAAGTCGCCTGCTCCTTCGGTTGGCTGATTGGCTCATGACGTTAGCGCGAGGTTTGCGGTTCCGTGGCCTCGGGAAATTCGGGGGTTGGCGAGAGCCCTTGAGCGTGGACGCGAGCGAGGCATCAGCAGCCGCGGAGCGGCTCGTGGAATAAAAACCCGGACGTTGCCACCTCAGGGCACATCGACGTCCAAAGGCAAGTTCGTGGCTATGGAGGTGCTGGACGCTCAATAAGCACCTTGCTATCCCAGCACTGAAACACTGAAAGCCCTTGGGCGCATCAAATGCAAAAGGGACAGAAATCAGGTACTGGAATGGAACGCGACCCCCGCGCAGCGCGGGTTCGCATCGGCTCTTACGAGCTTAAGAAGAAGGGTGCTTCGCGCTTCGACGTGCGCGACCCCTATCACCTCGCCGTTGCGCTGACTTGGCCGCAATTTCTCGTAACTTTGCTTGCGCTCTACTTGCTCGTGAATGTCCTCTTCGCCAGTCTTTATTGGCTGATTCCGGGTTCAGTCGCCAATGCACGGCCTCACACCTTCGGGGACGCCTTCTTCTTCAGTATCGAGACGTTGGCGACCGTTGGCTATGGCGAAATGTATCCCAAGACGCTGTACGGCCATGTGATCGCAGCAATCGAAATTGTCTGCGGGCTTGGTGTCACGGCCATCGTGACAGGCCTGACTTTTGTCCGCTTTTCGCGCCCGCGTGCAAAATTAATTTTCGCCGCCAACCCGGTAGTGGCGCTGCACAACGGCAAGCCCACGCTGATGGTGCGGATTGGGAACAGGCGTGTGACTGTGCTTTTGGACGCGGCGGCAAAGCTAAACATGCTCCATTTCGCCACCTCCCCAGAGGGCAACCGTTTTCGTCGTGCGCAGGAGTTGCGGCTCGAACGGGCGCACCTTCCCGCTTTTCCGCTGACCTGGACACTTATGCACGTAATGGACGAGCGAAGCCCCTTGCATGGCTACGACTCGGCGCAAGCGATCGCGACGGGCACACAACTGTTCGTGACGTTCGAAGCCCGCGACCCGACCCTCGGGGCTTTGGTGCATGACATCCGCAGCTATGCGCCAGAAGATATACAATTTGGAATGCGCTATGCGGATGCTGTGACCATGGGAGAGGACGGCACGCCGGTCGGGGACTTGACCAAGATCGGAGCGCTCGAGCCGGACGTGGGCGACCATCCGGAATCGGGCTGGACGGAGCAGGAGGAAGCATGGGAGTGAGCGCCGTGGCCCGCCCCGCAGATGGCTTAAATTGGTTGCGGGGATGGATTCGAACCTTCGACTTTCAGGTTATGAGACCTCTGCTCTACGATATCGCACCGATGGCCCTCTATTACACCTAAACGACTAATCCCTCGGTTAGGGTTAGGGCATAGTGTTCGACTTTTTCCTACGACATGGCACGCCACGACTTGCGTCGCAGTGAAGGGCGGCGGCAAAGGTCTTCTGCCTTCGGCAAGCTATAAGTGGCGGGCGTGGGACGAGAGAGCGCCCGCGAAGGGAAATCATGCTAGACCGAGATCAAGCGGTCTCGATCCGCTTCCGAGGCGCCAAATCCGGCAAACCGGCGCGGTCGTTTAGGTGAAGCGCGGGATGATCTCCGCAGCCATTAACTCATGGGTTTCCTGGTCGTTACGGTAGTCGCTGTTGATCAGCAGGTCGACGCCAGCCTCCTGGTAACGGCCGATCAAGTCAATCGCCTCTGATACCGTGCCAGTGAAGCCACGGAGCGGCCCGCGCGCAGACAGTCTTTCTCTCTTCGCCGCGACCTGGGCGTCGTCGCGGGCCAGAAGAATGCTGAGAAGGCTGGTCTTTTCGATCGCGTCGTAATCTCGTTTAAAATCGTCGCAGTGGCGACGTAGGACCCCGAGCTTGTGCTCGAGCTGATCCAATTCCACCGTTAGGTTGCAGGCGTCTCCAAGGCGCGCAACCACCCGCAAAGTAAGTTGCTCGCCGCCGCCGGCGATCATTACTGGTGGGTGTGGCTTCTGCACGGGCTTTGGTTCTAGGATGGCGGCCTCGGCGTGGAAGTACTTACCGTGGAAGGTAGTGCGAGGTTCGGCCCACATCGTTAGGATCAGCCGGACCGCCTCTTCCAACTGCCTTATGCGGACAGCCGGCCGCTCCGGGAATTCCCAACCATATTGGCGGTACTCGGCCTGGTTCCAGCCGGCGCCGATGCCGAAGGTGAGGCGGCCGTGGCTGATCAGGTCGACGCTGGCAGCGATCTTGGCCAAATGGGCGGGATTGCGATAGCCGACCGCCGTAGCGAGCGTGGCGAGACGAATCTGGCTGGTCACAGCGGCCAAGGCGGAAAGCACCGTCCAGCCTTCCATGAACGGTTGATCCGGCGCGCCCACTCCGCCGATCTGAATCAGATGGTCCATCACCGAGAACCAGGTGAAGCCATGGGTCTCAGCCCATCGCGCCTTGGCCTTGACTCCTTCGAACGCCGCGGCGGGGTCGGAACCGTACAGCCAAGACGGGTTGTGAATACCGAACTTCATGGTCTGTCGCCCTCTTTTCCTGGCTCGGCCGGCAACGCGGATTGCCGCGGCACCGCGTCGATCGGCGCTGAAATCTAACTTCTTCGCCGCCCTTCTGGAACCCCGGACGATTGGGGAACGCGCCCCGGCGGCATTCTCGCGGAATCGCGCTGAAACTCGACCACCGCACCCGAAAAGATCGGCAACGAAGAGTGATAGGTGCGAACCGCAATGACCGGCGTTGGATCGCCGGCATAAGACTGTGCCTCATCGAAGACGAGCGGCTCACGCAGCGGTTGCTTCAGGGTCAAACCACCTGCAGTTCGGCTTCTGGATCCGCTGGGCACCGCTTCGATCTCATCACCCTACGCGTGCTGACGATGTTCTGGGCAAGTTGCTGATGGCTCGGTTGTCGCGCATCCCTGAGACGCGCCGCCTCTCACGTCGTGCCGGCGAGTTCGCCCAGGAATTCGGAATGCGATAGCGGGCGCGAGAACATCGGATAGTTTTTCTCGACGGCGAGGCGCTGCTCCTCGTGGCTCAGTGCCGCGGTGCAGTCGGTCAGGGTGGCGACGTTGTACCCCTTCTCGTAGCCGGTGCGCATGGTCGATTCGACACAGCAATTAGTCAGGAATCCGCCGAGAGCGATGTTTGTGATGCCGCGGCTCCGCAGGATGAAATCGAGATTGGTGCTAGCGAAGCCGCAAAGTCCGCGCTTGCCTTCGATGACGATATCCTCGGGTCTCGGCTTCAGCGCGTCGACGATCTGGGCACCCCAGCTGCCCTTGCGAAACGACTTCGAATCGACGACGCCCTTGAGGATCCCATAGGGCTGTGGGCTAAGTTCGTGATAGTCATCGGTGAAGGTGATCGGCGCGAAGACAATGGTCGCACCCATCGACCACGCCTTCTCGACCATCTCGACGGTGTTCGCCAGCATGTTTGAGCTATCCATCACCGGCTTCACGGCCTTGTGGAGCGTGCCGCCCTCACTGGTAAAATCGTTCTGGTACTCGATCAGAACAACCGCCGTCGTCTTCGGGTCCATCATCACCTCCCGGGCAATTTCCGCGGTTGAGACAGCGCGGCTAGAGAAACGATCTCATTGATGAGGCTGTATTCTCCTGAATATATCGCGGCGGCAAACTTGCTGACAAGGTCGTGAGACTCAATCAATGGGCATCTTGGCACCGGCTTCCCGCGCATGCAGCTCAAGCCATCGCCCCTCCACGTCGCGGCTCATCATGTAGACCCTGCGGTTCGTCATGTCGCCGTATCGGTCGATGAGCTCGTCGAGCGCGGGGACCATCCGATAGCTTTCCTGATATTGGCGTTCGCGCTCGATAAAGATCCGCTCGCAGGGGGTTTTCTCGAGGTGATCGATATTAGCCTCGTCGACATCGATCTTGAGCACCAGTTTCCGGGGCTGGCTTGCCGTTTCCCTCATGATCGGAATCCATTCCCGCTCGGATCGCCAATCCTGAAATCGTCCGCCGCGCAACTGGCCGATCCGCTCGGGCAAACGATCGCGGACTTCCTCGGTGATGCGTTCGCTTTCGTACCGGGAAGCGAGGCCGGCATAGAACAACAGGCCAACGGACCGATGGCGGATCTCGCCCGGGATCGAGTCCAGGATGTCGAGGAGGCGATCGAAGAGCGGCAAGGTGTTCTGTGTCAGAAAAAGGTGTTCGACGCGAACCATCGCGCGTTCGCCACCCAGTCGTAGGATCGAGGTTTGGTATTCAAAATCACCCGCGCGCCCGTTCCATCGGTCGTGGGTTTCACCGCAGCCGGCGAGCGACGTATGGAAACCGACGACGCCGGCCGCTCGCCGCTCCTCCAACCAGTCCAACAGCTCGTCACCACGCCTCATGCGGAGGCCGCCGAGGTTGAGGATCTGGAATTTGCCGCCGCGCCGGGCGCGCAGCCGCGCGACGCCATGCAGGACGTCGACATCATAGTCGAATGAGGGGCCCACGAACGTTTGAATCACGAGGTCGTCACGTCGCGCAGACTCCTTCCAATCGAAGAACCGATGAGCCAGCCGCTCGAAGCGGGAGAACGAAAGCGCGCTGCGTTTTCGCGATTTAGAGATCAGGCAGTAGCGGCAGATGTGGGCGCACGGCGTGTGGCGCAACGAAAGCCTCAGTCCCTTGCCCGCAATCTCTCTCGGCATCTCCAGCTCCCCTATACCGAAGCGAGTGGCGGACACAAGAGTAGCCCGGGTCCAGAGCTGATGCCACGGTGTGGACTCGGGACCTTAGAGTCGATGAGGCACCACCTCATCGCTTCTTCCGCTTCGTCCTCGACGCGTAGACGTTCATATCCGCAGCAAAAGCCGCGTCGCGCAGCGACCGCGCCAGGTCGCCGTGCGGTGCGACACTAATGCGCTCGAGGCCGAGCCACTCGGCCATCAGGCGCAGCTCGGGATAGAGCGCCTCCGCGACGGCGCCGCGGTCGACGCCCTCCTCGCCGTGAGCCGTGCGTACTTGTAGCGTCGAGCCGGCGCGGTCGGATTTGAGACAGAGCCTGGCCGCGAGGCGATCGCCGAGGAGGAAGGGAAGCACGTAATAACCGTGCACACGCTTGGCCGCCGGCGTGTAGATCTCCAGGCGATAGCGGAAATCGAACAGCCGCTCGGTGCGCGAACGCTCCCAGACCAGCGGGTCAAACGGTGCGAGCAGCGCGCGGGCTTCGATCCGCCGCGGAATGGTGGCCCCGCCATCGAGAAAAGCTTCGTTGGCCCAACCCTTCACCACAACCTTCGTCAGGACGCCGCTCTCAACGAGCTCGGCGACGGCGCGCCGCGTTTCGGGGACGGGCAGACGGAAGTAATCGCGCAGATCGCCGACGGTGGCAATGCCGAGAGCGCGAGCCGCGATCTGCAGGAGCGCGCGCATGGCGTCGGCCTCGGTCGGGGTCGGAGCCTCCAGGATGGCGCGCGGAATCAAGCGTTCGGTCAAATCGTAGACGCGCTCGAAGGCACCGCGCCGCGTCGCGGTCGTGACCAGTCCCGCCCAGAAGAGGTATTCGAGGGCGAGCTTGCCTTCATCCCAACTCCACCACCCATTGCTGCGTCGCTCCCGTCGGCCGAGCTCGGCGGCGGAAATCGGGCCGCGCGCCGCGACCTCGGCCAGCACCGCTTCGACGAACGCGCGGCGCTCGCGAGCAAATTCGGCCAAGCGCTTGTAGATGCCATCCATATTGCGGGCACGCGCCATGCGCCAACGCAAAAGCGGATGCAATTCGATCGGCAGCAAGGATGCCTCGTGCGCCCAATATTCGAAGAGCGCGCCGGCGCCCCGCCGATATGTCTTTGCGTCGAAGCTAGCGCGATCGTACGGTCCCAGCCGCGAAAAAAGCGGCAGGTAATGCGCCCGAACCAGCACGTTGACCGAATTGATCTGAAGTAGGCCGAGGCGCTTGACGACGCCGTGCAAGTCGCGCCAGCCAGGCCTGTTGGCCGGCCGCGGCCGTCCAAATCCCTGGGCCGCGAGCGCGAGACGCCGCGCCTCGCCCGGCGAAAATGTCGTCCGCGTCAATGTTGGACCTGGAGCATAGGCGGAGGAACTGCGTACATCTCGTTACTCAAACAATTCAGTCTATCTCGGTTGGCGCGAACGTGTATACCAAGGCCTGCGCGGCGCGGGATGTCGGAAGAATAGTCGCGCCGCCCGCTTATCAACCCGTCCGGGAAAGGAAGCATGGCATCAATCCCAGAGACAGCGGCGGACGCGCCTCGTGCCAGCAGTTCGAGCAACACGTTCTCCGCCAATATAGTAGAAAGATTTAATCTATCGCCGGGTTGCTGCGTCTTCTCCGTGAGCACTCCTGTCTTTATCTTCCTGCCGATCTCACGGCGCCCCTCCATTCCACTGAGTTTACCAAACGCGGTGACCATCCTTGAGTTGGACGGTCGACCTTGTCGAGGTTCGATGAGGTAACCGCATAAGCGGCCGAAGATTTTGTCTCATAACTTCGGCAGAGTAACTCCAAGAGGGGGGAATGACGCATGTCATGGAGCTTTGCATGGCCACGTTGTCGCCTAGGTTGCTGGGCGCCTTCGATCGGCTAGCGCGCGATCCTCCAAAGAATGATCCGGCTCGCCATGCAGCGCGCGGGCCACAGACTAGGCCTGGATCGCGATCAACTTCGGCTAGCGGTGGGGGATGAATCGTTCCTTCCCGCCGAATGTCTTATATCCGTCGGCGTCGCATTGTACCGTCGACGGAAAGTACGATTGAAATAGGAGAGATCACTAAACCCAACATCGAATGCAACTGAGCTGATGCTGCGATCGCCAAATCGCGGGTCGCACAGCATCCGGTGCGCGCGAGAAAGGCGTTGGGTGAGGACAAAGCTGGAGAAGCTGAGCTCTTCCCCGTCGAAGAGCTTATGCAAATAACGCGGCGTCACCTGCTGCCGCTGCACGACTGCGGCAACGGTCATTTCGCAGTCGCCGAGATTCGCTGTTGTATCGGAGATGATCGCGCGCAACCGCGCGGCACGAATGCCGCGCCCCTTGGCGATCGCGTGGCCCTCTCGAGTGGCGCCTAGAGCCACCGCGGAGAGATCATGAATGTGGGTTGCGACAAGTCGCTGGAGCTCCGGCGTGTCCAAAGATTGTTGTTCCTCCGCAATCGCGCGGGCGTACGTAACAAGTAGTCTAATCGCTTCCGAGCCTGCCGGAACCATGCGGATCAAAGCGTCGTCGATGCTGCCGGTCAGTGGCTCGACAGCGTCGCGGGGTACCCGAAAAGATTTTTCTCAGTTCGAGGCCATCATCGATGTGGGTGGTGCGACGGGCAATTTGCTCACGACGATCCTCGGCCACCAAAGCGTTTTTGCGCGTCCTCATTGCGCCACACTCACCGACCGGCAACCAAATTTCGCGTGAGTGAATCAACATCACTCGGCTTTCTGCACGAGGGACGAATTAATGCGCCGAAAGCAGATACTGCGATATCCCTCAAATGCGGCTGAACTTTACTTGATCTCGTCGATCTGCGCCTCGCTGAGGCCACGAATGAAATCCGGCAGCGGGATAAAGTCGACGTGCGTTAGGTATTTCTTATCGTTCCCGCCGGTTTCCGAGATGGCCCAGCGCAGGAAGGAACGAAGCGCCGCGGCCGTCGCGGCGGTGGGCTGCGATTTCGACACGACGGCATACTCATAATTGATCAGCGGGTAGCTGTCATCGCCCGGCGCGTAGACCAGGGTAATTCGCTCATAGGGTGGCGTGCGCGAGTCGAGACGTGCGGCCGCGTCGGCAATCGACCGCGGCGTGGGGAGCAGGAATTTGCCAGCCTGGTTCTTGATCATGGCCGTGCCGAGACCGGCTTTGGCGATCTGGTCGGCGTAGGTGGTGCCTGCATAGCCGATTGCGTAGGGAGTGGTGGCAAGCGTTTGAACAAGGCCCTCATTGCCGACGCCGGTCTTCTCTCCGGCGACGTCGGGCCACGAGACTGTGTTGCCGTAACCGGGATTGTCTTCCCAGGTCTCGGCCGAGAAATCCAGGAACTGGGTGAAGACGAACGTGGTGCCCGAGCCGTCAGCGCGGTGAACCGGGACGATGACATGGTGCGGCAGCGTCACGTCCGGGTTCATCGCCTTGATCGCAGGATCGTCCCATTCGGTGACGGTCCCAGAATAGATGGCAGCGACGGTCGGGCCGTCGAGCTTGATGTGCGTGCCGTTCAGACCCGGCAAATTGTAGTTGATCGTCTGGGCGGAGATGGCAAGTGGGATATCGAGGATATCCGGGTTCTGCGCGGCGACGGTGTCGGAAAGATAGGCGTCGGAGGTGCCAATTCGAACGGATCCCGCGATCGCCTCTTCGTTGCCGGCGGTTGAGCCGGTTGCCGCTGCGGTGATGTTGACGTCGGGAGCAACGTTCTTGTAGCCGGCAATCCAGGACTGGAAAAGCGGGAAGATCAGGGTCGAGCCGCTTTCGTTGAGGACAACGGGAGCCGCCTCTGCGAGCGGGATTGCGAGCGCCAAGACGATGGCGCCGCCGCCGAGCCCGCGGCGAAGTCTCTGCGTCATGACTTGGGTCTCCTGATCTCGTTCGCTCACCGACCGATGCGGTCGAGGTTCACGCCGGTCGTCTCGATGCGGTACATCCAGGTCACGATCGCGCCCAGAACCGAGCTGACGGCTAGGGCGTAAAGCAGCGTGCGGGTGCCAATGCTGGCGAGCAGTATCGGGAATCCAAAGGTAGTGGCGACCGCGCCGATCTTGCCGATCATCGCCGCAAAACCTGCGCCCATGCCGCGTACCTCGGTCGGGAACACCTCGCCTGCGAGTAAATAGGTCTGGGCGTTGGGACCAAGGTTGGTCATGAAGTTGAACAGCATGACGCCGGCCATGATTAAGTTGAGCTTGAGTGCGCCCTCGGCGTCGATCGACAACGTGGCGATGACGAGACCGACGGCGCAGCCGAGGAAGCCGAACACCTGAAGGCGGATACGTCCGAATCTGTCGGCGAGCGCGATCGCGAAGACGATGCCGACGATCAAGAGCGAGGTGGTGAGCGCCGAGGCTTTCGCGGCCTGAACGCCACTTGCGATTAAATCGGCCGGACTGCGGATCTTGTCGGGACCGCTGCCAAGGGCCGCGGCGATCAGCGTGGGAGTGAAAACGCCGATGCCATAGGTACCGAGGTCCTGGAGGAACCACGGTGCAGAAGAGAAAATGGTCGCACGACGGTTGCGAGAGTTGAACAGCGCCCAGAAGGTTTGCTTCGACGCGCTCTGCTCGTCGGCGACAGGGCGGGCGAGGGCCACCTTTTGCGGATAGCTCGGCTTGCGAGAGAGCAGGCGCGTCACCGCCTCTTCCGCCTTCTCATGCTGGCCGCGCACGATCAGCCAGTTCGCGCTTTCCGTGATGAAGAAGCGACCGAGGGTGATGGCCACCGCCGGCGCCAGTGCGGTCGCGTACATCCACCGCCACGCATCGAGGCTCGGGTAGATGATGAGGACGACAGCGCCGATCGCGATGCCGCACATGGCGCCAATCGCCTGGAAGGCAAACGCGCCGAGCACAAGGCGTCCGCGCGAGACGCTGGGTATGCTCTCTGAGATGATCATGTGCGCGGTCGGGTAGTCGCACCCGAGCGCCAAGCCGATGCCGAACAGGCAGATCACCAGCGACCAGAAGCTTCCCACCATGATCAAGAGCGTTAGGAACAGGCAGAAGATGATCATCTCGGCAATGAACATCCGTTTGCGGCCGAAATAGTCTGAGAGGCCGCCGAGCAGAATGGTACCGACCAGAATGCCCGCAAGGCTCGCCGAAGTGACCAAGCCCTTTTCGGCGGCAGCGAGGTGGAATTGTCGGGTGATCAGCGGCATTGTGACGCCGCCCATGAACACGACGAACCCCTCGAAGAACTTGCCGAAGGCAGCGAGCATCCAAATGCGCCACTGCATGCCCGTCATGGGCGTGGATTTGAGCGAAGTGCCGTCCGACCATACCGGCAATTCGTCGATATATTCCTGAACCGTCCTGGCGTTCGATCGGCTCTGCACTTTGGTTGCGACGGTGTCGGCCATCTATGGCTCCCCTTCCGACCGATTATGACGCGATAGATCGACGACCCGGCACCGAAGGGACCTGGGAAACCCCCAACGCTGGCGCGCCATGCGATTTGCTCTCGTTTGACGTGACTCCTAGCCCATGCAGATGACGTTACGATGACACCTGCATCGCGAGGCGGTGCTTCGCCATCTAGTTGGGCCCTCCCTCAATTTTGGACGGGGCTACAAGTTGTGGCGACAGGGTAAAAAACGGCCCTATATCTTGGAAGAGGCCATGCGTCGTCGCATCATTCCCTGCTGCCGCCCGACTTGCAACTGAGCACCCCCAGATTGGCTGCCCCCCGCAACGTCACACGATCAGCCTGCCGCCGATCACCGCGAGAGTGCCCGCAAGGATGGGGCGCAGCACCTGGTCGGGAACGCGCGCGGCGATATGACTTCCAATGGCGATGCCGGGCAAGGACCCGATCAAAAGAGAGAGAAGGAGCACGAAATTGACGTCGCCGAGATACCAATGGCCGACACCTGCGATCAGCGTCAGCGGTACGGCATGCGCGATATCCGATCCAACGAGTTGGGCGATGGGAAGGCGCGGATAAAGAATCAGCAGTACCGTAACCCCAATAGCCCCCGCACCGACGGAGGAAAGTGACACGAGCACGCCCAGCAATGCCCCTAGCGCGACCGTCAGCCACTTGGTGCGCGAGGGCGTCAGTTCGCCCAACCGCCGGCCGAAGAAATCGAGGATCCACTTGCGGAATATCAGCGCCACCGCGGTCAGGATCAGGGCAAATCCTAACACTGTCGAGATTATCTGAGCGATCGAAGCGCTCTCGCCGGCAAAATAGAACAGCGTGAAGATCGTGAGCCCGGCGAAAGGAATACTGCCGGATGCGAGCCGTCCCGTGATATGCCAATTCACTGTCTTGTTTACTCCATGAACCAGTGTGCCGCCGGTCTTCGTGATCGAGGCGTAGAGAAGATCGGTGCCCACGGCGCTGGTCGGGTGAATGCCGAAAAGAAGCACCAAAAGGGGCGTCATCAGGGCGCCGCCGCCTACCCCGGTCAAACCGACCAGCAAGCCCACGGCGAAACCGGACAACGACTGATATGGATTGATCACATGAAGAATTTCCAAGGCGCTCTCAATTTCTTCCTCTAGTTATCGTGTAATCCGGTCGCAACGCAGCGGCGGTCAGAAGCGAAAAGCACAAAATAAGTGTGAGTGCGCGAGGCGCCCCAAAGGGCGCCCGCCACAATTCGTGCCTGTTTCGAATAGCCTTCCCGACCCCCATGTGCATCAGGACGAGTTTTCCCCGAGATCATTCGAGGGATGACGAGCGACGATTGTGTCGAGATCGAGCCGCGTCAAGCCGCGTGACCCGCTGCCGTTGCGGCCGGCACTTCAACCAGTCTGCCGGTCCGAACATCATAGATGTAGCCGTAGATCGGTATGTTCTTCGGTACCAGCGGATGGCTACGGATGCGCGCCACGTCCTCGACCACGGCTTGCGCCTCGTCGGAGATCGTATGCCATTTGACAAAGTGACCATGCACAGAACCCGGACCATGACCGATATCGTGCCAGCCATCCTTGTCGATGACCGCGGTTTCCAGGCTTTTGTCGAGCAGGTCGGAGATCACCTCGTCGGTGAACAAAAGCATGCCGCAATCCGAATGGTGGATGACGAACCACTCCTTGGTTCCAAGCAGCTTGTAAGAAATGACCAGAGACCGGATCGCGTCGTCGGTCGCCCTTCCGCCGGCATTTCGAATGACATGAGCATCACCTTCGGCCAGACCGGCGTATTTGGCAGGGTCCAAACGCGCATCCATGCAGGTGAGCACCGCGAAGCGACGGGCTGGCGGCAGCGCCAGCTTGCCCCTATCACCGAAAGAGGACGCATATTTTTCGTTTGCCGCCAGTACTTCGTTCAAGATTTGGCTCATCGCATTGCCCTTTCCCGCAATAGGTTTACGGCGGACGGCAGCCAGACGGTGCCGTCAGTCTCCGTCACCCGACATCACCCCGACATCGGGGCACTTTCCATTAGGGTGACCAAACGATCTGCCGTTTGCGTCGGTTCAAATGGCGGCAGCATAGACGCGACAATCCGTGCGGATGGGTCGACGATATTGACGGCCGCAGTATGGACCACCGTGTAATTACCGTCCTTGTCAGGCACATCGCGCCGGACAAAACCGCCGATGCCGTCCACAAGAACTTGAATGTCGTCAAGCGTGCCAGTAACGCCAGTGAATTGGCCGTCGAAACTACGGAGATATGCCTTCAATACCGGCTTGTCGCGCGCCGGATCAACGGCGACGAACACGACCCGGGGTAACTGTCCCCCCGTTTGCGTTTTGCCATCTCGTCCAGCACCACTTCGAGGTTGGCTAGGGTGTACGGGCAAATGTCTGGGCAAAACGTGTAGCCCATGAACAGTAAGGTCCAGTGGCCACGGAGCTCAGCCAGTCCAAAGGGATGCCCGTCCTGATCCTCAAGCGCGAAAGCGGGCAGCGACTTGGGTGGGTCACGCAGCTTAAGCTTTACCTCGGCAAAGCCGCGTGCCGGTTTCAGAAAGCCAAGCACCGCTACAACCGAGAGCGCCCGTCGGCGATCGACGATCGAGTTCATTTGCTTTGCTCCACGAAAGCGCGAAGACTCTCCGCCCTGATGAGAGCAACGCACTCGCGCTTAATCGCGATGAATTCGGCCGCAGTCGGAATGTCCGGTGCGCGGGGCCGGGTCATCGGGACGACAACGTCGGCGATGATGCGCCCTGGTCCCGCGCTCATGACCAGCACCCGATCGGCCAAGAACACCGCCTCGTCGACGTCATGCGTGACGAATAGAACCGTCGTGCCGAACTCGCTCCACATCCGCAGTAGGTTTTCCTGCATCATGGCACGGGTCTGGGCGTCGAGCGCGCCGAACGGTTCGTCCATCAGCAATACACTCGGATGGTTAGCCAAAGCGCGCGCAATGCCGACCCGCTGCTGCATGCCGCCGGACAATTCGGCCGGATAGCGCGCCGCGACGTTCGCCAGTCCAACCATTTCGAGGAATTGGTCGGCAACGGCACGCGCCTCGGCCTTGCTCCTGCCGGCAAAACGCGGGCCGAAGGCGATATTGTCGCGTACCGTCCGCCACGGGAACAGCGAGTACTGTTGAAATACCATGCCGCGATCCGGTCCAGGACGATTGATCGGGACGTCGTCGACGCGAACCGTGCCCGACGACGGCTGGACGTAGCCGGCAACGCAATTGAGCAAGGTCGATTTACCGCAGCCCGAGGGGCCGAGCAGGCAAACGAATTCTCCGGGCTTGATTTTTAGCGATACGTCCGAAATCGCCACGCGCGTCTCCACCTCATTACCGAAACGCACGCTCGCGTGCTCGATCCAAATCTGCCCGGTACGCGGCCGGGTGGCTGCTCCCGTGAGCGCTGCGACGCTCACGCCGCCCTCGCGGAGGTTCGCGCCGGTATTGGGCGGCCGCTACCCTGCCAACCCAGCCATAGGGTCCCGATGGTAAGCAGCAACGCGCCCGTCAGTGTGAGCCAAACGCCGTATGGTTCCAGCGACAAGGAAATCGCGCTGTCGAACCCTAGCAAGGTTAAACTCACGACCCAGCTCGGGGTCGCGCAACATGCGACCCAGGTCAATGAAACATTTGTGATCCCAAACAACACCGCGCCGATGCCGGCCAGGCCGACCGCCCCTGGACGTCGTCGCGCCGAGCAAACGCGCTCCAACCGCCGCCACAACCGAAAATCGAAGGCGATGACGGCACCGAGTAGCGTCACCGCAAGCAGTTTTGTCGGCAGGATCGCGAGGCTCCATTCCGCGATGCCATGGCCGAAATCGTAATCCATGTAGCCGATTTCGAGCAGCCACTCGTCGGCGACGATCGGGATCATGTCGATCAGAGACGGCGTATGGCGGACGATGCGTGCGACATTGGCGGGATAGTCGTAAACCGTGATGTAATTCGGCCAATGACCGAAACGCAGCTCCAGCACCAGCAACTGCGTCGTGTAATAAGCGAGCACGAAGCCCATCGTGAGGACCGGCCACCGTCGCCAGTCGCGCCCGACCGCATCCCGAATGAACCCCGTCATCGTGTCATCGCGCCGTGCGCTGCCAAGCGAGCAGCGGTCGCATCGCCAGGCGCACGGCATAGGTTGAGATCGTACCCAACACGCCTATGACGATCATCCCCACGACAATGTCGGGATAAACGATCAACGAATATGCGTTCCAGGTGAAATAGCCGATGCCATATCGGCCGCTGATGATCTCACCGGCGAGCAGCGAGAACCATGACACACCCATGCCGATCGCGAGGCCGGTGGCGATGCTGGGCAACGACGCCGGCAGCACGACATGCCAGAAAATCTGAAGGCGCGAAGCGCCGAGGGTCTGCGCTGCACGCACCAGAATCTCCGGCGTCTGCTCGACGCCATGAACGGTGTTCAGCAGGATCGGAAACAGCGCGCCGAGGAAGGTTATGTAGATGATCGACGATTCCTCGGTCGGCCACATCAGGATCGCGAGTGGAATCCAGGCTACCGCCGGAATCGGTCGCGCGATCTCAATGTACGCATCATGGCGCTCCGCAGTAGGCGCGAGCGGCCCGCGACTAGGCCCAGTGCGATGCCGAGCACCGTTGCGATCGCATACGCAATCAAGATGCGGCGGAGACTAACGGCGATGTGGAGGTAGAACCGGGTCTCGCCGAGATGGCGCCACAGCGCGGCGCCGACCTGATATGGCGTCGGGACATTGTCGAAGCGGATAAACCAATGAGCGCCCACCCGCGTCGCCCAATACCAGACGCCTAGCCCCACCGCGAGCGATACCGTCGCGATCGATGCCTGCGTGACCGCCGCGCGAAACGCTTTGGATCGCCGGCGTCCTGGCCGACTGACGGCGACATCGCGGCGGAGAGCAAGATCGCTCATGACGCGGAACCTGCAACCGCCTCCTTGAACGTGAGGACCTTGCCCTTCACCGTCGCGGCATAGTCATCGGCCGGCCCTTTGCGCAAAAAGGTGGCATAGCTGCCGCCCGGCGTCGCGACATAAATCGCAGTCTTGCCGAACAGTTTCAGGCCGGTGTCGTGATCATAGACGTAGGTCGCGTTGAGCTTGGCAGCGGTCGCTTCGAACCTGGCAACCGCTTTCAGGAAATCCGCGACCGTCGGATAGGAGATGATGCCGTCCCGGGCGTGCCAGATTTCGTCGGGGCGGCCGCGATTGGCGATCAGCGGATCGACGAGCTTTGCGCTTTCGGCGGCATAGGCGAGATGCTCGTCAGCATAGGCCTTCTTGATGTAGCGATCGTCGACCCACGCGTTGAAGTCGAGGGGCGGTGACAAATTCGCCTGTTCGAGGACATGCTGATCGAATTTCAGCGTATCGATCCAGCGCGGCTTCAGCGTCGGATCGACGGTCAGGTGCCCGCCGGGCGAATAGAAGACATACAGTACCTCCTTCTCGACTCCGGTCCATTTTTCCAACTGCTCGGCTGCAGTCACGGGGTTCTGCGTCAGCCACTCGCGCGCGTCGAGCTCGGCCTCGATGAACGCGACGACGATCTCCGGGTATTTGTCGGCAAAATCCTTGCGAAACCACCACGCCGTGGAGATAGGGCACGCCCGTCTGGCTACCGTCATAGATCTTCCGCCCCATGCCGCGATATTCCATGATCTCGGACCACGGGCAGAAATCGGCATGCGCGTCGATTTTATCGGCCGCGATGTTGGCGGCCCCGACTGACGGCGCCTGATTCTTCAGTTCGATATCGTCGAGCGGCAAATGAGCGTCGCCCAACGCCTTGACCAGCATGCCCCAGGCGGCGCTCCCAAACGGGGTCGAAACCGAATGCCCTTTCAGCTGGTCAATCGAATAGATATTCGATGACGCGGGCACGATGATGGCGCTGCCGGCGCCGCGCAGATTGTAGCCGGTGGTGGCGACCAGAACCGAGCGCAGGCTGCGCGTCGCCTGAAACTTGGCACCGTTGACGATCACCGGATAATCGCCCATCACGCCAATATCGAGCTTCTCCGCCAGCATCTGGTTGGTGATCGGGCCGCCCGACGCATAATCATCCCATTTGATGTCGTAGGTGACGCCTGCGTATTTGCCGTCATGCGGCAGGTGCTTCTCGAGCAGCTTCAACTCCTTGACCACGACGCCGCCCGCATAGGTGTCGGTGCACATGCTCTGATGACCGATACCGATATCGATTGTCTCGGCCACCGCCGACGCTGACGGCAGCGACGCAACAGCCGCAGCCGCCAGAATCGCTGCAGCCGTCAAATCCGTAAATTTCATTTCCTAGCCCCTGTCGCTAAGACCGCGCGTCGATCTGACCGATCGCCCAGCGCACGTTCCGGCGCACCTCAGGATCGAGATCGTCGGCGTATCTTTTGAGCGTGCGAAGGGTCGCCGCGTCGGCAATCTCGCCCAGCGCGGCCGCGGCCTCCTTGCGCACATTGGCCGGACCGTCGGCCAAGCTCTCGGCAATGGCAGCGGCCGCATCGACGGCTCGCAACTGGCCGAGACTGCGCGTCGCCTTGACCTGGACTTGCCAATATTCGTCGTCGAGCAGCCCGACGAGCGCGGGCATCGCGGTGGCGATGCCGAGCTTGCCAGCGGTATCAGCCGCCGCTTCCCGCACCCGCCAATCGGTATCGATCAAACGGAGCACGATCGCATCGCGCGCTACCGCAGCTGACGAAAAAGCCAACGCGCCGACCGCCGCCTTGCGGACCTCGGCGTCGCTATCCTGCGCCGCCGTGACGAGGGCGGTTACCCCACTTTCCTGTTTCAGGTAACCAAGGACGCCCACTGCGTGAACCCGCACGCCCGGATCGCGGTCGCCGAGCGCTTCAATAGCTGCGGGTGCGGCCTCAGACCATCGGAACCCCTTCAAGGCGCGAAATACGGAGCGGCGTACGAACGGGTTAAGATGACGGACGAGCGACAAAAGCGGGGCCGCGATCCGCGGGTCTCTGTATTCCACCAAGCTGTCGGCGGCGGCCTCCGCCACCGCGACATGGGGATCGATCAGCGCGCCCAGCAACGCCGCGGCCGCCTCAGGCCCATCGAATTCGCCAAGCGCAACCGCCGCCTGATGGCGCACCTCGTTCGATGGGTCGAGCAAGGCGGTCGCGAGAAACGGAATCACCCCGGGATCGGCGGTTTCCACCAGTTCCAGAACCGCGACTCGGCGGGCGTCGGCGTCCGGCTCCCCCAGCTTACGGGCAATGACCGCAACCTCGCCGAACTCTTCGAAAGCAGTCATGGTCTCACCGCAGTAGATAAGGGATGTTGACGGTGACGGCGCCGGTCGGGCAATCGGTCTCGCACGGCATGCAGTAACAGCACTCGTCGTATTTCATGTACGCCTTGCCGGTGAGCTCGCTGATCCGCAGAACGTCGAGGGGACAGACCTCAACGCACACCGTGCATCCCTTGTCGGCGATGCACTTTGATTCGTCGACGACGACTGGAACGCTCGTGGGCGAATGTGCAAGTGGCATGATCGGCCCTAGGCTGGTTGGGGAATGCGCTGCCGGCGATAGGCCGCCTGGTCGCGATCGTCGATGGGGACAATGTGGGGCGCGATGGCACGCTTTTCGCAGGTCATCGCGCCATCGACTTTGTGCAAAATGGTGTGGCAGCGCCAATTGACGTCATCGCGTTCGGGATGCTCAACGCGATAGTGATAGAGGCCCCAGCGACTTTCAGCGCAGAATAGCGATGATCCAGCCGCCATCTCCGCGCAGTCCAGAATCGACGATACCTCGAGCGCGCGCATTAGCTCGTGCGGATCGCGGGCGACCATCGCGTCCTCTAGGTCCTCCCGAATTTCGGCGAAACGCTCCTGAGCGATCCGGTATTTCCGCGTCACCTTCGGCGGCTGGAGGTAATCGTTCACGAAGCCTTTCATTTACCCACATTTAGTGGATGATTTTAAGGAGCTACACTAATAGTTGCGTCACAGGAATCGACTGTGATTTCCTTGTCTGGCACCGATTCGCAAGGGGAGCGGTGCCAATGGACGAGGGAACTGAGGCGTGGTTTGATCGTGAGCTTGGTGGTTGCCGTCTTGCCGACGGGCGCCTGAACAAACGGCTGCGCAAGCTGGTGGCGCAGATCGGGAGCGCCATGGGCCAAAGCATTCCGCTGGTGTGCCAAGACTGGGCCAACACCAAGGCGGCCTATCGCTTTTTCGCCAACGACCGGATCAGCGAGGCGGACATTCTGGCCGGTCACTTTCAGTCGACGCGTGACCGCACCATCGGCAGTGACGGTCTGGTTCTTGTGCTCCATGACACGACCGAGTTCACCTATCGAAGAGAAGACGTCGCCGCGATTGGGATCACCAAGAGCATTAATAGCGGTCGTGACCTGATCGGTCGTCCTCGCGCGCACACGGTTTGCGGCATTTTGATGCATTCCAGCCTGGCGGTGACGACGGAAGGGACGCCCCTGGGATTGGCGGCAGTAAAGTTCTGGACCCGCAAGAAATTCAAGGGGACGGCGGCGCTTAAGAAGAAGATCAATCCGACGCGGGTGCCGATCGAGAAGAAAGAGAGCATCCGATGGCTGGAGAATGTGCAGCAGTCCACGGCGCTGTTGGGTGATCCGGGCCGATGCATTCATATTGGTGATCGCGAGAGCGACATCTACGAGCTGTTCTGCACCGCCCAGGAAGCCGGAACGCATTTTCTGATCAGGACGTGCGTCGACCGTTTGGCGGGAGACGGAGATCATACGATTGCCGATGACATGGACGAGGTTGCCGTCAAAGGGCTGCATCGCATCGAAGTTCGAGACAACAAGGGCGATCCCGACGAAGCCGTTCTCGAGATCAGGTATCGCAAGCTTCGCGTCTTGCCGCCGATCGGAAAACAGAAACGCTATCCCGCGCTGACCTTAACGGTGATCCATGCCGAGGAGCGCGGGACACCGAAGAACAGAAAGAAGATCAAGTGGAAGCTGATCAGCGATCTGCCTGTTGCGTCCCGCGCGGACGCCATTGAGAAGCTGGAATGGTATGCCTTGAGGTGGAAAATCGAGGTGTTCCACAAGATCCTCAAATCCGGCTGCAAAGCCGAAGAATCGAAGCTCCGGACCGCTCAGCGTCTGACCAATCTGATCGCGATCTTCTGCATCCTGAGTTGGCGAGTCTTCTGGATGACGATGCTTAACCGCTCAGCTCCCGACGCGCTGCCGACTCTCGCCTTGACCGAGACTGAAATCGCCGTGCTCGATCGGCTGGTCACCGACACGCCTCAAGCGCGACGCAACCTGCTTTCAACTTATCTGACCAAAATCGCCAGGCTCGGTGGTTATCTCGCCCGTGCTAACGATCCTCCACCGGGTAACACAGTCATGTGGCGTGGGTTATCTCGTCTGACCGACATCGTCCTCGGTGCAATGCTTGGAGCAGAAATTGTGGGTAATTGAAAGTCACGAAGCGCCGCGTTTTGTATTCGATCTGGTTCGGCGGAATCCCGTCATCGCGGCACGTCGGCGCCAGGACGCGCTCCCGCTCGAGGGTGACGTCGCCGTTGTCGAACTCGGCAAAATCTACCTCGGCGGCGAGATCGATTGCATGCTCCCCGGCGACCGCGCCGTTGGTGAAGGCGCCGAGCATGTAGTTGTGCGGCACGTTCGCCATATCGCCGGCTGCATAGAGACCCGGCACGGTCGTTCGCGCGAATTCGTCGACGAACACGCCCGAAGCGCTGTGGCCGGCGCAGAAGCCGATCTCCGAGACGTGCATTTCGACCATGCGTTGACGGTAATTCGTGCTGCGTCGCTCGTGAAAGCGCCCGCGCGACGGTCGCTCGACGCGATGCAGGATGTTCTCGATCTCGCCGATGGTCTCGCCCGCCAGATGATCAAGCTTCAGGAACACCGGCCCTTTGCCGGACTGAAGCTCGTTGTAGAATTCGAGCATCATCTGACCGGACCAGTAATCACATTCGATGAAGCGCCGCCCCTCGCTATTGGCGGTGTAAGCGCCGAATGGTCCCGCGACGTAGGCGCAGGCTGGGCCGTTATAGTCCTTGATCAGCGAATTGATCTGGAAGCATTCGAGGTTCGCAAGCGCGGCGCCAGCGTGATAGGCCATGGCATAGCCGTCGCCAGAATTGGCCGCGTTCTCATAGGTGCCGAATAGGTAGCCGGAATGCGGCAAGCCGAGCCGCCCGGCCGCGCCAAGGCATAGGATCACGACCTTCGCACGAATAACGAGGAACTCGGCAGTACGCGTATTTACCGCGATGACGCCGGCGATCCGCCCACCCGGCCCGGTCAAGAGCCGCGTCGCCATATAGCGGTTCGAGATTAATACTTGGGCGCGGCGAAGCTGACGGTAGAGCGCCTTCTTCACTGTGTCGCCGTTCGGCATCGGCAGGACGTAGGTGCCGTTGTGATGCACCTTCTTGACGTCGTAATCGCCGGTCTCGTCCTTGAGAAAGCGGATGCCGAAACGGTCAAGTTCCTGGATGATTTCAAAACAGCGTTGCGCATATTTATAGACGGGCGCCTGATCACAGATACCGTCATTCGCGATGGTGATCTCGCGGGTATATTGCTCCGGCGTGGCATGGCCTCGAATGACGGCATTATTGAGCCCGTCCATGCCCATGCAGATGGCGCCAGACCGTTTGACGTTGGCCTTTTCGAGAAGCACGCCCCGTGTCCGCGGATTCTTCATCATGGCCTTGTAGGCGGCCATCGGACCCGCGGTGCCGCCACCGATCACGAGCACCTCGCAATCGACCCTCGCAATCTCGTCCGGAGGCGCGGTCATCGGCCCATGCTCCGCAGCAATGGCCACGGATAGATGCCGCGCGCCTCGCCATCGGAAAAAGCGATATTGACGGCATAGCCGCCAACTGGCGCGATCCCGGCAATGCGGACCGCACCAAAAGCGCTAGGCTCCGCGGCGTCCACCCCGTCGCGGATTGCGGTCGCCGAACGGCAATGGGCGCGGAGAATTGCCGCAGTGACAAGCTGCGTAGCCCCATCCGGCCAGCGGATTTGAAGGTACGTCCGACTCTTCGCCAACCGAATTTCCGCGGGAGACATCAACCCGCCCGATCCTTAAAGGTCTTAGATATTTAATCTATAGCGTCTATAGATAATATCTTCAAGATTTTGTTGGCTCTTTGCGGATCGTCGCCTGGTTGATATGGCTGTTGGGCGGCACGCTTTCGGTCAGCCACACATTGCCGCCAACTGTCGAGTTTCGGCCGATCGTTACCGAACCGAGAATTGTCGCGCCCGCGTAAATGATGACGTCATCCTCAACAATCGGATGACGCAGCAGTCCCTTGCGCAACTGGCCATTTGGATCGCTAGGAAAACTTTTCGCACCAAGCGTCACCGCTTGATAGATGCGCACGCGCGCACCAACCACCGCGGTCTCGCCGATCACCACGCCGGTACCGTGATCGATGAAGAAACTACCGCCGATCGTGGCACCCGGGTGAATATCGATTCCCGTCACCGCGTGCGCGATCTCGGTGATGATACGCGCGACAAGCGGCGCGCCCAGCCGATGCAGCCGATTCGCCAGCCGGTAATAGATAATGGCGATAATGCCAGGGTAGCACAGCAGCACCTCGTCCACGCTCTGTGCCGCTGGGTCGCCCGCAAAAGCGGCTTCCACGTCGCTGTCGAGCGTGCCGCGGATATCGGGAAGCGCATGAGCGAACGCGCGGACGATCGCACGCGCCTCGTCGTCGGGATCGAATTCCGCGGTCAGGGCTCTGCTTTCCAGCTCAAGTTCCACCTGCGTCCGCAACCCTGCCAGAGCAGCGGTCAGCGTGTGTCCGACATAGAAATCCTCGCCGTCGATGCGCAAATCCACCGGACCAAGACGCATCGGAAACAGCGCGCCTCGCAACTGAGACATGATCGCTTCGATCGCCTCCCGCGCCGGAAAACGTCGGCCGCCGGAGTCCTGATTGCGTCCGTGGGCTGTGCGCCACCGTTCGCGCGCCTTGCGCAGGCCTTTCACTATCGGATCGAGATGGTCTGTGTCGCCGTACCGGTCCGGCATGTCATCCGCTCGCTCAACCAGGTTCAGTTTTCTTCGCAATCGTGCCTGGTGTCACCAGCAGGCTCGCGCCCAGAAACAAGATGCCGCCCCAGAAAAGGCTTGGCGAATATTGCTGAATGCCGAAGCGATGGTGCGCGCCGCAAAGCGCCATCGCCAAAGAGCATACGTCGGAATTGGAGGCGATGCAGGGCAGCGCCTCGCTCCAGGTGAGACCCGTATTGTCGACGACAATCGGGAATAGAATCGCCCACCACCCGATTGCAGCGGCGACGGCAACAACACCGAGGGCCGCCAGAAACGTCGCGAGACGGCCAGCGAAGCGAGCCGCGACGACTACCACCGCAGCAAGCCCTTCTGCCAGGCGAGCAGATGGTCGCGCGCGACGAACAGTAGGCTGATCAAGCCCGAGCACAGGATCGCCATAACCAAAAGACCGGCCCACATATTGCCGTAGGCCGCCCAACCTTGCGCCCATTGTAGATACCAGCCGAGCCCGGCCTTGACGCCGAGCATCTCTGCCACGATCAGGGTCGCGAACGAAAAGGACAGGCCCATAAACAAACCGACGAAAACGTGCGGCATCGCGGCGGGGATCGCAACTTTCAGCACCAGGAAACGATCATCGGCGCCGAGCGTTCGCGCGATGTCGTAATAGGCGCCGCTGACGCCGGAAACGCCGGACCAGGTCAGAACCGCGACCGGCATTCCAGTCGACAGCGCAATCAGGAACATGCTGGCCGTGAAGCTGGTCGGGAAGACGAACACGGCGACCGGCAGCCATGCCGTCGCCGGTACGGGGCCGATGAACCGCAACAGCGGATGACCCCAATAATTGGCAAGACGCGACCAGCCCATCGTGACGCCGGCGGCAAAGCCAAGCGTCGCGCCGACGACAACCCCCGCGGCCAACAGTCTCAGCGAGTAATAGACGCAAAAGAGAAGCCGAGGCCAATCATCGACGAAGGCTGCAAGGACTTTTTGTGGTGCGGTGAAGAACGGCCGCGGCAACAGACCGAACTTGGCGGTGACCAACTCCCATACCGCGAAAACGATCGCCAGAAAGAACAGCCATGGTCCCGCGACACGGAGCCGTTGGCCCAAGCCACCAAGCCAGTTGCCGGCCAGCGCCGCCAGCGCCAGGAAGCCAGCCGCAATCAATTCCATCGAGGCGAGAAGCGGCGTGTAATCAGGATCATAAACGTCCGGCCACGCCGCCGCCGTCGCCGCGGCAACGAGCCAGCCGGTGGCTGCGACGAACCCGAACGGCCAGAACACCCTGATGGCGCCCGCACTCCCCAACCCCGCGGTCGCACCCACCGTCACGGATTTTGTCATCCTGCCGATCTAAGTGAACACGTTGTAGCAAAACTTCCTCGCCAGCCCGCCGGCGTTGGCGTCAGCGCGGAAAACCTTGATGAGTTTGAGGTCCTCGATCTCCTCGGCGATCTCTTTCTCGAGCGCGGCGCCAGCAGGATGATGGTGATAGGCCAACACGCCCAAGAGCTCCGTCAGGACCGCGAGCGAGACCGGAGGGTTGTATTTCTGCTTATAAAATTTGGCGACCTCGGCGGGATGATTCGCAACGAATTCGTGGGTCTCGATGATCGCCTCAACGACGTGGCGGACGATCGCCTTGTCTCGCTTCAGGAACTCGACGCTGGCGCCGACAGTGCAGCAGCTCAGATTGCGATAGGCGCCGGTCTGCGAGTTGGCAATCTCGATCAGATGATCATCATGGATCCAGCCATAACCTTGCGGGTCGATATGAGCGAGTGCGTCGGCTTCGCCCTTCTGAACCACGGCCGCAAGAAGATTGTCGGGATAGGCTTTCCACGTGATTTCCGTCACCGGATCGATCCCGGCCTTGGCCAAGCCGAC
The DNA here is from genome assembly GCA_963804725.1 of uncultured Alphaproteobacteria bacterium. Classification (GTDB taxonomy): domain Bacteria; phylum Pseudomonadota; class Alphaproteobacteria; order ATCC43930; family CGMCC-115725; genus JAATGI01. The sequence continues at coordinate 770,382 of CAWDRN010000001.1, read as the reverse complement.
CGAGAAGGTCTGCTGCGCGGCATCGTTCACCGCCCCGACCGCGATGGTCTTGCCCCGCAGTTGCTGGAGCGTCTTGATGCCGGTCTGGGCGCGGGTCAAAAGACGCATGCACCCCGCATGAGTTGCGGAGATGAGCTTGACGTCGAGCCCTTCGTCGAGCGGCTTCAGCCAGCCCAGCAGGAAGCCAGCGCCGGCATCGAGCTTGCCGGCGGCAAGATATTTGGTCAGGACGTCGTCGCCGGTGGCGAGAAAATCCACCAACTCGATGTCGATGCCGTGTTTGGCGAAAATCCCCTTATCCGCGGCGTAGCCCAGTGGCGCATGACACGCGGCCGGCGCAGCCCGGCCCAACCGAACTTTTTTTAGTTCCGCCGTGCGGCCGATAAGCGGCGCCGCGATGATCCCGGTTGCCCCCAACACACCAGCCGCGCCGGCCGACTGCAAAACGCGGCGGCGCGACATGATCTGCTCCGCCTTTTCCAACCCCTTCCTGGCCATGCCTACCTCCATTGCCCCCCGTGCTGCCTACGCAGCTTCTCCGCTATCTTATCTAAAAGTATAAGATATTGAATGCTCTTTGTCCATCGCATGAGTAGATTAATAGGCACAACAAATCAGGCCTTGCGCAGCGCTTGCGTCAGATCGGCAATGATGTCGTTGTGATGTTCGATGCCGATCGACAGCCGGACGTAGCCGGGCGTTACGCCGGTCGCAAGCTGATCCTCGGCCGATAATTGTTGATGCGTCGTGGTCGCCGGGTGAATCGCGAGCGAGCGGGCGTCGCCGATATTGGCAACGTGGTAGAAGAGCTGCAGCGCGTCGATGAACCGCCTTCCGGCTTCGCCGCCGTCCCTCAGCTCGAACCCCACCAGCGCGCCGTATCCGCCTTTTAGATAGGCGTCAGCGCGGCGGCGGAACTCGCCGCTCTGGAAGCCGGGATAAATCACCTTTGTGACCTTAGGATGCGACTGCAAGAAATCGGCGATCTTGGCGGCATTTTCGTTTTGCCGCTGGAACCGCAACGGCAGCGTTTCCAGGCCTTGAATGAACTGGAAGGCGCTGAACGGGGCGATCGAGGCGCCGATGTCGCGCAGCAATGTGACGCGGATGCGGAAGACATAGGCGATTGGCCCCAGCGGCTTGACCGCCTCCGTCCAGATCGCGCCGTGATAGCTCGGATCAGGCTGCGTCAGGAGCGGAAAGCGCGCCGCATGGTCTTCCCACGGGAAATTGCCGCCGTCGACGATCAAGCCGCCGATGGTGGTGCCGTGGCCGCCGATATATTTGGTCGCAGAATAGACCACAACCGCGGCGCCATGGTCGAACGGGCGCGCGATGAGCGGCGCCGCGGTATTGTCGACGATCAACGGCACGCCGAGATCGCGGCCGATATCGGCCACCTCTTGATCGGAAAGACCTGGAGTTTCGGATTTGGCAAGGTCTCGGCGTAATAAGCCTTGGTCTTGGTGTCGGTCGCACGCCGGAAATTGTGCGGATCGGCGGGATCGACGAAACGCGTCTCGATGCCGAACTGCTTCAGCGTGTTGGCGAACAGATTCCACGTGCCGCCATAGAGGTCCGTCGCGCTAACGATGTTGTCGCCAGCCTGCGCCAGGTTAAAGATTGAATAGGCCGACGCCGCCTGGCCTGACGACACCGCGAGTGCCGCCGCGCCACCCTCGATCGCCGCGATGCGCTGTTCGAGCGCATCCTGCGTCGGGTTCATGACCCGCGTATAGATGTTGCCGAGTTCCTTCAGCGCGAACAAGTTGACCGCGTGATCGGTATTGTTGAATTGATACGAGGTAGTTTGGTAGATCGGCACAGCGACCGCGTTGGTGGCCGAGTTGAAGCGATAATTTCCGCCGTGTATGGCAAGCGTCTCGGGATTCCTGCTTTCAAAGCTCATCGATCAATCCTTTCAATACGCAGATGATGGTTCGTTTGGGTCGATGCCGAACTCCTCGAGGAGATCGGCGTAATGGCGGCGCGCGACATCCGGATGCGACCTCAAGCGGCCTTTGAGATAGTTCTGCCCGACCTGGCGAAACAGCGGGTTGTCCGGATCGCGCTCCGGTCCTTTGGCCTGCGCGGCAAGATGTGACGGCAATTCGAGAAACGGAATCGTCGCATCGAGACGCGCGCCCAGGAAGAATGCAATCGAAAGACGCTCGCTGCCGGGCGGCGGTGGCACGACACGATGTACCGTGGCGCGGAGATAACCGTCGGAAGCGAGCTCCAGCGCCTCGCCCATATTGATGACGAGCGTACCGGGGATCGGCTCGACGTCGAGCCAGCCACCATCGGTTTCGACTTGCAAACCGCCATGCTCGTCCTGAAGGACCGAAGTGACGATGCCGCTGTCCTTATGTGCGCCAACGCCCTGGGCCTCGGCGTCGAACGCGCGGCCCGGATAACGGATGATCTTCACCAGTTGGTTGGGGGCGTCGCGATAGATCGGCGCGAACACGTCCTCCCGCTGTTCAAGGGCCAACGCGAAGGCGCGTAGCACGCGTATCAACAGCGCGGTCAGCTCCGCCTGCCAGCGCAACAGGGCCGGACGCAGCGCGGGCAGCGATTCCGGCCATTGGTTCGGCCCTTGCAGCCGCGCCCAGTTCGCCACGCCCGGCCCGAGCGGGATCACCGTGCGCTCGGCGCCGACATCAAGCTGCTCACGCCAATCGGGGCGGCCGCGGGTGCGTTCCCAGCCGACCCGCGTATAGCCGCGGAAATGCGGGGAGTTGACCATCTCGATCGCCCGCTTTTCTGCGTCGGGCAAGGCGAAGAAGCGGCTCGCCAGGAGCTGAACATCGCGCGCGAACTCGGGCGCAATGCCATGTCCCACGAGATAGAAGAAGCCGAACTTCCGTGACGCCTCGCGCAGCCGCGCGAGAAACGCGGCACGCGTGTCGCCACCAGTATCGAGATCGCCGATATCCAGAATCGGTAGCGTCATCCGTCCAACCCCTGGTTATGGAATACGAGAGCACGGACCTCGATGATCTTGCGCAGCGGCGCGTCGCCGGGTACCGCCGGGGCCGTGTCGCAGCACTTGATCAGCACCGCCTCGTCCGGCGCGATATCCGATATCGGCACATCTTCATAGCGCAATTTATCAACGCCGCCGCGGTCGTCGAGGCGAACGGTCTTCATGGAGTGACCTCCTCGAGCAAACGGCGATGTGTCGGCGCGCGTAGCGCACGGAGCAATTCCTGCTTGAAGGATTGGATCTGGCTCGCGGTGCGCTCGCGCGGACGCGGCAGCCGGATTTGCGTCGCGGCCTCGATGCGCCCCGGTTGTCCCTTGAGGATGACGATGCGGTCGCTGAGGAAGAGCGCCTCCTCGATATCGTGCGTCACCAAGACCATGGTGGGACGGTCGATCCGCCACAGATCGAGCAGATGCTCCTGCAGATCGTAGCGGGTAAGCTCGTCGAGGGCGCTGAACGGCTCGTCGAGGAGCAGAATCGCCGGCTTGCACACCAAGGCCCGCGCCAGGCTGACGCGCTGCGCCATGCCGCCGGAGAGTTCGCGGGGCCAATGATAGGCGAAGGCCGCGAGACCGACGCGGGCCAGAACCTCGTCGCAGCGCAGGAGACGTTCCCGCGCGTCGCTGTAGCGAATGCCGAAGGCGACATTGTCGAGAATCGTCAGCCACGGCATCAGCCGCGGTTCCTGAAACACCAATCCGATTTCTGGGCGCGGCGCTGTCACCGGCGTGCCGTTGAGCCGGATTTCGCCGCCGCTTGGCTGGGCCAGGCCGGCGAGCAGGCGCAGCAACGTGCTCTTGCCGCAGCCGCTGGCGCCAACGACGCCGATGATCTCGCCCGCCTTCACCGATAGATCGACGCGGTCGAGCGCGCGATGGCCGTTCGGATAGCGCATCGAGAGGGCGTGAATATCGAGCACAGCCGCCCGGTATCGCGCTCGGGCCACGCTGTCTTGCCAGCGTAGAACATGGCGTCCCAAAGAGAAGAGCGCCCAATCGGTCAACTTCCCGAGAATGGCGAAGGCGATGATGCTGGCGAGGATTACCGGCGTATTGCCGGTCATCTGCCCGTCGATCAGCAAAAAGCCCAGGCCCGACGAGGCGCCCATGAACTCTGCCGCGACCACGAACATCCAGCCGAGACCAAGGCCGTTGCGCAGCGCGACGAAATAGGCTGGCAGCGTCGCCGGCAAGAACACGCGCCAGACCATCGCGGCGCGCGACAGGCGGAAGATTCGTCCTACTTCGACCAGCTTGCGGTCGAGATCTAGAATCGCGGCCGACAAGCTGAGGTAGATCGGAAAGAATACGCCCGCCGCGATGAGCAGCACTTTTGACGTCTCGAAGATGCCGAACCAGAGAATGAACAGAGGCACCCAGGCGATCGACGGGATATTGCGCAGGGCCTGCAGCGCCAGATCGAACAGGCGCCGCGCCAGCTCCGAGGTGCCGGTCAGGGCGCCGAGTGCTGTGCCGGCAACGACGCCAAGGAGAAAGCCCCAAAGCACACGAAAGAGCGTGGCTTCGATATGGGTCGCGAGGTCCCCCGACCGCGCCAAATCGGCAAAAGTGCTGATCACGCGCGACGGCGGCGGCAGCAGGCGGCCGTCGTTCCACCCGAAGGCAACCGCTATCTCCCAGCCGAGTGCCACGCCCAGCGGCAAGAGAAAACCAAGCAGCCACCGGGCCGAAAAATGCCGTAGCATCAGGGCGGCCAACCGTCCGGCGAGCGAAAGGCGCAGCGCTGCCGGCGCGCGCTCAGCGAGATGAAAGATGGCCAAGGAATTGCCTGTCGATGAGTTGTGAGACGCTGGCATCGACATCGACGCCGGCCGGAATTAAGCCCGCGTTTTGCATTGCGACACCGGCAGCAAGGATGGTCGCGCGCGGCTTGTCGCCGAGATCGGGATCGGTCAGGTCGTTGCGCGACAGCTGCAGCGCCGCGACGGCCTCCGATTGCCGCGTCGCTTTCGCGACCAGGGCACGCAGTTCGGTCGGATGATGAAGCGCCCAATGGCGGCCGCGCTCATAGACTTGAAGCATGCGCCGCACGATGTCGCCATGCTGCACGACAAACGCCTCGCGCACGTCGAGCACGCCATAGGTGTTGAGGTCGGGGTTGCGATAGAACAGCACATCCCCGCTCTCCAATTGCGCTTGCGCCATCATCGGATCGAGCCCGGCCCAGGCGTCGACATCGCCCTTGTCGAGCGCAAGCCGCCCGTCCTGGTGTTGGAGTAACACCTCGGAAATATCCTTCTCGGTGAGGCCGGTTCTTTGCAGCGCGCGGATCAGCAAGATGTATGGATCGGTGCCGCGCGTTACCGCGACGCGCTTGCCCTTGAGGTCGGCGACGCGGGCGATGCCCGTGTTTTTGCGCGTGACCAATGCTGTCCATTCGGGCTTGGCATAGACGTAGATCACCTTGATCGGGTTGCCGTGGATACGGCCAAGCAGCGCTGCCGCGCCAGCGGTCGAGCCGAGATCGAGACTCCCGGCGTTGAGGAATTCGAGCGCCTTATTGCTGCCGAGGCTGAAGACCCAGCGCACGGTGACCCCGTCGCGCTTGAATTCCTCCTCAACCCAGCCCTTGTCCTTCAGCACCAGGCTGACCGGATTGTAATAGGCATAATCCAGGTGCAACTCGTCGAGTTGATCGGCGGCCCGTGCGGGTCCGCCGAAAAGTGGGATGCCCAGAACCAGGACCGCGATCATTCGCACGATTTGCCGGGCGATCACGAGTTTCTCCTATGGATGTTTGTGGATCGGATCGACCCACGGCACGGTTTCGGGACGCTCGACCGGCTCTATATCAAGATTGACCACGACCGCCTCGTTGTCGCTCCTGACCAGCACGCATTCGAGCGGCTGGTCTGGCGCCGCGTTAATCTCCTGATGCGGAACATAGGGCGGCACAAAGATGAAATCGCCGGGACCGGCCTCGGCGACGTATTCGAGCTTCTCGCCCCAGCGCATGCGCGCCCGCCCGCGCACCACATAGATCACGCTCTCGAGCGCACCATGATGATGCGCGCCGGTCTTGGCGTTGGGATGGATCGTGACCGTGCCAGCCCATAATTTCTGTGCACCGACCCGCGCCAGATTGATCGCGGCGGCGCGGTTCATTCCCGGCGTTTGGGGGGTGTTGATGTCGAGCTGATCGCCGGGAATCACTTTGACGCCGTTGGTCCTCCAATCGATTGAACCGGACGATTCGGACATGACTTTCTCCTCGCGGCTGCGATGTCCCGGTTTAGTGGAACGGCCGGTCCCCGACAATCGCCACCCGCTCCATGCAGCGCGGATAGTCGCCGTAATCGTTCACCGCGTAATGCACGGTTCAGCGATTGTCCCAGAACGCAATCGAGTGCTTGTGCCATTTGAAGCGCACTTGGATTTCCGGCCGCAGAAATTGGCGCAGAAGAAACCGGATCAGTTCATCACTTTCGGTCTTGGTCTCCAAGCCGATGATCTGCGTCGTCAGCATATCGTTGAGATAGAGCGCCCGCTCGCCGGTCTCTGGATGAGTCCGTACCACCGGATGGGCAACGATCGGATTGTTGCGCCGAAGTTCGGCAGCCTTCCCCGGCGAGGACAACGCCTTCAACTCGCCGGCATCGTGAATGGCATAGAGATTGTCGATCCGATCCTTCACGTCTTGCGGCAGTAATTCATAGACCGCGACGGCGTTGACCCAGATCGTATCCCCGCCGACCGGCGGCACGTCGATCGCGCGCAAGATCGCGCCGAGCGACGGCGTTAGCCGCCAGCTCGTATCCGTGTGCCAATGGTCAGCGCGGCCATAGCCGCCTGCCGGCTTAGCCTTGCCGTGCAGCGGTTGGGCATAGACAGGCTGAATCTCGGGATATCCGCCCTCGGTGCGGATGAAGGGATGGACTTCGAGTTCCCCGAAATTCCGGCCGAAGGCGATCTGCTGTTGCGGCGTGATGTCCTGGTCGCGGAAGAAGATCACTTTGTGCTTCAGCAACAGGCCGCGCATCACATCGCGAAGAGCGGGCGTCAATGGCTTGCGCAGATCGACGCCGCCGATCTCCGCGCCGATGAAAGGCTGCAATGGCGTGACGTCCAGTCCAAGATCGTCCGGCCTAGCAACAGCGAGAGCAAGATTGTTAGCGGCAGCGGTCATGACTGATCTCCGGGACGGGAATGGGTAACGGGTTGGGTTTGGCGGACGGGCCCGAGCGCGCGATTGAAGGAATTGTCGAAACTCTTCGCGATGTCGAGCCGCTGCGGAATAACGTGCGCCGACTGATAAAGATCGGCGACATGCTGCTCCTCGGCGATCAATCTGCCGTCGATCGCGACGGGCAACGTCGGCGACAGGTCGAGCGCACGGCGCGCGACGTCAGGCGACACGCCGATATCCTTCGCCCATACCGCGGCATAGTCGGCGACGTGTCCGATCGCCCAGCGCCGTGCGATGGCGAGACGATGAAGATAATCGGCAAGCGCAGCGCGCTTGGTTTTGATCGAAGTGTCGGTGGCGGTCTGGAACGTGAGACCGCCGAGCAATCCGTCGCCGTCGACGATGACGCGCGCGCCGTCACGGATAGTTGCTTGCGCGACATAGACGGTCCAGGTCGACCAGGCGTCGATCGCGCCGCGGGTGAACGCAGCCTTGGCGTCGGCGGGCTGCAGGAACGCGAGATCGATCGCATCGGGCGCCCATTTCTCTCTGTCGAGAACGGCGATCACCAGGAAATGGCCGATCGATCCCTTGCCGGTGCCGATCCATTTGCCCTTGAGATCGACGATGCTGCGGATTGGTGAAGCATGGGGCACCAGGATGGCGGTGCTGCGGACGCCCGATTCATTCGCGGCGATGATCTTTCCGGCAAGTCCGGCGGCGAGCGCGAAAATGGTCGGCGCATCGCCGGCAAAGGCGCTGTCGAGGGCGCCGGCGCGTAGTGCCTCGAGCAACGGCGCTGCCGCCGGGAATTGCTGCCATTCGATCGCATAGGGCAGATCGCGCAGGACACCGGCCGCCTCCATGAGCGCTTGGGAACCGCCTTTTTGGTCGCCCATTCGGAGGACAGTGTCGGACGGAATTGTGTCTTCCGCCCGCGCTGCGGAAAACCCTAGCAACGCCACGAAAAGTACCGTGAGGCCGTGCCGATACCCGACCGACCGCCAGATGAGTCCGATCCGGAGTTTCATCGCACAAAGCATGTCACCGTCGGATCAGCACGGTCAATATATTAATTATATCGACAATATAGTTTTAACTGTCCATGATTTTGAGAGAAGTTTCACCGCGTAGGTGCGCTTATGGATTTACGTATTGATCCTCTCGACGAGCAACTGCGGCATCTCACCGAGACATTTGCGCGGGACGCCGAAGCGCTTGATCGCGACGGCGCCTTCCCCGCCGAGAATTTTGCGCTGCTCCACCGGCTAGAGTTGCTGGCGCTGATCGTGCCCTCGAAGTTCGGCGGCGGCGGTGCCGGATTGTCCACCGCGATGCGGGTCGTGGCGGCCGTCGCGCGCGGCGAACCGTCAACCGCACTGATCCTGGCGATGCAGTATCTTTATTTGCAACGCTCCGGCGCCGAACCATGGCCTGCTCATCTGCGCGAGCGCATTTATCGCGACGCCGTCACAGTAGGTGCGCTCGGCAATGGCTTGCGGGTGGAACCAGAGCAAGGCACGCCATTCCGCGGCGGTTTGCCGGCGACCACCGCGCGCCGGGTGCCCGATGGATGGAGCATTTCCGGACACAAGCTTTATTCAACCGGTGTACAGGGCCTCACCTGGCTCGCCGTGTGGGCACGCACCGACGAAGCGGAACCGCGCGTTGGCACGTTCCTGGTCCCGGCCAACGCCCCGGGAATTCGCATCGTCGAGAGTTGGGACCACCTCGGCATGCGCGCCACCGGCAGCCATGAAGCAATCTTCGACGATGTCGTCGTGCCGCCGGACCACGCCGTCGACATCCGTCTGCCGGCGCAATGGACGAATTCGGTCGATCCGCTTGGCTTTGCCTGGAACGTGACGCTGATCGGCGCGATCTACGACGCCATCGCGCGAAACGCGCGCGATTGGCTCGTGAGATTTCTCTCGACGCGCAAGCCAAGCAATCTCGGCGCAGCGCTATCGAGCCTGCCTCGCATGCAGGAAGCAGTCGGGCTGATCGAGGCCTTGCTGCTAGCCAACCGCCAGCTCCTCGATGACACCGCCGTCGCGGTGGATCGCGGTCGACCACCAAATGCCGTCGACGCCGGCATCATCAAATTCCTGGTGACTTAGAATGCCATCAAGTCGGTGGAAACCGCGCTTGAGCTAACCGGCAATCACGGGCTCTCCCGCAACAATCCGCTGGAGCGGCATTATCGAGACGTACTGTGCAGCCGCATCCATAGCCCGCAAAACGATACGATCCTGACCGCTGCCGGCAAGGCGTGTTTCGCGCAACAGCAAGAGGCATCGTCCTGAGCGCCTCTACGGCACGGTGGCGCGGTTGAACGGGTTCGCAGCGGCCGATATGATGGCAGTGCAACCGGGCAACCCGTGTGATACCGAAAAGAAACGCCAAACCGTCGAACAAATCCCCCGTTACTCCACCGGGCTCTAGCACCGGCGCAAATTCTCCGGATGAAATCGCCGATATCGTCAGTCGCAATCTCAAGCGGCTGCGGATCAAGCGCAACCTGTCGCTGGAAGCGCTGGCGAACACCGCCGGTGTGAGTCGCGGCATGCTGTCCCAGATCGAATTGGGCCGCAGCGTCCCCACGATCTCGTTGCTGTGGAAGATAGCGCGCGCCCTCGATGTGCCTTTTTCAGCGCTGACCTCGGATCATACCGCCACCGGCAACATCGTCCTCCCCGCCGCGCACGCGAAAATCCTGACGTCGGCCGGCGCCGCCTTCACCTCACGCGCCTTGTTTCCGTTCGAAACCGAACGCCGGGTCGAATTCTACAAGCTCACACTGGCGCCGCATGCGCTCGAGACTGCCGATCCACACGCGCCTGGCACCACGGAAAATTTGGTCGTGGCTGCCGGACAAGTCGAAATCACCGCTGCCGGCGTTAGTTACGTTCTGAAGACGGATGACGCCATTCTGTTCGCGGCCGATTTACCGCACAGCTATCGCAATCTCGGCGCCAAGACTGCGATCATGTATCTGGTCATGACCTACACCGAGGCCATCGGTTGACTAGCTGTCGTTAAGTTTGCCAAGTCGCTGATAACTACCGGAAATCAGCGGCATCGCGGCAATTCCTCCAATTCATTGGAGGAAATAGAAAACCAATTCCACGGCTTGCGAGTGTGTGCCTCGCCTCGTTAGACCAGTTTCCAGAACGCGCCGCCGCGCAACCAAACTGGAGACAATCTCCATGACCAACGCCGCGGCGATGCCCATGCCCACTATGATGACCGGCATGATGAACCCGATGATGATGCCGATGCCCGGTATGACGAACGGCATGCTGACGATGATGATGCCAATGATGTGTCGCTTGACCTGCGAACGCCTTCGCCTCAGCCAAGGCGTCAGACCGGCACGAAGACAATAACTGGCACCCAGAAAAACGTGAAAGCGATCGGGGTCTAACCGGGACGGCCTGTACCACCTGCTTGGCACAAACGCGCCGACGGCCGCAATCCTCAAAATCCACCGCCTCGGCGATTTGTTAGCGCCGCCGACATTTCGTTACGAAGGCGCCGGGGCTCTGCCACCCTGGCACCTCTCCGCAATCGGCCACCTGTCGAGTCGACAAAAAATCAACGACACTCCATCCAATATATTGACATAGTCTTTAATGTCTATAGGTTTTATATTTTGATCGACGGCAAGGAGAGGCCCGATGAGTTGGTAAGCCAAGCGTGATTTCGAGGATGGTAGCGCTAACACCGGGGAAAGCCTGTGGCGCTCGTTTTCGCGGCGCACCTTGCTGCGGACCGCGGGCGCAACTGGTGTCGTCACGTCGCTAGCAGCGCTCGGCAGCCACGGCTATGCCGACAATGCTGCTGCAGTGAAAAAGCATCTAAGACTGACCTGGAATGCAAACGCGATCTGCACGGTCGCTGTTCCAGCGGCACTGCAGCGCGGCATTTTCGCTAAGCACAACCTGGAAGTGGAACTGGTCAATTTCGGGGGTTCCACCGATCAACTTCTTGAGGCATTGGCGACGGGCAAGGCCGATGCCGGCGTCGGTATGGCGCTGCGTTGGCTAAAGCCGCTCGAGGCGGGCTTCGACGTCAAACTTACCGCAGGTATTCACGGCGGCTGCATCTGGCTTCTGGCAGCACAAAATTCCGGCATAACCGACATCAAGAGCCTCAAAGGCAAGACGATCGGCGTCGGTGACATGGCCGGCGCGGACCGGAACTTTTTCGTCATCCTGCTGACCAAGTACGGACTCGACCCAGACACGGATGTCGAATGGCGGCAGTTTCCGCCCGACCTGCTGGCGATCCAAAAGGGCGAGGCGCACGCGGTCTCGACGGCACGATCCGATTGCCTATCTCTGGAAGAAAAAATTCGACCTGGTGGAGATCGCAGGCAACCTTACCGGCGACTATGCGCACCGCGTGTGCTGCGTCCTCGGCATCCGTGGCAGTTTGATCCGCGAGGACCGGCCGACGGCGCGGGCGCTAACAATGGCACTGCTCGAATCGGGCGAATGGGTCGCCAACAATCCCGACGCCGCCGCGGAAATCTTCAGCAAATATTCGACCGCGACTGTGGCCGATCTGGCCGCGATGCTTCGCGTTCACACCCACCACCACCATCCGATCGGTGCCGCGTTCAAGAAAGAGATCGCGCTTTACGCCGACGAACTGAAATTAGTCTCGGTGATGAAGGCATCGACCGACTCCCAGAGATATGCCGATCGCGTTTATGCCAATGTTCTCGGCTGAACCGCAACGGGCCTGGCCTGCAGACATCACCGGCGCGCGTAGTTCCCGGGGCGGCATTTGGTGGGATGGCGTCGCCGCTGGCTGCGCATGGCTCGGCGCCGCACTGCTTACCGTCGGATTGCCAAACGTCGACGAATGGGACCGCACAAGCGAATTCGCGACGATCGAGGGGGTGCTCGGCGCGTTGGTGTTTGCCCTCGCCCTGATTCCACGCGGTGCCGGCCCGCGGCTGCAGCGGCTCGCCCCGTGGCTCATGGTGCTCGCCATCGTGCTTGCGGCATGGGAGGTCGTCACCGCCAAGCTCGCCTGGCTGCCGCCGCCCTTCTTTGCGCCCCCGCAGGCATTGCTCGATGTCTATCTCACCGATTGGCCGCGCCTCGGCGAAAGCACGCTACGGTCGCTCCTGCTGTTGGCCGACGGCTACGCCGTGGGCGCCGCGCTCGGCTTTCTGACCGGCATCGCCCTGGGTTGGTCGCGGATTTTCGGCTATTGGGCGCATCCTCTGCTGCGCTTCATCGGGCCGTTGCCGGCGACGGCATGGCTCCCGCTCGCCTTTTTCATCTTCCCGACCAGCGGCAGCGCCAGCACCTTCCTGATCGCGCTCGCGACCGGCTTTCCCGTCGCGGTGCTGACTTGGTCGGGCGTCGCGTCGGTGAACTCTGCTTACTACGACATCGCACGGACGCTGGGTGCAACTGAACGCTTCCTGGTTCTGCGCATCGCGGTCCCTGCGGCGCTGCCGCATGTTTTTGTCGGCTTGTTCATGGGCCTTGGCGCGTCGTTTTCGGTGCTCGTCGTGGCCGAGATGCTCGGCGTGAAGGCCGGACTCGGCTGGTACCTGCAATGGGCGCAGGGCTGGGCCTCGTATCCTAACATGTACGCTGCACTACTGGTCATGGCGTTGCTGTTCTCTGGGTTAATCACCCTGCTCTTCCGCGCGCGCGACCGTTTCCTCGCCTGGCAGAAAGGGCTGGTGCGGTGGTAGCCGCGACGCCTCTCGACACTGTTCCCGTCGTGGCGCGGGGCACGACGCTCGAAGTGCGCTGTGTCAGCCATCGCTTCTCTTTGCGCGGCTTGCCGCTGCCCGTGCTCGACGCCATCGATTTCCGTGCCGAGCCGGGCGAGTTCGTTGCATTGCTCGGACCGAGCGGCTGCGGCAAATCCACATTGCTGCGGCTGGTGGCGGGCCTCGATCATCCAACGCAAGGGCGCATTCTCGCCAACAGCGGCATCATCGAGGGACCGGACCCATCGCGCATCGTCGTCTTCCAGGCGCCCACGCTATATCCCTGGCGCAATGTTTGGTCGAATGTGGCCGTCGGTCTTGAAGCGCGCGGTTTGCTAAAGAGTCAACGCCATCGTGTGGACGACGCGCTGAAGCTCGTAGGACTCGAGAGTTTCGCCACGGCCCTGCCGCATCAATTGTCGGGTGGCATGGCGCAGCGCGCGGCTCTGGCGCGCGCGCTCATAAACGAGCCGAGCCTATTGATTCTTGACGAGCCGCTGGGTCAACTCGACTCCTTGACGCGGCTCCAGATGCGAGGCGAGCTCGTAACTCTATGGCAGCGTGCCGGTTTCACCGTTCTTCTGGTCACGCACGATGTCGAAGAAGCGCTGTTCATGGCCTCGCGGGTGCTCGTGGTGAGCGAACGGCCGGCGCGCATAAGGGCGGATATTCCCGTCGAACTTTCCTATCCGCGCCACCGCGGCGACGCGCGTCTTACGGCGCTCCGCCATAGGGTGCTCAAACTGCTCGGCCTCGACGCGACTTGGTAAGGAGGAGGATGCGATGAGCGTCACTTTCATCGGCATGATCACGACACGCTACCAGTCGGAAATACACCGGGCGCAAGGTCCGGCGATCGATCGCGACTATGTCAAGCGCTTTGCCCGCGCGCATGAAGATGCCGGCTTCGATCGGATTCTTGTGCCGTACCATTCGACCGATGCCGAGACCATCCTTACTGCTTCCTATGCCGCGTCGGCGGTCGATCGCATCGGCTTCATGCTGGCACACCGGCCCGGCTTCGTTGCGCCGACGCTCGCAGCCCGGCAGTTCGCGACGCTCGATCAATTCACGGGCGGGCGCGTCGCTATCCATGTCATCACCGGGGGCGACGCGACCGAGCAGGCGCGCGACGGCGATTTCGTGGATCACGACACGCGCTATCGTCGAACGGACGAATATGTCGAACTGTTGAAGCGCGTTTGGACCAGCGACATGCCGTTCGACCATGCCGGCGAGTTCTACCGTTTCGAAGGAGCTTATTCCGAGGTGAAGCCCGTCACCAAACCGTACATTCCGATCTTTGTCGGCGGATCCTCCGAAGTCGCGATCGAGGTTGCGGGCAAGCACGCGGACATTTATGCGCTGTGGGGCGAGACGCTCGATCAAGCGCGGGAAACCACCACAAAGGTGCGCGCCGCCGCGAGACGTTGCGGCCGCGATCCCTCGATCATCCGCTTCAGCCTTTCTCTGCGTCCCGTGCTCGCGCCGACTGAGGATGAGGCTTGGATTCGAGCTGAGGCCATCTTGGAAATGATCCGCGCGATCAAGGGCCAGGCCGCTCTGGGTGCTCCCCAAAAAACGCCGGAGGCCGTCGGCTCCCAACGACTTTTGGCCGCCGCGGCACAGGGTCGCGTACTCGACAAGCGGCTCTGGACCGAAGTTAGCGGGCCTCACCGGTGCGCGCGGCAACACCACGGCGCTGGTCGGCACGCCGGGCCAGGTGACCGAGGCGTTGCTTGACTACTACGATCTCTGCATCACCACGTTCCTGATCCGTGGCTTTGATCCATACGAAGACGTCATCGATTACGGCCGAGATTTGCTCCCGCGCGTGAAGCTGGCAATTGCCCGTCGTGACGCGGAGCAGCGGCGGGTCGCCGCCGCCTAAACGCTGCACCGAAAATCCTGAGGCGATCCGCGCCTCAGAGCGTCGACCAGGAGAGTTGCTTCATCGGCCTCTTACTTAACCGGAATCGCAGCCGCGAGCCGGGCAGATCCGGCAGGCCAAAAGGAGGATTGAGCGCGAAAGCTGTTCGCTATTGCCTTCGCGGTGCATTCCGCCTTTGCCGGCGGACGAGCTGCCGCTCAAAATCGGCATCGTCATGACCTATTCCAGTGCATTCGCGACCTATGGCCTGGTCGATATCGGCATCGCCGGCTGGATTCAGGGGCACGGTGACACCATCGCTGGCCGGAAGATCGAGTTCATTCGAAAAGACGACACGGGCCTTTCTCCCGACGTCTCAAGACGGGCAGCTCAGGAACTCGCCGTGCGCGACAAGGTCGATTTCATTTTCAGCGGTTGCTTTTCTTGCAATGCCCTGGCTTCAGCGCCGATCGTGACCGCGGCCAAATTCCTTTTTCATTATCGTGGCGGTAAGTGACGGCATCGCGGCGAAGTGTCCCCCTACATGCCGCGGATCGGCCTGCCAGTGAGCGTGCCGGTCTACAGCATGGGAAAGTGAGCTGCAGGCAGGGAAGGCTGGAAGACCGGTTATGCGGTCCCCGATTGCGTGCTCCGGCACCGCGGCAGCGAAAGCCGTTCGTGCCGGTCTCGAAGCCGGTGGCGGCAAGGTGGTCGGCGAAGTTCGCATCCCTGTTAGCAATCTTGACTTCGCGCCCTATGTCGAACGGATCAAAGAGACGCGTCCGCAGGTCGTGCAATTGTTCGTTGGCGCCGGCGCTCCCGCTGAGGGCTTCGTCAAGGCTTACCAAGCAATCGGTCTCGCCAAAGAAGGAATATTAAACTTATCACCGGATCGTTGAGCGAGACGCAACCGACCCGCACGCTCGGCGGCTATGTCACAGGCATTTACATCGGCACCAATTGGATCGACGAGAACGACAGCCTGGAGAACCAAGCCTTCCTCAAGGCACTGCGCGAACTGGGACGATGGATTTATTCCGCCGGTTCCACCGCCAAGGACGCACCTTCGCGCCAGCTCACCAGATTGTTGGCGATCATGCCGGCCGCCATAGCGATGACGAATAGGATGACCGCGGGCGCGCCAGTCGCGAGATCGACGATCGCCGGGCCTGGGCAGAACCCGATCAATCCCCAGCCGATGCCGAAAAGCACCGCACCGCCGACCAACGGAACGTCGATGTCACGCTTGGTCGGCCACTGGGCGCGCCCCCCGAGCAGCGGCGCAGTCTGCCGCCGCGCAAGCCAATAGCCGACGAAGGTGACGATCAGCGCCGCCGCCATTACGACGACGAGGCTCGGGTCCCACGGGCCGAAAATATCTAGAAATCCCTGGACCTTCTGCGTCTCGGTCATTTGCGAGATGGTGAGGCCGGCGCCGAAGATCACGCCGCAGACGAGCGCGGCGATGATGCGGATCATAGCGCGCCTCCCTAGAGATGCCGCACCAGGAACACGACGACTATCGCCGTAACCATAAAGATCCCGGTGGCGATAATCGAGCGCGCCGATAGCCGAGCCATGCCGCAGATACCATGGCCGCTGGTGCAGCCGCCGCTCCACTGGGTGCCGAAACCCGTAAGCAAGCCCCCAATCACGATAACGGCCCAGCTCCTAGGCATGACCGGGCTTGGCAACGGATGGCCCGCCACATGCATCAGCAATGGCGCCGCGACCAGGCCGACTAGAAACGCGATCTGCCAGGGAAACTCGCCGCGGCGGAAGGTGAGAGTGCGACCCGCAATGCCGCTGATCCCGGCAATCCTGCCGTTTAGCAGCATCAGTAACGCGACGGCGAGACCAATCAGCCCACCGCCGATTGCCGCCGAAACTGGGGTGAACGAGGCCATGTCCTTCTCCGCATCGTATGGGTTGCGGAAAGTATCTTGGCCTGACCCACGTCCGTCAATCGAGGCGCCTGGCTCCCTGGCCCTCAAGGGCGGCGCTGCCGAGAAGATGAGAAGATAAATGCTAAGACGGTCTAGCTCGAGAAGCGGCCGCGGCATTGCGGTCCCGGTCGCTATAAGGACATCGTCCTGACGCCTGCAGGGAGTCAGCTCAAAATCGACGTTCGGGGTTCGGGGCGACCTCGCCGGTGTCTTGACGATCCCACTCAACAAGAAACGGTCGTCCGAAGGGGACAACCGTGGTGAGTAAGTCAAGATGGTTGCGGGGGCCCGCAACCGCTTTAATTTGCTCGTCACCGCTACCGGCATTCCCCTCATAAGTCGTTGAGGTCTCACTTATTTCCGCACGATTTTTTCCCTGGCACGAGGGCGCAGAATTGGAATTTGACTTCGCCAGTCAGGTTAGAGCGCTGCCTCCGAAGGCAGAGGTCGCACGTTCGAAATCGTGTCGGGTCCGCCAATAAAATCAATTATTTAGGTGTGCCGCGTGACCTATCTGGTGATGGGCTAGCAAACAAGTAGCAAAAAAAGTGCCTGGTGTTTGGCCTATAAGCTGTCCTCATCGACCCCCAGCGACCGCGTGGCTCTCGGGCCTCAGTCCGCGTGAGGACTGGTTGCCGCATAGTAGTGCGCGATCAGATATCCAGCGCGAGCTACCGGATTCCGGCAACGATCTCTCAAGCGACCTCTGCGAGGTCGCGGCGCGCGCTGGGACGGCTAGGGATGTCGAGTTCGCACTCGATACCCTGATACCACGCTGACAGAGTCACTCTTCCCTTGCGCGTCGACGGGAGAGGTTATGGCGTCGCCCGCGCATTAGGCATCGTAACCCAACGCCCTCGGCCCGTCGCTCGAGGCCGCGCGATTCCCTCTAGCCACGCGGTGCTTCGCCATATCCGCGTCGCCTCCACGCCGCAACTCAATGACCGCCTTATGGCCACGTCGACCACTTCAATCGTCATCCTGTCGTCCAAACCTGGACCTACAAGCTCGACCGCGCCGCCTGATATGATTCGATCTTCGGAAATGATGTACTACTAAAGGGCTTCAGAACGGGATCGAGCGCGCGGTTCGGCACACAAGTCACGTGATGGAGATGTGCGGATACGGATGGCTTTCCGCTATTGGTTCCGACATAGAGACGAAAGCGACATCGCTGGGCGGCGTAAAGGACTGAGTGATGAAGTCGTTGCGCGGCTTGGTTTTTGGGCGCGACCGCGACTGGCGTGGTCTGGGCCTCGCCCGCCGCTGCGGACGACTGGGCGACGCCGATCACGGGCCTTGGCCGCCGGACCGCCACACCGGCTGCAACCAGTAGGTCGCGCCGATTGACAGCGGATATGTCGGTCTCCGGCTGACCGTCCTTCTGTAGGTCGCTGATGGCTTGGTCGGTCATGGCGTTTTCCCAACACTGTTCGAGTCGAATGCAGCGGAAGCCGATATGGCTCGCAGCGGTATCAATCATTTGCGGCTACCGGGCCGCGGGCCGTCATCGCCCTGGCGCGAGACGCGCCTCAGGCCCGGCACGCAGTGCAGACTGATCAAGTTAGATCGCCGCCACCATGAGGCTCGCCACGCTCACGGTTCCGTCGGCAATGTAGTGGTTGACGCGCCCGGTGGGCAGATGTTGGCCGGCTTCATACGAGGTCACGTCTTCGATGACCCGGTGTTTCATCAGCTCCGCGACGATGTAGTCCCGTTCGGCGTTGGTGTCATCATCAGTGGCGTGAGTAACCTGGAATGTCAGTTTCGTAAGGGAGATACCAGTATCCCTGGTGCCGGCGCCAACCCAGAGAACACGGGCATCGTCCGGTGGGAGGTCGGTGTTGAGCGAGAAGGCTGCGGTGCCCACCGTCTCCTCGGCATGGGCAAGAGCCAACGCCCAGAATCGAATGTGATGGCGCTTGCGCGGGCTGTCATCAATCGCCTTCTGGAAGCCGATGTCCTGGCCCCGTCCGAACAGATAGAGCGTGCTGAACGGTGCGGTCGGATAGGGCGAATTGCGGACGAACGCCACGATCATGCGCCACGAGCTTCCCAGCCCCAACCGGTCAGCCTGAGACCATCCGGCGGTTTTGAAGGCGGATCGAAGCTGTGGCAGTGTGCCTATCAGCACGATATTGACGGGGTCGCCGGGCAAACCGTCGCCGGTCACAGTGAAACGAGGTACATGTCTGCGTTGCAGGATCTTGAGACCCATGCGAACGGCACGTGGGAGAATGACATAGGCCGCGAGACCGTACGTGACGCCCAACGCCAGAACCCAGGGCAGCCTATGGTCGGCAAATCTAAAGACGACAAACACGACCAGCCAGACAGTCGTGACCCCCAGGCCAAAGATCAGCAAGCGCTGCAATGATCGTTTGATCAGTCTCACCCTATATCTCCGGATATCTCCGGGGTCATGGTAACAGGCTTGCGGGACTCGATTGAACGCATCGCTACGGCGTCTCTAGTCGCCAAAGGGGCGGCTAGGCGATGTCAGAGTAACGGCCGGTCGTCTGCGTATGGCGCCGCGCGCCCAGACCCCAGCGGCCATTAGGCCGCGAGGGCGCGCCACGCGGCCAACGCGCCGGCTCGTCTTTGTTTGTAGACCTGGCGAGCGACGAGATGGCGCTCCTGATTGAAGTGGTTGTGGACCTCAGCATGAACTGAGCTGAATTTTTGCAGTGTCTTCATGCTTCGAAACCGCTGCATGGCCCGTTCTCGTCGTCGAAAACGGCTGATGCGAATTCTCCGCGCGATTGTTGAGCCGACGACCGACCTCCTGGCGATCGGCGTTGCCGATCTCCTACATCGCCGCGGGATATGAGCAAAGCCTGTCGGTGACGATCTTCCGCGGTCGGCCATATGTCTTCATGACGCGCTTGAGAATCTTCAACGCCGCGGCCTTGTTCCGCCTCGCAGTGACGACCGTTTCCAAAACCTCGCCTTCGATCGACGGCGCGCCAGAGATAGCAAAGCTTGCCGTTGACCTTCACGAACGCCTCATCCAAATGCCAACGCCACTGAGGATAGTGGCGCATGTGCGCACCCCGCTTCTCGGATCTCGGCAGCAAACATCGGGCCAAACCGGTTCCACCAAAACCGGACCGTATCTCATGGCTGATGTCGATCCCGCGCTCGGCCAGGAGATCCTCGACGTTTGCGCAGCGACAGCGGGTACTTCACGTACATCATCACGACCAGACGGATTACTTCTGGCGAGCTGTTGAAATATCGGAACGGGTCGCTCATTGCCTGAAGCTAACACAGCCAAACACGGCCCGAAAATTTGCGCTGACATTGCCAACGCAACGGCGCATCCGAAGGCCGAATGGATCGCGCGGCACATTACCGAGGCCTTTCCCTGGAACGAGGCGCCGCGGTATCTAATCTGCGACCGGGATCGAATCTATGGCACCGTTGTCAGACGCCGGCTGCCGGCAATGGGGATCCGCGACAAGCCGATTTCGGCGGGATCGCCATGGCAAAACTGTTTTGCCGAACGGCTGATTGGCTCGATCCGCCGCGAGTACGTTGACCACCTTGTGGTATTCGGTGAGCGGCACTTGCGTCGCGTCCTGCGCTCTTACTCAAAGTATCATAATGAGATGCGCACACATCGATCCTTGAACAAGGATGCGCCGCTATATCGCCCTGTCCAGCGGACCGGACGCATCCGTATCTCATCCGCTCATCGGCGGGCTACATCATCTACACTTCCGAAATTTAGGTTTCGGTACACACAACGCACCGTTGTCGCGTCCGATTTCAACGGGCCGGGCGCATCGTATCCCATGCAGTTGTCGGCGGGCAGCATCACCAATACGTCCGAATCTAAGTTTATGGTATGGCCCGCCCCTCTTTCAGCAATCTTGTAGGATTCCTGACCTTTAACAGAGGAGAGAGAGGAGCGGGAGCGATGGATATCGTGATACTTGGCGTTGATCTGGGCAAGAATGTTTGCAGCCTCGTCGGATTGGATGGCGGCGGTCGGGTGATTTTGCGCCGGCGTCTGAGGCGGGCGTCGATTGCTGAATTTGCACAGAAATGGCCCGGTTGTGTGGTGGCGATGGAGGCCTGCTGTGGCGCGCATCACCTTGGTCGGGAATTGGCGGCGCTGGGACACGAGGTTCGGTTGATGTCGCCGGAATACGTCCGCCCTTACGTCAAGGCGCAGAAGAATGACGATCGGGATGCGGAGGCGATTGCCGAAGCGGCGCTGCGACCGACGATGCGCTTTGTGCCGGTGAAGAGCGAAGAGCAGTTGGATCTTCAGTCGCTACATCGGGCGCGGGAACGTCTGATCGGCGAGCGCACGGCGCTCATCAATCAGCTACGGTCGCTGTTGCTGGAGCGTGGGATCACGGTGGCCCAAGGACGCCGGAAGCTGGAGAAGGAACTTCCCGAGATCCTTAGCGACGCGACGTCGGGTCTGAGCCCCCGCCTGCGGCAGTTGATCAGCGATCTGCGTGAGGAATGGCAAACGCTCGATGATCGGATCGCCGCGTTTGACACCGAGTTCGTGGCTCTAGGAGTGTGTCTGAGTAAGGGTGGGGAGGTTAGCACTGAGTTGCGAGGATCGGAGGAATTTTGGTGGCGGTCCGCGGTCGCGATTTGCACGCGCAAGATTGAGTTGCGAAAGCGGCGCTCCGGATTCGATTGTTGCTGGCGTGTACGCTCGCCGCAGCCCATCAGGCTGCGGCGGCGAGCTTGAGGAGGTTGTGAACGGTGCAGAGCAAGGCCCATTCGGCCTTGACCTTGTCGATGCCGCGCAGGAGGAACTGGCGGAAGCCTCGGGCATGCTTGATCTGACCGAACACGGGCTCGACGACCTGCTTGCGCAAGCGATAACGGCTGCGGCGGCCGGCGCGCTTCAGTTTCGTGGCCATGCGGGCAACGCGGCTGCCCGCCCGGGGCGTGCGCTGCGCGACCGCGGCGGCGGTGCCATGGTGCTGGCGTCCGGTGGCGATGTAGGCGTTGATACGGCGCTTGGCGAGGGTGCGGAGATTGGCCTCGGAGCAGTAGCCGGCATCGGCAGAGATCTCGTCGGGGTTGCGGTGGAGATTGGTCCTGATCGCGGCGACGAGCGGGGCCAGCTGCGCCTGGTCGGTGGTGGCGTTGCTTAAGTCGTGCGCGACGATCACCTGCGCTTCGGCGTCGACCGCGGCCTGGGCGTTGTAGCCCTGGATGAAGCCGTCGTTGGTCTTCATGATCCGGCTCTCGGGATCGGTGAAGTTGCGCTGCGCCTTGTCCGCGGGCGGCGCCGGTTCGGCCGGAGGGTGTGCCGGCCCGCTGGGGCCAGAACCGTCGCCCTTTTCGCTCGCCTGCGCCGCCGCGGCCGCGCGCGCCTCGGCCTCGAGCGCTGCCTTCGCCGTGCGGATTTTCTCCAGCCGCCGCTGCTTGTTCGCCATCCACTCCGGCATCTCGTCGCCGCGCCGCTCGACGCCGTGCACGCGGTCCTCGGCCGCGTCGGTCTCTGCCGCCGCGGCCAGCCAGCGCTCAACTTCCGCCGCCAGCGCTGGCGCCGCCTGCTTCATCCGCCCGTAGCTCATCGCCTTGTGCTTGGAGGCGTTCGCCTTGATCTTGGTACCGTCCAAGGCGACGTGACCGAGCTTCACCAGACCCGCCGCCCGGCACAGCTTCAACACCTGTTGGAACAATCCCGAGAGTGCCGCCAGGTGCCGCTTGCGGAAGTCGCTGATGGTGCGGAAGTCGGGCCACTGCATCCCCGTTACCGCGGCAAAATCGAGCCGCTCCTCGCACGCCTTGGCGATCCGCCGCGACGAGTAGATGCCTTGGCTGTAGCCATAGAGCAGCAGCGCCACCATCATGCCCGGATGGTAGGGCGGGTAGCCCCGCTCCTCCTCATACGTGTCCATGATCGCCGACAGATCGAGCCCGTCGCGCACGGTCTCGCGCACGAAGTGCGCAAGATGGCCGGCGGGCACCAAATCCTGAATCGAGGGCGGCAGCAGCCAAACTTGGTCAACGTCCCACGCACGAAAGGTCTTGCTCATGCCGCATAGCGAATCACGTCACCGCATTGCCGTCGAGCAAAATCCGATTACCCGGACACACTCCTAGCGCGCGCGGATGAGGCCGCCCGGCGTCTCATGAGCGTGCCCGGCATCGGCGCGCTCAACGCAACCGCGCTGGTCGCCGCGGTCGGCGACGGTAGTGCTTTCCGGCGCGGCCGCGACATGGCCGCCTGGCTAGGCCTGGTGCCTCGCCAGGCGACGACCGGCGGCAAACCTAGGCTGCTCGGCATCAGCAAGCGCGGCAACCGATATCTGCGCAAGAACCTGGTTCATGGCGCGCGTGCGGTGCTGCCGTATCTCGCCGAACGCGATACGCCGCTCGGCCGCTGGGCGAAGCATCTGTTGGCGCGGGCGCACAAGAACAAGGTGGTGGTGGCGCTGGCCAACAAGTTGGCGCGTATCGCCTGGGCAATCCTGGCCCATGGCGGAAGTTACGAAGCCAACCATGTGGTGGCATTGTCATGAGGGATTGACCGACCGGCAATAACCGGCAGGTCTTTGGTGTCTGCGGGTGGTGGAAGCAAGATGGCCCAACCGTCGAAACGGCAGCTCGGAAACCTGGTACCGAAAACGGCCTTCGCGGCCGATAAGTTTATGAGGACCGGACTGCGCGGATCTCCATCTTGGCCGGGAATACTACGTTCCCGAGACCGGATACGTTGATGCAGGCTGGTGTTAGGTCAGATTGCAGATAGCACTTGCAGACGGGGCGGGCCTTCGTGCGAAAGCTGCGTGACATTGTCGGGCTCCGATGGTGCAAGGTGCCAGCGTGATCATGGGCTGCGCCACATTCGGCCGTACTGCCGCCGGTGGTTCCGATCAGAAAAGTAGTTGGCAGCTCAACGTCGTCGTCAACAGTTCTCAGTTGCCAGATACCTCATCGTGTGATGGGCGATGAGGTGTTCCTCATCTGTGGGGATGACCAGTACTGGAATCCGCGAGGCATCGGCACTGATCCTGTCTTCGCCCCTCGTGTTCCTCCCCGCGTCAAGTATGGCACCAGCCCAACCGCAGCCATCGACCACCTCTGCTCGCGTGGCAGCATCGTTTTCACCGATGCCCCCTGAGAACACGATGCCATCAACCCCACCCAAGGCCGCGGTCAGCGACCCTATTTCACGGACAATCCGATAGACGAAGAGTGCAACCGCTTCCCGCGCCCGGGCATCGGATGAGGCGCGGAGTGTGCGCATATCGGACGAAACGCCGGAGACACCCAGCAAGCCTGATTTCCGGTAGATCAGATCCTCGATGGCGGGCGCATCCATCCGGTATTCCTGCATGAGGTACAGCAGGACGCCCGGGTCCAACGCGCCACAGCGCGTCCCCATCATAAGACCGTCGACCGCAGTGAAGCCCATCGTGCTCGCAACGCTGCGGCCGGCATTGACAGCGCAGAGGCTGGCACCATTGCCCAGGTGTGCGATGACAATCCGGCGTAAAGCGAGCTCCGGCCACATAGTGCCCAATTGCCCAGTCAGATATTCATAGGACAGTCCGTGGAAGCCATACCGCCTGACGCCCGCGTCGGTGAGAAATTGGGGCAGCGCAAAGGACTGCGCAATGAGTGCCTGGCTGCGATGAAAAGCCGTATCAAAACAGGCAACCTGTGGAATTTGCGGCGCCACATCCAGGATGGTACGAATTGGTGCCAGGTTATGTGGCTGGTGCAAAGGAGCGAGTGGTATCAGCTCCGATAGTGATGCAAGAGCCAGCCGATCCAGGCGGATGGGAGCCGCGTAGTTCATTCCTCCATGCACAACACGGTGCCCGATGCCTTGAACCGGGATCCCAGAAACCAGGCGCGCCGCGGTGGCGAGTATTTCACGTGTGGCAGCGTCATGATCGAAACCGTCGGCAGGCCACGACCGCTCGATCAGTATGCTGCCCTCGGCGTCCTTGACGTTCAAACGGGGATCGACACCAATGCCTTCGAGCTGACCGCGGAACAGGACGCTCAGGTCCTCTGCGGCTTCATACAGCGCAAACTTCACGCTGGACGACCCAGCGTTGATCACGGCTATGCAGCCGGACATGGCAACCTCCCGCTGTTAATAGCCCACCGGCCTCAGGCAACGATGTTGGCACCACCGTCTACGTAAACGGTCCCGCCAGTGATACGCTTGGCCAGTGATGTGGCCAGGTACGAGCATGCGAAGCCAACATCCATGATGTCCACCAACTCGCCAAGTGGCGCCTTCTGCGCCGCTTCATTGAGCAGGAGCTCGAAGTCTTTCAGACCCGATGCGGCGCGTGTCTTCAGCGGCCCGGGCGAAATGGCGTGCACGCGAATCCCCTGCGGGCCAAGCTCGTAGGCAAGGTACCGGCACGCTGCCTCCAACGCAGCCTTCACCGGGCCCATCACATTGTAGTTGGCCACGACACGATTGGCGCCGTAGTAGCTCATCGCGAACATCGTCCCGCCATTGGTCATCAGCGGTGCCGCGAGCTTTGCCATGCGGATGAAGGAGTGGCAGGAAACATCCATCGCCTTTGCGAACCCGTCGGCCGAACAGTTCAGAAGTCCACCTTGAAGGTCATCCTTCGGCGCAAAGGCAATCGAATGCACAAAGATGTCCAACCTGCCCCACTCCGACCGGATGCGATCGAATATCGCTTCTAGTTGACCCGGCACGGAGACATCGAGCGCCCCCGTGATCGGCGCATCAAGCTCGCGCGCGAGTGGTTCTACGTAGGGTCGAGCACGTTCATTCAGCCAGGTAATCGCAACATCCGCACCCAGGGTACGAAATGCCTTCGCACAACCGTACGCAATAGACTGATCATTGGCCACGCCGATGACGAGTGCCCTCTGCCCGGCAAGAACTGGTCTTATTGCCACGTCGGTCATGGGAGTCTCCGTTAACGAATGGCGGCTGATGCGGACTGCCGCCGCGCCGCGGCGACCATCACCGCGACGGCACACGAGGCGAGGCGTGTCAACAACGAATCGGCTCGGCTGGTCAGGATGATCGGAACACGTGTTCCAAGCACGATGCCGGCCGCATCGGCATGAGCTAGAAACGACAGGCTCTTGGCGAGCATGTTTCCCGCCTCAAGATCAGGAACCACAAGTACGTTTGCGCGCCCAGCGACCGGCGACGAGATCTTTTTGATGGCCGCGGCCTCCGGCCTGATCGCATTGTCAAGCGCCAGCGGCCCATCCAGCAACGCGCCGGTGATCTGACCGCGATCTGCCATCTTGCACAAAGCCGCGGCTTCGATTGTGGACGGTACCTTGGCGTTCACCGTCTCCATCGCACTGAGGATTGCCACGCGGACTTCGGGAACGCCCATGGCATGCGCCAGATCGATCGCATTCTGGACAATGTCGGCCTTCTCGTCGAGCGTCGGCGCAATGTTGACCGCGGCGTCCGTAATGATCAGGGCATCGGGGTGATTGGGCACATCCATGATGAAGCAATGGCTGATCCGGCGAGCTGTCCGGATGCCCGCCTGCCGCGATACCGCAGCCGCCATCAGTTCATCCGTATGGAGGCTGCCCTTCATCAGGGCCTCGGCGCGGCCGGCTGTTACCAGTTCCACCGCCTTCATGGCGGAATCATGGCTATGCTCCGACGCCACGATTTCCATACCGCTGATATCGAGGCTCGCTTGCTCGGCCGCACTGCGAATTCGCTCCGGCGGTCCGACCAGGATCGGTTCTATAAGGCGCAATCGAGCCGCTTCAAAAGCGCTCGCTAGCGACACGTCGTCACATGGATGCGCGATCGCCACCGTGATGGTGGTTTGCGACTGCGCCGCCTTAATCAGACGCTCATACTTGTCGTGCGTAATGCCTTTGGGCCGATCTGCGAGGTCAGGCATCGGCCGCCTCCGCCTTAATCGTCTTTTCCCGCTTGATCGCGAACATCGCTTCGATGCGAGCCTGACGGCGCCTCCCTTCGTCCGATAACTCACCGCGGGTAGCAAGGACTTGGTGCAAGATCTCGAGCGCCGCCTTGCGCGCCGTCGCATCGTGACCCAGTAGCGCCGGCATGGAGTTGATGGCGCGTTCCTCATCGAGAGAGACGAGCAGGTATTGTTCCCTCACTATCTCCTTGAATCGCGCATGACTGATTCGCTTGGCGATTGGGCGCGATGCACGGATGAGCTTCAGCGCGGCGAAGCCACGCTCGTCGACATTGCCCTCCGGCCGCCGGATGTAGACCAAGGCACGCATCACGGCTTCCGCCAGACCACCGACCTCGAAACGATGCTCCAGTTCCGACCGTAGCCGCGCGGCATTCGCTTCCCTGACGAGGTCGCGGTCAATCGGGCGCGGGGCAGCCTCCTTTGTGCCGAGGCCAACCAGTGCCTGCAGCCACGGTGAGCCATAGGTGTTCAGGAACATCGCCTCTGTCATCGCATCGCGAAGTTCGCCGTAGTTTCGCAAGCAGGTGGTGATCCAGGACGAAGCTGCCTGCTCCATCGCGAGCAATGGATTGTCCGCGGTCACAGGCTGCCGGGCCGCTCGGACCGACCCGGCGAGCGCCTTCACAGGCTGCATCATGGGATTCTGGTCGGAGAACATGGCGAAGCGCACCCGATTGGGATGCATGGCCCTCGATGTCTCCGCCATTCGGTCAGTGACAGCCATGCGTAAGGTCGGCGCGACCAGAGTCTGGTAAAGTCCCCGGTTGATCTCCGACACGCGCGCGGCCGTGGCGAAACGCAGCTCGTCGGCGGCATCGTTCCCGCCGAGCGCACGGATGTCATTCAACGTACGAGCCTCAAGCCGGAACAGGTACTTGCCCTGCACCAGATCGGGGCTGACGGTATTCTCGTCAACCTCGGTGATAACTGCCTCGTAGAGACCGGGTGGCATGGCGTCGATCAATTCCATGCACGACACGAACTCCCCGTGTTCCTTGGTCGCAACCTTGGCGGACACGAAGATACCCAGATGCCCGATGTTCTGATGCATCGTGTAGACTATGGTCTGGCCGTTCTCGACAATCTCACGCTCTTGGTCGTAGAGATCGAGCACCCAGCCGAGTGCCTGCTGCGGCGGCGTGATGTTGTCGCCCCATGAGCAGAACACGATGATCGGTGCCGTGATGTTACGTAGATCGATGCGGACGCCGTCGGACGTGCTGATCTGGCCGGTCGAAAGCTTGTTTCCGACGAACAGGTTGTCGGCGATCCACTGCATCTCCTCGGCGTTCAGCAGGACGGGACTGCCCCACCACGTTTCGAAGTCGAGAAAGCGAGCACCCTCCGTATCGATCTTCGAATAGACGTTGTAGAGCTTGGTCCAATGGGTATTCGCGGGATTCATGGACTCGAAGTTCGCGACCAGATTGGCGCCGTCGAAAATGCCTTTGCCCAGGTCACCGGACAGCGCGGTCAGCCACGTACCGCCCAGCACGCCCCCCAGATAGCGAAGTGGGTTCTTCCCGTGCACACCAGCCCAATACGACAATGGCGATCCGGCCAACATGATCGGGCCGGTTCGGTTCGGGTTGGTCGCCGCCATCATCATGATCTGCCACCCAGCCTGGCAGTTGGCGATAATAATCGGTTTGCCTTCTGCATCGGGATGGCGCGCCACAACGTCCTCGACAAAGATTGCCTCAGCGCGGCAGATATCCTCGATCGTCTGTCCCGGCATCGGTCTCGGCAGGAAGCCAACGAAATAGCAGGGATGGCCTGCTGCCATGGCGACTCCAATCTCGCTGTCCTGCTTCATTCCGCCGATGCCGGGCCCGTGTCCGGCGCGTGGATCGACGACGATGATGGGTGCCTTCGTTGGATCGAGCGTGGTGCCGGCGGGCGGCACGATACGAACTAGCGCGTAGTTCACCGGCCGCTCCTCCAATGTGCGGCCGTCGCGGATCAGTTCCGCTTTGAACTCCAGGACGTGCGGGACCTCCTTGGCGCTTTGCTCCTGGTAAGTGTTGCCGCGTTCTCTCAGAATATCCAGAAGCAAGACGGAACGCTGCCACGTATCCACCCAATATTCCTGTACTGCGCCGAAGCCAGGCCACTTCTGAATATCCATTTTCCAACTCATCCTTATCCAGGTTGGCAACGGGTGTGACACCCAGCCTCACGGACGCACCTCGGGAAAGTTGTCGGGCACGACGAGTTCGGCTTCGGTCGCCGCAATCACCTGCGCGATCGAGATACCTAAGCCAGTCTCGACAAGCGTCGCGTTTCCGTTTGGGAATGCGATGATCGCCAGCTCCCTCACGATAAGATCAACCGGGCATATCGAAGTTTGCGACAGGTTGCATTCCCTGAGGATCTTCGGCTTCCCTTTTGCGCTGTGCTGCATCAATGACGATCCTCAGGTTGACGAGCATGCCTGGCCTCGACGCTTGAAGAACGACTGCCGCATTGACATGAATCAATCGTTCGGGAGTGTCACACCGTTTCATGGTTCAGACACCGCTTTGTCATGTCGTGGTCACTTATCGAGCGGAATCTAAGTGTCGAGGTGGCGACGCGGCGTTGTAACCTAATCGGTTCTGCAAACTGATCTTCAGGATTTCGGCAGAGCCCGTCTTGCAGATGGTCCCGCCGGAACTCCGATACGTGTGTCAGTCTGAGGTTGGACTCATGCCGTTTGCGCGAAGGCCAAGTCCCTGTCGATCTTCCAGAAGTGTTGCGGCCCTGCCCTCAACATCGAAGGTGAAGCACCACCAGAACCGTATCAGCCAAGCCAACTAGAGTCGATGGAAAACGTCACTCCACCTGAATCGAGGCCACGCCGAACTGTCCTGGATCGCTATGCTCGTGATGAAACGGACGCGCGAACGTCCAAACTTATCAGTCGTGCATACCAAAGCCGCCATTCCGATCTCGACCACAACTGGCCGATTCCGGCGATGGAGAGTGCGACGTGGTGTCGACGCACGCTGCGGCCTCCGCCGTGAGAAGGTTACGGCCGTCTGAAAACGTGTAGATGCGAGACAGCGTATCCAGGAGCCCCCCAACCCCAACCCTGATATAGGAAGCAGGCGTTGCCATCCTCGCCGCGACTTAGTTAGCCACAAACCCGGTAGCCCCCGCAGCGCAGCGGCTTATTTTCGCCATATCTCCAACAACAACTCCAACAATCAAACTGACTATTGCGGTAGTAGCTGCAGCCAGAAAAACGTTTTCACTTGCCTAACGCCTGAAAGTTCATTTCTTGGTTCACCGATGCCTCTATCACGCATCGGTAACGTAGCGGCGTCCCAAATTGCTTCCGGGAAACCCAATTCCCGTGTGTCATTTCGGGTGGGGCCGGCAATTCCAGCGTGATTTCAGCCATCGACCGTCTCCAATCAGTGCAACTGTGAAGGGTCCCACCACCGCCAGTCACAGTCCCACGCCACGGGATCGTAGGAGTTGTCGTTCTCTTCGCAAAACGTTTCGAAATTGTAATTGTAGGGGTTCTGGTAGATTGACCGATTTAGCGCACCGACGCGCATCCCCCATGAGATGTTTT
Source organism: uncultured Alphaproteobacteria bacterium (assembly GCA_963804725.1). Lineage (GTDB taxonomy): Bacteria > Pseudomonadota > Alphaproteobacteria > ATCC43930 > CGMCC-115725 > JAATGI01. Next base: position 740,209 of record CAWDRN010000001.1, on the reverse strand, counting down.
TTCACCGGATCCGGACATTTCTTGCTTCATGATAGACCATGCCCACGCGATCGACGAGATCATCGCTCACGGCGACGGCTCTGGTGAGTAATATAAGGCGATCATTGGCCATATGCTTATCTGGGCTTCCGAAATCCAATCAAGCAAACTGCCGATGTGAAGTGAGATGACACTCGACGTCACATCAGAGCACGCTGAAATCACAGATAAGAGGGTTTCGCGAGCCCTATCGTCGGGACAAGGTGATTATCTGCCAACTCGCTGGGAGCCGATCCTTTCGAACAGGACCACGACGGAGCGCGGCGCAACTCGATAGCTACCGTCGGACAGAACGGGCGCTTCGTCCCACGGGAAGATATCGAGCGGCGAGTCGGAGGAACTGTCAATCCATCGGCGCCACGAGGAGGCATGACTGGCGATCGGCGGGAGTTCAAAGTCCAAGTGCTCCCAGTACGCGTTCAGGATGATATAAACTCGGAGCTGCTCCCGCTGGAGCACTGCCTCAAAGGCTAGGCTGTGCAATTCATTGGCCCAGTCAGGCTGTCCTACTTTTACACCGTGCCGTGTCTTGTTCGCTTGTCCGATCATCTGGTTCAAACTAAGGCGCTGGTGCTCATGCTTCACGTCTCGCAATAGGCGCCGCGCGTTGAGCAAGCTTACGAAGCGGTGCACGCCTTCGTGCTTTTCGAGTAGGCGCCAATCGAACCAGCTGACTGCGTTATCCTGACAATACGCGTTGTTGTTGCCGAACTGGGTCCGCCGCACCTCGTCGCCCATCACGAACATCGGAACGCCGAGGGACAGGAGGGTGACAGTCAGGAAGTTCTTCACCTGCTGATTTCGGAGCTTCTCGACTGCCGGCTCGTCGGTTGGGCCCCCCAACCGCAATTCCAGCTGCGGTTGTCGTCCGCACCATCGCGATTGTCCTCACCATTCGCCTCGTTGTGCTTTCGATCGTACGATACCAGATCGTTGAGCGTGAAGCCGTCGTGACAGGTAACAAAATAGGATCGGCGGGTGAAGACCCAGCCCGACTATTATGTTGAAGGGAGCGAGGACCCGACTATTATGTTGAAGGGATCGAGGAAGCGTTGGCGGCCGCACCGCAAAATTATTTGCGGGTCGACACTGCTCATGGGCCGAAAATATTGGCACACGCCGCGATCCCAATTTTCCGGGCTGGCCGGATACCTTGCAGCTCAACTACGCCAATCCTGAACTGCAGAACGCGCAAATCGATGAGCTGGTTGCGATCGCAGGCAAATGCGACGGCGTACGCTGCGATATGGCGATGCTGCTGGTGCCGGAGATTTTCCAACGTACCTGGGGCATCACGCCGGAGCCTTTCTGGCCGAAGGCGACGGCAGCAGTGCACGCTCGACATCCCGGCTTCACCTTCATGGCTGAGGTCTATTGGGACCTCGAATGGACTTTGCGGCAGCAGGGCTTCGCCTATTGCTACGACAAGCGGCTCTATGACCGTCTAATATAAGGGCTCTTCGTGAATTCGAGTGGGTAAGAACGCGCTCGTGATGTGCTTTCCAGGCCTATTTTTGTAGGCTTTGGTGCTTGTTGAGCGCTCCGGAGAATTTGGCATGATGACCGGATGGGCAAAACACGCAAATGTCGGCGCCTGGTCGACGCATATGTCTTTTCGGGCTTTCGTCCTCGAGCACTGGTGCAGGGCATATTCGGTGACCCGCAGGCCCGGCTGGTCAGTCTGGTTCGGCGGGGGAAAAAACGGTCTGCGGCGTGTGCGGCACGGCGCACCGGGGCTGGTACGATCGGCGTGTGCGGCGGGTGCGCGATCTGCCTTGTGGGCAGTATCGGATTTACCTGGAGCTGGAAGTTCGGCGCCTGTACTGCCGTCGCTGTTGTGCGGTGAAGCGCGAGCGGCTGGAGTTTCTGCTCGAAAACGCGCTGCATACGCGGCGATTTGCACGCTACGTGGGCAGGCGCTGTCGCAGCAGCACGATCAAGGATGTGGCCAGCGAGCTGCACCTGGACTGGCAAACGGTCAAGCGGCTGGAGAAGGCCTATATGCGCGAGCAGATCGAGCGCAGTGGCAAGCCGCGGCCGAACATCATCGGCATCGACGAGGGCTCGGTGCACGAGGGTCACGATTACCGCATCGTGGTCAGCGACCTGGAACGACACCGGCCGATCTGGTTTGGCGGTGCCGACCGCAGCGAGCCCAGCATGGATGAGTTCTACAGCTTTCTCGGAGAAAAGAAGGCCAAACGCATTCGTCTGGCGGTGATGGACATGTAGAAGCCGTTTCGCAACTCCACCCACCGCAACGCGCCGCAGGCGGCAGTGCTGTTCGACAAGTTCCACATCCTGCGACATCTGAGCGAGGCACTGGATACGGTGCGCAAGCGAGAATACGCCCGCCTGAGCGCTGGCAAGCGCAAGTTCATCAAGGGTCAGAAATATGCGCTGCTCTCGCACCCGCAGAACCTTAGCGGCGAAGCGCGCAAGAACCTGAGGTTGCTGCTGGCCGCCAACAAGCGACTCAATACCGCTTACGTGCTCAAGGAGTCCTTCGGGCAACTCTGGGACTACAACCGCGAGGCCTGGGCGAGGAAGTTCTTCGAGAACTGGCGCGCGAGCCTGAAATGGCAACGCCTCAAGCCCTACCAGAAGTTCGCCGAGATGATCGATCGGCACTGGGATGGTATCGCCGCCTACTGCAAGCCTGAAAACAAGGTCGCCCTCGGCTTCGTTGAGGGATTGAATAACAAGATCCGCGTCATCCAACGTCGCGCCCACGGTCTGCAAGACGAGGAATACCTCAAGCTCAAAGTTCTCACTTGTACCTTGCCGGCTCATTGATAAAAAAATGAGCAACTTTTACCCACTCGAATTCACGAAGAGCCATTTAGCCTCTCTTCAAATCTGAGTGGGTAAGCTCGCATATTTGAGAACGGGTCGAGCCTCGGATCTGGCAGCCAAGGAGGAAATCGCAATGGCACCATAGAATAACGCTCGACAAGGTCCACCCCATGTGACGACGCTCGATACCGAGCGAGCTTCTTGCGCCGCACAAAGAACGCTCGTCCACGCGGAGTCAAATGGATCCTGTAACCTCTTTCGTGACGATCTTTGCCGTTTGCATGGCCCGGACAAATTCACCGGCACCGGTGCCCCATCTCGAGAACACCCTCAGCGCGACGGTAAACGGCACGTCAACCGGATGCACCCGCTCGGGCGGCAGGATATAGATCGCTCCGGCCATCGGCGTCGGCACCGACGGCACCAGCACAGTATAGGAACCGTCCTCCAGTTTCTCGACAATCAAAGCCGGAACCAGTGCCTCTTCGATCTCGGCGAGCGCCGGCGCAAAGGTAGCTTCGTCGGCCTGACCGGCGACGCGTCCGGCGAGGCCCCGCAGCAGCGTGTAGCCGGGCAGCCTTTGCAGCACCCTCCGCTCAAGGGCATTCTTCGCCCGTAAACCCGCCCTGGTGCGGACGATCAAACCGGCAATAAAACAAATCGCAGTAAGCACCAGGATCGCCGGGATCTCGTCAAATTCCTTGGGAGCGGGGATTGCAGCCGCGATCGGCTTCATCGCGGCCAAAAGCCCTTGGACCGCTTTCAAGGCCAAAAGCACCGCGATATAGACCGGCAGAACGATGAGAATTCCGCCGATCAAGGTCATTTTGATAAATTTAGCAATCGTTCTCATCTTCTCATCTGGGGCTTGCTCTACATAAGTGGCCGAATTGGTTTGTGCCGACGAGAAAGCTTGCCTATGACACGAGGTTGACCCATCAAATTCTGCAGCGGCTATGCAGAAATAACGAAATTCGTGGAGTAGCGAATCGCACTTGGCACGTTGAAGGCAGTATACGGGACTCGCCAAAGGCTGCTCGGTATTCGGCCGCGACGCGTCCCAGCGGCGCGAACCCGAAGCGAGGCGCCGGTGGGCGCAGAATGCCGCGGCCGATGAGGAGGCCACCAGCCGACGTTCGTTAGATCCGCCGTCAGCCTCGTGTCCTCCTCGTCGATGTCGTCGTCCTCTTCCCCGCCTTATTCGCGCAGAAGGTGGGCGAGGAGCAGGCGACGCAGGCGCCGACGGCGCGCTATGCCGCCGCCGATCAGGAGGCGCGCGAGCCGATGGTCCTCGGATCCGCCCTCTTCCTCCTCCTCATCCATTTCGTCGTCGTCCCCCTCCCCGTGTCGCTCCTGAAGGAGGCGGGAGAGGAGCAGGCGACGCAGGCGCCGACGGCGCGCTATGCCCCGGCCGATCAGGAGGCGCGCGAGCCGATGGTCCTCGGATCCGCCCTCTTCCTCCTCCTCATCCATTTCGTCGTCGTCCCCCTCCCCGTGTCGCTCCTGAAGGAGGCGGGCGAGGAGCAAGCGACGCAGGCGCCGACGGCGCGCTATGCCGCCGCCGATCAGGAGGCGCGCGAGCCGATGGTCCTCGGATCCGCCCTCTTCCTCCTCCTCATCCATTTCATCTTCGTCCCCCTCCCCGCGTCGCTCCTGAAGGAGGCGGGCGAGGAGCAGGCGACGCAAGCGCCGACGGCGCGCTATGCCGCGGCCGATCAGGAGGCGCGCGAGCCGATGGTCCTCGGATCCGCCCTCTTCCTCCTCCTCATCCATTTCGTCGTCGTCCCCCTCCCCGTGTCGCTCCTGAAGGAGGCGGGCGAGGAGCAAGCGACGCAGGCGCCGGCGACGCGCTATGCTGCCGCCAACTAGGAGGCGTTCGAGTCGTTGCTCTTGGTCTTTGCGGCCAGCGGTCGGCCGGTCGCGCAATAATGTTTCAGCAGGCATTGGATCCTCCACAGTGTCGTTCGCACCACTGTTGCGCCCGTCCAGGGATTGGATGGGTTGGTGCGATCTGCTCAACAACCACAAAGTCGTTCTCAATATTTTAGGTCTGCACCATTGCCCCGGCCGCCCTTAGAGGTCGGGTGGGCTGGTGCGATCTACCCAGTTGCAGGCCCCCTTGGGCGTTTTCGAGCCGGACCGCTTGCGGCAGCGTCCTCAGAACTGGGTTTGATGGTATTTCGGATCACAGTCCCCAATATTGCCCGAGCCAGGATGTCACGCTCCATGATGCGCTCTGCCGCACTGTGCCTGATCAGCTGTCTCAGCAGCAAATTCCGCAGCCCCGCTTCTTCCTCGTCTATTTCCGCTTCTTCTTCGTCTGGTCCGTTCTCCTCCGCGGTTGCTCCGTCGAGTACGCATGCAATTCCGGCCTCGAATGCCCGCTCGAGAAGTGCCTCTAGCGTATCCTTGCCTCTTTCCTTAGCCAGATCCGCTTTCCTCTCGTCCGAGAGATCACGGCGAACGCCGGCGTCATCAACGCTCTCAACCTTCACGATCTGACCTGTATTGGCGTTGACGGTTATGGACAACAGATCTGCATTCGCAGATGGTTCCGAAGTCGGTGGCGACGACTTTGGCATTGAACTTTCTCCTTTCGGCGCCTTCGGATCGGCTGCGGTCGCATCACTCCCGATCATCTCCAATTCCTCCCTTGAGTTCTCTGGACGGCAGAGCCAGCGCCGTCGAGCGTCACGATTCTCGGTACCGAATTCGCTCGGTTTCATGACAATAGGATCACATGCCTCACTTGCGACGCCCCGGATTTAGTACAGAGCGAAGACGCCACCGATGAGTGCGCAGGTACAAAGCTTTTCTACGACTTTCGAAGTCCATATTGCCGGCTGCGCCAAATCATTACTCTCAGGCAATACCCGTAAGCGGCCCAACAAATCTTGGGAGTTGGCCCCGAAGCCTTCAGACCGTTTTTCCCTGATAACGAGGGTCAGGAAGTCGTCGATACCAAAGCCTGGATTTTCGCGGCAGCCTGAGTGCGCCTACGCACTCATTGCGGCAATGAAGCTTGTTCGATGTATAGCAACATCGTTTCCGCCCGCGTTAGGAACCAAGTAGGCATGGGCCAGTCCAAATCGATCCTATCCTGAAGGGCTTTCGCGCGCGGTGGGCACGGATATTTTCAATGAAACCGCCGGTTCACTCATGAGTGGTTGCGCTGCGCCGATTCACAACACAATTTTTTGGTACCGTCGATTCGCGATCCCGAGTCAGGGTGATCTGAACTGCGTCGTTAGAACCCGGCGCGGTCAAAAGGGCCGGATCGCCCTTAGGTGGCTAATTCTCAATTCTGGATGCAGGTGATCAAACACTTGAGCTTTTGAATGTGGTGGCTGTCCCTCACAGTGATGGTGTGAACGGGGTCGTAGTACCCGGAATCAATGTCTGCCAATGCGAATGCCGGAGGTCAGTGCTACGTCGATCCGGCGCGAACTCCTCCAGTTAGCGCACGCCCGAGCGCCGCATCAAGTTCGATCGGGTTGAAGCTCTGCGCACCACCGCGGTGGTCTGCAACGGATCTTTTTCATCGGTGAGGGGTTCCTCGAGGTCCGCCACGAGGCGATGCTGCGCTCCCATAGCAACGAGCCGTCAGGCCGCCGCTACAGCGAAATGTATGAGCACGTGCTGCGGCGCTTGGCGCCCGAACTCGCTGCGGAAAGCATTAACGCCACCGACCGGATGCAATTCGTCTGGTGCGCTCAAAATCGCCTCGATCTTGAGAAATGGCGGAACACCAAGCCGCAGAAACAACGCGATCGCTGGAACCATCCAGACGCAGTCAAACGCAACTCCCTCGCCGATCAAAAAGCGGAGAAGCAGGCCCAGAGCAATCTGCTCCCGCCGCTCCCGCAGCCGCCCCGCCCAAGGTCGCGGTCGCTGCTGTTGAGTTGAAACACTTACGGCGCAAGGTCGAGCGCGCGGGGCGCGGTGAGACCGGCAACCCGGCCACCGACAACCCAAAAGCGGCGGCTAATGCGTGTACGAGCAGATTCTGTTGGAGACCAATGGCGGCGCCGGCACCGCATTGCAGCGTGTGCGCCAATACGCCACGCAAATTCTTGCACGCGTGCGTGAGGCTGAACGCGATGCCCGCGTGCGCGCCGCTGCGGTTGTTGTCAAGCGCCCCGGGCGAGGGAATTGAAATGCCCCTATTACCCCCAACCGATCCATACCCGACGATCGACAAGTATGCCTACTGCCGATGGGACCCGCAACGTACCCGGCGGCGTGCCACGCCTAACATCCCTTCGCCCTATGAGCAGTTGATGGTGCTTTGCCGGCTTGACGGCGAACGCGATGATGATGGAGACCTTTGATGCCCTTTGACACGGCCTACGCTGTCGCTAAGGCCCGCACCGCTGCGCACAAGCGCGGCTGGCGGGTTGAATGGAACCGTCTACACGCCGCGATGACCCCAGCAAAGCAGGCGGCTTGATGCTGCTCGACGCGCAGGGCAACGTCATTGCCGGGCCGCGCTACGATCTTAGCGCTGAGCAGGTAATCAGGATTTGCCGCCGCAGGAAACCGGGCATCACCAAAGCCAAGATGATTGAACTGATCAAGCGAGCGTTTAAGGGCAGAGAGCGGCTGGACGAGGTCACCACTTCAAGGCTGAATACGAATGGTTGATCGAGAGCGTTGCGCGCACTGAACAAATTGAGCGCGAGCGAGGGGAGCGCAAAGCTGGCGGGGAACAAGCGCAGGTCATTAAATTCCCCGATGGCACCATTCACTGACCCGCCACCTCCCTTGACCGTCGCCGCGTTGCGTTGCCTGGCGGTCATGGCAAAGAAGGGCGGTGCGTTTCTCGCCCGACATGCGTTGCAAACGGATTCTGAAACATTGTTCGATCTTGAGGCGTGCGAGCTCATCACCGAGCAAAGGCGACCCTCGGGACGCTGATCTATTCACTGATGAAAGCGGGGCGGGCGGTTTTAGAGAGCGGCGTGGCGCCCCGACCCTTGGTTACCCGACCGAAGTAGATATCTACTACACCAAAGACATGCCATGCCCCCCCAAGACATAAATAGTGTTCCCGCTTCGGGAGAGCACTTTGTTTATAGGTGCTGAAGTTTTGCGCGCCAGGCCTCTCGACCCAGCGGATCAAGCAACCGAATAGCATTTGGTTTGGTTGGCCCAGACACCTTTATGTTCCGAATCACGCTGGCAAGGACTCTTCGGGCGCCCGTAATATCGTCGGCGCTGAAATTTCCGCCGTCCAACACCAGCATGTCCGCGTTCGGTTGTCCCGTAGCTATAAACTCGTAACGCCAAGTGGCCATCGAGGCCCGACCATCGCACGTCAAAATACAAGCGGGCAATGGGTCAGCGCCGCACAAACGTGACAGATGTGTGAACAGCTAATGGAATCCCGTGAATACCCGTGAATAACTAATGAATCTTCGGAACCAAACTAGGGAACTCTCCCGATGGCCTTATAAGCTTCACGCGGCGACGATACAGGGGTCACGCAGATGGCGCACGGCGCGGTGTCACATCCGTCCATGTCCCCCGACCCACGCCGGCTCGACCCCCCAGCCCTGCTTGGGGTTTTTTTTCGCGTCGTTAATGGTCGGCATGGCAGTTGGATAGGTCGGAAGGTTAGCGTTCCGTTCTACTGGCCCGGTTCTGCCGGGGGCTTCTCGCTCCCGCACCACGCCCGCAGCTTTAGGCAGCGCTATAGTGCCCTGTGCCGCCCTGGCAGACAGGGCACTTACGGTGGTAAAAATTCGACCCATTGGCGCTATATTCAGTGCCGCAATCTTCGCGCCGCAACTCCCACACATACTGATTGCAATCAGTGCCCGGCCGATCCGCCTTGGCGATCAGACGTTGATTGTTGCGGTTGATGTAACTCACTTCTGTAGCCGATTGCATCATAGGGCGCTCCACTGCTTCGCGCTGAGCATAGCCGCGACCGATGGCGAACTTAAGTCAGCGGGAAATTTCAAACCGAGACACCACCCGGCCAAGGCGGACGCCATCAACTCGGCAGGCCGCGAGGTCTGGCGGGTAAGCCTCGGGATTGATGGTCGGCACGGCAGTTGCATCTGTCCGGATATCTTCATCACTTATAGATTCTTTGCCTAGCTAGTCTTACTTGATTTTGTATTTATGGCGTGATTAAACCACAACATATTGCGGTCGGGCGGAGGAGCCACAGAAAAAATACCATGTTACCGCAAGCCTACATTGATGGCCTAACCTGCGAAATTGCCGATGAGATCCGGCAGCGTCACCGCGTCCATGGCCGCACCAACATATTTGGGATGGAGTACATGTGCTGCGCGGAGCGGAGAAGGACGAGCCGTTCCGCCGGGAAATGTTCCGGCAAGAAGCGAGGGTCAGGACATGGCAGATACTCACGGGCTGGTTCGATCCTGCCCGCACCGTCAGGGAAAGCTCTGCCGACACGGGCTTTGCCAGTTGGTGATAGACTGGCTCGCAGCTGGTGGTCTGGGAAGCTTGGGGAAAGAAATTATTGCCCAACCAGATCATCGACGAGATATCTGCGTACTACGAGCGCTCGAGGCCGGCCTGGATCGGGCTTGACGAGGTCGGAGTAAGAATACGAGTCAATGCTGGAGCCTTTGGAATCTGGCAAGCTGCACATCGGCGACGCGCGCGAGGACCATACCGAAGCCAGCATCATCTCGCTGCGGCGCTACATCGCCATGAACAAGGCCATTGTTGAGCGAAACGGATTGGCCCGTCCCGAAAGGTCCCCGCTCGCCTTCATCTCGACAGGCGCACGAAATGCCTTGACGGGCGCGGCCCGATGTTCTTTGTTTGTTCGCATAGATCTGCCGACCGAATCTCGCCTGATCGTCCTCATGCGGGATCTGGAGGGGCTATCGGAAAAGCTGACCACAGCGGTCGCCGGTATCGCTCATGAGGCACGACGGGTTGCAATTGCGGCCCGGGAATTGGACCTCGAATACGATTTGAGGTCCGACCTTTGATATCGCCTCGAACAATGGGACAGCGACTCACTGGCACGCACAATATCGGCTTGCAGCAGCCTCCACGTCGCGATTTCCGGATGGCAGAAGCGGTGCTCGGCGGACTTGCCGAGTTCGAGCGCGATCTTATCCGCGCACGAACGGCGGAAGGTCGACTACGGGCTAAGGCGCGCGGCGTGAAGCTGGCCGCAAGCGAAAGCTATCGCCCTATCAGCAGCAGGACGGCAACGGCGCGACGACGGTGAGCCGATGCGCGAGACATTGCCCGCAGCTTCAACGTCAGCCACAGCACAATTTCGCGGCTTATGCCATGAACGCTGACCAGCGGCGGGATACTGCCTTATCACGATCCCGACTTGCCGTGATGAGCTTCATCTGTGGCCGAGTTCCAACTTCGGTCGATATTGTCCCTGACGAAGCGGGGATCGTGCCACGCTAACTTTGATAGCGATGACAATCCGAAAAAAATTTAACCGTTACTATGATGATTCACCCGCCAAACGCCGCTATTTCGAAATAAGAGTTCTGGTAGCGCTAGCGGGCACTGTAGCACACGATGTCATTTGTCCCGGACGCAAACATGATATTGGTGACCTGAGCGATGATGAGCAACAAGCTAAGGAACTCATCCGCGATTTGCTCTGGATTTTGCAGGACGACCGCGACGCAGCTTTTAGCAGGCTAAAGATAAAAGCCCGCAAGAAGATCGACGAAAATTAGGCTAAGGTGGAGGCGATCGCGTGCAAGCTTCTGCAGCAGGAAAGGCTGTCCGCCAACGAGATACAATCTTTGCTTCAGGACAGCGCCCACCCGTGAAATTCCCGCGCGATACATTAACCTAGCCTTGGTTCACGCATGGCGACGGCATTCCGGCCTTTGCAACTTGCATGCGGCTGGCGGTGACATCGCTGTTGCGTCGCGACGAAATGCCGAACTCGCTGATATGCGGAATCTGCGCGGCGAATGCGTGTCAGAACGCACAAAACGCGATCGCTTGCCACGTTGATCGATGGGAGGGCGCGTCAACCAATTCAACGATTAAGATTAAGATTGATTTATATTCATTGTAGTCGCGGCTGTTGTCCCATATCGCGCGGGCTCTCAAGCTGCTGCGAACAGCTACGGGCGCCCAAACATCATCGAAAAGCGATCTTCGGCAAAGGCTGTGGCTATGAATTCGTGTGTCGACATTCCCCGCGCAACTCCTCAAGCCTTTCTAGCGACGCGGGGCCCGGACCATCAACCGAGAAGGAACCTCGATCAATGACTGCTAAAGCGATAGTGGGTCTTGCATTGCAATTCTCGTCGGAAGATTCGCGCTCGTACACGGCCATGGGGTCAGGAGTAACTGAAATGAGCATTGGTAAATTCATCATTGCGGTCGCAATTGCAGCATCTGCATTTGTGCCCGCCATTTCGGCTTTCGCTGATGCATATAATGCAGGCCGGAACAGCTGTATCAATCTCGCGAAGACCGAGACCAACCTGAAGAACGTGATTGCTTCGTTCCGCGATAAGCCCAATTGGGATCCTGGGAAGCTCGTGTATGAAATGTACGCCGTCGCAGACAAGGCCTATGGGCCTTCCTTCTCTGAGAACCTGAAGAAGATTGCGCCCAACGACTTCGAAACTCCAGCTGGGCGTCACGAGACGGCTGAAGACATCGCCGCCATGACACTGGCTTTCGAACGAGGCATTGCGCTGCTTTCATTGAAAATAGCGAAAAGCACTGATCCAAAGTCACTCTCAACTTCAGGGTGACCATCGATAAGCAGACGCTCGAATGGATTTTTTGGGGCGGGTTTATTGCGATCTTGGCGCTCGGCCACGCGATGAACGAGCGGTACGAGCTTGAAGCGGCTCACCGCCGTTACCCGGTTGCTGATCTGACTTACACAAGTGTTTCTAAAGGAGACCACTCTGTGAAGAAGATTTTTGGCGTCCTCGCGCTCGGATTGCTCCTCGCCGGGTGCGGCGCCGGCTGCGACGAGGCCTGCCACGAATTTTGGTGGGGCAAGCGGCCACAGCCATGCCCCGCAGGTGATCAGCATTGCATCGCCAATCGCGCCGCTATTGCGGCGATGGAGATTCAGGTGTTGCAGAACTGGCAGGCACAGTCGCAGGCGAATCTCAATAACGTCATCATCACGCCGGTTCCGTATCGGCAGCAGCCACCGGCGCCAGATGTGCCCGCTATGCTCCCGGCACCTGCGGCACCCAACCCGCCCCTAGCGGCTGCCTACTCAGCGCCCACTTACAGCGGCAAACCTGCAGACACGGGCGGTTACGTCACCGCCACCGATATGGGAACCGGTGTGACCAGCCCCATGTGGAGAATGCCGATTGATCCGGGCGGGCACACCACTCTCATAGGCCCAGACGGTGAAGAGATACACGCCCAGGTCGATCCCAACGGCACCGTACTGATGCAAGACATGCATTGATAGACGACACATAATTCTCTAGGCCCGCTTAGACGGGCGGTGCTTTCTGCGTCTTGTCGTGCGCCACGAGGTCAGTTGGATTTGGGCCCGGAAGCCTTCGTGTACAGGCGAGCTGCATTACTGACGAGATCTTCCTCTATTGGTCAGCATCTGTGGGCGGTGGATCAGACATGCGCGAGGGCGTCGTTACATCGTCTAATTGCTCGGCGGCGGGCCACGCCGAAAACGTTCGGCACAGCCCGAATTAACCATGACATTTGGAAGGAGATTGACCTTTGACCGACCCACTGGCTAGCCCTCAAAGAATTGGCGGCTGATTTTGCCGATGCATTGAAGAGGGTCGACGCTGATGGGCTAGCCCATAAGAACTACGCCCCCGGCGTTGGTCCCTATGGGGAACGCGAAGCGGTCGAGGCGGCGCGGTCCAAGCAACGAAAGAGCAAGCTATTCCGATCCCGCTATCAAGAAGGTCGATCTGCTAATTCCCGGCCAGTGGGCAGTGGAGTTCAACACGGTGAGGCCCGATAACAATAACGGCACGATTTTTGAACATTGGTCCGAAAACGTCCTTCATCCCTACGAGGGGAACACCAGCCCGCTTGGCGATTGTCTGAAGTTGCTCAACTCGGGCCGGAGCGAACGTAAGGCCGTGGTCATTTTCGGCTATGAACGGACACTAGCAACCGTGAAATTGGATGCAGCAATTCGTGGTTTCGAGGTTTGGGCGAAAGAGCCGATGAACCTTCGTCTTACCGACCGCCTTGAGGAATTGCGCGACGGCCTCATCCACCCCGTGCATCAGCGACTGCGTGTGTTTGCTTATGAAGTGCTCTGGCATGGCACAGCCGAAACTGTCAACGATCTTGGGAGGATCGTGCCGAGGTGACAAGCCGCGCCCTAAGCGGTGTCAACTACGACAGCGAGGACTGCGCTCGCGTCGCCGAGATTTATTGAGCGCGGGTCGCGCCCAAGACATTCCACGCAATCCGATTGCAGAAAATGAACGAGGCCGAATAGTCGTCGCCTGATCCTGTCGGGACCGTGTCGATCGTGATGATCGGTCGCTCGATGGTCAGGGGTTCTGGCGATTGATCGGGGCGCTCGATGGTGATGGTGAGCGAGGTCACGTGGTCGGCGTCGCGTCCCTTCAGGTGTTCATTGGATCTGCCCAAAGTGAGCCGTGCCCCTGTGCGCTATCATCCCATCCACCCCGTCGTCTGGCCTTGCAGATAAATCGGCCTCGGACCGGGCTCGTAAGGCTTGTAAGTCGCCCGACGCCTTTCCTGCATTGCCACTGCGACATACCTCAGCGCGTCAGGCCCATTCGATGCGGCGTCGTGCAAGGGAGGTAGCGGCCTCGCAGCCAGGGCGTAAGGGGCCGAATTCAAAGTGGGACACTACCCAGGAAAAAGATTGAAGAAACTTTCTGAAGTGTGAACTGCCTCACACCTGGCTAAGCCCTAGACCGCTACATTGGCGTAGTTGTCTGACCGAGGGAGGCTTGATTGAGTGCTTGCGACGGTGGCCGACGTTACTGGCTACGATAGCCGTGGTCGGTACGGCGGCGTGTGAGTATGCGTACGCAATTGGGTCGAATTACATCGCTCGCGTCGGGTTTTGTTTCATTGTCCACCGGCATCTCACCTTGCGCTCGAAAAGGAGGAATTTCTCATGCCTGCATCATCGAAGCTCATCGGCGGCCTCAGCGGCGCTATCGGCTGCTCCTACGTCCCCTCCACGCAGTCGCTCGTCCTGGTCGAATACGGTGGAAAGATCGACGCGGTGAGCCTGGCGACCAAGACGCTAAAGACGCTGGGGACGGGCTACAACAATCCCGAGGACATCGTCGTCGCCTCCAACGGCGACACCGCCTACATCACCGAGCGGTCCGGGGACCTCGTCTCCGTCAGCCTGGCGAGCGCCAACCGCTCCGCCGCCAAGGTGATCGCCAGCGGCTTCAACACGCCCCAGCAGCTCGCGCTCGATGAGGCGCACTCCCAGGCCTACGTCGTCGAGTACGCCAATCCTGGACGCCTGTGGCGCATCGATCTGACCAGCGGGGCCAAAACTGTGGTAACCGGCGCGCTGGACCTGGCGGTCGGCATCGCCATCACCTCAGACGCTTCGACCGCCTACGTCAGCGAGCAGCCGACCTCGGGCGGGCGCATCCGCAAGGTCAACCTGAGCACCGGCGCAATCTCGGGCGTCGCAACCGGGCTCACCGCGCCCTTTTTCCTGACCTGGTTGAATGCATCGCAGCAAGCGCTCTTCGTGCCCGAGCGCGACCCGGCGAACCGGATCTCAGTGGTCCAGACCACCGGCGGACCGCCGGTGGTCTCCGTCAACCCGACCGCGTTCAGGCCGTCATCGGTGGCCATGGGCGCGCCGGGCGAGCTGCTGATCTGCTGCGACAGCGAGATCGACGACTGCGCGCTTTTTCCGATCACGCCGGGCGACCTCTTCCTCGGTATCGGCTTCGTGCCATTCAACGGCGTGACGGCCGCGGGCCTCGCCAACACCACCGGCCTGGCCGGCTACTTCTACCAGGTCGACAATGTCCCGTTCGGTGGCACGCTGCCGATCATCATCGACCACAAGGACGCCTGGGCGGCAGGCGCGAGGTATTATCGGGTTCTGGTCAACAGCTCGCCGGGCCTCGACGTGTGGACCGACCTGAAGCTCAACACCGTGACCGACGTCTTCGACCCGGTCACCATGACGCCGGTCAGCATCGGCGCCACCCCGGGCTTCTACCCGGTGCGCAATCCGGCCGACGTCTGGCTGAACGCCAACCTTGGCGACCTGCTGTCGACCACCGCGCTGCCCTACGCGCAGGCGACGCTGCAGATCGAGTTCGCGACGGCAACGGGCGCGCTGGTGACGATGAGCAACATCATCAAGCCGCTGATCGACAACGCGCCTTGCACCGCCTCGCTCGCGGAGGCCAAGCTCGACGGCAAGACCGCCGACCCAACGTGCGGCTTCCTGCCCTACACGACGTTGAACGCCGACCCGGTCACCATAGACTACGTGGCGAGCCAGCCGCACAACCACGCCACCTGGAGCTTCGAGTTGATCAAAGGCGTCAACGTGATCCAGACGGCGTCTGGCAGCGTGCCGGCGCCTGGCGTCGACACCATGGCGCTCAACGCCCTGATGGGAACCTGCAAGGTGGCCGGCTGTGCGGTCGAGCTCTACGTCGCCGCCACCGCCATCGACGGCTGGGACCGTCAGAGCGAGTACGACCGCTCGGCCTCGGAAGCGTTCGCCCTGGCTCCTACCTGAGGGCGTCGCGGGGCCCACGTTGGGGTGCAACAGTGCCCGGTGACCGTGCGAGCATGACCGAGCGACAACGCGGGCCGGTGACCCAGCCGATCAAGTCAACGTTTTGATGATATGAGACGGCCCGCACTAGCTTAGCCTTCCTCCGGCGGGGCTACGGTTTCCAGGAAGAATAATCAGACCGGAGCGCAAGAGAGCGCGGTCAAGCGCCGAAGTAAGCTCGTCGACTTGAGGGTCAGTGAGACCGACATCAACCTGAGGCCAATGGATTGCCGGGTCGCGTTTTGGCCAAATCGAGATGAGGCCGTGCCGAGCTAGTGGATGGCATCTGACATTTGAATCCGGAATTGGGATTCCCAGGTGAGGTCGGGCATGCGAGTCTGGCGCATGCGAACGGGAATATCGATCACGGTGAAGCCTTCTGAGCGCAAGAAGCTGAGGGCGATTTTGCAGAACCGTAACGCGCCGCAGAAGCATGCTTGGCGAGCCGAGATCGTCGTTTTGACGGCGGAGGGTCTTGGCACGAACGCGATCATGCGTCGGACGGGAAAGTCCAAGACCTGTGTGTGGCGCTGGCAGGAACGGTTCATGACGGACGGTGTCGAGGGCTTGCTGCGCGACAAGACGCGGCCTTCGCGCGTGGCGCCGCTTGGGCCGGAGGTGGCCGCGCGTGTCGTGGCGCTGACCCAACAGGACCCACCGGGCGAAGCCACCCATTGGACCGGCCCGATGATGGCCAAGACTTGCGGCATCAGCGCGAGCGCAGTCCGCCGTATCTGGCGCGCCCATGGCCTTCAGCCTCACAAGATCAGGCAGTTCAAGCTGTCGAACGACCCGAACTTCGTGCGAAAGCTGCGTGACGTTGTCGGGCTCTACGTCAATCCGCCCGAGCACGCCATCGTGCTCTCGATCGACGAGAAGAGCCAGATCCAGGCGCTGGATCGTACCCAGCCCGGCCTGCCGATGAAGAAGGGACGCGCCGGAACCATGACCCACGATTACAAACGCCACGGCACCACAACGCTCTTTGCTGCCCTCGACGTGCTCGAGGGCAAGGTCATCGGCCGCTGTATGCGGCGCCATCGCCATGAGGAGTTCATTCGGTTCTTGAATGTCATCCAGGCCGAAGTGCCAAAGCGTAAGTCCATCCACGTCGTGCTCGACAACTACGCCACCCACAAGCACCCGGCGGTCCTGGCCTGGCTCACCCGCCACAAGCGCTTCACCTTCCACTTCACACCCACTTCCTGCTCCTGGCTCAATTCGGTGGAGGGTTATTTCGCCAAGCTTTCCAAGCAGCGCTTGAAGCGCGGCGTCTTCCACTCGGTCGGCGAACTGCAGACCGCCATCAGCCGCTTCATCGAAGAAACCAATCGCATGCCAAAGCCCTTCGTCTGGACCGCCGATCCCAACAAAATCATCGCCGCCGTCAGGCGCGGGCACCAAGTGTTAGATTCGGTCCACTAGCGCGGTAGGATGTACGATCTGAATGGGGGTCGTGACGGCGTGGACGATGAGCTTGCCCAACCCCATAGTAGTGAATTGCGCGTTACGCGGCGAGGACGACTGCGATGGTTGTGTAGCGTCTGACGCGATGGTGAGCGACTGGTGGTAATAGGCAGCGGTCCATCGTCTGCCACCACCTATCCCAAGCCATATGAGCCAATGATCCGGCGGTTCTAAGTGAAGGCGTAGGTGATCGTAGTCGGCGATTGAGATCGCTCTCGATCTTGGCGCGGAGTGCTCACCGACCATCACTTTCAAAGCGATCCAGCGCGCCACCAGCATCTGCTCGAAAGGAGTAAGCGTTATAGGGTGTCCTAATATCATCTCCGTCAACAACGGCTTCGCGGGTTCCCCAAAGTATGTGCTCATCCAGACGCTATGGCATTTCTCGCAGACCGCATAGATTTTGCGACGGGTCGTCGGCCCTTGGCGGGGATAAAATTTCTCCGGGATTTCGTGACGCTTCCCTGTTGCATCGACAGCGACGCGGGCCGAAGCCTTGCAGGCTCTTCTCCGCTGGAGGATCGGTGTCGACTAAATCGTGCGTCCATCGTGACCAAAGATGCTCACCACTGACTTTCTCGCTGTCACAGAAAATGCACCGACTGGGAGGTGGTGCCGGTTTCGGCTTTTTCTTCCTCGAGCGGCTTTTCGGCACGCTATGTTCTCCCGATGACATACGACGCCGAGCGACGCGAGCATTGCTTCATTTGAGACACCTGCCGAATTAACGGCGTGACGGCGCTCCTGAATTTTGAACGAGCACAGTTAGAGATTTCGGGTCTTGAGCTCGTTACCGTCGCCGATGTTCAGTCAAGTGCATATTTGCGATCTCGCGGGACCGCTAGAGAAACATTGCGCCCGCGGATCCTTGTACATGTAAGCGCGGCGAACATAAGCGCATAGCGCATCGAGACTCTTGTGCCACGACTAGTCGGCAATGCGTAGGAGCGCGGCACCAGCCAGGTGGCGGCGAAGAGCGGGGTGCCGCTGACCGTCAGGATCCGGTCTCGGACGCGACCGCAATGCGCTTCGAGGCGTCCGCGATCCGCCGGAAGGCGTTGCAGATCGGCGGCAGATAATTCTGCCCGGCCTCGGTCAGCAGAATCCCGCGATTGACGCGCTGAGACAATTAACGCCGAAATGCGCTTCCAGTGATTTTGAGCATCTGGCTGACCGCGCCTGACGAAACCCGCAGCTCTTTGGCGGCATGCTTGACGGAAAGATGAGCGCAGTCGCTTCGAAGGGCGCAGCGCGCGTTCAGCGGCGGTGATCGGCTGCCATTCATTCAGTTTTTCTAATCCGAAAGATAGAGAATTACTCGGTTGATGCCAGGAGTACCAAGTCTAACTTCTCCTTCATGCCCCTTCGATTTGGTTTAGTTTTTTGACAGGTAGGAGCAGTCCGTGATCGACAGCAGTTCGCGCATCTTCCACGGCTGGGTCGTGACCGCGGCCGCGTTCGCTGTCACACTGATGGGCTTCGGTAGCGCCTACGCGTTCAGCGCCTTCTTCGCGTCGCTCCAGCATGATTTCGGCGCGTCGCGCGGTTCGGTGTCGCTGGTCTTTTCGCTCGCGGGTTTTCTCTATTTCGGCCTCGGAATTGTCAGCGGCCCGTTGGCCGATCGGTGGGGCGCGCGCCGTCTCGCGGTCATCGGCATGGTGCTGACCGGCATCGGCCTTGCCGCGGCCGGGCTCGCCCAGGGCCTGATGGAAGTCTATATCGCCTACGGGCTCGGCGTCGGCGTTGGTCTCGGCTGCGCCTATGTCCCCGCCGTCGGCGCAGTACAGCGTTGGTTCGTGCGCCGCCGCGGCTTGGCATCCGGCCTAGCGAGTGCCGGTATCGGCGTCGGCACGCTGGTGATGCCGCCGCTCGCCTCGTTGCTCATCGAGTTGTGGGGCTGGCGAACCGCCTACATCGTTCTGGGGGTACTCACCGTGATCGTGGGCGGCGGCATGGCGCTTTTGGTCGAGAACGAGCCGGCCCGCCGCGGCCTGGCGCCGGAGGGCGGCATCGCGCCGCCGGTCGCCCGCACGGCGCCGATGGCCGGCGCTTCCGTCGGCGAGGCGATCACGTCGCGCCGCTTCATCTTTCTCTACATCGCCTGTTTGATCTGCGCGTTCGGCGTGTTCGTGCCGTTCGTCCATCTCGTTCCCTACGCGCTTGGGCACGGCCTATCGCAGAATTCGGCGGTACTGCTGCTCAGCGCGATCGGGATCGGCAGTACGGCCGGCCGTTTCTTTCTCGGCGGTCTCGCCGACAGGGTGGGGCGCCAGCTCACGCCTGCTGATCATGTTTGCCGGCATGGCTTTCGGCCTGGCGATCTGGGCCGTCTCCAGCGGCTTCTGGTCGCTCGCGGTATTCGCGCTGGTGTTCGGTGCGTTCTATGGCGGCTGGGTCGCGGTATTGCCTGCCGTCGTCATGGATTATTTCGGCGGCCGCAATGTCAGCGCCCTGATTGGAATTCTCTATACCAGCGCCGCGTTCGGCACGTTGATCGGCCCAAGCGCCGCCGGATTCGTCTTCGACCTCACGCACAGCTACGCGGTGCCCATTCTGGCCGGCGTCGGTGCGAATATCGTCGCCGCCGCGATCGTCGCGGCGATGCCCAAAAGCGTCGAGGCGGCGGGAACGGTCTCCCAGCCGACCTAGCCGCGCCGCGACATAGCGGCAGGGCCGGGTCCCGGCCCGCGCGGCTGACGGATGGCCCGGCGTTCCCGCATGGTGCCGACCCAAGACCCTGTTCTTCTCCAATCTCCAACGTTAGGGATCGAAACGCCTGCAAGGGGGACGCTTATTTCTTTGGCTGCGGAATGTACTTGACGTTAACCTGGTTGATGACGCCGTTGAACTTGAACGGCACCTTTTCTCGGTAATCGAGCGAAACGGGCGAGCCCAATGCGACGCCGATGTCCAGGCAGTCGTTCGCAGTGAAAAGCAGAGGAGCGCTGACTGGAACGACTCCGGCTGCGACTCGTTCGCCATCTACACGGAGAGTAACCCCCAGCGGACCACCCGGTTTTGGTTCAACATACACGGTCTCAACCTCGATTTTAGTCTTGCCGACGGGGAGCTTCTGCGTGGCGCGAATCTTGGTGCGCATGATAAGGAACAAGTTGTACTCGTAGCAGAGAATTCCATCCTCGACGAACAACGTGAGGCCGCCGCTGTTCGAGCCCAACTTGTAAAGCACGCCGCTGGCGCGGGTGGGAATTTCTGCCTCGATGGTCACAAGGTTCGGCCTGTTGCCGAGCGCCGGCGCGGTGAACTCCGGCATGCGGATGATGTCGCCGGTGAAATTCCACTCGGTATTTGGAGGACTCAGGCGCATTTCGGGATGCAGCACCACCACCCAAAGACCGCCGCCGATCGGGAGCACTTTGTTCTTTGTGGCCTCAATAAGGAACAGCTCCTTCATCTGCGCGAGCTTCTCGGGCATCTTGGCCGCGAGGTCGTTGGCCTGGGTCCAGTCTTCCGCCAAGTGATAGAGTTCCCAGACGTCCTTATCCGGCGTCCACTCGTGGATGCCCGGAGGGGCACCGGCGACCCACGGTGCGCGTGGGCCGAAGGCGCTTGCCATCCAGCCGTCGTGGTAGATGGCACGGCTGCCCATGATCTCGAAATACTGGGTCAGCAGTCGGCCCTCGGCCTTGGGGTCGTCGAAAGTATAGGCGAAACTCACCCCATCGATCGGGTCCTGCGGAACACCGTTCACCTCCCGCGGTGGGTCGATACCAATGATGTCGTAAATAGTGGGGACGAGGTCGTTGCAGTGATGGAATTGTGTACGCGGCGTCGCGTCAGGTTTGATTTTTGCCGGCCAGCGGATCGCCATCGGGTTGCGTGTTCCACCAAGGTGCGAGGCCAGGAGCTTCGTGCCCTTGTAAGGAGTGCTGCCAGCCCAGGCCCAACCGGCGTGATACTGGTTGTCGGTCAGCGGAGACCCGAGTACGTCCAGGCCACCTAGAGCGTCAAGCGCCGCAATGTGCTGCTGGGTCGTTGTCGGAATGCCGTTCTGCGCGAGCAACTCGCTAATAGTGCCGTTCTGACCCTCGGAGGATGACCCATTGTCACCCCAGATATAGAAGATCAGAGTGTTCTCGCCGTAGCCGAGCGCCTCGACCTCGTCGATCAGTCTGCCGACCTGCACATCGACATGCTCCGCATAGCCTGCGGCTACTTCCATCAGACGACGCTGAAAAGGCTTCTCATTCACCGGAATGCTGTCCCACGCAGCCATGGTCGGGTGACGCGGCGTGAGCTGGGCATTGGCCGGAATCCAACCCTTTTCCCTAGCGTTTTGGAATACGCGCTCCCGGTAAGCGTCCCAGCCCGCGTCGAATTTGCCCTTATATTTATCGGCCCACTCCTTCATGACGTGGTGCGGGCCATGAATCGCACCACTCGCCCAGTACATGTAGAAGGGCTTGTCGGTCTGGAAAGCTTTGTGCCGGCGCAACCAGCCGATAGCATCGTCGGCTAAGTCTTCACTCAGATGATAGCCCTCCTCTGGTGTACGGGGCGGCAGGACGCTCGTGGTGTTGCGCACCAGATTCGGTTCGTACTGCGAGGCCTCGCCAGCGAGGAACCCGTAGAAATACTCAAATCCCATATTCGTGGGCCAGTTCTCGAACGGACCCGCCGCAGTGGTTTCCATCGCGGGCGTGTTATGCCACTTGCCGAAAGCGCACGTGCTGTAACCGTAGTCCTTGAGGACCTCGGCGGCGAGCGCGCTGCTCTTGGGAATTGTCCCGGCATAACCGTCCCAGTCGTTGGCGAGTTCTGCAATCTGTCCGCTGGCGACGCGGTGGTGATTGCGCCCAGTGAGCAAGGAGGCGCGCGTCGGCGAGCACATCGCGGTCGTGTGAAACCGGTTGTAGGCGATCCCCCCGCCGACGATGCGGTCCAACGCGCGCGTCGTAACTTCGCCGCCGAAGGTCGTCGGCAGCCCTGGCCCGGCGTCATCTACTAGCACGATGAGAATGTTAGGTGCATTCGCGGACAGCCGCCGAGGCTCAACGCGTCGCTTGTAGACCGACTCCTGCATTGTCCGGCCGGCCGTGCTGGCCGAGGGCGTCGGCGGGAAGGGAAGCGAATCAGCGGATTTGGTTCGATTGTTGGACATGGTCAATCAATCCCTGAGGACCGCGCTGAGCGAGTAGGGAGTACGTTTGACGGTCAATCTTCAGATCCGTACCTCGATCTGGCCGTTTGCCTCGCGTACCTCATAGGTTGCGAGTTCTGCGGTCGCCGGCCCGCGCAACACGGCACCGCTGGTCACGTCGAATTGCGAGCCGTCGCCCTGGCTCATAATCGTGGTGCCAGTTGCTTCCGCCGAAGCCCGATCCGATGACGATCACGTCATAGCCAAAGCTGGACTCGCTCACGGTAATGCTCCTGCAGGCAACTCCGTTTCAGCCTTTCCATGTTCGCCATTGCCAGTTCTCTGCCGCAATTAGACCTTGGTCCCATGCGCGAAAGACCAATTCAATTGGGATGTTCGTTGCAGATTTGGCGGCCGATGGTTCGGGAGGCGGACCTGTAAACGCCGCACACCGTTTTTGTCTGTGCGCCAGTGCAATAGCGGGAGCAAGGATGACCTACCGCGTCTATTCCGCGAGGAGTGTTTATCGAGGGACAGATCCGCTACCAGGCGCTTCAACTTCGCGTTCTCCTCGCGCTGCGGTCGCAGCTCCCGGATCCCGGTGCTCCCCCAGGCCGCGTGCTTCTTCTTCCACACGTAGAAGGGCGCCTCGCTAATCCCCATCTGTCGAAAGACGGCCGCTACCGCGGTCCCGCCATCGACTTGCCGTAGCGCATAGGCGATCTGGTCGTCGGTGAACCTCGATCGCTTCGTCGTCACCTTCACCTTCCGGCCTGATCGGCCGCTACGAGTTGACTTGCGAAGCGCTTAGCCCAGCTCTAAATCGACTTATTGCATAGGACGAAAACGATGTTAGGGCGCGTTTGATGGCTCATCCCGTCCTCCCTCAGGTGCCGGCTCGGTTTGCAGATTTGTATCGGCGATGTTTGCAAATGGCATATGCTGATTGAGGATTTGATAGCGTGGATTCCGCGCGGCCGTTGCGCGACATTGAGCAGCGTCCCGCGCGGCCTCGCGAAACCGCCGTGGATTGTTCTAATCTGCGACTGATGTAATGAGCCTGCATCAAAAACCCTCCAACGCGGATGAATTGCTGATGGATTTCCTATTGCAACCGCCCCCTGCACAAGATCTCTTTTCTTTGCGCAAACCCGCGACCAAATTCCTCTTCGCGGTGTGACAGGCGTCGCAGCCCCGCCGCTTGCCACGCGGTAAAAAGTACGCCTAGCCAAACTCTTGATGGCTTTCGAGCGAATAGGGTTTGCGCATATCTCCGTGGATTTGGAATCGCTACGTTTATGGTTGATATCTTCTGATTTCGGTCAATTTCGAGGGGGGAGGCTTCGGGAAACATTTCAAGACCACCTTGGCACCAGCTCGGCACGTCTGATTTCCGTGGAGCCGTTTCCGGAAAAATCCTGGTTCGCCCGATGGCCGGTAAAAGTCGCGGCTTTGAGTGCAGCCGATCCGCCGGATTTATCCCGCGCGATCGCCGCGGATCACCTCGAGAGTCCCGAACATCTTTGTAAATTCTTCGTCGCTGTCGCCGCCCGCGGCCGCGTTGGCGGCGAGGTTGTACCGCGCGCTGGGTGCTAGGCCCAATTGCTGACCCAGTTCGGCCAGCGCTATCTCGCGGCGGCGCAATTCGATAACCAATGGTGAGATCTGTTGGCCACGTCGGCGGCTACCGATTAACAACGGTCCCTCGCCGAGCTGTTGGCGGACGCGGCGGTAGCGGGCGTACACATTAGGATAGAGCTCGAGCAAAATGGCATCCGGGGCTTTCAGCACATGCGGTGGCGCCAACTGTAAGACTTCACCCCAGATTGCTGTCTCTGCAGCGCCGAGATGGGCCGGGGGAGAGAGGGTTTCAGGATCGCCCCTGGTATCCAGTTCGTGGCGTGCGTCGTGCCGACACCGGCGATAGCTGCCTTCGATGCGGTGCGCTCGAGTGGCTTACGTCGACGGGGCATTAAGTATCCTCGGAATCCGACGGACATTTTTCCAAATCTGCTTCGAAGCGGCGACGCTGCGCTTCGGTTGTCGGCTCTCCGAGAGCAGCGAGTAGTTCCGAGCCGAGATGATCGGCGAGCTCCCGCGCGGCGTCTGAAGCTATTCTCAACTGTCGCGCGTCAACCGCTGTCCCGGCTGCAGCGGCTTCCAGCACGCGCCGGGCCCACTGTGGCAAACCGATCGTGTCGTGGCCGATGGCCGCCAGCTCATCAACATAAGCGTCGAAGCGCTCGAGCAGTACGCGGATGGCGTCCGGTGACATGGCCAGATTTTATCGCCGGTCCCTACCCGAGTGGGATGCGTTTTCTTCAATGCGGCTTCATGTTGCGCGCCGGCGGCAGTCGGTAGGATGGTCAAGGCGCGCGGACGGACTAGGGTGAAAACCCAATCACAAACGGCAGGCTCCGACCCAAAGTCGGCCATCAGCAGCCTGTTCGGGTGATACCAGAAGCGGAAGTTTCATGGAGGCTCCTTGCCAGGGTGCCGTGGTGGCGATGTCAGAGAGTAATCATGTAACTCGCGCATTTGCGTTTTCCGTGACGGACCGGCGAGCGACCAGGGCGACGAATTTTTTGGAAAGTCTGTTCGTTGAAGAGCGCCGGCGCCTCAAGATCATTTGGCGAAAGCCGGTGCTCAAGCTCATGTTCGACGCCATGATCCGCGCCGCTGAACGTTGGCGAGTTATCCGGATCAACGAGCGCCGCCAGATGGCCTCCCTCAGACGCGATCTCGATCACGAACACGAGGCTCAAAATGCCGCAATACCAACATCAGTCGAGAAGCGCTGTAATGGCGATTCACGGAAGGCCGATTAGTCACTCCTATGATTTGCTAGGCCATTTAGGTGTTTTACCTGAGAGTGATGACTTAGCTGAGCCGGTAATCTGTGTTCGAAGCCGTGGGAAAGTTTTGTGGCGGCGCTCTGATCGAGCGACGGTCCGACTCAGCTAACTCGGGAGGCACATCTCATGTTCGGCCCGATCAGTCGTCGTAAGTTCGCCCTAACGGCGGTGGTGCCGGCATTGCTCTTGGCTGGGTGCGTATCGCAGAGCGCATACGATCAGCTCCAACAACAAAACCAGCAACTGCAGAGTTCGCTGACTGCGGCGCAGGCACAAATCGCGCGCCTGCAGTCGGCGGTCAAATACTCGATCAATAGCGATTTGTTGTTCAAGTCGGGCGGCTGGGAATTGTCGGACCGCGGCCAGCAATCGATTGCCAACATCGCGAGGATCCTGGCGCCACAGCAGGTGAGCAAGGTGGTGGTCAATGGCTATACCGACAACGCGCCGATTGGCCCGGGACTGCGGCGCCAAGGCGCCACCTCGAACCAGATCCTGTCGCAAAAGCGGGCCGAATCCGTCATGCAGTTCATGATCTCGCAGGGTGTGAAACCCGACCTGGTATCGGCGGTGGGCCATGGCGATGCCGACCCGATCGCCTCCAACCGCACGCCTCAGGACCGGGCCCAGAACCGCCGCGTCGAGATCAAAACGGCACAATCCTGAACCTGAATTGGCGATCATGGAACGCGGGCCACCAACGCCAAAGACATCCGCAGAGTCCACACCAACCGGCGCGGATTTTGTTGCTATCGCCAGGGATCCGGCGCGCCGACTTGGACAGCGCTCCCGATGCGACGCGTCGCGCGACGCGATTTGCCTAGCGGTTGCACGCGCCAATCCTGGGAGGACCTAGTTTCATTGGTGGTGTCTACCAAACTTTTGTTCCGCCGCGTGTAGCCAGTCTGTACCGGCAAGTGTGCCGGAACAGCGTTATCGGAACTAGTTGACCGATCAACGGGAGAAGTGAGATGCCGAAAACCGACAAGCCGAATATCCTTGTGATTTGGGGCGACGACATCGGCTGGTGGAACATCAGCGCCTACAGCCACGGCACGATGGGCTATCGCACGCCGAACATCGACCGCATCGCTCGCGAGGGAATGATGTTCACCGATTCTTACGGCGAACAATCCTGCACCGCAGGCCGTTCGTCCTTTATCACCGGCCAGAGCGTCTATCGCACCGGCCTTTCCAAGGTCGGCATCCCGGGCGCGCCGGTCGGGATGCAAGAACACATCGTCACCATCGCCGCCTGCCTCAAGAACCAGGGTTACGCCACCGGCCAGTTCGGCAAGAACCATCTCGGCGATTTGAATTGCATGCTGCCGACCAACCACGGCTTCGACGAATTCTTCGGCAATCTCTATCACCTCAACGCCGAAGAAGAGCCTGAACTGCCCGACTACCCGAACGCAAAGGAATTTCCGAACTTCCGCAACACGTTCGGGCCGCGCGGCGTGATCCATTCCTGGGCCACCGACAAGGACGACCCGACCGAGGAGCCGCGTTGGGGCAAGGTCGGCAAGCAGAAAGTGACAGACACCGGCCCGCTGACGAAAAAGCGCATGGAAACCTGCGACGACGAGTTTGTCGGCACCGCCAAGGATTTCATCAAGCGCCAGAACGACGCGGGCAAGCCGTTCTTCGTCTGGCTCAACACGACGCACATGCATCTCAAGACCCACACCAAGCCTGAGAGCCTGGGACAGGCGGGACGCTGGCAATCGCCCTATCACGACACGATGATTGACCACGACAAGAACGTCGGCCAGATGCTCGACTATCTCGACGAGCTGGGGCTCGCCGACAACACTTTCGTCATGTACTCGACCGACAACGGCCCGCACATGAATTCATGGCCGGACGGCGCTATGACGCCGTTCCGCAGCGAGAAGAACACCAACTGGGAAGGCGCCTTCCGCGTGCCGATGTTTGTGCGATGGCCGGGTAAGATCGCGCCGGGCCAAATCTCGAACGAGATCGTCCAGCATCACGACTGGCTGCCGACCTTTCTGGCCATGGCCGGAGATCCCGATGTCATTGACAAGCTGAAAGGCGGCTATCGGGCGATCGGCCGCACCTACAAGAACCACATCGACGGCTACAATCTCGTGCCTTACCTGACCGGGCAAGCGAAGGAGAGCCCGCGCAAGTTCTTCATGTACCTGAGCGACGACGGCGACGTGCTCGGCATGCGCTTCGATAATTGGAAGGTCGCCTTCATGGAGCAGCGCTGCCGGGGCACGTTGGAGGTTTGGGCGGAGCCGTTCACGCGGCTTAGGTTACCGAAGATCTTCAACCTCCGCACCGACCCATTCGAGCGCGCTGATCAGACGTCCAACTCCTACTGGGAATGGTACATCGACCACATCCCCATGATCTATGGCGCGCAGGCGCTCGCAGCGCAATGGGCTGCGACCTTCAAGGAATTCCCGCCCATCCAGAAGCCGAACACCTTCACCCTCGACCAAGCGTTGGCGATGATGCACGAGACCGCTGCCGGAGCGCACTGAGGGCGGAAACCGCACCGCCAAAATTTTCCCCTCGCTCCGCTTCGTGGGGAGAGGGGAATGGTTAGGGGCGAGGCGATTAGCCTCTCGGCTGCTCGCCCGGCCCGCTCCTCGTCCCCACTTTGTGCCCGCAACTCGGAAAAGGAACGCCGAGCAGTCCGCTCAATGGCAAGCCGCGCTACAAGCGGCCGCGCCAATTTAGGCCGAAAACCACTACGCGAAAAAAGTCGGCTAGCCGCGCCGGTTTTTGAGCCCAATTCAAAATTTTCTCGAAGCCCCCCCATCAATTGAAAATTGCCGGACCGCCGGCAGGAGGCTTTGAATAAACTGATACTCGATGACCGTGGTGGTAGCAGCTCTTTCGGAAATATGATGGGCGATTGTAACACGCAAAAGTCGTACAGAACGAACCAGTACCTTTCGTAGCCCTGCGGTTGAGTTGGCGCGGGTATTCTTTCATCGCCCTGTCGAGAACCGCTTCCACCAGTGGAGTCCTCAAGGTGTTGTGGCCGGCGGGAATGTGATCCCCTTGCCAAATTGCCATTCGGCCGTGATGCAATCGCCAGCCGTCGGTGATGATCGCGCGGCGGGTCGTGCCGTGCCGCCCGGCGACGCTCGAGGCATGGTTCCGGAATTCCGTCATCACCTCGTCCGCCGACACATGGCGTAGGACGTATTCGTAAGACCAGTTCGCGAAACACTGACAGACGCAGAATGTCTCGGCCATTTTAAATCAGTCCTCATCCATACATTCGCGCAACAAGCGGACGCGCGCCTCGAGTTCGCCGGCCCATTCGCTCGCGGCCGGAATGCCGCGCTCGCCACTGGCGTTGCGCTGCACACTGCGCCACGCAAGTCCGCCATTGATGAGACCCAAACACGATTAGGGCGGCTTACCGCCATACGAAATGACCAACAAGTCCGCGCTCGTCTGGTGTTGGGAAGAAGGTGCGATGAACGCGTGCCAGACGTGGCTTTCAGCTTCGAGCATGGCTTCGCGTAGAAGGGTTTTGAATCTCTGCTCGCCGTACTTGGCCGCGGGTTGGACTTTGGAATTGCGAGATTTGGAATCAAGAATATCGCAGAAAGGCTCCAACACACTCGTGAGAGCGAGGCAAAGAGAGATGCACAGGCAGACGAAAAAGAAATCCCAGGCGCCGGTATAACAGACGACGAGGCTTTGGCCGCGATTCCTCGAAGAATGGTCCGAGGCCCATCACCGGCAGCGCTACGAGCAGGCTGAAAAGACCGATATGACCACCCTGCCGCCGCCCCGGCTCGATTTGCTGTCGATGGACAAATATGTCTACGGCACGGTGCAAATCTCGCGCGGCTGCCCGTTCATGTGCGAGTGTTGCGATATCATCGTGGCGTTCGGCCGCCGTCCGCGAATGAAGACCTCTCCCCAGATCATTGCCGAATTGGAGAACTGTCTCGCCGCCGGCAAGAACTACGTGTTCATCGTCGACGACAATCTCATAGGCAACAAGAAAGCGGTCAAAGTCATTCTGCGCGACATCATTGCTTGGCAGACGGTGCGCGCGCCATTTCGGACCGAAATGCTTGATTTTTCGAGACGCGCGTCTCGCCGCTTTCTATCGTAACCGGCTCCGCTCCGATGAGATCCGCTTTGACGGCGACGACCAATCACCCCAAGCGCCACCGAGACCTAACGCGACGTACCCTGTGGTGCGCCGGAGGACGCGAAGCGAACATTCGTCGGCGATTGCGGTAGTGCGTCATAGGATCGACTCCGCAAGTGCTTGGCGGTAAGCATTGACACGGCTTGCCGACATCGGCAACGCGAGAGGGAGGTGAGCGATGAAAACGCTCTACACAGTCGTACTGGTGATGCTCGCAGGCTTCGGGCTTGGAGCCGGTGCGGTCCAACGCCTCCATGCGCAGGCCAAGCCGCCCCTCTATTATGTCACGGAGATCGAGGTGACCGACCCGGTGGGATTCGCGAAGGTGTACCTCCCAATGGTACAGCCTACGATCAAAGCCGACGGCGGTCGCTTCGTCGCCCTGGGAGGGTCCGCAGGGGGTGGCAAGTCGTTTCGATCGAAGGAGCGCCCCCCGCATCGCGCGTGGCGGTGCTAGTCTGGGACAGCTTTGACCAAATCCAGGCTCATCGCGACTCAGCGGAGTTCCAAAAGGCCCGCGCGATCGGAGAAAAGTACGCGAAATTTCGCTCCTTTGCCATTGAGGGCTTGCCGAACTGACCCGCCGCTGACTCGGAGCGGTCGGCCCTGCTTTCCCAAGACCCACCGCTTTTGGATGCCCTAAAATTCAAGCCAACGCGCTACCGCGATTGCCGAATTGTCGCGATTTATGAATACACGTCATAGAATTACGCATGCCCGCAGGTCACCCACTCAAGGCCCATCCAATTGAGCCGGATCGAAGCCACATTCCGGCCGGATCGGCGTGACAGACGTGTCGAGCAAGAGGCGCCGGGCTTGCCAATCGATGTGCGGCCGCCATCATGGATGTCGAAACGCCAACGGCAGCTTTGGCATGAGATATTAGCCGCCGCGCCGCTGTGCTTATTGCGTGGATCGATCGTCAGTTGTTGATCAATTACTTCGAACTGGTCGATCGCCACGAGCGTGCCGCGATTGCGGAGCGGAAGCTTGATCATGCGCCGGGCGCGGAGCCGCTGTTATCGCGCCATGGCGCAGCGGTGACTGTCTCGCCTTATGTCCGGATTTGACCCCAACCGGACGTGAGCCGTTCCAAGCCGGGACTATTTCGAGAAGGGTGGCTGGGCGCATCCTCGAATCAAGATGTCGGCCTCCGGTCATTTCTCCTTAAAATGCCAAACCCCGTCCCAATCGGCCGGCGGCGGACTGCTGCGCAACAGGCTGATACGCTCGATAAACAGGCGCGACGCTCCATCGTGAGCGTCACCGAGCTGGCAGCTTTCGAAGCACCGCTGCGCCTCATCCCAGTCCTGCCGACGGTAGGCGGCCAGGCCGTTCGCGTACATCTCGCGAAGCTGGATCCGCTCCGGAGCGATCTCGCCGACGCGGCCCATTGCTTCATAGATACGGACCGGCTTGGTCTTGCCGGCAACAGTGATGAGATCGAGCTCGCGTGCCTCAATGACGTGTCGGGCCGTTCGATAGGTCTCGTCGCTGAGGATGAGCGAGGTGCCGTAGAGTTTGTTGATACTCTCGAGGCGCGAGGCGAGATTTACGGTGTCGCCGATCACGGTATAGGACCGTGACGAAGCCGAGCCGATGGTCCCAACCACGGCTTCGCCGGTAGCGATGCCCATGCGGATAGTAAGCTCGGGCGGATCGCGTCGCATTCCGGTGATCTCGGGTAATTGGGCGCGAAGCTGAACGATCGCTTCCTGTTGTGCAAGCGCCGCGAGGCAGGCATCGCTGGCGTGGTCGTCGCCGGCAGAGAATGGTGAGACCCAAAATGCCATGACGGCGTCACCGATATATTTGTCGATGAAGCCGCGATGGGCATGAATGACCTCGGCGACCGTTCCGAAATAGCTGTTCAGCAGGTTGACGACGGCGCTCGCGGTCAGTTGCTCGCTGATGCCGCTGAAGCCCTTGATGTCGGAAAAAAAGATCGTGAGCTTGCGGCGTTCGGCCTGTTCGGCGCCGGTTCCGATCAGGCGGGTGACGATGCGTGGGTCGACAAACTTGCCGAAGGTATCCTTGATGCGCTCCCGCGTGCGAAGCTCCTCAACCATGCGATTAAACGAGTGCGCGAGATCGCCAACTTCGTCACGCGTGAGGATCGACAGCGGCTCCGAAACGGTACCAGCCTCGATGGCCCGGGTGCTGACGACCAACTGGCGCAGACCTCCGACGACGCGCGCCGATCCCACCGCGCTGACGCTCAAGCCAATGCGGCAGGCAAGCAGGAACAAGCCAAAGCTCAAGTAAGTGTTTAGCCGTTGTCGGGCGAGTACATCGCGGGTCGCGCGATCTGTGAGCCCGGCGAGGTTAAGGCGGACCTCGGAAAGGTCCGGTCCGAAAGCCTGAGCATATTTCGCGAAGCCAAGCGAAGCCGTCCGGGCATCTTCACGCCGGCCGTCGACAAGGTCCGCCATTACCTGCTCACCTGTAGCGAGAAACCCCTCGAGGCTACGGGTTAGATACCTGAACGATCCCTCTATGCGCGCCAGTTCGACGCGCTCCGCGGTCTGGTAGCCCGGGTCCTGGATTGCCTTCGCGATCAATGCAGTTGCCGCGTCAGCATCGGCGCGCAACTCGTCGCCGACCCGCTTCTTGGCGGCAATTGCCGCCGCCCGCTCTGGAGGATTCAGGGGATCGAGCCGCAGCGCACGCAAAATACCGAGTTCGTACCTGTCGGTATCGACATCGAGCTCGGCGACCAGCCGCGACAGCGGCAGTTCGTATTCGGCGATGTTGCTGATTTGATCGCTGTTCATCTTTTGAGCAAAGGCGAGGACGCCGACCACAACGCCAAACAGCGCCAGCAGGATGCCGGCAAGAAGAAAAATCTTCTTGCGGATCGTCATTTTGCCAGCTCCAAGTGGTATCGAATAAGGCTCAGTCCGAATTGCGCGCGCTCTAGGTCTGAGGAAGGATTTAATCAGCTCCGCCGGCATTCAGCAAACACCAGGCGGCCATCGCCTGCGATGCGCAAGCAGGCCCGGTTTGGAACCTCCGCTGCCAATCCGCAGACGGCAACCTTCCCCGCTCGCAAATGCGCGACATGGAGCCCACAAAGGTGCCGTGGGGCACGTATTGGCCGGAATAGACATACTTGACTTGATTGAAAACAATTTCCCCGCGGACCCGCAAACAAACTTTAGTTGGTTCAGGCGGCCGGTGTGATTGGGGGCCCGCGCGACGCAGTTCCTTTGCCACCACCCGAAGGAAATCCGCGAACTTTTAGTCTTCGGATCATCGGTGGCTGCAAGGCTCATGAGGCCATCAACCGGGCATCACTCGGCAGCCGAAACGCTCCGTCCGCTGGCTAGCGTTGGCCGCCTATCGCTCCCTGCCCTCGGCCCATGTACGACAACACCTGCTCCAGCGGAGCCGGCGAAGCAACAAAATACCCCGTATAGGGAGAGCTCAGATCCAGGATCAAATATACGGCGCTTCCGATAGCCAGAGTTGCCAAATGCTAGGACGAAGACCGTCATGGGATTGCCGCCCGACATGAGGCAAAACCCGCAAAACAGGCCGATCCCCCAAGCGATCACGACGACGGGGAGCGGATAGGAAACAGGGTCGTTAAGCGCAAACGACATCTGCAACCGCGCCTGACCGATCGATTTAATCGTTTCCCTGGCCGTGGCTAACGCCCGCTTCTGTGCGTCCGTCGAAGGGTCGAGAGACCCGAGGTATGCCTCCTTCAGGGACGGCGACCGATCCATTCCAGTCCATCATCGCTCAGCGAGAAGGGAGACGACGCCCTATAGCACGTGGCCTCCGGATTACGCGGCGAAGATAGAGAACGGGTTAGACAAAAAATCAGCGCGGCGTGCCGCCTTTGCTTCCGCAGCAAGGTATCGGCGGGTCGTGACCAAAGCAGTTTACTGCACTACATTGATAGTCGCCGTCGCATCATCACGATCGGAGCCAACCATGACGACTGAATACACGGTCGGGCTTAGACTTCAGACACGCTCCGAGGTGCTCACGATCGAAGCTGAGGACGCACTCATCGCCGCCCTTAAGGCTAAGCACGAGCATCCCGAAGCGGTCATTACATATGTGCGGAAATCAAATCGGCGGGGCGATCGGCGACACCCCCATGGAGGCTTATCGGAAAGGGCAAAGGAAT
Source organism: uncultured Alphaproteobacteria bacterium (assembly GCA_963804725.1). Lineage (GTDB taxonomy): Bacteria > Pseudomonadota > Alphaproteobacteria > ATCC43930 > CGMCC-115725 > JAATGI01. Next base: position 706,909 of record CAWDRN010000001.1, on the reverse strand, counting down.
AATCAGTTCTGCGCAGTGTTGGTTGTCGTCACCTGGTCACCTCGCTCTTCCCTTTGCCGAAATTTCTCGCTGCCGCTACCGCCGAGAAGCCTTCGTTCAATGGTGCTTCGCCGTCACTCCGGGCGCTTGCGCAAAGACCGACCCAGCACCGCCACCGCTCAGCTTCTTTGACCCTAAATCCGGCGTTTGAAGATTTCTGCTTTTGAGGCGAATCGCGCATTATCAACGGCATGACGCGCGATTCTTCTGCTGCTTCGGCTCACCGGTTGGGTGAGCAATCTGTGGTTGCCGAGACCGGCCTGCCTGATGGCGTTGATCTCGACAGTTTTGCTGGAACGGTCCATGTCGAATGGGACCAGGAGGCGGCGCTGACGCCAATGGGCCAGCTGCCGTTTTTCATCGACTTTCTCAAAACCAGCGGGTTGTTCGAGGCCTTGGTCGCGGATTGTCCGCTGCGCTACAGCAGCCCCAACGCTGCAAAGAAACGCGACGTTCTCGGCACGACGATGCTGTCGATGCTCGCGGGGCACAAGCGCTACGCCCATATCGCGGCGTTGCGCTGGGACGCGGTTTTGCCGGAGCTGCTCGGCATGAGCAAGATCGTCAGCGAGGATGCGGTGAGGCGCGGGCTCAAGGCGATCGATGAGGAAGAAGGCGCGACGTGGCTGCGTCGGCATCTCGGCCACTGTGTCGAGCAGCTGCTGAGCGAGCCTTGGGTTCTCGATGTCGATACGACGATCAAGCCTCTCTATGGCCATCAGGAAGGAGCCGTCTTAGGCTACAACCCCAAGAAGCCCGGGCGTCCGAGCCATTGCTATCACACCTACTCCATGGCCGGGACGCGGCTGGTTCTCGATGTTGATGTTTGTGCCGGCGATGAACATGCATCCAACCATAGCGCGCCGAGCTTGTGGGGGTTGTTGGATCGCCTGCCGCGTGACTTATGGCCAGCGTTGTTGCGCGGCGACTTAGGCTTCGGCAATGAGCCGATCATGCGTGAAGCGGAAGCGCGCAGACTTCCCTTTCTGTTCAAGCTGCGCCTGACCGCCAATGTCAAACGCATGATCGAAAAGCTCGCCTTTGATCGCGAATGGGTCAACGCCGGCGCTGGATTTGAAGCCAAGGAGAGCGCGGTTCGCTTGACGGGATGGACAAGGCAGCGGCGCACGATCGTGCTGCGTCGGCGCGTGAAGGACGCTCTGACGCTGGTGCAAAGCGACGATTGCGGCCAGCAAAGCCTGTCGTTCGCCGAAGTCGACGAGGCGGCGGAAGTCTACGAATACGCCGTTCTGGTGACGTCGCTTTGCGAAGAAACTGCGGTCTTCGGTCAGCTGTATCGCGATCGCGGCGACAGCGAGAATATTTTCGACGAACTGAAAAACCAATGGGGCTGGGGCGGCTTCACGACGAACGACCTCGCGCGCTGTCGCCTGGCGGCGCGGCTGCTCGCGCTGTTTTACGACTGGTGGAATATATTCGTCCGCCTCGCCGAGCCCGATCGGCATCGCGAGGCGATCACGAGCCGGCCCCTGCTGCTGTCCGCCATCGCAACGCGAACCCGACACGCGCGACAAACCACGATCACAGTGACGAGTTCGCACGCCGAAGCGACGCCCGCCGCCAAGGCGCTCGCTGCGGTCGCCGCGTTCCTGCGGAGCCTTGGTGAAAATGCGGAGCAGTTGACGACCCTGCACAAATGGCGCGCGATCCTCTCGCGCGCATTCACGGCGTTCCTAAAAGGCCGCCTATTGCGCCCACCGGCGCGCCTCGCGCCAAGTTGACGCAACCGCACGTGGCAAAACCGCACAAAATGCAAGACCGATATTCCATGCAACTGCCGTTTTCAGGTTGACTCCGTCTTCTTTGGCTTCTTGGGCTCTCGGCCAGATCGCTTCTGTCCTTTAGCCATTGTCACCTCCAATCGCGATTGCCCGTCGATGATGATGATGCGCTCTTCCCAGATCAAACGGCTAGTGCCGACCTACGTCACCCCTCGCCCATTGCGGCAGGGATCACGCGCCATACCGAAGGCTTTTCCGCAAAGGGTGGATTTGCGTCGGTCCGCTCTGCGACGGCGAGGCCAAAGACCGGACGTTCGTCTCGTGGCTCGATTTGGGGCGAACCGAACATGAGGGGATGGCGGGAATGACGCGAATGACCCAAAGCGGATGTTGCTGCGGGGCAACATTGCACGAGCGCGATCACATCTTCGGCACGCAGAGCGAAGATCGACCGCGCCGTTGCCGAAACGTTCGTGCAGAAACAGGCCCGCTACCGTCCTGTAGCGCTCGATCGTTGCGGTCGCTAGCCCCTGCTGATCTTGAAGATGTTGCCCATAGCGGGCCGCCAGATCCGCAGCCGCTGTGGTCTCGACACGGGCCGCCCAGCATACACCGTGACCGCGCAAGAACTGCAGCAGTTGTGCCACCTCGTACCACTCACGACGTCGGGTCTCGGTGCGAATGCCCTGGTGTTGGCGCCGACTGCGGTGCTGGTACCGCTCGATGTGCATGTCGCCCAGATCGGCCAACACTACACCGCGTTTCGCGAGCCAGCGGTCGAACGCCAGTGCGTGCAGTACTTTGATGTAAACGACGCTCGCTGCGTACTGCCGGTCAACCAACGATGTGACAAACGGGCCAAGATGGCTTGCAAGCGGACCAGCAGCGCGGCGGACGAGTTGCGCGGTGCTCTCATACGTTCGTTCCATGACGTTCTCCGTCCGGGCCGAAGTACCCGGCAAGGAGGATCGCTATGTCCGGTGCGTTGAGCACCAACGCCCGGAAAATCAGCTCAACTGACCACAACGGGACATAGTCCGACACGGGAGATAGTCGATCTTTGTGTGGCCGAGGAGGATTTGAACGGCCCGCAGGTGCCCGTCTGCTTGTAGATAGTGGACGCCTTGGTTCGACGCAACGAGTGGGTCCCGTATTCTTCTCGGCGTAACCCGATCGCGGTTACCCACTCATCGACAAGTCGAGCATACTGCCTCGGCGCTCCAGCCAAGCAAGGATGCTTGCCCGCGCCGGCCCCAGAAGCTCGAATTGAACCGGTCGACCAGTCTTTTGCTGGACGACGATCGCTCGCGTACGAACCTGGTTGCCGATGACAAGGTCGCCGATCTTGGTCTTGACGATGTCGCATCCTCGCAACCTGCTGTCGAATCGCAAGATCAAACAGTGCGCGGTCCCGGAACCGCTGCTCGCGATCCAAGTAGAACCTGATTGCCCATACCTGCGGCGGTTTAAGTGCACGCTTAGTCCCCACCTTCCGTCCCGCGTTTCACGGTCGCCAATTCTTGGCGCCGAGGTCATATATCGAATGTCCCATCGTGCTTCTCCGTTCTGACCAAAGTGGCGGACGGAGATTCGCGCTGGACTGAATCGCGCTGAAGAGCTGGCCGAAAGGAGACCGGCAGCTTTCGGTAGCTGACATGCTGGAGTGGACATTCACGTCGACGCCGCCTAGCGGCAGCACTCGACCGAAGTTTGGCACTGGGCCGCCGCTGAGCAATTCTCGAAGCAGACTTTCGCCGTGTGCTTCACCAGCAGGATTGCGCCCGTGCACGAACCCGCTTAGCGGGAGGGCGGCAGGAGCGAGGCCAATGCGTTCGGTGAGAAGTTGAGCGGGCTTTGGTCAGCCTTTGAGCATGGAGGGTCGCCGTTCAGCTCAAGGAGAAGACCCGATGTCCGTGCAGCCAGTCTCACAGCCCATCAGCCTGCTACGCCGACACATGCTCGAAGACATGGCCATGCGTGGCATGGCGACCTAAGTCGCCTGGCCGTTCCCCACGGGAGCAAGACTCGGCACCATTCTTCGCGTTCCGCGTAACCCTTCGAACTGATATCGTTCGAACCGATCCCTGCTCAACCAGGAAAGTTGGTCGACATGCGCTGGAAATGTGTGACGGCGGGGCCTCTCCGCGGCGGATGGCGGCTGGCGCCTCAGTTTCTGTGGCTGGCGCTACTCGTGCCGGGATGGCTCGGGGCGCCAGGCGGGGCAGCGGCCCAAGACGACGCGCGGATGCGCCAGCTCCGTCTGCTCTGCGCCCAGCTCAGCGGCGATCTGACCGATCCCGGCGGCATCGCCGCATTCCAACGCTGTCTCACCACGCATGATCCATTGGGCGAGATTCGCCGTGACAACAACATTGGCGGTACCCCAGCGGCGGATCGCCCCGGCGCCAAACCGCCACCTGGCTTCGGCCACAACAGCCGGCGCACGGTCGCAGATGGCGTGCAGCGCTTCGCGACCCGTGACGGCAGGCTATTCTATGTGATCGACAGGGACGGCAAGCTGTGGCGCGGGAAACCTGCGACCAAGGAAGCCCACACAATTGACGAGAATGTCGCCGCGATCGAGTTGATCGATGACGCCAATCTCCTGACACTTGGCACTGACGGCCGGCTGTGGCGTCGGGAGGGCGACGGGGCAGGGCGAGCGCTAGTCGACGAGAAGGTCGCATCCTTCCAGGCGATGGGTGCTCTCGTTTACGTCCGCGGCAGCGACGGCAAGCTGTGGCGCGAGACCGGTAATGCAGGCAGCCGAGACTTGGTCGATCAGCAGGTCACATCATTCCAGGCGATCGACCCCGATCGGGTCTATGTCCTGGGCAATGACGGCGAGTTGTGGCGCGAAAACCGCGACGCGCGAGACCGCAAAGCAATCGCTGGCACGGTCACCGCCTTCCAATACGTCGCTGACGGCGATACCACCTACGTGCTGACCCACGACGGCATCCTGTGACGCCAGGAAGGTGCCAAAGGCAAACCTGAGCAAGTTGATCACGGCGTCGCGGCGTTCCAGGCGCTTGATTTGCACCTCGCCTATGTTTTGGGCAGGGACAGCCGGTTATGGCAGGAACTCGGCAATCGCGACCAGGCAGTGATGGTCGACTTCGGTCTGCTGGCCGAGGCCGGCCGGGCCGCCTTCCAGGTGATCGACGCTCGGCACATCTATATCCTCGGCAACGACCACAAGCTCCGGGCTGAGACAATGCCAGCCCGGCGGTGAGGTCGTCATCCCGTTGTTGATCAAATGGTGCGCGTTGTGCCCATAGCTGGCCGAAAGGAGAATGGCAGCTCTGGAACAAACCGGCCCAAGAAGTTGCCGTTCGTACCGCCTCTGCCTCTGACCGCTCCCGACCCAGGCTAGACGTTCGGCGGCTAAGCGGCTGTTCCCGAAAGCGGACATCCGGGCGGCCGCCTATCGGATGACTGCGTCTCCGCTCTTCGGACCGTGGCGGTGGCCATCGCCGTCAGGCTGCCGTATGGCCCGCTCGTGCAACCTCAATCTTAGCAATGTCGATCCGGCGCATCGTCATCATGGCATCCATCGCCCGCTTCGCGGCGGCGCGATCTGGATCCTTCAGTGCAGCAATTGAGGCTCGCGGCACGATCTGCCACGAAAAACCCCAGCGGTCCTTGCACCAGTCGCACGCGCCTTCGCTGCCGCCATTCTCGATGATCGTATTCCAATAGTGGTCGGTTTCTGCCTGATCGTCGGTCATCACATGGAAGCTCACCGCCTCGTTCGGCGTAAACGCGGGACCACTATTCAGACGACAAAGGCTTGGCCGAGTACGGTGAACTCAACGGTCAACTCGTGACCCTGCTCACCGCTAGGGTAATCGGATGGAGATTGAAGCGCTTGCCCGACATGACTGTCAGGAAAGGCGGCCGCGTAGAATTCCGCCGCTTTCCGCGCCTCGCCATGGTCGAACCACAGACAGGTTACGACTTTTCCGGGCATCGAACTTCCCTCACGAGCCTTGACGACATACCTCGATGTAAACGCACATGATGCAATCGATAAAGATCCGCTTGAAGATCAGGTTATTCGTTCGCGACAGCTGCCTCTGCCCCCAAGCGAGGGGCGGCACGCGCCCTGGCACGACATTTCGGCGAGCTCCTAGGCTGACCGGACGCACCGACGAGCAATTTTGGCTGCGGACCGCGCTGACCGCCAGACCAAACCACAAGCCGAGCGTCCCGTTCCAGCGCACTCAGGCCGGAAGCGGACCGGCAGAAAACACCCATCTGCGTCACTAGACTTAGACTAGTCGGACCGCCCGAAGGTCATGGCGTGCTGCTCGTCCCAGCGGGTCTGCATCTCGGCGTGCAGGCGCGCCGGATCTTGTCGGCTGGCCCTCCATACGCTCTCCGCCCGTTCGTCGGCCAGGACATGGTCGAGGCCGCTAAGAATGCCTTCGACGGTCTTGTGGGCCACCTGGCTTGGAGGCGTCTTGGGACCACTGGAGAGCGCCGCACCCATGTCGGTGTCGATGAAGCCGGCATACACCCCCATGACCCGGGTGCCTTGCCCCCTCAGTTGAATCCGGAGGCCATCGGTCAGCGCCAGCGCCGCATGCTTGGTCACGCAATAGGTGCCGTTGAAGGGATAGACGTACCAGCTTACGACCGAGAGCATGTTGACGATGACGCCACCTCCGTGGCTGACGAGCACCGGCGCGAAGGCTCGGGTCATCGCGAGCACGCCGAAGACGTTGACCTCCATCTCCCGTCGCAGAGCGTCCTCGGAGTTCTCCGCAAGCACCGGCGTGGCCAACATGGCGCCGGCGTTGTTGACGATGATCTCGACATCGCCGCAGGCGGCAGCGGCGGCGGCGACATCCTCCGCCTTTGTCACGTCAAGCCGGATCGGGGTCACGCGGGGCTCCTTCACTGTCGACGGGTCGCGAGCGCCCGCGTAGACCCGCCCGGCGCCCGCTTCGAGCAGCGCCTCGGCGAATGCGCGTCCAAGACCTCGATTGGCGCCGGTCACCAGCGCCGACTTACCTCTGATGTCGATCATGTTAGCCTCCTTCTTTCCAAGGTCGTGCGAAGACGACAAGACAATAGTCATGGAACCTGCTGCTCGTCCCTCGCGCTCTTGCAAATGTCCAGCACGGTCTTCTCCCATCGAGCGTCAGTTCAGTGCTGATGCCTGACTGTTTGGCGGGCGACAAAGGAATATGTGGAGCCAAACGCAGGTGTTGGTTGATCCAGATGTTGCCCACCTCCAGCCGCAACGCCACACCCACCGCGCGCGCCATGTCTAAAGGCCAGACCGAGCCACCGAGCGCATAAGACGGGGCGTTGGCGTGGCGCAGACCGTCCTCCTCGTCCTTGATGCGGACGATCAGGAGCACCGGCCCGAACTGCTCTTGAGACCAGCTCGCCCGCCGCTTCCGCCGTGTGTGCGCGCTCTTCCCGCACGCGCGCCATGTCCACGAACTCCGGAGCAATATCCGCGGATTTGTGCACACGCTGGCGGATTCGTGCGAAGTCGGGTTCGGCCAGCAGACCGCAGGCCGCGTTCCAGTATTGCGTTCGCGGCTGATCCCAGTCCACGCTGTTCGCCTGGATCAGGTCGTCGAGGATCCAGCGTTGCTCACCCCACACCGTCGTGTCAGCGGATGAACGAAGGACGCCGCGCGCTGCGCATCGGTCGCGATCTGGGCGGCTCGCCCGAAAGCGGACGGACGCAAAGCCACCCCAACCAGACCTGCGGACTGGGTACCAAGTGTCAGTTTTAAACCACTCTCATGTCCGCCCTTACAAGATGCAGGCGAGTGAATTCGTGGCTTCGTTGGGAGCGTTGCTTTCAGGCTCTGCCGGGCAACGCAGGGGGCGCGGTCGTCGAGACGACGGTTGATCAAACTCTGATGCGCGGGTCGGAGCCGCATGACCGTTGATGCGTCGCGGAGCTGCCTCGGTCCAGGGACCAGCGTCGGATCGGTGATCCGGCAGATAGTGGATGCGAGGGTTCTCCTGATCGCGACCGCGTCCCCGGCCTTGCCCGGCAGAAGCGTTTCGGATGGGTCGCTGGCGCCTCCTTTGAATGCGATCATGTGTGTCCTGCGATCAGGCCGCTGTCAGCGGTACTTGCCGGGCAATCGCCCAGACGAAGCCGGCCAGTTCGCGGGCGATCGCGGTGGTGACAACATTGGCCGGCTTGCCGGTTCGGGCGAGCTTGCGGTAGCGGGCGCACAACCGGAGTTGAGCTTTCCAGGCGATCTCGCGGATTGGCTTGGATTGGCTTTCCTGCCGCAGCAGCAACTCGCGGCTGAGCCGGGCCGGGAACCGGTAGGTCCAGGCGGCCTCGATCAGGACCCGACGGGCAGCGTTATTGCCCGCCTTGGTGATGCCGCCGCGTTTGACGCTGGTCCCGCTCGAATGCTCGGATGGCACCAGGCCGAGATAGGCCATGAGTTGGCGTGGGTTGGCGAAGCGGGCGAGATCGCCGAGTTCGGCGACGAGCGTTGCCGCATTGACCAGCGCCATGCCCCGCATCGTCTGTAGCGCCGCCACGACCGGGGCCAGGGTCCATTCCGGCAGGCAAGCCTCGATCTGCGCCGTCAACCGCACTACGCGCGGAAATCCATGTAGCCGGGCCATTCTTTGGAAGAGACGAAAAATTTTTTACATCCCCCCAAGGCCTAGGCCGTGGTCGCCTGGCGGAAGGAGGTGTGCGGGGCGATGTACGGGATTATGGCCGGATCGCGAACGAAGCGGTTCTCGATGCGGGTTTCGGTGGCACGCGCGTAAATCTCGCGTCGCTCGGCGAAACTCTCGGAGCCGGCTGACAATCCGCGCCGGAGCAAAAACCACGGCCGGCGCCGGTCACGATGATGGCTCTAACCGTGTCATCCGCGCTCGCACGTTCAAAAACATCCCGAAGCTCCCGGCCCATCACAAGGTCGTAAGGGTTCAGCTTCTCCGGGCGGTTCGCGTCACTGTGAGGATTTTGTCCTCGACCGCGGTCAAGAGCAGTTGGTACGGACCATATGTCATTGAGCGACGCTCACTCCCTTTCGAAAATAGCAGTGCAGACTTTGATGAGGCGACTTTTGATCCAATTGAAGCCTTGGTCCGAATTATTGATCCGGTTCCACTGGAGCATCGTCTGATGGGCGGGAATGTCGATCGGAGGGTCGATGATCCGTAACGGTAACTGTGATGCCGCCTTGCGCGCCAGCCTCGATGGCAGCGTCGCGATGCGATTTGAGCCGACGATAAGTTCGGGAATGAGGTTTAGACCCGGTACGACGACATCGGCGCGGCGCACCATGCCGCGTTCGCGGAGGGATCGTTCGTCATGCGTGTATTGTCCGCGCCCGAACTGAATGAGCACATGGCCGAGAGAGAAGTATTCCTCCTCCGAGAGTCGGTTGCCGATTAGCTTATTACCTGCCCAACAAATGCAAACCCAGGTTTCGCTGTGGAGCAACTCGGTTGGGTGATGCGGCGATGTGAATTCGGAAGGGAGGATGATGAAATCGATTTCGCATCGCTCGATATCGAGATCGTTCCGGTCCGAAAGCGGTCTGACCTCGAAGCGTAATCCTGGCGCTTCCGGCTCGATCTCCCGAAGAAGGCTCGGCAGCAGCACTGACATCGCGTGATCGGATAGGCCGAGGACGAAGGTTTGCTGCGCCGTTGCGGGATCGAATTGTCCCTGCGACACGATGCGTTTTTCGATATCCGACAATGCTTCCATTACCGGCACCGCGAGTTGTGCTGCCAGCGGGGTAAGCACCATCTGTTTGCCGACGGGCACAAGCAGATCGTCTTTGAAATAGAGGCGGAGCTTGTTCAGTGCAGCGCTCATGCCCGGCTGACCGATATAAAGCCGGTCCGCGGCGCGCGTGACGCTCCTATCCCGAATAAGAGCATTCAGTGCGACCAGCAGGTTGAGATCCAATCCTTTGAAGCGCATGGGCTGTCTTGCTTGATATCACCAATAGTGATGTCACGCGATCATTTCAAAACATTCTGAAAGCGCCTGAAATCCGGTTACTCATGCATTTGGGGCCGGGTGTCATACGGCATGAAGAACCGTAAGAGCCGGACACGGGAGGAATGCGTACGATGTTGGCAAAAAAGGACCTGCTCCTGCTCGGGAGCCTGCCTTACGAGACGGCGGAAGAAAATCTGCGGGTGTTTGGCTCCGACTTAGGGGGCGATCTGCTCGGTTTACCTGACGGTGAAGTTATCGATCGGCGACGATGGGTCGCGGGTCTTGCTTGGCGGATCTTCGCAAATCATCCGAGCATCGAAATAGTGCAACGTCCCACCTCCGTGGAGGATGGGGTCGAGGCAACGCGGCCGCCGGTAGGCTCTACGCAGAATTGGAAATTTCGCCTTCGCCCGGGCGTAACGCGCCCGCGCTGGGGCGATTTGGGATGGCGCTTAGGCTACGCCAAAGACGCCGTGAATTCGTATGCGATTTTCCGCGGTCTTCGGAAGGAAGGAATCATCCCGGGCGATGTGCGGTTTCAGGTCGCGATCCCCCTGACATCGAGTGCCGTCGATTGGTGTTTCCCTCCCGAAGATTGGGACGCGGTGCGAGCAGGCTACGAAGAGGCCGTTGCCGCCGAAGTCGCCAAGATCTGCGAAAAGATCCCGCACGACGACCTCCTGTTGCAATGGGACGCTTGCATCGAGTTCATGGACCTTGAGGAGGTCCCCGACGGCGCCAGTTTCGATCAAAAGCTGAGCCATCACGCCAGGCCGGCTCGACTGTCCGCTGCCATTCCCAACGATGTTCTGCTCGGATATCACATCTGTTATGGCGTGTTAGGGAAATGGCCGATGGTCGACCCCTCCAAGGACTTAAGCCGAGCGGTCGCGCTGGCGAATTCCCTCATCGCGTATTCGGGAAGACGGACAGACTATGTTCATATTCCGATCCTTCCGAACAAGCCGGACGCCTACGCAGCGCCCCTGAAGGACCTCCAACTCCAAGACGCCAAACTGTATTTGGGCGTCATTCACGATATGGCGGACGAGGAGAAATTCGTTCGCTTACTCGCCACATTGCGTGGCTTCACGCCGGCGTTTGGGATTGCAGCGGAATGTGGCCTGGGGCGTTACGGGTCAGCTCGCGCACGGAAAGTGATTGAAGATCATCAAAAGGCACTCGCGTTGTACCAGCGTTTTATCGCCAGCTAGGCAGCGGCACGAGCAACGCTGTTCCGACGCGATAGCGCCGTCATCACGCAAACAAAGAGGGGGATACCTTATGCAACGCACATATCTTTTTGTTGCCGCTGTGGCCGCGCTGATGGCGTCTTCTGTGTCCTCGCGGGCCGATCCGACGGTCATCAAATTCGCGATGACGGGGCCCGAGTTGAGCCCGGGAACGGTGAAGATTTGGCGACCCTGGGTGAATCGGGTCGAGAAGGATTCCGAGGGGACTCTTAAAATCGACATCGCCTTCGGCAGTCGCTTGGCTTCAATCGCAAATGTCTACGACCGCTTGGTCGCCGGCGTCTTTCAGATCGGTTATGGCAACCAGGGGGTCATCGCGGGAAAATTCCCGGGCACGACAGTGACCGATCTGCCCTTCCTCGCCGACAATGCCCATGACGCTTCCGGCGCGCTCTGGCTGCTCTATCAGAACGGCACGTTGGCAAAAGAATACGCGGATACGCTACCGATCGCGTTGTTCACTTACACTCCGTCGAACATTCACACCAAGAATTTGGTGAAAACACTCGCTGATCTCAAAGGAATGCAAATCGCCGCCAGCTCCGATGGCGACGCGGATTTACTGAAGCGTTTCGGGGCCGTGCCGGTCTCGCTGCCGATCACCGAATTTTATCCGGCTTCCGCACAGGGCGTCGTCGGCGGGGTCGCGGTGCCGTGGACCGGCGTGATGCAGTTCAAGCTCCAGGAGGTTCTGCACTATCACTTGGCGCTTTCGATGGGGATCCAGACCGGATTCCTGTTGATGAATAAAACCGCCTACGAAGCCTTGCCGGCCAAGGCGAAGGCCGCGATCCAAAAAAACTCCGGTTATGAGTTCTCGATGCTCGTCGGCACGGCCTATGACGAAATCGCGGCTGGGCAATATGCGGCCGCGGCGAAATTGCCGGGGCAAACGATGAACAGCATCAAAGGTGCGGCGGCCGCGCCGTGGGCCGAACTCGCGCAGCCGCAGATCGACGCTTGGGTGGCGAAAACGCCCGATGGCGCCAAGATTTTGGCCGCCTATCGGGCGGCGCTGGCCCAGGTCCGCGCTGGTAAATGAGCGGAACGACCAGCCCGATCAGCATCGAGCCGGTAAGCGGCGCATTATCGCCGCGGCTCTCTACCCTGGATGCGATTGTGACCTGGAGCGTAGCTGCGGGTCGACGCCTCGCCTTTGTCGGCGTCTTGGGCCTGCTGATCATCATTCTGTTAACGATGATCGACATTTTTCTTCGCTGGCGCGGCGTTGGCTCGGTGCCGGGTTTCAATGAAATCCTTGCTTGGGGTGTCGCAGTCGCGGTCGCCGCCATGTTTCCGGCTGGCGCGGCCGAGCGGTCCAATCTCGCGGTCGATGTATTGGCCGGGAGGCTGGGATGGCGCTCGACCCGGCGGCTGCACTTTATCGGCGCCGTCATTCTCCTAATGTTTTATGTCAGCCTCACGTGGTGCCTGACCAAAACGGCGGCGGAACTGAGCGGGCGTGGCGCGGTCACCATGTTCCTGCACTGGCCGGAGGCGCCCTTCGTCTGGGCCATCGATGCCTTGTTGGCAGCGAGCACCCTGGCGCAAGCGATCGCCTGTTTGGTTGCGTTCCGAACGATGCTGAGCGCGGCGGATGAACCCGCCGCGGCGGCGGTCGGCCGATCATGGGTTTGGCGTCCCGCCCCGATCGCGGTGGGCATCGTCGTGTTCCTGCTCATGGTTGGGATTATCACGACCGGCGCGGTTGACGGGTTGCCTACGATGGCGAAGGCGTCGCCGCTCCTGACGGGCACGCTGCTCACGATCGTCATGATGGCGGCCGTTTTGCTGATGACTCCCATTGCGGCGGCGATGGGCGCGGTCGGATTGATTGGCGCGGTCTTGTTGATGGGATTCAATCCTGCGATCCTGGTTCTCGGCACGTCGGCGGTCGAATATCTGGCAAATCCCGAAATGGCCGTGCTGCCCTTCTTTCTCGTCATGGGTGCCTTCGCCGGCTTCGCGGGATTGTCGGATGACATCTATCGGTTAGCGCACGTTCTACTCGGACACCGACGGGGTGGGCTCGCCTTGGCCACTGTCGGTGGCTGCGCGGGGTTCGGCGCGCTTTCGTCGTCCTCGATCGCGACCTGCGCCGCGATCGGACAGGTCGTCATGCCCGAGATGCGCAAACGAGGTTATGCGCCCGCGCTTGCGACCGGCGCTGTCGCCGCGGGCGGTACGCTCGCGCCGCTGTTATCGCCAGGTTCCGGTCCCCTCGTGATTTATGCGCTTCTGACCGAACAGTCGATCGGCCAACTCTTCATCGGCTCGGCAATCCCCGCCGCGCTCGCGATTTTGCTGTTCGGCATTACCGTGATGATCATGGTGCGCGTTCGTCCATCGATGGCACCCGAACGATCCCGCCCCGCGAGTTGGGGCGAGACCGGTCAGGCGATCGGGCAGAGCTGGGGTGTCATCTTGCTGATCGCGCTGGTCTTCGGCGGGATCTATGGCGGGATCTTCACCGTGACCGAGGCCGCCGCGGTCGGGGCCGGCATATCGTTCCTGTTTGCGCTCTTTCGGGGGAAGCTGTCGCGCGGTGCGCTTTGGCACGTGATGAGTCAAGTCACCGCGACGACGGCCATGCTTTATATTATGTTCTTCGGTGCGGTCATGTTTTCGTATTTCGTCGATTACAGCGGTGCGCCCGAATATCTTACCGTTGCCCTGAAGGGGCTGCCATTTCCGCCGCCCGTCGTCATTGCTCTGTTCCTGGTGGTGTTCGTGCTGCTCGGTTGCATCATGGAATCGTTTGCCGTGATGCTCATCGTCGTGCCGATCGTGGCGCCGTACATTCATCAGATGGGCTTTAACGAGATTTGGTGGGGTGTGGTCATGATCGGCGTGGTCGAGACCGGTCTGATAACGCCGCCGCTCGGATTGAATGTGCTCGTTCTGAAAAATATCGCCGGCGACGATATTGCCACGGGCACGATTTTCCGCGGCGTGATGCCATTCATCGGCGCCGATCTCGTGCGCCTCGCATTGCTTGTCCTGTTTCCGGCGCTTGTAACCAGCTTGCCGGCGCTTCTGAAATAATTTCATGCGAAGCGAGGGACATCACTGTCGGTGATATTGCTCGATCAATTCAAACGCTTTGGAAATCTAGGACGACACGCTCCATATCACGTCGCCAGTTCAGAGGATAACTCGCGTGACAATTGCCCTGAAAAAGAGCCAATCCGTCGTGACGCCGGCAACGCTGTTCGAGCGCGCGCAAGCTCTTATTCCCAATCTACTCAAGCGTGCCGCGCAAACCGATGCGGAGCGTCGCATCTCCGAAGAGACGGTTGAGGAATTGCGCCAGGCAGGTCTGTTCCGCGTCGAACAGCCAGTCGAATTCGGCGGCTTCGGGATGTCTTCGCTCGATCGGATGCAAATTTCCCGCACGCTAGCGCGCGGATGTGGCTCGACCGGATGGGTTCACGCCGTCCTGGCGAGCCATGCGGTTCTCGTTGGCCGATTTCCGCCGAAAGTGCATGAGGCGGTCTGGGGCAAGGACGATGGCGCGCTTGTTTCGTCTGCCTATGCACCGACCGGGACGATCGTAGCGGCGGACGGAGGTTACCGGCTGAACGGACGCTTCCCCTTCGCCAGTGGATGCGACCTCGCCCAATGGGCGGGCGTAGGCGCCCGTGCGACAGATGAGGGTGGCGCGGCCAAGATGGCCCTGGTGCCAATCGCCTCACTTACGATCGTCGACGATTGGCACACGCTCGGGCTTCGCGGCACGGGCAGCAAGACTTCTCCAAGCGAACGACGTCTTCGTGCCCGCGGATTTCGTGATGTCCGCGGTGAAGATCGACCAGACCACTTCGCCATTGACGCTGTGCGCCGTTGCTATCGGCATTGGGGAAGGCGCGATCGATCGTTTTTTGGAACACATGGTCGATCGGGTTTCGCCAGTGACGGGCCTCAAAGCCGCGGAGTCCGAAGTCATTCAAGCGCTCGTGGCCGAGTCCAGCGCCGAAATCGATTCGGCGTGGCTCATCATCGAGCACGCCGTCCGCCACTACGGATCCATGTCCGCGGCCGGGCAGAAGCTCACAGACCTCGACAAGGCACGGCTGCGGCGCGACCAAGGTTATATCGGGCGACTTGTGGCGCGCGCTGTTGAGCGGCTCTACGCCGCTTGCGGCGGTTCGGCTGCTTACGACAAAACGCCGCTCCAATGCGTCTTCCGTGATGCGCAGACCGCGACCCTCCATCCGGCGATGAGCTGGGAGGTGGCCGCGCCGCAGGCCGGTCGCGTCCTCTTGAAGTCCGAATACGTTTCCCTCTTCTAGGAGCGAGCGCCGTGAAACTGGTTTCCTTGAAAGGCAATCCGGCGCGGCTCGGGTGCATTATCGGGATGGAGGTCCTGATCCCGGGCGAGGCCGGGCTGGGTCCGAACGCGCCGACATCGATGATCGATTTACTCGGCGGTGGCGAGCCGGCCCTGCGTTCGCTGAGGAGCATCGTTGAAAACGTCGCGCGGAACGAAGCGTCGCTCGGCGATTTGCGGAAGCGAGGGGCCCTTCAGCCTCTCGCCGGCATCGCGCTGGACGCGCCCGTTCGGCCCGGGCTAGCCGTCTGCAACGGGCGCGCTTATGGGGCGCACCGCAAGGAGATGGGTATCGGCCATCTGCCGCCCGGCGAGCCCGGCGGCTTCGTGAAGAACGTCAACGCCGTGACCGGGCCCGATACACACATTCTCATCCCGCCAACGGCACCCGACATGATCGACTTCGAGGGTGAGCTTGCCGTCGTATTTCGTACGGAATGCCACCGGGTGAAGCGGGAGCGCGCTTGGGACTATATCGCGGGAATGACGCTAACCAACGACGTCTCGGCCCGTAACTGGGTGGAACTGCTGAAGCGTACGAATAACAGCACCAAGAATATCCGCGGGAAGCAGTTTCCGACGTTCTTCCCCATTGGTCCTTGCATCGCGACACTCGACGAATTCGCCGATGTCGAGGCGGTCGAAATGACGACGACCGTGAACGGCGAAATGATGCAATCGTCGACGACCGCGGACCTGATTTGGTCGGTGTCGGAACTGATCGCGCAGTTTTCGCGCTTCTATCTCTTTAAGCCGGGGGACCTGCTGACGTTCGGGACGCCGGCCGGCGTTGGTTACGGCCGATCCCCGCAGCGCTTCCTGGCGGATGGCGACGTGGTCGCGATCCACTCGCCGGCTATCGGATCGCTACGCAATACGGTTCGGGCTGTCGATCCCAGCGCATCGCCGCTGGGTATTGTGGAAGGAGAGTGACGATGACTGCCGTAACGGCGGAAGCCGCGTTCGTGAACGAGCCTGGCGCACCCACACCCGTCAAATTTTCGCATGTTTCGATCTTGTCGAAGAACTACGAGCAGATGATCGAGTTCTATAAAACCCTCCTCAACATGCGCGTGGTGTACGAGATCAAGGGACGCATCCACTTCTGCATGCTCAGTTTCGACGATGAAAATCATCGCATCGGCATTGCGAACCTTCAGCACCTTCTGCCGAAGGAAGCGGGTCGAGCCGGCCTGGACCATATGTCGTTCACCTACAGCTCGATGGAGCAGCTGTTCGCGGCCGTGAAGCGGTTCGAAGCGAAAACCGGCGCTTGGCCGATCAGCGCCGTCCACCAAGGTCCGACGATTGCTGTAAGCTACCGAGACCCCGACGGCAATCGCGCCGAAATCACCGCCGATGTGTTCGCGACGCAGGCCGAAATCATCCAATACTTCCACGACAATTTTCACGATCCCGAGTTCAATACGCTTCTGCGGTTCGACATCACGAAGATGATGACGCTTCATGAACAAGGCATGAAGGTGGACGAACTTACGCGGTATGAAACCGTCGTGAGACTTCTCGGGGAAGGGCGGCTTTAGGGTTCCGATGGGCGACGCTACGGGCGGAGCGCGGCCGGGACGGCGCATTATCGATCTCTCGATCTACCTGGAAAACGATGTGATCTCTGATCCGCCGCCCTTCCGCCCAAAGATCGATTACATCGATCACAAAATGTCGGTGCCGGAGCTCGCGGGCTTCTTCCCTGGCCTTCAACCGAAGGATCTGCCCGACGAAGAAGCATGGGCGATCGAGCGGATCGAGCTGATCACGCATAATGGCACCCATCTCGATGCGCCCTATCATTTCGCCTCGACGATGAACAAGGGCGAGCGGGCGATCACGATCGACGAAGTTCCGCTCGAATGGTGCTTCCAGCCAGGCGTGAAACTCGACTTTCGTCATTTCGACGATGGGTACGTCGCGACAGCGGCCGATGTCGAGGCGGAGTTGAAGCGGATCGGTCACACCTTGTCGCCGCTGGAGATCGTCATCGTCAACACGGCGGCGGGAAAGCGCTACGGACAAGACGACTATGTCACCGCGGGTTCCGGGATGGGCTATGAAGCCACGATGTATTTGCTCGAACGCGGCGTCCGGCTGACGGGGACGGACGGATGGAGCTGGGATGCCCCCTTCGTCCATACGAAGGAGAAATATCTGGCGACCGGCAATGCCGGCTTGATCTGGGAAGGCCATAAGGCAGGACGCGATATCGGTTACTGCCATCTCGAAAAGCTGCATAATCTCGAGGCGCTGCCGCCGACCGGTTTTACCATCGCTTGTTTTCCCATGAAGATTTGCGGTGCGTCGGCGGGATGGACCCGTGCCGTCGCCATTCTCGATTCCTGAGGATCGGTCGCTATGAAGATCGACCATATCGAAGCCATTCCGCTCGACATGAAACTGTCCGAGATCTTCAAGGGCGGTACGTACCAGGTTGCGTCGCGGCCGACGATCGTCACGCGCGTTTACCTGACCGGCAATATCGTCGGCGAAACATATGGCGGCGACGAGTTCCATACGCAGCGCCAGATCGTCGATGTCATCCACAATCACCTCCGGCCATTGCTTATCGGTCAAGACGTCCGTGATTTTCAACGCCTGTGGGAGCTGATGTTCCACATCGACCTGGACCTGGGAAACAGGGGCCTTCATCAGCTCGATATGCATCCCCGCGGTATCCTGATGCAGGCCATCTCCTGTCTCGATAACGCCATGTGGGACGCGCGCGGCAAACTGTATGGCGCGCCGGTCTATAAGTTGCTGGGCGGCGTTCGGGACCGCGTCCCCGTGATATCCATCGGCGGCTATTATCCGAAGGAGGGCCGAGACCCTCTTGCGGCTATCGCCGACGAGGTCGAGTTCGTGCGGTCCGTTGGCTGCATCGGTATAAAAATGAAGGTCGGCCGCGCGAGCCTCGAACTGGACCTGGAACGCGTGCGTGCCGCGCGTCGGGCGGGGGGCACCGACTTCGTGATCACGGTCGACGCAAATCAGGGTTGGGATCCTCGCGACGCCATCAAGTTCTGTCTGGCGATGGAAAAGGCGGATCTCGGCGTGCGGTGGATGGAGGAACCCGTCAAGTGGTACGACCAAACCGACGGGATCAAACTTCTTGCCGAGAAGACGAGTATTCCCATCAATGTGGGTCAGGGCGAGATCACCGGCCGTGCCTGCCGGGACCTGATTCAGAAGGGGGGCGTTTCGATTCTGAACCTGGACTGCACGCTTTGCGGCGGGGTGACCGAGTGGCAGCGTGTCGCGAGCATGGCGAAGCTGATGAACGTGGAAATGGCGCACCATGAGGAGCCCCAGATCGCGGTGCATCTCATTGCGGCCAATCCGCACGCGCTCTTCGTCGAAATCTTCGCAAGCAAGACGCGCGACCCACTTCTCTGGGAATTGCCGGATGGCTTCCCCGACATCCGCGAGGGCTCCCCGGCTTCGGCATCGCCCTCAACCCAGACGTGATTGAGCGCTACAGACA
Source organism: uncultured Alphaproteobacteria bacterium (assembly GCA_963804725.1). Classification (GTDB taxonomy): domain Bacteria; phylum Pseudomonadota; class Alphaproteobacteria; order ATCC43930; family CGMCC-115725; genus JAATGI01. Next base: position 688,089 of record CAWDRN010000001.1, on the reverse strand, counting down.
GCCGATTGAGTAAGTAACTCAGTCTAAGTCAGGCGAAAAAATTGTCGGATCTGTCCAAGTACTCGCCGTTCCAAGGGGAAATGTCCGTTTCAACTCCCCGAGCCTTGAAAGCGGACCGGCCGCTTTCGGCCAGCCCAAGCCACTCTGCGACCGTCCGGTTTTCGGCATCTCGGCTGCAAAGCCGATGGCCGCAAATCCACCCCAACCAGACCCGTGGACTGGGTACCAAGTGTCAGTTTTGAACCACTACCTTAGGCCCCAAACCACTACACGCGGAAATCCGTGTAGCGGGGCCAGTTTTGAAGAAAGTCGAAAATTTTTTGACCGCCCCCCGGCAATCGCAATCATTCTGCGCCGTGAACTAGACTAGGGCGACCCTAGGCGGCCGATCGCTGATTTACTTGCGGCTGACCCAAGCGGCCGTCGGGCCGCGAGAGCCCAAAAACGACTTAGCACCCGCGAGCAACGGCCCGCCGAAAAAGCCGGTGGGCAGTATGTTGGCGGTCGTTAAGTGGCATGCGAGCAATGAACCGCACAACCTCTATGGGCACGTAGTTCCTGGGGGCCGGCCCGGACGGGCCAGGTGACTCGGTCGAGCTCGGATTCTAGCGCAGGCGACTTCGTCAGCGCCGCGAATTGCGGTCAACGCAGTCCCGAGACGCCGCCATAGAGACCCACGGCGATGACGACGGCCGAGAGGCAGACCAAAGCCCAGAGGTAGACCCCGTGCGGACGAAGACCCTCCGGGAGCGCCTTCACCGCCAACGCCACGAGGAACCCAACCACCAGCGGCAGCAGGAAGGCGTTCAGAACTTGCGCCGCGATCGTGAGCCAAACGAGGTCCGGCACGAGCCAGACAAGGGCGGCGGAGCCAACGACGCAGGCCGCATAGACGCCGAAGAACCATTTCGCCTGGAAGGGATGATTTTCCAGCGAACGCCGGTAACCGGCGACCTCGCCCGCGCCCCAAGCGAACGCCAGTGAGCAGACGATGGCAGCCACCAGAGAGGCGCCGAGGACGCCCGCGCCGAACACCAGCCGCCCAACGCTTTCGCCAAGAAGCGGCGTCAGCGCATTGCTGATCTCGCCGACGTTGCCAAGGCCCGCCGAACCGCTGCCGGAGTAGAGCGTTGCCGCCGCCGCGACCAGCACGGCGCCCGTCAAGCATTGCGTGAGCACGGCGCCAGACGCCGTATCCCAGCGCGCGGCCGTAAGATCGTCGGGCCGAAGTTTTTTGTCGGCGATGGCGGACTGCTGGTAGAAGATCATCCAAGGATTGAAGGTCGCCCCGATCACCGCCGCAACTAGGAACATGAATTCACGATTGCCCAGCGGCAGATCGAGCGCATCCTTGGCCAAGGTTGCCAGGTTCGGGTGCGCGGCCCAGGCGACCCCAAAAAAGGCGAGTTCGAAGAGGCCGATGACGATCGCCGTCCGCTCCACGCGCCGATAGGAGCCGGTGGCAACGACCGCGAGCAAAGTCGCGGCGGAGAGGGGCAAGGTGAGCCCGCGTGACAGGCCGTAGAGCTCTCCGATCCCCGCCACCCCGGTGAATTCGGTGATCAGCGAGCCGATCACCGCCGCCGCCAAGCCCGCTGTGGATAGCCACGCCCATCCTATGCCGAAGCGTTCGCGGATCAGTTCGCCGTGGCCGCGGCCGGTGGTCAGCCCCAGCCGCACCGTCAATTCCTGCAACATATAGAGCATCGGAATCAGCAGTAGGAGCAGCGGGAGCAGGCGATAGCCCCATTGGGCGCCCGCCTGAGCGCCCGTTACCACATTGCCGGCGTCGGTGTCGGCCAGCATCACCAGGAGGCCGGGTCCCCAAACTAACATCCACTGGCGTAAGCCGAATAGCTTGGGTCTCGCCCGACCTATGCCGTCCATGGTGCTTTCCTCCACCAAACCTGTCAGATCAACAGTCGGGCAAGCGCGCCGGACGTCTGGTTCTTGCGGTTAATAGCGATCGCCACGAATTCGTCAACACGCCGTTAAGTCGCGACAGCTCATTTCAGCTTTGTCAAAGCAACGGCATGTCCCTGACGTCTGACGCAGCGCCCAGAATCACGCGACCGTTAGGCCGCGAGAGCGTGCCACGCGGTCAACGCGCCGACTTGTCTTCCTTTGTAAGTTTGGCGAGTGACGCGATGGCGCTTCTGATTGAATGGTTCGACCTCAGCATGGACGGAGCTGAATTTTGCGGCATCTTGATGTTTTGATACCGTTACAGGGCCCCGGCCAGCACGGGCCGCAGCCAATCTTGCTCGGTCATTGCTCGGCTGGCTATTGCGCGGCTGTTACTGGGCGAGCCCGAGCTCAGCTCCGCAAAACGCGACGCCGTCCTGAAAGGTGGGATTGCAACCGCGCCCTAAACCGGGTCGGCCAAAACAAAGCCTACGCACCAACGACGTTTCATTCGCAGCGTGACAGGCCGGTGTCGTCTACGGGCTCGCCATTTCGCGAGATTTCCCCAAGGCCGGCTGTGGCGAGTGCGAGTTCTGGTTCGGCGATGTGCGTCAACGAATGGCGCTTTCTCTTCTGGAAGCAATGGCGGTCGCGATCGGCAGACACAAACGTGAATGGCGGCACACTTCATCGTTGGGTGCCCGCAGGAAAGGCACCCCTCGGGCGGCAGGGCTCGTGGCTACGCTGCCTCCGCCAGCGTCTGTTCGTTGCTGGCTTTTTCGAAGGGTCGAACGGAGCCGAGATCCACCGCCGGCAGGAGCCGCGCGGAATTGAGGATGAAGGTCATCTCCGACGTGACGTGAATGAAGGCCGCGAGCAACGGATTGAGGAGACCGACGGCGGCCAGCGCGATGCCGAGCGTGTCGATTGCGACCGTGCCGACAAAATTCTGCCAGATGATCTTGCGCGTGCGCTTGGCGATGGCGACCGTGTCGGCGAACCGCACCAGGTCGCTTCCGAGCAGGACCACGTCGGCGCTCTCTCGTGCCACGTCGGTGCCCGAGCCCATCGCGACGCCGACATTGGCTGCGGTGAGGGCGGGCGCGTCATTGATCCCGTCGCCCACCATGGCGACGATCCTGCCGTTTGCGACCAGATGCTTGATCCGGTCCAGCTTGTGTTCCGGCAGGAGATCGGACCCGACCTCCGTGATGCCGAGTTTATCGGCCACGGAATTGGCCACGGCCTTGGTGTCGCCGGTCAGCAGGACGATCCTGAGGCCCATGCAGGCAAGCGCGTCGATGGCCTGTTTCGCCTCGGGGCGGACGGTGTCGGCGACCGCAATGGAGCCGAGAAGTTGGCCGTCGCGCGCAACTAATATCTCGGATGCGGCCTCGACAGCCGCCGCGGAATTGCCGGGCACAACCACCTGGCGATCGGACATGAGCGCGCGGTTTCCCACCAGAATCGTGGCGCCGCCGACGAAGGCGGTGATGCCGCGACCGGGCGTATAGTCGAACCGTTCCGGCTCGGTTAGCGACCGATGCCGAGCGCGTGCATGAGCGACGATCGCCTGCCCGAGCGGATGTTCGGAGCGCAATTCGGCTGAGGCCGCCGCGTCGAGCACGGCTTCGGGCGATTGGTTATTGGCCGGAATGACTTTCTGCACCTCCGGTTGGCCGAAGGTGAGCGTGCCGGTCTTATCGAGGACGATGGTGTTCACCCGACCGAGTGTCTCGAGATAGAGCCCGCCTTTGATGATGGCGCCAAGCCGCGCCGAGCGGCCAATTCCGCCCAGGATCGCGAGCGGCGTCCCGGCGGCGACGCCGCAAGCGCCGGCGACGATGACGACGGAAATCGTGGAAGGCATGTCGCGTGTGATCAGATAGGTGAGTGTGGCGGCCCCGAGCGCGAAATAGACGAGATAACCGGCGAGACGGTCGGCCAGCCGTTGTACCGGGGCGCGGGACCGTTCCGCATTCTCGACCGCCTCGATGATCTTGCCGTAGCTCGTGTCGCGGCCGATCCGCTCGGCGCGGATTTCGAGTGCGCCCGATTGATTGATCGATCCGGCATAGACCGGCGCGCCCGCGGTCTTCTCGACCGGCATCGATTTGCCGGTGATCCGGGCCTGATCGACAAAGGAATGTCCGCCGATGACGGTGCCGTCTACCGGCACGCGGCCGCCGGGGTTCACGAGCACCGCGTCGCCGACCTTCAACTCGCCGGCATCGACATCGCGCACCGCTCCCGCGCGACGGACGGAAACCGAACGGGGTAGAAAGTCGAGGAGGTCGTGGATGGCGCGCCGGCCGCGCGAGACCGTCATGCCCTCCAGCACCTCGGCGACGAGCACGAATAGGGTGATGACGAGGGCGGTAAAGAACTCGCCGATCGCGGCGGCGGCAATGATGGCGATGCTCATCGAGAGTTCCATGGTCATGCGCCGAGCCACGATGTTTTCGGCGGCTTCCTTGAAGATCGGCCAGCCCCCGATCAGGACGCCAAGGAGGCCGATGACGCTGATCTGTGCGAACGGCTCCCAGAGGTGGAACCACACGCAGGCTGCGGCGAGTGCGACGAGCGCGATGCGCGTCGCCTCCTGCCACGCGAAGCCGTCTTCATGGTCGTGCTCGTCGTCATTTTCGTAGTCGTGGTCATGATCCCTCGCATTCTCGATAGCGGCGATCGCGGTCTCCGTCCGGTCGGCCAGAACGGGGTGCGTCGGGCGATCTTCGGGCGAGGCCATCGCGCAGCTCCTTTCCGGCTATCTCACTATCTCAGGTAGGCGTGGACAACGTCGATGAGTTGCTCTGAGCCCTTGGCGCGATTTCGATCACGATCGCTGGCGGGGTCGGAGATATGAAAACGGATATGGTCTTCCACGATCTCGGCCATCAGGCTGTTGGCCGCTCCGCGGACGGAAACGACGAGTTGCATCACCACGATGCATTCGGACTCGGCCTCCAGCGCGCGCTCGATGGCCTCGATCTGGCCGCGCAGGCGGCGGACCCGGTTGAGGAGCTTGGTCTTCTGGCGGATGGTGTGGCCCATCGGAATCCTTCCTTGCTAGGGCGCATATAGGATACCCCCTATCCTATTTTAACAAGGCGCAACGCGCCGGGGATTGACGGCCACTTCGCACTGTTGCTAAGTCAGGAAGTTCGCAACTTTGCTAAGTCAGGGCCATGGGCAAATCCCGTCAGCACACGGCGATCCGTCGCCGATCTAACGACAGCGCCGCACTCGCCGCCCAATGCGCCCGCAAGCTGCTGGAGCTGCGTGCCGATACCGGCGAGACGCAGAAGCGCCTAGCGGCGCGCCTCTCTATGACCGAATCGATGATCTCGCGGCTGGAGCGGGGCGACCACGTGCCGAGCTTGAAGACGCTCTGCCGGATTGCGGACGCTTTCGGACGGCGCCTGGAGATCGTCTTTCATGAGCATGAGCATGTGCATGCCGACGGCACCCGCCACGCGCATCCGCACAGCCATCGCGATCCCGCGCACCGGCACGATCATGGAGACGCGACATGAGCTTTGGTCCCCAACTCCTGCTGGCTGCGGTGGCCGTGGTCGGCGTGCTTCACACCATCGTTCCGGATCATTGGGTGCCGATCACGCTAATCGCCCGTCAACGCGGCTGGTCGAAGGCCGAGACGGCGCGCGCCTCGCTCCAGGCAGGCACCGGGCATGTGCTCTCGACGCTGCTCATCGCCCTGATCGTCTGGCTAGCCGGCGTTGCCTTTGCGGAACGCTTCGGCCGCATTGTCGATACCGTCTCCAGCCTGGCGCTCGTGGCCTTCGGCGCTTGGATCGCGATGTCGGCATGGCGTGACTTACGAAGGCATAGCGGGCACGGGCACGGCCATAGCCATCAATTCCCCTATCTTCATGGGCACGGCCATGGCGCCGAGCAAGACTTGGTCCATGGGCCGGAACTGCAACGCGTCACAACGGAACACGGCGTCCTCGAATTGTCGATCTTCGAATTGGGCGTCCCGCCCCGCTTCCGGCTGTCGGGCATCGCCGCCGGGGCCGTGACAGTGCAGACTTTTCGGGACGGCGGCGAGCGCCAGGATTTCCGCTTTGTCGATCGCGGGAGCTATTGGAAATCGGTCGAGGAGATTCCGGAGCCGCACCAGTTCGCGGTGGCAATCACCATCGATCACGACGGTCATGCGCACCGATACGAGACGCAGTTCACCGAGCATGCGCACGGCCACCACGACCATGAAGGGCACGGTCATGATCACGGACATGGGGAGGATGACGAGACGGCGCCGGAGGATGACCCGCTCTATGCGCCGCTGCGTGGCGAGACGAAAGTGCTCACGCGGCACGCCCACGCCCATCGTCACGGCAAGGGGTCGGTCCACGAGCATTGGCACGATCACATGCCGGAATCGGCCCACCCGGTCACCGCCGAAATCGCAGCGACGCCGCCCGTGCACGAGCACCGTCACAAGACTACGGCGCGCACGGCCTTGCTGCTCATTCTCGGCTCCTCGCCCATGGTCGAGGGCATCCCTGCCTTTTTCGCCGCCGGAAAGTACGGAATTGGCTTAATCGCCTTGATGGCGGTCGTCTTCGCGCTCAGCACGATCGCAACCTATGTGCTGTTATGCGTGTATTCGACTGCGGGATTGCAGCGGGTGCGCCTAGGCGCCTTCGAGCGCTATGGCGAGGTGATCAGCGGCGCGTTCATCGCCCTCGTCGGGCTCGCCTTTTGGATCTGGCCCGTACTTTAGTCGTCGGATTGTGAAGCGTCAGACCAGTCCACGAACGATGAAAACGATCCCGAGCACACGGAAAACGGTCGACGCGACGTAGTTCATCTTCCGGATAGGCAACTTTCCCGATAGCGCGTCGCCGAGAAAGACCGCCGGAACGTTAGCGATCAGCATCCCCGTTGTGGTTCCGGCGACGACTGCCAGCAAGCTCGATAGGCTGCGGCCAGCGCCATAGTGGCGATTTGCGTCTTGTCTCCGATCTCGGCGATGAAGAACGAGGCGAGCGTTGCTAGAAACGCGCTCCTGTTGCTTACTTCCTACTGACCTGTAAGCGTGTCGGCGCGCAGCACCCACAGCGCCATTCCTACCATGCTGACCCCGACCGTCACGTCAAGCACGGTGGGAGTTAGAAATCTGCTGAGCCACGCACCAATCACCCCCGCGACGGCGTGGTTGGCAATGGTGGCGAAGAAGATACCCGCGATGATCGGTATAGGCTTACGGAATTTCGCTGCCAGCGCTAGCGAGAGAAGCTGGGTGCGGTCGCCGATCTCGGCGATGGCGACGGTCGCGACAGAAACAAGGAGGGCTTCCACGGGGATGTCCTGCCGGGCTGCGACGACCACGGTCGACGCCTCCCGCCCTGTGCAGAAGCATCGATCCGATGGTCTCGCCATGCCTCATCGACCCCATGCGCCATGGCAAATTGGCAAGTATGTTGACGCATGGCCCGGTTCTACCGGGCGGCTACTCCCCAATGAACATTCGGCACCCCAATTCATGGGCAGACAACAAAGCAATCGGCAATTTCCAGATTTGTGTTTGTGAACTACGCAATTGCCTAAATATAAAGGAGAAAGAGGACCTGCGCGGGGCGTGTAGGTAACGACTATCACGCTTGCATTTCGGGTTTGTGCACGCTCGCGTTTTGTCCCCTCACGCCGGACGGCGACCCAGCTCGATGCCGGTTCCCGGCCGCCTCTTCGGGGAGATCCTCCGCATGCGCCGCGCACGGCCACCGCGAGCCGCGAGGTCGATTTCTTTTTCGCTAGCAGACGTACCATTGGTTCAAGCGTCGCTAACCGGCGGGAACAGGGCTCCTCATGAGTTCGGACAATCCTCATTCCGGAAACATTTCTTCAGATCTAGGCAAAATAACCACGCAACATCGCTCGAGCTGTACTCGCTGGCCACGAAGATGGAGCCAGCGTTGCATACGAAGTCCGTAATCGACCACTAATCCTTCTTTGGCCACAAAAGCAGATTAGACCAAAGTCGGCGGAGGCCATCGAGCCCGCCGGCGGTGGAACTGAACAGGGTTGTATCGCACACCAAAAGCCTCCCGGCGAAGGTCTCGGGCTTGGATTGCAGCAGCGCGTCGAAGCTCGTACGCCCCTCCCGTATAGCGGGATGTGCCGGTGCAGTCAGGTCAATGTGCTGGCGGGCCAACACATCCATTCGCCCGGCAGCCTCGCCAATCCGCTCCAATTGCGGCAGATGCGGATGAAGGTTGAAAGTTTTGACCTCCTGAAGAAGCCCCAGGGCGTCGAGCGGCCGTTCAACCTCGATCGGCGCCGGCGAGCCGTCGGCTGCAGCGGCAGGCCGCAAGCCATATCGATTTTCGACCGGCACGCCTAGACCCGCGAGCAGCGTCCTTGCGAAACCGCCGAAGCCTTGACGAGGCAGAATAGCCCGGTCGCCATGGTGCAGATGTTCGGCGGTCTGGCGTTCGATCCGCTTGTCGGCCGTAACCTCTGTGGCCTCGCCGATGTCGTGGTGAGGGCACACAAAGATGAGGTGGTCGGGATTGCTCAAAAAGCGCCGCAAGGCCTCGATCTCCGGACCGATGCCGTTTGCTCGGTCCGGAACGAGTTGAAATTGACGACCACGATCGTGTCGATGCCCGTTGTCAGTAGCCCGTCGAGCGGCGTCGTGATCCCGTCATCGGTCACGCGTTCAACCTGAGTAACGGGATGGCCGGTCTGCGCTTCGGCCTGCTCAGCAAAAGCCGCGAAATTCGGCTTCTGGATGTGATCCAGGAAGCCGGCGATGCCCCGATCTACGGACGCCGGGTCCGACAGGCCTTCGAACCTTGGATAGAAGAGCCAGCGTAGCTCAAAAACTGTCGGGAAACGGTCATCGATGACGGCGAGCTGCGCATCCGTCTCACCTGGTCGGCTCCAGGCGTAGTAGAGAAGGACTTGGCGACCAGACATCCACATCTCCCGCACTAACACACCGCGGTGCCGTGATTGCTAAGCTAATACACGGGGCGAATCTCCGCGAGGGATCGAGGTGGTCCGGTGCGGATCGACGTGGTCCGGTGCGGAAGGAGGACACCCGGCTTCGCACTGGTCGGAATCCAGTATGTCCTGGCGCGAATGCCCTGCCGGGTGGGCGCATAAATCTTGACTTATGCACAGCCGGGATGTCCGGATTAGGGCTGAGCCGGCCGTTCTTCCGCTCATCTGTTGACTTCGGTTATGGCACATCCGTCAGTTCGCTGCGATGCCGAATTTGGTCGCTACCGCGGCATAGCGACATTGGTCAAGCCGCACCAATCAAGCTCGATTTATGTGAACGCGCCCTGTGGTCGAATCCAAAAGGACACTCGCCGCCGACCAGCGCCGCGATCTCCTCGAAATTGTCGAGGATCGTCGGTACGCGATTATCGGCAATCCAACAGTCGCTGACGCCGTTCTCGATCCCCTGGTCTACCTGCTACTGATTGATTGGCGATACCGCCGCCGCGAATGCCGTCTCCGCGGCGGCACAAGAGTTGATCTGCCAGCTGGGATTGCCCGAGGGTTGCGGATTGAACCAAACTTCGTACTGGATTTGCCGGTAATTGCTGCTCAACAGCTGATTGAAGGCATCGGTGATCCAAGCCGCCTTGCTTACACCGGGGGGATCGACTCCAGACACCGCCTCCGCCGAAGCCCACTCTGCGATGATGATCGGCTTGCTCGTCACCGACACGATGGCGGCGTAGGCCGTCGAAAAGATCTGATTAAATGTCTGCCAGGCTCCGTACTCGCTTCCCCAGTTATAGCCATCGATGGCCGCATAGTCGACGTAGGCATCACCGAGATAGGCGTCCATTAAGCCGATGCCATCTGTGCTGATGTTATTGATGCACCAGACGAACTTGGGATTCGTCGCGCCCTGTACCTGAAAGATATTGTAGATGTGCTGCCAGGCAGCGATGTATTGGGCCGTCGTAGTGACTCCGCAAGGTGACGAGCTGTCGTTCACGCTCCACAGCCAGCCGTCGATGTTCATTTCGTGCATGCGACGCAGAAATACCAGAGGACTTTGGCCCGCTGCGACTTGTGCCGCTCCCCACCCTGCGACTTCGCTGGCGAACAAATTGATGAAAGAGTTCGAAGCGCCCGCCGCGATCGAGGCCGGACAGAACGCGCTTGAGAAACCTCCGACTTCTTCGGGCTCCCACGAAATCATGGGAACCGTGTTCGGGGCAGAGGCGGCGACGGAACTTGCCCAGGGCCCCATGCAACAAGCCGCTTCGCCAACTGCCTGAGGCTCCGGCCCGGGAATCCATGATGAGCCAACGGTTAGGCCGCCGGTCGTTTCGTTCGCGACATCTCGGCGCAACGACAATTCGAAATGGAAAGCGTGATCTGAATCTTGACGACGGATGCGGTCCGGGGGACGAGTTTGCGGCGCATCGCTGCGCGAGCGCGTCAGCTTGAGTTTGGGCGAAACGAGGCGCGCGGCTTCGACGCCGCACGCCGCCTCTGCGCAGATCTAAGTCGTTCGCCCCACGTCAATCTTATATTTTACGTTACGGACATCACCCAGGAGCTGTCCGAGTCGGACGGTGCAGTCGATTTAACGCTTTGCCTCTACAGCGTCCTCAGTCATTTGCCGGCCACCCCCCTTCCCGCCGTACCCACGTTGCCGTATGCGTTCAGGCAAATAGCGCAATTCTAAATCGGCCTGAAAATCACAATCGCACGTGTCCCTAAGGTAAAGATCTGGGGCTGAGAAACTGCGCTCGGTAATAAGCCTGATTGAACCTGATGAAATCTTTCTTGAGTTCGGCACCCGATACGGCAGGAGACGCGGCGACATCACACAGGCGACGATATGGCCACTTTATGGGTTCTGGGCTAATTCCCCATGGAATCTTTATGCGCCGCAACGCTATGTGTATCGGCGTCGGAAACGATTTGTCGGTGCATCATGTTTTTCTATCATCGCGACGAATTGGCCGCACCCGCAAACCAACGGGCGCTGTCGCAAGCCTCGGCCGGGGCAGACGACGGCGATAACGCGCTGTCCGCGATCTGCCGCCATCTTGGCCGGGTCATTATCGGCTGTATGACGGTCATGATTGTCATCCAGCTGGCGGTGAATTATTGGGGCGGCCGGCCATGACCCGCCCCGTCCATTTCACCCAGGTCATCGACCGCCACCGCACCTTTGAGGTGACCGAGAACGCGCGCGGTCTGTGGGTCGCCCACGAGCGGCACGGGCTCACCGAAGGCGTGTTCCGCACCCAGCGCGACGCGGTGCGTTTCGCGCTGTTCGAGACCGGCAACCCCGATTCCGTCGTGGTCGTCGCCGGCGGCAACAGCCAACCGCGCTCGGTCTATTGACGGGAGACCGCTTCATCGCAATGCGACCGGCCGCTTCGTTCGCCACCAGGATCGATCCGCAATCGCGCCAGATTTTGCGACGCTTTGGCTGGCTAATTCTGATCTTCGCGTTCTGGAGCGCGACCTTCGGACTCCGCCGGCCGCTTGTCGTTTTCGCCTTCATGACTTTCGCCGCGGCATGCGTCGAAGGTGGTATCGCGGCATTTCGCCGGGAACGCGTCGCAGCCGACCGGCTCGGCCGCTGGGATCTGTCGGTCGCCTTGCCTCGCGGTCGGACTGGCGTGAACGCGATGCACTGTCTTTACCGCGGCGATTACGGTCCGCCCGCTCCAGGCTTCAACCCAGGAGCGGGCGACGGCGTGTTACTGCGCGGCTTCGAGAGTCACCGCGCCGAACTGATGCGCGCGAAAAATCTCGGCCAGCTCGAGGCGATGGAACGTCAGCTCCTGCGCGGCGAGCAGATCCAGTGGTGCGATCAAGGTTATGGCTGGACCTATCAGCCGCGCGTCGATTGGTTCTTCGACTCGGTCCTGATCCTGGTCGTGGCGCCGTGGTTCGCGTGGCGCGTGGCGCCGCCGGCGCTCAGCTGGGCGCGGCGTCGCGCCCATCACCGCGCGATAATGGTGAAGGCAACGTCATGAAGCCGCTCCGCCTCGTCCCCGACAACACCCATATCCGCTTCATGCGTGGCCGCTTCGCTGGGCTGATCGTATCGGCGGTGCTGAGCGTGACGTCGCTGATTCTGTTCTTCTATCCCGGCCTCAATTACAGCGTCGATTTCGCCGGCGGTGTTGTGATCGAGCTGCGCCTCCCGCAAGCCGTGGACATCGGTACCGTCCGCCGCGATTTCGACTCGCTCGGCTTCGGCGAAGCGCGAGTCCAGGAATTCGGCGCCTCGCACGACATGCTGATCCGGCTTGACCGGCGTGCCGAGGGTGCGCGGGGCGCCATCCAAGGGATGCTCGCGGCGAAACTCCCCGGCACCGATGTGCGCCGTTTCGAGGCGGTCGGCGCGCGCGTCAGCGCCGAATTGTTCCATAACGGCCTGCTCGCCGTCGGCCTCGCCTTCGTTGGTGTGCTGATCTACATCTGGTTCCGCTTCGATTGGCAGTTTGGCGTCGGCGTGGTGGGCACGCTATTACTCGACATCACCAAGACCATTGGCTTTTTCGCTGTCACCCAAATCCAGTTCGACCTCAACTCGGTCGCCGCGATTATGCTGCTGATCGGCTACTCGGTGACCGACAAGATCGTGGTTTATGACCGCATCCGCGAGAACCTGCGCAAGTTCAAGACGACGCCGCTGCGCGAACTCATCGATATGAGCATCAATCAAACGCTGAGCCGCACCGTCGTCACCTCGCTGACCGTGCTGCTCTCGATCGCACCCTTCGCGCTGATCGGCGGCGAAGCGATCAGTGGCTTCGGCTGGGCAGTGATGTTCGGCATCATCGTCGGCACGTCTTCCTCGATCTTTATTGCATCTCCGATTTTACTGTTCCTTGGCGAGAAACGGCTGCGGCCCGCGCTCAACGACGGCGCGATCAAAAACCCCCAAGCCGCCCGGGCCTAGTCGGCCATGCCCGACCCGGCCGATCTCGGCCTCGAGCCTTACTCCGCCTGATCGTGACGTCGTCGTCGCTGATGGGCACAGCGATCGGCGTGTGTGTCAAAGCCTGCTAGACTAGAAGCCGTGCGCGGCGGCAGGATTTACGGTTTACTGCGCGAACCTCCTACCTCACCACCGTCCGACCAGCCGCCCGGGGACCACGAAGCGGATCTAACAGCGATCGGCCAAAGCGAAGGGTGGTATGAACCGCCGCGCGAGGT
>CAWDRN010000001.1:0-667500 GCA_963804725.1 uncultured Alphaproteobacteria bacterium | reverse complement strand
ACGCGTGAAGGCCCGAGCGCTGCATGACATGGTGCGCGTCGGCAAAGGCCCTCTGAAAGAACGCGAGGCCGAGCGAGAAAAATCAGACGCAGACGCAGCCAGAGCCAAAGCCGCCACCATGACGTTTGCACAAGTGGCGAACATGTACATCGCCGCGCACGAAACTTCATGGCGCAGTACCAAGCATCCTCAGCAATGGCGCAACACGCTTGCGCGATTACGTGCTGCCGGTGCTTGGCAAGCTGCCGGTTGCTGCCGTGGATACGGGCGCGGTCGTGCAGATCATCCAACCGCTGTGGCGTGAGAAAACGGAAACCGCATCGCGAGTGCGCGGGCGCATCGAGAGCATCCTTGATTCCGCCAAGGCACGCCGCTGGCGCGAAGACGAGAACCCGGCGCACTGGCGCGGTCATCTCGAAAATTTGCTGCCGTAGCGCGGCAAGGTGAAGACAACAGTCCACTACGCGGCGCGGCCGTGGAGTGAGATCAGCGCATTCGTGCAACGGCTGCGCGAGCGCAGCAGTATGAGCGCGCTGCCTTGAGTTTCTGAGCTTGACTGCGTGCCGCAGCGGCGAGGCGCGCGGCGCGACGTGGTTGGAGATCGACCTCGATCCCCTCGCAGCGCATAAAGGGCGGCCGCGAGCATCGCGTGCCATTGTCCAAGCCGGCAATAGCTGTGCTGCGCGAAATGGAGCAACTCGGCACTGAGGGCTTCATCTTCCCCGGCCTGAAGGCGGGCAAGCCGTTGAGCGACGTGGCGCTGGCAAATGCCGTAGATGCTGCCGGCGGCAATGGTGCGACGGTGCACGGTATGCGCAGCGCATTTCGTGACTGGGCTGCCGAGGCAACGCACCATCCGAACCATGTTGTCGAGATGGCACTCGCGCACGCGGTTAGCGACAAGGTGGAAGCAGCATACCGGAGTGGGGATTTGCTAAAGCGGCGGCGCCGGCTGATGAGCGACTGGGCTGCGTTCTGCAACGACCCGATGCCTGCGGGCGAGGTGGTGCCTCTGCGCGCGGTTAGATAGGCTGAAGGCGGCACGGCTGGGTCCGAGCCGCAGCCGCGCCTTCATTCGACATAGCCCGGAGAGACTGAATGCCGAACTCAGCGAACGATATTACAGCGTGCGTGGCGGCGCTGGCGAGGGGGCGCTGACATGCCGCGCCCTTCACCGCTCATTCGGATACCAATGCTAGAAAAATCAGACCTATGCCGCTCTGCGGCGCCGAACGCAAACGCTTCGCGTGGTTGCTTGGCCTCGAGGGCGCTACCTGACGCGTGCGTAAACGGCATCGCTTGGCTAATCGCCGTGCACAAAGAAACCCGCAAACTGGTGAAGGGGCGCACGCCGGCGCGGGTCGCTGCGGGACTGCGCCGCGCGGAGAGCCGTCTGCGGCGCGGCTATAATGGTCCTGAGATGACACGGGAGATCACGGACCCGCAGTTCGGCCTTGATGTCGAGACGTCCGTGCGGCTTCAATCCATTGTCGGCGATCCCGACGTGCCGCTCGGCCGCCGCCTCGATGCAATCGAGTCGCGACGTCGGGGCACTGCCCGAAATCGACGCCCTCCATGGGCTACGAGTAGTGCTGGTGGCGCACGCGGTGGTGTGTATCTGGTACGTCTTCGCAGTGTGTCGCGATGACCGCGCACGCCAGTGGCAATTCGTTCTGCCGATGCTGGAAGCTGCCGGGGAAGGCACCGAGGGAGTGCGCAAGAACCCTGGAGGGCTCAGACGCGACTTGGGGCGGCTGTTACAGCTGACGGCGCAGCCCGCCGGAAGCGCCTAAGTACCTCTAGCCTTTTGTTCCTTTGCGGTGGATGCAGTCCGCTAGGACCGTCTGTGATCCTTCGGGGCGATAGACCTTGGAGGACTGAATGAAACTCCTTTACCCGACGAGGGAGGCCAAAGCTGCGGCTGCGGTACCACGCGTCTTTACGAACTCATCAATAACGGCATTCTTCACGCCCGCAAACTCGGGCATCGGACCTACATCACTGCCGAGTCGCTGGAAGCGCTCGTCGCATCTCTGCCGCTTGTCGTGACCCCGACGATGGCGAAGGCGGTGCATGACAAATGGTCCGGGCACCGGAGGCCTCGACCGAAATCACCGGAGGATGATGCGGGCAGGGCGTGAGGGAACCTCATCATGTCAGCCAATACTCCTGCCAAT
This sequence comes from uncultured Alphaproteobacteria bacterium, assembly GCA_963804725.1. Taxonomy (GTDB): domain Bacteria; phylum Pseudomonadota; class Alphaproteobacteria; order ATCC43930; family CGMCC-115725; genus JAATGI01. The sequence goes on along the minus strand of CAWDRN010000001.1, from coordinate 665,323 downwards.
CCCCCTTCTGACAACCGGCTCCACTCCTGGCGCGGCGCCCGCTGCGCCAGAACACGCTCCGCGGCTTCGCGACGGTGCGCCTCACGCCGCCGGGTTTGGTTATTCACCAAGTCCCAGTCCACCGCAATGGAGAGCGCGTCTACGCGCTCATGCCCGGCAAGCCGCTGATATCGACAAGGACGGCCATGTCCTCACCGACGTGCATGGCAAGCGTCGCTACGCCCCGGTGGTCGAGATGCCCGATCGCGACGTGCGCGAGCGAATCAGCGCCGTGGTTGTCTCTCTGGTCCGGCAACGTGACCCGGAGGCGCTGACATGAGCGCGCCCGAAATTACCGTATTTGAGAAGAGCGGCCCGCTGACCATGCGCATAGAATTGGTCAACGTAAGCCCATCAACGACAGCGCGGCCTGCCGCATGGCGAACGGGTTTGCGTGCCGTGTTCAAATCGACACGGTGCAGGCGCTCGCGGCCCTCATTAGCAACTTCGCATCAAACGAGGCTTGTGCACTCGGTCGCCTCAATGACGGGCTGCCGGATCGTGTCCGGGTGGTGCGTCGAGACAAACTCAACGCAGCGACGGACGTTATCGCTCGCACCCACGAACATCTGATCTTCAAGGAGGGAGAGTCGGGTTTCGTTCCTTTCGATGCCGATTTCACAGATATGTCTGATGCCGCAAAGCAACGCATGAAAGCGACCGGGACCAACTACGTTGACTGATTGTATCAAGATTCGGGCTCGATGAGTTGCGTTGAATTCGTCGCGCCCAAGTTTGATCTGTCTCTGTGTGGCGCGCCAAAGGAGGAAATTAGCGACACCCAGGGCGAGAGTAAGAACAGCCATAGCGAAAGTTGCTGCCGCCGTGACGGTATTAGCATCCCACGTCATTCCCTTCCTCTAGGTGCCGCAATTGTTGGTTCAATCAAGAGCGCATTCCGCTTGTATGAATGCGCCTGACGCGGACGGAGAGCTTCGGCGACTTCGCGCCGGACTTGCTGCACCGGCTCGGGCGACAAAGTCGGCGATGCGATAGTTTCGGCATCGAGCTCGCGCCGTAGCGACTCAAGGTCGAGGGTCTGGCTGTGGTCGCATTCCCTGACGTCGCAGTAGATCATGTGCAAGCCAGCGGCAATCGTGCTGCCGATGGTGCCGACTTGGAGCGGCGTCTGCGCCAAACGGCCATCCCCCGGAGCGCATGCCTCGATCGCATTGCCTGCTTTGCGCGCGTCTCACGCCAGGGCAGCCGATCCACCTTAGGTCCTTAATCTGCCCTCAGGGAATCCAAATAGCTCGGGTAGGGTACCATTCAAAATATAACCCTCGATGTGACTCTCGAGTTAAGATAGCCCTGAAATTGAGATGGCTGGACCTAAGACACGATCACCGGATCGAAGACACTTCTGCGTCGCGTGCTTGATCACGGCCGCGCTATGCGTTTGGGCGCTTCCAGCTAGCTTCGCCGATGATACGCAACACGTGGTGATCCTTTATGGGTATCAATATGATAGGGCCCAAGTTCCTTACGATGATGGTGTTAGTCAAACCCTTCAATCAGGGCTTCCCGGTCGAGTCCAGATTTTCGACGAGTTCTTTGACACGCGCTTCCCGGAATCCGAGGAAGCCAATGTGATGGCCGCGTATCTTCGTCAGAAGTACGCCGGACGTAGTGTCGATCTCGTTATCGCTGCAGGCTCTTTGGCAATCAGCTTTTTGGCGCACCAAAGGGACTTATTTCCCCACAGCCCTTTGATGTTTACCGGAAGTGAGGAGGCGGGGGCCTTCAAATCCCTTGGACCGGAGGCATCGGGAATTATCACCCGGCTCAATCCCGTGCCAACAGTGGAACTGGCATTGCAGTTGCAGCCAGAAGCAAAGCGTATGGTGATCGTAACTGGTACAAGCGCGGGAGATCGCCGAGTGGAAGACGCGTCGCGCGAGACCCAGAGCATTTTCTCAAGGCGGCTCAAGATTGAGTATTGGTCCGGGCTTCCGAGTGCTGAGATGTTGCACCAACTGGGCACGCTGCCTTATGGAACGTTTGTACTCTATCTGCCGTTCAGTGCGCCCCCACCCCCACAGATGCTCCGAGCCATTGCAAGGAACCTGGCGTTGGCGGCTAGCGTCCCAGTTTACACAATTTTTTTCGACTACACGGGTGACGGCGTTGTCGGCGGCAACGCGTCACCTACCGATAAGGTAGGGAGGCAAGCAGGAGAGCTTGCTCTTCGGATATTGACCGCGCACGCTTCCAATGTGCGCCTGTTCGCGAACTCGGTGAATGTTGTCGATTGGCGCCAGCTGCAGCGCTGGGGTTTGAACGAAGCCAATCTACCGCCGGGCACCATCGTTCGGTTTCGTCCAACATCTCTCTGGGAAGAGTACAAATGGCTGGTGATGGGCGCGGCGGCGGTTTTGATCGTTCAGTCCATTCTCATCGCGGCGCTAATCGTCCAGGCGCGGCGCCGTCAGCGGTCGCAGTTGGTGCTGGAACAACAGCAGGAGGAATTGACGCACTTGGGGCGCGTCGCGACGCTCGGTGAACTTTCTGGCGCGATCGGCCACGAGATCAATAACCCGCTCACGGCCATCCTCAGCAACGCTCAAGCGGGAAAGCGGTTCCTTCTTCAGAAGCCGGCCGACACCGACGAAATTGGAGCAATTTTTGATGACATCGCGGCAGATAGCAAACGCGCTGGTGACGTCATCCACCGCTTGCGTGCGCTCTTCAAGAAGACCAAGGCGCATCTTGAGCCGGTGAACCTAAACGGGATCGTGGCCGATGTGTTGCAGCTGGCCAATCGCAAGTTGGTGGAAGGGAGCGTCACCGTCGCGACGAAACTCGCCAACGACGTTCCCGAGGTGCGTGCCGATCCCGTTCAGGTGAAGCAGGTGCTCTTGAATATCGTCATCAACGCCTGCGATGCGATGGAGGATAACAAGCCCGGCGACCGCGGCCTGATCATTGCGACGTCATATGATCAGCGCGTGGCACAGGTCTCGGTAAGCGATCGCGGCAGCGGGATCAAGGCAAGCGTGAAGGAGCGATTGTTCCAACCCTTCGTTACCACTAAATCCTCGGGCACTGGACTGGGACTCTCGATCAGCCGTTCTATTGTTGAGGCCCTTGGCGGCCGCTTATGGGCGTCGAACAATCCAGATCGCGGCGCCACCTTCTCCGTCGCCTTGCCGATCGATGGGCATTCATCGCAAACAGTTGGTGCGCACAGCGTCGCGGATGCCAGCAATGAACCCCCACACTAGGGGTACAAGGTTTTTATTTATTCTTCTAAGAAGCCTTCGAGGCGCTCGTCGCTGGCGTCGATCTTGGCAAATCCATCGGCGATCTCCCGGCAGTCCGTGGGTGGACTTTTCTCGCACCTCTTAGTAGATGCGATAGGCTTAGAGACGCGCCACGTCGTTGCAACGGATCGGGGCTATTTTCGAGGCACCGGATAATGTAACGGCGGCGGCGCTCGCAATCGGCGTATCGTCCACCGGCTTGATATTACAAAGGTGACGCCGCTTCTGACTATCGAAGAGGATAACCACGCCGTGAAAAAGAACGTGACGTATCGGCCGCCAGGGCAGTAATCGTCACTTGATGAAGACTTGGAGCCCCGGCCCGTCGTGGCTGGAGCTCTTTTTTTGTGCCGCTGCGTTCGAGCGGGTCTATCACCTCCGCGTTGGTAACCAATTTGGTAACGAACATTTCCATTCCGAAAAAATGGCGGAAGGTGAAGTCCTAGACCGAACTTTTTAGCCGGTATTGATCAATTCAAGGGGATAGGGGGATTTTGCGCCCAAATGTAGGCATGTAATTTGTGGATATTCTGCTTGATTATTTTTAGGGCTCGTGATTCAACAAATCATGTACATCGCCCGGATCGCCAATCGCAACTCACCGCCGGCCCTGCTGCTGCGCGAAAGCTATCGCGAAGGCGACAAGGTCAAGACGCGCACACTGGCCAATTTCTCGCATCTGCCGGCCGAGCAAATCGAGATGCTGCGGCGGGTGTTCGCCGGCGAGACCCTGGTGCCGAAGGCAGCGGCCAAGGGTGCGCCGTCTTTTGCGATCGAGCGGTCGCTCGGCCATGGGCATGTGGCTGCGGTTCTTGGCGCCATGCGCAAATTGAAGCTCGACGAGCTCCTCCCCCGTCGGCCCGACCGCCTAGGCAAGCTGATCCAGGCGATGATTGTTGCGCGCATCCTTGAGCCGGCACCCAAGCTGGCGACGGCCCGCCAGCTCAGCGCGCGTACGGCGGCCCATTCTTTGGGGGCGGTGCTGGAGCTGGGAGACGTTGATGAGGATGAGCTTTATGAGGCACTCGATCTTTTAGCCGGTCATCAGAACCGTCTCGAAGAGGCTCTGGCGCGGCGGCACCTGAAGGATGGCACGCTGGTGCTCTATGACGTCAGTTCAAGCTATCTCGAAGGACGGCACTGCGAGTTGGCTCAGTTTGGCCATAGCCGCGACCACCGGCGCGACCGGATGCAAATCGTCTACGGGCTCTTGTGCACGCCGCAGGGATGTCCGGTGGCGATCGAGGTCTTCGAGGGCAACACCGGCGATCCCAAGACGCTTACGGCGCAAATCGTCAAGCTCAAGGAGCGTTTCAAGCTCGACCGGGTCATTATGGTCGGCGATCGCGGCATGATCACGAGCGCGCGCCTCAAGGCTGATATCAAGCCGGCCGCCTTCGACTGGATTACGGCACTGCGGGCGCCGGCCATTCACAAACTGGCCGTTGCGGGCGGCCCTTTACAGTTGTCGTTGTTCGACGAGCGTGACATGGCGGAAATCACCGCGCAGGACTTTCCGGGAGAACGGCTGATCGTCTGCCGCAATCCAGATCTTCAAACCGAGCGCGCGCGGAAACGTAATGAGCTTTTGGCGGCCACGGAAAAGGCGCTTCTTAAAATCCAGGCGCAAACCCAACGGAAGAACAGACCGCTGACCGGCAGGGACAAAATCGCCCTCAAAGTGGGGGCGGTTATCAACACCAAGAAAATGGCCAAACACTTCACCACCACGATTACCGATACAGACTTCACCTTCACGCGCAAGACAGACGCGATCAATGATGAGCAATCGCTTGATGGGATCTATGTCCTCCGTACCAGCATGCCCAAGGATCTCCTGGCCGCGGAGCAGGTGGTTCTGTGCTACAAGAGCCTCAGCCATGTCGAGCGTGCCTTCCGGGATCTCAAATCCGATGACCTGGAGCTGCGCCCCATTCATCACCGTAAGGCCAGGCGCGTGCGCGGGCACGTCCTGCTCTGCATGCTCGCCTACCATGTCATGTGGCACATGAAGCGTGATCTGGCGCCGATGCTGTTCAAGGACGATGATCTTGCACGCGCCGCCCTCGACCGTACTTCACCCGTTGCCAAGGCCGCGGTCTCGCCGAGCGCTCGCGCCAAAGCTGCCACAAAACGCACGGCAGATGGCCAGCCCGTTCACAGCTTTCATACCCTTCTGCAAGATCTTGCTACTCTCACACGCAATACCATTCGTTTCAATGACACTTCGCTGCCCGTCGTCACCTTCACCCGGCCTACTCCTCTACATACACGCGCTTTCCAACTCCTCGGGCTCAAGCTTCCTTCCTAACCATACCCTGTAGGCAGCACACAAGATCGGTTCCGAAATCTTATCAATGGCTTGCGTTCAAAATCAGGGGGAAGTTCAGCCTAGAGTTGCCGGGAAATATGGAAGGGGTGCATCCTCGCTGAGGAATTGATCAACCAACGCCGCTAGCAGCCGACGTCAGCAAGGAGACACCTCGTGAAGAGAGTACCCTGATCGGTGCGCGCCCGCCAATCGCTTTCGGAATTGATTGAAGGTCGGCTATCGTCTGCTGATGGACGGGCAAGCGCTGCGCGCCAAAACTACAGGAATTGCCGTCGCGTGATGAAAGCACCGGACCGCCTGCAGATAGTTCGCCAAGATTAAGGCAGGCGGACGCCTGCCACAGCCAGGCGGGGGCTTCGTCTCCCGCTGTCGAGAGTTGCGACGTCTGCGCGGTGGTCGCCGATACCGACGATGGCGGTGCTGGCTGTCCCATGGCAGCGGAAGCGGCCCCGATTGCAACGGCAAATGTGGCGCCGGTCCCGGCGTAGCGAAGAAGGCATGTCGCGCGCGCGATCGCCGAGAGCCTCAGGGCAGCGGCCAACCTCTCTCTTGCCAGAGGACAGGGTTTACCACCGGGGCGCCGCGGTCCGGCTGGAAACGGACCCGTGGCGAAAACAACGTCGAGGACCGGGACCTTCATTGGAGCCTCCTGCGGGGTAGCCGCAGTCACAGGCTATCGGCGCCGGGATTGCGCTGCCGTCGGGAGAAACCGGGGAGCCAAGCGATGAGCGTGTCGTCAGAACAAGGCGGCCGCCGGAAGCCTCGCCGCCGGGGAGGAGGCGCGCGCGACGCCGCCGAAGTGCACGGTTTGCACTTGGCCATCAGCGCATCGATCCGGCGATCCCATGAGCCCCGAGATTTTTTGGTGCGGCCATTCAACGCGATGCCGCATAATGAGTTCTTGGCGCGGTGGCATTTCTGCGAGCCAAGCAATGAGGCGCTTATCGCAGGCGTCGATCATGTCAGATCGCGTGACCCGCAGAACCGTCGCTGCGCCAACGCTCGCGAAGCCTCATAATGCATCGGGTGACATGCGTTGCTGCAAAGCGAAAAAGCAACTCCCGCATGCCACTGCATTTTTTTCTGGGGGGCGGCAAGAGGGTGGGGTAACGACATTTAATTTAATCCATCCGCATCCCGTCGTCCCTCGTCTACCAGTGATTCTGTCCAAACCTTCACCGCGACCAGCGGGCAAATTCACCTTCGATCCGGCAGCACGATCCACGTGCGCGCTCACCTGCCCAGCCACTCAAGGTGCCAGTAGCGGCAGCACGAAACGGGGACTGATTAGGGGACGCACATCTCTATGACCTGAAAACCCGCAGAAAACTGTCAATCGCGGCGGATGTCCGGCCCGCCGACCATGATGCGGTTATAGGTCGGGCTGATCACCAACTCGTTGATGGCAACATGCGGCGGCATCTCCGCAACGAAGCGGATGGCGCGGCCGAGATCTTCGGGCTTCAGCATGCGGGCAATATCTTCAGGTGGTGGCGGGACCGGCCGCCTCGACACCAGCGGCGTCGCAACTTCACCTGGGCAGAGCGCGCAGGCGCGGATGCCATTCGGCCCTTCATCGTCATTCAATGCCAGCGTCATTTCGACGACGGCGAATTTTGAGGCGTTGTAAGCCGGGCCGGTGAGATAAGCGTGATAGCGTCCGCTCCACGAGGCGACATTGATAATGCACCCGTCCCGTTGCTCGCGCATTTTCGGCAACACCGCCTCGATGGCGTAGAACGTGCCGTTGAGATTGGTCGTGACGATGCGGTCGAAGCTCTCGGCGGTGAGATTCTTCCAGCGCCGGTTCGGTAGATTGATGCCGGCGCTGTTGATCAGAATATGAATATTGCCGTGTTGGGCGAGCAATGCGGCAGCGCCCTTCGCTACAGCCGCGCGATCGGTCACGTCGAGGGCCAGCGCCGACGCCTTGTGGCCGGCGTGGTTGATCTTGGCGACCACCGCGTCGAGCTTGGTTTCGTTACGTCCGCTGATGATGACGGTGGCGCCGGCCTCGGCGAGTGCGATCGCGCCTGCCTCCCCGATGCCGCTGCCACCTCCGGTGACCCAGGCAACTTTTCCCTCAAGCATGCATCCGCCTCAGCTCAGTGGCCGCGTTTCTGGTAGTGCACCCCCGGCGGCGGTGGCGCCGGCGTCGACCGGCAGGATCACGCCGGTTACCCAGCGCGCCTCGTCACTGACGAGATATACCACGGCATTGCCGATGTCCCAGCCTGTGCCTTCCGTTTGCAACAACGAGCGGCGCCGGCGCGCGTCTCGGACCTCGGGCGTCATGCCGGCGGAATAAACCATCGGTGTATAAACCATGCCGGGCGCCACGCAATTGACGCGGATGCCTTCGCGACCGTGATGCGCCGCCATCGCGCGTGTCATCTGCACCACGGCACCCTTCGAAGTCGTATAGAGCAGGTTGGGATTGCCGCCGCGCAGCCCGGCTACCGAGGCGAGATTGACGATGGCGCCGCCGCCGTTCTTGCGCATTTCTGGAATCGCGTATTTCGCCATCAGCATTACCGAGGTCACGTTGATCCGGAGTGCGCGATCCCATTCGGCGAGGTCGACCTCGACGGCATTGCCCGTTGGTCCATTGATGCCGACATTGTTGACGAGAATATCGAGCTTGCCCCAGTGCCTGACCGTGTCCGCAACGATGCGGGCGCAAGCGGCAGGATCGGCGACGTCAGCCTCAATGACAACGCTTTCGCCCAATTCGTTGCCGATCATTGCTGCTGTTGCCTCGGCCCAGTCACGCCGATTGTCGACCAGAGCGACCCTGGCACCGGCGCGCGCCATCAGGATGGCGGCGGCGCGGCCGTTGCCGATGCCGTCGCCGCGCGAGCCGGCCCCGGTGACCACGGCAACTTTGCCGGCAAGGCGCTTTTTCTCCTCGGTCGGCATCGCTTTCTCCCTCTCCCATCTGAAAGGGCGATCTTACCCCAAGGAGGCCATGGAGAAAGGTTTCCTCGCCGCCCGCGCGGCACCGCGCCGAGCCTAGCGCTGAGGAATCACCGCATGGCGAATGGCGTCATTCGGCCGCTTGAGCGACCGCGGTGCCGATCACGAGGCCGCCGTCGCGCAGTCTCACAGGCACCGTTTCGCCGTCGGTGACACGCCCTGCCAGTACCGCTTCGGCCAGCGGATTTTGCACCGTGCGTTGGATCACCCGCTTCAACGGCCGGGCGCCATAGACGGGATCGTAGCCCGTTTCCGCCAACCAGTTGCGCACCTTGTCGTCGATATCGAGCACGATCTTGCGGTCGGCCAACAGCTTTTGCAGCCGCGCGAGCTGGATGTCGACGATGCCGCGCATATCCGACCGCGACAGGCGGCGGAACAGGAGGATTTCGTCGATCCGGTTCAAGAACTCCGGTCGGAACGACGCCCGCACCAACTCCATGATCTGGTCGCGCGCACGCACCATATTGCCGCCCTCCGGCAGCGCCGCCAGAATTTCGCTGCCGATATTCGAGGTCAGCACAATCAGCGTGTTCTTGAAATCGACGTGACGGCCCTGCCCATCGGTCAAACGCCCATCGTCCAGAACCTGGAGCAGGACATTGAACACATCGGGATGCGCCTTTTCGACTTCGTCAAACAGGATGACCTGGTACGGCCGGCGCCGCACCGCCTCTGTCAAGGCGCCACCTTCCTCATAACCGACATAGCCGGGCGGCGCGCCGATCAGCCGCGCCACCGAATGCTTTTCCATATATTCCGACATGTCGATGCGAATCATGGCGCTGTCATCGTCGAACATGAATTCGGCGAGGGCCTTTGCCAACTCGGTCTTGCCGACACCGGTCGGGCCGAGGAACAGGAATGATCCGATCGGCCGGTTCGGATCCTGCAAGCCGGCGCGCGCGCGGCGAATGGCGTTGGAGACAGAGACTACTGCCTCGTCCTGACCAACCACGCGCTGTTTCAGATTGGTTTCCATCTGCAGCAATTTGGCGCGTTCGCCTTCGAGCATCTTGTCCACCGGCACGCCGGTCCAACGCGACACCACGGCCGCGATATGGTCCGCGGTTACCGCTTCGTCGATCATGCGTTGGCCTTCGCCGGCTTCGGCCTCTCTCAGCTTCTTTTCGAGGTCGGGGATCACGCCATAGGTCAATTCGCCGGCACGGGCCCAATCGCCTTTGCGCTGCGCCTGTTCCAGTTCGATCTTGGATTGATCGAGCGACTCCTTCAGTTTTTGCGCGCCAGCCATTTTTTCTTTTTCCGACTTCCATACCGCGGTGAGGTCGGCGGATTTTTTCTCGGCCTCAGTCAGCTCGCTTTCGAGCTTAGCGAGCCGATCGCGAGACGCTTGATCGCTTTCTTTTTTCAGCGCTTCGCGTTCGATCTTGAGCTGGATCACGCGGCGATCCAGTTCATCGATTTCCTCGGGCTTCGATTCGGCTTCCATGCGCAACCGCGCCGCCGCTTCGTCCATCAGATCGATCGCCTTGTCGGGGAGGAAGCGATCGGTGATGTAGCGATTGGACAGCGTCGCCGCGGCGACAATGGCGCCGTCGGTGATGCGCACGCCATGATGCACTTCGTATTTTTCCTTGATGCCGCGTAGGATCGAGATGGTATCTTCGACCGACGGTTCGCTGACGAACACCGGCTGGAAGCGCCGCGCCAGAGCCGCGTCTTTTTCGATATGCTTTTGATATTCGTTGAGCGTGGTGGCGCCGACGCAATGAAGCTCGCCGCGTGCCAGTGCCGGCTTCAACATATTGGACGCGTCCATCGCGCCCTCGGCCTTACCGGCGCCCACAAGCGTGTGCAACTCATCGATGAAAACGATGATGTCGCCTTGGGCGGCGGTGATCTCCTGCAGCACCGCCTTTAGCCGCTCCTCAAATTCACCACGGAACTTGGCGCCCGCCACCATGGCGCCCAGATCCAGTGCCAAGAGCTTCTTTTCCTTGAGCGAATCCGGCACGTCGCCTTTAGCGATTCGCAGTGCTAGGCCCTCGACAATCGCGGTCTTGCCAACCCCAGGTTCGCCGATCAGCACCGGATTGTTCTTGGTGCGGCGCGACAACACCTGCACGGTGCGCCGGATCTCCTCGTCGCGCCCGATGACGGGATCGAGCTTGCCGTTGCGCGCAGCGTCGGTGAGGTCTCGCGCATATTTTTTGAGGGCATCATAGCCCTCTTCCGCCGACGCGCTGTCAGCCTTGCGGCCCTTGCGGACGTCCTCGATGGCGCGGTTGAGACTTTGCGCATTGACACCGGCAGCGGCCAGCGCCTGTGACGCGGCGCTCCCTTTCGCCAATGTCAGAGCAAGCAACAGGCGCTCGGCAGTGACGAAAGAATCACCCGCCTTTTCTGCGATCTTCTCGGCCTCGCCGAAAAGCCGATTCACCTCCGCCGAGAGATAGACCTGACCGCCGCCGCCCTCGACCCGGGGCAGCTTGTCGAGAGCCGCATCGGTCGCGAGTCGCACCTGATTGGGGTCGCCGCCGGCGGCGCGAATGAGATTGGCGGCAAGACCCTCCTTGTCGTCGATCAGAACCTTCAGAAGATGTTCGGGCGTGAGCTGTTGGTGCCCGCGGCGTTGCGCCAACATTTGCGCTGCCTGGACAAAGCCCTTGGAGCGCTCGGTATATTTTTCAAAGTCCATTTTCCACCCTTTCGACCGACAAGCCGACCCCTAAAAGCGGCGATCGACTTGCCTTCGCCCATGGATATGGGCTTGGGCACCAGCCCAAGCAAGGGCGGTTTTCGGTCAGAACCGGGAGCCCCACACCCCGGTCGGGCGATATCGTTGGCGGTGGCGCGCCTTTAGTCACGCCGTCTGTCGCTCGCTCTCCCTCATCCTCGCCCCGAGACCCAAGAGTTCAACTCTAGGGATTCTCTGGCTCGTCCGAAGATGGCAGCGGCACGGTCGAAACCGCTTCGGCCTCGCCCTGGGGCGATTGGCTGCCCTCACCATCCATGCCGGTCATTTCGGTATCGGCGGGTGTCATCGGACGCGGCACCGCCATTGGATTACCCTGCCCGTCGGCATTCATCAGGCGGAAATAATGTTCGGCATGCTGGTAGTAATTTTCGGCCGCAATCCGGTCGCCGGCGGCGGCTGCTTCGCGCGCAAGCGCAACATAACGCTCGAACACCTGATAGGCATTGCCGCGGATCTTAACGTTGGGACCGCTCGAATCGAAAGTCTGCATCCGATGCGGCATGCGCGGACGGTTGCCGTTATTATTCTGGTGCCCTCCGCCATTATTGCGATTGCGCGACCTTTTGTTTTGGCCAGGTCTCATGCCACCTTTGAAATCGCGATACGACATCATCGATATGTTGGCTCTTTCGATTGATCCCCGCTCCGTCTTCCGCTCCAGGCGGTGCAACGATTTCGGTTGGGGATATTGACCGGCGCCCTTTGGGCGCGGAGCCTTCGGCTCCTTCTCATCACGCGCACCCTAGTCAGAATTGTCTGACATTCCAAACTATTTTTTGGTTGATCAGCACGTTATTTCATGAACTACCGATTTCACGATTCTATTGCGTGTTCCACGCTTCTACCCGCTTTGCCGGGTCTGACGATGAGACAACGCTCAATACCGGCAAGATCACACGCGATTGCGACCGTTTCGAGGCAACACTGACCCATAAGCTCGACCACCGCGGCCCTCTGCCCTGCCCCAAGCTCACATACCGCAAAGCCTGTCGACCGCAATAGACGCGCGAGCGCAGGTGCCAATTCGCGGTAGGCCGCCAGCCCGTCCGGTCCGCCATCAAGCGCGGCTCGTGGATCGTACCGGCTCACCTCTAGTGCCAGCTCGGCCAACCTCGCAGTCGGTATATAGGGCGGATTCACCAGAATTACATCCACCTGAACCGTTAAACCATCACCCCAATGGCCGACGGCAAAGTGAGCGCGGGCCGAGAGGCCGAGCGCGGCGGCGTTCCGTCGCGCCGTTTCGACTGCGCCTGGCGCTCGATCGATGCCCAGTCCTCGTGCATTGGGCAATTCCGTCAATAGCGCCAGCAGCAGCGCGCCGCTGCCGGTCCCGAAATCGATGACGTTGATCGGAGCGTCACGATCGGCGATTCGCGCTAGCGCCGCCTCGATCAGCGTCTCGCTGTCGGGCCTCGGATCCAGTGTGTCGGCCGACAGCTGGAATTCCCGGCTCCAGAATTCGCGCCTGCCAAGGATCCGCGAATAAGGCTCGCCGCCGGCGCGCCGTTCGATAAAAGTAGCAAACCGGTCGGCGCTGGCGGGCGCAATGGTGTCTTTAGATGAAAGAACGAGCCGTTCGATCGGGCAACAGAGCGCGAGGGCCAACAACAGGCGCGCTTCCCGCCTTGGCTCCGCGATCGCGCTTGCGGCGAGACGCGCCACGGCCGCGCTCAGAGCTTCGCCTTCCGTCATTCCTCGGCCGCGAGCCGTTCGGCATGATCCTCTGCAATCAGCGGATCGATGATCTCGTCGAGGGCCTCGCCCACCATTACTTTGTCGATCTTGTAGAGCGTCAGGTTGATGCGATGGTCGCTGACCCGGCCTTGTGGAAAATTGTACGTGCGGATGCGTTCCGACCGGTCCCCCGAACCGACCTGGCTTTTGCGCGACGCTGCACGCTGGGCCATTTTTTGCTGACGTTCACGCTCATAGAGTCTCGCGCGCAGCACTTTCATCGCCTTCGACTTGTTCTTGTGCTGCGATTTCTCGTCTTGCTGCGACACCACGATGCCGGTCGGAATATGGGTGATGCGCACCGCACTGTCGGTGGTGTTTACGGATTGCCCGCCGGGACCGCTGGAGCGGAATACATCGATGCGCAGATCCTTGTCATCGATCTTGATGTCGACCTCTTCTGCTTCAGGTAGCACGGCGACGGTCGCCGCCGAGGTATGAACGCGGCCCGAGGCTTCGGTCTCGGGTACGCGCTGCACGCGATGAACGCCCGATTCGAATTTCAGACGCTCAAACACGCCGCGTCCCGTGATGGCCGCGATCGCCTCCTTAAACCCGCCGATGCCGGTTTCCGAGAGATCCATGAGTTCGAACTTCCACCCTTTGAGCGCGGCGTAGCGCTGATACATGCGGAAAAGTGCAGCGGCGAATAGCGCCGCCTCCTCGCCACCGGTTCCGGCACGCACTTCGAGGATGGCGTTGCGTTCGTCTGCCTCGTCTTTGGGCAGCAGTAGTAATTTGATGCGCTGCTCTAATTCGGGAATCTTGTGGTCCAGCTGAGCGATCTCGGCTTGGGCGAGAGCGCGCATTTCGGCATCGTCGGCGGCGAGCAGGCCTTGCAATTCGGCGCGTTCGGTCTCCGCTTTGCGTAGCGCCGCTACGCCCTCTACCATGGGGGCCAGGTCGGAGTATTCCTTGGACAGTCTGGCGATGTCGCCGCCCGAAAGGCCGGGATCGGCTAGCTGCGTGCTCAACTCATTGTGGTGCGCGACGAGCTTATCGAGCCGCTGCGATAGCCCCGGGGTAAGACTCACTTTTCTTCTCCTTCACTATCAAGTCTGAACAAGCGGCGCAGCAGCTTTTCTATATCACCTTGCGGCGCGTCGGCGGCGAGATCACGCAGCACTTCCGACGGATCGTGCAGCAGCCGATTCATCAACAGCCGCGTTGCTGCCTCGGCGTCGCTGCCGGCCTCGGCCAGGACTGCCGCGCGCAGCCGCTCGACATGACGGCGCAACGCCACCACGGCAGGCACCGCCTTTCGTTCCCGACGGCGGCGGTTGAAGGCAGCCAGTTCTTCACCGAGGATGCGCCGCGCTTCGCCGGCTTCCGCTTGGCGCCCGGCGCGACCGTCGAGTGCCACACGTTCGAGATCGCCCAGATCGTAGAGGAACACTCCATCAAGCTCGTTTACCGCCGGTTCGACATCGGGTGGATAGCCGGCATCGACGATGAAGATCGGGCGTAGGGGCCGGCGCTTCAAGGCCGCGGCAACGCGCGTCGCGGTTAGCGTGGCACGGCCGCTCGCCACCGCCGCGATGACGATGTCAGCAGCGCTTAACGCGCCATCGAGCTCGGCGAGGTCGCAGCGGTTGGCGCCAAACTTGATGGCCGCGAGGCGTGCGCGCGGCTCCGGCCCGCACAACAGCAGGCTGCCGATCCCAGCCCGGGCAAAATGGTCGGCCATCAGCTCGCCGATCTCGGTCGGACCCAAGAGCAACACGGCGCAGCGCGTGAGCTCGCCGTGAACTTCGCGCGCAAGATCGAGGGCCGCCGCCGCGATTGAGACCGGGCGCTCGGCGATGCGAGTTTCGCGGCGAACACGGCGCGCCGCGGCATAAGCCGCGGCGAACGCCACTTCGAGCCCCGGGCCAACCCGGCCGCGATCGGACGCCAAGCGATGGGCGGCCTTCATCTGGCCGAGGATTTGCGGCTCGCCGACCACTTGGCCGTCGAGTGCTGCCGCCACCTCGAACAAATGGCCGAGCGCCGCATCGCCCTCGAGGCGATAG
Organism: uncultured Alphaproteobacteria bacterium; assembly: GCA_963804725.1. Lineage (GTDB taxonomy): Bacteria > Pseudomonadota > Alphaproteobacteria > ATCC43930 > CGMCC-115725 > JAATGI01. The sequence continues at coordinate 650,242 of CAWDRN010000001.1, read as the reverse complement.
AGCGTTGGCGCCAAATCGGCTTCACCGATATTCAGTCGCTGTGCCAACAAGGGCACAAATGCATCAACATTGGGCGCGGCCGCAATGAGTTCGATGCGGTCACACGTCACCAGCAGGACAGCATCGTCAATACCGCGCGCCGCCAACGCGTCGCCAAGCGCCCCTTGTGCGACTTCAACGAGCACGAAGCGCTCACGCCATTCGGGTGGTGCCGAGCGGTGGTTGAGACCGGCAATAATGAGAGAGGCGCCGATATCGGGCGCGGCGACGGAGCCCATTAGCGGAAGCGCGCGAGCCAGTCCTTTAACTGTGCCAGCGGCACCTCGATCTGCTCGCCGGTATCGAGGTCGCGCACCGCGGCCGAGCCACGTGCCAGTTCATCGTCCCCCAGAATCACGGCGGCGCGGGCCGCGATCTTGTTGGCGCGCTTCATGCGCCGCGAGAGGTTGCCGGAATAGGCTTGATCGACGGTGAACCCCGCCCGCCGCAATTCGTGCGCGATGGTCATGGCCTTGCCTTCGCCGGCATCGCCGAAGGGGATCATCGCGATGGGTCGCGGTGGCATCGGCGGCGTCGCGATCAACAGCGCCAGCCGTTCGACCCCTGCAGCCCACCCGATTCCCGGCACGTCGGGACCGCCCATCAGCTTCAACAAGCCGTCATAGCGACCGCCGCCGAGCACGGTGCCCTGCGCGCCGAGTTGCTCGGTCACGAATTCGAACGCGGTGTGGCAATAGTAGTCGAGACCGCGCACGAGGCGGGGGTTGAGGCGATAGGCGATGCCGAGGGCACCGAGCCCGCTGCGCACCTTGGCGAAGAAATCGCGCGCGGCTTCGGTCAGGTAGCCTTCGAACGACGGCGCGGCGGCGTTGACCGCGACGTCGCTCGCGTCCTTCGAATCGAGAATGCGCAGCGGGTTGCGCTCCAGTCGACGCAGACTGTCTTCGGAAAGCTTGTGCCGGCGCGCGGAAAAATAGTCAACCAGTGCCGCACGATAGGCCTGACGGCTGTCGGCATCGCCGAGGGTATTGAGCTGCAGCTCGCAGTGCCCGAGCACGCCAAGCTCGGCCAAGGTATCGGCGCCGAGGGCGATCATCTCCACGTCGGACTCGGGCGTGCCCGCACCGATCAGCTCGACGTCGATTTGATGAAATTGGCGGAAGCGGCCCTTCTGCGGCCGCTCGTAACGGAACATCGGACCGCAGGCAAAGAATTTGATCGGCAGGTTCTGGGTTAGACTGTTGGAGATTACGGCGCGAACGATGCCCGCCGTGTATTCGGGCCGCAATGTGATCTCCTCGCCACCGCGATCGGCGAAGGTATACATTTCCTTTGCGACAATGTCGGTCGCCTCGCCGATCGGACGCGCGAACACCTCGGTGAATTCGAAAATTGGCGTTGCCATTTCCTCATAGCCATATCGTGCCGCGATCAGGCGCGCGGTGTCGATGACGGCGCGGTGACGACGCATCGTATCGGGCAATATGTCCTGGGTGCCGCGCGCCGGCTGTAAGGCGGGCATGTAAAGGCTTCCTGCTAGTGAGCGGCTGACGGCCAACGGCGCCCGGTCTCCTTTGCAGGACCGCCGTCGAAGGGTTGGGTGGCGGCAGGCAACGGCCTGAAACTAAGCATCGTTACTCCGCGGCAGGAGCGACCTCCGTAGCCGCTGTCGCGGCCTCGATCTCGGCGGCCTTCTTCTCGACCATCGCGACCAAGTGGTCGACGATGCTTTCGTCCTTGAGGCGATGATGGGGCACGCCCGCGACATAAACCTGGTGCGTGCCATTGCCGCCGCCGGTGAAACCAATATCGGTCTCGCGCGCCTCACCGGGCCCGTTCACAACGCAGCCTATGACCGAGAGGGTCATTGGCGTGGTGATGTGGGCGAGCCGCTCTTCGAGCATGGCCACGGTCTTGATGACCTCGAATTGTTGGCGGGCACAAGAGGGGCACGACACCACGGTCACGCCGCGCCGGCGCAACCCAAGCGCCTTCAAAATTTCAAAGCCGACCTTGACCTCTTCGACCGGATCCGCGGAGAGCGAGACGCGAATTGTGTCGCCGATGCCCGCCCACAGTAGCGAACCCATTCCGATCGCCGACTTGGTGGTGCCGGAGATCATGCCTCCGGCTTCGGTAATGCCGAGATGCAGCGGATAATCGCAGGCTTCCGCCAGCTGTTGATAGGCCGCGACGGCGAGAAACACGTCCGACGCCTTGCAGGAAATCTTGAATTCGAAAAAATCGTTGTCCTCGAGAATCTTTGCGTGAGTCAGCGCACTTTCGACCATCGCTTCGGGGCATGGCTCGCCATAGCGCTCGAGCAGGTCGCGTTCGAGTGATCCGGCATTGACGCCGATGCGCATCGAACAATTGTGGTCCTTAGCCGCCTTCACCACTTCGCGCACGCGCTCGGCCGATCCGATATTGCCCGGATTAATGCGCAGACACGCGGCACCGCTTTCCGCCGCTTCAATCGCGCGTTTGTAGTGAAAGTGGATGTCGGCGACGATCGGGACGTGAACGCGCGGTACAATTTCCTTTAGCGCCAATGCTGATGCCTGGTCGGGACACGACACGCGGACAATGTCAGCGCCGGCGCACTCCGCCGCCAGTATCTGCGCGACCGTCGCCGCCGCATCATGAGTGGGGGTGTTGGTCATGGTCTGGACCGCAATCGGCGCATCACCGCCGATGGGCACAGAACCAACACGAATCTGCCGGCTTCGACGCCTGGAAATATCGCGATAGGGACGTACACTCATCGCTTTAGCCCTCGCTTCTTCTAGGCGTTATATAGCGCGCTTTGCGCCGTGGCGACAGGCTGGGGCTAATTTCGCTGCGGCGGAACGGTCGCCGTCTTCGGCGCGGCGGCGCTCGCCGGCACAGGGGCTGGCGCGAGGTTTGCGGCCGCCGGTGCCGCGGCCACGGGCATATGCGACAGTGGCGGAGCGCGCGCTCCGGCCCAAGCCGCGAGTTCTTTCGGGTCGAGATTGATGTTCCGGACGAGCGAATTGCCTTTTGGCAACGTTACTACCTTGTCATCGACGACAATCATGACCGCGTCGCTATCGCCGACGCGGGCGACCAGCCCGGGACGCTCCGGCACGCGATATACGTCGCCGGCATGCATCAACTTGCCGAGATCGGCGTCAGGACCGCCGCCCTTGACCTGGATCCAGCAATCGCCGCTGAAGCGCAGCTCGATTCTGGCATGGCCTGTGGCATCGCCATAAAGGCGGCCGAGCGGAGTGCTCTGAATTGGAATTGGCGATGAACCACTTTGAGGCCCGACATCGACCGCCGCGATCTGCTGCGGCAAGGGGGCCGCCCCACCGGCTGCAGGAGTGGCGATGGTCGCCCTCTCATTGGTCGCCACTTGCGGCGCCGAGGCAGGGCGTCTCGTTCGGTCGTCAACCGCCGCTTTAGCCTCACTCGGTGTCGCCGTGTCGGTGCGCAGCGAGGGCGGCACCGCCGCCACCATCTCAGGATGTCGGCGCTCGCCGCTGTCGACATAATACCAAAACCCGTAACCGCACACCGCCAGCACCAGCGCCGTCATCAGAATGCGGCCTCCCGGAATACTGCGCTCGGCGATCGGCATCGGCAGCGACAAGTCGGGTCGGCCGTCGAACTCTTGCGCCTCGCGCTTAAAGCGGCGTGCGGCCTCGTCACCGTCGAGGCCCAAATATTCGGCGTAGGCGCGCACGAAGCCGACGGCATAAGCAGGCCCGGGCAGCCGCTCGTAAGCACCTTTTTCGATTGCTTCAAGATAGGAAACTTTGAGACGCAGCGTCGCCGCAACGTCATCGATGGCGATGCGCCGACCTTCGCGCGTGCGGCGCAACAGCATGCCGATACGTTGTCCTCGCGGACCATTGTCCGCGGCGTCGGACGGGATCCCCGATGGGGTCGGCAAGTTTAGCCTCATGGGTCTAACTGCGTTACCGCGGGCCTCCCAACCCATCAGCTTGGCGGTGACAATTATCGGGCAAAAGTGTCCTGGCGGCAACTGGGGGATTGCACGAGTTCTATTTTATTTTGTTTAATTACCGTGACTTGCACCCGAGGGGTGCAGGCGCGGAGTCTATCCGCAAACCCGGGATGATCTTGCCCCCGATCTGGGATGGCTTTTCCAGTTTGTTAAGCCGATCGGAGATGCCGATCCTGCCACGGCTGCACGACGAAGGCCTGCGTAGTCGGCGCCATCTTCCACTGGCCGTGGTTTCCACTCAATCGCGCCCCGGGCCCACCATCGCCGATTTGCGAGGAAATCGTTTGTTTCGGGATGTCGCCCCAATCACTAACCCATCGTCGCCGCGATCTCCTCTATCTCGCGCAGCAAGATCTGGATCTCGGCGCTGACATTGGCCACGACGTGACGGAGGTCACCCTGGGCATCGGTTGCGGCATGAGCCTTCTCCAGATGCTCACGGATTTTCCTTGTCCGCGTCTCGATCTCGCGACGCGTCGGATGTTTTTCAGTCATTGCCTAACTCTCGCTGTCTTGAGGGACACCCATCAGGACGCCCCCTGGGCGCGCGTCGCCTGGGGCCAGGGCCCGGTTTCGGAGGAAAAATGCGACCTCGGTCGCTCAATTTCCACCTCCGATCCCGGACCCGGCAGGTGCAGGAGAGGGCACCCTTTCCTTCCCGCATCGGGAACCACTGGGGATCCCGATGCGGCCGCCACAGGACACGCTTTAGAGGGGCGGTCGGTCCTCTTCGGCAGCCTCGCCGCCTTCACCCATGTTTGCGGTGGGTTCGGCAGCGGGCGTCGTCGGCCGCTCACTCATGATCGGGGCGCTGGCTGGCGGCGTCACTGTCGGCGTCGGCGGCGCTCGGCGTGGTGCGGCCGTGCGACGAGCCGGCACGCGCTTGGCGACTCTCCGCTTTGCGGCGGCACGCTTCGGCGCGGCACGCTTCGGCGCGGCGCGCTTTGCGGCGGGCTTGCGCGCATTGGTCCGACCGCGCTTTGCGGCGCCGGATCGCGCTGCCGCCCCGCGCCGTGCCGCTGCCGCGCGGCTCGACGAAGCCTTGCTCTTCGGCTTTGTCTTTGCCTTCGCCCTTTTCGGTGCCGGTTTGCGAGCCTTAGGTTTTCTTGCTGCCATCTTGTCAACTCCCCTCAATTTCAGTGGCGATTCCCGGATAATGGCCGGCATGCTAGCGTGTCATCGCCAGCAAGCCTTATGCCATGAACGATAACGCAACGGGAGTGCCCGAAGACACTATTTCCAGCGCGCCCGCTGCGGTAACGGCAACGCCGATGATGGCGCAATATCTCGCCATCAAGGAACGCCACCGCGATTGTCTTCTGTTCTACCGCATGGGTGATTTCTATGAACTGTTTTTTGACGATGCCGTCAAAGCAGCGGCAGCGCTCGACATTCAGCTGACAAAGCGGGGCCATCACCAGGGCGACGATGTGCCCATGTGCGGGGTCCCCGTGCACACCGCCGAAGCCTATCTCGCCAGGCTCATTAGGGCCGGGTTTCGGGTCGCGGTTTGCGAGCAGCTCGAAGATCCGGCAGAAGCGAAAAAGCGCGGTCCGAAGGCGGCGCTCAAACGCGACGTGGTACGCATCGTCACGCCCGGCACGCTCACTGAGGAAGCGCTGCTCGATGCGCGGCGCAACAACTACCTGGCGGCGCTGGCAGAGATACGCGGCGAGTTGGCTCTTGCTTGGCTCGACCTTTCCACCGGTGCTTTTCGCCTACAATCGGTACCGGCCGGAGGCCTTGGCCCGACCCTGGCGCGGCTCGCGCCCGGCGAATTGCTGGTGTCATCGCGACTGCTCGAAAGGCCCCAGTTTCGCGACCTCTGGTCGGATTGGAGCACGGCGATGACGCCGCTGCCTGGCCCACGTTTTGACAGCGAGAATGGCCGCCGCCGGCTCGAGGAATTTTACGGCGTGCGGGCGCTCGATGGCTTCGCTACCTTCGCCCGCGCCGAAGTCGCTGCGGCGGGCGCCCTTCTTGACTATGTCCGCCTCACCCAGATTGGGCAGCTGCCGCTGTTACAAGTGCCGACTCGCCTCGCCGCCGATGCGGTGATGGTGATCGATTCGGCGACCCGGCGCAATCTCGAATTGATGGAGACACTGTCGGGCGAGCGCCAAGGGAGCCTGCTCGCCACCATCGACCGAACCATCACCGGCGCCGGCGCACGGTTGCTGATCGAACGGCTTGGCATGCCGCTCACCGATCCCGTGGCGATCGCGGCGCGTCTTGACGCGGTGACGTTTCTTATCGACGAAGCCGAACTGCGTGACGCTGTCCGGTTCCGATTGCGTCACACCAGCGACATCGAGCGCGCTGTGGCGCGGCTCGCCTTGGGGCGTGGCAGCCCGCGTGATCTCGCTGCTTTGCGTGACACGCTAGGGGAGGCGGCGGCGTTGCGGTCCACTCTGCCGCCCGATCCGCCCGCCGAGATCGCGGCAGCCGTCGGCGATCTAGGCGAGCACGGTGTGCTCGTTGGCCAGCTCCGTCGGGCGCTGGCCCCCGATTTGCCGTCCCAAATCCGCGACGGCGGTTTTATCGCGGCCGCATATTCGCCCGAGCTCGACCAGCTGCGGGTGATGCGAGATGACAGTCGGCGCCTCATCGTCGCATTGGAGACGCGCTACGCCGTCGAGACCGGGATCCCTGCGCTCCGAATCCGTCACAACAATTTGCTCGGCTATTACGTCGAGGTTACCGCGGCCAACGCACCGAAGCTGGGATCGACCTTTCTTCATCGCCAGACCATGGCGAACGCGATGCGCTTTACCACGGTGGAGTTATCCGAACTCGAAGCCAAAATCGGGGCGGCGGCGGAGCGCGCCATCGCCCTTGAACAGAAATTGTTCGCCGATCTGGTCGCAGGGGTGCTGGTGTGCGCCGCAGAGATTTCGCGTGCTGCGACCGCATTGGCGTCGCTCGATGTCACAGCCGCGTTGGCATCGCTGGCAGCGGCCGAGCACTATTGTCGGCCGATCGTCGATGAATCGTTCGACCTCGCGATCACTGGCGGGCGCCATCCGGTGGTGGAGCGGGCGCTAAGACGCAGCGACGGCGCGGCGTTTGTCGCGAATGATTGCACGCTCGGTCCGGGGCAACGTTTGTGGCTGTTGACCGGCCCCAATATGGCCGGGAAATCGACGTTTCTGAGGCAAAACGCGCTGATTTGCCTCCTCGCCCAAATCGGCTCCTATGTCCCTGCGGAGAGGGCGCGCCTCGGTGTTGTCGACCGCCTGTTCAGTCGCGTCGGTGCTGCCGACGATCTGGCGCGCGGCCGCTCCACCTTCATGGTCGAAATGGTTGAAACCGCGGCAATCCTCAATCAGGCAACCAATCGCGCCCTCGTCATCCTTGATGAGATTGGGCGCGGCACCGCGACTTTTGACGGTCTCTCGATCGCGTGGGCGGTGGTCGAGCATTTGCACGACGTCAACCAATGCCGAACCTTGTTCGCAACTCATTATCACGAGCTAACGGCGCTCGCCGCCAAGCTGCTCGATCTCGCCTGCTACACCATGCGGGTCAAGGAATGGCGGGACGAGATCGTGTTCTTGCACGAAGTGGCGCCGGGCGCGGCCGATCGCTCGTACGGCGTCCATGTCGCGAAGCTTGCAGGGCTTCCTCCTGCCGTCGTGATTCGGGCCGAAGCAGTGCTGGCCGTCCTCGAACGCGGCGAGCAAACCGGTGCACTGGCGAGGCTTGCCGACGATCTCCCGCTCTTCCGCCTCGCCCCACAAAAAAAGGACGCGCCCTCGGAACCATCGCCATTGGAGCTGGCGCTTATCGCGCTCGAGCCCGACACGCTTAGTCCACGCGACGCACTCGAGCTTCTCTACAAGCTGAAGGCCCTTGGTCCCGTTCGGAAAAATGCCTCGTGAAGGGGTTCGGGGTCACGCGCGCAGTTATGGTACCCAACCCCCTGAACGGATTGCGAGGCATGGCTGGGGGCCGCCACAGGCTGGTGGCAAAACCGCGCCATGACCATGCGGTTTCGCGATTTCGCCCAAGGCCGCGCTACAGGTAGCGAAAAAAACCGGGCATCGGTACACTGCTGCCATGAGCCAGATCCTCCGACAGCGAGAGATCATCGACCGGCGCGGGCTCGCTGCCGAGCTCGAGGCGCTCACTATTGCGGGCGAACCGCCGCGCGCCAAGATCGCCGGGGTGCTGAAGGCGGCGCTCGACAACGGGCGGAGCGAAGTCCGCAAACGCTTCGATCAGAGCAATCACGGCACCGATGCCACCCGGGAAATCTGTTTTCTGGTCGATCAAATCGTCCGCGCGCTGCACGATGTCGTGGTCACCTCGATCTATCCGGTTGCCAATCCGACCGAGAGCGAGCGCATGGCACTAATTGCCGTCGGCGGCTATGGCCGCGGCGAGCTGGCGCCGTATTCCGACATCGATCTTCTGTTCTTGCAGCCCTATAAGGCCACCGCGCATACCGAGCAGGTCGGCGAATACATGCTCTATGTGCTATGGGATTTGGGGTTGAAGGTCGGGCATGCGACGCGCTCGGTCGCCGAATGCATCCATCTCGCCAGGCAGGATGTGACGATACGGACCGCCCTGCTCGAAGCCCGTTACATCGCGGGTGAGCAGGTCCTGTTCCTCGATCTCAAAAAGCGGTTCGAGAGCGAAATCATCAAAGGCAGCGGCCTGCAATTCCTTGAAGCGAAATTGAAGGAACGCGATGACCGCCATGCTCGCCTCGGCGATTCGCGTTATTTGGTCGAGCCCAACGTCAAAGAGGGCAAAGGCGGGCTGCGCGACCTTCACACGCTGTTTTGGATCGCGAAGTATCTTTACCGGGTCGACGATGCCGCGGCGCTGGTCGCCCGCAACGTGCTCTCGCCCGATGAGGCCAAGCGGTTCGCTCGTGCCCAAGATTTTCTCCTAACGGTTCGCTGCCATCTCCATTTCGTCGCGGGTCGCGCCGAGGATCGGCTTACCTTCGACCGCCAGCGCGATATTGCCGCGCTCATGGGTTACGCCGACCGCGCCGGCGGCATGGGGGTCGAGCGTTTCATGAAGCATTACTTCTTGATCGCGAAGGATGTCGGCGATCTGACGCGCATCTTCTGCGCACTGCTCGAGGATCAGCAGCACAAGCCATCGCGTTTCTCGTGGCGTCCCTGGGGCAACCGCCGCCAAATGCGCGAAGGCTTCGTCGTCGATCACGACCGGCTCGACATCGCTTCGCACGCGACGTTGCGGGACGATCCTGTGAATTTTCTGCGGCTCTTCTATGCGGCACAGGAGCACGGGCTCGACATCCATCCGCACGCACTGCGGCTGATTACGCAATCGTTGAAGCTGATCGATGTCAAGCTTCGTACCGATCCTGAGGCCAACCGGCTCTTCGTCGCGATGCTGACCTCGCGCAAGGACCCGGAAACAACGCTGCGCCGTCTCAATGAGGCGGGCGTGTTTGGCCGGTTCATACCGGATTTCGGTCGCGTCGTCGCGCAGATGCAATACGACATGTACCACACCTACACGGTCGATGAGCATTCGCTGATGGCGATCGGTATTGTGAGCAAGATCGAGAGCGGCGAGCTCAAAGACGAGTTGCCGCTCGCCACCGCCATCATGCCGACCATCGATTCGCGCCGCGTGCTCTATCTCGCTACCCTGCTACATGACATCGCCAAAGGACGAGCCGGCGACCATTCGATTTTAGGCGCGGAAATCGCCGAGAGGCTCGGGCCGCGTCTCGGCTTCACCGCCGACGAGACCGAGGCGACCGCATGGCTCGTCCGCTGGCATCTTCTGATGAGCAACACCGCGCAGAAACTCGACATCGACGATGAGGAGACGATCCGTGGTTTTGTCGCGCAGGTGCAATCGCCGGAGCGATTGAAGCTGCTGCTGGTGCTCACCGTGGCCGATATTCGCGCGGTCGGTCCCAAAGTATGGAACGGCTGGAAGGCCGCGCTCTTGCGCAAGCTTTTCACTCTTGCGCTCGAAATGATGTCGGGCGAAGTGGCTGCGCCCGAGGGTCGCGCGGCCCGCGTGGCGGCGGCCCAGGCGGCGGTGCGCGATTTGCTCAAGGATTTCACCGACGCCGAGTTCGACGCGTTCCGCGCCAAGACCTATCCCTATTACTGGCAGGCATTTGACGCCGAGACGCAGGCCCGTCATGCGCGCCTCATGCGGGAGGCGGACCGGGAAGCGGCGCCCCTCACCGTCAAGACGCGTGTCGATACCGCGCACGCGGTCACCGAGGTCATTGTTTATACCGAGGATCATCCCGGCTTGTTCTCGCGGCTCGCCGGTGCCCTGGCGCTCGCCAGCGCCAATGTCGTCGACGCTAAGATCCTGACCATGTCTGACGGCATGGCGCTCGATACCTTCTGGATTCAGGATCATGAAGGCCATGCCTTCGCGCGGCCCGACAAGCTCGCGCGGCTTTCCGTCATGTTCATGCATGTGCTGCGCGGCAAGCTCAAACCGCAGGTCGAGTTTGCGGCGCCGGTCGGGATCCTGAGCCGCACGCGCGTCTTTACGGTGCCGCCGCGCGTCCTCTTCGACAACACCGCGTCGGCGACCCATACCGTCATTGAGGTCAATGGCCGCGACCGTCCCGGCCTGCTTTACGATGTAACCCGTGCCATGACTGCGCTAAACCTGCAGATCGCCCGCGCCAAGATCTCGACCTATGGCGAAAAGGTGGTCGACGTCTTCTATGTCAAGGATTTGTTTGGCCATAAGATCACCGAAGAACCGCGGCTGAAGCGGATCCGCGACCGGCTCTTAGACGCGCTCGCCGAACGGCCCGCTGCGGCGCCGGCGCCGCCGCCTGCCGCGAGCGCGCCCCAAGAAGCCGCCGAATAGGAAGCAGCCCCGGCATGACCGCGCTTGCCGAAACGCTCGACACCACACCCAAGCTCATCCGCCTGAATTATCTGTGGTATGTCGGCGCGGCTCTGATTGTCCTTATCGCCGCAATCGCCAGCAAAAACATCTGGTTCCTCAACTGGGTCCATGTCATGTGCGGGGTCTTGTGGACCGGCATCGACCTGTTCATGGGCTTTGTCCTCGGCCCCATCCTCAGGATGCTCGATGTATCGATCCGGAAAGAGGTGTTGCTGCGGCTAACGCCGCGCACGCTGTTCTTGATGCCGACCCTTGCCATGGCCACCGGCACTGCGGGTTGGTTCCTCGCGGCCGATCTCGGTCTCACCAACCTGCCCTGGCCGCAGATCGCCTGGATCTATGGCGCCCTGGCGCTCAACACTGTGATGGGCATTCAGGGCCTGGCCTACCTTTTGCCGACCAATCTGCGCGCCTGCTTTGAGCTGCAGAAGCCGAATCCCAATGGCGCCAAGATTGGGCAGTTAATGGGCAAGTATTTCTACGCCGTTGCCGCACAGGGCGTCATGCAGGTCGCAATCATCATCATCATGGCGAAGTTCGTGACCGGCATTTGAGACAGCACAGCAGCGGCGGCCTCGTGGGCCGGTGCGATCACCGGGACGGATAGACCGTGAAGATCGGCAGAAGCCGAGGGACACAGTCCACTGGGGTTGACCCGTTCTTCAACTGCGCCTAGGTAAATCCCGCCATGGCGTTGCTTTCTATCATCACCGCGCCTGATCCGCGCCTCAAAGTGAAGGCGAAGCCGTTACCGCGCGTCGACGATGCGATGCGACGCCTCTTCGACGACATGCTGGAAACCATGTACGCGGCACCGGGCATTGGCCTCGCGGCACCGCAGGTCGGGGTTGCCAAGCGCCTCATCGTGCTCGACATCGCGCGCGAAGGCGAACCGCCCAACCCTTTGCGCATCGCCAATCCTGAGCTGCTGTGGACCTCGGACGAGCTGATGACCGCGAGCGAAGGTTGTCTGTCGCTACCCGAACACTATGGCGATGTCGAGCGTCCGAGGGCTATCAAGCTACGGTATCTCGATTACGAAAATGAAATCCGCGAGCTCGATGCCGAGGGGCTGCTCGCTACCTGTATACAGCACGAGATCGATCATCTCGACGGCGTGTTGTTCGTCGATCATCTCTCCGCAGTTAAGCGCAGCATCATTCTGCGCAAGCTCGCTAAGGCCAAACGGCAGAAAACACCGGTTCCGGCCTAGGGAGCCATTTCCCGCACAGGCTTCTAGTCTTACTGAGTCACAAAAAAGGGGAAGATTTCGCGAATTTGCGAATCGTGATACGCGGGAAGATTCATGATCGGCATGAGGGCTGAGATGGATTTCCAAACGAGCGCGCGCAGTGAATCGCGCTTTGCCGCGTATGTCGAGGGGCTTGTTGGCGTGATCGGGCACGTGGACCGGGCGGGACCGCTGCGCGACTATTGCGTGGGGCTGATGCTGCCGGTGGAGCGCAAGAGCGTTGAGCCGATGGCGGCGGTGACGGCGCCGGAGCGGACGGCGGCGCAACATCAGTCACTGTTGCATTTTGTCGGGCAGGCGCCGTGGTCGGATGCGAAGGTTCTGGCCAAGGTGCGCGAGATGGTGCTGCCCGAGATGGAGCGGCACGGCGCGATCGAGGCGTGGATCATCGATGACACCGGGTTTCCGAAGAAAGGCCGGCACTCGGTGGGGGTGACGCGGCAGTACTGCGGTCAACTCGGCAAGCAGGACAATTGCCAAGTCGCCGTCTCTCTATCGGTCGCCAATCACGACACCAGCTTGCCGGTGGCCTATCGGCTGTATGTGCCGAAAGATTGGGCCTTGGACAAAGCGCGGCGGGGCGAGGCGGGGGTTCCCGAGGAGATTGGGTTTGAGACCAAGCCGGAGATTGCGCTGGCGCAGATCCGCGCCGCTTGTGAGGCCGATATTCCGCGCGGCGTGGTGCTGATGGATGCCGGCTATGGCAGTGACACCGAGCTGCGCACGGACATCGGCGCGCTTGGGTTGAGCTATGTTGCCGGCATCATGCCGAACACCTCGGTCTGGGCTCCTGGGACAGCACCGCTGCCGCCGAAGAAATGGTCGGGTCGCGGACGCCCCCCGAAGCTGATCGGTCGTGACGCCAAACACCGGCCGCTTTCCGTCAAGGCGCTTGCGCTCGGCCTGCCAGCGGTGGCGTGGCGCATGATCAAATGGCGTGAAGGCACAAGCGACTGGCTGTCCTCACGCTTCGCCCGGATACGGGTTCGCGTTGCACATCGCGATTACCAGCTCACCGAGAGCCGCCGGGATGAATGGCTACTGATCGAATGGCCCCGGGGTGAAGACGAGCCGACCAAATATTGGCTCTCGACCTTGCCGCCGAACCTTGCCCTCGCGCGCCTGGTCGATCTCGCCAAGCTGCGCTGGCGCATCGAGCGCGATTACCAGGAACTCAAGCAGGAACTCGGCCTCGGGCACTATGAAGGTCGTGGGTGGCGCGGCTTCCACCACCACGCCACACTCTGCATCGCCGCTTACGGATTCCTAATCTCCGAGCGGGAGACGATTCCCCCCTCGGGACTGCGTGGCGCCTCGTGGCTCTCGAAACCTGCCGTTCCCGGCGGTTACCGACCGCGAGGCGCCCCCAATCAGACCGGAACGTCATATCCCGAACTCGATCGCAACCTTGCGCCGTCGCATCGTCATCGCGCTAGCGCCGACTCTGTCGAGATGCCCTTGTTGCGCCCGCATGACCTCGCGCAGAACACATCTCAGTTTGTGACGCAGTAAGACTAGCTCCCTCCCGCGTTCCGGTGCGATGCCAAGGGCGGCGTTGGCCGCCGCCCAACGAGGGCCGCGCTGTGGCTATCACAGCAAAATTATCTTTGGTCCTGTCTCCACGCCACGATCACGGGTGAGGTAATATGTTTGTCGGTGGCGATGGAGGTCGCAAATGCAATACGAGCTTTATTACTGGCCAGGCATTCCGGGACGCGGCGAATTCGTGCGGCTGGCGCTCGAGGAAGCCAACGCCGATTACGTCGATGTCGCTCGCGGCACCGAGAAGGAAACGGGTGGCATGCCGGCAATGATCGCAGCGATGAGCGACGCCGACGCGGCAACGCCGCCCTTTGCGCCACCCTTCCTCAAAGCCGGCAAGCTGGTGATCGCTCAGACAGCCAACATTCTGATGTATCTCGGCGCTAAGCACGGGTTGGCGCCGACCTCGGAAGCTGGCCGGCTATGGGCCAACCAGCTGCAGCTCACGGTGACCGATTTCGTCAGGGAGGTGCACGACACCCATCACCCGTTGGCTTCGAGCCGCTATTACGAAGACCAGAAACCCGAGGCCCGCCGCTATACCGAGATCTTCCTCAAAGAGCGGGTGCCGAAATATATCGGCTATTTCGAGCGGGTACTGGAGCAGAATCCGAAAGGCGACAAGTTCCTGATCGGCAGCAAGCTTACCTATCCCGATCTCTCGATCTTTCAGGTAATCGAGGGTTTGCGCTACGCCTTCCCCGACTCGATCAAGCGGGCAGAACGGCGCTATCCGCTGGCCGCGGCACTCCACGACCGCGTGGCGGAGCGGCGCCGCATCAAGAAGTATCGCGCCAGCAATCGCTGCATTCCCTTCAACGAATCGGGTATTTTCCGGCACTACCCGGAACTGGACGGCTGAAGATTTCGCCGCGTTTTGCATGATGTGTCGGGGCAGCGCGTGCTCGCGAGGAGCACGGCGTCGAGGAACACGTTCAGTTTCGCCCGGCCGTGGCGCGCCAGAGCGCGAAAGCGACAGCGCAATGATTCGAGCGCGCAGCCTCGGCGGTCCCTCGACATCACTCTGCGCACGCGTGGCGAAGCCAGGGTGCGCGACCCCTATTCCTAATCCAGGGCCGCGGCGGGTTGCGAGGGTGCGGCACCGCCCGGAATCGCGGCGCCCTTGCGCAACAGGAGGATGAACGGCAGGCATGCCACCGTCATTAACAGCATGAGCTTGAACACGTCGACATAGGCGACCATCGACGCCTGGCGAGTGACCTCACCGTTGATCGCTGCCAAGCCCGTGGCTGAATGCATGTTCCACAAATGCGATGTGGGGGTGCGAAACACATCGGCGAACGGGGTCACGTGCGTGGCGAGATCGGCGTGGCTGGTCTGGATCTTCTGCACCAGGAAAGTTTCGGCAAAGGAGATGCCGATGCTGCCGGCGACGTTGCGGACGAGATTGAACACGGCGGTGCCTTCGTTGCGCAGCGCCGGGGACAAAGTGACGAAGCCGATGGCCGTCAAGGGTGGGAAGATGAAGCCCATGCCCCAGCCTTGCAGAATGCTCGACGTGATGATGAGGCGATCATCCATGAGGAGGGAATAGCTCGCCATCTGCCATTGCGCCAACGCCATGCAACCGAAGCCGATGAACAACATCAGCCGTGAATCGAGCTTGCCGGTCAGGCGGCCCACCACCATCATGGCGACCATGGTGGCGGCGCCGCGCGGCATCATCACCCAGCCGGCGCCAAGCGCCGAGTATTGCATCAAGCCCTGTAACAAGGGCGGCAGCAGCGCCATCGTAGACATCAGGATGGTGCCGAGAATCGTCATGAACACCAAGCCGGACGTGAAGTTTCGGTCCTTCAAAAGTGCGGGCTGCAGGAACGGATGCTTCGCCATGGTGACGTAGACGCAGAACACCCAGAAAGCGCATAGCGCCACCGCCGCTTCGAGCTGAATCTCGGTGGAGTCGAACCAATCCTTCTCCTGGCCGCGGTCGAGCATCAATTGAAGACTGGCAATGGCGAGGCTCAACAGGCCGAAGCCGATAAAATCAAACGGCCGGTGTCGGCCGTGCTCGCCGCCAGGCATAAATGTCTGCGTCCCGAGGAAGGAAAGCAGGCCGAAGGGCAGATTGATGTAAAACACCCAGCGCCAGGAATAATTGTCGGTAATCCAGCCGCCGAGCGTCGGACCGAGGATGGGCGCGACCATGATGCCGGCGCCCCAGATTGCCATCGCCTGTCCGACTTTTTCGCGCGGATTAATGTCGAGCATGATCGATTGCGACAACGGGATAAGCGCCGCGCCGAAGAGGCCCTGGATAAAACGGAACACCACAATCTCGGGCAGGCTCGAGGCCATGCCGCAAAGCGCCGAGGCCAGGGTGAAACCGGCCACGGCCACCTGAACCACCGCCTTGCGGCCAAACCTGTCGCCCATCCAGCCGGAAAGGGGCGTCGCGATCGCGGCAGCGACGATGTAGGAGGTCAAGACCCATGCAATCTGATCCTGGGACGCGGAAAGACTGCCCTGCATATGCGGCAACGCCACGTTGGCAATCGTGGTGTCGAGCATCTGCATCGTCGTCGCCAGCATCAGCGACACGGTGAGAAGGCCTTTGTTGGGGACCTCGAGATTGGGCTTGCTTACCGCGCTGGCCATAATCGCGGACGACCTTATCCCGGCCGGTTCAACGCTTATCCGTGGGGCCCGCCATAGCGCGGGCGGCGAGAAAATGGGAGCTCACGGACATCGATCAGGCCAGGCCCAGCGCCGATTTGATGCGCGCCCAGAGCGGGCTTTCGAAGCCGGTATCGATCGCGACGTAGACGCTCATGCCGGCGCGCAAAGGGCGTTGCGGATCGGGATCGTCGATGACGAGCTTAACCGGCAGCCGCTGCACGACCTTGACCCAGTTGCCGGTGGCGTTCTGCGCTGGCAATACGGAAAATTCGGAACCGGTGCCGGGGCTCAGGCTCTGCACATGGGCATTGAAGGTCACATCGGGATAGGCGTCGATATCGACCGTGGCTTTCTGGCCGACATGCATGTGGGTCAGGTCGGTCTCCTTGAAATTGGCCTCGACCCAGACATTGTCGGTGGCGACCAGGGCGAAGGTTGGCATCGCCGCAGTGAGATAAGTGCCGACCGGCAACTTATTCACCAGCGTCACCGTGCCGTCTTCCGGCGCCCGAACCACGGTATAGCCAAGATCGATTTCGGCGAGATCGAGCTGTGCTTGCGCCTGTTTGACCATGGGGTGCTCGTTGGTGGGCAGATTGGGATCGCCCCCCAACGCCGCCAATGCCGCGGCAATCTGCTCATTGACGGTTGCGACTTGGGCCCTGGCGACATCGAGCGCATGGCGCGCCTGGTCGAACTGCGATTGCGACACGGTGTGCGAGGCGAGCAGCGAGCTCTGGCGCGCATATTCGCGCTGCGCGTAGCTGAGCGTGTCCTGGGCCGATTGCATCTCCGACTGGCGCTGACGATACGTCGCGCGCATCGAGTTCGATTTGCAGCCGAGCGGCATTGAGGGCCGCCTTCGCCTTGTCGCGGTTGGCGCGGTAGATCGAATCGTCGATGCGGAACAGCACCTGGTCTTTCTTCACATATTCATTGTCGTGGACTTCGACCGCAACGACGTGGCCGGCAATACTGGGCGCGACGTTGAGCACATCGGCCTGGCCGTAAGCATCATCGGTCGAGACGTAGCGCCCCGACGTTAGGTACCACCAGCCGCCGCCGATCACGACGACCAGCGGCACCACAAACATCAAGATCAGGCGCGGCCAACGGCGGCGCGTTGGCGCCGCCACCTCTTCCGGCAGTGCGCCGGGGCGGGGCCGGCTCGGCGCCGGGCTGTGACTCGGGGCCGGAGCAGGGCGCAGGGTTTCAGTCGAAGAACTCATGATCCGGTATCCGCCAGTTCGACCACCCGAGCGCCGCGCTCGCTGAGGTTGCCGCGAACTCGCACCAACAGATTCAACAAATCATCGCGCTCACTCGGCGACAGACCGTTGAATGCCTCATCCAACAACTCGTCGGCAACGGTTTCCAGTTGCGCCATCATCGGCCGCGCTCGCGCCGTTATATAGAGACGATGGGCTCTCCTATCTGCTGCATCCGGCCGGCGTTCGACCCAGCCCGCCTCTTCCATGCGATCGATCAAGCGTCCGACGGTAATCGGCTCGAGATCGAGGGCGTCTGCCATGGTCGCCTGATTGCTGCCCTCAAGCCGGGCCAGTACCATGAGCACCTGCCATTGCGCCCGGGTCAGCCCGGTCTCGCGGGCGCGCGCATCAAAGCGCTTGCGCATGAGCCGGGCGATATCGTGGAGCAAGAAGCCAAAGCGCCGTTCAAACGAGTTCTGTTCCATGGCCCTTTATAATAAGCTTGCTTATCATCAGCTTTGGCAATTTTCGCGGCGCTGCCATGCGGGAACGACGAGGTTGTGGGTTAGCCCGGCTTGGAGTCTTCTTTTTTGCGCCCCCATTGGCGTAATTGCTCGGCGGTAATGTAAAGGAGCGGGACCAGGAAAACACCGAAAACCGCGGCCGCAATCATACCGCCGAAGACGGGCGTGCCCACCGCGTGGCGCGTGATCTCGCCTGCCCCCTGGGCGACAACGAGCGGCAAAAGGCCGAGGATGAAGGCGAAACTGGTCATCGCGACCGGGCGAAAACGGAGCGCCGCGCCCGCGATGGCGGATTCACGAATACTCTTGCCTTCCGCCCGCTGCTCCAAGGCGAAGGCGATAATCAGGATCGCATTCTTTGCGGCCAGCGCGATCAGCACCACGAGGCCGATTTGTGCGTAAACATCAAAGCTCAACCCCGCGACCGCGGTCGCAATGATGGCGCCCAACAGGGCGACGCTGACGGAAAGGAGCGCTGGTACCGGAATGTTCCAGCTTTCGTAAAGGGCGACCAAGAAGAGGTAGGCGAACATGACGGATAAGCCCAGCAGGACCGTGGTGCCACCGCTCGCGGCCTTTTCCTGAAGCGCCGTTCCGGTCCATTCGAAACCGTAGCCCGCCGGCAGGGTCTGAGCAGAGACGCGCTCCATTGCCGCCAATGCCTGGCCGGAACTGAAGCCCGGCTTCGGCGCGCCATTGACGATCGCGGCACTATAGCCGTTGTAGCGGATCACCGCCTGGGGACCCTGGACCAACTGCGCGCTTGCCAGCGAGCGCATTGGCACCATGGTGCCTTTGGCATTGCGAACATAGACGCGGTCGATGTTAGTCGGGTTGCCCCCGGAATGCGGTGTCGGCCTCGATATTGACCTGCCAGGTTCGGCCGAACACATTGAAATCATTGACATAGAAGCCACCGAGCGTGGCCTGCAAGGCGCTAAAGATATCGCTGATCTTAACCCCCAGCACCTGCGCCTTGTCGCGGTCGATGTCGAGATAGATTTGTGGCGTGTCGGCGGCAAAGGTGCTGTATACGCCGGCGAGTTCCGGCTGCGAGTTGGCAGCGACGACGCATGCCACGCAGCGTCGCCGCCAGCTCGGTCGGCGTTTGGCCCTGCAACGCTTCTAGCACATATTGAAAGCCGCCGGTGGTGCCGAGCCCAAGAATCGGGGGCAGATTGAAAGGAAAGGCGATGGCGCCTGGCACGGTACCAAGTCGTGGCCGCAACTGCGCCAGGATTGCGCCGGCGCTTTGGCGCGGGTCGGTGCGCTGCTCATAAGGTTTGAGCTGAATGACAAAGAAAGCCTGGTTCGACGCGGCGAGGGAATCGATGAAATTGAAGCCGACCACGGAGAGGACGCCATTGACGCCGGGAATCGGACGGATGATGTCTTCAACCTGTTTCACCACCGCCTCGGCGCGGTTAAGAGACGCACCTTCAGGCAGGCGCAAGGTGGCGAAAATCGCACCCTGATCTTCCTCCGGCAGAAAACCTTGCGGCAGTCGGCTGAATAATCCGACGACAGCAGCAGCACGCCCGCCACCACGATCACGCCGATGATCGAAACGCGCACCAGCCGCCTCACGATGGCGGCATAGCCATCGCGCACCTTGTCGATGCCGCGCAGCACATAGCGCATCGGGCCGCGGTTGGTTTGACCACGGCGCAACAGCACGCCGCACAACGCCGGGCTCAAGGTCAGGGCATTCACCGCGGAAATCAGCATCGACGACCGACACGGCGACGGCGAACTGTCGGAACAACAGGCCGCTGATGCCAGGAACGAAGGCGACCGGCACGAACACCGAAACAGCACCAGGGTGATGGCGATAATCGGGCCCGTGATCTCGCGCATCGCCTTTTTTGTGGCAGTCCTTGATCGAGAGATCGGGCTCTTCCTCGATTACGCGCTCGACATTTTCGATGACGACGATGGCGTCATCGACCACGATACCGATCGCCAGCACCAGCGCTAAGAGCGATACCGTGTTGGCGGTGTAGCCGGCCGCGAGCAGCGCGGCGAAGGTGCCGACAATCGAGACCGGCACCGCCACCAGCGGAATGAGCGTGGTGCTAACTTGCCCAGGAACAGAAACACGACAAGCGCCACCAGCGCGATCGCCTCGGCCTAACGTGCGAACGACCTCATTGATGGTCGCGGTGACGAACACGGTGGTATCGAAGAAGACCGTGTAGCTCGAGATCGTGCGGAAAGCGCGTCGCCAGCTGTGTCATGGTCTCGCGCACGCGCCGTGCGACATCGACGGCGTTGGAGCCGGGCGTCTGATAGATGCCGAGCGCCGCCGCAGGCGCGCCGTTGAACCGGTGTAGCGATCCTGGGACTGGGCGCCCATTTCGACGCGCGCCACATCCCTCACCCGGACGATCGAGCCATCGGGATTTGCACGCACCACAATGTTGGCGAATTCCTTGGGGTCGGTCGAGCCGCCCCTTGGTCTTTATGGTGAGCTGAAGGCGCTGGGTCTTTTTCCAACGGCGCGGCGCCGATGCGACCGATCGCCGCCTGCACATTCTGGCTCTGGACCGCCGCAATGATGTCGTTTGCCGACAGGTTAAATTCGGTCAGCTTGTCGGGATCGAGCCATATCCGCATTGAATAATTGAGCGGGCCAAACAGCTGTGACCTGGCCGACGCCGTTGATGCGCGCCAACGGTCGATGACGTTGATGGTGGCGTAGTTGCTGAGAAAGATGCGATCGTAGGTGCCCTTGGGCGAATAGAGATTGATGACCTGCAGCAAGGCGGCCGATTTCTTGCGAATGACGAGGCCGGTGCGCTGCACTTCATCCGGCAATTGCGGCGTCGCCAATGCGGCACGGTTCTGAACGTTGACGGTGTTGATGTCGGGATCGGTGCCGAGGCAAACGTGACGGTGAGCGTATAGCTGCCGTCGGCGCCGCTGGTGGATTGATAATAGAGCGCGTTGTCGATGCCGTTGACCTGCTCCTCGATCGGCTGCGCGACCGTAGTTTCGATCACCTCGGCATCGGCGCCGGGATAGGTCGCGGTCAGCGACACTTGCGGCGGCACGATATCGGGAAATTGGGCCAACGGGATGGGGTGATGGCGATGATGCCGGCGAGGGCGATGACGATCGCGATCACCATCGCCAGACGCGGCCGGTCGATGAAAATCGCGATGAGAGCATCCGGTTAGTTTCCCGGCGCGATGCTGGCTGCCACGACCTGACCGGGACGGACTTTCTAGGATGCCTTCGACGATGACCCGCTCGCCCGCTTTCAAGCCGGCGGCGACGATCACCGCCGCTCCTTGCTGGCGCCGAGCTTGACGCGGCGCAACTCGACCTTGTTCGCGGGATCGACGACCAGGACGATAGCTGCCGGCCTGATCGAGTTGGACCGCCGATTGTGGAATCAACAGCGCCGAGCGCGGCGCGCCGCGTCTCGATCGTGCACGCCGACGATGCCACCAGGCACGAGCAGCGCCTGTTTGTTGGGAAATCTGCGCCCGCACCGCGACCGTATCGGTGCTTGGAGTCGGCCTGGATATCGAGAAAATTGGCGTCGCCCGGTTCGGGATAAAGTTTGCCGTCGGCCAGCCGGACGCGGACTGTGACGCTGTCCCGCCTTGGGTCCTGCTTTCCAAGAGGCGGCGCTTGAAGTCGAGCACGTCGCGCTCGCTCGCCTGGAACAGGACATAGATCGGATCGAAGCTGACGATGGTCGCCAGGCTTCCGGTGCTCGGGCCGACCAGATTGCCGACCGTATAATTGGCGATGCCGATGCGGCCGTCGATCGGCGAACGGATTTCCGTGTAGCCGAGATTGATGTTCGCCTGATCGAGCGCCGCCTGCGCCTGCAAGATGTCGGCCGCGGCGCTCTGCTGCGCGGCGGTTTGCTGATCGACTGTCGCCTTCGGCACGAACTCCTTGGGCAAGCAACGCCTTGCCGCGCGCCAATTGGCGGCGGCGTTGACCTCGATCGCTTTCGCCTTGGCGAGATTGGCTCGCTGTTGCTCGACCGGGCCTTGTAGGTGTCCTGCTCGATGCGGAACAGGAAGTCGCCCTTCTTGACGAGTTGGCCTTCGGTAAACAGTGCGTTGCTCGATGTAAGCCGGGCACGCGCGCGACGATATCGACCTTGTTGATGGCGGTGACGCGCCCGACGAAGTCGCTGGTGTCGGTCACGTCTTGACTGACGACCGGTGCCACGATGACCGATGGTGCCAGTGCTGCGGGTGCCGTCTGCGCCAACGCGTGGCCGCTGGCGAGTGCCATGCCGGCGGCGATGACTATACATCCTGCTCCAAGGCGCATCGAACCTCTCGGCAACGCTTGACGCCCTATTCCAAAGCGCAGAATGACGTCGGAGTCGAGTGCCAATCGCGCGGTTTCGGGCAAAACCGATTCCTGCCACGGCTGGCGCCGTGGCGATGCCATGCGCTAAAATAGGTCATGACAGCATTTGCGCCATTTGCGCCGAAATCGGTCGATGATTGGCGCCGGCTCGCGGAACGGGAGGTTGGCGGCACCTCGATTGACAAGCTTACTTGGGTGACGCCCGAGGGCATCGCGGTCCAACCGCTCTATACCGCTGCCGACCTCGAGCAGCTCGAAACGCTCGGCGGCATGCCTGGTTTCCCGCCGTTTCTGCGCGGGCCGCGCGCCACCATGTATGCCAACCGGCCGTGGACGATTCGGCAATATGCCGGCTTCTCCACCGCCGAGGAATCGAACAAATTTTACCGCGAGGGTCTGAAGCACGGGCAGACGGGGCTCTCAGTCGCATTCGATCTCGCCACCCATCGCGGCTACGACAGTGACCATCCCCGCGTCCTCGGCGATGTCGGCAAGGCCGGAGTGGCGGTGGACACGGTCGAAGACATGAAGATCCTGTTCGACGGCATCCCCCTCGACAAGATGAGCGTGTCGATGACGATGAACGGCGCGGTGCTGCCGGTGCTCGCCGGCTTCATTGTCGCCGCCGAAGAGCAAGGCGTGGCGCAGGATAAGCTTTCCGGCACGATCCAGAATGACATTCTCAAAGAGTTCATGGTCCGCAACACTTACATTTATCCGCCCGGACCATCGATGCGAATCGTCGCCGACATTATCGAGTATACGGCAAAGCATATGCCGAAATTTAATTCGGTCTCGATCTCCGGCTATCATATGCAAGAGGCGGGGGCAACCTGCGTACAGGAACTGGCCTTTACCCTTGCCGACGGGCTCGAATATGTCCGCGCGGCGCTGGGCAAGGGCCTCAAGATCGACGAATTCGCGCCGCGTTTGTCGTTTTTCTTCTGCATCGGCATGAATTTTTTCATGGAGATCGCAAAGCTGCGCGCGGCGCGTTTTCTGTGGGCCCATCTGATGGCCGAGAAGTTCGGCGCCATCAGCCCTAGTTCGCTGGCATTGCGCATGCACTGCCAGACGTCTGGCGTCAGTCTCACCGCGCAGGAGCCCTACAACAACATTGTCCGCACCACCATTGAGGCGATGGCGGGGGTGCTTGGCGGCACGCAATCGCTGCACACCAATTCCTTTGACGAAGCGCTGGCGCTTCCTTCGCCCTTTGCGGCGCGCATTGCCCGCAACACGCAACTCTTGCTTGCCGAGGAGACCGGGCTCACTCATGTCATCGACCCGCTGGGCGGCAGCTATTACGTTGAAAGCCTAACTCATTCGGTCGCTCACGCGGCGCGCGCATTGATCGACGAGGTCGAGGCGCTGGGCGGCATGACCCAGGCGGTCGACAGCGGCATGCCGAAGCTCAGGATCGAGGACGCCGCGGCGCGTCGGCAGGCGCGCATCGATCGTGGCGAGGACGCGATTATCGGCGTCAATCGCCACGATGCCGAGGATGGCGAGGCGGAACCGGTCGACATTCTCGCCATCGACAACAGCAAGGTGCGCGAGCGGCAGATCGCAAGGCTTGAGCGCGTGCGCGCGACGCGCGATCCGGCGCGGGTCGCCGCGACGTTGTCGGCGTTGCGTGACGGCGCCAAAGCGACGGCCAATCTTTTGGCGCTGGCGATCGCGGCCGCGCGCGCCCGCGCCACAGTCGGCGAAATTTCCGAAGCATTGGAACAAGTGTTTTCGCGCCACCATGCCACGATCCGTTCGGTTTCCGGGGTCTATGGCGCGCACCACGAAAACGATGCTGTTTTCCGCCGCACCGTCAAGGAAGTCGAGGCTTTCGCGCAGGAAGAAGGCCGGCGGCCGCGCCTCCTGGTTGCCAAGCTCGGCCAAGACGGCCACGACCGCGGCGCCAAGGTGATCGCCACCGCCTTCGCCGATCTCGGCTTCGATGTCGATATCGGTCCGTTGTTCCAAACCCCCGAGGAGGCGGCGCGTCAGGCGGTCGAGAACGATGTCCATGTCATCGGCGTGTCGAGCCAGGCCGCCGGGCACCTGACCTTGGTTCCGGCGCTGATCGAGGCGCTGAGGCGGATGGGCCGTGACGACATTCTGGTGGTCTGCGGCGGCGTCATTCCGCCCCAGGATTATAATGTCCTGCGCAAGGCGGGGGTCGCCGCGATCTTCGGTCCCGGCACCAACATTCCCTTCGCGGCCGGCGAAATCCTGCATCTCATCAGCCAGCGACTGGCGGCGTGACCCCGGAGCGGCGCTGGCACCGGGAGCTTGGCTTGGCGCCGATTGCGCCTCGTTTCGCCATCTCCTTGGGGACGATAGTGGCGCCGACACGCCCAAATAGACTGGAGTCAGTTAAGTGATTTCCTATTCAGCGGGCGCGGCCCGAGTCGCCCCGAGCGGCGGCACCAATCCGCCTGCGCTGCGCCAGGAATAGATGGCCATGACCATGGTCGCAGCGATGCGTGCCCGGGGTGAGGCGTGGGCGGCAGCTCAACAACGGGCCGCGCCTATGTCGGTTCTGCAACCGCATTCGCTAGATATAAGGGGTCATCATGGGGCAACAATTGCGGCATAACATGGGCGAGAAGGCGGCGGAAAGGGCCGCCTTTTTTCGGCGACGGCGAAAGTCGTTGCAGAAATGCCACAGGGGACGGTTATTCCGTCTCTGCCGTTCGGTTCCAAATTGAATTGGCCGTCAATTCCATCGATACTGCCAATGAGCGAACTCCATTGGGGGAGCTAAATGAAACGCATTCCTATTGCTGCATTTGTCGCTTTGGCCGCCACCGTCTCAACCGGCGCCTTTGCGCAAGGATACCCGCCTTATGGCGCACCCGGATATGGATGGTGGAACGGCTTCGAAGTCGGTATCCAAGGCGGATATGGCTGGGGCACCTCGTCCGGCAAGCTCCTGACACCGCTGACAACCGAGGCCGAAGCTATTACCGGTACCTTCCCGCACTATAGCTTCGGCACCAGTGGCGGGGCGGGGGGCATCCATCTCGGCTATGATTGGCAGACGGGACCCTATGTGCTCGGCATCGAGGGCGACATCGAAGGCGCTAGCATTGGCGGGAAACAACAGTTCCAACGCTTCCCCGCCCTCGGCCTCGGGGCCGGGGTCGGCAGTCATATGAATTTTGATTCCTCGATCCGCGGCGTCGCCGGCTGGTCCTGGGGTCAGACCCTGCTCTACGGCACGTTTGGTGTCGCTTTCGGTAACGTTACTGATCACTACAACGAACCGATCGGCGTCCGGATAGCCGGGGACAGCACAACCCGTACCGGCTGGACCGCCGGCGCCGGCTTGGCCTATGCGTTCACGCCGAATTGGGACGCCAATCTGGAGTATCGCTATACCGATCTCGGTCAAACCGGCCGAATCATTGGCGGCGGGGTGGCCAACGGCGGGGTCGAAACCAACAACCTGTTCAAATTTAATATGATCCGGATTGGATTGACTTACCGCTTTTTGCCGCCGCCGCCGCCGCCGCCGATGCCGGTTGCTGCTCCTGCGCCGCCGCCGCCGCCGCCGCCGCGGACCTTCCTCGTGTTCTTCGACTTCGATCGCTACAATCTGACGCCGGATGCGCGCCGGGTGATCGAAGCCGCCGCGGCAGCCTTCAAGGCGACCGGCACCGCCCGGGTCGACGTGTCGGGCTACACCGACCTCGCCGGTACGCAAGCCTACAACCTGCGCCTGTCACGCCGCCGCGCCGATGCGGTCGCAGGTTACATGGCCAGGGAGGGTGTGCCGCGTAACGTGATGGATGTGAAGTGGTTCGGCAAAGAAAATCCGCGGGTTCCAACCCCGGATGGCGTGCGCGAGCCACAGAACCGTCGTGTTGAGATCGTGATGCACTAACATCCACGAGCAATACTAAAGTGAAGGGCCGCTCTTTCGAGCGGCCCTTTTCTTTGCTTCAATGGCAGGAGCACGGGGGGGGGGAAGCATCGGTGACATTGCGCGGGCGTCGCAGCCATATCGTTGAACGCGTGGTTCAGCGCGTTTTATTTTCCAGCCGATGGCTGCTGGTGCCGCTCTATTTCGCGCTCGCCCTCCTGCTGATCGCATTCTCGGTCCACCTGGTACGAGAGCTGGTCGAGATCGCGTACACGGCATTCACCAGTCGTGACGTTGACCTGATCGCGGCGGCGCTGACGATGCTCGATCTCACCTTGATGGGAGGCCTCGTCATCATGGTGATGTTGAGCGGCTACGAGAATTTCGTCTCGAAGCTGAACATCGCCGAAGCGGAGGAGAACGTCGCCTGGCTCGGCCGCCTCGATTTTGGCTCGCTCAAGGTAAGGGTGTTGGTCTCCATCGTGATTATTTCGGCAGTCGAGCTCCTCAAGGTCATGATGGACATCAACGACTACCCGACCGAAAGGGTGATGTGGATGGTCGCAATTCACTTGACCCTGGTGGTATCGGTGATCGCCCTCGCCTGTCTCGACCGGCTGGGCATAAACAAACACTGAAGGGGTTTCTCTCAGGCCCGTTATGCCGACGAGATGGCGGCCACCGATCGCACCCTGGCGGTAGCGGCCGCAATACCTTATCTAACTGAGTTGCATGGCGATTCTGTTTCTCATCGTCTTCATCGACCTCCTCGGTTTCGGCCTGGTGATCCCGCTGTTGCCGTTCTACGGGCTGCATTTCGGCGCCGGAACGACCGAAGTCATCTGGCTATTGGGCGTGTTTTCGCTCGCCCAGCTCGTATCCTCGCCGCTTTTGGGGAGATTGAGTGACCGGTTCGGCCGCAAGCCGATTCTGCTCTTGGGACTGGCCTGCTCGGTTATCGCCTACGTGTGGATGGGCATGGCCGGCGCGCTTTGGATGTTGTTTGCGGCGCGGTTTTTTGCCGGCGCCGGTGCGGGTACGATTGGCGCCGTCTTCGCCTATGTCACCGACTCGACCACACCGGAGAAGCGGGCACGCGGTATGGGCTTTATCGGCGCCGCGTTCGGCCTCGGCTTCACGCTGGGCCCGGCATTGAGCCTGGTCATCAGCAACCAGCCGTCCACGAGCGAACTCGCGATCCCGCTCTTTATCGCCGCCGGCTTGTCCGCCGTTGCTTTTCTGCTTGCCCTAGTCCTGCTGAAGGAGAGCCTGCCGCCCGAGGCGCGTCACGCGCCCGCGAAACCGAGCCGCATCGAGTTTGCACGGCGCATTGCCACAGGAAGACCCACGCTGATGCGGCTCATTGTCATTGGCTTCATCATGACGGCCGGGTTCGCGTCGCTCGAATCGACTTTCACGTTGTGGGCGCGTGAAACGCTTGCTTGGGGGCCGCATGATGTGGCGCTGATGTTCATTTTCGTCGGCCTGGTGCTCTCGGGGATTCAAGGTGGCCTGATCGGACGGTTGACTAAGCTTTTCGGGGAGAAGCGCCTCCTCGCCGCGTCGGCAGTTCTGTTGTTCGTGGGCCTGCTCGGCATTCCCTTTGTGCGGAATCTGCCGCCTTTGGTCTTCATCAACATCGCGCTGGCGTCTGGCATGGCGCTCTTTGGCCCATCCTCCAACAGTCTCATCTCGCGCGAAGCCGCCATCGACGAGCGCGGCGGTATCCTCGGCGTTTCCCAGTCGGCCCAGAGCCTCGCGCGCGTCGTCGGACCGCTGATCGCGGGGCCTCTCTATGGCGCGCTCGGACGCAACGCACCCTACTGGGCTGCGGCGGCGGCGATGGCGCTGGCCGCCTGGCTGGCATTTGGCCTGCTGCGCCGCGAGCCAGCTGAAGCCGGAGCGTCGTCGTGAGGGGTGCGCGACCGGTTGGACCCGGCGCTGCGCGCGAGGTTGGGCTGCGCCAGGAATTGGGCGCGGTGCGGCAGCTCTTGCCCTATCTCTGGCCCGAGGATCGCAGGGACCTCAAATTCCGCGTGCTCGGTGCGATGGCGCTGCTGATCGCTGCTAAGCTGGTCTCGGTGGTTGTGCCGATGGTCTACAAAGCGGCGATCGACCGCTTGACGCCCGGCCATCATGGCGCCGCGCTGGTCGCTGCGCCGATCATGATCATCGTCGCCTATGGCATGGCGCGTGTCGGTGCGCAAATTTTTACCGAGCTGCGCGACGCCGTGTTCGCTAAGGTCGAGCAGCGCGCGGTCCGCGAAATAGCACTCAAGACCTTCCGCCATCTTCATTCCCTGTCGCTGCGCTATCATCTCGAGCGGCAGACCGGCGGCTTGTCGCGTGCTATTGAGCGCGGCATCCGTGGCACCGAGTTTCTGCTTTCCTATCTGCTGTTCAGCCTGGTGCCGACCATGGTCGAGATCGGCATGGTCGCGGTTATTCTATGGCGGCTCTACTCCGTCAGCTTCGCCCTTTTCACGCTGGCGACCGTGCTCGTCTATGTCGGTTTCACTTTTGCGGTTACCGATTGGCGCATCAAATTCCGCCGCGAGATGAACGAACGCGACAGCGAGGCCAACAGCAAGGCGGTCGATTCGCTGCTCAATTTCGAGACGGTAAAATACTTCGCCAACGAGGAGCACGAGGCGCGGCGCTTCGACCGGGCGCTCGCTGCCTACGAACACGCCGCCGTCAAGAGCCAGACGACACTTTCCGGCCTCAACATCGGCCAGGGGATCATCATCGCGACCGGGCTCGTCTCGGTGATGTTGCTCGCGGCCCACGGCATCGTCGCCGGCCGCATGACGGTCGGCGACTTCGTACTGGTCAACTCATATTTGGTGCAGCTCTATGCGCCCCTGAACCAGCTCGGCATGGTCTATCGCAACATCAAGCAATCGCTCACCGATCTCGAAGCGATGTTTCGCCTCGTCGGCGTGCGGCCCGAGGTCGCCGACAAGAAGGATGCCGCAGCGCTCGTCGTGACGCGCGGCGAGATCGTATTTGACCATGTCTCGTTTTCCTACGACCAGCGCCGCGAGATTCTGCGCGATGTCTCGTTCCGGGTAGCTCCTGGCACCACAGTTGCCATCGTCGGACCGAGCGGCGCCGGCAAATCGACCCTGTCGCGCCTCTTGTTCCGTTTCTACGATGTCGATGAAGGCGCCATCTGCATCGACGGCCAGGATGTGCGCGACGTGACCCAGGATTCCTTGCGCCGTTCCATCGGCGTCGTGCCGCAGGATACCGTGCTGTTTAACGACACCATCCGCTACAACATCGGTTACGGCCGGCCGGGTGCCTCGGCCGAAGAGATCGACGACGCCGTCCGGCGCGCGCGTCTTGACCAGTTCATCGCCCGTCTGCCCGATGGACTCTCGAGCCCTGTGGGAGAGCGCGGCCTGAAATTGTCGGGCGGCGAGAAACAGCGCGTCGCCATTGCACGCGTGATCCTCAAAGGTCCGCCGATCCTGGTGTTCGACGAGGCGACCTCGGCGCTCGACACCAAGACCGAGCGCGAAATCCAAGCGAGTCTCGAGGAGGTTTCCGTCGCCCGTTCCACCCTGATGATTGCGCATCGCCTGTCGACGGTGGTGGGCGCGCATGAAATTCTGGTGCTCGACCAGGGCCGCATTGTCGAGCGTGGCGATCACGCATCGCTTTTGGCGAAGGGCGGCATCTACGCACTGATGTGGCAGCGCCAACAGGAGGCGGCCGAACGCGCCGACGAATTGGTCGAGGTGGCGGAGTAGCGGCGTAGCCTTGCTGATTTGATTATTATTGTGCCCGTGGACGGGCGACGTCACGCCATCGCTCAAACAAGGCCGGAAGGACCCGGAGTCTATTCCCGCGCGTCGCCGGCGAGGAATTCCTTCATGCGGGAGAAAAACCCTTCACTGGCCGGGCTGGTGCGGTCCTTGTCGCCGGCCCTTTCGAACTCGCGCAACAACTCCTGCTGCTTCTTGGTGAGGTGCTGCGGCGTCTCAACCACCATCTCGATGACCATGTCGCCGCGCGATGGCGAGCGCAATACCGACATGCCCTTACCGCGCAAGCGGACCTGATTTCCGGACTGCGTACCGGTCGGCACGTTCAGTCGCGCCATGCTGCCGTCGACGGTCGGGACCTCGATCGCCCCTCCCAAGGCCGCGATGGTCATCGGGATCGGCACCTTGCAATTGATATTGGCGCCGTCGCGCTGGAAAAGTCGGTGTGGTTTGACGCTCAGGAAAATATAGAGATCGCCGCTGCCGCCGCCGCGCACGCCGGCCTCGCCTTCGCCGGCGAGGCGGATCCGGGTGCCGTCTTCGACGCCGGCCGGGATCGATACTGACAGCGTCTTCTCTTTACGGGTGCGGCCGTGCCCGTTGCAGGACCGGCACGGATTGTCGATCACGCGGCCGGCGCCATGGCAATTCGGGCAGGTGCGCTCGATGGTAAAGAAGCCTTGCTGCGCCCGGACCCGGCCATTGCCGTGGCAGGTGGGACAGGTTATCGGTCGCGATCCCGCTGCGGCGCCGCTGCCATGACAGGCATCACAGGACGCCATGATCGGCACACGAATCGTGGTCTGTCGGCCCTTGAAGGCATCGTCGAGCGAGATTTCGAGATTGTAGCGGACATCTTCACCGCGCGGACTCTGCGTCTCGCGCCGGCCGCCGCGGCCACCCATGAAGTCGCCGAACATCTCGTCGAAGATATCGGCAAAGCCCTGGGCGAAGCCGAAATCGCCGGGATTGGCCCCGGCGCGCCCGTTCTCGAACGCGGCGTGGCCGAAGCGATCGTAGGCGGCGCGTTTCTGCTCATCCTTGAGGACATCATACGCTTCATTGAGGTCCTTGAACTTCTGCTCGGCGCTATCGTCGCCCGGATTGCGGTCCGGGTGATGTTGCATCGCGAGCTTGCGATACGCTTTTTTGAGGTCGTCACCGGACGCGCTCTTTGTCACGCCGAGCGTTTCATAATAGTCACGTTTTGCCATACCGGACCTACAGCACTCGCACGCAGAGAGCGCCGCTATAGACCAGCGGCGCTGCTAAGATGACAAAGATTTCGCGACGGCATAAACGAAGATCAGCCGGAGCCGCGCTTTTTCTGCTCGTCGACTTCCTCGAAATCGGCATCGACGACCTTGTCATCGCCGCCACCGCCCTCCGTACCGGGGCGGGTGCCCGGCTGCGGTCCGGGCTGCGGTGACTCGGCACCGGCCGCTTGCGCCTTGTAGAGCGCTTCGCCCATTTTCATAGCGGCCTGCGCCAACGCTTCAGCGCGCGAGCGGATGGCACTGACGTCCTCGCCCGAGGTCACGGACTTGAGCGCCGCGAGCGCGGATTCGATCGCCTGTTTGTCGGCAGCTGATACTTTGTCACCAGCCTCACTGAGGCTCTTCTCGGTCGAATGAATGAGCGCGTCCGCCTGGTTCCTGGCTTCAACCAGTTCTCGACGCTTCTTATCCTCTTCAGCGTGGGACTCAGCGTCTTTGACCATCTTCTCGATATCGGCGTCGCTCAGGCCGCCGGAGGCCTGGATGCGAATCTGTTGTTCCTTGCCCGTCGCCTTGTCTTTGGCCGAAACGCTGACGATGCCGTTGGCGTCGATATCGAAAGTGACCTCCACCTGGGGAACACCCCGCGGGGCTGGCGGGATGCCGACCAGATCAAACTGGCCCAAGAGCTTATTGTCCGCCGCCATCTCGCGTTCGCCCTGGAACACGCGGATGGTGACCGCGGTCTGGTTGTCCTCGGCGGTGGAAAAGACCTGGCTCTTCTTGGTCGGGATCGTGGTGTTGCGGTCGATGAGGCGCGTGAAGACGCCGCCCAGTGTCTCGATACCGAGCGACAAGGGGGTCACGTCGAGCAGGAGCACGTCTTTCACTTCGCCCTTGAGGACGCCTGCTTGAATCGCGGCGCCGACCGCGACGACCTCATCGGGGTTGACCGAGCGGTTCGGCTCTTTGCCGAAGAACTGCTTCACCGTATCGATCACTTTGGGCATGCGCGTCATGCCGCCGACCA
This sequence comes from uncultured Alphaproteobacteria bacterium, assembly GCA_963804725.1. Lineage (GTDB taxonomy): Bacteria > Pseudomonadota > Alphaproteobacteria > ATCC43930 > CGMCC-115725 > JAATGI01. Next base: position 617,974 of record CAWDRN010000001.1, on the reverse strand, counting down.
GGATCACTTCGTTGACCTCGGAGGCCTTCAACCCGGCATCTTTCAGCGCGTTGCGGCAAGGCTCGATAGTCTTTTGGATCAACTCGTCGACAAGGGCTTCGAGCTTGGCGCGCGTCAGCTTCACCGCGAGATGTTTCGGTCCCGTAGCGTCGGCGGTGATAAACGGCAGGTTGACTTCCGTCTGCATCGAGGAGGACAGCTCGATCTTAGCTTTCTCTGCCGCCTCTTTCAGCCGTTGCAGCGCCAGCCGGTCGCGGCGCAGGTCAATGCCTCGTTCCTTTTTGAACTCATCCGCGAGGTAATCGATGATGCGGCTGTCGAAATCCTCGCCGCCGAGGAAGGTGTCACCGTTGGTCGACTTAACCTCGAACACGCCGTCGCCGATTTCGAGAATCGAAATGTCGAACGTGCCGCCGCCCAGGTCATAGACCGCGATGGTGCCGGTACCCTTCTTCTCGAGACCGTAGGCGAGCGCCGCAGCCGTTGGCTCGTTGATAATGCGCAGCACCTCGAGGCCGGCGATCTTGCCGGCGTCCTTGGTGGCCTGGCGCTGGCTGTCATTGAAGTAGGCGGGCACCGTGATGACCGCTTCGGTTACCGGCTCGCCAAGATAGGCCTCAGCGGTCTCCTTCATCTTCTGCAGAACGAAGGCGCTGATCTGCGCGGGCGCGTATTTCTTGCCGCGCAACTCAACCCAGGCGTCGCCATTGTCGCCGGAGATGACCTTGAAGGGGACCAGGTCCATTTCCTTCTTGACCATCGGATCGTTCATGCGGCGGCCAATTAGGCGCTTGATGCCGTAAAAGGTATTTTCGGGATTGGTAACCGCTTGGCGCTTCGCCGATTGGCCGACCAGTCGCTCTTCGGAATCCGTGAAGGCGACCATCGACGGCGTGGTCCGTGCCCCTTCGCTATTTTCGATGACCTTGGCGTTTTTACCTTCCATCACGGCGACGCAGGAATTCGTCGTGCCAAGGTCGATGCCGATGACTTTTGCCATGTTTACCCTCTTGCCAGCAGGTCCTCAGGCCCATAAGTGGCGCCCTTGCAAGACCCCGATCTCAAAGTTTTGCCCGGCGATGTTCCGCGCTCAGCTTATATATGACGGGGGTATAGGTGTCGCAAGAGCGGGAGAACCGGTTTGACGAGGGAAACGGCGGACTTGTCTGGGCTTTTTCCTGGTTTTGGCGAGGTGAAAGCAGCCGCCGCCCGGCTTGACGGATGGTCTGTGCGTACCCCGTTGTTGGCAGCGCATAAGCTCGGCGAGCGCCTCGGCTATCGTCTGTTCATCAAGGCCGAGTGCTTGCAGCGCACCGGCTCGTTCAAGTTCCGCGGCGCCTTCAACCGACTCTCGGCCATGAGTGAAGCCGAGCGCAGACGGGGTGTCGTGGCGTTCTCTTCGGGCAACCACGCCCAAGGTGTCGCCTGCGCGGCCCAGCTTCTCGGCATTGGCGCCGCCATCGTCATGCCGGCCGATGCGCCGCACATTAAAATCGAGAATACGCGCGGCTATGGTGCCGAGGTCGTTCTTTACGACCGCTTGAGGGAGAGTCGCGAGGACATCGCCGACCGTCTGGTCGCCGAACGCGGCGCGACACTGGTCAGGCCTTTTGACGATCCGCTCATCGTCGCCGGTCAGGGCACCACGGCCATGGAGGCGATCGAGGATGCGGCGGCGATTGGCCTTGCTTTTGATGTACTGGCGGCACCGGCGAGCGGTGGCGGGCTGATCGCGGGTTGCGCTCTCGCCGGCGCCGCGATGAGCCCTGAGACGCGGGTCTACACGGTAGAGCCCGCGGGCCTCGACGATCATGCGCGCTCGCTCCTTGCCGGGCATCGACTCGGTCACGCGCCTGACGCGCAAAGCATTTGCGACGCGCTCCAAGCGACGATGCCCGGCGAAATTACGTTTGCGATCAATCGCCGCCTCCTCGCCGGCGGTCTCGTCATCAGTGACGACGAGGTGCGCCATGCCATGCGGGTGGCCTTCACGGAGCTGAAGCTGGTGTTGGAGCCTTCGGGCGCCGCCGCCCTCGCCGCCGCACTTGAGGGCCGTATTCCCGGGGAAAACAGCGCGGTCTGCGTCATCGCGTCCGGCGGCAATGTCGATGCCGGATTTTTCGCCGAAGTCCTGAACGGCTAGCGCGGCAAAACGGCGCGGCCCGAGGGCGGAGCCGCATCGGCCTTTGCCCCCTTGACCTTGCTTGGAATTTAAATAACTATCTAGTTAGTAATTAGACCGGAGGGCTCTTATGGGTTCCCCGACCGCCCGTTGGCAACGCCGGAAAGAGGCGCGCCCCCAGGAGATCTTGAGCGCCGCGCTCGCCGTCTTTGCCGAGCGCGGCTATGCCGCCACCCGCCTCGATGATGTCGCGCGCCGCGCCGGGGTCACCAAGGGCACGCTCTATCTCTACTTTCCGAACAAGGAAGAGCTGTTCAAGGCCGTCATTCGCGGCACGCTGGTACGCGAATTGATTCGCATCACCACGGCCGCTGGCGAGGCTTCGCCGGACTCGATCGACGACATGATCGCCGATTTCGAGCACCTCGCCGACTCGCCGATCGGCGCCATTCCGAAACTCGTGCTCGGCGAGGCGACCAATTTCCCCGAGATCGCGCGCTTTTATCTCGATGAGGTCGTGGCACGCGGTCTCAATGCGATCCGGGCCATGCTCCGGCGCGGCATCGACGCCGGCACGTTCCGTGGCGTCGATCCCGAATATGCCGCCTATTGCGTGGTGGCACCGCTGCTGCTTGGCGTCTTGTGGAAACATTCGCTGGGCCAAGTTGCGGACACTACGCTCGACATCCCCGCCCTCTGTCGCACCCATCGCGATCTCCTGCTGAACGGCCTCAGGCCGCGCCCGGTCTCACCATGAGACGCCTTGTCGTCGCCGTCGCCGCACTCCTGATCGTCATCGGCGGCGGCTACTTTGCGTGGCGGCACCTCACTGCTGCGGCATCGCCCGAACGCCTCAAACTCTACGGCGACATCGACATCCGCCAGGTCGATCTGTCGTTCAAGGTCGCCGGCCGCGTCGCCACGCTCAATGTCGATGAAGGCGATCGGGTGGCACGCGGTCAGGTCCTGGCATCCTTAGAGAAGACCTATTTCGACGACGATCTGCGGCTGGAGCAGGCGCGCCTCGCCGCGCTCGCCGCCAATGTCTCGAAACTCAAGAACGGCAGCCGGCCCGAGGAGATCGAACAGGCGCGCGCGGCGCTCGCCGAACGCAAGGCCAGCCTCGCCAACGCCGAAGTCAACTTCGTGCGTCAGCAGAATCTGTTGCGCAGCCGCGTCACCTCGCAACAGAACTACGACAATGCGACGATGACGCTCCACACTGCTGACGCGCAAGTCAAGTCAGCGCAGGCGGCGCTCGATCTCGTCGTTGCCGGTCCGCGCCGCGAGGACATCGACGCGGCCCAGGCGCAGTTCGATACCGAGAAGGCGCAGCTCATCGAGATGGAGCGCCGCCTGGCGGACGCCGATCTCGTGGCACCGAATGATGGCGTCGTGCTGACCCGGGCACGCGAAGCCGGCGCCATCGTCCAGCCCGGCGAGACGGTCTTCACCCTGACGCTCGACCGCCCGGTGTGGGTGCGTGCCTATGTCGACGAGCGCGATCTCGGCCGCGTCAGACCCGGGATGAGGCTGGTCATTCATACCGACGCGGCGAGCGGTAAGCGTTATCACGGTTCGATCGGTTTCATTTCGCCGCTCGCTGAGTTCACGCCGAAATCGGTCGAGACCCCGGCCCTGCGGACCGATCTGGTTTACCGCCTGCGCGTCGTCGTCAGCGACGCCGATCAGGGTCTGCGCCAAGGCATGCCGGTCACGGCCATCCCGGAAGATGGGCAATGACCGCAACTGCGGTTGCGTTTGACAAACTGGTCAAGGGGTTCGGCGCCGGCGCGCCCGCCATCGCCGATCTCAGCGCCACCATCTCCTATGGCCAGGTCACCGGGCTCGTTGGTCCGGACGGCGCCGGAAAGACCACGTTGATGCGGCTGATGGCAGGGCTCATGCTACCGAGCGGCGGCCGTATCGAAGTATGTGGCTTCGACACGCGCACCGCAGCGACAGCGATTCATCGCGTGGTCAGCTACATGCCGCAACGTTTCGGCCTCTACGAAGATCTGACCGTCGCCGAAAATCTCAATCTCTATGCCGATCTGCGCGACGTGGTCGGGCCGCCGCGCCAGCGTGCCTTCGAGCAGCTCCTTGATTTCACCGGCCTCGCGCCGTTTACGGGCCGGCTCGCCGGCCGCCTCTCGGGCGGCATGAAGCAGAAGCTTGGCCTTGCCTGCGCACTGATCGGGACGCCCAAACTGTTGCTGCTGGACGAGCCAAGCGTCGGCGTCGATCCGATCTCGCGCCGCGAATTGTGGCGCATGATTTATCAGCTGATCGGGCAAGGCATCGCCGTGATCTGGAGCACCGCCTATCTCGACGAGGCGGAACGGTGCGCCGCCGTGTTACTGCTGAGTGAGGGCCACCTCCTCTATGCCGGCGCGCCGGCCGACCTCACCCGCACCATGGCGCAGCGCAGCTACTTGGTGCGCGAGCTCGGCAACGAGCGCCGACGGCTGCTGACTGATGCGCTCCAAGTGCCGGAGATCACCGACGGGGTGATCCAGGGTTCGGCCGTGCGCCTCGTGTTGGCCGAGGGAGCCGTCCCGCCGGCGCCGGCCGCTCTAGGCTACCCTCATGCGAGGCTCGAGAGCACCCCGCCACGCTTCGAAGATGCGGTCGTGGCGCGGCTCGGTGGCGCGCGGAAGGAAGCGTCGCGGCTGATGGCCAAGAGCGAGATAGCCCGCAGCAGCGGCGCCGTCGTCGAAGCGCAGGACCTGACCAAAACATTTGGCGCCTTCACCGCCGTCAATCACGTCCAGTTCACCATCCACCAGGGGGAAATTTTCGGTCTGCTTGGCGCCAACGGCGCCGGCAAATCGACCACCTTCAAAATGCTGTGCGGGCTGCTAAAGCCGAGCGCGGGTATCGCTCGGGTCGTCGGCCGTGACCTCTACCGCGAGGCGGCGGCGGCGCGCTCGCGGCTTGGCTATATGGCGCAAAAATTCTCGCTCTACGGCGATTTGAGCGTGGCGCAGAACCTGGCTTTTTTTGCGGGAGCCTATGGTCTTGGGAGCGGCGAACGCCGGGCCGCGATGGAACGCATGGTCGCCGTCTTCGACCTCAAACCCTATCTCGACACCAATGCCGCCCTGTTGCCGCTCGGATATAAGCAGCGCCTCGCCCTCGCCTGCGCGGTGATGCACGAGCCGGCAGTCCTGTTCCTCGACGAACCGACCTCCGGCATCGATCCGCTGACGCGGCGTGAATTCTGGGCCCATATCAACGCGATGGTCGCGCGGGGCGTGACGGTTCTGGTCACAACCCATTTCATGGACGAAGCGGAATATTGCGATCGCATCGCCCTGATCGATGCCGGGAACGCGATCGCGCAGGGCTCGCCCGACGAGCTCAAGGCGTTGGCGGCGACGCGGGACCGTGCCGAGCCGACATTGGAAGACGCCTTCATCGCGCTGATCGAGCGTCAACGAAAGCAGCAACACAATGATAGGGCAGCGGCATGATGACGCCGAGGCTCCGCCGCATCGCCGGCCTGATCGCCAAGGAGTGTCGTCAGATCGCGCGCGATCCGAGCACCCTTTTGATCGCCGGGCTTCTGCCGCTCATCCTCCTGTTCCTGTTCGGCACCGGCGTCTCGCTTGACGTCCGCAACGTGCGTCTCGGGCTCGTCGTGGAACGCCCGACCGCGGAGACCGCGAGCTTTGCCGCCTCGCTCGCCGATTCGCCCTATTTCACCGTGGTGACGGTGCCCGATGCGCGCGCCGTGGCCGGTGATCTGGTCGCGGGCCAATTGCAAGCGGTGGTGGTGTTGGCGGCCGATTTTGGCAACCGTTCGGCGCGTCGCGACACGGCACCGATAGAGGTCATTGTCGATGGCAGCGATCCCAACACCGCCAGCCTGATCGAGGTCTACCTCTCCGGCGCCTGGAGCAATTGGTCGCAGCAGGAAGCGCTGATGAGCGCTCACCGGCCCTCGCCGCCGGTTTCGCCCGTGCCGCGCTATTGGTTCAATCCGGAGGTGAACAGCCAGGATTTCCTGGTGCCCGGCTCAATCGCGATCGTGATGACACTCATCGGTACACTCCTGACCTCACTGGTGGTGGCGCGCGAATGGGAACGGGGCACGATGGAGGCATTGCTGGCGACGCCGACGGGGAGGTTCGATTTCCTCATCGGCAAGCTGGTGCCTTACTTTCTGCTCGGCCTCTTGTCGCTGGCGCTGTCGGTCGGCGTCTCGGTCTTTGTTTTCGGCGTGCCCTTCCGCGGCTCGGTCTGGTGGCTCGGCGCGGTATCATCGGTATTCCTGCTAGCAGCGCTCGGGCTCGGTCTGTTGATCTCCACCGTTACCGGGAATCAGTTCGTCGCCAGCCAGGTGGCGCTTATCGCAGGCTTCCTGCCGGCCTTCCTGCTCTCCGGTTTCATTTTCGAAATCGGCTCGATGCCCCTGCCGATCCGCGTCATCACCTACATCCTGCCGGCGCGTTACTTGATGCCGAGTTCTCCAGACTTTGTTCCTGGCCGGCGACGTACCGCGTCTCGTGCTTCCCGATGTCGCTGCCATGGCCGTGATCGCCGCGGTGCTCATCGGCCTCACCGCGATGCGCACCAAACGCCGCCTCGAGTAGCGACATGTTCGGCCGGATCCGGGCCCTGCTCATCAAGGAACTGCTCGCGGCCGTGCGCGACCGGCGTGCACGCTTCATCTTGATCGGGCCGCCCGTCATCCAACTTCTCGTATTCGCCTTCGCCGCGACGCTCGAGGTGAAGAATGTCCATATCGCCGTGCTGAACCAGGATTGGGGAGGGGCCTCGCGCGAGCTGGTCGAGCGCTTCGCCGGAGCACCGACCTTCACCGACATCGCTGTCATCAAGAGCGAGGCCGAACTCAGAGCCGCCCTCGACAATGAGCGCGTCATTATGGCAGTACGCATTGCCAGCGATTTTTCTCGCAACATTGCAGCCGGCCAGCCTGCCCATATTGCACTGCTGCTGGACGGCCGGCGCTCCAATGCGGCGCAGATCGTTGCCGGCTACGCCCAAGCCATTGTCGACCAATTCAACGTCGATCTGATGACAGGGATGCGTGCGCCGCCGCAACAGAGCGCGTTGATATTGCGCTCCTGGTTCAATCCGAATTTTGACAGTCTGTGGAACACGGTGCCCGCGCTCGTTGCAATTTTGACGGCGCTGATCGGGTTGATCGTGACCGCATTGTCGATCGCCCGCGAGCGCGAGCTCGGCACTTTCGAGCAATTGCTAGTGTCGCCGCTGCAACCGATGGAGATTCTGATCGGCAAGACGGTGCCTGCGATGCTGATCAGCATGGCCGAAGGCACCATCATCATCGCCGTCGGCGTCTTCGTCTTGGGCGTGCCATTCACCGGCTCGCTTGCCTCCCTCTATGGCGGAATGCTGTTCTATATTGCCGCCATTGTCGGTGTCGGTCTCTTTATCTCGTCCTATGCCAAGACGCAGCAGCAGGCGATTCTTGGTGCCTTCGTCTTCATGGTGCCGGCGATTACCCTTTCCGGCTTTGCCACACCGATCGCCAATATGCCGGATTGGCTGCAAATCGCGACCGCAGCCAATCCCATCCGCTACTTTCTGGTGATTTCAAAGGGCGTCTTCCTCAAGGACATGGGGCCGGCCTTGGTGCTCGACAATGTCTGGCCGATGGCGATGATTGCAGTAGTGACGCTGACGGCGGCGACCTTAATGTTTCGGCGACGGTTATAGGTAAGCGGCTCGCTCAAGCGCTCCACTGATGCGCCGAGAAAGGAAGAGACCATGAAGTTCACCTGGTTCGACCTGATGCCGTGGCCTGATCTGCCGAAAGATTTTCGCGAAAAGCATCGGTCCGTCTGGGTCGATATCGACGCCCGGCTGTTCGACCCGGCGCGCAGCCACCTGCTTTACAACGGCTACATGGACCTCCTTGAATATGCCGCGACGCTTGGCTTCGACGGGGTCGGCGTCAACGAGCATCACCAGAACGGATATGGGCTGATGCCGTCGCCCAACCTGATTGCGGCGACGCTGGCACGGCGCACCCAGGACGTGGCGCTGGTGGTGCTCGGCAATTCGATCGCGCTCTACAATCCGCCCGTTCGCGTCGCCGAGGAATTTGCGATGCTCGACTGCATCTCGGGCGGCCGCCTCGTTGCCGGTTTCCCGGTCGGCACATCGATGGACACGAATTACTGCTATGGCCAGATCCCGGCATTGACCCGGGAAAAGTACCAGGAGGCGCACGACCTCATTATGCGCGCCTGGCAATCGCTCGAGCCCTTCGCCTTTAACGGCCGCTACACCAAGCTGCGCTACGTCAATATCTGGCCGCGGCCGATCCAGCAGCCGCACCCGCCGATCCACATTCCCGGCGGCGGCTCGCTCGAGACCTACGATTTCTGCATCGATCACACTTACTCATATTCGTACTTGAGCTTCACCGGCTATATCCGCGCCCGGGCCATGATGCAGGGCTATTGGGACCGGGTCGCCGAACGCAATGCGCCGGACCACTCGCCTTACCGCGCCGGCTTCGCGCAGACCATCTGCGTCGCCGATACCGACGCCGAGGCGGAGCGGCTCTACAGCGAGCATGTCAACTATTTCTATAACCGCTGCCTCCATGTCTTTCCGGGATTTGCCGACGCGCCCGGCTACCGCACCGTCAAGACCATTCAATCCGGCGCCTTGTCACAATACGCACCCGCCGGCGCCACCTTCGCCAAGCTGACGTGGAAGGACATGGTCGAGGGCGGCCACATCATCGCCGGCAGCCCCGAAACCGTGCGCCAGCGTATGGAGGAGCTGATCAAATCGCTTCATGTCGGACACATCTTTTGCCTCTTGCATATCGGCGACATGCCGGCGGAGAAGGCAATGTATTCATCGAAACTATTCGCGGAGAAGGTGATCCCGAAGCTGCGTGGGCTCCATCCCGAGTTGGCCAGTGACGACCGGTTCTGGTGCAAACCTCTGGCACAGCGGGCGACGCCGGGAAGTTTGCCACCGGTCTCGGACCTTGCGCCGGTGCCAGCGCAGTGAAGGAAGCGACCATGGAACTCAAGACCGTCGCCACGCCGCATGTGCCGGTACGGTATTTCGAGGGCGGTTCGGGCCCTGCTTTGGTGTTTCTCCACGGCGCTGGCGGCTTGTTGCCGCAGGACCCGTTCCTCGCGGCACTCGCGCGGAAATATCACGTCTACGCGCCGTTGCTACCCGGCTATGGCGACAGCGAAGATTGCGGCGAGCTGCGCGACATGCTCGATTTCACGCTCCATTCATGGGACGTGGTCGAGGCGCTCGGTCTCGACGACCCGATCCTGGTGGGACATTCGATGGGTGGCATGATCGCGGCGGAGATGGCGGCGGTGGCGCCCAATGATGTCTCGCGGCTGGCGCTCTTAGCACCCGCTGGCTTGTGGCTCGATCAATTCCCGATTCCCGATATTTTTTCGATGCTGCCGTTTCAGCTTGCGGCCTTTCTGTTCTACGACGAGAAGCTCGGGGCGCAATTGATGGGTGCGGGTGGCACGATGAATTTCGGCGATCCCGAGTGGCTCAAGATGTTTCTCGTGCGCAACGCCCGCCAGCTCGGCACTGCTGGCAAGATCTTGTTTCCGATTCCCGACCGCGGCTTGGGCGGGCGGCTTTATCGCATCAAGGCCAAGACGGTGATTGTGTGGGGTAGGAACGACAAGCTGATCCCGCCGGCTTACGCCGAATCCTTTCGCGCCGGCATTGCCGGCGCCGAGCTCCTGGTGATACCCGAGGCCGCGCACATGGTGCTGCTCGAACAGACGGCACAGGTGATCGCGGCGCTTGACCGCATTGCATAAGCTAGACGGTTGTCGCGCCCGACATGGGCGGCAGTTAAGGCTTTAGCGCCCATCGGCGCCGATCAAGTTGTCGACCGAGCGCTTCGGCAACAACGTCGCTATTGAGTTCTGAGGCAGCGCGGGCATTACCCAACCTCGCTTGGGGTGACCATGGTTCCGCGCCCGATGGAGCATGCCTCGTCAACGACGAATTCGCGTCGCATGTTCTCAATTCTTTCGCGCCCGCAAGAACGCACCGGCCGAGAATTAATTACCGAACGCCCGGTTGCCGCAAGCCACAGGGTGCATTAGGCGGCACGCTCCTTGAGCCAGGCGGTCATCGGTTCCCAAACCACCTTTGGCGCGCGACGCCCTACCACCATGCCAATATGACCCAAAGGTGGATCGATGCGCGTGGCGTCGATCAGATGATCAGCAAGCGAGGCGGCAGTGAGCGGCGGCACGATCTTGTCGTGACGCGGCACGAGCACCAGGCTGGGCGCGCTCACCTCTTCGGGAAGGACCGGGCGGCCGGCGACGTACCAGCGGCCTTGAGCGGGCGTGTTGTCGCCGTACCACGGACCGAGCGTGTCGACGGCGACATTGAGCGCGAGCGGCGTGCCGTCGTTGACCCAATCTTCGAGGGCGACAAAGCGGCGCTCGGCCGCGCTGCCGGGCGCCAACGCGGCGAGGGCAGTGAACTTCCGTGCCGCGCTGAGCGGATCATTGGCAAGAAAAAACATTTGCAGCACGTCGACGGGCACCACACCCAGGGTGGCGAGGCTTTTTACCAACGGCCCAGCCAATTGGCCGAGGAGGCGTGCCTGCTCGGCGCGCTCGGCATGAAAATCCCATGGCGTCGCCAGCAGTATCAGGGAGGCGACCAGATCGGGACGCCGCTGTGCCAGCGCGACGGCCAGCAAGCCGCCCATGCAATAGCCCAGCACCGCAAGCTTGCGCCCGGTCTTCTCGACCGCGGCGGTGGCCGCGGCCTCGAGCCGACCGGTGATGTAGTCATCGAGGCCAAAACTGCGCTCTGGCTCGCCCGGCTCGCCCCAATCGATCAACAGGGGGCGAATACCGGCGCTTGAGAGATGCCGCAACAGGCTTGCCCTGGGCATGAGGTCGAGCACATAGGCTTTGTTGATCAAGGAAGGCACCGCCAAAAGCGGTGCGCCGCCGCGCGGCCCGTAATCGATCAGGCGGCTCGCGCCCTGTCGCCACAACGCGGGCCGCTTCTTGACGGTACGGCGGTAGGGGTGATGACGATAGCGCTCGAGGCCACGCAGCATCGCGTCGCTACGCGCCAATACCTCGCGATCGAGCGCGCGCAGGAATGATTCAGGCGCGGTGCTTCCTAGGCTTGCTTGGAGCCGCGCCGCGTTTGCGGCTAGTTCCGGCCTCCAGTCGAGCGAGCCGTTCCTCGACATCGCGAAGGCGAGATGCGAGCTCGTCCACACCGCGGCGGCGCTCATGAGATGCAGCGGCAGCGGCCTGGGCCCGAGCCTGCCCCGCTTCATGAGGGGGCGGCCAAAACGGCATGCCGGACGGCATCGCTCCTAAAAACCGGGCGATATTGTCCGCCAGTTCCGGGTCGCCCGCGAGCGCGGTCATCTGATCCTGCCATAGGTCTATGAATCGCTTTGCCAGCGTCGCCAGATCGGGACGGTCCGCCTCGCGCTGCGGTTTCATGATGTCGCATCATAGAGGAGCCCTTTCCTCGACAAAAGTCGTGAAGCCGTCGCTGCCACCGATTCCGCATTGCGGCATAACCATTGCTGCACAGCACAGATAAATGTTACGCTGTACAGCCAGAGGTTGACCGCATGAGCGATGCTGCATCCGCCGCCAAACCCGCCGACAAAGAGCCGGGCGCCAAGCCGCCGATCGTCATCAAGAAATACGCCAACCGTCGGCTCTACAATACGGCGACCAGTTCCTATGTCACGCTCGACGACCTCGCCAAGATGGTGAAGGCGGGGAGCGAATTTGTCGTCCATGATGCGAAGACCGGCGAAGACCTGACGCGCGCCGTCCTCACCCAGATCATCGTCGAGGAGGAGCAGAAAGGGCAGAACCTGCTGCCCATCAATTTCCTGCGTCAGCTCATCAGTCTTTACGGCGACAGTATGCAATTCATGGTGCCGCGCTATCTCGAACAAGCGATGTCGAGCTTTACCAAGAACCAGGAGCAGATGCGCAAGAACCTGCAGGATGCGTTCGGCGGACTGTTCCCGTTCGGCTCGCTGGAGGAAATGGGCAAGCAGAATTTGGCCTTGTTCGAGAAAACCATGAAGATGTTTTCGCCCTTCCCGCAAAGCGGCGGCACGCCGGAGCGGCCACAGGGCACCGCCTCAGGGGCGAGCGATGCCGGTACCATCAAGGACCTGACCTCGCGCCTCGATCAGCTGCAGAAAAAGCTCGAGGAGCTGACCAAGAACGAGAAGCCGAGCTGAAGCGCTCCCTCGTTTCTATAGACCAGTAGAATATCGTGTTGCGCGGTGCGCCGTCCCCGCCTATCGTCCGCGCCGACGACAATAAGGGAAGCGCAATGGCGATTAAGCGAGCGGCCGCCTTCGAGGGGCCGGGACCCGACGCGGTCTATGGCGACAATCTCAAGAACGGCAAGTTCCGCATCCAACACTGCAACGCCTGCGGTCGGAATTTTTTCTACCCGCGGCCGCTCTGCGTCCATTGCGGCGCGACCGATTGGGTTTGGATCGACGCCTCGGGCACAGGCACGGTGTACTCAACCTCGGTGGTGCGCCAGCGTCCCGAGGAGGGACCCGATTACAATATAGCGCTCATTGATCTGGCCGAAGGACCGCGCATGATGTCGCGCGTCACGGACGTTGCGCCGACGGACGTCAAGATCGGCATGGCGGTTGAGGCTTATATCGGCGATCTCGGCAAAGAGCCGCTCGTGCTTTTCCGTCCGGCGGGGAAATAACCATGGCACATCCGCTTCGCGGCTCGGTCGCGGTCGTCGGCATCGGGCTGACGCCGTTTGGCGAATTGCCCGGCCGTTCGCATCTCGAAATCATGGGCGAGGCGATTCACAACGCGCTCGCCGACGCCGGCATCGACAAGAACCAGGTCGACGGCATCTTCGGCTCGAACTTCAACGATCCGTTAGGCGCCCTTCTCTACCCAGAATATTTCGGCCTCAAGCACATCAAGGTGATGGACTCGACCAACATCGGCGGTTCGTCTTTTAACAATGCGATGCAGGAGGCAGCGGCGGCACTGCATCTGGGACTGTGCGACGTCGCCCTGATCGCTTACGGCAGCAACGCGCGTACGGCAACGCGGCGCGGCGGCCCAGGCTTTGGCCGCTCGTTTGACGCGCCGTACCGGCCGCGCCAACCCATCAATTCCTACGCACTCGCAGCGGCCCGCCACATGCACCAGTACGGCACGAAGAAGGAGCATCTCGCGCACGTTGCGGTCTCGGCGCGGCAATGGGCGCAGAAGAATCCACGCGCCTTTATGCGCGGCCCGCTGACCATCGACGCGGTGTTGACGTCGCGCCTGGTGGTTGATCCTTTCGGCGTGCGCGATTGCTGCCTCGTCACCGATGGCGGTGCCGCCATGATCGTGGTGCGCGCCGATCGCGCACGGGATTTCCCGCATGCACCGGTCTATCTGCTCGGTATCGGTGCGGCGACAACGCATAACGACATTTCGCAAATGCCGGACTTGACGGTGACGGCGGTCGCCCAGGCCGCGCCGCGCGCCTATGAGATGGCCGGCATCTCGGTCAAAGACGTCGATGTCATCGAGGTCTATGACGCTTTCACGATCAACACCATTCTGTTCCTGGAAGATTTTGGCTTCTGCAAGAAGGGCGAAGGCGGGCCGTTTGTCGCCGCCGGCAATATCGCACCCGGCGGCAAGCATCCGCTCAACACCAACGGCGGCGGACTGAGTTGTGTGCATCCGGGCATGTACGGCATGTTCCTCATGATCGAGGCGGTCGAGCAATTGCGCGGCACCACTGGCGATCGCCAGGTAGGAGACGCGGAGATCGCTTTGTGCAACGGCAATGGCGGCTATCTGTCGAGCCAGATTACCTTGGTATTCGGCACCGCGGCGACGCTGTAGGCAGGTTTGACGCCGGCACAGGGACGGGAGTCGGTGCAAGCGAGCCCTTCTGTGGCGCCGGAATCTCGCCGCTGCGGTAAGGTGGGGCGCCCGGATAGCGCCACTAGCGCCCGACACCATGCCAATAGGCTGTGGCATAGCCCTCCGCATCGACGCCACCCACTCTGGTCACAACCGGCCGGGTGCCATGGCATGCCCATGACACCACGCTGGCATGACCGGTAACGTACATTGGCACGACATCGGAACCTTGATGCTCGCGACAGAATTGGCGGATCGCAGCGGTCGGTCGACGACGCGCGTCGGCCTTGGCGTCGCAGGGAATGTTCGCACCATAGAGGCAGGCGAGCACGACGCCACCCGCGCAGCGCCATTCCATCATTTTGTCCTGGTTGGGCTTGAGGCCGAGCTTCGCCGCCATCCAGTCGGGCAGTTTGCGCCCCGCGTAGCGGGCGTCGGGCCGATCGATGGTGCCAACCGCGCGGCAATATGTGATCGGATCGGAATAATTTTGTGCCCTAGCCGAGGCCACTCCCAGAGCAAGAACCGCGAGCGCGGCCAAGAGCCGGTTCATTGGCACCACCCCGTTAGAGAACCGTGAGCGTTTCAATCGGGGCACACTATAGAGCGGCGGTATGGCGCAAAGACAGGAGGGAGAGCGAGCGTTACTCGTTACGTGGTAGTATCAGCCGCCGCGGCCGCCGAAGGGGGAGGGAGTGGTGCAACGATGGACGTTGGTTTTGATTCTCGCCCTGACGTTGGTGGCGTGCGCGGGCGAGCACGTCAAAGAAGCCATGGATAAAATGGTGGGACGCGACGTCCGCGAGGCCATCGCACGCCTCGGAGATCCGACTGCCAGACGGCAAATACCACCTCTCACGATCTACACTTGGGAGACTAGAAGCAAACTCTCCTTTGTCATCCCTCAGACAACGGCGACCGGCCCTGGCGGCACACCGATCATGGCGAACATGACGCCCGTGTCGGCAATTGCCGAATGTCGCTTAGAGATTGCGGTCGATTCCGCAAACCTCATCAAAGGCTACCACTTTGACGGCAATCCGGCCGGATGCGCACGGTTCGCGCGCGCTCTCGGGGGATGGGCCAATCGGCTTTAGAGCCGTCGACGCCGATGCTCGGCCGCCGTCGCGGCCGCTTCGGGAGCGCTTGGTGGGCGGGCGCCGCAACGCCAGTCGACGCGGGCTTAGCAATTATGCTAAGTCGTACTTAGCACATCTGCTAAGGTGCACCCCGATGCAGCCGCCCGAACCCTTACTGAACGCACCCCTGTCAATGACAGCCTGGCAGTTGTGGCGCAATCCGCCCGGCGCCTGCTTGAGCTTCGCGCACGCACGGGTCAGACGCAAAAGCAGCTTGCGACCCGGCTTGGCATGACCGAGTCGATGATCTCCCGCCTCGAGCGTGGCGACCACGTACCGAGCCTCAAGACCCTGTGCCGCATCGCTGACGCCTTCGGCCGGTGTTTGGAGATCGTGTTCCACGAACACGAACACGACCATGCTGACGGCACACGCCATTCGCACCCGCACAGCCATGACGACAGCGATCACCAGCACCAGCACGAGAATGGAGAGGAACCGTGAATCTGGGCCCCCAGCTCCTGCTGGTCTGTGCCATCGCCGCCGTCGGTGTTCTGCACGCGATCGTCCCGGACCATTGGGTGCCCGTGACGCTCATTGCACGCCAGCGCGGCTGGTCGAAAGGCGAGACAGCACGCGCTTCCTTTCAGGCCGGGGTCGGACACGTGCTCTCGACCTTGCTGATCGCCGCGGTTGTGTGGCTCGCCGGCGTCGCTGTGGCCGAGGGTTTCGGGCGTGCTGTCGATGGCGTGTCGAGCCTCGCGCTGGTCGCCTTCGGCGGATGGATCGCGGTCGCGGCCTGGCGAGCTTCATCGCGGCAGCCGTGGCGACCACGACCGGCACCGGCACGTCGACCATCGGGCGCTCTTCGCCGCCGACATCTACGGGGCCGAACCCGAGCGGATTGCAACAGCCGATGGCGAATTGACGCTGTCCATATACGAGTCGGGTGGTGCGTCGCGGTTTCGCGCAACCGGGCCCGGCGGTGACATGCTCAAGGTCGAGACGCGCCGAGGGGACGGCACGCGACAGGTTTTTCTGTTCGCCAATCACGGCAGCCACTGCGAATCCACGGAAGAGATCCCCGGGCCTCACCAATTTGACGCCTCTATTAACGTCGGGCATGGCGCCGACGCGCCCACCTTCGAAACGCGCTTTTGTCGAGCATAACCATCCTGATGGCGCGGATCACGATCACGGGGACGGTCACGGCGACGCAGCGGAGGCGGCCGATGACCCGCTTTATTGCCCCTTTGGGGCGACGCGGCGATTATGACGCGCCACGTCCACATCCATCGGCATGGTCGCGGCCCCGCGCACGCGCACTGGCATGATCATTTCGCCGAGACCGCACACCCGGTAGTGCCGCATTTCGAGGCGGAATCGCCGCTGCACCATCACCGACACAAGACCTCGGGCCGCACCGCCCTGCTCCTGATCCTGGGTTCGTGACCGATGGTGGAAGGCATTCCCGCCTTCTTCGCTGCGGGAAAGTTCGGCATCGGCCTGATCGTTGTGATGGCGATCGTCTTCGCCCTCAGCACCATCGCCACTTACGTGCTGCTCTCAGTTTATTCGACAGCCGGTCTCCAACGCGGTCGGTTGGGGGCGCTCCGAATACTATGGCGAGGTACTGAGCGGCACCTTCATGGCGCTGGTCGGCGTCGCATTCTGGGCATGGCCGGTGCTGTGAAGCGCCCATGACCGGTCGGGGAATGCTCCTCGCCACGTCCTCGGCCTCGAGAGAATGTGGCGGGCGGTCTCAGCGTTCTTTTCCTCCTTTGCAACTCCTGGCGCTCTTCCTCACCCGTCGCCTTGAAACGCTTGTTGGTGACGCGGGCCCGGCGCCCGCGTACCATCTCTCGCAGCTGCCAACAGAACAGGATGAGGGAGGAACGTGGCGCCCATCGACATTACTCAGCTCATCGACCAACGCCGGCTGAGCTGGTTCAACTGGAAAGTCGTGCTGTTCGGATTTTTCCTGACGCTGTTCGAAGGCTTCGACGGCGGCACGGTCGCTTTTGTCAGCCCCGTCATTGTGAGGGAATGGGGCATCACCGACATGAAGGCCCTTGGCTTCACGTTCAGCCTCGGGCTGGCCGCGACTTTCATTGGCGCGCCGTTGTTTGGCTGGATCGCGGATCGGCACGGACGCAAACGGGCGATCGTGATTTCCGCGTTGCTCGTGTCACTGATGTCGCTGGCGACCATGGCGGCGGGCAACCTGGTGCAATTGGCGGCATTGCGTTTCATCACCGGTGTCGGCATCGGCGGTCTGATGCCCACGATTATCGCACTTAACGCCGAATACGCGCCGAAGCGTTACCGCGCCACGCTTATCACCGTGATGTTTACCGGACTGACGTTGGGTGCCGGCCTGCCCGGAACCGTCGCCGGCTGGCTTATGACGCGTTACGGCTGGCAGTCGCTATTCTTATTGGGCGGCATCATCACGCTCGGCGTTACCGCCGTCAGCGCGTTGTGGCTGCCGGAATCGATCAAATATCTGGTGCTGCGTGGCGACCGCCACCGCGAGGTGGCACGTCTTGCCGGCGAGCTGGCTCCCGGCACCGACCTCGCGGCGGCCCGCTTTATTATTTCCGACGAACGTCCGCCCAGCGGCTTTTCGCCTCGCTTGCTCTTCACCGACGGGCTCAGGTTCATCACGCCGCTGCTCTGGGTTCTGGCAATTTGCAACACCGGAACGTTCTATTTCCTCACCACCTGGCTGCCGACAGTGTTGCACAGTTCTGGCATTCCGCTGACGCGTTCGGGGCTGGCCCTAACCTATTTCCAAGTCGGCGGCACGCTGGGCGGCTTGTCGATCGCGCGGCCACTGGACCGAATGGGGCTGATGCCCGTCTGTGTCCTGTTCCTGTTAGCGATTCCGATCACTTGTTCGATCGGTTATGCCGCTCAATGGTCGGAAACGGCGCTGATGGTCGTGGTGTTTCTGGCTGGCTTCGCGCTGCTGGGATTGCAGTTCGGTATCAATGCCACCAGTGCCTTGATCTATCCCACCGCCTTTCGTGCCAACGGCTCGGGCTGGACCTTCGCCGTCGGCAAGATCGGTTCGGTGGCGGGGCCGATCGTCGCCGGCGTTTTAATCAGCATGCACCTGCCGATCCAGCAACTCTATCTGTTCCTTGCTGTTCCGCTGACGGTCGCCACACTCGCGGCCTTTACGCTGGCGCGGCTCTATTTCATCCGCTTCCATGGCATGGGACTGAACCGCCGCGACGCGATCGCCGCGGAATGATCACGGATCCCGGCGCGGCGCCAGCTCCTCGATGGCATGCGCGAGCTTGATGTCGCGCGCGCTCAGGCCGCCGACATCGTGGCTCGAAAGCAGGATCTCGACGCGGTTATAGACGTTGAACCATTCGGGATGGTGATCCATCTTTTCAGCCACCAGGGCAACACGGTTCATGAAACCCCAGGCCTCGCTGAAATTGGCAAAATGGAAGGTCTTTTGGATGGCGTCGCGCTTCTCGACATCGGCCCAGCCATGCAACCCGTTGATCGCGGCGTGACGCGCCGCGCCGACCAGACGTTCCGACATAATGGCCTCCTCGCCAGCGTCCACATCGGCAAAATGTGACCAGAATGTCGCGTCAGATCAAGCCGGAGATGAAACCGCCCTCCCTCGACGAGATTGAGGCACTGGCGCAACAGGCATTGGCAACCATCCCCGAGCAGCTGGCACGTCACGTCCGCGGCGTCGTGATCCGGGTCGAGGATTTTCCCGATGACGCGACGCAGCAGGAGATGGGCCTCGAGGACGATTTCGAGCTATTGGGCCTCTATCGCGGCACGCCGCTCCTCGGCAAGAGCGTGATGAACCCCAATCCCGCCATCGACATGATCCATCTCTATCGCCGCCCGATCCTCGATTTCTGGTGCGAAACCGGGCAGCCGCTCGATGCCGTGGTGCGCCACGTGATGATCCACGAGATCGGGCATCATTTTGGCTTCAGCGACGCGGACATGGAGCGCCTCGAGCGCCAGGGCTAAGTTCTTCTGGCGCCGAAGATCGCCGTGCCGAGCCGAAGCTCGGTTGAGCCCAAGCGGATCGCGGTTTCATAGTCGGCGCTCATGCCCATGCTGAGGCGCTTCAGGCCGTGGCGCTGCGCCATGTCGCGCAGCAGCGCGAAATGCAGCGACGGCTCTTCTTCCTCCGGCGGAATGCACATGAGCCCGACCACTGGCAACCGCCACCGGTCGCGACATTGCGAAATGAAGTCATCGGCAGCCGCCGGCAAGACGCCGGACTTTTGCGGCTCTTCGCCGGTATTGACCTCGATGAAAATGTCCGGCCGGCGCTGCTGTCGCTCGATCTCCCGCGCCAGCGTTTCGGCCAGCGCCGGCCGATCGAGCGTCTCGATACCATCGAACATAGCGACCGCCGCCGCCGCCTTGTTGCGCTGCAGCGGACCGATTAGATGGAGGCGCAGATCAGGGTAGGATTGTTGCAATAGAGGGTATTTGGCTTCGGCTTCCTGGACTCGGTTTTCGCCGAAGAGACGTTGGCCCGCGGCCAGCGCGGCGGCCACGCTCTCGGCAGGATGCGTCTTCGAGACGGCCATCAGCGCGATCTCTTCGGGGTCGCGGCCGGCGGCGCGCGCCAGGGCGACAATGCGGGTCCGCAAGCCCGAGAGACGTTCGGCGACGGCTTTATCCTCGGTCATGGCCAAGCCTGGACAGAAGGGGCGATTCCGGGATATTGCAACATGTTACGGACGTCCGGTGGTAGCGGCAAATATTATCCCCGCACCATCTTCGATGGGGAGTGGTCTAAATGGCAAGCAACGCGTTTCGCTTGGCGATACTCGCCGCTGGCACCCTGTTGGTGGCGGGATGTGGTAACAGTTTCTTCGGCGACCCAGTCGATTACGGCCAGTCCGACACCGACGCGGCGCGCCGGACCAACGACCCCTACCATACCAGCCCGATGTACAATCCGCAGGTGCCGGCAGCGGCGGTCTATATCAACAAGCAAGAAGACGCCAACGAAAACAGCTTTAGCGTGCTCACGTCGCTCTTCGGCGACGACAAGGGCAAGGGTGGTGGCGGCAGCATGTCCGGCGTCGCCGTCAATTCCTATCTCTGGCATGCCTCGCTTGACACGATGTCGTTCATGCCGATCGCCTCGGCCGATCCCTTTGGCGGCACCATCATTACCGATTGGTACAGCCCGCGCGGGGCGCCTGACGACCGGTTTAAGATCAACATCTTCATTCTCAATCGCGAGCTGCGTGCCGACGGGGTCAGGGTTACGGTGTTCCGCCAGACCAGGGATGCGGATGCGGGCGGTCAGTGGGTGGACGCGCAGGTCGATCCGAAAACCGCGCGGGATCTCGAGAACTCCATCCTGATACGCGCCCGGCAAATTCGCCTCAGCACCGCATCCAACCAATAGGCTGCGCGCCGCTCGCTCATTCGATGCCCTATTCCGCGCAGGCCACCGAGGCGAAATGGCAGTCGGTGTGGCGGGAACGTGGCAGTTTCGCAGCCCGGCCCGATGCGAAACGCCGCAAATATTATGTCCTCGAGATGTTTCCCTATCCATCGGGGAAGCTCCATGTCGGCCATGTCCGCAACTACACGATGGGCGACGTGGTTGCGCGCTTTAAGCGCGCCCAGGGCTTCAATGTGCTACATCCGATGGGGTGGGATGCATTCGGCTTACCGGCCGAGAATGCGGCTATTGCCGATGGCGTCCATCCCAAGGAATGGACCTATGCCAACATCGCGGTCATGCGGGGCCAACTGCAGCGCATGGGCATCGCCTATGACTGGAGCCGCGAGATCGCAACCTGCCATCCGGAATATTACCGCCATGAGCAGAAGATGTTTCTCGACTTCCTCGAGGCTGGACTCGCCTACCGCAAGGAGAGCTGGGTCAATTGGGATCCTGAGGAACATACCGTTCTTGCCAACGAGCAAGTGATCGAAGGCCGCGGCTGGCGCTCGGGCGCGCCAGTGGAAAGACGCCTTTTGTCGCAATGGTTTCTGCGCATTACAAAATACGCAGACGAGCTCTTGAACTCGCTCCAGACCCTGGAACGCTGGCCGGAGCGCGTCCGCATCATGCAAGAGAATTGGATCGGGCGATCGGAAGGGGCCCGGGTGTGGTGGCCGCTCGCGGGACGCGACGACAGGCTCGAGGTCTTTACCACGCGGCCGGACACGCTTTACGGCGCCAGCTTCCTGGCGATCTCGCCAAACCATCCACTGGCCGCGGCAAGGGCCGAAGAAGATGCGGCGTTGGCCGCGTTCATTGCCGAATGCAACCGGGTCGGCACCAGCGAAGCCGCGATCGAAAGCGCGGAGAAAAAGGGCTTCGACACCGGCATCCGTGCGCTTCACCCACTCGACCCATCATGGCATTTGCCGGTCTATGTAGCGAATTTCGTGCTGATGGAGTATGGCGCCGGTGCCATTTTTGGTTGCCCGGCACATGACCAACGCGACCTTGAATTCGCGCTCAAATATCGCTTGCCGGTCAGAACCGTGGTGAGACCCCGCGATGCCGACGAGCATTTTGCTGTCGGCACCGAAGCCTACACCGATTATGGCGGTGTGCTGTTTCATTCGCAGTTCCTCGACGGCATGCCGGTTCCGGAAGCCAAGAAGGCCATGATCAGGCATCTCGAGTCGGTGGGCACCGGCGAGGGCACGATCGAATACCGGCTGCGCGATTGGGGCGTGTCCCGGCAGCGTTATTGGGGCTGTCCCATTCCCGTCATCCATTGTGGCAAATGCGGCATCGTGCCGGTTGCCGAGCAGGACTTGCCGGTGCAGTTGCCCGACGATGTCAGCTTCGATCAGCCCGGCAATCCGCTCGATCATCATCCGACCTGGAAGCATGTCGCCTGCCCCCGCTGCGGCGGCGCGGCGCGACGCGAGACCGACACGTTCGACACGTTTTTCGAATCGTCTTGGTATTTCGCGCGCTTCTGTTCGCCACGCGCGGCCACCGCATTCGCGCGCCCCGATGTCGATTACTGGCTACCGGTCGATCAATATATCGGCGGCATCGAGCATGCGGTGCTGCATCTGCTTTACTCCCGCTTCTTCACCCGTGCGTTGCGCGACTGCGGTTATCTCGATCTGGCCGAGCCATTCACCGGCCTGTTCACCCAGGGCATGGTGTGCCACGAGACCTACCAAGATGCCGAAGGCGATTGGCTCTTCCCGGAACAGGTGACACGTAGCGAAGACGGTGCCACGGCGAACGGCGCCCCGGTCACGATCGGACGCAGCGAGAAGATGTCGAAGTCGAAACGCAATCTGGTCGGGCTCGAAGCGATCACGGATCGCTATGGTGCCGACACCGCGCGGCTTTATCTCTTGTCCGACAGCCCGCCCGAGCGCGATCTCGAATGGACCGATGCCGGCGTCGAGGGGGTATGGCGATACGTCAACCGGCTGTGGCGGCTCGCGGCCAATAGCGATTTGCCGGCTCCCGGAAGCGTTGCCGATCGCGACCACCCGGCGCGGCGCGCGATTCATCGCGCCATTGCCGCGGTGACCGACGATTTCGACAAGTTCCGTTTCAACCGCGCCGTGGCGCGAATCCGTGAATTGACCAATCTGCTCGAAGATGAGGGCGCCACGTTGCCGCCGGAGATCCTGCGCGAGGGCATCGAAACCGCGGTGCGGCTCATCAATCCGATGATGCCTCATCTCGCCGAGGAACTATGGCAGGTCCTGGGGCATAGCACTTTGCTGGCCGACGAGCCGTGGCCGAAGGCGGAGGCGTCCCTTCTTTTGGACGAGCTCGTCACCATCGCGGTGCAAGTGAACGGCAAGCTCCGCGCGACCCTGGAATTGCCGCGCGACGCCGACCAGGATGCCGCATCGAAGGCGGCGCTCGCTCAGGAAGGTGTGACGCGCGCCATCGCCGGCAAGCCGATACGCAAGGTCATCCTGGTTCCCAACCGCATCATCAATTTGGTGATATAACCGGGCATGCGTCGGCAACTCCTGCCTCTTTTGCTGCTCGCGGCCCCGCCGCTTGCGGCGTGCGGCTTCGAGCCCCTCTATGGCGACCACCCGGGTCGCGTCATGGAGGCGGATTTGGCAGCGATCAAGATTCTACCTATCCACGAACATATTGGGCAGTTGCTGCAATGGCAGCTGGAAAGGGAGTTCAACCCAGACGATGCTACTGTGCCGCAGCGTTATGCGCTCCACGTCGTGCTGTCGATCAAGGGCGATTATCTCGCTGTTGAACCCAACAATGTTGCGCCGGCTGGCTCGATCTCGGCGGCGGCGGACGTGGCATTGACCACACTCGACGAGAAGACCACGCTTTATCGCGGCACCATACAGTCGATGGCCGATTACAATATCCCCACCAACCCTTATTCGGCAGAGATCGGCAAGGGCGGGGCCGAGAATAGCGTGGTCGAGGATATCGGCGAGCAGATTGCGCTCCGGCTCTCGGTCTATTTCCACAGTAAATCCGCCCAAGAGTGAGCAAGCTCGCCGGCGGCCGGATCGACGCCTTCCTGAAGACGCCGGATCGCGGCGCCCGCGCCACCCTGATTTATGGGCCCGATGGCGGGCGCGTGCGCGAGCGTGCGGAGACACTGGCGCGCGCCATCTGTGGCGATCCGAAGGACGCCTTTCGCGTCAGTGAATTGGTGGCGACGACGCTCGGCGATGACCCGGACTTGTTGGTGGCCGAGGTCGGGCAAATGACGATGTTCGGCGGCAGACGCCTTATTCGTGTGCGGGAGGCCGGTGATGCGCTGGGCCCGCTATTCCAGCGCTTCCTCAAGGCCAGGACCGGGGGTGATGGCTTCGTCCTGGTCGAGGCCGGTCCCCTGGCGGCGCGCTCACCGCTACGTCGTGCCTTCGAGACCGCGCCCGACGCCGTCGCCATCGCCTGCTATCCCGACACCGCGCGCGATCTGCGCGCACTCGTAGGCGAGGTCATGGCACAACATCGAATTCACATCGATGCCGACGCCTCGGCCTATCTCGTCGACCATCTTGGCGCCGATCGCGGCTTGAGCCGTAGCGAACTGGAAAAGCTGGCGCTCTACACCGGTGATGGCGGCAGCGTTACCGTCGATGCGGCCGCTCTCCTCGTTGGCGACAGTGCGGCGATGGAAATGGACGATGCGGTGCTCGCGGCAACGGCGGGGGATCTGGCGATGCTCGAGCGTGCGCTCGACCGGCTCTTCGCCGAAGGCGAGAACCCGGTAACGGTATTGCGGGCGGCGCAACGTCACGTAACGCGCCTTCACGCCGCGGCGGCGCGCGTCGATGAGGGGGCCAGCGAGGAGGAGGCGCTCAGCGGCCTGCGCCCGCAACCTATTTTCCGGGTCGCCGATCGCATGCGTTTGCAGTTGCGTCACTGGCCGGCGCGGCGTGCCCGCGCGGCGCTGAGCCTATTGCTCGACGCCGAAATCGGCGCCAAACGTAGTGGCCAACCAGCGGAGGCGATCTGCCGCGACGCGCTCTTGCGCATTGCGCGCCGGGTCGCCGAAGGGAAACGCTAGCGCTAGGTGGCAAATCTCCCTGCGATAGGAGCGTTGCCAGCGTGCCGCTGCAACGCCGCCGCGGGCCGGGACCCGAACGCTCTCAATCGCCGTAGCTAATGGCAATCACCTCGATGGTTTCAGTTCCCGTCGGCGTACGTACCTCGACAACATCACCCGCCTGTGCCTTCAGCAGCGCCTTGGCGATCGGCGAAATCCAACTGACGCGGCCGCGATCGGCATCGGTTTCGTCGATGCCGACAATGGTAATAGTGCGTTCCCGCCGACGCGCGTCCTCGTAAGTGACGGTGGCGCCGAAGAAGATACGGTCGCGGTTCTTTTGCTGGGCGGTATCGACGACGTCGGCAATTTCGAGCCGCTTCGTCAAGAACCGGATGCGGCGGTCGATCTCGCCGAGGCGTTTTTTGCCGTAGATGTAATCGCCGTTCTCGGAGCGGTCACCATTGCCGGCCGCCCAAGACACGGTCTCGACGACGCGTGGCCGCTCGACTCGGGTCAGCGAGCGCAGCTCGGCCTGCAGCGCTTCGAACCCCGCGCGGGTAATGTAGTTGCGGCCACCCGGCGGCAACGGCGCTTCCTTCTCCGGAGTTTCGTCCTCGTTCTCTTGTTCCTTGGTGAAGGCCTTGCTCATGGTCGAACAAATCCTAAGTCTCGGTGCCGCGAATGAAACAGAAGATGACCACGGTAGCCTGACTTTGGGCGTCGCGGCCAGGGCCGTAACAAGCAACCACGCCGCCGCTTGGATTCCACTGATGTTCGAGGATCTTGTTCGGCGGCACCTTGACCCAAAGATTGCGCACACGCACCTGATAGCCGTCCTTGGTCTGCTTCAATTCTTCCGGCGTCAGGATATGGCAATCGGACTCGGAGCAGCAGCCAATGCCTGTACCAGGCTCCCTTAAGCTTTCGAACCAGGCATGGAGTGCCGGATTGTAGTGGACCGGCGGCTGTGCATGTCCCGATCCCATCGCCGCCAATATCATCACCCATGTCGTCGCCACCACCCTCCACCATGCCATGCCCGCCCCCTCGGAAACGTGCTTCAACTTAACGTGTCTCGCCATTGATTGACACCATCGCGCACGCCAGCGCAAAGTCGCAAGGTCGCTCAAACATAAGCAATATGCGGGGAGATACCATGACGCTGAAGCTCTACGCGGCGCTCGCTTGTGGTCTGATGCTGGTAGCCCAAGTTGCGCGCGCCGAAGTCAAGACGGAGTTTGTCACCTATAAGCAGGGCGACGCAACGTTGCGCGGCTTTCTGGCCTATGACAGCAGCGTCACCGGCAAGCGGCCCGGCGTATTGATCATGCATGCATATTTTGGGCTGACGCCGTTCGAAGAGGGGGTGGCGAAAAAGCTTGCGCAAATGGGTTATGTCGCCTTCGCCGCCGACATTTACGGGGCAACGGTCCATCCCAAGGATCCGAAAGAAGCGACCGCCGCGATGATGCCCTTCGTTAAGGACCGCGCGTTGTGGCGAACGCGTGGGGAAGCGGCGTTGGCCGTGTTGGCGGCGAACGCGAACGTCGATCCGGCCCGTATCGGGGTGATCGGCTATTGCTTCGGCGGCGGCAGCGCCTTGGAGTTGGCCCGGTCTGGCGCGCCGGTTTCGGCTACCGTGGTGTTCCACGGCATTCTCGCCACCCCCACTCCCGGCGATGCCAAAAACATCAGGGGCCACATCCTGGCGCTGCAAGGCGGTGACGATCCGGTCGTGCCGCAAAAAGACGTCGATGCGTTTGAGGCGGAAATGCGCGCTGCCAATGTCGATTGGCAGATGGTGCAGTATGGCGGTGCACGGCACGCTTACACACTTCCCTCCGTCGGCAACACTCCGGGGAGTTCCGGTCGCCTACAACGCCGAAGCCGACCATCGGTCGTGGCTCGCGATGCAGGATTATTTCAACGAATATCTGAGATAACCGCGGTGGCGGACGCCGCGCCGCACCCGGTCTTGGAGCGGCATCACGTTTCGGTACTTCGGACGAAACAATAGATGAAGATGTGCGCCGGAGTTGGCGGACCGTAGCCCTCGCGATAGCAGGCCACGGCAGAGCCTGTGGGATTAGGCTGGTGCTGCAAAATCTGGTCGGGCGGTACATTGATCCAAAATCGCCTGACGCGGATCTGATAGCCATTCTGAGTGGTGCGCCATTGATCGTTGGCCAGAATACGGCAATCAGATTCGGCACAGCAGCCCACACCCCGTGTGCGGTTGTTTCAGACTCTCAAACCACTCGTGAAGTGAGGGATCGGCATTGGGCGGTGGATGGGCGACGGCGATGGCACCCGTAATCAGGGCCGCAGCCAAGGCCACCAGCAATACACCATATCTGCCCATGCCGTCGGCCTCCTGATATCGCAACAAGCGAGCACGGCAGGTCTCCGATGGTTCCCGTAACGTGTATCGCCAGGCCCGCCGACCAACGAGGTGGTCTTGGCGAACATGCCAGAAGCTAGGGTGGTGCGCACCTTCCTGTCACTGGAATTGGAGCAGCGCAGAAGTTTCGGCTGCCAAGCTCCAATTCAAAAAAGAAGGTGAGCGCTCGGCTTGCGGTCGAACCGGCGAGTGATCGGCGCTGGCAGCTGGTTTGCAACGGCAATATCGCTGTAATAGGCTTGCCATCAAGGACCGCGGGAAAACCGGGTGATCGCGACTTTAGGGAGGTTGGGCATGCCGCAAATCTGGGAAAAATCCTATCCGCCGGGCGTGAGTTGGGGCGAGCCCTTGCCCGCGCCGGAGGCGCTGGAGAACGTGCTCATCGACGCGGCGCGTCAGTATCCGCACGTCACCGCCATCGATTTTTATGACCGGCTCATCTCCTATGGCGAGCTTAGCGAGATGGCGGCCCGCGCCGCCAAGGGCTTTCAGGCGCTCGGCGTCGGCCCTGGCGTACAGGTTGCGCTGCATCTCCCCAACACGCCGCAATTCATCATCTGTTTTTACGGCGTACTGATGGCGGGCGGGCGTGTGGTGCCCTTCAGCCCGCTGGCGGCGCCGCGCGAACTCGCGGTTCTCCTTAAAGATTCCGAGGCACAGATCGTCGTGACGCTCGACCTGCCGGCGCTTTATCCACACATCGCCTCCCTTAAAGGCAAAGAGCAGCTACGTGCGGTGGTGGTGTGCGCGCTCGAAGATTTCATGCCGCCGCCGGTGGCGCGGGCGGTCGCCGGTTCGCCGGCCGAGCGGGTGCCGGGGCCAGGCATTGAAACTGATTTCGCCGCGCTCATTGACAATGACGGCGCTTACCAGCGGCATCCGCGCGGACCGCTCGATAATGAGATTGCGTGCCTCGTCTATACCGGCGGTACCACGGGCGAGCCCAAGGGAGCGATGCTGACTCATGCCAATTTCCGCGCCGTGATTGGAATCCGCAATCGCTGGCTCGGCAAGGATTTGCGTTTCGCGCAAGACAAAACCCTAATGGTGTTGCCGCTATTCCACATTTTCGGCCTCGGCATCGTCATGCAGCTCTCGATTGCCGTCGCGGCGACGATCGTGCTGCATTTGCGTTTTGACGCCGAGCGTGCACTCGCCGACATCACCCGCAAGAAGATCACCGTGTTCCCCGGCGTGCCGACCATGTTCACCGCCATGGTCAATCACCCACGCATCAAAGAATTCGACATTTCCTCACTCAGGCAGTGCGGTTCAGGCGGCGCGCCTTTGCCGGTCGAAGTAGCGACGCGCTTCAAGGCATTGACCGGCGTGACACCGGCCGAGGGCTATGGGCTGACCGAAACCGCGCCGGTCGCCACCTTCCAGCGCCTTGACGAAGATCCGCACCTCGGCTCGGTGGGCATGCCGGCGCCACTGACCATGGTCGAGATCGTCGATCTCGAGACGGGCCTCGACCTGATGCCGCAGGGCGAGCGCGGCGAGATCTGCATCACCGGTCCGACTGTGATGAAGGGTTATTGGAAGAAGCCCGAAGCCACGGCTGAGGCGTTTCGCGGCGGCCGCTTCCATACCGGCGACATCGGCTACCTGGATCGGGACGGTTACCTCACCATTGTCGACCGCAAGAAGGATCTGATCATTTCCGGCGGCTTCAACGTCTATCCGCGCACCATCGAAGAGGCCATCTACGAGCATCCGTCGGTCGCCGAGGTGACGGTGATCGGCGTACCCGATCCCTATCGTGGTCAATCGGCGAAGGCGTTCATTGCACTGAAGCCGAATGCCAGTCCCTTCACCTTCGATGAGCTGCGCGTGTTTCTCGCCGACCGCCTCGCCAAATATGAAATGCCAGCGGAGATTGAGTTCCGCGCCAGTCTGCCGAAGACCGCGGTTGGCAAATTGTCGAGGAAGGAGCTGGTCTCGGAGGAATTGGCAAAGCGCGAGAAGGTGACCGCGGTTTAGCTAATTCGGCGGTGTGGCTTCCTTTGCCGCCTTTTGCGCCTTGTCGAGCGTCTCGAGCGCTGCGGCCACGCTCTGATGTTCCTCACCATTCGCCGGTAACAGCCCGAGCAGCTTTCGCCAATAGTCGCGCGCCATCCCGACTTTGCGCTGCTGCACGGCTTCAAGACCGAGATACCACAGCGCGCGCAGGTCTT
Organism: uncultured Alphaproteobacteria bacterium; assembly: GCA_963804725.1. Taxonomy (GTDB): domain Bacteria; phylum Pseudomonadota; class Alphaproteobacteria; order ATCC43930; family CGMCC-115725; genus JAATGI01. Next base: position 588,777 of record CAWDRN010000001.1, on the reverse strand, counting down.
TGGGCTCTTGCTGAAGGGCCGCGGTAAAGGCGTCGCGAGCCGGCGGCGTCACCAACCCGCCATCGGCCATGATCTGCATTTCGCCATAGGCAGTGGCGATGTCGGGCCGGTTCGGCGCCAGCGTCATGGCGTGGCGCATCGCCTCGGCGCTTTTTCCCCAGCGTTGGCGCACGGCTTCGGTGCGTCCCAAGAGGATCCAGCCTTCAAGATTATCGGGATGGTCCTTGAGCTTGGCTTCGAGACCGGCGACGGCCTTGTTGAGATCCGTCGGCATTTGATGACTGGCGATCGCGGGCGCCGCCGCGCGATCGGCATAAGGCAAATCGGGCAAATCGGGATTGCCCAGCCTCGCGTAGAGACCGGCAGCCAAAAGCAGTGTAGCGGCGCCGAGCACGGCGGCCAGCATCGGCCGCGGCCTGAGGTCGCTCGAATCATCGGTTCGGTCGCTGGCCAAGAGGCGTCGCTCGATTTCGCGCTGCGCTGCTGATGCTTCGCGGGCATCGATGATGCCCCGTTCGCGGTCCCGTGCCAGCTCCGCCAACTGGTCGCGATAGACTGCGCGGGCGAGGACGTCACGCCCGGTGCGTCGTGCCGTGCGGCCGCGCGCAAGCGGCACGAAAACGAAACCGAGGACGAGCACCGCCAGCACCGCGGCCAACGCTATCGGTAGCATTGCCATATCAATACGGGTCGCGCAGCAGCGTATCGAGCCGCCGCTTTTCCGCCGCGGAGAGCGGCGCAGGCTCGGCCAGCGTGCGGTTGCGGCGGCTAACGAAGATGAAGGCACCGGCGGCCGCGATGATCAACAATGCCGCCGGTCCAAACCACAGCAAGTAGGTCGCCGGCTCGACCGGCGGCTTCAGCAGTACGAAATCGCCGTAGCGTGCGACAATGAAATCGATGGCCTGTTGGTCGGTGTCCCCCGCCGCCAAGCGTTGGCGCAACAACAGGCGCAGATCATGCGCCAAGTCGGCGTTGAAATTGTCGATCGATTCGTTCTGGCAAACGAGACAGCGCAACTCCCGCGATAGTGCGCGCGCGCGCGCCTCAAGGGCCGGGCTTTTCAGCATTTCATTTGGCTCGACGGCGCGAGCGGACGGCATCAGTGCGGTCAGCAAAATTGCAAGGATGAAAAAAATCCTCATGGCGACTGCTGCAAGGCGCGGACCGCCGGCAAGATCTCTTGTGCCACAATCTCGGCGGTCAGCGGACCGACATAGCGCAGCCGGACAATGCCGTGCTTATCGATGAGATAGGTCTCCGGAACGCCGTAGACGCCGAAATCGATGCCGGTTCGTCCGCCCTCGTCCATGCCGATCGCGACATAGGGATTGCCGTATTCGTTGAGGAAGCCAACTGCGTCCCGGGACTTGTCCTTGTAGGCGATACCGACCACCGGCACGTTGGCCATTGGCCCGAGCCCCATCAGCACCGGATGCTCGACGCGACATGGAACACACCAAGAAGCGAAAAAATTTACCAACACGACGTGGCCGAGCATGTCGCGATTGGAAAAGCCGAGTTTCACCTGCGGTCCGGCATAGTTGGGGGGCACCAGAGGTCCCGGTAAATCGAACGCTGGTACCGGCTTGCCGATCATCGCCGAGGGTAGAGTTGACGGATCGTATCCGCCGTGCATCGCCACAAAGAAATAAATCACCAAGGCAACAAACAGCGCCAGCGGAACGATGTAAATGAAACGGCGCATCGCACTCATTCTCCGGGCTCGGTCACGGCGCTCGCCGGCACGGTGCGGCGGGCAACGCCGACGCGAAAGCGCCGATCAGACAGACTTAATGCGCCACCCAATGCCATGAACAGGGCGCCGATCCAGATCCACGGCACCAACGGCTTCCAATAGGCGCGGATCGTGGCGCCGCCCTTGCCATCATCGTCGCCGAGAGCGAGATAAAGATCGGCGAGGAAAGTTGTCCGGATCGCGGTCTCGCCACGCGTCATCTGTTCCAACTGGTAACTGCGCTTCTCGGGATGCATCACCGTGATGGCGCGATCGCCGGCGCTCACGGTGATATCGGCACGCTCGGCATGATAGCTCGGCGTGTCACGCCCGCTAATGCGGTCAAGATGCAGCACATACCCGCCGATCGCGATGTTGTCGCCGGGATGCATGACGGCGATGTGTTCGACCTGCCAGGCGGACGCGGCAATGCCGGCCACAGTCACCGCCAACCCCAAGTGAGCCAGCGTCATGCCGTGTGCCGCCCGTGGCAGATGAAGCGCGCGGCGCCAACTCAGCCTGGTACGCTCTACCCATTCGGTGATCGCGCCGAAGCCGACCCAGGCCGCCAACATCAGTCCACCGACGGCGAGGATCGGCCCGCCTTGGCTGAGGTAGAGCGCGATCGCGCCGATCAGCAAGGCGAGCCCAAACGCGATCCAGAGGCGCTCTAACGCACCGCCAAGATCGCCACGCTTCCAGCCGAGGAAGGGGCCGACTGCAACCGCGAGCAATAGCGGAACCATGATCGGCACGAAGGTGCGATCGAAGAACGGATAACCGACCGACAGCTTCGGCCCCCCGACCGCATCGAGGAACAACGGATAAAGGGTGCCGAGAAACACGGTCGCGGCACCGGTCGCAAGCAGCACATTGTTTAGCACCAGCGCGCCTTCGCGCGAGATCGGCGCAAACAAGCCGCCGCCCGCCAGCGCCGGGGCACGGATGGCGTAGAGCAGCAGCGAGCCGCCGATCGCGACCGCGAGCAGGACCAGGATAAAAAGGCCGCGTTTGGGATCGAGCGCGAAGGCATGAACCGAGGTCAGCACGCCGGAGCGCACCAAGAAGGTCCCGACTAAGGACAGCGAAAAGGTGAGAATCGCAAGCAGCACGGTCCAGCCCTTGAGCGCGTCGCGCTTTTCTACCACGATGGCGGAATGCAGGAGCGCCGTGCCTACGAGCCAGGGCATGAAGGAGGCATTCTCGACCGGGTCCCAGAACCACCAGCCGCCCCAGCCCAGCGTGTAGTAGGCCCACCAGCTTCCCATGGCGATGCCGATCGTCAGGGCGCACCACGCCGCCAAGGTCCAAGGCCGCACCCAGCGCGCCCAGGCGGCATCGACCTTGCCTTCGATCAGCGCCGCGACGGCAAAGGCAAAGGCGACGGCAAATCCGACATATCCCAGATAGAGCATGGGCGGATGAAAGGCGAGGCCGGGGTCTTGCAGCACCGGATTGAGCCCGCTGCCGTCGAGCGGCGGATCGGCGAGACGTTGAAACGGGTCGGACGTGAATAGAATGAACAGAAAAAATCCGGCACCGATCATGGCCTGCACCGCGAGGACGCGGGCCTTCAGCGGCGCCGGGAGATTATCGCCGAACCATGCGACGGCGGCGCCGAACAAGGTGAGAATCAACACCCACAGCATCATCGAGCCTTCGTGGTTCCCCCACACGCCGCTGATCTTGTAGATGAGCGGCTTGGCCGACGAACTGTTCTCCGCGACGTTGAGCACGGAAAAATCCGAAGTGACATAAGCGTTGACCAGGGTGGCAAAGGCGAGCGCGATCAGGGCGAACTGAGCAAGGGCCGTCATGTCGCCGAGTGCCATCATGCCGGCGTGGCGGCGTTCAGCGCCCCAGAGCGGCACGGTCGCCTGGATCAGCGCCAAGGGCAGCGCCAACGTCAACGCAAAGTGCCCGAGCTCGATGATCATGGAGCTCGGCGGCGGGTTCCGCCCGCTGTCGCTGAGCCCTCGTCGCAGCGGCGATGCCCGCCAGGGCGAGGGGCGACCGATCGGGGCAGTTGCGCTAGCAAACGTCTCATCACTTACCTCGATGCCGCCGCGCTTTCTTGCCAACGGCCGGCACGTTTCAAGGCGTCAACCACCTCCGGCGGCATATAGCGCTCATCATGCTTCGCCAGCACGGTTGAGGCCATGATTCTGCCGTTCGTTCCGCGCACACCTTCGACCACGACACCCTGTCCTTCCCGAAAGAGGTCGGGCAACGGGCCCGAATAGATGATTTGAACCTGATGGGCCCTGTCGGTGACATAAAAAGTGATGATCTTGCCATCGGCCGAGCGATGCACACTGCCGTCGGCGACCAGACCGCCGATGCGCAAGCGACGTCCATCGGGGATGCGTTGGGTGACGAGATCGGTCGGGCTGTAGAAGAACACGAGATTGTCGCTTAGCACGCTCAGCACAATCGCGGCGGCTCCCGCGAGCAGCGCTAATCCGGTCAACACGTAGAGCAAACGGCGATGCTTTCGTTTCATGGCATGTTGCCTTCAAGCCGTGCCAATTCCCGCAGGTGGCGGCGATAGCCGGCAACGCTGTCAATCGCCAATGCCGCCATGATCAGCACCGCGACCGCAAAGGCCGGCCAAACAAAAACCGCATAGCCGCCCATCGACAGGAAACGCTCGATCCCGGCCATCATCCGACAAGACGCAAGGCGCGGATCTTGGCGGCCAGCAAGCGGCCGCGCATCCGCACCAGCAGCAGCGTAATGAAGAACAAGGTGAAACCCAGCGCCATGACCGCCAAAGGCCAGAGCATTGCTGCGGCTATGGTCGGACCGCCGAGACGAAAAATGCTCTCGGGCTGATGTAGCGTGCTCCACCAATCGACCGAGAATTTGATGATCGGGAGATTGACCACCCCGACCAGCGCCAGGATGGCGCCGGCCCGCGCGCCGCGGGTCGGGTCGTCGAAAGCATGCACCAGCGCGATATAGCCGAGATAAAGAAAGAACAGCACCAGCACCGAGGTCAGGCGCGCATCCCAAACCCACCAGGTACCCCACATCGGCTCACCCCAGAGCGATCCCGTGATGAGACAGATAAGGGTGAAGCCGGCGCCGAGCGGGGCCGCCTCTTGAGCCGCTATATCGGCCAGCGGATGGCGCCAAATCAGAGTGGTTGCGCTCGCCAGCGCGACCACGACATAGGCCAAGCTCGCCAGGTAAGCGGCGGGAACATGGACGTACATGATGCGCACCGCTTCGCCCTGCTGGTAGTCAGGCGGAGAAACAACCAAGGCCAAGACCAATCCCCCCGCCAGCAATAGTGCGGTTGCCCCCACGCACCAGGGCAGCATGGCCGCGCTCAAACGCATAAAACGGGCCGGATTGGCGAAGCGAAACATGGACCGGTTTTAGCGCATTCGATCCCGCTACTCTACCGCCTGGCGCAGCGCCGCCGCAGCCGCCAGCGGCGCCAGGGGGATGGCCGCCAGCAGCAGCGCCACGAGCAGGAGAAGGTGAGGCCGGGCGCTGACGCCGATTATTTGGGCCTCGACGGCACTCACCCCAAAGATCAGCACAGGAATATAGAGCGGCAGCACCAACAGCGACAAAAGGACGCCCCCTCGCCGCGCCCCCAAGGTCAGGGCCGCACCAACAGCACCGATAAGGCTCAAAGTTGGGGTGCCGAGTGCCATGCCGAGTACGAGGGCGCCATAACCGCTGCGATCGAGATGGAGCAAGAGCGCCAAGAGCGGCGCCACGATCGTCAGCGGCAGGCCGGTGGTAAGCCAATGGGCCAGCGCCTTGGCCAATACCTGGATCTCCAACGGCAGCGGCATCAGGGCAAGGGCCTCGAGCGAGCCGTCATCGTAATCGGCAAGGAAGAGGCGCTCGAGTGACAACAGCGCGGCCAACAATGCCGTAACCCAGACGGTGCCTGGGGCGATACGGCGTAGCACTTCGGGCTCCGGCCCCACACCGAAAGGGAAGAGTGCGACGGCCAACAAAAAGAACGCCAGCACCATCGCCGCGTCGCCGCCCTGACGCAACGCCAGGCGCAAATCGCGCCGCACCAACCGGAGGAAACCGTTCACGCCGCGATCGCGCGGGTGCGGGGCGTGTAATCGTCGAGCGCCAAGGTCATCGCATTTTCGAGTGCGAGCGGTCCGTGGCTGGCGATGACGACCTGGCCGCCAGCTGCGCGATGAGTCGTGATGGCGCGGTGTAAATCTTCGGCACCGGCGGCATCGAGGCTGGTGGTCGGCTCGTCCAGCAACCAGAGCGTGGCCGGACTTGCGACCAGGCGCGCGAGCGCGACACGTTTGCGCTCACCCGCCGACAGGAACCGACACGGCAACGGAGCTAGACGGGAGAGATGGAAATGGGCGAGCGCTGCAGGAATGGTTGAACCAACGCCGCGCATCTCCGCCCAGAAGGTAAGCGATTCCGCGACCTCCAAGATCGGCTTTACGGCGTCCAAATGTCCGATGAAATGAAGCCGCGCGCGGTGAGCGGCGGCATCGTCAGAAACGTTGGTGCCATTCCAGCTGATGACGCCTTTTTCGGGGCGCGAGAGACCCGCCATCAAGCGCAAGAGGCTCGATTTTCCGCTGCCGTTTGGGCCCCGCAGAAGCAGGACCCCGCGCGGCGGCAACGCGAAATCGAGGCCCGCGAAGATCAAACGCTCGCCGCGCCGGCAGGCAAGATCTTTGCCTGCAAACAAACCCGTGGTTTCGTCGGCCATGATGACCTGATGATACCGAGGATTCCGTGCGGACAAAAGGTAACGGCCCCGGTTGGGGGAAACCGGGGCCGCAGAGACGAGCGGTCGGGGGGATGGACCGCTACGGAGGTAAGAGACGATAACATCGTCTCTGACCCAAAATATGAAAACCGAATCTGTCGGTGGTTCGATGAAATGATGGCGAAATAATGGTTTTTTCGCCCCGCTGTCGTGCCTCTCCGGTGCGGCGCGGTGCGACATAGCGTCGGCAATAATGCCTATGCTACGGTTGATTCCTGCACTTTGCCGTTGTCGAGAGGGAGGCAAGTCCCGTGTCAGTTATTGGACAAGATTCACTGGAGACCAGGAGAACCCTTACGATTGACGGCAAGGACTACGATTATTTCAGCCTGCCCGTGGCCGCGGAAAAGGCACGGCTTGGCGACCTCTCCCGCCTGCCTTATGCCATGAAGGTGTTGCTCGAAAATCTGGTGCGGCTGGAAGACGGCAGAACGGTTTCGATTGATGACGTCAAGGCCGTTGCGGCCTGGCTCAAGGACCGCCGATCCGACCACGAGATTGCGTTTCGCCCGGCGCGTGTCCTGATGCAGGACTTCACCGGCGTGCCAGCGGTGGTCGATCTGGCGGCGATGCGCCAAGCGATGGTCAAGCTCGGCGGCGATCCAAGGCGGATCAATCCGCTATCGCCCGTCGATCTCGTCATCGACCACTCGGTTATGGTCGATGTCTTTGGCAATGAGCGCGCCTTTCGTCGCAATGTCGCTTTGGAATTCGAGCGCAACCATGAGCGCTATGCGTTTTTGAAGTGGGGCCAGGAGGCGTTCAATAATTTCCGCGTTGTGCCCCCCGGCACTGGCATTTGCCATCAGGTCAATCTCGAATATCTGGCGCGGGTGGTATGGCGCGCCGAAGAGAACGGTCGCACCATTGTCTATCCTGACACGCTCGTGGGCACCGATAGTCACACCACCATGGTCAACGGCCTTGCCGTTCTCGGCTGGGGGGTTGGCGGTATCGAAGCCGAGGCGGCCATGTTGGGCCAGCCGATTTCGATGCTGTTGCCGGAGATCGTGGGATTCCGCCTCGACGGCAGGCTCGGCGAGGGGGCCACGGCGACCGATTTGGTGCTGATGGTGACACAAATGTTGCGCAAGAAGGGTGTGGTTGGGAAATTCGTTGAATTTTTCGGTCCTGGCCTCGGTGCGCTCAGCCTTCCCGATCGCGCCACCATCGCCAACATGGCGCCCGAGTATGGCGCGACTTGCGGGTTTTTCCCGATCGATGCCGAGACATTGAACTATCTCCGGTTCAGCGGCCGCGATCCGGCCCAGGTCGTGCTGGTCGAGTCCTATGCCAAGGCCCAAGGCCTGTGGCATGACGCCGCCACGCCCGATCCGCTCTTCACCGATACGGTGACACTTGATTTGAAAGACGTCGAGCCGGCGATGGCTGGACCGCGTCGCCCCCAGGATCGCGTGGCATTGAGCGGCGTCGCCAACGGCTTCGCCGCCGAGGCGCCCAAACTCGCCGCCAATCGCGACCGCGCCAAGACCGGCGGCCCCACGCCTGTGCCGGGCACGAATTACATGCTCAAGGACGGCGATGTCGTGATTGCAGCGATCACGAGTTGCACCAACACGTCTAATCCGAGTGTCATGTTGGCGGCAGGGCTCTTAGCCCGCAACGCAGTGCGGCGCGGCCTCAAGGTCAAGCCCTGGGTCAAGACGTCGCTGGCGCCGGGCAGTCAGGTGGTGACGGAGTATTTCGAGGCCTCCGGTCTTAACAAGGACCTCGATGCCTTGGGCTTCAACCTGGTCGGCTATGGCTGTACCACCTGCATCGGCAATTCGGGGCCGCTGCCCGAACCGGTTGCCGAGACCATCGATCAGGAAGAGCTGGTGGTTGCCGCCGTGCTCTCCGGCAACCGCAATTTCGAGGGCCGCGTCCATCCGCAAGTGCGCGCCAACTACCTGGCGTCGCCGCCACTGGTCGTCGCCTATGCGCTGGCGGGGTCGGTCAAGCTCGACCTGGTCAACGAACCGCTCGGACGCGCCGATGATGCGCGGCCGGTTTTCCTGCGCGACATCTGGCCGTCGCGCCAGGAGATCGAAGCGACGATGGCCAAGAGCCTTACGCCCGCGATGTTCCGCAAGCGCTACGGCGATGTCTTCAAGGGGCCGGAGGAATGGCGGAAGGTCGAGGTCGCCGGCAGCACCACCTTCACCTGGGACAGCGGTTCTACTTACATCGCCGATCCGCCTTATTTTGTCGACATGCCGAAGGAGCCGGCCGCTCTTACCGACGTGATCGAAGCGCGCGAGCTCGCGGTTCTCGGCGACAGCGTCACCACCGATCACATCTCGCCCGCCGGCACCATCGAGACCGACAGCCCTGCCGGCACTTTTCTTTTGGCGCATCAGGTGCGGCCGTTGGATTTCAACTCCTATGGTTCGCGCCGCGGCAATCATGAGGTCATGATGCGGGGTACATTCGCCAATATCCGCATTCGCAACGAGATGGTGCCAGGCGTCGAGGGCGGCATGACCAAGTATCAGCCCGACGGCAAGGTAATGCCGATCTACGACGCCGCAATGCTGTATCAGGCCGCGGGCGTACCGCTGGTGATCATTGCCGGAAAGGATTACGGCATGGGGTCGTCGCGCGACTGGGCCGCGAAGGGGACGCGGCTCCTCGGCGTCCGTGCGGTGATCGCCGAAAGCATCGAACGCATCCATCGCTCCAATTTGATCGGCATGGGGGTCTTGCCGCTGGAATTCACGCGGGGCATGAACCGGCAGACCTTGAAGCTTGACGGCACGGAGAAATTCGACATCCTCAACATCAAGACCGGGCTCAAGCCACGGATCGAGCTGCCGTGCCAGATCCATCGCGCCAACGGCACGTCTGAGACGATCCAGGTTCTGTGTCGGATCGACACCCTCGACGAACTCGAATATTTCCGGCACGGCGGTATTCTGCAGTATGTGCTGCGTCACATGATGACGGCGGCTTAGGACCCGAAAACCGATCATGTGGATCGTTGGGCTCGCAGTGGCGGCAATGCTCGCGGTAGCGGTGCCCGCAGCGGCCGCCGAGCCGGAGCCAAGCCCTACCGTGTTGCAGCTCAACGAGACCGCCGAACGCATGGTACCGCGCGACCGGTTGACGATTGACATGCGCGTCGAGGTGGCCGGTACCGATCGCGTTCGGATCCAGGCCGAACTCAATCGCCGCATGAGCGCGGCGCTGGACAAGGTCAAGGCGGTGCGGACGGTTGAGTTCGCAAGCGGCAACTATCAAACCGAGGAGCGCGCGCCGCCCGGCTCGGGTCAGAAGCCGTTGCCGCCGCAATGGCACGCGTTCCAGGATCTCATCCTGATCGGCCGCGACTTCGCGGTGCTCCTGAACCTCGCTGGCCAATTGCAGGCCGACGGGCTGACGATTGGTGACATGAATTTCGACGTGGCGCCCGAGACCTTGCGCGCCGCGCAGCGGTCGCTAACCGACGACGCGCTCAACGCGCTAACGGCGCGCGCGAGGGAGATCGCCGCGACACTGCGGCTCAGGGTGGCACGCATTGTCACGCTGCGTGTCGGCAACGCAACGCAGCCTCTGGGAGTGCGTCCGGTGATGATGCAGGCACGCGCCTTCGAGGCCACCGCGCCACCGCCCGCCGCGGCCGCCGGTAACGGCACGATCGCGCTCACCGTCGATGCTGACTTAGCGCTGGTTCCAGAAAAATAGTTGGTTATCAAACGATCACTCGCTCGTGACCGCAAGTGACTGGCACGGCGCGGCGGCGACAGGCAATATGCGCGCATGGTAAAGCGGTTCTGGCACGCGGCGACGCTGATCGCGCTGGTCCTTCCGGCGCACGCCGAGACGGCGTCGAACCCGCCGATAGTCGTCGAACTCTTTACCAGCCAGGGCTGCAGCTCCTGCCCGCCGGCAGATGCCTATCTCGGACAGCTGGCGCACCGGCCCGGTATTCTGGCGCTCGGGTTCCACATCGATTATTGGAACTATATCGGCTGGACCGATCCCTATTCCTTGCCGCTCGCCGCGGCGCGACAACGCGCTTATGGCCAACGACTAGGCCTGCACTATGTCTATACGCCGCAAATGATCATCGACGGCAGCAGCCAAGGGGTCGGCTCGGAGCCAAACAAGATTGCGCCAATGCTCGCTGCGGCGCGGCAGCGCCCCCAGATCGGCCCTGTCCTTTCAGTCGAAAAGCGGGGCGCGGCCTATCACGTTCATATCGGCGCCGGCAACGCCGCGGCAGCGGCAACGGCAACGGTGTGGTTGGTCGGAATCGACCGGCAGCACGAGACCAAGGTGGCGCGCGGCGAGAATGAGGGCGCCACGGCGCACGATTATCAGGTGGTCCGCAGCTTCAAATCCATCGGTGCCTGGCACGGTCAGCCGCTCGATCTCGATGTTGCCGACGGCAGCGCCGCCGGCGACGAGGTTGCCGTGCTGTTGCAGGTAGGCGGCACCGGCCCCATTCTCACCGCGGCGACGCTACCCGGTTCATCGAGCTAGTAGGCGCGACCAGCGATCGGTTGGCCCGCGCGCAAAACCTCCGCCTCATCCAAGTCTACCCCAGCCCTTTTTCCAAAGCCGCCGACATGCGCGAGGCGAAAGCTGTGGGATCGGGCAGCGCCTCGCCCTCCAACAGCCGCGCCTGATCGAACAACAGCCAGACGAAATCCTGGAGTGCATCGGCGGCGCCGTCCTTGCCGGCGCGGTCGGCCAGGCGTGCGATCAGCTTGTGCTTCGGGTTGATTTCGAGGATGCGTTTCGTGTCGCCGACGGTTCGGCGATGCTGGCGCAACATCCGCTCCATATGGAGATCCATATCCTCTTGATCGGCGACCAGGCACACGGCGCTTTCGGTCAGGCGTTCGGAGGGCCGCACGTCGCGCACCGCATCGCCGAGGGTGAGCTTGAACAAGGCGATGAGGCTGGCGAGGTCGGTCTTCGGCTCATCCTCTTTTTGTTCATCCGCCTCCTTGTCGGACGCCTCGATCTTGTCGAGTTCGGGAGCGCCACGCGTCACCGAGTGGAATTCGTGCTTCTGATATTCGCCGAGCGCCGGCAGCCAGAACTCGTCGACGGGATCGGTCAACAGCATGACCTCGACGCCCTTGGCGCGGAAACCCTCGAGCTGCGGCGATTTTTGCAGCGTCTCGAGCCGGTCGCCGGTGATGAAATAGATCGCCTTCTGACCCGGCTTCATCCGTGAAACATAGTCGTCAAGCGACGTCAGCCCCTCCGCTGCCGTCGAGTGGAAGCGTACCAGCGGCACCAAAGCCTCGCGATTTTCGAAATCCTCGTAGATGCCCTCTTTCAGGACCACGCCCAGATTGTCCCAGAACTTGACGTACTCCGCCGGATCATCCTTGGCTTTTTTCGCCAGCTCCGAGATGACGCGCTTCACGATCTGGCTCTTCATCCGCGCCACCATCGGATTGTGCTGCAACATCTCGCGGCTGATGTTGAGCGGCAGATCCTCCGAATCGACGATGCCCTTGAGGAAGCGCAGATAGGGTGGCACCAGGCCCGGAGCGTCGTCGGTGATATAGACGCGGCGGACATAGAGTTTCACCCGGGCCTTGCGATCGATGTCGAAGAGGTCGAACGGCTTGGTCGAGGGGATGAACAGCAAGCTGGTATATTCGAGCGTGCCCTCGGCCTTGGCGTGAATCGTCAGCCACGGTTCGTCGAACTGGTGGGCCGCATCGTGATAAAATTCCTGGTACTGCTGCGGCGTAATCTCGCTTTTGGGCCGTGTCCACAGCGCGGAAGCGGCGTTGATGGTCGATGTCTTGTCGTCGCTGACGAGGCGTATCGGCAGCGCGATATGGTCTGAATAGGTCTTCACCACATTGCGGATGCGGAATTCCTCCAGAAAGTCCTTCTCGTCGTCATTGAGGAAGAGGGTGATGGTAGTGCCGCGGCTCGGGCGCTCGGCCGGCTCGACGGAGAATTCGCCTTTGCCGTCGGACGACCAGCGCCAGGCTTCGCTATCGCCGGCCTTGCGCGACACCACATCGACCCGCTTTGCCACCATAAAGGCGGAGTAAAAGCCGACGCCGAATTGACCGATCAGCGCCATGTCCTTCTTGGCATCGCCCGAGAGGCTTTGCACGAAAGATGCGGTGCCGGAGCGCGCGATCGTGCCGAGATTTTCGACGAGCTCGTCATGGGACATGCCGATGCCGTTATCGGCGACCGTGAGCGTATTGGCCTTCTTGTCGGGGGTGAGGGTAACGGCAAGCTCGGGATCGTCGGCAATCAGCGCCGGCTTCGTCAACGCCAGGTAACGCAACCGGTCGCAAGCGTCGGAGGCGTTGGAGATCAGTTCCCGCAGGAAGATCTCTTTTTGGCTGTAAAGCGAGTGGGCGACGATGTCCAAAAGGCGGCTGACTTCCGCCTGGAAAGTTCGGGTTTCTTGGGGCATCGGTTTCCTATTCCTCCGTACGACCGGCGAAGATATGGGGCAGGCGATACCGTCCGTTCAAGGGGCGGGCGGCTGAAGCGGCCGGCACCGTCGGTTTTCGATAGGTTCAAGACAGGTTCCGGGGGGTCGGGTGCGATTTTCCAATATGCGGTCGGTTTCTTCGGCGCCAATGCGATCGCAGAGACTTACGCCGGATGCGTATCATAAGGCCGCACCACGCGCCGTTCCATGATATCGAGCCAATCGGCGCCCCGCCATGGCAGAGAGATCGGGTGGTGCGGCCGTACCAGCCGAAGCGTGACGAGGCCTGACGGTCGCCAGCGACGCGCCATTGCGCCCTCTTGCCTTTCGCCCAAATCATGATGAAGTAAGGGCCGTGTCTTTCTCCGCCCCGCGGGTGTCGGCCGTTCTCGGGCCGACCAATACCGGCAAGACCCACCTCGCCATCGAGCGCATGCTCGGTCATCAGAACGGCATGATCGGTTTTCCGCTGCGGCTGCTGGCGCGGGAGAACTACGACCGGGTGGTGCGGCTCAAAGGGGCGCGCAAGGTCGCGCTCATTACCGGCGAAGAGAAGATCCTGCCCCCCAATCCGGCCTATTTCGTCTGTACCGTTGAATCGATGCCGCTCGACCGCGCGGTCGAATTCATGGCGATCGACGAAATCCAGCTCTGCGGGGATGCGGAACGGGGCCATGTCTTCACCGACCGGCTCTTGCATGCGCGCGGTACCGCCGAGACCATGTTTTTGGGCGCCGACACGATCAAGCCGCTGCTCAAGCGCCTCGTGCCGGAAGGCGCAGCTTGTGTCGCGGCCGCGTTTTTCGACCCTGATCTATACCGGTGAGAAGAAGCTGCAGCGTTTGCCGCCACGCAGCGCCGTGGTGGCCTTCGCCGTCGCCGAGGTATTCGAATTGGCTGAGGCGATCCGCCGCCGGCGCGGCGGCACCGCCGTGGTGATGGGCGCGCTCAGTCCGCGCGCACGCAACGCGCAGGTCGGCATGTTCCAGGCTGGCGAGGTCGACTACATGGTGGCGACCGACGCGATCGGCATGGGCCTCAACATGGATCTCGACCATGTCGCCTTCGCGAAGCTGGTGAAGTTCGACGGCCGCATGCCGCGCCGTCTCGCGGCGGCCGAGATCGCGCAGATCGCCGGGCCGCGCAGGCCGCCATATGAGCGACGGCACTTTCGGCGTCACCGCCGACGAGCCGTCTTTGGTGCCGGAGCTGGTCGCGGCGATCGAAGGAACATCGTTTCGATCCGCTGACGCGGCTCTATTGGCGCAACGCGCGGCTCGACTTTTCGGCTCGGTCGACGGCACTGCTGCGAGAGCCTCGACGCGAAGGCCGCGCCAGGCCGGCCTGATCACCACCCGCGACGCCGACGATCATCAAGCGCTGGCGACGCTGGCGCGCGATGCCGACATTCGTGACGCTGGCGCCGAGCGCGACCTGGTACGGCTGTTGTGGGAGGTCTGCCAAATCCCCGATTTCCGCAAGGTGATGTCGGAACAGCACGCGCGGCTTCTGAGTCAGATCTTCCGCCATTTACGCGGACCAACGGGGCGGCTGCCGATCGACTGGGTGGCGGCGCAGGTCAGTCGCCTTGATCGCGCCGACGGCGACATCGACACGCTGATGAACCGCATCGCGCATATCCGCACCTGGACCTATATCGCGCACCGGCCCGATTGGCTCCCCGACGCCGCCTCGTGGCAAGAGCGCGCCCGCGCCATCGAGGACCGATTGTCGGACGCGCTGCACGACCGACTGACGCAGCGTTTCGTCGATCGTCACTCCGGCATCCTGGCGCGGCGCCGCCACGACCGCGCCGACCTCATGGCGTCGGTCAACGCAGTGGGCGAGGTTCAGGTCGAGGGCCAAGCCGATCGGCCGACTCCACAGTTTTCGCTTTAAGCCCGACGCTGATGTACCGAAAGCACTGGTTGCGGCGGCGCAGGGCGCGATGCGGCGCGAGATCGCGATGCGGGTGCGGCGATTGTGCGACGCACCGGATGCAGAATTTGGTCTAGCGCCCGACGGCAAAATCCTGTGGCAGGGAGAGGAAGTGGCGCAACTGGCGCCGGCGACGATGTTTTGCACCCGCAAGCGGCGCTGCTTGCCGCCGAGAGCCTCGAGGGCAATGCGCGCGAAACCGTCAGGCGCCGGCTCGCCAACTTCCTGCGCGCGGAATTGGGCCGCGAGCTGGGCCCGCTCATTGCCGTCGAAGATGAGAGCGAATGGTCTGGTCATGCCCGCGCGATCCTGTTCCGCCTTCGCCGAGGGGCTGGGTGTGCTGCCTGCGATCGCGATTGCCGATGCCGTGGCGGCGCTGCCGTCCGGCGAGCGCAAGGCCTTGGCGCGGCGTGGCCTGCATTTCGGTGCGCGCCATCTCTATGTGCCCGCGTTGCTCAGACCCAAGGCGCAGGCGTTGCGCGCGGCATTGTGGTCGGCAGCACGCGGCGCCTCGGTGCCCGCCCTGCCTTCGGGCACTGCGGCATCGCGCGACCCCGCGATATCGGAGGAATTTTATGCGGCGCTCGGCTTCGTCCTTCTGGGCGAGCGCCTGTTGCGCGTTGATCGCCTTGAGACCTTGGCGGCAACGCTGCGGCGGCTGGCACGGCCGGGACCATTCGCTGCAACGGTGGAACTGGCGAAGCTCGCTGGCGCGCGACTCGAGGAACTGCCAACGATGCTGCCAGCACTCGGATATCGCGCGGTCGCCGACGGCGCGGGTGCAGTCACATTCCACCCCCGGCCCGGCCACCCTGCCAAACGGCACCGCCCAGCGGCGCGCCGCGCGCATCGCGCCGAGGTGGCGAACGACCATCCGTTCGCCAAGCTCAAGGACCTGAACTTAAGACGATGAGCGACGGACTGCGGCTCGACAAATGGCTATGGCAGGCTCGCTTCGCCAAGACGCGGTCGTTGGCGGCGCGGCAGATCGCAGAGGGTCTTGTGCTGTTGGACGGCCGCGCGGTGAAGCCGGCGCAGCACGCCCGGATCGGCGACCGCGTGTCGCTGCGCTTGGGCGCAGCCGACCATGTCATCGAGATACGTGCACTGGGCCAGCGTCGTGGCCCCGCGGCCGAAGCGCGGCTTCTCTACGAGGAAATAGCGACAACCCGGCGCACAGCCGATTGGTCTCCCGTGATCGAATACTGACGGGGCGGCAGGCACCACGCTGGAGTTGATGCGAAGGATTTCGTCCGGTCACCACCTTCTCGAGACCAATCCGACCGCAACGTGGTGACGGTTCGCAAGCCAAGCGACCGGGTTGACGTTGGCATCCGATGAGCCCGCGGTTGCCTGCGCTTGCGGCACCGGCCCTATATTTCCTGCCGTCGAGATCCGCGCTAGAGTCGCCGACCAAGAACATGGGGGAACGTCATGGGCTGGGAGCACATCGCGCAATTGGCAGGCCGGGCGCTGCTCGCACTCTATATGCTAGTGGGGGTTTGGAACAATACGACCGGATTTAGCGACACGGTTCAAATGATGAGAAAAGAGATCGGCCTGCCCATGCCGCCGGTTTTGCTATCGATCGTGATCGTTTATGAAATTGTGTCGGTGGTCTGCCTTTTCATTCCGCAAACGGCGACCTACTCGGCGCTGATCCTCGCTCTGTTTTGCGTGGTGGCGCCGACACTGGCCCATCCTTGGTGGAGAATGCCGGGGAGCTTCGAACAATTCCTCCACAAGAACCTCTGGTTCGGGAACATTGCCATCGCTGGCGCCTTCCTTATCCTGGCGTTCACGCCAATCTGAGGAATCATGCCGGCGCCGCAGATAACCTTTCGCAATATGTCGGTCTCGGAAGCTGTGGAGATCAGGATCCGCGAGCGCGCCGAGGCCCTCGACAAATTCTTCCCTAACATTATCGCCTGCAAGGTGGTGGTCGAGTTGACCGCGCGAGCCCATCAGAAGGGGAAACTTTATTATCTGCGCGTCGAACTGACCGTGCCGGGCAAACAGATTGTGTCAAACCGCCATCCGGACGCGCATCACGCGCATGAGGATATTTACGTGGCCGTGCGCGATGCGTTTGATGAGGCGCGCCGCCAGCTCGAAGACTATTCCCACCGCCTCAAGGGCATGGTGAAACACCATCGCGATACGGAACGCGACGATTCGCAATAGGATAATGTTTTGCTGACGGAATCCCGTTTAATGTATAAGTGAAGGGCGGGAGGCGTCACTCGGGTAGGGGATAAAGCATCAGTGTCTCAAATACATTCGCGACGGACGATCCTGTCCTCGTTGGCTCTGGGTCTGGCCGGGTTTGTGCCGCGCCGCGCGGGAGCCCAGCTCGTCAAGGCCGACCAGATAATGGTTTACAAGGCTCGGCGCGTGTTGGAGTTGACCCATGCCGGCAAGGTCATGGAAAGCTTCCGGGTCGCCCTAGGGGAACATCCGATCGGGCCGAAATTTGAAAAGAGCGACGGTCGCACGCCCGAAGGCTTCTACATGATCGACGGCCTCAATCCTCATTCGCCCTATTATTTGTCGCTCCACCTTAATTATCCGAACGAGATCGACCGCATCCTTGCCGAAGAGGAAGGGGTGCAGGCGGGTGGCGATATCTGCATTCATGGCATGCCGATTCGGTTCGGTTACACAGATCCGGTCGGCTATTTCAAGGATTGGACCGACGGCTGCATCTCGGTTGGTAACAAGTCGATCGAGCGCATCTGGTTTGCGGTCGACGTCGGCACGCCGGTCGAGATCAGGGCCTAAACATCGCGCAACGTTGCCTCACGGCAGCGTCGGCGGGCTTTTCCCAAGAGTCGGGGCGCGCGGACTCGGTCGTTGACGTCTGGGGCTTGTCTCGGGACACGCCTTACCGATGAAGCGGTTTAGCGTTCGCCTGAGCCTCTTGAGTTTGACCCAATTCAGGGGCCGCCGCCGGCGATGAGGTCGCCGAAACGCTCCCAGCTTTTGCCATCCCAGCGCTGGAGCTGCATCTGCTTGATCGGATGGTAATCGGTCGGGCTGGTGTTGATCTTGATGCCCGGGAGCTGCGACGGCAGCTCGAGATCGCGCAAATTGGCGGCCTGGCGCATGATATTTTGGCGCGACAGATCGTTGTCGCATTGCTTCAGCACTTGCAAGAGTGTCAGCACCATGCCCCACGAATTCTCGTAATTGAAATCGTTGGGGTTCTCGCCTGGTATGTATTTGCGCACGATGGAACGATAGAGCTCGGTGCCCGGATCCGTTGCCCAGGCCGGATCACTCGGGTCTTTGCTGTAGGTCGAGGATAGCGTGCCGATCGCATTTCTCGGGCCCCGCCGGCCGCATCACGCTGTCGATCGCGATCGAAACATTGTCCATGAAGAACATCGGCTTCCAGCCGATGGCATAAACCTTACGGATTGCCTGCGCCGCGAATTTTGGCGTGCCGGCGAAGACCAAAACGTTGGCGCCCGAATCGTTGCAGCTCCAATACCTGGCTATCGACGGTTGGATCCGAGACCTCGTAGGTTGCGGTGGTGACACGGTCATCGAAATGGTCACCGAAGACGTCGTGCATGCCCGTGACGTAGTCCTTTCCGAAATCGTCGTGCTGATAGAGGATCGCAACCTTGGCATCAGGCTTATGTTTGAGAATGTACTTGGCGTAGATCTGCGCCTCGGTACGGAACGTTGCCTGCCAGCTCATGGTCCACGGGAAATGCTGGTAGTCGCCCCATTTGTCGGCGCCGCTTGCCAGGAACAGTTGCGGCACGCTGATGGTCGTTAAGATATTTGCGAACCGCCGTGTTGGTCGCCGTGCCGATCGAGCCGAAGATGAAGGCGACGTGGTCTTCCTCGATCATCTTGCGCACATTCTCGAGTGACCTCGCCGGGTTGTAACCGTCATCCATCGACAGCAAGTTGATCTTGCGCCCGTTTACGCCGCCATAGGTGTCGTTGTACCAATGGATGAAGGCGAGGTGGCCTTTGCCCAAAATGCCGTAGGCGGAGACGACGCCGCTATAAGGCATGTTCTGGCCGATCCTGATTTCGGTTGCGGTGATGCCGGGGGCGTTTTCGGCCATTGCCGCAGGGCCGAAGCACGCCAGCCCCGCCGCCACAATCAGGCTTCGGCTCGTCCGAGCAAACATCGAGGACCTCCCTTGTTTCGTTATGCCGGTCGCGGGGACGACGATCGGCATTGCATCGCCGTCGCCACGAGAGGCCTGCTGCCGTCACGAGCGATCCTACCTTGGCTCGGCTTCGGCGCGCCCTCGAAGATGAGGCTAATCGATCCGGTTGCTCGCGGAAATTGGCGTTGTCGCATGGCTCACGAGAGGTTGCGTCCTGCGAGCATAATGCTCGCTATTTCTAGTGACTAGCGCGCATTTCTAAGCTAGGATCAGAAGCGTCGAATGGGTTCGCTTCCGGCTCTCACACGCTCCTCGAGCAGGTCCCATCACCTGCTGCCGACCGACGTTGCCGCAGCCACCGCTTCGACTTTCGCCGAGATCGCCAGAAACAGGGGAACGGGGCATGGCCAGACGCCGCCACGCAACCGCGCAGGCCGACGAAATTCCAGCGCTTTCCTCGGGGCGGGATTCGCGGGTAAATCTCACTTCTTCGCCGGCGAAGAACCGCGCCGCGAGCGGTCTTATCTGGCCAAAATCAGACCCCAGAGCACCGGTCAAGGCGAGTTGATGGCGGCGCTCGAGCGCCACAATCTGATCCTCGCCCTCGGTCCAGCCGGCAGCGGCAAGACCTATCTTGCCATTGCCGCGGCGGTCGAGGCGCTGAACGCGGGACGAGTTGGGCGCATCGTGCTGACGAGGCCCGCGGTCGAAGCGGGTGAAAATCTCGGTTTCCTACCGGGCGAAATGGCGGACAAGCTCGCACCCTATCTGCGGCCGCTCTACGATGCATTGAACGAGCGCATCGGCGGCAAGCGGGTGAAGCAGTTGATCGTCGAGGGCGCCATCGAGATTGCTCCGGTCGCATTCATGCGTGGCCGCACGCTGAACAATGCCTTTATCGTCATCGACGAGGCACAGAACTGCACCTACGGCCAGATTAAAATGATGCTCACACGGCTGGGCTGGCATTCGACCATGGTCGTCACCGGCGATCCCGACCAGACCGACCTGCTCGACGGCCTATCGGGCTTGCGCGACATCGCCTCGCGGCTCGAAGCGCTGTGCGACATCGCCGTGGTTCGGCTGACCGACAAGGACATTGTGCGGCACCCGCTGGTCGCGGGCATGTTGACGGTGCTTTAGCTCAAGGGCTGCGTCGCCGCTGCCAGCCAGGCGGCGGTGGCAGGATCGACAAGTGGGGTCAACGTCTCGCGCACCCGCGCATGGTAGGTGTCGAGCCAGTTGATTTCCTCGTCGCTCATCAGGGCGGGTTCGATGGCGTTGCGATCGATTGGCGCCAAGGTGAGGGTCTCGAACCCGAACAGCCGGCGTTCCGCGGTTTCATTCTCGACGGGCACCACCACGATCAGATTCTCGATCCGGATACCGTAGGCGCCGGTGCGGTAATAGCCGGGCTCGTCCGACACGATCATGCCCGGCATCAACGGCTGCGTGCTGGCCACCTTGGAAATGCGCTGCGGCCCTTCATGCACGGCGAGATAGGAACCGACGCCATGACCGGTGCCGTGATCGTAATCGAGCCCCGCCTGCCACAACGCGTGCCGGGCGAGCGCATCGAGCTGCGAGCCGGTCGTGCCCTGCGGAAAGCGGCAGGAGGCGAGCGCGATATGGCCTTTGAGCACGCGGGTGAAGCGGTCGCGCATTTCCGGTGACGGTTCACCGATCGCGATGGTCCGCGTCACATCCGTGGTGCCGTCGAGATATTGGGCGCCCGAATCGACCAGATAAAAGGAGCCCGGCTCCAGCGCCCGCTCACTTGCTGCCGAGGCGCGGTAATGGACGATGGCGCCGTTCGATCCGGCTCCGGAAATCGTCGGGAAGCAGAGGCCGCGGAAATGTTCGCCATCGCACCGGAATTGTTCGAGCTGATCGCTCACCTCGATTTCGCGCAATCCGCCGTTTGCCGCCGCAGCGAGCCAGGCAAGAAAGCGCGTCACCGCGGCGCCGTCGCGACGATGCGCGGCGCGGGCACCCGCGAGTTCCGTATCGTTCTTCGTGGCCTTGGGGAGCGAGACACGGATCGGCGGCGCGCGCAATGGTCGCGCCGCCGGCCTTGAGCCGGTCGAAGATCCAGGCGGACGCCGAGGCGGGATCGGCCTGAATGCGCTCGCCCGCCCTGGCCGATCGTCTCGAGGCCGCGCCGAAATCTTCTGATCGCGTCGATGTCGACCGCCGTTGCCGAGGAAGGCGCGCGGTGCCGGCGGTAGTTTCGCCTCTTCGATGAAGAGAGTCGACCGTGGCGTCGGCGCGCAGAATGGCGAAGCATAACGGCAGCGGCGTGTAAGGCACGTCGCCGCCGCGAATGTTGAGGAGCCAGGCGATTGAAGTCAGGCGCGGTCAGCACCACGGCGTCGATCTTGTTTTCGGCGAGTGCCGCTGCGATCTGACGACGCTTGTCCTCGCTGGAGCGGCCGGCGAAACGCAATTCATGCGGCACACCGGCGCCATCGGCGCCGCCGGCCGATCGCGCCACACCGCGTCGAGCGGATTGTCGGTCGAGCGATTGCAGCTTGCCGCCGGCCTTCTCGGTCGCAGCCGCATAGCGTTCGAGCTCGGGCACGGTGTGGAGACGCGGATCGTAGCCGAGGATCTGACCGGGCTTGCAGATTCTTGGCGATCCACTCGGTCGCCGGCGTATCGGTTATGTGGCGCTGTTGGTAAAGCTGTGCGTCGACTTCGTTCTTGCGCCTGCAGCGTGTAGCGGCCATCGACAAAGATGGCGGCGGTTTCCGGCAACACGACCGCAAGACCTGCCGACCCGGTGAAGCCGGTAAGCCAGGCCAGCCGCTCGGCGCTGGCCGGGACGTACTCGCCCTGGTGCTCGTCGGCCCGGGGCACGAGAAAGCCCTGCACGCCGTGCCGCGCCAATTCGCCGCGCAGGCTGGCGAGACGGTCGGCCGCTACCGTCACCGCGCGATCAGCCCTTGTCGATCTTGAGTACGACGAAGTGCAGGTCGCCGCCATGATCAACCAGCAGCAGCACCGATTTATGGCCCTCTTTGCGCGCCTCGTCGATCTTGGTCGTGATCTGGGTCGGCGTTTTCACTTCCTGCTGCGTTACTTCGACGATGACGTCGCCGGCGCGGATGCCCTTGTCCGCCAGCAGGGCTATCATGCGCCACGTCGGTCACCACCACGCCCGATGTCGAATCCGCGATCGAGAAACGCGAGCGCAGGTCCGGGGTGAGGGCAGAGACGGTAAGGCCCAAGACCTTGGTACCCGCGTGCGGCGGCGGCGGCGGCGATTCCTTGGTTACCGTTGCGGGTCTGCGCCGTCTCCTTCAGCTCGCCGACCTTGACGTCGAGCGTCACCATTTTCTTGCGCGCGCCACACCACTATCTTCACCGATCTTATCGATCGGCGTTTCGGCGACGACGCGCGGCAGATGGTGCATGTCGGGAATATCATGGCCGTCGAAGCTGAGTACGATATCGCCCGGCCGGATGCCGGCGGCTTTGGCCGGTCCGCCTCCTGCACCGCCGCGACCAGCGCGCCGCGCGCCTTGCCGGTGAGGCCGAGGGTTTCAGCGATCTCGTCGTTCACCGACTGGATATTGACGCCAAGCCAACCGCGGCGCGCATGGTGATAATTTCTCGAGCTGGTCGATGATCGGTTTTGCGAGATTGGAGGGGATGGCGAAGCCGATGCCGATCGAGCCGCCGGTCGGGCGAATAGATTGCGGTATTGATGCCGATGACCTCGCCGGCCATGTTGAACATCGGGCCGCCGGAATTGCCGCGATTGATGGCGGCGTCGGTCTGCAGAAAATCGTCATAGGGACCGGCATTGATCTCGCGTGCGCGGGCGGAAAGAATGCCGGCGGTGACGCTGCCCCCCAGACCGAACGGATTGCCAATCGCCAAGCACCCAATCGCCGACGCGGGTGCCGTCGCTGTTGCCGAATTTCAGCGCCGGCAGGGGCTTCGTCGGCTTGATGCGCAACACGGCGAGATCGATCTTGGCATCCTTGCCGATGACATCGGCCTTGTAGTCGGTACCGTCTTGAAAGGTGACCGTAATCGCGTCGGCATCGGCGATGACGTGATTGTTGGTGACGACGATGCCCGAGGGATCGACGACGAAGCCCGAGCCGAGCGAGATGGCGTGCCGCGGCATCGGCGTCTTGCCCTGCTTGTCGAAAAATTCCTTGAGGAAATCGTCGAAGGGCGAGCCCTGATCGGTCGGAGGCGGATTGTCCTCGGGATCGGCATGGCGGCGCCGGCTTGTCGCCCTTCGCCAGCTTGTCGGGCTTGATCGTCTGCGTGGTCGAGATGTTGACGACGGAGGGCAACAGCTTCGCCGCGAGATCGGCGAAACCGTCGGGCGCCGGCTTCGCCGCCGCGAGGCCCGGCGCCCGCCGCGAGCATCGCAGCCACGAGCAGGGCGAGAAGAAACGGCCGACAGTCAGACGAACGACACCGACACGCACCACGAAGACTCCATCGCTGCGAAAGCGGGCGCGATATTACGAGAGAACCCTATGCCAAGCCAAGGCGTACCGCATCATCCCCGAATGAGCCAGACCACGGCAACGCCGATTGCCGCCGCCAGGAGGCCGGTCGCCCGTAACGCGGGGGCCGGCACTACGGCGACCTGCGCCACCATACGCTTCATGCCGAGCGGAAACAGGGAGTAGAGAATGCCCTCGATCACGAACACCATTGCGATAGCGGTTGCCAAATCACGCATGACCTATTTGCCCGGCGGCAGCGGCGGGGCGGCGTTCAAATATTTGAAGAACTCGCTCTGCGGCGACAGTACAAAAGTGGTGTTCGACCCGTCCAGCGCTTGCCGGTAGGCATCGAGCGACCGGTAGAATGCGTAAAAGCTGGGATCCTGTTCGAACGCCTGGGCATAGATTTTGGTCGAATTGGCATCGCCCTGCCCGCGCAGAATCTGGCCCTGCTTTTGAGCGGTGGCGAGGATTTCGATACGCTCTCTATCGGCTCTGGCCCGTATCTCCTGTGACTGTTGCGCGCCCTGCGCGCGGAACTGGGCTGCCTCGCGCTGGCGTTCGGCAATCATGCGCTCGTAAATCGCCTTGGAGTTCTCCTCCGGCAGATCGGCGCGGCGAATCCGCACATCGACGACATCGATGCCGAAGCCTTTAGCCTGCGTCGTTCACCTGATCGCGAATCTGACGCATGATCGCGGCGCGCTGCGACGACACGACCGCTTGCAGCTCGACGCCACCGATGACGCGGCGCAGGGAATCGCTGATAATCAGAATTGAGCCGCGTACGCGCCACCAGCTCTGTTCCCATGGTCTGATAAAACAACAGCGGATTGACAATCTTGAAGCGGCAGTAAGCGTCGACGACAAGCCGTTTCTGATCGGCGGCGATCACTTCTTCGGCGGGTGGCTCGTAATCGAGCAGCCGCCTATCGTAGGTGATCGTGCTTTGCCACGGTTGCTTGAAGCTAAGACCCGGGTGCTCAACCAGCCGTACCGGCTGTCCGAAGGACAAGACCAATGCCTGCTCGGTCTGAGTGACGATGAAAGGCACGGTAAAGAGCAGGATGACAATCACGATGACGGCGATCGCGGCAGCGAACAGGATGAAGCGGCGGCGCAGTTCGTTCATGGGCCGCTCCGCTTGGCGGCGGCCGCAGGAGGCGGCGCCGCCAGCGCCGGCAACGGCAGATAGGGCACGACGCCGCTGGCGGCGCCGGCACTCTTGTCGAGAATCACCTTGTTGGCGCCTTTGAGGACCTTTTGCAGCGTCTCGAGATAGAGCCGGGTGGTGGTGACCTCCTTGGCGGCTTGAAAGGCCTTATAGACCGAGATGAAGCGGCTGGCCTCGCCCTGCGCCTGCAGGACGACCTGTCGGCGATAGGCTTCGGCCTCCTGGACGACGCGTGCGGCATCGCCATGGGCGCGCGGCACGACGTCGTTGCGATACGCCTGCGCCTGATTGACCAAAGTATTGAGATCGATCTTGGCGCTTTGCACGTCGCGGAACGCGTCGATCACCTGGCCGGGCGGATCGACCTTTTGCAACTGCAGATCGGTGATGGCGATGCCGGAATCGTAGGAATCTAAGATTTGCTGGGTGAGTTTTTCGGTGTCGAGCTTGATCTTGCCGCGGCCTTCGGCGAAGGCGCGCGCGATATCGGTACGGCCGATCACCTCGCGCATCGCGCTTTCGGCCGCGGCCTTCACCACCAGTTCCGGGTTGCGGATGTTGAAGAGATATTTGGTGGCGTCCTTGATCACCCAGAATACAGTGAAATTGATGTCGACGATGTTCTCGTCGCCGGTGAGCATCAGCGATTCTTCCGGCACTTCCGGCCGCCGGTGTTCTCGCCGAATTCGCTCGGGTTGTTGAGGCGGATAGCCGATTTCGATCGGATTGACGCGCGTCACCTTGGGCAGGAGCACGCTCTCGAACGGCGCCGGCAGATGATAGTTGAGACCGGGCTCAGTGATGCGGTTAAGCGCGCCGAAGCGCAGCACCACCCCCTGCTCGTCGGGCTCGACCCGATAGAAGCCGCTCGCCAACCAAATCACGATGATCGCGGCGACGCCGACAAGGACCCAGCGACCGCGCCCCCAGCCGCCGGGCAACAGGCCGCGAAAGCGGTCCTGGCCGCGGCGCAGACATCTCCTCGAATTGGGGCGGGCGCGGCCGGCCACGGCCGCCCCACGGGCTTTGCCGCCGGGCCCGCCCCATGGTCCACCGTCCGCCGCCTTGATTGTTCCAGGACAAATCCATTTCCTCAGGGACGCTTTACGAAAGCCGGCGCTTTCTCTATATCGAAACCGCGCTTCGGCGCCGATAAGTTCAGCCGACGCCCGGCTTGTCAAGGTTGCGAGGCTTTGGTCCACTATGAGCGACATCACTCCAGGAACGGATTCTCGCGGCGCTGCGCCAGGTGCAGGATCCGGAGCGCGGCGGCGACATCGTCAGCCTGGGCATGGTGTCGGGCATCCAGATTCGCGATGGCCATGTCGGCTTCGCCATCGAGGTCGAGCCGGAGCGAGGCCCGCGTCTCGAACCGCTGCGCAAGGCGGCGGAAAAAGCAGTTGGCCGATCTCGACGGCGTGCTCAGCGCATCGGTGGTGCTGACCGCGGAAAAGCGCCGCGCACCGCCACCGCCACAATCCGCCCAGCGGCCGGTCATCGCCATGCAGCGCGCGAGCCGCTGGTGCCGCAGGTGCGCTCGATTGTCGCGGTGGCATCCGGCAAGGGCGGCGTCGGCAAGTCGACCGTGGCCGTCAATCTGGCCCTGGCGCTCGCGGCGAACGGGCTCCAAGTGGGCCTGCTCGACGCCGATATATACGGCCCGTCGCAGCCGCGACTTCTCGGCCTGACCGGCCGACCTAAGACCAAAGACGGCAAGATTCTCGAGCCGATGGAAGCGTTCGGGATCAAGACCATGTCGATCGGATTCCTGGTCAATGAGGACCAGGCGATGATCTGGCGCGGACCGATGGTGATGAGCGCCTTGCAGCAGATGCTGCGCGACGTCAATTGGGGCGCGCTCGATGTCTTGATGGTCGACATGCCACCCGGCACCGGCGACGCTCAGCTCACCATGGCACAGCAGGTGCCGCTCGCGGGCGCGGTCATCGTTTCGACGCCGCAGGATCTGGCGCTGCTCGACGCACGCAAGGGCATATCGATGTTTCGCAAGGTCGAGGTGCCGATACTCGGGATCGTTGAAAATATGAGCTATTTCCGGTGCCCGCATTGCGGCGGGCGGACCGAAATCTTCGCTCATGGCGGCGCACGCGCTGAAGCGGACAGGCTCGGCGTGCCGTTCCTCGGCGAGGTTCCGCTCGATATCGCCATCCGCGAAACATCCGATGGCGGCAAGCCGATTGTCGTCTCCGCGCCAAACAGCGAGAATGCGTTGATTTTTCGTCGCATGGCAGCGACGATCGCAACCGAGCTCGGCGCCGAGCCGCCGGCCGCGCCTCGCATCGTCGTCGAAGATTAGGCGGCAATGGTGCACCGGGCCGTCGGAAGTCGTTGGGGGGGTCGCAAACGAAAGAGCGCGCGATGAAAGTTCTTGGCGTCCATCCCGGTCCGCTGATGTACACGAAAGTGTTTTTGCGGTTGGAGCCGCTTGGGCTGGAGCTGGTAGCGGCCGCGGTACGGGCCGAGGGACATGATGTTCAATTGCTCGACCTGCAGGTCGAGGACCATGCCGCCTATCACCGCCGGGTCGCGCATTGGCGGCCCGACGTCATCGCCTTTTCGTGCAACTATCTCGCCAACGTTCCGGAAATCATCGACCTCGCCAAGGCAACCAAGGCGGTTTTACCCGGTTGCTTTATCGTGGTCGGAGGCCACAGCGCGTCTTTCACCGCGCGCGCGATTTTGGTGCATGGTGAGGGCGCAATCGATGGCGTCCTGAAGGGCGAAGGCGAGGCGGGGATGCCGCTGTTGTTGGCGGCGTTGACCGAGGGCGCCGCCGCGTTCGCTTCGGTGCCGGGGATCGTCACTGCAGCAGGCGACGGTCCGCCCGCCGGCTTTGTCGCCGATCTCGACGCGCTGCAGCCGGCAAGGGATCTCCTGCGCCATCGCCGCAAATATTTCATCGGCGTGCTGGATCCCTGCGCCTCGATCGAGTTCTCACGCGGCTGCCCATGGGATTGCGCCTTTTGCAGCGCCTGGACGTTTTATGGCCGCTCCTATCGTCTGCGCAAGCCGGAAGCGATCCTCGACGAACTTCAATCGATCCGAGAGAGCGGGATCTTCATCGTCGACGATGTGGCCTTTATCCATCAAGAACACGGCCAAGCGATCGGCGAAGGCATCATGCGCCGCGGCATTAACAAGCGCTACTACCTTGAGACGCGCGGCGATGTGCTGTTGCGCAACAAAGATGTGTTCCGGTTCTGGCACAAGATCGGCCTCGAATACATTTTTCTCGGTCTTGAAGCGATCGACGACGAAGGTTTGCGCAAATACCGCAAACGGACCTCACTCGGCGCGAATTTCGAAGCACTGGAATTTGCGCGCTCGCTCGGCGTTCAGGTCGCCATCAACATCATCGCCGATCCCGATTGGGACGAGCGCCGGTTCGCGGTGTTGCGCGAATGGTGTATGGAGGTGCCGGAAGTTGTGAATATCAGTGTCAACACCCCCTATCCGGGTACCGAGACCTGGCATACCGACGCCAGGCGGATCGCCACCCGAGATTACCGGCTCTACGACATTCAGCATTGCGTGCTGCCAACGCGGTTGCCGCTTGCCCGGTTCTATGAGGAACTGGTGACGACGCAACGCGTACTAGCGCGAAAGCATCTGAGTTGGCGCAACCTCGGCGAGGCCAGCCACATCATCATGCAGCATTTGCTGCACGGCCAGACCAATTTTGCCAAGAGCCTGTTCAAGTTCAACAGCGTCTACAATCCGGCGCTGCTGTTGGCGGATCACGCCTCGCCGGTACAGTACGAGATCCCGCTGCCGCCGGCGCCGCAGGCCAAGGTCAAACCCGACGAGCTCTTCATCCATCGCATCCGCCAGCGGATCCATGCGCTCGACCCGTCGACGCAGCGCTTCGTCAACGAAAGCGCGAACGCGCCCCAGTGATCAGCGCGGACGCCGCGCGTCGCCCCACTGCACAGCCGGGACGATCTCCGGCGCGACGTGACGCGTTCCCCAAGTGGCGTCCATCAGGTCGCCGTCGGTCCAGTGCTCGACCGTGTGGCCCCAAGGATCGGACCAGTAATCGAAAATCTGGCTGCCGAGGTAGTGGCGCCCGACGCCCCACTCATGTTGGCGCGTCTTAGCGAAAAGATGCGCGTTGCCGCGCATCAGATCGTCGAAGTCAGTAACCTCGAACGCGGCGTGACCGAACCGGACGCCGCCGCTCATCAAACCGACGGTGTGGTGGTCGACGAGCGTGGCACCGCGATCGCAGCGCATGAAGGCGCCGCGGGGATTCTGTTCCGGCCATTCATCTGAGGGGATGAAGCCCAAGCGCGACGACCACCATTCCTTGGCGCGGGGAAAATCGGTAACGCCCAGGACGAGATGACCGAGCCGCTTGACGCGCGAGGGTCCCTGCCCCACCCGCTTCGGCCGGTTGAAGCGGGGATAGCCGAACGCGTCGTTGGTCGGAAACTCGCGGGTCACGGCGATTTCATCCGCCGGTTCACGTCCGGCCACGATTTCGAGGCGATGGCCATCCGGGTCGACGAGCGTTACCCTGTAGCCGCCGCCTGGCCCGTCGAGCGCTTCGACGGTGCGGTTTTCGGCGCGCGCTAGTTTTTCCAGGTCGGCAACGCCGGTGGCGCGAAACCCGACCCCGACAAATCCCGGCGCCCCCTTACGTGTGACGTGAGCAAAGGGCTCCGGCCCGGTGCCGCGCACAAAGAGCGCATCGTCGGTGCGCGCAGCGCGCACCAGGCCGAAATCGACCAGAAATTCTTCCATGGCGTCAAGGTCGGGCGCGCTGAACCGCACATAGGCTATGTCCTCGACTTTAATCACGCTCATCATTTCCTCCGTTGATCGCAAGCCCGCTCGTCACCACCGCGCCACCAGTCGCATGAGGCCGCGCAGCACGAATGTCGGCCGCCACTCAGGATCTTGGATATTGTCGAGCGTCAGCCGCGGCAGTCGGCGCAGTAGAGTGCCAATGGCGATGTCGCCTTCGATGCGCGCAAGCTGCGCGCCCAGGCAATGGTGAATGCCGCCGCCAAACGATAGCGGTTCGATCTTGGTGCGGGTTATGTCGAGCCGTTCAGGCTGATCATAGACCGCGGGGTCGCGGTTGCCGGCGCCGAGCAGGCACAGCACTCCCTCGCCCGCCTTTATCTCGACGCCGCCGACCATCACGTCTTGATGGGCGGTGCGGCCGGTGAGCTGGACGGAGGAATTGTAGCGGAGCAGTTCCTCGATGGCGTTGGCTCCGAGTTCGGGACGCTGGCGCAGCAGCCGCAACTGATCGGGATTGCGATAGAGCGCCAAGAGACCGTTGCCGATCAGGTTGACCGTGGTCTCGTGGCCGGCGCCGAACAGCAAATTGATGTTGGCGACCAGTTCTTCCTCGCTGAGTTTCTGACCTTGTTCTTCGGCATAGACGAGTTGCGTCGTCAGATCATCCCCCGGCTCGGCTCGACGGAGCGCAAAGAGGTGGCGAAAATAGTCCATTGCCGATTCGCTGCGTTCGTTGGCGGCGTCGAGCTCGGCGCGTGTCATCGGCACCGGATCGAGCAGGCGGCCGCCATCAATATCGCGCGAGCGGTCGAAGAAGCGTTCACGGTCTTCATCGGGGATGCCGAGCATGTCGCAAATCACCGTGACCGGCAGGCGAAGCGCGAAATCAGCGATTACATCCATGGTGCCGCGCCGTTCGATGCGATCGATCGCTGCGTCGACGATGGCCTCAATGCGCGGCCGCATTTCTTCGACGCGGCGCGCGGTGAAGGCCTTTACTACGAGGCCCCGCAATCTCGTATGGTCGGGCGGATCCAGGTTCAGCATCCACAGGCCCATTGTCCGCAAGGCCTGCTCATCCATGGCATCCTCGCCGTAGCGGTTCCTCATACGCGTGACATAGGATTTGCCGAAGCGGCGGTCGCGCAGGATGAAGGCGATGTCGGCATGGCGACTGGCGAGGCGATAGCCGAACGGCGAGGGCCACAGCGGATCGTGGTCGCGCAGCTGGCGATAGTAGGGGTAAGGATCGCGAATGAATTCCGGCGACAGTGGATTGAAGACCGGCGCCGCTGTTGTGGTCTCGTTCATGGTCAGGCTGCCTCCGCCGACCGGTGCTGTGCCAGCAGTTTCTTCGCCTCGTCCGCCAGCACCGTGCCGGCAAAATAATCGGGATTCATCGACAGATGCATCATCGCCGGGTTGGTGAAGGTGAAATCGCGAAATTCGTCGCGATCGAGCATGCCCGCATCGACCAGGCCCCAGGCCTCGGACAGGACGGTGCGGGCGTCATGCACGTCCCAATGGCCGATATCGGAGCCGAACACGGCCTTAAGGGGCAGACCGAGCGGATTGAGATCGCGATTAAAGGCCACCGAAATGAGCCGGTCATCGCCCTCGCAGCCGAAATAGAACGGATCGACAAAGAGCGGTTTGAGGTCCGACATCTGCCGCAGCTCGCAGGCCGCGAATTCGTCGAACCCCGCCGGTCGCGCGGCCGGCATGCCGTGCGTCGGCGTCGCGCGAATTCGTTCGGGCGTCAAATGTGAATCGCCGAATTCGGCGAACAGATGCTCCAGCAGCGGAATGTCGAGTTTGGCCGGATCGAGATTTTCCAAGAGCGCATCGACGTTGCGCTTTTCCCAGTGCTCGATCAGGTCGTTCAAGAGATTGAGCGCCCAGGCCACACCGCCTTCGAGAAAGCCAAAAGTCAGTTGCGGAAAGCGCCTCGTCACACCGCTGAAAATCAGGGAGCGGCAGAAAAAATTGGCGCCTTCGGCGAAATCGCCGAGATGGTTGAAGACATAATTGCTGGGGGAAGCACGCATGCCCATGCCGCGCGAGGACGTATGGCACACGGGCGTCACTTTAAGCGCCAGGCATTTGCGCCAGAACGGATCATAATCGTAGGGCGAATCCATCACGATGGAGCGGGTCGATTGCGTGCCATGACGAAACGGATCGCCGCCGTCGTTGGGGCGCGGCGCGCCGCGGATTTCGGTACCGATCATGACGGCCTTGAAGCCCAGTTCATTGACCGCGAATTCCAGTTCCTCGATCGCCTCCTCGGGGGTGTAGGTCGGAATCACCGCGACCGGGCGCAGCCGATCGCCGGTGCCGCGAAACATGTCGGCATACATGGTGTTAAGCGCGCGGCAGGAGGCACGGCGAATCTCGGCATCGAACAGATAGACCTGGCCGAGACCGAGCGACGTGTAGCAGTGGGCAAAGTCGAACCCGAGATCGTCGAGCCGGGAGCGCAGGTAGCGGGGCAGCATGGCAAGCGCGCGGTCCCCGGTGTGGGCGCCCGAAGGCATGCCCCACCAAAAGCCTTTGACGGTGGCGCCGTGGGGCCCGCCGACCGGCCACGCTTGCTTGGCCCGCGCCACCAGCTCCGGACCCGCCACTTGCTTCAGGAAATCGTCAAGCGCGAAGGTGCATTCGGCGATATGGCCATCGCCATCGATCACCGGATGATCGAGCTTGGCGCGGAGCTCGGCGCCGACGACCGGTGTGAACTGGCCCATGTGTGTCTCCCGAATTTTCAGCAGCCAGTCTAACCCCAGCGCGCGTCGGCGGGAACGGCTTCGTGTTGCTCACCCGCTTCGCCCAAAGCGCGAAAAGTGGCGGCTCGATGGGCAGTACCGTTGTGGTCTGCGACTGCGCCCCGCGATCCCGCAGCGACAGGCTTCGATCACGACCGAATTGACGCTATGATGGTGTGAGGAGGACCAAGCGATGAACGCACCCTCGGGCGGTTACAATGTCGGCGGCGTGATTTTGCCACAGCCTTTCAAGATCCGGCGCCTCGGCCACTTCGGCTTCAATCTTAGCGACCTCGACCAGGGGGTCGATTTTTACAACCGGCTCTTCGGCTTCCGCTTGACCGATGCGATCGAAATCGATTTCGCCAAGGAGCGCCTCAAGGACCGCCGCATCTTTTTCCTGACATACGGTTCCGATCATCACGCCCTGCTCTTGGCCGACCGTACGCTCGGCCCCTTCCTGATCGCCGACCCGGCGGCGACCGACGTCACCCTCAATCAGATCACGTGGCAAGTCGGCACGCTCGAGGAAGTGATGGCAGCCGAGGCCTATTTGCGCGGTAAGGGCGTCAAGATCCTGCGCACCGGCCGCGACATGCCGGGCAGCAACTGGCATTGCTATTTCGGCGATCCGGACGGCCACACGGTCGAACTCTATTACGGCATCGAGCAAGTCGGATGGGATGGGCGCAGCAAGCCGCGCGCCATGTACGACCGGCGCTTCGACACCAAGCCCGAATTGCCGCAAATCTCGGAAAAACGCGAAGTCGAGGAGGCGATCGCGCGCGGTGTCGATATCTTCAGCGGCTATCAGCGCGAAGATCGCGGCGACGGCAGCTATAACGTCGGCGGCGTCACCCTGCCGCGTCCCTTCAAGGTGACGCGCATCGGACCGATGGCGCTTTTCGTCAAGGATTTGGCGTCGTCGGAGAGATTCTATGTCGAGACGCTCGGCTTCATTCCCACCGAGGAAGTGAGCTATCGCGGCCAGCGCGTGCTCTATCTGCGCAACGGGACCGAGCATCACTCCCTGGTATTGGCGCCGCGCGGCCTGCGCGACACGCTCGGTCTCAGCCGCCATTCGAGCTGCATGAGTTTGGGGCTGGAGCTCGGCTCCTATCAGCAGCTGCGCGATGCCATCGCCTATTTGCGCGGCCAGGGCGTGCGCTTCACCGATGCGGTGCCCCCAGAACTGTACCCGGGCATCGATTACGCCGCGCATGCGCTCGA
The DNA here is from genome assembly GCA_963804725.1 of uncultured Alphaproteobacteria bacterium. GTDB lineage: Bacteria > Pseudomonadota > Alphaproteobacteria > ATCC43930 > CGMCC-115725 > JAATGI01. The sequence continues at coordinate 555,350 of CAWDRN010000001.1, read as the reverse complement.
CTTCGACGGCCATTGCCTACAGCTTTATTGCTACATGGAACAGATCGGGTGGGACGGAAAACCGCGACCCGCAGCCCTGCGCCGGCAAGTCAACGGCGATTGGCCCGAGACCCTGGCGCCGCTCTCCGACACCTTCGCCGACCAAACGTTCCAGGGTCCGTTGGGCTAGCTCCCATGCCGATCCGCCCGCAACTCACTCATGCCGGCATCTATGTCGACGACATCGGCAGGATGCGCGACTTCTACGTAAACGTGATGGGCCTAATCGAGACCGATCGCGGTCATGGCCTCACCTTCAACAACGACTTTGTCTTCTTGTCGGCCAACCCCACGGTTCACCATCAACTCATCCTCGCCACGGGCCGCGACGCACGCGCGCAGCGGAGCACGGTCAACCAGCTCTCCTTCAAGGTTTCGAGCCTCGCCGAGTTGCGCGAAATGCACCGGCGCGTTGTCGACTACGGCATCACCGGCATTCGGCCGGTGAGCCACGGTAATGCGTGGTCGATCTATTTCGACGATCCCGAAGGCAACACTGTCGAAATCTATCTCGACACCCCGTTCCATACCGCCCAACCGCACGGCGACAAGCTCGACCTGTCAATGTCCGACGAGGAGATCGTGCACTGGACCGAGAAGGTGTGCCGTGACGATCCGACCTTCACCAAGGTCGAGAATTGGAACGCGCGCATGAGGGAGGTGCTGGCGGCGGAGTAGCGGTCGAGAAGGAAAAGCTCGACCGTCGGACAGCCAACGCGATGGGGAAAAGGCCCCTATCCCCGCAGGTGCGGCGCTCCCGGGCAAAGTCGGACCGCTGCGCGGAGAGGCTCTAGATGAAGATGAACCTTTGTCGCATCGCAGTGGCGGTTGCCTTCCTCTGGCCCCTTGCCGCGGCGCCTGCGGAAATGCAGCTCAATCCGAAAGCAGTGATCTTCGAACTGCCGGCACAAATCCCGTGGCACCGCGTGTCGCCGATACCCGGGCTGCGGATCGCCAATCTCCTCGGGGACGCATCCAAGTCCGAGTTGTACATCCAACTCATCCACTGGCCGCCGCACACGATGAGCCGGCCGCACTACCACCCGAACGCACGCTATATCACGGTGTTGTCCGGCACCTGGTGGGTCGGCACCGGGTCACGAATTCGACCCCGACAAGACGGTGCCGATGCCGGCCGGGAGCTTCGTCACCCATTTCGCGCGCGAAATCCACTATGACGGCGCCAAGGACACGGAGGCCGTCATCGAAATCGTCGGCATGGGCCCGGCCACTGTGATCCCAGCCGAGCAGAAATAAAATAGCCGCCGCGCCGCGGTGCGGGCGGAGCCTAGCTCAACTCGGCGGGCCGGCGACGACGAGGTCGGGATCTAGGCCGCGCTTTTACCCCAAAGCCGGCGCGAAGCGAGGTCGGCGCCGTCGCGGATCGATTTAAGCTTCAGCCACACCACGGGTGCGACTACCCATTCGCGGCCGGTGAAGGTACCGAACCCGCAATCGGCGCCGGCAATGACGCGCTCGCGATCGCCAACCACAACAACCGCTTCCTCAAGGCGCCGCGCCACCACCTGCGGATGTTCGACGAAATTGTTTGTCGAGTTGATGACGCCCGGGATCAGCACCATGTGCGCCGGCAGCTTGTGACGTTTCAGCGCTTCGTATTCATGCTGATGGCGGGGGTTGGCGAATTCGATCGAGAGCGCTCCCGCCTTGCATTGATAAAGCGCCGGCAGAATCTGGTCGAGCGGCACGTCATGGATGTGCGGCCCGTCCCAATTGCCCCAGCACACATGCAGACGCACGCGGTCGGCGGGCAGCTGCTCGATTCCCTTGTTGATGGCGGCAACATGGAGCTCGCACGCCTTGACGAATTCGGCGTCGGAGAGGTCGCGATAGAACATTGCGCGATCCATTGCCAGATCGGGGGCGTCGATTTGCAATACCAGCCCGGCAGCGACGATGGCCTGGTACTCGTGGGCCAATTCGCGTGCCAGCGCCATGAGATAGGCCTCGTGGGTGGCGTAGTGCGCGTTGAGCATGGTCGAGGAACAGATACCCGGCGACGGCGCCGTCATGAAGGTTTCGGGGAAGGCGTCGAGCGCCGTCACCGCCGCCCGGAGGCGTGCGATCTCCGACGTGATCGCCGCATCGCCGGTATAGTGGATATCGGCCTGCGCCTCGGGGGCGTTCTGCATGCGCGAGCGGCGCGGGAAGCGGCGCAGAAGCGCCTCCGTGAGTTCGGGGAATTCCTCATAGTCGCGGCCGCGACGGCGCTTCGACTCGCCGCCGAAGCCCGACATGCGCTGCGGAATATAGGTCTGGAACCCGACGCGCTGCTGCTCGCCATCATTGCCGATGTCGATGCCGGCCTCCTTCTGCTTCGCCACGACGTAGCGCACCGCGGCGTCGCGCTCGGCTGAAAATTTAGCTTCGTCAATTGTCTCGCCGGCTTCGCGTGCGAGGAGGAGGTCGCTGAGCCTGTCGCTTCGCGGCAGGCTGCCGACATGGGTGGTAAGCATCCGATCGCGGCTCAGCAGCATCTCTCTCCTCCCGTGATGTCCTCCCCCACCGCGCGAGCGGGAGAGAGAATTACTCCACCGGCGCTAGCTCCCGTGCCGGTGCAGCGCTGGGCGGCGCCGGCGCGTCCATCGCCGCCAAGAGCATTGGCCATTCGTGGTCGAACTTGTCGAGTGCGACGCTCTTGACCGGTCCGAAGCCGCGCACCGCGTCCGGTGCTTGCGCGATCGCGACCGCGGCCGCGTCATTTTCGGCGTTGAGTTTCTCCAGCATCCGATCGATGCCGCGCTCGTAGGTTCGGATCAACGTGCGCTCGCGCTTGCGGTCGGCGGACCAGCCGAACGGATCGAAGGGCGTGCCACGCAGCCATTTCATCACCGCGAGAACGCGGAACACGTGCCAGAGGTAAGCGCCGAACCGCAGCTTGCGGGGTCGACCGAGATTCTTGTCGAACTTCGCCAACAACGGCGGCGCCAGATGGAATGTTATCGGCGGCGAGCCGTCGAAAGTCTGCGCCATCTGCCGCGCGAAATCCGGATGGAGGAAGAGGCGCGCGACTTCGTACTCGTCCTTATAGGCCAACACCTTCGCGTAATTGATCGCGACAGCCCGCGCGAGATCGTCGTCAGCCCCGGCGCTACGCGCTTTGGCCCGCACCTTCTCGACGAGCTTGCGATAGCGGTTGGCGAGGCCGCGACCTTGATAGGCCTTGAGATGTGCGACGCGGTGCTCGATCACGTCATCGAGCGACATGTCATCCAACATCCGCGCCATGCGCTCGGTATCGAGCAGTGCCGCAACCTTGTCGGGATAGGCGGCGGCATGGCGGCCCCAGTCGAACGCGGCGAGGTTAAACGGCACCCCGACGCCGTTGAGCTCGATGGCACGGCGCAGGCTCGCCGCCGTGATCGGCAACAGGCCACGCTGATAGGCAAACCCAACCATCATCACGTTGGCGGCGATCTCGTCGCCCAGCGCTTTGATTGCCAGGCGGTGGAAATCGAACACCATCGTGCCGCGAGTCGAGGCCTCGATCTCGCCGAGCGAATCCATGGCCCGGAAATTGAAATTGCGGTCGAAGATGAAATTGGCGACCGGCGTGTTGTGCGCGTCGACGACGGCAACGCTGCGCCCCGGCGAGATCAGCGTTAGCGCCTCCTTCGACGAGCCAACGACCCGGTCTGCCGCCAGCAGCAAATCGGCGTGGCCCAAGGGAATGTGCGGTGCCGCGATGTTTTCGGCGCGCTGGCCCAGGCGGATATGGGAAATGACGGCGCCGCCCTTCTGCGCCAGACCGGAGACGTCCTGCACCAGCGCGCCCACGCCGTCGAGCGACGCCGCCATGCCGATGACGCGCCCCACGGTCAGGACGCCGGTGCCGCCGACGCCGGCAACCGCGACATTGTAGGCGGCAATGCCGCGCGGCAGCGCCGGCAGGCCCGGCTCCGGCAAGCGCGTCGCCGGCAGTTCCATACCCATGCCTTTACGCAGATTGGCGCCCTTCACGGTCACGAAGGACGGGCAGAAACCTTTGAGGCAGGACAGATCGACATTGCAGCCATTCTGGTCGATGGCGCGCTTGCGTCCCATCTCGGTTTCGAGCGGCTCGATCGCGATGCAGTTGCTTTGCACGGAGCAATCGCCGCAGCCTTCGCACACCGCGCTGTTGATCAGCGCGCGTTCGGTTGGCGCCGGGCGCTGGCCGCGCACGCGTTTGCGCCGCAGCTCGGTGGCGCAGGTCTGATCATAGATCATCACCGAACAGCCGGGAGTTTCGCGAAGTACTTCCTGCACGCGATCGATGGCATCGCGCTCTTTGAGGATCGTGCCCGACGCGAATTCAGCGCCCTTGTAACTCTCCGGATGCGCCGAGAGAACGTAGATGTCCCTGACGCCTTCGGCGCGAAGCTGATGGGTGAGCTGCGGCACCGTGAGCGTACCATCGATGGTCTGGCCACCGGTCATCGCGACGGCGTCATTGAACAGAATCTTGTAGGTGATGTTGGCGCCCGACGCGACCGCCTGGCGCACGGCGAGGACCCCACTGTGGAAATAGGTACCGTCGCCGAGATTGGCAAAAATATGCTTTTCGTTCGTGAACGGGGCGACGCCAAGCCAGTTCGTGCCTTCGCCTCCCATCTGGGTGAAGGTCTCGGTGTCGCGGTCCATCCAGGTGGCCATGAAATGGCACCCGATACCGGCCGTTGCACGACTTCCCGCCGGCACGCGCGTGCCGGTATTGTGCGGACAGCCGGGACAGAAATGGGGTGTGCGCAGCGACGGCGGCAGATATTTGTCGAGCTGTTTGCGGCGACGGTGCCAGACCTCAATCGCGTCGACCAGGTGGCGGCGTATGTCGTGCGGAAGGTCGAGCTTGAGCAACCGGGAAACCAAAATCTCGGCAATGCCTTCGGCTGGCAATTCGGCGTCGAGTGGGAACACCGGTTGATCCTTTTCGTCGAACTTGCCGACGATGCGGGGACGCGTGTCCGAGGGCCAATTGAAGAGCGCCTGCTTGATCTGGTTCTCGACCATTTCGCGACGCTCTTCGACGATCAGAATTTCGGTGAGACCCTTCGAGAAGACACGGACGCCATGGGGTTCCAGCGGCCACGGCATGCCGACCTTGTAGAGACGCAGGCCGATCTCTCCGCCAGCGCGGCGTCGATGCCGAGCCAGGCCAGCGCTTCGCGCGTTTCCTCATAGGCTTTGCCGGAGGCGACGATGCCGTATTGTGCGTGCACCGGGTTGATGACAATGCGGTCGATCTGGTTGACCCGGGCGAAGGCGAGCGCGGCATAGGCCTTGTAGTTCTGCAACCGGTGGTCCTGGCTCCAACGATCGTCGGGCCAGCGATAGTTCAGCCCATCAAGCGGAATTGCGAACTCGCTCCCACCCGGAAGAATGATATCGAAGTGCTCATTCGCCAGATCAACGGTTGCGGTCGATTCGACCGTGTCGGCGATAGTTTTGAGCCCGACCCAGCACCCCGAGTAGCGCGACATGGCAATTCCGAGCAGGCCGAAGCGGACGAACTCGTGGACCGAAGAAGGGTAGAGCACGGGAATCGTCGCCGCGGCGAACGTGTGTTCGGACTGGTGCGGAATGGTGGACGATTTGGCGCCGTGATCGTCGCCAACGATGCACAACACGCCGCCCTGCTTGGCGCTACCCATGGCGTTGCCGTGCTTGAAGGCGTCGCCGGTGCGATCGGCCCCCGGTCCTTTGCCGTACCAGATACCGAACACGCCATCGTAGCGCGCGCCGGGTGAAAGGCCGAGCTGCTGCGAGCCTTGGAGCGCGGTTGCCGCCAGCTCCTCGTTCAGCGCCGGCCGGAACACAACACCATGCGCCTCGAGATGCCGCCTTGCCTTGGCGAGTGCCAAATCGTAGCCGCCCAGCGGCGAACCGCGGTAGCCCGTTACCAGGCCAGCCGTGTTCAACCCGGCCGCGCGGTCCTGTGCAATTTGTACCAGTGGCAGCCGCACCAGCGCTTGGATGCCGTTGAGGAAAACCGTGCCCTCAGTCTTCGTGTAGACATCGTCAAGCGAAACCTTGCGGGCATCCTCCGATAAAACTCGCGGCGCTGGCGGCTGGGACAGACCCAGCTCGGCTTGCGAGCCAGGCGCCGCTTCTGGGGGTTGGCCGGCGCGCCCCGGGTCCGCCCGCTCGACGGAGCGGGGGTGCTGCCCAGGGTCGGGCGCCGCGGGCGAGCCGGCAGAGCCGACAGAAGTGATCGCGGCATCCGCGTCGGCTGATGGGGCGGTGGAGGCGGTGGTATGCGCTTTTGTGGCATCTTCCGGCATGGTTTCCATCCCGCCATCCTTCGTGGGACGCGTCAATGCATCAGAATGGCCTGCCGGTTATGTGGGGATTCCCGGACGAAAGAGAATTGCGATCGGATGGCGAATCGGCCCGGCGAGATGGTCAGACATGACACAAATTTGTCGCGACGCACGGATAAACAGCATGAAAGCAGTTTCAAACCCTTTTTAATCGACTACCGGTCACGGGCGGCATAGCCTCGTCCGATGCGGCCGCCGATTGCGATACCGCTAGTGCTTGCCGTTGATGTCGTGCTGACGGCGTGCGGGCCGCTGCCGCCGCCGACGCCGGGCGGGCGGGCGCGAGTGGCGGCACAGGAGCGGCAGCAGGCTTTTCTGCCGGGCGCCCCGAAACCGGGCGATGTCGGCTATGACGAGACGGCCTGCGGGGGCGATCACGGCATGGCAGAGCAATGGTCCGATGACATGACCGGCTATCCGCGCATCGGCCCACCGCAAATGTCGATCTGTCCATGATCGGGCGCGTCATCGGTGCAGGGGTCGCTGCCGTGCTGGCGCTCGCCGCGTGCGCGCTGCCCCCGCCGACAGTGCGGGAAGTGAGCAACCCTAATACGTCCGGCCCGGGATTCAGCGGCGGTGCACCCAAACCCGGCGACGACACCTATGACGAACATGCCTGCGGCGGCGATCACGGCATGCTTGAAGAAATGAATGACGACGATCGTGGCCGCATCCGGCTCGGGCCACCGCCAATGTCGATTTGTCGTTGACGGCTAGTCGCCGATGAGATGGAGCACGATTTCGCGGCGATGCGGGTTGCGGCGGTGTTCGATGAGATAGACGGCTTGCCACGTGCCAAGGGCGAGGCCGCCTCCAATCACCGGGATCGCAAGCGAGGTCGCGGTCAACGCCGAACGGATATGGCTTGGCATGTCGTCGGCCCCTTCAGCGTCGTGGCTGTAGCGGTCGCTTTCCTCGGGCGCCGCGCGCTCGAACCAGGCTTCGAGGTCGGCGAGAACGGCCGGGTCGGCATTCTCCTGGATCAGCAATGACGCCGAGGTATGACGGCAGAATAGGGTCAGGATGCCCGTCTTGATCCCGGCTTCGGTCAGGGAAGAGACGATCTTGTCGGTAATGTCGACGAAGCCGCGTCCCTTCGTCACGATCGTCAGGGTGTCCGTCGATTGGCGCATGCGCTTTTGCGCTCCGAACCTTAAATCCTAGTCTAATAGATAGGGCGGTCCTACGGTTTTTCCCCTGCCATCCCTTGCATATTTTGCCGTCGATACCTCGTCAGCGCCGGCGCGCCCGCCCTGCCCGGACGCGATTTCGCCACGTTCCGAGGTGGCGTGGCGACCGGGCAGTTTAGGGAAAACGCACGACCTCGATCAGGAGCGCGCTCTGCCCGCCGCCCTCTTGCAGCATCGTGGCGCTTGACGCTTCCGGGCCACCTCGATGTATTGGCGCAAAATGATGGCGCCTCAACCGCGGGAGGCAGGACACATGTATCAAGGTGTTTCGGTCATCGATGTGCACGGCCATCTGTCGACGCCGCCGCATTTTCGAGCCCATGCCATGAACCTGGTGGCGTTGCGCACGCCCGACGAGAGTGCCCTCGCCATTCCCGAAGCGGCGATGAAGCAGGCGCTCGAACGGCATCTGCGCATCATGAACGAGCGCAACATCGATATGCAGCTGATCTCGCCTCGCCCGGTGGCGATGCTGCACTGGGAGCGGCCCTTCTTGGTCGAGGCCTGGAGCCGCACTACCAACGACGTCATCGCCGATCAATGCCGGCTTCACCCCGACCGTTTCGCCGGCGTGGCACAACTACCGCAATCGCGGGCGCTCAATATCAACGCTTGTATTGCCGAGCTGAGCCGGGCCGTGCGCGAGTTGGGCTTTGTCGGCGCCATCCTCAACCCCGATCCTGGCGCCGACCGCCGGGCACCGGGGGTCGACGATCCGGCCTGGTTTCCGCTCTATGAGGCAGCGGAGGCGCTGAGCGCGACCCTGATAATCCATCCCTCGATCACCCGCGACACGCGGGTCGAGCGCATCCCCCATTCCTATCAGTACAACAACCTGACAGAGGAGACGCTGGCGACGCTGCTCTATCAGCATAGCGACGTATTCAAGCGCTTCCCGAAGCTGCGCATTGTAGTGTGCCATTGCGGCGGCGCGTTGCGCCGCCTGCTCGAGATCGGCGATGTCCTCGATGCCACCGACCCGAAGGCCGCGGTGATTGGCCGATCGGGCGAACAAGGGGGCGGCCAGGTCGGCACGCTGATCGCCGCGCCGGCCGCAGCAGAACAGGCCGCCAGGCCCGACTGGAGCGAAAACCTGTTCTTCGACACCTGCGCCTACGATCCGTGGTTCCTTGGCGCGGCGATCCGCCAGAACGGCCCGCGCCGCATGGTGTTCGGCACCGAGGCACCGGGTTCCGGCACCGCGATCCGCAATCCGGACACCGGCAAAGCGTCGGATGATGTGCTGGCGGTGATCGACGGCTTCGATTTCCTCACCGAACGAGACAAGATAGCCATGGTTCATGATAACCCGCTGCGCGTCTTTCCTTTGCTCAGAAGCAAGGCGGGGCTGGCGTGAACGGCAAAGGACAGAAGCGATGCTAAACAACAGCGATAACGGCCTTTTGACCCAAACCGGCCGCGATACACCTGGCGGCAGAATGATGCGCGCCTATTGGCAACCGGTGGCGCTTGTCGACGAGCTGGCCTCCGACGTACCGTTGGCGGTAAGGGTTATGAGCGAGGATCTGGTTCTGTTCCGCGACGCCGTGGGGGCGCCGCAGCTGATTGGTCGCTATTGTCCCCATCGCCTCGTCGATCTGTCCTATGGCCGAGTTGAGGACGGCGGTCTGCGCTGCATCTACCATGGCTGGCTGTTGTCGGGGGACGGCCGCTGCCTCGACCAGCCGGGCGAGCGCGGCAATGCCGGCTTCAAGGACCGGATTCGGCACCCGGCCTATCCGTGCTTCGAGGCGGCCGGGCTGGTCTTTGCCTATCTCGGCGCGGGCGCGCCACCACGCCGGCCGCAGTTCGAATTTTTCGACCCGCAGCATGCGGCCCGCGTCTGGGCGGGCAAGCTGCATCATGAGTGCAACTGGCTGCAGGGTCATGAGGGCAATGTCGACCCGCAGCATCTCTCCTTTCTGCATCGCTTCATGTCGGCGGCAGCGGCGCTCGACCCCAGCGGCAACGCGTTGGTGGTCGACGATGTCGCCCCCGTCATCGAGCCGGAGGAGACCCGGTACGGCATGCGTATCAAAACGGTGCGCGCCGTGAGCCGCGGCGGCCGCTATGTCCGCGTTACCAACCACGTCATGCCGAACTGCGGCTCCTTTGGGGGCGTGCCGATGTTCGATCCTGCCGCCGGTGCCCAACCGCACGAGAATTCCGGCTATCAGCTGCACTGGCATGTCCCGATCGACGACTACACGCACTGGAAGTACACGGTGCTGTTTAACCGCGAGCGTGCGCTCGATAAGCGCTTTGTCACCGACCAACTGTTCGGCGAGCAGAAGACGTTTTACTCCCGTCGCACCCGCGCCAATCATCACCTGCAGGATCGCGAGGAAATGCGGCGCCAAAGTTTTGCCGGCGTCGGCCGCAACTTCTTCGACCATGACAAGCTCGCGACCGAAGTGCAGGGGCCGGGCCCGATCATCGATCGCAGCCAGGAGCATCTGGGCACTACCGACCGGCCTCTGATGCTGATGCGACGGCTATTGCTGCAGGCCGTGCGCGATGTCGCCGAGGGGCGCGATCCGCAGTTCGTCGAGCGCGATGGCGCGCCCAATGCCTTGGCCGAGATGCGCGTCGAGGTGACGGTGGAGCCGCCGCGCGCCAAAGCGCCCGAACTCACGCCCGCCGAATAGCAGAGGACAAAAAATGGATGGTAATGGCTATCGACTGATCTCTTGTGACGATCATCTCGATCTCGGCTATTTGCCGCGCGATGTCTGGAGCGAGCGCTTGCCGGCGAAATATGCCGAGCGCGCGCCCCATGTTGAGGAGCGCGACGGCCGTGGCTTCTGGATTAGCGATGGCAAATTGTGGGGCGGCTGGCACGGGATCAAGCCGCCGCCCTCCGACGCGCCGCCGCCCTACCTGACCGCGCTCAATCGCGGCGGCCACTGGGATAGCAGCGAAATGCGGCCGGGTAACCTGAGGCTCAGGCTCGAGGATATGGACCGCGACGGCGTTTACATTCAGTCGCTGTTCGGACCGATTACGTCGATTCTGGCCGACGACACTGAATTCCGCGACGCTTGTCATCGCGCCTACAATGATTGGCTTGCCGCGTTCATCGCGTCGTCGCCGGCGCCAGAACGGTTCCTCGGGGTGCCGATGCTGCCCTGGGGTCCGGAATCAGCCACGAAGGAACTATGGCGCCTCGCGCAGCATGGCAGTTTCAAGCAGGCCAATCTGCAGCTCAATGGTGCCGAGCCGCGTATTTCCGATCCGGCGTGGGAGCCATTCTGGATGGCGCTCGAAGAGACCGGCATGATCCTGTCGTTTCATGTCGCCGCGTTTGCCGGCAGGCCGCCGCGCCCCGATCCGGCCACGGGCACCTTTGCCGGCACATTTTCCATCACCAAGAATTTCGTCGGCGCGTTCCTCGACCCGTTCGTCGATCTCTTCGCTTGGGGCATTCTCGAGCGTCATCCCAAGATCCGCATCGTGCTTGCCGAGTGCGGTACCGGGTGGCTCCCCTGGGTGGTCGAGGAACTCGACTATCGGCACTGGCGGCTGTGGGAAGCCAAGGATTACTGGGCCGATAAGGGCGGCATTCCTTTGCTGGAAAAGCCGTCCGACACATTCCGGCGCCAGATCTATCCGACCTTTCAGGAGGATCACGCGGCGATGGCGCTGGTCGAGTGTTACGGCGCCGACAATCTCATGTGGGGTTCGGACTATCCGCATCCTGACAGCGTCTGGCCCGACAGCAAGGGCGCAATCGAACGGCAAATGGGCAAACTGTCGCCCGAGCTGCGGAAGAAAATCACCCATGACAACGCCGCCAAGCTCTACGGGCTGAGCGTTTAGCGATGCGCCTCTCGGTACTATGCGCCGCCGCGATGTTGCTCGCCGCGGGTCCCGTCGGCGCCGCGGAGATCCTACATTTCACGGCGGCAACGCCGAGCGAGCCCGACACGCTCGACATCACCTCGACCAAAGACCCCGGCGGCTCCTACGTCGTGCTGCAGAACATCTACGAACAACTGTGGCGCATGGACGCCAAAAACCAGCCGGTCAAGTCGGTGGCGGATTGGACGATCGCACCGGACTGGCACGCCATCACCTTCCACATCAGACCCGGTATCAAGTTCCAGTCTGGAGATGAGCTCACCGCCGATGATGTCGTGTTCAGCTTCGGCCGCATCGCGGCGCACTCGCCGATGTATCGGCGCGACACGAAGCTCGTGGACCGGGTCGAGGCGCTTGACCGCTACACCGTGCGTTTCACTTTCAACACCCCCTATTTCGGGTTCTTCCATTCGGCGATTGTCGAGCTCGAATCGAAACCGTACCTGGCGCGCCTCGGCGAGGCGGCGTTGGCCGATCACCCCAATGGCATCGGCCCCTACAAATTTGTCGACTACAAGCCGGCGCAATACATCGACCTCGCCGCCTCGGCAAACTACTACGGCAAAGAGCCGGCTGTGCACGCAGCGCGGATCCTCTTCGTCAAGGATGAGGAGACGCGCATCGCCAAGCTGAAGGCGAGCGAAGTCGACCTCATCACCGACACGCCCTATCCGGCGATCGCGGATCTCAAGAGCGCCGGATACCGCGTTGTTGGCGCCGAATCGTGGCCGGTCTGCGCCGTGCAATTCCAACTGAACAATCCAAATTCGCCATGGCATGACAAGCGCGTGCGGCTGGCTATCGCGCATGCCATTGACGGCGATGCCATCGCCAAGGGGTTGCTGCAAGGGATTCCGAAACGCTATCCCTACCTCGCCGCGGGCGAGTTCGGCTACGATCCCGACCTGCGGCAATATCGCTACGATCCGGCACTAGCGAAGCGGTTGTTGGCCGAAGCCGGTTACCCCCAGGGCTTCACCATGCCGCTGTACTACTGGGCCGGCACCTTCTATGGCATTCGCGAGACGGCGGAGGCGGTAGCGCTCCATCTGAAGAATGTCGGCATCACCGCTCAGCCCGAGGGCCTCGATCCGACCAAGGTCATGGCGCTGCTGCGTCGGGGTGCCGTGGACACGCATCAGGTTTATGCCGGGGTGATGGCGATGCCCATAACCAATACCGGCATGGACCCGACCGAATTGGTGGGGCTGATGTATTTGTCGACTGGCGCTGTCAGCAATTACCGGAACCCCGAGCTTGACGCGGTGATCCACAAGATGCTGGGCACGTTCGACAACGACCAGCGCGCGGCACTGGTGCGCCAGGCGATTCGCATCGTCCATGACGAAGTCGTCAACATTCCGATCTGGGATTCGGTCTCGGAATATGCCATGAACGCAAAATTCGCCTACACTCCGCTTCAGCATCGCAATGCCGTGCTGACGCTCGCGGAAGTGGCGCCCGCTCGCTGACATCGTCATCTTGTTACGATCGAGAACGCCGCCTCGTCAAAGGCCGTTCTTCAAATCGCGTCCATGGGGGCTCGATTTATGCCGACGCTGTCCGAGCCGGTCGTACTCGGCGATCTCCGCTTGCCGAAGCGCATCGTCATCGCGCCATTGACGCGCAACCGTTGGAGCGGCGCGGGCCGCGTGCCGAACGCGTTGATGCGGGACTATTGAGTGGAGCGCGCCTCGGCCGGCCTCATCATTGCCGAGGCGACGTCGGTGACGCCGCAAGGCGTCGGCTATCCGCACACACCGGGCATCTAGGTCGGACGAGCAAGTCCTCGGCTGGCGTCTTGTTACCGAGGGCGTGCACAAGGCCGGTGGGCAGATCCTGCTGCAGCTCTGGCATGTCGGGCGCATGTCGGATCCGGTCTATCACGACGGCGCGCCGCCGGTTTCCGCCAGCGCTGTCAGGCCCAAGGGGCATGTCAGCCTGCTCCGCGGCCGGAGGGCCGTTCGTAACGCCGCGCGCGCTCGACCGCAGCGAAATGCCAGCGGTGATCGAGGCCTATCGCCACGGCGCCCTCAACGCCAAGCGCGCGGGCTTCGACGGTGTCGAGATCCGTAGCGCCAACGGCTATCTCTTGGATCAATTCCTCCAGGATTTCGACCAATAAGCGCGCCGACCGCTATGGCGGCCCCATCGGGAATCGCGCGCGGCTGATGCTCGAGGTGGCAGACGCAGTGGTTTCCGTATGGGGTGCTGGCCGCGTCGTTATGCATCTGGCACCCCCCGCATGCATCTGGCACCCCGCGCCGATGCGCACGATATAGGCGCCAGCGACCTCAGGGCGACCTTCACCTATGTCGCACGCGAGCGCGGCGAGCGCGGCCTCAGCTTTCTCTGCGCTCGCGAGAAGGTTGCGGAACCACGCCTCGGTCCGGAGCTAAAGCTAAAGGCGGCATTCGGCGGCGCCTATGTCGCGAACGATGGCTTCGATCAGGCGAGCGCCGAGGCCAGGCTGGCCGCCGGCGAGGCCGTCGCCGTGGCATTCGGCAAGCTGTTCCCAATCCCGACCTGCCGCGCCGCTTGGCGCTGAAGGCGCCGCTCAATCACTGGAACCCCGCGACCTGCTATGCCGATGGGCCGGTGGGCTACACGGACTACCCCACCCGGGCGGAAGCGGCAGTCGTTATTCCTTCGGCTTCAATTCGACGCCGGTGCGAATTTCGAGAGCCCGTACCAGCTCGCTGAGACTGGCGGCGACGGGCTGGTGCGATGCTATCTCGGCCCACAGGCGCCGCGCGCCGGCCGACAGTGGCAGGTCCAGTTCCGCATCGGCGATGATGCGGCTAGCGATGTTGATGTCTTTCATCATCAGCGCGAGTTTGAAGGCATCGTCGTAGCGGCGATTGAAGATGCGCTGCCGGAATTGCGTGCGGCTGATCCATGAGCCGGCGGTGCAGACATCGATCACGTCGTTCATGGCGACCGGATCGAGGCCGCTCGATGTGCCGGCGATCAGCCCTTCCGTCGTCGCCATCAACGTGATTGCAGAAATGAAATTATTGATCGCCTTCATGACATGGCCCGATCCGATCGGACCGAGGTGGAAATACTTTTGACCAAGCACGGCGAAGAGCGGGCGCACCCGCGCCACGTCGCTCGCGGCGCCGCCGGCCATGAAAACGAGTTCCGCCGCGGCGGCGCCGGGTTCGGCGCCCGAGACGGGCGCATCGACCATGGCGATGCCGGCCTCGGCCAGTCGCGCCGCGACCTCTCGGGTGTGCCACGGTTCCGACGACGACGTGTCGAGCAGCAGGGCGCCGGGACGGAGACCGTGCAGCAAGCCATCGTCGGCGAGCGCCACGGCGCGCACCTCGTTCCCCGACGGCAGCATGGTGATGACAATGTCCGAGGAGGCCCCAACCTCTTTCGGCGAATGCGCGACGGCGACGTTGTTGTAGGGCGCGACGACGCGCTTGACCGCGTCGGGATTAAGGTCGTGCACGGTGAGGCGATAGCCAGCCTTCGCGAGATGGCCCGCCATCGGCGTGCCCATCACGCCAAGCCCGATAAAGCCCAACCGCTCGCTCGTCGCGTCATCCCTCATTGATGAACTCCTGGACAAGATCCGCGACCATCATGCCGCTGCGGCTGTTCAGATGCATCCCGTCGCTGTGGAAGCGCCAGCCGTTGCGCCGCGCTATCCGGTCGACGCTCTCGCGAAAAACCATGGCGCGGAACGCATCGCGCAAAAACGGGACAAAGCGAAAACCGGTGAAGG
The DNA here is from genome assembly GCA_963804725.1 of uncultured Alphaproteobacteria bacterium. GTDB lineage: Bacteria > Pseudomonadota > Alphaproteobacteria > ATCC43930 > CGMCC-115725 > JAATGI01. Next base: position 540,204 of record CAWDRN010000001.1, on the reverse strand, counting down.
CCTGGCCGGGCGCTTTGCGGATTTGGTCCGAGAGTGCCTCGTAAATGGGAATGTAGGCGACACCTTCGGCGTGGGCGATGGCGGCGACAATGCCGGAATATTCCGCGACCCGGCGGTTGAGCGCGGCTTGAAAGGGGTCGGTCGCATCCGGCGCTTCGCCGATCGGTGCCAGGGAACAGAGCGCGAGCCGGGCCGCGGTACCGGCCTTGAGGGCACGGGCGGTCGCCTGCAACGCATCGCGATAGGCCTCGGGCGATGGCGGGCGCGGCACGGTCTTGCCCAGCAGGAGGCTCGCCGCGCGGTAGAAATGACGCGACAACGCCGCCAACACATCGTTGCCGCCGACCCAGACGATGATTTGGTCCGGACGGCAGGCAAGCACTTGCGGCACGCGGCGCAGCGCGTCGCCGGCGAAGTCGCCACCGACGCCCAAATTGACGAACCGGACATGGGCGTTGAGGGGCCGACGGCGCAGCTCGCCGATCCAATCGAACGCCTGACCCTTGCCTGCCGTGCTGCTGGCACCGAGGCAGGCGACCGTGACGCGCCTCTTCGCCAAAGGCGATCAGAGCGGCGACAAGGGCGGCATGCCGAAATGAAGGCGGGTGCGATTGGGCGCGGTGCGCATATAGCGCATGGTGCCGTGGGTTCTGAGCACGGCGAGATCGCGGAAGTGCCGGGCAATTTTGGCGTCTTTCCGGCCGCTCGATGTGCCGGCAGAGGTGAACAATAGGTCGGTCGCTTCCCAGGCCAGTTTCACGCAATGCTGTTCCACGAGGATCATGCCGCGATCGGCCTCGTCGCTGAACGGCACACCATCCTCGATGAAGGCGCGGCAATGCTCGGTATAGTCGCGGGCGACTTGAAGCATCGCATTCTCGGCGGTATCGATCCAGGCGCGCGCCAGGCCCCAATATTCCTGATATTCCTGCAACGCGAGGCGGCTTCCCCCGGGTGCCGCCGCTGCCAAGCCGCGCTGCGGTTTTGCCAGAATCTCTTCGAACAGATCGAGCGCGCCGCGGGCGATGCCGATGGCCACGGCCGTTGCCTCGCCAATGAGGAAGGTCGATTTGCGGCCGTGATAAATCGAATTGCGCAACAGCCGGTTGGCCAAGTCCCGTTCCGGCGGTGCCTGCCATATGGTCCAATCGACCGCCCGATGTGCTGGCACGAAGACATTGTCGGCGACCGCGCGCTTCGAGCCGGTGCCCTGCATGCCGATCATGTGCCAATTGTTGACGATCGAGAATTCGTTGCGCTTCAACAGCACGTGCATATGGATGGGATGGCCGTCGGTGCCCATGCGCATGGCGCCGCCGAGGAGATGGGTCGCCGTGTCGCAGCCGGAGGCGTAGTCCCAGGCGCCGTTGCAGCGCCAGCCGCCCTCGGCTTGCGTCATCATCGCAGGGGAGCCGACCGCGGGGCAGCGGAACTCGCCGTCATCGCCATAGGCGTCGAATTGCGTCTCGTCGGCGAACACGGCGAGGATTAGCGGATGGCCGGCGGTGAGCGCCAGCACCCAGCCGCTCGACGGGCAGCCGCGCGCAATTTCCATCATCACCTTGACGAAGGTGACCATGTCGAATTCGTAACCGCCGAAGCGACGTGGCTGAATGATGCGGTAGAACCCGGCCTTGATGAAATCATCATTGGTCTCGGGCAGAATTGAGCCCAGCGCTTCGGTTGCGTCTTGGCGCTCGCGCAATATGGGCCGCATCGCAACCGCGCGGCGCAGCATTTCGTCGGGCGTCAGATCGGGCTCCGGTGCCGGGATGATCGCCTCGTTCCTTCGTGCCGCCATCCGTACCGCCATCGGAGCCTCCCGATCACATATCAATTCCCGGCAATGATAACGGTGCACAGCGCCGGTCGCCATGAAAAGCCATGCGATGTGAGCAGCGCAGCTGGCGGCGGATTGCCGCCGGGCAGGCCCACCCCCCGCTTGCTCGCCGCCGGCGCCGTCCCATAATAGGGCTGCGTTGGGGCGAGCGGGCGTTTAGCACCGGAAGAGCCCAAGCCGGGGTCCAATCCCGCCTTTGCCCGATGGAGGAAGCCATGAACGTTCGCACGATCCTGGAACACAAGGGCCGCGCCGTCGCGACGATCCGTCCCGAGGCAGGCATTTCGGAAGCGGTGGCGCTGTTGCGCCACCGGGACGTCGGCGCACTGGTGGTGAGCCGCGACGGAACCATTGTCGAAGGCATAATTTCAGAACGTGACATCGTCCGTGCCCTGGCCGAGTGGGGAACCGATATTGGCGGGATGCAGGTGGCGGCACTGATGAGCCGCGAGGTCGTGACCTGCACGGAAGTCGACAGTATTGGCGATCTCGCCCGGCTCATGACCGACCGGCGCATCCGCCACCTGCCCGTGATCGAGCGAGGCGCGCTCGTCGGCATCGTCAGTATCGGCGATGTGGTGAAGAGCCGGATCGAAGAGGTCGAATCCGAATCGGAGGCCATGCGGGAGTTGATCTCGCACGCCTGACATTGCCACTCGACGGCGGGCGAATTGCGCTACCATTCGGGCATGGAAATTGCGCTGATAGTGGCGGGGTCGGCCGGGCTGGCCGCAGTGGCACTGGCTTGGTATGCGTCGGCAATGCGGATGGAGGCCACCAAATGGCGCCTCCAATACGAGGCGGGACAACGCCTCAACGGCGAAACCGAGCGTTTGCGCCGCGACAACATCGACGCGGTGCGCGATGCTGCCAAGGCGGCCTCGCTCGAAGCGGCGCAGAGCATCTCGTCAAAATTGCTCGAAGATCATAAGCGGGAGACCGACGCTGCGCGGAAGGCCTCGCTCGCGGAGACGCGCGAGACCAATGAGACCCTTGTCCGGCAGTTCAAGGGTTTGGGCGATGTCGTGGCGGCGCTTCATTCTCAGCTCAAGGAGAAGGGCGAAATTGTCGACACGCTGAAGCGCGTCCTCGAAAATCCCGGCAGCGTCGGCGCCATGACGGAGATTGTGCTCGGCAACACGCTCAAATCCTTCGGCCTTGAGGAGGCGCGCGACTACGTCTTGCAATACACGGCCGAGGACGAAGAAGGAGGCAAGCGCCTTCGTCCCGATGCCGTCGTATTCTTGCCCGGCGACAATGTCCTGGTGATCGATTGCAAGGCATCGAAATTCCTGCTCGATATCGCCCGGGCGGACGGCACCGATGGTGAGGCCCGCGCCTACGCAGCCTTCGCGCAGACCATGAACCACCATCTTCGCGCGCTGGATGACAAAAACTATCGCGCCGCCGTGCTCGCCGCACGGCGCGAAGCCGGACGCGGCAACGGCGCGCCGCGGGCGTTGATGATGATGTTCCTACCCCACGATGCGGCTATGGAAAAACTCGCTCGAGCCGACGCGACATTTCGCGAACGTGCAAAGGATTTGGACATTGTCGTCGGCGGTCCAAGTGCCCTCTACAGCGCCTTGCAAGTTGCTTCCGCCCAGATCTCGCTGTCCCGCCAGGTCGAAAATCACCAAAAGATCATCGACCGCACGCGTCACCTGCTCGACGGCGTCGCCATGGCACTCGACAAGGCCGACAGCGTCGGCGAAAGCATCAAGCGAGCCGCCAAAAATTTCGACGATTTCGGTCGCTCGGTGAATCGCTCGCTGTTGCCGCGGGCGCGAACCCTGGTCAGCTTAGGGATACAGCCGAGCAAGCCGGTACCAGGACCGCTGCCGGTCTTTACCGTTCAAGCCGAAGACCGCGTCATCGAAGCAGAGGCAGAGGAGCTACCGCTGCCGCCAGCACCCCCGCGCTTGGTGAAATAGCGATCTGTTAAATTCGTAGAAGTAGCATCTGTTTCAGCGGCGTGACAGGCGTCGTGACAGGCGTTATGTCATGGTTGCCATATCGCCCCATATCGGGCATAGTTTCGGCATGAAGGTTATCGACACCATGAACTGTATGCGCTGGCATCAAAAGTTGCCGGCGAGCGGCTGTTATGGAGTTGAGCCCGAATTGTAGCAGCGGGTAGCTCCTAAACCGAAGCCGCCAGCGACCGCGAGGCGGCTTTTTTATTGCCGTTCCCCGGGTCGCAGCACGGCGGGAGGGCGAGATGTGGAAAGACTGGTTGGAACGGACTCTGACCCGGAACAAGGCACCGGTGATGGTGGCGGCCGAGATTATGTGCGTCGAGCCGGCTAACAATAATCAGTCCGATCCGGCGCTTCCGCCCGATAAAGCGCCGCGCTCTCATGCCGATGACACGCCGGAACTGGTCGAGGTCTAATAGCCCCCGAGCGGCCGACGCGGCAGGAATAAGGTGATCAGGAACGCCACAGCGGACATCGCCACCACGGCAATGAAGGCCTGGTGCAGACCGCTATCGAGCGCGTGTTGCAGCAGCGCGAATTGCTGGGGGTCGATGTGGCCCGCGGCATTGCTTTGCAGTACCTCGCGCACGCTATCGAGCGTGACATGGGCCATGCCGGAGCCGCTGAGCTCCCGCTCCAACGCGTTGTTGAGGACGCCACCGAGAATGGCGACGCCGAGCGTGCTGCCCAGCAACCGTGAAAAGATGTTTGAGGCGGTGGCACTGCCGCGTTTGTTCCAATCGACGCTCGCCTGAATTATCACGGTCGACGTGGTGGTCAGAAGCCCCATGCCGAAACCGAACAGAAACGAGCCGAAACCGGGAAAGAAGGCGCTCCAATCTGCGCGCAGCAGCCAGAATACCACGCCACCCAGAAGACAGCAGAGACCGCCGACCTGGGCGGCGCCGCGGCCGCCGACTAAGCGCGCAATGCGGCCGAATACCCCCGAGGCCAGCGACCAGGCGATCGACAATGCCGTTACCGAAAAACCGGCGGTGATCGCCGAATCCCCCATGACGCCCTGAACGTAGGTCGGGATGAGGGCGCTCACGCCGATGATGCCCATGCCGGCGATCATGGTCGCCGCATTGCAGATCGCGACCAGGCGTTGCCGCCACAGGCTTAACGACAGAATCGGCTCCGGGGCTCGGTTCTCCTGCCAGAGAAAGAGCGCAAGACCGGCCAGAAAAGCGCCGCCTAGCGCGTAAATCGGCGCCGAGTTCCACGCCCATTGATGGCCGCCCTGGATCACAATCAGCAACAAGGCGGTTAGCGAGACGGTGAAATAGGCGGCGCCGGCGATATCGAGTTTGACCGCGCGATGACGCACCTCTTCACGGTGATAAGCCAGAAGCCCGATCACGGTGAGCACGCCGAATGGCACGTTAATCCAGAAGATCCAACGCCAAGACAAGGTTTGGACGATGATGCCACCGACCAAGGGACCGATGATTGCGGCGAAACCCCACACGCTCGACAGGTAGCCTTGCACTTTCATCCGCTCTTCTTGGGCATAGATGTCGCCGGCGATGGTGGTGGCGATGGGTAGGATGGAGCCCGCGCCGAACCCCTGGATCAGGCGGAACAGGATCAAGGCCGGCATCGACGTGGCAAAGCCGCAGGCGATCGAGCCGGCGAGAAACAAGCTGATCCCGAACACCAGCATCGGCCGCCGGCCGTAAAGATCGGCGAGCTTGCCGTAGAGGATCGCGGTAATCGCCTGCGGCAAAAGAAAGGCAGAGAACACCCAGCTGTAGAGGGGGAAACCGCCAAGCGCACCGATAATTCGCGGCATCGCGGTGGAGACCACGGTCGCCTCGACCGCCGCCATGAACAAGGCCAGCATCAGGCACACCAGCACCAAAGGCCGGTGCGGATGGGCGACCGGCTTGGTCTCGATGCGCTCGCTACGAGCGGGTGCGGTTATGGCGTCGTCCATAGGCGGGGGCGTAATTGATCAGAAGCGCCGCGCCGGCGCCACCCTCAAGAGTTGGCGCCCGGTATGCCGGGAATGCGGCAAGTCGGGGATTGAAAACCCTGGCCACGACCTGCCACCCGGAGCTGAAGCCGCTTTTTGCCGGGGTGATCCTGTCCTTCGCCCCACAATCTGTCGAGTAGAGACGACGCAAATGATATCACTTCTTGCCAGAATTGCGGCATGGGCACCCGCCACCGTCCGACAATGAATGTTGTCGGCTTAGGGGCGGTTCACCACTAGATGGTGAATGTGCCAGTGTTTGGCCTCACCCCGCGGCGTCACCCCGTCGGTCTCTTCGATCTCGTGCAACTCAAGGGTAAGGCCGACCAGCAGCCGGTCGATGGCGGCGCGGTCATGAGTGACGATGTTGCGCCGCTGTGCCCAGCTATCGTTTTCGCCGAGCAATTGGCCAGCGAAGCGGCCTCCGGGCTTGAGCGAACCAATCATCTTGCGCCACAGCGGACCGAAGGCATTGGCGGGGCAGAAGAACAGCGCAAAGCTGGCATTGACCAAATCGGCGCTAGGCCAGATTGCATCCTCGAAACGCGCCACTCTTGTGTCGAGTTCGGCTTCTCGGCGGCAGGTCGCGCCGTGCCACCAGTCCGGCGATCGCCGTGGGCTCGCTGTCGATCGCCAGCACGGTCCAATTGCGCCGCAGAAGTTCAATCGTGTCGCGCCCTTCGCCGCAGGCGAGATCGACCGCGAAACCCGGCGCCGTGAAACGGTCGAGCGCGAACATCAGGGTCGGCCGCGGCGGCCGCCCTTCAGTGTTGCGGTAATAGTCGCTCCAGCGCGACTGAAACGCCATGGCTCAGCCTATCACAAGGCTTGTGGGGTGCCGGGCATGCCGATAGCGTAGCAGCAAAACCGCTTTTGGAGATCGCCTTGAGCGTCTTGACCGCAACTGAAACCGCCGGCGCCGCAGTAGAGGCGACGCTGAACTTTGTCAGGCTCGAATTCGACCGTAAACCGCCGCTTTGTCTTCCCCGGCGATGAGGTCAACACCGGACGATTCGAGCCGCATCGCGTCATGATCCGCAATGCGCGGCTGGCACCGCAGCAACCGACCTTGGCGACCCATGGCTTCGAGCTGTTCCAGTATCCGAGCGCCGTGACAGATTTCTCCGACCACGGCGAAGTCGATGCGATTTATCCGGGCGAGGTGGTTGCCGCGATCAGGACCTTCACCGACGCTGATCTGGTCGTGACCATGGGCGCGACTTTGCGCACGTCGGCGGATACCAGCGGTGGAACGGCGCAGCCACCGGCGGCGGACGTGCATGTCGACACCTCGCCGAGCTTTGCGCCACGGCTCGCTCAAATGTTGTTTCAGTCCCACGCCACCGAGGGCAAGACCTATCGCCGTTTCCTCGTCACCTCGCTGTGGCGCGCCTATTCCCCGCCGCCGCAGGACTGGCCGCTGGCGCTGTGCGACGGCAGCAGCATCGCGCCCGAAGAGGGCGTCCATAATTATCTGGTGCGCTGCCAATCGCGTCCCGACCGGGCGGAAATGCGGGCCGATATTCCGAACGAGCGGGAACTGCCGGCGGCGCTTATCTTCCGCTACGCCCCCCACCACCGCTTCTATTACTTCCCCGACATGAACCGCGACGAGATCGTGATCCTGAAGCTGCACGATTCGGATCATGACCAGGCCTGGTTTGCGCCGCATACCGCGTTTCATGATGAAGCCCGCCGCGGCGCCCAGGCGCGCCAGAGCATCGAGTTCCGCTCGGTGGCTTACTGGCTATAGTCGATGGGCTAGGGCGCTTGAAAGAGTCGGCATCGCTGTTACATTTGCAACCATGATTTCACGGCGCGACACGCTCTTTTTCATGGCCGCTACAATCGCGGCGCTGGGTTCCGGCCAGGTGTTGGCGCAAGCGGGGACCCGCGTGGTCACCGATGCCGCGGGGCGCAAGGTCAATCTACCAGCGAAGATCAGCAAAGTGTTCGCGGCCGGCACGCCGGCCGCGATCACACTTTACACGCTGGCACCGGACCTCTTGGCCGGCTGGCCCGATCCTATTCGCAAGGAACGCCTGGCTTATTTGCCCCCGAAATACGCGGCATTGCCGGTCACCGGGCGGCTCACCGGCCGCGCCAACACCGCCAATGTCGAGGCGGTGGTGGCCGCCAAGCCCGATTTGGTGCTCGATATCGGCACCATCGCGCCGATCTACGCCTCGCTCGCCGACCGCGTCCAGCAGCAAACCAGCATTCCCTATATCCTGCTCGACGGTGCCCTGGCGAAGACGCCGGCGCTCTATCGCCAACTCGGCGACATCCTCAATGCCGGCACCGCGGCGGAATCGCTCGCTAGCTATGCCACCGACTTGCTTGCGCAGGTGAAGCAGCGAGTCTCCTATGTGCCGAGCAGCGACCGCGCCCGCGTCTATTATGCGCGGGGACCCGAGGGGCTCGAGACCGGCCTCGCCGGTTCGATCAACGCTGAAATGCTCGATTTCGTCGGCGCTCAGAATGTTGCTGCCACCGGCGAGAAGCGCAACATCGCCACCGTGTCGCCTGAGCAGATACTGACCTGGAACCCGGAAGATGTCGTGACCATCGACCGGCGTTTCTATCAGAGTGTGTGGCACGACCCGATCTGGGAAGGAGTTGACGCGGTCAGGTTCAAGCGTGTCTTCCTGGCACCCGACAAGCCGTTCGGTTGGTTCGATTCGCCGCCGGCGACCAATCGCCTCATCGGCCTCAAATGGCTATGCAACAAGCTCTATAATGGCTTGTTCACCGGTGATCTTGGCGCGGAGACGCATGATTTTTACCAACGCTTCTATCACATTGACCTGACGCAAGCGCAGCTAGCAGCCCTGCTGGAGCCTGCCGCTTGAAACGCAGCCTGGCAGTCGATATCGGACTGCCGCTCGGCCTCTTGGTCCTGCTGTGCATTGGCGCCTTTGCCGTGGGTCAATTCCCCGTCACGCCGCATGATCTGCTGGCCGTGCTGTGGGCCAAGATCTCAGGGAGCGCCAGCGGTGTGGCCCCGGCCGTCGATGCCGTCATCTGGCACATCCGGCTGCCGCGCATCGCCGCGGCGGTGCTGGTGGGTGCGGCGCTGGCCGGCGCCGGTTCGACCTATCAGGGCCTGTTTCGCAATCCGCTGGTCTCGCCCGATATTCTTGGCGTTGCCGCGGGCGCCGGTCTCGGCGCCGTGCTCGGCATTTTCCTGTCGGTCTCAATCCTCGTGGTCGAGATCCTGGCCTTTGCGGGCGGCCTTGGCGCGGTTGCAGTCGTCTACCTCATCGGCACAGCGATGCGCGGCCGCGATCCGATCCTGGTGTTGGTGCTGGCGGGGGTGGCGCTGGGCACGCTCCTTGGCGCAGCCATTGCCTTGGTCAAAGTGTTTGCCGACCCCTATAACCAGCTTCCCGCCATTACCTTCTGGCTCCTCGGTAGCCTCACCGCGGTGACGCTACCGGACCTGGCGGCGGCGGTGCCGGCGATTCTGATCGGGCTGGTCCCGCTCTATCTGCTGCGCTGGCGCATGAATGTGATGACGCTCGGCGAGGAAGAGGCGAAGTCGCTCGGGGTCAACACCTCCCTCCTGCGCTTTCTGTTCATCGCCGGTGCCACGCTGATCACCTCGGCGGCGGTATCAATCTCCGGCATCATCGGCTGGATCGGCCTGATCATTCCGCATGTGGCACGGCTTATCGCCGGGCCGGAATTTTCGCGCCTGTTGCCGGTGTCGATGCTGATGGGGGCCGCCTATTTGCTCTTGGTCGACACGCTGGCGCGAACCATGGCCATGATCGAGATTCCGATCGGCGTGTTGACCGCTTTTATTGGCGCGCCGTTCTTTCTTTGGCTGCTCGCTTCCTCGCGGCGAGGCTGGCAATGATCCTCGCGGCCGAGGACTCGATATCGGCTACCGCCGAACCAAGATCGGGCGCGGCATCGATCTCGATATTCGCGAGGGCGAGGTACTATGCCTGCTTGGCCCTAATGGCGGCGGCAAGACCACGCTGATGAAGACGCTGCTCGGCTTGCTGCCGGCATTGGGCGGCACGGTTAAGCTTCGGGGCCAGGATATTGCTTCGTTCTCGCGCGCCGAGCTCGCCAAGATTGTCGGCTATGTGCCGCAGGCCGGCACCAACTTTTTCCCCTTCAACGTGCTCGATATCGTGCTGATGGGCCGCGTCGCCCATATTGGCCTCTTTGCCTCACCGGGGAAGAAGGATATCGCCACCGCCGAGAGTGCCCTCGCAGCGCTCGGGATCGCGCATTTGCGCGACCGCGTTTATACCGAGATCAGCGGCGGCGAACGCCAGCTTGCCCTGATCGCGCGGGCGTTGGCACAGGAGCCCCAACTTTTGGTGATGGACGAACCCACCGCGAGCCTCGATTTTGGCAATCAGCTCCGGGTCCTCGATCAGATCACCGCGCTCGCCAAGCGCGGCATGGCGGTCGTGTTGTCGACCCACGACCCCGACCATGTTTTTCTCTGCGGCGACCGGGCGGCCCTGCTTCGCGACGGGCGCCTGGTTGCGCTCGGCCCGCCCTCCCTGGTCATCACGGAAGAGGCGCTTGGCGCGCTCTATGGCGTCGCAGTCGAGGTGGTCGAGCTTCCTGACCACCAGACCTATACCGCCGTTCCGGCACGGGGTCGGAAGCCGTTCTCGCACTGAGGCCGCACTTCCTCGCGAAAGTCGCTCGATCGCCGCTTCGCGTTTTGTGTCGCTCCGTTCTCGACACCCGCCCTTATCGAAGGGATGCATTCCCACAGACGCGGGGCCGCGAGTATCGGACGCCGACCGGCCCCCGGCATCGTCGCGGATCTGCGATGATCAGACTGGGCCTACTGAAGCCGCAGTCCTGGCTCGACTATTCAGGTCCCTCGGCGCGCGATCGCATGGAGCTGCGACGAAATTTTGATCGCGATCCGATGGGCCGCCGCCAATTCATCGCCGCGCCGGCACATATGGCGGATTTCGCTCAAAATGATAGCATCGACGATTGCGGTTGCCGGACTGTGATGGAGGGCTTCTTCGACCCGGCGGTTGGGCTTTGCGCCACTGTCACGCATGTTACGAATTAACCGGTTCGCGCCCGTCTTTGTCACGGCAAACATAGTTAACAGGCGTGCGGCGACGGCGGCGACGGCTTCATTGACTTGCGAGGCAGTCCCGCCTAGTTTCCCGGCGCTTCTCGGGAAGCTTGGAGAGTGTCTACCCCCAAGGGGGACGGCGGGTCCGCGAGTGTCGCGCACCGGCCTTTGGTGCGTTTGGCCTTTGATGCGTTGACGACGATGGGATAAGCATGTTCGAGAATCTAAGCCAGCGGCTGGGTGACACCTTCGACCGCCTCAAGAAGCGCGGCGCGCTTTCCGAGGAGGACGTGGTTGTGGCGCTGCGCGAAATTCGCATTGCGCTGCTCGAGGCCGATGTTGCCCTTCCCGTCGTCAAGCAATTCATCGACGGGGTTCGCCCCAAAGCGGTCGGCCAGGACGTGTTACACTCGATCACGCCGGCGCAGATGGTGGTGAAAATCGTCCACGATCATCTCATCGAGACGTTGGGCGCGGGCGAGCCGCTCAATCTCAACGCGGTGCCGCCTGTGCCTATCTTGATGCTGGGCTTGCAAGGCTCGGGCAAAACCACGACCGCGGCGAAGCTGGGGCGGCTCCTCAAAGAGCGCGAACGCAAGAAAGTGCTGCTCGCCTCGCTCGATGTCCATCGCCCGGCTGCGCAAGAACAACTTGCCGTGCTGGCAAAGCAGATCAACGTGCCGGCGCTGCCGGTGGTGGCGGGCGAGCAGCCGGTCGCGATCGCCAAGCGGGCCATGGATGTGGCGCGACGCGAGGCCTATGACGCGGTGATCCTGGACACCGCCGGTCGCCTCCATATCGACGATGCGCTGATGTTCGAGGTCGCGGCGGTCAGCCAGGAAGTCAAACCCGCGGAGAGCCTCCTTGTTTCCGACGCGATGACGGGCCAGGACGCCGTCAATCTCGCCAAGAGCTTTTCCGAACGCGTCGGCATCACCGGCATCGTTCTGACCCGCGTCGATGGCGATGCGCGTGGTGGTGCGGCGCTGTCGATGCGCAGCGTCACGGGCAAGCCGATCAAATACCTGGGCACCGGGGAAAAGCTTGACGCGCTCGAAGCCTTCCGGCCGGAGCGCATCGCGAATCGGATCCTCGACATGGGTGATGTCGTCAGCCTGGTGGAAAAGGCTGCCGAGACCATCGAGCAGGAAGATGCCGAGAAGCTGGCGAAAAAACTGGCCAAAGGGCAATTCGATCTTGACGATCTCGCGGCGCAGCTGCGCCAGGTGCGCAAGATGGGCGGCATGGGCGGCATCCTCGGTATGCTGCCCGGCGTGCAGAAGATCAAACGCCAGATCAGCGACGCCAATCTCGACGAGCGGTTGATCAAACGACAAGAAGCGATCATCGGCTCGATGACCAAGAAGGAGCGCCGCGATCCGCGCCTCCTCAACGCATCGCGGCGGCGGCGCATTGCCGCCGGATCCGGCACAACAGTGCCCGAGATTAATCGCCTCCTGAAACAGTACCAGGACATGGCGACAATGATGAAAAAAATGAACAAGCTCGGACAGAAGGGGTTGATGCGTCACGGTTTGGGCGCGCTTTTGCCGGGCGGCGGTTTCGGGCGGTAGAGCATGGTCGATTGATGTCGAGCGACTCGATCTTCCCTCCAGGTAGCGGGTGGTCACGTCCCAACGTACCCCTCGTCCAGGGTCGCCCTGCGCCCTCATCATTCACAGCAATCACTAGGAGACACATGGCACTCAAGATTTCGCATGGCCCGGGCCGGCGCCAAGAAACGGCCCTTCTACAATATCGTGGTCGCGGACAGCCGCAGCCCACGCGATGGCCGCTTCATCGAAAAACTTGGCAGCTACAATCCGATGCTGGCGAAGGACCATCCCGAGCGGGTGAAGCTCAAAGCCGAGCGCGTGCAGCATTGGCTCAACGTCGGCGCTTTGCCGAGCGAGCGCGTCGCGCGCTTTCTCGGCGACGCTGGTCTGCGAGACAAACCGCCGCGTCGAGAGACGCCGAAGCAATCGGCCCCGCGCAAGAAGGCCCAGGCGCGGGCGGCGAGCGCGGCGGGAGCAGCGGGTGACGCAGCTTCGGCCTGATGCGATGTCGAGGCGCGTCCACGTGCTTATGGGAGCCATCGTGGACGCCCATGGCGTGCGCGGCCTGGTCCGCGTCAAAAGCTTTGCCGCGACACCGAGTGCTATCGCCTCTTACCAACCGCTTGAGGATGCGAACGGCCGCTCCTATCGGCTGACGCTCAAGGGCGGCGCCGGCGATACGCTGATTGCGGCAATCGACGGCGTGACCGGCCGCGATCAGGCCGCGCGGCTGAAGGGCACACAATTGTTCGTGCCTCGCGACGCGCTGCCCGCCACCGGGACAGGTGAGTTCTATCATGCCGATCTGGTTGGGCTCGAAGTGCGGCTTCAGGACGGCAGCGTCTTTGGCACGGTACGCGCGGTGCACGATTTTGGCGCCGGCGATGCGCTGGAGATCGCGCGCGAGCAGGGCGAGGTGATAGTACCCTTTACCACGGCGGCGGTGCCGGTGGTTGATATCGAGGGCGGCTTCATCATGCTCGATCCGCCGATCGGATTGCTGAACGAGTGAGATGGTCATGTGGACGGCGATCGTGCTGACCCTCTACCCCGAAATGTTTCCGGGACCGCTCGCGCATTCGCTCGCCGGCAGGGCGCGCGAGGCGGGACGATGGACGCTCGAGACCGTCGCTATCCGCGATTTCGCCGAGGACAAGCATCGCACGGTCGACGACACGCCATTTGGCGGCGGTCCGGGCATGGTGATGCGGCCCGACATCGTCGATCGCGCCATCGCGTCGAGCGATTTCGTGGGGCCGTTCTGGTACCTCTCGCCGCGCGGCCGGCGGCTCGATCAGGCGCGCGTCCGCGATTTGGCGGCCGGGCCCGGCATCGGCCTCTTGTGCGGCCGCTTCGAGGGTGTCGATCAGCGCGTCATCGAGGCGCGCCAGCTCGAGGAAGTCAGCCTCGGCGATTTCATTCTGTCGGGAGGCGAACCGGCGGCGATAGCGTTGATCGATGCCTGCGTTCGCCTGCTGCCCGGTGTCACCGGCGACGCCGCCTCGCTCGAGGACGAGAGCTTCACCGCGGGCCTGCTCGAATATCCGCACTATACCCGTCCGCAGACCTGGCAGGGCCGCGCGGTGCCCCCGGTACTGTTGTCGGGACATCACCAGAGATTTGCCGCTGGCGCCTTGCCGAGGCGGAACGCACGACGCGCGAGCGTCGCACCGATCTATGGACGCAATATCTCGCCCGGCAGAATTGGAGCGAGCTCAAAATCGGAGATGCATCATGAACCCCATGGAAACCATCGACCGCGAGGCCGTCAGCAAATTGACCGCGACGCGCGCCGTGCCGGATTTCGGCCCGGGCGACACGATTAAGGTCAGCGTCAAGGTGGTCGAGGGCGAACGCGAACGCATCCAGGCTTTCGAAGGCGTTTGCATCGCGCGCAAGAGTGCCGGCACGAACTCGAGCTTCACCCTGCGCAAGGTCTCCTATGGCGAGGGCGTTGAGCGCATCTTCCCGCTCTACTCGCCGCGCATTACCGCTATCGAAGTAATGCGCCGGGGCGCTGTGCGGCGCGCCAAGCTCTACTATTTGCGCGGCCTTACCGGCAAAAAGGCGCGGATCCAGGAGCGTGCCCGCGAGTTCGGCCTGGTGACCGAGCCGCAAACCGAAACAGCACCGGCCGCCACCGACACGGCGCCCAGCGAGTAAGCGAGAATTGGCATGGCGAAACCACGCACGTTGTTCGACAAAATCTGGGACAGTCACCTGGTCGACATGCGCGCAGATGGCACCGGTCTCCTTTATATCGACCGGCATCTAACGCACGAAGTCACCAGCCCGCAGGCGTTCGCGGGGCTGCGCGCGACGGGCCGCAAGGTGCGTCGGCCCGAAGCGACCATCGCGGTGCCCGATCACAACGTCCCGACATCCAACCGCGCGCTCGGTATCGACGACGAGGAGAGCCGGCTGCAGGTGGAAATGCTCGAACGCAATGCCAAGGAATTCGGCGTTCCGTATTTTGGCATGAACGATATTCGCCAGGGCATCGTCCATATCATCGGGCCCGAGCAGGGGCTGACCCAGCCCGGCATGACCATCGTTTGCGGTGATAGTCATACCGCGACCCATGGCGCCTTCGGCGCGCTGGCTTTCGGCATCGGCACATCGGAAGTCGAGCATGTCCTGGCGACGCAGACCCTGATCCAGCGACACGCCAAGAACATGTTGGTGACGGTGACCGGAGCGCTCGGCCTTGGCGTCACCGCGAAAGATCTGATCTTGGCGGTGATCGCGAAGATCGGCATTGCCGGCGGCACCGGCCACGTCATCGAATATGCGGGCGACGCTATTCGCGCGCTGTCGATGGAAGGGCGCATGACGGTGTGCAATATGTCGATCGAGGCCGGCGCACGCGCGGGACTGATCGCGCCCGATGACATCACCTTCGCTTATATCAAAGGCCGGCCCTACGCGCCGAAGGCCGGCGCCTGGGAGCAGGCTGTGGCGTTCTGGAAAACCCTGCCATCGGATAGGGGCGCGCATTACGACACGACAGTGTCGCTCGACGCGTCTCAGATCTCGCCGCTGGTCACCTGGGGCACGAAACCCGAGCATGTTGTCCCGGTCACCGGCGTCATTCCCGATCCCGCCGACGAGCCCGATGAGGAGCGGCGCAATGGCATGTTGCGCGCGCTCGATTATATGGGTCTGAAGGCGGGCGTCCGGGTCACCGACATCGCGATCGATCATGTTTTCATCGGCTCCTGTACCAATGGTCGCATCGAGGATTTCCGGGCGGCCGCGGCGGTGGCGAAAGGCAAGAAAGTCGCCCCGGGTGTGCGCGCCATGGCGGTCCCGGGTTCGGGTCTGGTCAAGCATCAGGCCGAAGAGGAGGGGCTCGACCAGATTCTGATCGCGGCGGGATTCGAATGGCGCGAGCCCGGCTGCTCGATGTGTCTTGCCATGAACGCCGACAAGCTGTTGCCAGGTGAACGGTGCGCCTCGACGTCGAACCGCAATTTCGAGGGCCGTCAAGGCCCCGGCGGACGCACGCATCTGGTCTCGCCGGCGATGGCAGCCGCCGCGGCGCTGGCCGGCAGGCTCGCCGATGTCCGCGAGATGGGTTGAGGAGGAGATACGTTATGGATCGATTTACGACCTTGACCGGAATTGCGGCGCCGCTGCCGCAGATCAATGTCGACACCGATATGATCATCCCCGCTCGCTACTTGAAAACCATTGAACGGACCGGCCTGGGAAAGGCTTTGTTTTATGCGCATCGCTTCACGCAAGACGGCCGCGAGCGTCCTGACTTCGTGCTTAACAAGCCGGCCTACCGCAAAACGCAGATTCTCGTGGCAGGAGCGAATTTCGGCTGCGGTTCGTCGCGCGAGCACGCCCCCTGGGCGCTCCTCGATTTTGGCATCCGCTGCATCATCGCGCCAAGCTTTGCCGATATTTTCTATAACAATTGCTTCAAGAATGGCGTTTTGCCGATCGTGCTGCCGCGAGAACTTTGCGACCAGCTGATGGACGATGCCCGCAACGGCGCCAATGCGCGTCTCACCGTCGACCTCGAGGCCCAGACCATCACCCGGCCCGATGGCAGCATCGTCAAATTCGAGATCGATGCGTTTCGCAAACATTGCCTCATCAACGCGCTCGACGACATCGGTCTAACCGAACAGCAGAGTCCAGCCATCGGCACCTTCGAGGCTAGGCATCGCGCAGCGCAACCCTGGCTTTGGGCGCCACCGCAGTGAGCGCCAACAAAAAGCTGCTGATCCTGGCGGGCGACGGCATCGGCCCGGAGGTGATGCGCCAGGTCGAGCGTGTCATCGAATGGTTCGACCGCAAGCGCCTGGTGCGCTTCGACATCAGCGAGGCGCTGGTGGGAGGATGCGCCTACGACGCCGAGGGTGCGCCGGTTTCGGACGCAACCATGGCGAAGGCGCATGAAGCGGATGCCGTTCTCTTTGGCGCGGTCGGCGGGCCGAAGTGGGAAACATTGCCGTTCGCGGTGCGGCCGGAGCGCGGGCTTTTGCGCTTGCGCAAGGAGCTTGGCCTGTTCGCCAATCTCCGCCCCGCCGTCGTCTTCGAGCCTCTGATCGGTGCATCGACCTTGAAGCCGGACGTCATCAGCGGCCTCGACATCATGATTCTTCGTGAGCTCACGGGCGGCGTTTACTTCGGCGAGCCGCGCGGCATCGAGACCTTGCCCGACGGTCAGCGGCGCGGCGTCAACACTCAAGTCTACACCACCTCGGAGATCGTGCGCGTCGGTCGGGTGGCCTTCGAGTTGGCCCGCAAGCGGCGCAACAAGGTGTGTTCGGTTGACAAGGCCAACGTCATGGAATTGGGAGAGTTGTGGCGCGAAGAAATTCAAAAACTCCACGATGCCGAATATCAGGATGTCGAGCTGAACCACATGTATGCCGACAATTGCGCGATGCAGCTCGTGCGCAATCCCAAGCAGTTCGACGTCATTGTCACCGACAATCTCTTCGGCGACATTCTCTCCGATTGCGCGGCGATGTTGACGGGCTCGCTGGGCATGCTGCCTTCGGCCTCGCTGGGTGCCACAGACTCAACCGGACAACGCAAGGCACTCTACGAGCCGGTCCATGGCTCGGCGCCCGACATCACCGGCAAGGATATGGCGAATCCGCTGGCCTCAATCCTCTCTTTTGCCATGATGCTGCGCTACTCCTTCGACATGACGGAACTCGCCGACATGGTTGAGCAGGCAGTGAAGAGCGCGCTCGCCCTCGGCGTGCGCACCTCGGACATCCGTCAAACCAACACCGCGCGCGTTTCGACCACCGTCATGGGCGACACGTTGCTGCGCGAACTCGACAAACTAGGGTAGGAGGAATCGCATGATCGTCGTCACCGGCGGCAATGGCCAACTCGGCCGGCAGATCGTACGGGCACTGGCCGAGCGCATCGGCAACGGCTTCACCGTCACTGTGCGAGAGCCGTCAAAGGCCGCCGATCTGGTGGCACAGGGTATCACCGTTAAAGCCGGCGATTTCGACAAGGTCGACGAAGTGGCGCGCGCCATCGGGGGTGCTGACACGATCCTGTTGATGGCGAACTCTCGGCACCACCGAACAGCGCATGAAGCAATATAAGAACGTGATCGATGCGGCCAAGCGGCAGGGCACCAAGCGCATAGCCTTTGTTGGCTATATCGCCGACCAGGCGGAATCGCCCTTTCCCTCGACCCCTTCGATCCGCCAGGCGCTCGCCTACATGCACGAGCAGGGGTTCGCACCAATCAATCTGCGCAACGGCAACTATGCCGAGGCCGGATTAATGACGGCGACGCGGGCTCTCCAATCCGGAAAGATTGTTTCCCCCGCGGGCCACGGCAAAATTTCTTATGTGACACGGCGTGATCTGGCGCGCGCGACAGCGCGTATCCTCACCGAGTCCGGTAACGAGGGCAAAAGCTTTGCGCTGACCGGTCCCAAGGCCTATGGCCACGCCGAACTGGCGGCAATGCTTTCGGAAGTGACCGGTAGCAAGGTCGTCTATGAGGACATTTCGCCCGAGAGCTACAAGGCACAGCTCGAGGCCGCCAATACGCCGCCTGGTCTCGTCGCCTTCATGACCGGCGCCGCCGCCACGGTAAAGGGCGGCTATCTGGCCGAGACCAGCTACACGATTGGCGACGTCACCGGCATTCCCGCGGAGGACGGGCTCGCCTTCATCAAGCGAGAAGTGCAAAAGACGCTGAAGTCATAGCTCCCCCGCTCCGGCCCTCAAAGGCTTAGAGGGGATGTTGCGCGTCAGGCGCGGGCGCGCGACAATTCGGCCTGGAGACGACCGAATATCCACAGCCCCAACATCCGGTAATCTGCTATCAGCGACCACAGCGGGTGCTCGAACGTCTTGGGGCTGTTTCGCTCGATCGTGAAGTGAGAAATGAAAGCGAAGGCATAGCCTGCGATTGGTGCCGCCACCAGCCAGCGCCAATCGCTCAATATCACGGCGAGGACCAGGCACACGACGGCGAGGGTTGACCCCAAATAGTGGAGAGCGCGTGTTGTTGGCGCGCGATGGGCGCCGAGATATTCCGGCCAGAATTCGCCAAAGCTTTTAGGCTGAGACATGGGGCACTTCCCTTCCGGCGCCGATTGTCGTCCTGTCCTGCCCCTTGTCAATCCAGGGTACCAGCGCGTACACCAGACGACTTTTGCGCCGCCAGGCGGCGCTGATTTTGGAGCTCAATATGGCTTATCGGGTAGCGGTGGTCGGCGCCACTGGCAATGTCGGCCGCGAAATGCTGAACATCCTGGCTGAGCGTGAATTTCCGATTTCGCGCCTCCATGCCATTGCTTCCTCGCGCTCGATCGGCGTCGAGGTATCGTTCGGCGAAGAGCACACGCTGAAGGTCGAGAGCCTCGACACGTTCGATTTCAAGGGCGTCGACATCGTCCTATCTTCACCCGGCGGCAAGATCGCCGGCGAGTTTGCGCCGCGTGCCGCCAAGGCCGGCGCCATGGTGATCGACAATAGCTCGTTCTGGCGGATGGATCAGGAGGTGCCGCTGGTGGTGCCGGAAGTCAATCCCGGTGCCGTGGCCCAAGCCCGGAAAGGCATTATCGCCAACCCGAACTGCTCGACCATTCAGCTGGTGGTGGCGCTGAAGCCGCTGCACGACATCGCGCGCGCAAAGCGCGTAGTGGTGGCGACCTATCAGTCTGTCTCGGGCGCCGGACGTGACGCCATGGACGAGCTCTTCACTCAGACGCGCGCGGTTTATGTCAATGACCCTCTGACCAAGGAGCGTTTCACCAAGGAGATCGCCTTCAACGTCATTCCCCATATCGACGTCTTCATGGAGGACGGCGCGACCAAGGAGGAATGGAAGATGGCGGCCGAGACTCGCAAGATCCTCGATCCCGGCATTGCGGTGATCGCGACGTGCGTTCGCGTGCCGGTGTTTGTCGGCCATGCCGAGGCGGTTCATGCCGAGTTCGAAAACTCGATCGCGGTCGAAACGGCACGCGCCGCTTTGCGCAAGGCGCCGGGGGTGAGCCTAGTCGATCACCGGGTCGACGAAGGCTATGTCACGCCAAAGGAGGCGGCCGGTGAGGACCTGGTCTATGTCAGCCGTATCCGCCGCGACCCGACCGTGGCGCATGGGTTGGCGTTCTGGGTGGTGGCCGACAATCTGCGCAAAGGGGGCGCGCTCAATGCGGTGCAGATCGCCGAACTGGTGGCGAAAGACAGTAGCGGTGATCGGCGCTCTGCCCATCGCGCGGCCGTGCATTAGCGCTCGACGGTCGATGGTTCGGGGGCGGGCTGCGAAAACGCATAACTGCCGCTGCGCGCCGCCAGCGTTGACTTGCTGCGGTGCACTCGCTACATCCCCTTGAGGCGCGCCCTAGCGCCGATCGCAGGGCTTCTTCCCAATGACGCAAGCCGAACGGCCGCTCTCTCCGCATCTTCAGATCTACAAGTGGCAGCTCACCATGGCGATGTCGATCCTGCATCGCGGCACCGGGCTGGCGCTGGCGGGTGGCACGATTTTTCTGGTGTGGTGGCTGGTGGCGGCGGCGAGCGGCGAGCGGGCGTTCGCCGCGGCAGACTGGTTTTTCGGCTCCTGGCTTGGGCTGATCTTCCTGTTCGGTTGGTGCTTCTCCTTTTTTTATCATTTGTGCAACGGCATCCGGCATCTCGCCTGGGACGCGGGCTATGGCTTTGAGATTCCGACTGCCTATGCCTCTGGCTACGTCGTGATCGCGGCGACCATCGTGCTGACGCTGGTTGCCTTCGTGGCCGGCCTCGTGGTGGCAGCCTAAAGATGGCCGAGACGCCGCTCCGCACCCCCTTGAGCCGCGCGCGCGGTCTCGGATCTGCCAAGGAAGGCGTTCAGCATTGGTGGGCGCAGCGCGTCAGCGCCCTCGCATTGGTGCCTTTGGGATTGTGGTTCTGCGCCTCGCTGGTGGGGCTCGCAGGCGCCGGTCGAGCGGCCCTCGCGGCATGGCTTCACGGTCCGGTCGCCGCGATTCTGACCATCCTGACCATCGCTGCCGTGTTCTATCACGGCGCGCTCGGGCTCCAGGTGGTGATCGAGGACTATGCGCCCAACGAAGCCGCCAAGCTCGCCGGCATCATCGCCACCAGGCTGGTAGCCCTCCTCCTGGCCGTTGCCGGGATCTACGCCGTGCTGAAACTGGCGCTTGGAACCTGATATGACTGCCTATCCGGTCACCGATCATTTCTATGATGTCGTCGTGGTCGGCGCCGGCGGCGCCGGCTTGCGCGCGACGCTGGGCACGACCTTGGCTGGCCTCAAGACCGCCTGCATCAGCAAAGTGTTTCCGACACGCTCCCACACGGTTGCGGCGCAAGGCGGGATCAGCGCCGCACTGGGCAACATGGGGAAAGACGATTGGCGCTGGCATTTCTACGATTCAGTCAAGGGTTCCGACTGGCTCGGTGACCAGGACGCGATCGAATATATGTGTCACAACGCGATTCCGGCGGTGATCGAGCTCGAACATTTCGGCGTGCCGTTTTCACGGACGGAAGAGGGCAAGATCTACCAACGTCCATTCGGCGGCCACACCACGGAATTCGGCGAGGGGCCGATGGCGAAGCGCGCTTGCGCCGCCGCCGACCGCACCGGTCATGCCATGATTCACACGCTCTATCAGCAATGCCTGAGGAACAACGCCGAGTTTTTCGTCGAGTATTTCGCGCTCGATCTGATCATAGATGACGAAGGTGCGTGTGTCGGCGTGATGGCGTGGAACCTTGAGGATGGCTCAATTCATCGCTTCCGCGCGCATGTCGTCATGTTGGCAACGGGTGGCTATGGCCGCGCCTATTTCTCGACGACGCAAGCCCACACCTGTACCGGCGACGGCAACGCCATGGCACTGAGGGCCGGTGTGCCGATGCAGGATCCGGAATTCTTCCAGTTCCATCCGACCGGCGTCTATGGCGCCGGCGTCCTGATCACCGAGGGCGCCAGGGGTGAAGGCGGCTATGTCACCAATGGCGAGGGCGAGCGGTTCATGGAGCGCTACGCGCCACACGCCAAGGACCTTGCCTCGCGCGATGTGGTGAGCCGGGCCATGACCATCGAGATTCGCGAAGGCCGTGGCTGCGGACCACACAAGGATCACATTCATCTTCATCTCGAGCATCTCGATCCGAAGGTGCTTCACGAGCGCCTGCCCGGCATTTCCGAGACCGCCAAAATCTTCGCCGGCGTCGAGGTGACGCGTGAGTCGATTCCGGTGTTGCCGACCGCGCATTATGCGATGGGCGGCGTGCCAACCAACTACCATGGCGAAGCACTGAACCCGACCGCGATCGATTCCGAGCGCACCGTGCCCGGCTTGATGGCGGTTGGCGAGGCGGCCTGCGTATCGGTGCACGGCGCCAACCGGCTCGGCACGAATTCACTGCTTGATCTCGTGGTGTTCGGCCGTGCCGCTGCGCACCGGGCAGCGGAGCTGGTTCAACCGGGCGCGCCGCACAAGCCGATGCCCGGGGGCGTGGGCGAAGCCGCCATCGCGCGGCTCGATCGCGTGCGCCATGCCAAGGGTCGGCTTAAAACCGGTGAAATTCGCCTTAACATGCAGCGCACCATGCAGGCCGACTGCGCCATATTCCGCGGCCCTAGCTTGGTGCAAGGTGTTGCCAAGATTGGCGATGTCGCCGCATCGATGAGCGACATCGTGTTGAGCGACCGCTCGATGATTTGGAACACCGATCTGGTCGAGGCCTTGGAACTCGACAATTTGCTGGCGCAATCGAAGGTGACGATCACCGCGGCGCTCGCTCGAACCGAAAGCCGCGGCGCCCATGCGCGTGAAGATTATCCTGACCGCGACGATGTGCATTGGCTCAAACACACGCTGACCTGGCTCGACAGCAGAGGCGAGGTGCGCCTTGGCTATCGGCCGGTGCATCTCAATACGTTGTCGAACGAGGTCGAATCGATTCCGCCCAAGGCACGGGTCTATTAGAAGGTCGAGCGATGGCAAAATTCACGTTGCCGAAGAACTCCAAGGTGGGCGCCGGCCGGACCTACACGGCGCCCGCAAATGCCGGGCGGGTCAGCGATTCAAGGTCTATCGTTACGATCCCGACAGCGGCGAGAATCCGCGCCTCGATACCTACGACATTGATCTCGACGATTGCGGGCCGATGGTTCTCGACGCCCTCATCAAGATCAAGAACGAGGTCGATACCGGCCTGACCTTCCGCCGCTCTTGCCGCGAGGGGGTCTGCGGGTCGTGTTCGATGAACATCGCCGGCACCAACACCCTCGCTTGCCTTAAGGCGATTGAGGATGTGCCGGGTAATGTTGACATCTACCCGCTGCCACATCTTCCCGTGATCAAGGATCTGGTCGGCGACCTGAGTCATATTTACGCGCAATACCAGTCGATCGAGCCATGGCTGCAGACCGACACGCCGCCGCCGGATCGCGAGCGCCTGCAATCGGAAGCGGAGCGCAGCAAGCTCGAAGGGCTGTGGGAATGCATTCTGTGTTTCTGTTGCACCACGAGCTGCCCCTCGTATTGGTGGCAGGGCGAGCGCTATCTCGGCCCCGCGGTGCTGCTGCAGGCGGCGCGCTGGTTGCAGGACAGTCGCGACGAAAAGGCGGGTGAGCGGCTCGACCAGCTCGAAGACCCGTTCAAGCTCTATCGCTGCCACACGATCATGAACTGCACCAATACTTGCCCGAAGGGCCTGAACCCTGCCAAGGCGATCGGCGAAATCAAGCAGATGCTAGTCGAGCGGCGCTAGAATGCGGCAGGGGTAGGCGCCGCGTTAGCGCTTCCTCCCCGGTGCTCGGCCCATAGCTTCACGGGAACGTGGCCGCCCGTGCCACCGGTCACCCGAGGGAGGGCGATCGCCGCAGACTGCTGCGGCGTGCCGCGCGCCGGTGATTTTCTGGGATCACCGAGCCACAGAAGACAAGTCCCGATCCGCTTCCGTCAGCTTCGTTGGCGCCACCGCGTCAGCAGCCTTCGATCCATCGTCGCTCAACTGCGAGCGATCCAACCGTAACGCAGATTGTCGCGCCAGCCGCCCGCCGCGTGATAATCGCCACGTAAGAGCGCAAACTTGTCGGGCGGCAGCGCCATCAAACTAGCCTGCGGCCCCTGTTTCGAATTGGATGCGTCGGCCAGGGTGGCCTTCAGATCGGCCGGGACCATGGTGGCAAAATCCTGTGGCACCGGCTTGAAGATGCCGCCGGCAGAGACCGGCGCCTCAACCTTGAGCTTGTAGAGCCGCGCTGAATTCAGTCCCAAGATCTTGCGCCTCATATCTGCGGTCAACTGCGGATAGCCGTACTTGCGTGACATCTCTTCCGGGATCTGGAACCGCCATAACGCCTCGATCTGCCATTGCGGCGCTCCATACCACAGCGAATCCGAGCCGAACACGATACGATCCGGCCCCCAGTATTTGAGGAATTGGCCGAGCATATGCGCGCATGCCGTCGGAAAGGTCGTCACAGTCGCGGCAAACGTGGTGCCGAGTTCGGCATAGACATTTTTCAGATCGGCGCATTGCTGCGCCATCCGCGTGATCCATTGCACCTCGGGCACGCCATCGAGCATGCGACCGTCATGGACCGTTTTCCACGAATAATAGCCATAGAATAAAGGCGCCCAGGCCGAGTGATAGATGATGAAATTGAATTCCGGCCAATCTCTTGCCGCTTTGGGTATGTCATTGGGGTTGCCCTAGCGGCGCCTGGTCGCTTGCCGGATCGGCGGGATCGCCCATTGTCGTCAGACCTTTATGGATGCAGATGTTGAAGAAGCCGGGATGCGACGCGAGCTGGGCCTTGTTTTTGCGGATAAGATCGTAGGTTGGATAGGCGACATTCTCGTCGTCGAGGCTCCACTGCTCCATGCCTTTCGACGGGTCGTTGTTGCTTTTGGCCGAGAAAGCGATGGTGTAGCCCTTCCAGGAATCGGGATGGAATTCGTCGATCTGGCGTTGCATGAACTCGAGATTGTTGCGACCCGGATACAGCTGACCGTGCGCGAGCATGCGCGTCGAGCCGGAGATGCGATTGATGAAGTCGCGCACAGCCACGGTCTGATATCCGGTGAGGATCTCCGCTGACAGCGATTCGGCAATGGTGCGCGGGGGGATCGGCTTGCTGGCCCCGGGCGGCAGGAACAGACCCAGGGGCGCATTGCTGAGAATGCCGACCGTAACGGAACTGTCGAGATAAACATCCTTGACGAGTGAATGGAGCGTGAAGTCGGTACCGACATTGGGTGTCTGACCAAGGGACGAGGTCCAGGCGCTCCACGGATTGCCGAGCTCGTCAGGGTAGCCCTTAGGGTTGAAAGGATTCGTCTTGAACCCGGCATTGGTGCTGGCGACGCCAGCACCCTGGCTCGCCGCCCGCAGCGCCATGCCTCCTGGACCCGAACGGTCGCGTACCATGTGCAGTTGATCGTCGATGACGAAGAGATCGGCGGGCGGTGCATTTTCGGCGGCTGCGGCCGGTTCAACCAGTTCGACAGGGCTGGCATTGAAGAAGCGGCCGAACACCTCATTCATCGCCAGGAAGGAAGCCGCCATACCGCCGGTGCCGGCGAGGAAGCGCCGCCGCGACACGCCAAGACGCTTGGCCGCCGCATCGGCGAGCGCGCCGATGCGCGCCTCGACTTCACGTTGCGCCGGCGTTTGCGCAAACGGCATATACTCCCCATTAGAGACGTTCTGGGTTGGCACCGGCGCGTGCAGCGCATCGGCTTCGTCGGCCCTTGCGAGCTGCGACAATTGTTCATCCGAAAACCAGGTATCGGTCTCGCGCTCATCGCGTTGTTCGCTCATGCTTTCCTCCAAGGCTTATTGCTTCGCAGTTGCCGAAATTATTCCGCTGCCGTGACGAATTTGTCTATCCCGCTCATTTAGCATGTCACGCCGGCTGTGCCTCGATCGTCTTATCGGTGAAAAGGGAATCCGCCATGCGCAAAGTCCTGGCTTGGCTCCTCGGCCTGTTTCTCGCCGCAAACGGCCTGTTCATGCTCGGCGATCCAGCGGCCTGGTATGACGCGGTGCCCGGTGTTGCAATGACCGGCCCGCTCAACCCACATTTTGTCCGTGATATCGGATGCGCCTATCTCACCGCCGGCGCGGCGCTGATTTGGTTCGCCGTCGATGCGCGGGCCCGCTGGGCGGCGTTTGCCGGCGGCGTTTTTCTGGCACTGCACGCGCTCGTCCATCTCACCGACGCGGCGAGCGGCCGGGAAACGGTTCATCATCTCGTATACGATCTGCTGCCGGTGTTCGTACCGCCGGCGCTCGCCTTGTGGCTGGCTTGGCCCAGTCCCCTGTTCGAAAAGGAGAGGCAGCATGTTGAAATGGCTGATCCGGCGGCGTCTCGCCGCTTTTGAGCGCGAATACGATTACGATGTCAGCTACGGCCGCGACATCCTCGATGCCGACCTGCGGGCAGCGCTGGCGTTCAACAAGTTCAATGCCTTGGCTCAATATCGGCGCGACATCCCCGCCGACGCCCTGACCGCGGCTTCGCTTGTGGCGACGATGGCCGAGGATTGTGGTCCGTGCACCCAGCTGGTCGTGACCATGGGGGAGAGGAGTGGAGTGCCGGCGCCATTGATCCGCGCCGTGATTGCCGGCGACGAGCGCCAAATGACTGACGCGGCGAGGCTCGCCTTCCGCTTTGCCAGGGCCACGCTCGCCCATGACCCGGCGGCCGACGCCCTGCGTGAGGAAATCGAGCAGCGCTGGGGCAAACGTGCGCTGATATCGTTGGCTTTCGCCATCACCGCCGGCCGCGTCTATCCGACGGTGAAATACGCTTTGGGGCACGGCAAGGCCTGCCAGCGCCTGACGGTGGGCGGCGTGGTGACGACGGTGTTGAAGCAGGCGGCGTGAGCGACAAAGCGGCAATTGGGGCAGCGGCGAGCTTTGAGCCGCATCGCCGACATTTGATGGCCCTCGCTTACCGCATGCTCGGCTCCCTGGTCGAAGCCGAGGATGCGGTGCAGGAGGCTTATCTGCGCTGGCATGACACGGATCGGGCCAAGGTCCGTAATCCACAGGCGTTCCTGTCGCGGACCGTCATGCGCCTCTGCCTCGACCAGCTCAAATCGGCGCGCCGGCGGCGCGAGGCCTATGTCGGCCCCTGGCTGCCGGAACCAGTACTGGAAAGCGGCACGCTCGATGCCGACTCAGCGAGCGATTACGCCCAGGATCTGTCGATCGCATTGATGCTGACGCTGGAACGGCTGTCGCCGCTCGAGCGCGCCGCGTTTCTGTTGCACGATGTCTTTGAAGTCGACTTCGCCGAGATCGCCGCGACGCTGGGCCGCAACGAGGCGGCATGCCGTCAGCTGGCCGCCCGCGGGCGCGTCCATGTCCGGGCGGCGCGACCGCGCTTTCATCCGAGCCACGAGGAAAATTCGAGACTGTTGGCGGCGTTCAAAGCAGCGGCCGAAAGCGGCAATGCCGCCGGTCTCGCAGCCTATCTCGCCAACGATGCCGTACTTCTGGCGGATGGCGGTGGCAAAAGGGCGGCGGCCCTTAACCCCATCTATGGCGCCGACCATATTGTCCGGCTGGTCGAGGGGTTGGGGCGCAAACTCGCCGGTCCCTTCCGCCTGCGTTTCGCCTCGATCAACGGGATGCCCGGCTTCATCGTGACCGAGCCCAACGGCGGCATCGAGACGATCGCGCTCGATATCATCGACGGCAAAATCACGGCGATCTATAACGTGCGCAATCCAGATAAGTTGCGTCGCGTCCCGTTTTAATCATCAAATTTTGCTCGCACCTAAACTCCGGGATCGATGCCGGGGAGGGCGCGTCTCTATTGGACTCGCTCTTCGTACGATTGACCGCAATCTTGGGCGATAACGCCACTCTGGCCTGTGCAATCGTTCCGCAGTCCCGTCCCGCAAGGCGGTGATGAGCCGAAAAGGAACTGTGAATGAGGGGATTGAGCATCTCAATCTCGGGATCGAGCGGTTGACCTCCTGCTGGGGAAATCCTCGCCCTTCAGGGCATCGAGGACGTTAACAGTTTCCTCTTATCATAACGCAACGACCGGGCGCCTGGGGCGGCGGCTTCGGCGCTGAAGTGGCCCAAGCGTTGGTTAGGTCATTCCGACCGAACGATCGTTATGTGCGTCACTTCGCGCTCCTCCAACGCGCGACGAACGCATAGATTGGCAGGCGATGCTGGCATTGCGTGACGCTTTCTATCGCGCACCTTGGTTATGGGCGGTTACGGGTGCAACGCTGCTGGTGCACCTCGCGGTCGCCGGCCGCTACGACTTTTTCCGCGACGAGCTCTATTTCATTGTTTGCGGCCGGCATCCCGCTTTCGGTTACGTCGACCAGCCGCCTTTGGTACCGTTATTGGCGGCCGCGACCCAGGCCTTCGGCGAATCGCTGTGGTGGTTGCGGCTGCCGGCGGCGCTTGCCGCCGCGGCTCTGGTTCCGCTGACGGCGGCGTTCGCGCGCCTCGTCGGCGGCAATGACGGGGCCGCGTTGATTGCCGGCGCGGCGAGTGCGATTTCGCCGGTACTGATCGGCCTGAGCGCAACCCTCTTTACCTCGAGTTTTGACGCGCTGGGATGGACGGCCCTCGCCTATTTCGTCGCCCGTGCCGTTTTGCGAAGCGATGACCGGGCGCTCTTGTGGGCTGGCCTGATCGCCGGCATCGCCTTTGAAGTCAAATACGGCGTCGTGTTGTGGTTCATCGGCCTTGCGCTCGGCTTGGCGCTAACCCCGGAACGGCGCCTCTTTGCGCGGCGGTCGCTGTGGTTGGGTGCCGTCGTCGCACTCCTCATCGCGGCGCCCAACCTCTTGTGGCAAACCGTCGAGGGCTGGCCGTTCCTTGAGGTCACCGCCGACCACGCGCGCGACAATCTCACCGGCTCGCCGCTTTATTTCCTGGTCCACCAGATTTTTATCGTCAACCCGTTCCTGGCGCCGCTCTGGCTTGCGGGATTGATCGTACCGTTCATCTTCCCGGAAATGACACCGGTGCGCTTCCTGCCGATCGCGTGGCTCAGTGCCGCCATCCTCACCTGGGGATCGCACGGCAAGGACTATTATCTCGCGGGTGCTTATCCTACGCTCTTCGCCATCGGCGCGGTGGCCGCCGCGCGTGCATGGCTTTGGCTTCGCGTGACATTGGTCGCCGGCGCCGTGGCGCTCACCCTCGTCGCCTTGCCGATCACCTTGCCGATTCTGAGCCCGGACCGGCTGGGCCCCTATTTGGCGCAAACGCATCTGCGTCCGCAGCCGAACCAGGGGTCGGCCGTCGGCGCACCGCTCACGCAATTGTTCTCCGATCAATTCGGCTGGCGCGCGTTGGAACAGACGGTCGCCGGCGCCTACCACGCATTGCCTCCGGCCGAGCTCGCACGAACCGCGATCTTGACGCGGAACTATGGCCAGGCCGCAGCGATCGATTTCTACGGCACCGCCGACGGTTTGCCGCCGGCGACGAGTGGCCACAATCAATATTACCTCTGGGGCCCGCGCCCGACCGATGGGGAAGCATTGATCCTGGTTGGCCAAGCCGCCGCAAGGTGGCGCGCTTACTGCGCCAGCCTCGAGGTTATCGCGCGCGTCGACAATCCTTACACCATGCCCTATGAAAAAAGTCCGATCCTGGTCTGCCATGGCTTTCGTGGCGACCTGGCCAAGGCGTGGCCGAGGATCAAATTTTACTACTGAGCCCTAAGCCTCGAGGTGCGCGACGCTGAGCGCGACCGAATCGGCGACATGCACCTTCGATATAGTGCCGAGCGCATCTGACCAGTGCCGCGGAATGCTCCGCTGACGATCCAAGATTGCGTCCATCACCTCTGGCACCCTTGGCTTCGGGCGCAAAGTTGGTGACCAAAAAGGTCACCACCATGCCGCCGATCACCGGTACAAAAATCACCAGCCAGCCCCATGCGGGCCGGGCAGTGAACTCATTAGCGTCGTAGGCGAAAGAGAAATGGCCGCGGAACATCAAATTGTGAAGCACGGCGATGAGGGCGCAAAACGCCACCGCGCCCAGTCCGGTGACGATGCCCACCCTCACCACCAAAAGGCTGAGCCCGAAAAGGCCGATAGGGCGAGGACGAAGCATCAGGGTCACATCATCCATGCCGTTTGGAAGAGGCGCCTACTTTACCTCTCGTACCAAATGCCTCTATAGAAACCCGCCCACCCATGGCCGTCTCCCTTCCTCAATCGTCGCCGACCACGCCGCAAGCGCTTTATCGTGCACGTCGCGACGCCGGCGAATTATTGCCCGACGACAGGCAGGAAGAAGCGTTGCAGCAACTGGACGCGCTGGCGGCGCAATTGGCTGATTACACACCGGCCAACGGCGGGCGACGTTGGCGTGCGCGGCTCGGGTTTGGCCATCCGACCGCAGTGCCACGGGGGCTCTATATTTGGGGTGCGGTCGGACGCGGCAAGTCGATGCTCATGGATCTGTTTTTCGCGGCGGCGCCGGTCGCAAAAAAACGCCGTGTGCATTTTTATGCCTTCATGCAGGAAATACACGCGCGCTTGCACGCACGCAGCGATGACCAAGCCGATCCTATTCCCATCGTCGCTGCCGCGATTGCTGCCGAGGCGACGCTCCTCTGCTTCGACGAGTTCGAGGTTACAGATATCGCCGATGCGATGATTCTGGGGCGTCTGTTCCAGGCGTTGTTCGCGCTTGGCGTAGTGGTCGTCGCGACCTCCAATCGTGCGCCTGACGATTTGTACCAAGACGGACTGCAGCGCGACCGTTTCCTGCCTTTCGTCGCGCTCTTGAAGGAGCGCATGACGGTACTGCAGCTCGACGGTGAGCGCGATTACCGGCTCCGGCGTTTCGCCGGCCGCAAGACCTATATCGTTGCGCCCGGCGGCGCCGGCCATCGCGCGCTCGAGGCCGCCTTTGCCGCGCTGACCGGCGGCGCCGAAGGCAAGCCGGTTGAACTGACGGTCCTCGGCCGCAAGCTCGCGGTGCCGCGTGCGGCCAAAGGCGTTGCCTGGTTTGGCTTCGACGAGCTGTGCGCGCAGCCGCTCGGGCCGCCCGATTTCCTGGCGCTGTGCGAGACGTTCCACACTTTTATTGTCGAGGGGATTCCGGTGATGAACCGGCGGCTCAGGAACGAGGCCAAGCGCTTCACCGTGTTCATCGACACGCTGTACGAGGCCCATGGCAATCTGGTCGCGAGCGCGGAAGCGCCACCCGAGGCGCTTTACCTCAATGGCGATGGCAGCTTCGAATTCCAGCGTACCGTTTCGCGTCTCAACGAAATGGCGAGCGCCCCCTATGTCGCGGCGCGGCGGGGCTGAATTGGGGGTTTGCCGATTTGGTCAGGGACGAGGTCCAACCGGCTTTGCCGGCTCTTGGCGCGAACGCCACGGCCCTCGCTTTTGATGCTCAAGTTACACCCTTTGCTGACGCGGTGTTGTAACATGTATTTGAGCAATTCTTGCATAATATTTGGGCATAACATCCCCGCATGACATGCTGGCGGGTTGCCGATCGGGATAATTCGCGCTAAACCGCCGGTCTTCAACCGCACGAGGGGTTTCCATGGCACGCAAGAAAATCGCGCTGATCGGCGCGGGCCAGATCGGCGGCACGTTGGCGCTGTTGGTCGGCTTGAAGGAGTTGGGCGATGTCGTCCTGTTCGACATCGTCGACGGCGTGCCGCAGGGCAAATCGCTCGACATCGCCGAGGCTTCGCCGGTCGAGGGTTTCGATGCCGCGATTTCGGGGCAGCACCGATTATTCCGCCATTGCCGGCGCCGATGTGGTGATCGTGACCGCGGGCGTGCCGCGCAAACCGGGCATGAGCCGCGACGATCTCATCGGCATCAATGCCAAGGTGGTAAGGCCGGTCGGCGAAGCCATCAAGTCCCACTGCCGCGGCGCCTTTGTCATCACCATCACCAATCCGCTCGACGTGATGGTGTGGGTGATGCGCGAGGCCTCGGGCCTGCCGCACGAGCGCGTGGTCGGCATGGCGGGTGTGCTCGACAGCGCGCGGTTCCGCTATTTTCTCGCCGACGAGTTCGGTGTCTCGGTCGAGGATGTGACGGCCTTTGTTCTGGGCGGCCATGGCGACAGCATGGTGCCGCTCGTCCGCTATTCGACGGTGGCCGGCATTCCGCTCCCCGATCTGGTCAAGATGGGCTGGACCACAGACGCCAAACTGCAACAGATCGTGCAGCGCACCCGCGACGGCGGCGGCGAGATCGTCAACCTCTTGAAGACCGGCTCGGCGTTTTACGCCCCGGCCTCGTCGGCGATCGCGATGGCGGAAGCCTATCTCAAGGACAAGAAGCGCGTGTTGCCGTGCGCCGCTTACCTAACCGGCCAATATGGCGTCAAAGACCTCTATGTCGGGGTGCCGGTGGTGATCGGCGCCAAGGGCGTCGAGCGCATCGTCGAAATCGCCATGAACGCCGAAGAAAAGGCCGCCTTCGACAAATCGGTGGCGGCGGTGCGCTCGCTACTCGAGGCGACGAAGAAGCTTCAGGCGGCGTGAGCTCGGACGCAAACGAGAAGACCGATGTGACCCGGCACCTGAAGTACCCGATCAGAGCTAGGCTAGCGCCGCTAGCCTCCCCATCTTTAAGCCGAGGCCGCATCACATGGCGGCGAGTCGAGAACAATGTCGCTTTGAGCAAACCAGCTTTCTCTACGGCACCAACGCCACCTTCATCGCCGAGCTTTATGCTCCGCTATCTGGCCGATCCGAATTCGGTCGATGCGAGCTGGCGGGCTTTTTCGCCGATCTCGCCGATCAGACTCCGGCCATTCTGAAGGAATTGGCGGGCCCGACTGGGCGCCCGAGCGCAGCCGCCTGATCGCCAACGGCCTCGACACTTCGGTCCAAGCGAGCCTCAAACCCAACGGCCACGGCGCGGTGGTTGCCAGCCGCAGAACGCCGCGGCACGGTGCTCGATTCGCTCCGCGCGGTGGCGCTGATCCGCGCCTATCGCGTGCACGGCCATCTCATCGCCGATCTCGATCCGCTCGGCCTACGCGCGGCGCACCGAGCATCCCGATCTCGACCCGGCGACCTATGGGTTCACCGCAGCGGATATGGACCGGCCGATCTTCATCGACGGTCTGCTCGGTTTCGAGACCGCGACCCTGCATCAGATCATCGCCGCTTGCCGCGCGACTTATTGCGGCCATGTCGGCGTCGAGTACATGCACATTCAGGAGCTGGAGCAGCGGCGCTGGATTCAGCGCCGCATCGAGGTGCCGCGCAACCAGACCGAATTCACCGTCGAAGGCAAGCGCGCGATCCTCGAGCGGCTGACCGTCGCCGAGGGGTTCGAGCGCTTCCTCGACAAGCGCTACACCGGCACCAAGCGCTTCGGCCTCGAAGGCGGCGAAGTCGCTGATCCCGGCGCTCGAAGCAGGTCATCAAGCGCGGCGGTCAGCTCGGCGTGAAGGAGCTGGTGATCGGCATGCCGCATCGCGGCCGGCTCAACGTCCTGACCAACATGATGGGCAAGCCGTTCGCGGCGTTGTTCTCCGAATTCCAGG
Organism: uncultured Alphaproteobacteria bacterium; assembly: GCA_963804725.1. Lineage (GTDB taxonomy): Bacteria > Pseudomonadota > Alphaproteobacteria > ATCC43930 > CGMCC-115725 > JAATGI01. The sequence continues at coordinate 506,783 of CAWDRN010000001.1, read as the reverse complement.
GCAATGCCGCCAACCCCGACGACGTGCAGGGCTCGGGCGACGTCAAATATCATCTCGGCACCTCGACCGACCGCGAGTTCGACGGCAACAAGATGCATCTGTCGCTCACGGCCAATCCGTCGCATCTCGAAGTCGTCAATCCGGTCGTGCTCGGCAAGGTGCGCGCCAAGCAGCGCCAGCGCGGCGACGCCAATCGCGATCAAGGTCGTCGGCCTCCTGATGCATGGCGACGCCGCCTTCGCCGGCCAGGGTCTGGTCAGCGAATCGCTGGAGCTTTCGGAGATCAAAGGCTACCGCACCGGCGGCACCATCCATTTCATCGTCAACAACCAGATCGGCTTCACCACCAGCCCGGCGGCGGCGCGCTCCGGCCCCTATCCCTCCGATGTCGCCAAGAGCGATCCAGGCGCCGATCTTCCACGTCAACGGCGACGATCCCGAGGCCGTGGTGCATGTCGCGCGCATCGCCACCGAATATCGCCAGCAATTCAAGAAGGACGTGGTGGTCGACATGTTCTGCTATCGCCGCCACGGCCATAACGAGGGCGACGAGCCGGCCTTCACCCAGCCGCTGATGTACCAGGCGATCGCCGCGCATCCGACCACGCGCGAGATCTATGCACAGCGCCTCGCCGAGGAAGGCATCGTCGCCGCCGCCGACGCCGACAAGATGGTCGGCGACTTCCAGGCGCATCTCGATTCGCAATTCGAGGCGGCGAAAAGCTATCGCCCCAACAAGGCCGATTGGCTCGAAGGCGCGTGGACCGGCCTCGCCGTCGCGTCGGGCGATGATCGGCGCGGCGAGACCGCGGTCGCCGATCGGAACTGCTGCACGAAGTCGGCGCCGCGCTTACCCACGTGCCGGCGGATTTTCACCTCAACCGCAAGATCGCGCGCCAGATCGAGCAGAAGCGCGAGGCGCTTAAATCGGGCGACGGCATCGATTGGGCGACCGCCGAGGCGCTGGCCTTCGGCACGCTGCTGCGCCGAAGGCACGTTCGTGCGGCTCTCCGGCCAGGATTCGGGCCGCGGCACCTTCTCGCAGCGCCACGCCGTCCTGGTCGATCAGGAGAACGAGACCAAATACATTCCGCTGCAGCATGTCCGCGACGGCCAGGCGCCGTTCGAGGTGCTGGACAGCCCGCTGTCCGAGGCGGCGGTGCTGGGCTTCGAATACGGCTACAGCCTCGCCGAGCCGCACGCGCTGATCCTGTGGGAGGCGCAGTTCGGCGATTTCGCCAACGGCGCGCAGGTCGTCATCGACCAGTTCATCTCCTCGGGCGAGGCGAAATGGCTGCGCATGTCGGGCCTGACGCTTGCTGCTGCCGCACGGCTATGAGGGCCAGGGGCCGGACCATTCCTCGGCGCGGCTCGAGCGCTTCCTGCAAATGTGCGGCGAGGACAATTGGCAGGTCTGCAACCTCACCACCGCCGCCAATTATTTCCACGCGCTGCGCCGCCAGGTGCAGCGCAATTTCCGCAAGCCGCTGATCGTGATGACGCCGAAATCGCTGCTGCGCAGCCCGGAAGTGGCGTCGCGCCTCGACGCGATGGGGCCGGGCACGTCGTTCCACCGCGTCATCGAGCGAGATCGACAAGCTCGCGCCCGACGAAAAAATCCGCCGCGTCGTGCTGTGCAGCGGCAAGGTCTATTTCGACCTGCTGCATGCGCGGCGCGAGCGCAAGATCGACGATGTCGCCATCCTGCGCGTCGAGCAGCTCTATCCTTTCCCGGTGAAGACGCTCGGCGCGGCGCTGGCGCGCTACAAACAATGCCGAGATCGTCTGGTGCCAGGAAGAGCCGCAGAATATGGGCGCGTGGAATTTCGTCGACCGCCGCATCGAGACGGTGCTGGCGAAGCTCGGACATCAAGGGCAAGCGGCCGGCCTATGCCGGCCGGCCGGAAATGGCGGCGACGGCGACCGGCCTGTTGAAGCGGCATAATGCCGAGCAGGCGCGGCTCGTCGACCAAGCGCTGATCGGCGCCTGAGCGCGGAGACGGGAGATGGCGATCGACATCAAAGTGCCCGCGCTGGGCGAATCGGTCACCGAGGCGAGCGTCGGCCGCTGGCTCAAACACGCCGGCGACGCGGTCGCGATGGACGATCCGCTGGTCGAGATCGAAACCGACAAGGTGACGCTCGAAGTCAACGCGCCGGTCGCGGGCACGCTTACCGACATCGTCGCGCAGGAAGGCGCCAATGTCGCGGTCGGCGCGATCCTCGGCCATATCGCCGAAGGCCAGGCGACGGCCTGCCGCCGGGCCGAAGGCCGTATGCAGCCGCGGCGAAAGCCGGCGCCCGCCGCCGCGCCAGCGGCTGCGGCAACGCCGGCAGTCGAGTCAGCTCGAGCGCTCCGGCCCGGCGGTGCGCAAGCTCGTCGAGGAGACGCGGTCTCGATCCTGCCGCGATTCCGGCAACCGGCAAGGACGGCCGCCTGACCAAAGGCGACGTGCTGGCGATGCCGACGGCCGCCCCCGCTCCGGTTCCCGCCGCCCGTCCCACGGCACCGCCATCGCCGCGCCAAATCGGGCCGCGCGAGGAGCGCGTGCGCATGACGCGGCTGCGCCGCACCATCGCCGAGCGGCTGAAAGAGGCGCAGAACACCGCCGCCATGCTCACCACCTTCAACGAGGTGGATATGAGCGCGGCGATGGCGACTGCGCGACCAATACCGCGAGAGCTTCGAGAAGAAGACACGGCGTGCGGCTCGGCTACATGTCGATCTTCGTCAAGGCGTGCATCGCCGCGCTCAAGGACGTGCCCGCCGTCAACGCCGAGATCGACGGCGACGACCTCATCTACAAGAACCACTACGACATCGGCGTCGCGGTCGGCACCGAGCACGGGCTGGTCGTGCCGGTGGTGCGCGATGCCGATCAGATGAGCTTCGCCGAGATCGAGAAGAGGATCGCCGATCTTGGCAACCGCGCGCGCGACGGCAAGCTGGCGCTCGACGAGTTGTCGGGCGGCACCTTCACCGATCACCAATGGCGGCGTCTACGGCTCGCTGATGTCGACGCCGATTCTGAACCCGCCGCAATCCGGCATCCTCGGCATGCACAAGATCATGCAAGCGGCCCGATGGTGATCGGCGACAAGATCGAGGCGCGGCCGATGATGTATCTCGCACTCCTACGATCATCGCGTCATCGACGGCCGCGAGGCGGTGACCTTCCTGGTGCGCGTCAAGGAATGCATCGAGGATCCCGAACGCATCGTCCTCGTTCGAGGTGTGAGCATGATGAGCGATTTCGACGTCATCGTCATTCGGCGGCGGGCCGGGCGGCTATGTCGCCGCGATCCGCGCGGCGCAGCTCGGCATGCGCGTCGCCTGCGTCGAAAAGCGCGCGACACTGGGCGGCACCTGCCTCAATATCGGCTGCATCCCGTCGAAGGCGCTGCTGCAATCCTCGGAGAATTTCGCCGAAGCGGGACACGCGTTCGCCGCAGCATGGCGTCAAGGTCGGCAACCTCGACGCTCGACCTGCCGACCATGATGGCGCGCAAGGACAAGGTGGTCGCCGCCAACACCGCGGCGTCGACTACCTGTTCCGCAAGCACAAGATCGAGCGCATCACCGGTGCGGCCAGCTTTAGCGCGCCAGGCAAGCTCATGGTCGACGGCAAGACGCAGCTTGAAGGCAAAGTCCTTCATCATCGCCACCGGCTCGGAATCGATGCCGCTGCCCGGCGTGCCGGTCGACGAAAAGACCATCCTCTCCTCGACCGGCGCCTTGTCGCTGGAAGCGGTGCCGAAGCATCTCGTCGTGGTCGGCGGCGGCTATATCGGCTTGGAGATGGGCTCGGTGTGGCGGCGGCTCGGCGCCGAAGTGACGGTGGTCGAGTTCCTCGACCGCATCGTGCCGACCATGGATACCGAAACCGGCGCGGCGCTGCAGCGCCTCCTGACAAAGCAGGGCTTCCGCTTCAGGCTCGGCACCAAGGTTGCGTCGGCAACCAACGGCAAGGGCGGCGTCACCCTGTCGCTCGAACCAGCGGCCGGCGGCGCCGCGGAGGAACTCAAGGCGGATGCCGTGCTGGTCTCGATCGGGCGCCGTCCTTACACAGAAGGGCTCGGCCTCGAAAAAGCGGGTGTGGTCGCTCGACAACAAGGGCCGCATCATCGTTGACCGGCACTTTGCGACCAATGTGCCGGGCATCTACGCGATCGGCGATGTTATTGCCGGCCCGATGCTGGCGCACAAGGCCAGCGAAGAAGGCGTGGCCCTTGTCGAACGCCTTGCCGGCCAGAACGGTCAGGTGAATTACGACGCGATCCCGGCCGTAATCTACACCGCGCCCGAAGTGGCCAGTGTCGGCAAGACAGAGGAGGAGTTGAAGGCCGCCGGCACATCGTACAAGGTCGGCAAATTTCCCTTCACCGCCAATGCGCGCGCCCGGGCCAACGGCGAGACTGACGGGCTGTAAAGATACTGGCCGATGCCGCGACCGACCGGCTCCTCGGCGTTCATATAATCGGCCCCGACGCCGGCACCATGATTGCCGAGTGCGTGGTGGCAATAGAGTTCGCCGCCAGCGCCGAGGATATCGGCCGCACCTGCCACGCTCATCCGACCTTGAACGAAGCGGTGAAGGAAGCGGCGTTGGCGGTCGACGGCGAAGCAATTCACATTTGAGGTGACCTAGTGTCCGCAGTGCGGGAACGCGACCCGCCCGACGACGGCGCCCGGCCCGTCACGATTTCGCTCGGGGATGCGCCGCGTCATAAACCGCGAGCATGCGCGCCGCATCGACCTTGGTGTAACGCTGCGTCGTCGACAGGGAGGCATGACCAAGCAATTCCTGTATTGCCCGCAGATCGCCGCCGCCGGCGAGGAGATGCGTGGCGAAACTGTGTCGCAGCGCATGTGGCGTCGCATATTGGGGCAGGTCCAGGGCCAGGCGCAGCTTTGCTATCCGGCTTTGCACCAGCCGGGGATGGAGCGGCCCGCCACGCGCGCCGACAAAGAGCGGCGCATCTTTGGTCAGTGCATAGGGGCACGCCCCAAGATAGTCGCTGATAGCCGTTGCCACGGCGGGCAGGATCGGCACCAGTCGGGTCTTGTTGCCCTTGCCGGTGACGCTGAGCGTCCCCGCGGCCACCGGCGCCGACCCTCGCCGCAAGCTCAATGCCTCGGCGATGCGCAGGCCGGCACCGTAAAGCAACGTCAGAACCGCGAGGTCGCGTTTGGCGATCCAGACATCAGGCTCTTCACCCGCGAGGTTCTCGAGCACCCGCTCGACTTCGTCTTCCGTCAGCGCCTTGGGCACCGGCTTCGGCAGTTTGGGCGATCTGACCACGATCAACGCGCCGTTCTTTAGGAAGCCGCGCCGTTCGAGAAAGCGGAAGAAGTTGCGCAACGTCGACAATCCACGGGCATTGGAGCTGCGGCCGATCCCTTGCGCCGCGCGGCGCGCGAGCCAAGCGCGAAAATCGGCAGGCGTGAGCGCCGCGAGCGCCCCGAGGTCGGGCACAGCTCCGCGATGGTCGGTGAGGAAACTGAGAAACTGCGCGAGGTCGCGGCCGTAGGCCGCGATCGTGTGCGGCGACACCCGGCGCTCGGTTTCGAGCCAGCTCGACCAGCGGTCCAGGGCTGCCGCCAAATCTTCCTTTGCGGAGAAGTGCCGTGGCGGGAGCGTGACCGGCGGTGGGACGCGCCGCGTCATGGCACGAGCACGCGCACGGCGTCTTCGCTCCGACGAACCCGGTGCTTGGCTTCGAAAATTGATGCGCCGCTTAAGCTGGCAGATCGAGCCATTGGGCGATGGCGATGGCGACGGCTCGGCCGAGGAAATGCAGCAGCTCCGTGCCTTGCGCGACATGGAATTTGCCCGGCGCACGCGTGCCGATGGCGAGCAGGCCCGCCGGTGATTTTGAGCTGACCTTGAGGCGCAAGAGCGCCGCCGACCGCACCAGCCCGGCGCCCCCGCCAAACAGCATCGGATCGCCTTCGATCTCATCGAACAGCACGACTTCGCGTTCCGGTCCGAACAATTCCTCGATCGTGCCCGGTTTCAGAATCTGGATGCCTTGGTTGCGCAGCTTCGGTTTCATCGGCTCGGCCGATTCGACGCCGATGGTGGCGACATCGGCATCGAGCATGACAGCGAGATCCGTGGTCACGATCTGGATGAGCTGCTCGAAGCTCCGGGCGCCAAATACCGCGAGCGCGGCGCCGTGAATGCGTGATTGGCTGGCGAGATTGGCGCGGCTGGTGCCGATCAGCTCGCCATGCTGCTCCTTCAGGTTTTCGAGCTCGACGCGCTGACGCTGCAGCATGAAGCCTTGCATATCGACGACGTGATCGCCGCGCTGCAAGGTGGGCGGCGTCAGTACCGAGAGAAGCTCAGGATTCCGTAACAGAAAATCCGGATGCGCCTTGAGATAGGTCCTAACCTCAGCCTCGGTCGGCGCGTTCGGCGCCGGCGCCGCGACGGCGGTTTGACCCTTGTCAGTCATTCCGCGGCCACCTTGGCTGGCGGCAGAAGCGACTGTCCCGTCTTTTTCCAATCTGACAAGAAGGCGGCCAATCCCTTGTCGGTCAATGGATGCTGATAGAGCGCGCGCAGCACGTTCGGCGGCATGGTGCCGACATGGGCACCGAGTCTTGGCGGCCGCGACGACATGCATCGGATGGCGAATGGACGCGACCAAGACTTCGGTCTTCAGCTGCGGATATTGCCGGTAGATCTGTACGATGTCGGCGATAAGCGCCATGCCATCTTCCGAAATATCGTCGAGCCGACCGACAAACGGCGAAACGAAGGTGGCGCCGGCCTTGGCCGCGAGCAGCGCCTGCGCCGGTGAGAAACACAAGGTAACGTTGACCATGGTGCCTTCGCTGCGCAGCACTCTGCAGGTCTTAAGGCCGTCTAGGGTCAGAGGCACTTTGACGGCGACGTTCTTCGCGAGCTTGCTGAGGAGGCGGCCCTCCGCCAATTGCGTGGCGTGATCGGTGGCGGTCACTTCGGCGCTCACCGGGCCGGATACGATCCCGCAGATTTCGCGAATCGCGTCCTTAAATTCGCGGCCAGCCTTCGCGACCAGCGACGGATTGGTGGTGACGCCATCGACCATACCGGTACTGGCGAGATCGCGAATTTCCCCGATGTCGGCGGTGTCGATGAAGAACTTCATCCTTCTCTTCCTGTCTCCCCACTATTCCCCGCCCGGCACTGGGCCCAAGCGCGATGGCGGCGTCACAGCGTCCGAGCTAAGACTCTATCGCATGCGGGCACCCTGCGCCAGTTTAGACGGCGATTCGGCCATCCTCTCAAGCCGCGTGCGCGTGCTGCTGCCGTTGCCGCTCGCTGGCACTTATGATTACGCGGTGCCCGCCGCCATGAGCCTCGCGGCCGGCGATTTCGTTGCCGTGCCCTTGGGCAAGCGTCAGGTCAAGGGCGTCGTCTGGGGCCCAGCGACAGATGCGCTCGCGGCAGAAAAAGTGAAGCCGATCACGGCGCGACTCGCGGCGGCGCCACTCTCCGACGAGTTGCGACAGCTCGTCGATTGGGTTGCGGCCTATACCCTGTCGCCGCCGGGTGCGGTGTTGCGGATGGCAATGAGCGTCCCCGATGCGCTCGACGAGGAGCGCCATGTTGTTGGTTACGGTCTGAGCGCCGCCGGCCGCGCCGCCCTCGCCGCTGAGGACCAGCGCCTTTCGGCGCCGCGACGGCGCGTGCTCGCCGAAGCAGGGGAAGCGGCCGCCAACGCCGCCGATCTCGCGCGTCGCGCCGCCTCCGGCACGGGCACGGCGAGGGGTCTCGCCAAGGCAGGCTTGCTTGAGCCGGTTGCGCTGCCGCGCCACGGCCCCTTGAAGCAGCCCGATTGGCGCCTCCCTGGCCCCTTGCTGTCGCCGGCGCAGGAAACCGCCGCGCGCGATTTGATTGCCAAGCTCGGCCAGGGTTTCAGCGTCACCTTTCTCGACGGCGTCACGGGCTCGGGCAAGACCGAGGTCTATTTTGCCGCCATTGCGGCCGCCCTTGAACGCGGCCGGCAGGTGCTTGGTGCTGTTGCCCGAAATCGCGCTATCGGCGCAGTGGCTGCAGCGCTTTGCCAAGCGCTTTGGTGCGCCGCCGCCGCAATGGCATTCCGATCTCGGCCATGCCGAGCGGCGCCAAACCTGGCGCCGGGTAGCTGCGGGCGAGGCACGGCTGGTGGTTGGTGCGCGTTCGGCCCTGTTCCTGCCCTTTCGTGAGTTGGGACTGATCGTCGTCGATGAGGAGTACGATCACTCCTTCAAGCAAGAAGACGGCGTTATCTATCACGCCCGGGACATGGCCGTGGTGCGCGCCTCGCTCGCCAGGATTCCGATCGCGTTGGTGTCGGCAACGCCGTCGATTGAGACCCAGGTCAATGTCGATGATGGGCGCTACGGCCGGCTGCACCTGCCGGCGCGTCATGGCAGTGCCCGGCTGCCGGAGATTCGCCTTCTCGATCTACGCCGCACCCCGCCGGACCGTCGCTCGTTTCTGGCGCCGCCACTGATTGAGGCGCTGCGCCGTACCCTCGATGCCGGCGAGCAGGCGATTGCTGTTCTTGAACCGGCGCGGCTATGCGCCGCTGACGCTATGCCGGCAGTGTGGTTTCCGCCTCAACTGCCCGAACTGCACGGCTTGGCTGGTCGAGCATCGGTTCCACCATCGCCTCCAGTGCCATCATTGCGGCCACGACTGAGCCATTGCCGCCGCGCTGCCCGAATTGTGGCGCCGCTGCGAGCTTCGCCGCTTGCGGCCCCGGCGTCGAGCGCGTCGCCGAGGAGGTGACGGTGACATTTCCCGCGGCGCGAATCGCGATCATGGCATCGGATACTTTGACGGGACCGCGTGCCACGGCAGCGCTTCTCGACCGCGTCGAGCACCACGATATCGACGTGCTGATCGGCACACAGGTGGTAGCGAAGGGCCATCATTTTCCGCTGCTAACTCTGGTCGGCATTGTCGATGCCGATCTCGGCCTCGAAGGCGGCGATTTGCGCGCCGCCGAGCGGAGCTTCCAATTGCTCCATCAGGTCGCGGGCCGCGCCGGCCGCGCCGAGCAGCCTGGCCTGGTACTGGTGCAGACCTATCACCCGGACCATCCGGTCATGCGCGCGCTCGTCGCCAACGATCGCGACCGTTTCCTGGCGCTGGAGGCGCAGGAGCGGCGCAAGCACGGTAACCCGCCATTTGGCCGGATGGCGGCGCTGATCATTTCTGCCGATAGCGAGACGAGCGCGGACTTTACCGCCCGTGCCTATGCCCGCTCGGCGCCGCTTCTTGACGGCGTCGAAGTGCTGGGCCCGGCACCGGCACCGCTCGCGGTATTGCGCGGACGGCACCGGCGACGCTTTCTGGTCAAAACGCGACGCTCGGTGCGGATCCAGCAGGTGATGCGCGACTGGCTCGGAAAAGTGAAACTGCCATCGACCGTGCGCGTCCAGGTCGACATCGACCCCTACAGTTTCTGGTAACGTTTCGCAGCGCGGAAGGGCGAAGCCGGGCCATCGAGACATTTCCGTTTCATCGCTCAATACCTCGTTCGGGAGTGCCCTCCCTCGGCGCCGACCCCGTGATGGCGGGGATCTTAGCGCTCGTCTGCCAACCCGAAGGCCGGCTGGGGTTCGTGAAATCCGGCGAGGGTGAAATTGCCGAGCGGCTCCAGGGCCGTGCCGCAATGACGGGCGAATTCCGCCGAGGCGATCACAGCGTGACCTTCGCGTGCGGCGATCTTCTCAAGCCGCGCTGCGAGGTTGACGGCAGGACCGATGCAGGTGAAATCGAGCCGGTCGCCGCTGCCGATATTGCCGTAGAGCACCTCGCCGAGATGCAAAGCGAGGCCGAAGCGCACGCCCGACACTTTCGCAATCTCCGCGCGGGCGTCGCAAGCGGCGGCGAGCGCTTCGGCGCAGGCCTTGTTGGCATCGACTTCCTCGGTGACCGGGAAAATCGCCAACACGCCGTCGCCGATATATTTCAGCACTTCGCCGCCATGCCGCGAAATCGCCGGTACCTGGCAGTCGAAATAGCGGTTGAGAACGTTCATCAACTCCTCGGGCTCTTCGCGGTCGGCCAGTGCCGTGAAGCCGCGCATGTCGGAAAGCCAGATGGCGGCGCGGATCGCTTCCGTGTCGCCGCGGCGGATACTGCCGGCGCGCACCCGGTCCCCGGTCTTGTGGCCGACATAGGTGTCAAGCAGCGCCGCAGAGGCTCGCCGCAGCGCCCGGATCTCGGCGACGCGCGTCAGCGGCGCGACGATGGAGCGGATGGCGTCGATATGCGCCTCGGTGAAACCGTCGGGCGCTGTGGTCGAGCAAACGAGCGCCTGAACTTCGTTGTCAAAGGTAAACAGCAACGGCATGCCGAAATAATCGGTGATGCTCTCGTCGCGCATGCGGTGCAGCAGGGCAAAATCCATCGGACAATCGGGGCGGCCCAGGCGGCGGCGTAATTCCTTGCCGTTGGCGTAGATATAAGCGACCGGACTGTCGGTATAGCTCGGGGTACTCATCACGTCATATTTGAGTTCGCCGATATCGACCGGCTTTCCCAGACGCCATTCAAGGCGTCGCCCGGCGACCAGGGGATGCGGTGTGAGCACGAAAACGGCGGCGCGCGCCAGCGGCACGCCCGCCGCAACCAGGCCCTCCGACAGAGTTACCAACACCTCCTGCGGCAAAAGGCAATCGCGCGCGCCATCGATCAACCACTTTACCAACGCACGGGTGTCGATGACGGGCTCGCTCATTTACATTCGCCCGATCACCGGCAAGCCGAAATGGAAGCGGCCGAAATTGACCGCGGTTGAGTCCGATTGATGCGCGAGATGCGTGCGGATGGTGGCGATGTTGCGCCAGTAGCGACCGAGCATCGCATCCTTCCGGACGCTCGACGTACCGGCAGTCCGGACCATGGTATCGACCGCGTCGTAACACAGATGGATGCATTGCTGCTCGACCATGTGAAGCCGCCGCTCCCATTGGGCATCGAAGGGCGGCCCGCCTGCGGCCTCCATTTGCGCCAATTCCATGTATTGCTCGCCGGCGCGGATCGCCGCGAAACCAGCGGTATCGATCAGGGTCTGGCAGCGGCCGTAATTGTGCTGGATCTCGGCCAGTTCGTAGCGATAGGGGAAAGGCGGAAAGTTTGCCTTTTTCGCTTTAACGATGTCGCCATAGACGTCGAGCGCACCGTAAGCGGCGCCGACCACCACTGCGGTTGATTCCGCGACCAGGAAGGGCACCGTGCGTCCGAAATACATGGGATTGGGATGGAGGTTGCGGCCCGGCCGCTCGACCGCTAGTTCGCCGTTGGCGTTGGTCCATCGGATGGAACGGTAGACAGGGACAAACACATCCTCGATCACCACGCGCTTTGAACCGGTGCCCTGCATGCCGACCATGTCCCAATTGTCGACGATGGCATAGTCTTCACGGTCGAACACAATGACGATGCTGCCGCGCGGCGCCTGGGTCTCGGGGTCGCGTACCAGGGCGCCACCGATGAAATGGGTGGCGATGTCGCAGCCCGAGACATAGTCCCACGCGCCGGTGACGCGATAGCCGCCGCTGACCGGCACAGCCTGGCCGCTCGGCGGCGGTACGCCCGGAGCACGAAACTCGCCGTCGCTGCCGTAAACTTCGATTTGGGCGCGTTCGGGAAAGCTGGCAAAGAGATGGGCGTGGCCGGCGGTGAGCGAGAGGACCCAGCCGCTTTCGGGACAACCGCGTGACACCTCCATCATCACGCGCATGAAGTCGGGCACCGAGAACTCGTAGCCGCCGAAGATCCGCGGCTGGATGGCGCGATAGAATCCGGCGTTGACAAAACGCTGATTGATGTCTTCGGAGACCCGCCGGGCTGCCTCGGTTTCCGCCTGGCGCGCGCGCAACTCACCCCGCATGGCCGTGGCGCGGTCGATCATGGTCGCGACCGTCAGGCCGGGCTCCGGCGGCGCGATCGGTGTAACGGGACCGTCAACGGGTAGTGGAAACTTCTTGTTTTTCACCATAACCTCCGCCGCAGGGGCTGCGATATTAGAAGTAGGGGCTCGATCCGGCTAGCGGCGGCGCATTGTCGCAGCACCGTGCCGGCCCTGCGGTTGCGCCCTTCACTACCCCGTGATAGAACCCGGCCGCGTTTTCCGGACGCGGTTTTTCCGCGAGCGGTCTTGCGTGTGGAAAAATCGTGGAAGGCGTCATTCCATGCCTCTCGCGTCGGCATCGTCGAGCGCCCGATATATGAGGCCGGAATTCGGTAATTAAGGGGAAGCATACTTCGTGGCATCCGAAGCGACAGGCGTATCTGGCCTTGCCGAGCGCTATGCGAGAGCGTTGTTCGATCTCGCCGATGACGACCGCGCGCTCGATCAGGTCGCGGCCGATCTCAAATCCATGGCGGCCATGGTGATTGCAAGCGGCGATCTTCGGCGCCTGATCCGCAGCCCGGTGATCGGCCGCGCGGAACAAGGACGGGCCATCGAGGCGCTCGGCGCTGCTGCGCAGCTGTCGCGGCTCACGCGCAACTTCCTCGGTTTGCTGGCGCGCAACCGGCGTCTCTTCGCGCTGCCGGAAATGATCGACGCGTTCCTCGCCAATTTGGCCGCGCGGCGTGGCGAGGTCACGGCGCAAGTCATTTCGGCGGCGCCGCTCTCGGAGCAGCAATCGGCGGCGCTTGGCGAAGCGTTGCGCAAAAGCGCCGGCGCCAAACTCGCCATCGATCCAGCGCGTCGATCCGGGCCTGTTGGGCGGCCTCATCGTCCGGCTCGGCTCGCGCATGATCGACGCATCGCTTAAGAGCAAGCTCAACCGGTTGCAGCTTGCGATGAAAGGGGTTGAGTAATGGAAATCCGGGCTGCGGAAATCTCCGCGATCCTGAAGCAGCAGATCGCCGATTTCGGCACCGAGGCCGAGGTCGCCGAGGTGGGCCAAGTGCTGTCGGTCGGCGACGGTATTGCGCGCGTCTACGGGCTCGACAGGGTCGAGGCCGGCGAATTGGTCGAATTCGGCGACGGCACCAAGGGCATGGCGCTGAACCTCGAGACCGACAATGTCGGCGTGGTCATTTTCGGCGAGGATACCGGCATTGGCGAAGGCGATACGGTGAAGCGCACCGGCGCGATCGTCGACGTGCCGGTTGGCAAGGGCCTGTTGGGCCGCGTGGTCGATGCTTTAGGCAATCCGATCGACGGCAAAGGCCCGCTCAGCGACGTGAAGCGTGCCCGCGTCGAGGTCAAGGCGCCCGGCATCATTCCGCGCCGCCCGGTGTCTGAGCCTGTGCAAACCGGATTAAAGGCGATTGACGCACTGGTCCCGATTGGCCGCGGCCAGCGCGAGCTGATCATCGGCGACCGCCAAACCGGCAAGACCGCCCTCGCCATTGATACCTTCATCAACCAGAAGAAGATCAACGAAGACGGCGACGAAGGCCGCAAACTCTATTGCATCTACGTCGCGGTTGGGCAGAAACGCTCGACAGTCGCGCAGATCGTCAAGACGCTCCAGGATTACGGCGCGCTCCAATATACGATCGTGGTCGCGGCCACCGCCTCGGAGCCGGCGCCGCTTTGCAATATCTGGCGCCCTATGCTGGTTGCGCCATGGGCGAATTTTCCGCGACAACGGCATGCACGCCGTGATCGTCTATGACGATCTCTCGAAGCAGGCCGTCGCCTATCGCCAAATGTCTCTGCTGCTCCGCCGCCCCCCGGGCCGCGAGGCCTATCCGGGCGATGTCTTCTACCTGCATTCGCGGCTCCTCGAGCGCGCCGCCAAAATGAATAAGGATTACGGGCTCGGCTCGCTCACGGCCTTGCCGATCATCGAGACCCAAGCGGGCGACGTCTCCGCCTATATTCCCACCAATGTGATTTCGATCACCGACGGTCAGATCTTTCTCGAAACCGACTTGTTTTATCGCGGCATCCGGCCTGCGATTAACGTCGGCCTCAGCGTCAGCCGCGTCGGATCGGCGGCGCAGATCAAGGCGATGAAGCAAGTCGCGGGGCGCATCAAGCTCGAACTGGCCCAGTACCGCGAAATGGCGGCGTTCGCGCAATTCGCCTCCGATCTCGATGTCGCGACCCAGCGGCTCCTTGCCCGCGGCGCGCGCCTCACCGAGTTGCTAAAGCAGCCGCAATTCGCGCCGGTGCCGGTCGAGGAGCAAGTGGCGGCGATCTTTGCCGGCACGCGCGGCTATCTCGACAAGATCGATGTCGCGCAGGTGACGCGCTACGAGGCGGCGATGTTGGCCGATCTGCGCGCAAAGGCGCCGCAGCTCCTGGCCGATATCCGCGACAAGCGGGAAATCGTGAGCGATACGGAAAAGTCGCTGACCGGCTTTCTCGACGATTTCGCCCGCGTCTTCATGTAAGGATTCGATGGCCACCCTCAAAGAACTGCGGCAGCGCATTCGCTCGATCACCTCGACGCAGAAGATCACATCGGCGCAGAAAATGGTGGCCGCCTCGCGCCTGCGTCGGGCGCAGGAGCAGGCCGAGGCTGCGCGCCCCTATGCGCAGCGCATGGAGCGGATGCTCGGATCGCTCGCTGCCAGCCTCCGGGGTCAGGTCAATGCCGCACCGCTCCTCGCCGGCACGGGCAGCGACCAGATTCATCTGTTGTTGGTGATGACGTCGGATCGCGGCCTTGCCGGCGGCTTCAATGCCACCATCATCCGCGAGACGCGCCGTGTCATTCGCGAGCTTGAGGGAGCCGGCAAAACGGTGAAGCTGGTTACCCTCGGCCGCAAGGGCCGCGACGCTTTGCGCCGCGATCAGCGCCAGCGCCTGATCGAGAGTCGCGTCGAAATCGGCCGGCCGCGCTTACGCTTCGAAGAGGCCGAGACCATCGCAGTGGCGTTGCTCGCACTCTATGCCGATAAGCAATTCGATGTTTGCACGGTGCTCTTCAATCATTTCCACTCGGCTATCAGCCAGGTCGTGACACGGCAGCAATTGATACCATTCTCGCCGCCCGAAGCCGCCGCCGACGCTGACGAGGCGGGCAATCGCGGCGTCTATGAATTCGAGCCCGAGGAAGCCGATATTTTGAACGAACTGCTGCCGCGCAATCTTGCGATACAGATCTACACGGCACTCCTCGACAGTATTGCCGGCGAATGGGGGGCCCGTATGACGGCGATGGACAACGCGACACGCAATGCGGGCGACATGATCAACGACCTCACCATCACCTATAACCGCTCGCGGCAGGCAGCGATCACCAAGGAATTGATCGAAATCATCTCGGGCGCCGAGGCGCTGTAGAACAGGGAACCGCTTACCATGGCAAGCAACATCATCGGCACCGTCACGCAGGTCATGGGCGCCGTCGTCGATATCAAGTTCGATGGCGAATTGCCGCCCATCCTCAACGCGCTCAATGTCGACAATCAGGGCAAGAATCTGGTGCTCGAGGTCGCCCAGCATCTGGGCGAGAACACGGTGCGCACTATCGCGATGGACACGACCGACGGTTTGTCGCGCGGCGTGCAGGCGATCGATTCGGGCGGTCCGATTTCGGTGCCGGTCGGACCGGAGACGCTCGGCCGGATCCTCAATGTGATCGGCGATCCCGTCGACGAGCGCGGCCCCGTCGTGGCCAAGTTGAGGCTGCCGATCCATCGGCCGGCGCCGGCATTCATTGATCAATCGACCGAGGCGGAAATCCTCGTCACCGGGATCAAGGTCGTTGACCTCTTGGCGCCTTATGCGCGCGGCGGCAAGGTCGGCCTGTTCGGGGGCGCCGGCGTCGGCAAGACGGTCATTATCATGGAGTTGATCAACAATATCGCCAAGAAACATGGCGGTTATTCCGTGTTCGCCGGTGTCGGCGAGCGCACGCGCGAAGGCAACGACCTTTACCAGGAAATGATGGAGTCCGGGATCATCAAGACCGACGGTCCCGGCTCGAAGGTGGCGCTGATCTACGGCCAGATGAACGAGCCTCCGGGCGCCCGCGCGCGTGTCGGCCTCACCGGCCTCACCGTCGCCGAGTATTTCCGCGATGAGGAAGGCCAGGACGTGCTGTTCTTTGTCGACAATATTTTCCGCTTCACCCAGGCAGGCTCGGAGGTGTCGGCGCTCTTGGGCCGTATCCCCTCGGCGGTGGGTTACCAGCCCACCCTCGCCACCGACATGGGCGCGCTGCAGGAACGTATCACCACGACCAAGAAGGGCTCGATCACCTCGGTCCAAGCGATCTACGTCCCGGCCGACGACCTGACCGACCCGGCACCGGCCACCTCATTCGCCCATCTCGATGCGACCACGGTGCTGTCGCGCCAGATCTCGGAACTTGGTATCTACCCGGCAGTCGATCCGCTCGACTCGACCTCGCGCATGCTCGATCCCCGCGTCGTCGGCGAGGAGCACTATAAGGTCGCTCGCGATGTGCAGCGCGTGCTGCAGACCTACAAGTCGTTGCAGGACATTATCGCGATCCTGGGCATGGACGAGCTCTCCGAAGAGGACAAGCTCACCGTCGCCCGTGCGCGCCGCATTCAGAAATTCCTGTCGCAACCGTTCCACGTCGCCGAAGTGTTCACGGGCACGCCTGGTGTCTTCGTCAACCTTGAGGACACGATCAAGGCCTTCAAGGGCATCGTCGCTGGGGATTACGACAGTCTCCCTGAGGTTGCTTTCCTCATGGTCGGCACCATCGAGGAAGCAGTGGAAAAGGCGCGCAAGATCGCGGCCGAAGCCTGATGGCCGCGACCCTGCAGTTCGAACTGGTCTCGCCCGAGCGCCTGCTGCGTTCGGAGCCGGTTGAAATGGTGGTGGTGCCGGGGGGCGAAGGCAATTTCGGCGTTCTTCCCGGTCATGCGCTGCTGATTTCGACGGTGCGACCGGGGCTGATCGAGATCTACGAGGGCGGCAAGGTGAAGGACCGGGTGTTTGTCGCGGGCGGTTTCGCCGAGGTCAATGCCGAGCGCTGCACTGTCCTTGCTGACGAAGCCGTGCCGCTGCCCGACCTCAACCGCGCCGTCCTCGAAGGCGAGGCACGCGAATTGGAGGCACGGCTCAACGCTACCCACGATGACGGCGTGCGCGATCACGCCCGTCGCCAACTGGTGGTGGTCAATGCCAAGCTGACGGCCCTAGGGACGGCGAGCCCGCACTAACTAAAGGTGGCCGGCGTCGGGGGAACTAAGATGAGGCGAGAGCGCCCAATTGGGGCCCTGCGCGCCGCCAACAGCACCTTTTTGGCTGCCATTCAGGCAAAAAAAGGGGCCAACCGACCTGCGGATGGCCCCCTTTTAGTTTACGCGCCACTTGGGGGTCAGGACGCGTAGGCTATAGATAGGTTGGCCGTCCGCCCGGTGCATCCCTGTTAAGAGGATTTAATCCGGGTTTAATGTCCTCAACCGACGCGGGTGAAAGGGCGAGGGCCGATTCGACCTGCCGGAGGATGGCTTCCGCCTCGGCGCCAGGGTCGGGGCTGCGCAGAATTTGGCGGCCCATCACGAGGTAATCGGCTCCGGCGGCGATCGCGTCCCGCGGCGTCGTGGCGCGTTGCTGGTCGTCTGCTGCCACGCCTTCGGAGCGGATGCCAGGGGTGACGATCAGCAACCGGTCTCCGGCCAAGGCCCTTATCTGCCGCGCCTCGTTGCCCGAAGCAATGACGCCGTCGCAGCCGGTGTCGATCGCCGCTTGAGCGCGGCGCAGCACCATTTCCTCGAGCGAATAGCGGGTGCCCAGTTCCGCCATGTCGGCAGGCCCCATGCTGGTGAGCACGGTCACCGCCAGGAGCCGGAGGCCGCTATTGCCGCGCCCCGTCATGGCGGCAAGCAGGGTCGGCGTGTGGGCGTGAACGGTCAGGAAATCGACCCCGAGCCGCGCGATGTTCGCGGTGGCGCCGGTTACTGTCTGGTCGATGTCAAAAAGCTTGGCATCGAGAAAAATCTTCTTGCCGGCGTCCTTGAGTTCGCGCGCCAAATCAATGCCGCCGGCATACTGAAGCTGCAGCCCGATCTTATAGAAGCTGACTGCCGGGCCGATCCGGCTAACCAGATCGCGTGCAGCGGCGACCGTCGGCACGTCGAGCGCAACGATAAGCCGGTCGTTCAGAGGAATTGCGGCCATGGCCGCATAGTGACCCGATTCGAAAACTCGTGCAAATGGCGGATTTCTGTGTTTTCCCGGCCTCCGTGTTGCATTCTTGTTGCATCGAGACCGAACCGGGCGAATCGCTATAATCGTGGGGGTGCGCTCCTTCTACGCCTCCCCAAAATTCCGTCGCTGGCTGCGCAGCCTTGAGCCGCGCGAGGAGCTGTTGCCCGCGGTCGAACGGGCCAAGGCTGAGATAGGAAAGGGGAAGGTGTGATTGGATGCTCGCCCTTCGGTCGCGGTAAATTCCGTGTTGGGAGGGAACATAAAAATGCCCAACATCCTTGTCGATGCTGACAAAAGAGCAGGGTTAGAGAAATTGTGGTGGGAATGGCATTCCCGTAGGTTGCCGAAAGAACAGTGGCAAGCAGGAGTTGACACTCCCCTTCTGCTTTCCAAAGAACGCGCCATCAAGCCAGGCAATATCGTGCAAATTCCGAAGATCGAATTTTTGCATCTTCCGCAGGAATTTCTGGATTTCTTAGCGATGCAGCGATTCCTGTACGAGCTTTCTTGAGTTAGGCGAGAATATATCCCGGGCCGCAGTCTGTGCGGCCAGTGTGCGAATCCCGGTCGTGGTAGGCAAAAAGCGGCCGCCGTTTCGGGATTCGACGCGGCGGCCTAGAACTCCATTTTGGGGTAATCTCTAGTCTAGAGTGAGGCCGATCGTGACGCCGCTATAGTCCCTCGTCAAATCACAAAACGGCCGTGGAGCGGGCGAAGAGGGAGATTGGCAAACCAAAGGTGTGATTGGATGCCAGAAGGTTGATCGGTTACAAAATGCCTACACTTCCGAGGCGAGTGTCCGATGGCATTGACTCCGGTCGATCTATATAGAGCCGGTAATAAATCCGGCCCCAAAATGGATCATGTGCGGTCTGCCGACGCCACGTTCTTTACCCATAATGGCAATCAGTACGTAAAGGGCCGCGATAAGGGTGTTTCAACTTATGAGTTCCCCTCGCCGTCTCTTGGTGGGACATGGTGGCATCTTCCGCGGGGTACCCAATATGACGATTTGTTGATTTTTTTGGTTAAAAGAGACCAAGATGGAGAGGATGATCACTGGCAATGGGAACCCGACCACGATATGCCTAGTTCACAGTTTGTGGCTGTTCTTGCGTCTATGAACGGAAAGTTTATCATTGTACCTTGACATGCTAAGGGCAATCGTGCCCTGGGACGATCAGATGACGCTGTCTCCGAAAGCTCGGTATTTTGTGATAGAGGCCGCACGCGGTCTCCCGGATCTTACCGCACGGGAACGCTTGCTCGCGTGGATCTCCGGACCGCGCCAAGCCGAAGACCTGCCATCAGATATTGCCAAAACTGCGCTGGAGGCCCTTGAAGGATTCGAGGCGTGGATGAAAGCCCGCCTTGAAGAGAACAGGGCGGATGAGGACCACGAAGCCGAAATCATCAATGATATTCGGTTTGTCCAGACGCTTGAGCGCGGCCTAAAGAAAAAAGAAGCGCTACAACACGCATAAAAAAAGCCCCAGCCTTGCGGGCCGGGGCTCAGTTGGTGATGCGGAACTCTAATTAGGGCGAGTCCCGAAATGCGCTAGCGAGGTGAAGTCGAAGAGTATGACAGGATCGTGCACCCGCCCGCTCTCGGTAAACCGGACGATGCTGAGGCATGCACTACCATTTATTGATTTCTGCATCTCAGACACGTAAAATTTCCCGCTAAAGGTGACCTTCTCGCCGATGTTGTAGGTTTCGAGAGTTTTGGCGAGATAGGGTCTAACGGTCCTGTAGATGTAAGTCGTGAGCGTTATGTGATCGCTCAGGCGAATGACTAGTCCCCCAGTACCATCCTCATACAGATCTACGTCTTCAATTTCGCCCACCCAATCCGTCACGTGTGGATCTTGGAAGATCCGGCACAGGGCTTTATTTAGCGCTGCTGGCACGCGGCCTTGAACGATCGAGTTGCCAGCGCTGTCATATTTCTGGGCGTAATCGGCGAACGTCGCAATCATTTGGGTTTCGGTATCGGGCGCACCATCCGCCGCCATAGCCGGATGGCTAATCACTATGGCTATTGCGACGATCGTCACCAAGAGGGCGAGGGTGTTCATTTCGCCTCTCCTTGGGCTGCGACCGATGCAGCTGGCGCCGGCTCTTCGGGCTTGGCGAGTTCGGCCTCGTCCTTCATTTGCTCCAACGCCCGCCAGGCGTCGAGGAAATGCTGGCGAAGCTGGCCGCCCAAGTAACGAAACAACGTATTTTCCTTGGACCCGTCGAAGTCGCTCGCGATTTTTTCCATCACAAGGACCATACCCTCAACCGCGGTGAGGGCTTCTTCCATCTGCTCAAGAGTGGCGTCGGTCATTGTGCCGCCTCCTGGCCGGGCTCGACCGGCATTCCGGGCGGTGGTGCGAATTTAAGGATAATCTCCAACTGGCGGATGGCCTCATTGGCACACCGGGCGGCGCCGACCAGGTCATTCTTCGCAAGCTTGGCGATAGCTTCGCTCAACATCGCCTCGCTGAAGGAGTTCAACGACGACTGGTGGCTTATCGTCCTCCTCGGGATTTACCAGTGCGTCGAGCTCGCGCCAGTATTCAAAGAGGCGGCTGCCAAGGAAATGGCACATCCGATCGTGGTCGCAGCCGGTGCGATGCCCGCCTATTTCCAGCAGAATGCGCGCGATACCCTCGATGTCGCCAGCGAGTTCCTCGATATCGGATACGTCGATTTGATTGGATGACATTGCTCTGTGCTCCTGTGAAAAGCAAAAGCCCCGCGCTCACAGGTGCACAGAGTTACCCCACCATCCTTTAGCCGTGAAGCCTGGACATTCGATGGTAGACGCGGGACCGAGGATTTCAGCATGGAACTCTGTGTTTAGCCCTGTGAAGGCACCACCACCACCATGCGCCGCGGCGGCTGGCAGGTCAAGCGGCTCGACGAAAGCCAGCGAGCGATGGTGGCGGCGAAGCTGGCGAGCCTTGGCCACGGTGGCGATAGGAGCAAGTTGCCAATTGGCAACTTGAAACAAGCTGACGCCGCTTCGATGCTGAATGTTGGCAAACGTAACTAGCAACGCTGGAGCGTGGCGACAACCAGCGTGCGCCAATTGGCGCAGTTTCTCAAGACGGCGCTGCTGAACTTCTGAATGTTGGACGTCGTTCCGTCCAGCGTGCTCGCGCAATCCTTGATGATGAATCAATCGACGCATCTAACCGCTGGCGCGTTATTCGTAGGTTAGGGGTACTTGGGTAGCCTGCGAGGGATAGGCCATTCAGCGACGCTCTCCGTTGATGGAGCGGAGTGATGGCCCGAGCTGCTGACGCTACCCGGGCCACCCCATACACGCGTCAAGGCCCGTAGTCATAACCTGACGCGCATTCAATTAAGCCGCCCTTCGTGACTGGCGGTAGTTTTCCACAGCGCGAGCTACCGTTGCCGCAATCTGAAGCTCCGGTGGAAGGCTTTCCACGTCATAGAGCAGCCCGCCTTGCGACGTCGGCTCTATGCCACTCTCGCGATCGATCTCTATCAGCTCGCGCAGGAGCCTTACACGCTCGGAAAATGGCAATGCGCTGATCGTGTCGTCGGGCAACGACCGAATAAAGTTCTCGAGCATGCTCATACCGACACCAAAACCGGGAACGTGTTGCCGACCTTGCTCGGCGTTGACGGCGCCGAAGTGTTGACGACGCATTGAAATGTCGAAACCCATGCTTCCGCTTGAGGCTGCCGGAAGTTGCCGACATGTCGAATTCCGGTGACGATGAAAGTTCCCTGAAACACGCTGTTGTTCCGAAAGATCGAATTGTAACTTCCGGCCTGTGTAGTCGTGAGCGTCGGCGGCAGCTGGATCATATCGCCAAATGTGATATCAGCGCGCATGACGGTCGTTACTTGGATGGTGTCGGGTGCGAACCATGTCGGTTGGCCTATCAAATCCTGGAAGGCAATTTGTTTTACGCCACCTTGCTGTGTCGTCCCATCGGTAACGGTGATCGTGTTGCCATTGATCGCAGTGCGAACGCCCAAATAGTTGCCGCCCATGATGGCCTGAGATCGGACACGAACACTCTGTGCGAATTGTGTGAGGCTCTGATAATTGCCGACCTCGTCGAATGCCTGAATCAGACCGGACCAGATATTGACGTTCGCCTTCAGATTCTGGAAAGCTAGTACTCGGAATCAAAGCTTTGTGACACGTCGGCCTTTGAAGCGGCGTTGATAGACCCGTTTCTTTTTCCATGCGAAGGGCTTTGCGTCCTGGTTGTACGCGGCGATGAAGGCATCGATGTGCTCCTGCAATTGCTTGATGGTGGTGAAGGAAGCCCCGCTCAGCGACTGGCCTTGCAGAATGGAAAACCATGTCTCGACCTGATTGAGCCATGATGAGCGCGTCGGGGTGAAATGGAAATGCACGTTGGGATGCTTCTTGAGCCAGCGCTCGTTCTTCTTGTGGGTGTTGAGGTTGTCGAGAACCACGTGAAGCTCGCGGTCTGGAAAGGCGGCAACAACGCTGTTCAGGAAGCCGATGAACTCGATGCGCCTGCGCCGCTTTGAATGTGCGGCGATGACCTTTCCAGTGGCAACTTCCAGCGCCGCGAACAGGGTCGTCGTGCCGTGGCGGGTGTAATCGTGGCTTTGACCTATCAAGGCTCGTCCGTTGGGCAGCTTCAGATAGCCTTGCGCCCGTTCCAACGCTTGAATCGAGGGCTTCTCGTCAACGCAAAGGACAATGGCCGTCGCCGGCGGATCGACATAGAGGCCGACCACGTCGGCGGCCTTGGCGGCAAAATCCGGATCGTTGCTCTCGCACCAGGACTTCCGTGCCGCCAGGTCGATTCGGTAGCGACGCAGGCAGCGCCAGACATACTGAACATCGACATCCCCCAATGCCTTGGCCAGCAGCGGCCCTGTCCACCGCGCAAATCCCGCCGGCGGCGGCTGGTCCAGAAGTCCCAGAATCCGCTTGTCCGTCGCTTGCGTATAAAGCGGCTTCTTGCCAGGGCGCGGCTTGTCTGCAAGCCCATCAAGACCGTGGTCGGCGTAGCGATGCCGCCAACGGCTAACAATCCGCGGCTGGACGCCCACCTCCTTGGCAATCGCCCGCGTACTCACACCGCCAGCCGCCAAAAGCACAATCCGCGCTCGCTTCAGATCGCGCTGCATCGTGCGCGGCGAACGGCATCGTGCCTCCAGCACCTTGCGATCGCCACGCCAAAGTCGAACTTCTCTTGCTTCGGGAATCATCCCGATCTTGAATCACGACTCACCCTTCTTGAAAAGGGGGTACTAGTTCACGGCGCAGAATGATTGCGGTGCCTAGTGGCACGCCAGCCTTCCAGTTGAATGGGATATCAGCCGATGCTTCTGGTGAACCAGTGCCGCCTGGTGCAGAGGCGGATGCGTAGCCCGCCACCACGATCAGGTCCAGAGTTTGATTGACGGAAATATAGTTGCCGAACGCCTGCTGAATTTGGCCCTGCACCAGCAATCCAGCCTGCGCCGGATTAGCGAGCGGCAAACCTTTCTGCATCCCGCCATAAACCTGAATGTTCTGCATGTTCAGGTTGCTGGCCTGGGCGATTTCTTGGAGCGGGATGCCCCATATTCTTACGAAGCTCTGACCAGCCGGGCTGTCGTAGCCATAATTTAGAATATCTAATTCAATGTTGAGGGCTCCCATCAGCGAGACATTTTGTTGGCCGAATTGGGTTCCCAGGCTGGAATATGATTTGATCAACGCGCCCGTTTTTGGCGATGTGATTTGGATGCTGTAGAATCTCACTGTGTAAGTCCCACTGCGCCAATTGGCTGGACGAGATCACCGCGGATCCGCCAGTCTGGTTTTCGACGCGATTGACAATAGTGACGGTCGTATTGCGCGCGATCGTGTCGGCCATGCCCCCTCGCGTGGCAGCTACTTGGCCATTCGGATCCGCAGGCCGCTCATACTCGCGCGACACGATGCTTCCCGCCTCAGATGCTAGCTTAGCGCGCGTCAAATCACGCCCAGCTTGCGAATGCTCTAGTTCCCACTCCACGAACTTCAGTTGCTCCTAAAGCGTCGAGTGTTGAATATCGTGATGGAACACCTTGGCGAACAGTGCCTGCCGATCGCCATGCCATTGGCCAATGCCATAGGCTTTGCCATTGTCGCCTACTGCGGTCGGGTCAAAATTGCTTTCTGCTAACAAGTTTGCCGCAAGACCGGCCGACTGCGCTCCGGACCAGCCCTGATGCATAAAGAAACCCATCGCTTGAGCCGTGGCCGGGTTCAGGATCGACATGCCAGCCTGGGTGTTACCCCACAATGCACGGAGCGTTGGCATCAATGTGGCCTGCGCGGCTGCGCGTCCCCCGAGATAACTTCTCACCGCCTCATCGACGGCTGGCAGCGCATCGGCAGCCGTGTTTAGTGTGGGATTGCCAGACTCTGCTGCTTGTTTCTTTGCGTCATCCCCGCTCGGAATGAGATGCAGGAACTTCAAGGCATCAACGACCTTTTGGGCCATGTCTCCAATATTGTCGGTGAAAGTTTTGACGTCGTTCTTGAACTTATCCCCCGCGATGTATTTCGAGAATTGTTCGATATCCGCCGAAAGTTTCGCGAACCAACCGTTTTTTTGGGCCTCCGTCAAAAATGTCCCTAACAGGTTGGCGAAAGCGCCACTTAGAGCACTCAGTTGCGGCGTCAATGGCGCCAGCTTGTCAATCAATGTGTCTTCGATTTGCAGCTTCGCGCGCTTTAGGGCGTTATCGAGATTCTGCCACTCCTGAGCGTGTTGATCATTGTTGCCGCCAAAGGTCGTGGTGTCTTGCCTATATTTGCTGATTTGCCCCTGGAATTCCTCCGGCGACGCGGTTCCTAACCGGCGCAATTCTTCAAGCGACATCAAACTTCCCAGCGGTGTTTGCTGCCATAAAAGGCCGCGCGTTTTTGGATCGTGCGTTTGCCACCATTTGCGGGCTTTTTGCATTTCCTCGACGCCGAGCGCCGCGGTGTCTTTATTCTGCGGATTTGCTATGCCCAACATGGCGAGCGCGGCCCAGCCTTGGGGATCGTTTTGCGCATTCATAGTCCTGCTGAGGAAGCTCGGATCAACAAATCTATCGAAGTTCAATTGAAAGGCTTGCAGCGCATTCGGGGCAATCCCAAGTCCCATTGCCGTTTTCCGCGTGCCACCGGCAACCCCGGCAAGACGATCGATGCCGAATAGACCGCCGCCCGCACCGAGCAGGCCACCGACTGCGGCAACAATTCCGGACCATTTGAGCAATTGCTCCGTGCTGGCTTTGATGTGCGACGCGACGTCACGACTGTTGCGTGCGAGTCCAAGCATTCCGAGATTAGCGCGCTCGATTTCGTTTCGGAACCGCCGCGTCTCGTCCATGTTTGGAAGACCAAACATACCGCCGCCAGCGCCGCGTCCTGCGCCAGCTACGACCGCCCGGCCGGAGCTTGGTATCGAGGTGGCTTTAGCCCAATTTTTTGGGAGTGCGTCGACGTCTTGCTTGAAGCGCTCGAATTGCTTGAGGAATTTGTCCCAGGAAGGCCCGACCTCGACGTCGATTATGTTTCTTACAGGAATGGCGTCACCTCATGAAAAACCGGGGACGTCGGGCGGTCCGGCGCGACGCCCCCGGAGTTTGAACCGCGGCGGCACAAGGGAGCTTGAGCGCCTTGCGGCTTTCCGACACGCGGCGGACTAGGCAACGTGTCGAAACCACGAATAAGTTGGCCAGGCCTTCGGCGAAGGATCGCACCGTTGCCTGGCGGCGGCCCGTTGTTGCATGAACGCGACACGGTTCCGCTTGTCGCGCGCCGCGGGCGAGAAGAAAGCCGGCGGCTGAAGAACATGCTCGTTAGCCCTGCAAACCAGGCAGTTTCGTTTTGAAATGGCGGTGCCGAGACATGTCCCTGATGAAGGTGTGCGAACCGTGGAAGGTATGCACAGGTCTGCCGGCCTCGTCGTATGTCGTGCGCTGAACGATCGTCGGGCTTTCGTTCAGACGCTTTTGGCCATGCTGCTCCGCGTCAGTGAGAATCTGATCGAAAATCACCGGGAAGCTGTCTTGATCGACCTTCGCGAGATCGAGCGAAGGGTATCGGCTATGCTCCTGATAGAGCGACGCCACACGTACAGCAAAGTGGGTTGGCGTTTCCTGGGACCACGGTGAAGGCCCGGACGCCCCAGTTAGCAGCCGTTCTACTTTATCGGCTCGTTGATGAATTCTTGTAAAATCAACGGCGGCCTTGGCACGATCATTAAGAGACATTCTGGG
Source organism: uncultured Alphaproteobacteria bacterium (assembly GCA_963804725.1). GTDB lineage: Bacteria > Pseudomonadota > Alphaproteobacteria > ATCC43930 > CGMCC-115725 > JAATGI01. The sequence goes on along the minus strand of CAWDRN010000001.1, from coordinate 480,434 downwards.
TCGTCCTTTTCATCTGCATTGCCTTCATCTTCCGGCGAAGTAGCTCATCCCTCTGCCATTTGCGGCGCTCCATCCGTTCGCGGATCTCGGCGCGTTGCTCATCATTTCCAAGAAGAAACAGGGCTTCTTCTTCGAGTTCTGACAGCGTCTCGGGGTGCGGTCTGAATAGCTCCGCGGCTTCATCCGGTCCCACTATCTTTGCTATCAGTCGGCTGAAGGTCATTTTCCTACCTCCGCGTTGCCGCGGCGCACCATTTCAAGATGATGCGGCAGAATTTCATTTGGCGAGAAAATCAACTCCACCCGCTTCGATGGGCGGTATGGCTTGTCACCAAGATCAGCTAGCAATTCCTCCAAAACCGCGCCGCCGAATTGACGATAGTGTTTGATCAATGCGGTGACGGAGACATCTGCGAGCTTGATCGAACTCATTGGTTCGATCCTGCGCAGGATCGTTTTCCCGGCGGATAAAGCGAACCGAAGCTGATGCGCCTGGCCTGTTGGGTTGCCGACATGGAGATCGCTCATTTCTTCGCTCCGTGACTTACACCGCCGGGCCGAACACCCGGACTGAGCTTTTCCATGTGGGTCTCGAACTCTTGGCGGGACGCGGGGACCGTCTTCTGCACAAAATCTCGCATCACCTTGCGGATTACGCCCGACCTGGATCTCTGTTCCTGGTCGGCAATCTCCATTCCGCCGGCCCTAGAGTGCCATCAGGAGCCACGGGGGACGTTGCTGGCACGGTTTCCTGTCTTTTGGCGGTACGAGGCTTTCTAGCCATGAAGCGATTCCTGCGCCTTCTTAAGCGCCATCCTCCGCGCCATGTCCTCATCGAGCGACAGCGGCCGCGCCGCCGCGGGCTGAAGGCCGAGATCGCGAAGCGCGAGCCGGATCGCAGCGCGCAGTGCATGCCCGATTTTCATGTCGTAATCCGTCATGTTCCCCGTGGACATGCGCTGATCGAGCAGTTCGAGACGGAGCATGTCGGTCGAGATGCGCTTTATCAAAAGTCGTTGGGGAACACTCGCCTTGTCCCATCCGCCGACATGGGACAACAGGCCGGCTTCGACCTCCTTGAGGTAGCGCCCTTCCCTGGTCCGCATGTCCGGCCGGCACAGTCCGCGACGCATGCCCTTACTATAGGGACCGATAACGCTGGTATTGCGTTTCGCTTTATCAGTAACTTCGCTCATTTGCGGCAAGCATAATTGAAATTCGCGCCAACGCTACTGTGGAATGGTTGGTAATTTGAGTAACGGCGTGCAATTCCCACGTACTGTTGACGAATGCAACACGCATGCAACACGCGCCTGCGAAGCCTTGCAAACCAAGGCTCTCCAAGCTGCAACGTGTTCTGTTATCTCGTCGCTGAGTTCGCAACGATGCCGACACGTCTGACGCAAAACACGAAGTGAGTGCGGAAATCGTGGTGCGAGCCTTTTTCCTGCCGGCATGAGATTTGTGACTGCAACGATCGTGCAAGCCTATCCCCTTTTATGGTGCGGACGGGCGCGCTCAAGCGCCGTCCCGCACCCTTCAACCCCCTGGGGGGGTATGGGGGGGTGTGTGCGGAGGCCGGTTGTACCCCGGTTGAACCCCGGTTGAAGGGGGGCGGTTGAAGGGGGGTTGAAGCCTTGAGGGGGGGCGGTTGAAGGGGGGTTGAAGGGTTTGAAGCGTCGTTGTTACGCGCTCCATCCGGCGAAGATCATGCCGTGGATTCATGGTGCCTTCTCCGCTTGCTTGCGGTCCCACTCCGCGTGCGAGCGTTTCAGGATTTCGGTTTTGGCATCATCGATGGTGACGAACGTGACGGGTCCATATCCGCGGTCACTGAAGAGGCCGCCGGGCAGCTCGACCAGGATTGTGTCGTCACCCTCGATGTCTCCCGTGACAATCGGCTCCGCCCAATCGGAAGCAACACGCCAGCCGATAATCGGACGGCGTTCGCAGACGAGATCCATGATTTCGGGTTGTCCCTGAGTCATTACTGAAACGACGGTGGCGAAAAGGCCAGCCGGGGATGGAATGATTGTGGTAGCCGGCGGTTGTTTATCTGTGTCGCCGAGAATGGTGCCATCCGCAGCTTTGAGGCGATAGATGACGTCCTCGCCCTCGTGAATTATATCGACGCACGCTACGAGCCCCCAATTGACCATGCGACCGCCATCGCAGAAAACAAATTGTGTCATCGCTCAACTCTCCATCGCCTCGGATATATTTGCCTCGCCAGGATATCTGACATCGGAAGGTCTGACGTACACCATGCGACGTGAGGGCGGCCCCAGTTCGACGCGGGCGAGGCGTCCGCTCGTAATCATTCGCTCCTGCGCGGCCGCAACGTCGGACCACTTAAACGCTTTGCATCGGTCATCCTCGCGGACCCGATTGGCCAGGCTATTAGGCGCATTTTTGTTTGCGAGGACCCTGACGCCGTTCTTGATCAGATCGCGCGCCACATCGACAATGGCATTATCCAGCTGGATTTTCTCGACGGTGCCGGTGGGGCGGGGCTGATCTTGTTCGGCAACGAAAAGGCCGCGCTCCCAGCGCATGCGAATTTTGATGCCGGTAGGACCGTAATTGGCTTTCTTGACTTCAAGTTCGCGATAGTCGCGGTCGGAGTTTTCGCCGTCCTGTTTCGGGGCTGTGAGATAGAGCCTCGATCGTCCGGTATTGCCCCATCCACGGCTACCTGACTCGCCGGTGCCGGATCTTCGGCCGGATAAGCTCGGGTGAAGATTTAAAAGCACGGCGCCGCGCATTGCCATCGCCATCTTCCGAAGTTCATTGACGAATTGGTGGGCGTGCGGCCTATGGATCTCATTACCGCAGAAAAAATCGTGCAGGCTGTCGAGCACGAGAAGCTGAGGCTCGAATTTTTCGACAGCTATTTTGATCTGCTCGAAAAAATCGGTTGGTTTGCCGAGCGAGTAGAGATCCTGATACGAGAACAGGAAATTGTTTTCGCCGACGCGGCTCCTCAGTGCCATGCGGCCTAGGAGATCATCGAATTGAGCGCCGTGAGAGTTGAGCACGGTTGAGAAACGCCGATGCAGCACCGGGTCACCGTCTTCGCAAAAGATGCCCATCGTCTTACAGTTTCGCGTTTCGCGTCCGAGCCAAAGCCCCCCGATGGGACAGGCCGCGAGCAATTGGCAAGCGATCAGAGACTTGCCCAAGCCGCCGTCTCCGCTCAATAGCGTGACGTTTCCTTCGGGGATTATGTCCTCCACGATCCAGCGTTGCTCGGAAGGCTCATTCTCTTGCCAATCATGAAGGTCGATGAACTCGAGCTCGGGCGCTGAGTGCCGGTTGTGATCCTGCTCGTGCGGCCCAGGATGTGGGGGCGGTTCTTGTTCATGGGCATTGGCATTCGCCCGTTCCGCTTTTTGGCGAGCGATTTGCTCGTCGATGTTTTTGCGGATTTCGTCGGCGTTCATCATGAACCTGCCCAATCGCCCGCTGGTGGCGTGACGATGAAGGCTTCACGACCGCCAGCATGCCACCGCTCTGCGACCTTGCTTGCCGCTTCTTGTCCGGCATCACCAGTGTCGGCCGCGATGGTCAGGGCCTCGATGCCGCCGAGCAGGGGAAAGTTGGAAAGGATACTGGCGCCCCCACAGGACCAAACTGGTCGTTGTTCCGCTTGATGCAGTGCAATCCCGGTTTCGACGCCTTCACAGACCGTCAAGCCCATCGTGACGTCATCGAACTCGTCGAGCATGACGCAGGCGCCTTTGGCACGGCACGTAACGGTCTTGCCTTTGGTATCGCGGATGCGATCGGAGCCGTCCGCGAGTAGGTACACGTTGATGATGCCGCACGGCTCAACGGTGAGGATGTCGGAGAGCAACGCCAGCATGGCAGGATGGCACTCGAGCTCGCCTGCCGGGTTGCGCCTGGCGCGCTTGGCGGCGAAGCGCAGGACGCGGCCATCAGGATCGTTGAAGGTCAGGCCGCGGGCAGCGAGATATGCGGATCCCGTGGTGCCGGCAATCGGTTTCGCTTGGTCCCAGACACGTCGCCAGCGATCGGGATCGTCAGACAGTGTCGCTGTTGGGCTTGTTGCGGGCGATGGTGCAGCCCGACGCTTTGGCTGGTAACCCCCGTCGATGCCCAGCCATTGCCGTGCCCATGTTAGAGCCTCCTTGGTATCGACGCCCAAAGCGGCTTTGACCAAGTCGAGGCAATCACCCTTTTGGTCGGTGGCGAAATCGCACCAAACTCCGCGCTTGTCTCCGATTAGGTGCACGCCGAGCGATGACCCGGCTTCGCCGTACACGCTGCCAGCGCGCCATTCCGGACCTTCGCGATGACCATCGGGCAAGAGGTCTGCGGCGAGCCGTTCGGCTTGCACCGCGAGCAGTTTTGCGATTCCTCCCGCGTCGATCATTGCGATACCAGGTCAACACCGGCTTCTGCCAGTAATGCTGCGGCGATTTTCGCGACGTTGTTCCTGGCAATGACGATGTAAGGTTCATCATCGCCGTAGTTGTCCATCTGCCTGATAACGATATCGCCGTCGATATTGGTGTAAACGGCGGTCCGAGGTTGAAGATGCAGGACAGTATTTTTGTCGTTCCATTCGAAGTCGCTCATCGTGCGCCTCTCTTCGGAGGCGCGCCGAAAATCTCGGCGACTCTCGACAAGATCTCCGCGGATGGCCGTTTACGTGCGGGCTTTGTCTTGTTATAAGACCAATTACGCTGTTCCTGTTTGAGCTTGTTTTCGAAAGCCGCCTCGGTGCCAGCCGGGCGGCTTTTTCGTTCAGGCGGCGTCCGGCGCATCGGTCGCCTCTTCTTGTGCGGCTATCCAACCGAGCAGCTTCGACTTTCTTGCGCAGATAATCGTACCGAGCCGGAAGGTCGGCAGGCGCCTGGAACCTGGGAGCCCGCTTAGGTAATAGACCTTCCGCTGATCCTTGCCGTTCTCTGTTGAAGTTGATCCAAACAGAAACTTGGCGATTTCCTCGGCGCTTTCGACGATATCGTCACTGATACTTTCGGTAACAGCCATTCCAAACTCCTTCTGTGGCCCCACAATGCCGTGGAGTGCACCATATTTAGTGCCGTATCATGACAAATGTCACGATCGGTCTCTTGCATTTTATCGTGCGGCATGCCAAATTTATGGCAATCCCTACGAAGGAGTGCTGGCGAGGATGAAAATTTCCGGATTCATCACGGTGATGGGACGCATCACAGGACGCGACCCGCGTGAAATTGAGCTCTATGCCAGGCGGTTACGAGAGGCCGGCTATTTTCCGGAGCGGTCAGAGGTGCGGAAACAGCCGATTAAGCCGCAGGACGCTGCGAATCTGCTTCTGGCGATTCTGGCAGCGGACCATGCCGCGAAGGCGCCCGATGCGTTAGAGCAATATAAGTCGCTGGCCGCGGATGATGGTTGGGCCGGAAAAACACTCATCGGATTTCTGACAAAAACATTGGCCGATGCTCATTCCGATCACAAACTCCAAAAGTTATTGAACTTGGGCACGCTTTCGGTCCTGCGCGTCGTGCCGATGGCGATTTTCACGGGACGGGAAGTAAAAGAAATTCGATTTCGCCCGCCGCACTCACTCAACATCCCAGAAAGCACGGTCGAACAGCGCATATCGGGCACGACACTGGTGAGTTTGTCTTACATGATCGCTGGCCTGCCTCACCCAACAATTGCACCTTATTTGCTGAAAGGGGCCCGTTAATGTCGATCCGTAAACGCATCCTGCCTCGTACCGGCGAAACCCGCTGGCTAATCGATTATCGCGATCAGGCGGGCGCCCGCAGGGCGAAACAATTCCGCACCAAGGGCGAAGCCGTAGCCTGGGAGACCACGATGCGCGGCCAGGTCCGCGACGGCGTTCACGTCGCGGACGCCGCATCGATTACGATCGCCGATGCGGGCAAAGCCTGGATTCAAAGCTGCGAGGCAAAGGGTCTCGAGCAGATAACGATCGGCGGACATCGGCGGAACCTAAGGCTTCACGTCAATCCGATGATCGGTCACGTCAAGCTGAGCCGCTTTACTGCACCGGCCGCACAAACGTTCATCGACGATTTGATCAAGGATCACAGTCCAGCGGCGGTGCGCGCGATCTCCGTTATCTTAAAGATGGCGCTGTCGCACGCCGTCCGGCGCGGGTATGCCGCATTCAACGCCGCGGCCGAGATCGAACTACCGTCGACACGGCGCCACGAGAAGGCGGTTGCCTGCCCCACCCTCGCCGAGATCAAGCTATTGCTCGAGAAAGCTGATGGCGATTTTCTTCGACCGGTCGTTCATTGCGCAATTTTCACCGGCATGCGGGCGAGCGAACTTCGCGGTCTGCATTGGGCAGATGTTGATCTGAAAGATGGGCTTATCCGGATACAGGTGCGCGCGGATAGGTTGAACAAGATCGGCGATCCAAAATCTCGGGCCGGTCGCCGTGAAATTCCGATCGGCCAGCACCTCGTTGCGGTGATGCGTGAGTGGAAGCTAAAACAGCCGGTCGAGCAGCGCCGGCTCGATTTAGTGTTCCCAAACGAGACCGGAGGCATCGTCAACCATACCAATCTATGGCGCTACTTCGGACGCTTGCAGGTTGCATGCGGTATAACCGAGCCGCAGTTCGACGCAGACGGCCAGCCAATGCGGGATCGTGCCGGGCGTCCGCTGGTGCAGCCCAAATATGGTTTCCACGCCCTAAGGCATGCGTGCGCGAGCCTGCTGATCTCACAGGGCTGGCAGCCGAAGAGGATACAGGCCTTCATGGGTCATGCATCGATCGCCATGACGTTTGACGTCTATGGGCACCTGCTCAAAGACGCCGACAGTGATGCCAAGGCGATCGCCAAGCTCGAGTTTGGTTTGCTTGGCAGCCAGAACGTCCAATGAACAGTGTGTTGCGGCCGTGTTGCATGGATTGTTTGGCACTGTTTGGAAACGTCAGGAAATGCGCGGTTTTCCCTGCGAGTGCGTTTCCGAGAGTTTTATGCACTTCCGGCAGCACGGTCCGGCTGAAATAACAGGATGATCAACGACTTATGGTGCAACGACTGAGGACCTGGGCTTGTCGCTGCAACGAGATTCGAAATGCGGTTGCAAGTTGGCGGGACAGAGGCGGGGAGCAATGCGAAATCCACCTGCCGCGGCCAGGCCGACCGGGTTTCGATTGGTCGAGCCAACCGGCAACTCCATGCCCAACGCGATGACGTGTGAGTACGTGAAATAGGGCCTCGCGCCGGCTTCGAGTCTCTTCACCCGCGCCCGGGGATGACTATACTGTCGAGCATGAGCCATTGGACGCTCGGCGATATTCCGTGGGAAAGGTTTGACCGCTCGAAGGTCGATCCCGAGATCGTGCGTATCGTCAAGGCGGCGAGCCTGGTCGAGCAAAATGGCGCCGACTACACCGACTATCTATGCGGTGTTTTCAGCGACGACCGCGAATTTCAGGCGGTGGCGCGCCGCTGGGGCGGCGAGGAGGTACAGCATGGCCAAGCGCTGGGGCGCTGGGCGATGCTGGCCGACCCGAGCTGGGACCACGCCCAGGCGGCGGAGCGCTTCACGGCCGGCTTTCGGGTCAACGTCAATGCCACCCGCTCGCTGCGCGGCTCGCGCACCGGCGAGCTGGTGTCGCGCTGCATCGTTGAAACCGGCACCAGTTCCTACTACACGGCCCTGTCCGAGTCGGTCGAGGAACCGGTGCTCAAAATCATCTGTCACAATATTGCTGCGGACGAGCTGCGCCACTACAAGCTGTTCTACAGCCACATGAAGCGCTATCTCGGCATCGAGCGGTTGAACCGCTGGCAGCGTCTTCGCATCGCCTTTCAGCGCTTCCGCGACGCCGAGGATGACGAGCTTGCCTATGCCTATTACTCCGCCAATGCAGGCGAGGTGCCCTATGAGCGTCAGCGCTACAGCGGCGCCTATGCGCGCCGGGCGATTGCGGTTTATCGCTGGCATCACGTCGAGCGCGCCATCGCCATGGGCCTCAAGGCAGCGGGTCTGAAGCCCTATGGCCGCATCAATATGTGGGCTGCGCACATCGCTTGGTGGGGTCTGCGCCAACGCGCGACCAAATTGGCGCGCATCGCTGCCTAGTTTGTTCTTGTCAAAAAAGGTGAGGCTATGAATCAGGACGCCAAAAAGATCGCGTTGCGCATGATTCCCTATGGGCTCTATGTGCTGACTGCCGACGACGGCAAGGGCAATGTCGCGGCCGCCACCGTCAATTTCGTGACGCAGAGCTCGTTCGCGCCGCCCCTGGTGGTGTTGGGCGTCAAGGCCGACTCCAGCGCTTATCACATCCTGAAGGATACCGGCGCCTTCGCCCTCAATGTGCTGGGCAAAGATCAGAAGGGTGCGGCCTTCACCTTCTTCAAACCGGCCAAGGTCGAAGGCGATCGCATTAGCGGGATGGCGTTCAGCAAGGGTGCGACCGGTGCGCCGTTATTGAGCGACGCCCCCGCCGCGGTTGAATGCCGGGTCAGGAAAATCGTAGAGGAAGGCGACCATCACGTTGTCGTCGCCGAAGTTGTCGAGGCCCATCTCAACAAGCCGATTGCCGGCCGTCCCGATGCCGCCACTCTCGAAATGAAGGATCTGGGGGAAAATGTCTTCTATGGCGGCTAACGCTCCCGATTAGGGGGCGCTTCGCCAAGCTGGTCACGCCGCTTTCAATCCCATTCGGCACGCACCCACTCATCCCCCTCGTACGGTCGGTATCGGGTCCGCAACTGTGCAAAATAGAGCGGCGTCGCCAACCGGCGCAAAGCCCACACGGCCATCGCGCGCACCAAGGGCGACGCGTCGTTAAGGCGCGCCGCGGCGCTTGGCAACAATGACCCGTCCGCGCTGTTGCCGATCGCGATCAGAACATTGCGCAAAAAACGGTCGCGGCCGGTACGTTTCACGGTCGAACCGGAGAACCGTTTGCGAAACGCGGGGTCGTCGAGGGTGGAGAGTTCTGCAAGGTGCGGCGCGCTCACATCCCCTTGCGCCTTGAAGGTTGGCTCGCGCGCGGCTTGGGCGAATTTGTTCCAAGGGCAGACGGCGAGGCAATCATCGCAGCCATAAATGCGATTGCCCATAAGCGGCCGGAGCGCCGCTGGGATATGGCCCTTGTGCTCGATCGTGAGATAAGAGATGCAGCGCCGCGCATCAAGGACATATGGCTTCACGAAGGCGCGCGTCGGACAGATATCAAGACACGCCGCGCAACTGCCGCAATGGTCGCTGTCGCCTTCATCGGGCGGCAGATCGAGGCTGAGGTAAATCTCGCCGAGGAACAGCCAGGAACCGTATTGGCGTGACACCAAATTCGTGTGCTTGCCTTGCCAGCCGATGCCGGCACGCTGCGCCAGCGGCTTCTCCATTACCGGTGCAGTATCGACGAAGAGCTTGAGCTCGCCGGGCACGATTTTTCCGATGTCACGGGCCAAGGCTTTGAGGCGTGATTTGATGAGCACATGGTAATCGCGGCCACGCGCGTAGACCGACACGGTTCCGCGATTGCGCTCGTTCAACGATTGGAGCGGGTCGGTCTCGGGCCCGTAGTTCATGGCCAGCACCACCACGGTCTTGGCTTCGGGCCATAGTTCGCGCGGATCGCCGCGCTTCTCGGCGCGCGCCTCGAGCCACCCCATATCGCCGTGAAAGCCCTGGGCCAGATAGGTGGCGAGGTGAGCACGCGAATCGGCGCCCAGCTCCGCCTTGGCAAAACCGACCGCGTCGAAGCCAAGGCGCAACGCTGCGTCGCGGATCGCCGCTTTGATTTGGGACGGGCTTGTCGTCATGGCAGGACCAAGCCTAATCATTTCGACCGTGGGGACGAACAGCGATTTCGCGGCAACGCTGCTAGCCTGGTACGATCGTCATCGTCGCGATCTGCCGTGGCGCGTCAAGCGCGGCGAACGGCCGGATCCCTATCGTGTCTGGCTCAGCGAAATCATGCTGCAACAGACCACCGTTGCCACCGTCGGGCCCCGTTTCGTTGCATTTTGCCGCCGTTGGCCGGACGTGGGTGCGCTGGCGGCGGCGCCGCTCGACGACGTCCTCCATGAATGGCAAGGCCTCGGCTATTACGCGCGGGCGCGCAACCTCCATGCTTGCGCGCGTGCCGTGGTGGCCCGGTACGGCGGCGAATTTCCCCGCGACGAGAAAGCGCTCGGTGAGCTGCCGGGGATCGGCGCTTACACTGCGGCGGCGATCGCCGCGCTGGCCTTCGATCTGGCGGCAACCCCGATGGACGGCAATATCGAGCGCGTGGTGGCGCGCCTCTTCGCGGTGGCCGCGCCGTTGCCGGGCGCCAAAACGCAGATTCACGCCCTCGCCAGGGGCCTGACCCCAACCGAGCGCCCCGGCGACTATGCCCAGGCGGCGATGGATTTGGGCGCCACTATCTGCACCCCGGTACGGCCCGCCTGTGTCCTCTGCCCGTGGCGCCAGGGGTGCCGCGCGCAGGCGCTAGGCATAGCCCAGCAGTTGCCGCGTCGCCCGGCCAAGAAGCCCAAGCCGAAGCGTTACGGCGTGGTGTTCTGGGCAGTGCGAAAGGACGGGGCGGTGCTTCTGCGGCGCCGGCCGGATCACGGTCTTCTCGGGGGCATGATGGAGTTTCCGTCGACCCCCTGGCGTACCGCGCGGTGGCCGGACGAGGCAATCGCCGCCCATGGCCCGGTAACGACCCGATGGCAGCCGCTCCCCGGCGCGGTTCGTCACAACTTCACCCATTTTGATTTGGCTCTCCAGGTCTGGATCGGAACGGCTCCAAAGAGATTGCCCTCAGGGTTCGTGGCGAAGCTGCCGCAACGCTTCCAAACCCTGGCGCTGCCAACGTTAATGAAAAAGATCGCGGCGCATGTCGCGCTTGTGACAAGCCGCTTGGAGCAATAGGGCCAATGGCGCTAACATTGACCGTCGGTCCACCCGATCAGGAGGAGCCATGAGCAACGAGGATCGTCTCGAGAGCCTCCGGGCGCGGCATAAGAGCCTGGAGGACGCCATCGATATGGAATCCCATCGCCCCTTCCCCAATTCCGATCTTGTCTCCGACTGGAAACGCCAGAAACTACGAATCAAAGACGAAATCGCCTTTATCGAACACTCGCGCTAGGTTTTTGTTGGACGCTCGATAAGCTTCGGGCCAAGCGCCCTGCTTGGCAAAGACAGCCGCATTGCCGCAAGATCGGGTCCAAGGTTTTCGCTCCCCGCGGAGTGTTGCTATGCCCAGTCGGTATGATGAGGTCTATCGCCGCTCGCTGAGCGATCCCGAGGGATTTTGGGCGGACGCCGCCGCGGCGCTACACTGGGAGAAGCGCTGGGACAAGGTGCTCGATCAATCCCGCCCGCCCTTCTATCGCTGGTTCGCCGGCGGACGGCTCAACACCTGCTACAATGCGCTCGATCGCCATGTCTCGGAGGGTAATGGCGACCGCGTCGCGCTGATCTATGACAGCCCGGTCACCAACACGATCAAGCGCTTCACCTATGCCGAGCTGACGCAGGAGGTGGCGAAGCTTGCCGGCGCGATCCGGGCACAAGGCGTCGAGCAGGGTGACCGCGTTATCATCTACATGCCGATGGTGCCGGAAGCCGCGATGGCGATGCTCGCCTGTGCGCGGATCGGCGCCATTCACTCGGTCGTGTTTGGCGGCTTTGCCGCTCCGGAACTGGCGGCGCGCATCGACGACGCCAAGCCCAAGCTCATTCTTTCGGCATCGTGCGGCATCGAAGCCAATCGCGTCATCGCCTATAAACCGCTCCTCGATCAGGCAATCGCGATCGGGGCGCACAAGCCAATGGCCTCGCTTGTTCTGCAACGGCCGCAGTGCATCGCGCCGCTCGCCGCGGGCCGGGATCTCGATTGGCATGAGACGGTGGCGAAGGCGCGACCCGCCGATTGCGTTCCTGTAGCCGCGACCGATCCGCTCTACATCCTTTATACCTCGGGCACCACTGGCGTGCCCAAAGGCATTGTGCGCGACAATGGCGGTCATGCGGTCGCGCTGAACTGGACGATGAAATATTTTTACGGCATGGAGCCGGGCCAGGTTTATATGGCTGGCTCCGACGTCGGCTGGGTGGTCGGCCACTCTTATATTGTGTACGGGCCGCTGCTTTACGGCCTGACGACCTTGATGTTCGAAGGCAAGCCGGTCGGCACTCCGGATGCCGGCGCCTATTGGCGCTTGGTGCAGGACCACAAGATCAACGCCATTTTCACCGCGCCGACGGCGTTCCGCGCAATCCGTCGCGACGACCCCGACGGCGCGCTGATCAAAAAATATGACCGTTCAAGCCTCGAGACTCTGTTTCTTGCCGGTGAGCGCTGCGATCCGGCGACCATCGCCTGGGCGGAAAGCCAGCTCAAAATTCCGGTGATCGATCATTGGTGGCAGACAGAGAGCGGCTGGGTGATGGCGGGAAATTGCGTTGGGCTCGGCCGCTTGCCGGTGAAGCACGGTTCGGTGGCCAAGCCGGTGCCGGGCTGGGATTTACATGCGCTCGGCAGCAACGGCCGCGACCTCAAGCCCGGCGAGATCGGCGCCATCGCCATGAAACTCCCGCTGGCGCCCGGCGCCTCGCCGACACTGTGGAATGCCGATCAGCGCTTTATCGACGCCTACCTCACCGAGTTTCCGGGCTACTACGCCACCGCCGATGCCGGCTATATCGACGAGGATGGTTACGTCTATGTGATGACGCGCACCGATGACGTCATCAATGTTGCCGGCCATCGGCTCTCGACCGGCGCCATGGAGGAAGTGGTGGCGGCGCACCCCGACGTCGCCGAATGTGCAGTGATCGGCATCTCCGATCAGCTCAAAGGCCAGGTTCCCCTCGGCTTCGTCGTGCTCAAGGCGGGCACCAACACACCGCACGAAGTGGTGACGAGGGAAGTCCTGCTGCTGGTGCGCGAGCGCATTGGTGCGGTGGCAGGGCTGCGTGCGGCGTTGGTCGTCGAACGCCTGCCGAAGACGCGTTCGGGGAAAATTCTGCGTGGCACGATGCGCCGCATCGCCGACGGCGAGAAATGGAGCCTGCCGGCGACGATCGACGACCCGCTTATTCTGGAGGAGATCACGGGGCGCTTGCGAGAGGCGGGATTGGCAAAGCCGGCGGCCAACGCGTGACCGAAGCGCTGGAGCGTGCTTCCGCTCGGGTATCCTCGGTCGACCGCAGCGGCGGCACCCGTGCCAACGAGGCCAGAAGCAAGGTCGATCGACGGCGAGGTTTGGCGGTGAAACGAAGCCAATTCATCGCGGTGCGCCAACCATGGCAGCAGCCCCCAACGGCGCCACTGCGGGGACGCCGCGATGGCATGATCGGTGCAGCGACAGTGTCGGATCGGATTGAGGAAAGATTTTGCCATGAGCACGCGTAAGCAACTTCGCCTTGGCGCCTTCATGCGCCCCGTCGGGATCCACACCGCGTGGTGGCGCTTTCCCGGCGCCTATCCCGATGCCAATTTCAATTTTGCCCACCTCAAGCGCTTCGCCCAGACCTTGGAGCGCGGCAAGTTCGACGCCTTTTTTATGGCCGACCATCTTGCGGTATTGAACATGCCGATGGAGGCGTTGAAACGCAGCGCCACCGTCACTTCGTTCGATCCGATGATCCTGCTTTCGGCGCTGGCGACGGCGACCACCCATCTGGGCCTGATCGCCACCGGTTCGACCACGTTCGACGCGCCATACCATGTTGCGCGGCGGTTTTCCTCGCTTGACCATATCAGCGGCGGCCGCGCCGGCTGGAACATCGTCACCACGTCCAATCCTGATGCGGCACTCAATTTCGGGCTCGACGAGCATGTCGAGCATGACGAGCGCTATCGCCGCGCTCGGGAATTCTATGATGTCGTCACGGGACTGTGGGACAGCTGGGCCGACGACGCCTTCCTTCGCAATGTCGAGGAGGGTATCTTTTTCGATCCCGAGAAGCTCCACATCCTCAATCACAAAGGCGAATATTTTTCGGTTCGTGGGCCGCTCAACGTCGCGCGGCCAGTCCAAGGCTGGCCGGTGATCGTGCAGGCCGGCGCCTCCGAAGCCGGGCGGCAATTTGCGGCCGAAGTCGCCGAAGTGATTTTCGGCAGCTCGCTCGATCTTGCTGCCGCCAAACGCTTTTATGCCGATGTCAAAGGTCGGATGAGAAAACTCGGCCGTGATCCCGACCATCTCAAAATCCTGCCCGGCTGCTTTGTCGTGATCGCAGACAGCGACGCAGAAGCCAAGGCGAAGCGCGCCAAGCTCGACAGCCTCGTCCACTACGACAGCGGCATCGCCTCGCTATCGATCCAGCTCGGCGTCGATGCCTCGAAATTCGATCCGGACGGCCCTTTGCCCGAAATTCCGCAAAGCAATGCCAGCCAAAGCGGCCGCGACCGCATGGTCGAAATCGCCCGCCAGACGGGCTGGACGGTGCGCCAGCTTGCTCAGCGTGCCGGCAGCTACTACGGCAATGCCATGGTCGGCACGCCGCACACCATCGCCGACCAGATGGAGCAGTGGCTCGAAGAGGAGGGCTCGGACGGTTTCAACATGCTGTTCTCCCACGTCCCGGGCGGCCTCGAAGAATTCGTCGACCGGGTGGTCCCGGAATTGCAGCGCCGCGGCATCTTCCGCCGCGACTATGAAGGAAAAACGTTGCGGGAAAATCTCGGCCTGCCCCGGCCCGAGAACCGGTTCTTTCACCGAAAATGGTTAACTGGCCCGTTTTTTGCATCTTGTGACTTGTCTTTCGCGCCGCACAATAATATAACTCGGCTCATGGAATTTTGGGCCGAGGCTCGACCTGCGGCAAACGCAGGCGCTGGTGATGACGCCGCAGCTGCAACAAGCGATCAAACTGCTGCAGTTCTCCAATCTGGAACTGGCCCAATTCGTGGAAGGTGAGGTTGAGGCCAACCCGCTGCTCGACCGGCAGGAAGCGGCGGAGGACGGCGACGAGGCGCCGGCGGTGGCCAATGAACCGGCCCCGGAAGCGGGCGATGATGCCGAGTTGGCGGTTGCGGCGGCCGGTGTCGAAGGCGATGGCAGGCTGGATTTCGGCGGCGATCCTGCCGCGTGGCAGGCGTCAAAGCCACGTCTTGGTCCGGGCGAAGAACTGCCCGGCCTCGACCAGACGCTGAGCCGGCCCAAAACATTGCGGGAACACCTTTTGGAGCAACTCGCCGTCGACGTCATCGACCCTGCGGACCGCATCATCGGCGCTGAGCTGATCGAGATGGTGGACGAGGCCGGTTACATCACCGGGGGTCTCGAGGAGTTGGCGACACGGTTCGGCTGCCCGCTGGCGCGTATTGTGCCGGTATTGGAGCGGCTACAGCAATTCGACCCGCCCGGCATTTGCGCCCGCACACTCAAGGAATGTTTGGCCCTGCAGCTCGCGGATCGCAACCGGCTCGATCCGGCCATACAGGCGCTTCTGGATCATCTGCCGCTGTTGGCGAGCCGCGATATCGGCAGTTTGCTGCGCATCTGTGGCGTAGACGCGACCGATCTCGCCGAGATGGTGGCGGAGATCAAAGCACTCGATCCGAAGCCCGGCCTCGTCTTCGATACCGTGCTGATATCCCCGGTTGTGCCCGATGTTTTGCTGCGCGCGTTGCCGGACAGCGCGTGGGCGGTGGAGCTCAATTCCGATACCTTGCCGCGCGTTCTGGTCAATCGCCGCTACTATGCCGAGATCAGTGGCGCGACTCGCGGCAAAGCCGACCGCGAGTATATTGCCGAGCGACTCCAGCAAGCCAATTGGCTGGTAAAGGCGTTGCACCAGCGCGCCACAACAATTCTCAAGGTCGCACGCGAGATCGTGCGACAACAGGACAGATTTTTCCGCCACGGCGTGCAGCATCTAAAGCCCTTGGTGCTGCGCGATATCGCCGTCGAAATCGGCATGCATGAAAGCACGGTGAGCCGTGTCACTTCGAACAAATACATTGCCAGCCCGCGCGGCATTTTTGAGCTCAAATATTTCTTCACCGCCTCGGTCGCCTCGACGAACGGCGGCGAGGCTTTGTCCGCCGAAGCGGTTAGGTTCCGCATCAAGGCGTTAATCGGCGCAGAGAACGGCGCCATTCTGTCGGACGATCGGATCGTCGAACTGCTTCGTGACGAGGGCATCGCCATCGCCAGGCGAACCGTCGCCAAATACCGGGAGGCAATGCATATTCCGTCGTCAGTGCAGCGCCGACGCAGTAATTCGCTGTTTTCGTAAAGGCGAAAATCGTTCGCGCTAACGCATTTTGGCGCTGCCGCTGCGCTTGACAGTAACCTTCCGCTCTACAAGGATAGTGCGGCCACGGGAGCCTGGGTGGTTCCGGTTACCTACCGGTAATAAATGCCGCAGTTTGAGGCGATAAAGTCATCCTGATGGAGATCGACGATCTCATCACGCCGGCGAGCGTGATCGCCAATTTGCGCGTCGCCAGCAAACGCCAAGCCCTGCAAGAACTGGCGCGTCGCGCTGCTCAATTGACGAAGCGAGATGAGCGCGAAATTTTCGAGGTGCTGTGGGAGCGCGAGCGGCTCGGTAGCACGGGCATCGGCATGGGCACGGCGGTGCCGCATGGCAAATTGCCTCGGCTCGGCCGGCTTTTTGGCGTGTTCGCACGGCTAGACAAGCCGATCGATTTCGATGCCATCGACGATCAGCCAGTCGATCTGATCTTTTTGCTGTTAGCGCCGGAGGGGGCAGGGGCCGACCATTTGAAGGCGCTGGCCCGCGTTTCCCGACTCTTCCGCGACCGAGCCATGTGCCAAAAGCTGCGTGGCACCGACCGCGCCGAAGCGCTTTACGCCCTCCTGACCGACCGCGCCACCAGCCACGCCGCTTAGTCGCGGGGTGGTTGCCACAACATCTAGGGCGAATCGCCGAGTCGCTCCTGAGACGTTTCGGGAACTTGCGCTAAATGATGATGTGCCCGCGGTTTGAGCACGTCGGTAGTCACCGCCCGCGATCGCGGGCGATCTCGAGAGCACCCCCCCCGTGGCTCGAATGGTTCCTCGCCTGCCGGGCTTTCAGCGTGCTCCCCGGTTACGGCCGGGCGCGACGTCAATGATCTTCTTCACCGGCTGTCCTCAGACGGCCTGGCAGGCGGCCTGAAGCTATTCCCTCATCAAAGACGCTTAGCCATCGAATGATAATAGGCCGGCGCGGCCTCAGCACGGCCGCGACCGGACGCTTCTTGTTGTTCGAGAACGAGCCCTTCTCAACGACGAATGAGGTGAGGCTTCTTCAATGCACGCTTACCGGCTCGAGATCGTGCTGGCGCACCGCCGCCTCGGCCACGGCGCGATCATCGAGCACCGCCATCGGCGTGCCGTCGGCGGCGTGGATCGCGAAGGCGAGATGGTCGTTCACCGTTACCGGCTTGATATAGGCGAGATGCTGCACGCCGAGCGCCACGAACTCCTGACTGGGCAGCTGTTTCCATTTTTCTGTCGCGTTCATGGCGTCATCCTTCCTGGGCAGCCGCTGGCGGCGTCCCGTTCACCTCGCTGCCAGACGCATTGATGGGCTGCGGCCGGGAGCGCGGCGTTGCAATGGAGATGGTCTTGACATGTCCCTCCGGGACGTGGCGAACGAGGTCGATGTGCAACAAGCCGTTGTCGAGCGCTGCACCCGACACCTCGATGCCGTCGGCCAAGACGAAGGAACGTTGAAACTGACGGGCGGCGATGCCGTGATGAATGTACACCCTCTCACGGTCGTCGGTCTGCTTGCCGCGCACGAGGAGCTGGCGGTCTTCTACCTGGACCGACAGGCTGTCGGCACCGAAACCGGCGACGGCCAGCGTAATGCGCAGCGCGTTTTCGTCGGTTTGCTCCACATTGTAGGGTGGATAGCCGTCCGACGTGGCCTTGCTCACGCGATCAAGGGCACGTTCGAACTGATCGAATCCCAGGAGCAACGGCGAATTGAACAGCGAAAGCCGTGACATCGGACCTCCTCATACGAGCGAGTTCCCTTTGGATGCGGGCCCACGGTGGCACCCGCTCGATCCGCCGGCGGCGCCAAGGCGGCACTACCGACAGGAGAAATATGGTACGTTGCGGCGCGCGATCAAGGTCCGGCGCCAGGCCGGCGATCAGGGAGGAAAAGATGGAGCGTCGTGACCTCTTGAAGTCGGTGTCGCTCGGCGGCGTCGCGGCGGTAGCGGCCGGCGCGGCCCCTGCCTTAGCCCAGGAGCGCGACCTTTACCGCGAGGCCAACCGCCTCCTCGACAAAATGGTTGAAGCCATCAACCGGCACGATGTTTCAATCCTCGACGAGGTCTACGCCGCCGACGGCTACGTCAATCACCAGGTGTTGGTGACGATGGGCGGCAATACCCCACAGACGCTGGGCCGTGCCCAGGCCAAGAACTATTTCGCGGCCCGGTTCAAGGCCTTTCCCGACATCACGCTCACCACCGATATCCGCACCGGTTCTGGTGATTTGATCGCCGCCAATCTGGTGTGGCGCGGGACCCACCAGGGCGAATATCTCGGGATTCCCGCCACCGGCAAGAAAGTGGCCTGGAACTCGACCGATATTCTGCGGGTGCGCGGCCAATATTTTGTCGAGCACTGGGGCGCCGTCGATTTCTATGGGCTGGCAAAACAACTCAGAGGGTAGCGCGGCGGAGAGGCGCGCGCTCGGCATGGTGTGACCGCGGACGACCTTTGGTCGGCTCAGGCGGGCACGCGCTCAAGCCACGGCTTTGACAATCTCCTCGCACATCTTCTTGGCATCGCCGAAAAGCATCATGGTGTTGTCGCGAAAGAACAGCTCATTCTCGACCCCGGCATAGCCTGACGCCATCGAGCGCTTGACGAACAACACCGTTTTCGCCTTTTCGACCTCGAGGATGGGCATCCCGTAGATCGGCGATTTGGGATCGTTTTTGGCGGCAGGATTGGTGACATCGTTGGCGCCGATGACGAACGCCACATCGGATCGCGGGAAATCGTTGTTGATTTCCTCAAGCTCGAACACTTCGTCATAGGGGACGTTGGCCTCTGCCAGTAGCACATTCATATGGCCTGGCATGCGGCCGGCCACCGGATGGATGGCGTATTTGACGGTGGCGCCTTCCTTTTTGAGAAGGTCGGCCATTTCCTTTAGGGCGTGCTGCGCTTGCGCGACCGCCATGCCATAGCCTGGCACGACAATGATGGAGCCCGCGTTCTTCATGATAAAGGCGGCGTCTTCGGCGCTACCGGCCTTGACCGACTTGT
The DNA here is from genome assembly GCA_963804725.1 of uncultured Alphaproteobacteria bacterium. Classification (GTDB taxonomy): domain Bacteria; phylum Pseudomonadota; class Alphaproteobacteria; order ATCC43930; family CGMCC-115725; genus JAATGI01. The sequence continues at coordinate 461,223 of CAWDRN010000001.1, read as the reverse complement.
CGCCGGCACCGATGCCGGTCGCGACGGTGCCGCCTTCGGTGCCGAAGCCACCAAGAATGACATTGAAGATCGAGCGGTTCATCCCCTTGCACATGATGTAGCTAAGGATCGCGCCTGAAGAACCGACGAGAGCACCGGTGACGATCAGCAGCGAATTAGCGAGGGTGAAGCCGATGCCGCACGCCGCCCAACCCGAATAGGAATTGAGCATTGAGATCACCACCGGCATGTCGGCGCCGCCGATGGGCAGGATCAACAACAAGCCCAAAAGCAGCGACAACGCCACGATCAGCCAGAAGGCCAAAGGCGGTTGCGCGAACAGAACCAGACGATGACGGCGACCAGCACCAGCCCCAAGACCGCATTGAGGGGATGCTGGCCGGCGAACATCAAGGGTTTCCCGGTGATGAGCCCTTGCAGCTTGCCGAAGGCAATGACCGAGCCCGTAAAGGTGACGGCGCCGATGGCGGTACCGAGCGCCATTTCAATCAGGCTCTGGCGTGCGATCGTCGCCGAGTTCGCCGATGCCGTATGAGGCGGGCGAATAAAACGGCGCCGGCAGCGACGCACACGGCAGCAAGGCCGACAAGGCTGTGGAACGCGGCCACCAATTGCGGCAGGGCCGTCATTTGAATGCGAAGCGCGATGAACGTGCCGATGGCGCCGCCGATGATGATGCCGGCAACAATCAGGGGGAATGAGACGACGCTGGGCGAAGCGAGTGTGGTGCCGATCGCGATTACCATGCCGGCGACGCCGAACAGGTTCCCGGAGCGCGACGTCACCGGCGACGACAAGCCGCGCAGGGCGAGAATGAAGCAGACTGACGCGACCAAATAAAGGAATGCGGAGAGGCTGACGCTCATGGCCTACTTCTTTTTCTTGAACATTTGCAGCATGCGCTGCGTGACAATGAAGCCGCCGAAGATATTGATCGGAGGCGAGCATTACCGCGATGAAACCCATGACCTTGGAGAAACTGTAACCGAGGGGTCCAGCGGCGATCAGCGCGCCGACGATGATCACCGAGGAGATCGCGTTGGTGACCGACATCAGCGGCGAATGCAAGGCCGGGGTCACGCGCCATACGACGTGATAGCCGACAAACACGGCCAGCACGAAGACGGTCAGGAAGAAGACAAAGAATTCACCGCTGTCCATGCCACGCTCCTAAGCGTCCGCCAATTGCGGATGAACCACCAAACCGTCGTGCGTCAACAAGGTGGCTTTGACAATCTCGTCATTGAGATCGATGTGCAGCGCCTTGTCCTTGTCGATGATCAGCGCCAGAAACGCCAACAAATTGCGGGCATAGAGCTGGCTGGCATCGACCGCGATGTCACTCGGCATGTTGGCGGGGCCCAAGATCGTCACACCGTTGGGCGTCACCACCTGGTTGCCGTATTCGGCACCTTCGACGTTCCCGCCTTGCTCGACCGCGAGATCGACGATCACCGAGCCCGGCCGCATCGTGGCAATCATGTCCTTGGTAATGAGGCGGGGCGCCGGCCGTCCGGGGATCAAGGCCGTGGTGATGACAATGTCGGTTTTCTGCAGCGCCTCGGCGACATGAGCCTGTTGGCGGCGGGCAAAATCCTCGCCCATTTCCTTGGCATAGCCGCCGGCCGTTTCCATCTCTTTCATGGCCTCGAGATCGACCACCAGGAAGGCGGCGCCGAGGCTTTCAACCTGTTCCTTGGCCGCCAGCCGGACATCGGTCGCCGCCACGATGGCGCCCAGCCGCCGCGCCGTCGCAATCGCCTGTAGCCCGGCAACGCCCGCGCCCATAACCAGCGCGCGGGCCGGGGCGATGGTACCGGCCGCCGTCATCATCATGGGAAAGGCCCGGCCGAAGACCGCGGCCGCTTCCAGCACCGCCTTGTAGCCGGCCAGATTGGCCTGGCTCGACAGCACGTCCATGGTCTGCGCCCGCGTGATGCGTGGCACCAGTTCCATGGCGAAGGCCGTTACCCTGGCCTGGGCGTAGGCAGCAACCTGGTCCTTTTGCTGAAAGGGCGCCAACAGTCCGACCAGGACGCTGCCGCGTCGCAGCAAAGCCATTTCATCGACAGTGCCCTCGCCGTTCATAAGGGGGCGCTGCACTTTGAGGATAATATCCGCTTCGAGGTAGGCCTCGTTGCGGTCGACCAGCTTCGCCCCAGCCCGCTCATAGGCGGCATCCGGGTTGGAGCTCCCGGCCCCGGCGCCGACTTCAACCAGCAATTCGTGACCCTGTCCGGCGAGCCGCTTGACCGTGTCGGGCGAGGCTGCGACGCGCCGTTCATGGGGGCGGCGCTCGGTCACCACACCTATTTTCATTTCTTGAAATCCCTGCCGCGCCCGAATCGGGCGCTACAATAGCGGCGCGTTCGCGCGGTTGTGAAGGCATGAATAACTACAGCTAATCATAAAACTAACGCATGCGTCGGGGCGCCTCGATGCGCCGATTGTCGCGCCGCACCGACGATTGGGTTTGTTCGGCGTTTTGGCCAGTGATAGATCTGTGCTGAAGGCGTCGCCTAAGGGTCTTGGTCTTACACCTGGAGAGCGACCCGATGGTAAGAAATTCGCGGGAATAATGCGCGTCGCATTACGTTATCATGGCGTCGGAACGGTCCGAGCTGGGTCAGGGTTCGACGCAAGACCGGGTCGCCTGGGGCATGGTCGATGAGCGAATCGTTCAACGACCAGCTTATCGCGATGCTACCGCGGCTGCGCCGGTTCGCGCGGGGGCTCACAGGTTTGGCGGCTTCGGCCGACGATCTTGTACAGGCTGCCTGTGAGCGTGCCTTGTCCCGTTCGCACCAGTTCCAAGAAGGGACTCGGTTTGATAGTTGGCTATTTCGCATCATGCAGACAATCTGGATCGACCAAATACGCGCACGGGATGTACGCAAAGAAGAGCAGGAAGATGCAGCCGAGCAGTTTGGCAGCGATTTGGCGGTCCGCCAGATCGAGGCACGGATCCGGCTGGGTGAAGTGAAGACGGCCCTCAATGGGCTGCCCCCCGAACAGCGGGCGGCGCTGATGCTCGTTACTGTGGAGGGGCTGAGTTACAAGGAGGCGGCGCAAATCGCGCAAGTACCGGTGGGAACCATAATGAGTCGGCTGGCGCGGGCCCGTATCGCGCTCGAAGCAAGGCTCAGCACTGGAAGCGATCGTCGCAGGAGCTTGGATAATGCCACTGCCAACTGACGAAGCCTTAATCGCCTATCTCGACGGTGAGCTTGATCCGCCGCCCGGGAAGACATTGCGGCGGCGTTGGACCGCGATCCGCAGCTGCGCGAACGCGCCAGCGCATTGAGCGACAGCGCCGCCTTGTTGCGCACGGCCATGGACGACGTATTACGCGAGGAGGTGCCGCAGCGTCTGATCGATGCTGCGCGCGGCGTGCGCGAGCGTCGCGTGATCGATTTGGTGGCGGAGCGCGCGCGGCGCATGAGCGTTGGGAGCCTGCAGCAGCATTGGGGCAGACGACGCTTCTGGGCGGGCGCCGCGGTCGCGGCATCCTTGTGTCTCATTGTCGGCGCCGGCGGCGGCTTCTTTGCCGCGTATTCGCCGGTCGAGCCGCCGACTCGGACCGCCGACAACAGCGGCAATCTCGGCTATTTCGACAATATCGCCGGTTATCACCGGCTGTTGATCAATGCCGGCGTCAATGAGCAGGGGCTGGTTGACGTTCCGGCCAATGGTGACCAAGGCCGCAAGAACGTGCAGCACCTGCCGGCCAATTTCCGCCTGCCGAACCTCAAGAAGGACGGGCTCACGTTCGACGGCGCCCGGTATTTGATCGTCGAAGGCCAGCCGGCAACGCAGCTCTTCTACACCTCGCAGGACAAGAAGCTGGGCTCGATCACCATGGTGGTCGGCGCCACCGGAAAACCCGATTTGCCGATTAGCTCCGAGCGCCGCGACGACATGAACTTCGTTTACTGGCGCCATGCCGGCCAGGCTTACGCCGTGGTCGGCACTGCGGATGTCAATGCCTTGCGCAGCATCGCCAAGGAAATCGTACACGCAGCTCAACGCTGCGACCTGAGAGCAGCGTTGCCATAAGAGAGGCCCCGCGGCAGGATGGCGCCGAAGCGGGGCGACATGGCGTCAGTCATCGGCATTATTGGCGGCAGCGGGCTCTATCAGATCGACGGCATGAGCGGCGTCGAATGGCGCGCGATCGAATCGTCGTTCGGCCAGCCGTCGGATGAGCTATGTTTTGGCGAGATTGACGGGGCAAAGGTGATTTTTCTGCCGCGCCATGGACGCGGCCATCGGAATTCCGCCGAACGAAATCAATTTTCGCGCCAATATCGATGCGCTGAAGCGCGCGGGCGCGACCGACATTGTCTCGATCTCCGCGGTCGGCTCGTTCAAGGAGGAACTAGCGCCCGGGCGATTTGTCGTCGTCGACCAATTCATCGACCGGACCTATGCCCGCGCCAAAAGCTTTTTCGGCACTGGCCTTGTCGCCCATATCGGGATGGGCCGCCCGGTATGCGCCCGCCTCGGTGACGCACTCGAAGCCGCAGGTGCCGCGCATGGCATCTCGATGAATCGCGGCGGCACCTATCTCTGTATTGAAGGCCCGCAGTTTTCAATGTTGGCGGAGAGCTATCTCTATCGGGGCTGGGGCTGTGACGTGATCGGCATGACCAACCTGCCCGAGGCCGCCCTCGCGCGCGAGGCCGAGATATGCTACGCGACCGTCGCCATGGTGACGGACTTCGATGTCTGGCATCCCGACCATGACCATGTCACGATCGACATGGTCGTCAAAGTCGTTGAGGAGAATGCCGGGCGCGCCAAGAACCTGATCAAGTCGGTGGTCCCGGTGCTGGCGGCCCATGATGGTGCCTGTCCTCATGGCTGCCGCCATGCGCTCGAACACGCCATCATCACATCGCCCGAAGCGCGCGATCCGGCGATGGCGAAACGGCTCGACGCGGTCGCCGGGCGCGTGCTGCGCAAATGAAGGTAGGCGGCCACGACACGACGACGATCTGGTGCGAGGCCGACGGCCGGACGGTCGGCATCATCGATCAGACGCGGTTGCCGCACGAATTTATCACGCGCCATCTGACGAGCGTGTCGGCAGCGGCCCAGGCCATTCGATCGATGCAGGTGCGAGGCGCACCGCTGATCGGGGCAACGGCGGCTTACGGGATAGCCTTGGCAATGGTGGAGGATACCTCGGACGGAGCGTTGGCCGATGCGGCAAAGATGCTGCTGGCGACGCGACCCACCGCAGTCAATCTTGCCTGGGCCATCGCCGATATGGTGGGTTTGCTCAAACCGCTGCCGGCGGCAGAGCGCGCCGTCTGTGCCTACCGGCGGGCAGCCGAGATCTGCGCCGAAGACATCGCCATCAACCGCGCGATTGGCGAGCATGGCGTGGCGTCGATCGCGGCCGCGTGGCACCGGAAGGGTGAGCGCGGCGCCGTCGAGATTCTGACGCATTGCAACGCCGGCTGGTTGGCGACGGTCGATCGCGGCACCGCGACGGCGCCGATCTATCGCGCGCAGGAGCTGGGCATCCCACTCCATATCTGGGTCGACGAGACGCGGCCACGCAATCAAGGTGCCGCCCTGACGGCGTGGGAATTGCGCGAACAGCAGGTGCCGCACACAGTCATCGCCGACAATGCGGGTGGCCACTTGATGCAGCATGATCGCGTTGATTTGTGCATCGTCGGCACCGACCGCACCACGGCAGCGGGCGATGTCGCCAACAAGATCGGCACCTATTTGAAGGCGCTCGCGGCCCGTGCCAACGACGTACCGTTTTATGTTGCTGTGCCGTCGCCGAGCATCGACTGGAAGCTCGGCGACGGGGTGCGCGAGATTCCGATCGAGGAGCGCGATCCGCGCGAGGTCACGCATATTGTCGGACGCCTCTCCGACGGCACGATCGGGCGGCTGCAGCTCACCCCCGACGGCACCGCCGCGGCGAACTACGCTTTCGACGTGACGCCGGGGCATCTTGTCAGCGGCCTCATCACCGAGCGTGGCATCTGCGCCGCGTCGCGCGCTGGTCTCCTATCGCTCTTCCCCGAGTTTCGCCAAGTGAGCGCGCATGAAAAGTCTATGGTCAGACGCCGAGGCTGAAAGTTTCACCGCGCGCTATGGTGAGATTGGCCAACGCATCTACACGGCGCGACTGCTCGGGCGCGATCCGCGCCTCGTCCTCCATGGCGGCGGCAACTCGTCGGTCAAAATGACGGCGACCGACATTCTCGGCGCGCCGATCGCCGTGCTGTGCGTCAAGGGCTCGGGTTGGGACATGGCCGATATTGAGCCGGCGGGTTTTCCCGCAGTGCGGCTCAAGCCGTTGCGCGCGCTGCGCGCGCTCGACCGCTTGCCAGACGAAGACCTGGTCAATTTTCAGCGCGCCAATCTGCTCGACAGCGCCGCGCCCAACCCTTCGGTCGAGACCTTGCTACACGCTTTCCTGCCCGGCACCTATGTCGACCACACCCACGCCACGGCGGTGCTGGCGCTGGCCGATCAGCCGGACGGCGACCGCATCTGCCAAGAGACGTTCGGCGCCCGTGCCGCCCTCGTCCCTTACATCATGCCAGGCTTTGCCTTGGCGAAGTGCGCCGCCGAGATCTTTGATGCCGCGTCGAAGGTCGAGGCGCTGATTTTGCTCAAGCATGGCATTTTCACCTTCGGTGCGGACGCCCGCCAAAGTTATGAGCGCATGATCGAACTGACGACACTTGCGGAAAACCGGCTGGCCACGGGGCGGCGCGAGGTCTTCGCGCCCGTCATGCTGCCTCAGCAGCTCGCCGGCGTGGCCGAGATTGCGCCGATTCTGCGCGGCCTGACCGCGCTGAGCTACGACGCCGGAACCGGGGTCTCGCAGCCGCAAATCCTGCGCTTCCGTTCTTCGCCGGCCATCCTCAACTACGTCAACGGCGCCGATCTGCCTCGCTATTCGCAGGTAGGCGTGGTGACGCCCGACCACACGATCCGCACCAAGAACTGGCCCTTGATGGTATCGGCGCCCCATGGGGACGGGCTGACAGCGTGGCGTCAGACGGCCGCACAATCGGTGGCGCAATTCACCGCGCGCTACCGCGGTTATTTCGCCCAACACAATGACGGGAAGCGCGAGCTTGACCCCATGCCCCGCGTGATTCTGGTTCCGGGGTTGGGGCTATTCGGACTTGGCGCCACCGCCAAAGACGCCGATATTGCTGCCGATATTGCCGAGAGCACCGTCGCCACCATAACCGACGCCGAAGCCGTGGGCCGTTACGCGTGCGTGGCGGAATCCGACATGTTCGCGGTTGAATATTGGTCGCTCGAGCAAGCCAAGCTCGGCAAGAGCCCCCCGCCCCGTCTGGCGCGCCACATCTGCCTGGTAACGGGTGGCGGCGGCGGCATCGGTGCCGCGACAGCGAAGGCCTTTGCCCGAGAAGGTGCCGAGATCGCGATTCTCGATCGCGATGGGGTCGCGGCAGACCGGGTCGCCAAATCCATCGGCAGGCATGCACTCGCAATAGCGTGCGACGTCACGGATTGGGCGCAAGTGCATGCCGCGTTCGACCAAGTGGCACTGACTTTCGGCGGCGTTGACATCGTCATCTCCAATGCCGGCGCCGCCTGGCAGGGCGAGATCGGAACCGTCGACGACGAGCTCTTGCGCCGCTCTTTCGAGCTCAATTTCTTTGCCCATCAGCATGTCGCGCAGAACGCGGTACGGGTGATGAAAGCGCAGGGGCTCGGCGGTTGCCTTTTGTTCAATGTCTCAAAGCAGGCGGTCAATCCCGGGCGTCATTTCGGTCCTTACGGCCTGCCGAAATCGGCGGCCTTGGCCTTGATGAAGCAATATGCGCTCGATTATGGCGCGGACGGCATTCGCGCCAACGCCGTCAATGCCGACCGCATCCGCACGGGCTTGATGACCGATCAGATGGTCGCCGAGCGCGCCAGAGCCCGCGGTCTGAGCGAAGCGGATTATCTGGCCGGCAATCTGCTGCATCGCGAGGTCACCGCCGACGATGTCGCCGACGCATTTCTCTTTCTGGCGCTCGCCCGCAAAACGACGGCGGGCATTGTCACCGTCGATGGCGGCAATATCGAAGCGTCGCTGCGGTAGATATTGCCAAGCTCAAAGCCTCAACCACGTGCGCGGGACAACCAACCAACTTGGCCGCGAGCGAACGGTAAGCGCTAGAAAAATCGGCTCGGCATAGGGGCCGGGAAAGGACGAGCCGATTGGTGACGCCTCGATCCCGTCCCGACCGGTAGCCGCCGGTCTATCCGATATATTTTTTAAAGTGCGCGAGCGTGCGCTCCAATGCGAGCTTGGCCGATTCGGCGTGATAGCTCGGCCGTTCATCGCAATTGAAGCCGTGGCCGGCATGATAGACGAAGATCTCGGTATCACCGCCTCGGGCCGCCTTGACCTTCTCGACATCGGCCACAGGAATGCTCTGATCCTGATCCCCGAAATGCAACATGGTCGGCACTTTCGGCTTATCCTGGGCGTTGGCCGCGATCTGGCCGCCGTAATAGCCGACCGCAGCGGCGATGCCGTCGAGCTTGGTCGCGGCGGTGAACGCGACCGAGCCGCCGAGGCAATAACCGACGATGCCGACCTTGCCGAATTCCTTGGCGTAATCGATCGCTGCCTGCGTGTCCGCTGCGATCGCAGCGGGCGCGATTTTGCCGATCATGCCGCGCCCGGCGGTCATGCCGGCCTGGTCATAACCGAGCTCGACATTTCTTTCGACGCGATCGAACAAGGCGGGCGCCACCGCGACGTAGCCGGCTTTGGCATAGCCGTCCGCCACCGCCTTGACGTGGTGATTGACGCCGAAAATCTCCTGGATCACGACAATCGCACCCTTGGGCGCGCCCGTCGGATCGGCACGATAAGCGGAGAAGGAGTGCCCGTCCTTGGCTTTAAGCGTAACCGTTTGACCCATGCCTACCTCCTCATTGTTATGACCCGATGATAAAAAGCGTGGCTTAAAGATTGAAGCGGAAATGCAGGACGTCGCCGTCCGCTATGACGTAGTCGGCACCTTCGAGCCGCATCTTGCCGGCTTCCTTGGAGCCTTGCTCCCCACCATAGGCGACAAAATCGGCATAGGAAATCGTCTCAGCGCGGATGAAGCCTTTCTCGAAATCGCTGTGGATAGCGCCTGCTGCTTGAGGCGCCTTGGTGCCTCGCGCCACGGTCCAGGCATGCGCTTCCTTCGGACCGACGGTGAGGAAGGTAATGAGATCGAGGAGTCGATATCCCGCGCGAATGACGCGCGCCAGACCGGGCTCGTCGAGCCCGAGAGTGGCCAGATAATCTTCCCGGTCCGCTTCCGGCAATTGCGCCAACTCCGCCTCGATCGCCGCCGAAATCACGACGCACGAGGCGCCCTTGGCCTGCGCGTAGTCCTCGACTCGGCGCGACCATTCATTGCCGGTGGCCGCCGCGGCTTCTTCGACATTGGCGATGTAGAGGACCGGCTTCGCCGTGAGCAGCTGAAGCGCGGCAAACATGTGCTGTTCCTCCGGTCCGACCGCGAGGGCACGTGCCGGCTGGCCCGCGGCCAAGAGCGCATTGGCGCGCTCCATGAGCGCGAGCTGGGCCTTTGCCTCCTTGTCCGGGCCGCGTGCTTTCTTTTCGGCCGCCTTAATGCGCCGGTCCAGGCTTTCAAGGTCCGCTAGCAACAGCTCGGTCTCTACGGTCTCGGCGTCGCGCACGGAATCGAGCGCTCCTTCGACATGGGCGACATTGGCGTCGGCGAAGCAACGCAGCACATGGGCGATGGCGTCGACGGCGCGAATATGGCCGAGAAACTGATTGCCCAACCCCTCACCCTTCGAGGCGCCGCGCACCAGGCCGGCAATGTCGACGAACTCCAACTGCGTCGGCACGATCTTCGCCGATTTGCCGAGTCGGGCGCATACGAGAAGCCGCTCGTCCGGCACCGCGACGCGACCGACATTGGGCTCGATGGTGCAGAAGGGATAATTCGCGGCCTCCGCCGCCTGAGTGGCGGTCAGGGCGTTGAACAGCGTCGATTTGCCGACATTGGGCAAGCCGACGATGCCGCAATTGAAGCCCATTAGTCCTTGCCCGAGATGGCAAGCGGCGCCGGCTTGAGCGGCTTCGGCGGTGGCGGTTTCAGGATCAGCGCCACCTTCGACATGAACGCCGGGGGATCGTCGCCAATCAGGATCGGCATCGCCTCCGCGACGGCCTCGGTGAGCGGCGCTACCCACTTCATTTCTTCGACGGTAAAGTTCTGCAGTACCCAATGCGGTACCAATTCCTTGTTGCCGGGATGGCCGATTCCCAACCGCACCCGCCAATAATCGTCGCCGAGCGCTGCGTCGATCGAGCGGATGCCGTTGTGACCGGCCGAGCCGCCACCCCGCTTCACCCGTAGTTTTCCCGGCGCCAGATCGACCTCGTCGTAAATCACCGCGACCGCGCTGGGCTCAATCTTGTAGAAGCGGGCCGCCGGCCCGACGGCATCGCCTGAAGTCATTCATGTAGGTCTGTGGCATCAGCACCAGGATGCGTTGATCACCGACCAGTCCTTCGGCGAGGCGCGCATTAAATTGGTTGCGCAAGGCGCGGAATTCATAGCGGCGAAGCAGCGCATTCACCGCCATGAAGCCGATATTGTGCCGGTTGCGCTCGTGGCGCGGACCCGGATTGCCGAGCCCCACGAGAAGACGCATTGCGGCGCCGCGCTTTGGCCGGACCTAGCGGCGATCGGTGCGTTCGCTGCGACCGCGTGGTGCGGGCGCTGCCGGCGTCGCGGCTGGTGCCGCCGCTGGCGCAGCGGGGGTCGGCGCCGCCCCTGGCGCGGCAGTGGGAGCAGCACCCGGCACCGCCCCTTCGATGGGCACTTCGCCTGCTTCGAGCGCGGCCGCAGCCGCGGCCTTAGCAGCGGCGGCCGCAGCCGCTGCTGCGGCTTGCTCCTCACGCACGGCGGTCGGCGCGGCGATCGAGGCGACGGTGAAATCGCGCGTGATTGTGGGCCTCACCCCTTCCGGTAGTTTCACGGTATGGATGTGGATGCTGTCGCCAATCTCGAGCCCCTCGAGATCGATGGTAATGCGCTCGGGAATGTGATCGGCGAGGCAGATCAACTCAATGTCATGCCGCACGATGTTGAGAATGCCCCCGCGCTTGATGCCGGGTGAATTTGCCTGGTTGGCGAACACAACCGGTACCGCAACACGGATCGGCGTGTCCTTTCCGACGCGCAGAAAATCGACATGAAGAGGCCGGTCCGTGATCGGGTCGAGCTGCACATCACGCGGCAGCGCGCGGTGCTTCACCGGCGTGGCGCCGTCGGCGAACTCGACTTCGATCAGCCGTGCGAAAAAGCCGGGCCGGGTCATCTCGGTTATCAGTTCGCGCGGCTCAACGCTGATCAGTTGCGGGGGCTCATTCTCGCCGTAGAGCACGCCGGGAACCCGGCCCCCTCGACGCGTCGCCCGGGCGGGCCCCTTTCCGCCCTGGCCGCGCGTCTCGGCGCGGATGGTATGAATGTCAGGCATAATCGCTCCTTCGTTGTTGGGCCGGCCTCCAGGGGTGCCGTGGCCCGGTGGTGATCCTAATCGAACAGGCTTGAAACCGAACGCTCCTCGCTAATGCGGCGGATCGCCTCGGCCATCAAGGGCGCAATCGTTATCTGGCGCACGTTACGCGCCAGCCGCTGCGCTTCGGTGGCGCGGATCGAATTGGTGGTAACCAGCGTCTCGATCGGCGAGGCCGAGACCCGCGCGACCGCACCGCCGGACAATACACCATGGGTGACATAGGCCACCACCGATTTGGCGCCTTGTTCCCGCAAGGCCTCGGCGGCGTTACATAGCGTGCCGGCGCTATCGACGATGTCATCGATAACAACACAGCGCCGACCCGCGACCTCGCCGATGATATTCATGACCTCGGAAGCGCCGGCCCGCTCGCGCCTTTTGTCGATGATGGCAAGATCGACGCCCAACCGTCGCGCGATGCTCCGTGCGCGCACCACGCCGCCGACATCGGGCGAGACGATGACCAGGTCATCGCCGTTGTAGCGTTCCTTAATGTCGTTGGCGAACACCGGTTGGGCAAAGAGGTTATCGGTCGGAATGTCAAAAAAACCTTGAATCTGGCCGGCATGAAGATCGAGGGTCAGCACCCGGTCAGCGCCGGCGGTGGTGATCATGTTGGCGACGAGCTTGGCCGAGATCGGCGAACGCGACGCCGTCTTTCGGTCCTGGCGCGCGTAGCCAAAGTAGGGAATAACAGCGGTCGCGCGTCGCGCCGAGGAGCGGCGCAGCGCATCAAGCGTGACCAGGAGCTCCATCAGATTGTCGTTGGCGGGATATGACGTCGATTGGATGACGAAAACATCTTCACCGCGGACGTTTTCGTGGATTTCGACAAACACCTCCATATCGGAGAAGCGCCGCACGCTGGCGTCGGTCAGCGGCGTCGTCAGATAGGCAGAAATCGCTTCGGCAAGCGGCCGATTGCTATTACAAGCGAGAATTTTCATGGCGCTTTCAGCCGCGAATCGAGCCCCGGACGCGCGACACGTCACCTAGTCGAGCGGCGGCGCATTTAACAAATTCGCCACCGAAATGTAAATCCCTGGGTTCGCGCGCTTTTTCGCGGCCCTAAGAACCGGTGGCTTGTGCCTGTTGCAGCAGCTGGACGATGCCGCCGACGGCGGCGGTGGCGACATCATAGGCTGTATCGCCCCATGTGCCGTCCAAGCTGCCTGCCGGCACGGCATTTTCCTGGCTGACCTGGCCGATCTCTTTGCCGTCGGCCCGCGACAAGGCCCACACAATCTTCACCTCCTGATGACCGGCGCTGGCGGCGCTGATGGCGACTTTGCCAGCCAAAAGATAGCTCGGCTTGTCATCCGGTTTTTGTTGCAGTGCGACACCGGCGTGCTGCAGTGCTGCGGCAATCGCCAGCGACAGCGCATGGCCGCCATCGCCCGATGCGCCGGTGACCGGCGCTATGCCGACTACCGTGGCCTGGACGGTATGCTCGAGCGGAGCGTCGCCCTCGACACGACGCGCCAGTTCCGGCGCCGGACGCGCGACCAGCGCCTTTGCCATGTCGGGATCGCCGGCGCGCCATGCCGCGTCCGCCACGTCGGCCGATTCGGTCTCGGTGGCGACAATATGCCCATCCGCCCCGGCCAGCTGCCAGGCGATGGTGATCCGGGTGTGATCGCCAAGGGGCTGCGCCGTGGCGGTGCCGGCGAGACGGTAGCTGCGTGAATTCGTTGCCACGGTGTCGGCGGGCACGTCTTCCTTCATCAATGCGTCCGCCATCGCCGTGGCCACCGCCGCGGCGGCGGGCGCAGGTGCGCCAGCGACGGGGGGCACCAGGATGCCCACCGCATCGGGCGGCGCCAATACCGGCGTCGACGGCGCCTGCGTCTCATCCGCGAACGGATGCGGCAGAGGCTGGCATGCCGCAAGTAGAAGCGGCGCCAGCAGAAACGGCACCGCGAAGAGCGGAAAACGAGAAGACATCGTGGCGCCTCGGGCGCCGGATCATAAAAGCGCAATGGCCGAAAGCAAGCGGCCATAATCCGGCTTGCCCTCAAGGCGGGCGCGGCGATAAGAAAAAAAGCGCTCAGAATCAGCCGCCGTATCGCCGCCCGTCGCATCGATAGCGGCAAGGCCGAGCGCGGCCAATCGTCCGCGGACATAGCCGGGCAGATCAAAGCGGTACCTCGCGTTAGCCGCGGCAAAGAACCGCGCATGGGCGGGATCCTGCGCTAGAAACGGCGCCGGAAATTCCGGCCCCACTTCGTAAGAGGCCAGCGCGATGGCCGGACCGAGCCCGGAGCGGATGCGTGCCGGATCGGCGCCGAGCGCCGCCATTGCCCGCACCGTTGCTTCGAGCACGCCGCCGAGGGCCCCGCGCCAGCCCGCGTGGGCGGCCCCAATGACGCCGGCTTCGCTATCGGCAAAGAGTACCGGCACGCAATCGGCGGTGAGAATCCCGAGGGCCAGGCCGCGCTCTTTGGTCACCATGGCGTCGGCGCGCGGCCGCGTGCCCTCAATCGGGCGCACCAGCGTCGCGACCGCGATGCCATGCACCTGATGATTGGTGGCAAGCGCATCCCGCGCGAGGCCCAGCATGATGGTGGCGCGTGCGCGATTCTCGGCAACCGCGTCGCGATCGTCACCGGAGCCGCCGCCGCAATTGAGCGAGGCATAAATCCCGGTGCTGACGCCGCCCTGGCGGGTGAAAAATCCATGGGCAACGCCTGGTTCGGCGAGAGCCTTGAGGGTGATCATGGAAACGCCGGCATCAGCAATCGTGGATGCGCGATTGCCAGGGCCTTGAACAGGCTGCCCATGGCGTCGGGGTCGGTGAGGCGGCGCAAACCTGCGGCAACCGTCGTGGCGTGCGACGGCGAGGCCGCCATCAATCGCTCGGCCCGCACGTCGATGCCGAGTGCAGCCAAAAAAGCACCCTGCTCGAGCGGTCCGTGAATGTGCGCGCCGGCGGCCGACGCCGCATCGGCGATGGCGGCGAAGTCGACATGTGCGGTCAGATCGGCCTCACCCGGATCGCGCAGTATGTGGTGACGCCGGTGCGCGCGAACCGCTTGCAACGTATCGCCGCAGGCGCTCGTGCTGTAGCCGTAGTCGATCAGTAAAGCCGCGCCATCCTGTTGCGCGACGCGGCGCCCGAGCCAATCAGCATGAGCCAATGCGGCGGGCGAGACTTCACGCACCGAACCTTGAGGCGCAATCGACAGCCCTTCGCGAACCGCTTCGTCGAGCACAAAGGCAAAGCCGTCATGACGCAGGCCCACCTGGCGCTCCTGCCAGCCTTTGACGCCGCGCACGAACTGCCGCACCGGCAGCGCATCGAAAAATTCATTGGCGATGAGCAGCATCGCTCCTGGGGGAATGTCCTCGACACGGCCATGCCAATGCGCTCGATGGTCCGCCAGGGCCACGCCTTGATGTTGGCGCATGATCGCGCTGGTCTCAACCAGATGCAGTTCGGCGGCGGTGAGAAATTGCGGCACCGTTCGCGCCGCGCGCAACGCGTCGCGCATCAATGTTCCGCGTCCCGGCCCCAGTTCTGCCAGAATGAAGCGCGACGGCGCTCCCATCGCCTGCCAGGCGGCGACGCACCACAATCCCAGGAGCTCGCCGAACATCTGGCTCACCTCTGGCGCGGTGATGAAATCGCCGCGAACGCCGAACGGATCGCGGTGGCCGTAATAGTATGCCGCCGCCGCCGCCATGTAGTCGGCGACCGAAATTGGCCCGTGCTCGCGGATGCGTTGCGCCAGCATGTGCGCGAGATCGGTCACGGGGCGACGGCTTCGCGGCGACGCGCGAACCAGACCAGGAACAAACCCGCCAGAATGAGGGGTACCGAGAGCAGCTGTCCCATGGTGGCGCCGCCGACGAGAAAGCCCAATTGTTGATCGGGCTCGCGGAAGAATTCAGCGACAATACGGAAAGCGCCGTAACCGATCATGAACACGCCGCAAAGCGTGCCGCGCCGGGCGCGCACCGTGTCGCTGCGCTGAAGGATGAATAGGATCAGGAACAGGACCACGCCTTCGAGCATCGCCTCGTAGAGTTGGCTCGGGTGGCGAGGGAGGGGCCCGGCGGTTGGGAACGCCATCGCCCAGGGGACGTCGCTCGGCCGGCCCCACAGCTCGCCATTGATGAAATTGGCAATGCGGCCCAAGAACAGGCCGATCGGCACGGCACAGCCAATCAAATCGGCAAACGGCAACAGAAGCAGGCGTCGCTGGCGGCAGAAGAGTGCGATGGCGATGAGCACGCCGAGCCCGCCGCCGTGAAACGACATGCCGCCATGCCACAGTTCCAGCGCCTGTTCCGGATGCTGCAGATAGAAGGCGAAATTATAAAACACCACATAGCCGATGCGACCGCCCAGCACGACGCCGATCGTGGCCCAGACCAGGAAATCGTCGAGTTCCTGGGTGGTTGCGGCCGGCGTGCCGCGCGCCGCCCACCGGCGCGCCAGCATGTTGCAATAGCGCCAACCCAACAGCAGGGCGGCGATATAGGCCAAGGCATACCACCGCACCGCGAAAGGGCCGATCGACACCAGCACCGGATCGATAGCGGGATAAGGAACCACCAGCATTGGGTCTCTTATACGCGCTAGCGCCAGCGCAACAAGCGGCGTTCGAGGACGCTGATGGCGCGCCCGATGACGAGGCCGAGCAGCGACAGAACCGCCACGCCCGCCAGCAACCGGTCGGTTTGCATGAGATTGCCGGCCTCCAACACGAACGCGCCAAGACCGGTCTCGGCACCGATCATTTCCGCCGACACCACCAGCAGCAGCGCCGTCGCCGCGGAAATGCGGAAGCCCGCGAGTATCGCCGGCATGGCGCCGGGCATGATCACCTTCCAGACGATGGCCACCGTCGGCACTTCGAAGCTCTGCGCCATGCGAACGAGATTGCGCGGCACCGCATCGACGCCGCTATAGACCGCGATCACGGTCGGGAAGAACACGCCGAGCGCAATGGTCGCGATCTTCGAGGTCTCGCCGATGCCGAGCCACAGGATCAACAACGGCAGCAGCGCGATTTTGGGGATGGGGAACAGCGCCGAGACCATCGGCATCCCCACCGCGCGCGCCACGGTCACCAGGCCCATGGCCACGCCGATCGCGAGGCCGGCTGCCGTGCCCACCAGCCAGCCGCCGCCGATGCGAATCAGCGACGCCCAAATGTGCGGCCAGATCTCGCCGCTAATGACGAGCCGCCACAAGGCGATGGCGATGCGCACAGGGCTCGGCAGAAACAGCGGGCTGACCCAGCCCATACTGCACACCCCTTGCCATGCCGCCAGCCCGATCAGGAAAGCGAGCCAGGCGCTGTAGCGGCCGGGGAGCGGGGCGAAGCCGCCACCGCGAAAGCGGACGGCAACCGTCTCGATCCCCTCAAGCATCGGCGACCTCGCGCGCCGCTGCCGCCGCCTCGTCGCGGATCAACGACCATAGTGAACGTTGATGCTCGGCGACAAAGAGTGCGTCACGCGACTCGCGCGCAACGGCCAGGGTAACGATTTCCCGGATTCGCGCCGGCCGGCGCGACAACACCACGACGCGGTCGGCAAGCCGTGCCGCTTCTTCGAGATTGTGCGTGACATAGACCGCCCCCATGCGGTTGCCGGACATGAGACCCATGAAATCCTCGATCAGCAATTCGCGGGTCTGCGCGTCGAGCGCGGAAAACGGCTCGTCCATCAGCAAGATCTCCGGCCGCACCGCGAGTGCCCGGGCGATGCCGACGCGCTGACGCATGCCGCCCGACAATTGCTTCGGATAAGCATGGGCGAACTCCGCAGAGGCCGGTTCGGCGCAGCGCGTCGGCGACGATACCGCTGCGGTCGGACACGCCGAGCGCGGACATGCTCCAGTACGAAGCCGACATTGTCGGCGACCGAGCGCCACGGCAGCAACGCGAAATCCTGAAACACGAAGGTCATCGGATTGAAGCTGCCATCGGGCGGTGCGCCGATCGTCGCCACCTTGCCTGCTCCGCGGGCGCAACAAACCGCCGATGATCGCCAACAAGGTGCTCTTGCCGCAGCCCGACGGCCCGACCAGCGCCAGAATTTCGCCCGGCGCCACGCGGAACGAAATATCGCGCAATACCGCGAGATCACCAAAATCGTGACTAACGGAATCGAACGACGAGTTCCATGGCGTCATTTCGCGTAACCAAAGCTCTCATCCACCACCTCGTTGATGCCGAAGCCGCCGTCAACGAAATGATTTTGCTTGGAACCAAGCCAGCTGTTTCGCCACGCCACCAACATCGAGCATGCCGTCGCCGTCGATATAGGAGAGACCGACCACGATTTGATCCGGCTTCAACCCGGTGTATCGGCCGATGCTCGCGATCAGCGGCCGCGTCGCGTCGTTGACTTGGGCGTGGCCGTTCGTCACCGAAGCCAGCAATATGTCGTGATAGTCCCGGGTACCTTGTCGGTAAGCGGCGAGGAATTTTGCAATCCTGTCCCGATGCTGCTTCATATCGCGCGACACGAACACCGCGCCCAATTGCCACGGCGTCTCGTCACCGACCCAGCCCAGCAACTTGATGTCCCCCTCCGCCATCAGGGGCAGCGCCGTCGTCACCGGCAATAACGCGCCGTCGACGCGGCCACCTTTGAGCGCCGAAGCAACATTCGAAAGCGATTGCAAGGGCAGCAAGTGCACGCTCGCCAACGCGAAATGATCCTTCTCGGCCAAAAGGCCGAGCGCATAGTGAAAGCTCGAGCCCGCCTGCGTAATGGCGACGCGGCGGCCAGCGAGATCGGCGGGTTTTTGAAGGCCCGCCGCGATAGGCTGCGGCGGTGGCGAAATAACCGATCAGCGGATAGCCGGGCTGCTCGCGGCTTTGCCCGGCCACCACGGTGACGGCGCCCTTGCCCGCGACATTAAAGAGACCCGCCGTGAACGCAGTAACGCCGATATCGATATCGCCCGCCGCGGCCGCCACCGCCACCGGTTGCGCCGCGTCGAAGAAGTTGAGCGTGGCGTCGAGGCCTTGCGCCTTGAAATAGCCCTTGTCGTAGGCGATGAACACGGGCGCCGATGAGGATAGTTTCAAGACGCCGATTCGAACCGGCGTTTGCGCCATCGCCGGCAGACTCGCCATCAGCAAAATAAGGGCGAGAGCGCCAACAAATTGTTTCATCTCCAACATTGCCTCGGGCCAGATCCGTTCGTCGTCGCCACCTTAGCGCAAGCGCATTCCCTTGGGGCAATGGATAGCTATAGTCGCGGTGGACAAAAAAGAGAGGCTACAGATGAAAATCTTCGCCAGTGAGGCCTCGGCCCGCCGCGTCGCCGCCGCGCTCGCCGAGCACGAACTGATTATGGTCGACGGCAAAGGCGGCGTGCACGTTGGCACCAAGACCATCGCCCCGGGCGACGCGCGGCCTGAAATTGTATGGCTCACCTTCGATGCGCTGATGGGCGGGCAGCTCGATCTGTTCTTTGATGCGGCCCTCGCCGGCAGTGTTAAATGGCTTCACACCCAGCAGACGGGGCTCGATTCCCCGCGCTACCGGGAAGTCGTGGCGCGGGGTGTCATGCTTACCAATTCTCACGCCCAGGCGCCGGCGATTGCGGAATATGTGCTGGCGAATGTCCTCGCCGAGACTTGGCCGGTCGCGGCCGCGCGCGCCGGGCAGGCGGCGGCCGAATGGCGGCGGATGCCGTTTCAGGAACTTGCGCCAAGCCATTGGCTGATCATCGGAATGGGCGCGATCGGGCGCGAGATCGCGCGTGCGCGCCAGAGGATTTCGGCGTCAAGATCACCGGCATCAATCGCAACGGCCAAGCCGATCCCGCCGCGGACGCGACCGGCACGCTCCGGGACTTGCCGGCCCTCTTGCCGACGGCTGACATCGTGGTGCTGTCGGCGGCGCGGACTGAGGCAACGACCGATCTGGTCGATGCCAAATTCGTCGCGGCGATGAAGCCGGGCAGCATCTTGATCAATATCGCGCGCGGCGAATTGGTCGTCGATGACGCGCTCCTCGCCGGCCTCGACCAAGGCCGGCCTGGCCTCGCCATCCTCGACGCCTTTCGCGAGGAGCCCTTACCCAAGTCTCATCGCTATTGGAAACATCCCAAGGTCCGCCTTACCGCGCACACCTCGAGTGCTGGAAACGGCACCCCGGGCCGGGCCGACGATTTCTTTTTGGAGAATTTGCGGCGCTACCAAGCGGGCAAGGAGCTACTTAGTCAGGTCCACGCCGCTTCATTCTAGTGGCACCTTCTCTAGCAGCAGCTGCGTCAGCTCGTTCGGCATGTCGATCTGAACGATGTGGGTGCAGGGCAGCGTATGCACGGTCCAGCCCGGCTGGGTCTTCAACTTTTCGTAAAAGGGCGTGAACGTCGTCGGCGCCGGAACGTTGCAGTAGATGTAAGTCTTGCGTTTGATGCGGTCGATGCCGCCTCTGAGGGTTAGCCCTTGGGTGAAGCAGGCGGTGGGTTGGGGCGAGATCTTCCGTTCCATCATCGCCGCCACCTCCGGCGTGGACGCCGAACGCCGATGGCGGCAACGGTGGCGTCAAATAGTCTTCGGCGGCCGGAATCGGCGGCCGGTCGGGGCGCGGTGCTTCTGCCGGGACGAGGCTGAAGAGCGATTGCCCGTTCTCCGGGACAAAGGCGTCGAGATAGACCAGCGACGCGATCGTGTCGGGCACGGCATCGGCGACCCCGGTCACCACCATGCCGCCGTAGGAATGGCCGACCAGGATGAAGTCGGTCAAATCCTCATAGTCGATGACGCCGAGCACATCCTGGACATGGGTGCCGAGATCGATGTGGCGGTTGAGCAAATGCTTGCGCTCGCCCAGCCCGGTCAGCGTCGGCGCGTAGACTTCGTGCCCCGCCTGACGCAGCGCCCGCGCCACTGGCCGCCACAAGAGGCTGCCGCCCCAGGCGCCGTGAACCAAAACGAATGTCGCCATATTACCTCCTTGCAATAGCGCCATTCTGCGGTGTGATTGCGCCTTGCCGCAATAACCGCTTCAATCGCTGCGCAACGGGAAAGAGGTGAGCCATGGGTATGCTGATCGAAGGCAAGTGGGAGGATACGGCGACCGACACGCGCGGCAAGACCGGTTCATTCGACCGCACGGCGGCAACGTTCCGCGGCAAGGTGGCCGCCGACGGCAGTTCCGGCTTCAGGGCCGAGGCGGGGCGCTACCATCTCTTCCTCGCCTTCGGCTGTCCGTGGTGCCACCGGGTAATGCTTTTTCTGAAGCTCAAGAAGCTCGAGCGGGTGATCTCAACTTCGTACACGCATCATGCGCCGGGCGAAGGCGGGTGGCGCTTTGTCACCCCCGACCCGCTGTTCGGCGCACGTTTTGCCTATGACGTCTACCGCAAGGCCAACCCCGGTTTCACCGGCCGGTGCACGGTGCCGATCCTGTGGGACAAAAAGACCGAGACGATCGTCAACAACGAATCGTCCGAGATCATCCGCATGTTGAACCGCGAGTTTGCCGCCTTTACCGACGATAATGCCGATTACTATCCTGCCGCGCTTGCGTCGCAGATCGACGCGCTCAATGAGCGCATCTATCACAACATCAACAACGGCGCCTACCGCTGCGGTTTCGCCGTCAAGCAGGAGCCATACGAAGTCGCCGTGCGCGGCATGTTCGAGACCTTCGAATGGATTGAGGCGACATTGTCGCGGCAAAAGTATTTGCTCGGCGACCGCCAGACGGAAGCCGATTGGCGGCTGTTCCCGACCCTGGTGCGCTTCGACTGCGCTTATTATCCGCTGTTCAAATGCAATCTCCGGCACGTCTACGAAATGCCGGCGATCTGGCGCTACACCAAAGCCCTTTACGCGGTTCCCGGCATTGCCGAGACGGTGGATGTCCAGAAATACAAGGAGAATTACTACGCCATTCGCGCCATCAATCCGAGCGGCGTCGTGCCGCTTGGTCCGCAAATTTCCTTCGTGTGAACTTGATGGGCCTTCTGGTCGACGGCAAGTGGCACGATCGCTGGTACGATACCGGCCCATCGGGTGCCTTCGCGCGCAGTGCGTCGCAGTTTCGCCATCAGGTCACGGCCGATGGCGGCTCGGGCTTCAAGGCGGAACCCGGGCGCTATCATTTATTTCTCGCCATGGCTTGCCCGTGGTGTCACCGCACGTTGTTGATGCGGGCGCTGAAAAAGCTTGAGAGCGTGATCTCCGTCAGCTTCGTCGAACCAGTGATGCTGGAACAGGGCTGGGTGTTCGCCGCGCCCGAGCCGCTGACCGGCGCCAAGCGCGCCTACGAGATCTACCTCAAGACTGATCCCCATTACTCCGGCCGCGTTACCGTGCCGGTTCTGTGGGACACCCAAAGCAAAGTCATCGTGAACAATGAATTCGTCTGACATCGTTCGCATGCTAAACACCGAATTCGCGGCTTTCACCGATGACCGCGCCGACTACTATCCGCGCGAACGCGCGGCCGAGATCGATGCTGTGAACGCGCGCGTCTATGATACCGTGAACAACGGCGTCTATAAGGCCGGCTTCGCTACCAAGCAGGAGCCCTATGAACAAGCGTTTCGTCATTTGTTCGCTTCGCTCGATTGGCTCGACGGCATTCTATCCAAAGAACGATTTTTGCTCGGCGACGCCATGACCGAGGCCGATGTGCGACTGTTCCCGACCCTGGTCCGCTTCGACGCCGTCTATTACGGTCATTTCAAATGCAATCGCCTTCACGTCTACGAATACCCGGGACTCTGGCGCTACACGCGCGAGATTTACGCGATGCCCGGCGTAGCGGCGACCGTCGACGTGCCGGTGTTCAAGACCCATTATTACGGCAGCCATCGCACCATCAATCCGAGCGGCGTCATCCCGCTCGGACCGGAGATCGCGTTCGGCCAATAGGGCCAATTAACAAAGGGTTGGCCGATTTTTGGGATAAGCCACCGCGGCTCAAAAACGGCCGGGGTAACACCCGGGGCAACATGAAACGCATTTCAGCATTGCAGTGAGGGAAAGAGACGCGATGGCGGAGACGAAGGAATGGTCGACGGCGCCTAGGGATGGTCGTGAAATCAACGTGAAGTTTTCCGACGGCAATGCGAGGGCCAGATACAACATTTACTCCAACGAGTGGGAAACTCTAGTCGGCCCTCATAACCAATGGCGCAACATGAGATACGACCGCGGCGCGAGCACGCCGATTTGCTGGTGGGCCGACACCGATTAAAGGCCCGCCTTCTACGTCTTTCCCAAGTTCCCGCCGCTGGCCGCGCGGTTTGCCGCCCCGCGAGGAGCTGATCGCCCATATGGCGCTGCGGGACGATGTCCACGATCCGGGCGCGAGCAGGAAGTGGGAAGCGCGCATCGCCTATCTTCGGGCCGATTTGATCAAGACCGTCGATGATTGGGCGGAGTTGCTTCCCGCTATGGAGCGGGCTAAGAGAGAGATTGAGAAATAAAAGAGCCACCGCGCCCGAATAAGGACACAGATCGTGACGCGGTGGCGAGGCTGGTCGGAAGGTGGGGGTACCGAACCGACCATGTCGAAGAGACATTCGACTGTCTTGCAACAAAGCTCGGAGCAAATAGGTTCCCTGCGCCGAGCTGTTGCCGGCGATTGAACGGGCCAGCGAGAGATCGCCGACAAACAGTAGGCGCCCCGATGCGGCGGCGTGCTTCAAGCGGAGTTCTAATCGCTAACCGAGAAGAGGCTGGGATGATCTCCCCATCATGCCGGCTCTGCTTAGCGCATGCGCTGTTGGCTTGGCAATTGCACAGGTCACGTTGCTTGGTAGGGGAGTGCGATGGCCATATACCGCTTTCCTTTTTTTCGACGACGACGATCACACCATGCGCGGTCAGTTCGATTTCGAAGCCGGCGATGATGTTGAAGCCGCGGAAACCGCCGAAATTCTGTTCGACGCCTGCTCCGACCGCTGCCAATCCTGGGAAATCTGGGAAGGGGAACTGTTTCTCGTGAGGGGCCCCCAAAATATCGGGATACCGCTGCGGGCTTCAGATTTGACCAAGCGAAGACAGGAATACATCGTCAACTGCGAGGAAATCATTCTACAGAGCAAATGGACGGTTGCATCGAGCGAGCGTCTCCTCGCGGAACTCGACAAATCGAAAGCGAGCAGAATTGGCGCTTCCCGTTATTCCATCGTTGTCCTGACGCGCGAAGCGCCCGACGGATTGGGCTGAGCTAGTGCCGGCCGTGGAGCGGGCCCGGCGGGAAATCGCCGGCCATTAACCAACTGCAACAGGATTTCGCGTGCGGAATGGCGAGACTTCGCCCTGGGAGTGTCGGATGGGTGACTCCAGGGGAACATTGTGCGCGGCCAGCCCGTTGAGCCTCCACATGATCTACCGGGATTCCCCGGTGCGCGCGACACGGCGTCGTTGGGAGTTGCCCGATGGCAAGATTTTGGAATGGGATTACCAGGATGGCCGCGTCGAGATGTAGAATAAGCGGGGCAACACGCATCTTGGGGAGTATGATGCATACACGGGGGTGCAGACCGGCAGACCCGATCGAACCCGGCCCGTGGAGCTTTGAGCGATGAAAACGGTTTATCGCCTTGTTGGATTCAACAAAGACACCAAGCAGGTGGTCTTCAGCCAGATCGTGCCCGATCAGGTTGTCGAATTCGCTCGCCGTGTCGCACACTTCTCCGATGATCCGAGTGACGTCGGCGGTGCGCCTCTGACTGAGCATGAAGCCAACGATATTGCCGGTGCCATGGGTTTTCCGATCGACGCTGGGATGCGACAGTGGTTCCTTATGCCGTCCGCCGAAGGAACTCCGGCCAAGAAGCGCGAGCACGCATAAAAAAGCCCGGCGCTAGGCCGGCCCAAACAGGCGGGCAGGTGACGGAAAAATGCCAGAAATCCGATTTGCGTTAGATCTAAGAAGCAAAATTGACAACGCATTCAGCCTTTGGATAGGCCAGTTGCCGAAGGGGCGCGGGCAGCTTCTCAACGCCCGGGGTTTGGTCGAGGTATCTCGCCCGATCAGTCTTAAGACCTATGTGGATGACCCGCTGGTAAGGACCGTTCGCGTCGATGAAGACTTTGTGGATTTTCTAAGAGCGCGCGGTGACATCCCGTTTGAGGAGGTTTGACCGTCACCAATGAAAAAGGCCCCGACGACGCGGGGATGCTCGTCATTTGGGGCCCTTGGCGCAGGTCCCAGAAGTACATCAACCGTCTGGCCCGCATTATCTTCTTCATTGTTCCCCCTCAATCGTCAAATGCGGCCATGCATGCACCACCGAGACGCGCGAATATTTCTGAGGGGGCGTTCGCGTCGCAATTGCCCAGCCGTTAAAAGATCGATACGCCGCAAATGTTGGTTGATGCACGGTCGGCACCGAGTGATCTTTAGACCAGACAAAAGAAGCCCCACCCGTGCGGGCCGGGGCTCAGGAAAAGAGAACGTGACGTGCCGCATGTCGAGCAACATCTGCTGATCAGCGATACATGGCACAGATCCGGGGGTGGTGACCGGGGCCTTGTCAGTGGTGCCGGGGCATTCGCTTGCGCCGCGGCGGCGTCTCGCCGTCCAACAATGCCAGCATCTTTTCGATCCGTGATGGCGGCAGGGAGCGGATGCGCTCCGCCAGCAGATTCGCGAGCTCGGTGGCGCGCGGTGAGAGGCCTGCGGTGTCGACGGTGACGCGCGGATGCGAAATGCGCGCAAGTCGCGCCAGCTCATCGGCCTCGTCCCAAATAATATTGAGATAGGCACAGATCGCCACGACCAGCGCGTGGGTCGGGCGGCCGCGTTTGCCGTGCTCCAACGCCGAGAGATAGGCCGGCGATACACCGAGCGCCTCGGCCATCGATTTGAGCTGGAGCCCCCGCGCCTCGCGCAATGTGCGCAGCCGCTCACCGAAAGGCGTCATCGGGTTCGCCGCAGCAGAAGATAAAGCGCGCCGCCGCCACCATCGCGGGGTAGCGCCGCCGCCGTCGCCAGCACCAACTGACGCAATGCCGGCTCGGCCAGCCAGCGCGGCACCGTTCGGCGCAGCACCCCGGTGGGCGATCCTTCGGCTCCTTGCCGCGTCCCTTTGCCGGTGACGATAAGGACGTCGCGCTTGCCGGCGGCGTGGCTGCGCGCGAGGAAGCTGGCCAAGGCGCGATGCGCCTGGGCCTGGGTCATGCCGTGAAGATCAAGCCGCGCCTCGATCGACAACTGGCCGCGCCTCAGGCGCAAAGCCTGGCGTCGGTCGAGGCCGGGAACATTGTTGAGCCGGTTCGCTCGTCTCGTCGTTCGGGCTTACGGCCGAAACCGGCGGCAATGGCTGCTTTGGCATTCGCTCGAGGGCGCGGCCGTCGGGGCGGTGGCGCTCGTTTCGGACTTGTGCCGCGGCGTCGAAACCTTTGCCGCTTTTCCGGCATCGCGATACCGCGTCGACGCCGCGCATCGCTTCCTGCCACAACGCCTTTTCGCTCTGATCAACCGCGCGTCGTGTCATCGACGATCAAAATGTGAAGCCGGCGCGGGCCATGGGCGCCGAGTTCGATCTTCAATTCGATGTCGGCGGTGCGCGACGGGCCGGTAATGAAATTGACGGTGCGCGGTATGGTGAATCGCCCCTCGCTCAGCCGCGTCAACGAACGCAGCCGCGCCCAGCCTTCCTCATAGGTCGAAACAATCAGTTCGGCGCGCACGACCGCAATATGGCTATCGGGCAGAAAATTGTTGCGCGTCGGCGATTCGGGCCGCGAGATCAACATCAAGCGTGCCGGTCTCGGCGATGCGCGGCGAAGGCGCCGGTAAGGCCGACCAGATCGTCGGCGTTGGCGACGCCTTCGCGTCGGCGGATTGTCGGGCGATCGTGCCCACGGGATCGGCTCGAGCTCCCGATCAGGAGTGACGACCAGTTCCGATGGCAGATTATGTTGCGCCAGATAATCGGCGACCGCCGCCGGCACCTGATCGAGGCCCGCAACGCGGGCGACGGTCGCCGCGACCTCCTCCGCCATCGTCTGGAACAGCGCGAGGCGCGCGGCGCGATCGACCGTCACAGCGCGCGCCGGGATGGTATTGGATCGGTGCTGCGGCGAGTCGCTCGTCGACGGTCTGCGGCGGCGATGTCGTCGGCCGCCTTCGCGATTGCAGCGCGCGGCGGAGATTGCCAAGAATGCGCTCGCGCGAATCCGCCCATCACGCCTTTTGCTTCTGCCGCTCGGCCCACAGCGCCATGAAGGTCTTGCCTTCGGGCGCCGGCATGTCGCGGCCCTTGGTCCAGCCTTGCGCCAGCGGCAGGGCGCGGAACCGGCCGCGCGAGCGCCCGCTCCAGCCCAGCACTGCCGCGCCGATCTCGGTGGCGAACGCGATAGAGCGGCGGGTTGCGCGCGAGAAAGGCCCACAATTCAGGCCGGCGCGATAGAGCGCTCGGCTGCAGATGGCGCTCGAACTCGCGCTCGCGCCAATGCCGCATCATTTTCGGCAACGGGATCTGCATCGGGCACACGCTTTCGCAGCGCCCGCAGAAGGTCGACGCGTTGGGCAGGTTGCCCGCCTCGTCGCACGCCGATCAGCTGTGGTGTCAGCACCGAGCCCATCGGCCCGCCATAGACCCAGCCATAGGCATGGCCGCCGACCGCGCCGTAGACCGGGCAATGATTGAAGCAGGCGCCGCAACGGATGCAGCGCAGAATGTCCTGAAATTCGGTGCCGAGCATGGCGCTGCGCCCATTGTCGAGCAGCACGACATGATATTCCTCCGGCCCGTCCGCTGTCCGCCGGGTCGGCGCGGGCCGCTCGACACGGTGGTATAGGTCGAGAATTCCTGGCCCGTCGCGGAGCGCGCCAGCAAGACGCAGCAGCGTCGACACATCCTCCAGCGTCGGCACGATCTTTTCGATGCTGGCGATGACGATATGGACGCGCGGTCAGGTTCTGCGTCAGGTCGCCATTGCCCTCGTTGGTGACGATGATCGACGAGCCGGTTTCGGCGACCAGGAAATTGGCGCCGGTGATGCCGACATCGGCGGCGAGAAATTTCGGCCGCAGCAGCGCGCGCGCCTCGTCGCACAGCTGGCGCGGCTCGTCCAGCGGCCGCGCCGGATCGAGTTGGGTGTGCGCGGCGCGGAACGTCGCCTGCCACCTGGCTTTTGATGAGATGAATTGCCGGCGCGATGATGTGGCTCGGCGTTTCGTGGCGCAGCTGGATGATGTATTCGCCAAGGTCGGTCTCGATCGGCGCAATGCCGTTTTTTTCGAGATGATCGTTGATGCCGATCTCCTCGGCGATCATCGATTTGCCCTTGGTGACGCTCTTAGCGCCGGCGGCGCGGCAGATCGCCAGTACCTGATCGCGCGCCTCGGCGGCATCGGCGGCCCAATGCACTTGGCCGCCGAGCGCCGTCACATTGCGCTCGAAGGTCTCGAGATAAAGATCGAGATGCGCCAGCACGTGATTCTTGATGTCGCGACCTTCATCGCGCAGCTGTTCGAATTCGGGGAGCCGCGCCACCGCGGCGCTGCGCCGGCCGGCGAAGTCACGCTTCAGGATGCCTAGCGCTGCCTGCAGATTGCGGTCGGCGAGGGCGTGCCGGGCATTGTCCTTGAAGTCGTGACTGGTCGCCTGCATCAAGCGCGCTCCCGCGGCCAGCCGATCGGCGGCAGGTCGCCGCTGATGTCGGCCAAGCACCTCGGCGACATGACGCACGCGCAGGCGCTTGCCCTGGCGCGAGGCCTTGCCCGCCATGTTGAGGAGACAGCCGAGATCCCCCGCCAATAATGTGTCAGCGCCGGTCGCCGTCGGCAGTCAGCGATCTTGTCACTCGCGATGCGCTCGGAAATATCGGGATATTTGATGCAGAACGTGCCGCCGAAGCCGCAACAGACATCGGCACCGGGCAATTCTTTCAGCGACAGCCCGGCAACCGATCGCAGCAATCGCCGCGGCTGAGCGCGTATCCCGAGTTCACGCAAGCCCGAGCAGGCATCGTGATAAGTGACGACGCCGGCATAGCATGCCGCAACTCGGTCAACTTCCAACACGTCAGTCAGGAACGAGACCAGCTCATAGCAGCGCTCGGCAAATTGCCTAACCTGAGCAGGAAGTCAGGCTCATCCGCAAACAATTCCGGATAGTGCGTGCGCACCATGCCGGCGCAAGATCCGGAAGGCGCCACGATATAATCGAATCCGGAGAAGGCCTTTATCACCTGCCGCGCAATGACTTTGGCGTCGGGTTTGTCGCCGGCGTTGTAGGCAGGCTGACCGCAACACGTCTGCGTGGGGGGCACCTCGACCAGGCAGCCGGCGTTTTCCAGCAGCTTCACGGCCGCAAAGCCGATGGATGGACGAAAGAGATCGACGAGACAGGTGACGAAGAGGCCGACGCGAAGCGGTGACCGTGGCGATTGAGGCATGGCAGAAGAATGGTCGGGCGCTGCCGAGAAAGCAATCGCGGCAAGGAAACGCCACCCCTCGCTTTAGGGCCTACCGCGAGAGCCTCTATCGGATTTCCGCGCGAGGAAAATTTTGATGAGGCCCCTCAGGGACCTTCAATCGCGCGTTATCGGGAAATGCTAGACCGGTTATTGGCCTGGCGGTGGCGCGTAGCCCGGGGGCGGCGGGGCATAGCCCTGCGGCGGCGGGTAGCCATAACCCGAAGGCGGCGGTGAATAGCCGCCTGGGGGCGGCGGAAAGCGTGGTCTGCCGTAACCTGGGATGACGTTGCCGTGAGCATACATACACTGCGCATAAATGACGTCGTAGCGCTGCTGGATCGACAATTGCTGCCACTGGCCCGCGTTGACACCGTAGAGCGTGCCGGCGCCGGCGCCCGCGGCGGCGCCGATGGCAGCACCATGGCCACCCCCGATGGCGCCGCCGAGCGCGGCACCCAGAATGGTGGTGAACAGGGCGCCGCCGACCTGCGCGTTATTGGCAGCCTGGACCTCACCCGCCACCGCGTTGCCGGCCTGGCCGCGGCAGAAATAATCGTCCTGCTCAAATTGGGAGTAAGGCTTGTCGGGCGGCGGCATGACCGCGACGCTGGGTCCCATGGGAACGGTAGCGCAGGCGCCGATGGTAAGCACGCTCAGGCCCGCTATCGCCTTTCTCATTGCCGTCACTGCGATCTCCAATGCTGAGGTTTATTAGTGCACCGACGTGGCCGCACTGCGTGCCACCCAGAATAGCATTGCGCCACATTGGGTAATAACCACGCGGGTTGTCACAGTAATACCACGTCGACGAGGCGTGACTCCATACCCCGGATCAACCGCCGTGGCATAGCCCGCCGATGGCTAGTGCAAAAAATGCCAAAGCCGCTTTGGCAAACAGTCCTTTTTTCATTTTTGCTCTGCTCTCCAAGAACGCGGCGGCTTCGCTCTCCCTAGCCGCCGGTTCCCCCGGCTACCTAGTCCTAGTGGCCAATCAAGGCCGGATCGTGGCACCAAGGTCTCGGCGGTCGAGACCGCCCCCGGTCATTGTGATGGCGGCGTCGGTACGACCGGGGTCCACGGCACGGCACAGTTCTGCACGTACGGATAATAGGCAGCGCTCGGCCGGCAATAGTACCAATAACCGGGCGGTGAGCCCGCCGCGGGCGCTACGGGCGGAACGCCCATGCCCGGATCATAATAGAAATCGGCAACATAGTCGGGATAAGGGTAGATTGGCGCCGGGTAATAAAACCAAATGCCGCCGACACCCCACCACCAGCCAAAGCGGCCATTGTGCCAGCCGTGATTCCAGGCGCCGCCGGTCCATGCCGCGCGTTCAGCCGGTGTGAAGTGCGCGAAATCATGGCCGTGGAAGCCCGGACCATGATGGTATCCGGGATGCCCGGCCGGCGGGCCGGCGAGATGGTGATGATCTTGCGCCCAAGCGACGACACCACCGCTAGTCAAGGCCACTGCCAAAGACGCGGCAAAGGCGATCGGTTTCAACCGCAACATCGGAATTCCTCCATTTGACGGGCGGCGGCGCTCTCTCAGTCGCGCCTCACCGGACCCCGAATGC
Organism: uncultured Alphaproteobacteria bacterium; assembly: GCA_963804725.1. Lineage (GTDB taxonomy): Bacteria > Pseudomonadota > Alphaproteobacteria > ATCC43930 > CGMCC-115725 > JAATGI01. The sequence continues at coordinate 430,710 of CAWDRN010000001.1, read as the reverse complement.
AACCATATTGTTGGCGAAAACGGTTAGGCACATCCCCTTATTCAGAAGCTAAAATTACTGTCACGAAGTGGACAGGATTGCGGCGCCCTTCTTTGGCAGCAGCAAGAAGTACCGGCCGCGCGCTTTCATGCCTCCGGCGGCGCGCTCCGCCTCGCGACCGAATCCCCAATAGAGATCGCCGCGCACGGGCCCGCGAATGGCACCACCCGTATCCTGCGCGATGACGAGGCGGCGGAGGGTTTCGTTGTCATTTTGCACATCGAGCCACATGGGAACGCCAAGAGGCAGAAAAGCACGATCGACCGCGAGGCTGCGGCCCGCCGTCAGCGCCGCGCCTTCGGCCCCGATCGGCGTGTCGCCCGTTATTTCGCGAAAGAATACATAAGAGGGATTGTCGTCGAGGAGCGCCTTGCCCTGCTCCGGATGAGCACGAATCCATTGCTTGATGGTGTCGAGCGAAACCTGCTCCTTGGTGAGCTCGCCTCGCTCGATCAGCAGCTTGCCGATCGAAACATAGGGCCGGCCGTTCTGCCCGTCATAACCGAGGCTGATTAAGCTGCCGTCGGGCAGCCGCACCTTGCCCGAGCCCTGTATCTGGAGAAAGTACGCATCGACCGGATCGGCGACCCAATAAAGCGCGAGCCGATCGGTATCGAGAGCGCCACGCTCGATCTCGGCGCGGCTCGGATAGGGCACGAGATTGCCGGCGACGACGCGGCCGGCGATGCGCTCGCCACGCCATTCAGGCCGGAACAGGCCGAGCTGCACCATCACCAGATCGGCTGGCCGGCGCAACAGCGGCGTCTGGTTCAGCCCCGCCCCGATGGCGCGCCCCCTCGAGCAGAGGCTCGTAATAACCGGTGAACAGTCCGTCCGCCGCGCCGTTGTTGGTGACAAGCCAGGGCTGGAACCAGCGCTGGAAATAACGCCGCGCCGCCCGATCATTGCCTGGCGGCACGGCGGCCGCCTCGGCGCAAGGAGACGCCAGTCGGCGACGGTACCGCCGATACCGTCCGGCCCGACGTTGGCGGTTGGCGGTTGTGCAAGGCGACGAGCGCAGGATTTCACCAGGGCCGGAATTGCCGCCGCGACATGATCCTCGTTCCAGCCCGACAAATCGTCGAAGGTCGCCGGCTGCAAGCCACAGTCGTGCCGGCTCGTGGGGCGGTGTCGGTGCTGCGCACGCCGCCAGCACCGTCGCGATTACGAGCGCGCAGCACCATGTTCGCCGAAAAGCCATCAAGCAGGCGGTGGCGTTTCGGTGGCGATCAGCATCCAATTCGGATCGGGCGCGCGGGTCGGGCGCGAGAAGGTCCAGAGATCGGTATGTTCGACGGCATGGTCGGGATCGCCATCGACGACCGCGCCGCCGCGTCGCGGGTCACGAGATTTGGTCTGAGACGAATTTGACCGTCACCAAAGCGGTGCCGCCTTCGAGCCCGGTTTTGCACGATATCCGCGGATTTGATCGCAACGATCTTGGTTTCCTGCCGTTCTCTTGGTGCGCTCGCGCGCCTCGATGGCATCGCCGAAACTTCTGAACACGTCGGGACTCAAAAGCGGTTGCAGCTTGGCTCGGTCCCCGGCGGCAAACGCCTCGACGATGATTTGGAAGGCGCTGCGGGCGCCCGCAAGGAACGAGGCGCTGTCGAACTCCGAAGCGGTGACCTCCGCGTTGCTCGGTAGCATCGGCGGGGCGGCGTTAGTGGCCGCCGGCGGCGCCGGATCGGCGGGCGGCGTTGAACGGGAGAACGGCAGATCGCGGCGCCGCTCATTGCCGGTGCGACGGCCAAGAACCGAGCGTAAGCGAAACACAAGTATGCCGGCGATCACCGCGAACACCAGGATCTCCAGCACTTGCAAATTGTCGCCCATCGCCGCCATCGTCAAGAATATTCTACCTATAAGGTGGGCCGTCCCTCGGAAAGGGCAAGCTTGGCGCGGCTTCCGCGCACGCTGTTTCGTGTAAGGGAGCGGGCAACGACAGGAGTATCAGCATGGCCGAAACTAATGTGCCTCCGGCGCCCGACGCCGCGCCGCAACCCTGGCCTCATGAACGCGCAGTACATTAAGGACTTCTCCTTCGAGAATCCGCGCGCACCGCAAAGCCTGATGCCGCAAGCCACCCCGCCCGAAATCAAGCTCGATATCCGGGTCGACGCCAAAATCTGGCGCCGGACACGTTCGAGGTGACGCTCGCGTCATCGGCGCGCGCCAGCCGCAAAGACGAGCCGGTCTTTCTGGTCGAGCTCACCTATGCCGGCGTGGTGAGCCTGCAAAACGTGCCACGCGAACATGCGCAATTCTACGTCCTGGTCGAGACGCCGCGGCTGTTGTTTCCATTCGCGCGTGCGATCTTGGCCGAAGCCACGCGCGATGGCGGTTTTCCGCCGCTGTTCATTCAACCGATCGATTTCGCCGAGTTGCTGCGGCGCCGCAAACAGGCACTGGGCGCCCGCCGGGAACGCATCTTCGCAATGCGGCGCTCGCGTCAGCTCGCGGCTTCGCGCCTAGCGGAACGCGTCCACTGGTCGCGGGGCTTCTCAAGCTCGAGCCAGATCGGCGCTTTAGTTTCGTTAGGAAAGCGCGGTGGCGCTCGAGTTCGGCGATGCGTCGCCGCGAAAAGGCGCGGCGGTCGCACTGCTCGTTCGATGGCAGTGCCGGCGCCGCCCAAGAGTTGTGAGGCAACCAATTCAAGAGCCGGTTGACGGCCGCCGATCAATTCCAGATAGACCGAGGCCAGAAGCTCGCAATCGAGCCGCGCGCCGTGCTTGTCGCGCGCGGAATTGTCGATCGTGAAACGCTTGCACAGCGCGTCGAGGCTGGCCGGCGCGCCAGGATAGCGTTTGCGTGCCATCGCCAATGTATCCTCAAACGCCACCGCCAGCGGCGGCTTCCCGAGCATCGCGAGCTCGGCGTTGATGAACGCGATATCGAAGCCGGCATTGTGAATCACCAGCCGATCAGCGTCCGACAAATTCCAGCAAATCGGTCCGCGACCGCGTCGAACGTGTCTTGCTGAGCCAGAAATATATCGCTCAAACCGTGGACCGCGCGTGCGGCCTCAGGCATCGGGCGCTGCGGATTGACGTAGCGATGGAAAATGCGACCGCTCGGCACATGGTTGATCAGTTCGAGCGCGGCGATTTCGACAATCCGGTGACCCTCGGCCGGGTCGAGCCCGGTCGTCTCGGTGTCGACAACAATCTCCCGCATGGTGGCGACTGTATCAGGATTCGCGGCGGCCGCAACGCGTGCAACGATGCGCCGCAGGCGACGAAAGGTGACTGCGCTTGCCGAGACCGCTCGGCACGACGAAATCGGCCTCACGCCGCCGCACGTAATCCGGGACCTGTCGCGCCAGAATTGCGGCCAACCGCACCTCACTCATGCCCGGGCGGGCAAGCACGCGCCAGCGCTGGAGGAAGGCGGGGGCGGTGACGACGATGACGGCGTCGCAGCGCTCCGCACCGCCGGTCTCGTAAAGCAAAGGTATGTCCAGCACGCCGCGAGCGCGGCGCGTTGCGCGCGCCGGCGTCCCAGGAATCGCAGCTGCTCGCGCCGCACCAGGGGATGAAGAATATGTTCGAGCCGTTTCAGGGCCGGCGCTATCGCCGAAGACGCGGCGACCTAATCGCTTGCGGTCGATCGCGCCGTCGCGCCATGCGTCGGGAAATTCCCTCGCCACCGTGGTGACAGCGGCACCGCTTTTTGCCATCAGCCGATGCACGGTGGCATCGGCATCGTGGACCGGCACGCGCATGAGACGCAGCATCGCTGCCGCCGTGCTCTTCCCCATGCCGACGCCGCCGGTAAGTCCCAGAACGATCATGGTCCGCATTATCGCGCCGTCACCGTGGCCACCATGCGTGCGCGCAATGCCGGCGTAACCTCAGGCTCGATGCCGAACCAAGCGGCAAAACCGAGTCGCCCCTGGTGCATCAACATGCCAAGCCCGTCGACCACGTGGTTGCCGCGCCGCCGCGCGGCCACGAAAAGCGGCGTCTCGAGGGGCGTGTAGACGATGTCGTTGACCACGGCGCCTGCGGGCAACAGGTCGAGCGGCAGCTCAAGGGCTGGCCCGCCGGCCATGCCGAGGCTGGTAGCATTGACCAATAAGGCGGCCCCATCGAGGGCAGCCGCGCGCTCCGCCCAGGACATGACCTCGATAGTGCCGTTGAAAGCGGATTGAAGCGTCGCGGCCCGCTCTCGATGTCGGTTAACGAGGCGCAATTGCGGAACGCCTTCCGCCAGCAGCGCCGAGACGACGGCACGGGCGGCACCGCCCGCGCCCAGCACCACCGCCGGCCCCGTGGCGGCGCGCCAGTTCGGCGCCTCGGCCTGAAGATTGGCAATAAAGCCGAAGGCGTCGCTGTTCATGCCGCAGAGCTTGCCATTGGAGCGCACGATGATGGTGTTAACGGCGCCGATGGTCTGAGCCCCGGGATCGACTTCGTCGACAAACCCGAGAGCCGGCTCTTTGTGGGGAATGGTGAGATTGCAGCCGGCAAAACCAAGATTGGGCAGGGCATGCAGTGCCGGACCCAATTTTTGCGGCGGCACGGCCAGCTTAACGTAATCGCCAGCAACCCCATGGCGTTCAAGCCAATAGCGATGCAATACCGGCGAGTACGAATGCGCCACCGGCCAGCCCATCACGCCGGCCAGACGATAAGCATCATTCATTGCGGCAGCTCGCCCTGGCTGCGCAAGAAATCGAGCAGGGGCATCAACGGCAAACCAAGAATCGCGAAATAGTCACCCTCAATGCGGTCGAATAATTGGATACCGCGACCCTCGATGCGATACCCGCCGACCGCGCTCATATCGTCGCGACTGAGGCTCCCGACATAGGTGTCCAGAAAAGCATCGCTAAAATTGCGCATGGTGAGACGCGGCCGCTGAATGTCATGCCAGATGACGTTGGCATCACGTGCGATGCAGACAGCCGTGGCAAGCTCATGCGTTTGCCCCCTCAGCATCTGGAGTTGTCCGCGGGCGTCGTCACGATCGCGCGGCTTGTCGAGCCACGCCCCATTGGAGTTCAGAACCTGGTCGGCGCCAATCACCAGCGTCCCCGGATGGCGTGTCGCGATGGTCAGCGCCTTGGCCTCCGCCAATGCCATGGCGCAAACTCCTGCCTCGGCGCCTTTGCGGCGGTTGAAAGCCTTGATCTCGGTCTCGTCGATCCGCGCCGGGTCGCGGGTGACCTTGATTCCAGCTTGATTTAATAGAGCCGCTCGAGTGCGGCTTAGTGACGCCAGAACCGTCATGCGTCTTCGCCTCGCCGCTGCGCCAACAGCTGGACAACGGTCGCCGCCGTCTCTTCGATCGAGCGTCGGGTAATATCGATCACGGGCCATTCCCGATCGGTGAAAAAGCGCCGCGCCTGCAGCACTTCGGCTTTTACCTGCTCGATATCGGCATAATCAGAATGGCCATCGCCGGGCTGCAGCATGGTCAGGCGCGAACGGCGCAGCTGGACCAACCGCTCCGGGTCATTGGTCAGGCCGACGATTAGTGGTCTTTCCGCCGACAAAAGCTCGAGCGGCAAAGGGGTGCCGGGTACAAATGGCACATTGGCGGCCTTAATTCCGCGATTGCCGAGATAGAGACAGGTCGGCGTTTTTGACGTGCGCGAAACGCCCACCAGAATAACCTCTGCTTCGTCCAGACCCCACGCCGACTGCCCATCGTCATGAGCGAGCGCGAAAGTCATGGCATCGACACGTTGAAAGTATTCGGCATTCAACAAATGTTGCTGGCCCGGTACGCCGCGCGACGCGGCGCCAAGAAAGGTCTCAATCGCACTCATAACCGGGTCGAGAACCGGAATTGCCACGATCTGTTGACGGCGACAACCCTCCACCAGATCGCGCCGCAGGGCATCGTCCACCATGGTAAAAAGCACGAGACCTGGATGTGCCTCGATACCGGCAAGGACACGCTCAAGCTGGGCCTCCGTGCGCACCAGCATCCAGCTGTGTTCGATCGGCTCCGCCTCGTCAAACTGAACCAGACAAGCCTTCGCCACGGAATGGACCGTGTCGCCCGTCGAGTCCGACACCAGATGCAAATGAAATCGATTCACGCCCTGACCTTCGATAAACCTGTGCAAAAAAAGTGAGTAATCCAAGCGAATTTGCCGCCCTTGCTTAAGGCGCTCGCTTTGGAAGATTGGTTGAGACCGTTTTAAACCGTTTTGCGGGACCTCCGCATGTTGGCAATGGCGGGTACAATTTGGTGAGCAAATCCTCGCCCTAAAACCTATACTCCTAATTCATTGCATCGCTATCCCCGTCTTTTGTCCAAAAAAACTGCCGCCACCAAACGCATGCTCGCTCATTCATCCACAACCGCTCCCATATTATTCCGCATTGAGCTCTTGCACTCTGAATTTCGTTTAAATCTCTATTCCCAAGATTCACTGCCCTACTACCACCACTACTTATATTTTATCTCTATAAATAAGAAGTTAGACGATGCTGGAAGATAAAATATCGCCGTCAAAAAAGGCTCTGCTGAGAGTCTTGCGTGGTGAAACCTTGGCGGTGCCGCCGATTTGGCTGATGCGCCAGGCGGGGCGATATTTGCCCGAATATCGGGCGTTGCGCGAAACGGTTGGGGGTTTTCTCGATCTTTGTCTGACCCCCGAGCTTGCCGCGGAAGTAACCCTGCAACCGGTACGGCGGTTTGCCCTTGATGCGGCAATCCTGTTCTCCGACATTTTAATTGTCCCCTATGCATTGGGCCAATCGCTTGAATACCGAGAGGGTGAAGGACCGGTCCTGGAACCGGTGCGTTCTGCCGCTGATATCGCTGGATTGAGCGATAGCGATTTCCGCGATCGGATCGCGCCGGTGTGGCGGACGGTGGAGCGGGTTAAAGGGTCGTTGCGTGCCGATACGACGCTTATCGGGTTTGCCGGCGCACCGTGGACAGTCGCGACTTACATGGTTGAAGGCGGTTCAAGTCGAGACTTCGCCATGGTTAAACGGTGGGCCTTTTCCGATCCAGAAAGTTTTGGTGCGCTCATCGATCGGCTGGTTGATGCCACAATCGTCTATCTCGACGGCCAGGTGCGGGCCGGCAGCGAAGTGCTTCAATTGTTCGACAGCTGGGCCGGTGTCCTGCCGGAAGCCGCCTTCCGCCAGTGGGTAATCGAGCCGACTAGAAAAATCGTGTTGGCCCTAAAACTGGCGCATCAAGACGTGCCGATCATCGGGTATCCGCGGGGTGCGGGTTTCATGTATCGCGCCTACCAGGCCGAGACCGGCGTCAGCGCACTGAGCCTGGACCAGACCGTGCCGCTGGACGTTGCGCGACGAACGTTACAGCCTTTGTGTGCGGTACAAGGCAATCTCGATCCGTTGTTTCTGGTGGAGGGCGGCGAGGCGATGGCGGCCGCGACCCGTGACATTATTGCGGTGCTCGGTACCGGTCCTTTTATCTTCAATCTGGGTCATGGCGTGCTGCCGAGCACGCCGCCCGAGCATGTCCAGGCGCTGATCGAGCTGGTTCATCGCGGTGTGGCGGCATGAAACGCGCCGTTGTGTTATTTAATCTGGGCGGTCCAGATCGCCCCGGGGCTATTGAACCTTTTCTGTTTAATCTTTTTAACGATCCGGCGGTGCTGCGCTTGCCCGGGCCATTGCGCTGGCCGATGGCGAAGGCGATCGCACGGTTCCGCGCGCCGACCGCCCGCGGCATCTATGACAAGCTCGGTGGCGGGTCACCCCTGCTTGCCAACACCGAACGCCAGGCCGGTGCGCTGCAATGTCAGCTCGCGCCCGAGACACGTGTTTTCATCGCCATGCGGTATTGGCATCCCTTCGCCGACGAAGCGGCGCGCGCCGTAAAGGAATGGGGTGCCGAGCGAGATTTTGCTGTTGCCGCTCTATCCGCAATTTTCCACCACAACCACCGCGTCGTCGTTGGAGGATTGGCAGCTGGCCGCCCGCCGGGCCGGGATCGTAGCGCCGAGCCGAGCGGTATGCTGCTACCCGGACGAACCGCGGTTCATCGCGGCCATTGCGGCCGAGATCCGCAAAATCATGCAGCTCTGGCGCGGTGATGGTCAGAAGCGGATTTTATTTTCTGCTCACGGCCTGCCGGAACGGATCGCCAGAAATGATCCATATCCGTGGCAAGTGGCCCAGACCGCGGCCGCTATTTGCTCTGCGCTCGATCCCGACCCCGAGGGGATCGATGCGGTCCTGTGTTACCAAAGCCGCATTGGACCACTCAAATGGCTTGGCCCGTCAATCGGCGACGAGATCCGGCGCGCAGGCGCCGGCAGGGTTGGATTGTTGGTGGTGCCGATAGCCTTCGTCTCGGAACATTCCGAAACGCTGGTGGAACTCGATGTCGAGTTCAAACACCTCGCCGGCCAGGTCGGCGTGCCGACCTATCTTCGGGCGCCGACCGTGGGCGCGCACGAGGCTTTCATCGCCGGCCTTGCGGGATTGGTCGAACGCGGCTTTGCGCAGGGAATACCGATCGCCAGTGGCAGCGGCGGCCGGCTCTGCCCCGCACGCTTGTCGTCATGTCCTTGCCGTGCCGCGTGAGCTGGCTTCTCCCGGCATATCCTTGGCTCAAGGCCGCCCACATTTTTAGTGTGATCGCGTGGATGGCGGGCCTGTTTTACTTGCCGCGGCTCTTCGTCTATCACGCCGATGTGCCACCGGGCTCCGACCAGGCCGAGACCTTCAAGATCATGGAGCGGCGCTTGCTGCGCGGCATCATGAATCCGGCCATGGTCGCGACTTATGTTTTCGGCATCGGCGTGGCGGCGGTGCCGGGAACAGTCGATTGGGCGATGGGGTGGATCTGGGTCAAGCTTCTCGGCGTCGCGGGGCTTACCTGCTTTCATTATTTGCTGGCGCGATGGCGCAAAGATTTCGCCGAGGATCGCAACCAGCGCCGGGCTCGGTTCTTTCGTTTCATCAACGAAGTACCGACGCTGATTTTACTGCTCATTATTGTGATGGTTGTGGCAAAGCCATTCTAGCTGCGGTGCAGCAATTTAAAATATTATTAGAACGAGCGGCCTCGTAAGACGACCCTTGTCAGCGATATTAGAATTAGATGGAGAAGCCCGGATTGGCCCGGACGGAAGGAGATTGGGCCATGACCGATCAACCGAAATTCGGCCGCCATGTCTTGAGCAGCGGTTTGGTGATCGCGGCACTTACTGTCGGCATCGTGGTCGCCAGCGATGCGCAGGCGATACAGCAGCCTTATCGAGCCCCATCGCCAACGCCCGCGGAGCAGCAGGGATTGCGGAATCTGCCACCAGCGATGCGTGACAGTGTCGCCGAATCACTAGCCTCGTGCGGCGGCGATTTTGGCATGCTCGGCAACCTTGAGGCGGCCCGCCACGGGGTGTCGCAAGCCAACCCGACCGACGGCCCGGTCTGCGATTGAACGCTTGTCACGGTATCGGCAGAGGCGCCGAAGAGATTTTGTTGCCGCAACGTTTGACTCGAGCCGATGATTCCGATAAGGGAAAGGGCGGCGCGGTTCCGCGCCCAACCATCGAGCCAACCTCCGGATTCCGCGCTGTTATACGTGCGCCTTTAATCCGGACCGTCTCTCCCCCGGAATTGTCACATGAATCTGCAAGAGTTGAAGCACAAGACCCCCGGCGAATTACTGCATTTCGCCGAAGAGCTGCAAGTCGAGAACGCGTCCTCGCTGCGCCGCCAGGACATGATGTTCGCGATCCTGAAGCAGCTCGCCGACAGCGACACCACCATCACCGGAGACGGTGTTTTGGAGGTGCTCCAGGATGGATTTGGCTTTCTGCGTTCGCCCGAAGCGAACTATTTGCCGGGCCCCGACGACATCTATGTCAGTCCAAGCCAGGTGCGCCGTTTCGGCCTACGCACCGGCGACACGGTCGAAGGTCAGATTCGCTCGCCCAAGGACGGCGAGCGATATTTTGCGTTGCTCAAGGTCAACTCGATTAATTTTGACGATCCGGAAAAGCTACGGCACCGCATCAATTTCGACAATCTGACGCCACTTTACCCTGACAAAAAGCTGGTGCTCGAACTCGACGATCCGACCTCGAAGAAGGATCTAACGACCCGCGTCATTGATCTGATCGCGCCTCTGGGCAAGGGCCAGCGAGCGCTGATCGTCGCCCAGCCACGCACCGGCAAGACGGTGATGATGCAGAACATCGCGCATGCCGTTTCCGCCAATCATCCTGAGGTCTATCTCATCGTGCTCCTCATCGATGAACGGCCTGAGGAGGTCACGGACATGGCGCGCTCGGTCAAGGGTGAGGTCGTCAGCTCCACTTTTGACGAGCCGGCGGTCCGTCACGTTCAAGTTGCGGAAATGGTGATCGAGAAAGCAAAGCGCCTCGTCGAACACAAGCGCGACGTAGTGATTTTGCTCGATTCGATTACGCGTCTCGCGCGCGCCTACAACACGGTTGTGCCGTCGTCCGGCAAAGTGCTGACCGGCGGCGTCGATGCCAATGCCCTGCAACGGCCAAAGCGGTTCTTCGGTGCGGCGCGCAACATCGAAGAGGGCGGCTCGCTTACCATCATCGCGACGGCGTTGATCGACACCGGCAGTCGGATGGACGAAGTCATCTTCGAAGAGTTCAAGGGCACCGGCAATTCGGAAATCGTTCTCGACCGCAAGATTGCCGATAAGCGGACCTTCCCCGCGGTCGACATCACCAAGTCTGGCACGCGCAAAGAAGAGCTGCTGGTTGATCGCGGTTCCTTGTCGAAGATGTGGGTATTGCGCCGCGTGTTGTCGCCGATGGGCCCGATGGATGGGCTTGAATTCCTGGTCGACAAGCTCAAACAGTCGAAGAACAATGCCGATTTCTTTGAGGCGATGAACACCTAGCGCCGCAACAGCACCAGCAATGGTGTTTCACGGTCGCGCGCGACCGCCATCCGAAGCAGTCAAACGGTAAGCGCCGTCACCCGCCGGCGCACCTCCGGCACAAGCTCGATGGCGAACCACGGATGGTTTTTCTCCCAGATCGTTGTGCGCCAGGACGGGTGCGGCAGCGGCAGAAAACGCGGGCCATAATCGCGCCAAGCCGCGACTGTTGCCGTCATGGTGTGCTGCCGCCGGCCGGCAAGGTAGTGATCGATGGCGTAAGAGCCGACCAGCAAGGTCAGGCCGACGCGCGGCCATTGCTTCAGCAGTTTCTCATGCCACAGCAATGCGCATTCACGACGCGGCGGCAGGTCGCCGCCTTGTGGATAACGCCCAGGATAGCAGAATCCCATGGGCATGATCGCCACCCGATCCTCGTCATAGAAGACGGCGCGACTGACACCAAGCCAATGGCGCAGACGATCGCCGCTGCGGTCGTTGAAGCTGAGCCCGGTTTCATGGGCCTTGGTTCCGGGCGCTTGGCTGATGATCAGGAGCCGCGCTGCCGCGCCGCCGCGCACCACAGGGCGCGGTCCCAATGGCAAATGCGGCGCGCAGTAGGTGCAGGCGTGAATTTCGTTGAGCAGCGCCTCTAGCTCAGCCACGCGTGTCGGGCCAACTCGAAAGGGACATCGGCCGACGGTTATAGAGGATTGGCAGCGACGAGAGGAGGGTTTGCGTCGGCGGTTCGGGCGGGCGACTAAAAATCGGCCGTCACCGGCAAGGGGCCGCACCGGAGAGCACGGGGAGTGCCTTGAGATGGCCGCCACCTCTTCTTATAAGATGCGCATGAAGCTGGGGCGTCTCGTCGCCGCGTTGCTTGTCATCGGCATCTTCGGTGCCGTGGCCGCGCGCGCGGGCTCGGTACGAGAGCAACAGGCTCAGGCGGCGTGGCGCAAACAGGATGAATGCGCCCGCGCGGCCTTTGTGAAATTTCCCGACTACGTCCCGGAGAGCAATGCCAAGCGCGCAGAGGCGATGCGGCAATGCGAGCGCGAGAATCACCTGCCGGAGCGCGTGCCGGCAAACAAATCATCGGTCAAGACGATCCCCGACGACGCGGCGGAGTAGGTGCGATGCGCCGCACCGGGAGACGCCCGGTCAGGCCAGCCATCCATGCCCGTCGAGCGCCAGGAGGGTGATCGCAGCCGTCGCAATGGCCACGCCGTAGGGAAGTCCCGGCGTGTCCCCCCTTTGCCTCAAATGGCACAACACGGCAAGCGCCATGATCCCCCCGATCATCGCCGTTAGCAGCAACAACGGGATAGCTTCTGGTGCGCCGAGGAGAAATACCGTCGCGCTCAGCAGTTTGACATCGCCGCCGCCAATCCAGCCTTGGCAATAGAGCAGGGCCGAGAGCGCGAGGACAAATCCCGCGGCGCCCGCGGCCGATAGGGCTGGCACGAGCTCGCCAGCTGCCAGCCACTTCACCGATGCCACAAGGGTTACGGCGAGGGGGAGCCAATTTTGAATGCGGCGATGCCGGACATCGTGATAGCACGCGATCAACAGCAGGATTGACGCAGCCGCGGCGATCAGAGGCAACGTCCGCCTTTCTGGCGCGGCCGAGGAACAAAAGCGGCATTGCCCCGGAGGGAACCCCGCGCCGCCCTTCGAGCGCAGTTGGCGTCGGGCCAGACCTGGCGACGACCGAAGAGCGGCCGCGCCTTAAATCGAGCTGGCGACCGTTGAGAGCAGCTTGCTGACATTGGTACCGAGCAGGCTGATGCTGCCGATGACTACAACTGCCACGAGTGCCGCGATTACGGCGTATTCCAGGGCCGAAACGCCCCTCTCATCAGCGAATAGCGCCGTCAACTTTCTCAGCATGCGGATCTCGGGTGGTTCCTTATGCCCATCGGGTCCTCTAGGGCTTCTGCCAAAGATCAGTTGGTCATCCACTATATCTAGATATACACTAAAATTCGGTAACTAGCATTAGGGATGCGATGGTTAATCCCTCTATTGCTCGGTGTCGGGCCAAGGGGTGGGCGGCGGGACCCTGGGTCCGTCAGTGTTCGACGGGGTCGTCGGGAGAGGATGCAGCGGCTGGTTGCAGAACGGCTTCTGGCTTGAGCGAAAGCGGCGCGCCTTTCGCGATTTCGGATTTAGCGCAGCGAACGGTGCGAGCGGCCGCGACGAGCATCGAAGAAGGGCTGCGGCGCAGCGGCTGGCTGACGCGCCAGCGCGTTCGTGCCTATGCGATAATCGTGCTTTTGGTCGAAGGCGTTGCGCTCGTGATGCTCGTCGGGCGCGCCTATGATGTCTTATTGCCGATCAATCCGCCGCTCTCGTTCGACTATTTGAGCTTTTATGCCGCTGGCGATCTCACCGACCAGGGCGCGGCAGCGCTCGCTTACGATGAAGCAATTCAAGGGCGAACGGAGAAGCGGATTTACGGCGATCCGCGCATTCCTTATTTCGGCTTTTATTACCCGCCGATCTACGAGCTGGTGTGTGCAGGATTGGCGGCACTGCCCCTTATCGCTTCCTATGTGATTTTCATGGTGGCGAGCGGCGCCGCGTATTTTGCGGTGCTGCGTCGAACGATTCGCGATCCGGTGTTGACCGCAGCGTTCGCCGCCTTTCCGGCGGCGTTTCTGAGCATCTCGCTGGGACAGAATTCGTTCCTCACCACGGCGCTTCTGGGCGGCGCCCTTTTGGTTCTCGATCGTCGCCCGCTCCTCGCCGGGGCGCTCTTTGGCGCCATGAGCTTCAAGCCGCATTTTCTTCTGCTGGTGCCGGTGGCGCTGATTGCTGGGCGCCATTGGCGGGCGCTCATCGTGGCCGCGGCGACGGCCGCGGCGTTGGCGAGCCTGTCGCTGGTGGCGCTGGGCTCGGCTGCCTGGCGGGCTTGGCTGACCACGACCGTGCTGGCGCAATCGGTGTTCGCGACCGGGCGGGTGGGCTTCTATTACTTGGTCAATCTCTTCGGCGCGGTGCGGCTGATCGGCGGCAGTACTGAGCTTGCGATCGCGGTTCAGGCGATGGCACTCCTAGTTGCCACCGTTGCGCTCGCGATGGTGTGGTGGGGCAGCCGCAATCAGGAGAATTCGCGGGGTCACCTTGGTCGCCGCCACGCTGGTCGCGCTGCCGGTGGTTCTGTTCTACGATCTCTTGCCAGCGACAATCGCGATGGCCTGGCTGATCCGGCATGCCCGGCGCCATGGCTATTTGCCGTGGGAAAAGACGATCCTCTGCGCGATGTATCCGGTGGCGCTGTTATGCCGCGGCATCGGTGAAAGGACGCATGTGCCCATTGGCTGGCTTGTCGCTATTGGCTTGCTCGGGTTGGCGCTCGCGCATGTTCGCCGCGAGGTCACCCGCTAACGACGGAAAATATCGGCGAGAAAGCCGAGCTCTTCCTCGCCGGCGTCGTGCCATTGCTGCGCGAGGCTCTCGTAAGTGCGTGCAGCGCCCTCGAACATTTGCGCGGTGGCGTCGTTGCCGAGATGGCGCGCGATCTCCTCCATTTCGCCCACCCAGCGATACGCCTTGGGGTATATTGTCGGTATCTGACGTTGCAACCAGGCGAAAAGTTGCGGTTGGGAATCCGCGAGCTCGGCGCGCAAAGCCGCGGCAACCCGGCCATTGGCCGCACCTCTCGCCGACGCCATGCCGATGGCGGTGAAGCCTTTGGTCAACGAGGCATAAGCCATCTTCAGGGCGGACGCGGCGCCGATGCCACCTTCGAGCGGACGAACCTCGAGACCGAATTCCCTGAGCTTGCGAAGTTCGTTGCCGGCCTCGCCCGAGGCGTAAAAGCGCGGCGTATAGCCTTCCGGCCGCGGCGGTCCGCCGATAATGCCGACATCGACGAAGCGGGCGCCGGTGGCGGCGACGATTTCGCCGACGCGCTTCACGGTCTCGGGCGCCACGGCGTTGCAGTCTGCATAGAGCAATTCGCGCTTTGCCGCGGCGAGCGCCGGCGCCAGCCGGCGGGCCAGCGCCACTGCTTCCGCGGGAGGCAGGATCGACAGCAATATGTCGCTCGCGGCGACCAGCGTTTCGTCATCGTCGATCGCGATCATGCCGGCGCGGCGGGCGCGGGCGGCGCTGCCGGGTCCCCGGCCAACGAGCGAGGTCATTACTTCGGCGCCTTTGGCATGAAGCCGCGCACCGACGCCCGAACCCATGTCTCCTGCCGCAATGATCGCGATTCGCATGGCCGCCTCGCTGAACTAGCCGAATGATTATGGCAGAGCCGGCCGATCGGACCTAGCGAGTGATTCAATTGCCGCCGCCGCGGCGGGCGGGATGATGCGGGCCATTGTCGATGGCGCAAGCCTCCATCTCCATCGGGGCGGCGCTGACGCGGCTATCGCGTGCATCTCTTGGAGAACAAGAACCTATGTGCCACCGCGAGGGGCAAGGAAAATGCGCGGCGGCAGCCGTTGGATGGTAGAAGCGACGTTCGAATCGGAAAAACCGTCCGCGACAGCGAACGACTAGCTTGCGACAATTGCGATCCGCTAGAGTGCGCCCGATGTTTGGCGCGATTATAGCGGGCGGGCTGGTCCTGACCGGGTTAGGCTGGGCGGCTTGTCGATGGGTCGCGCACGCCTGGCCGCGGGTCGATTGGGCACTGCTGGTCGACGTGGCGGGACCGTTCGGCTTGTTCGGGCTCTTGTTTGCGGCCACAGCGCGGCCGTTGTTTGCCGGTGGGGCGAGTCTCGCCGTGTTTGGCGGCTACGCCTTTGCCGATGCGGTGAAGCGCGCGACGCTCCGGGAGCCGGTGGTGTTTTCGGACATGTCGGAATTCATCGAGATCTTTCGCCACCCGCAACTCTATCTGCCATTCGCTGGCCCGAGTCTCGTCATCGGCGGCTTCCTCACGATCGTTGCGGCCCTTGGCGTCTTGCTCGTATTGGAGCCCGGCCAATGGCGCTGGTCGCCATGGCCCGGCGCGATCGTCTTGGCCCTTGTTCTCATTGTCGCAACTGCGACGTTTTACCAACCGTGTCTTGGCGCCGTCGCGCGTTTCGCACGATGGCTGGGGCCGCGGGGCGAGCCATTCGCGGATGCAAAGCGGTTGGGACCATTGGCGGTTCTGCCGATTTATGGTGCGATCGCTCGCGCTGAGCGCCGGCAACGTCGTCCGCCGCCGCCGGCACCGAAAATCGGGCGCCCGCGCAGCACGGCGCCGCCAATCGTCATGCTGCAATGCGAATTTTTTTTTGACGCGCGGCGCCTGCACCCGGACATACCCGTCGAACTGCTGCCGGCCTTCGACCATTGCGTCCGCAACGGGATTCAGTCCGGACGGTTCGCGGTGTCGGGCTGGGGTGCCTACACGGTGCGCGCAGAATTTTCGGCGCTGACCGGTCTCGATGTCGCAGCCCTGGGGTTCGACCGTTGGAATCCCTATCACGCCTTCGCCAAAGTGCCGTTACCGTCGCTGGCATGGGAGCTGCGCGACCAGGGCTACCGCACCCTATGCCTGCACCCGTTCGATAAACGGTTCTACGGCCGGCGCAAGGTCATGGAGGCACTCGGGTTCGACGAATTCTGGGGCGAGGAGCACTTTGCTGACGGTGAGCGCGCGGGCGCTTTTATCGCCGATGCCGAGCTCGCCCGCCGCGCGACGGCGATCTTGCGCGACGGTGGCCGTGGCCTATTCCTCTTTGCCATCACCATGGAAAATCACGGGCCGTGGGCCGGCGGCGATTGGGACTGCTCCGTTGCCGACCCCGCGCCCATGTTGCCTCCAATCGCCGGTTGCAACGAACTGCGTCGCTTCCTTCACGGTCTCAAACATACCGACGCGATGCTCGGCACAATCTGCGAGACGCTCGCCGGCCTGAATGGCGGCGTGGTCGCGGCTTATGGCGATCACCTGCCGAGCCTGCCCGCGGCCCTGAGCGCCCTGGGGTTTGCCGACAGCGCTACCGATTATGCGATTTGGGACGCGCGCGGAGGACAAGGATTGCGCCGCGACATCGGGGCCCATGAACTGCCCGCGGCATTGCTAGCGGCACGGGCAGCGTTGGGCTAGCGTGAGTTGTCGAGCGGGAGAGACGTGGTGACGGTGATCGACGAGATGCAAAAATTCGCGGCCGAGATGACCGCATTCCGCCGCGATCTTCATGCCCACCCGGAGCTCGGCTATAAGGAGGAGAGGACCGCCGATCGCGTCGCGCGACGGCTTGCCAGTTACGGCGTCGAAGTGCGGCGCGGTTTCGCCAAGACGGGCGTGGTCGGCACTCTGCGTCGCGGCCATTCGACCCGTTCCCTATCGTGTCGCGCAACATGCGCCCGTTCGAGCCTACGGTGGTCACGGTGACCCAGATACATGCGGGCGATGCCTACAATGTCATTCCGGCACATGCCGTGCTGCGCGGCACGGTGCGCTGTTTCACGCCGCAAATCATGGGCGCGATCGGCAAGCGCATTGAGCAACTAGCCGCCAGTGTCGCCAGCGGCCTTGGTGCCACGGCGAGCACCGATTACCGTGTCGTTTATCCGCCGCTCGTCAACCACGCCGACGAGGCGCGCTACATCGCCAATGTTGCCGCCGAGCTGGTCGGCGAGGAGAGTGTTATCAGGGATGGTCGCCAGATGATGGCGTCGGAGGATTTTTCCTTCATGCTGAACGCGCGGCCAGGTGCTTTCATCAACATCGGCAATGGCGACGGCGACGGCAGCTGCGCGGTGCACAATCCCAATTACGATTTTAATGATGCCATCCTGCCGCTGGGCGCGGCGTTGTGGGTCGAGCTAGTGGAAAAGCGCCTTGCTCGTGTCGACGAGGCAAGCGTCGCCTCGGATCATGTCGCCATGGCCCGCGACGGCGGCGCGCCATAGGTTCTGGCTCGCAAGGACTGTCCCCGGCGGGTGCGCTGCTTCAAGGGGCAAGCTGTCAGGAAGGGATGCATCGTGGCGGAATTCGAATTTGTTATTGTCGGCGGCGGGATCGGCGGCCTCGCGGCGGCGCTGGGTCTGGCGCAGGCCGGCCGCCGCGTCCATGTCATCGAGCGCTCGGCGGAGTTCGGCGAGATCGGCGCCGGATTGCAGTTGGCGCCCAACGCATCCAATGCGCTCGATCGGCTCGGGGTGCTGACCGAAATCCGGCGCTTCGCCGTCTTCCCGGAGCGCCTGGCGTGGGGCGATGCCATTTCCGGCGAGATCATCACGGCGCTCGATCTCGGCGCGCCGTTCGTCGAGCGCTTCGGCTATTCCTACCTGGTGATGCACCGTTCGGATCTGCTGAGCGTCTTGCTTGACGCCTGTCGTGCGGTAAGCCGGATCACGCTCGAGACAGGGCGCGACGCGGCGCGGATCGAGGAGAATGCCGACGGTGCGCGCGTCACCTGCGGCGACGGCACCGTCTATGATTGCGCGGCCTTGATCGGCGCCGACGGGCTGTGGTCGCCGACCCGGCAATTTGTCAGCAATGACGGCCCGCCGCGCGTCTTTCCCTATGTTGCCTATCGCGGCGCCATTCCCATCGAAGACGTGTCGGAACACGCCGGGCTGGACAATGTCATCATGTGGTGTGGGCCCGACATGCATTTCGTCCAATATCCGATCCGGCGGGGTGAGCTGTTCAACCAGGTCGCGGTATTCAAATCGCCGAGCTGGCCGGCGGCGGATTGGGGCAATGCCCGGGAGCTCGAGGCGCATTATGCGCAATGCTGTGACTATGTCCGAAAATCATTGACGAAGATTTCAGCGTGACCGGCGCTGGGAAATGGTTGACCGCAAGCCGATTTCTCGTTGGGTGCGCAACCGGATCGCGCTTTTGGGCGACGCTGCTCATCCGATGCTCCAATATATTGCGCAAGGCGCCTGTCAGGCGATTGAGGACGCGGTCTGCCTTGCCGATCGCGTGCGTGAGATCAGCGATGTCGGAAAGGCATTGCTCGCTTATCAGGAAGCGCGCTATCTGCGCACCGCGCGGGTGCAGATTTCGGCCGGGTTCATGGGTGGGGTATTCCATATCGACGGCGTCGGCAGGCTCTTGCGCAACCAATTTTTCGGCGGGCACGGCGCGCAGGACTACCATGAAATCGAATGGCTTTACGGCCACCGCGCCTAGCGCCAGCATGGCCGTGAAACGAGCGCGCGTTCTAGCGACTGCCGCAATCGAGCGCCGTGCCGTCGTTTCAGGTCAGCGCTCGCGGCGAATGCTGAATGGGAATTAGGAGCTAAATTATGTTGAGCGAAGACAAGAACCGGCTGTTGACGCAAACCGGCCCTGGCACGCCCATGGGCGAGCTGTTGCGGCGCTACTGGATGCCGATTGCCGGGGCGAGCGAGTTTGACGAGACCACTCGGGTGAAGCCGGTGCGGCTGATGGGCGAAGACCTGGTGCTCTACAAGGACCTCAACGGCACCTACGGTCTCATTGATCGGCATTGTTGTCATCGCCGTGCCGATCTGTCCTACGGTTTTGTCGAAGCCTGCGGCTTGCGCTGCAATTATCATGGTTGGCTTTATGACGAGCGCGGCAATTGCCTCGCCCAACCCTATGAGGACATGGCGCATCCCGACGCCAACACGAAGGCGCGCATCAAGATCAAGGCCTATAAGGTTGAGGAGCATGCCGGCATGCTATGGGCCTATCTCGGGCCGGAGCCGGCGCCGTTCGTGCCGAATTGGGAGCCGTTCACCTGGAAAAACGGCTTTGTGCAGGTGGTGATTTCGGAGATCCCGTGCAACTGGTTCCAGTGCCAGGAAAACTCGATTGACCCGGTCCATTTCGAATGGATGCACGCCAATTGGAGCGTGCGGCTCAAGGGTAAGAACGGCCCCTATAGCCCCCGTCACCGCAAGGTGGATTTCGAAGAATTCGACTACGGTTTTGTTTATCGCCGTGTCCGCGAGGACACCGACGAGAACGACGAGCTGTGGCGCGTCGGCCGCGTCTGCCTATGGCCGAATGCGCTCTTCACCGGCAATCATTTTGAATGGCGCGTACCGATCGACGACCACAGTACATTGTCTGTCGCCTGGTTCTTTGCCCGCGTGCCACAAGACCGGGAACCTTATGTCCAGAATTCGATCCCGACCTGGCATTCCCCGATCAAGGACGAAAAGACCGGCCGGTGGATCACCAGCCACATCATGAACCAGGATTTCATCGCGTGGATGGGCCAAGGCGAGATCGCCGACCGCGAGAAGGAAAATCTCGCCGCGAGCGACAAGGGCGTGGCGCTGATCCGGCGCCGTTTTTTCTCGGATCTCGACGCCATCGCGGAGGGCAGCGACCCGAAAGCGGTGATCCGCGATCCGACGTTACGCGACGGCGTGACGCTGCCGATTATGAACCGGGCCATCTTGACCACGGGAGTAACGCGTGAGCAGCTCGCCAAAGACGCCAATGCACAGATCCTGCTCCGCCCCTTCGCGTGGCTAGCCGGTCAGCCGGACGCAGTCCGCAGCGCCTATTCGGATGCGATGGGGGTCGAGATCAAGGGCTAGGCGTCGGGGAGGATGTGAAAACCCGCTGACCATAGCGTTCTGGGCCAGGAATTTACTTTGGCCAGCGTGGCTTGTCGCTAGGGACTTCCGACGCCAAGATTTCGCAGCTTGTTCTCCGCACCGGGGCATCCCCAATCAAACCGGCGGCGGTTCGCTGAGCGCGAGCAGGGCGGTTTACTTTAGATAATCTCTATTCTCGAAACCAAAAATCGCGTTGTTTCCGATGCTAGACTTAGACTAGGTGACGCTGGCTTGATGAGCTTGCGGCGAAGCGCAAACCCTCCGGCCTTGAAAATTAACAAGGCATCCCTTACACGCTGAGCCCGGATCGAACGGGCGGCATCCCGCGCCACCAGCGACCAGAGCGACTAGGCCAGCGTCCAGCGAAAGCAGGCTTCGATCCTCCAAGACAAGGCACGGCTTCAGGCCCCGCCAGCTTCGCGCTGGCGGAGGCCATATCGACGTTTGTTCACAGCCTGTGGAGGTCAACGTGTCATCGCCGAGCTGGGCGAGACCATCGCGGTAACACGCCCAGCTTTATCGGCTCGCTCAAGCCCGTGCGTTGATCCGACAGGTGAAGCCGCCGCAATAGCGGCTGCGCGGGCGACTAGTTTTTGATCAGGCGACCCGACAAGCAGCCAAGCTCACCGATGCAAGCCAAGCGCGCAGCAACATCATTACTGCCGTGGACTGTGTCGTTCGCGACTGGCGTCGAGAGATGAAGGGGCGCCATCGCGAGTACCCGGTGCACCTCCTGAGAAATGCCAGCACGCTCCTCAAGTGCGCGAAGCTCGACGCCCAACTTTGTCTCCAACTTTTCTACGTCGAATGTGGTGGTCTTGGGGGTTTGGGCCGGCTTCTTGGCCAAGAGAGACTTGATGAGTTGCACGGGAAATGTAGACACACGACTACTCATAGTCAGGGCCTTTGCCGAAGATCGCTTTTCGATAAGTTAAGATGCGTGTAGCTGTTAGCAGCAGCTTGCGGGCGGCGCGGTATATCGGGAGGGAAGGCGCGACTACAACGAAGATCCAGCAATCTTAATTGCTAGCGCCCCCGTCCGGTCATACCGACGGTCCGAAATCTCTCCCAAACGCCTTATGCGCTCCAAATATCTGCACCGCCGGTTTCGGGCCTTCGGCATTGGCGGGATGCCATACCGTGCATACTGCGTGTGCACGCAATTCAGCAGCGTAGCACCCAGCCACGCGCCGTATGTAACGCGTCATCAACCGCACGGAGACGCGTCATGGCCGCGATGGCGAGATTGAACCTCTCGATCCCGATACCGCAGATCGTCTGGCTACAGACCGAGGCCGAACGCCTCGGCATCTCAGGGGGTGAGCTGGTGCGCCGGATCATTGACAACTACCGCGAAACTCAACGCTTGCACACCCACCAACACCTGAAAGGCCCCTACAATGCATAACGTCAATCACAAGGTCGACGGCGACAAGCTGGTGATCGAGATCGATATCTCGGAGGCGTCGCAGATCGCAGCGCCGTTGTCTTCGACCGGTAAAACTAAGCTGGTCGCGAGCAGCGGCGGCACAGTATGGATCCCATCGCCCAACGGGCGTGCGGTTTCTTTCTCGCTCAACGTCATGGGCATGTGAAGAATTCTATTACGGCGCCGTTCGACGCTTTCGTCATTTAAAATCTTGTTTTGAGCATTTCAGGACCGAGTCTCGGCATTTACGCCTGCACGATGGCGCACGTCTTTGTAATCACAGGTCACTGAAAATCATTTTGAGGCGGGCGCGAACAGCGCCCGTCTCAACCACACACTATCGAACGGTTTTTGTGACACAAGGAAATATATTGACAACTACGTACCAAATCTTGAGCCACTGAATTTTCTTACGGTGCAAGCTGCGTGGCTCAGCCCTCGGCAAATCGGGCCAATTCCAGCACGACAACCTCACGCAGCCATCGATGCGCGGCATCGTGACGGCGTGTCTCGTGCCAGACCATGTAAATCGGTAATTCGGGTAGTTCGATCGGAAGCGGCAGGACCTCAAGCCCGAGCTGCCTCCGCATGAGTGCCCCCATGCTCGATGCGAATACGCCGATCAGATCGGTGTTTGCCACCACTGTAGGTATTTCAAGAAGCTCGCTAACTCGCACCGCTTCTGGCAAGCCCAGCTTGTAGAATTCGCGAAGGGCATACGGCAGATGTTCGACATCACGTCGGCGGTGTGGGGCGACGAATTCCACCTTCCGTAAGTCGTCGAGTGTGACACTTGTCTTGATTACAGGATGACCGGATCTCCCCAAGAGTATGAGCCGATCATCAAACACTTTCTGGTTCACGAATGGATCCAGCTCGGCTGCGAGCCAGTCAAGGGCGATGTCCACGGCGCCGTCACGGAGGTTTTCTTCCAGGTCAACTGGCATGGACGCAGTGTTGAATGCAAGCGTGATGCCCGGAGCGGCTGTCCTCACCGCCGCTCGCAGGTGAAGTGCGTAAAACGGCCCCATAGGATGCGGGATGCTGATGCGGAAACGGCGTTGCGACGTGCCGGCATCAAACCCGCTTGCCTCCGCCAAAGTAGTACGCAAAGCATCCAGCGCCTGTTTGATCGTAGGATACATCTCCTGCGCTACCGGTGTAGGAGACAGCCCTTGGCGAGCACGGACGAAGAGGTCGTCCCCGCACACCTCTCTTAGCCGGGACAGAGCGTGGCTAGTAGCTGATTGGCTGAGCGCAAGGCGATTGGCGGCAGCACTAACGGTGCCGAGCTCATAAATGGCCTCGAAGACCGTCAACAGGTTGAGATCAAGGCTGCGCAGATTGAACATGACGCTGCCTCCATTGCCTTGGTTGACTAACGATCCTAACGCCAAGCCTTCGGGGCGGGAAGCAACTCCGCCCAGACGTCCCGAACAGGCGGGCGAGTGCGTTGCCGTTCGCCCCCATTCGGGGCAAGAAAAGGCGAATAGATAGGGGCACGCAATTAGCTCATCGCTCATGCGGCGGCCACTGTCGCTGTACAGGTAAGTCAATTGGCCTGCCCAACATCCCGCGTCTTCCTGGGCCAGCGCATCCGAACCGATGATGCCATTCACGCTTGCGAAGCATGAGAGTAGGTCGCTAAAAAGCACTGAGATGCCCAACGGCACGCTAGGGCAACTCGCCAATCTCCGTCCCTGGAAGAAGGGCCAGAGCGGAAATAGTCTGGGCGCTGCACGCGGCTACCGGCGCGCGCTCAAAGCGGCGCGCGACGCTTCCCCCGAGGCAACGCAAAAGGCGATCGAATGCATGCAGGATGACACCGCCCCATGGTCCGCGCGCCTCAAAGCGATCGAGATCATCCTCCACCGCGCCTGGGGCACCGAGGGCAAGGTCAACCTCGACGTTGACCGCGTCACCTCGCTCACGATCCACATCGTGCGCCCCGATCAATCGCCCGAGCCCACGACGATCGATGCAACAGCGAAGCCTAGGCCGATCATCTCGATCGAGACCGTGCCGCATGGCTCAGGCGGCGACGATTGATGGCCGACGGCGTCCCATGGCGGTGATGCAAGATCGGCGAGGGTCTGAGGCTGGTCGGTCGAACTATCCGACCGACCTTGGTGTTGGTTCCAGCCTGGAGATTTCGCCTTGACGCGGCTATCGCACGCTCTATCTCGTTCCCATATCCCTAGCGGGAGGCAAAGGATGGAGCGAGCATGGCTGTTCTCCAGCGCGTGTTTTACCGGAGTGCACGTGGGCCGTCGTTAGGCGATGAAGACGTGTGGCGACTGGTATTTGACCGGGCGACCGGAAACTTGTTGGTTCGCCATGAATGGGAAAACACGCGCCACAGCGGGGTGGATGAGTTCGAAATCGTCGAGTTCTTGGCACAACAGGGCGCTGCGCCGACCGCGTTGCTAAGCCTGCTTTTCAGCGAGTCAACCGTCGATGCCTAGACTAAGACTAGAACTAGAGGTCCCCGAGGCTAGAAGCGCCCCACCGACACCGTAGCGAACCCAGCGTTGGACTGCAGTTGCGCGCGCAAGGCGCGGTTTACTTTAGATAACTCTTATTCTCG
This sequence comes from uncultured Alphaproteobacteria bacterium, assembly GCA_963804725.1. GTDB lineage: Bacteria > Pseudomonadota > Alphaproteobacteria > ATCC43930 > CGMCC-115725 > JAATGI01. The sequence continues at coordinate 406,339 of CAWDRN010000001.1, read as the reverse complement.
AAACCAAAAATCGCGTTGTCGCCGGGCAGATGTATGTGCCCGGTCGCGGCGTCGTTTCCGATTGGTCCAAATCATACGCTTGGTATACCCCGTTCAGAGGACGGCTCCCGACCCAACCTCACCGTAGGCGGCTCATCGGGCGGTCCGGCAAGCAGACGTTCATCGCCGCTTGGCGGCGGCGGCTCCGTCCCATAGCGGTTACTTCCACGATAGCATTGCGAACGAGTCAAATCGATGCAATGCGGTCTCGGGAGCATTTTCGCAGGCACGAATGTCACACGTCGAACGAGTTCCGGGGCGCAACTCACCACGTGTATCTGAGGCCGATATCGCCGATGAAACCGCTGATGCCGGTGTTGTTGGTGAGCGCGAACTGATAGCCGAACTGAGCATAATAGCTTAGCTGTTGAGTATATTTGAACGTGACACCGGCAGCGACTTCGCCCCAGGTCGCCTGCTCCACGAGCGGGACCAGAACGGCGGAATTGCCAAAGCTCGTCGCCGCGTTGCCGCCCCAGGCCCGCCAGAAATTCACCCGCCCATAAGGTTGCCAAACCTGGTCATTCGCACCCGCGATGGTCCACTGGGCACGCAGCCCAAGCCGCCCAGTGACACCCGAGGTGGAGCCAAGATTGACGATTTCCAAGTCATCACTGTTTTGGCCGAAGGCGACATGCTGCCACAGGATCTGCGCTTGCGGCTCGAGAATGAAACGTGGGCCGAGCATCGGTAGCGCTACCGGATAGCCAGCCTCCAGCGAGGTAATGACGCCCGTTCCGGTGGTCGGCAATTTGGTGCTGAAGTTGCTGGTGAAGTCCAGCGTGCTGAATTGCGCTTCGGCATTGCCGCCATAGATCGTGCCCTGAACCACCGCGTCGATATACCAGCCGCCGGGACCGTAATGGGTCCAATAGCCGCCAACCGAATAGGCGTTGAGGCCCAGCGTCCCTTGTACGTTGTGGCTTGTTCGGCGGGTAACGATATCTCGCCAAACAGCAAGGAAAGCGGTGAGCCTCATGCGTCCCTTCGGTCCAAGAACCTGTGCGGTAGATACGGCCCCGCTTCTCCAAGCTCCGCTGTTGATGCCGGACGGTATCCAGGGACGCGGCGTGCCGCTGATCCCGTGTACAAGGTGGCCAGACGCGGAGCCTTGCCGTCCTCAACCCCTGAAATGGTGCAACAAGTCAGTGACTCTGTAGTTGGTATCGATGTTTCCAAGGAGACCTTGGATGCAAACTGCGCGAGGGGCCAGCGCAAGCGGGCCAGGATCTTCGACAACAGCCCGGATGGCTGGAAGCTGGTGCTGTCGTGGCTCAAGGCCATGGGGAGCAGACAAGCCCATGTCTGCATGGAAGCGACCGGTCGTCACAGCCTCGGCGTAGCGCTGGCACTCCACGACGCGGGCCACGTTGTCAGCGTCGTCAACCCGGCTCAGATCCGGGACTTCGCCCGAACCAAACTTGGTCGCAACAAGACCGATAAGATTGATGCTGCCCTGATCCGCGAATATGCCGAGTTATTCAGGCCGCAGCCTTGGTCGCCACCGTCGCCGGCGATGCGACGACTTGGTGAGTTGCAGACTGTGCGTGCCGGCATCGTCAGCAACCGGGCGGAATGGAAGAACCGTATTGCCAGCGGTCTCGGCGACAGGACGGCGACCGCGATGGCCGCCGCGACGATTGAACATTTCACCACCCAACTCGAGGTGATCGACAGGACCCTCGCCGAGACGATCGACCAGGACCCCGACCTACGCGGCAGACGTGACCTGCTGCTCAGCGTCATCGGCGTCGGTGAGACGCTGGCCGCCTTGCTGCTGACAGAGATGCCGGAGCCTGGAGTTCTTCGTCGGAGCGGCGAGGTGGTTGCCTATGCGGGCCTCAACCCAAGCCACCATCGGTCCGGCTCCTCGATTGACCGCCCGACGCGTATCTCAAAGATAGGCAACGCCGTGCTGCGATCGTCGCTCTACATGTCGGCGTTATCCGCAATGCGCTTCAATCCCGCCGTCGCCGCTCTCGTCGCGCGGCTGAAAAGCGCGGGCCGCTTGAAACCCAAACAGATCGTCGTCGCGGCGATGCGCAAGCTCTTGGTTCTCTGCTTCGGCGTGCTCAAAACAGGTAAGCGGTTTGATCCGGCTATCGCCATGCCCGCCTGAAGCACGGTCTATTCCTTATTCCGTTGTTCGATTGGGACCGGTCATTCCGCCGTCCCGATCTGATACCCCATGGGCGGCGCGCGCAGCGGGGGTCAAGGAGGGCTGAAGGCCCGCGCGCGGTAGCGCGCCTTGTCCTTGACCGCAGCGAGCACGCCGGCATCCTCAACCAGGTCAACCAAGGCTCAATTGGGACTTGACCAACAACACGTATCTACCGGGCTTCGCACATAGGCCGTGGCCGCCGCGTTGGTCACCAGACCGCTAACGTTCAGATTGGCGTTGCCATAAGCAAAATAGAGGCCCGCCGCCTCGCGATGGTCGGGGACGAAACTGCCGCGCCACAGATCGAGCCCAGCCTGGAAGCCAAAGATCTGGCCGTTTGCGTTGGGCGCGGCAAAAGCCTGGTAACTGTTGTCGATCTGCTCGCCGAAGAAACGGCCCCAGGCGGACTGGGGCGGCCCCACCGGGCCGGTGCCGGCATTCTCGACCGTCAGCGTATCGCCGATGCGCTCGTGCAAGGTGCCGAGCATGGTCATGCCCAACTCCCGTGCAATCGGCTGCACCACCCCGTAAGCCGCAAACTCCGGACCGATGATCGGATAAATGCCCGGCGGCAAAGGCTGCGGCGGCGGATCGGCCGGAAAGGGAGGAAAGGGTATTGGCAGCGAGATCGGTGGCGTCGGTGACGTTGTTGGTGGCGTCGGTGACGTTGTTGGTGGGGGGGATCGGCGTTGGCGGGACGATAAAGTCTGAGCGCAGGTACCAGTTATTGGGGGCACTGGTGTCAACGCTGCCGCGAAACAGGAAATATTCGTCAGGTCCGGCGACCACAGGAACGTTGAGCGCGAACGCACCGGTTGCCGTTGTGCCGCCATTGATCGTTTGCACGACCTCGATACCATTCCCCGTCGTTTCCGCTCCAGGGCCGGTGGTGTTGATGACGCGCAGCGACGAATTGTCGGCCGTGCCGCCGTTGATCACCAATCTGTCGGAGGGCGATCCGTCGGCTCCCAGGAACGTGTTGATGGCGAGCGTGCCGCCAGCGCCGCTGTAGTTGGTCGTCGTCAAGACCGTATTCGGCGCGGCACCCCCGCCCAAGTTCACCAAGCCCGCATTGGCGACGCTGGATACGGTCTGACTGGAGCCATTGAGATCGAGCGTTCCGCCCCTCGCGACCGTCACTGCCGAATTCGGGCTCAACGTGTTCAGCGCGCCTGCTCGCAAACTGCCCGCGTCGACGTTCGTTGCTCCGCTGTAGCTGTTGGCGGCTGTTAGCGTCGTGGTGCCCGCGAGCACATTGACAGTGCCGTTGCCGCTGATCGCGGGCGCAAACACGTAGTCGGAGGACGTGTGATTGAAGTTGAGCGTACCGGTGCCAGCGCCAAACGCGATGCTCGGCGCAGTGAGCGTGCCGGGTGTAGCCGCTGGACCGCCCGCGCCTGCGCCGATGTTGAGGGTTCCAATCGAACCGGCGTTCGCCGCGATCACCGTAGGCCCGGAGCCGGTGACAACGCCGCCGTTCGCAATCGTGAGCGTGCCCGTGCCCAAGTTGCCAATGTTCACCCCCGAACTGTTGCTCCAAGTGGAGCCCGTGCCGGTCACCGTCACCGTGCCCCGCGAGCCGGCGCCTTCGCCGATATTGGCGGTGAAAGCGGTGTTATTGATGACCGTCCCACCGTTCTCGATCGTGAGTGTGCCTGTGCTAAAACTGCCGATATTGAGCCCGCCGCCTGGAGTGTTGTTCCAAGTGGAGCCCGGGCCGGTCACTGTCACCGAACCGGTCGAGCCGCCAGACAATCCGATGGAGCCGCCGCCGCCGCTGTTCACCGTACCGCCGTTTTCGATGGTAAGGGCGCGGGAATAATAACCGCTTTAATGTAGCTTATGCGGCCTGATGGTGTAATTCCAATCGGGATGGAAGTCATTGAAGGTGATGTTGAGGTCGTTGAGGGCAGCTTTGGGGACGCTGAGGGCCTTTGGGTAATACTGTTCATCGATCGCGCAGCGGATTTTAAGACCGGTCTCAGTTTTCGTGGCGGCAATCAGCTGGATAATGACCTGATGACTAATGAGCGGTTTGCCACGCCAATTGATGCTGATGAAGGAGAACATGCGGTGCTCGATGCGGTTCCATTTGCTGGTGCCGGGCGGATGATGAGCAACCGTGATGGAGAGGCCGGTTTTATTGGCAAGCTTTTGCAACTCGGTTTTCCATAAACGCACGCGCGATCCGTTGGAACCGCCGCAATCGGCCGTGATGAGCAGTCGTTTCCCTTTGGGATAACGTTTTCTGCCCATTTTCTGCCACCAGCGGCGAATGCTCTCAACGGCAAAGGCGGCTGTGTCATGGCTGATTCCGACATTGACCCAGCCTTCATTGGCGGCAATGTCATAGATCCCGTAGGGATTAACTTTGCCCTTGCTCTTGATCATGAAGTCATGTGTGCGCACCGGCTCCGGATTACCTTTTCTGCGTAACGTGCGGCCCTGGTTTTTAAAGTCCCCAACCAGCTCTTTTTTCTTGGTATCCACCGAGATCGCCGGCTGACCCGCGGCACGGAACGTCTTCACCTTTGCATTGATGTATTCAAACTGCGCATTGCGGTCGGGATGATTGCCGCCTTCTTTGGTCTTGGCATTGGCCTGCAGGCTGAACCCCATATCCCGCAACAGACACCCCACCGTCTTGTGCGTGATGCTGTAGCCTCTGGCCTGTAACGCTTTCGCCAGGTGCCTTTGGCTGGTGCTGACCCACAATAGATCCACTTCCGGATCGCCACGGATTGCAGCTTCGATAAGTTCCAGCAATGCCTTGACCAAGCTCGGTTGTGTCACCGTTGCTTTCTCTCCGCCCCCTACGCGATGCGGTCCTGGCGCCGCCTCATCATCACTCGCTAATTCCTTTACCCACGCCCAATCGTGCTGCGCGCAATTCCCGTCACATCCGATACCGCCGCTATCCCTCCACCCCCCACGCGTGCTTCTCCAGCCCAAACAGCCGCAATCCCTTCTCTCCAATCCACACCCTCGTCCGCGTAGGCCTGCATCAATCACCCCCCATAATCATATTCCCTATTTCCTCCTTCCTCTCCCCATCTTCCTTGCGATTCCTTTATTTTTCCCACCCTACGTGCCACTGCCCAAAGCGCCGACCTGGATGGTTCCGGTGTTCGTCCACGTGGAGCCTGAGCCGGATACCGTCACCGTGCCCCGCGAGCCCGGTAAATCGCCAACAAACCCCCCGAAATCCGTCAGCGTCCCACCGTTTTGGACTGCGAGCATTCCAACTCCGCTTTGACCGACGGCGAGATTTTGGGTTGTTACGCTCCCGCCCGCGCCGATATTGAGCGTCCCGGAACTGCCCGAAGTTGATCCCACGATAATGGCGTTGCTGGCATTGAGGGTTCCGCCGTCAACCGCGAGCGTGCCGCCGTCGATGGTTGTGCTGCCCAATCTATCGTTGCCCGAGAGCGTCAGTGTGCCGGCGCCGACCTTAACCAGCGAGCCAGTACCCGAGATAACGCCGCTGACGTCGGTGGATATGTTGTTGCCGCCGACCGTCAGTTGGTTGGCTCCGAGCAGAAATGAGCCGGCGCCCGCAATCGAGCTGGCGGTGAGCTGATTGTTGCCCGCAGGGCCGGTGCTCCCCGAGAAATTGACGGACGCACCGCTGTTGTTGGTGATGGCGGCGTTGCCGCCCGTGGCGTTGTCGAAGAAGAAAATAGTGTTGTTGTTGGTGATGGTGGCGTTGCCGGCCGTGCTGGTGTCGCTGAAACGCAGGTCGCCGCTGGCGCCGTTGGTGATGGTCGCGCTGCCGGCTGTACTGTTGTTGTTGAAGTCCATGTTATAATTGTCAGTGATCTTGGCGTTACCGGCCGTGCTGCTGAAATTGAAATTCACCAAACCGCCGATGTTGTTGTTGATGGTGGCGTTGCCGGCCGTGCTGGTGATATTGAAATTAAGTTGGCCGTTGTTGTTGATGGTGCCGCTGGCGGCCGTGTTGTTGCCGTTAAAATTCAAAAAGCCTGTGAGAGTGTTGGTGATGGTGGCGCCGCCGCCGTTAATGACGATCCCGGCGCCATTGAAAGTGAGCGACTGATTGTTAACGAACGTATAGGCCGGGGCCCCGGCGTTGAATGTCCAGCCGCCGACCACCGTGTTGGCCGCGAACGTCAGCGCGGTGGTGTTAGATGTGCCGAAGAAAGCGGTGCCGGTTGGCACCGCCGTCGCCGGGTTCCAGTTGGTGGCGGTGTTAAAATTGCCCGATGCCGGAGTGAGGAGCCAAGTCGCGTCCTGCGCCCTTACCGCGCCCGGCGCGAACGCCGTCACCGCAACCAGCGCCATTGTAGCCAGCAGCGTGCCACTTCGACCATTCAGCCGCTGCCGTGCAACCTGGGCAGAGGCCAATCCGGGAACACCGCTCAGGACGACTGCTGGAGCAGCAATGCGGGTGGCGACGGCTGCATTACGACGGACATAAGCCCGCAAGGAAAATGCGCCGCCGCATGCAAGATTTGGCTGTAGAGGCCATTTCGGGTGAAACAGCACGAACCCGACGCACGACGATTTTCTGGTCGGCTTGAGCAAACCCGTCATTGCCCACCTCCCTTGCTAGACTTCCTGTGGCTTTGCAGCGGCTCGGCCTTGCTCCACAGTGTTGCGACGCTACCCCTCCATATCATAGTGGCCCCCTGTGTCATCGACATCAGGCCGACTCCGTAGTTTCAGCGCTAATTAAGCGTGAGGGCCAATCCGCTGTCGGGCCAGGCTGATCACGATTGTCCGCATTCCCCGACCTGCGACGTCTATCTCGAGCCTACCGACCCGGAGGCGTTCTGCTTTGAAATTGCGGTCTCGTGTGATGGGAGGAACCACATGCGTCATGGCCGTACCAAACGATCGACAATCGAGGTGGTCGGCGCAGGCAAGCATCTCTTTGAAGCTTCAATCATTGGGATTCTCCCTTAGCACTTCGGAGTGCTTCTACTCTTCGAACTGGTCGAGCTGCGCGATCAGTTCGTTGCGGATCTTCTCCTCTCCAACACGGCGTCGTAGATCGCCCGGTCGAGGCGGGCGAGGATGGCATTTTCGAGGTACTTGGCGAAATCGCCCGGATCGAGCGCCTCGGCCTGCCAGTCTCGGTGTCGGTGAAGTTGGCCGGGAGGTGGTCGGTCTCCTTCGGCGGTGCCGACGGCAGGCGGTGACGGCGTGCCTGCTCGGCGGTGATCGCCACTTGCACGACCTCGATCTCGCCGCCGTAGTGGCGCGCGAACGCACCGACGTCCTCGGCGATGTTGTCGCTCATCGACGCCCCCGAGGCATCGTAATCGCCGATCCCCAGGACAATGACCGGACGGTCCCGACGCGCCCAACTCTCGCCAAGATGTTTGTCGCAGGTGCTGTCGAATTCCGCCGCCGGACAGCACGGCGATGCCATAGGGCCCGGAGACGGCGAAAAGCTGCGCGGCGATGCCGGCGGCTTTGCACATGACCACCAGCCGCTGCGGTTGCCTCCGCTGGCAGTCGAGCTGGAAGTTTTCGGCGTCGCGCCGGACATCGTCCCAGAAATCCGCAGCGTCGTGCCAATAGCGCGGGCAATAGCTGGTCGAGGTGTCGTCGCGGATCGCGTCCATCGACAGCAGCTTGGCGCGGCGTGCGCGGTTCGGCATCTCGCCCAGGTTCTTGTATCCCTCTCGGTCTTGGCGTAGCCGTGTTTCCCGACCAGGCGATAGAAGATCTGCCGGATGGTCAGCGCTATGGCATATAGGTGGATGATCGCCTTGACCTGTTCGAGCAGGTCGAGGCTCTTCTGCTGGGGACCCAATCAGCAAAGCCGCTCGGTCTCATCTCGTCACCGTCATCGGTATTCGCCGCAGCCACGACCACCGTCGCCACCACTATTTGGCGATCATCCTGCCACTGGCGTCCAGACGGAACTGGCTGCCGCTCACCTTCAAATTTTGCCAGGGTCGCGCGGTGCCACGATTCGCGTAAACACCGACCACGCGGTACGAAAAGGTGGCTTCTCTCCCCGCAGCAAAAAAGCAGTTTTGTAAACTAAACAAAACGCGCCGGCCACGTTAACGCCCACCTGCCTCGCGTATGATTCACGACGGCTGGTGGCAGACCGCTTCGATGTTGTGGCCGTCGGGATCGAGCACGAAGGCGCCGTAATAGTTCGGGTGATACTGGGTCCGCAGACCGGGTGCGCCATTGTCGCGGCCCCCGGCCGCCAGGGCCGCGCGATGGAACGCATCGACGGTGGCGCGATCGGGCGCGGTAAAGGCGATGTGTGTGCCTGTGTGTATTGCGTCGCGCGCGCCGATCCAGAAAAAGGCCTTCGGCTTCACACCATAGCCGGCGAAATGCGCGCCATCGCTCGCGAATCGCGTGATGCCGAGCGGCGCCAGCGCTGCATCGTAAAAGGCCTGCGCTTTCGCAAAGTCGCCGACGCCGATGGTGATATGGTCGAGCATGCGTTGTTTCACCTCAGTCTGAGAAAAAATTGCCGGTTTCGATCCGCACCATCTCGTGCGCCGGATCGACGATCACGCCGGCGGGGTCGCTACCTCGGGTTAGGTGTGCAATCTCGGCACGCAGGAACCGGCGCAGCATCGCGACGCCCTGATCGGATGTTGCCAGATGCTCCTCGGAGTGGAGCGCGATTGCACCCTGGCCGACTTGGGCCTCGTAATCGCCTGGCAGGTCCTGATGCTGTTCGGCAGTCAGTTCCGACCAGCGCTTGCCGTCGTAAAGGGAGCCACGAGGCGGTGGTGCGCTTTTCTTCATCTTCGCGACATTGAGGATTTTGTAATGTGTATTGTCGACCGGGACGGTCCAGCCAATGCCATTGGACGGGCCGGGCTCCAACACCGGCGACGGCACCAACCTCAGGCTCGGCACCATGACCTCGGTGACGCGACGCAGCACGCGGCCGCCATCGAGCTTGCGGATTTGCGTTGACCGCACGCCGGTCGACAGCGGCGCGAACGAGACCTCAGGAACCACTGCCATCGCGTCGACGAACTGCGTGCCGCTGAACGTGCCGTGGAGAATGACAACATGCAAAGGGTCCATGATGTTTTCCCAATGCTGCAGCCAGTTGCAGGGCGGCGTGAGGCCCGGTCCGTTCCCGCCGGTGCCAAGACCGTCGTCGAACGCTCGCAGTTCCTGATCGGGTGCGATGTTTTCAAGAATGTCGTAGCGCGGCAGGATCGGCTTCTTTTCGGGCGGTCCCAGATAGGCGAACAGCAGCCCGTAGCGTTCCTCGACCGGGTACCAGGGCTGGCGCGCGACGTCGCGGTGCAGCCCATGCTCCGGCTCGCACGGCTGGTCGAGGCACGTGCCGTCGACGCCGAACAGCCAGCCGTGATAGCAGCAGCGGATGCCTTCGTCCTCGACCTTGCCATAGAACAAGGTGGTGCCGCGATGCATGCAGCGGGGATAGAGCAGGCCGGGCCGGCCCTTGCGGTCGCGGAACAGGATCAGATCCTCGCCCAGCACGCGCACCTTCTTCGGCCGCGTCGTCGCCTGCGCCGATGTCGCGACCGGCTGCCAGAAGCGGCGCAGCCATTCGCCACAGGGCGTGCCGGCCCCGACCTCGGTCAAGTCGGCGTCGTAGGTCGGCACCCGGCGGCCATAGGCTGTGTCTTGAGGCAGCGTCCCATCCATGAGAAGTCTCCATTGCAATCACAATCGAAGCTGGTCGCAGCCCGCCAGGGCGGGCTGCGGCCGACACACCATGTCCGATGAAGCGTCAACACCATGTTCGCATGGACGCTCTGGCCCAACTTCCGCAGTTTCGTTTTGAACATCTCGGCTTATCAATGGCCTGAAGGCCATTTTCAGATTTAGGCACCACAGGTTTTGGGGTGGTTTAGGGGCCGAGCGGCATCTCCTGGAAAACGGGCGGCAGAGTGAGACCGATGGCGCGGCAGATCGGATCGATGGTCGGACCGGGAGCGGTGCGCAGCCGTGCGCGGCGGCCATCCTGCTCGACGTCGATCGCGCTGAGATCGGCGAGATCGTCGATGATGCGCTGCCATTCGAGCTGGCGGCGGCGGGCCGTGAGGCGGTCGATCAATTCCTTGCGCAACACGAGCGCAAGAAATGAGCAAAACACATGGCCGCGGATGCCCGCATCGGTTTTGTGGAAGATCGGGCGGGTGGCGAGCAGCGCCTTTGCGATTTTGAAGGCGTCCTCTACGGCCAGCAGATTGCGGTATCGCAGAACGACCTGAAGGGAGGAGATCTTGGTGTTGGTGCGCAGCACGAAGAGGCCGTCGAACCGTGCATCGGCCTCGATCTTGGCGCGATCAATGACAAAGCCGCGGCCTTCAGGGGTCTTCAGGAAGCGGCGGAAGCCCTTGTTAGCGACGAGTGCTTTGTCGCCCTGGGCGAGCTTGCGCTCGAGGCCGGCGACGAGCTCGGCGCGCGCCGCGGCATCTTTTTGGGCCTCCTCCTCATTGCGGCAGATGACATAACGACGCCCGGCGATCGTCGTCTCTTTGATGGCGAGTTCGGTCTCACCTTTCTGGCGCGGGATGACGAGCGGCACGGCGACACCGTCATCCTCGATGACCTCGGCGCGCACCTCGCGGCTGGTGCGCTCGCGCACACCGAGGATGTATTGGATCTTCTCAGCTTCGAGAGCCGCGATGGTGTCGGCGCTGATCATGCCGCGATCGGCGACGATGCAGGCCTCATGGATTCCGAAGCGCTCGCGCAGACGCCTGACCACCGGCAACAACAGCGTTACATCGGCAGTGTTGCCGGGCAGCAGGAAGGAGGCGATTGGCCGGTCGGCATCATCGAGCACGATGCCGAGCACGACCTGCTTTAAATGCCCGCGGTAGTCTTTGGAGTGGCCGCGCTGACCCAGACTTTCACCGCCGGCGCCCTCAAACCACAATGTCGTGGTGTCGAAGAACGCGATCGAAACGGCGCCGAACAGCGGCTGGCGATGGCGATAGAGTGCCTCCTCGACGGCTTCGGCGGTGGTGCGGCCCGCGGCGTCGACCTCGCCCAGCCAGGCCATCGCCTTATAAGCGTGGTCGAGATCGAGCCCTTCGGCGCCCGGCACACGCACCCGGCTCAGCCAGTCGTTGGCATGGCGGTCGGAGCCCGAGATCATCAGCCGGTGCAACACGGTGAGATAGACCGCACGTTCGACATCGAAGGAAAAGCGCCGATCGGCGAGGAGGCTCTTCAGCACTTCGCCACACCCTGTTTCCGCCCATAGCCGCCCGAACACCAGATCGGGTCCGATGCTAAGACGATGCAGCTCCGGCAATTCGCCACGATAAAAGCTCGACAACACGATCGAGCGGCGCGAATGGCGCGCCGCCGACGCGATCAGCCCATCGATGAGGCCGGACGCCTCGATCTCGTCGCGGCGGCCGAGCGCTTTGACGACGCGCTGCACGTGGCGGCCGCCCTCGCGCGCGTTCTCGACGAGGTAGAGATACTCGTAGGCTCCGATCTTCTTGACGCGGACGAACATGGCGCGGCACTCTGTCTGTGACAGAGCACCACGATTCCCTTCGCCGTCGCAAGCAAAATCCTCATTTTCTGCAGCAATAAACCTAGTGATTTAGCACCACAAATCGGCGTCTCACGCCCTATCCTCAGCATTTCTGCGGGTTTCGGCAGCCGATTTGCGCGAAACCACGGAAGTTGGGTCTGGCCAAGCGGGACACATAGAGAAGTGTTCGACGCTACATAGTCTCTTCGGCAGGCAACAAGACCCAGCGTGCGCCGTCGAACTCCATGTTCCGCATGGTCTGGAACTCTGAATAGTTGGTCGGCGAGGTCGAGAGCGTGATGCCAGGCAACAGACCCGGCGCGCGGAAATCATGCAGATGCGTGAACACTTTCATGATGTTCTCGCGGCTGAAGTTGCCGTCGCACATTTTAAGGATCTCGACCAGAGACTTTGCCAGGGACCAGCCTGAGAAGATGTAGCCGTTCTTGATGTCAGGCTTGGAGAAGTCCTTGTTCATCCAATCGGTGTAGCCCTTCATCTCGGGGTCGTTTTCCCATTGCGGGTCCTGCGGATCCTTGAGGTTGTTGTGCGAAATCGTGCCTTTGAAGATTTTCAGGCCGGCCAAGGTCGGAGTCGCTGCGACCGGGGAGCCGGTATAGGTGATGAAGCGCAGAGGATGCCAGCCCAGTGCGTCCGCCTTGCGGATTGCCTGAGCCATGAGCTTCGGAATGCCGACGATATAAAGCGTGTCGGCGCCCGAGGTTTGGAGCGACACGACCTGACTGTCGACAGTCGGGTCCGTGACTTCGAAAGTCGCTTCCTTCACCAGCATCGAGCCGAGCTTGTCGCCGAGCGATTTCCTCAAGCCGGTGATGTGATCGCGCCCGAAATCGTCATTCTGATAGAGCACGGCGATCTTGGCGCCGGGTTTGTGCTTGAAGAGATATTGCCCAACCATGCGGCCATCGAGCTCATAGCTGGCGATGCCGCTCATCGACCATGGATAGTCCTTCGGATCATTCCAGGTGCTGGCGCCGGAGAGCACGCTGAGCTGCGGCACATGTTTGGTGTTGAGATACCTGCGTACCGACAAGCTGGCGGCGGTGCCAACCGAAGCGTAGATGAACGCAACCTGATCTTGCTCGACCAGTTTGCGGGTCTGCTCCACGGTCCGCGGCGGCGTGTAGGCGTCGTCGAGGCTGATGAAAGTGATCTTGTGGCCCGCGACGCCGCCGGCGCGGTTGACGGTATCGAAGTAGGCCGACATGGCGCGGCCCAGCGTCCCGTAGGGCGCCGCGGGACCGCTATAGGGCATGGTGTTTCCGACCTTGATCTCGGTGGCGGTGACGCCGGTCATGTCCTCAGCGAGCGTTCTGTGCCCTGAGAGAGCGGCAATTCCGAACGCTGCTATCACGGCTAATGCTTTCTGCATTCTCACCTCCCTGCTTGCGGTTTCACTTCTCGGTCGCGGTTCGCGACCGTCGTCTCCAAAGCCCAGTGCGGGCCGGTGCCCGCGAAAACCCGACAAAGGCAAGACCCGACGTGCTGCGCGTTGCCCTCAGCTCGCCGCGAACACATCGCCGAACAAGACCCAGCTCTTGCCGTCGAAGCGCTGAAGCTGCATCTGGCGCACCGGATGGTAGTTTGTCGGCGACGTGTTGATGGTGATACCAGGCAACAGCACGTCCTCATGCAGATCATGAAGGTTGGTTGCCTGCCGCATGATATTCTCGCGCGACAGATCGTTGCCGCATTGCCTCAGCACTTGGGCCAGCGTCTCGGCATATTGATAGCCGGCGACATAGTTGCTGTCGTTTTGCGGCACGCCCGGCAGGTATTTGGCCATGAAGGCGCGCCATTGATTGAGGCCGGCATCGTCCTTCCAGCGCGGATCGCCCGGGTCTTTGCCATAGGCGGCGGTGATCAGGCCGACGGCCTTCTCCAGTCCTACCGGTTTCAACACCGCCCCGACGGAGCTCGAGACATAGGACATAAAATGCGCCGGATGCCAGCCAAGTTGGTAGAGCTTGCGCAGTGCCTGCGCCCCGAATTTTGCCGTGGCGCCACTGACCAGCGTGTCGGCCCCGGAACCTTGCAGCGACACGATTTGCGAATCGACGGTGGGATCGGTGACGGCGTAGCTCTCCTGTTTCAGCACATGCTTGTCAAAATCGGCACCAAAGCCGTCTTTGAGGCCGTTCAGATAGTCCTTGCCGAAATCGTCGTTCTGGTAGAGCAGCGCCACCTTGGCGTTCGGCCGTTCGGCAAGAATGTATTTGGCGTAGATCGTTGCTTCGACGCGATAGCTGGGGAGCAGTCCGATCGACCAGGGGTAATGCTGATAGTCGCCCCAGAAATCGCCACCCGAGGCAACGAACACGTCGGGTATTTTGCGGTCGTTGAGGTATTTGCGGATCGCGACGTTGGTTGGGGTGCCGATGGTCGAAAAAATGAAAGCGACGCGATCTTCTTCGATGAGCTTGCGCGTCTGCTCCACCGTCTTGGCGGGATTGTAACCGTCGTCGAGGCTGATGATCCTGATCTTGCGGCCGTTGATGCCGCCCTGATCGTTGATCATGGTGAAGTAGGCGATCTCGACCCGATTGTTGGCGGAGTAGGCAGAGGCGGGACCGCTATAGGGTCCGCTTTGCCCGATCAAGATCTCACGGTCGGTGATACCGGGCGCGTTCTCGGCAAGGGCCGGCGCCGCGACCGTCAGGCCTGCCGCAACCGCGGCGACGAGGACTCGCTGCAAATTCTCCTCCTCCCTAAACTCGCCCAGTTAGGCCGGGCGTTTTAATGACGACAGCTTATGGCCGAACGCCGAATAGTTCAAAGGGCGTGAAGGTGCTTTCTCCATTTGGCACTTTGGCGAAAACGATGAGACCAGGCGCGGATGCGATCGCTCGTCGCGAGGCTTGCCGAGGCTGCACCTCGGGCGCCGCTGCTTAAGGCGCTTGCGACGCCCATGGTCTCAGGTGCGGTGCCGATCCATGCCTTCCGACGCTTCTATTGACTTATATTTAAGTCACTTGCTTTTTTACTGTATTATTGAGCCGTAGTTCTGTAATTATAACCTCCCGTACTTGAGATTATCCGGCCAGCGATCGGCCAAGGAGCGCCGGCATAGAATTGTCAGTCACTTGGCGCACCAGGAGATAGCGGCGCCGCGCACTGGCGTTGGCAGGGCGGCAGCATTAGGTAAAACGCGGTCGGGCCGACGCATTTAGCGTGCATCTAGCAGTGCCGAAATCATCGCTGGCGACGCTCCCTATTGAGAATTGGGACTAGCCAAAAATGGTTCACGTGAAACATTGAGACACGCTTCTGATCTTGCTCGCCTCGGCGTCTTTCTGCGGTTAGATTGGGATGATGGAACCATATGATGTGGTTGTTGTCGGCGGCGGTCATGCCGGTTGCGAGGCTGCCTCGGCCTCGGCGCGTCTTGGGGCAAAGACCTTGCTGCTGACGCACAGAATCGAAACCATCGGGGAGATGTCTTGCAATCCGGCGATCGGCGGCTTGGCGAAGGGGCATTTGGTTCGGGAGATCGATGCGCTTGATGGCGTCATGGGCCGCGCCGCCGACCGTGCCGGCATTCAGTTCCGCATCCTCAATCGCAGCAAGGGTCCGGCCGTCCGAGGGCCCCGCGCGCAGGCCGACCGCAAGCTTTATCGCCAGGCGATGCAAGCGATGTTAGCCGAGCAGCCGATGCTGACAATCCATGCTGCGAGTGTCGAGGACTTGATCACAGAGCGGGGCAGAGTGGCCGGTGTCTTGACCGACGGCGGCGAGCAAATCGCAGCGGGCGCGGTGGTGCTGACGACGGGCACTTTCCTGCGCGGTCTCATTCATTGTGGCGAAGAGCGGGTTCCGGCCGGGCGCGTCGGGGAAGCGCCGGCGACCGGCCTTTCGGCCACGCTAGCACACGCCGGGTTTGCTCTCGGGCGCCTCAAAACGGGGACGCCGCCACGCCTTGACGGGCGTACCATTGATTGGACCGGGCTCGAAGTGCAATGGGGCGATGATCCGCCGGTGCCCTTCTCGTTCCTGACCGAACGCATTGCCACGCCGCAGCGCCCTTGTCATATCACCGCGACCAACGAGCGTGTCCACGGGCTCATTCGCGCGAACATCGATCGTGCGCCGGTTTATTCCGGGCAGATTCACGGGGTCGGACCACGCTATTGCCCATCGATAGAAGACAAGGTGATGCGCTTTCCTGAGCGAACGCGTCACCAGATTTTTCTCGAGCCCGAAGGCCTCGACGATGACACGGTCTACCCAAACGGCATTTCGACCTCGCTGCCGCGCGAGGTGCAGGCCGAGCTCTTGCGTTACATTCCGGGGCTGGAACATGTCCGCATGATCCGGCCGGGCTACGCGATCGAATATGATTACATCGACCCATGTGAGCTACGGCCGACTTTGGAGACGCGGCGGTTGCCGAGCCTGTTTTTGGCAGGACAGATCAACGGCACAACCGGCTACGAAGAAGCGGCGGCTCAAGGGTTGGTGGCTGGCCTTAACGCGGCGCTGGCGGCGGATGGCCGGAGCAGGGAATTTACGCTCGACCGTGCCAGCGCCTATATCGGCGTCCTGATCGACGATTTAGTGACGCGAGGCACTACAGAGCCGTACCGCATGTTCACGTCGCGCGCGGAATATCGGCTGGTACTCCGGGCCGACAATGCCGATCAGCGGCTGACCCAACTGGGCGAGGCGCTTGGCTGCGTCGGGCCTCAACGGTCACACGCCTTCGCCCTGAAGATGGCAGAACTGAAGCGGGCGAGGGTCCTGGTCAGTCGGCTTAAACTCAGTCCGACCGCTCTCAACGCGCAGGGTCTTGCCGTCAACCAGGATGGGGTCGCTCGCTCGGTGTCGGACCTCCTCGCCAATCCGACGCTGAACCTGGCCCGGCTCAGCGCGATCTGGCCCGACTTGGCGAGTGTTTCCGCGGTCATCGCCGAGCAGATCGAGATCGACGCCCGGTATTCCGGTTATTTGTCACGCCAGCAGGCCGAAATTGCGGCCTTCCGCCGTGACGAAGCGCTGGTCCTGCCACGCACGCTGGATTATGCCGCGATCGGCTCCCTCAGCAATGAAATCCGCACTAAACTCGCCGCATCGCAACCGGAGACCCTGGGAGCGGCGTCGCGGATTTCCGGAGTAACCCCGGCGGCATTGGCGGCGCTGCTGCGCTATGTCAAACGACGGGAGCCGTTGGCGGCGTGACGCTGACCGCCCAGGGTTTCGCCCGCGTGACCCATGTTTCACGTGAAACCATGGCTCGGCTCGAGGATTACGTCCGTCTGCTGGCCGCCTGGAACCAGCGCATCAATCTTGTTGGTCGCAACACGATCGGTGATGTCTGGCAGCGCCACATCCTCGACTCGGCGCAGCTGATGGCTCATTTGCCGCCGGGGACGCGTCGGCTCGTCGATCTGGGCAGCGGCGCGGGCTTGCCTGGCCTCATCCTGGCGATCCTCGGCGTGCCCGAGGTCCATCTGGTCGAGTCCGACCGGCGCAAGGCAGTGTTCCTTGCAGAGGCGATCCGTTTGACGCGGGCCACCGCTCGCCTCCATGTCAGTCGGGCGGAAGACCTGTCGCGTCTTCCGGCCGATGCGCTGACGGCCCGAGCTTGTGCCAGCCTCCCCGATTTGCTCGGCCTGGCGCAACCCTTTATCGGTTCGACGACAATTTGTCTCTTTCACAAAGGCAAGAATGTCGGCGCCGAATTAACCAAGGCCGCGCACGATTGGAACATGCTGGCGGAGACCCTGCCCAGCGTCGCCGATTCGTCCGGCTGCATTTTGAAACTGGAGGGGGTCTCCCGTGTCGAGCGTTGATGATGCCGCCCCGCTATCGTCCCTCGAGCGCTTCCTTCCGCGCCGTGGACCACGCGTCATTTGCATTGCCAATCAAAAGGGCGGGGTCGGCAAGACCACGACGGCTGTCAATCTCGCCACTGCGCTGGCGGCCGCGGAAAAACAGGTGCTCTTGGTCGACCTGGATCCGCAAGGTAATGCCTCCACCGGCCTCGGCATTTCCCGTCACGATCGGGCCAATTCGAGTTATGAGCTTCTCCTCGGAACGGCAAATCTGCCGACGACCATGCGGCGAACTCTCGTTCCTTATTTGTTCCTGGTGCCGGCAAGCGCCGATCTCTCGGGTGCCGAGATCGAGCTGATCGCCCTCGAGCGACGCGAATACCGACTTAAGGAATCGTTAGCAGAGCGCATTGGCGATTATGATTACGTGTTGGTTGATTGCCCGCCTTCGCTCGGTCTTTTGACGCTCAATGCGCTGGTCGCAGCCGACGCGATCCTGATACCGGTGCAATGCGAGTTTTATGCGCTTGAAGGCGTCACCGCCTTGACCCGAACCGTCGAGCGCATCAAACGCGCCCTCAACCCCACGCTCGAAATCCAAGGCGTCGTTCTCACCATGGCCGACCGGCGCAACAATCTTTCAGTCCTGGTCGAAAGTGACGTGCGCGCGCATTTCGGCGCCGCCGTCTATGAGACCGTGATTCCGCGCAACGTCCGGCTGAGCGAAGCGCCGTCGCACGGCAAGCCGGCGCTGCTCTACGATTTTCACTCGGCAGGGGCGCAGGCCTATGTCCATCTGGCGCGCGAGTTGCTGGCGCGCGAACGACAGCGCGAAGGAGCGCCGATAGCATGATCGACGATAAGCGACCGACACGGCTTGGGCGTGGTCTTTCCGCGTTGCTTGGGGACGATAGCGAACTGGCGGCGCCCGGGGCGGTGAACACCGTCGCCGGCTCGCACTCCGTGCCGATCGAGTATCTCCACCGTAGCCGGTTTCAACCGCGCCGAAATTTCGATGCCGAGCAGATCGAAGCACTCGCGGCGTCGATCCGGGCGCAAGGCGTACTGCAGCCGCTGTTGGTGCGGCCGCACCCGGACCGCGCGGGCGAATACGAAATTCTTGCCGGCGAGCGGCGGTGGCGCGCGGCCCAAACGGCGCAGCTCACCGAGGTGCCGGTGCTGGTGCGCGACATTTCAAATCGCGAGGCGCTCGAAATCGCGCTCGTGGAAAATGTCCAGCGACAAGATCTGAACGCCATCGAAGAGGCGCAGGGTTATCAGCGCCTCATCACCGAGTTTGGCCATACCCAAGAAGAAATCGCGCGCGTCACCGGCAAAAGCCGGCCTCATATCACCAATACATTGCGGCTTTTGAATTTGCCTGATGAGGTGTTGGCGTTGGTGGAGGAGGGCGAGCTTTCGCCCGGCCATGTCCGGCCGCTCATCGGTCGTGCCGATGCGATTGCGGTGGCGCAAGAGGCCGTAAGACGTGAGTTGAGCGTGCGCCAGGTCGAGGCGCGCGTGCGCGCCCACGACAAAGGGGCGCCGTCGCCCGGCGGTGTGGTCGCGCCGGAAAACGATGTCAATCTGCGCGCCCTCGAACAGGAATTTGAAAATCTGACGGGAATGAAAACGCAAATCTCCGGTGATGGTCGGCGCGGCACCGTGGTTTTTTCCTATACCGACCTCGATCAAATCGATGCGCTGCGCGCTAGGTTACGACAGCATTGAGCGGCTCATTGAGCCGCGCGTTATTTGCGATGCGCTGTCGCGGCGGAAAAGACACCCCCTTGCCCTGGCGATGCGAAACGCGGAGCGACGAACGCTCTGAGCGCAATCCTAAAAGAGGCGTCGCGCTACGTTGGCGGCGGGATGAAGAAGCACATCACCACAGCGTGTTGGGCGATTTCCCGTCACCCTTTTATGCCAGCCATTTTGCTGACTAGGTGCCACTCTTCCGTCGTCACCGGCGACACGGAGAGGCGGCCTTCGCGCACCAGCCGCATCTCGGCCAATTTCGGCTCCGCCTTGATGGCCCCGAGCGTCACCGGACGCGGCACCGGTGCGATCGCGCGAATGTCGACCTGGACAAACTTACCAGTCTCGTCACTCGGGTCGGGATAGGATTCCCTCACCACCTCGCAAACGCCGACCACCTGGCGTTCCTCGCCGGTGTGATAAAAAAACGCACGGTCCCCTGGTTTCATCTTCATCAGATTGGCCCGTCCCGCCGGGCTGCGCACCCCGCTCCAGTTGGTGACCTTGTCCTTGACGAGTTGCTCCCATGAATAGGACTGAGGCTCGGTTTTGAGCAGCCAATATTTCATGATTCCCTCGCGCTATCGCTTCGCCACCATGAACATGCGGCGGAAAGGGAAGAGGGTAACGCCGTTGGCGCGCTTCGGATAAGCGATGGCGAGACGCTCGGCGAGCGCAGCTTCGAAAGTTTTGCGTTCGTCGCCGCCGAGCCGGTCGAGCACGGGGCGCAGGATCGAGCCCATGATCCATTCGAGCACGGGACGCTCGCCCGTGAGCACCGTCAAATAGGTCGTCTGCCACAGATCGATGCCGCCCGAGGCGAGCGGTGCGAGCGCGCCATAGTAGAAGTCGGGCGTTTGCACAAGGTCCTCGCGCAAACTGCCGCCGGGTTCGGTTAATACCGCGAGCTTGTCACGGTAGCGGCGCGCCAGCGCCAGGTCGCGGATCAGCGTGTGCGACGGCTCCCGGAAATTGCCCGGCATTTGAACCGCCAAAGTTCCGCCCGGTGCGATCATGTGCAGCAGTCGCGCAAACAGGGCGGCGTGGTCGGGAAGCCAATGGAGCGTCGCGTTGGAAAAAATCAGCGCTGCGGGCGCCGGCGAGGACCAATCACGAATATCGCCCTGTTGCCAGACGAGGTTATGGGGCGCTGGTGCTGACGCCGCCTTCTTCAGCATGGCGGCGGAATGGTCCAGTGCCGCTGATGCGGTGGTCCGGCCAGCGTGCGGCAATGGCACGGGCATGCTCGCCCGTGCCGCAGCCAAGATCGTAAGCCTCTCCCGGTGGGAGATCACCGACCCGCGCCAATAGTTCATAGCCAGGACGCAGGCGCTCGCCGCCAAATTTGAGATATTGCGCCGGATTCCAGGCGGCACTGTCCATGCCGTCACTATAATGGCGGTGATGCCCAGCATAAATACCAATTCTGAAATGTACTACAATATGATATCACACAAATGTTTGTGGATTACGGCCCTTGGCAGCGCTGCGGGGGTGGGCTACTTTCCTTTCATGCTGCCCATGGTGTTCGATTTGGGTCGCTGCGACATCGTTCTGATCGGCGAGGGCGCGGCGGCTATGAGGCGCCGGCAATTGCTGGAAGATGCTGGCGCCACACGGCTGCGCCTCTTTACCCCGCCGCAACTGCCAACCGCATCGGAGCTTGCGACGGCCCGGCTTGTCTTTATCACCGATCGTGCGGCCCCCTATGTTGCGGACCTGGCGCTGCGGGCGCGGGCCGGCGGTGCGCTCGTGCATGTCGAGGACGACGCTGCGCATTCCGATGTGCATTTGCCGGCGGTGCTTCGGCGCGGCGATCTCACCATCGCGATTTCAACCGGAGGCGCCAGCCCGGCGCTGGCGGTGCGGCTGAAGCAGACGCTTGGCGAGTGGTTTGGACCGGAATGGCGTGGCCGCATCGAAGAGATCGCGGCGCTCCGCCAACGCTGGCGCGATGCCGGCGCCGATGCTCAAATGCTCAAGCAACGCACCGAGGATTTGATTGAGCGGCGGCGATGGCTGCCGCGTTTATCGCCACGTTCCCAACAACAAACTCTCGAACGAGGAGGAGAGCATGACACTACGATTAAATCAGGTCGCGCCTGACTTCACCCAGGAACTCGACCGATGGCCCGATTCATTTCCACGATTGGCTTGGCAACGGTTGGGGTGTTCTGTTCTCGCACCCAAAGGATTTCACGCCGGTCTGCACTACGGAGCTCGGCCAGGTGGCGCGGATGAAAGCCGGAATTTGAAAAACGCGGTGTCAAGGTCATCGGATTGTCGGTTGATTCCTCGATCGACCACGCCGCATGGGCCAAAGATATCAGAGAGACGCCAGGGCGTGGCGCCGAATTTTCCGATCATCGCCGATGGCGATTACAAAGTGTCAAAACTCTACGACATGCTGCCGGATTCGACCTCCGGCGATCCCGCCAAGCGCACCCCCGCTGACAATCTGACGGTGCGCAACGTTTTCATCATCGGGCCCGACAAGAAGATCCGCCTGATCCTGGTTTATCCGATGGCGACGGGCCGGAATTTCGATGAGATTCTCCGGGCCATCGATTCGATGCAGCTCGGCGACAAGCATAAGGTCGCGACGCCGGCAAATTGGAAGCAGGGCGAAGACGTCATTATCACGGGCGCCGTCAGCAACGAAGAAGCGCAGCAAAAATTTCCGGGCTTCAAGACTTTAAAGCCCTATTTGCGGACGACCCAGCAGCCCCATTGATTGTTGGTAGAGCGCACATGAAACGGCCGGCAACCGCCGGCCGTTTTGTTCGAGGCGTGACGGTTAGGGGATGCCGATGCCGACACTGACCCCCGGCAAGTTCACGCCGACACCGACCCCCGGTCCATAAACGACCGGCGGCGGGTAGTAATAGCCCGGACCGTAATAGCCGGGCGCAAAACCGACATAGCCACCGCCGCCCCAGCCGCCGCCGTGGTAACCGCCGCCGTGATGGTAGCTGCCATGATGGTAGCCGCCGCCATGGGGTGGCGCTGTGAGCAGCGGCATGACCGCCGCCGTGATGCTGCTCGGCGGCCATCGCCGGCGCCCCGGCGAGGATGCCGGTCCCCAGTGCGACTGCGGCTGCGAAGCCGAGCAGCCGGCCGGTGGTGCGAATCATCGTGATTCATCATCGGACTCCTTTTCCCAAAATGCCGCTAACGCGCAGGTCATTCGAGCGGTGGTGCTCGAAGGTGCGGAACACTTTGTCGGCGTTCGCCTTCTGCTCGGGGGTCATCCCATTGTAGAGCGTGGCGAAAGCGGTCGTCAGTTTCTGCAGCCCGTCGACGTGAGCTTGCGCGAATTTCTGGTAAACCTGCAGATCCTCAAGCGCGTTGCGCCGTTCACGGGGCGATTGCGTGCGCGTCTGCTCGATCAGGCTTTCCATGTCTTGGGCATTGGACTTCATGGCCTGAGCGACTGCCTGCCAATTCTGCTCTTGTGCCGAGGTGATCTTGAGGTCGCGGCGCAGCTCTGCAATACGCTCGTCGACCGAACCCGGCCGCATCGAGGTCGCAGCCTTGGCCGCGGCTGGTTTCGGGTGGCTGGTGGTTTGGGCGTAAGTGAGCGTTGCCGTCGAGCTGGCGGCCAGCAACGCCGCAGTGGCAATGCCGAGCGCAAAGGGAGCGATGGCGCCGCGGGCACGGGTGAAATGCAACATCATTAGTTTCCTCCTCGATTCCGGACTGGTTGAGACGCAGCGCCTAACGACGCGCCAGGCCGGCGCGCCGGGGCGGAACCGTCAACTATGTGGCGAAGGAAGATGGAATTTGCGCGGCATCCTGGTGAAATTTTGACTGCCGCCCGCCACAATGTCGTGGCGGAAATATGTTCTGCGCGTGAGACGGCCGGCCGAGGCCGGCCGTCCCAAGACATTCTAAACCGCGTCACTCAGGGAAAGACGCCGATGCCGACCGGACCGACCCGGACGCCAATGCCGGGAGCCGGCGCATAGCCATAAGGGTAGTAGCCATAGGAGTAGGGGTAGTAGGTACTGTAGCCATAGGGGTAATAGCCGTCATAAGACGGGGCATAGCTATAAGAGGTATAGGCTTCGCCGGCATAGGTCGGGTACCGGTAACTCCAGGCCGGCGTGTCGTTGTAGGCGCCATAGGATCCGACGTAGCCGTCGTAATACCCGCCATAGCCCCAGTGATGGTCGGTATAACCTTGATGGTCGGGCGTGCCATCCCAGCGCTCTTGAGCGAAGGCCGGGGCCGTCGCCAAAGCACCGATTGCCACCATGGCGGCGGCCAGAGTGAGGCCGCGAATCCTCGATGATTTGATCGCCGATGAGTTGCGAGTCGGTAAATTCATCAGGAACTCCTTTCACGCTGCACCCGCTTTTCTCGGGCAGCGAGTCGAACCCAGTAGGTGGTGCGTCAACGTGAAATTCGCGCGGCGATCTTGAGGAATTTTTGCGGGGGTTGTGCCGCGATGCGGCGAAACTATGGCGGAGGCTCTAGCGCAATCGATAGTCCGCCTGATCTTCATAGATCGAGCCCGCTTTGGTCGGATAGCTCGCGATGAGGCTAAAGTGTCGGACCGGAAAGGGCGCGGCACGATGCAGCGCATTGCCCGCGATGACGCCCTGCAGTTTCGCCTCGTCGCCCTTGAGCCGGGCCAATGTGACATGCGGCTGAAAGCGCCGGCCATCGGGCTGAAGGCCGACACGCACTAACGCGCTTTCGATCTTGTCACGCAAATGGATGAGCGCGTCGTTGCGCTCGACGCCGACCCATAATTGCCGATTGCCGAAGGTACCGATGCCAGCAAGCGTGACTTGAAAGCTCGGGGCCATAATGCGCGCCAACGCTTCGTCAATGTCGCCTGCCAGCGCCTCATTTACCTCGCCGATGAAACGGAGCGTGATGTGGTAGTTGCCGGCGTCGATCCAGCGTGCACCCGGCAAGCCGCCGGCAAGCTTCGAGAGATCAAGCTTCACTTCGGGCGGGAGGTCGATGCCGGTGAAGAGGCGCAACATGGTTAAGGTGCGTCGCCGCTTTGGCTGATCAGTCGCATGACGTCAGGTACCAGGCGACGCGCGATCAGTGCCGCGCCGGCAGCGTTCGGATGCAGTAGGTCGGCTTGATTGAGCTCGGGGTCAAGGGCGACCCCGTCGAGCAGGAACGGGTAGAGCAGTTCATGATGCGCTTGCGCAAGATGCGGATAGATCGCGTCAAATTCTGTCTGATAATCATGACCCCAATTGCCGGGCGCGCGCATGCCAAGAATCATCACAGGAATATGCGCGGCCCCGAACCGGTTCAGGATGCGCTCGAGATTGCCGTAGACGATTTTGGGATCAATGCCGCGCAGCGCGTCATTGGCGCCGAGCTCGAGCAAGATGGCGTCGGGGTGCTGCGCGATCGCGTCGTCGACGCGGGTGACACCGCCAGAGGTGGTGTCGCCCGACACCGCGTCATCGATGATGTGGATTGCCAATCCCGCGGATTTAAGGTCTTCACCGAGCTGTGCCGGAAACGATTGCTGCGGCGCGAGCCCGTAGCCGGCGGCGAGGCTGTCGCCCAGCACCAACAGACGAAAGACTTCCGCTTCGGCATGAGATGGAACCGCGATGGCAAAGGCGGCAAGCAACAACCATTTGATTAGGCTAGACACCGGCCCGCCAGTATCATCCGCCACACAACATGACACTGACCAATCCGATCGTCGAGCTCGACGCGGTGACGCTCACACTGGCGGGACCGGCCGGTCCCGTCAATGTGCTGCGCGGCGTCGAGCTTAACGCGTCGCGGCCGGGCGAATCGGTCGGGCTGATGGGGCCTTCCGGCGCCGGCAAGACCAGCCTGATGATGATCGTCGCCGGGTTTGGAGCGCGCGACCTCCGGACGCATCGCCGTGGTCGGCCATGAACTGGCACCGCTTGACGAGGATGCGCGCGCCCGCTTTCGCCGTGACCATGTTGGCATCGTGTTCCAGGCTTTTCATCTGGTGCCGGCCATGACCGCATTGGAGAATGTCGCTGATACCGCTGGAGCTTGCCGGGCGTCGTGATGCGCCGCGCTTTCGGCCCGCGACTGCCCTTGCCGAAGTCGGCCTGGCGCAGCGCGCCGAGCATTATCCAAGCCAGCTTTCGGGCGGCGAGCAGCAACGCGTGGCGCTGGCACGAGCACTGGCGCCGCGGCCGGCATTGCTGCTTGGCTGACGAGCCGACCGGCAACCTCGACACCGAAACCGGCCGCCAGGTCATCGAGTTGATGTTCCGCCTTGGTGTCGAGCGCGGCACGACGCTGTTGCTGATCACCCATGACCGCGCGCTCGCCAAACGCTGCGCGTCGCATCGTGCCGATGGCCGATGGGAAAATCGTATGAGCGCTGCTGCCGCTGCGCTGGGCGCTGCGCGAATTGCGCGGCGGCTTGCGCGGGTTTTGGATTTTCCTCGCCTGTCTAGCGCTCGGTGTCGCGGCCATCGCGGGCGTGGGCTCGGTCGCGGCGTCGGTCGCGGCCGGGTCTCGGCGTCAATGCGCGAGTGCTGCTCGGCGGCGACATCGAGCTGCATCTCGTCCACCGCACCGCGACCGACGCCGAACGCGCATTCCTGCGCGCGAGCGGCGCTTTATCGTGCGTCGCCGAAATGCGCGCGATGGCGCGCAATCGACGACGGCAATCAAGTCGGCCTCATCGAGTTGCGCGCGGTCGACGCAGGCCTATCCGCTTTATGGCGCGGTGCACGCTCGATCCGCCCTTGCCGCTCGATCGCGCGCTGGCGCGAGCACGACGGCAAATGGGGCGCGGTTGCGGCGCCCGGACCTGATCGCGCGGCTCGGGCTTCATCGCGGCGACACGATCCGCATCGGCGACGGTCATTTCGTTTTGACGCGCCGCGCTCACGGCGGAGCCCGACGCGTCGGGCGGCAGTTTCGCGCTTGGCCCGCATGTCATGATCGCGGCGGACGCCTTGCCCGCCACCGGCTTGGTGCAGCCCGGCAGCCTGATCGATTACTCCTACCGGCTGCGCCTGGCGCCCGGCATAACCAAGCCGCGTGGCTCGTCGACCCTGCGTCGCAGATTCCCCGAAGCCGGCTGGCGGATTCGCGAACCGGGCCAGGCCGCGCCCAATCTCGCGCGGCTGCTGGACCGTGTCAGCCTGTTTCTGACATTGGTCGGCTTGACGGCGCTGTTGGTCGGCGGCGTCGGCATTGCCAATGCGGTGCGTGCCTATCTTGCGACCAAAACCGCCGACCATCGCCGCGATGAAGAGTCTTGGCGCGTCGCGGCGCACCGTGTTCATGACCTATCTTTTGCAAATTCTTATCCTGGCGGCGCTCGGCATCGTCATTGGACTGGTGCTCGGCGCGTTGATTCCGCTTCTGGCACTGCCTTTTGTCCCGAGCGCCCTGGTGCCAACGCGGCTGGGCATTTACCCGGCGCCGCTGGCTCTGGCCGCCTTGTTCGGTCTGCTCACCGCCATCGCGTTTTCGCTGTGGCCGGTCGCGAGCGCCTGCGAGACCGAACCTTCGCCTTGTTCCGCGCGTCGATCGAACCGCCGAGCGCCGCGCCGCGTTGGCCCTACCGCATTGCCACCTGCGTGGCGGCACTCCTGCTCGCCGGCCTGGCCGTTGCTAGTGTCGACAATCGCGACATCGCGCTGTGGTTCCTCTCCGGCGCCGCCGGCTCGCTCGTGCTGTTCCGCCTGGTGGCGCATCGCGTTGATGGCGTTGGCGCGGCAGTTCATCCGCGCGGCATCGGCGCCGAAGCTCGGCCTCGGCAATCTCTATCGCCGGGGCGCGCCGACGGCCGCTATTGTTGCCTCGCTCGGCCTGGGCCTGGCCGTGTTGGTCGCTGATCGCGTTGATCGAAGCCAATGTCTTCGCGCCTGCTCGAAGCCGAACTACCCGAGCGCGCACCGAGCTTTTTCTTCATCGATTTGCAGCCGGACGACAAGCCGGCCTTCGATAAATTGCTGGCCATGACCCCGGGGGTGCGAGGGCAGCGACGCGATGCCGAGCCTGCGCGGCCGCATCGTCAAGCTCAACGGCGTGCCGGTGGAACAAATGCGCGTCGCCGACGATGCGCGCTGGACCTTGGAGACCGAGCGCGGCCTAACCTACGCAACGCATTTGCCACGTGGTTCGCGCATTGTCGACGGGGCATGGTGGCCCGCCGATTATCGGGGTCCGCCGCAAGTCTCGATGGATGCTGGTATTGCGCGTGGTCTCGGCTTGAAACTCGGCGACGAACTCACGGTCGATGTGCTCGGCCGTGAAATGACGGCGCGACTCACCTCCCTTCGTGCCATCGACTGGGCCTCGCTCGGCATCAATTTTGTCATGGTATTTTCGCCCGGCGCGCTCGACGGCGTGCCACAGACCTATATCGAGACGGCGCGCGCGACGTCGAGTGCCATGCTGCCGCTCGAACGCGCCGTGGCGGCGCAATTTCCCAATGTCTCGGCAATCGCGGTGCGCGACGTCTTGAGCCAACTCGGCGAGGTCGTCGCTGCAGTCGCCATCGCGCTGCGCGCTCACCGCGGCGGTAGCGCTGATCACCGGGATTTAGTGCTGGCCGGCGCGGTGGCGGCGGGTCAGCGTCGGCGACGCTATCAAGCGGTGCTGCTGAAGGTGTTGGGTGCCACGCGCGGCACGCTGACGCGCGTCTTCCTCTATGAATTTGCCACGATGGGCCTTGTTACCGCCGTGATCGCCATCATCATAGGTACGGTCGCCGCCAACTATGTGATGACACGGGCAATGCAAGCCGATTTCGTCTTCGTACCTAGTGTGGCACTGGCATCGGGCTTGATTGGCACCGCGGTCACGCTGATCATCGGCTATGCCGGAACCTGGCGCGCGCTCGGGACCAAGCCCGCGCCTTATCTGGCGAATGAGTGAGGCATTCATGGACAAGATCATAGAGCGGATCGCGGCGGCGGGCGCGCTCAATCAACGCAGCGCCGACCATGCCAACCGCATGATCGTGGCGCCCGAGGATTTTGCCGCGATCTCGCCATTCCTTGTGCTGGTCGAGGATTGGTTCCGCGCCCCCGCCGGGTTTCCAACCCACCCCCATCGCGGCATCGAGACCGTGACCTTCGTCCTCGACGGCGCGCTCGAGCATCGCGACCATACCGGCGGGCACGGCATTCTGCGCCAGAGCGACGTGCAATGGATGACGGCCGGGCACGGCGTGCTGCACAGCGAGTTGCCGCATCAAGACGAAACCGCCCACACATTGCAGCTCTGGCTCAACCTGCCGTCACGGCGCAAAATGATTCCGGCCCGGTACGTCAATCAGCGCGGCGCGTCGGTGCCGGCAGTCACCGTGCCAGGGGCCGCAGTGAAGGTCTATGCCGGCAAATTCGGCGACATCGCAACGCCCATGGCAGCGATTGGCCGATGAGCCTCTTTGATATCGGTGTCGAGGCCGGCGCCAGCCTCGTGCTCCAAATGCCGGGGCACGATCGTGGCTTTCTGCATTTGCTGGTGGGTGAGGCGACCGTCGGCGGCAATGGGGCGCATGCTCGCGGCCGGCCAGGTTGCGTGGTTCGAGCCCTCGCACGAGGCGGGCCAAGACACGCTGCGCTTGGTCGCCCGGACGCCTTTGCGCGCCCTCCTCTGTTCCGGTCGCACCGATCGACGAGCCGGTCGTGGCGCGCGGCCCCTTCGTCATGACCAGCGATGCCGAGATCGCCGCCGCCTATGACGATTACCGTTCCGGCCGGTTTGTTGACTAGACGGTTGTCGCCGTCTCAAAGCCCGGCGCCCAGGCCGGCGCAAACGCCGGGAAACGTCCAATGTCAAGTTCATCTAAAGTTAATCCAGGGCCGTGCTAGGGTCAGTTGAATTCGCCGGGCTTTGCGATCATATTAACGGCAATTTTCCCAACCCTTTGAGGGTGACCATGTCCTAAGACGAAGGCAGCCGCTGGACCACCGCAGCACCGCGGTACCGCAAGTCGATATCGATGTCGGCCTGCGCCAGTACATGCTGCGCGTCTACAATTATATGGCGGGCGGCCTGGCGCTGACCGGCCTCGTCGCGTATTTCGCGGCAGCAAGCGGGATCTACGCCGCGCTCGCGCACACGCCATTCATCTGGCTTATCGTTCTAGCGCCGCTCGGGCTGGTGCTTTTCCTTCAGTTCCGGATTGCGAGTATGAGCCTCGGCGCCGCGCAGGCGACGTTACTGGGTTTATGCCGGGCTGGTGGGCCTGTCGCTGGGCTTCATCTTCCTGGTCTATACCAGCGCCAGCATCGCCCTGACCTTCTTCATCTGCGCCGCGATGTTCGCCGGCATGAGCCTGTGGGGCTACACCACCAAGCGCGATCTGACCGGCATGGGCTCGTTCCTGTTCATGGGGCTGATCGGCATCGTCATCGCCAGCCTTGTCAACATGTTCCTGGCCTCGCCCGGGCTGCAATTCGCGATCTCGATCATCGGCGTCATCGTGTTCACCGGCCTGACCGCCTGGGACACGCAGCAGATCAAGGAAATGTATTGGGCGGGCGACGGCGCGTCGTTGCCGGCAAGAAGGCGGTGATGGGCGCGTTGCGGCTCTATCTCGACTTCCTCAACCTGTTCCTGATGCTGTTGCAGTTCGTGGGCGTGCGGCGCAACTAGCCCGGCCCTGCCGTCAGTCTCGATGCCGCCCGCGGCACCGCCACGGGCGGTTTCGTTTTGAGGGCACACTACGCTTATAATTCGCGGCCATGACCGACACCGGCAAAACCATCGCCGCTGCCGGCCCGCTCGGCACCGATGTTTCGGTCAGCCTGCGCAAGCTCGTCTTCATCCGCTGGGTCGCGATTGGCGGCCAGGCGGCGGCGGTGGTGTTTGCCGGCCTGATCATGGGATTTCCGCCTGCCGATCTGGCCGGTGATGGCGGTGATCGCGACCTCGGCGGCGCTCAATGTCGCGACCAGCCTGTCGCGTCATGGCGCCGCGCGTCTTGGCGATCGCGAGGCCTCGCTCTATCTCGGCTACGACATGGTCCAGCTCGGCCTCCTGCTCTATTTGACCGGCGGGCTTGCAAAATCCGTTCGCGATTCTGCTGCTGGCGCCGGTGACGGTGGCGGCGACCATCTTGTCGCTGCGCAGCGTTATTGGACTCTCCGCGCTCACCGTGGCTTCGCGATCAGTCTGTTGGCGATTTTCCATCTGCCGCCTGCCCTGGTACGAGCGGTCGCCCGAGCCGAGCCTGCTCTATGTGCTCGGCGTGTGGACCGCGCTGGTACTGTCGACGCTGTTCGTGGCTTTTTATGTCTGGAGTGTCGCCGAGGAGGCACGGCGCATGCGCGACGCCTTTGCCGCGACGCAACTGGCGCTGGCGCGGGAACAGCGGGTCTCGGCGGTGGGCGGCCTGGCGGCGGCGGCGGCGCATCAGCTCGGCAGCCCGCTTGGCGACGATCGCGGTGATCGCCAAGGAACTGGTCCGCGACCTGCCCAAATCCAGCCCCCATGCCGAGGACGCCGCGCTGCTCCTGAGCCAGAGCGAGCGCTGCCGCACCATCCTCGCCGATCTGGCGCAGCACCGCGAAAGCGAGGCGAGCCGCCGCAGCGCATGCCGTTCTCGGCGCTGGTCGATGTCGCGGGCGAGCCCTATCGCGCCGGCGCCTTGCAGCGCGGCGTCGCCGTGATTCAAACCAACGCCGCGGCCCGCGGGCGCCAGCGGCGGACGCGGTGCCGGAGCCGATGGTGACGCCCACCCCCGAGATCATGCACGGGCTGGGCAATCTCATTCAAAACGCCACCCAATTCGCGGTGCGCGAAGCGACCATCACCGTTAGTTGGAGCGAGGACAGCGCCGCCATCGATATCGTCGATGATGGGCCGGGTTTTCCGCAGCAGGTTCTCGCCCGCATCGGCGAACCCTATCTATCAGGCCGGACCTTCGAGACGCAGTCCCATATGGGGTTGGGCATTTTTATCGCCCAGACCCTGTTGGAGCGAACCGGCGCGCAGCTTACTTTCGCCAATGTCACGGAAGGCGGCGCGCAGATCGTGGTGGAATGGCGGCGCGGCGTGCTCGAAGGCACCGAGACGCCACCCTTGGCAATTGAGGTCGACGCATGATTGATGATGTGACGGTCGCCGCGACCAGTTTCGGGCGCGCTGGCCGGCCTACCCGACGATGAACGCACGCTGCTGATCGTCGACGACGACGCGCCGCTGTGCCAGCGCCTGGCGCGGGCGATGGAGCGGCGTGGTTTTATCGTCACCGCCGCCGAATCGCTGACCGCGGGCATCGACGCCGCGACCCGCGCCGCGCCGGCCTTTGCGGTTGTCGATCTGCGCCTCGGCGACGGCAGCGGCCTTGACGTCGTCAAGGTGCTGCGCAAGGCGCGTCCGTCGGCGCGGGTGGTGATCCTGACCGGCTACGGCAATATCGCGACCGCGGTCGCGGCGGTGAAAGTCGGCGCGCTCGATTATCTGCCGAAGCCCGCCGACGCAGACGCGGTCGAAGCGGCACTGTTGGCGACCGAGGCGAGCGCTGCCGCCGCCGCCGGCCGATCCGATGTCGGCCGACCGGGTGCGTTGGGAGCATATTCAGCGCGTCTTTGAGCAATGCGATCGCAACGTCTCGGAGACCGCACGGCGCCTCAAAATGCATCGCCGCACCTTGCAACGCATTCTCGGCAAGCACGCGCCACGCGGTTAGTAGAGAGGGGGATCGGCGGGTGGGGGAAGCATTGAGCGAAGCACCGCCGCTTTGTCCTATCACCGGCGAGCCGGCGCGCTGGGTACAATGGCTGCCGACGCGGAGCCTCAAATGGCTGTGGCGCATCGGATTTGGCGTCGACATCGCGCGATTGGTCGCGGGGCTGTCGCGGTTCGGCCTGTGGGAATCGCCGTCGGGATTGATGTTCTTCGATCCGCCGATCCCGGGTGATCATCAATTCTACCAGGATCTATATCGGGCATTCCGGATGCACGATCGGCTGTCCGGTGTCGGCGCGTCGCGGCCGGATTTTGTTTATGCGGCCCGGCTTCTCGAACCCGGCATGAAGGTGCTTGATGTCGGTTGCGGCGAGGGTGGTCTCGAGCGCTCACTGTCTGGCGTCGACTATTGGGGATTGGACCTCAATTTCGGCGGACAACGTCCCCGGATTCTGGGCGAGACGATCGCGCAGCATGCGCGGCGGCTACCGGGTCACTATGATGTTGTATGCGCCTTTCAAGTGGCCGAGCATGTCGCCGATCCGGTCGGCTTTAGCGAAGCCATGATGGAAGCGCTGAAGCCCGGTGGGTTGCTGATTTTGAGCATGCCATTATGGCCGGCGCCGGTCACGGCCATACCGAATTACCTCCTGAACGCGCCGCCGCACCATTTGAGTTGGTGGAATGAGCGATCATTGCGGGCGCTGTGTGACCGGCTGGGGGTCACCTGCCGCGAGATTTGGCCGGTGCCGGTGGGAAGCCATTCCCGCGTCGTTTACTGGATGGGCCGTTTGGCACCGCAAATCGGCGGTGGCAAATATTTCCGCTGGCGATACCGATGGCATTTTGCCTTGTTGTGGACCTATCTCATCGCGGCGGTTGCCGACAAGGTGTTGACGCTTCCGCCCGATAGCTGCGGTTCGGAGATCCTTCTGGTGGCGCAGAAGCCGTAGCGCTATTGGACCAACTTATCCACGGCCGGCGGCTCC
Source organism: uncultured Alphaproteobacteria bacterium (assembly GCA_963804725.1). GTDB lineage: Bacteria > Pseudomonadota > Alphaproteobacteria > ATCC43930 > CGMCC-115725 > JAATGI01. The sequence goes on along the minus strand of CAWDRN010000001.1, from coordinate 373,486 downwards.
AGACTGTTTCTGCTCGAGCCAAAGAGGAGCAGAACGACTTTCTTATCGTGTTTGGCTACACCGATAACAGAACCGGTGCGGCTGCGCAGCGCGCCGTCGTGCGCGCCATAGCTGGTCGCGGCGAATTTGGCGATGCCCTTTTGCGCGTCCCAACTAAAGACCGCGACTTCCGGGGTTTGGACGACGGTACCGGCGAACGGGATCGGAATCGGCAGCGACGGAATGCCAACCAGGATCTTATGAGAATTGGTCGCCAAGGCGCCGGAGCGCAATGCCACGATGACGTCGGCCGATTTGGCATCGGGCATGATCGCCAGACCCTGCGACAAAAGCCGGTCCTCGATCGCGGCTTCGGCATATTTCGCGTCGTCGCCGTTGGCGCCGGTGAAATTGTGCACGTCCATGAAGATGTGCGTGCCGCGCGGCAGCATGACCCTCAATTGATCAGCCGCGCGGTCGGCTGCCGAAGAAACCAGCAATTGGTCCGTTGCGGTGCGCGGCGGATTCGTAACGCGATCGGTGATACAGCCACCGAGCGGAAGCACCAAGAGCAGCAGAATCAAGGCAACACGCATCTTATGCCATCCGCTTGAGGCGGGACCTATCCCTTAGAACAGGTGTCACCGAGATCCGGTTCCACTATAGCGGGGCACTGTTATCGAACTGGGGATCGAGAAACTGGTTAAGGCGATATCCCGCCAACAGTCCGAACCTTAGCATGAGGGCTCGGCGCCGCGGCGCCGCGAGTGGCAATAGCGGCGCTTCGCGCAACAGGGCGGCGCCCCAGGCATCGGCACGGATCAAACCGCAATCGCCCGGAAGCAGCGCGTCGTTGAATTCGGCGGCAACGGCAAAGTAGAGCCGGTCGCAGTAATCCCGATATTCGTGCCATTTTCGATCGGCGCGAAAATCTGCGGACGACGATTTGATCTCGACGATGCGAATCTCGCCGGCGTTGCCAAGCGCCAAAATATCGGCGCGCCGGCCGTTGGCCAGCGGCACCTCGGTCAGAGCGGCGAAGCCTTGCTGCGCCAGCAGTCGCGTGGTGCCGCGACACAAGCCTCGGCTAAAATCGTGTGCGTCCGACATGGCCCTTCCCGCCGCAAATGCCGCACAGCAAATGCCGCACTGGCGCGGCGACGCAAATGGCATTATTCCCTTGGCACGCGGCGGATGCCACACCCCAACCATGGTGCCGGCCATGATGCGTCTTCTGGTCAGCAGTCTGTTCCTGCTCTTGTTTGCGGCGGCGGCTTGCGCGCAAACCATGCCGACTGCGGTCAAACCAGGCGACCGCTGGGTCTATGACAGCGTCAATGGCAAGCGCAGCCTCAGGGTCGATAGCGTGTCGGGCGACGGCACCATCGACGCGACAGTCGACGCCCCTGGTCTTTCTGGCTTGCCGATGAAATATACCCAAAATTGGAACGTCCTGATGGCGCCCGTGGTGATGCTGGGCAATGTCCGGTACCAGCGCTACAGCCCGCCCGTCTGTCTCATGCCGGCGCCGCCCTGGAATGTCGGGGCAAACTGGTCGTGCGAATTCGAGCTGGAGCGATGGCACGGTATTCGGGCACGGTTCATGTCGTGGGTAAGCTCGAGGCGATGGAGAAAATCGCGGTGCCAGCCGGCACTTTCGATGCGCTTCACGCCCAACGTCAACGTCGGTGGCACCGAAGTCGATTGCTGGTATGCGCCAGCAGGTCGCGAACTGGGCGCAATGCAAATCGAAGCCCGCCAACTACAACTACAGGCTGACTTCTTACATTCGAATTCAGCGACGGTAAAATGGATGAGACGGAAAATCAATTTCGCGCAGCGCGACTCGAAAAGCTGACGGCGCTGCGCGGGCTCGGCATCGAACCCTATCCTTACTCCTTCCCTGTTACCGCCACGGCGGCGACGCTTGATGGTAACTACCGGGAGCTCGCCGCCGGAGCGACGACCGAGGACGCGGTCGCGGTCGCGGGCCGCGTGCGTGCGATGCGCAACAACGCGATGTTCGTCGATGTGCACGACGCCAGCGGCAAGATTCAGATCTTCAACCACGCCGATTTTCTCCCGGCCGAGCAGTTCCGCTGCTGAAGCTGCTGGACATCGGCGACATTATCGGCGTCGACGGCAAGGTGCGGCGCACACCGCGGGGCGAGCTCACCATTAATGCGACACGGCTGACGCTGCTGACGAAGTCGCTCCTGCCACTGCCGGAGAAGTATCACGGGCTCGCCGATATCGAGACGCGCTATCGCCAGCGTTATCTCGATCTGATCATGAGCATCCCAAGCCGCGACACGCTGCGGAACCGCAGCCGCATCGTCGCCACGATCCGGCGCCTCTTGACGGCGCGCGGTTTTCTCGAGGTCGAGACGCCGATGCTTCAGGCGATCCCGGGAGGCGCCGCCGCCAAGCCCTTTATCACCCACCATCACACGCTCGACGTCGATCTCTATCTGCGCGTCTCGCCGGAGTTATACCTGAAGCGGCTTCTGGTCGGCGGCATCAGCGATCGCGTGTTCGAGATCAACCGCAATTTCCGCAACGAAGGCATTTCGCCTCGTCACAATCCGGAATTCACGTTGTTGGAGCTCTATCAAGCCTATGTCGACTATTACGCCATGATGGAGCTGACGGAGCTGCTCGTCGCCGAAACCGCCCGCGAGGTCTGCGGCAGGACGCGCATCACCTATCAGAATCAGGCGATCGACCTGACACCACCTTGGAATCGCCAGGCCATGGCCGACCTGGTGCTGGAACATACCGGCATCGACTTCCTCGCCATCAATTCCGCCGCCGCGGCACGCGGCGCGGTGCAGCGGCTCGGCATTGAGCTGCCCGAAGCCACGACGTGGGGTCATGCCCTCTACGCCGTATTCGAGGCCAGCGTCGAGGCGACGCTGATCCAACCGACCCATGTCACCGGCTTCCCGCGCGACATCTCGCCCTTGACCAAGGCGGATCGCAGCGATCCGCGGCTCACCGAGCGATTCGAGACGTTCATCCACGGCGGCGAATATGCCAACGCCTACTCGGAGCTCAACGACCCGCTGGACCAGCTCACGCGCTTCGAGGCGCAAATGCGCGAACGCGAACTTGGCGACGAGGAGGCGGAGCGCCTCGACAAGGATTTCCTCACGGCGCTCGAATATGGCATGCCGCCCGCGGGCGGCTTGGGAATCGGCATTGACCGCTTGGTGATGCTCTTGACGGACAGCGCCTCGATCCGGGACGTGATCGCCTTTCCAACGCTGCGGCCGCGAAGCTAGCGCCGCCGATAGATCACCAGGTGATAGGCAGTCGAGCCCGCAACAGGCGAGCAGTGCGAGCATGCCGGCGAGCGGCAGCGCGGTACCGTTGTAGAGGGCGTTGACGATGTAGCCGGTGACCGCGCCCGATCCCATTTGCACGGCGCCGAGAAGCGCGGCCGCCAGCCCGGCCATGTAGGGCAGCGGCTCCATCGCGCCAGCGATGGCATTGGGCATGACGAGACCCTGACTGAAACTATAGGCCATCACCGGAAGCATGAAGATCAGCGGGCTCGGCTCCTCGAGCAAGGCCATGGCCAACAAAATGCAGCCCGCGCTTGCCTGCACGAACAGACCCAGGCGCAGAATGCGGTCAGGTGCAAGGCGGCGTACCAGCCGGCGATTGAACGAGGCGCCGAAGATCAGCCCGGTCGCCGCCAGAGCGAAATAGAAGCCGAAACGGGTCGGGCGGACATGGAACACATCGGTCATGACAAAGGGAATCCCCGAGAGGAAAGCCAGGAGCCCGCCCTGAACGCAGCCATTGATGAGCGCATACCCGGCGCAGATGCGGTTACCAAAGAACGCCAAGAAATTGTTGATAAGGCGCGCCGGATGCGCCGCTTGCGGATCGGGGAGCGTCAGCGATTCGGCAAAGCCCCGCCAGACCACCACGTTCAAAATGGCGCCGAACAAAGCGAGGAAGAAGAAGATGCCGCGCCAACTGGAGAAGGATCAGCACCAGACTGCCGATGATCGGCGCAGCGACCAGCGCGAATCCCATGGCGAGTTGCACCGAGGAGAGCATGTGCGACGCGCGCGGGCCGCCATGGTAGTCGCGGATGATGGCCCGGCTCATGCTTGGGCCGACCGCTGCCGAGAGCGCCTGGACGAAACGCAACACGATCAGCGCATCGATGCCGCGGGCAAGCATGCAGCCCAGTCCTGACAAGGTGTAAACCGAGAGGCCGATCAGCAGCATCGGCCGCCGGCCGAATCGGTCCGACAGTGGCCCCGCGAGAATCTGGCCGAAGGCGTAGCCGAACATGAAGAGACTCAGGTGAGCTGTACTTGTTGGGGGCTGGCGGCGAATTCGCGGCCGATCGACGGCATCGCCGGCAGCGAGGTGTCGACTGCCAGCGCTGTCATGGCATTCATAGCCGCGAGCATGAACACGAACCAACGAGAGGTGGGAGAGATCATCGGCGCGCGATATTAGCGAACTTTGCCGTCAGTCCTAGAAAAGGGGAATTGGGGGGCCGTGGCGCAGCGCGCTGTCCCTCCATGGCGGGCAGGTGAGAGGCGGTCGGCCTGCTACGGATTCTCGAGACTCAAGGTGCCGCGGTCGTAGTCATAGGCAAACAATTCGGCATAGCGGCCCCAATTGATCACCGTCTCGAGCACGCGCTGAGCCTCTTCTTCAGAGAGATGGTCTTCGAGTTCGGCAAGAAACCGGGTCTCCGGCGCGGTATGACCGGGGCGCTCGTCAAGTACTTTACGAATATGCGCTACCAGGGGAACGCTTTTGACGATCTGGTCGGCGAAGACCTGCTTACGGTGCAGCATGTCGGCCTCGGCAAAGGCCTGCCCTGCCGGCGTTGCCTCGATATCGCCGCCCGAGGCGTTGCCGAATCCCAAAAGCTGCATTGCCTCGACCAAGCCGAACATCTCTTCATCGCTGATTTGCGTGCTCTCGGCGATGTGCGGGAGATCGGCGCGTCCCGAGTATGGCGGATAGCAAAGTGCCTCGATCAAGCCGATGAGCTGCTGGATCGACGCGCTCGGCAGGCGATAACCAATTCCGGCATCGGTGGCGCCGGCCTCGCCGCGCGCGCGGCGTCCCGACCATACCCTGCGGCGTCGTTGTCAACAGGCCATAGACCTGGTCGACGATTTGACGAAAGCCTGGCGATGCCCAATCGCGCGGCCGCACCAGCGTATCGGGAATGTCGGCACGAATGCAGCCGGGATCGGAGCCGAAAACGATGATCCGGTCGGCCATCTCCACGGCTTCTTCGATATTGTGCGAAACCAGGATGATCCCCTTGGTCGGCACCCGCCGCTCAACCCACAGGTCTGACAGATCGCCGCGCAGCGTTTCGGCGGTCAGCACGTCGAGCGCCGAAAACGGCTCGTCAAGCAAGAGGATATCCGGATTGACGACGAGGGCGCGGGCAAAGCCGACACGCTGGCGCATGCCGCCCGACAATTCCTTGGGATAGGCCGATTCGAAACCGTCGAGCCCGATCACGTCGATGGCTTTGAGCGCGCGCTCGCGACGCTCATCGCGCGGCACACCCTGAGCTTCGAGGCCGAGCTCGACATTGCCCAATACGGTGAGCCATGGGAATAGCGCGAAGGTCTGAAATACCATCGCGATACCGGCGGCCGGTTCGGTTATTTCTTGCCCGCGATAGACCACTTTTCCTTCCGAAGCCGGGCCGTCAGCCCCGCCAACACGCGCAAAAAGGTCGACTTGCCCGAGCCCGATTTGCCGAGAATGGCGACGATTTCGCCTTCCTTCAGGTGAAAATCGATCCGGTCCAGAACGAGCCGGCCCGAATGGTCGGGTGCTTGATAGGTCTTGGTCACGCTTTCGGCAGCGATCAGGAAGCCATTTTCAGCCATCGGTGCCGATCCCTTCGTGATGTCCAGTCAAGCGTTACCCTTCCGCAGGGGGAAACGCAGCTACCGCCAAATCAAACGGTTTGATGGCCCCATGGGGTGCGCAATGTTGAGGACGCGGCACAGCCGGAGGCTGGCCCATCACCCGCATCGTTCCGATGATCGACGTCGGCGCGATCCCATCTCGGCAAGGACGAGGCGCTCGTCCCAAGCGACGATCGGCAATCCCCAGCGGTCGACCATCGCTCCCCTCTCGGCAACGCGAAAAACCGGGGACACATAGCGCGATCTTTGCCCGAGCGGAAGCGTGGCGTTATGCGAGCTGCGCTATTTTATTTGCGTCGTCAGTTTATTACGCGCCTGTCACAGATCCGAGGGATCATTCGCCGAGGACTTGTCCGATTTTCATGGCGATGTCCATCGCCCCTTCGATCTTTAGCCGCCCGGTCATGTAGGCCATGGTGCCGTCGAGCGTGCCGGCCGACAGCTCCTCCAGATCAGCAAGGCTAAGGATCAGAGTCACCTCGGCGTCGCCCGCCTCATTGGTGATGCGAGGTAGCGCGCCGGTACCATCCCAAAAGATGGTTCCGTCGTTGCCGAGATCGATGCGTACGGTGTGACCCAGCGGCGCAGCCGCTGTCGCCTTGGCGCGGAGCCCTTCGGTCGCTGATTCTAGTGACATGAGATCCCTCTATAGCTTGAGACAGCGTTTTGCCACCGCTAACACATCGTCCGGATCAATGGGTTTGGCAAGCGCTTCCGTGGCGGCCGCGCCACTCGCGCCTTTTTTTGCCGGCATGGATGATGTTGGTGATGACGAGCCCACTTGAGCGGTGGTCGGAGCCTTTCGAGGCTCGGAGCCCCGAGCGTGGCGAAGCCGCCCCCGGCAATCGTGCTATGTCAAAAGTGACCATTGATCGCCTCGCGAAAGAGGATCGTGACGACGGGGAGTCCCCCGTTCCCGGCCGCGAATTGCCCGGGCTTCCACGCCTCGGTATGGTAGGTTAGTGCGGCGCCGCCATATCTCTAACACTCCGTCAATGCCTATCCTCCGGCCACGATTGGCGCCTTGATGAACGAAATTGAACAGCTGGTACAGCTTCTCGCGAAATTGCCGGGACTTGGTCCTCGTTCCGCGCGCCGTGCCGTCCTTTACTTGATGAAGCGGCGGGAAAGCGTTTTGACCCCGTTGGCGCAGGCGCTGACGGATGCGGCGACAGCGGTGCGCTCGTGCAGTCAGTGCGGGAATTTGGATACGGCGGACCCGTGCGCCATCTGCACCGACCCGCGGCGCGATGCCATGCGTCTCTGTGTCGTCGAGGAGGTTGCCGACCTTTGGGCGATCGAGCGCAGCGGTGCTTTTCGTGGACGCTATCACGTGTTGGGGGGCAATCTTTCGGCGCTTGACGGCATCGGGCCTGAAGAACTTCGGATCGAACCGATGATCGCGCGAGTCGCACGCGAGCGCGTTAGCGAAGTGATTTTGGCGCTCAGTGCCACCGTTGAAGGTCAGACCACGGCGCATTATCTCGCGGACCGGCTCGCCGCCTCAGGCGTTACGGTGACGCGTCTTGCCCAGGGCGTGCCCATGGGCGGCGAACTCGATTATCTTGACGAAGGCACGCTCTCGGCGGCACTCGCCGCGCGTCGCCCGTTTTCCCGCTGATATGATCGCATGCGATCTGCGAAAGCCTGACGATTCTTGCACGAGCGCGGCGGCCAGACTGGCTGAAGCGAATGCGATAGAGACAAACCCCGGCCAAACAGTGATTGAAGAATGTTCGGTTCGTTGACCAGGCAGGACTCTGGCCAAGGTCACCTCATGCCGCTTTTTTCGGCAGCGCTCGGCGCAACAGCGATGGTCAACATGCGCATGCCACAAGGTCCTGCGGGATTGCTGGTACGCGATGCAGATAGTACCGTGCGTTGCCATGGGGACATCTAACTCCGGAATACGACGATGCGGCTCGCCGGGCGTTCCCGCGACGTTCAAGTAGGCCGCCAAGACGACTTGGCCACGCACCACGACGTCGCGGACGCGAGCGCCGTGTCTCGCGTTGCCACGGTCGCTGGACCACCGACACGGAAAAGGCGTTGGGTTGGCTTGGGTCTCAGATTGTACCTCGTGCTCCTGGCGGCCGGTCTTGTCGTGGTGGTCACCCGCGAATGGGATCGGTGGGTCGGATCCGCGACCTACGAGACCACCGATGACGCCTATCTTGAGGCCGATAGCACACCGCTCGCGGCTCAGGTTCCGGGTTATGTCGATCGGGTCCTCGTTCATGATTTTCAGACTGTGAAAGCCGGCGATACGCTGGTTCAAATTGAAGACGACGATTACCAGGCGCGGGTTGCGCAAGCTGCGGCGAACGTGGCAGCCGCGCGTGCTGCGATTGAAACGATCGGGCAGCAGAAGACATTGCAACAAGCCCTTATCGAGCAGGCCGAAGCGACCATCAAGGCGACCGAAGCGGACGTCACACGCTATCGTCTGGAGCGGACGCGTCAGGAGGCTCTGCTGCGATCGACTTTCGGCACTCATCAGATCACCGAGCAGGCAGTGGACAACGCCGAGCGAACCCTGGCCACTCTTGCGCTCAATCGCGCGCAACTGGACGCACAGCGCCAGCAAAAGAAAGTGTTGGACAGCCAGGAGCAGGCAGCGCGAGCGACGCTGGCCGCGCAATTAGCGGCCCGCGATCTCGCGCAAATCAATCTGGGCCGCACCCGGATCAGGGCGCCGGTCGATGGCATGGTTGGCCGGAGGCAGGTTCAGGCCGGGCAGTATCTCAACGTCGGCACACAAGTGATCTCGATCGTGCCACTGCCCAATGTTTATGTGATCGCGAACTACAAGGAAACGCAGTTGACGCGAATTCGTGTCGGTCAGAGCGCAAGTGTGACCGTCGATACGTTTCCCGGCGCTGTGCTAAACGGCCGCGTTGACAGCTGGTCTCCGGCATCGGGCGCGGAGTTCTCGCTTCTGCCGCCGGATAACGCCACCGGAAACTTCACAAAAATCGTCCAGCGAATACCGATAAAAATTCTGCTCAATCGAGATCCAACAATAAGCAACCTGCTTCGCCCGGGCATGTCGGTGATCGCGACCATTGACACGAATTCTACTCCGGCAAGTTCAGTCGACCACAAATGATCGGACAAGGAGCGCTTACTTCATCACTGCGTTCACATTCGTTATGCCATCCGGATGACAAGGCTGCGCAGGTGCAGCCGGCGATCAGCGCCCGGCCAGTTATCGGTACGATCGCGGTCCTTCTGGGTTCGGTGATATCGACACTCGACAACCGCCTTACGTCATTTGGCCTTGCGGATGTGGAGGGCGCGGTTCACGCCGGCTTCGATGAAGGGGCCTGGATTACGACTGCCTTCACCGTCGGCCAGATGATGGTTGGCCCGGCAGCGGCGTGGCTGGGCATGGTCTTGGGTCCGCGCCGCGTACTGATGTTCAGCGCCACCGTGTTTGGCGTTTCTAACCTGCTTCTGCCACTATCGCCAAACCTGCATTTTGTTCTGGCATTCCAGCTGATCAGCGGCCTTTCCTCGGGAACCTTCATTCCCCTTACGCTCGGTTTTGTGGTGCAGAGCCTCCCGGCTCAACTCGTAATTTATGGCGTCGCCGCCTATGCCATGAACATCGAACTGTCGCTCAATGTCGCAGCTTCGATCGAGGGATTCTTTACGACCTACTGGTCATGGCCTTGGATCTTCTGGGATACCGCCTTGCTCACGCCGGTAATGCTGATTTGTATTCATCTCGGCATGCCGCGACAGATGGCGAATATGGCCCTCTTCAAGACCACGGACTGGGCGGGTATTCTGTTCGCGAGTTTGGGATTGAGCCTAATTTATGCTGCTCTCGATCAAGGCAATCGCCTTGACTGGCTGAATTCAGGGCTCATCACCGCGCTCTTGCTGGCAGGTGCAATCCTCATCATTGCCTTTGTCGCTCACGAGCTGACGCATGATCGGCCGTGGATCAACTTACGGTTCGCATCCAGTGGTAACATCCCTTTGGTGTGCTTCTACATTGCCTTCTTCCGCATCATCATCCTGTCGACGTCCTACATCATTCCTCAATATCTGGCGATCCTTCAGAATTATCGGGAATTGGAAGTCGGTAGTGTCTTGATTTGGATTGCGATGCCGCAATTCTTGCTGGCGCCGATCATTGCGACAATTCTTCGCTTCGTTGACCCGCGGATTCCGCTGGCGCTAGGGTTCTGCCTCGTTGGGTTGGCTTGTCTTCTGGGCGGCCAACTTACCGACCAATGGGCCGTCGGCGATTTTCTTCCGGGCTTGATCATCCAATCGGTCGGTCAATCCTTTGCGCTCACGTCGCTCGTCTGGTTTGCTCTAAAGCATCTGGAGCCAACCGAGGCCCTCACCTTCGGAGCCGTATTGCAAACCGGGCGGCTCTTTGGCGGCGAACTTGGCCTGGCCTTTATTCAGACCCTCATTCGTACGCGTGAGCAGACATATTCGAACTTGGTCGGCCTCCATGTCGTCACAGGTTCTTCCTCAGTGGTGACGCGACTTGAGCAATACGGCGCCGCGGTCTTCGCACACTCGATCGGCGATGCGGCCGCACAGGCACGCGCCGTTGCGCTCCTTGCCCAGGCGCTGCGCAGGCAAGCTTACGTCTTGGCCTTCATCGACGGATTCATGATCATGGGCGTTGGTGTCATTGTCGGCCTGCTTCTTATGATTTTCCTTCGCAGTCCCCCGACCGCCGTTGCTGCTGTGGAGCGGCGCGCTTAGCACCTGACATCGATCGCCTTAAAAGAACGACAGTCTCGCACTCATACCAAATTGGGCCGCATCATGCCGAAGGCAGCGATTGAAACGAACATCTAGGCTACTGCGCCGCTTTGGTTGGCGTGAAAGCCTTTCGGGACGAGTCCATTTTTCATTCTGAACTTTATGCACGATCTGTCGGACGAGGTGATGCGCCCGATGGCATGAAAATCCCCTATATCAGGACATCGCGGGGGAGGTAGCGGAAACTCGATTCAACCTTGCCGATCCGATTTCGACAATGTTACTCGTCAAGCGTCGATCGCTCGGAGGTTATCTTTTTGGCGTAAATCTTCGACGTCAATAACGGAGGGCAGCCGTGACTTGGAAGGGATGGACAGTCGCCGCGGGGTTGGCATTGCTGGTACCTGGTACGCCACATGCCGCGACGGAAGCTAATTTCGGTGCCCGAACGACGGGAGATCTCGTCGAGCTGTGCGTCGCGTCCCCCGATGGCGCACTCGGAACGGCAGCTGATAATTTCTGCGAGGGTTTTGTCGAAGGGGCGGTCGCGGTGGAGCTGGAGAACATGGCGGCCTGGCGCGGGCGGAAGTTGTTCTGCTTGCCAAACCCGCCGCCCACGCGTAGCGAAGCTGTGAGCCAGTTCGTCGCTTGGGCACGCGCCGCGCCGGAGCGTTTGAGCCAACCCTCGACCGATGGGTTGTTCCAATTCCTGATCGAACAGTATCCCTGTCCGCAGCGCTGATCGACCGCCGTGAGGAACGCCATGAAAAAATTACTATTGCTCGTGGCCGTCGCTGCGCCGCTAGCGGCCTGCGCCGATATGACCCCAACCCAGCAGCGCGCGTTGACCGGTACTGCGGCGGGTGCCGGTGTCGGCGCTGTTTTTGGTGCTATCGGCGGGAATGCCGGGCTTGGTGCGGTCGCAGGAGCGGGAGTCGGGCTGGTTGGCGGGCTTCTCGTCGATCGCTCTCGGCAGAACCAGGACGCCGCCTTCCAGCAGGGATTCGCGGCGGGACAACAGAGCCGTTAGAGACTGGCGCGCTGTGCACCGGTCGAAGGCCGGTCTGTCTGTACGGTAGGCGCGCCATCTTCCCGGCAGGTCCCTTACCTTAGCCGGGAGATGCTATTGATGAATTGAGTCGCGATCTCTTCGGCCGGAGGCGCATCGTGACGACAGAGAAGGCCGTCTAACCTCATAGGCCACTGGTCCACAGTCTGACGAACCAGCTTTTGTTTTCGCACCGCCACCAGCCAACTTAGACTAACCTACTCACCGATTTGACGACAGGGCAACCGCTTACACTCGTCGGCAAGAACGCTTTGCTTTGTCTTGGTCAACCCTCTGCACGATGCGGCCGGGCCTCGCCCGTCCAAGAGCCTAGCCGAGGTCTAGTCCCTCGGCGACTGATAGGCCGCCTCGCGCAGCTCTCCGCCACCCTGAGCAGGAGGTAGCGCCTTCACCGACATCACGCCGCCGGGCGCGGGCCCCGGTACGGGTGTCTCAGGCTGCACGCCCGGTACGACATTGATGCTATTGCCGCCGCAATTCCCGTACTTATAACTCACAACGTGCGGCTTGCCGTTCGGCCCGCGTGAAATCGTCATGCTTTGCGAGCACATGCCGTTGGGGCCGACTACCTCGGAAAAACTGTAGCTCTGAGCACCAGGCGGAAGGTCGCGCGTGTCGATGCGCCACATCTGACGCGCGGGCGACTGCGCCAGAATCCCTGCGGCCTGTTGCATCATGGCGGCGGCTTCACGGTCCATTGCCGCCGCGACTTGTTGGAACTGGGCAAATACCGGATCACCTGAACCCCAGAACGGCCCCAAGCCACTATCGAGTGTAGTCACCGGCACTATCTCAACCCATGGCGGTACATTGCCGGTATACTCAATCTGTTCGACGGAACCGTCGGGGAGCCGGACAGTCATGTGGTGGATCGATTGTGCTGAGACCGCACTGGCGAAGGCGAGCGAGCCAATGCCGGCAAGAAGGAGAGTAGTCAAGGAGCGCATGACGACCTCATTCAAACGAACCCGCGAGTTGTTTGGAGTATAGCCCCCCGTCCGCCTAAAACGCAGGTTAAAACTCCGTCATCCGTCCGCAGCCTGCCACCAATCCCGGGCCGGCCGACGGCCCCAATATCTAAAAATTCCCGGAAGCAATCGGGTTGCGCTGGATTCCATGTGGAAAGAGCGCGCCGCCTTCCCTGAGCGAAAGACTTCCGCCGGTGCCCGAGTGAGATCGGCCGGCCAAAATGGGCGGCATTGCGGCGCAGGGATGAACCGTATTTCATATCATTGGCGAGGCGGATTCATCCTCCCCGGTGCATGATTTGGGCATGGGCTCGCGCGCGCCCGACTGTCTTTGGAGAGAGGGACGATGAACCGACTTCTATTTGTTTGCGACTGTTGCAAGCCTCGCCTTAACCGGAGCGGCTTTTGCGCAGACCAACGATACCCCCAACACCGCGCCAAAGCCGGCGGCTACGGCCACCGCCCCGACGCAACCGTCGCCGCCCGCCATTCCTAAGGTCACGGCGACCCTGACGGCGCCCACCCGGGCAACCATGGCTCAACCGCAAGACGACACGACCGCTAAGCCCGCGCCCCAGGCCACGATGGGCAAGAATACCGCGACGAAGCCGATGAAGAGCGCGCGCCGGGAACATGCGAGAAAGCACGCCGCGATGAGGCCAACCATGGCGGCTGCACGGGCCATGAGTGATGTTGCGCAAGCGCTCGTTAACGAAGGTTACAAGTACGGTTTCGTCACTGAGATCGACGAGGATCGCGCGTGTCGTCGACCGCGAAACACGCGCATTAAACGTGCTCGAAGCCGAGGGTTACGGCGGCAACTACACGGATTTTCAAAGCGATGGCAGCAGCTATTCGGCCATGGTGATGCACGACGGCAAACCGCAGAAAGTGATTATCGATCCTGATGCGGGCACAGTGACTCCCTAAGCCCAAGCGTGCAGCCAGCACCTCTGGTGTTGGCATCCTCAGCGGCCCCGCCGCCACCATGGTGGCGGCGTGAGCCGTGACGGCGACTGAGCGGCCAACGATCATGGTGTCCGCGTCGCGATCGCCACCCGTCGAGACCAATCCAATTCATTCAATAATTGCAGCGGTATCGGCGCGTGGCGATCTGGTGCGCTGAGGGGCAGGCAAAATCCTGCACGCAAACTTGTGTTGTGAGAGTGGTGCCGGTGAAGGGACTCGAACCCCCACTCCCTTGCGAGAAACGGATTTTCGCACCACTTCGGCTTTCGCCGCCCCGAAGGTTCGTGGTCCGGACTGTCCCTTCACCGTGCCGGCCGAAGCCGGTTTAGGTGCTGCCCGTCCAGTCTCTACGCCTTCCCGATTTCTCGGGCTTGGCTCGGGATTAGCATCAGCCTGGCTGTCAGCCTTCCCCGACTTTGAGCAGTTCTACTCTCGGCGTTTCCACCAAGGCACTCAACTTACCTCTGAAGTCCGTCGCGTCTACCATTCCGCCACACCGGCACGGGCGGGGTGGTTAGCATATTCAGCGCGTGATCGCCACATTGAGAATTGCTGTCTTGCCCGCCGTGACCGCCGCGAGCGCTTCCGGCAAGGCTGCCGACAGCGCTTCCTGGTTTTCGACCTTGCAGCCATAACCGTCGAACGGCTTGGCAAACTCGGCATAGTCGGGACCGGCTATGTCGACGCCGTAGAACAAGTTCGCGCTCACCGAAACCCCGGCGGGATAGTGGTGGACATGGCCATGCTTCATCGCCTGATAGCGGCCATTGTTGAAGATTACGGTCAGCAGAGGCAGATCATGTGCCTTGGCCGCGCCGAGCGCTTGGACGATAGGGTTGTAGAGGAAACCACCATCGCCGGTGACCAGCACCACCGGCCGGTTGCGCGACGCAAGCTTGACACCGAGCGCCGTCCCGAGCCCCTGGCCCAACCCGCCGAAGATGCGAAAATAGCTCTGTGGCATTGTGTAATTGAGGTGACGGCGCACGATCGGATGATGGGTTATGGTTTCATCGACGATGATTGCATCGGCAGGAAGCGCTTCGGCCAGCGCGGCGCACAGCGCGACCGGATCGATTGCGGATGTGGCGCGCGCCGCTTCAACTTCAGCCCGCCGTGTCGCAACATAGTTCCGATGGGCACGCAACCAGTGCTGACGCCGGGTCTCATCGTCGGCTTTCGGCAGTGCCGTCGCCAAGAGCGTCAAGGACGCGGCAATATCGCCCTCAAGGTAGTGATCGGCGTGGAGGCTTTGATAGACCATGTGAGTTTTGAGAGGGTTGTCGTGGATCGCGACGATGGTGCCCCTAGTCGGGCGACGGTGCGGCGGATACCAAGGTGCGCGTCCGCCCACGAGAAGCACAAGATCGCTCTCGCTCAAGGCGTCATATTCGCCGATGCCAAGCCACAACGGGTGGTCGGTCGGAAAATTGGCGAAGGAAGCGTTGATGCCGCCGATGACGGGGATGGCCCTTTGCTCGGCGAGGGCGACCAAGGCGGCAAAAGCGGCAGGGTCCCGTCCTGCGGTTTCGGTGACAATGACCGGATTGCGCGCTTGGCGCAGCAGGCTCGCGATCTTTGCCACCTCGTCCGCATGAGGCTGGAGCCGTGGCGGCGGCGGCACCTGCCGAGCGTCCGGCGACGGCGTCCAGCGGTGCAGCATGTGCTCGAGCGGCACATTGAGATAGACCGGTCCCGATGGTGTGCGTGCCGCCAATTCGCCGGCGCGCACGATGCTCTCATGCAAAGTGAAAGGACTCGCGACCGCGCGCGCAAATTTAACCATCGGCTCGACCAACCGCTCCGGGCCGCCGACGCTCAACCCGCCATACCATTGCGGCTCAATGGCGAGATCAGGGTCTTCACCGAGGCTGACCGATTCGCCCGACAACACCACCATCGGCAGTTCGGCTTGGAGCGAGCTCAGGATCCCCATCGCGCCGTGGAGCAGGCCAACACCGGCATGCAGTAGCACCGCTTGCGGCCGGCCGGTTACCAGCGTGTACCCGGACGCCATATTGACAGCGAGATTCTCGTGCCAAGTCTCGACAAAGCCTGGCCCCGGCGTGCCGTTGACTTTCTGCCGTGCCAGCGCCTCCCAGACCGGGCCCCATTCCGAGCCCGGCGATGACAGGATGTAGTCCATCTTGAGGCGTCGGAACGCCTCCACGACCGCTTCGCCGCCGTCCAATTCGTTGCTCTGATCGGCCATGCCCGCCTCCTGACGTGTTGCTCGACTGCAGGCGCGCATCGCCACTCTCGGGCGGTGGGCGCGGGCGCGGGCAAAATGGAACTTAATGGTTTGGTCGCAAACCAATCGAAATGCAACCCATCGTGACTTGCGCCGCCCCCGGCCCCCGCTTATGAAAAGCGCCTTGCATCGGGAGTAAGATGTTGCGGTATTTCGAGGATTTTGCCGTTGGCGAGGTGTTCGAGCTAGGGTCGCGGTCTTTGACCCAGGAACAAATCATCGCCTTTGCCCGGGACTACGATCCCCAGCCTTTCCATGTCGATCCTGAGGCCGCGAAAACCGGCCCGTTCGGTACCCTCATTGCCAGCGGCTGGCACACCGTCGGCATTTTCATGTCATTGCTTGTCAATAACCTGATCAACGATACCATCAGCCTGGGTTCACCCGGCATCGAGGGCATCGAGTGGCGAAAGCCGGTGAAGGCTGGCGACCGGCTGACAGCGCAGATCCGCGTCTACGAAGCGACGCCATCGAAGAGCCGGAGGGACCGTGGCATCCTGAAGACCGAAGGAAAATTGACCAACCAGAATGGGGAAGTGGTCATGACGATCCGCGCCGTCAATTTTTTCGGTCGCCGACCGGCGCCAAACCGATAGGTCGAATGCTGCGCCCAATCTATGATTGGATGATGCGGTTGGCGGCGAGCGAAAACGCGGTCGTTGCCCTCGCTTGCGTCGCCTTCATCGAAAGCTCGGTATTCCCCATTCCCCCCGATCTGCTGTTGATCCCGATGGTGCTGGCGGCGCGGCAACGGGCGTGGCGCTATGCGGCAATCGCCACCCTTGCCTCGGTTGCGGGGGGATTCTTGGGGTATGCCATCGGCTACTATTTGTTCGCAGCGCTCGGCCGCCCAATTCTGGAATTCTACGGCGCAATGGCGCACTACCAGGCGATGCAGACCGCCTACAACCATTGGGGTGCGTGGCTCATTGTCATCAAGGGAATGACGCCGATTCCCTACAAGGTCGTGACGATCGCCAGCGGCGCATTCCACTTTCCGCTTGCGACCTTCGCCGCGGCGTCGCTGGTATCTCGGGCGCTGCGGTTCTTTATGGTGGCGGCGCTGCTTTACGTCTTCGGCGACCCGGTCCGCAGCTTTATCGAGCGGCGCCTGACGCTGGTCACCAGCGCTTTTGCCGTCTTGCTCGTCGGCGGCTTCGTCGCCATCGCCTATCTCTAGTCCGTGCCGCGGACAGCGCCCTTCATTGTCTTGATCTGCAGTGTCGCGGTGATCGGGGGCGCATTGCTGTCGCAGTATTGGGGCGGGCTGGTTCCCTGCGAGCTGTGCCTTTATCAGCGGTGGCCCTATTATGCGGTGATCGCGCTCATGGCTCTGACACTCGCAATCGGACGACCCGGCGTCAGCCGTGCCGCGCTGGCATTGGCGGCGGCGATCTTCCTTGTCGGCGCGGGGCTTGCCTTCTACCATGTCGGGGTCGAGCGGCATTGGTTCGCGGGGCCGACCGCATGCACCGGCGGCGGGCTTGTGGGCGGATCGCTCGAGGAAATTCGCCGGCGATTGTTGGCGACGCCTGTCGTGCGTTGCGATGTCGCCCAGTGGACGCTGATGGGCATCGACCCTCTGGCCACCGGCAATATGGTGGTTTCGCTCATCCTCTTTGTGGTTTCATGGCGGCTCGCAACGCGAATGGGGACGACATGAGCAGCCACGAACTCCCCGGTGATCCAAGCGACCCTGTCGCACTGGCGCGCATGATCCGGGTGGACCATGCCGGCGAGTATGGCGCGCGCCGCATCTATGATGGCCAGCTCGCGGTGCTGCGGCGGTCGCCGGCAACGCCAGTGATCCGGCATATGGCAAGGCAAGAGCAGAAGCATCTTAATGCTTTTGACCGGCTTCTGGTCGAACGCCGCGTCCGGCCTACTTTGCTGGCGCCGCTCTGGCATGTCGCCGGCTTTGCCTTGGGGGCGGGTTCGGCACTCCTTGGCGAACGCGCGGCCATGGCTTGCACTGCTGCCGTCGAGGAAGTGATCGATCTGCACTATCAGAACCAGCTCAATCGGCTTGGTGAGGACGAGGCTGCGCTTGCAGCCACCATCGCGGAGTTCCGTGGCGACGAGAGAGAACATCACGACACGGCGCTTGCACAAGGTGCCGAAGATGCGCCGGGCTATGAGCCGATGACCGCGCTCGTGAAAATGGGAACCCGCGCTGCGATCTGGCTCTCGACGCGGCTCTAGGCGGGCCACGCCCAAATCGAACGGAATTATTTGGGCTCTTGCACTTTATTTGGCGGAATAGACAACAAACTGCACCATTTTTAAGAATACATTTACGCCTTCCCGGTCAGATTGGCTGCGGAGCCCGAAAATGACAAGAAACAGATCCCGCCTCCTGGTCGTTACCACGCGTTCCTGGACCAGCATTGAGCCGTTCCTGCGTGCCCTGGAACGGGCCGGTTTCTCGGTCGCCCTGGTGCATGGCCAAGCGGGCGGACACGCGCTGCATGACACCTCGGTCGCGCTCTATCTCGCGGGACCGCTTCAGTTTCGCCACACCATCGAGTTCGTGATGCAGGATCTCTCGCCTGACCTCGTGGTTCCGACCGATGAGACTTCATTCCAGCATTTGCGTGCGCTCTATGCGATGCGCAGCGAAGGCGGCCGCGTACGCTCCCCGATCGCGCGCACGATTGCGAAATCCTTGGGCGATCCAGAAACCTGCGAACGCATTTCGTCCTTCGCCGAGCTTGCATCTCTTGCCCGCGACCAGGGGCTGCCGGTGCCCTATGCGGTTGAGGTCAAGGATGAAGCGGCGCTGCGGACCCTCATCCAATCCAGCCCGCTGCCGGCGATGGTGAAGGGCGAAGGCGGCTGGGCCGGGTCGTGTGGCGAAATCGTGCACAGCTGCGACGCCGCCGTCGCCGCCTATCATCGCGTCAGCGACAAGGCCAAACCATGGCAGGAGCGGCGCGATCGCAATTCTGACCTGATGCAACCGCGGCCATGCGCCGTGTGGCTGCAGCAACACATCGAGGGAGCCGGGGTCACGCACTCGGTCGTATGTCGCGATGGCAAGGTTCTCGCCGGCATCAGTGCCGAACCCTTGAAGTCTGGTCCAACGTTGGCGGCGAAAATCATCTCCCGTGCGGGGTTGGACGACGTTACCACTAGCCTTGTTAAGATGCTCAATCTGTCGGGTATCGTCGGGTTCGAGTTCACGCTGGAGCACGTCACAGGAAAACCCTGGTTGACTGCGGTGAAGCCTTACGCCACGCCGATTGCGCAACTTGTTGCCGCGGGTGACACCAGTCTGCCTGATGCCCTCTACGGCGGATTTGCCGGGACGCCCGTTCGCCGCGAACCGGTGGAGGCGCCCATCAGACGGCCATGGCAGGACGATAGGCTCGAGCCGCGGCTGCCGGTCTTGGTGTCGAACTGAGACCTTGTCGCCGAGCTTCAGAGGCGCCGCCGATGGCGCCGGATGCTTCTCAAATCGGGTCAATTCAATAAGCACAAAACGCAAAGGCCGGCGGTTGCCGGCCTCGCGCAACCATCAGCAACCGAACTTCGGCCTAGACAAAACGCGTCGTCAACTTGCCGATCTTGGTGATCTCGCAGACGGTGACGTCGCCGGGTTTCAAGAATTGCGGTGGGTTCATGGCGAAGCCGACGCCCGACGGCGTGCCGGTGGCGATGACATCACCCGCTTCCAGCGTCAGGCCGGCCGACAGCGATTGGATGATCGCGGGCATGTCGAAAATCATCATGTCGACCTTGGCGCTCTGGCGCTGCTCGCCATTGACCGTGAGCGTCAGCTCCAAATCTCGCTCGTTCGGAATTTCATCCCGGGTGACGATGCACGGGCCGATGGGACAGGACCGGTCGAGCCCTTTGCCCTTGAACCATTGATCGTGCTTGCGCTGTAGATCACGTGCGGTGACATCGTTGACGATGGTATAGCCAAAGACATGGTCGAAGGCTTTGGCGGCTGCAATGTTGGTGCCGCCGGGGCCGATGACGACGCCGAGCTCGACCTCGTAATCGATGTTGCTGGAAACGCCGGATTGATGCGGAACTCGTCATCGGGTCCGATGACGGCGGTCGGGCGGCTTGGTAAAGATTTGCGGATATCTCCGGCAGCTTTATTTCGGCGCCGCGTGCACGATAGCCCTCGGCGACATGCTCTTTGTAGTTGCGGCCGATGCAAAACACGTTCTTGGCCGGACGCGGGATTGGTGCTGTCAGCTTCGACTCCGACGCGGCCGAAACAGCGGGCGCAAGTTTGGCATTGCCGGCATCGTCCTCGAGGCGTCGGGCGGTCTGCGAGGCGCTGGCACCTCCGGCGATGAAGGCGATCATGTTCGCACCGGGCGAGGCCATCCCCGCCAGGCTCGCCGCCTGCGGCAGGTCCAAGATCCGTCCGTCTTTCAGGATCACGCCATAGGACGCCGTTCCGCCGCGCGTGAAGCTTACCAGTCTCATATCGCTCTCCCGTTTTTCGCCTCGCGAACCTGCGCCGAAGCGTGATGATGATCGGTCCGAGTCAGCTTGCGATAGCCGGATCAAGCGTTTAGCTTGGCCGACCCGGCGAAGCAAGATGGCAATGCGCTCGACCGATATGCACGCGCCATAAAGAGGAGCCGCAATCAACATGGTGTCCCATTTGCCGCTCTTCCCCACCACCATTGTCGGCAGTTATCCGCAGCCGCCTGGCTTGTCGATCATGATGCTGCCAAGGGCATTCCGCGGATCAGCGCGCCGCAAATGTGGCGCATCCCCGAGCCGTTCCTTGAAGCCGCCCAGGACGATGCGACGCGTCTTGCAATCCGCGATCTGGAGCGCGCCGGCGTCGACATCATCACCGATGGCGAGATTCGCCGCGAAAGCTATTCCAACCGCTTCGCGCTGGCGCTCGATGGCATCGATTTGGCCCATCCCGGCGCGGCGTCAGGTCGTTCCGGCGGCGTCGCGAACCATGCCGGTGCCACGTGTCGCCGGCAAAATCAAATGGCGCGGGCCGGTCGAGGCGCGTGATGCGGCATTTCTTGTGGCCGAGGCGACCCATACCACCAAAATCACGCTGCCCGGTCCTTTTACCCTGGCCCAGCAGGCGCAAAACGATTTTTATAAAGACGAAGAGGAAATGGCGATGGACTATGCCATCGCCGTGAACCAAGAGCTGCGCGCCATCAAGGCGACCGGGATCGACATCGTCCAGCTCGACGAGCCATGGCTGCAGGCGCGGCCGGAAAAGGCCAATCGCTATGGCGTCAAGGTCATCAACCGCGCGCTCGAAGGCATCGCCCGCCCGACGGCGATCCACCTCTGCATGGGCTATGCCCACGTCGTAAAAGAAAAGCCGGACCACTATTCCTTCCTGACGCAGCTTGCCGATGCCGCCGTCGATCAGATTTCGATCGAGGCAGCGCAGCCGAAGATGGATCTGGCGGTGCTGCAGCGATCTCAACCGCAAGACCATTATTCTTGGCGTTATCGACCTTGCCACCCATGAAGTGGAAACGCGGCGATGAAGTGGCGAAGACGGATCGAGCGCGCCCTGCCCTATGTCGCCGCCGAGCGGCTGATGCCGGCGCCCGATTGCGGCATGAAATACATGCCGCGCGCGGTGGCCTTCGGCAAATTCACAGGCGCTCGCCGACGGGGCCGCGCTGGTGCGGAAGAAACTCGCGGGCTGACGCCATCGAATTTCTCGCCATCTCGGGCAGTCTGCGGCGCGGCTCGTCGAACACGGCGGCGCTTCAAGCACTGAAACTCCTTGCCCCGCCGGATGTAACGATCCGGCTCTACGAGGAGCTAGCGACGTTGCCCGCGTTCAACGCCGATCTTGAGAACGATCCACCAACGCCGGTCAAGGAACTGCGGGCGCGGGTCAGCGCCGCCGACGTGCTCATCATTTCCTCGCCGGAGTACGCGCGCGGCATCGCGGGCTCCCTGAAGAACCTGCTCGACTGGCTGGTCGGCGGTCCCGAATTCGCCGGCAAGCCGGTCGCCCTCATCAACACATCGCCCCGAGCCAGGCACGCCCCGGCGCAACTTCGCCTGATCCTTGGCACCATGGCGGGTCGAATTGTCGAGGAGGCTTGCGTGACGCTGCCGTTGCTGGGCCGCCGGCTCACCGCCGCCGAGATCGCGGCCGATCCCGCCTCAGCCGAGCCGCTCCGGCAAGGGTTGAAGGCCACGATCCGGGCGGTCGAGGAATAGCGCGCTTCGCCCTTGTCTTTGCCCACTCTCGCCTCTATAAACCCGCGCTTCCGGCGGGTCGGGCCTCGACAGGGCATGCCTCGCGCCCCAGACTAACTCCCTGATTGAAAGGACGAAAATGCCCAAGATGAAGACCAAGAGCGGGGCCAAGAAACGCTTCGGCCGCACCGCTACGGGCAAGATCAAGGCGGCGAACGCACATAAGCGCCATCGCCTGATCTCCAAATCGAAGCGCGCCAAGCGCAACGCCAAGGGCACGGTGACGTTGCAGCCGGGCGATACCCGGCTGGTGCTCACCTACATGCCGTATCTGAGGGGCTAGGCCATGGCGCGTGTCAAACGGGGCGTCACGGCACATGCCCGGCACAAGAAAGTGCTCGAAGATCGCCAAAGGCTATCGCGGCCGCTCCAGCACCAATTACCGCATTGCGCTCGAAAAGGTCGAAAAGGGGCTGCGCTATGCCTATCGCGACCGCCGCAACAAGAAGCGCAATTTCCGCGCGCTGTGGATTCAGCGCATCAATGCGGGCGTGCGGGAATTCGGCATGACCTATTCGCAGTTCATCGCCGGCGTCGCGAAAGCGGGCATCGAGCTCGACCGGAAAATCCTCGCCGATCTCGCGGTGCGCGAACCAGAAACCTTCAAAGCCATCGTCGCGCAAGCGCAAGCCGCCCTGGGAAAATAATGGAGCGAGCGAGGGCAAGGGACCGGCGCATTGGACGCCAGCGGAGCCTAAGCACAGCGAGGCCAAGGCGCGCGGGCGCCCGGCGCCCGGCGTTTGAGGGACGATTTAGCAACTGGACCTCCCGCTAGGCCCCGCGACGCAGCGCATGCCATACTGGGACGCAAGTCCCGGATGCGACGGAAGGGGCCGACCAGGCCCCTTTTTCGTGAGCGAACGGCAATGAGCGAAGACCGGAACACGGAAACATACGGACAGGAAATCGATGGCGGCTATCGAGGCCGCGGCGAGCCTCGACGACATCGAAAGGATCCGCGTCGCCGCGCTCGGCCGCAATGGCGTCGTCACGCAATGGATGAAATCGCTCGGCACGCTGCCGAAGGACGAACGCGCGGCGGCGGGCGCCCGCTTCAACCAGCTCCGTGCCGGCATCGAGCAAAGGCTCGCGGCTGCCGCCAAGCAATTCGAGGCCGCGGCGCTGGAGGCGCGGCTCGCGACCGAGCGCATCGACATCACCTTGCCGGTCAAGGCCGAGATCGCGGGCCGTCATCCATCCGATCAGCCAGACCATTGCGCGAAGTGGTGGCGATTTTCGGCGAGATGGGATTCCGCGTCGCCGAAGGCCCGCATATCGAGGACGATTTCTACAATTTCACCGCGCTCAACATTCCGCCCGAGCATCCGGCACGGCAAGAACACGACACCTTCTATTTCCCCGAAATTCCGCGCCGGGGCGAGACGCAAGCTGTCTGCGCACCCATACGTCGCCGGTGCAAGTCCGCTCCATGCTCAGCGACAGAGCCGCCGATCCGGATCATCGTGCCGGGCCGCACCTTCCGCAGCGACCATGATGCGACGCATTCGCCGATGTTCCACCAGGTCGAAGGCCTGCTGATCGATGAGGCCACGCATATGGGCCAGCTCAAGGGCTGCCTCATTGATTTCTGCCGCGCCTTCTTCGCCATCGAGCATCTGCCGGTGCGGTTCCGCGCCAGTTACTTTCCCGTTCACCGAGCCCTCGGCCGAGGTCGATATCGGCTGCTAGCCGCGCCGGCGGCGAATTGAAGATCGGCGCCGGCGGCGATTGGCTCGAAATTCTCGGCTGCGGCATGATCAATCCGAAGGTGCTGGAATATGGCGGCATCGATCCGGCCCGCTATCAGGGCTTTGCCTTCGGCATGGGGATCGAGCGCATCGCCATGCTGAAATACGGCATTCCCGGATCTGCGCACCTTCTACGACAGCGACCTCCGCTGGCTGCGCCATTACGGCTTCCTGCCGCTCGACGTGCCGTCGATGGTCGGGGCTCTGATGAGATCGCCACCGACAATTCAATTCGCCTTGCCCCGGCTTGGCCGGGGCATCAAGACTGTTTACCAAAGCTGGGGTGGCCCTTCGCGCGCAAGCCGAGGTATCGAGTCATGGACCACGCGTCTCGACTTGACTGCCGCGTCATGAGACTGGTGGCGGCATTGGCGATGCGCGGGCTCGAGGTTGACGGCATCGAGGATCGCGCCAAGGATTTGAAGCCGTTCATCGTCGCGCGCGTCGTGAGCGGCCGAACAGCATCCCAATGCCGACAAGCTCAAACTCTGCCGCGTCGATACCGGGAGCGGCGAGGTGCAAGTGGTGTGCGGCGCGCCCAACGCGCATGCCGGCATGCTCGGCGTGTTCGCGCCGGTCGGCTCGGTCATTCCGCGCACCGGCGCGGTGCTGAAGGCAAGCGCCATCCGCGGCGTCGAATCCCAAGGCATGCTGTGCTCGGGCTATGAACTCGGATTGAGCGACGACCACACGGGCATCATCGAATTGCCGGCAGGGTTGCCAGTCGGTGCCGGCTTCGCGACAGCGATGGGATTCGACGATCCGGTGCTCGACATCAAGATCACCGCCAACCGCGCAGATTGTCTTGGCGTGCGCGGTCTTGCGCGCGATCTCGCGGCAGCCGAGCTCGGCGCCCTGAAGCCGCTGGCGATCGAGCCGGTCCCGGGCAGATTTCGGTCGCCGATCTCCGTTCAGCTCGCGGGACCGGACGACAAGGCCTGCCCTTTGTTCCTCGGCCGTTTTGTGCGTGGCGTCAGCAACGGCCCGTCGCCGCAATGGCTCCAAGACCGTTTGAGCGCGATTGGGCTGCGGCCGATGTCGACATTGGTCGACATCACCAATTTCCTGACCTTCGATTTGTGCCGGCCGCTTCACGTTTTCGACGCCGCAAAGATCGACTGGCGACCTTGTTGCTGCGCGGCGCGCGGCCGGACGAACGGCTCAAAGCGCTCGATGGCCGCGACTATGCACTCGACCACGAAATGACGGTGATTGCCGACCATACCGGCGCCGTCAGTCTGGGCGGCGTCATTGGCGGCGAGACCACCGGCTGTTCCGATGGGACGCGCGATGTCTTTATCGAAGCGGCGTTGTTCGATCCGGTACGCACGGCTGCGACCGGACGCAAGCTCGGAATTCAGAGCGATGCGCGCTATCGCTTCGAGCGCGGCCTCGATCCCGAATTCGTGCGCCCGGGTCTGGAGCTCGCAACCCGCCTGGTGCTCGAGCTATGTGGGGGCGAGCCGAGCGAGATCGTGACCGCCGGCGCCGGGCCGGAATGGCGACGTGACATTCCGTTTCGTCCCGCACGCATGTGGTTCGCTTGGCGGGCTCGATCTCAACGTTGCGGTGCAGCACCGTATTCTCGTGGCGCTCGGCTGCAAGATCACGGGGCATGGTGAGACGCTGTCGGTCGAGCCGCCTTCCTGGCGTGGCCGACATTGTCGGCGAGGCCGATCTGGTTGAGGAGGTGCTGCGCATCCACGGCTACGACAAGATCCCGGCGGTGCCGCTTGCCCGCGATTCGGTGTTGCCGAAGCCGGCGCTCGATCCGGCACAGCAACGCGCCGATCGGGTGCGCCGGGCCTTAGCGCTGCGCGACCTGGTCGAGGCGATCACTTTTTCCTTTCTGCCGCCGGAGCAGGCGGAACTCGTTCGGCGGCGCCCCCGAAATGCTGCGCCTCGTCAATCCGATTGCCGCCGGTCTCGACCAGATGCGGCCGTCGATCCTGCCCAATCTGCTGACCGCGGCGCAGCGCAACGCCGACCGGTTCGAGCCTAATGCAGCTCTCTTCGAGATTGGACCGCGATATGTCGACGACACGCCGTCAGGCCAGGAGGAAGTGGCGGTTGGCGTGCGTGTCGGTGCCACCGGCGTCAAGCGCTGGGATGAGCCGGGGAAGCCCGTCGATGCCTTCATCGCCAAGGCCGATGCGCTGGCGGCGATTGCAGCCGCGGGGGTTGCCGTCGAGAACGTACAGGTGAGCGCCGATCCTCCCGCTTGGTATCATCCCGGCCGCGCCGGCACGTTGCAGCTTGGGCCGAAAAAACTCGGCTATTTTGGCGAGATCCATCCTGGAACGCTGGTAGAACTCGGCATCGACGGGCCGGCAGTCGGGTTCGAGCTTTTCCTCGACGCCTTGCCGCCGCCGCGCGCCAAGGGCCGGGCACGGCCACTGCTGCGGGTTTCGCCATTCCAGCCGGTGGAACGCGATTTCGCCTTCATCGTGCCGGCTGACCTTGCCGCGGAGACCTTGTTGCGCGCGGCCCGCAGCGTTGACAAGAAGTTGATTGGCGAGGTGCGGCTCTTCGACGTGTATCAAGGGAAAGGCATCGAGGAGGGCAAGAAGTCGCTCGCCATCACGGTGCGGTTGCAGCCGACAGACGCGACCATGACCGACGCCCAAATCGAAGGCTTCGCCAAAAAACTGATCGAGACCGTGGAAAGGGTGACAGGAGGAAGCCTGAGACGATAGTGTCCCGCTCCTCATGATGCCGGATTGGGAGCGATACGGGGGCGGTTACAACAAGACGCGCCCCCTAGGCGTTGGCGCGCGTTTGCGCATCCGAGGCGGCACTGGCGGCGGAGCGGCAATGATTGCGTTTGCGACGATCGAAAAGGCGGCGGTAAAGCGCATCGGCGAGGCGGAGCTGAAGCATCGCTTCGAGCATCGCATCCCCAAGATCAAGAGCGCTGCCGAACTGAGGAAGGTTGCGGACGACCGCTATCTCTCCCTCATCGCCTTGCGAATTTTCCGCGCCGGGCTGAAGCATGACATGGTCGATGCCAAATGGCCGGCGTTTGAGAAAGCGTTTCATGGCTTTGATCCGCACCGCGTCGGCGCCATGAGCGACGAGGCGGTCGAGGCGCTGATGAAAGACAAGCACCTCATCCGTCATCTCGGCAAACTGCAAGCCGTCCAGGCAAACGGCGCCGCGGTGGTGGCGCTGGCGCAGGAAAAGGGCAGTGTCGGGAGCTATCTCGCCGATTGGCCAGCGGCCAACATTGTCGGCCTGTGGGATGATCTCGCCAAGCGCTTTGCCCATCTCGGCGGCGGTTCCGGCCCTCAATTCCTGCGCATGGCGGGGAAGGACACGTTTGTTCTGAGCGACTGGGTGGTGAAGGCGCTTCTCGAATGGGGTGTGGTCAAAGGCAAGCCCCCGGGCAAAGCCGAGCGCGCCAAAGTCCAAGCCGCGTTCAACGGCTGGGCCAATGAGACGGGCCGGCCATTCGCCTATCTCAGCATGACACTTGCGGCCTCGGTCGACTGATCCCGGCACGGCAAGATGCCTGTCTCACGGCTGGCGCGAATCATGCTTTCGTCTCGGGAAGGAACCGGAGTGAAGTGCGTGGCGATGCGGCGAGCGAGGTGATGATGGCGCGGCGCGCCGTGCGCGGCAGGCTCTTGACCTTCTTGCGTGCGCCCAGCGGCGCCGGTGACGGGGCGAGCTATCGCTACCTTGAAGACGGCATCCTCCTGGTGGAGGACGGCCGCATTGCGACCATGGGGCGCGCCGCGGAATTGGCGGAGCGCTGCGGCGACGCCCCGGTCGACCATTATCCGGGCGCGCTGGTCTTGCCGGGGCTGATCGACACCCACATTCATTTCCCGCAGACACAGGTGATCGCGTCTTACGGCTCCCAGCTCCTCGAATGGCTGGAGAAATACACGTTTGTCGAAGAACAAAAATACGCCGACGCGGAGTATGCCGCACGCCAAGCGGAATTTTTTCTCGACGAGCTGGCGCGCAATGGCACCACCACCGCCTGCTGCTACGGCTCGGCGCACCCGCGATCGGCCGAGGCGCTGTTCGCTGCCGCCGAGTCACGGGGTGCCGGCATGATCGCCGGCGCGGCAATCATGGATCGCAACGCGCCGCAGCCGCTGCTGGAGGGGGCCAAAGAGGCGATCGCCGCAACCCGCGATCTCATTCGCCGCTGGCACGGCAGAGGGCGGCAGCGCTATGCCGTGACCCCGCGTTTCGCGGTGACCTCGACCGACGCCCAATTGGCGGCGGCGGGCGCCCTCCTTGCGGAGTTTCCGGGCGTCTATATGCAGACGCACCTCGCCGAAAATGACGTCGAGGTCGCGACCGTTCGGCGGCTCTTTCCCAACGATCCCAGTTATACCGCCGTCTATCACCGGGTGGGCCTCCTCGGGCCGCGCTCACTCCTTGGTCACTGCCTGCACTTGAACGACGCCGAAGTGGCGCTGCTGCGCGACGCCGGCGCTGTCGCCGTGTTCTGCCCCACCTCGAATTTGTTCATTGGCAGCGGCCTGTTCGACCATGAGCGGCTAGCGCGCGCCGGGGTGCGCATCGCACTCGCGACCGACGTCGGCGGCGGCACCTCCTATTCCATGCTCTCCACGGCCGCCGAGGCCTATAAGGTCATGCAACTGCGAGGGCAGAATCTCCCGGCGCTCCTGGCCTTCGACCTGATGACGCGAGGCAACGCGGCGGCGCTTGGTCTCGAGCGGGAGATCGGAGTGCTTGCGCCCGGCGCCTATGCCGATCTCGTCGTGCTCGACGGGCGTGCGACACCGGCGATGGCGCATCGCATGGCGACCGTGCGGGGGCTCGAGGAAGAACTGTTCGTGCTGATGACCCTGGGTGACGATCGCGCGGTCACACAGACCTATATCAAAGGTGAGCCCGCGCTCACTCGTCGCCCGCCGCCGCCCACTCCTTGACCCGCGCCAGATGGGCGTAGTCATTGTAGCGCGGCGCGAATTCGCGGCGCGGCACCGCGGCATAGGGCGTCGCCGGATCATCGTATTTGGCGATGAGCCTCCTGAGGCCGGGCAGCGCCCCGTCAATCAGCGTGCGCAGCTGGGCCGCGGTCCGGGCGAGCGGTCGGATTTCGCCGGGGGGATCGCCGCCGGAGAGGCGCCAGAATTCGAGCGCCGCCACGGTGCCGACGAGATCGGCAAAAGCCCCTCTTTCCGCCATCGCAGCTTCGAGCGGCAATTGCGGCGCATAACCCAAATCCCAATCCGACGCGCGTGGCAGGCTCCCGGTCTTATAGTCGACAATGGCCAGGTTGCCGTCGTACCCGAGGTCGATTCGATCGGCTTTGGCGACGAGGGTGAAGGGGCCGGCCGGGGCAGCGAATTGCATTTCGCCTGAGATCTCGCTCGAGGTTCGCACCAGCGTTTGGCGGCGCGCGGTCTCGGTCTCGACGAACCAGCGGACGATGCGTTCAAAGCGCGGCCACCAGAAGGCGCGCAACCCCGGCCGATCCTGCCACGGCGCGAAATGGGCGGCACCGCTCGCTAACAGGCGCCGCTCGGCATCGCGCGGCAATGCATCGGGATGGGCTTTCAGAAACTGTTCGAGCGCCGCATGGATGAACCTGCCCCGTGCCGCGGCGTCCGGCGCCTCATCAATCGGGTCGAGTGGTCGCAAGCCGAGGATGTACCGCGCGTAGATCGCATAGGGATCCCGGATCAGGGTCTCGATCTGGGTTACCGACAAACGGCGTGGGCGGACGACGACGGGAGGCCGCGGTCGCGGCTGCTCGGCGCGGCGCCATTCTCTGCGGGGTGGCGTGTCGAGCATCCGTCGCCACGCGAGGGGGTCGCTGGCCGCGGTGAGCCCCTCTTCCATCCCGGCCGCGCGCAGCACCGTTTCGAGCCGTAAGAGCCAACGCGACGGCACCGTCGGCGCGCCTTCGACGCGGGCCGCTCGGGTCAGCCATACCACCCGGGCGGCCAGGCCCTCGGCAAAATCGTGGGCGGCGATGCCGATGCGCTCTTCGAGTGGCGGCAGACCGAAGATTTGACGCATCGGCCGCGACAGAAACGCGTCACTCTCGATCTGTGGCGGCCAGACGCCCTCATTGAGGCCGCCGAGAATCATGACGTCGGCACGCTGCAGCCGGGCTTCGAGCAACCCCCAAATGGCAAGCCGGGGATGGAGGCCGTAGCGCGGCCTGACCACCGTCCCGGCCATCAATGCCTCGAACAGTGAGGGATAGTCGACACCGGCAATGGCGGGAAAATGAGCCGCCGCGGCGTTAAGCTCGGCGATGAATTGCGTCGCGGTCTCGCCTGCCGCCTCACGCCACATCCGATCGGCACCGGTTTCGTCGTGACTGCGCGCCAATAGTTCGGCGGTCGCGACATGGGCTGCGACCAGATCAGCAAGTCCGGTCGTGCGCGCTCCGAGGCGGACGATGAGCGGCCGCAACGCGGTGTCGAGCCCGGATACGAGATGGGCGAGTTCGGGGTCGGCGACGGGCAAGCTGCCGCGCAGACCGTCAAGGCCCGGCGCCGGCCTTTGGCCACGCAGGCACAACTCCTCGAGCCGCCGCACGGCAGCGCGGAATTTCTCGGGCGGCAGCCCACCTGCCGCCAAGGGATGCTTGAGCAAGGCCAACAGCGGCAAAGGCGCCAGTGCTGCGATCGCGGCATCAAGAATGAGGCGCAAGAATACCGCCGGCGGCGTATGCTCAAGCGGCACCCCGGCCGAATTGTCGATTTCGACGTTCCAGCGTTTGAGCTCGGCCGCGACGCGGCGCGCCAAGGCGCGGTCGGGTGTCACCAGTGCCGCGGTCTGGCCCTCGATCTCCAATGCCTGGCGCATCAACAGGGCGATCACTTCCGCCTCTTCCTGCGCCCCGACGCAATCGAGCCGGTGCAGATTGGCGGTTGCCGCTGTGCCAATGATCGAAACGCTGCTCCACCGATCCGTCTCGCTGGCGGGCGCCAGCGCGGCGCTGATGAGCGCACGCCTGGGCGACGGTGCCGAGGAACCGCAGCCGGGCCAAGGTGGTATCGCTTCGGGCGTCAGACGGAGCCGCGACAGAAGGCGCGCATGAAGATGCTGCGGATGGGTCGGATCCGCCGCAATCGCAGCCGTGCTGGCGCTATCCAGATCGAGTTCCTGCGAACACGATCGCGCCTTGCGGCAGGCGGCCAACGGCGGCGATCAGATCACTGACCGCGGCGATGCCCCCCGCAAGGCCGGCGGCGATCATTGGGTCTTTGGGTGGCGCTTTGGCCCACGCGGCGGCGCGTGCCGCCAATACGCGGTTGCGACGTTCGGCCGGATCGAGCGCGCCTAGTTCGACCAGCACCGCCGGCCAATGCTCCGTGACGATCCCGAGAAATTGGAGCACTTCCTGCCAGTGCGCGGCGAAGCGCTCGGGCGCGAGTTTTTCGAGTGCGCCGACCTGGCAACGCGCGCTCTCAACGGCGTCGAGGAAATCGGCGAGTGCGTGCGCGAGCGGCACCGCTTGCCCCGGCGTCAGGCGGTTGGCACCGGGCCCTTCGCTCCATTTGAGAATGAGCTGTGCCAGGCGAAGCTGGCGCTCTAACGATGGCAATGCCGGCGGAATCTCGATGTCGCCCTCATCGGCCGAAATCGCCCATTCCTCCGCATCGACGTCGGAGACCGAAACGAGACGCGGCAGCAGCAGGGCCCGCCCGGCGCTGGCGCGAAGAAAGGCTTCACCAAGGCTCCTGACGGCGCGGCGTGTCGGCAGAAAAACCGTGGTACGCGTCAGCGCCAGCGGGTCACCCGTCGCCCGCGGGAGAATGCCGGCGACCAGAGTGTCGAGAAAGGGCAGCTCGGACGGAATGGTGTAGAAAGCCATCGCTCAGCGCTCGATGCGTCGCGAGCCAAGCCGCCTTTCCACGCGTGCCAGGCCTTTTGGCGTGTCGAGATGGTACCACTCGCTGTCATGGACGATGCCGAAAAGGCGACCATTTACGATGGCGCGATCCCAGTAGGGATGAAGCGGAAATCGACCACCGGGCGCGTCCTTAAAAAGGCGCCGATGCAGCAGTTGGATCGACGTGAAGAAGTAAGGCGCGATCTCGGTCTCTCGACGCCAGCGCAACTGTCCAATCGGGTCAAGCATGAAGTCGCCCGGACCGTCGAGTCCGACCGCGGTGACGGTGCGCTGTAGCAGCAACAGCCCGTCTATCGACCCGGGTTCGAAGGCGCGCGCCAAGCGTAAGAGCGCCGGCACGGTGCCGTCGAGCCAGAACACGTCGGCATTGACGACGTAGAAGATTTCGCCGAGTTGCGGCAACGCCTGGAAGATGCCGCCGCCGCTATCGAGCAATTCCGGCTCGTGCGACAGAACGATCTCGACATCGTGGCGGCGTGCGAGGTGATCCGCCAGCATCGCGCTCTTGTAATGCAGATTGACGACGATCCGCTTGACGCCGGCCGCCGCGAGCCGGTCGACGGCATGGTCAATGACCGGCTTGCCGGCGAGCGCAATCAGAGCCTTGGGCATGGTCTCGGTGATCGGCCGCATGCGAGTGGCGAGACCGGCGGCCTTGATCATCGCGGTCTCAGGGACGTTCATGCCGACACCCGGTCGGGAAGACGGCGCCACTCGGGGGGTACGGTCGCCTCGAACCAGTCCCGCACCGGCCCCAGACAGGGATGTGCCAGATCCTCAACCAACAGCCGCCACATATGCGGAATGTGCGTCACATATTGGGGCTTGCCGTCGCGCAGCAGAAGCCGAGCGAACTGGCCGATATTCTTGGCATGACGCTGCGCGCCGATCACGGCGAAGGAGCCGGCGAACGCATCGCGGTCGATGCCGGGAAAGGCAGCCAGATAGCGGCCAATCATCCGCCGTCGCAAGGAACCCCTGACCTCGCGGCGTTCATCCTCGAGAAGCGACATTAGATCGTAAGTCGCGGGTCCCACCACCGCGTCCTGAAAATCGAGCAGGCCACAGGCGGCGATTCCGGCGCGATCGCCGAGTCGCATCAGATTGTCGACGTGATAATCGCGCAGCACCAAAGTGGGTGGCATGGCGTGAACCACGGGCAACACGGCGCGCCAGCGCTCGAGGTAATCCGCGCGTCGCTCCGGCGCCGCGGCCTCGCCCGTCACCAGGCGCAGGTACCAATCGACAAAACGCACCGCCTCGTCGAGCAGTAGCTCGTCGTCGTAGCGGCGAAGCCCGGGCTCTCGCTCTCGATTGAAGCGCCGATGGAGCGCGATCAGGACGTCGACCGCAAGCCGATAGAGCGGCTCGGCTTTCTCGCCCGCTGCCAATAGTCGGGTGTAGGTGCTGTCGCCGAAGTCCTCCAGCAGCACCAGCCCCTCTTCGACCTGCACCGCGAAAATTTGCGGCACGCTCAAGTTCAAATCACGCAGCAGCCGCTGCACCGTGATGAACGG
Organism: uncultured Alphaproteobacteria bacterium; assembly: GCA_963804725.1. Taxonomy (GTDB): domain Bacteria; phylum Pseudomonadota; class Alphaproteobacteria; order ATCC43930; family CGMCC-115725; genus JAATGI01. The sequence goes on along the minus strand of CAWDRN010000001.1, from coordinate 340,235 downwards.
TCGCACATTTTCTTGGGGTGGTGGCGCGTCCATCAAGATGGCGCGGCGCGCACCCATCTCCAGCCGTTCGTAGCGGCGAAACGATGCATCGCCGACGAGCGCGCGGCGCGTCGCCTCTTGCCAGCCCTGCGCCGCCAGAAATTGCGCGATGAGCGGGGCACGTTCAATCATAGAGCCTGCCATGCCAGAGCGCTGAACCATGGACGGTGGCGCGCCGCGCCGAAGAGACGGCGCCCTGTTCGAAGGCGATATCGAGCCGCTCCGCAGGCAGCAGCGCAGCGATGCGCTCCGGCCATTCGATCAAGGTGATGCCCTCGCTCCAGGCCTCCTCGATGCCAAGCTCATACACATCCTCCGCGGCCACAAGGCGATAGAGATCGAAGTGCCAGATTGGCGGTTGGTCGGCGAATTGATAGGTCTCGACCAAAGTGAAAGTTGGGCTCGGCACCTCCTCAATGCCGGTGCCGAGCGCGCGGATGAAAGCCCGCGCGAAGCTGGTCTTACCGCTGCCAAGGGGACCCCGGAGCGCAACGATATCGCGCACACGAACGAGGCCAGCGATGCGCGCCGCCAGTTGCGCGGTAGCCGCCTCGTCGGCCAGATCGAGAACGAGCTGCGACATCACACTTTGTCTTATGCCGTTTCGGCGCGGCTCGGCAACTAATGCGATCCGGCATTGCACCCGGCGCTGAGCGCCGCCATGCTCCGCCACCGGAGGACAGCGATGGAGCGCAAGGACGTAGCGGTGATCGGGGCCGGGCCGGTCGGACTCTTTGCCGTGTTCGAATGCGGCATGCTCGGCCTCTCGTGCCATGTGCTCGATGCGCTCGACATGCCGGGCGGACAATGCGCGGCGCTTTATCCGGAAAAGCCCATCTACGACATTCCTGGCTACCCGATGATCGAGGCGCAGGAGTTGATTGCGCAGTTGAGCGAGCAGGCGCGGCCGTTTGAACCGCTTTATCATCTCGGACATCGCATTGACCGGTTGGAAGCAATGAATGGCGGCGGCTTCCTGCTCGGAACCGAGGATGGCCGCAGTGTTGTCGCCGATGCCGTCATCATCGCGGCGGGGGTCGGCGCCTTCGGCCCTAATCGACCGCCACTCGACCACATTGCCGAATTCGAGGGCAAGAGCGTGTTCTACTTGGTGCAGCGCCGCGAGGACTATCGCGGTTGCCGCATCGTCATCGCAGGCGGCGGCAATTCGGCGATCGACTGGACCTTGTCGCTGGCCGAGGTCGCGGCGCACGTGATGCTGGTGCATCGACGCGACAAGTTCCGTGCCGCGCCAGAGTCGCTTGCACGCCTCAAGCGTCTGGCCGAGAGCGGCAAGGTCGAACTGGTGACGCCCTATCAACTCCATGCGATCGAGGGTGAAGGCGGTGCGCTAGAGGCCGTCATCGTTGCCAATCTCGACGGCAAGGAACGGCGGCTCAAAGCCGACCGGCTCCTGCCGTTCTTCGGGCTGTCGATGAATCTGGGCCCGATCCTTGAATGGGGGCTGGCGTTCGATCAGCACCACATCGCAGTCGATCAGGCCACCTGCGCCACGTCGGTGCCGGGGATTTTTGCTATCGGCGATGTCGCTAGCTATCGTGCCAAGCTCAAATTGATTCTCACCGGTTTTGCCGAGGCGGCACAGGCGGCGCGCGCGATCTACGCGCTGGTGCGGCCGGGTGCCGCCCTGCACTTCCAGTATTCGACCATGACCGGCGTGCCCGGACGTTAATCTAAAGGTCTAAAAAAAAACGGCGATCTTGCCAATGTCGATAGGTGCGGGGGCTTCGGCTCTAGCTTAGCGCCCGCGATTGATCGGTGTGTCGCCACTTGATCAGTTCAGTTGTTCAGTTGATGCGCCAGGCGAGGAAAGGGGTGCCGTACGCAGCCGCGTTGATGTGCACAATTTCTGCGGCTAATCCGTGGGCGGTCAAGCTGTTGTCATCGCGGCATGCGCTGGTGGCGTTGTGGCAGGCGCCAAATTCTCACCCGCCGCGGCGACCGCCCTCATGGGTGGCTTTTGCCGGTTCTCCGATAGCGACTGTAAAGATTACACTTCGCATGGGGAATCGTTGCAGGGGGATCGTCCATGATGACACTTGCCAAAATCGCCGCTTGGAGCATCGTCGCTTTCGGCGCTCTCTTATTCGTGGCGCAATTGGTGGCACACGAGTTCGGCTTCTGGTCCGGCCGCCGCTATGCTTCGGAACGCAGAACTCCTGGGGAAGGCGTAGGAGTTCTGGTCGGAAGCGTGCTGGCGCTTTTGGCATTTGTGCTGGCGCTCACTCTCTCCTTTGCGAGCGACCGCTTCAATGAGCGGCGTTCGGCAACGATCGCCGGAGCCAATGCCATTGGCACGGCGTGGCTGAGAGCCAAAGCCATTGGGCAACCTCGTGGAGACCAGATCGCGAACTTGCTAGAACAATACATAACACTGAGAATCTCCTTTGTTGAGGAGGCCTACGATCCGGTCGTTCTCGGCGGAATCAATGATCGCGCCGACGCGATGCAATCGGCGATCTGGCAACAGGTGTCTGCAATCGTTCGAGCGCAGCCCAATCCCGTATCAGCATCGTTGATGGCGTCCCTGAACGAAGTCTTTGACGCCACCACCGCAGAGCGCATGGCTTTCGATATGCGGATACCCCCACAGATCTTTTGGCTGCTGCTTGGATTATCGCTGCTAGGCATGGGCGTATTGGGTTATCAATTGGGTATCCGGGGACCACGCATCCCCTTATTGGCGGCGCTTCTTTCTTTGACGTGGACGGTGGTTATCGTCGACATTCTGGATCTGGCTTCCGCGCGGATCGGCAACCTGCGCACCAGTGCTGCCGCCTATGAATGGACGTTGCAGGGGTTTCACGCTGGGACGGTGACGCCGACACAGCCCCGATAAGGCTGCTCCCGGTCACACTTCTTCGAGCTTCGGTTCGGTCCGGTAGCGAACAGATCGGGGCTTCCTTGGGTGGGTTGGCAAAGCACCCGGACGTGCGCCTCACACGTGCACCCAAAAAAAGCCGCTGGATGCGGGGTTTCGAGCCTGGTAATCGACTTTTGTGGCAACCTTAATTCAAGTGGCATCGGCACGGACGAGACGGGGAAACGGGAAGTGACCTCGTCTCTTCACATTAGAGCCGCGGTTCGACCACCCGTCGACCAGCGTCCAATCAAGTGCCGTGCATCTCATTAAAGTCGTCGACGAGGCTGGCGATTCTGGCGTCATCAATCTGGTCCATCACTTGCCTTGCGCGCTGGGTGGCGGCGCGCAGGTCGAGGGTGCGAATCCGTTCCTTGACCCGCCCGATATTGCTGGGCGCCATTGACAGATTGCGCAAACCGAGGCCGAGCAGCAGGGCGGTAAAGCGCGCCTCGCCCGCCATCTCGCCACAGAGATTGACCGGGATCCGCGCCCGCATGGCAGCTTCGACCGCAAACTGGATCAGCCGCAGTACCGCCGGATGGAGCGGATTATATAGGTAGGCAACCTGTTCATCGCCGCGGTCGATGGCCAGCGTGTATTGGATAAGATCGTTGGTCCCGATCGAGAAGAATTCGGCCTCATCGGCCAAGGCGTCGGCAGCAAGGGCGGCGCCGGGAATTTCGATCATCGCGCCCAATGGCGGTAGCGGATCCGGCAACGTAATACCGCGCCGTTTGAGACGCCGCGCCGCCTGGTGCATCGCGGCGCGCACGCTGCGCAGCTCGCCAGCGTTGACGATCATCGGCACTAGGATACGTACCTTGCCGATGGCGCTGGCGCGCAGCATGGCTGCCAGTTGCACGTCGAGGATACGGCGCTCCTTCAAGGCCAGGCGCACTGCGCGCAGCCCGAGGGCCGGATTCGGGCTGTCGGGCGCGATCGAGCCCGCGAGCTTGTCACCGCCGATATCGAGCGTACGCAGGGTTACCGGTTTGCCGTCCATCCCGCGCACCAGGGCAGCATAGGCGGCATACTGATCGTCCTCGTCGGGCAGATCGTCACGGTTCATGTACAGGAATTCGGTGCGCACCAGGCCGAGGCCCTGGGCGCCTGCGGCCAGCGCCAGTTCGCGCTCGCGCGGCAACTCGACGTTGGCCTCGAGCGTGATCTCGACACCGTCCCGTGTCACCGCCGGCAGACGCCGGAAGCGGCCGAGGCGCCGGCGCTCGTGCTCCAATTCCTCGCGCTGGCGCTCGTAACTGGCTCGAGTCGCGGCGGCGGGATTGACCACGATTCGGCCCATGCCGCCGTCGACAATGACCGTGTCGCCCGGCTCCACCCGGCGCAAGAGATCGGCAACGCCCAGCACCGCGGGCAGGCCGAGCGCGCGCGCCATGATCGCGGTATGCCCTTCCGCACCGCCTAGCTCGGTGGCGAGCGCTGCGACCCGGCTCGGATCAATGAGCGCGGTGTCGGCCGGGGTCAGCTCTTCGGCGACGACAATGGTGCCGTGCGCGAGCCGCTGCAGGGGGGCATAGGGCGTCTTTGTCAGGTTACGGATCAGTCTTGCGCCGACCACCCGGATATCGTCGCCGCGTGCCGCCAGATAAGCGTCGTTCATCGCGGCGAAACTGGAGCCGATTTGGCCGAGTTCGATCTGTACCGCGCGCTCGGCATTGACGCGTTCCTCGCCAATGCGCCGATCGGCGCCTCTGACCAGGCGCGAATTGGTCAGCATCGCGACGTGGGCGTCGAGCAGATAGCCGGCTTCCTCGGCGGCAGCTCCCGGCAGCGCCGCCGCCTTGATCTTGAGTTTGGCGAGCTGCTTCAGCGACAGCGTCACGGCGTCGGCGAGACGTTTTTTCTCCGCCGAAATATCGTCGTGGGCGATGCGGTAGTCCGGTACTTGGATGGCGCCGTCATCGCTGATAAAGGCCGGGCCGATGGCGATGCCCGGCGAGATCGCCAGGCCCGTCAGCGTGCGCTCGCCTCGGTCAATCTTCATCGAAGCCGCCATCGATCAGTGTGGCCAAGGCGTCGAGCGCGACCGCCGCCTGCGGTCCGCTGGCGCGCAGCTCGATCTCGGTACCGGGTCCGGCCGCCAGCATCATCAAACCCATGATCGAGCGTCCGGACACTTCGGTTCCGTTATTGGCTACGGTCACCTCGGCATCGTACTCCCAAGCCAATTTGACAAAGCGGGCGGCGGCTCGGGCGTGCAGCCCGCGCCGATTGCGAATCGTCGCCAAGCGCCGCAACTCGGGCTCGGCGCCGTCCGCGCCATCATTCATTTCACGTCGGCCAGGAGCTGCGAGGCGACGTTAATATATTTGCGCCCGGCTTCCTGGGCGCCGCGCACAGCGTTGGCCAGTGTTTCGGTCTGGCGCAGCCCGGCGAGCTTGATCAGCATCGGCAGGTTCACGCCGGCAATCACCTCGATCTTGCCTTTGTCCATGATCGAAATAGCGAGGTTGGACGGAGTGCCGCCGAACATGTCAGTCAGCAACACGACGCCGTCACCGTCGTCGACCTCCGCCACCGCCGTCAAAATATCGTGGCGGCGCTTTTCCATATCGTCCTCGGGGCCGATACAGACGGCCGCAATCGATTTTTGCCCGCCGACCACATGCTCCAGTGCCGCAATGAATTCGGCAGCAAGCCGGCCATGCGTGACAAGAACCATTCCGATCATGTTTAACCCCTTAAAGCGAACGACCTGCCGCCACGTTCCAGGTCGCGGTGGTCGACCGCGACGCGAAATCCGCGTTCGGCCAGTCTGGCAGCGAGTCGTGCCGCGACATAGGGCGCCCGATGGCGCCCGCCGGTACAGCCGATGGCGATGGTGAAATAGCTCTTTCCCTCGCCCTCATAGCGCGGCAGCAAAGGCAGGAGCCAGCTGCATAAACCTTTAAAGAAGCTGGCAAAATCAGGATCGGCCTCGATCGCCGCAGCGACCTCCGGGTCGAGGCCGGTAAGCGGGGCGAGGGCCGGGACGTAATGGGGATTGTGTAGGAAACGGACGTCAAGGACCAGGTCGGCATCGCGGGGCAAGCCATGGCGGTAGGAAAACGAAGTTACGAAAATGGCGATGCCGGGGGCGGAATCAATGGCGAAATGACCGCGGAGCAATCGCTTCAAATCGCCAGGGCTAAGCGCGGTGGTATCGATCGCGAGGTCGGCGCGCTCGCGCAAGGGTTTGGCCAGCCGCCGCTCCAGGGCGATGCCGTCGGCGGGTTGCCGGTCGCCCGCGGTCGGATGACGGTGCCGGGTTTCGGCATAGCGGCGGATTAGCTTATCGTCATCGCAATCGAGGAACACCAGCGTCAGCCGGTCCTTGGTCTCTGGGTCCAACCGGTCGAGCGCGGCGATGGCGGTTTCGACGCCGAAATCGCGGTCGAGCGGCGAAATGCCCAGCGCCACGGGCCGGCCCGAAGGCTTCGAGCCAAGGAGCGCCGGCAACAGCGACAGTGGCAGGTTATCCGCGGTGTCGTAGCCCAAGTCTTCGAGCGCCTTGAGGGCCGTTGAGCGGCCGGCACCCGACAATCCGGTCACGACCACCAAGCGGGGTGGCGGGTGCATCAACGCTTCACCGGTCGTCGACATGAGCGAGGGAAACTGTCCGCAGGGCGGCGCGCAGCTTGGCAGGCGCCGAGGCCTCGAAAGGTGCCAGCAAGAGTCGCGGAATGTTGCAGCTGAAAAAACGGCAAAAGAGCGGCGCAGGCAGCCGGTCGATTGCTTCGGGCGGCACCAAATCGACCACCAGGCGCAATGGTGCCGTGGCTTGCTGCGGCACCTTAACGATACCGAGGCCGCGAATCTCCATGTGGCCGGCAATGCTGGCGGGAGCGGAAAGAACCACCCCGCCACCAAACTCGCGCAATTCGGTCTGGTCGTCGGCAATGAGGCGGGCGCCACCCTCGATCAGGCGCAAGGCTAGGTCGGATTTGCCGCTGCCAGAGGGTCCCCGCAACAATACACCCTCCTCCCCCAAGGCGATGGCGGTGCCGTGAATGAGGATCATGAGGCGCTGTGGTGCGCCGCCACCGGGCCAAAGTCAATGGCAGGAGGTTTAAGCGGCCGGCAAGCGGATGATAAACCGCGCGCCAACGACTTTGCCGCTGCGGTCGGTGCGGTTTTCGGCACGAATCGCGCCGTGGTGGCTTTCCACGATCTGCTTCGAGATCGAGAGGCCAAGCCCGGAGTGCGTTCCGAATTTCTCGCCTTCCGGCCGCTCGGAATAGAATCGGCCGAAAGATCGCGTCGAGCTTTCCGGGCGGAATGCCGGGGCCGTCATCCTCGATGCTGACCACGATGTAGCCCGACTGGCGTGAAGCAGAATGCGGATCGTACCGTCGGACGGGCTAAAGGACATCGGCATTGGCGATGATGTTGCGGAACACCTGCACCAGCCGGTCCTCGTGGCCCCAGACCGCGAGTTCCGCACCAGCGGTATTGCGCGGGCTCGAACGCACGAGCTCGAGGCGTGGCATTTTCTTATCGAGGCTCGCGGCTTGATGGACCTCGACCACCGCTTCGAGCACGCGCCCGATCGAAGACCTTTTCCATCGAATCGCGGCTGAGCTCGGCATCGAGCCGCGATGCGTCGGAAATATCGTTGATCAGCCGCGTCAGCCGCTCGATATCGTCGAGCACCATGAGCAGCAATTGCTGATGTTTTTCCGGATCCGTCATGCGCACGGCGGTCTCGATCGCGCTCGTGACCGAGCTCAGCGGATTTTTGATTTCGTGTGCGACGTCGGCCGCGAACCGCTCGGTGGCATCCATGCGCTGCCATAGGGCGCCGGTCATATCATGGAGCGCCCTCGCAAGGTCGCCGATCTCGTCATGGCGCTTGGTGAAGGCGGGGATCGGTTCGTGCCGGCCGTGGCCTTGCCGGATCCGCTCCGCGGCGTCGGCGAGCCGCCGCAAGGGCCGGGCGATGGTCTGCGCCAGATAAAGAGACAGGAGGACGGTGATGACGAACGCGATCGCGAAGGCCTCAATGATCGTGAACCGGACGCTGCGCACCGCCTGTTCGACTTCGCCGCTGTCCGAGGTGAGCAAGAGCGCGCCGAGCACTTGGCGATAATGTTGAATCGGCACGGCGACGGACAATACCAGCCCGCCGTCGGCGCGCCGCCTGACCGCGTCCGCAATGTCGCCATTGATGGCGAGCCGCACCTCGGGGTAGTTGCCGGGGCTTTCGACCGGCAGGCTCGATTCGTCGGGATAGCGGGCGGGCAGGATCTCGGCGAGAAACTCATCGACCTGGTTGAAGGTACGTTCAATCGGACCGCCTTCGTCGGGCGGCGGCAGCTCGCTGACTTGAACGCCTCCGTAACTCGACAATGCCCGCGTATCGACCAGCATCCGGCCTTCGGTATCGAACACCCGGGCGCGGCGCCTCGTCGGCTCGACCAGACGCCGCGTCATTTGGTTCACCAGCTCGGGCGCCAGCTCTTCGTTGCCCCCGGCCGCCTCGGTGACCGCGCCCTCGCCGAGGGCGGCGGCAAACAACTGGGCGCGGGTCTTTAGGGCTGCGATCTCGGTTTCGACCAGGCTTTGCTGATAACCCCCGAGTTGAAACAGCGCGATGCCAAGCACGATGAGTGCAATGACATTGACGCCGAGGATTCGTTTCGTGAGCGGCGAAACCCTGGTGGGACGCCGCAAGGTGTCCCGATATTCTGACGCCTCATCTGCAACCTCGACGAAGCGCGGCTCGGCGGTACTACGCGCTTCGGCGGTATTATCCGTCGCGGTAACGATATCCGACGCCATACAAAGTTTCGATCTGGGCGAAATCCGGGTCGATCATCTTGAACTTTTTGCGCAGCCGCTTGATGTGGCTGTCGATAGTCCGGTCGTCGACATAGATATGTTCGCCGTAAGCGCCATCCATCAATTGGTCGCGGCTTTTGACGTGACCGGGCCGCAGCGCCAGCGACTTTAGAATGAGGAACTCGGTCACGGTCAGATCGACATTCTGACCCTTCCACCCGCATTGATGGCGGCCCGGATCCAAAGTCAGGTCGCCGCGCTGGATCACCGGCTCGGCATCGCTGCTTTCATGCTGCAGCTCGCCGCGACGAAGCAGCGCCCGGATGCGCTCCACGAGAAGGCGTTGAGAAAACGGCTTGCGGATGTAATCGTCGGCTCCCATCCGCAAGCCCAGCACCTCGTCCACTTCGTCATCTTTCGAGGTTAGAAAAATTACTGGCATCGCACTTTGCTTGCGCAATTGCGCGAGCAGTTCCATGCCATCCATGCGCGGCATTTTGATGTCGAGAATGGCGAGGTCGGCAGGCCGCTGGGTCAAGTTCTTCAGCGCTTCGGCGCCGTCGGTATAGGCACGGACCTGGAACCCTTCGGCCTCAAGTGCCATCGTCACCGAGGTTAGGATGTTGCGGTCGTCATCGACAATCGCGATCGAATTGGCCAAGCCTCACTCCCTTGCCCCCTGCCTAATCTTTACCCGCCCTTATAGTATGAAAGAGGAACCCCGTGAAACTAGGGCGGTTCCCACTGATGACATCAGATTGTGGCAAGATCGGAACATGACAATGCCTCTGCGTCAATCCATTCCTATGACGGCACGACCGTGACCGTCCCCGCCGAAACCGTCGCAACCGCGCGGGCGCTTGCGACGGGCGACCGCGCGGCGCTCGCAACCTTGGACCGCCACGGCTGGCCTTATGTCTCGCTTGTCATGGTGGCGCAGGATGAGCCGGGTCTCCCTCTCCTCCTACTCTCCGATTTGGCGGAACACACCAAGAATCTCCGCCATGACAGCCGAGTTTCCCTGCTGTTCGACGGTACTGTCGGCTTGACGGAGCCGTTGGCAGGTCCGCGGTTTACCGTCATGGGGCGGATCGAGCCGGCGCCCGAACCGATGGCGTTGTCGCGCTATCTTGCGCGCCACCCTTCGGCCGAGTCCTGGGCGGCGATGAGCGACTTCCGGCTCTATCGGCTGCGGCCTACCGGCGGGCATCTGGTCGCGGGATTCGGTCGCATTGCCTGGATCGACGCGAGCACGCTATGGTCCGGCGGACCAATCAATTGGCCCTTCCCGCCCTTGACTTCACGGGCGGGAGGCGTCAATCGATGCCGACAATGCCGAATTTAAATTCTGCATGTTAAACTTATAAAATGAATAGAAAGGGAACGCCTTGACGAACGCAACCCAGGCCGTGGCCGGTACCGCCAGCGATTACGGGCTCGACAAGGAGGGTGTTCATTACGCCGCCGCACAATATTGGAATCTGACGGCGCCACTGCTCTACGAGCATGCGATCCGCCGTCACGAAGGCGACATCGCAGCTGGCGGCGCCTTTGTCGCCCGGACCGGGAAGTTTACCGGCCGGACGCCACGCGACAAATATTTTGTAGAAGAGGCGTCGAGCAAACACGACATCTGGTGGGGCGGCTTCAATAAGCCGGTCAGCGAAACGGTGTTCGAGCGCATGCTCGAGCGCGTGCGTGCCTATTTCCAAGGAAAAGAATTGTTTGTCCAGGATTTGTATGGGGGTGCCGACCCGGTCTATCGGCTCAACGTGCGCATCGTCAGCGACAGCGCGTGGCATTCGCTTTTCGTTCGCAACATGTTCATCCGGCCCCCGATCGAGGCATTGGCGAACTTTGTTCCCGATTTCACGATTCTGCATGCGCCCAGGTTCTTCGGTGACGCCGTGGCCGACGGCACCGCGTCCGACACTTTCATCTTTGTCAATTTCGGGCGCCGCCTGGTGCTCATCGGCGGCACCGCCTATGCCGGCGAAATCAAGAAATGTGTATTCGGCTATTTGAATTTCATGCTGCCGGCGAAGGGCGTGCTGCCCATGCATTGCTCGGTCAATGTTGGTCCGCACGGCGACAGCGCCGTGTTCTTCGGCCTTTCGGGCACCGGCAAGACGACGCTTTCGGCGGACGGCGCACGCACCCTCATTGGCGATGACGAGCACGGCTGGAGCGATCGCGGCCTCTTTAATTTTGAAGGCGGCTGTTATGCCAAGGCGATCAACCTCTCCGCCGTGCACGAGCCAGAGATTTATGCGGCGACGCATCGCTTCGGCACGGTGCTTGAAAATGTGGTGCTCGATCCCGTGACCCGGGTGCCTCGCCTTGCCGACTCCAGTCTCACGGAGAACACGCGGGCCTGTTATCCGCTCGAGTTCATCCCCAATGCCGACGTCAACGGCGTCGCGCCGCAGCCTGACAACATCATCATGCTGACAGCGGATGCGTTCGGTGTGTTGCCGCCGATCGCGCGCATGTCGCCCGAACAGGCTATGTATCATTTCTTGTCGGGCTACACCGCTCAGGTCGCCGGTACCGAGCTCGGCGTTACCGAGCCCAGGGCGACTTTCTCCACCTGTTTTGGTGCACCCTTCATGCCGCGCCATCCTTCGGTCTATGCCAAAATGCTGGGCGAGCGGATCGAAAGGACTGGTGCCTCTTGCTGGCTGGTCAACACCGGCTGGTCTGGCGGCGCCTACGGCGTTGGCAGTCGCATGAAGATCGCCCATACCCGCGCCTTGGTGCGGGCCGCGCTTGCCGGCAAGCTCAAGGATGTACCAGCGCGACGGGAGCCCTTCTTCGGCCTGACGGTTCCGGAAAGCTGTCCCGAAGTACCGACCGACGTGCTCATTGCGCGCAACACCTGGTCGGACAAGGGCGCCTACGATCAGACGGCGCGCGATCTTACCAAGCGCTTCGAGACCAACTTCAAGAAATTCGAAGACTATGTCGGCCCCGAAGTAAAGAAGGCCGCTATTTACGCCGTGGCATAACGTCCCTCGGACGCTGCCGCCACTGTTTCGCAAGAGCCGGCCGACGGTCGCTATTCTCTTTTGGCCCCGTCGGCTGCGCCGCCTTCCCGGCGCCCGCATCGACCGCGCGCGTCACGCTAACGAAACCTAAACCTAAAGAGCCGCTGGTAGCGGCGCTAAAGACATAAGCGTCAGGCGACCTTGATCACGAGCTTGCCGAAATTCTTGCCCTGCAGCAGGCCGAAGAAAGCCTCGGGTGCATGTTCCAGACCCTCGACCACGTCCTCGCGGTATTTGATCTTGCCGTCACGGTACCAGACTGCGAGTTCGGCATGAGCATTGGGATATTTGGGCGCAAGATCGGTGACGATGAAACCACGCACGGTCATGCGCTTCGTCAACACCGATCGCAGGTCGGGGCCGGGTTGCGGATTTGGATCGTTGTAGGCCGCAATCATCCCGCACACCGGGACCCGCGCGAAATTATTGAGAAGAGGCCACACCGCACGCTGCGTCACACCGCCGACATTCTCGAAATAGACGTCGACCCCGTTGGGGCAGGCTGCGGCGAGTTGCTCCGTGAGATGGTCGCCGCGATGATCAACGCAGGCATCGAAGCCAAGCGTGGTCACGACGTAGCGAGTTTTTTCCTGGCCACCGGCGACACCGACGGCGCGGCACCCCCTGAGCTTGGCCAGCTGTCCTACCACCGAGCCGACCGCGCCCGACGCCGCCGACACCACCACGGTCTCGCCCGGCTTTGGCTGGCCGATTTCGGTAAGGCCGGAATAGGCTGTCATGCCGGGCATGCCGAGCAAGCCCAGCGCCAGCGACAGCGGTTTCACCATTTGAGTGTCGAGCTTTTGGAGATTGCTGCCGTTCGATACCGCATATTCTTGCCAGCCGTTGTCGCTCGACACGACGTCACCTGCGGCGAAGCGGGGATGGCGCGACAATGCAACTTCGGCCACGGTGCGGCCTACCATGGGTTTGCCGATTTCTGCGGGTGTAGCGTAGGACGGGCCGGCGTTCATGCGCCCGCGCATGTAGGGATCGAGCGACAGAAAAAGCGTGCGCAGCAGCACCTCGCCGTCGCGCGGTTCGGGCGCCGTGGCGCGGACCAGTTCAAAATTCTCTGCGGCCGGCGTCCCGGTCGGCCGGCTTTTCAATAGGATCTGTCGATTGGTCGTGGCCATCGATGCCTCCTCCTGCTCGCTCGGAGCCGGTATCCGTGCCACTATTGTCGACCCGGTGCAACGAGGGAGGCCGACATGGCAGCCGTTATCCGTAGCGATTTTTCCGGCAAGAACGCGCTGGTGATCGGCGCCACCACCGGGATCGGCCGCGCCACGGCGCTGGCCTTTGCCGATGCCGGGGCCAACGTCGCGATCGCCGGCCTCGGACCGGAGCAAGGCCGCGAGGTCGAGGCCGAAATCAAGAAGCGTGGCCGCGACGCCATCTTTCTCGAAACCGACGTGCGCGAAGAGTCCGAGGTCGCACGCATCGTATCGAGCGCCATTGCGCGGTTCGACCGGATTCATGCCGCGATCAACAATGCGGGCACCGAAGGCCGCTTTGCGCCGCTCGTCGAGATTTCGGGTGATGATTTCGACCGCATCGTCACCACCAATCTGCGTGGCGTGTTCTTCGGCATGAAGTACGAGATTCCCCATCTGGCGGCCAAAGGCGGCGGCGCCATCGTCAACACGTCGTCGATCGCCGGCGTCAAGGGCATGGCCAATATCTCGGTCTATTCCGCATCGAAGCACGGCATTGTCGGCCTCACCAAGTCGGCGGCGCTCGAAGTGTCGCGCAAGAATATCCGCATCAACGCTGTGGCGCCGGGCGCTGTCGAGACCGGTTTGCTCCGTCGCATGGTCGATGGGCATGTGCCGGTCCGGGCGATTGCCGAAGGCAATCCGATGGGCCGCATTTCGCAGCCTGACGAAATCGCGAGCGCGATCCTATGGCTGGCGTCGGATGCCGCCTCCTATGTCAACGGTCATGTGCTCATTGTCGACGGCGGCGGGATGGCGGGATAGGCGGCCGGTCGTCCCCATCCCAACCGGACGCGTCCGCGCCACGCCTATTTCCAGTCTCGTTCCGGCGGCGCCTTACCAAGAGCATCCCAGGTCGCTTGTGCCTTGGCCGTGTCCATATATTCCTTGAGGTGAGCGATCTTCCCGTCGTTGAATTCGAACAGGAAGTGATACTCATTGTCGTAGCGAACGCCCTTCTGCATGTTGGCGCCGCCCGTGACTTCGACTGCCACCTTATTGCCTTCGGCGACGGCACCCGTAACCTTCAGCGTCATGTCGCCAACGACGAGACCGCGGAATTCGCGAACCACTTTGGCGAAATCGCCGACCGAACTGGTGCGGCCCATCACCGAGACCTTGCCGTCGGGCGCGAACTTGCTGAAAGCGGCGTCGAAATCGCCCTTCTCCAAGAGCCGCAAATAATCGAGCGCCAGCGCCTTGTTGTCCGCCATTTCCATTTCCTCCTAGGTCTTTCGGGCTGCTCAGAGAAAATTATCATGGACGCGCGGCCGCGCCAATTTATCGGCGCGAGTGCGCTCAGGATGAAAGTGCGGTGCAGAATCGCGATGACAAAGGCGTGAAATTGACCTCTATCTTTTGTCGTTGGGCCGAAAAGAGTGGCAGCGTAGCCCCAAGGAGGCAGAGCCATGGCGAACCGTTTCGCAGGAAAATCCGTTTTGGTGACGGGTGGCGCGTCGGGCATCGGGCGCGCAACCGCGCTCGCCTTTGGCGCCGAGGGTGGCCGCGTTACCGTGGTCGATCGGAGCGCCGCTGACGGCCAAGCCACGGCAAAAGCGATTCGCGACGCGGGTGGTGCTGCGATCTTTGTCACGGCCGATGTCAGCAAGGCCGCCGACTGCCGCGCCATGGTCGAGGCCGCGGTCAAGGCACACGGCGGCCTCGACGTGGCGTTCAACAATGCCGGCATTGAGCGCCATGGTTTCCTTACCGCGGATGTCGAGGAAGCGTCCTGGAACGAGGTCATTGCCGTCAATCTCAACGGTGTCTTCCTGTCGATGAAGCACGAAATTCCGGCAATCTTGCAAAATGGCGGTGGCGCCATCGTCAACACCGCCTCGGTCGGTGGGGTGGTCGGCAATCCCGGCCTCGCCGCGTATTGCGCGGCCAAGCACGGAGTCATTGGGCTCACCAAAGTGGCGGCGCTCGAGTACGTGGCCCAAGGCATTCGCATCAACGCGCTGTGTCCGGGGGGCACGTTGACGGCGATGCTCAAGAACTGGTTTCAGGAGCCCGGCGTCGAGGAGCATGTGAAGGCGCTCCACCCGATCGGGCGATGGGCCGATCCGGCGGAACAGGCAAAAGCCGTGCTGTTTTTGTGCTCCGAGGATGCTTCCTACATGGCTGGGCATTCTCTCATTGTTGACGGTGCCATGACGGCGCAGTAGCTGCGGCGCAAAGCCGCCTCGCGAAAACATGCGGTGTCGCGGCGCGGCTTCGTTCCTAAATTAAGTCGGTATGCCCGACGCCAGCGCTCCTGCCCCAGCCACGACCACCTTCTTATCGCCCAAGGCGCCGGCCTTACCGGCGAAGGCGCCAGCCTCAGGCAGTCGCGGGCTGCTGACCATCTCGTTGATGGCGGCGACCTTTATGCAGGCGCTCGATACCACCATCGCCAATGTCGCGCTGCCGCATATGGAAGGCAGTCTTTCCGCCACCCAAGACCAAATCACCTGGATCCTGACCTCCTATATCGTCGCTGCCGCGATCATGACGCCATTGACCGGTTGGCTTGCCGGTCGGTTCGGGCGCAAGCGGGTGATCCTGATTTCGGTCGCGGGTTTTATCGTCTCGTCGGCGCTGTGCGGCATTGCTACCTCGCTTGGTCAAATGGTGGTGTATCGGTTGTTGCAGGGCATTTCCGGCGCGGCGCTGGTGCCGATTTCGCAAGCAGTGCTGCTCGATGCCTATCCGACACACAAGCATGGCCAGGCGATGGCGATGTGGGGCCTCGGCGTCACCCTGGCGCCGGTCGTCGGTCCGGTCCTGGGTGGCTGGTTGACCGATGATTACTCCTGGCGTTGGGTGTTCTATATCAATGTGCCGATCGGCATCCTCGCTTTCTTCGGCCTGCTGGCTCGGCTGAAAGATACGCAGCGGGTGGTCAATCGCGGCTTCGATTTTTTCGGCTTCGGCATGCTGTCGCTCGGTGTCGGCGCGCTGCAGATGATGCTCGATCGTGGCGAACTCAAGGATTGGTTCGGCTCAACCGAAATCGTGTTTGAAGCGGTCCTGGCCGCCTTCGGCTTCTATTTCTTCATCGTGCGAATGATGACGGCGGAGCGGCCGTTCCTCAGCCTGGCGCTGTTCAAAGACCGCAACTTCGTCACCGGGAATATTTTCATTTTCGTGGTTGGCATCATTCTGTTCGCGACACTGGTGCTGCTGCCGCCGCTATTCCAGGGATTGATGAACTATCCCGTGGTCACGACCGGCTTGATCATGGCGCCGCGCGGCGTCGGCACCATGCTGTCCATGGTCCTTGTCGGCCGGCTGTCGGGAAAGGTCGATCCCCGCATCCTGATCGCTTTCGGCTTTGGCCTGAGCGCTCTCTCGCTTTGGCAGATGATGAATTTCGACTTGCAGATGGACCAGTGGCCGGTGATCTGGTCCGGCCTGACCCAAGGGTTCGGCGTTGGTTTCGCCTACGTCTCGTTGACGAGTTTGTCGTTCGCGACCTTACCGCCGCAATATCGCGCCGAAGGCACCGCGTTGTTTAACTTGATGCGCAATCTCGGTTCGAGCATCGGGATTTCCGTGGTGCAGGCGCTGCTGACCGAGAACACACAGACCATGCATCAGAGCCTGGCGAAGCAGATCTCGCCTTACAATCCGTGGCTCCATAATTTCGATCTTCACTCAACTCAGACGCTGGCTCAGCTCAACGCCATGGTGACGAGCCAAGCCGCGATGGTCGCCTACAATGACGATTTCAAGATCATGATGCTGCTGTCGCTGTTGACGATTTCCTTCCTATTGTTCATGCGGGTACGCAAGACCCGGCCTGGCGAGCGGCCAGAGATGATGGCGATGGATTAGCGGCGGCGCTCGCGCCGTCCATCGATATCAGACGAAAAACGAAATCGTTCGGATCTCGAGACTTTGGCGCGGGGTGGCGCCGCCGCTGGTGGGGTCGTCGAAGGCCGTGTGCGCCGTCAGCTGCGGCAAGGTTCGATCGGAATCACACAATTTGAACACCAGCAACTCTTCGGGCCGCATGCGCGGATAATAGTACCAACGATGCGCCGGGCTGTAGGCGACATTGAATCCTTCGAGGAAATCGCCCGGATCTTCAGGTCGCGTGCCGATCAATCCGAGAACCAGATGCTGGTCGCTGACCGTCCGCGCGTCGCAAACGGCAAGGGGCTTGCGTTCCACCGTTTTGATGCCGCGCCACAGGTTGATCAGCGCTACTCGCCTCTTGGCATATTTATCTGCCTCGGCGCCCAGCATGCCGGCGGCGAGACGGCGCACGGTTTTCTCGTTGAAATCGATATGCGGATTGTTGGCGGTGTCATGGACTTGCATCGCCGGCACCTGGCGCTCACCGCTTGCCGAATTGGCAAACACATTGTCGTCGCGTGCGCCAATGCCGCCCTCGGGCGGCACGAGCGGCTGCTTCACCGGGTCGTCGCTGCGCAACACATCGCCGAACACCAGTACCTTCTCCGCGCCCGTCATACGCATGACCAGGTGCTCGATCTCGCTATAGTAGACTTCCTTGATCTGAGCCGGGTCGCGAAAGTCGGTGACCGCGGAGTGATGCTCGATCAGGGTGAAGCCGTTACGTTCGAGTGAGAGATCGCGCTCGGCGCGCGCGTCATGGATGCGCACCGGATGGGGATCATAATGATGCGTTGTTTCCTCGCGCTTGTACTCATAGAGCACGGTCGGACCGAAGCTCGGATCGATATAGGCGAGCGTCGACTCAACAAAGGGAATTGTCGCTTCGACCATAGCACGCTCCCAATATTTCTTTTGGCGGCGCCATGATAACAATGCCGCTCCGATCAGGATATCACATCATGGGAGCGAAGAGATGTCGCTGCATCCGGGAGTTGCCGCCTGGCTTGATCTTCTCAAGGATCTGCCGCCCACCCATACCCTGCCGGTCACCGATGTCCGCGCCGCCGGGGCGGCACGGCTCGCCTTGATGCCGCCGCCGCCGGCGGTCGGCCACGTCGCCGACCGTGAGCTACCGGGTCCACATCAGCCGGTTCGGGTGCGTATCTACACACCGTTCGGCATCGGTCCATTCCCATTGACCGTCTATTTCCATGGCGGCGGCTTCGTACTCGGCAATCTGGACAGCCATGACGGGATTTGCCGTCATCTCTGCCTCAACAGCGGGTCGGTCGTCGTGGCGGTCGACTATCGTCTTGCGCCCGAACATCCGTTTCCGGCGGCGCCCGAAGATTGCTATGCCGCTACCTTGTGGGCGGGTCAGCACGCCGCCGAGATCGGCGGCGACGGCAAACGCTTTGCGCTTGCGGGCGACAGCGCCGGCGGCAATCTCGCGGCGGTGGTAAGCTTGCGCGTGCGGGACGAAGGCGGGCCGCGACTTTGCGCCCAGCTGCTCAATTGTCCGGTCGTCGACTACGACATGGAGCGGCCTTCCTATATTGCCAACGCGGACGGCTACTTCTTGACGCGCGACACGATGCGCTGGTTCGATAGTCACTATTTGAAGCGGCCGGAAGATCGCAAACACCCGCATGCGGCGCCAATCCGTGCCAAGGACTTTGGTAACCTGCCACCGGCCTATGTGCTGACGGCGCAATATGACCCGTTGCGTGACGAAGGCGAGGAATATGCCAGCAAACTCGCGGCTGCCGGCGTGGCGGTGGTGACGAAGCGCTACAGCAATATGATTTACGCTTTTCCGGGCCTATTGCTCAACGTGGTGCCGGAGGCTACCGAAGAGCTGGCAGCGTTCGGCACCTGGTTGAAGGCCCGGTTCGCGTCGATCTGAAAGGGGAACGATGACGCTTAATCCCACCATCGCGGCTTGGCTTGACTTGATGAAAGACCTGCCGCCGCTCGAGAGCCTGCCGGTTGCGGAAGCAAGGGCGAGCCTCGCCGCTGCAGCCGCTCTCGCCCCGCCGCCGCCGGCGGTTGGCCACGTCGCCGATCGCGCGTTGCCCGGTCCACACCAACCGATCCCGGTGCGCCTCTACACGCCGTTCGGTATCGGCCCGTTTCCGTTGACTATTTATTTTCACGGCGGCGGCTTCGTGATTGGCGATCTTGAAAGCCATGATGCGGCGTGCCGCCATCTCTGCCTTGCTGCGAACAGTGTTGTCTTGGCGGTGGATTACCGGCTCGCTCCGGAACATCCGTTTCCGGCTGCGATCGAGGATTGTCTGGCAGTGACGCGTTGGGCGGCGGAGCATGCTGGAGAAATCGGGGCCGACGCGCGCCGCATCGCGGTCGCCGGCGATAGCGCCGGCGGCAACCTCGCCACCGTCGTCGCCATCCGCGTTCGCGACGAAGGTGGGCCTAAACTCCGTGCTCAGCTGATGAATTGTCCATGGGTTGATACGGACATGGAACGCCCTTCCTACCGAGAAAATGCGGAAGGATACTTTCTCACCCGGAATTTGATGCGCTGGTTCGAGGGGCACTATCTGACCAAGCCCGAGCAACGTCGGCACAGCCATGCCGCGCCGCTACGAAGCAAGAGCCTAACGGGCCTGCCTGCCGCCTACGTGCTCACGGCAGAGTACGATCCTCTGCGCGATGAGGGCGAGGCCTATGCCGACGCGCTCGCCGCGGCCGGCGTGCCAGTGGTCAAGAAGCGTGTCAGCGGCATGATCCACGACTTCCCGGTGCTGTCGCTGAATGTGGTCCCCGAAGCGGCGGAAGAGTTGGCGGCGTTCGGCGCGTGGCTCAAGGCACGGTTTGCGTCGGTCTAGATCTAGTCAAACATATTTGAAATTTTTCTATACCGCTCCGGTGATCTTATCCGTTGGATACCCGAGGATGGTGACGACCCGGCCGCTCTCACGATCCGAGTAGACGAATGCCTGCCCGGTGATGCGATAGCGACCCTTCCAACCGATGATAAACGAGGTATCGGTCTCTTCGATGTGAACCGGTTCGACCTCGCCATCGCGCGCAAGCCGGGTCGCCAATCGATCCGAGCGATCGAGCAACCATGCGTCCCCGGTGTTAGTGGAAAACAGCAGCAGTTCACCAAAACTGACAACACGCCCATCCCGATTGGCTGCTCGACGTTGGATATAGCGCACCTCGTCGGCGAGGCGGAAATTCCCACCTTCCACAAGCTGCTGGCCTGCGCCACGCTTGATCCTGTGCCGGCCACGACCGGGTCTCTCGGAGCTTGCCATGGACCTGTTCACCCAGCTGTTTGGCAACTTCATTGCCTTCGTCTATCACTGCTTCGACCGCATCGTCATTCACGGCTACCTGACCGGGCTCTCGCGGCCCGAGCACGTCGTCCACTTCTTCCGCCAGGTCATCGGCACCCCGGTGATCACCAAGGAAATTTTAAGCGAGCGGACCAACCAGTACCAGAACTGGGTCGAGGCCTTCGCCCGCAATCATCGCATCCCCATCGAATGGGCCGAGAAGGGCGTGCGCAAGGAGGATTTTGTCCGCCGCTGGCAACGTCGCATGGTGCGCAACAAGGCCTACGGCGTGTACTTTATTTTCAAAAGCCTGGAAGTGGGACCCACCTTCCGAATTACCGTGCCGAAATATCCCGCCAGGACCCCAATTACCGAATTGTCGCTCTTCAGCGCAGCCGCTTCACCCACTACTATTTTTACATCCGCGATGAAATGCTGGGTCCGATCGTGATGTGCGTGGGCTCGTTCTTTCCGTTCAAGACAACATACTACCTCAACGGCCACAGCTTCATTGAACAGCAGCTCAATCGCGCCGAGGTCGGCTTTCGCAAGGACGACAACGCGTTTCTGGCGGTGAGCGACGTTGCGGCGCTGCAGGCCATCGCCGATGAGCTTAGCCCCCAAATCATCCGCAAACAACTCGACTACTGGACCTTTCTGCTCGGTCCCAAATTCTCTGCCAGGGAGCGCCGGCAGGTCAGGCTATCGCGTATCTACGCGATCAGTCAGATCGAGTACTGCGTCAATTTTGTCTTCAAGCGCAACTTTCCCATCCACAAACTCTTCGAGCGCAGCTGTGAGCTCGGCCTGTGGCGATTGACCGCGCACAAGATCGCCGAGGTGTTCGGCGTGCGCCTCCAGCGCAACCACCGGGGGAAGCTCGCCACCGTCATCGATCAGATCGAGCATGGCCATCATGTCTTCCGCGCCTATTTCCGCAATGCGGTTCTCCGGCAGTACGAGAAGTTCTCGATGTATCTGCGCAACGAGCTGTGCTCCAACAACCTCTACGACTTCGGTCTCAAAAAGGGCCTCGATCATCTCGACGACGTCCGCCACAAGTTTCACGGCATCATCAGCCGCTTCGCCGGTTTCCAGGCGCACTGGCTCAACGTCCACACCGACTTTCCGTTGCTGCAGAAGATCGCCCTCCCGATCACGGTCGGCGCGGTGCGCTACCCCGGTATCAAAATCCACGACACGCGCATCATCCGCCTGCTCGAGGTTCTGCTGCACGCCGGCACCCAAGTCGGCGGCTGGACCGCCCGCGACATCCACGAGGCCGTGCTCACCACCTTCGATCTCTCGGCCGATGCCTACGGCCTCAACCAACTCCGTTACGATTTGCGCAAGCTCAAAGGGCATGCGCTCCTCGAGCGCGACGGTGGGCGCTACGCCTATCACCTGACCCCAAAAGGCGTCCACGTCGCTCTGCTCTTCCTGTTCTTCCACAAGCGCTTGTGCGGACCGCTCGCCAACAGCCGATTCCACCACCGGCCGGACCCCCAACATCGGCCCAACAGCCCCCTCGAACGGGCCTACCACCGCGCCGACACGGCTATCCAAAACGTCGTCGATCTCCTCGCTGCCGCCTGACCCTCGACCCGCCTCTCAGCACAAAACACCCCGCCCTCTCAGCATTACCCGACGCCTTTGCTGCGCCTCGCCACCCCTGTCACCTCTGCCGGAAAATCGCTACACCTGGCCGCTATCAAATCACCGGCGGCCTCAATCTTGACATCCTGCCCGGTGATTTTGTCGGACTTAGTTGCTCAACGATCTGAAAAACAAGAATCTAGACGATGAAGCGGACGAAGGCGAAGCAACGAGAAGGCGCGGCGTCGCAATCCCGCGGCGCAAGCGGTGCGTTCGCGGGCCTATCGCCCGCGTCTCGTCGCATCGAAAAAGACTATTCGCGCGGGGAAATTGCGATGTCGTGGCACGACATCGTCGGCAATTGTGATGTGTGGTGCAGAGCGCGAGCTCTGGTCAGGCTGCGCAAATACCAAAATTAAGATTAGTACGGCTTCTCGATTACGTGTTGCGCCGAAAGCACGCGGGGTCCCTAAAAGAATGGTTCCGCGCGTGACCCGAGCTGCCGGTTCGGATCCGGCCAAAATTTCACACAAAATCTTGCTTATTTAGCGGCTGCTCCCTAGTGTTGAGGCATGTCCCTGGTTAACCGGCGGGTGCTGCTCATCATCACCGGCGGTATCGCCGCTTACAAAGCGCTCGATCTCATTCGCCGGCTTCGCGAGCAAGGCGCCACGGTGCGCGCGATCCTGACCGAGGCCGCGACGCAGTTCGTGACGCCGCTCTCGGTCCAAACGCTCACCGGCGAGAAGGTCTATCGCGACATCTTCGCGCTCACCGAGGAGAGCGAGATGGGCCATCTGCGCCTGGCGCAAGAGGCCGACATCGTGGTGGTGGCGCCGGCAACGGCAGATATGCTGGCAAAAATGACGGTTGGGACCGCCGACGACCTCGCCTCGACGGCGCTGTTGGCGACCGACAAAGTGATTCTGATCGCACCGGCGATGAACCATCGCATGTGGCTGCATGAAGCCACCCAGGCCAATGTGGCGCGGTTGACGATGCGCGGCGTCAAGTGCGTCGGCCCCAACACCGGGTCGCTCGCCGAAGGTGAGACGGGGCCAGGCCGCATGGCAGAGCCTGCCGAGATCCTGTCAGCGATTGAGCTCCTCATGGCTGGCGGCCCGTTGAAGGGCCGTCGCGCTCTCGTCACCAGCGGCCCGACCCATGAGGCGATCGATCCGGTCCGCTTTTTTGCCAACCGCTCCTCGGGCAAGCAGGGGCATGCCATCGCTTCGGCGCTCGCGCACGCCGGCGCCGAAACCGTGTTGATTTCCGGCCCGACCGCCGAACCCGATCCGCTCGGCGTCACGGTGCACCATGTTGAATCTGCACGCGACATGCTGAAGGCTTGCGAGGCGGCCCTGCCGGTCGAGATTGCTGTCTGTGCCGCAGCGGTAGCCGATTGGCGGGTCGAGCCCTCTCGGCAGAAGATCAAGAAAAACGGTGGCCCACCAGTCCTTCGTCTTGCGGAAAATCCCGATATTCTCGCCACTTTGAGCCGGCCAGGCAATTTGCGCCCGCGTCTGGTAATCGGCTTCGCTGCTGAAACCGAAAATGTGATCGCCTATGCCAAGAAAAAGCTCGAGGCGAAGGGCTGCGACTGGATCCTCGCCAACGATGTGTCGCCGGCGACGGGGACTTTCGGCAGCGACAACAACACGGTTCACCTTATCGACGCGAACCGTGTCGAAGACTGGCCGCCCCAAACGAAGCGGGCGGTGGCGGAGAGCCTCACCAAGCGCATCGTCGATTTTTTTGCCGCCTGATGCTGCGGCTTTCGAAGAAGCTTCTGTTCGCCATCGAGGCGGTCCTGGACATCGCCTACAATGCCGGCACCCTGCCGGTGCAGTCGGGCGAGATCACGAAGCGTCAAGGCATTCCGCGTCGCTATCTCGAGCAGGTCCTGCAGCAATTGGTGCGCGCCGGCATTCTCGTTGGTGTGCGCGGGCCCCGCGGCGGCTATCGCCTGGCGCGCGAACGCCGCCGCATCACCGTTGGCGAGATCGTCCGCGTCGTGCGCTCGCTCGAGCAGGCTGACCACGCGGTCGAGGATTCGGATGCCGTGGTGCCGAGCTCGGCCACCGGGTCGTGCGGCCCTTGTGGCTCGAATTGCAGGCGGATGCGATGAAGCGACTCGACGCCACGACCATCGAGGAACTCTGCGCCCGCGCGCACCAGGCGGGCATCGCCGGCGAATACGCCGCACGCTACGATTATACGATCTAATCTAGAAGAACGCGAAACGGCGAGCCCAATTCGGTCGGGATGGCCGGTTGTGCCGCGTGGCTCAAAGGGTTGACTATTCGTCGCCTGCCGGTTCCGCCACGGCATCGTACATGACCCGCAACACGACAAACCAGGGATAGCGGTTGTCGAGCACGGTGCCGTCCGGGGTTGCGATCATGCCGCTTTCTGTCACCGGCACGTGGGTAAGCATTACGGCATCGTCGACGTTGCCTCCGATCACGCTGATTGTGCCGGGCTGAATATCCACAACAATCGCGCAGTGGCCCGGCCAGACATACCCGGTCGGCAGATCGCTGAACTTCAGCGCCCGGCCGCATCGTGGCGGCCAAAACAAATCGAGATCGCCGCGGCGCGGCGCGTAGCGTTCGGGCGGCAGTGCTTGCAGGATCGGTGATCGATGTGCCGCGGCGGCGTTCACATAAGTCGCGTGATTGGCCGAATAGGGAAAGCGCGGGCCGGCGCCGGCGATGCGCATCACATAGGAAATAAATGCCGCCGACCAGGCATAACGGCTCATCGTCCGCGGCTGGAAACAGGCGCCCGCCTCGTCATGCTTGCCGGTCCAAGCTTCCGCGCGAGGCGGCGTTTCGCCGGTCGGCCCCGCGAGCCCCACCCACCAATATTCACCGACGCGCTGCCACAAACCGGGCTGACGCTCAGGCTTGTCTTGCGGCTGCCGCACCGGCCGGTCCTCGGCCGGCGAGTCGTCGACCTGGAGACCGAAGAGACGCCATTCGCGCCGCGCGATCGCCACCGTGTCGGTGCGGTTGAAGGGCTCATAGGGTTTGATGGCAAAGTGCGGCACCGGTCCGGCTGGTGGTGGCCTTGGCGGTGGCGCAGCGCAGGCGGCGAGCAATGTCAGCACACGATCTGCGGCAGGTAGCGCGTCATTGGCGGATACGGCAATAACCGCCGCGGCGAGCCGGCTCCCTTGCGAAGATAATAGGGCCGATCAGGTGTGCCAGGTTTCGCATGCGTGCCCGCAATCAACCGCTGAACTACGCAACGGCACATGGGCGTTGAGGCAAGGCCAGAGGTCACCCGGCCATTTCCGCAACGCGACACGAAGCGGCAAAAAACAAAAAACACGATTTGCTTGGCGATGCCGTCGCACTGCCGTTGACGCCCTTTCTTCCTGCCGCTCGCTTACCACAGCGCAATGGCGATGGCGGCGAGCGCCAGCGCAATGATCCACAACGGCAATCCCAGGATTGCGAGCGCGCCGCGTTTCGCCAATGCTTCCAGCGCCGCGGGATGCAGCGGCATGCCGCCTTCCTCGGTGATGGTGATCAACAGATCCTCGACGCGGCGGAACGTCACCGGCAGACGTTCGAGCAATTCGACCGATTGCGAGAGATGTCCTTGATGCGCGCCTCGGGGCCGCGATTGGCGCGCATCCATTCCTCGACCAACGGCCGCGCCAGCAACCAAATATTGATGGACGGGTCGAGCTGCCGCCCCATGCCTTCGACCAGGACCATGGTTTTTTGCAGCAGCAGCAATTGCGGCTGCGTTTCCATCTGGAATTGCTGGGTGACCTGGAACAACTGCGCCAGCAGGCGGCCCAGCGAAATCTCTGCCAAGCGGCCGGCCGAAGATCGGCTCGCCGATGGCGCGCGCCGCTTGGGCGAACGCGTCGACGCGATTGCGTGCGGGGGACGTAGCCCGCCTCGAAATGCACCTCGGCGACGCGGCGATAGTCGCGGTTGAGAAACGCCACCAGCATGTCGGCGAGATAAATAACGCGTGGCGCGGTCGAGCCGCCCCATGATGCCGAAATCGACCGCGACCAGCGCGCCGTCCGGGTCGATGAACAGATTGCCGGGGTGCATGTCGGCGTGGAAGAAGCCGTCGCGGAACACTTGGTAGAAGAAATTGGCGGCTGCCCGCGCCAGGAGATCGCGCAAGTCGAACCCCGCCGCCAGCAGCCCGCCGCGGTCGTCGACGCGGATACCGCCGACCCGCTCCAGCGTCAGGACTTGCCGCGCGGTGCGCGCCCAATCGATCCGCGGCACGCGGAAACCGTCGTCGCCTTCGAAATTCTCGCGCAGCTCGTCGGCGGCGGCGGCTTCGAGGCGCAGATCCATCTCGATGCGCACGGTCTCGCGCCATGGTCTCGACCACCGCGACCGGCTTTCAGGCGACGCAGGCTCGGCTGCCAGCGCTCGGCCAATTGCGCCAGCCAGGTGAAGAGGTCGAGGTCGCGCGCCATCGCGGCGGCGATGCCCGGGCGCAGCACTTTCACGGCGACCGCCTCGCCCTCGGTGGTGCGGGCGAAATGCACCTGGGCGATCGAAGCGGCGGCGATCGGCGCGTCGTCGAAGGCTGTCGTAGAGCTCGGCGATCGGCTTGCCCAGCTCACGCTCGATGGCGGCGCGCGCCTGGGCGGTTGGGAACGGCGGCAGCCGGTCCTGCAATTGCGCCAGATCGCCGGCGACTTCCTCGCCGATCAAGATCGGCGCGGGTCGACAGCGCTTGGCCGAGCTTGATGAAGCTCGGCCCCATCGCCTGCAGCGCCAAGCGCCAGGCGCTGGCCGGGACGCAGGCTGCGCAGGCCTTGGTCGCGGCGCGCAAACACGCGGAAAATCCACACCAGCCAGCGCGTGCCGTTGACGCGTTCGAGCGGGAACACCGCGTCGTATCGCGCCAGGATCGCGGCGATGGTCAAAAGCCGGACGAGATGGCGGCCGGCCCGCAAGACGTGATTCATGGCGGCAGGCTGGTCTCGGTGAAGGGGAATGCGATTTTACCGTTTGCCGCCGTTGCCCCCGGACTTGAGGCGGGAGTCGGTGCACGCCAACGAGCAATAACGCTTGCCCGCGATGGCCGTGTCGAGCGGGGCGATGACGGGAAAATTGCTGCGCAAGTCGCAGACCAATCTGCAGCTCACAGCCGCCAGCCGGAATGCAGTGACGCGACGCCGAAGGTGAAATCGCGCCAGCGCACCTGCTCCAGCCCGGCGTCGCGCATCAGCGCCGCCAATTCGTCCTGCGGCGGAAAGCGGCGGATGCTTTCCACCAGATATTGATAGGAGTCGCGGTCGCCGGCCACGATCTGGCCCAACGCCGGCAAAACAGGCGAAGGAATAGAGATCGTAGGCGCGCGCCAGGAACGTCGGCGCGACATGGGAGAATTCGAGACAAAAGAATCGCCCGCCCGGCCGCAACACGCGCCGCGCCTCGCGCAGCGCTGCGTCGAATCGCGTCACGTTGCGCAGGCCGAAAGCGATGGTATAGGCGTCGATGCTGCCGCTCGCGACCGGCAGATACTCGGCGTCGCCGACCACATACGCGATGCCCGCTCACGATGTTGGCGTCGATGGCGCGGTCGCGGCCCTGGCTCGAGCATCGCTTCGTTGATGTCGCACAGGATCACGCGCGCCGCGGCCCGGTGCGATCGCACGATGCGCCGGGCGATGTCGCCGGTGCCGCCCGCGACATCGAGGAAGGTCTCGCGCGCGGCGCGGATTGAGCTGGTTCGATCAGCGCCGCCTTCCACAGGCGATGGATGCCGCCCGACATCAGATCGTTCATCACGTCGTAGCGCGCAGGCGACGCTGTCGAACACGCCGCGCACCAGCCCGGCCTTCTCGTCGGCTTTGACGCGGCGATAGCCAAAATCCGCCTCGGCGTTTTCGCCGGGGTCAGTATCGTTTCCCGCGCTTGTTTCCGGGTCCTGTCATGGGCGAAACATATCGTGAGTGATTGGATCACGCCACCGGCCCCCAACCGTGACGCTCCCCCGAACGACGCGGCGGGACATGCGGAGCATTGGCAAGTGCCCCATCGGAAGGAAGCAACATGAAATTGCGTCATCTTGGCAATTCCGGTCTGCAAGTCTCGGTCGTGGGCTTGGGTTGCAATAATTTCGGCAAATTCGGCCGCATCGATGCTCGAAGCCACGCGGGCCACGATTCACAAGGCGACTCGATGCATGGCATCACGCTGTTCGACACTGCCGATGTCTACGCGCCGGGCAACGCCCGGCTCCTCGGAGCAGGCAGATGGGCGAGGTGTTGGGCGCACGCCGCAAAGACATCGTGCTCGCGACCAAGTTCGGCATGCAGATGGATCAAGCCGGCGTCAAAAAAGGCGGCTCGCGACGCTACATCATGGCGGCGGCGGAGGATTTGCTGCGCCGCCTTAAGACCGATTGGATCGATCTTTATCAACTGCACCGGCCCGACTCCGACACGCCGATCGAGGAAACGCTGCGCGCCCTCGATGATCTCGTGCATCAGGGCAAGGTGCGCTATGTCGGCGTCTCCAACATGCCCGCCTGGCAGGTGATCGAGGCGCAATGGACCGGCACTTCGCGAGCCTCAATCACTTGGTCTCGTGCCAGGACGAATATTCGCTGTTGGCGCGGGACATTGTGGAGCGCGAACTGTCGGGTGCGACGCAGAAATACGGGCTCGGCATCCTCCCCTTCTTTCCGTTGGCGAGCGGCGCGCTCACCGGCAAATACCGTCGCAACATGGAAAAGCCGGAGGCGCCCGGCTTTCGGCGCAAACACCATTATCGGCGCGCTTCTTGTGCGAGGCCAATCTCGACGTCGTTGAAAAGCTCGCGGTATTTAGCGAACGACGCGGCCATACCGTTCTCGAGCTGGCCTTTTCATGGCTGCTGACGCGCCCGCAAGTGGCAAGCGTCATCGCCGGCGCCACCAAGCCCGAGCAGATCGAGGCCAACGTCGAAGGCGGCCGACTGGGCACTGACGCGCGGAAGAGATCGCCGAGGTCGACAGCATCACCAAAAAAGGATGAGGCGCGCGATTGGCACTTCATGCGTCGACCCCGGGTCAGGCAGGGCCGGGCAACTGCATTCGCTGGCCCAGGGTGTTCTGCCGCGATGATAGATTGACTGTCGGCCGATGCCGGAATTGCCGGAGGTCGAGACCATTGTCCGCGGGCTTGCAGCAGCGGCTCGCGGGACGCCGGTTCCGCGAGGTCACGCTCAATCGTGCCGATTTGCGCACTGCGTTGCCGAAAGGGCTAAAGGCCACGCTCGAAGGCAAGCGCATTGAGCGCGTCGGACGTCGTGCCAAATATATTTTAGTCTATTGCGAGGGCGACGCTGTGCTGCTCGCCCATCTTGGCATGACGGGCCGCATCGTCATCTCCGAAGCGAATGATCAGCGACCGCGCCTGAAGCACGATCACGTCATCTTTACGCTCGACGACGGCGCCGTCCTTGCGTTCAACGACGCGCGGCGCTTCGGCATGATCGATCTCGTCGACGCAGCGCAGCTGCAAAACCACAAATTGTTGCGCCATCTTGGATTGGAGCCGCTGGACCACGAATTCAATGGCGCGAATTTGGCCAAGCGCCTCGCCGGTAAGACCTGCTCGATCAAGGCGGCGCTTTTGGATCAACGGGTGATTGCGGGGCTTGGCAATATCTATGCTTCAGAAGCGCTTTACTGGGCCGGAATATCGCCCCGTCGACAGGCCGGCACAGTGCGGGGGGCACGCGCCAACGCGCTCGCGGCGGCGATCCGCAAGACGCTTGAGCGCGCCATTGCCGCGGGTGGCTCGTCGTTGCGCGACTATGTCCAGGCGTCGGGCGAGCTTGGCTATTTCCAGCACCATTGGGCCGTCTATGGCAAGGAAGGCGAGAAATGCCCGAAATGCGATTGCCACGCGGCCATCAAGCGCATTGTGCAAAATGCGCGTTCGACCTTCTATTGTGCGAAATTTCAACGCTGATTGGTGCTGATCCAACGGCAACGTTTTTGTGAGCTTGCTACCCCACCGTGGGTTCGCCAGGATGCATCGATCGCCGATCGGTCGTGACGGCGAACTTCCTGCGACAGCGAGCGAGCCCATGACGTATGAAAACATTCTAGTTGAGACCAAGGGGGCGGTCGGCATTGTCACCCTCAATCGCCCGAAGGCGCTTAACGCCCTGTGCGTCGCGCTGGTAGCGGAGCTCGGTCAGGCGCTCGACGCGTTCGAGGCCGACGAGGCGGTCGGTTGCGTCATCATCACCGGCAGCGACAAAGCCTTTGCCGCGGGTGCCGACATCAAGGAGATGTCGGGGCAGAGCTATATGTCCGTCTATCTCGGCGATTTCATCACCAAAGGTTGGGAGCGCGTGACGACGTGCCGCAAGCCGATCATCGCGGCGGTTGCCGGCTTCGCGCTCGGCGGCGGCTGCGAGGTCGCGATGATGTGCGACACTATCATCGCTGCCGATACCGCAAAGTTTGGCCAGCCTGAAATCACTCTCGGAATTATTCCAGGCGCCGGAGGAACCCAGCGCTTGACGCGCTTCGTCGGCAAGGCCAAGGCGATGGATATGATTCTAACAGGGCGGATGATGGATGCTGCCGAAGCGGAGCGCTGCGGTCTGGTAAGCCGCGTGGTCTCGCCCGACAAATTGTTGAGCGAGGCGCTGGCGATGGCGGAGCGCATTGCGGCCATGTCGCGGCCTTCGGCGATGATGGCGAAAGAATGCGTCAACCGCGCTTACGAGACGACGCTCACCGAAGGTGTCAGATTCGAACGCCGACTCTTCCACTCGCTCTTTGCCACCGAGGATCAAAAAGAAGGCATGGCGGCATTCATTGAAAAGCGCAAACCGGCGTTCAAGAATCGGTGACCGCACGAGCGACGACTACTCTTGCCACGCGGCGCGCGGTTCGATATACAGCACGCCTTCCGCAAAATCGGATTTGAGACATGGCCCATCATCGATCAGCGGCAAAGCGTCATCGCCAGACCGTGCGCCGCACCGCCGTCAATGCATCGCGCAAAAGCCGCTTGCGCACTTTCGTCAAGCAAGTCGAGCGCGCCATCGCGTCTGGCGACAAGGAAGCGGCGCGCAATGCCCTCAAGTTGGCGCAGCCGGGACTGCAGCGCGGCGCCAACAAAGGCGTCGCTCACCAGGGAACCGTGTCGCGGAAACTGTCCCGGCTCTCGGCTCGTATCAAGGCGCTATAGTTCGCCGGTGCGGTGCAAAATTTTTGATCTCAGCGGAATTGTGACAGCCGGAAAATTTCTGTGAAAAATTGATTGCACATTATTGCGTTATCGGGTCAGTGTTGGGTAGAGTGTTCGGACGTTCCCGCGGAAATCATAATCGTCAGGTGAGGGGACATGATCGGCGGGCGTCACGACAATAAAATTCCGGTCCGGCTGATATGTGGCGTTTACCGCGTGGGCGCGATCGGCAGACACGTAGCTAATTGGCTTAAATCGTAATCAACCGTTAGGTTTGATGACAGCAACGGCGGGGCTTTGCCTTTCCGTGGCAGGGAGTGTATTTGCCGGATTTCGGTTCGGCGACGCAACAGGAGGCCATTGGCAAAAAACATGGCGGCGTCGATAAACAGTGGGGATGGCAGCGGGCTTCTAAGCCCGGAAGTGAAGCTCCAATGGTCGCGTATCCGCACATGGTTGCGCGAGGAATATGGCGACACCGTCTATAACAATTGGTTCAAGCCGATGACGCTGTTGCGGGTCGATGCCGGCTGCGCCTGGATCGGCGTGCCGACGCCTTACACCCGCGATTGGTCGCAGCAGAATTATCAGAGCCGGTTGCGCGCGCGCTGGAACGAAGAGAACCGCAAAGTCACCGCAGTCGAATTCGTCGTTGCCAACGTTGCCTTGGCGGAGGCGGTCGAGGCCGATCCGCTGCCGGCTACGGCGCCGCGCAATATCCTCGACGGTGACGAGCGCGGCATCGGCGCGCTTTTGGATCCGCGCTTCACCTTCGAGAATTTTGTCGTCGGCAAACCCAATGAATTCGCCCACGCCGCGGCCAAGCGCGTTGCCGAGGCGACCATCGCCGAGAGCCTGCAGCCGCCGTTCAATCCGCTGTTTCTTCACGGCGGCGTCGGTCTCGGCAAGACGCACCTCATGCATGCGATTGCATGGGAAATACGGCGCCAGCGTCCGACGCGGCGTTTCATCTATCTGTCGGCGGAAAAATTCATGTACCAATTCGTGCGCGCGCTGCGCTCGAAGGATACGATGCCGTTCAAGGAGCTGTTTCGCTCGGTCGACGTGCTCCTGATCGACGATTTTCAGTTCATCGGCGGCAAGGAATCAACGCAGGAGGAGTTCTTCCATACGTTCAATGCGCTCGTCGACATGAATCGGCAGATCGTGATCTCCGCCGACAAGTCCCCGAGCGACCTTGATATCGAGGAGCGTATGCGCTCGCGGCTGGTGCATGGCATGGTGGCGGATGTGCATCCGACTACCTATGAATTGCGCCTCGTCATCCTGCAGTCGAAGGCCGAGCATTTGCGCCTGGCGATTCCGCCGAAAGTGCTGGAGTTTCTCGCGCATAAGATCACGTCCAATGTCCGCGAGCTCGAGGGCGCGTTGAATCGCATCATGGCGCATGCCCAGTTCATCGGCCGTGAAATCACCGTCGATACCGCGGAGGAGGTGCTGCAGGATCTGCTGAAGAAAAACGATCGCCGCGTCACCATCGATGAAATTCAGAAACGCGTTGCCGAACATTACAATATCCGCTCCGCCGACATGCATTCGGCGCGCCGCGCCCGCGAAATCGCCCGGCCGCGTCAAGTAGCGATGTATCTGTGCAAGATGCTGACCCCGCGCTCGCTGCCCGAGATCGGCAAGAAATTCGGCGGCCGTGACCACACCACGGTGATTCACGCGATCCGCCGTATCGAGGAGTTGAGCGCTGCCGACAAGACGTTGGCAGAGGACCTCGCCATTCTGACGCGCCTCTTGCAGACCGGCGAAAGAGGGAACTGAGCCAGGCGCAGGGCTCGCTCCGATCCAAAATCGGCACAGGTTCGACCGCGTGGGCGATATTTAAAGGGCGATGGTGCCGATGATTGCCGGCGCAAGGTGCGTATGCTGCCGCTGATCCGCCCCGGGATGAAACCGCCATATCTGCGGCGATCGCCGGGCACGATGCCAATCATTGGCCGGGTGGCAATGGCTCACCCAAAAGAGCATCACGGGTCCAAGAAGGCGCCGCCATCGGCGCTTCATCCCGAGGGTCCGATCATCACGGGGATTGATGGTCCGTGGGCCGTCCTTTAACCCTGATTTTGGCCATGTTTGGAGCGATGACGGCAGTGCAAAGTGCCGAACCCGCATTAGCATTGTTGCCATTGTGTGCTATGGTTTTACCCCGTTCGCGCGGGCCGCAGGGGGCTGGGCGGCGAGGGCGGGAAGCCACCGCGATACGCGGATCCTGTCCGACGACAGCGCCCAGGAAGATCGTCCGTCCGCAGCCATGAAATCGACGCCATGAAACTAACAATCGAACGCGCGGCTTTGCTGCGGACCCTGGGCCATGTTCAAAGCGTGGTCGAGCGCCGCAACACCATTCCCATTCTGTCGAACGTGCTGCTGCGCGCCGAGGATGGCCGGCTGGCGCTCTCGGCGACCGACATGGACATCGAGATTGTGGCGCGCACTCCGGCTCAAGGCGGCCAATGGCGGCGCGACGACCGCGCCAGCCCATACGCTTTACGATATCGTGCGTAAATTGCGCGAGGGCGCGCAGATCGAGCTCGATGCAACGCGCGATAAGGGCCAACTGGTGCTGCGCTCGGGGCGTTCCACCTTCACCCTTACCTGTCTGCCGCCCGAGGATTATCCCTTGATGTCGACGGGCGAGCTCGCCCATGCCTTTACCGTCACCAGCGCCGAGCTGAAGCGCCTCATCGACCGCACCCGTTTTGCGATCTCGACGGAAGAGACGCGCTACTACCTCAACGGCATCTATCTCCATACCGCGCGCAACAACGAAATGCCGATGTTGCGCGCCGTTGCCACCGACGGCCATCGCCTCGCGCGGATGGAAATTCCGCTGCCCGAAGGCGCCTCCGGCATGCCCGGTGTCATCGTGCCGCGCAAGACCGTCGGAGAAGTGCGCAAGCTGCTCGATGCCGATGGCGCGGTCGAGCAGGATGTCGTCATTTCGCTTTCCGACACCAAGATTCGCTTTGTCATGGGTGAGACGGTGCTCAATTCCAAGCTGATTGACGGCACTTTCCCCGACTATGACAGGGTGATTCCCTCGGGCAACGACAAGATCCTCGAGCTCGAAAGCAAGCCCTTCGCCGAGGCGGTCGACCGGGTCTCGACGATCTCGCGCGCCGTCAAGCTCGTGATCGAACCCGGCAGCGTCAACCTTTCGGCCACCAGCCCCGAACACGGCACTGCCAGCGAAGAGCTGGAAGTGCGATACAACGCCACGCCGCTCGAGGTGGGCTTCAATGCCCGCTATCTTCTCGACATTGCCGCGCAGATTGAAGGCGAGGGTGCGCGCATCTCTTTGGCCGACGGCGCCTCGCCTGCGGTGATGCAGGACGCCGCCGATTCGAGCGCGATCTATGTGATAATGCCGATGCGGGTTTGAGGTTGGCGATATCGTTGGCGTCCGAGCGGGTGTTCCCCGCGGCCTCGGTGACGCGCCTCGCGCTTACCGATTTCCGCGGCTACGCCGCCGTGCGCTTGAGCCTGGAGCCGCGTTCCGTGGTGCTGACCGGCCCTAACGGCGCCGGCAAAACCAATTTGCTTGAAGCGGTCTCGTTCCTGGCGCCGGGTCGCGGCCTGCGTCGCGCTCGACTGAGCGATATCGACCGACGCGTGCCGCCGGCGCGCGCGACAGCGGCGGCGCCGGGCGCCTGGGCAGTTGCCGCCACGCTCACCGGCACGCACGGCGTCACCGCGATCGGCACCGGCCGCGACGCGGCAAGCGCAACCGGAGAGCGCCGCCTCGTCCACATCGACGGTGCCGCCGCGCGCACGCAAACCGCCCTTGCCGAGCAGCTCTGCCTCATCTGGGTAACGCCGCAAATGGACCGGCTCTTTACCGAAGCCGCATCGGCGCGCCGCCGCTTCCTCGACCGGCTGGTCTATGGTTTCGATCCCGGCCACGTTCATCGCGTCAATGCCTATGAACAAGCAATGCGCGAGCGGATGCGGCTCTTGGCCGAAAAATCGCCGACCGATCCAGGCTGGCTTGCGGCGCTTGAAGCGCGGATGGCCGAGCATGGCGTCGCGGTCGCGGCAGCGCGGCGCAACACGGTGACCGCGCTCGACGAGGCCAGCGCCGCCTCGAGGGGGGCCTTTCCGTCAGCCCGCCTCGCCGTCACGGGAGAGCTGGAATCCTGGCTCGAAACCATGCCGGCGCTGGCTGCTGAGGAAGCGTTCGCCGGCGGCCTTGCCGCCGCGCGCGCCACCGATGCCGCTCAAGGCGTGACTGCGCTCGGACCGCATCGCGGCGACCTTGCCGCCTGCCACAGCAAAACCCATATATCAGCTGCGCAATGCTCCACCGGCGAGCAGAAGGCGCTCTTGATTGGTATTGTTCTTGCCTTCGCCCAGCTCATGGCGCGGCGGCGGGGTGAAGTCCCGATCTTGCTTTTGGATGAAGTGGCCGCCCATCTCGATCGCGCGCGGCGCGAGGCGCTGTTCGCCGAGATCGCAGCGTCGCGCGGCCAAGCTTGGCTTACCGGCACCGATCGGAACCTGTTCGACGGCATGTCCGGAACGGCGCAGTTTCTTACCGTCACCGACGGGGTGATTTCGTCATGAGTGAATGGCCGCCGCCGCAAACCTTGACTGCCCGATCCACGCGGCCGCGCAAGGTGGAAGCAGGTTTTGCCGCGAAGTCCGTCGTGCCGCCCGCCCGCGATATCGGGTTTCGCCTCTTCTCCTGGCTTTCTTGCGCAGGCGACGTCACCAGTCAAAAGAGTTGTCAATGACCGAACAGTTACCCGACGAAGAATACAACGCACAATCGATTCAGGTGCTGCGCGGCCTCGACGCGGTCCGCAAGCGCCCGGGCATGTATATCGGCGATACCGATGACGGCTCGGGCCTCCATCACATGGTCTATGAAGTTGTCGACAATGCCATCGACGAGGCGCTGGGAGGTTATTGCGACAGCATCACGGTGACGCTTAACGCCGATGGTTCCTGCACCGTAACCGACAATGGCCGCGGCATCCCGGTCGACATTCATGAGGAAGAAGGGGTCTCCGCCGCCGAGGTCATCATGACGCAGCTTCATGCCGGCGGGAAATTCAACCAGAACTCCTACAAGGTTTCCGGCGGACTGCACGGCGTCGGCGTCTCGGTGGTGAACGCGTTGTCGAGCACGCTCGATCTCCGCGTTTGGCGCGGCGGCTATGAGTATTTTATGCGCTTCAAGGACGGTGAGCCGGAAGCGCCGCTCGAGCAAGGCGGCGCCGCCGATCCGCCGACCCGCACCGGCACGGAAATCACCTTTCTGCCGTCACCGGCGACGTTTACCAAAACCGCATTTGATTTCCAGACGCTGGAGCATCGCCTGCGCGAGCTGGCATTCCTCAATTCCGGGGTCGCACTGCATCTGACCGATGCGCGCGGCGTCGAGCCGAAAACGGTGCATCTCCATTACGAAGGGGGCCTCGAGGAGTTCGTCAGATATCTCGACCGCTCCAAACAGGCGGTGACGCCGAAGCCGATTGCCATCGTCGGCGAGCGCGACGACACCACGGTCGAAGTCGCGATGGAGTGGAATGACAGCTACTTCGAGACGATGTTGTGCTTCACCAACAACATTCCCCAGCGCGACGGGGGCACGCATCTCGCCGGGTTCCGCGGCGCGCTGACCCGTTCCCTCAACAAATATGCCGAGGAGAGCGGGCTCCTAAAAAAAGAGAAGATCGCGCTCTCGGGCGAGGACATGCGCGAGGGTCTGACGTGCGTTTTATCGCTCAAAGTGCCGGACCCGAAATTCTCGTCGCAGACCAAGGACAAGCTGGTGTCGTCCGAAGTGCGCGCCGTAGTCGAGGGCATAGTCGGCGACAAGCTGCAACAATGGTTGGAGGAACATCCGTCTGAAGCAAAGCGCATTGTCGGCAAGGTAGTCGAGGCCGCGATCGCACGCGAAGCCGCGCGCAAGGCGCGCGACCTGACGAGGCGGAAGGGCGCCTTGGACATGGCCAACCTGCCGGGCAAGCTCGCCGATTGCCAGGAACGCGATCCGGCGCTTGCGGAACTCTTCATCGTCGAGGGCGACAGTGCCGGCGGTTCGGCGAAGCAGGGCCGCAACCGCAAATTCCAGGCGATCCTGCCGCTGAAGGGCAAGATCCTCAACGTCGAGCGCGCGCGCTTCGACAAGATGCTGTCTTCGGCCGAGATCGGCACCTTGATCGCCGCACTCGGCACCGGCATCGGCGCCGAGGAGTTCGAAGCCGAAAAAGCGCGCTATCACCGCATCATCATCATGACCGACGCCGATGTCGATGGCAGCCATATACGCACGCTGTTATTGACGTTTTTCTTCCGGCAGATGCCGGCGTTGATCGAAAAAGGCTATCTCTATATCGCCCAGCCGCCGCTTTATCAGGTTAAGCGAGGCAGCAACAAGGCGGTCTACCTCAAGAACGATCTGGCGCTGGAGCAGTACCGCGTGGAGGCGGGCCTCAAAGACGCCGTGTTCCATCAGCATGACGGCGTGCAGCGCGCCGGCAACGACCTCGTCCAGATTGTCGCCGACGCCCGGACCGTGCGCCAAATGCTGCAGCCCTTGCTGCGCAAGGTCGGCAGCCTCGACGTGGTGGAGCAGGCGGCAATCGCGGGCCTGCTCAATCCAGTGCTTCTGGACGCCAGCGGCCAAGGTGAGGAAGCCGTGAAATATCTGGCGCAACGGCTCGATCTGTTGGCGCCGCCCGGCGAACGCGGCTGGACAGGGGAGGTCAAGTCAGGCGAGGGCTTCATCCTGTCGCGCCGCCGTCACGGCGTGATCGAACGGCGGGTCCTCGACGGCGCTCTCTTGAAGAGCGCCGAGGCTCGGCGTCTCGACGAGCGCACCGGCGAGCTGCAGCAGATCTATGGCAAGCCGGGCAAACTCGTCGCCAAGGACAAAGAACAGACGATCGTCGGGCCGTCGAGCCTGGTCGAAGCGGTGATGGCTCTCGGCCCCAAGGAGGGCGACATTCAGCGCTACAAGGGCTTGGGTGAAATGAACCCCGGGCAATTGTGGGAGACGACGCTCGATCCCGAGGCCCGCGCGCTGCTCCAAGTAAAGATTGGCCACCGGATTCCGCCGAGGAGACCTTCTCGACGTTGATGGGCGATCTGGTCGAACCGCGACGCGATTTTATTCAGAGCAACGCGCTGTCGGTTGCCAATCTCGACATCTGAGAGGCGCCTTCCTGCCAAGCCGGCCACCTCCTCGCAGCCGCCCGTCGGCAAGGCCAGTCCCAGCGGCAGGACGGAGCCGCTCCGCTAACGGGTCCGTTGTCGTATATGTGGCAAGGTTCGAAATGGTATCGGAGGGCGGGCGCCGTTTTGAGTTGAAGAGGCGGCACCGGTGGCAAGGAAAGGTGAGGCATGGACGCGCTCGACGGCAAGAAGGTTCTGGTGGTTGGCGGCAGCTCAGGCATGGGCGAGGCGACAGCCATGCTCGCGGCCCAGGCCGGGGCCAAAGTCACGATCGCGGCGCGCGGCCATGACCGGCTGGCGGCGGCGGTAAAGCGCATCGGCCACGGCGTTGAGCCGGTCATGCTCGACGCCATGAGTGACAGCGCCGTCGACAAATTCTTCGCCGACGGGACGGAGTGGGACCACGTCGTCTCCTGTGTCGGCGCGGGCGGGCGCGGCAATCTACGGGAAATCGACATGACCGCGGCCATGGCGGCGATGGACGGCAAGTTCTGGGCGGGGTTCCGCATCGCTCGCCGCGTCAGAATTGGCGCAAACGGGTCGCTGACATTCGTCTCGGGCGGTCTGAGCCAGCGTCCGGCGGCCGGCGCTGCGCTGATTTCCGCGATCAATGGTGCCCTCGAGAAATTGTCGCAGGGCCTGGCCCTGGAGCTGGCGCCGATCCGGGTCAATACCGTCTCCCCCGGCCCGGTCGATACCCCAATGTGGGACCGCTACGGCGCCGAAATGAAGCAGAAATTTCTCGACAATGCGGCGGCGCGAGTGCCTCTGAAGCGGGTTGCCCAGCCGGTCGAAGTCGCTGAAATCGTGTTGTTTTTCATGACAAACCGGTTCGTCACCGGCACTGTCGTACCCTTGGACGGCGGTTCGACCCTGGCCTAAGCGGTTGGCATAGACCGGGCTCGTTAACTAACAATAGGTCTGCATTTCTGTCATTTCTGCTATCGTCCCAACGCAGGAAATAGGACCGAATTGGTCCTTGAAATGCACCGGCTGCGACCTTTATATGATGGTGCGTCGCGGCATATTGACCCGTGGCATCACCATTTCGGTTCATACGTTCGTATATAGGGGGCGGGAACTCGCTCGCCCCAACGGGTACCGCGCCCCCGCGACTGTCGGGGGAAAGATAGAGGAGGTCTGGAACATGGACCAGAAAATAGACACCAGCCTGATCAGGTTGGTCGAAGAAGCGAAGCGGTTCCCCATGCTGTCGGCGGAACGGGAGCAGGAATTGGCGCACGGCTGGCGCGACCAGCGCGATGACGCGGCCCTGCGGACGCTGATTGGCAGCCATCTGCGTCTGGTCATCAAGATTGCGCGCGGTTATGCGGGGTATGGCTTGCCGCTCGCCGATTTGGTGAGCGAGGGTAATGTCGGTCTGATGCAGGCTGCAGAGAAATTCGATCCGTCCCGCGGTTTCCGGTTTTCTACCTACGCATTGTGGTGGATCAGGGCCTCGATCCAGGAATACATCCTGCATTCCTGGTCGCTGGTCAAAATGGGCACCACCGCGGCCCAGAAAAAGCTGTTCTTCAATCTGCGCCGGATCAAGAGCCGGCTTGCCGAATTCGAACAGGGCGATCTGCCGCGCGAGATCGTGGCAAAGATTGCCATCGAGCTCGATGTGCCAGAGGGCGAGGTGATCGAGATGAATCGCCGCCTTGCCGCCGCCGACACATCGCTCAACGCGCCCTTAGGTGTCGAGGGCGACAGCGAATGGCTCGAAATGTTGCCGGATGACCGGCCGAGCCAGGAGACTCGTATCGCCGACGCCGAGGAGATGCGCCTGCGGCGGCATTCACTCGACCATGCGTTGAAGCAGTTGAAGCCGCGCGAACGCGAGATCATTTTCGCTCGCCGGATTCAGGATGAGCCGCTGACGCTGGAAGAGCTTAGTCATCGCTATGCGGTGTCGCGCGAGCGCATCCGCCAAATCGAAGTGCGGGCATTTGGCAAGTTGCAACGCGCGATGCGCGCCAGCAATCAACTGACCCGGCAGGACAATCAACGCCTTGCTGCGGCCTAAGTTTACCCCCGCAGCCTGAAGAAGCCGCTGTCCCATGGACAGCGGCTTTTTGTTAGTTTGCGGCCGAGCCCGGCGTCTTCTGCATGCGGCCGGCGATTTCGCTGGCGAGCCAGTGTTCCAATTGCGGCTGATCTGCCTATCGGCGGCTCTATCAGTTGCCGCATATCGGTCCTGCCGAAAATAAGCGCCCGATTTGGCCCTTCTATACTATCTCCTGTGGGAGAAAGACCGTTCTCCTCGGACCAGTGTGCAGAAACATGCAGAACGATGAGATCCTGCCCTATCGGGCGATGGCCTATAACAACCGGTGGGCAAACCACCGCCTGTTGACGGCTTGCACGCGGCTCTCAGACGCCGAATTCACGGCGCAGCGAACCGGTTTCTTCCCAAGTTTGGTGGCCACCTTAAATCACATTCTCGTCGTCGATCGCTTT
Source organism: uncultured Alphaproteobacteria bacterium (assembly GCA_963804725.1). GTDB lineage: Bacteria > Pseudomonadota > Alphaproteobacteria > ATCC43930 > CGMCC-115725 > JAATGI01. Next base: position 299,655 of record CAWDRN010000001.1, on the reverse strand, counting down.
TATGTGGATGCGATGGAGGGCGGGAAACTTGGCCCGGCAGCCCGGTCGGATGAGCAGCCTTGCAAAACCGTAACCGGACTGCGCGAAGCACAAGAGGAGGTTGACCGCCGGTTGATTGCGGTCGTGGAGGCGCTCACGAGCAACGGCCTTGAACGCATCGTTGAACTGCACCGCGCTACGGGCATTCAGCGCGAACGGCTGGATCGCGTGTTGCTCCATCTCTTTCAGCATCAGGTCCATCATCGTGGCCAGGCTCACGGCATGCTGAGCGGCACGTCAGTGCGCCCGCCGCAACTCGACGAATTCTTCCTGGCGGACGAGGCAGCTCTGCGCGCCGCCGAGTTCGCCGAACTCGGTTGGACGGAAGAACAAGTCTGGCATGGCCCATGAACGCGTTCGGGATATTCTCAGAGAGGCCGTTTTAGCGGGTTCCGCCGGCAAGACTTCGGATCGCGAGAGGGAGCCGGAAAATATGTCATGCTCGCAGCTGACCCGCGCCACTTAAAGACGAAATGACGGGAGGGATCACATGCCGTCCGCCAACAGAATACTCACGAGCCATGTCGGTAGCCTGATCCGGCCGCCGGAATTACTGGCGTTGCTGGAGCGAAAGCGCGATGGCGCGAACGACGATGCCACTTCTGAGAACGCGATCGAGGCGGCCAAGGCGAAAGCGGTTCAGGAGGTTGTGCGCCATCAGGCTGAGATCGGCATCGACATCATGAACGATGGCGAGTTCGGCAAGAATCTGAGCTGGTCGCGCTACATTCTCGAGCGGCTGTCCGGCTTTGAGCCCAGACCCAATGAGCCGCAACATGTCTTCGCGCGGGCAACCTACGGCAAGGACCGGCGCGACTTCGCCGACTTCTACGCCGAATACGATCCCACGCAGCGTATGATCGGCATATCGAATTGGGCAGTGACGGGGCCCATCGCCTATCAAGGCGAGGCCGCGCTTGCCGCCGATCTTCGCCGCTTCAAAGCGGCCCTCAAGGGGGTCAATGTCACCGACGCTTTCTATCCGGCGGTCGCGCCCTCAAGCGTCGCCATCGACCGCAAGGACGAATATTACAAAAGCGACGAGGACTATGTGCTGGCGCTGGGCGAGGCCCTGCGCCACGAATATCGCGCAATCATCGATGCCGGATTTATCCTGCAGATCGACGACGCCTATATCGCCACCTATTACGATGTGATGGTCCCTCCCGGCACCATGGCCGAATATCGCAAATGGGTTGAGTTCCGCATCGAGGTGCTGAACCACGCCATTGCCGGACTTCCCGAGGATCGCATGCGCTACCACGTCTGTTGGGGCAGCTGGAATGGCCCGCATGTCTCGGACGTGCCGTTCAGCGCCATCGCCGGTCTGGTGCTGAAGTTAAAGGTGGGCGCCTGGTCGATCGAAATGGCTAATCCGCGCCATGAGCACGAATGGCGGGTATGGGAGAGCGTGAAATTGCCAGCCGGCAAAAAGTTGCTGCCGGGCCTCGTCTCGCACGCGACCAACATCGTCGAGCATCCGGAACTAGTGGCGGAACGCATCGTCCGCCTCGCCAAACTCGTAGGCCCTCAAAACGTCATCGCCTCGACCGATTGCGGCTTCGCCCAGGGCACCTTCACAAGGCGCGCCCACCCTTCGATCCAGTGGGCGAAGCTCGCAGCGCTGGTGGAGGGCGCGCGCCTCGCCACGCAGGAACTATTCTAGATAAAATCTGACGCTTGGTACCGAACGAGAGCCGCCTACCGTTGCGGATGGACCGAGTTTGACCCGTTGCGGACACTTTACTAAGCGTGATTATCTCTGCGGCGCCAAGTCGGCGAACGATGCGTTTCGGGGCCTGGTGCCACCCGCGGGGCGCGACAGCGCGATTCCCAGTAGGAGCCGCAGCATGCAAACTTTGCGAAATGCTCTGGAGCAAAGCGAGAAGGACGGAGTGGCGATCGGCCACTTCAACGTGGCGGACTTGGTTCTGTTGAAGGCGGTGGTGGCCGCCGCGCGGAACCTCAAAGTTCCGGTCGCGGTGGGCGCCTCTGAGGGAGAGCGGGAATTTTTCGGCATCCGGCAAATAGCCGCTCTGGTGCGGAGCTTGCGAGAGGAATACGATCACCCAATCTTCCTCAACGCAGACCATACCCATTCGCTGGCGCACGCCCTGGCTGTCGCCAAAGCGGGCTTTGACTCCGTCGTCTTCGACCTATCCGCGCTGCCGTTCGAGCAGAACGTCCGCCAGACAAAAGAGGCCGTTGAAGCCCTGAAAGCCGTCAATCCTGAGATCCTTATTGAGGGCGAGATCGGCGACATCGGAACCGGGTCTGAAATCCATGAAGCCGCGCCCGATTTGTCGAAGGGGCTGACCTCGCCTGCGCAGGCGAAACAGTTCGTCGAGTTCGACAGGGATAGACATCCTCGCGCCCGCTGTTGGCAATATGCACGGGATGCTGAAAAGCATGGTGCAAGGACAGGCAAGGAAACGGCTGGATATTGAGAGAATTGCCCAGATCAAGAGCGCTGTGCAGATACCCTTGCCCTGCACGGCGGATCGGGAACCGACGATGAAGATTTGCGCAAGGCGATCGGCGCCGGAATCAACATCGTCCACATCAACACGGAACTGCGGGTCGCGTGGAGGCGGGGCTTAGAGGAAGGCCTCAGCACAGAGCCCGACGAGGTCGTCCCCTATAAGATCCTGCCGTTTGCGGTGGAGGCGGTCGAGCAGGTCGCCCGCTCGCGCCTCGCGCTTTTTAATACTGCGGCCTAGTCTTACTGCGTCACAAACTGAGATGTGTTCTGCGCGAGGTCATGCGGGCGCAACAAGGGCATCTCGACAGAGTTGGCGCTAGCGCGATGACGATGCGACGGCGCAAGGTTGCGATCGAGTTCGGGATATGACGTTCCGGTCTGATTGGGGGCGCCTCGCGGTCGGTAACCGCCGGGAACGGCAGGTTTCGAGAGCCACGAGGCGCCACGCAGTCCCGAGGGGGGAATCGTCTCCCGCTCGGAGATTAGGAATCCGTAAGCGGCGATGCAGAGTGTGGCGTGGTGGTGGAAGCCGCGCCACCCACGACCTTCATAGTGCCCGAGGCCGAGTTCCTGCTTGAGTTCCTGGTAATCGCGCTCGATGCGCCAGCGCAGCTTGGCGAGATCGACCAGGCGCGCGAGGGCAAGGTTCGGCGGCAAGGTCGAGAGCCAATATTTGGTCGGCTCGTCTTCACCCCGGGGCCATTCGATCAGTAGCCATTCATCCCGGCGGCTCTCGGTGAGCTGGTAATCGCGATGTGCAACGCGAACCCGTATCCGGGCGAAGCGTGAGGACAGCCAGTCGCTTGTGCCTTCACGCCATTTGATCATGCGCCACGCCACCGCTGGCAGGCCGAGCGCAAGCGCCTTGACGGAAAGCGGCCGGTGTTTGGCGTCACGACCGATCAGCTTCGGGGGGCGTCCGCGACCCGACCATTTCTTCGGCGGCAGCGGTGCTGTCCCAGGAGCCCAGACCGAGGTGTTCGGCATGATGCCGGCAACATAGCTCAACCCAAGCGCGCCGATGTCCGTGCGCAGCTCGGTGTCACTGCCATAGCCGGCATCCATCAGCACCACGCCGCGCGGAATATCGGCCTCACAAGCGGCGCGGATCTGCGCCAGCGCAATCTCCGGCTTGGTCTCAAACCCAATCTCCTCGGGAACCCCCGCCTCGCCCCGCCGCGCTTTGTCCAAGGCCCAATCTTTCGGCACATACAGCCGATAGGCCACCGGCAAGCTGGTGTCGTGATTGGCGACCGATAGAGAGACGGCGACTTGGCAATTGTCCTGCTTGCCGAGTTGACCGCAGTACTGCCGCGTCACCCCCACCGAGTGCCGGCCTTTCTTCGGAAACCCGGTGTCATCGATGATCCACGCCTCGATCGCGCCGTGCCGCTCCATCTCGGGCAGCACCATCTCGCGCACCTTGGCCAGAACCTTCGCATCCGACCACGGCGCCTGCCCGACAAAATGCAACAGTGACTGATGTTGCGCCGCCGTCCGCTCCGGCGCCGTCACCGCCGCCATCGGCTCAACGCTCTTGCGCTCCACCGGCAGCATCAGCCCCACGCAATAGTCGCGCAGCGGTCCCGCCCGGTCCACGTGCCCGATCACGCCAACAAGCCCCTCGACATACGCGGCAAAGCGCGATTCACTGCGCGCGCTCGTTTGGAAATCCATCTCAGCCCTCATGCCGATCATGAATCTTCCCGCGTATCACGATTCGCAAATTCGCGAATCTTCTCCTTTTTTGTGACTCAGTAAGACTAGAGCGCAAGCGCCGCCACGACCGAGGCCAGGGTCCATTCCGGCAGGCAAGCCTCGATCTGCGCCGTCAACCGATCGCGCCGCGCTTCGGCGGCTTCGACCGCCTGGATGTAATCTTCGAGCACGATGTGATGCAGCGCCGGCTCGAACTTGAGACCCGCCAGCCATCGCCGATGCAGCTTGGTCCAGGCCGGACGCCCGTAATGGCAGCCCGGGCGTAACAAAAAGCCGGAGACCTGTTGGCCCGCCGCAGCGCATGGACCGCGTCGAGCCGGGCTCGCACCAAGTCACGGATCGCCTCGTGCCCGGCATCCGGAACCCACACCGAGGTCAACTCAGCTGCCCGATGCAGCTTCGCCAGGCTGGCCGCGTCCCGCCGGTCGGTCTTGACCCGGTCGCCCGGCCGCTTCGGGATCAGCGACGGCGCCACCACGATGCAGTCGTGCCCAGCCGCCGACAACTGGCGCTGAATGCCGTAACCACAAGGACCTGCCTCGTAGCAAAACCGCAGCGTCACTCCGTCGCGGCCAAGCTTGCCAACCAGCTTGGCCAACGCCGCCGGCGTGTTCGCGATCCGGCCATAATCCCGTACATCGCCCCGCACACCTCCTTCCGCCAGGCGACCACGACATCATCCTTGTGAACATCAAGCCCGACGTAAATGACACGTTCCACCATGACCCGTCTCCTATGCATGAGACTCGGCACCGGCCAATCCGGCGCAACCCTCGTTACCTGCATACGGTGAGACGGGTCGCCGCGTACTCAGGCGGACCGGTGGTCTAGCTATTTCATGCCGTTGCTGTTCATAGTCTTTTCCGGGATCGGCTGAACCGAATCCCAGTGCTCGACCACCTTGCCGTTTTCGAGCCGGAAAATATCCATGGCGATGAAACCGCGGTCATTCGGTCCGTTGTGCCCCCAGACATGGGTGATGACGTAGTCGCCGTCGGCGAACTCGCGCAGCAACTCGACTTGGGAGTTCGGCGATTTTGCTTTGAGAAAGGCGACAAATCCGGCGAGACCGGCAACATCGTCCTTGGCCATAGGGTTGTGTTGCTTATAGTGCGGGCCGAGGTAGGTGCGCGCGAGTGCCATGTCCTTCTTGTTGAAAGCCGCGTCGTAGAGTGCCCAGACCGTCTTTTTGTTGGCTTCCATCTGCTCCGCGGTCGCGGCGCGCGCCGGGAGCGCCATCGTCAACAACAGCATCACAGCTAAAATGCGGATCATGGTCCTGCCCTTTCCTCTGTTTATCCTGCCGCCGCGGAGCCGCCGGCGATACGATCTTAGCCGAAGCCAGCCGCGGCGCGACGATTCACACACTTCCTTGTTGACTGGAACAGAAAAGGAACATAAGGTTATGAACAAACCAGGTACATTCAGCCGGTTGCATGCGTCGGAACCCTGTGGAATAAGGAAGTGGGATCATGAGTCAGGCTGCCGTTCTGCGCCTTTTGGATCGCGAAACCATGGATAAGCAAAAGGCGCTTGATGCGGCGCTGGGCCAGATCGAGCGGGCCTTCGGCAAGGGCTCGATCATGAAGCTCGGTGCCCGTGAGGCGGCGACCGAAACTGAAGTGATCTCCACCGGCTCTTTGGGCCTCGACATCGCCCTTGGCATTGGCGGCCTGCCGCGCGGCCGCGTTGTGGAGATTTACGGGCCGGAAAGCTCGGGTAAGACCACTCTTGCCCTCCAGGTCATTGCCGAGGCGCAAAAGCAAGGCGGGGCTTGCGCCTTCGTCGATGCCGAGCACGCGCTCGATCCGGTCTATGCCAGGAAGCTTGGCTGCAATGTCGACGATCTGCTGATCTCACAGCCGGATGCCGGCGAGCAGGCTCTCGAGATCGCCGACACGCTCGTGCGCTCTGGGGCGATCGACGTGCTGGTCGTCGATTCGGTCGCGGCCCTGGTACCGCGCGCCGAGCTCGAAGGCGAAATGGGCGACAGTCATATGGGCCTGCATGCTCGTCTCATGAGCCAAGCCCTGCGCAAGCTTACCGGCTCGATCTCGAAATCCCGCACCATCGTCATCTTCATCAACCAGATCCGGATGAAGATCGGGGTGATGTTCGGCAATCCCGAAACCACCACCGGCGGCCAGGCACTCAAATTCTATGCCTCGGTCCGGCTCGATATCAGACGCATCGGCAGCATCAAGGAAAGAGAGCAGATCGTCGGCAATCAGACCCGGGTCAAGGTGGTGAAAAACAAGATGGCGCCGCCGTTCAAGGTGGTCGAGTTCGATATCATGTACGGCGAAGGCATTTCGAAGCGCGGCGAATTGATCGATCTTGGCATACAGGCCGGCGTCGTCGAGAAATCGGGCTCCTGGTTTTCTTATGACGGCCAGCGCATTGGCCAGGGCCGCGAAAACGCCAAGCAATACTTGAAGGACAAGCCCGAAGTCGGCGACGCGATTGAACGCGCCATCCGCGCCAATGCCGGCTTGGTCGCCGACGCCATGATGGTATCGGGCAATAGCGATCGCGGCGGCGAAGCCGCCGACTGAGCAGGCGATACCGCCCAACAAAGCGGCGGCGATCCTGCTGCCGCCGCGATTGCGGCGACGCCTCTATTGCAGCGACGCCGAGCGCGGGCTCAACTCCACCCGCTTGCCGTTGTGCCAGACATAGACGACATAGCCGAGCCCGATGACATCGCCTTTGGCGTCGAAACCCAGGGTACCGAGCACGGTATCGAACTTGGTATCGTGCATCGCCTTCGATAGCGCGTCGATCTTGACGGACTGCGCCTTGTCGGCGGCCCCGGCGAAGATCTGCATCGCCGCGTAAGTGAAGAGGGTATAGCCCTCGGGGTCATACCCAGCTTGCTTGAACTCGGAGACCACCGACTGCGCCTGGGGAATGTTGCGTGGTTCGGGCGTGAACGTCATGAGATTGCCCTCGCCGGCCGGCCCCGTGATGCTCCAATATTCGTCGGTCGCCAGTGCGTCGCCCCCGATCTGCACCGCGTTGAGGCCTTGTTCCTTTGCCTGACGCGCGATCAGCCCGGCCTCGGTGTGGTAGCCGCCATAAAAGTAGGCGGCGACTCCGGCTCGCTTCATCTTGCTGACGAGGGCCGAGAAATCCTTGTCGCCGGCATTCACCGATTCGTCGAGCACCTCCTTCACGCCGTCGGCGTTGAGGGTCTCCCGCGTCTGGTCGGCGAGTCCTTTGCCGTAGGTCGATTTGTCATCGATGACCGCGACCGGCTTGCCCTTGAAATGAGCGGCCAGGTAGGAGCCGGCGACCTTGCCCTGCTGGTCGTCGCGGCCGCACACGCGGAACACATTGATCCAGCCTTTTTTGGCGGCATCGTCGGTTAAAGCGGGGTTGGTCGAAGCCGGCGAGATCTGCAGAATGCCGCTGTCGGCGTAGACCGCCGAGGCCGGGATCGACGAGCCCGAGCAGAAGTGACCGTCGACGAACACGACGCCGGCATCGGCAAGCTGGTTGGCGACGTTGCGCGCTTGCTTCGGGTCGCAGGCGTCGTCGCCGAGGGTCAGCGACAATTGCTTGCCGAGCACACCGCCCTTGGCATTGATGTCTTTGACCGCCATGTCGGCGCCGCGTTTCATCTGCTCGCCGAAAGCGGCGTAGGGACCGGTGATCGGCCCCGCGGTTGCGACCTTGATCTCGTCCGCCTGCGCCGCCGCTATCGTCGCCGGCAGTATCGCCGCCGCCATCGTCCATTTAAGCCAGCTCATAATGGTTCTCCTTGAGAGCCGTTCCGCCTGATATAACTGCGCTTCGCCGCGCCGGCAATCATCCGCCGAGGTAGGCGGCCCGGACCTCGCGGTTGGCGAGCAGAGCGCGGCCAGTGCCCTTAAGCACGATTTTGCCGTTCTGCAGCACATAACCGCGATGGGCAAGGCGAAGCGCGTGATGCGCGTTCTGCTCGACCAGTAGCACCGTGGCGCCGTCGCGCCTATTGAGTTCGCCAATTGCGGCAAAAATTTGCCGCGCGACCAGCGGTGCCAAGCCGAGCGACGGCTCGTCAAGCAGCAACAACCGTGGCCGGCTCATCAGCGCGCGGGCGATTGCCAGCATTTGCTGCTCGCCGCCGGACAGCGTACCACCTCGCTGTGCCTGCCGGGTGCGCAGGATCGGAAACAGCGTCATGACACGCTCAAGGTCTTCAGCGAAATGCGCGACCTCACCCGTGCTCGCGCCCATCTGCAGATTTTCGAGCACCGTCATGCGCGGAAAAATCCGTCGCCCTTCGGGCGCCTGGGCCACGCCGAGCCGAACGATGTTGAAGGTCCGCAGCCGGGTAATGTCACGGCCCGCGAAACTCACCGTGCCGTACCGGGCCGGCAGCACACCGCAGATTGTCATGAGCAGCGTCGATTTGCCGGCGCCGTTGGCACCAATGAGCGCCACAATCTCGCCTTCCGCCACCTCGAGGTCGACACCTTTAAGGGCTTCGACGTTGCCGTAAAAGCTGTGAATGTCGGAGAGCGAGAGCAGGTTCATTGGTCGCTCTCTTCGGGTTCGGGCTCGCCGAGATAGGCCCGCACCACCGCGGCATCGGCACGCACCTCCGCCGGTGTGCCGTCGGCAATCTTCTGGCCGTGATCCAGGACCACGATGTGGTCGGAAATGCCCATAACCACCTTCATGTCGTGCTCGATCAGCAGCACGCCGATGCGGTGCTCGTCGCGAATGCCGCGCAACAATTGGTTCAGTTCCGCTGATTCGTTGGGGTTCAGACCGGCGGCCGGCTCGTCGAGGCAGAGGAGGGCGGGACCGGTGCACATCGCCCGCGCGATCTCCAACCGCCGACGGTCACCATAGGGCAAAGCGCCCGCGACTATGTCGGCATGGTCGATAAGGCCGAGCCGTTCGAGCCAATAACGCGCTTTCGCCACGGCCGCCTTCTCGGCGCGGCGATAGGGCGATAACCCGAACAGGCCCGCGATCGAGAACATGCTGGCGTGCATCAGCTCGCCGTGTTGCGCCACCACCAAATTTTCCAGGAGCGTCATGCCGACGAAGAGGCGAATGTTCTGGAAAGTACGCGCCACTCCGGCGACGCGGGCGATGCGATGGTCCGGCATCGCTTCGAGCGCGAAGCGGCGGCCGGCACGGTGCAGAATCATGCTGCCGCCACTCGGGCGGTAAAAGCCGGTGAGGCAGTTGAACACCGTGGTCTTGCCGGCGCCGTTAGGGCCGATGATTGCCGTGATCTCACGGTCGAAGGCGGTGAACGATAAATTCTCGACCGCGGCTAGACCGCCGAACTGCATCGACAGATTGACGACTTCGAGCAGGGTGTCGCTCACGGCTGCTGGCGCCTGGGATTGAGGCGCAGGCTTGGTTCGCGGTGCGCCAACAAGCCCTGCGGCCGCCACACCATGATGATGACCATGGCGGCGCCGAAGAACAGCATGCGGAACTCGGCAAAAAACCGCAGCTCCGGCAGCAGGACCAGCAAGAGTGCGGCGAGCACGACGCCGGTTTGGCTGCCCATGCCGCCGAGCACCACGATCGCGAGGATGGTCGCAGACTCGGTAAAAGTGAAGCTTTCGGGGCTGATGAAGCCGAGGCGAGTGGCGAAGAAGGCGCCGGCAAAGCCGCCGAGCATGGCGCCGATGCCGAAGGCGGAAAGCTTGACGTTGGTCGGGTTGATGCCAAGCGCGCGGCACGCGATTTCGTCCTCGCGCAGCGCTTCCCAAGCGCGGCCGATCGGCAAGCGGCGCAGCCGCAGCGTGAAGAAATTGACGATGAGCGCCAGAACGAGCGCGACATAATAGAGAAAGATGGCGCGATGGAGAGGATTGAAATCGATGCCGATAAAATCATGGAAACGTGGTGAAGCCTGGTGGCGCGCGACGTTCGAACACCAGGCCGAAGAGGGCCGGACGCGGAATGTCGCCGATGCCGTTCGGTCCTTTGGTCAGGGAGGTCCAGTTCAGCAGCAAGATGTGGATGATCTCGCCGAACCCGAGGGTGACGATGGCCAGATAGTCGCCGCGCAGGCGAAGCACCGGAAAGCCAAGCAGGACTCCCGCGGCTGCGGCCAGCAACCCCGAAATCGGCAGGCATTCCCAGAAGGTCAGTCCGAAATCATGTGCCAGAATCGCGAAGGAATAAGCACCCACCGCGTAAAACGCGACATAGCCAAGATCGAGCAGCCCGGCGAGCCCAACGACCACATTGAGGCCCCAGCCCAACATGATGTAGGTGAGCACGGCGATACCCAGCTCGACCACCGACCGGGTCGCAAAAGGCAGTAGCGGCAACATCAGCGCGACCGCAATGCCAATGGATGCAAGGATGCGGGCGTGGCGGGGCCCGTACTGCACGATCGGCGTGAGCCAGGAGGCGCGGCTGACCGGACGCGCGGCCCTGCCGCGCCGCCACAGGCCAAGCGCCAACCGCCCGACAAACACCGCGCCCGCCCCGATCGCGACCCACCAGAAGCGCGTCGTCAATCCGGAAACGCCGTTCGATTCGACGATGCGGAACCCGACCAGCGGAATCGCCAAGGCCAGCGCGACCATCGCGGTGAGGAATGCCTCTTTCGCCAGGACGGCAAGGGCGATGTTCTGCGGTGCCGCATGAGTGGAGAGCGATGCCGCCTGCGCCGGCGCCTCAGCGCTCATACTTTCTCCACCTCCGGCCTGCCGAAGAGGCCGCTCGGGCGCAAAATCAGGACCAGCACCAACACGACGAACACCATCACGTCTTTATATTCAACCGAAGCGTAGCCCGACCAGAGCGCCTCGATCAGACCGATCAGCAGCCCGCCAAGCATCGCTCCTGGCAGCGAACCGATACCGCCCAGAACTGCCGCCGTGAAGGCTTTAATGCCGGCCGAGAAGCCGATGAAAAAGTCGATCACACCGTAATAGAGCAGCACCATCAAACCGGCGACCGCCGCGAGGGCCGCGCCAATGAGGAAAGTCTGCGAAATGGTGCGGTCGACATCGACGCCGAGCAGTGCCGCCATGATCGCGTCCTGTTCGACCGCGCGCTGCGCCCGGCCCAGCGGTGTTGCCGCGATGACATAGGTGAAGCCCGCCATCAGCACCACCGTCAACGCGACGACAAATAGCTGCAGATAACTGACCTCGACACCGAAAGCGCCGGTGGTCAGGGCGATGCCGCCGTGAACCACAGGCTGCAGTGTCTTGACGCGTGCGCCCTGCAGCAGCTGCACGTAATTCTGCAGGAATATCGACATCCCGATCGCGGAAATCAGCGGTGCCAGCCGGAACGAGCCGCGCAGCGGGCGATAGGCGATGCGCTCGACCGCCCAGCCATAGGCAGCGGTGAATGTCATGGCGAGCAGCAGGACCAGCAGCAGCGCGAGCGGCACATAGGAGACGCCGGCAATGCCAAGCGCCATGAAGGCGATCAACGCGATGAAGGCACCGATCATATAGATTTCGCCATGGGCGAAATTGATCATGCCGATGATGCCATAAACCATGGTATAGCCGATCGCGACCAGCCCATAGATCGCGCCGAGCGCTATACCGTTGACAAGCTGTTGCAGCAGGTAATTCATGCCGCGGCAAACTAAGCGGTGCCTTTCAAGCGGGCAAGTCAAGGAGAGGGAGGGAGATGCCCGATACCCGCCGTGCCGAGCATAAATCGAGCCAGCCGCAATTCGACTGGCAGGATCCGCTCCGTTTCGAGGACCAGCTCTCCGAGGAAGAGCGCCTCATTCGCGACACCGCGCGAGCCTACGCGCGGGACAAGCTCACGCCGCGCATCAAAATGGCGTTTCGCGAGGAAAAATTCGATGTCGGGGTGATGCGCGAAATGGGAGCGCTCGGCTTCCTCGGCTCCACCCTCACCGGCTTTGGCTGTGCCGGCACTTCCTATGTCGCCTACGGCCTTGTTGCCTATGAGCTGGAGCGGGTCGATTCGGCCTACCGCTCGAGCCTTAGCGTGCAATCGTCGCTCACCATGTTTCCGATCCACGCCTTCGGCAGCGCCGCGCAGAAGGCGAGATATCTGCCGCGGATGGCGACCGGCGAGCTCGTCGCCTGCTTCGGCCTGACTGAGCCTGATTTCGGCTCGGATGCTGGCGGTATGAAGAGCCGCGCCAAGAAAGTCGAGGGCGGTTATCTGCTCAACGGCAACAAGATGTGGATCAGCCACGCGCCGATTGCCGATCTCTTATTGATCTGGGCCAAGGACGAGGCGGGCGATGTGCGCGGCTTTCTCATCGAGCGCGAGGCGGCCAAGGGGCTGACGACCCCCGCGATCGAGGGCAAGTTCAGCTTGCGCGCTTCGCTCACGGGCGAGGTCGCGATGCAGGACGTGTTCGTTCCCGAGGAGAATCTAGTGCCGGGCGTTAAGGGACTGCGTGGACCTTTTTCCTGCCTCAACAATGCGCGCTACGGCATTGCCTGGGGGGCGCTGGGCGCCGCGACCGCCTGCTGGCACGCCGCGCGCGACTACACGATGGGCCGCCAGGCCTTTGGCAAGCCGCTTGCCGCCAACCAGCTTGTCCAGAAAAAACTTGCCGACATGCAGACCGAGATCACGATCGGACTTCATGCTTGTCTGCGCCTGGGGCGTCTCATGGACGAGCACCGGGCGACACCGGAAATGATATCGATGCTGAAACGCAACTCGACCGGCAAAGCGCTCGATATCGCGCGTCAAGCGCGTGACATGCACGGCGGCAACGGCATCGTCGACGAGTACCATGTCATTCGCCATCTCCTCAACCTGGAGACGGTCAATACCTACGAGGGCACGCACGACATCCATGCGCTGATCCTGGGCCGTGCCCAAACCGGCCTGTCGGCATTCTAGCAACGACGACCCGAAGACCCCGAAAGTGCGCCGTGTGAAGGAGCCGTTGAGGCGCCGGGCTGTCGCGGAATTTGCGAGGACGGTGGAACGTCGGTCAGGCTGCGGAGGAGAGGCGCGTCAAACGGTTGCCGACCGTGAGGGACTGGGACCAAAACCGGTCGAGCCTGCGAAAAGTTGCGGTGGCGTGCGCCAAGGCCTGCTCGTCGAGCGGGCTCTGCGGCAACTGACCGAGATGACGCTCGACCATCTGCAGCACCAGATTGCGAATCGCTGTCCCCTTTTCGGTCAGGTGCACGCGAATTCGAACGGCGGTCGTGGAGCGAACGCTGCTGATCGAGGTAGCCGTGCTCAACGAGCTTCTTGACGTTGTATGAAACATTCGAGCCGAGATAGCAGCCGCGAAGTGTGAGCTCGCCGATCGTCATGTCGTGATCGCCGACATTGAACAGAATCATGGCCTGGACGTTATTGACGTCGCGCATGGCGTTATTTTCGAGCTCGACCTTGACGATTTCGAGGAACTGGCGATGAAGGCGTTCAGTGAGCGCGATTGCATCGAGATAAGCGAGAAGCAATGACATGACACGCCGTTCCCCCAGCGATGGTTGCCCCCTTAGAACCTACCGGCCATTAATTAATTTTTCCTTTAATTCACCTGATATTAGCAGCGATTAAGGCCCAAAAACCAGAGGATTGTGAACGATCTCTCGTGCCGATTGTCATACCCCCTTGCCACTCCTATCATCTTTGCCATGAGCCCCCGGCAATCGGCATTAGGAGCCTACCCCCGCATCCGCATGCGTCGCAACCGGCGCCAAGACTGGTCGCGCCGGCTAACCTGCGAGCATGTGTTGACGGCAGCCGACCTGATCTGGCCGGTCTTCATCCACGATGCTCTCCAGGCGCGCTCACCGGTTCCATCGATGCCCGGCGTCTACCGGCTGTCGATTCCCGCCCTGGTCGACGCCGCGGGCGAGGCAAAATCGCTCGGCATTCCGATGATCGCCATCTTCCCGGCGACGCCCGCAGAACGCAAAACCCCGGGCGGCGACGAGGCGCTCAATCCCGAAAATCTGGTGTGCCGCGCGGTGCGCGCGGTAAAACGGGCCCATCCCGATCTTGGCGTTATGTGCGATGTGGCGCTCGATCCATTCACGACCCACGGCCATGACGGCATATTGGGGGAGGACGGCGACGTCGCTAACGACGCAACCGTGGAAATTCTCGAGCGTCAGGCGATCGTTCAGGCCGAAGCCGGCTGCGATGTCATTGCGCCTTCGGACATGATGGACGGGCGGATCGGGGCGATTCGCGACCGCCTCGACGCCAAGGGTTTTGCCCGGGTGCAGCTCATGGCGTATGCCGCAAAATATGCCTCGGCCTATTACGGGCCCTTCCGCGATGCCTTAGGCTCCAAATCCAATCTCGGCAAGGCGGACAAGCGCACCTACCAGATGGATCCCGCCAATGGCGACGAGGCGCTGCGCGAAGTGGCGCTCGACCTCGCCGAGGGCGCCGACATGGTCATGGTGAAGCCGGGCATGCCCTATCTCGACATTGTGCGGCGGGTCAAAGATCGCTTCGGCGCGCCGACGTATGCCTATCAGGTGAGCGGCGAATACGCGATGCTAATGGGCGCAATCGAGCGCGGCTGGCTTGATCCTTCGGCCATGATGGAAGCGCTGCTCTGCTTCAAGCGGGCCGGCGCCGATGGCGTGCTGACCTATGCCGCCGTCGACGCGGCGCGGGCGCTGCGGCAAGGCTGAGTGCTCCTCGAACTGCTGCACGCTTGGCGGGACTTTTTTATCGTCACCGCGACGGCCGGCGCGTCGCTGATTGGCGCGATGTTCGTCGTGGTCTCGATCGGCGTCGGCTTCCTGACGCGCGAGCGCTTGCCGGGCACGCACGCCTACATCACCTCGAGTGTTGTCAATATGGGCGCGGTTGTAATGGCGAGCCTCTTAACGATGGTGCCGCCGCTCGAATGGGCGAGCTTTGGCGGTGTCTTGGTTTTCGGCGGGGCGGTCGGCCTCGCCTACGAAACGTCGGCGGCCTTTGCGGTACACCGTTTTGCCGTCGATTGGACCGACTATATCTGGTACGCCGCGGTTCCGCTCGTCGGCTACGCCGGGTTCATCGCCGCCGGTACCCTTAGCATTGTCGGCAATGCCGACACCGTGGACGGCCTTGCCCTCGCGGTGCTTTGGCTGTTGATCTGCGGCGTGCGCAATGCCTGGGACATGATTCTGACGATCGCCATCCGCCCCGAGCGAGCGAAGGAATAGTGGACCATCCCAACAATTGTCGGCTCGGAGCGCCTGCGCTAATAGAAGCGCCAACCTAACTTGTGGATAGATCAAATGCCTCACCGCGGCCCGTTATCGGGCATCACCGTCGTCGACCTGTCGCGCATCCTTGCCGGCCCTTATGCCACATTTCTGATGGTGGAAATGGGCGCGCGTGTCATCAAGGTCGAGCCGCCGCCGCCGGGCGATGATGCGCGCGCCTACGGTCCTTACCTCAACGGTGCCTCGACCTATTTCGCTTCGATCAATCGCGGCAAGGAATCGATTTCCCTCGATCTCAAGGCGGCGAAGGACAAGGTGATCTTCGAAAAGCTCCTCGAACACGCCGATGTCGTGGTTGAGAATTTCCGGCCCGGCACCATGGAAAAGCTGGGCTATGGCTGGGAGGTGCTGCATCAAATTTATCCGAAGCTCATCTATGCGGCGGCGTCGGGCTTCGGTCACAGCGGACCGTTTTCGGGGAAACCGTCGTACGACATGGTGGTGCAAGGCTTGGGCGGGATCATGAGCATCACCGGCCATCCCGGCATGCCGCCGGCGCGTATCGGCATGTCGATCGGCGACATCGGCGCCGGGCTCTACACTGCGGTTGCGATCAACGCCGCGATCGCGCATCGCGCCATGACCGGCGAGGCAACGAAGGTCGATATCGCCATGTTCGACTGCCAGCTCGCGCTCTTGGAGAATGCGGTGATGCGCTACACAGTACTGGGCGAGGTGCCGGGCCCCCTCGGTGCCCGTCATCCGTCGATCGTGCCGTTCGAGGCGCTTGAGACCGACGACGGCTGGATGATCGTCGCTGCCGGCAATGACGGGCTTTACCTCAAACTGTGCGAAGGCTTGGGCCGGCCCGATCTCGCATCCGATCCCCGCTACCGGACCAACGATCTGCGCAACCAGAATCGCGACGCCTTGCGTCCAGAGCTGGTCAAGGAATTGCGCAAGCGCACGACGGCGGAGAACATCGCGCTTTTGGAAAAGGCTGGCGTACCATGCGGCCCGATCAACAATGTCGAGCAAGCGCTGAACCATCCGCAGGTCGCCGCCCGCAACATGCTGGTGACGGTCGAAGATCCCGCGGCCGGCACGTTGAAGCTGGCCGGCAATCCCCTCAAATTCTCGGCCTTTCCCGATCCTCCGACGCGCGATCCGGCGCCGACGCTCGACCGCGATCGGGCGAAGATCCTGAAAGAGCTTGGCCTTTAGTCCGGATCGATCGCCTCACAAAGAATTGTCTCGGAAGGCGGGCGCAGGCGGCGCTATTAGTTCCGGGCCAGGGCGCGTGCCCCCTAGGAGAAGTGGCGATGAAAGCACTGTGCTATGCCGTCATGGGTGTGCTTTGTCTTTTTGCCGGGCAAAATGCCTTTGCCAATGACGAGCCCAGCTACCAGCCGCCGGCGGCGGCGAGTGACGATTCTACGGGTTTGACCAAGGCGCGCGCTGCGATTGCTGCCAAGGATTACCCGGGCGCCATCACGATTCTCTACGCCCTGTCGCAGAGCAGTCCGCAGAATGCCAATGTGGTCAACTTGTTGGGCTATTCCTATCGCATGCTCGGCCAATACCCGCAGGCCATCGCCTATTACGACCGGGCGCTGGCGATCGATCCAATGCATAAGGGTGCGCTCGAATACGAAGGCGAGGCCTATCTCGAAACCCACCAACTGCCGAAAGCCGAAGGCAATCTAGCCACGTTGCGGCGCGCCTGTGGTAACGCCGCTTGCCCCGAGGTTGGTCAACTCACCCAAGCAATCGACCGTTACAAGATGCATGCCAAGCTGAATTAAAGCGCGAGCTTCATGCCGTCGCGGCCGATCTCCCACCCGGCGCTGCGGGCGGCGGCATGCTCGGCACTATCGGGCCGGTGCAACGGGTTAGTGTTGTTGATGTGAACAAATATCTTGCGGGCAATGCCGGCGTCAGAGAGCGCGGCAATGGTGTCGTGGGCGCTGACATGGCCCATACGCTTTCCGGTTTTGGTGCCTAGGCGTGCCCCAATCATTTCATCGTCCCGCCAGAGTGTGCCGTCGAAGAACAGCAACGCCGAACCTGTGAGCCGCGCTCTTAAAGGGTCGTCGATGGCGGCACAGCCAGGGATAAAAAAGAAGCGCTTGCCGGTTGCGGTCTCGGCGATTTCGAGCCCGACCGTGTTTTCGGAGCGTTCGGCGAGATGTTCGGCGATATCGTGGCCCTCGAGATATAGCGCCGGCTTGCCGGGAACGCTGAACGAGGTCACCTGCAACCCGACCTTCGTGCCGTCGCGCGTCGTGAGATCGAGCGGCACTTCGAGCGCCAGCGCGCGGCGCGCCACCAATTCCGCATTGAGCACGTTGAATATGGGGTTCGCCTCAAGCACGCCGAGAACCGCGGCGGTCGCGTAGACCGCAAGCTTCTGGCTCTCGCGCAGATCGAGCAGACCCGCGACCGCGTCGACATCGCCGTTGGTGAGAACGACGCCGGCGATCGGACTATGGCGGCCGGCATGCTGGGGCTGCAAATCCGATGTCGCCAGCACTTGGGCGCGTAGATCGGGGGAGGCGTTAAGCAGGAACCAATGCGTGTTGTCCGCCGTGACGGCGAGCGAGACCTGGGTTTGCGCCTTCGCCTCGCCGCGCCACGCCCGCGCGCAGGACTCGCAATTGCAATTCCATTGCGGATAACCGCCGCCAGCGGCGGACCCGAGGATCGAAATCCGCATCCGCTTCTCTAGCCGGCCGGCGCGGGCCGGCGCTGAAAGGCGCGCTGCGGGTCATAGCCGTAGGTGGCACCGAGGAAGAACGCCAGCGCACAACCGATCACGACGGCCGCCGCGATCCAGTCGACCTTGCCGTAGAGCGCGAAGCGGATCAGCTCGACGCCGTAAGTGAAAGGATTGAGCTGCGCCAACAAGGCCAGCCAGTCGGCGCCGCTCTCCTTCAGCCGCCACAGCGGATAGAGCGCGGTCGAGAGAAAAAACATGGGGAAAATGACGAAATTCATGGTGCCGGCAAAATTCTCGAGCTGCCGGATGGTGACTGACATCAGCAAGCCGAGCGCACCCATCATGATGCCCGACAGAAGCAGCGCCGGGAGGACATAGAGAAAGCCGGAGACCGGTATGTCGATGCCGACCAGCACGGCCACGATCAGAAACACGTAGGCTTGCAGCACCGACAACACCACGCCTGCCAATAGCTTGCACAACAAGAGATACCAACGTGGCAAGGGTGCCGTCAGCAACAGTCGCATGACGCCCATTTCCCGGTCATAGACCATCGACAGCGATGATTGCATACCCTGGAACAAGAGGACGATGCCCATGAGCCCCGGCACCATATAGACCTGGTACGTGACATAGGTTTCGTAGGGCGGGGTGATGGAAATACCGAGCACGTTCTGAAATCCGGCGCCGACCACGATCAGCCACAGCGCCGGGCGCACCACCGCCGAGGCAAGGCGTCCGGTTTGATTGACAAAGCGAGTCAATTCGCGCCGCGCCACCGCGGCCAAGGCCAGCAATGCATGGCCCGCCTTCATCGCTCGTCTCCTCTCAGAATTTGCATAGTGTCTCGGGCTGGTCGTAGCCAAGCGTGTCAAGCACGTTGGTCTGATGGAGGAAGCCCGGCATGGGTGCATCGGCGATCATGGCGTCGGGCGTCGTCAGCAGGATCGGCTGGCGCAATTGGTGGTCCCAGGCGCGAAAGCTCAAGGGCGGACCTTTGGCGCCATCGATATTCATCGCCGGGCCCAGTAGATAGTTGTCCACCGCTTCGGTTGTGGTCCCATGGCTTTCTCGCAGGGCATCGTCGAGGGCGCGCACCGCAAGCCACGCCGCCCAGTCGATGTCGCGTCATTTCGCGACCGACGCGCTTTTTGAAGCGATGGCTGACTTGCGGCGCGCCGTAGCGGTCCCAGGTCCAGGTCCACGCCGTCGGCACCAGCCCGGTGGCGCCGATCACCGGCCGCGGAGCGATCGTAGCGTAGGGCAGACGTGCGCGCGAAGGTGCCGTCGTTGTCGGCAACATAAACGATGTCGTAGGATGCATCGCCGGTGAGCAACGCGATATTGTCCTGATCGCGGTGGCGGGGATCGTTGCTGACGATGAAATCGCGCGTGGCGGCGATGGTCAGGCCGAAGCGTTTAGCGGCATGGGCGAAGGCGTCGGCATCCGCCTTGTCCTCGGGCAGCGGCCCGCGCAGCACCAGCACATGCGGCCATTTGCGCGCCAGCAGGAATTGCGCCAACGCATCGGCGAGCATGGCGCGGCTCGGCATCACGTCGAGCAATTCCGGCTGGCAGGCAGCGCCGCGCAGCGCGTCGCCGGTGCGCCGAGACGTTGAACAGGATCACGTCCTTGCCGCGCTCGGCCTTGGCCAGTTTTTCCATCGCATCGTCGGGCGCGTCGATCAGGAACCAGTGCACGCCGCTTTGCCGCCATTGCCTCAACCTTTGCTGGCAAGGCGTCGGCGGTCTCCCCCTCTTCACGATCAGCCTGTAGGTCCGCGCCCAAGGCCGCAGAGACAGTATTCACTTCGTCGACACCCATCTCGGCGCCGAGCAGCGGCCGGCCGGGACTAATCACGGTCTCGCCCGGACCCTGCTTATCGTCATAGCGCGAATCGTCGGCGATCTGGACATAGCCGATGACAATGTCCTTGGACAGCGGCGCCGCTTGTGCGGTGGCGGAGAGCGCCCACAACATCGCCGTGGCGGCGAACGCCCTATTCATCGACGGCGACGCCATAAGGATAATGTCCCGACGGGCACCGATTTCAGCACTTTGTGCGATGCCGCGTCGATAATGCTGACATCGTCGCTCGCGCCGTTGGCGACGAAAAGGCGCTTTTGCGCTTGTCGAAAGTGATGCCCCAAGGGCGACTTCCCACGAGAATATAGTCCGTGACCTGACGGGTCTTGACGTCGACCACGCCGACATGATTGGCCCGGCCCAGCGTGACGAAGGCAGTCGCGCCGCTTTTGTCGATCACCAGCGCCACCGGCGACACATCCTCCTTGCGCATGCCGGGCGGCAGAAAATCAATATGACCCACCACCTTGTTGGTCGCGACATCGATGATGTTGACGCGGCCCGCGAGCTCGGTCGACACCCACAATTCCTTATTGTCCGGCGTCACGGCGAAGCGTCGCGGCCGGGTGTCGGTACCGATATCGACGCGATTGGCTCGAGGCGATGTCGATGACGCTGACCAGGTTTGAACCTTCGGACGCGACATAAACCTTGGTATCGTCGTGATTGAGCAGCACGCCCTCGGGCTCGAGCCCGACCTTGATCGACTTTGCGAGTTGCTTCGAGGCGAGATCGAAGATCGACAATTCGCCGGCATCCTCGTTGCTGATGAACAGGCGCTCGCCTTTTTTGTCGAGGTCGAAGGTCTCGGGATCATCGATATGGCGGAGATGGTCGACCACTTTCATGCTCGCCACATCGACAATGTCGATGCGATTGACGCCGCCGCAGGCGACGTAGAGCAGCTTGTGATCGGGGCTGAACAGCATGCCGCGCGGCCGCGCACCGGTTTTAACAAAGCCCACGCTCGGAGTAATCCGTGGCGTTCAGCACCGTCAGACCATTGCCCTTCTCGTTGCTGACAAAAATGCGATTGGTGCCGGCAAAGGCCGGCATTGCCAACATCAGGAGGGCCACGACAATCAATCCCAGCTTCATTCCGGGTACTCCCTTGGCTTCGGTCAGTGCCATGAAGGCCGCCGCAAGATTGCCGGCGCCAGTTTCCGTGGTCAGACCGGCGGCGACGCCCTCGCGCAGCACTTTGCCGTGATGCAGAATCACAATACGGTCGGCGCCCTCTGCTTCGTCGACCAGATGCGTCGCCCAAAGAACGCCGACGCCTTGCGTGCGCAGTTCCATGACGTGACGCAATAGGTCCCGCCGCGACGCGGGATCGAGCCCGACGGTCGGCTCATCCATGAGGAGGACGCGGGGCTGGTGCATCAGCGCCCGGGCAAGTTCGACGCGCCGGCGGTTGCCGCCCGACAGTTCGCGCACCTTGCGGTTGGCCATATCGCTAAGGCCGAGCCGCGCCATGGCCTCGGCGAGACGATCGTCCTGCACCCGCGCGCGGGAGCCCGTGGAGCCCGCCATGAAAGCGGAGATTAGCGCGCACCGAAATATCGAGATCGAGCGTCGGCTGCTGAAACACGATCCCGAGCCCGGCGAGCGCCGGTACCGGGTCGCGGCCGATATCGTGGCCATAGATATGGACCGTGCCGCTGTCGGCGACGAACAAGCCGCTCAGCAATTGGAACAGCGTCGTCTTGCCGGCGCCGTTCTGGCCAAGGAGGGCCACGAACTCGCCCGGCGCCACCTGCAGGCTGACATGGTCAAGCGCGGTAACGGGGCCGAAGCGCTTCACCAGATCCTTGACGACCAGGACCGATTGTCTTTCGGTCATGCCGCGTCCTCCGCGTTCCTTTGCTTGTCGAGGCCGCGCAGCAAATCGGGATAGAGATCGAGGAGACGCTTGCGCGCCGCTTCGACCGCGGGGCCATCCGGCGAACGTGGCCTCGCCAGTTCCACCGGCAGGTCGAGCACCACGCGGCCGGGCGCCGCCGACAGGAACAGAATCCGGTCGCCGAGACTCAACGCTTCGCGCAAATCGTGGGTGACGAACAAGCACGGTCGGCCGCTGGCGCTGCCACAGCGCCAACAGCAGGTCGCGCAGCTGCTGCGCCGTCGGTGCGTCGAGCGAGGTGAAGGGTTCGTCGAGCAGCAGCAATTGTGGCTCGTTGACGAAGGCGCGCGCCAGCGCGACGCGCCGCTGCTGGCCTCCGGACAAATGGCTCGGGATAGGAATCGAGCTGGTCGCCGAGATTCATCTCTCGCAACAACGCTTCGGCACGGCCATCCTTGCCGGGCGGCGGATCGAGCGCCAGGCGCACATTGTCGCGCACCGTGAGCCATGGCATCAGCCGCGGCGTTTGAAAGACGAAGCCGATGCGCGTCTCGGCAGCGCGGCCGACCGTGCCGTCGAAGTCGCGGTCGAGCCCGGCGACGATCGACAAAAGCGTGGTCTTGCCGCAGCCCGAAGGACCGATGATGCACAAGAACTGGCCGTCTCGGCACGGTGAAGGCAAAGTCGGCCAGCGCCACGGCGTCGTCGCCCGCCCCTGCGATAGATCTTGCGTGCGATGGCGATGTCGAGCGCGTTCATGCGCGCCACCTCGTCAGGCGCCGCTCCAGCGGCCGAATCACCAGGCCTTCGATCGCCAGCATGATCGCGATGAAGCTTGCCGAATAGGCCAGGATGTTGGCGATGTCGAAAAATTGGAAATAGAGGCCGAGACGGAAGCCGACGCCGTTGGAGCGGCCGACCAGTTCGACCACGCAGCACGATCTTCCAGATCAGCGACAGGCCCGAGCGCGTCGCCGCCATGAAATACGGGATAAAGCTGCGGCAGATAAGCGCGCCGCATTTTTCGCCCCCAAGGCAGACGCAACACCTCCGCCACCTGCAGGAGCGAGGTGTCGAGCGAACGCGCGCCCTCGCGCAGGATCACGGCGGTCTGCGCCACCTTGTTGAGTGCCACCGCCGCGACCGCGGCCGCCTCGTCGAGGCCGATCCACAAATAGCAGAGATAAATGATGACCAGTGCCGGTACGTTCAGTCCGAGCACCAGCCACAGATCGAAGAGGCCGTCGACCGAACGCGAGCGCCCCATCAACATGCCGATCGCCGATCCCGCCGCCATTGCGACCGCGAAGGCGGCGCCGACGCGAGCGAGCGTGTAGCCGAGATCGGACAAAAGACAGCCCTCAGTCGCGTCCTCGATCAGCGTGCGTGCCACCAACACGGGGCCTGGCAGCACCGTGCTGCCCGACAGCGCCGCCGCCTGCCACAGCGCCAAGAGCAGGAGCGCCGAGAGGAGACGCAAACCGGTCTCGCTGAGGGGCACGCGCACCAGTCCCATGAAAACCCAGCTCAGGAGCCGGCGCCGGCGAAGAAGGTGCCTGGCGGCACGGTGCCGCCGGGCGGTGCCTCGGCGCCGTCGCCAATTGCGGTGAGCAGGCCGACCATGCGCTGCGCTTCGGCGCCTCAATTCGGCGGCCGCCGGCACCGAGGTGACGATGCCGCGGCGATAGGCGGCACGCAGCTTCTCCAAGGTGGCATCGTCGGCGGCGCCGGTCATGGTGCGGATCGCCTGCCATTCCGCCGGCGAATTGGCGAGCAATCGGCGGGCGTCGGCGGCGGCCGCGAGATAGCCCGTCAGCGCCAGTGGATTGGCCTTGGCCCAGCGCTCGCTGAAGACCCAGCCCAGCAGCGGCATGTCGGCCGGCAGGCCAATCGCCGGTAGCATGTCCTCGACCTTGATCAATTCCGTGAACGCGGCGCTATCGAGCCGGGCGTTATACTGCCAAAAATTGAGGGCGGCCTGGATCTGGCCGCGCTTCAGGGTCTCGTTGAGCAAAGGCGGCGCCGCAAAAACCGGCGTGGCGCTTGCGCCGGGTCGAAACCCGCTTCTTCTGAGCGTAGGCGCGCAGGATGATCCAGCTCTTGTCTGCCGGTCCGCCGCCGATACCGAGCTTCTTGCCTTTAAGGTCGGCCAGGGTTGCGATGCCCGCATGCTTCTCTACCATCAACCCGCCGGTCACATGGGAGTGCGGCGCAAAGGTGAAATCGCCGCCCATAGCGCGGCGCTTTGCCACCCACAACCAGTCGGTGAGTATGATGTCGACGGCACCACCCTGGAGCGCGATGTCGGCGCCGTCCTTACCGGCAAAATCCACGGTTTTCAGGGTGAAGCCATGGGCGTGGTCGAGCCCGTGGCGCGCCATGACATCGAGTTCCCAATTGACGGTGCCGAATTTGAGGGTGCCAACGCGCACCATCGGCGCCGGCGCGGTCTGGGCGTGGGCGGCCGAGCGCGACGAGGGAGGCCGGGATGAGGACGATAATCCCGTCAGGGAGCCGGAATTGACAGCGAACTGAAGACCACATACGGTGTTTCCTCAAGGCATTTGTTCTGTTGATAATACACTGCTCACTTAGGAGGGAACCATGAAGTGGACCAAACCGCGCATCCGCGAGATCGCAGTTGGCATGGAGATTAATTCCTACGCCTGCGCTGAAGTAAAATAGTGGTGCGAGGGCGCGCTTCCTGCGCGCCCGTCATCGCAGGGGGAACCGGGGTCGGCCGTGAGGTCGCTCCGGTTTTGTTTTTTGGGGACGTGGCTTTGAGGCGGCAACGTATGACGGATAACGCGCACTCGCCCGAGCAATTCGAAGCGGCGCTGCGCGCCATCGGCGACGAGCGCTATCACAATCGGCATCCTTTTCATAAACGGCTTCACGGCGGCAAGCTCAATCGCGGCCAAGTGCAGGCTTGGGCGCTCAACCGCTTCTATTACCAGCATCAAATACCGGTGAAGGACGCGACCTTGATCGCGCGGCTGCCGACATCGGAGCTACGCCGCGAATGGCGCAAGCGCCTTCTCGATCATGATGGCGACGGCACTGCGCCCGGCGGCATGGCACGCTGGGTCAAGCTCGCCGAGGGTGTCGGGCTCGATCGCGACTATGTCGAATCGATGGTGGGCATCCTGCCGGCGACGCGCTTTGCGGTCGACGCCTATGTGGCACTGGTGCGTGATCGCTCGATCCTCGAGGCGATCGGCTCCTCGCTGACCGAACTGTTCTCACCGGGCATCATTGCCGAGCGCGTCGACGGGATGCTGAAGGGCTATTCCTTTGTCACCATGGACACGCTCGCCTATTTCAAGCCGCGCTTGACCCAGGCGCCGCGCGATTCCGATTTTGCCCTCGCCTACGTCAAGGAACATGCCCGCACGCGCGCTGAGCAAGAGGCGGTGATGGCGGCGCTTAGGACCAAGTGCGACATTCTTTGGGCGATGCTCGACGCCCTTTATTTCGCCTATGTCGAGCCAGGCATGATTCCCCCGGCGCCTTCGTGCCGAGATGATGTTTCTTCTCGGGGCATGAGACCAGGCCAATGGCGAATCCGCAGCGGCTTGTCGTCGAGGGCGCGACAGTGTTGCGCTTTTCGCCGCATGTGAAATTTCGCTTTGATGAAACACGCCAACGCTGGGTGGTGTTGGCGCCGGAGCGGCTCTTGCTGCCCGATGAGCTGTCGGTGGAGATTCTGCAGCAGGTTGACGGCAAGCACAGCGTTGACGATATCGTCGATGGGCTGGCGGCAAAATTCGAGGCGCCGAGGGCAGAGATCTTGGCTGACGTCGCCACGCTTTTGCAGGATTTGGCCGACAAGGGTACGCTCACTTAATGACGGCTTGCGGTGGGCCTCGCCCCGGCGGAAATCCCCGCCCCACAGCCGCTAATGCGTTCGTTGCGGTGCGCGTGATGAGAGAATTTGTCAGATGGCACTAAGGGAAGGCGCCGACGCCGCCATCGCGCCGCCGCTCGCGCTGCTGGCGGAAGTGACGCACCGTTGTCCGCTGCGTTGCCCCTATTGCTCCAATCCGGTGGCACTCGAGCGCGCCAGCCGTGAGCTGGTTACCGCCGATTGGCAACGCATCCTGAGCGAGGCGTCGGCACTCGGCGTACTTCAGGTGCATTTCTCGGGCGGCGAACCTTTGGCACGGCGCGATATCGTGGCACTCGTCGCGCATGCAGCAGAGGCAGGCCTCTACACCAACCTCATCACGTCGGGGGTGCTGCTCGATCAGGCGACGATGGCGGCCCTGGCCGCGGCCGGACTTGATCATGTGCAGCTGAGCGTTCAGGACACGGAAGCGGCCAATGCCGACCGCATCGCCGGCCTCAATGGCGCCCATGATAAGAAACTCGCTGCCGCGGCCCTGGTGCGCGCGGCGGGCTTGCCGCTGACCCTCAACGCGGTGATGCATCGCCAGAACCTGCACCACCTGCCGCAGGTCATCGATCTCGCCCTCCAGCTTGGCGCGCGGCGGCTCGAAGTCGCTCACGTCCAGTATTATGGCTGGGCATTGGCCAATCGCCGTGCGCTGTTTCCGACCTACGAGGCGTTGGCGCGCGCGACCGACATTGTCGAGGCGGCGCGGGAACGGCTCAAAGGCGTTCTCGCCATCGATTATGTCGTCCCAGATTATTACGCGCGACGGCCAAAGGCGTGCATGGGCGGTTGGGCACGACAATTCATCAACGTATCGCCGGCAGGCACCGCGCTGCCCTGCCATGCTGCGGAGACGTTGCCGGGCTTTGAGTGGCCGTCGCTCATGACGACGAGCTTGGAAGATGCCTGGTATCGTTCCGAGGCGTTCAATCGCTATCGCGGCACGGCATGGATGCCTGAACCGTGCCGCTCTTGTGATCGTCGCGAGATCGATTGGGGCGGCTGCCGCTGCCAAGCGTTTGCCTTTACCGGCGACGCTGCGCGCACCGACCCGGCTTGCGCTTTGGCGCCGGACCGACCGATGCTTGACGCGGCCCGGCAGGATGCGCTCGGTCCCGAGACCGAATTTGTCTATCGTCAAATCGGCGGCGCGCGCGGTCGCTGATACGTCATACCAACAGGATACAACCCTACCTCTATTTCCTTGTCGAACCGGGATGTTTTTGCCATGATCGCGGGCAAATTTTCCCGCAGCACCACGGGAAAATGTCGGGGCGCCGGCGCCCATTCTCACACTAACAATGCGTCCGATGCGACAAGCGCGACGCAAGCGGGGAGCAGCCAGATGAACAATTCGCGCGTGATGCTAGCGGTGGCGATGCTGTCGGCCTTGACCACCGGCGGGCTCGGCGCAATGCCGGCCGTGGCACGAGACATGGTCTCGGCCGACCGGCTCAACACTGCTGACAAGGACCCGAGAGACTGGCTGATCTATCGCGGTTCTTACCTCGACTATAACTACAGCGCTCTGAATGAGATCAATGCCAGGAACGTCAGGAATCTGGACGTCGCCTGGGTTCACACCCCCGGTCGCTCGAAATGGGGCCTCCAATCAATGCCGCTGGCGGTCGACGGCGTGCTTTACTACAGCGGCTCCTATAGCCGTGTATTTGCGCTCGACGGCGCCACCGGCGAAGTGAAATGGTTTTTCTTCCCCGAACTCGATGAAGCGTTGATCGCGAAGCAAACGCACAGCCCCGACAATCGCGGCATCGCGATTTCCCACGGCAAGGTCTATGTCGGCACGATCGATGGCCGGCTCATCGCGCTCGACATGCAGACCGGCAAAAAGCTCTGGGACACCAAGCTGATCAATTCCCAGAAATTGACCATCGGGTTTTCCGGGGCGCCGCTTGCGGTCAAGAACCTGGTGATCATTGGCAGCCAGGGCGGCGAATGGCCGGTCATTGGCAGCATCTTCGCGGTTGATGCCGATAGCGGCAAGAAGGTGTGGGAGTTTAACCCGATCTCCAATGATCCGAAGGTTCACGCGACCTGGGGTAATGACAGTTGGAAGGTCGGCGGCGGCGGCGCGTGGCAGCCAGGCACCTATGATCCCAGCACGAACACCGTGTGGTGGGGCACTTCCAATCCGGCGCCCCTCTTCGATTGGGGCAAGGACTGGCGCACCGACGGCTCCCGTCCTGGCGAAAACCTCTACACCAGTTCGGTCCTGGCGCTCGACGCCGACACCGGCAAGCTAAAATTCTATCACCAGGAGCTTCCGCACGATCTCTGGGACTTCGACAGCGCGGTCGGCGAATTCATTATGCTCGACCGCGGTGGCAAGAAGCTGGTCGTGCATCCCAACAAGAGCGGTTACGTTTTCGTCTATAACCGGGACGATGCGTCGATCGTCAATATCTGGCGCGCGACGGAGAACAGCAATTTCGTCCAGAAAATTGACCCCCATAACGGCGAGCTCGTCGGGCGCATCAGCTATACGCTCGGCGACAACAAGAATATCTGCCCGTCCTTCACGGGCGCGATCGGATGGCCGCCCGGCAGTTACAATCCAAAGACCGGCCTCTTTTATCGCGCCGTCGCCGAAGCGTGCATGAACCTCAAAGTCGCCAAGACGACGCCGGTGGTGGAGCCGCAGGCTCAGCTCTTTGTCGGAGCCCAGTTCACCGTCGTTGGTCCCAACGGCCAAAAGCCGTGGGGTCATGTCGATGCCCGCGATCCGGTGACGGGGAAACTCAAATTCTCGGTCAAATACCAGGCCCCCATCGTCGCCTCGACCTTGTCCACGGGAGGCAATCTCTTGTTCGTGCCAGACGCGGCTGGTTGGCTCCATGCCTATGACGCCACCACCGGCAAAGAGCTGTGGAAGCACAATGACGGCAGCAGCCATAATGGCGGCATGATTTCCTATGAAGCGCATGGCAAGCAGTACATCGCGGTCGCGGCGGGCTGCTGCTCCTTGTCGAGCTTTGGTAACCAGTTCACCTATGGTTTGCCCTACAGTGCCCAATCGACCGACCAGGGCGAACTCATCGTCTACGCGCTGAAATAGCCGCGGCCGGCTTCAGCGAAAAGGGCGGGACCGAGGTCCCGCCCTTTTGCTGTCTTTTACCGCGTCCAAGTCGGCAATCACACGGCATGCCGCCGCACCTGGTCTTCAGAGAATGCTAGGCCACAGCCTTCGCCCCCACGGTGTGGACCGGGAATATTTTCTCCCATTATTCGCGCCGGGTTCTGAGCCAAAGGGCAAAATTCATTTCTCATCCGAAATCCAAGACAGGGATCGCAGCCTCTGCGGCGACGGTCTCATGCCGGGCCGATACCTGCGTGTCGCGCAATTGGACGTAGGCTGCCCGTGCATCCTCGCTGGCATCGAAATAGAACCAATCCGTACCATTAAATACCCGCCAACCTGACGCGACGTACCCGATCGCGCATGCGGTATTGGCTCGTTTATGAGACATGTAAAGTGAACAGAACATTGCTGCCTCTCGCAGGGCCTTTTGTTTAGGCCCTTCATTGCTCGTGGCTGCAATAACTACGCCTAATGGAGCGCCGATGTGTGTGGCGCACTTCACATTGGGAGCGCGATCGCGTTGCAGTTCTTCTCTTGAAAGTTCGCGTGCCGCAAATGGCGTCCGGCCGCGACATTGAGGCGGCCATCGATGCGTCTTTTTAGCATTGGCGGAGCGGGGTCGATCGCCCGCGCGCAGCGACGTTTTCCGGCGAACAAGTATGTCGGTGCGCTACTTGCGGCTGCCGCCTCGTGAGCGAACCGATCGCGAATACCGAATGAGACTATTGCCGTACCTTATGCAGGACGAAACTCGTATATGGCGTATCACCAAAATAGTAGGTCCCGGTGATTTGATTCGGTCCCGTCATCTCTAATCGTATCGCGCGCTCTGAGTCGCCGACAGGCCGCGCGATAATCCCGCTATCGGTGATGCGCAGCGTCCATCGGCGACTGCCGCAATAACGAAACTCGATGTCATCGCCTTTGACGTTCAGCACGGTGGTGCAGTTGCTGGTGATCGGCGGCAACCACTCCCCGTCCCAGTCCTGCAATTGCGCATCGCTGAGAGCGGGCCCGAGCGCGCTGATGAGGATCGCGGTCAGGCCGACCGCCACCGTCCTTCTTGTCCCGTTCATCCGCAGCGCCTCAGAAGCAGCACTCGGATGCGGCTGTTAGATTGCAGGATCCGGGGAGCATCTGCTCCATGCTGGTACTGAATTGATTTCCGATCGGTCGGCCATGCCGCCTCGATTGCATCGAACCCGCCCGTCTCAGGGAATATTATGCACACCAACCTCAAGTGTCGGTCGAAAATTCTGCTCAGCAGCGT
Source organism: uncultured Alphaproteobacteria bacterium (assembly GCA_963804725.1). GTDB lineage: Bacteria > Pseudomonadota > Alphaproteobacteria > ATCC43930 > CGMCC-115725 > JAATGI01. The sequence continues at coordinate 269,610 of CAWDRN010000001.1, read as the reverse complement.
TCGGTACTCACGCGCATCCCGAGCCGATGCACGTTGTGGTACTTCGAATCCTATCGAGACTTAAAGGGTTCGATCGGAGCTTTCGCTTCGATCAGAAACGAGGAGGCATAAGATGAGAGAGAACGCATGCCTCGAGTGCAGCATTATCTAAAATTCGCGGCAAAGGCACGCTTTCGCCGCCGCACTCCGTCTTCCTCGCGGGCGCCCCCTCAAAGACACATGGCGCAACCTTCACCTGATGCCCTGGCGTGTCATTTTCGCCTTTGGCGTAAGCCATCGTTCGGCATCCCCCTCCTCGAGGCCGAGTTCACGCATTCGTGCCAACGCCGCGCCGATGCTGAGCATCCGCGCATGGGGGTTTGGGGAGGTGCCGCGGTAAAGACGTACGATCTCAGTTACCGCGGCAACCCAATCTTCTGCTGTTTGCGCCTTCATGGTCTTCCCCATGGATGGCAGTGGAAGCGCTGTTCCGCTGGCATTCCCGTTAGTTCCTTTTGAAATCCGATCAGCATCGCGTGGTTGCCTTCCTTTGACGATCGGCACATGCCTTGCGAGCTCGCCCTTGGCGCATCAGGCCTTGAATGCCGGCGTATCCGCTGCAATCTTCGCAAACGCATCGATGGTAAAAGCGCGTACCGTCGTGGTGCGTACCTTCCCAGCGGCGCCGGCGGCTAGGGCATATTTCGTCACGGCATCCTCATTCGGCATTTCGAGGGTAACGACCAGGTCATATTGGCCTGTGGTGACGTAGGCGCTGACGATACGGCCACCCAATTTCTCGACCAGTGAATTGGCAGTCTGATAGCGCTTCTGTGTGTCCTTGAACGCCTGCCTGCCTTGCTCGGTCCAGTTCAGGAAGACAATGAAAGTCATCATGTCGCTGCCTCCAGTTGCGCTTTGGTTCGGCTGTTCAGGACTTGGCCAACCGCGCTTTTGGGGGGACGATAGGCCGCCGGCGCAAATGTCTCAAGCCCAGCCATGCACCGGCGAAGGGGGCTGGCCGCAGCCTGGCGAGCATCGCCAATTCGCCCCAACGCCTCCGCGCGTCCACATCAGGGGGAGGGGCGGCAATCTTCGGGCATCGGTCGCAAACGGCGTTAAATTCGGCACAAGAACCACGCTATTGGCGGTATAACGACTTGCGTGATCGCCATTTAAAAAGGCCCATCCAATTTTGAATTGGTCGGCGATTGTCGAAGGCGCGGAACTGATTTCCGCCCTTTCCGTATTCGCATTGATCAGCACCGATCAAAAATCCAAGGCAAAATATACGTTTTTATGCTGGTTTTCATTCGCCACCATCAGTGGACATCAGCCATAATCAAACTTGTCTTGAGGGGTAGATTGGGGGGTAGACTTTCTGCTATAGATTGCCGCGATGCCAAAGACAACGGAACGTCTATCTGATCGCACGGTAAGAACACGGCACAAGCCAGGAATCTACAGCGACGGCGCTGGTGGGCTTCGCATTCAAGTAACCTCAAACAAGCAGGGCGACGTCTCAAAATCATGGATTCTCCGCTACTGGCTTAACGGCAAGCGCCGAGAGATGGGACTAGGGGCGTATCCAGATGTAACCCTTGCCGATGCCCGAAACGCTGCGGCTGCCGCGAGGAAGCTGTGCAGGGATGGCATCGATCCCATTGCGGACAGAGATGATCGCCGAGCTCAGGATCGCTTGGACGCGGCGAAAGGTGTCACTTTCTCCGAGTGCGCCAAGGCATACATCGCAGCCCATGAGGCTTCTTGGCGTAATGAGAAGCACCGGCAGCAATGGGCGAACACTCTCGAAACCTATGCCGCTCCGGTAATCGGGAAGGAGTCAGTAGCTGCAATCGACACCGCTTTGGTTATGAAGGTGCTCGCTCCGCTATGGAAAGAGAAAACCGAAACGGCGAAGCGGCTTAGGGGCAGGATCGAGGCTGTTCTCGACTACGCCAAGGCCGCCCACTACCGAACCGGTGAGAATCCCGCACGATGGAAGGGGCATCTTGATCAACTGCTCGCAAAACCATCGAGGGTGCGATCAGTCAAGCATCACCCGGCATTGCCTTATGCTGAATTGCCTGGATTCATGAGGGCGTTGAGGGCCAAAGATGGTACGGCAACCAGGGCGCTCGAGTTCACTATTCTGACGGCTGCTCGATCCCGGGAAACCTTGGGCGCTCGATGGGTAGAGTTTGATCTGGACGCGGGCATCTGGACAGTGCCAGCGGAGAGAATGAAAGCTCATCGAGAGCACCGTTGGGCACTCTCCGGCGCAGCCATAGCGCTGGTTCGCGCCAGCAATGATCCTGAATATGTATTCCCGGGCTCGAGGGCAAGACACCAGCTAGGCCACGCGGCCATGGAGATGGTTCTGCGGCGCATGGGGCGTGATGCTACGGTGCATGGATTCCGTTCTACCTTCCGTGATTGGATTGCCGAGTGCACCAATTACCCCAATGAGCTGGCTGAGATGGCCCTGGCGCATGCGGTAGGCGACAAGGTTGAGGCAGCGTATCGGCGTGGCGATCTATTCGAGAAACGGCGCCAACTAGCAGAAGACTGGGCCACGTTCTGCGCACGTGCATAAAATCGTGCACTCTTTGCGCTTCCTGAATTGAACGTGCCGAGCAAACTTACATAATATCGCGACAATTCAGACAAAGCATGGTAATTCAAGGGTTTAGTTTGCATTTCTACCATTCAAAACCTTTAAATCACCTCTATCGCCGTTAACTTCGCCTAGATTTGTGGCCTACTTGATTCGTGCTGATCAGCAGCACGCCACAAAGAAGGAACCATGACGGTGAATAATATTGAGCCCATTGCCGTGCGCCCGAAGGTGGCATGGCAAATGCTCGATGTCAGTAACACGACTGGCTATGAGCTGCTGAAGGCCGGCGAGCTAGAGAGTTACAAAGAAGGCTCCGCTCGCAAGATCCTGGTGTCATCCATTCGCGAATATGTCGAGCGCAAGATGGCAGCTGCATCACCTCAGCCGGAGGCAGCGGCATGAGCAAGGGAAAACAGGCAGGCGAGACATGCGGCGTAGTGTTGCCGGGTAGTGACGCCATCTCGTGCTCAGGCAGTTCATATCCAACGATCCCTGAACGCAAACCCCAGGATCAGGAGAAGGATAACGCCGCTTGGGACAAGATTATGGCTGCGGTGCACGGCGACGGTGGCCTGGTTGCGCACTATCAGGCTGCCGCACTAATCGCTCACCTTTGTATCCGTCATGGTTTGGCGCCCCCCGGTTGGCTCAAGATTTCTGCTCACGTCGAAAGGGCCCATCCTTGCTATTGGAGTTTCGAGATAGATCACGCTCTGATGGCAGAGGGCCGCAAACAGATGGAGGCAAGTTATCGACGGGCAGCGAAGGCGCGCAAGGAGTTCTATAAATCCGACGCCTATAAAGCCGAGCGTGAGGCAGCGCAGGAGAAATGGGCGCAGGAACACTATGGACAATCTTGGAGTGAATATCTTGCGCATCACACAGCAGCCTAGCGCGACGGTATGGGATCGCTGGTCACAGTCGTGACCAGCGTACCCAGCTCTCGGGGCCTCCTTTACTGACGCCGTGGCAGCAAGCCACCACCTAGGCGTCGCTTACGTTCCATGATGGTACCCGAGCCATCACGATGTGACAGTTTGACTCACACATACGAATAAAATCTGCCTCTTTATCGTTCCTTTTCTGTTCTGGGGTTATGATTCCCCATCGAACACGAAGGATCGCGAAATGTCGGATGAAACGAAACAGTGTGGTAGATGCGGACAGCGGTTACCGCTCGAGCAATTTTATGCTGATAAAGGCGCGCCTGGTGGACGCACCAATCGCTGTAAGGCTTGCGACTGCGAGCTAGCACGTGAGCGTAGGAGGCTGCGCGGTATGGGCGCTGTACTGAGGAAGCCCGGCCGGCCCCGGAAGCAGATGGCGGCAGAATAAACCCTGGACAAAAAAATCGCCCTCCATAAAGAAGGGCGAAGTTGTAACAGGAGTAGTCACAGAAGAAAGCAAGAACTCTCACCTATAAGGTAAGCACTCCTATCGAGAAAGTAAGAAAACTCACCTATAAGGTATGTATAATATGCCACAAGATACTTACGAAGTCAAATCCAAAGCGCAAACCAGGGCAGAATTCGAAGCCGCCAAACGTGAGCCGGATCGTGACTGGCGCCGACTTGCCGAGCTTAAAGAGTCGCCCAGAGGCTTCGGGATGAGGCCAAGCGACTGGCGGAGGCGGCAAAGAGCGACACTGAAAAGCGCCAGGAACAGTTGGCGGCGGAATTGAAGCGCCACCTACGTGCAGTCGATGACAACCCCTACCTTACTGACACCCACAAGAAGATCATCAAGTTCTTCATGTTTAAGGCCCGCCCAAAGGGCCAGGAAACCTCGTTTCGATCAATTACGCTAAGTAAGAGCAAGTCAGCCGACGAACTGAGGTACTGCCGGCGCACAGTGCAGCGCGCCCTAGATAATGCGGCGATATGGGGCAACCTAATCGATACCCAGAGTGAGGTGGTTTTCAGGAACCGAGGAACCCGAATCTACGAACTGCCAAGCATCATTCCCGACTATGGCCGCGACAGCAAGCTACCAAAACATAAGGGCAGGACAAGGCGATGGGATCTCGGCAAAGGGCATCCAAAACAGCCGCCTGAATTTGCCCATAAGACGCCAACCAAGATCGGAAAATACGATGTCAAGGACGCGCCAATGAGGGGCAGATTTGGGCCAAGAAATCAGGTTGTATTGCCCGCAACCGAGGATAGCAGATGTGACTCCGAAATAAGGCAGATGTGTCTCCAGAGTCACACTAATCTTAGTAGATCAGTAGATGGTGTAAACAAGAATGAAGTTGGTGGAGACAGCAACGCTGGCGCCCACCATTCCGATGCATGGACGCTGACCGAGCAAGATCCCTTAATGGGCTCAATGGATGTGGGGATCGATGCGAGGGAAGAGACAAGTCCGCAGCATCTTGAAGTGGAACCCATGAGCGCAGCTGAGCTTCAGCCGGCTGAACTCCCGGAGGGTGAGACTGGCTTACCTGGAGGGTTGGATAACAACTGTAACCCCGAAGGGTTGATGATGAGCGGATGCCAATATACACAAAACTCATGTGAAATAGCCGAATGGCATGGCAGGATGATCCATCTCACGTCAAACCATATGGCTGCCTTGCTGGTTTCATTCCCCTACCTCGATAGGCCAGCATTGGAATTCGGAGATAGCGAAGATTGACGCATCGGCAGTGTATTCGCTTGGCTTTGGTGGAGTGTATGCAACTTTGGCGACTGGAGAGCAAAATGCGTAAGCCGCTTCACGAGGAGGCTAATGGGCGATGGCTGGAGATCCTGCCCCAGCTGGGAATTCCTGCCGAGCGCCTGGACGGTAAGCACCATCCGTGTCCGATATGCGGCGGTATCGATAGGTTCAGGTTCGCGGATGAGTGGACTGGCGGATGGATATGCACCCATTGCGACACGAAGCTGCACTGGGGCGTTAATCTGGTAATGCTCAAACACGGCGTTGATTTCACGGCGGCCGCTAAAATGATCATGGCGGTTCTGTCGGGCTCCTCGCCAGCCATGAAGCCAACGTCAGGCCTATCAGCAGCATCCGAACCATCCTCCGAACACGATCAAGTAGAGGCCATGAAGAGCCTATGGAGTATGGCGCATTACATTACTCAGGGATCGGTTCCGGAGAGATACCTTATCAACCGTGGCATAGAGCTTCAGCGCATCCCGGATTGCCTGCGGTACGGTGACAATTGCCTGCTCGCGCAAGTGGCGGATCCTGAAGGCTACGCTTGCCAGATTCAGAAAACGCAGCTTACGCCTCAAGGCCATAAGGTTTGGCGCGGGTTCATGAAGGGCGAAATACCGCCCGGTAGCGCCATCCGATTATTCGAACCAGGATTTGATCTTGGCATTGCCGAAGGTCTCGAAACCGCCCTGTCAGCGTCAATTATATTTGGTGTCCCGGTGTGGGCGGTGCTCAATTCCAATAATATGGCCAGGTTCATACCGCCTCCTGGTGTTGGCAGGCTTACGATCTTCGGCGATAACGATATTAAATGCGCTGGGCAAGCTGCCTCATGGGCGTGCGCTCAGAATGCGGCTAACAGGGGAGTTGTCCCAGTTGTCAAAATCCCCGCAGCAGTGGACACCGATTGGAACGACTACCTACTCGAGCAAAAGAAGACAGCGAAATCGGCAGATACGCGGGTACACCATCTACGGCTAGTTTCGGGCGCCGAGCTGTAGGCCCGCGACAATTGACTGTGCGAACACATCAATAAACCCCGGAGTCGCAGTGGCATGGGGTGGTGACTCAGTGTTACCCAATAATATTGGGTGCACGGATTGCCGGTGGCATCGACGAGGGAACTCGCTACAGCGCGTTTCCTGGATAGGAGTCATCGCAGCACCCTAGCGCCGTAAAATCCACCGGGTGAGTCAGCGCCTTCGACAGCGGGCCATTCTATCGGGGGTTTTGCCTGCGTCGGAAGTTTTGGAAACTTTCCCTTTTCCCTGTGGTGGTGTGGTTTTCGACACACCATGTCCTGAATTTATTTTCTGCCGCAAAACAGATTTTAACTGAACAAGTAGCATAATAATCATGTGGAAAGAGGCCATTCCCTGGCAGGAACAGCCTCTTGCAATAAGCCATGGATTGTGAGTGCAAGTGCGTTTTAGAACACAACGCCCTCAGGGTGTCAAGCCCTGCGGCTGGAATCCGATGCGATACGACTGCGATTCTCGCGGATGCTTCAATGTCGAGATGCGTCCAAAGATTGAGATATTCGCTGATTGCTTTCCTGGGAAAATCAATTTCGGGGATTGTGACGGCATAGTTGGGATTGGCCGAAGGTTCGCATTACTCGAGTGGAAATCGCCGGGTGCGCCCATCGCTATTGCGCAAGAGATTTTGGCTCGAGATTTCAGCTCGCTTCCAGACTGCACCGTTTTTCATGTCGAGGGCGATCCAAAGACGATGGAGGTGGTTCGCTACCGCGTTTATTGGCGTGGGAAGCCTTCAGCATGGCGCGATGCTGGCCTCGATTCTTTGAAGGCGCGCATCAAGGATTGGGCAGATTTTGCCGCATCCGAGAGACGGCGCGAAGTATCAAACAACGTGAGGAGATTTGGTTAAATGCGCGACAGGTTCTACCGCAAGCCAGATGTTCGAGAAATTGCTGGCGTAACTGACATGACTATTTCGAGATGGGAGAAAGCTGGCCTGTTTCCGCAACGCCGCCAACTTGGGCCGAGGGCCGTTGGCTGGTTATCGAGTGACATTGAAAAATGGGTTGAGTCACGCATGCCTGGTGCTGGCCCGTTCCATGGAACCAGGGCCGCCTAAATGGCCACGGTTCTCGATTTATGCCGAACTATTGATGGCGCACTGCACGTAGAACCTTTTCTATCTGAACGATGCGCGCATTGTCTTGGGTTAGCTTTGGATGAACAGGCTCACTCCGGACACGCAATACGAATCCTGCTCGCGATCCTTGCTGCCGACTCACCGTCAACCGGTGTCGGCCGTGAAGCCTGACATGCTTTGCAGATCCCCCCTGACGGAACCCCAGTAATCGCGAAGCCATAAGGTACAGGGGATGCCTGCTCCCATTTCGCCACCACCCACCATGCCGAAATGCATTTGTTCTGCTGGCGTCAATATCGTCTGCGGTGTCTGCCCATATGCCAGCGACGTAGCTCCATTGATGGCAACCACCAGCCCCAATTGCGCAGCTACCGCGCAGACTATTGGATAAGCAACACTGCGTTTTACGGCGTTCACTTCCATACCTCCCTGATTGAGAACCATTCGATTACGTAGTCCGGACACCGACGCAGGACACGGGTTGCCGCCATGTGGGCTTCATCACGACTCATATCTTGATCGATCAACAGGGCCGCAAGCTCTGCATATGCCTTGTATCGTCGCCTCATGGGCTAACCCCAGCAGCAACCGCGAAGACGGCCACCAGCCGCACCTCGTGGCATTCGGCGAGTGTTCTTGGATGGAGATGCTCCGGCTCATACTCGCGAACCTCTGCGCTCGCATGAAGGCCATAGCGTGATCCAGGTTGTCGCACAGGACTTCGTGCTCAGCGCCGTTCTTGTCCCGATAAACTGCGATGAAGGTGCTCATTTTTGTCCCTCAGCCTCACGCCGGGCCGATTGCCGTTTGTGAATTCCACCCCGGCTTGTTCCATCGTCCGTTGCAATAGCGTAATGGTTTCCGGCCTTGCAGCCTCGCCTCGCTCGAAACGGGCGACAGTGTTCGGCGATACCTTCGCCTTGCGTGCTAGATCACGCACACCCCAGCTCAAGGCGGTGCGTCCTAGTCGGCAGTGGATTGGCAGAATAATGATTCCCATGCCACTATCATATAGTAACCGGGTTACTATTTGGTAAGAGCGGAAGATTAAATTTCAGTCAGGATTCGATGCCCTAAGTTGGCATCACGAATTGTGGAAATCGCCATGTCGAGCATGCTGAACATGATCATGATGCCCACAATGCACATCATCATGCTGTTGGCGCATGGCACGGCAGCCCAATCAACACCTTGAGATGTCGATTTTTGGTGCGTCTCTGGCTGGCCATAGCACTATGCTTTTGATCACCAAGCCCATGATTCTGGCCAACGCGAGCCCAATTTGGCTAAAGCAAAGCCCTATGTGGTTGAAGCTCAGCGGCTGTAAGTGTGAGGCCACGTTGAAGCATTGCGACAATCAATTCGTCGGGGGAGCATGGTGGGGCATGGTACCGTAACCGCATGGTGCGAAGTGCGCTGATCGCGTCGTCAAATTGTAGTTGGATCGTACTCAGACAAAATAAGTCAGCACTGACGGCTTCAATCGCGTATGGACTTAGCTTATCGGCTGGAAAGTCTTTTAGATTTTCAGTTACGATGACTCCCGCTCCGCTGAGGAGCGCGGCCGCGAGCACGTGACGATCATTTGGATCTGGAAGCTCTAAACTCGGTATGAGGGTGTCGTGTCCCGTAACGAGCGCTTCCGGGAATGCCTTTGTCATTGTGGCTGCGGTTCTGGCAATCGCCTCTTTCTTGCCGGGTTTGTTCGCAACAAGATGCCTTTGCCATTCGTCCATGATTTCCGCAGTCCAAATTGGACGGTAGAGGCCTGCGGCGGCAAGGGACAAGAGAATGTCCCGTGTCAAGAATGGGTAGAGGACGTTAGCGTCAAGAACTGCCGAAAAAGGATTGGCGATGTGCCTCATTCCGCATCGATTTCTTGTCCAAGCTTTACTAGTTCATCAAGCGCTTCAGAACGCATTTTGTCGCGGTGGCCTTTATAGTCGAAGACATCGTTCGCCCTAATGCGTCGATGAGTACCGACTTTGTGATGGGGGAGTTGGTTGCTCTCGAGAAGCTTTATTAAAAACGGGCGAGACACATTGAGTATGTCCGCTGCTTCTTGGGTACTGAGCTCCGCACCAACCGGAACAAAAGTGACGGCCTCGCCTTTGCTAATGTGCATGAGCAATTCGAGCAACATGCTGCCGATTGCCGGCGGCAAATCGATCACTTGTTCCTTGTGCTCGTTTTGAAGCAGACGCAAAGATAGGGCGCCCTGTTTTGTGGCTAACCCACCCAAGACGCGTGTCGCAACCTGTGCCTTTTCCGTCTCCTCTGGCGTTGGCAGCCGATGAGACAGCGCCATATCGAACGGCATTATGAGCCTCCTCCTGAATGGCATTTTATATAGCATGGGCTGAGTATAAACGCAATAATCGAAATATATGAAATAATCGAAACCCCGCATTGACGCATACACCTTTGGCGAACGCACCGATTGCATCTGCTGCGCGCCACAAGATCAGCAATGCGATAGTCCGGCCCGAGTTCATGGCATAGGGCTCTTACACGTCTATTAATTGGTGTTGTGAGATAATAATTCATCAGAAGCAACATGGATCGCAGTCATGCGTGTACCGTCTTTCGCTAAAGCCAAGCCCCTAACGCCAAAGCTCTCGAACGAAGATCTCGCCCTAATAGCCGAGCAGAATTGGCACGCAGCCGGCCATAGCGGTGTTCGCTTTTGGGTGCATGGCCGCGTCATTGAATCAAATTTGGTAGACGGCTTACCACCGGTAGGCATTCCACAGCTCAAGGCCGCCTAGATGGATCGCGTAATCCGCAAGCCAGAACTATGTGAATTAGTGGGGCTATGCGAGAGCAGCATTAGAACTCCACGAGATAGCCGGGAGCTTTCCGAAGCGTATCAAGATCGGCCCTCGTGCAGTGGGGTGGAGGCTGTCGGACATTGAGAATTGGTTGGCGAACCGCGAGAACGGTGTTGTGGGTGATCGCCGATGATTACGGCCGTCATGATCTATGCCGGGAAGCCGACTGAGGATCGCTGCGCTCTATGGTGCGCAAGTTGTCAGTGGAGCGGCGTCACCTTCGAAGCCAAGAGCAGGAGTGGCGCCAGCTATGCCCTATGCCGTGAGCTTGTGACTGCCAGCGCCCCAGACATGCCCATGGCTGTGATCAGTGAGAATGGGCGCCCAATGCTACATATCGGATCGATCCACAAAACCGCCAAGCGCACGATCAGGGAGAACTCTCAGACGCTGATCCACGAAGCCAGATATGAATCCTTCCCGGACGGCAATTCCGCAGTGTCGGGTGAGGCCCAAAACGCGGTTAAAACCGGCGAGGGGTACATCGGGCCAGGATGGGAACCAAAACGCGCCAGTGGCGCGACTTGTTGAGGCAGCGTAACCATGGCAGCGAAGAGCAAAGCGACAGGCAAACGAGGCAACTCAACTGAACCTCACGGTAAATCTGACGATGGTATCCAAGTACCCTCAGCAGAAATCGGTGAAATCATTGGGCCGGCAACAGAAAATGGCGGAAATGCGCCATCTCACGCCCTGGGTTATGATCAGATTGAGCATAATACCCCGGGTGAGCTTCCTGCACTCACGCCTCGTCCAATCAAAGGGCGCTTTGTCAAAGGACAATCCGGTAACCCAGGCGGCAGAAAACACGGCCAGAATCACGCTACAAAGATCGCTGAGCGCATTCGGCTTGCCGAGGCAATGATTGAAGGCCAACTTAAATCCGTAATTGGCTCAGTCGTTCAAAAGGCACTCGACGGCGACATGGTGGCAGCCAAGATATTGCTTGATCGGATTATTTCCAGCGGTGAAGAGCAGGCCGGTTACGTTCAACGTGCCAAAGATGAACAATGCCAATGACATAGCCAAGGCCGTGGCTGGCGTTATTGAAGGCGTGGCCAATGGGGTAGTCACTCCAGACGAAGGTGCAACCATAGCCGGCATGTTCGAAATCAAGCGCAAGTCCCTAGAGACTGTTGATCTTGAGAACAGGATTAAGTCCCTAGAAGAGAACCTGAAGAGCCGTTAAGTCTGCATTCCATGCTCGTGATGTATACTGTGATGTATCAGATACAACACACGAGACATATACACCATGAAGCCAGATGTTACTTACCGGCGCCCATCGTCGCAGGCTAATACTCTTTCCGAGCATAAGCCTATCCTAGACGAGGTGGATGCCATTGCCAAGCTTGAACACCTTCGCCGACTGCATCGTGAGCGCATGAAACGCTACCGCGCCACCCACAAGACAATCACGGTAAAGCGGGAGGATGCCTAATGCCGATTCAAAAAAATCTTGATCGTCGCATCCGATCTCGAAATCATTGGGAGCGCCCAACCGGATGCGGTGGCCGATCAGATCCTCGCCCAGCACGTCGAGGCGATGATGCAATGGCGCGCGGATCTGATGAAGGATGAGCCTCAGGGCACCGGGCCAGAGGCATGGCAAGCTAAGCGTGCCTACTACGAGGCTTACCCCGTCCCTTGCCCTGAATATCCCAAAGAGCTGCGCTTCGATCCCGAAAAGCTGAACAGTGTCGAGCGCCAGCAGCTAAACCGGTGTTTTTAGTTGATCGGGCCCGTCGGCGGCTGTTTTTGGAAGTTGGGATGGCTTTGCGCGGGGGTGTTGGAACGCTGTCATTTGCGTTCACGTAATACGAGTCGTGTTGTTGTGTCGCTCCCGCGATGCAAGTCGGTCCGAATGCGCGTCAGCGCTCAGAGAAACGGTGTTCTGGGTCTCGGCGCCGCGTTCCGTTCAGGCGGAGCTGAAGGCACGCTGGAGATAGAGATAGGCGAGCTCGAACTCGACCTTGTTGGGGCACCCCGAGGCGATGGCGAAGTGGATGCGGCGCACGCTGGTGCGCACCTGGGCGCCAAGCTTCACGGAGCTTGAGGCGAATGGTCTGTACCGCGGCATCGGCAAACTGGGTATGGCGTCGCCCATCACGGCGCAAGGCGTCGACGAGTACGTACGCCATGGCCGAGAACGACAGGCGCAGCTGATTGGCAGCCATCGTCGCGGAAGAGGCGCGATCGGCAAACAGCTCCAAATCGCTCGCCGATGCGGTTCTCGGCCTCGCCGCGGGCACAGTAGAGATCCTCGTAGAGAGTGCGCGCATCGAAGCCGGTTCGGGTGGGTTTGAGTGAGGTGACGACGAAGCGCGGATTGGCACCGTCCGGCGTATGCTCGGCCTTGCCGATGACGCGCCGCGCCCAGCTCCCGCTGTCGATCGTGCGATGTTTGAAGTCGCGGAACACTCGCGCCGACTTGCCCGAGGTCAGGCACAAGCACTTGGCCTCGGCGAGCTCGACGACGAGGGCCGCCTCCAGCCGGCGATTGCGCGCCAGGCCGAACACGTAATCGACGCGGTTGGTCTCGCACCACCGCATCAGCGGATCGTTGGAGAAGCCGCTGTCGGCGCGCAGGATGATGTGCACCTTCGGCCATTTCTGACGGATCTGCGCGACTATGCGCGCCACCTCTTCGATCGCCCGTCGCTGCCGGCGACGTTCGCCCGCCGCTGCCGCGCCAGCAGCAAGTGCCGGCCGCAGAAAACATAGAGCGGCCGATAACAGTATTCGTCGTAGTAGCCGTGGAAGAAGCGGCCGTCCTGCCCGCCGTAGAGCGGAATGTCGGTATTGTCGAGATCCAGTACGATCTCACGCGGCGCATGCTATGCGCCTCGAGAAACAGATCGACCAGCAAGGCATCCACCCGCGCCCCGTCGCAATCGATCTTGTGATACTTAGCCCCATGCCGCTTCGCCGTATGCTCGAGACGATTGAGCGTGCTCTTGCCGGCCAGAGCCTCGCAATCCGACCGCAGCACCGGATGCAGCTTGCCGGCCAGCACCGCAAAGATCGGGTCCTTCCGCAGCTCGTCGTGATCGTTGAGGTCCTCGTAGCCCAGCACCAAGCCGAAGATGCGCTGGCCCACCAACGTCTCGACCCGATGCTCGACATAACGAGCATCACGCCGGTCGGTGAAGCACTGCGCAAACCGTTGCACCAGCTCGATGCCGCGATCGACTTGCCCCAGGAGCAGCGCACCAGCGTTCGAGGTGATGTCGCCGCCATCGAAACCCGCAACCACACGACGCCCCTCGACCGCTTCAAACTCGAACAGCTTCGCAGTACACTCTGTTGGCATCGGGGCGATCCTTGGACCAGAGAGAAATCATTGCAGCACAACGATTCTCTCAAAGTCTCAGCCCCGATGCACTTCTCGTGTTTGAGAAATCGAGGCTAAACCGGAGGACTGAAGCCGCAGAGGCATACCACAGGGCTGTAGATGCTTGGGTTGAGAGTGGCAAGGCGTTCAATGAGTTCCCGGAGTTGCCACCGAACATCAGCGAATCCGAAAAGGTGATCGACAGGCTCACGCAACTCCAGGCCAGGGAAGGCTGGCTTGAGCCAAGATGGGTTCGTGACACCAAGTTGCCGAAACCATCGCTCTCATAGGCCATACGGAAAACCCCACTGATTTCAACTCTTGGGAGTGGCTCAAAACCGCCATTCTGACTGTTTACTTTTTGATATTCAGAATACACTTGTTTTCTGTATAGTCTCCGGCTAGGGTGCTCTCCGTCAAGCAGGAGCATCCACAATGAAAGTCGCCTTCTATCTCCGCGTCTCGACAACCGGACAGACTGTCGAGAACCAACGGCTAGAGTTGAAGGCCGTTGCCGAGCGTCATGGCTGGCAAGTCGTGAAGGAATTTGTCGACTGCGGCATTAGCGGCGCCAAGGGTAGAGATAGGCGGCCGCAGTTCGATGCGCTGTGCAAGGGCATCGCTCGCAAGGAGTTCGATTTAGTCGCCGCTTGGAGCGTGGACAGGATTGGGCGTTCGCTTCAGGACTTGGTGGGCTTCCTGGGCGAAATGCACTCCAAGCGCGTTGACTTGTATCTGCGCCAGCAAGGCATCGATACCAGTACGCCAGCAGGCAAGGCCATGTTCCAGATGATGGGTGTGTTCGCCGAGTTCGAGCGCGCCATGATTGTTGAGCGTGTAAGGGCCGGCCTAGCGCGGGCCAAGACGCAAGGTAAGAAGCTTGGGCGTCCATCTGTCGGCGCCGACAAGGAGCAGACTGTGCGTGAGTTGCTTGCGACTGGCTTGGGGATGATCAGCACAGCCAAGCGAGCCGGAGTTGGTGTCGGCACGGTGCAGCGAATCAGAGCGGCTGATCTACAAGGAGTTACAACAATTGGCGTTCGGTGAGCCCATCTGCGCGCGTCTTGCGGCGCAGCATCCCAACGTTCGAGCGGCCAACGAGCTGGGAGAAGTGGCAATGCCTCACGATGATACGAGAGTAATCCTCAATCGTCTTAACCAGCAGGAACGCGCTATTCGTATCCTTGCTTTATTGGCGATTCCGTCCGGTGCCTTCTTGCCAGCGTGGGTAATTTATCATGCGCTGAGAATCTCTGAGGTAGCTGCACGAACCGCTTGGGAGCTTTCCGTCACGGCCTTCCTGGTGATTGCCGGGCTGATCTTCTGGCGGCTCTCAAAAATCGACGCTCTCTGATTTGCCTAATGTTGTCGAGTTGTGCGCTTGGGCACGTCATTTTGACGTTGCCAAGAGCGCCCGCAAAATCTCTTCCCCATCCGGATCGATCAGCCGGATTGCATCGGGCTTAGTCGGCCCTGTGTTCTTGATGTTCTTCATGACGGCGGCGAGCACCGTCTTCGCATCGTCATTCTCATTGAAAAAAACTGCGCAACCGGGGGCAGCAGAAGACGCTGCGTGAGAATATACCCAGTAAACTACCGGGTGTTTGTTGTCAGAAGTTCTGTGGCGAAGGTTTTGCAGTGTGTACCAGCACGAAAAGCCATTATCGGCGTGAATACCTTCAAATGGTGCGCTCTTGTGGCAAATGAGACTCTCTTTTTTTTGCAAATCGTCTGGCACAGTAAGAGCCGAATCCTGACACGATATCTCCGTCCAAGTTATCTCCACCGCAGGAGATTTAACGGTACATGCAAGGTACGCGCACAAGCCCAAAGCAAAGATGAAAGCCATCCTTCCCGGCCACATCAATAGCTTGCACATGGCCACCCCCTGTTGAGCCACGGCCTAGTATGGCACCCAGCATAAATCGTGCTACATTGATTCTTGTGATGAGTTGTTAATGGTTCGCTGAGTTTACGCCACCCTTGTTAACAGCTCAGGCCCTGGCTCCTTCACTCGCAATAGATCGCGACTTATCGGGATGGCGTCTAGCAAATCATTGTCTGCTGGCTGTAACAGCCGCCGCAGTTCGTCATGCGATGCATCAGGATCAAGCCAAGCGTCCCACTCTGTTTCCTTCGTGAACAATACCGGCATTCGATTGTGATATGGGGCTACAGTTGCATTCGGCTCGCACGTCGCGATGCTGAAGGAAAGCAGCGGATCGGTAAGCGGCTGGTTCTTCGGCCCGCGCCACTTCTCCCATAGGCCAGCGAACGCCATGATGCCATCGTTCTTGGGCTTGAATAGCCACGGTTGCTTATTGCCCTTCTCGCCTGTGAACTCAAAGAAGCCATCACACGGCACTAAACAGCGATAGCCACGTTCCCAGGGCTCGGAGAAAGTAGGCTTCTTGGTGAACTCTTCGCTCCGATAGTTGAAAGTGGTGAAGCCCACCTTCACGTCTTTCGCCCACCATGGCACGAGGCCCCAGCGCATCGGTACGGCATGGCGCTGTCCGTCCTTTCCTACCGCGATGACGCGCTCGGTATCAGTAGGCCGCACTACATAGCGTGGCGGATCGTTAGGCTGTTCGGAGAATCTAAATGCAGCCTGGAGATTTCTCAGTTCTCGATATCGCGCGTAGAAATTGCACATGTTCAGCTCGCGGGTTTTTGGCAAATGCTTGGTGGTAACGCGTCGCCCCTGAGTCTTGCTGGTGGCTTTGGCGGTTAATCGATCCTACCGCGCTGTTAATAGATCGATACTTGGCGATCAGCACTCAGCGGTTCAATAAACTGATTGCTCATTGCGTCTTGTGGCTATGAGCGCGAGACAAGAAACGAAGCAAAAGTGGATGATCGGAATGGCTGTCAGAATGAAATATAGTTTTGCCTTCGCTGTAGCTCTTTTGATCTCCGGATGCGTTCGAACGTCAGTCATGCCGCTTGCTCAAGATACTGTCGAAATATCAGCGCATGCCGCTCCGGTATGTGGAGAGGCGGGAGCGCAGGGAGCGGCCTTTCAGCGAGCAGCAGTTGAGACGATACGTCGGGGGTATGATCGCTTCGTTATCGTCAATGCCGACTATCAAAATAACGTGCGCGTGGTTGCGACAACACCAGTTGTGGCTCAAACGAACACTGTGGGTTCAGTTCATGTGCAAGGGAACATGGCAACCGGAAACGCATCATCAACAACGACATATTCTGGCGGCTTCCCCATTGTTGCTGGCCATCATCGAGAGGCGGTGATCGTGAAGATGTTCAAGAATGGCGATCCACAGGCTGCAGACGCCTTGGATGCAAGATCTGAGCTTGGCTCTAACTGGCAGGAAGCCGTTGCCTCTCCGGATCAGACGTGTACCTCGCGCTAGATAATGCCGCCGCCCAGCTAACAAAGGCGTGGGTTCTGCCGCTCTGGCAATTGCTCTAGCTCGTCCTTGATGGCTTCGACACTCTTCTGCGCCAACGCGAACCCTGAATACGCTTGCGAGATATTCCGCTGAATGTCAGGGCTGGAACAATCAAGCGCGATAAGCTTGTCCTGCATCACAAAGATGAAAGCCGCTGCGTACTCGAGCATCTTCTCGATTGAGTCAATGGGTGTCAGTTTCGATTGCTCCAGGACGGACATTGCTGAGCGTGCGTCTTCTTCCGCCGACATGATAGGTTTCCTGAGATTGATATCTGTGTAGGCGTCCTACAGCCGAATCTGCCACTCTTGCTGCACGTAGCCTGCTCATTTCTGCTTGACGCACCTAATGCCCGGCCGGCGAGGCCAAATCAAGACAGCAAGCGTGAATACCAAGATCACGCCAGACGAGCGATCACCATGCCCGGATATCGCCAACCCTGCGCCCAGGATCCCCAGCAGGCCAGCCACCCCACAGCCAGCCCAATACGCTACGTCACCCAGTCGAGCGAGCGTGGTAGCCCCAGTTGGACTCGGGCGGCTGACGGCATATGCGGCAATCGCCAACGGAAAGATCGAACGGTGTTTCATGACTTACGCTTCATCTGCTATACAGACGCAAATCAAGTTCCCTGCCAAGAAGAGGATGATTAACAGCAGGACATTCGTCATGGCTTGCGTGCCCTGCGCTTGGACTTCCTTCTGGCCATGCGCCCATCATAATCATCATGTCTATGGGTACCGATGGCGGGCAGCACTAGTCTGCCCCTGCGAATCGTGACAGTAACCAAACCGCTCGGGAATTATTGGACAGACACCTCATGCCAGTGCAACCTGCGACGAATGTCCGTTGGAACGGGAACTACATATTTGGCAACGAGGTTCTTATCAGTTTTCCAGAACTGGGGACGCTTGTTGCGGCAACGATTGCTGGTTGGGCAATGGCAGAAGCCAACTTGGGAAGAACATTCGCCGCTCTAATCGGGGCGCGACAACCAGTGACGATGAGTATGTATTCTGCTGCGCGCTCGTACGATGTGCAGCGAGATCTATTGCAAACAGCGGTTAATGAAATCATGCCGAAACGCTACTCGCAGCTCTTTAGAGCTGCGCTCGAAGTTCTTTCTCGCGCCGCACATCACAGGCATCGTTTCGCTCATTGGATATGGGGTGCGTCGGCTGATCCTGATCTGAAAGCACTGCTCTTGATCGAGCCTAAAGAGTTTTGGAAAGTTGCCGCCGTGCAACTCCGGTATTGGCAGCATAACAGAACAAAAAGCCGAATTGAGCGAGTAGGCCCTGTCGCCTTCGCCGCCAATGTTCCAAAATTCCCCCATGATCGTATTTGGGTTTATCAACTCAAGGATTTGCAGGAGGCCCGCGCAAGCACAGAACGCGCTTATAGGATCGCGGAGGCCTTACGCCAGCTCGTTCAATCAAATAGTGAGAGACGACGAGCGATATATCGTTGGATAAGGAATGAAGCTGACATTAAGTCGGCCCTGTCTCGTATACAGGAAAAGCGCTAACAGACTGCTTTGGGCACCCTTTTCATACAAAAATCATTCAAAGCCCCGATAGCCGCTTCCGCGAAGTGATTGCAACCGCAGTCTCGTACCTGTCCCACTAAGGATTTCACCCGCCACTTGGAGCGAAGAGCCTGCGGCGGATGCGAGCCCAGTGTTGTCGCCATTTTGGCGTTAGTGGCTCCTCTGGATCGGACGCCGTAAGCCTAGACGGTGGTGCTACGCTCTTTGGCTTGAGCTTGTTCCGCCCCATCTTCGACGATCGAGCCATCCTGCCTCCGGCGATCAATCCCAGTAGACAGCCTGCCATCAAGTCAAGCGGAGTCCAACCAAGGAGAGTCGCGATTGATCAGCGCATCCCGCCAGTATGGATCGGCCCTTCGCCATGAGCAGCAGCAGCGCCAGCCGAAAGTGAACAGCGATACACCCGCACGATTGTCATGCTGATCGTAATGACGATGGCCATGCTGATCATGATCATCATGCCGTATGAGATGGACATCAACATGCCGTTCGCGCCTCAACTGCTCGCGGCGTGGCAGCCCACAGACAACCTGCGATCATTGAGCCAAGTTTGGATTGCCGCCCCTTTGTGAGCGGCGGTTACCAAATTCTGGCTGGATTTTCCACTAAGACGGGCGCAAAGCATATTTCTTCTTGGGCGGGGGAATGTTGTGAAGGTGTTTGTCTATGTTGACGGGTTTAACCTCTATTATCGCGCCTTAAAGAATACTCAGTATAAGTGGCTCAATCTCGATACAGTTTCGCAGCGGCTTGTAAAGAGCGCCGATACGATTGAGAAAGTGCGCTATTTCACGGCTCGTGTAAGCGCTCGAGCGGGTGATCCTGACGCCCCTCGAAGGCAGCAGATTTACTTGAACGCCCTTGGGACGCTCCCAAACATCACTTTCCATTATGGTAGATTTTTGCCAAAGAAAAAATGGCGCCCGCTTGTCAGTGATCCTACAAAGTATGTTGAAATCCACGATACAGAGGAAAAAGGATCAGATGTCAATTTGGCCGTCCATCTGCTGCATGACGGATGGCTAGGTAACTATGAAATGGCACTGATCCTTTCTCAGGATACGGATCTGATTGAGCCACTTCGATTGGTGAGGGACGAACTAACCTGGATTTCTCAAACGCGGCTAGTTTTTGGTCTATCGGGCCCGTCGGCGGCTGTTTTTGGAAGTTGGGATGGCTTTGCGCGGGGGTGTTGGAACGCTGTCATTTGCGGTTCGCGTAATACGAGTCGTGTTGTTGTGTCGCTCCCGCGATGCGAGTCGGTCCGAACGCGCGTCAGCGCTCAGAGAAACGGTGTTGGGGGTTTGGCGCCGCGTTCCGTTCAGGCGGAGCTGAAGGCACGCTGGAGATAGAGATAGGCGAGCTCGAACTCGACCTTGTTGGGGCACCCCGAGGCGATGGCGAAGTGGATGCGGCGCACGCTGGTGCGCACCTGGGCGCCAAGCTTCAGGAGCTTGAGGCGAATGGTCTGTACCGCGGCATCGGCAAACTGGGTATGGCGCAGGCCGACACGGCGCAGGGTGTCGACGAGTACGTACGCCATGGCCGAGAACGACAGGCGCAGCTGATTGGCAGCCATCGTCGCGGAAGAGGCGCGATCGGCAAACAGCTCGAATTGCTCGCCGATGCGGTTCTCGGCCTCGCCGCGGGCACAGTAGAGATCCTCGTAGAGAGTGCGCGCATCGAAGCCGGTTCGGGTGGGTTTGAGTGAGGTGACGACGAAGCGCGGATCGCACCGTCCGGCGTATGCTCGGCCTTGCCGATGACGCGCCGCGCCCGGCTCCAGCTGTCGATCGTGCGATATTTGAAGTCGCGGAACACTCGCGCCGACTTGCCCGAGGTCAGGCACAAGCACTTGGCCTCGGCGAGCTCGACGACGAGGGCCGCCTCCAGCCGGCGATTGCGCGCCAGGCCGAACACGTAATCGACGCGGTTGGTCTCGCACCACCGCATCAGCGGATCGTTGGAGAAGCCGCTGTCGGCGCGCAGGATGATGTGCACCTTCGGCCATTTCTGACGGATCTGCGCGACTATGCGCGCCACCTCTTCGATCGCGCCGTCGCTGCCGGCGACGTTCGCCCGCCGCTGCCGCGCCAGCAGCAAGTGCCGGCCGCAGAAAACATAGAGCGGCAGATAACAGTATTCGTCGTAGTAGCCGTGGAAGAAGCGGCCGTCCTGCCCGCCGTAGAGCGGAATGTCGGTATTGTCGAGATCGAGTACGATCTCACGCGGCGCATGCTCATGCGCCTCGAGAAACAGATCGACCAGCAAGGCATCAACCCGCGCCCCGTCGCAATCGATCTTGTGATACTTCGCCCCATGCCGCTTCGCCGTATGCTCGAGACGATTGAGCGTGCTCTTGCCGGCCAGAGCCTCGCAATCCGACCGCAGCACCGGATGCAGCTTGCCGGCCAGCACCGCAAAGATCGGGTCCTTCCGCAGCTCGTCGTGATCGTTGAGGTCCTCGTAGCCCAGCACCAAGCCGAAGATGCGCTGGCCCACCAACGTCTCGACCCGATGCTCGACATAACGAGCATCACGCCGGTCGGTGAAGCACTGCGCAAACCGTTGCACCAGCTCGATGCCGCGATCGACTTGCCCCAGGAGCAGCGCACCAGCGTTCGAGGTGATGTCGCCGCCATCGAAACCCGCAACCACACGACGCCCCTCGACCGCTTCAAACTCGAACAGCTTCGCAATCTCTGTGTAGAAGACTGTGGGATTGATTTGGTTAGACGGTAAACGTCCTAATGCGGAGATGGCCACCGTCGCGAGCTTTGTCCGGCATTTGAGCAGCGCCGACTTAGCCGCGGCTCAATTCCCCGATTCGTTTCATAGGGCGAAAGGGAAAGTGATTGCTAAACCATCTGGGTGGTGAAACGACAAAGGGCGCACAGGGCTTACCGCCCTCGTACGCCCCTTGAGCCGGCAGCACGCTGCCGGCGGGTATAGTTCAATACAGATAGGGCGACGTTGCCCGTAAGTCAATTGTCGTCCTGCTGACAAATAATACTCCCTATCAGTAAAGGATTGCTCTTCGCGATCTCTAGACGCGGGCCGCTGCACCCGCCTCTATCGCATTCCACTGGTATGAATAGGCCTAACTCGAATTGAGATGTTCGGCCACTTATATTAGCACCGCCCTTGCTGCACCTGGCTCGCGCCACAAAGTCGGCCACCCGATAGTCGGGATAGTCGGCACAGCCGCAGCCTGAAGGCCTATGCCCGCGCATTGGTGGGCCCAGACGGTAAAGGCGACAAGGAGGGTTTCGCATTGGGTTGCGTACCGCAGCCGGCGAAAAGTTCTTCAACCAGCGCCACCAATGTCGAAGTGGTGCGCCAATACGCTTGAACCATCCAACCATTCCCATAACCAACCCCGAGCCTGAGAAACTCGGGGGGTTTATTGTATTGTGTCAATAAAGTGTCTTAATAAGGCCAACTATTTGTTTGATATTACTATCGTTTTATGCTACGATATTTACATCCGCAATGATGCTGGGTGCCTTGATGTTTGGGAAAAGATCACCGAACGCATACGGCATTCACTAAGGGTGACAGCGTGACAACCAACGCCCTGGCCCGAGAACCGGGGCATTTTCCTTTTGGATCGCCACAGATCCTAAGAGACTCCTTTTCGGGCTAACAGGGAATGCCTGGCGGGGGTAGTCGGGGCGACAGGTTCCATCACCTCCTCTGAGCCATAGCAATCCGGACTCCGACGTGGACTCAAATTTCCATATGGCAAAGTCTCTCCTACAAAAATTATATTTTTCTCGGCTGCACCATGACGCGGCATTGCGCTTCGTCCAACCTGGAAGGTTCAACGCGAGGGGTACGTTGAGGGGTACGCTCGAGAATAACTTAATTACCCGTTTGAAATATTTACGATTTATATCATGACGCGGCGGAACTGATTTCCGCCCTTTCCCTATTGAGGCTCGAAAATGCGATTGTGGATTATGATTGCAGGCTTATTAGTGGGATTTGGCGGCCATGCTTTTGCCGATGAGAGCGCGGCGCAAGCGGATAAGGACGCGGTCAACATCTTCAACTCTACCTGTGGCTGGTGCCATCAAGGCGGCGGCCGCGCCGCGGGCGGCATCGGCCCGAAGCTGATGGATTCACCGCGCAGCGACGAATTCATTTTGAATCGAATCCGCAACGGTAGCGAAGGCAAGATGCCGGCGTTCGGCGGCAGCTTGAATGATGCGCAGCTTCACGCCCTGCTGCGCTACATCCGCCATTTGAAGCCGGAATGATGGGAATGTTCGAAGCCAAATGTGAGGCGCCAGATGGTCGGGGCGCCGGGATCCTGCGGAAGATTGCCTTATTGGCGCCGGCCCGCCCACTGGCGTGGTGGCTATTTCCTTGCGTCGGCGGAAGTCCGTCGTGGCGCCCCCATTTTGGCAGCAAAGCGCCGCGCGGGTTCGCGGTGATGACATTTTTCGCATTTCTAGTCGCCTCACCCACCTTTGCTCGGCCGCTCGATCAAGTGCAGGAAAGTGGCATCATTGCCCTCTGCGCTCATCCCAATGCCTTGCCATTTTCGGCCAAGGAAGGGGACCGGCACGGCTTTCAGATCGAACTCGGAGAGGCCATCGCGCGAGAGATCGGTGTCCGCCTCGAGACGCATTGGGCGGTCGCCGCCTACGATCTAAATCGCGCCGATTGCGATTTCGTGCTTGATGCGATCGCCGATTCCGAGGCGCAGGCCGAGAGCCATCTCAAACTGTCGAAGTCCTACGGTAGCAGCGGCGTAACCTTGGCGGTCCCTCGCGACAACGGCACGATCCACGCCTTCGCCGACCTTGCCGCCGCCGGCAAGATCGGTATCTTGCCTGGCTCGATGGCGGCAATGTACTTGGACCAGCATGGCGTCCACACCTCGCCCGCGGGGTTCGAGTCCGATTTGCTCAACGAGGTGGCGGCGGGTGAACTGGTTGGTGCAGCCGTAACCCCAACCGCGATGGGCTATTACAATGCCCAGCACACCGAGCGACCGATGAAGGCGATTGCCGTGTTCGCAGCGATAGGCGAGCTCAACTGGAACCTGGCGGTCGGGCTGGCGAAGCCCGATGCCGCGTTGACGGCCGCGATCAACAAGGCACTCGACAAGCTGATCGCGGCAAGGGCGGTCAAGGCTATCTATGCCCGCTATGGCGTCGCACTCGCGCCGCCGCACTAAAGCAAGCCGCACGGCCGAGCCCGGGGAATTGAACTGAGTGCGAAAGGCCGCTTCCCGGAACCGACGCCTTCACCAGGCGCTAGGGAGTTAAAACCACCCGTCCGTTGATTTTGCCAGCGCGCATATCGTCGAGCACCAGATTGGCGTCGCTCAATGGCCGGGTCGCGACCGGGATCGGCGGCACCTTGCCGGCCTTCACCAGCGCCATCAGCTCTTTCAGCTCTTCGAGCGAGCCGACATAGGAGCCGGTGATGGTCAGCATCCGCTGCATGAAAGTAAGGATGCCGAACGGTGTGTCGCCGCCGGCGAGGCCGACCTCCACCATAGTACCACCGCGCCGCAGGCAATTGACCCCGAACTGCGCCGTGGCTGGCGCGCCGACAAAGTCGATCGCTCCCCCCGCACCAGCGCCAAACTGGGTCGCGGCGCGAAGTTCCTTGACCGCATCCTTGACGGCATTGTCGTAGACGGCGGCCGCGCCCGCCTTCAATGCGGCGTCGCGCTTGCGATCGCTGATATCGGCAACCACGATGCGCGCCTTCACGGCCGCTGGCGCGATCATCACCGCGCTCAACCCGACCCCGCCGGCGCCAATGATGACAATGGTTTCCTCGGGGGCCAGATGCGCGAGTTTCCTGAGCGCGCTGTATGCGGTAAGCCCGGAACACGCATAAGTGGCGGCTAGCGCCTCGGGTACGCCCGTGAAATCGATGAGATAGCGCGGATGCGGCACCAATACATGATCGGCATAGCCGCCCGCCGCACGCACGCCGAGGGCGCGCCCGTTTGAGCACAGCAACTCGTCGCCCCGGCGGCAAAAGTCGCATTTGCCGCAGCCGATCCACGGAAACACGACACGCTTTTCGCCGATCTCAACACCGCTCGCATCGGGGCCGTGGCTCTCGACGACGCCGACAATTTCATGGCCAAGCGTATGGGGCAGGGTGAATCCGACCTTCCCGTATTCGACCTTGCGGCCGCCGCCCATGTCCATGTAGCCGTCCTGGATGTGAATGTCGCTGTGGCACACCCCGCAGCCGGTCACCCGCACCAGCACTTCGGTGCCTTGCGGGGTGGGGTTCGGCCCGTCAACCGGCTGCAGCGCGCCGCCCCATTCCACGATTGCCATACTATGCATCTGGGTCTCCCTGAGCTCCTCGGGGCGACTTTAAAGCGAGACGCGCTTCGAAAGAACCATCTCTCTCGGCCCCCTGGCGAAGGCGAGTGAAAGGTGACGGGATCGGTTTCCCGCTTCTGTCCTGCGGCGTTGCCGGCCGTGACCGTTCATTCGGCGGCGAGCACCGGGGGTGCGTCATCAGCGGGACGATCGCCCGGCGCACCAGCGATGATCGCCGCGCGCTCGCGCCACGACTGCGCCCGCCACAAATCGCGGCCGAGATTGAGCCATTCGTGAAAACCGATCTTGATCGGATTGTTCGTTGTCAGCGGATGGACCAGGCCATAGCGACACGGCAGGTCCCGGCGCTCCTCGACAAAGGTGCCGAACACCCGATCAAACAGGATCAGCACGCCGCCGTAATTCGCGTCGAGGTAGGCGTCATTGGCGGCATGGTGGACGCGATGATGCGATGGCGTATTGAGAACATATTCGAGCGGTCCGAGCTTCGGGATCCACTCGACATGGAGCCAGAACTGATAGAGCAGGTTGAGAGACAAGGCGGTGGAGATGGCGAGCGGCGGAAAGCCGAGAAATGCAAGTGGCACGTAGAACACCGCCGTTCCGCTCCATGCGCCAGTCCAACCGAACCGATAGGCCGCAGCAAGGTTGAGCTGATTGGAGGAATGGTGCACGGCATGCGTTGCCCAGAACCAGCGCACGCGGTGACTGGCACGGTGGAACCAGTAGTAGCAAAAATCCTGGCCGACAGAGAGGGCGGCGACGCTAAGCCCGGTATCGTGCTGGCTGAAAAGCGAGCTGCGGCATCGAGACCAGGGCGAAGGCCGCAGCGCTCAATGCAAAGCCGCCGCCGAGCAGATGCGCCGGGGTGCGCCGCG
The DNA here is from genome assembly GCA_963804725.1 of uncultured Alphaproteobacteria bacterium. Taxonomy (GTDB): domain Bacteria; phylum Pseudomonadota; class Alphaproteobacteria; order ATCC43930; family CGMCC-115725; genus JAATGI01. Next base: position 243,895 of record CAWDRN010000001.1, on the reverse strand, counting down.
CCGACCACAATGTCAGTACCGCCAACAGCACCAACAAGGCGATGGCGCCACCGCGGATCGCCGTTTCGACGCTGGTCATGAAGCGACTCTATCGCACTGTTTTCACCGGGAACAGTTTGGCGCGCCCCCGACAAGGTGAGTGTGATCGGGATCGCTCACGTCATGAAAATAAAGGGTGGTACTAACGAAAACGGCCCTCGCCGCTGAGGCGAGGGGCATCCGCGCAATCGAGACGAAACCGGATCGTCACATCATTTTTTTGGCCATTTCGTAAATCTCGTGCGTATAGGCCCCTTCGGGTTCCTTCGTGATGATCTTCTGCTCTTTGAGTTCCGCGACCGTGCGGTTGTAGTCCTCGACGTTGAGATAGCCGATCGGGTTTTTCGAATCGGTGATCAGCTTGGCGACTTCGCGCATCATGTCCTTTTGATGCTTCAATGTCTGAGCGCCCGTGGTGTCGTTATTGAGGGCGATCTGCGCCGCCTCGTCCGTATGCTTCACCGCATAGGCCCAGCCCTTGATGCTGGCGGCGAGGAACCGGGCAAGCAGTTTGGCATAGGCTGGGTCCTTAAGCTTATTGCCACTGGCATAAAGCCCGTCTTCCAGCACGCCGACCCCCTGGTCCGAATATTTGAACACAACGAGCTGCGACGGTTTGATCCCCGCGTCGAGCACCTGCCAATACTCGTTATAGGTCATGGTCGAGATGCAGTCGGCCTGCTTTTGCAACAGCGGGTCCACATTGAAATTCTGCTTCAGCACCTTGACGCCGTTGGGACCGCCCTCGGTCGGGATCTGGAGCTTGTGCATCCACGCATAGAACGGATATTCGTTGCCATAAAACCAGACGCCGAGCGTGCGGCCCTTAAAGTCTTCTGGGCTTTTGACGCCGGATGATTTGAGGCAGGTCAGCTCCAGGCCCTCGCGCTGGAATATCTGGGCGATGTTGACGAGCGGCACGCCCTTTTCGCGTGCCGCGAGCGCGGCCGTCATCCAGTCGACGATCACATCGGCGCCGCCCGCCGCCAACACTTGCTCGGGCGCGATATCCGGACCACCCGGTTTGATGACGACGTCGACGTCGGCAGCTTTGTAATACCCCTTGTCCTTGGCGACGAAATATCCCGCGAACTGGGCGTCCGCTACCCATTTCAACTGGAGCGTGACCTTGTCGGCCGCGTTGGCCCCCATCGAGGCGGCAATAAATCCCGCTGCAGCCGCGATCATCAGCGCTCGTTTCATTCTTCTACTCCTCCTCCGCTACGATCCCCGCTTTCATTCATTTGGCGACCTTCCTGAGCGAGGGGTGCCAGAAGGTCACGCTGCGCTCCACCAGGACCAGTGCCCCGTACGAGGCGGATCCGGCGACAGCGGCAACCACGATCGTCGCCCACACCATGGAGATGTTCATTCTTCCCACCTCGGTGGAAATGCGAAAGCCCATGCCCACCACCGGCGTGCCGAAGAATTCGGCAACGATGGCACCAATCAGCGCTAGCGTGGAATTGATTTTGAGCGCGTTGAAGACAAATGGCATCGCCGCGTGAAGGCGTGCGAGCCACAGGGTCTGCCCATAACTGGCGGCATAGGTGCGCATCAGATCGAGTTCGATGCGCGGCAGGGCTGCGAGCCCGGCGATAGTGCTCACCAGCATTGGGAAGAAGGTCATGATCACCACGACCGCGGCCTTGGACTGCCAGTCGAAGCCGAACCACATCACCATGATCGGCGCCACCGCGACGATCGGGAGCGCGCTGACAAGATTGCCCAAGGGTAGGAGGCCGCGCTGGAGAAAGGGGAGCCGGTCGACCAGCACGCCGACCAAAAAGCCGGCGCCGCAGCCGATGATGTAACCGGGAATCATGGCGCGGATGAAGGTCTGGACGAAATCGAGCGCCAGATCGCGGGCCGAGGCGACCATGGCCGCGGCGATGTCGGTTGGCGGCGGCAGCAATACGCGCGGAATTTCGAGGCCGACCACGATCAGCTGCCAAAGGTAAATCGTCCAGACGCCGAGCAGGATCGGCGCTGCCAGATTGAGCGCCACACTACCGCGATTGCGTCCCAGGATGGCGAAGAGTGTCATGGCGCGCCACGCCAGCACCGCCAGCACGATGACGCCCAGCCAAAATCCCAAAGCGGCAACCCCACTGCGCGCCGAAATCAAGGAAGCGGTAAAGCGCCACGGCGCCTAAAATTGTCCCGGCGAGTGTTAAGACTGCGGCCTCGGCATCCCGCCGCTCAGCAAACACGGCCGCAGCCCCTGCTGCTAGTGCTGTGAGCCAGAGACCAAGATCGAGCGGCCGCCAGGCGATCGCGGTCCCGAACGGCAGTAACGGCGCCGCCAACCCGGCGAACATCGTCGCCATCAGCGCGATGTTGCGGGTCGGCGTCGTCATCCCCGCCCCCCCATATGACGCAAGGTCAAGCGCTCGGCCCAGCCGACAGCGGCCACCGAAAGTCCGGCGAGCAGCGAGGCCAGCACGAGCGCGGACCAGATCTGCACGGTCTGGCCGTAATAGGAACCGGCCAGCAGTCGCGCTCCGAGGCCCGCGGCGGCGCCGGTCGGCAATTCACCCACGATGGCGCCGACCACCGCCAGCGCCACTGCGATCTTGAGGCTCGGGAACAGGAAGGGGAACGATGCCGGCCAGCGCAGCTTACGGAATACCTGGTCGCGGCTGGCGCTGTAGGTGTGGATGAGGTCGAGTTGCAAGGGCTCGGGCGAGGTCAGCCCTTTCACCATGCCGACGGTCACCGGGAAAAAACAGAGATAGGCCGAGATGAACGCCTTCGGCAAAAGCCCGACAAAGCCGATCGAGCCGAGCACCACGATGATCATGGGCGCGATCGCCAGTATCGGAATCGTCTGCGACGCGATCACCCAGGGCAACAGCGCGCGCTCGAGCGTCGCGACATGGACAATGGCGATGGCGAGCGCGATGCCCAAGAGCGTGCCGATGCCGAAGCCAACGAGGGCCGCCGACAGCGTCACCCAGGCGTGGTACAGCAGGCTTCGGTTCGAGGTCGGCGCCACCTCAAGCACGCTGCGGTCCAGCTCCATGACGACCTGGTCCGGTGCCGGCAGAACCGGCCGCTGCATTGACAGCGTGTCGCGAATGAGATCGGCGGTCGTCCATTTGTTCTGCAGCTCGTCGTCAGCTTGGTAGCCGTCGATGACGCGTTGCGAATTGAGCCAGATCGCGCCTAGATACCAAACCACGATGAGCGCCGCGAGAATCGTCAGGATCGGCAGCGTGTGCCCCTGGCGCAGCCGCACCCAGACGCTATTCATGGTCACCATGACCGCTTCTAAGCCCGAGCCGCACGCGACGTGCGATTTCGGCAAACGCCGCCTCCTCGCGGATTTCGAAATTGCGGTCGCGCGGCAGGTTGGATTCGACGATATCGACAATGCGACCGGGGCGTGGCGACATCACGACAATGCGGCTCGACAGGAACACGGCCTCGGGGATCGAATGCGTCACGAAGATCACCGTCTTGCCGGTTTGCCTCCATAGCTGCAAGAGCTGCTCGTTGAGCCGGTCGCGAATGATTTCGTCAAGCGCGCCGAACGGCTCATCCATCAGCAGCAAGTCGGGATCGAACGACAGGGCCCGCGCGATGGACACGCGCTGCTGCATGCCGCCGGACAGTTGCCAGGGAAACTTACCTTCGAAGCCGCCGAGCTCCACCAGCTCCAGGACGCGCGCCGTGCGCTCCATGCGCTCGCGCCGCGACATGCCCATGATCTCGAGCGGCAAGGTGACGTTGCGCAACACGGTTCGCCACGGATAGAGCGCGGCCGCCTGAAACACGTAGCCGTAAGCGCGATTGAGCCGCGCCGCCTCGGGCGAGCCGCCATTCACTTCGATTTTGCCGCTGGTGGCCTGCTGCAGATCGGCGATGATACGCAAGAGCGTGGTCTTGCCGCAGCCGGATGGACCGATCAGCGAAACGAAGTCGCCCTGGTTGACGGTGAGATCGACGCTGGAAAGCGCCGCAACCGGAGCGTCGGCGGTCTCGAACACGAGGTTGAGGCCGGCGATCTCGACCACGGGGCGCCGTGCTTGAGGCGACACTTCGGCGCCGCTGCGGTCGCGCAATCGTTCGATCTTCGCCACGCCCGCCCTTTCCGTTCGCCCGTTACTCAGCGGCCTGGCGCAACGGGTTGTTGGGATGGTGCGTCCAATCGAGCGCGGACTTGCCGGTGTCGACGGGCTTCATCGTGATGCAACCCTCGACGGGACAGACATGCATGCACAGATTGCAACCGACACATTCCGCGTCGATCACCTGGTAGCGGCGACGCCCATCGTTGCGCAACGCCGCGACGGCTTGGTGCGCCGTGTCCTCGCACACAACGTGACATAGGCCGCATTTGATGCAGAGGTCCTGGTCGATCTCGGCGACGGTCTTATAGTTGAGATTGAGATATTGCCAGTCCGTGACATTCTTGACGGCGCGTCCGCGAAAATCCTCGATCCGGTCGTAGCGCGATTTCTCCATCCACCGTTCGAGCCCGTCGATCACGTCGTCGACCATCTTGAAGCCGTAATGCATTGCCGCGGTGCAAACTTGCACGGAGCGCGCGCCGAGGGCTATGAACTCCGCGGCGTCACGCCAGGTCTCGATACCACCGATGGCGGAGACCGGGATGTTGTGGCAATCGTGATCACGCGCAATCTCTGCCGCCATGTGCAAGGCGATCGGCTTCACCGCCGGTCCGCAGTACCCGCCATGCGTGCCCTTGCCGTCGACGGTTGGCTCCGGCGCCATCAGGTCGAGATCGATTGAGACGATTGAGTTGATCGTGTTGATCAGGCTCAGCGCATCGGCTCCGCCTTTCACTGCCGCGCGTGCCGGCGGCAGAATGCTGGTGACGTTGGGCGTTAGCTTGACGATCACCGGCATGCGCGTGTGCTGCTTGCACCAGCGTGTCACCATTTCGACATAATCCGGCACCTGCCCCACCGCCGAGCCCATGCCGCGTTCCGACATGCCGTGCGGACAGCCAAAATTCAGCTCGACGCCGTCGGCGTTGGTGCTCTCGACGCGCCTCAAAATGTTTTTCCAACTGTCCTCGGTGCAAGGCACCATCAGCGAGACCACGAGCGCGCGTTTGGGCCAGCGCTTCTTGACGGAGGTGATCTCGTCGAGATTGACCTGCAGCGGCCGGTCGGTGATCAGCTCGATATTGTTGAAGCCGGCGACGCGTAGTCCCTTATAGGAAATTGCACCGTAGCGCGACGCGGTATTGACGATCGGTGGATCCTCGCCCAATGTCTTCCACACCGCACCACCCCAACCAGCGCGGAACGCGCGCTCGACATTGTAAGCCTTGTCAGTCGGCGGCGCTGAGGCGAGCCAGAACGGGTTGGGCGATTGGATACCGGCGAAGTTGATGGACAGATCCACCATATAATTCCCCTTTCCCTACCCCGAGAGCGCCGCATCGATTGAATGTGCTGCTCTTTTGCCGTGCTCCACTGCTTCGACAGTCAGATCCAGGCCGCGGGCTACACAGTCGCCGCCCGCCCACACCCCTCGCACCGTCGTGCGAAATTGATCATCCACTTCAATCTTGCCTTGCGGCAGCTCGAGCGCATCGAGCCGATCCGTCTCAAGCGGATCGGCGATGAAGCTCTGGCCGATCGCCTTGAACACCATGTCTGCCGGCAGTGAAAACAGCGCGCCGGTGCCGACCAGCCTGCCGCCTTCGACCCGGGTTGTCTCGAACTCGGCGGCGGCAACATGGCCCCCTTCGGCGCGAAGCCGGATGGGCTTCGCCCAATGGCGAATGCTGACGCCATTCACCTGCGCGAATTCCTGCTCATGTTGGGTGGCCCCCATCATCTCGGGTCCGCGGCGATAGACCAGGGTGACTTCGTCGGCGCCGAGGCGCTTTGACTGCACCGCAATGTCGATCGCAGTATTGCCGCCGCCGATCACCACGACGCGCCGCCCGACCGGCAGACGCGCAAAATCCTCGGCGCTGCGCAATTGCGCGATATAGTCGACCGCATTGGCCACGCCTGCGCAGACTTTCTCCCTCACACTCCAACGCCTTAACGCCTGCAAGTCCCATGCCGAGGAACACCGCGTCATAATCCTCACGCAATTGCGTCAGTGAGACGTCGCGGCCGAGGGCCTCGTTGGTGCGCGCCTCAATGCCGCCAATGCCGAGAATGAAATCGACTTCGCGCGCGGGCGAACCGGTCCGGCACCTTATATTCGGCGACGCCATATTCGTTGAGCCCGCCGAGCCGGGGCCTTGCTTCGAACACCGTCACTCCGTGACCGAGTTGGGCGAGCCGATGGGCACATGCGAGCCCCGCAGGTCCGCCGCCGACCACCGCGATCTTCTTGCCGGAGCGAGGGGCGCGCGCGAAGGGATGCTTGGTTTGGGCGAGGATGGGGTCGGTGGCATAGCGCTGCAGCCGCCCGATCGCGATCGGATCACCCTCTTGCGCGGTGCGCACACAGGCGCGTTCGCAGAGAATTTCGGTGGGGCAGACACGGGCGCAGGCGCCGCCGAAGATATTGGCCTCGAGAATGCGGACCCCCGCACCCTCGACATTGTCGGTCGCGATCTTCTTGATGAAGCCGGGAATATCGATGCCGGTAGGACAGGCTTCAATGCAGGGTGCGTCGTAACAAAAATAGCAACGATTGGCCTCGACTAAGGCCTGCCCACGCGCCAAGGGCGGGTGAATATCGGCGAAATGTTCCGCATAGCGGCTCGGGGCGAGACGGCCCGAAGCGATATCGGGGCCGTCATGCTTTGTATTGCGGGTTCGCGTCATTGACCAACATGCCGTCTCTTGTGCCTTTCCGACTGTATTCAGAACTTGACCAATTGATCAAGATGTCCGGCAAACAACTGGGCAGGTCGATCGGGCAGGGACCCCGCCATCGCCGATCTCCGGCTTTTGCGGCGCAGCATCACCATGGCGCGCCGCGGACGCGGCCGCGCGGCTTTGTCCCCGGAGCGGCTCGGTCGATATCGCTTCAAATCGATCCGTTCCCACTTTAATACCTCGCCAAGGGGCCGAGCATGGCGCGCGCAACAAAAGCGAAGAAGCAAGCAAAGCCAGTATTGCCGGCACGTCCGGGAGCGATCCGACGTCGCAATGTCGCGAAAATCCTCAAAGCGGCGAATATTGTCTTCGCGCAAAAGGGATTCAGCGGCGCCAGCACCGCGGAGATCGCGCGTCTCGCCGGCGTGCCCAAGCCCAATCTCCACTATTATTTCCGCACCAAACAAGCACTTTACGAAAGCGTGCTCGACCGCATTCTCGGCGTCTGGGTCGATGCGATGGAAGAACTCCATCCCGGCGCCGACCCCGCCGAGGCGATTGCGCGCTATCTCGCGCGCAAGATCGATCTGTCGCGCCGCATGCCCGGTCCGTCGCGGCTGTGGGCGATGGAAATGTTGGCCGGAGCGCCCCATATCGGCGGCTTTCTGCGCGGCCGGGTGCGCGAGCTCGTGGCCGAGAAATCGGCGCTGGTGACAACCTGGATCGAGGCCGGGCGAATCGCACCGATCGAGCCCGCGCATCTGTTCTTCATTATCTGGGCCGCGACCCAGACCTATGCCGATTTCGCGGTGCAGATGACCGCGGTGCTTAACCGCAAATCGCTTGACGCCGAATTCTTTGAGGACGCGCGCGAGACCTTGACCGCGCTTGTCCTCAACGGGTTGGGGTTGAAGCGCTAGGTCGTCTCGGCTGCGGGGCCACCCTTATGGGCGCCATCGCTGAACTTCCCGATGCGGACGACGCCGCAATCTGTTTTGAGAAGTCGCGGCCGCAAAGCAGGAAAGCTAGCTCAGGGTCTCTTCGGGATGGGTGAATTTGAGGCCGAGCGCTTGGGCGACGGCGGGGTGGGTGACCTTGCCTGCCGCGATATTGAGGCCGGCGCGCAAATGCTCGTCGCGATGGAGCGCGCGCTTCGCCAACCTTGCTCGGCCAGGGCCAGCACGAAGGGCAAGGTCGCGTTGCCGAGGGCGAAGGTCGAGGTGCGCGCCACCGCGCCCGGCATATTGGCGACGCAATAATGCACGATGCCTTCCTCGATGTAGGTGGGCGCGTCGTGCGTGGTCGGTCGCGACGTCTCGAAACAGCCGCCCTGGTCGATCGCGACATCGACCAGCACCGCGCCGCGCTTCATACGTTTCAGCATGTCGCGCGTCACCAGCTTCGGCGCGGCGGCGCCGGGCACCAGCACCGCGCCGATGACCAGATCGGCGTCGAGCACGCTCTGCCTCGATCGCCTCGCGCGTGGCGTAGAGCGTGGTGACGCGGCCGCCCAACTCGGTGTCGAGCTGCGCCAACCGCGGCAAGCGATTTGTCGAGAATGGTGACATGGGCCTGCAAGCCCGCCGCCATGCGCGCGGCGTTGCCGCCGACCACGCCGCCGCCGATCACCGCGACCTTGGCGGGCGCCACGCCGGGAACGCCGCCGAGCAACATGCCGCGGCCGCCGATCTCGATCTCCAAGGCGCGCGCACCGGCTTGGATTGCCATGCGGCCCGCGACTTCCGACATCGGCGCCAGCAGCGGCAGGCCGCCGCGCGCGTCGGTAACGGTTTCATACGCGATGGCGATGGCATTCGATTGGATCAGCGCCGCGGCCTGCACCGGATCGGCGGCGAGGTGGAGATAGGTGAACACCACCTGGCCCGGGCGCAGCAGCGGATACTCGACGGCGAGCGGCTCCTTCACCTTCACCACCATCTCGGCGTTGCCATAAACGGCGGCGGCATTGGGCGCGATCTCGGCGCCGGCAGAGCGATAGAGCTCGTCGGGCAGGTCGATCGCGGCGCCGGCGCCGGTTTCGACCAGCACGCGATGGCCCTGCGCCACCGCCTCGCGCACCGCGCCGGGTGTCATGCCGACGCGATATTCGCGCTGTTTGATCTCCCGGGGAACGCCGATGAGCATGGAGGATTAATAGAGGCGCGCGCTTTGAAACATCCCGCTGCGTCAGCCCTCCCAACCCTCCCCCGTATCGGGGGAGGGCTATCGCGCGCAGGTTTCCTCCCCCGTTTCGGGGGATGGTTGGGTGGGGCCGTACGCGGGGCGATTGCTGACAGCACCCGGCGAGGATTATGATGCGGCAACCACTCTTAGGAGGATTCCGTCATGGGCTTGCCGAACGGCGTACACCATCTCGCCCTCAACACCGGCGACATGAAGGCGCAGATCGAATTCTTCACCGACGTGCTCGGCGCCGAATTGAAGGCGCTCTACTGGATGCATGGCACCAACGGCTACTTCCACGGCTTCTTGAAGCTCAACGATTTAGCTACGTTGCCTTCGTCCAGGCGCCGCAAGGCGCCGTTGCCGCGGGTGAGGCGCCGGCGGTGCCGGACGCGTCCTCGATCAATCACGTCGCGTTCAGCGTGGCGAACGAGCGAGATCTCTTGGCGATGCGCGACCGTATCCGCGACCGCGGCGTCGTGGTGATCGGACCGATCGACCACGGTTTCTGCAAGTCGATCTATTTCGGCGGCCCGGAAGGATTGCGGCTCGAGCTCTCGACCAACCGGAAGGCATCGACGAACGCGCCTGGATCGATCCCGAAGTGGTGGAGAAATGCGGGATCAATGCCGGTGAGCTGGCCCATATCTCGTCCCCGCCGCCTATCGCGATCAAAGCGGCAAGGTGACACAGCCGCCGTTGCGGCCCGACAAGACCGCATCCGATGTGGCGAGGGGCGCAGCTCGACCGCGCGCTCAAGATGAGCGACGAGGAAGTGACGCGGACCATGAGCGAACCGACGCCGCCGGTGAAAGTCGCCGCCGCGCCGCGCGCCGGCGATGGCAAAATAGCCGGGGAGCAGCGCGTCAAGAAAAAGGGCCGGAGCGGATGCTCCGGCCCTTTTGCATCGCGAGGTTGTTAGGCTATTCGCCTTCGATCACCGATGGCGTAAGCGGTCTCGCCGTGAACCGCATCGTCACCGACTTTCAGTCTCGCCTCGTCCATGCGCAGCGGCACGATGAGCGCAATCACCTTGAGAATGATGAAGGTGGCGATGGCGTTGAACACGATGATAAACGCCGCGCCGTAGATCTGCAGGATAAACTGGTGGAAATTGCCGTATAGCCAGCCGGTCACGTTGACACCCGGTGCGTCCTTCTCCGTGCCGATATATTGGAGCATCGCCGGATTGGCCAAGAGGCCGGTGAGCAGACCACCCATGAGACCGGCAACGCCGTGGGTCGAGAACACGCTCAGCGTATCGTCGACCCGCATCATCAGCCTGGTCTTCTGCAGCTTGTTCATCGCAAGCCACGGGATGATGCCGGCGCAGATGCCGATAATGATGGCGCCCCAACCGTCGACATAGCCGGCGGCCGGCGTAATCGCGACCAACCCGGCGATCATGCCGTTGACCGCGCCGATGATGGACGGCTTGCCGTAGGACATTTTATCCATCAGCGTCCACACCAGGAGTGCCACCGCGGTGCAGGTATTGGTGTTGAGCACCGCAGCACCGGCATCGGCGTTGGCGAAGTAGGGATCGCCGCCGTTGAAGCCGTTCCAACCGAGCCAGAGGATGCCGGCGCCGATAAGCGTCACCAGGAGGCTGTTGGGCGGGAAATTATCCGCGGTCCGCCTGTAATCGGGGTCCGATTACCGCCGCCGCGACGAACCCGGAGGTGCCGGCGGCGAGATGAATGACATAGCCGCCGGAAAAGTCCGCGACCCCCATGGTGGCAAGCCAACCGCCGCCCCACAGGCTGAACGCGCCGACGGTGTAGACCAGGGTCATCCATACCGGGCAGAAAATGACCCAGGCGGCGAAGTTCATGCGGCCCAGAACGGAACCACCGAGAATGATGACGGTGATCGCGGCGAACACGAACTGGAAGAAGATCAGTGTCGCCATCGGGAAGGTCAGCGCGGGCATGCCCGCAGCAGCTGCCGGTACGATCGCTTGACCCGTCGTAAACGTCGCCGAGGTTGCGAGACTTGGTGTGCCGAGGAAGCTGAACCATTGCGGCCCGAATGCCATGTTGTAGTCGAACAGAACCCAGACGACCAGGACCGAGGCGAAGGCGTAGAAGCACATAAACGCCGAATTGATGGCCCATTTCTTTTTGACCACGCCGCCATAAAGCACGGCAAGGCCGGGAATGCTTTGCAAGCCGACAAAGGTCGCGGCCGCCAACTGCCAGGCGTTATTGCCTGAATCAAGCCATTTTGGTGAAGGTACAAGCATGAATCTTCCCCCGTTATTTTCGTTGCGAGGAGACACAACCGACTCACACGCCCCGAAGCGCGGGGCCGAGGGAACCGGCAGACGAAACCCCGGGGAGGCAAGAGCTATGCCAGTTTCAGTCGCATTCTTTGCTCAAAAGACGGACGATTTTTCGGCACCGGTCGGTGAAGCAGGCATCAAGCCCGAATTTCTGGCTAGACTGCAGGCAGTATGGTCAAAAATTGTGCAAGCAAGCGCGATTGCTGCCCAATAATTGGTGAGGCATTGCAACAAAATGAGATTTCGGTATGGATCGGGGCGGAAAACGGGGTCGGCATCGATGCATTTTGCGAGGAATTTGGCAGCGGTGGTTATTGGCTTCTGTGCTCTCCTCGCGTTGCCGGAACGGGGCGCCACGACGGAAGCACAAGGGACCGCAGTCACCTGCTCCAATCCCGTGAGCGGCGCCCACTGGCAGATCACGATCGACTATCAGAAGAGCACGGTCGACTCCTACCCGGCCGACATCACGATCGGCCAAATCTCCTGGTTCGATCCCAAAGACGGCGGCTACTAACTCGATCGACCGTCAATCGGGTGATTTGGTTACAGCTCTCGGCTCGAGCACCGGCGGCTGGCTGCGCCATAATCATTGCAGCCTCGGAAAATCACGGTGATCGTGGTGACGTGCCAGACCTTGATGTCCTGGAGTTGATGCGATGGTCGACGGTTGCGGGCGACGTGACCGTTCAGGCGAGCGTCGGGTTCGCCTCGAAAACCGGGCCGCGCAAGGAGAACGAAGATTTTGCTGGCGCCGTGTTCGGCCCGGAATTGCCGTGCCGCGGCCTGACATTGTCGCTGCGATCGCCGACGGCATCGGCGGCGCGAAGGGCGGCCGCGTTGCCGCGGAAACGGCGGTGCGCGGTTTCCTCGACGGTTTTTGCGATCTGCCCGAGACCATGGAGGTGCAGCGGGCCGCCGCCAAGATCGTGGCGCACTCAATGGCTGGATGAATTCTCAGGGTCGCAGTATCGCCGAAGCTCGCGGGCATGGGCTGTACCTTGACGGCGCTTGTACTGCGCGGCCGCGTCGCACACATCCTGCATGTCGGCGACACCCGCGCGTACCGGCTCACGGGAAATCGGCTGCGCTGCCTTACCACCGACCATGTTCGCCAGGAAGGGACCGGCCGATCGCATCTCCTCTATCGCGCGCCTTGGGAGTGGAGGAGGAAGTGCGGCTCGACTACGCCACGCAACCAGTGGCGCTGCACGATCGTTTTCTCCTGTGCAGCGACGGCGTCCATGGATTTTTGTCGGATCACGCCATCGCCGATCTGATGCGCGACCGCTCCGCACCCGGCGATACGGCCAATGCGCTGGTCGCGGCCGCGCTCCAGTCCGGCGGCAACGACAACTGCACAGCCATGGTGCTGGACGTGGTGGGTGTGCCGACGGCCGAATCGACCGATATCGGCGCCGCCATCGGCCGCCTGCCGGTTGTCCCGGTGCCGCTCGGTGGCGAGTCGATCGACGGTTTTGTGCTGAGGGCACTGCTATCCGATGGCCGCTACAGCCGTCTCTTCGGAGCCGAAGACGAGATTGAAGGCGGCGAGGTGGCGATCAAATTTCCGAAACCCCAAATCGCGAGCGTCGCCACTTTCCGTGCCGCGTTCATCCGCGAAGCCTGGGTCGGCGCGCGCGTGCGCAATCCCAATGTCGGCAGCTTCATTGAATTGCCGCCAGGCCGGCAGACCTGCCTCTACACGGTCATGCCGCTTTACCAGGGCGAATTGTTGGAGACGCGGCTTGTCGCGCCGTCCCGCAATCGGCCTGGAAGAGGGTCGCAACATCGCGATCAAGCTGGCGCGCGGGGTGGCAGCGCTGCACCGCGTCGGTATCATTCACCGCGACATCAAGCCGGACAATGTCATCCTCGAAGGCGGCGGATCGCTTAAGCTCATCGATCTCGGCGTCGTGCGCGTGCCGGGTCTTGAGGATTTTCCGCCGCAGGATATTCCGGGCACCCTGGCGTACATGGCGCCCGAAATGCTCGTCAGGCGAGCCCGGGAACGAAGCCACCGACATCTATGCCGTGGGTGTGACGATGTTTCGCGCTTTCACCGGCGAATATCCCTTACGGCAATCATCGACGCCGTCAGCCCGCCACGGCGCACGACGCCAAAAGAACTTATCGCGTCTGCGCCCGGATCTGCCCGCCTGGCTTGAGGCGGTGCTGGCGCGCGCGATCGCCGTGATCCCGCCAAGCGGTTTCAGTGACGTCACCGAACTCGCGCTCGAGATGGAAGCCGGGCCGACGCGCAGCGCCGGCCGAAATCCGCCGACCGCGCACGCTTTATGAGCGCGCGCCGCTGCAATTCTGGCAAGGCGTAGCCGCCTTGCTGGCGATCGCGCTGCTGGTGTCGCTTGCTGGTGCGCTGACCGTCGATTTCCGCGCCACCCCGGAGTGGCGGCGATCTCTTTGGCACGAATCTTGATTTTGGACGGCGATGCCTGGTCCCTGGGGCCGCGCGGCGACGCAATCCATTGGAGGTCTGTTGATGAGCCGTTTTTCGGTAAGAAAATTGCCCTATGGGTTCTGGTCTTATTGCTTGGCGCGGTCCTTCTGCCCCTGGCCGGGTCAGCGCCAGTGGCGCTCGCCCAGGACAACAAACCCGCCGCCGCGGCGCCTGCAACCACGCCGGCGTCGGCGCCGGCCGCTCCCGCGGCCGCGACACCCGCGGCGGCGCCGCCGCGCCACCGGCATGCGACACCACACATACAACCAAATGCACGCCCAATAGCGGCGACACGGCCTGGATGCTGACCGTCGATGGCGCTGGTGCTGATGATGACGGTGCCCGGCCTCGGCCTGTTCTATGGCGGCATGGTGCGCAAAGAAAAATGTCGGCGACACGGTGATGACAAGCTTCGCCATCACGTGCCTCGTCACCGTGCTTTATGTCGTCGTCAATTACAGCACCGCGTTCACGCGGCGGCACGCCGTTTCTCGGGGGCTTCGATCGCGCGCCTTCTTTCAAGGGATGCTGAGCGACATCTCAACCAATATCGGCAATCCCAACGCGCTGGCGCCGACCATCCCCGAGTCGGTCTATGCGTGCTTCCAGATGACGTTCGCGATCATCACCCCGGCGCTGATCGCAGGCGCCTTTGCCGAGCGGATGAAATTCTCGGCGATGCTGTGGTTCATCGGCCTTTGGGCGACCCTGGTCTATGCGCCGATCGCGCACTGGGTGTGGGGCCCGGATGGCTTCCTCGACAGCGCCAACGACAAAGCCCTTGTCCACGTGCTCGACTTTGCTGGCGGCACGGTCGTTCATGTCAATTCCGGAGTCGCCGGCCTGATGTGCGCCTTGATGCTCGGCAAGCGCAAAAGCACGGGCCCGGCGCATAACGTCGTCCTCACCTTCATCGGTGCGGCGCTGCTGTGGGTCGGCTGGTTCGGCTTCAACGCGGGTTCGGCGGTCGCCGCCAATATGCAGGCCGGCATGGCCATGACCGTTACCCAGATCGCTACGGCGATGGCGGGACTGACATGGATGTTCGTCGAGTGGGCGTTGCGCGGCAAGCCGACGGTTCTGGGCATTTGCTCGGGCGCGGTCGCGGGCCTGGTCGCGATCACGCCCGGCCTCCGGCTTTGTCGGCCCGGCGGGCGCGCTGGTCATCGGCATCGCTGGCCGGCGTGGTGTGCTATCTCGGCGTCACCACCTTGAAATCGGCGTTCGGCTATGACGACGCGCTCGACTGTTTCGGCGTCCATGCGGTCGGCGGCGCGGCGGGCGCGCTGCTCACCGGCGTGTTCGCGATCAACGAGTATGGCGGCACCCCCGGCCTGATCGAAGGGCAACGCCATCCAGGTCTGGTATCAGCTCCAGGGTGTGGTGATCGTCATCGTCTACGACGTGATCGTCAGCCTGATCCTGCTGAAGATCATCGACGTCACCATCGGTCTGCGGGTCACCGAAGACGAGGAGCAAGAGGGTCTCGACCTTGCCCTTCATGGCGAGGCCGTGCAGTGACTTGCAGCCGGTTTCCGCAGGTGTGTGGGTTGTCGTGTGTAAGTAAGCGTTCCTCTTCACCTGAGGGTGCTCTTCGGAACACCCTCCCATTTTTTGCGCCATGATCGTCTCATTCTTGACCGTCTCGCAACCTATGCCCTTTCCGGTCGCAATCAGGAAACCAGGGCGGAATTGAGGACCGCTATCGACCCCAATCCCCATAAGCCAAGGAGATTGATCGGGCGCTTGGTGGTCTCCACCATGTCCTTAGAAGCTAAGGCTTGGCATCGGCTTGGCCATTGTGAGCAAGACTTCTTCGACTACCGCCTCAGTGATCGCGTGGGATATTGAGGTCTAGAAAGCTTGCTCCGCCCCCCGGCGATTTGGATCCGAGGAAGGACCGGCACGTAATCAGAGGATGCTATCGGTCCAATTTCGAAACCGGCTAAGATGCGCCAGCGGCCGACGAAAGGGTGCAGCAAAGTTGCTTCGCAATCGGCCACGCCAGTGTTGCCGAAGAAAAGCGATGGGTGATCCGTTTTAACGGTCAAATGCTTAGCGTGTCCCCGTAGCTCAGGTGGATAGAGCAACAGTTTCCTAAACTGTGGGTCGCGTGTTCGAGTCACGCCGGGGACGCCAACGATTACAAGCACTTAGATTGACGTTGCTCGACGGCCCTCACCTTGTGGATACCAGTTGGATACCACTCGGACCGGCATTTCGGTCGCCGCGCGGCAGGTTTAAGAGGTTAGAGGAACGCCGCACCCGCGTGATCCTTGAACATGTCCGCACGGCGCACGTAACCGCGCAGCACGTCGAGGCTCTTGTGCCGCGACTGATGGGCAATGCGTAACAGCGCAGCTCCGCTTTCCGCTGCCGACGTGATGAACCCGGCTCTGAGGCTGTGCCCAGCGAATTGCGCAGGATCGAGGCCCGCCAGCTCGGCGTAGCGTTTCACGATCGCCGGGACGGAACGCACCGTCTCCTGGCCCAGCCCCTCCTGGTCGGTCTTCGACCGCCGGATCGTGACGCGCAGGCCGTCCGGCACTTCCGCTAGGGAAAGTCTGAATAAGTAGCTCGACTTAATGAAGCCACGCGAGCGGCCGTTTTGGTTTGAAACGATGTCGGCGCGGCTCGGCGAGTGGCTTTACGTTTGTCTGTGTGGCAAGGGTGCATAGCCGGATTGTGGGCGCGCTACGCGCCTTGCCACCGCAACAAGTGTCGCCGGGCGAGGAAGAGGTTGGCCAGCGCGCAGGTCACGAAGAGGCGGTTGGCATTCTTGTCCAGGCCACGATAGCGAACTTTGGCGAAGCCGAAGACCCGCTTGATGACGCCGATACTATGCTCGACCTTGGACCGGACCTTCGACTTGGTGCGGTTCTTGGCCCGTTCGATCTCGTCCACGATACCGCGATGGCGGTAGCGGCGGTTGGTGAAGTCTTTTGCGTTGGGCGCATGCGCCTTGATCACGTCGGTCTGGCCGCGGTACGCCTGATCGCCCCAAACGCGCGTCTCCTCGCCGTGCATCAGGTCCGGCAATATTTCGCTATCGGCGACATTCGCGGCGGTCGCGACCACGGCGTGGATGATCTTGCTTCGGCTGTCGATGCCGACATGCGCCTTCATGCCGAAATACCACTGGTTTCCCTTCTTGGTCTGGTGCATGTCGGGATCGCGCGCCTTCTCTGCATTCTTGGTCGAGGATGGCGCGGCGATGATGGTCGCGTCCACGATCGTGCCCTTCGACAGCTTGAGCCCCTTGGCTTCAAGATGCCGATGCACCTCCTCGAACAGGCGGCTGCCCAAGTCGTGACGCTCGATGACATGCCGGAAGCGGCACACCGTGGTCTCGTCCGGAACCGGCTCGCGGCCCAGGTCGATGCCGACAAATCCGCGCATCGCCAGCAAATCGTAAAGCGCTTCCTCCACCGCCGGGTCCGACAGGTTGAACCACTGCTGCAGAAAATAGATGCGCAGCATTCGCTCGACGCCCACCGGCGGCCGACCATTGCCCGGCTTCGGGTAAACCGGCTCGACCAGCGCGCACAGCGCTGACCATGGCACCACCTGATCCATCTCAGCGAGAAAAACAGCTCGGCGTGTCGTCTTCCCGTACCGCTCGAACCCAACCGCCGCCAGCGTCGCCTGCTTCATCGAGCCACCCAATATGCTTCCGCACACTGATCCCTATAAATCACACAACCCTCGTCCCGTCGACAACTTCTTCAGAGTCTCCCTAGATCGGCGACCTCGAGCGCGACCAGCTCGGAGCGACGGAATGCGCCCGCGAACCCATCTGCGGCTGAACGCCAATGTCAACGGGTGCTCCAAATGGTGCGCATTGACGCTCTCGGTCCTATCGGGGTGCCTTCGTCTCACTTCGGCGCCACCACCGTTTTCCGCGGGGCATCTGCACTCAGTCTCCTCACTTTTCTGGGCCGTGATATTGTTGATCGAATGGGCATTATAGGCGTCCTTCTCGAAGAACCCCTGACCATTGTAAACGCTGACCGACCAGAACCCAGGCGGACAAGGGCACGGAAGGGGCAGGCGAGACCGGGTCAGGGCAGGCGAGCAGCGCCGGGATTGAGCGCGGGCCTACGCCCGGCTTGCGCGACTAGGCCCTCACACTTCCCTCCGCTCCTCTCCCCTATGGCCCCCGGTCCCGTCCCCCAGTCTTCCTATTGCGCCCGGCGGCCGCGCCGGCCGACACGCACCTCATGAACAATTCGGCTCAACCCGTGTTCTAAAGAGCGTGAAACCTACAGGAGCACGTCATGCGAGAAATCATCGTTGCGGCGGCGTTGGCGTTGGCGTTGGCGGCACCGCCCGCCGTTGCCGCCACATGCGCCAATACGGGCAACAGAGCCGGATGCGTCGGTCCGACGAACGGCGCCGCGGTCTACAAGAACACCGGCACCGTACACAAAACCCAGCCCAATGGTCACAATCGCGTTGCTCCGGCAACGCATGTCCAAGGTGCGCGTGGCAACAAGCCCGCTAAGGCACACCGCTCGAACTGAGCGTGAGGCGATCCACTGGGCGAAGCAGCACGGACACCATCCGCTGGTCGCTCGCGTTCGCCATCTCAACGATAAAGAGAAGCCGGATCATTGGCGATCCGCGGATCTTCAGTCGATCCGCCGCAATGCGATTTTGTAGGAAAGAAAAGATCAGGCACTCGAAGGGAGCACAGGGTGCCCGCGTAGGCACACAGATACATGCTGTCACTCCTGCGGCGATGCATGCGGGGCGCAGGGGTTGTGTGCCTTGCCTTTTACCTCACGTTGATATTCGGGCCTTTGATCTTCCTTCTCCTTACGAAAGGGTTGTCCGAAATAGGCGTACCCCGCAATCTGCTGAGCGACAATTTGGTGATCGCAGTCATGATCGCGGGCGGCGGCTGGATCGCCTTAAGACGACGAGATGGGTCACGGGGAAGCGCGCTGAACAATGACACTGATCGGCATCGCCCTCTGCGGTTTTCTGCTGGTATTCCTGCTCGGCACACGGGTAGGTCATACGCTCCTCAAATTTTTCGCCCTCTGCGTGGGAGTGATCGCCTTCATCCTGTTCCTATCGGGTCTCGCTGCGAGCAATCGGCAGCAACAAGCGCAAGCGCAACCAGAAGTCCGCTTTGATTGTCCACCGGGCATGCCGCCGGGCTATACCAAACTGATCTGCAAGCCTCCGTCCAGTCATTGACCCGCTGCTCGCGCTGTAGGCGCTGACAATGCGGCAACATAGGGTCGCACTCCTTATTGGACGTGTGGTCGAGGCTCGTTCGGCCTCGGATCGCTTGCTACGTTGACAGATGAAACGGGCGCGTTAACCAATTCAGCGATTAAGATTAATTCATTTTCGTTGTAGTCGCGGCTTCTCTCCCATATGCGCGCGGCTCCCGAGCTGCTGCTAAAAGTTCGAGCCCCTCAACCGTGATCGACAGATGGGTTTGCAATGAGAATGGTTGCTGGCGCAGCAAAGCCCGCGTCGCTCTTGCTCGCCGTTTCTAGCAAGGGATTGAATAGGAAACTACCTCAATGAGTATCAGGGATTTGATTTGCGCCGGTGCTTTCGTCGTGATGACAGTCGTCACCGCGACGGCGCATGCCGACCCCGATCAGGCCACCTATGAATTGCAGGAACGATGCGCCACAAGCGCCGCGCAATTTGCTACCCGCAACGGCTATCACCCCGGCTTCACCGAGGATGCTCGCAACACATTCGTTGTGAACTACTCAAACCACTACAATCCGCATCTCAACAAGTGTTTTATGCAAACAATCGCGCTAACAATTAATAAAAGCGTTCCGTGGATAGTATCCATAGTGTGGGCAATATGGGACATAAGTGAAAATAGAATGGTCGATGGTGTCTCTTGTGAATACAAATCTACCAATCTACCGAACCTCGCCCCAAAAACACATTCAACGCATGCGGGGGAGGTCGCGTCTTAGAACTCCCCGGAAAAGACTTTGGACGGTGAATGCAAGCTTATATGGAGCGCTCTATCACGGCTGTGAGACGCTGAAGCAAACCCGCTGCGCTGCCTCTGCCGATAATGGACAGCGGCTCGGAAGTGATCGCAGACCCTTTGGGGAGGATGCTCCGCAGGTGCCGACGGCGCTCGGTGAGGGGCAGCGCTCGCAGATCAGCGCGGTCGAGCCAAAGCAAATCAAAGGCGACATAGGCGGGTGCCCGCGTGCGCCGGAGAAGATCATAGAACTGTGGTCGGCCCTCATCGTCGATTGCGATGACCTCACCATCGAGAATTGCGTCGCCGACATCGAGTGAGGTCGCGATCTGCTGCTCGCCGAGGCCGACGAAGCGTCTCATCAGATTGCCGTTGCCCGATATCAGGCGGCAGCGGCCCTCTTGCAGATAGCAGAGCGCGCGAAAGCCGTCGTATTTGAAGTCAAAGAGCCAGTTGGGATCGTTGAACCGTTGAACGGCTCTTTCCGCAGGATTGGAGCGATTGGTTGGACGCGCGGAAGCATCAGCGCATCCCGCCTGTGTGTCGGCCCGACACGCACCGATAGCTGCGGCCACTTCGCGCCGCACTTGCTGCACCGGCTGCGCGCTTCGTCTAGGTCTTCGCTGTGGTACAATCGCTCAGCAAGTGAGCGACCATGGTCAATGCAACACAAGTGAAAGACCGGATCCTTGGCGAGCTGAAGACCTTCGCTGGCATGGCGATCTATCTCTTCGTTGTGTTCGGCCTGTTCCAGCTATATCAGCGCATCATACTCGCCGAGTATCACATCCCTTATACGCTCGCCGGCCTCGCCGCCATCAATGCGCTGGTCATGGGCAAGGTCATGCTCATCGCCGAAGATATGCATGCCGGCGAACGGCGCTTCCAGAACCATCCGCTGATTTACCCGATCGTGTGGAAATCGGTGTTGTTCGCGGTGATCTTCATTCTCGCCCACGTCATCGAGGAGTTCATCGGCGATCTCATTCACAAGCGGCCATTGACGCTGCCCTTGATCGGCGGCGGCACGCCGCATGGCGTCATCATTGTCACCATTCTGATTTCCTTTTGTTTGCTACCTTTCTTTGCCTGGCGCGAGATCGATCGTGAACTCGGACCGGCAACGCTACGCAAGCTGCTCTTGAAGCCGAAGGCGCAGCGCTAGCGACACCGAATTCATTCCGTGTCGCCACGGAAACGAATCTTAAGCCATTACTATCGTTGCGGGTCCGTCGCCTCATTAACACGACCCGCGATCAACGTAGCCCCAGATCAGCGGGGCGTCGTCGACGGTGCCGACTTGGGCAGGCGTCCCTGCTTATCGCTGAACATTGCTGTGCTTACAAGCCCCAAGCCATTGCCGCGGCGTTCAGCAACACGCTTGCAGCGGTCAACGCGGCGGCAATGAGATGTATTGGGCTGCTTCCTTCAGCGACTACTGAACCCGTGCAGCATCGGGGTCAGATCGCCTATGCTGTCAACGATTTTGGGAAGGCCCCACTGGCAGACTTGGACCAATACGCCACGGCCCTAATCCCTGTGACCATTGCAACCCCCGCAACGATAACGTGCACGACGTTCCACATTAGCGTTCCCCATTACTCGCAGCCCACGCCTCGATCACCTTCCCCTGCTTGCGCATGTAGGTCAGGAACTTAGCCATCGTTTTTGGTTCCGAGAAGAGGTGTTATCGGAAAGTAAAGCACGCCCTCAGCGCTACATGGTAAGCGGTTTTTACACCCCACCTTTACCGCCCGAGGCTAATGAGCGAATGTCTGATGCGCCGAAAACGAGCGGGTTCTAGACGGTTAGGCACGTGTCGGACACCGAGCTTTTGTACAAATCTAAAGCCGGATCCCTCGGGTACGTCGGTTGGAAGTATTTACCGGGGCTGGGCGCCGTCGCCAGTTTTCTTCAGCAACGCATGCAGGGGAGGCAAATATCATGTGGGTAATGATCATAGTCTTGAGTTATTTGGTTCCCGGGGTCGGTTCGTTTCAGCCGATTGTTCAAATGCACGACTTCTCGTCTCAGGCGCGGTGTGATGCCGCGAAGACGACGATAACGAATGCACTAGGACCACAAGTTCAAAACATGGACAACATTTTCAACACCATGAGACGACGAGGACAACAGCAGAGCGAACAGCCAGTCGTCCTCAACATTGCATGTATCGAAAAGTAGATCAGAATATTCAATGGTTACCTGTAAGTCGTGGCCGGCGAAGAAACGTCGATATGGCCTCCGCCAGCGCGAAGCTGGCGGGGCCTGAAGTCGTGCCTTGTCTTGGAGGATCGAAGCCCGCTTTCGCTGGACGCTGGCCTAGTGGCTCTGGTCGCTGGTGGCGCGGGATACCGCCCGTTCGATCCGGGCTCAGCTTGTAAGTGATGCTTTGTTAATTTTCAAGGTCGGAAGGTTTGCGCATCGCAAGCTCATCAAGCTCGGCGTCACCTAGCATCGATTTTTGGTTTCGAGAATGGCCGTAATCGAAAGTAAAAAACCGTGCGCTATCGGGCCATCCACCCAGTGCGGCCGTCCACATAAATCCGACGTGGACCGGGTTCGTGTGGCTTGTAGGTCACCCGGCGCGGTCCCTGGATTGCCGCCGCGACATACCTCAGCGCATCAGAGCCATTCGATGCCTCATCGTGCAAAGGATTGCGCGAGAACTGTCCGGTGTTGGGATCGACATCGTACCGGTAATGCCTCAGCGCTTGCACGCCATCGGCGCAGCGCTCCTTGTCGAACCACATGACAGGAAACAGTGTGCGTGCCGCATTGATACCGTCGGCCACGCTGAGTTTGAGCACGATACGGCCATGCCTGCCCGCACTCCGTGCGATCTCTTCGATACTGCGGCCAGTGCCTAGGCTCTTGGCCTAGGCGTCGTGTGGCAGCCACACCGTGGCATAGGTGTAGCCACGCTCCTGGAGGACATGCAGGTAGTAGGAAAACGGACGCTGTGCGTCTTGGTGAAAGTCGATGAGCCGGATTTCGTTGGCGATATGCTGGACGAACCACACCGCCGTCTGGTCTGCCAGCCAAGATCGAAATACACGCTCACCGGCATGGTCGGATCATATGGCACCGACATGATGCGACCCTGCTCCTGCGCATCTCTGAGTTCGTTAGCGTAGATCGCGCCGTCGAGGGTGTAGCGGCGCTGGCCGAGATAGATATGCTGATAGGCGTCCGGGTCCCGTGCTCTGAGCGCTGCCGCCTCGCGCTTCAACTCCTCAGGAAACCATGGGTTATCGCGATAGGTGACGTGCCTCACGAGACTGTTGGGCTGCGGTCTCTTAACGAACCGTTCGAAGGTCGCATCCTGTTCGAGGATCGGATTAAATAAGATCCAGATCTCAGAGCCGTCCTTGCGGATGGTTGGGATCAAGATTTCCCAACTGCTGTGCGAGATATTGGCCGCCTCCTCGACCCAGGCGATGTCGAGCCCCACGAGCGAACGAATTGCAGCGACGTTGTGCCTCAAGCCGGCAAAAATAAAACGAGTGCTCTTCAAGAGCAGTCATTGATGATCGAATGCTTGGCGAGACCGCACAGGCGGTAAAGACCTCGCTTGGAACGGCGGAAATCATCGTGCGCCACGATCCACCGCAGGAGGGATTGCGCCAGATCGCCCTCCAGCGCCACAAGGATGGCCGCACGGTCGGCAGCGGGCAGGCGGATGACGCCAGGGCTATTCGCGCCGCAGCCGGTCGGCCATCACCGTAACAAAGATCCACAGCAGATCGCTGTCGGTCTTTGTTCCGCTGCGCTCGATCGCTCTGAGGGCGGGCGCAACGCCATCGAGCACGCGCCGGGCGATAGGGGGCGGGGATGCCCGAGGCGGTTAAGGCGGAGAGCAGATCGGCGGGGCTCACGCGCCAATGCTATCAGGCAGCTCAGGCGGCATCGAGTGAGTGTGATCGGCGAGAACTTTCCTGAGCTAGTGCCAACGAGTGGCGCAGAACAACTTACTGTAAGCAGCGCTGGTTGAAAGGCGCAGTTTCTGCGTCTTTTGTCGACGTGCCGAGAGCATTCGTCGCCAAAGTGCCAACTCTTGGCAATTTGACCGACTGTATAATCGACGTCGGCGCGCTCTACATGCTCGCGAGGCCGATGCGCCGAGTGAATGCGCCAAGAGGTCATTGAGCGAAAAAAGTAGAGGGTGTTGTCAACACCTCTACTCAGCCAACGCGAGCTACGGCCAGCACCATGCACGGCATCGATACAGCTTATGCACCGATCTCCGTAACGGTCGTGGTGAAGGCTGCCTATCTTTTCCTGCGACCAGGTCGCTGTTGCGGACCGGCAAAGAAGGTGGGGCTTGGGGCCTCAGGCCTCAACCAATGATACACGATCGGCTGAGAGGTAATCGATCAATGAAGTTCAAGCTTGTTATCGTCACGACGGTCCTCATGGCTCTATGCGGCTGCGCCGGTCGGGACCCTCAGCCGGTAGCAGTGGTTCAACCGGGCGACAAGGACCACGATTGCCTGGCAATCCAGACCGAGGTGCTGGCCAACAACAAGACCGTGCAGAACCTCGCCTCAGAAGAGGGTGGCAAGGTAGCACAAAACGTCGCCGCCGGCGTCGCCGGCTTGTTCATATGGCCGCTCTGGTTCGCGATGGATTTCAAGGGCGCGGCCAACAAGGAGGAAGATGCGCTGCAAAGTCGGCAGCAGTACCTAACCGTGCTGGCGTCACAGAAGAATTGCGGTGCAGCGCCATTGCGGCCCTCGGTTGCGTCAACATCACCCCCAATCGCGCGTGCGTTGGTCGCGCCAGCATCTTACCCGGTCACCCAATAAGGCGGTAATCGAGGCGATAGCGATAGTGGCCCTCATGCTTTTGTTGTCAGGCGCCGCCTCATTGTTCGCGCAGCACTGTGCCGACGTACCAATTCGCTGCAATCTTCTGGGCGATTGCTTCAACCTCGCGGCGGGCGGCGTCGCCGCGGTGACATCGACTTAACGGCAAGCTCCCCGACGCGTAACCAATTCCCTTCCTGCCCTAGGAGTTTCTTTTCCACAACATTCTGGCTGTCCAACAAAGACGCCCGCCTCGTCTACGATCCCAGGGCCCATTTAGGTATCCGTTTTAATCCGTTTTATTTTCTTACTCAATTTGCTAGCCGGCTCCTCTTCAGATGCCAGTTCAAACCAGGTGTATGTATTCATTCGGGCGGCTCACAATGTTTTCAGCCGCTTGTCGAACGCGCGCGTTGCGGCGGCTTCTCGGATGTCGCGGGCAGCTCGCTCAGCGATGTTGCGGACAATAATGCTGATGCCGATGATGACGAATATCGTGGCAGTAAGGGCGATCATTCCGGTGACTCCCAGGTGCGCAAGAAGCGCGCGCGCGCCTCGAGCTCGACCGCGCAATCCAACGCAAGCAACTGCACCTTGTCCCAAATGCCTTCGGGGATCGGCGCCTCGCCGTCAGCCCAGCGTTGCAGCGAGCGCACGCTGACGCCCAGCGCCTCGGAGATAGGGCGCACCCAAACGGTGCCGTACATGGCGTGACCGATCTCGCGGAACCGCGCCGCCTTATTGCCGCGCGCGACTTCCCCGCCGATAGTGCCGACTTCCTTCATTGTCGTGAATATTGCCCTTGAAATACCAAGCCGCGAAAACGCAAAACGCCGCCAATACCAATCGACGAACGCGACCGCGAGTGACAAGATGGGCAGCCTTCACCACGACCGTTACGGAGATCGGTGCATAAGCTGTATCGATACTGTGCATGGTGCCTGGCCGCCCTCTCTCGCCGGGGCGCCCGTAAGCCTGCTGCGCGACACATGGACCGCTGCCGCGGCGCTACGGGTCGGGGGGGCGGCGCAACTCCTCAGCGACGACCTTACGCAACCAATGGTGCGCCGGGTCGTGGCGTCTGGCCTCGTGCCAGATGGCAAAGATCGGGACACGCGGGATCGATGCCGGGGACGGAACCACATTCACCCCAAAGTGGCCGCCCAGCGTCGCCGCTAGCGACTTGGGCACGACGCTCAGCAGATCGAAGATGCTCACCAGCGTCGGAACCTCGAGCCACTCGCTGACGATGCCATCAATGATGATGGCGGTGTCCCCAAAAACGCCGAGGAAGCTCGATATTCTGGGTGTTGAAACCGTCGATGTGATTATCGATATGGGTCTGGATTTCTCTCGCGGGATTGCCAGCCACGGTTATCCTCCAGTCGTGTCTAGTATAACGGGCTCGGTGTTCTCGGAATATACTGCCCAGTTCCAGGCGCGATCGCCGCAATCATGACGCTCGCCGCCGCCGCTGCATCTAATTTCGGCGCAACATACATCGTATCGGCCGCTCACGCCCTGCCCGCCGTCGCCACCACACCGCGCCACGTCGAGAATGGCTGCGTCGCTGTGGGCACAGCAGTCCGGACACAGCCCCGCGATCTCGTGAACGACGCGGTGATCCGAGCGCCAGGGAGGCACACCACAAAAGCCGTCGGCAACATTTTGCTCGGGATCGAGCTCAGCATCACAGCCAACACCGAAGCCCCGGAAGTTGGCGAGCACCGCAGCTTAACTCAGAATGGCGCGCGCCGTATCGCCCTCCGGCGCCGCGAGGATGGCCTCACGGTTGGCGGCGGGGAGGCGGATGACGTGGGGGCTATTCGCCATCGCGCCGCAGCCGATCGGCCTGTACCGCGACGCGGCAGTGCCGCGACTAATGCTGGCGCCCCGTCTGTTTGCAGTGACGCTTGTCCGCGCCGACGGCCCCTTTCGCCTGACGGCAGTTCTGCCGGGTGCCCCGGCGCTCCTGGCCATTAGTTTGGGCGATGATGAACGAGCCGTCAGTTGATGCCCCATCCATCACCTTGACAGTTTCTGCATTCGTCGAGATGGACATGCCAACGACCATGCCGAAAATGATCATGAATGATCTAATGATCATGAACGATCTAGATCTAGAGACGAATTCTGGTGTCACGTCTTGGTCCTCCTTTCGGGACAATTCTTGCGGACTCCAGCCAGAACACATTCATCCGGAATCGTAGTTTCTTGGCGTATTCGGCTGCGGTTAGTTAGCCCCGGCTGACCCGGTATTCCCCGAATGAACAACGAATTTTGGCGGCCCCGAAGGCATGATAGCCACCAATCCGAGCGTTCTACAAGGGCTGGACGCCGGACTGTGTGTGCGCCCTCGGCCGCGAGCAAGTGAAGGTGGCGCTGCCGGCTGTACTGCTGTTGTTGAAATTCAGGTCGCCACTGGCGTCGGCGGTGATGGCGGCGTTGCCGGCCTTAATGTTGGCATTGAAATTCAGGACGCCGGTGTCTGTGATGGAGGCACTGCCGCCGTTAGTGACGATGCCAGCGCCGGTGAAAGTGATCACCTTAGGGGTGCCAAAGTTAGTAACGATAGAGAACGTATAGGCCGATGCTCCAGGGTTGAATGTCCAACCGCCGATCGCGGTGCCGAGCGTGGTGGCGGGCGAGAACGTCAGCGCGGTGGTGTTAGACGGGCCAAAGAACGCGGCGCCGGTTGGCACGAGTCCGTGTTCCAGTTGGTGGTGCTATTAAAATCGCCTGATGCCGGATTTTGGAGCCAAGTCGCGTTCTGCGCCCTTGCCGGTCCGGGGGCGAACGCCGTCACCGCAGCCAGCGCTATGGTCGCCGGCAGCGCGGCGTTTCGGCCATTCAGCCGCTGCCGTGCAACCTGCGCAGGGGCCAATCCGGGACCACCGCTCCGGACGACTGCTTCAATAGCGACGCGGGCGGCGACGGCTGCTTTGCGGCGCACATAAGCCGGCAAGGAAAATGCGCCGCCGCATGCAAGATTCGGCTGCGGAGGACTTTCGGGTGAAACAGCACAAATCCGACGCACGACGATTTTCTGGTCGGATTGAGCAAACCCGTCATTGCTGACCTCCCCCTGGTAGACTTCCTATGGCTTTGCAGCGGCTCGGTCTTACTCCACACGTCTTGCGACGCTACCGCTCCATATCATAGTGGAGGCCTGTGTTAATGACATCGGGCCTAGTCTCTATTTCAGTGTTAATTAAGCCCAAGAACCAGTCCGCTGCCGGGCCAAGCTGATCGCGTTTGTCGGAGCCTTATGCTCCCTGGCGGCAGCTTGCACGTCGGGCGTCTTTTCACAGGCGAACACAATGTGATTGCGGACGTAAGCAGCGTCCTTGTTCTGCTAAAACCACAAATCCCAAAAGTCCTCCGGGATATTCGGCGTCAGCGCATAGCCATCCGAACAACCGTGCGGCCCTATGATAATCTTGTGTTTGGGGTTTGCCCCCTGCGGCACTGCGTTGCCGTTGAACAAATACTCGACGTCGCAACCATTGAGTTCATACGAAGGTCGAGCCATCGATGCCTCCAGCGGCGCTGCCGCCGTATTACCAAACGCGCGCGTCCGGTATGTTCGGCATACGACGGCCAGTCGGCAATCAGGAACGGCCTGGTTTGGCCGGAAATGCCCCTCACAAGACCTTGTCGGCGTCAACGAACAACGGCAAGGTTGGGTGGGGATGGGAGCCGGTTCAGTAGGAACCGCAAATGCACAATCGGTTCGGTTGGATACGATGGCTGCCGGGATTGCTGGCGTTACGCCAATATCAGATGGCGTGGCTGCCACACGACATCATCGCTGGGCTGGTGCTATCGACAATGTTGGTACCAGTCGGTATGGCCTACGCAGTGGCGTCAGGCGTGCCGGGAATCTACGGTCTCTACGCAACGATCGTACCGCTGCTGGCCTACGCGGTATTTGGCCCCAGCCGCATCCTAGTCCTGGGACCTGACTCATCGCTGGCCGCCGTTATCCTCGGCGTCGTTTTGCCATTGTCTGCCGGAGACCCCCAACGCGCAGTTGCACTAGCTGGAATGATGGCTGTCGTCTCGGGGATCGTCTGTATCATGGCTGGAGTCGCGCGGTTGGGCTTTATCACTGAGTTGCTCTCGAAGCCGATCCGCTATGGCTATATGAACGGCATTGCGCTGACCGTGCTGATCAGCCAACTGCCCAAGCTTTTCGGCTTCTCGATCGAGAGCGATGGCCCGCTTCGTAACCTATGGGCCATCGCCGCGGCGATCGTCGGCGGCAAGGCGAACTGGGTGGCATTCGCAATCGGCGCCGGCAGCCTCGCAGTGATCCTGTCGCTGAAGAACAGCAAGCGGATACCGGGTATCCTGGTCGCCGTCATCGGTGCGACCGCGATTGTCGGCGCGTTAGACCTCGGCGCGTTAGCCGGCGTGTCGGTGCTCGGCCCACTGCCGCGGGGGCTACCGGCATTCACCATTCCCTGGATATCCTCTGCGGATATCGTTTCGGTTCTGATCGGCGGAGGCGCCGTCGCCCTTGTTTCATTCGCTGATACAAGCGTGCTCTCCCGCGTCTATGCCGCGCGCACCCGTAGTTATGTCGATCCCAATCAGGAAATGGTCGGGCTGGGAGCCGCCAATCTGGCCGCCGGGTTCTTTCAAGGTTTTCCAATCAGCAGCAGTTCGTCTCGAACCCCGGTGGCAGAAGCCGCGGGGGCTCATACGCAGCTTACAGGTGTCGTCGGCGCGCTTACGGTCGCCCTGCTGCTGTTGGCGGCGCCCAATCTGCTCCAGCATTTGCCCACCACTGCACTTGCGGCCGTCGTTATCGCCTCGGCCATCGGTCTTATCGAGGTCACCGACCTTATCCGCATCTACCGCATCCAGCGTTGGGAGTTCTGGCTGTCGATTGTCTGCTTCGCAGGGGTGGCCGTGTTTGGTGCTATCCCAGGCATCGCCATGGCGGTCATAATTGCCATCATCGAATTCCTTTGGGACGGTTGGCGTCCGCATTCTGCAGTGCTGGGTCGCGCCGAGGGTGTGGAGGGCTACCACGACATGACGCGCTATCCCGACGCTCGGCAAGAACCCGGTCTGCTTCTCTTTCGTTGGGATGCGCCGCTATTCTTCGCCAATGCCGAACTGTTCAAGAAGCGCGTGCTAGATGCAGCGGCAAATTCGCCTACTCCGGTGCGCTGGCTCGTCGTTGCGGCACAACCGGTCACCAGCGTCGATGTAACGGCGGTTGATGTCCTAGCCGAGTTGCATCAAGCTTTAGACGACGGCGGCATCGCGTTGCGGTTTGCCGAACTCAAGGATCCCGTAAAAGACAAGCTTCGGCGGTTCGGGTTCTTGGCCCAACTCGGAGAAGAATGTTTCTTCCCCACAATCGAAGTAGCTGTTGAAAGTTACCTTCGAGTATCGACAACGAAGACCTAGTATGTCGATAGTGCGTTCGTGCAAGGGACCGTGTGCAAGATCCTCGACGCGGAGGAGATCAAAGCGCCGCCGCCGCCGCAAATGCGTCGGGTTTCTCAAACTGCTCGACGACGCTTATCCGCCGCACACCGCAGTTTCCGTAGCAAGCCGCTCCGCGTCTTTTTCGAGACCGGAAAGGCGGGCCGGTTAAGCGTACAGAATGGGGCTCGGGTGCGGCGCATGTTGCTGGCCATCGACGCTGCCAACCGGCCCGAGCATTTGAACGTGCCCGGATACCACTTTCATGCCCTGCATGGGGCCCGCGATGGTCGATCCGGGTGACCGGAAATTGGCGGATCACATTCGGGTGGGATGGCGCCGATGCCATCGACGTGGCGTTGGAGGATTACCATTGACGAGCAAGCGAACGATCAAGCGCGGCCTGCCCGCGATGCATCCGGGCGAGCTGTTGCGCGAGGAAATTCTGCCGGCGCTCGGCCGCCCGCGCGCCGAAATCGCGCACCTTCTCGGGGTCTCGCGGCAGGCTCTCCACGCCATTCTCTCCAAACGCGCATCGGTTACACCCGAAATGGCGTTGCGACTCGGCAAGCTCTGCGGCAACGGTCCGGAACTTTGGCTCGCCCTGCAAACTCGCTACGACCTGGAACGGCTGCGCCGCGAGAAGGCCGCCGAAATCGGCGCGATCCCGACGCTGCAAGCCGCTTGATCGGCGGTGAGCAAGGCGCACCTGATCCCGTTCCCGGATGCTGTCGATCTTGTTCCTGAAGAAAAGCGCGGTGCTTGGCAGTGTGGTGCGGGGCCGGCTGGACGGACACCCGATCCCGATCGGCATGAACCCTCATCTCTTTGAGCGCAGGCACAACGACATCCTCATGGCCCTTGGAGGATGTCTAGACCTGGTGCGCCGCTCCGGCCCAGGCCGGGACGACGACGTCCAATTCACCGCCGAACGCCAAAGAAACGCCGTCCTATCGTACCGGTCTAGGTCTAGGCGGCAAGCCGACGAGCTGGCACTTGATCGAGGCCGAGTGGCGGCGCCGACATGCCGCCGCCAAGCCCGAGCGGCACCCAAACAAGATCAGCGGGCTCGAAAGTCCGGCTAAATGGGCGAGGGTGATCGGCTGGCTGAGCGAGACTCACGCTGAGGCGGCGCCCGTGACGCTGAAGACACTCAAGAACAGGCTTTCCCCGTTGCTGCGCGAGTGCAAGCCGCCGCCAAACGCCCGATGCCTGACCGGGCGCCCAATATCACCGCCGGATAGCCCGCTGATAGCCCAATATTATCGAACTGCGGGAACCGCGGTGGCTAGGTCGGGCATTCTGATTGTGGATAATTCTTGTGGTGTGCCGCTCTCGGCGTACGGCACGAGGCATCCATGCCCGAAACATTGCTCGATGATTGGGAAGTCTCGCGACGAGTTCGCCGCGCTCGCTCGACCCTGCAGAAGGATCGGCTGACTGGCCGCGGTATCCGGTTCGTGCGCGTCGGCGCCTTGGTGCGCTGCCGGGATGCAGACGTCGAATCCTATATCGCTTCGTTACCGGCGGGTTCGGACGCGCCCCCAGTATCGTAGTTGACCAGATCTTAACTATATGGAGCGATACTTGACGGTGGTCATTCCCTGGCAAATCATCATCTAAATTTGGCATACACGCAAAAAGCCCCTCACACTCGGACACCGGCCTCCATCCAAGCACAAATACGCGCGACGGGCCGAGATCGTGGCAATGGGCATGAGGACTTGCTCCGACCGCGCTTGAGGACAGGGACCGGGAATTTTGGTTCTGGATAAGAAACTGCGGGTCGCATAGTGGACCGTCGCGCTGTGGAATTTCTCGGAATGCCTACCGAACTGTGTCGTAAGGGCCTACCGCTCGCGATGTTGCTAGGGCGCCTTCATCGCGATCAAAGACTTCTCCCCGATGAGGTCGAAAGGGTGGTCGCGCGCCAGCTGGATGAATTTCGAACCGACCACCAAATGACTTTGCCCTTGGAGGCCTTTGGTAGACGCATGCTTGAGCGACGGTGCCGCGCACTGCGTGGCGGAGGGTTGTGTTGACCTACATCGACGTCAGGGAAACCAAGAGGCGCGAACAAGAGACCGCCGAGAGCCGCGCCCTATTGGCGACGACGCTCGACAACATGGATCAGGGTATTCTCGTGCTCGACGCAGCGATGAACATCCGGCTGTGGAATGAGCGGATCGTCGATTTGCTCAAGCTGCCCCAGGGCTTCATCCGCCCCGGTTTGCCTATGGCCGATATCCTTCGTTTTGTCGGCTTACGCGCCGGTCGGACGCCGGAAGCTCAAGAGCAACGGACGGTCGAGATTTTGGCCAATTTCCGGCAAGAGTGGGGGATGACGGCCAACAATCTCAATCCGGACGGGCGCGTGATTGAAACCCGCAGGCGGCCGATGCCCGACGGCGGCGTTGTCATCACGTATACGGACGTCACGGAGCGTTCGGAGCGCGAACGGCTCCTGGACGAAAAGAGCCGGCTGCTCTCGGCGACCTTGGCCAATATGGAGCAGGGGATTCTGGTTCTCGACGATGACTTGAACATCCTGACTTGGAACGAGCGCCTGGTCCGAATGTTCGCGCTCCCGCCCGAGTATCTTCACGTTGGCCTCAATGCCCATGAGCTCATCCGCTACCTGGCCCTGCGCGCCGGACGTAATGCGGAAGATGCGGACAAAATCGCCAGCGCCCGCGCCAAGGCGTATAGGCGAGGTGAATTGGTCATGCTTTCGGGTACCGACACGTCGGGGCGCGTCCTCGAAAGGCGAAGCCGCCCGTTGACCAGTGGCGGCTTTGCTGTGATCTATACCGATGTTACCGAACGCCGAGGCGCCGAGGAGGAGTCGACGCGCGCCCGCGAGGAAGCGGAATTGGCAAGCCGTGTCAAGACGGAATTCATGGCCAACATGAGCCATGAGTTGCGAACGCCGCTCAACGCCATCATCGGCTTCTCGGACATTATGGTAAAACAGCTGTACGGTCCGCTGGGGCAGGAGCGTTATGCCGAATACGCCCGCGACATCCGTGAGAGCGGCGAGCATCTCTTAAGCGTCATCAATGACGTGCTGGATGTCGCAAAGGTAGAGATTAACAAAATCGAGCTGCGCGAAGAAACGGTCAATTGCACGGCGGTAGTCGATGCCGGCATGCGACTGGTGCGGGAGCGGGCCATCGCCGCTGGCGTGACAGTGACTAAACGTATTCAGCCGAATCTCCCGGCCATCACGGCCGACGAGCGCCGGCTAAAGCAGATCGTTCTGAACATTCTGTCGAACGCCGTAAAATTCACACCGCAAGGCGGAACGGTAAAAGTGACAGTCGCTTCAGACGAAGAAGGTTTCAAAATCGAAGTGGCGGATACGGGTATCGGGATTGCCGAGCAGGATATCGAACGGGTGCTGGCACCGTTCGGCCAAATCGA
The DNA here is from genome assembly GCA_963804725.1 of uncultured Alphaproteobacteria bacterium. Lineage (GTDB taxonomy): Bacteria > Pseudomonadota > Alphaproteobacteria > ATCC43930 > CGMCC-115725 > JAATGI01. Next base: position 210,522 of record CAWDRN010000001.1, on the reverse strand, counting down.
CAGCCGTCTCGCTCGCCGCTACGACGGTACCGGGCTTGGTCTTCCCCTCGCACGATCACTGACCGAGCTCCATGGCGGTCGGCTCGAAATCACGAGCAAACTAGCACACGGCACGACCGTTACCATTTGGCTGCCGCCGGCGCGTATCCTCGAATCCCGCGTGCGAACGGATTCCAGATAGGAGTCCTTTCCGCAACCTCAGCTGTCCGTTTTTGCTCTTTGACCGCCGAAAGCGGTCCAGTCTTCGGCCACAATGCGCCATTACATTACAGCCGGTCCCCGGCCAATGATGCGGTTCCAATGGTCGGCAAGGGTCGAAATATGCCGTTTGACTCGTGCCATCGCACGTCCGATTTCGTTTCTTCTGCCGCGAAACTGCCATTGCGCTAATTGCGCTAGCGGCCAACTTCGGTTTTCGAAGATCCACCCTCCGATGTCGGAGAAGGGTCGGGCGCGCTCCATCGATAGCCGCAAGCGAATGGCCGCGTCTTGCACGGTTCAACCGTCCCCACCCTGTGCCGCTAGCTCAGCTTCTGAGGGTCAAGCGGCCGAACAAGCACCGCCGCAGAATCGACGAGGATGACCCAGCTACATCGAAGTGGGCATCCGCGAGCGCTCACACACGTGAGAGGCCCGAACAGCCGCCAACCGCCAAAACTCGGGTCTCTCTTGAGTTCGCGCCCCTTAGGTGTTCGGACGCTCCAGCATTGCTGCGAAGTAGCGGGCGAAGCGGTGCGCATCGCCAGGCCAGCGTGCGGAGAGATAGTTGCCGTCGCGTTGAACGAACCCAAGCTCGGGCCGGCTTGGCGAGTCGCGCATGAAGGGCAGCGGTCCGTGCACGAAATCCTCCGGACGTGCGAGCGCGGGCTTGACCTCATCCTCCACCGTTATCTTGTATGTCCGGTAGTAATCCCCAAGATAGAGTACCGTCAGTGCCCAAGCGGTAAGTTCCATGCGCTTGGTTAGTGCTGTCGTCCTTCGCCCGTAGAGCACCGAGCGGCCGTGATCGTCGGGCGAGCGCGCAACCAGCAGCACACCGTGACAAATGGCGCCAACCGGCTTTAGGCGTGCGAAGAAGTGGCCGATGGTCGCCTGCAAAATCGCCGATTCCAAATAGGGGCGCATGCCCTTGTCATGGCCCCCCGGCAACAACATGGCATCGAAATCTCGCTCTCGGATCTCGTCATAGACAATCGGCTGCTTGAACGCTGGGGATTGCTCCATCGCGCAGTAGGCGCTGCGACCTTTGTCGTCCGCTCTCAGCAGGCGCGCCAGGAGGCCGAGTCCTTTCCCGGTCACCATTCTTGCATCGGCCTCGCCAGGCTTGCCGTCCGGCGTGGCAAAGACCAGACGATGCCCACGTTCGTTCAAGATACGCCAGGGGACGCCGGTCTCGGTCGGATCAAAACCTCGGCTAGGAAGTGGCATCAGAATCGTTGCCATCTGCACGTTCTCCCACGGCAGATTACTTAAGGCCGGCAGTCTAGCGCGTTCTCGCCGATGGCTTGAACCCCGACGAATGCCTGCCGCTTTTGAGACCGAGCTGCCTAACCGGGATGTCAGCGTTCACGGGAGAGTTTCGAGGGGTAACCGGACTCTCCGCGGACATCGGCATTCCGGCGCTGTTGACCCAAACCGGACATCGCGGCCGCACCGGTCGCACCGAATGCGGAGCATCGGCAGTTTCGCCGTGATCTCGCTGAGCGTGATGTAGGTAATTGGTGAGAGGTCAGACGTCGCTTGCGATTCCCTGGCCGAGCAGTGAAATGAGTATATGGACGCCGGTAGGACCGATTTCCGCGTCAAGGGAGCCACCCGGTGCCAGCGCACAAGCGCGCGTTGTTTGCGGCAGCGCGTAGGCGGTCAACGGAAAGCCGCTATCGAGCGTCACCGTCCATAACGGTGCGGAAGCGCGGACCGCAACGACGCGCGGTAATTCTGTGCCGACACGGCGATTCCGAAGGGGAAAGGTGAACGTTCTCTGCTCGTATGCAGAGTGTGACCGATTGCCCGCGCGTAATCGCCGCGTTGGGTCTCACTGCTTCGATCGTGCCTGCGCCCACGCTAACCCAACTTGCGCAGAATCGCTCGAGTCGCGAGATTTTTTGATTTTGGGTAGTGAGTCGGATCAAAGGGTTAGGCGGGGCTTGACGGCGATTTGAGCGTGTAGTGACGACCTTGGGTATTTTCTTTTGTGGCGAAACCCGTTGTGAATGACGCATGTACCTGCGTCACACGGTTCGCAAGAAGAACGGGAAGGTTCATCGCTACTGGTGCCTGGTGCGGAGCGTACGCGTTGGGCGGCGAGTGATCCAGCAAACGGTGGCGCATTTAGGCGAGCTTGACGATCAGGGTCGGTTTGCGGCGCAAGCGCTTGCACGCCAGCTGATTGGCGCTCCGGAAGAAGCGCCGTTGTTCGAGGATGGCCGCGAGTCGGTGACGGTGCCGGTTCGGCTGAAGGGGGTTCGCGTCGAGCGGACAGGCCAGTTTGGCAATGTGTACCTGGCGCTGGCGCTGTGGCGGGGAACGGGCCTCGAGGATCTGTGCCAGCAACTACTGCCGGAGGGCAAGGAGCGCATTGCCTGGGCGAAGCTGGCCGCCGTGTTGGTTGTGGCGCGCTTCTGCGAACCTTCGAGCGAGCTGCACATTGCCGAGGATTGGTACCGGCGCACGGCGCTGTGCGATCTTCTGCAGCTTGGGGATGAAGAGGTCAACAAAGACCGTCTCTATCGCGGCCTGGATCATCTACTGATGCACAAAGCGGCGCTGGAAACGCATTTGTCGCGGCGGTGCGGTGAGCTGTTTGCGGTGGAGAATGAGGTTTTACTTTACGACGTCACGAGCGTCTATTTTGAGGGTGAGGCGCTGGCTAACCCGCAGGCGCGGCGCGGCTATTCCCGCGATCACCGGCCTGATTGCAAGCAGGTTCTGATCGCGCTGGTCGTGACCTTCGACGGCTTTCCGCTGGGTTACGAAGTGTTTGCGGGCAACACTCATGATTCCCGAACTTTGCAGACGATCGTGGCCACCATGGAAGCGCGGCACGGCATGCTGGGGCGGGTGTGGATCGCCGATCGCGGCATGGCCAGCGCCGCCAACCTGGCTTGGCTTCGTGATACGGGCCGGCGCTACATCATCGGCGCGCCGAAGTCGGAGCTGAAGAAGTTCGGGGCCGCCCTTGCCACGACGGTCGGCTGGCGAACGGTCCACGAAGGCGTCGAAGTCAAACTCGCTTCTCACCCTGAGACCAATGAGACCGTGATCCTTTGCCGCTCGGCCGATCGACGCGACAAGGAACGGGCGATGCACGATCGCTTCAGCCGCCGCATCGAAGTGGCACTCGACCGCTTAACGGCGCGCATCGCGCGCTCGAAAAAGAGCCTCGACCCGGTGCAGGTCAACCGGCAAATCGGCCGCATCCTGCAACAGAACCAGCGGGCGGCGGCTCGTTTTGCCGTCTCACTCGAACCAGACAACAGCCCGGCAGGCTTTCATCTGCAGGTGGCTCACCATATCGCGTTCGACGATTGGGCCCGGCTGTCCGAAGGCGCTTATTTGCTGCGCTCGAACATCAGCGATTGGAGCGATCAACAACTCTGGAAGGCCTACATCCAACTCACCCAGGCCGAAGCGGCGTTTCGCATCCATAAGGATCAATTGAACGTCCGCCCGATCTGGCACCAGCGCCAGGATCGCGTTCAGGCTCATATCCTCGTGTGTTTCCTCGCTTTCGTGCTGTGGAAGAGCCTCGAGATGTGGCAGCAGCGCGCCGGTCTCGGAAACTCGCCGCGCACGGTGCTCGAAGAGCTGGCACGGAGTCAGTCGCACGATGTCGTGTTACCCACCACCACCCACGGTCCGATCCGCCTGCGCTGCGTCACTCAACCCGACGCTGCCCAAGCGGCGCTGCTCGATCGCCTCGGCATCATTCTGCCGAAGCGCATGCGCCTTGCCCAACACGAGCTCCCGGCCCTCGCGATCAGCGCCTAGCGAACCCCAACTCGAGCCAAAATGTAGTGGCGACTTTTTGGCTAAGCCATTGATTTGCCTAGACCAGACCCCCGATTCTGCGCAAGTTGGGCTAACCCGAATGCGTTCGCGTTCGATTGCCGCGATCCGGCCCGCGAGCACATTCTCGATGCTGAGAAACCGCGCGATGGCGGGGGTTGCCGGGTGATCGAACACCTCCACAGCGCGGCCGTGTTGCTGGATTGCGCCGGCCTCGATGATCGCGACGTGGTCCGCGAGCGCGCGTGCCTCGGCGTGGCCGTGCGTCACGAATACTGCAGGGAGGCCGGTTTCGCGAAGAAAGCTCGTAAGCTCGTCGCGCAGCGCGAAGGTGGTCGCGGCGTCCAACGCGGCGAACGGTTCGTCGACTAGGAAGAGACTGGGCCGGCTCGCAAGAGCGCGCGCCAAGGCCACGCGTTGCTTTTCCCCGGGGCTCAGATAAGTGGGTTTCGTCGCGGCAAGGTGCGCGACGCTGAAGCGGTCGAGTATGGAGCCAACATCGGCATGATTGCCGCAGCGCGCGGCAGCCAAGTTCGACGTTCTCCGCGACCGAGAGATGTGGGAACAGGCCGAAATTCTGAACCACAAATCCAACGCGCCGCTGCTCGGGTGATAGTGCCGTTACGTCGTGGCCGGCGATATGAATATGGCCGCTCACGATCCGATGAAAGCCGGCGATCGCTTCGAGACAGACCGATTTTCCCCCGCCGTTTGCCCAGCATACGAGCTCGCCGGGCTTGACCGCAATACTTACGCGCAACACAAACGAGCCGAGGTGGAGTGTGAGATCGCGGGCTTCGAGCCCGGCGGCGCTCATCTCCCGGCACCGGCAATTGTCGTTCCATAAGCGAAATGGCGAAAGAGCGAATTCGTCCTCGGTCGCAATTCGCAGTAGCTAGTACCCGAAATCATAAATCGCTGAAACGGCGCCCCTTGAAGGGGCGCTGACGGACTTTTGCCTTAGTCCAGGCGAAGGGCTTTGCGGATCCATTGTAGGTCTGGATGAAGGCATCGATGTGCTCGCGAAGTTGTTTGACCGAAGTGAATGAGGCGCCGGCCAGTGATTGGCCTTCAAGGATTGAGAACCAGATTTCAACTTGATTGAGCCAGGACGCCCGGGTCGGGGTGAAATGGAAGTGGACGTTAGGATGGCGCTTCAGCCAGCGGTCATTCTTAGGCTTATGGGTGCTCAGATTATCGAGGATGACGTGCACTTCCTTGTCGGCGTAGGCGGCTACGAGCTCATTCATGAACTCACGAAATTCGATACGCCGTCGACGGCTCTTGTGGGCCGTTTTGACCTTGCCTGTAGCGACTTCGAAGGCGGCGAACAGCGTCGAAGTACCATTGCGCTTATAGTCATGACTTCGGCCCGTCAGCGCCCGGCCGTTGGGCAGCTTCAGATAGCCTTGAGCGCGCTCCAACGCTTGGATCGACGGCTTCTCGTCTACGCAAACCACCATCGCGTTCTCGGGTGGCGCCAGGTAAAGACCGACCACATCGGCGGCCTTGGCAGCGAACTGCGGATCGGTGCTCTCGCACCAGGATTTGCGCCCCGTAAGATCAATCTTGTGTTGGCGCAAAACGCGCCAGACGCGCTGTTCGTGGACATCGCCCAGATGTTTGGCGATCAGCGGCGCCGTCCAGCGCCCATAGCCTTGGGGGACAGGCTCGTCCAGCACCGCAAGAATGCGCTTGTCGGTTTCCGCCGTGTAGCTCTTGGGCTTGCCCGGCCGCAGGCGGTCTTTCAGCCCCTCAAGCCCTTGATCGGCAAAGCGATTGCGCCAAGTGCTCACGACCGCCTCTTCAACACCGACCGTGCGCGAAATCGAGCGCGTGCTCGCTCCCTCCGCCGCCAGCAATATGATCCGCGCTCGCCGGACATCGCGCTGCGGCGTCCTCATCGCCCGGCACCGAGCCTCAAGAACCGCCCGATCCTCCGGACAAAGCCGTACTTCTCTTGCCTTCGGAATGATTCATGTTTTGAATCATGACTTCAGGCTTTTTGGATAGAGGGTACTAGTGGGTTGATCCTTGGCAATGCGCGACGCCCGAGGCTGAACTGTTGGGCAGGCTTCCGAGGGCAAGACATGAGCATGCGGGCGGGCAACGGAATGATCGAAGACGGGAGCGCGCCGTCCGGTTCTCCGCTCGAAGTCCTGCTCGCCTTCCTCCGGCTGGGCTTTACCAGCTTTGGCGGGCCCGTCGCCCATCTCGGGTATTTCCGAACCGAATTCGTCGAGCGGCGTGAATGGCTCGATGAGGCGGATTACGTCGACATCGTCGCGCTCTGCCAATTCCTGCCCGGGCCGGCAAGCAGCCAGGTCGCGGTCACGCTTGGTGCGTTGCGTGCCGGATTCCTCGGTGCGTTTCTCGCGTGGTTGGGCTTCACCCTGCCGTCGGCGGCCGCGATGATCGCTTTCGCCTATGGCGTGGGATCGCACGGCGACATCGCGCATGTCCCCTGGTTGCACGGCCTCAAGATCGTGGCTGTTGCCGTTGTCGCTCAAGCGGTATTGGGCATGGCCCGCACGCTATGCCCTGACCGGGAACGCGTCAGCGTCGCCATAGGAGCGACGCTCCTCGCGCTCTTTGTACCTTCGGCAGCCGGACAGATCGGCGCGATCGCCGCTGGTGCCCTCATCGGCTGGTATTTCTTTCCCGCTGCGATGACGAACCGGTCGCTGCCGCCGCCGGTACGGGTTCCACGCCCATTAGCCATTTTGTCCCTCGCGCTGTTCTTCATCCTGCTTTTCGGACTGCCGGCGCTCGCGACGGTGAGTACCAGTCATATGGTCGCGCTGGTCGGTCGCTTCTATCGCTCCGGCGCTCTGGTCTTTGGAGGCGGCCACGTCATGCTGCCGCTGCTGCAACAAGCCGTCGTGCCGCCCGGGTGGGTGAGCAATGACGCCTTTCTTGCCGGCTACGGCGCGGCACAAGCCGTGCCGGGACCGCTATCAACCTTCGCCGCCTATCTCGGCACCGTGATGGGACCGGCACCACATGGCTGGCAGGGTGGTGTGATTTGTTTAGTTTCGATCTACCTGCCCTCATTCCTTTTGCTGATGGGGGTACTGCCGTTTTGGGATGCGCTAAGGGCACGCGCTGCCGTGCGATCGGCACTCATCGGCATCAACGCCGCGGTGGTAGGGCTGCTTCTCGCCGCGCTCTATACACCGGTATGGACAAGCGCGATCCGGGCCCCGGCGGATTTCGGGGTGGGGATTGTTGCTTTCGTGATGCTGGTGATGTGGCGGATCCCGCCCTGGCTCGTCGTCATTTTCGGTGCGGTCGCCGCAACTCTTCTTGCGGCGGTCCACTGACCACCGCGCTCTGCTGTAACCAGCCAAACAAGAACGTTGTCATGGCCCCGCCGGCGATCTCGGCACGACAAACGCAGGAACCTAAGCGGTCGGATGCCGGACCAAGCACGGAACCATCGCGACTACCGTTAGTGACCCGTTGCGCAACTCCGGCATCGGCAGCTGCGCCTTAGCTTTGCGCCCATGCCCGCCGTTCTGGAACTACCCCGGATCTAAAGTGGTCACGCGGTCGCGTCACGCCGGACATGTCGGCGTTGGGTTGGGGCGTGGCTTCGCTCTATCAGTCTGCGCACGGCGTTACGCGCGAGATCAAGTTCCTGTCTCTTGCCCTTGTCCAACACTGACCAAGTGGCCGCGTCCATAACGGCTTCAAGCTCGTAGGCCAATTGCGCTGCGTCAACGTCTGACGCGAATTCACCCTGCGCTTTCGCCTGCGTGATCAAATCGATCAGAAGCTGCCGCCAATAGCGCTTCTTGTCCATGATGGCGTCCCGGACGGCGCCTGGTCGCGCATGGAACTCGGCTCGTGTCATATTAAAGAAACAGCTCCCGGGAAACTCCGGTTTGCCAAGATAGTCGATCAATTTCTCGCAAACTGCGACGAGCCGTTCGGCCCCGCGGCGTGCCTCGAGTGCGGGTTGGACAACCGAGACCGTCACTCGATCCGCTGCGGCTTCGATCGTCGCAAGTTGAAGCTCTTCCTTTGAGCCAAAATGAGAGAAAAGGCCGCTTTTACTCATGCCGAGCCTATCCGCCAGTGCTCCGATCGTGACGTGATCCAGACCCTCTTGCGAAGCAAGATCGGCTGCTGCACGCAAGATCACCTCAACTGTGCGCGCGCCGTCCGCGCGACGATGTCGTTGTCGTCCAAGCATTTTGTTTCTTTCCATGTGACCATTTACCTTTGACAATAAGATCGAACGTTCGTATGGTAAAGCACGAACGTTCGGTCAATATGGCCGAGCGGACATAGCTAGGGAGGAAGCGATGCCTTTGATTCAGGTTAGACTGATCGAGGAAGTATTTAGTCCTCAGCAGAAGCGGCAAATAATTGAAAAGCTGACCGATGCAATGGTTTCCATTGAAGGCGAAAACATGCGCGGCGTTACCTGGGTAACAATCGAAGATGTGAAGAGCGGCGACTGGGGCATCGGCGGCAAGCCGTTGACGACGGAGGCGGTGAAAGCACTTGCTGCGGGCAAGGCTGCCGCCTAGACATCGTAAGGAGTGAGCGAGGTTAAAGCCCCGCACTACCTTTTGACGCTAAAGCAACGAGCAAAATGTCGTCCTACGATGCGATCATCGTCGGAACGCGATGCGCGGGAGCATCGTTGGCGATGCTGCTTGCGCGAAAGGGCTACAAAGTCCTTGGTATAGATCGTGCGGCATTTCCAAGCGATACAATCTCGACGCACTTTCTTTGGCCGCGGACCACGCAATATCTTGCATCGTGGGGGTTACTCGACAGTCTGGCAGCCACCGGATGTCCTCGGATCAATCTGGTGACTATGCACTATGGCTCGGTCATCTTGCGTGGACGACCCGAGGCCGTAGGCGGCACCGCATCAATGTATTGTCCGCGTCGCATTATCCTCGATGAACTATTGGTCGAAGCAGCGCGCGCCGCGGGCGCCGAGATGCGGGACCGAGCGATGATGCGTAACCTCATCTGGGAAGGAGACCGCGTCGTTGGCGTACGCGTCGTTCGTCCCAACGGTGAGGTCTACGACGAACGCGCGAGTATCGTTGTTGGAGCCGACGGGTTGTTTTCCCGTGTCGCCCGCATGGTGAACGCCGGCTATGCGGAAAGTCATCCCTCCTTGACTTGCGGCTATTATGCCTACTGGCAGGGGCTGCCTATCGACGGTGTCGAATTCTATATTGGTCATGGGCGCGACGCATTGGTTTTTCCCACGCACGACAATCTTACCTGCATATGGGCGGGACGCTCGCATGAGCAATGGGAAGACTATCAGCTCGACGTCGAGGCCGCATATCTGGCGACGCTCGATGCCGAACTTCGCGATCAAGTCCGCGCTGGCAAGCGCACCACGCCGTTCCGCGGCACTAACAAATTGCCGAACTTCTACCGAAGCGCCGCGGGCGCCGGTTGGGCCTTGGTCGGCGATGCGGCGTATCACCGCGACCCTCTCACAGGAATGGGCATCGGCGACGCGTTCCTTGGAGCGTCACTCCTGGCCGAGGCGATCGGTGAAGAGTTACGTGGCCCTTCAAAGGCGCTCGATCGTTACGCAAAAGCGGTGAAGGAACGAACCTATTCAGTATTTCAGTATACCTTGCGCGCTGCGGCGCTCGCAGACCCGGCGCCGCATCTGGGGCTCTACACGACAATCGCCTCATCCGAAGCCGCGACCCGTGGATTCATGAATGTTATTGCTGGCAATGCACCGTATGGGACTTCCTTCAGCCCAGCAGATGTCGGTGGACTTACGCTCTAGCCGCTCACCGAATTCCCCGACCGACAGGACATGAAACGGGTGGGGTGCGGGCGAGCCCGTGTTTTAGTCGGCCCCGGAACCCTTGAGCACCCCGAATTGTGTTGTGGGCCGGCCACGGCCCCAGAACACGTTTGTTAGATTTCCCCAACGGGGGTTCCAAGCCGGCGGCGTGCGAGGAGGGAGCGATGGAAGTTCTGCATCCGCATTGCGCGGTCTTGATGTTCACAAGGATAGCGTCGTCGCCTATGCGCGCCACATAGTCGACGGTCCGGTGAAGCGGGAGGTCCGGACGTTCAAGACGACGACCGGAGCTCTCATGGCCTTGTCGGAGTGCTGTCGGCCGAAGGCTGCAGCCATATGAAAATGGGCGCTCTAATCAAAATCCGCATCTCGACCATCGGGCGACGGGTCGAGCCGATGGTTGACGATCACGCCGTGGTCGCGCGACGCGAACACCTCCGCCGCGGCCGCCTCGTCTATCCTCGGATCGTTACCGCCACCGCCACCGCCGTCAGCACGACGGCGCCCGGCAGGTGCGTCCAGTCGCGATGATGGATCAGCGTTATCACCGCGGCCAGAAGGATAGCGACGCTGGCGATGGCGCCGGCACGCGACGTAGCTGGGATCAGCAGCAGCAATCCTGCCGTCACCTCGAGCCCGCCCGTCACTCGATGAAAACCGGCCGGATAACCCCAACGCGCGAAGAAGTCGCGGACCGATCCGGGACCGACGAAGTTAACGGCCCCAGCCCCGATCATGACGACGCCGAGCGCGATCGGAAGCCACGCCGCGACGAGTTTGTCTATCGGCATGGAAGCTTGCTCCTTCGTCTTGTTGGCAGCTGGATCCGCTGCGTTACGACGGCTGGCCAAGCGGCGGCACGGCGCCGACCTGGCTGAAGATGTCGAGTGTGTTGAGCTCGTCCCAGTGCTCGACGAAGCGTCCGTCCTCCACCCGCCATATATCGATCGAGCGCATGGCAAAGGGGTTACCCGTCGCCGGATAGCCGAGGAAGTTCCCCGTGTGCGTGCCCTCATAGCGGTAGCGGCCCACCACGCGCGTGCCATCCGCCGATACGAAGACGTCTTCGGCGAACACCTTGAGGTCGGGCACGCCCGCGATGATCGCGCCGAAGACCTTCTTGACGCCCTCCGGACCGGGCTCGGCGAAGGGGTTGTGGTTCACATAGCTGGGCGCGACGATCTCATCAAAGCGCGACACGTCGTGGCCGGATACGATCTCGGCGAAAAGGTGGCCGAGCTTGACATGGTCGGTTGACATCAGCAACTCCTGCTCTAAGCGAGACTGATCGGTCTCGTACTCGCCTAGATAGCGAGACTGCACAGTCTCGTCAAGGAGCGCTCATGACAAATGCCACCTCACCACGACCCGGACGCGTTCTCGACCCTGCCAAGCGCGCGGCAATTCTCGATGGCGCGCGCGCGGTGTTCATGCGCGAGGGGTTCGCGCAAGGTTCGATGGATGCGGTCGCCGCTGAAGCCGGCGTGGGCAAGCAGACCATCTATCGTCACTTTCGATCGAAGGAGGCGCTGGTGGAGGCGCTGGTCGAGGCGATGTGCGCACCCGAGGTTCTCCAGCCGCCGCCGAGGTTGCGGCGCGCCCGCGAGCGGCTGCGCGACCTGCTGCTGACCTTCGCGGCCGGGGTCGCCGGCCCGGACAGCGTCCGCCTTTACCGTGCCATTGTCGCGGAGGCCGACCGGATGCCGGGACTGGGGCGCCTTTTTTGGGAGGCGGGGCCGCGCCAGATCCGCGCCGTGATCGCGCAGCTGTGGGCGGAAGATCACGATGCCGCGACAGCGCCCATCGTCGCCGAGCAGCTCGTGCAGCTCGCGCTGGGCGACGCGTATCAGGAGCTGGTCCTGGGGACCGGATCGCCCACGCCCGAGATCTTTGAGCGCCAGATCGACGCGGCGCTCGCCCTCCTGGGACTGACGTCCCGCCGGCCTCGGCAACGAAAGCGGACCGGTCGAGGCCCGTTCGCTTCGGGGCCGCGTTCGCCCACTACCGTATGATTGCAGGGGGAGCATTCCGGCTGGCTGGTGTCGACGTTGACCAGTCATCCGTCGCCGTCCGTTCTTAGCTGGCGGCCTGGGCATGAAATGCTAGGCGTACTCGCACATACGACACTGGGCCCTTTATGTCGCCTTCTCCTCCAGAAATGCCGATCAGTCCCTCAAACGGGCCAGCACGTTTTCGACAGCCGCGATAGCGCTGGCTCGGTCGCCTTTCGTCGGGTCGACAAGCAGCCGAACACCCTGGCGCTCCTCTCGGATAATCCGGCTGTCCTTTTCCACCTCATCATATGCCGACGACCCTATAACTTTGACCCGTACCGGACTTAACGGTTCTTCCTATTCTCCGCCCCGCGGGCGTGACGCTATGATTGACGGATTTGTGGACTTTTGACCGCACTGCACTAAAGCGAACCAATTTGGAGGGGCGAGGCATCATCGCCTATCAGTGCGCGACGGCCACAGCTTCTACCTCGATCAAGAAGTCTTCGGTGGCAAGTCGCGAAACTTGCACAAATGTGCTTGCAGGTGATGTCGCACCGTCGAGAAACCGATCTCGTGCTTTACGATATGATTGCAGTTGGTTGGCGTCAATGTGGGAGCCCAGCCTTGTGTAGTGCATCAGCAAAGGGAACGCCACGTTCTACGTTGCCGGTTGCGCGGGCCATTTGCCGTGCGAAACCACTTGCGCTGGCACTTGGATCGATCGTTTGCAAACGTTTGACTGAGATTCGCGCCTCGTCGAGTTGTCCTAAGCTAACCTGCGCAAAAATGAGAATGGCGTAGGGGATCGGAAACGCCGGGTTGGCCTGGATCGCCTTAGCGGCAACTTGGGCAGCCTCGGTGTGTCGATGGGTGAAGATATAGTCAAGGGCCAATGCCACCAGCGCATTGGCCCGGAGGGCGTCGAACGGGCTCAAACGCAATGCCCGCTCGGCGTGCATGATCGAGGTCTCGGCATCGCCCGCAAAGGCGCGGACTAAAGCGCTGAACCCGTGGGCGATCGCAGAATTGCCGTTGAGCGCGATCGATCGGTCGAGGGCGCTTAGCGCAGCAGCAAAATCGTTGTCGAGCATGCCGACGACGAAGCCACCTAGCGCCAGCGCCAGCGCATCTTCGGCGCCACCCGCCAAGGCCTCGCGCGCATGCCATAGACCCCTCTCGCGAACGGCCGAATCGAAGCCTCCGCGCATGAAGCGCTGCTCGTGCGCATACGCCATATACCCGTGGGCAAGTGCATAATGCGGATCAAGTTCTAGCGCCTTCTCCAGGAAGGGTAACGCCACATCGTTCTGCGTCGGGTTATTGGCGTCGATGTGGGGCAGCGCCCGCAATAGCAGGTCGTAGGCTCCGAGATTGTGTGGCCGCTTGCGCCGCACCCGTTCGATCTCCGCGCGCCGAACGTTCGGTTCGATGACGCCGACCACCGATTCGGTAATCCGATCCTGCAAATCGAACACGTCGTCGACCGCGCCGTCGAATTTGTCGGCCCAAAGATGTGCCCCGGTCTCGGCCTCTATGAGCTGTCCCGTGATTCGCACCCGCTTGCCGGCCTTGCGTACGCTGCCTTCGAGGACATATCGCACGCCCAACTCTCGCCCGACCTGCTTCACATCGACGGCCTTGCCCTTGTAAACGAAGCTCGAATTGCGGGCGATCACGAACAGCCAGTTGATCCGCGACAGGCCCGTGATGACGTCTTCCACCATGCCATCCGCGAAATATTCCTGCTCCGGATCGCCGCTCATGTTCTGGAACGGCAGCACAGCAATCGAAGGTTTGTTCGGCAGCGCAAGCCCCGCCGAGGGCTCTGCAGACCCGGCTTGCGGAGCCGGCTTCGCCTGGGCGGGAACGCCGACCTCCAGCGAATAAACCCGGATCGGATCGACGATATTCTTGAGTTGCGTCTCGCCCAGATCGCTGACTGTTAGATCAAGGCGAGATTTGACCTGGCGGTAAGCGTCTTCCGATAGGCTTATGGCGCCGGGCTTGGCGATCCCTTCCAGCCGCGCGGCCACGTTGATCCCGTCGCCCATCAGGTCACCGTCGCTCTCCTCCACAACGTCGCCCAGGTGGATACCGATGCGGAACTCGATCTTGCGCTCGGGCGGCAGGCCCGCGTTTCGCTCGACCATGCCATTCTGCACTTCAATGGCGCAGCGCACAGCGTCGACTACACTGCGAAACTCGACAATTGCTCCATCGCCCGTGCGCTTAACGACCCGGCCATGATGCACGGAGATAATGGGATCGATTAAATCACTGCGCAGCGCCCGAAGCCGCGCCAGCGTTCGGTCCTCGTCGGCGCCCGTGAGCCGGCTGTACCCCACCACATCAGACGCAAGAATGGCGGCAAGCTTTCGCGTCTCGGTCATTACTCGGAAAATCCCCGCCCTGACGATGAAAGCAAAAGTTAAGGCAACGCCTGCGGGAAAGCCATACAGCGAAAGTTAAGGCGACGCCTGTCGGAAAGCCATACCCCAACGTCGTCCGTCATCGGTCCGACTTCCGCAAGTGGCACGGGGCTGCCAAACCAGGATGTCAGCGTTCAAGGAGAGTTTTGAGGGGTAACCGGACCCTCCGCGGACATTGGAATTCCAGCGCGATTGACCCAAACGAGACAAACCTAATCATCCCTCCGGCACGCCGGCCTTGCGCATACCCTCATTGGTGCGCTCGCGCTGCGCCAGATAGACGGGATGGTCGCTCAATGTGCCGGCGCGGAAACGCCGAATAGTGAAAGTGGAATCGAGCGCAAGGCCGGTCTGGCTCGCGTCGCGCGCCTCGTCAAGCCGACCGAGATGTGCCAGAGCGGCGGCGAGCATGAAATGCGCAATTGGGAGGTTCCGGTTGATCTCGACGGAGCGACTGAACCGGGCCGCCGCCGCCTCGTCGGCACCAAGCGCCAGCTTGGCGACGCCGTCCCAGACCAGCCAGACATAGGTGTACACATCTCGCGGACTGAGGCGGAGCGCCTCCTCGACATGAGCTGCGGTGTCTTCGGCCCGACCCAGAACAAACTTAGCGAAACCGATCAGCCCATGCGCCATCGCCAAATTACGATCCAACGCCAAGGCTCGCTCGCATTCGGCGATCCCTTGGGCCCCGCGCTTGGCCTGGATTTGAACAACGCCTAAGAGGCAGTGCGCCAAAGCATGCTTCGGCGCCAACGACAGCGCCTTGGCTAAAGCGGCTTCCGCCGCCACGAGGCGCACAACCCGGTCGTCGGCCATATAGGCAAAGCTCCCCACCGCGTCGACGAACGCGGCGCCCACCAATGCCTCGACATTGCTCGCGTCAAGCGCCGAGGCCCGTTCAAAAAAACCGCGCGCCCGCGTGAAATGATCGGGATTGAACCCCTTGTTCACCCACACCATGCCTTGGAAATAAAGGTCCATCGCATCGGCATGCGACGCGCGTTCAGCGCGGCGCGCCTCGGCCGCGACCAGCTCCGTGCCCAGTTGATTGGCCAGGCGCGCGACGATCTCGTCCTGCATGTCGAAGAGGTCGGCCAACGGCTTGTCGAAACGCTCGGCCCAAAGGTAATTTTCGGTCTCCGCGTCGATAAGCTGCACGTTCACGCGCATTCGATTGCCGCCACGCTGCACACTGCCCTCGAGGACATAGCGTACGTTGAGCTCGCGGCCGATCTGCTTGAGATCGATGGCCTTGCCTTTATAGGTGAACGCCGTATGCCGGCCGATCACGAACGAGCCGCTGATACGCGACAAATCCGTGGTCAGGCTTTCGGTCACGCCATCGACAAAATACTCCTGCTCCGGATCGTCGCCCATATTGGCAAAGGGCAAGACTACAATGGACAGTCGCGGTGCTGTTGACGCCGACGATCGCGGTGTCGGCTTAGCGGGCTTCGCCTGCGGGGGCTTGCCAATCTCAAGCGAGTAGACGTGAACCGGCTCGGGAATGTTCTTGAGGTCTTTGGCGCCAAGGTCGCTGACGGCAATGTCGAGCCGGGATTTGACCTGCAAATAGGCGTGCTCGGAAAGGCAGATCGCCCCCGGCTCACAAATATTTTCGACGCGGGCAGCGATATTGACGCCATCACCCATGAGGTCGCCGTCGGCTTCCTCGATGACATCGCCAAGATGGATGCCGATCCGGAACAGGATTTGCCGTTCGGGCCGCAGGCCAGCATTACGCTCCACCATGCCGCTCTGTACCTCAATCGAGCACCGAACAGCATCGACAACGCTGCGAAATTCCATAAGCGTGCCGTCGCCGGTCCGCTTCACGATGCGCCCGTGGTGGGCATTGATTGCGGGATCGATCAGATCGCCGCGCAGCGCCCGAAGACGCAACACGGTGCGTTCTTCGTCAGCGGCCGTAAGACGGGAATATCCCGCCACGTCAGCGGCCACGATCGTGGTGAGCTTCCGGGTTTCGCTCATTCAGAGGCAGGCCCCCTCAGGTGGGGAGCATCATATCATTCTGGGCAATCCTGAGAAAATGGCCGGGCCGACGAAGCCAGGCAACGAGTTCCGCTAATGGCACTCCGCTGCCAAGTCGGAATGTCAGCTTTGACGGAGAGTTTTGGGTGGTAACCGGACAATCCGCCGACATTGGAATTCCGGCGTTTTTGACCCGAAGTGGACGTCCTGCGCTCTTCTTCGGGCTGGTCGCCGATCGGCTCCTTTCGGCTAAAGTCGCCGAGTGCCTGGGCCAACCTCACCAGCTTCGGCGCAATTGCCCAAGCATCGCCATCAGCACGGTCACGCTGAGGATCGGAAGCGCGGCCGCGACAAATATATCCTGCGCCCGAAACCCGAGAGCCAGCAACACGCCACCCAGGAGCGGCCCGACAATGGTTCCGACACGCCCAGCGGCCAAAGCCCAGCCCGCTCCGGTTGAGCGGATGAACGGTGGATAGATCCGACCCGACAGCGCATTGATGCCGGTCTGGCAGCCGCCAATTCCGAGCCCAGCGCCACAGACAATGACCAAGAGCAACCAAAAAGGCGGGCCGAGCAGTCCGGTCGCCAGCACACATGAGGCGCCAAACGCCAGCACCAAGGTTAATACCGGTTCGACGCCAAGGCGATCCACCATGGAAGCTGCGACCAAGGCGCCCAGAATGGTGCCCAGTGCATACATCGTCGTACCCAAGATCGCTTGGGACGGGCTCATCCCGGTGCTGTGCAAAAGCGCCGGCATCCACAGCAGGATCAAGAAGTTGCTGAACAGGGTCAACAGGTTCATTGCCCACGCAGCGACGTCGTCGGCGCAAGTCCATCCCGGAAAAGCGAGGCGACAGGGTTACCGCTGCGCGTCCCGGCGCGCAGCGCGATCGACTCCGGCAGCCGCAGCGCGAGCAGCGGCACAATCGCGAGCGGCAGCACTCCGCCCGCCACGAAGATCGCCGGCCAGCCGAAAAAAGGAACAAGCTGGCTTGCCAGTAATCCTCCTATCGTAAAGCCCATCGGAACACCGGCAGACATCAGGATCACGAGCCGCCCTTGCGCCATGGGCGGCGCAAAGTCCGAGGCGAGCGCGATCGCGAGTGGGATCCCGCCGCCAAGACCCAACCCCGTCGGAAAACGCAGGGCCGTGAGCCGAAGCGGCGCGCCAGCAAGGGCAGAAGCCAGAGAGAAGATGCCGAACACCGACACGCAGCCAATCAGTGTGGACTTGCGACCAAGTCGATCGCCCAGCAATCCCGCGCAGACTGAGCCGAGGAGCAACCCGACATTGCCGGCCGTCAGCGCTTGGGTGAACGCCGACGGCGGCACCTGCCAGGCGTCAACGAGCGACGGGATCGCATAGCCAACAGCTGCGATGTCGTAGCCTTCGAGAAATAGGACCGCGCCGCAAAGCCAAGCCACACGGATATCAAGCCGCTCAGCCCGGTGCTCCGCGGCTGTAGGTGCCTTCGCCCGCATATTGCCTCCCTTGATCGGACGCGGCCGCCACTGGCTACGCCCTGACAAACGCACCGCGGACGTGGTCCATCAGTGCCATTGGATCCTCGGGCGATTTGTCGCCGCGCCAGGCCACGTGCAGATCGGGACGCGAGAGAAGCAATTTCTGTGGATAGAGCGCAGCCGCCTCATCCGCGTCCACGTCCAATACCGCCATTGGCACACCACGGTGAACTGCCGCCCCGACTAAACCGCTGACCTCGATCGTCGGATCAAGACGCAGCAATGTGAAATCGGAGCCCAGCGCGTCGTAAAGCGGTCTCCCATCGCGAAGCCGTAGATGTGGCGTACGGCATCCCGGCACCGTCGATTGGCGGAACTGATCGATAGTGTAGGCGGGCGCAGCCTCGCCGTCATAAGCGATGATCGGAGAGCTAACGTAGAAATATCCGAAATTGAGCCCGCCGCAGCAGAACTGGCCGGCATTGACGTCATAGACCTGCCGACCGATGCGCGCACGTGCCGCGTCACCCTCTGGCCCCGCTTGTTCGATCGCGTCGGGAATCGCGCTGCGCTGTGCGGCGCGCGCCATCGCGGTGTTCATCGCGTGACGCGACACCTGCTCAGTAATCGGTTGCCGCTCTATTTCGTAGGCGTCGAGCAGCGCCGTACCGGCCCAGCCTTTGATCACGCCGGCCAGCATCCACGACAGGTTCATAGCATCGGCAATACCGGCGTTCATGCCGTAGCCGGCGAAGGGCACCCAGATATGCGCCGCGTCGCCACACAGAAAGACGCGCCGGTCGCGGAAGCGGTCGGCGATCATACGCCTGCCGGTCCAGTCCTCGCGACCCAGAACCTCTAACTCGAACGATGGGCCCACACCCAGGATCTCCCGGACGCTACGATCGCGATCCAGCGCCGACAAGCGCTCGCCCGGTCCCGCGAAGTTATGGACAAGCCATCGCTCACGCCCATCAATCGCGAACATGAGACCGCAACTTCGCGGGTTGATGCAGTCTATCGCCCAGGCCGGCCTTCGCATCATGCCGAGCAATTGCGGCGCGCGGATATACGTCGATTGAGCCTCCACTACCGCGGCGTCGCCGCTCAGCACGGCGCCAATCTTGCGCCGAATTTCTGAATGCGCACCGTCACAGCCGATCAGATAGCGAGCAAAGATCTCGATGGTTTCCTTGACGCCGACATCGCTTGCGATCGCACGCACGGCGTTCTTATTCTGCTCGAACTCCAGCACCGAGGTATGGGTCAGAATGCGCAGGTTGGGTATCGCCGCCGCACAGGCGAACAGCACTGGTTCAAGGTAGATCTGATTGATGCGATGCGGCGGCTCGGGCGTCGGCCACCCGATATCGAGGCCCTCTTTCGCGGAGTAGCGTTCGGCACGGCAGGGAATCGGAATGCGCGCGAGTTCGAGACCGGTCGCCGCAGTGCGAAACGCGACGTCGTTGGGGTAATCGGCAGGTAGGCCCGCGTCGCGCACGAGGCGCGCCACGCCGAGCCTGCGAAAGATTTCCATCGTGCGCGCGCTGACGTGGTTGGATCTTACGTTGGGCGGCTCACCAGCAGCACGCGTCTCGACGAGTGTTACAGCGACGCCGCGGCGAGCAAGGTCCATGGCCAAGGTGAGGCCGACCGGGCCACCACCAACGATGAGAACCTCGGCATCAATTCGACGGGCCATGGGGCATTCCTCGCGCCGCCGCCTCGGTGATGGCCGCTGCGACGCCCGGCACCAAGGCCGTGCTCGCCGTCGGCGAGCTTTCGCCGTCACCATCGCCAGGTAGGATGGCTCACGCGTGGACCGCAGGTCGAGCCGGATTGCGCAAGATCTGTCCGGGAAACGCGCAGATTTGCGGGTCGCGTTTGCTCCGATCTTGACCTGGGATGTTGCCGCTTCTAGCCTTTTGCGTGTAAGGAGATTGCCATGAGCACCTCGCCCGTCATTGCGGCGACGCCTGGCGGTAGCTTCATGATCGGCGGCTTGGATCTCCTACCGCGCCAGGCAGTCTTTCGCGCGCGCGATTTGGAGGAGGTGCGAGAGCACAATGGCGGCGTGTTCGTCGAGCATGGCCTTGATTACTTGCCGCGCGAGCGTGACGTCGATTTTTGCCATCGCCAGGCTAAATTGGGCGCCGTCACTTTCAATTTGCTCCGTTATGGCGCGGGCGTGATGGTCACTGCTCCGCCATTCACTGACTTCTATGTGCTCCAATTCACGCTGGCCGGCGAGTGCAACATGCGGGGGGAGAGGCGCCACAGCGTTCTGACGGCGGGGTCCGTCGCCGTCACGAATCCTTTCGGGGCGTTCAAGAAGGCTTGGCTGCCGGGAGCACGCCAGCTGATGCTGCGGATCGACAAGCAGATCGTCGAGCGCGAATTTCGCTCCTGGACGACAGCGACGACGCCGGTCGCATCGAATTCGACTCGTCGCCCATCGATGACATGGCGAAAGTCGGCACGCTGACAAGTTATGTGCGAATGCTGTGCGACGATCTCAGGAACGAGGCGTCGGAGTTATCGCGCCCGCTGGTCGCAGACCGGATGGCATCGGGGCTGGTCTCGCTTCTCCTGGCATCGATCCCGCACAACAAGGCGCGCGCAATCGAGGCTGCGGGCAGTGCGGCGGCGCCGTTCTTCGTGCGGCGTGTCGAACAATTCATCGCGGCGCATGTGCGCGATGCCATCATGCTCGCGGACCTGGCGGGGGTCGCGGGCGTCAGCACGCGAGCGATGCAGACCGGTTTTCGTCGGTTCCGCGACACGACGCCCATGGCGTATCTGCGAGCGATCCGGTTGGAGTTGGCGCGGGCTGACCTGGCGAAGGCCGGACGGCAAGGCTCATCGGTCGCGGCGGTCGCAAATGCTTTCGGCTTCGGCCATCTCGGACGATTTGCCCGCGACTACCAAACGCGCTTTGGAGAATTACCCTCGGAGACGCTGTACCGCGGCAGCGTTAAGCGGGCCCGTTAACCGGAGATTTGGCCGACACATCGTCGGCGGGATCGCGTGAGCGGCGTGGCGGCGCTCAATTCTAGCCCTGACAAGGAGCTGAGCGCCGTCCGCCTATGGCACTCCGCTGCCAAGTCGGAATGTCAGCTTTGACGGAGAGTTTTGGGTGGTAACCGGACCATCCACGGACATTGGAATTCCGGTGGTTTTGACCCAAAGCGGCGCTTCGGATCGATCCGAAAAGGTAAGCATTTAGGTGCCGAATCGCGGCGCTGTTGCTGATCTCGCTCGTTCCGGGGATGCGGGCCGAGGAGCGGCTGCTGGCCGATCAGTTCGGCGCCGAGTACGTCGCCTACCGCGCCCGAATTGCCCGGTCCCTTGCCGGCCCGAAGCGCGCCGGGCGACTGGGCGGGGCGCTTATTCCCGGAGCGGCGTCGGGTTATCGGCGGGCGGCGCGAGGTGGCCCACGCGTCAGAGCCAACGGGCCGTACCTCTACAATCAGACCCGTCTCAATTGAAATTGGGCTTAATATCCGCGAGTGACGTCCACGACCGAATATAATTTGTCGCCGGCGATGTAACGGCGCAGATTTTCGCGTATCACCAGCGAAGCGTTGTCGAGCTTGATTTCCGAGCTCCCCGCCACATGGGGCGTGATGACAACGTTCGGGGCATGCCACAACGGATGGTCCTTGGGCAACGGCTCCGGATCGACAACGTCCAACCCAGCGCCGGCAATGCGGCCGATCCTCAGGGCGGCCAGGAGATCGTTGGTCACGACGCTTTTGCCGCGGCCGACGTTAATGAAATATGCGGTCGGCTTCATCCGCGCGAACATGGTGGCATTGAAAAGACCCGTGGTCTCTGGCGTCAGAGGTGTCGCATTGACGACAATGTCGGCCCGACCGATCAACTTCGGCAGTTCATCGGCAACGCCCACGTAATCGACAAAATTCGGTCCCTCGTGGCCAGAGCTGCGAGTTGCGAGAATATGCATGCCGAACGCATGGGCACGCGCGGCGATCGCTGTTCCGACGCCGCCCAAGCCCACGACCAGCATCGTGTGACCTTCGAGGTCCATCAGCTTTTGTTGTGGACCTTTGGCCCATATTCCCTTGCTCTGGTTGGCAAGATAGACGTTGATCTGACGGGTCAGGGTCAGGATCAGCGCCATGGTGTGTTCGGCTATGTTGGGACCGTTCACCCGCTGCATATTGGTGAGAATGATGCCGCCATTATGAACTTTGGGAATGGCAACACAGTCCTCGACACCCGCGCTCTGGGTCTGAATCCATCGTAACGCGGCACCGGCATTGATTAGGTCGACAATACAGTTGCCAATCAGTCCATCGGCATTGGCAATTTGCGCCATTGCCTCCCGACGGGAGCGAGCGCCGACGACGGTTACTCCTTTAGCCACGTTCTGGAGCTCCGCCACCAGCGCCGAACTATCGGTCATCACCACAATCTTGCGTGGTTTTTCCCACTGCTTCATGTCACGGGCCGCGACATCGCTCTCGCGTAGGCCCAAAGCGGCGATGACACCGGCGGGATTTTCCTCGGCGAATGAACGGACTACGAAGAGGGTCACAAGCGAAACCGCACAAACACAACAAATCGTTGCGGCGCTTTTGCCCGTGACCAAAGCTCGGCTCTCCCTGGCGCTCTTGATTACGATTCGAGCCTGTGCAAGCCAAGATGTACATCGGTTGAATGCCATCTGTCCCTTGACTATGTCGGCCGACTGAACGTCGGTTACGTGGACGAAGGGTAAGCCCGGCAGATGCAACCTCCGTAGCTCGCAAGCCAGATACTCGCCCAGATCAAGGCTCGCACTGCCAGTGTACTATCCTACATGGCCCGAATCACAATCGCGTACACACATTCAATGCTGCCACTGTACTCGCACTCAGCTGATGGTTCGACGACGGTCAATCTCCAATTCTGCTTATGGATTGCGACCTTAATGGAGTGGCGTCCGGCTGGCACAGGCCGCTCGACCACATCTCTATTCGGCTGGCAGGTGCCTTGTCGTTTCCAGGTTGGGCGCGGCTTGTCGAGCTAAGCGCCATCATTGTGCTCGGACCGAGGTCAACCGACTCAAGGACTGCTTGAATCAGACGGTCAGGGGAACCGTCCGCTCCTTGGCCCCAACGGCCCAACCGGGGTCTCAGCTTTCACGTAGGGTTTCGGGAGATAAGCGGACTCTTCGTGGACATTCAGATTCCGGCGTTTTTGACCCCAGGCCGACATAGGCGGAATTTGAGACGCGGCGGCGCAGCAGTCCCCCGACTGCGTTCGGACGAGCAAGTACCGCGGCCGCGTTATGGACCCTGGGACTTGGCGACGGCAGCGAAGACTCGCCCGTTCTCCGTGCGGTTCAGGGAGCCTTCGGCAATCACGCGTCGCGGCGCGACCAAGGATTCGGGCGAAAAACGGGTTGCAAGTTCATCGCGCGAGCGTTCATCGCGGTTCTTCTTTGGAGAGACGTGTCTTCAGGCGGCTGCCGGGGTCGCGAAGTTAGCCCGGGCCCACGCGGCAAACTTCGTCGGCTGCTGGCCGGCCACTTTGTTGGCGAGCGCGATCGCGTCGCGCGAATCCGAACCGAGGTACGTGTGCGCTTCGAAGTAGGCGAGCATCGCGGCGACCCCCTCGGCGCCCGGGAACCGGCCGGCAAAAACCTCGCGCGGGACTTGCTTGAACGAGAGCGTGTTTCCCTGTCGATTCAGGGTGGTGATGATCTCGTTGAAGCTCAGGAAATCGCCGACCAACGCCAAATGTTCACCGTGCCCCGCGAGTTCCAGCGCGCGCGCAACGGCGCCGCCTTGCTGACCGGTTGCGCCGACGACGGCGATGAGCTTCTGGGTGTTCGACACGGTTGTTCTCCAGCAAGTATTTTGTTGGGGCGGTGCTACCTCACGCAGCGAGCGCGGCGGTCTCTTTCTTCGCGCAGGCAAGGGCCACATTGCCTGCCTCCGAACCCAAGCGGACCTCAGGCTCGTCGACGATTGGGAGGCATGAAATCGAGGAACACGTATAGCGCCGCGATCTTGCCATCGCGAACGATGATCACATCCAAGCCGGTGTAGTCAGGCGCCTCGCCGCGCGGGCCGGAACCCCAAGCCAGACGACCCGCATTGTGGAGGGCCTGAGGTTCGCTGCGAGGAGTGTAAGCGAAGTGCGGGTAAGTCGCGCGAAGGTCGCCAGCAAATTTGTCGAGGGCTTCACGCCCGACGAACTTTCCCGGTGGCACATACAGCACACAGTCTTCGGTATAGAGTTCGTCGATCGCCGCGCGGCGGCACGCCGCGTCGCCCTCGCCGAAGACCTCCTGAAGGTTGCGATGAAGCAGTTCGTGGATACGCTCATTCATCGCGTTTCTCCTTGATTATGCGGCCCGGGCGGCGCATCGCGGGCTTGCCGATCATTTGCCTTCGAAAATGAGCGCAGGCGGCTCGACATCGGCGTCGAACGCCTTCGCGGTGTTGAGGAGCCGCGCCTGGCGTCCGCGCTGTTGAATAGGTCCATCGTGACATCGAGCATGACGACGTCCGCACCCGCGACGCCGCCGCTCGACCAGGCCTTAAGCAAGGTGCGCGTTGCGGCATAGGATCGTGTGGGACCGCTGGCCAGAGTCTGCACGAGCACTTCGGCGACGTCGTTCAGGTCGGCGTCCGCAGCGACGTGGGTGGCAATCCCCAACGCGCCCGCCTCATTCCCGGTGATCGGCTCGCCCAGCATCGCGTAACGCGACGCCCTAGCGCGCCCGACGCGCTCGGCGAGACGCTGAAGCGCACCCGCGATCGGAAGCATGGCGGTCGTGACCTCGACGCAGCGCAACACCGAGCCCTTGCCCACAACAAGAAAGTCGCACGCGAGTGCCAGCTCGAACCCGCCGCCGAATGCCAGCCCCTGCACCACCGCGACAGTCGGAATGCGCAGCGCCTCCAGCGCGCGATAGGACGCATTGACCTCGGCGACGAAGGTTCGAAACCAATTCACATCCTTGCCGGGCCATTCGCGGACCTCGCCGCCAACGCTGAAATGTGGGCCTTCGGCGCGCACAACGAGAACGCGGATGTCGCTCTCACTGGCCTCATGCACGGCCTCTCTCAGGGCGACCGGAAAACGGCCGTCTATGCGGTTGTAAGGAGGGTTGGCGAGCACGATACTGCCGACGGTGTCGCGGCGTTCGAAGCGGATCGTGTTCATCGGATTTGCCGCCTTTGCTGTGGTGACCATGGGGGGCGCATCAATTCGCAGCCGCTTGCATTAACCGAACAGCTTGTTCGCTGTCTTGGCGATCAACTCGCCCTGGTGGCGGGCGCCAGCGAGCTCGATGGCGCTCGGCTGGCGTTGCCCTTGGCCGCCGGCGACGGTCGTGGCGCCGTACGGTGAGCCGCCCACGGTCTCGTCCAGGGTCATCTGCCTCTGATGGCTGTAGGGGAGACCGACGATGGTCATGCCGAAGTGCAGCAGGTTGGTGATGATCGAGAACAGCGTTGCCTCTTGTCCGCCGTGTTGGGTGGCGGTCGAGGTGAAGGCCACCGCCGACCTTGCCGATCAGGGCGCCGCGCATCCAAAGCGCCGGACTGATCCAGAAACGCGGCCATCTGGGAGCAGATGCGCCCGAAGCGGGTCGGTGTGCCGACGATGATGCCATCGTAGTCGGCGAGTTCGGCGACCCTCGCTACCGGCGCCTTCTGGTCGAGCTTGAAGTAGGCGCCCCTTGGCCACGTCCGCAGGGACCGTTTCCGGTACCCGCTTGACGTGACTTTGGTACCCGCGGAGCGAGCGCCTCCACATGTCCGTAGGAGGAGTAGTTGAGCACCAGAACCTTAGACATATTGCAAACTCCGTCTGATGTTTCCGGGGACGCCGGAGTGTCAGTAGCTGCTGTTGCCGGAGGAGAACGTGTTCAAACTCGCAAACGATGCTCAGCTCGCATGCAGGGCCGGCTTGCGCGGGGCCGATTCCGCGAAGCGTGCGTCAAGACTGAACGCGCCGGCACCGAAGTAAGTGATCTGCAGGAGACCGCCTGCCATCATCACATTCTTCAGAAAGTTGATCATCTGGTTCTGGTCACCGAAGTTGCGGTGGAAGGAAATCGCCGTGACCAGGCAGAACACCGCCATCACCAGCGACGCAAAGCGGACCCGGTAACCTGATAGCAGCAGCAATCCGCCACCTATCTCGATGATCACCGCGACGGCGAACGCGAGCGGCGGCACCGGCAAACCGACTGCCGAGATGTAGCCCACCGTCGCCGTGTACGCGCCGAGCTTGCTCAGCCCGCTCAGGAGAAACGGCGCACCGAGCAAGATGCGACCCAACAACGGAAGAAATTTGTACCTTTCCATGACGACCTCCGTGAACGAGAACATGCAGGTGGACGGGAAGAGAGGACTTAGCCGGCGTCCACCATCACCAGCTCGGAGTCTTCGAGGGCAGATACCTCGGCCGCCGAAACGTTTGCCATTGCCACGCCGTCCAGCGGGCCCACGGGCTCGCCGTTGACTTCAATTCGCCCCGAGGCGACGACGAGATAAGCGCGGCGCGACGGGCTGAAGTCGTGCCGGACGATTTCGCCGGCCTTCAGCGTCGCGCCAAGCAGGCGCGCGTCCGCACGAATGGAGAGCGCGCCGTTATCGTCATCGAAGCCGCTGGCGAGCACCACGAAGCGCTCGGAGCGATCATTCTTCGGAAACGGCTTGGTATCCCACCGGGGCTCGCCGCCGCGTTCGCGGGGCAGCAGCCAGATTTGGTAGATCCTGAGCGGCACATCGCCTTTGTTGAACTCGGCGTGGCGGATGCCCGTGCCCGCACTGATCACCTGGATATCGCCCGCGCGGATCGTTCCCTCGGAACCCAGCGTGTCGCGGTGCCTGAGTACGCCCTGACGGACGTAGGTGATGATCTCGACGTCGCGATGTCCATGCAGGGGAAAGCCGCTGCCAACGGCGATCTCATCGTCGTTCCAGACGATCAGGGAGCCTAGCGCCTGATGCGCGGGGTTGCCGGCAGCGTTGATCTGAAAATGGTATTTCGCGCGTAGCCAGCCGAGGTCAGCTGCATCCAGTGATCCCCAAGGCCGGTGCGCAAGCATCTCTGCCTCCATGTTCCACCGCCCTAACCGGGCCGGCTCCCATCAACCTCCCATCGACACCGGTGAAGGTCTCAGGCTGGCAGACGATGCTAATGCCGCAACGATTGTCTGGAAATCGCCTATATTGCAAATGATCATTGCTTTGAGTAGAACGACGGGGACTATTTGGAGTCTAATCCGGTGGATTACATCTCGGATCTCAATGATCTTCGGCTCTTCGCTGAAGTTGTCCAGCGTGGCAGCTTTACCGGGGCCGCGCGCGGTCTAGGTCTCCAGACGTCGAAGCTGAGCCGTCGGGTTCGTGCCTTAGAGGAGGAACTCGGGGTGCGCCTCCTTAATCGCACCAGCCGCAGCCTGTCGTTGACGGAAACCGGGCGACAGTTTCACCAGCACTGCCTGGCGCTGGTGGCGGAATCGAAGGCCGCCAAGGAGATCGTGGATCAGACACGGACCAAGCCACAGGGCACCGTGCGGATCAGCTGCCCGGTAGGATTGCTGAGCTCGGGCATCGCCGAGATGATCTCGCGATACATCCAGGACAACCCCGATGTCCAGGTTCTGGTCGATGCAACCAACCGCCGCGTCGACGTCATCGAGGAAGGCTTGGACGTCGCCATTCGGGTCAGGCCCCCGCCACTGGAGGACACCGACCTCGCGGTCCGGCAACTGGGGTTATCGACCTTCGTTCTGGTTGCCAGCCCGGATTTGGTGGAGTGCCATGCGGCCCCCACGTCGATCGGATCCCTGAAGGACTGGCCGACACTCTCCATGACCAACAACAGCGAGCGATATATCTGGAACCTCGTCGACACTACCGGGCAATTGGCGTCGTTGGTTCATCGACCTCGATTAGCGACGGACGACATTGCCAGCCTGCAGACTGCAGCGCTGCTAGGCGTTGGCGTGGCATTGTTACCACGGGAGTTCGTGGACGATGATTTACAAGCTGGTCGGCTCCGGCACTTACTGCCGGACTTGGCGACCAAGGCAGGGCTCGTGCATGCGATCTTCCCCTCGCGACGAGGGATGGTGCCGGCCGTGCGTCACCTGCTCGATGCGCTCGTTGCGGGATATGAAAATCTGAGCCGAAACCCACTCAAATCAAGTGCTGCTACGCTGGCGCCCTAGACGCTGCTTTGTCGCGCTGATGTCCGGAACTGGCGCACCGCTGCCAATCCGGCATGTCAGCATTCACCGAGAGTTTCGAGGGGTAACCGGACTCTCCGCGGACATCGGAAATCCGGCGCTGTTGACTCATTTCGCCGGTTTGCGACTGTCAATTGCGGTACTGCGACAGGATCCTTCGATCACATCGTCGGGCGCCCACAAGTTGATCTCGGTATTGCTTGCGCTACCCTTAAGCAGGCACGCTAAGAATGTCGCGACCGTAAGCTTTTGAGAAAAAGGGGACCAGTCATGTGCGACGATTGTAATAGATTTGCACTGGGCCGCCGTAGGGTCCTCTCGCTAGCGGCGGGCATCGCTGCAACGAGCCTCTTTCACATGCGTCCTTCTTTTGCGGCAGACGCTGCCACAACGAGCTTTACCGCGGACGAAGCACTGGCAAAACTCAAAGCTGGTAATGAGCAATACGTTAGGGCTCCGCAGCTTTGCGAGCTTGATCTCTCAACCCAGCGTGAACACGTAGCGAAGGCGCAAACCCCATGGGCAACGATCATCGCCTGCTCTGACAGCCGCGTTCCGCCTGAACTGCTGTTTGGTGGGCTTGGACTAGGCGAGCTCTTTGTCGCCCGCAACGCGGGCAACATGGTCGATACAGCGACCATGGGGACGATTGAATACGGCGCCGAACATCTTGGAGTTCCCCTGATTGTGATTATGGGTCATGAAGGATGTGGGGCGGTCGCTGCCGCTTGCGAAGTTCTTGAGAAACACACCAAACTTCCAGGCTCCATCGGCCCTATGGTCAATGCCATCGTCCCAGCTGCGAAGGCCGTTCGCGGTAAGCCCGGTGATTTTGTGGACAATACGGTTCGAGAAAGTGCGAAACGAACAGCCACGAAGGTCGCCACCAAAAGCGAAATCGTTTCGCATCTGATCAGAGAGAATAAGGTCAAAGTAGTAGCGGCACGTTATGATCTCGACAATGGTCGCGTTGAGTTTTTGAGCTGATTGAGCCGCTTTCGTCCGGCGGTGCAGGTCTGGCGCAACGAAATCTTCCGCAACGCAGCGCGCCAGTTGCTGTCGGATGCAAAGCGGAAGTCATTGCAGCGTGCTCAAATCGACGTCCATGACCCAAACCGGTGGTCGGAGTTCGTCACAAATCGTTTCAAACTTGCTGTATGATCTGAGGATGCCAAGCTAGCGCTGCCCAAGGAACGTGACGGGGCATGAGCGATCTTGAGCAAGAACAAGTTCGAGCAATACGCCGATGCGTTCGAAGCAAACGACATCGACGTGGATATTCTGCCGGATTTGACCGAACATGATCTTGAACGGCTCGGTGTGACCCTTGGCAATCGCCGCCGCCTGTTGAAGGCCATCCGCTACCGCGGCAATAGCCCGAACACGCCAGCACGTCCCCGGCCGAAGCGCCCGGCGAAGCAGAGCGGCGCTAAGTGACGGTTCTAGTCTGCGATCTGGTCGACGCCACAACGCTGTCCGGGGCAATCGATCCCGAACAACTGGGTACGCTGATCCGGCGCTATCAGGATGCGGCGGCTGGCGCGATCGGACGGTTTGGCGGGTTTGTCGCCAAATTCATGGGCGACGGCGTGTTGGCGTATTTTGGCTTTCCGCGCGCTTATGAGGATGCGGCCGAGCGCGCGGTGCGGGCTGCTCTCGCCATCGTCGCTGAAGTCAGGGACATTGCGCGTCCCGACGGATCGGCCCTTCAGACACGGATTGGGATCGCCACCGGCCTCGTCGTGGTAGGCGAGATCGTGGCTCTGGCGAAGCGCAGCATCGTCGGAGAGACCCCCAATCTTGCGGCGCGGCTACAGGCGTTGGCGGCGCCCGATGCCATCATGATCAGCGCAGCAACCCAGCATCACCTGGGTGGATTGTTCAACTTGAAGCCGCCGGCGCCGTCCACGGCGACCCGTGTCCGCCAAGCGTCAGCTTGCGCAGCGGCGCCATACGCCCGTGCCAGCGCGGTAATGAACGATGTAGCTCTTGCCACCGCCACACTGAACCCGAACGCCAAAGCCCTTCAGCTCGATATCCCAAAGAACCGCCTCGGCGCCGCTTGGCACCAGCTGCAACGCGTCTACCAAGCGCTTGGTGATCTGGCCGCGCATCGGTTATCCTTCCGTCCGCCGCTGTCCGGAATAGGCATCCCCATCCCCTAGGTATCACCAGAGATCAAGTCTGCGGAAACAGGCGGCAACGATCGGCAACCAGGTCACTGATCCATATGAGGATCCGATAGCAACGGCAACAACCGGAAACCTAGTATCAAATTCCTAAACTGTGGGTCGCGTGTTCGAGTTCACGCCGGGGACGCCAATAAAATCAATAAGTTAAGATAATATCTGACTTTCTCCAGCCGCTAGAAATCGTTGCGGATCGTCAACGGCAGCTTTCTTGGGGGTGACTCAGCCGCCCGCGCGGGTCAACGCTCTAAACCTAAAGGAAATACCCCAGTTGGCGCGGCCTCAGAGCGTGGGCCATAGGGTCGCTTCAACCGGTGAGAGGGCCGTAGCTACCGCCAGCACCTCTAGGCCACCGGTCGCAAGGAAAATCGGCGATAGCGGCCAGACCGTTGGGGGCATCCATGGATGGATGCCGGTAAAGGGCCTGGGCTGAAGGCAAGAAAAAGCCCTGCCAGGGCTTGCATGTGTAGGCATCTTCCTCGCCATCTTGCCCTCGCCTTACAACGCCCTGATGTTCGGTATCGTCGTCGCTGGCGTCATCTGCTGGGTCCGAGTACGGCTGTCCCGTAACTATAAACTCGAAGCGCCAAGTGGCCATCTGGGTACAACCATCGCACGGGCAACATACCAGCAATGGATCAGCGCCGCGCTGACGTGACAATTGTGTGAATGGCTAATGGAATCCCGTGAATAACCAATGGATCTTTGGAACCGAACTAGGGAACTCCCCCGATAGCCTTATAAGCTTCACGCGGCGACGATACACATACGCATACTGCGGACGGCGCGACGTCACATCCGTCCATGTCCCCCGACCCGCGCCGGCTCGACCCCAAGCACCCTTGCTTGGGGTCTCTTTTTTCCCTCGAAGAGATTTTGTGCCTATGGATTTGCCGACGGAATCTCGCCTGATCGTCCTGATGCGGGATCTCGAAGGGCTATCCGAAAAGCTGAGCGCAGCCGTCGCAGGTATCGCTCATGAAGCGCGGCGGGTTGCCATTGCGGCGCGGGAAATGCACCTCGAGCACGACTTGAGGCCCGACCTTTGTTATCGCCTCGAACAATGGGACAGCGACTCGCTCGCGCACACAGTATCGGCTGCCTCCAGCCTCTACATCGCCATTGCGAGCTGGCAAGAAGCGGTCCAACTCGATCCCCGCTCAACATGGCTGCTGACGCAAGGCGCGCATGTACTCGAGGAGCATAAGCCGAGCTAAAGCGCAGCCTTAGTTTAGTTAGCTGGACGGCCATTACGACCACATGAGCCGATAGCACGACACGCGTAGCGATTGCCACCGCTTCCCGACCGCGTGGTTAGAAACAGTAGTAACGGCGGTCCGGCTCGTGAGGATTCTTCTTGTTTCTGAATGTGTAAGAGGCAGCATCTTCGGCAACAATGCTTCTGCGTATGATGCCTGCACCGTCCGTGTCGGGAAAGTCCACATCTCTTCGCACATAATGGCCAGGGGCAATGTATGAGAGCGTATGAACATGACTACGTGTGTCGTTGTCGAAGAATTTTGCGGTCATCTGCTGCAGTGCCGTGGGCTGCTTCGTCTGGTTTGGGGTCTCAGCTAGTACCTGGACTCACAGCTGGGTGATACGACGATTTTTGAACCGCCGCTGATGGACCTTTTTCTTGGTCCATGCGAACGGCATGGCTGTCTGGTTATAGGCTTGAATGAAAGCATTGATGTGCTCCTGCAACTGCTCGACTGACGTGAACGATGCGCCGGTCAGCGATTGGCCTTGAAGGATGGAAAACCAGGTCTCGATTTGATTGAGCCACGATGATCGCGTCGGGGTGAAATGGAAGTGGACGTTTGGGTGCTTCTTCAGCCAGCGATCGCACTTCTTATGGGTGTTGAGGTTATCGAGGACGACGTGCAACTCGCGATCCGGGACGCCGGCAACCACACGGTTCATGAAGGCGAGGAACTCGACCCGGCGCCGGCGCTTGGAATGCTCGGCAACGACCTTTCCGGTGGCGACGTCGAGCGCCGCAAACAACGTCGTGGTGCCGTGGCGCTGGTAATCATGGCTCTGACCGGTCAAGGCCCGTCCGTTCGGGAGCTTCAAATAGCCTTGCGCCCGTTCCAACGCCTGGATCGAAGGCTTCTCATCGACACAGAGCACCATCGCCTTGGCGGGCGGATCGATATAGAGACCGACCACGTCGGCCGCTTTGTGCCGCAAACGCCGGATCATTGCTCTCGCACCAGGACTTGCGCGCCGCCAGATCGATATGGTGCTCGCGCAGAAACCGCCAAACATACTGAACATCAACGTCTTGCAATGCCGTCGCCAGCAACGGGCCCGTCCAACGGGCGTAGCCCGCGGGCGCCGGCTTATCCAGAAGCGCCAGAATCCGCCGGTTCGTCGCCTGGCCGTAGATCGGCTTCTTGCTCGCCCGCGGGCGATCCTTCAATCCGACAACTCCATGATCGGCAAACCGATGCCGCCATTTGCTGACAATGCGCGGTTGAACGCCTACTTCCTGCGCAATCGAACGTGTGCTGCGGCCTTCGGCTGCCAGCAACACGATCCTCGCCCGCTTCACGTCCCCTTGCGGCGTGCTCGCCGCACGGCAACGGGCTTCAAGCACTTTGCGTATCTTCGGCTTCAGCCGAACTTCTCTTGCTTCGGGAAGCATCCCGATCTTGAATCATAACTCACCCGCAAAGAAAAGGGGGTACCTAGTTCCCGTAGTTGAGCACTCGTTAGATTGCGCATCTGTACACAGATGACTGCGGCGTGCCGGCCGGATAGCTGCTCCTTCGCTGCTTCAATGATATTGCGATATAGGCCTAACAGGAACCGATCCTGGTGCAAACTTCGAAGGGCAATGGTTGCGCTATGGGCAGGCTTGAACGTCATCATCAGGTGACCAGCGCGATTACCAACCACCGGAAGACAAAATTCCCACACATCATCTTCCTTGACTAACGGCGGGTTTCCCGGTTCAGCGAATGGGGACCCTCGATAGGAAGCTCATGGTATTGAACTGAGCATGACACGCTTCCACTATATCCCTTTCTTCGGTGAAGGCCTTGGTGATGGCTCCCGCAACTGATCGCAAAAACTCCTGGTCTCCATGCAATCGGCCGGACGGGGTCGCAACAAGTGGATTTGGTGCCCTAAATCACCGGACACGCTCTTACATTCCACCTCCATTTCGCCGTGCGAATTCCTGACTAAGAAATCGAATCGGGCATCGCCACAGAGGTCGGTAAATTCGACGTCGAAGCCTTTGGACATAAAGTGTGCGGCCGTACGCATTTCAAAGGCGAGCGGCGCGAGGTCGACGTTGTCCTTTAGCGCTCGCACCATCTTTCTGCTCAGTTCGTCCTTGTCTCTCTGAGATAAGCGCGGGTGGACGCGGGGCCGCCATGACGGCAAAAGCATACAAGCGTCCGAGATCGTTGCGCGGAGCCCCCAAGTTAGGCGGCATGCGCCCTGTACTCTTAGTGTGTCGCGCACTGCGAACATTGAATATTCAATTCCAAACTGGGTCTCCAAATATCGCTGAAAGAGCGGCGGGCCATTCCATAAGTAAACTGCGGCCCGGCGCCCGGGGTGACCCGATCGCTATTGGTCGACTGCATCGCAACGCACGCCGGTTACGCTGACCGTGAGGCCTTCAGAATCCTGGACCGCCTGCAGCCGGGACGGCCATTCCAATGCGCGTCGAAGGCCTTAGGACTTAAGTAGACCTCGTACAGCATAATCGTGTCGGCTTCGTGCTGTGGCCACGAGTAGCTCGAACTTTAGGGTGCCCGGCTCGGTTGCTAGGCAACGTTGGGCGTGAGCCTTCAGATGCTTCAGGTATTCCTCCCGCTTGCCCGGGACGGTCTTTATGGTCGCCACGATTGCCAATTGTTCCATATTCTCCTCGTTTGAGCACAAGTCGTCGTACCGCGACGAGGCCGCTGTTACAGTGTTCCCAAATAGCCTCAAGCCCCAGCGTGGCAGTGACCCGACATCGCGGCCGCCCAGCTCATAGGTTTTGCCAGCAGGGACTGCTCGCGTCTAGGGATTGCGCCCTCAGGGAATCCCCCAATGCGAGGAGATAACATCCACAATATAATCCGCGAATTCAACAGGCCTAAACTTGGGATGACAGGACACAAGGCACCATCACCGGATCGTCGACGCTTCTGCCAAGCCTACAGCGTTATGGCAATCCTCTTCATTGTGACGGTTCGTCCAGTCTTCGCGGACGAACTACGGAGGGTGTTGTTAGTCAGTCCCTACGACAGCGCTTTGCCGGCCCTCGTTCGGGTCGAGGCCGGCATTCGTGAGGAATTGGAATCGGATCTTCCCAGCGTCGAGATCTACACTGAGTATCTTGATATCGAGCGATTTCCGAAGCCTCAGTATGCAGCACAATTGGCCGCCTTTCTTCGCGACAAATACGCGGGGCGGCCCATCGATGTCGTAATCGCAATGGCTCCCGAGGGGTTGGATTTCCTGATAACTCGGCGAGAGTCCCTGTTTCCCCAGAGCCGGCTAATGTTTTCGCGGCTAACTGAGGATGAGCTGAAGGTCTGGCACGTACCGCCGCAAATCCCTGGAATCGTCAGCCGCTATGATCCGGCGCCGACCGTGGATTTGGCGATGCACCTGCAGCCGGACGCAACACGTTTGATCATACTCGTCGGCACCTCGGACGCGGAACGGCACGAAGCAGCAGTGACGCCGGATCGGCTAAAGGCCTTCGCGCATCGGCTAGAGATCACCTATTGGTCCAATTTGGCGATGGCCGACGTGTCGCGCGCCGTCGGCAAGTTACCGAAAGGGACCTTTGTGCTCGATCTAGGTATCAGTCGCGACGTTGCTGGTCAGTTCTTTATCGCACGGGACGTTGATCAAAGGCTGGCCGCCATAGCCAGCGTACCATTCTACGCTGGGTACGAGATGGTGCTCGGTCGAGGCAATACTGGCGGCAATATGGAAGACCTCAGGGGAGAAGGCCAGCAAACAGCCCAACTCGCCGTGCGGCTAATGAATGAACCCGAGCTGGGCCCGCGAATGGTGGCACCAACCAGGAACATCGTTGACTGGCGGCAACTCCAGCGCTGGGGGCTGAGCGAAGCCAATCTGCCGCCGGGTACCATCGTTCGGTTTCGCCCGCCGGGGCTGTGGGAAGAACACAAATCGCTGGTTATTGGCGCGGCGGCGGCCTTGACTGTGCAAGCTCTTCTCATCGCCGCGCTGATTATCCAGGCACGGCTGCGGCAGCGCACCCAGACCGTGCTGGAACAACAGCAACAAGAATTAGCGCATTTGGGCCGCGTCTCGCTTTTGGGCGAGCTTTCGGGCGCGATCGCCCACGAGATTAATAGTCCCCTGGGAGCCATTCTCGCCAATGCTGAGTCAGGGATGGACCTTCTTCTTCAGAAGCCGGCAAATACCGACGAAGTTCGTGAGATCCTTGTCGACATAGCTGCCGACAGCAAACGCGCTGGCAATGTCATCCAGCGCTTGCGGGCACTATTCAAGAAGGCTGACACTCATCTCGAGCAGGTGAACCTCAACAAAATCGTTGCCGATGTCTTGGAGTTGGCCGATCGCAGGTTGCTCGAAGACAATGTCAGCGTCGCGACCAAGCTCGCCACCGACATTCCCGCGGTACGAGCCGATCCCGTCCAGTTGAAGCAGGTTCTCTTGAACATTGTCATTAACGCCTGCGATGCGATGGTGGAGAGCAAGGCCGACGATCGCAGTCTGACCATCACGACGTCATACCATCAAGGCATGGCGCAGGTCTCGGCGAGTGATCGCGGCAGTGGCATCGACGCCAGTGTGAAGGAACGATTGTTCCAGCCCTTCGTTACGACAAAACCCTCTGGCACGGGACTGGGACTATCGATCTGCCATACCATCGTTGAGGCCCTCGGTGGCCGCCTGTGGGCATCCAACAATCCAGACCGCGGAGCGACATTCTTCGTTGCTCTACCGGTTGCGAGTGGTTAAATCGCAAGGACCGAATTCACGCCTTTCCGGTCCCGGAATGTAGGCATTACCGGACGCGCCGGCTCTCCAAATCATTGTCAATGACCGGATTTCACTCGGGAATCTCCGCACTCAATTGTGGAACTTCAATACGCTGACCAAGCTTCAACGATTGCGAAATTATGCGTCCGACTAAATTCTTTTGCCCAGTCCCGTTTAAGCCGAACGTCTTCTGTGGATGGCCCCCTTGTTGCAAGAGAAATTTGATGGTTTGGCATTGGTCGGGAGCAGTCTTCGATCCGGCCTATTGATGCAATCGATTTGGACTGCTGGCCCTGATGGGGTAAGCGAACCGGGTCCATTCTGATTATCAGGCTGTGAGGCCTCCGACATTCGGTGGGTTGTCCCTGTTCCCGTTCTGACCGGTCTTGCCATCACATCGCATCGCTCCCACAAGTTCGTGCAGCCAGTGTGGCCCGGCTGAACCGTTATCCCTTACGCAGCCAGTATCGGGATATGTGCTGCGCGATACGTTTCTCCGCGCGTCATCAGCGCCCAAACGATCTGCGCCATCTTGTTGGCCATGGCGACGGTCGCGATCCGCACCGGCTTTCGCGCCAGCAGCGACGCGAAATGCGGCGTGGCCTTGTCGGGTCTTCTCCGCAACTGCCGGACCAGCGCGGTGGCCCCGATGACCAGCAGACGGCGCAGGTATTGGTCGCCCATCTTGCTGATCCGGCCGAGACGTTCTTCCCCGCCGTGCATCGCCTTCATAGAACGCTTCGTCCCGATCGCCATGCCAAGCGCCAGCACGAGCCCGAGGCGAACGACAAACTGATCGATCTTGGCCCGCCCGAATGGCTGACACCGCCAGGATGCGTTCACTTTCCGCCGCACCACCAAAAATGCCCGGAAAAATCGGCGGAAAAGATTTGGCCGAAAAATTTGAGGAGACATGCGTGTCGGAGGCGCCCGCCTGGCGGGCTTGTTTAACAGGTGGGTGGTACCCTCGCCCGCATCAGACGCCCGCGCCGCGCAACTGTGTAAGTTCGCGCGAGTGTGTAAGTCGCGGGATCAAAGGCAATGGTTGATGCGGTGACATGTGTTCCGGAATACACTCGGCGGCATGGCTAATGACGCGATCCAATATTTTCAGCAGCAACGGCGGGAACACCTCCGCAAACACGAAGACCAGCGGCGGGCAACGGCCAAGGCTGAGGGACCGCGGCGGATCGATGTGACGTTGCGCGGCAAAGTGCTCAACGACGACTATGCGACCGTGCGCCGTTACATCGAAGGTCTCAGTCGGCTCTGGATCGAGCGCAACGCCTTGTCGATCCGGCTTTCCGATACCGAGATCATCAGATGGCGCTGAGCCGCGCGGCCGCCGGGTTCTGAGCTGCATGTCGGTCCCCGATGCGCTTAATTTTCAATATCCGTCCAGGGAGTAACTCAGAAAAGCTGGTGACCTCTTTATTCTGAAACGCTGCTGAGAGGCGGCAGGCGTAAGATGCGGCACCGCGACCGAGCACCTCCTGCGCTCTAAAGAGGGTCGCGTGCAATTGCTGGTCCAGCCCATCCCGCAATAATTTTTTTGGCGACGAAGGCCTGGTTCTTGTCAAGTCAGCGCTGCGACTGGACGATCTGCACCGGATAGGCGCTAGCGGGCAGAAAGCTGCGCTAGCAACGGGTCCGGATAGAGCGAGGGGCGAGCAACTTTTCGAGTTCAGCGCGGTTGAAACGTTCTACGGCCGCTGGCTCGGTAGCGGTCGCCTCTCCGTCGGTCGCCGGGGCCGTGGGCGCGGCCGGATCGTCTTGCGCCTGCGTCATCGCCGGCTCCGCGATTCCGACTTTCGCCAGATCGCGGTCGCCGAGGCGGCGCTATGCCCTCGCCGGCCAACTAGCGCCGATCGCGGAAGCGCCCGCGCCGCATCGCCTGAGGCAGTTGAGCGCGCCGACCAGCTCGATGCCGGCAGGTCGAACGTTGTCCCCCGAAAAGAAAAAGGCCGCCCCGGAATGCGGATCTGGCGCGCCGGGGACGAAGACCGAGACGAGGCCGTCGCTCAGCGCTTCGGTTTGAACGCCCAGCTGCCATCCTCCTTCCATCGGCACGAAGACCACGGGGAGTTCCCCTATTTGGGCGACGCCCAGCGCACTTGCGCTCTCGTGCTTCAGATACTCGTACGCGGGAATCTTCGAGAGCACCGACGACTCCAATGCTTCGATGACGCGCTCCGCGGTCACGGTGTGGCGACGAGCCCAGCAAGAAAGCAGACGAACACGACGAACGCGACCGAAAGCACCGTCGCCGCGCTCACGCTCAAGTCCGAAGCCGCTGGAATAAAAGCGAGAACGGCGCCTAAGCCCTTCCTTGCGTAGTCCAACGCCTTGGCAAGGATGACGATCAGCACAACGATCGGCGCCAGGAAGAGGAGGCCGCCGACAAACGTCGTTCGGACGAACTGAGCGATCACTTTCATGGATGATCTTCCTCTCCTTTAGATTAGTTGCGTCGCGCGATCCACTCAGAGAGCTGCCACGTGCGTCTCTCGCGATCAGGGACAACGCAGAGTCATGTGAATGAGAGTGCCCTCGCGTCTTGTGCTCATCGCGAGACCGCTGCGCTCAAACGTCGCGCTGGCGCTCAACCTCATCCCCTTCGCCGGGATCGCCTTTCTGTGGTTCATCGGCGTCATTCGCGACCAGCTCGGACCGCGCGAGGACCGCTTTTTTGCGACCGTGTTTTTGGGAAGCGGCCTCCTGTTCCTAGGCATGTTGTTCGTCGCCGCGGCGGTCGTCGGCACCATGCTGGTCGCGTTCAAAGACGATCCCGCTGCGTTCGCCTCGCCGGCGTTTCGCTTTGCCAGGACGCTTTCGTACAGCCTCGTCAACGTCTACATGGTGAGGATGGCCGGCGTGTTTATGATCACCACCTCGACGGTCGCGATGGCGACGCATTTCGTGCCTCGCTGGCTGGCCGCGCTGGGCTATCTGCTGGCGGTTTTGCTGCTGTTCGGCAGTCCTTTCCTGCGCTGGAGCTTCGCGCTCTTTCCCCTGTGGGTACTTTTGTTGAGCGTCCAAATTCTGGCGGGCAGTCTTGGCCGGCGCACGGAGGGCTGAATCAGGCCACGCCCGTACTGCTTGTCGCCGCGGCCCAAATCGCCTGCCGCGGCGGCGCCACCCAAAGCCGAGGGCGATCCGGTTGTGCCGACGCGAGCCTGACATCAATGCCCAAGGGCATCGGAATGTGGCCGCTTCCAGACGTCGACGCACAAGCTTTGTCACCCTCAGGTCATGCTTCCAGCGCGGCACCGGCTGGTACGGGGCCCTGCGTCACACGGCGGCGACAATGATAATGCGCCGGATCTTACCGCGCTTGTCTCCAAGCCGCCGGCGGAACCAAGCACGTTCCAAAAGTAGCGCTCATGCGCGATTACGCTGTCTTCCTCCGAATGTGTTCGACAGGAAGCGTCAGTGGTCCAATGTAGTGCATGCGCAAATCGCGGGTGCGCAACCAATACTGCTCAAGCACGACCACGCACAACGCACGACTGACACGCCCCCAACCACCCCTACTGCGCCCTAGCACACCCCATTTGCACGGGAACGCGCAATTTAAGATAGGTAGCAAACACCACTGAAACGGCGGCTTCGCGTTCCATGCCGGCCATTCTGGCAAATGAGACGGCCGCTGAGAGCGGGCGATCCCACTGCGCTGCGATCCAGCCAAAAATCCACGGCAAAAATGATCCGGCGTGTGGGCGTATTTCCATCGAGGCTGCCGTTCAAGCAGCTCGAGCGGAACGGCTTAACCGTTGGAGCCAGGGGAAGAATAAACTCTGCGTTTCGCGTGGAATCAGGTCCTGGCAACCTCAGGCTCAGGCTCAGGAAAAGGACAACACGCTTTATTTTTGGATCGAGAGGTATAACAAGAAACTCTTCTACGTTAACTACTGTTTTTGTGGCGCAGGCTGGCCTTGCGCAGGCTGGCCTTGCGCAGGCTGGCCTTGCGCAGGCTGTTTTGATGCAGGCGTTCCTCCGCGCCGCTCGTAACGCCGCTCGACGCGTCCTCCGCGCCGCTCTTTACGCCGCTGCATGCCTTTGGTGCCGCCGGTGGAGCCGGTGGTGCCGGTCGTGCCGGTGGTGCCGGTGGTGCCGGTGGTGCCGGTGGTGCCGGTGGTCTGGGCCTCAGCGCGTGTGGGTGACATGGCGAAGGCAAACGCCGCCGCCAACCCCAGAAGCGAAACCATCCCTCGACGCGAGACCATTCTCGATTTGACCTCTGAAGTCATCGTCAATCTCCTAGATTTCGGCGACATGGTAATCGCGGTTTTGCACTTGCTTACAACGCCGACCCGAACCAGACCAGCGCGACAGCGGGGGCGGGCTCGCTAGCCTCCACAGAATTGCGACCGATCGTCCCGCTCCCTGATCCAGGTCATCACGCTGCGATAACTGCCGACTATAGAGTTAGTCCACAGCAACCGTGACGTTTGTGTTCCAGGTGATGTCGACCCGGTCGCCAACCTTAAGCTTATCGAAAACAGCCGGATCGACGACACGG
This sequence comes from uncultured Alphaproteobacteria bacterium, assembly GCA_963804725.1. Classification (GTDB taxonomy): domain Bacteria; phylum Pseudomonadota; class Alphaproteobacteria; order ATCC43930; family CGMCC-115725; genus JAATGI01. The sequence goes on along the minus strand of CAWDRN010000001.1, from coordinate 169,890 downwards.
CGGCTGTATTTCCATCCGGCCGGACCAACGAAGGTCATCGACGATGCGCCTACGTCGATGGCGGCGACGGTCGCGGTGATCGTTCTCTCCACGTATGTCGTGCCCCCAGGTTGCGCCTCCTGCCCCATAGTGGAGGTCTTGCTGCCCGTATCGACCGCGGCCTCGTCCTGCGGTTTCAGTCTCACGTAAACGGTGTTGTTATACGTCACCGACACCTTGTCCCCGACCTTGAGCTCATCGAACCGCTTCGTGCTTGGGGGCACGCTGATCGCTTGGAACTCGCCGTCGCCCGTCTTCATGTATATGGAGCGCTTGTCGTGATCGATAGTCTCCACGGTGCCCGAAAGAGTGACGGTGTGTGTGAGCTGTTTGATATCCTGCGCCCAGCTGGGCAGAGAAAAAGCTAACACCACAGCGGCCGTGGTCAGGATGGCGTTTGCTCTATTCATGTATCTCCTCCTTTTGGGTGATGGCAAAGTAAGCCTCGTGCTGATTGCCATTAGGAAGCCATTGGCTGAGGGGCTGCGCGTGACGATGGTTGCTCGCACCCCGCGACCAAAAGCGCTGTAGCCAAGGGTGCCCCAGATCACTTTCTGAGTTTGCATTCTCGCAAACGACGGCAATATTCTCGATCCGGTCTGTTTGGTAGTTTTGCTTGCAAAAGACCGTAGTTGCTCCGCCGTCAAACTCTAGGTTCAATGCCTACCTTATTATTACTCATCGCGCTAACGTAATTGCTTTGGATCACAGATGGGTCCCGCCTGGACGTCGCTGCGGCCCGATTTTCGCACCATCAGCAACTTCCGCAAGCGGCACCTGGTGGCACTCGGATGCTCGGGCAACTGAGCAAGTCGCTCCAGATCGGCATGCAGGCTGTTCGTCGACACCTCCCGCGCAAGCTGAACTTCTTCGCCGCCCTGGTCTTCATAACCCCTATCCTCCGGCGCCCGTCTCTGCTGGCATTAGCAGATTCAAATCTTCGAAGACTCGGTCAACATAATCTGTATTGACCGTGACCGCCCCGCCAGCCCCCATCCTCCGCGCAGGTCGTCGCCCCGAGGTTTAGCTCGCAGGAACGGTCACGACCGGCAATTGCGGGGTGACACCGGTTTCCGCAAGCGAGAAGAAAATCATCAGGAACGTGAACACCCGCTTCGAATTCAGGTCGTCGTCGTCGATCCAGTACCAGGTGTCGCGGTAGCTTACCGCCGCGTACGCATTGTCCGGCTTAGTCGCTGATGTGTGGATACGGACGAACGGCCGATCGCGCGGGTTCTCCGCCTCCGGCGTTCGTGCGGAAGCGGCGGTCCGCCCTCGTGCCACATGCGCCGGCGGCACTTCGATGCCGGCGGCGACTTCCAGCAGGATTTCGATCATCGACCGTGTAAGGACGGCGAGCTCGTCCGGGCCTCGCGGTAGTACGCCGAAGGTGACCGTCACCTCGTCCGATCCCCCGGGTTTGAGCCCGAGCGTCTTGCGCACGAATTGCAGGTCTTCCTCCACCTGCGCCGAGTGCCGTGCGACCAAGACCAAGCGCCCGACCTGCTCGTTGCCACGCCGCTCGAGCCGGATGGTGACCGCTCCCGAGATCTGCAGCCGCCGCAGCGCATCCAGCAGCGGATAGAATTCGGGATCGGCTGGGCGCGCCCGCGCCCCGATGCCGGACAGGTTGAAAACGCCGTTGATTGCCCGCGTGGTCACCAGCAGCACCTGATCGGCGGGATAGCCGGCCTGGACCAGCTTGAAAACCTCGCTCGGCGGCAGTGGTGTGAGCAGGCTTCTGGCGAACTTGTCGCCTGACAGTGGCGTGTACGTGATCGTCGGGCGGTCGGTATACGACGCGTTGCCGCCGACCGTCGCAAGCCGCCCCGGGATCGTGCTGGTCACGTCGGAGCTGAACTGCGCACCTGCCGTGATCTGACCCTGAAGCGTGTAGCCGCTGATGACCGAGGAAACCTCCATGAAGCTCGGCGCATCACCGTAACGCAGACGCACCACATTCAGCAGCGTCTGCTCCTTCCACGACTCCCCGATTGCCGAGATGTACTCCAGCCGATCGCGCTGGACAGTTACAGGCCCAAACGAGCCGCACGCCGCGCACGCAAGAACGCTGAGCGCCACCAGCAGCCGAAGAAGGAGGGCGGACAAGATACTGACCGGCGGCACGCAACGTGCTGGTTTGACCCTCACCCCCACCCCCATTCGCACCTTGGGCGCGAACTGGCCGTGAGCATCCCGACTGCTTTAGGCGTTTTAAGGGCGAAAACAGATGATGTGGATGGCTCCCGCTCACGGCATCCAAGTGCCAGAGTTTGGACGTTGTCGAAGCATCTCACGAGCGAAGGAGCCATCCGTCATGGAAGTTAGCACCATCGGCCTTGATCTGGCGAAGAACGTTTTTCAGGTTCATGGCGTGGACGCATCGGGCAGGGTTGTCATCCGCAAAGCGATCCGTCGCGCTCGGGTTCTGCCGGTTTTTACGAAGCTGGTTAACGTGACCCGAGTTCAGCTGGCGGAATTCGGCATCACCATTCCGCAAGGTCTGGAACGGGCTCTGCTGCTGGCACGACGGATCGTCGGAGGAGAAGAAATGCCCGACCTGCCCGGTCATGGCCGTGACGATGCTTGCGGTCTTGTCCCGCCAGGCCCTCGGCACCCATGAGCAGGTACGGGAGATCGAGCGAGATCTCCTGGTTTTGCAAAGAGCGACGAGATGGCTCGTCGCCTCGCGACCATTCCAGAAATCGGTCCGATCGGAGCAATCGCTTTTGCCGCCGCCGTGACAGATCCTGGACAGTTCAGGTCCGGGCGTCAGTTCGCCGCCTGGCTCGGCCTGACACCGCTCCAGAACTCGAGCGGCGGGGAAGAACGTCTCGGCCGGATCAGCAAGATGGGCGACCAATACCTGCGCCGTCTGCTGGTCATCGGGCCACCGCGCTGGTCCGGCAGTTGCGGAGAAGACCCGACAAGGCCACGCCGCATTTCGCGTCGCTGCTGGCGCGAAAGCCGGTGCGGGTCGCGACCGTCGCCATGGCCAACAAGATGGCGCAGATCGTTTGGGCGCTGATGACGTGCGGAGAAACGTATCGCGCAGCACATATCCCGATACTGGCTGCGTAAGGGATAACGGTTCAGCCGGGCCACACTGGCTGCACGAGCTTGTGGGAGTGATGCGATGTGATGGCAAGACCGGTCAGAACGGGAACAGCGACAACCCACAGAATGTCGAAGGCCTCACAGCCTGATAATCAGAATGGACCCGGTTCGCCTACCCCATCAGGGCCAGCGTTTAATTCGATTGGCAGCTTCCTCCATTCGACCTTCCGCAAATAGGACCGAAGCTTTTGCCGCATGGGCTCCCGCGTCATTCGGATCAACTGCGAAAGCCCTCTGAATCAATGAATCATTCGTTTTCGCGCCGGACGTCGTCTTCAGGGTTGCGACTGCATGCCGGATCGAAAGCAACCGCAGTGTGGTTAGGTTCTTCGGATCGAGTTTCACCGCGCCTTCGCATGGCTCATCCAATGCAACGAGTTTCTTTGGGTCGTAGACCACAACGTTTGCGTTAAAGTTCGCGGGGCTGCGTAGTGCCAAGTCCTGGGCATCGGGATTGTTCGGTCACACACTTGCGCCCTTCGCTGCCTCGACTTCCGCGAGCGTGATGTCCAGTGTCCACGTGTTTGAACTCCGGAGCATAAGCGCTGCTCCATGACAAAGCCCTATCGAAAGCGAGCAGGTTCTGGATCGAGAAATGTCGCCATCTTTGTCTTGCTGTATGGCGTGCTAACTGCTCACTCGCCGATCGGTTCCGGCAGTAAAGCTTTCAGGCCACTCGAGGGAGTCTTTCGGTCATGACTGATGCCGCCGACTATTCGGCGAACGAGACGTTGCGCGACGGGCGCACGATTACGATCCGCGCCGCAGTGTCCGGAGGACCATGATGGCTGGCGCACGGCGCTCGCACGGCCATCGAGAACGCCCGCGCCCGAGAAACGAAAGGCAATTCCAGACGGCCCAAGGTGATATTGTTAGGGTCGGGGTTCGATCGGGTCGACAGATCCCGGGGAAGTCGGAGAACATGAGCCAAGCCGAAGGTCTCACCGATGCGGGATTGAGAACCCCCAGGGCTGCTGCCGTCGCGGGCGTCGTTTTTTCGCTACTGACCATAGCGAGCTTCGGATTGCTGTGGGGCGCGAATTCCCGCCGATCCGCAGGCGTCGGGCGGGTGGCTCGCGGCAAACAGCGCCGAGGTCGCGCTGGCGCTCAACCTCATCCCCTTCGCCGGGATCGCCTTTTTGTGGTTCATCGGCGTCATTCGCGACCAGCTCGGACGGCGGGAGGACCGCTTTTTTGCGACCGTGTTTTTGGGAAGCGGCCTCCTGTTCCTAGGCATGTTGTTCGTCGCCGCGGCGGTCGTCGGCACCATGCTAGTCGCGTTCAAAGACGATCCCGCTGCGTTCGCCTCGCCGGCGTTTCGCTTTGCCAGGACGCTTTCGTACAGCCTCGTCAACGTCTACATGGTGAGGATGGCCGGCGTGTTTATGATCACCACCTCGACGGTCGCGATGGCGACGCATTTCGTGCCTCGCTGGCTGGCCGCGCTGGGCTATCTGCTGGCGGTTTTGCTGCTGTTCGGCAGTCCTTTCCTGCGCTGGAGCTTCGCGCTCTTTCCCCTGTGGGTGCTTTTGTTGAGCGTCCAAATTCTGGCGGGCAGTTTTGGCCGGCGCACGGAGGGCTGAATCAGGCCGCGCGCCCGTACTGCTTGTCGACGCGGCCCAAATCGCTGCCGCGGCGGCGCCACCCAAAGCCGAGGGCGATCCGGTTGTGCCGACGCGAGCCTGAAATCAATGCCCAAGGGCATCGGAATGTGGCCGCTTCCAGACGTCGACGCACAAGCTTTGTCACCCTCAGGCTGTCGGTACGCTGGGCGTGAACTCACGACGGACGGCGATCGCCGGCTCCTTGCTGATCTTGGTGTTCGGCGCGGCGATCTACGACCTGGTCGTGGCCTATGCCGCCGCTAGTTCATTTGACTCATGTCCATAAGCGTGGTCTCATTAGCTCCTACCATAAGGGCGAGACCCCGGTGTGCCAGGGGTGGCGATTGGAGTTGCTTCACGAGGCCTGCCGGGGAGCGATACTCCGTTTTTGGTGGCGCCGCGTCTATCAACTCACCAGACCTCAGTTTGTCTACGCGCTGGAGCTGCTGTTTTCGGCGACTGTGCTGGCGCCTGTCCCATACCCCTTGTTGCGCTTCAATCGCTTCCCGCGCTCTGTTCTTGACCGCTGCTTAGGGGCCGCTGGTAGAACCAGCCCACAACAGTGGAATCATTTCCTGAGGAAGGAAGGGGCAACACAATGTCGAGCGAATCAAATACACAGGACTGGTCGAAGCCGGCCGCGATGGCGATCCCCAAGGGGGGATTCTTTGAGGACAAGGTCGAGCAGGGGCGTTTCGGGCCCATCTTCCCGAAAACTCCAGCATGCTATGGCTTCTCGATGATCGCGAAGATCATCCCCGGACGGGAGCCGGCGTTCCATGCGTACGCCAAGAACATCGAGAAGGCCGTGGCTGGTCAGCCTGACTTCCTCGCCGTGCTCAAGCTGCATTATCTCCGATGGAACCTTTTCGACATCAAGGGGGAAACCTACTTCCAATACGTGGGCATTTTCGATACTGACTTCGACAAATATACCGAGGATGCGATTGATATATTCGCGGCAGCCGGTCTCAACACCGTATTCGAGAAAATCTGGAGGGTTTTCCGAAAGATTGGAAGACGAACGCCCCGGCATTCATCAAGTTCGTCCGTGACCATCACCGCCCGAGCTTCCTTGAATATGGCGAATATCCGTTCGTGAGTGCGGACGAGATCAAGCAGGCCCTCAAGCTCAAGGCAGCTTTCTCGAACATGCTCGACCAGATGCAGTAATGGGGCATTCCTGACATACGGTCCACCGCCACGGGACGTGCCATGCTCGAGTTCGATGACATCCAGCATATCCTGCTGACGCGCGCTCCGGCGCTCACGGGGCGATACGAGTTTCTTTCGTTTCGCAACGCCGTTGGCGGCCGCGCCTGGCTGTCGGCGATTTCCAACCAGGTTCAGTCCACTTCCGCGATGAAGGCCTCGGTCAACGAAAACAAGCGATGGGTGACCGTGGCCTTCACCTGGAACGGTCTGCGGTCGCTGGGTTTGAGTGAGGCTTCGCTCAACTCCTTCCCGGAAGAGTTCAAGATGGGGATGGTCGCTCGGGCAGAGACGCTCGGCGATATTGGCGCACACCATCCCGACAACTGGATCGGCGGCCTCGCCAGTCCGGGTCTGCATGCGATCGCGATCCTGTTCGCCCGCGATCACCTAGAGCGCGCACGCTGCGAGGCGGAGCACGCCAAGCTCCTGGCCGAATGCGAAGGCGTGGAGTTGCTCTCGGCGCTGGATCTGGATGCGACGCCACCGTTTGATTATGCCCACGACCACTTTGGCTACCGCGATCGGCTCTCGCAGCCGGTCATCGAAGGCTCCGGCGAGGAGCCGACGCCGGGTTCTGGGGCGGCGCTGAAACCGGGCGAGTTCATCCTGGGCTATCCCGACGAACACGGCGTCATAGCCGACAGCCCGCAGCCCGAGATTCTCGCGCGGAACGGCAGCTACATGGCCTACCGACGGCTCGAAGAGCATGTGGGCAAGTTTCGCGAGTTTCTCCGGCAGCACGGCGACACTGCGGAGGAGCAGGAACTGATCGCAGCCAAGCTGATGGGGCGCTGGCGCAGCGGCGCACCGCTCGTGCTGTCGCCCGAAAAAGACGATCCGGCCCTGGGCGCCGACATGCAGCGCAACAACGACTTCAATTACAAAGAGATGGACCCTCACGGATATGCTGTCCCGCTGGGTTCGCACGCCCGCCGCATGAACCCTCGCGACACTGCGGTGAATATGAATCGTCGCCGGATGATGCGCCGGGGCGCCACCTACGGCCCACATCTTCCCGACGGAGCGCCCGAGGACGGGGTTGAGCGCGGCATCGCGGCTTTCGTCATCTGCGCAAGCCTCATTCGACAATTCGAATTCGCACAGAACGTTTGGGCGAACGACCGCAATTTTCACGAGCTCGGCAATGAGCGCGATCCCGTCATCGGCAACCAGGACGGCACTTTGGAATTCAAGATTCCCAAGCGTCCCATCCGCAAGACAATCAAAGGGTTGCCCGCCTTCACCACGGTGCGGGGCGGCGCCTATTTCTTCCTTCCGGGTCTGCGGGCGCTTCGCTACCTAGCGTCATTGCCCGAAGGAAGCGATGCGGTCGCACAGAAACAAAACGCATCCTAGGTAAAAGCCATGAGCGCATCAGCTTTCGCCCGCACCTACAACCAAAACCACGTGCCGCGTGAATACACGCCGGGCAAGCGGCGCATCAGCATCTATTGGACCTGGAGCTACCCGTGGGAGTCCCAGCGCGACCTTGCGGAGATGGACAATCGGTTTTCGACGATGACGGAGGTTCGCCGGGTCGCGTGGCCAGCCTATGAGACACCGGAATGGAGCGCGGCGCAATTTCTCCAGGGAATCGCGGGCACGCTCGAACTGTTTCACCGGTCGACTCTCAGCTTCCAGAAGATTACCGAAGAGGTCACTGGCCATCCTGTCGCGGTGTTCCAGCGCATTGATCAGGCGGGCTATCGACTGCCGATTGACGAACGGATATTGGCGGATGCCGACACGTTGATGGTGTTTGGACTCGACCACCTTGTTTCCGAGCAAACGGCGGCACCGGAGGAAGTCGAAGCCATTCGCGATTGGCTTCGACGCGACGACACATGCCTCCTCTTGGCCCCGCACCACGATGTCGGCTTTTCGAGCGATCTCAAACAGCGTCAAATGGAATATCTCCATCACGGCGACGCGCTTGTCCCGCGCCAGCAGCGCTTCGGGCAATACACGCGCTCGCTGAGTAAGGCCCTCGACGTGCCGGTGCAAAATCAGTACGGACTTCGCCCCGCGCTCGTCCCCGGCACAAACGACATTGCGCCGCTAACAGCATTCAGGGACATCGACAGCCTTGGCCTCTTGCAGAACGTGCCGACGCTAAACTTCCACCCGCATCTGCCGCACTATGAACTGACGGGAGGCGCGGATTCCGTCCAGGTGCTCGCACGGCAGCCGATCGACCTCGACCGTCCACATCCTTTCACCGAGGCGGGCAACAGGGAGTTCAACTGTCTCCTGTGGATGCCGCCGAACGAGCAGAGGGCCGGGGACATCGTTCTGGTCAATTCCACCAATTTCACCACCCTCTTTGGCGGGACCAAGAGCCTCGAGACCTTCTGGAGGAATCTCGCGGCGATGAGGTAAGCGGCGGTCGTGGCGACAGTGCGCCTGAAGCTTGCGCGCGCTTTGTACGCGCAAGGGCCACAGTCGCTTCTCGCTTTTGCAGGTTGCGCTTCTGTCGCTGGGGCTCTGAGCGTGGCGGGTCCCGTTCTTGCCAACTCGGATGGCTGTAGGGCGCAAATACATTGGCCAAAGCGCGTCACGCCGCGTAGCGCGGCGTTGGCCTCGTTCGTCCGCGCGGCACGAAACCTGGACCGCAGGCGCAACTCTTGGGGTCAGGCATCCGTTGACACCTGGACCTTGCCGCTCCTCACAGCCGTCTTCAACGCCGCGTAGTCCCGCTCCGCCTGATCGGCATATGCCACCGCGAATTTGGCGACGGCGTCGTCGAACTCATCGCTGTTACCGAGATACCCGCCGATCGTGGCCGCGTCGCCTGCTTTGGCGTGCGCACGCGCAAGCACCCAGCCGCACGCGTTGGCATACAGATCCAACAGCTCGGCGTCGAAAGTCTCGACTAACGGCTTGATCTTCGCGTCGCGCAGCTGCCGGACGTAGAACTGTTTGCCGGTCGTCTTTGCCGTCACCCAGCCGAGAAAGATGTCGGACGCTGGCTGCATCAGTCGTTGCCCGGCCACAACCCGCTGGCCGTGATGGGGATGGACGCTGGCACCCGCGTACGGCTCCAGCACCGAGGCAACGGCTTCCTTGAACTGCAGGAACAGCGGGTGGTTCGACTCCGACATCATCAGCACGATCCAGCAACGTCGCCCAACGCTGCCAACGCCCACGACCTTGATCGCCGCATCCACCGGTCGGTAGCGGTCTATCAGCACGCGATGGTCCTCGGCCATCGTCTCCCGGTAATCGCGGAAGACCTGGCCCAGGATCTTCTGGAACTCGGGAACGCGCGAGCCTTCGGGATGGTAAATCAGCGGTGGCGCATCGTGAATTCCGATCTTCCCCCCGACCATCCCGGCCAGCTTGGGGTAGTCGAGTTCCGAGCTGTGGTGCTTGCTCGCCTTCTCGATGCGCGCCTCTACTCTGGCGCGGATGCTGGCCGGAAGCGGTTTGGTGAACTCCTCCGCGGCGACGCGCGCGTACCAAACCTCCAGCGGGTGCATCTGCGCATACTCGCGCATCCGCTTGCGGTAGCTGCGCACGCAGGCCTCGGCGATGTCGCGCCCATTGCCATTCGACACCCCGTTGGAACGCGCAGCCAGAACGAACGACGCTGCCAGCCGCTTGACGTCCCACTCCCAGGGCGCCGGTAACGTCTCGTCGAAGTCGTTGATGTCGAACAGGATGTTGCGCTCGGGAGTGGCGAACCCGCCGAAATTCATCAAGTGACAGTCGCCGCAGGCCTGGACACGGATCCCACTCGCCGGGGTGTGGGCCAAATCAGCCGCCATCACGCCTGCGCTGCCGCGGTAGAACACGAACGGTGATGGCAGCATGCGCCCGTAGCGGATCGGCACGAGCTCAGGGATGCGATCGGCATCCGCCGCTCGCAGCAGCGCGACGGGATCGGCGCGGTGAGCGGGGCGCTTCCATTTTGCGTGCGCCTTGCGCGGCGTCTTCTTCCGCAGCGCCTTGCCCGCCGCGGCACGCTCGTCCGGCGACAGCGGAAGTTCGGGCAACTGGGCAAGCCGCTCCGGATCGGCATGCGGGCTGTGCGTCGACACCTCTCGCGCAAGCCGAACTTCTTCGCCTGTCTTGGTCTTCATAACCCCCATCCCCCCGCGTCCATCTCCGGCTGCATGATGGAGACTTAGTCTTTGCAGACTCGCGCTCAGTCAACATGATTTTGGTTAAGCTTGACCGCCCCCGCGAGCCCCGCCCTCCATGCAGACCGCCGCCCCGAGGCTTAATTTGCAGGACCGGTGACGACCGCGATTGTGGGTGACACCGGTTTCCACAAGCGAGAAGAAGATTATCAGGAACATGAAAACCCGCTTCGAATTGAGGTCGTCGTCAATCCAGTGCCAGCCGGCCTCTCCCTATCGCATGCGGTCACGGTTATCGCTCATGTGAAAACCGTGCATCTAGAAACCGACCCCTGCCGATATCTGAAAGGAGTAGCCTTGGTACGTAAACTGGTTTGAGAATTCGTGAAAGTATTTGAGGGACAAGGTCACCCTCTGAGTCGGTAATACCAGGTTCAGACCGGCGCCGATGCCGTTCACCCGGTAGCGCTCCGCTTCCTCGGCGGGCGTGAATATTTGGCCCCGTCTTGGCCGTCGTTTGCCATGCCTCATAGCCAACAAGACCAACTTGAAGACGCGCGTTCTCGAAGGCAAGTGCCAGGGATTTCATCACGGAATAATCGACGTCGAAGGTCTCTCCCGGGCGAATAAGCGTTCCTGATTGACTACTGTGAAATTCGTACATATCGAAGAGTGAGACTGTCATCGTCGTGTCAGTCGACAGATAGAAGGTCTCGCCTGTTGCGATCACAGGCGTCCAGTACCCATTGCCAACGTTATCCGTCGCTCCGGCGTTGAACTTGCCGGTCGGTGCCAGGACGCCAAGGATTCCCCGAAAGTCGACCCACTCTGTACGCTAGCCAAGTATCATCGGCTGGAAATACATATCTCCAAACCCTTCACCCCCGCTAATCGCACCCACTGTGCTCGAGCTTAGGGAGTTATTCGCGATAGGAATCGTCAGGGCGCTGGAGAATGTCGCATTGCCCAATGCTTCGATCTGACCGCTGCTCACCCACAGCAACGTGTTCATGTCCAGAAGCACCGAATGCTGTCCGGTTGCAACGACCTCACCGTCACCGCCTTTCTGCTTGTCACGCGCATAGAGGAGAAAGCTGTTGCTATAGGTGAACCCAGGCCCAGGGGTGACGCCTGAATTGATTGCGCTGAGGCCAAACGATACACACCCCAATTCTGTGCATAGGCCGCTTCCCATTCGGACGCAAGCCACAAGAGCACGATTAGTGCGCCTGGCGTGCTTACACTCAGATACCGAGTAACGGGATTCGGACCGCAGAACCTGCTGCGGGTCCGGTCTTCAACAGGAACATGCCGACCAATCGGCTGTCACATGGCGGAGAGGTTCCGCCAAAAAGTTCTCGAGACTCTCGGTGCCGCCAAACAACGTAGTGAAATTGGTCAAATCGGCCACAATGATGTCGCCCGCTTGCTGATCATGTGGGGGCATCCAAATGATGCAGTTGAACCCCTTGTTGCCCGCTGTGGTAAACGGGTGCGGTCGATCGAGATCGATCGGTTGGCGTGCAAGCACCCGCACCAACCTTTGGTCGGTCGACATAAGTTCGTAATGAGGCAAGTGCGGTTGGAAATTAAGCGTCGGGACATCCTTGAGAAGACCCAAACCGTCAAACTCGTGGAAGAATGTGAGCAGTTCGATTTCTTTCGTGCCTTCGACCACAGCAGGTCGAAGTCCGCAGATATTGTAGACGGGAATGCTGAGCCCTTCATCAGAGAACGCGTATATCTGCCAAAGCGGTGTTGGCGCGGCACTCGCCGATCGCCGCGATGGAGATACTCTACCTGACGTTGCTTCGTGTCACCGGTGAAGCCGACGTCGTGGTGGGGCGCCACTAAGAGGCAAGTGCCCTCTCGCTTGAGCCATTCGCCAATCGCGGCAATTTCCTCCGGAGCCGGCTCTTGTTCGGACAGAATATGATCGAGGCCGAACACCAGGAGCGTATCCGCGTCGGCAAGGATGTGTTCGTCGATCGGCTGTTTGAATCCTGCTTGGTCCACATGTTGGAAAACCGCGACCGGCTGACCCGTAGTCTCGCCAGCAATTCGTTGGAAGCTGAGCGTGGAGCGTTGAAAGAGCTCCAAAGTCCGCGCAATCCTCTGCGCTCCATTCCGGGGTCTCGTATGCCGGCCAAAGGGCCAGGCGGACTTCGGTCATCGTCGAGAACCGATTGTCTAATTCAGGCGGATCCCGCTGGGCCTCCCAAGGGTAACTCCAGGTCCAGTAGATGCTTATTCGGCGTTTGGTTGGCGAATAACTGCGAGAAATGTGCGTCTGGTTGTACGTGCGCGGTGGCGGTAGTGTACTAATGGCCATATCCCCGCTCCGATGGTGGGATGCTGGACAGAATCCGCAACCTATGCGACTTGGTTTCCTTGCCAACTTATGTGGCGATTGAGTTCTCGTGAGGCGCTCGCCGCCACACGAGCCAATATTCCAGCATAGGTAGGAAACGACAGCGGGATGAGCGCGAGCTCATCCACACGCATGTTTCCGGCGATAGCGATGGCCGCGACCTGCGCAATCTCCACTGCCCGCTCGCCGACAACATGACAACCGAGGATCTTAAAAGTCTTTCGGTCGGCGATCAGCTTGCAAAAGCCTGTCTTGCGCCCGTCAATGATCGTGCGCGCTGTCGAATCAAAGCGCAAAACAGCGGTGACGGCATCGGTTGACCCGCAAGCGTCCTCTTCGCTGAGGCCGACTTGGGCGTATTCTGGATCGGTGAAACTGCCTACAGGGCTTGCCTCGGACTCGGCAGTTATGATTGGACCTCGGGCGGCGTTGGTAGCGGCAACGAAGGCGTCTTGAATCGCATGGGGTACCAGCATTACACGACCGGTGACGTCGCCTGCGGCAAAGATGTGTTCTGTCGAGGTCCGCAAGTATTTATCAACCTTGACGAACCCGCGTTGATCGATCTCAACATTTGCCGCGGCGAGATTCAGCCCTTCGGTGTCCGCCACCCAGCCGACCGCGACAACCGCGAGGGCGGCCTCTGCACTATTGAGGCCGCCATCCCTCGAATAAGTCATTCGCACTCCGGCCGCCGTTTTCTCAAAACCCTCGATTCGAGTGAGGTGCGTGTGCACGGTGATGCCCGACTCTCGGAGTGCAGTCGTCATCCCTGAGGAGACATCTTTGTCCGTGGATGGCAGAATGCGCGGACCGACCTGGAAGATTTGTACTTTCGAGCCAAACGCATTGAAGATCGATGCGACCTGTATGCCTGTGTCCCCCGCGCCGACGACCAACATGGATGGCGGGACCGAAGTCAAACTCCAAGCATCGCTGTGGGTGCAGGTTAGCTCAAAGCCGGGGATTGACAGGCGTCGACTGACTCCTCCTGTGCAAATAATGATTTTTTCGGCTTCAAACCTGAGACCGCTCTCGGTTGCGACGGTGTGGCGGTCGGTCAAGCGCGCTACACCGGCATGCTCGTAAATCGTCACCCCCAGGGAATCAAGCTGCTGGCGAAAATAAGAATGCTCTCGGACATCGTTGACTACCTCGCGCACGCGTGTCAGCAGCTGCGCGTAGTCGAGCACTGGCTGGCCGACCCGGATGCCGTATCGGCTGAACTGTCGAGCGTCGCGGAGCAACCGAGCGGCATGCGCAAGGGTCCGAACCGGAACTGGACCATCCATAGCCGCCATGCCGCCAAACTCGGCACGGCTTATCAGAACAGTACGAGCGCCCAGGTCGGCCGCGCGGAGGGCAGCCAGCACACCTGCCGGTCCAGCGCCGAGAACAATAACATCGATCATCTTGGACATCCCAGTGAACGAGGCCGTTTCCGTTCAACAGTCACGATAGTCCCGCGAGGTATCCGACCGGGCAGAAAAAAATAAGCGCCGCCCCTGACCGTGGTGAAGGCTGGTAAGCCTGTGATCTTCTTGCGGATCGGGCGCCTAGGGATCTTAAATTCCAGCGAGCCATCCTGGTTGCCGATGATGGGATCGCGTTCGTTGCCAAGCTCGTGAAAACTTCGGTCATTGGCCCAGGCGTTTTGAGCAAACTCGAATTGCCGGATCAGGCTTGCGCAAATCACAAAGGCCGCGATCCCGCGCTCGACTCCGTCGTCTGGTGCATCTTCCGCTAGATGGGGTCCGTATGTGGCGCCGCGGCGGATCATGCGGCGGCGATTGATGTTGTGCGCCCTGTCTCGCGGATTCATGCGCCGCGCGTGCGAGCCGAGGGGGGGCGGCGTAGCCGTGAGGATCCATTTCTTTATAGTTGAAATCGTTGTTTCTCTGCATATCGGCGCCGAGCGTTGGGTCGTTCTTGTCGGGGGAAACCACCAGCGGTGCGCCCTGCGCCAACGTCCCATCGGCTTGGCCGCGATCAGCTCCTGCTCTTCCGGCGTCTCGCCATGTTGGCGCAAGAAAGCGCGAAAACTCCCCACATGCTCTTCTAGCCGCCGATAAGCCATGTAGCTGCCATTACGGGCGAGGATTTCGGGTCGTGGATGATCGCTGATCATGCCGTGTTCATCCGGATAGCCAAGGATAAATTCGCCAGCTTTGAGCGGCAGCCCTGAACCCGGCGTGGGTTCCTCGCCACTGCCATCGATGAGCGGCTGCGAGAGCCGATCACGGTAGCCGAAATGATCGTGCGCGTAGTCAAGCGGCGGGACGGCCTTAAGATCGAGCATGAGAGGACTTCGACGCCTGGGCACGCGGCGATGAGCTACGCACTGATCATGCTCCGCCGAATTGCGCGCGAAGAGAATTGCGATCGCGTGCAAGTCCGGGCTCCCGGGGCCGCCGACCCAATGCTCAGGGGCATTGGCGCCAGTGTCGCCAAGCGTCACCGCTCGGGCGGCCATGCCCTGCTTGAATTTCTCGGGAAAGGACGCGAGCGAAGGCTCGTCCAGTCCGAGCACTCTGAGGCCGTGCCAGGTGAAGGCAACTGTGACCCAGCGTTGGTCGCTGGCGACGTTCGCGCGCATCGCCGTGGCCGATTGGACTTTCTCTTTGATGACCGACAGCCATGCCCGCCCTCCCCTTGGCGGAACGATAGAAACTCGTGCCGTCCGGTCAGCGCGGGGGCACGCGCTAGGAGGGTGTGCTGTATGTCGTCGAATTCGAGCATCGAGAATTGTCAGTCGTCCTGTTTCCGTTTGGATGAGATCAGCCATGCGCATGTCCGGCCTGAGCGCCTTTCGCCCAAGCCCAGGCTCGAATTCGCCAACCTTGGGGACCCCTGCGGAGCGCCACAGTATAGGTCGCGCCTGATTGCATGACTTGTCGGTTGTGCGCCTTGAGTGTCATGCGCGCCGGCACAACATATGCGCTGTCGTCCACGACATCGATGTGCGAAGGCATTCCATGAGCAATGCGGTAGCCCTCAGCACCCTCTCGCTCGCCCGCTTCCATCGCATCTCGATACCAATCCCGGCAGGCGCTCTGGCCCTGCCAAACGTGGGGAGTGAGTTTGTCGAGAATGGTGCCCTCCTCGTCGAAGAGCGCTGCCATGGCATTGATGTCACCCCTATTGAAGCGTCCGCATAGGTTTGGACAACTGCCATCGGTCCATTCTTGCCAATCATTCCGCCTCCGCTGTCATCGCTCGTTCGATCGGTTTCGCTGATGCGCAATTCGGTGGGTGAGCCAAGTCCACTGCATCTGGGCTCATTGCATTTGGTCGAGCATAGCTGAGAACGAGGCCTTGAGCTTCAACGCCTTCTTGATTTCATCAGAGCTAACGTACGGATATTCGCCGTATTCCAAGAAGCTCGGACACTGGTGCTCGCGAACGAATTTGACGAACGAGGAGGGGTTGGTCTTCCAATCCTTGGGGAAGCCTTCGAGGTTTTCGAAGACCGTCGTGATCCCAGTCGCGCTAAACAGGGTGACGGCGTCCTCAGTGTATTTGTCAAAGTTAGTGTCAAATATCCCTTGGTACATGAAATAGGTCTCGCCGTTGATCGGAAACAGTAGCCAGCGGAGATAATGCAGCTTTAGCACATCGAGGCAGTGAGGCTGCTCCTCGACTGCCTTTTCGATGCTCTTCGCATGCCCGTAAAATTTTTCCTCGCGGCCTGGGATGATCTTCGCGAGAATAGAGAAGCCGTAGCAGGCTGGTGTCTTCGGGAAAATCGGACCATATCGCCCTTGCTCGATCTTGTCCGCTAAGTACCCGCCCTTCGGAATGGCCATCGCAACCGGCTTCGACGAGTCCTGGGTCTTAGATTCGTTCGACATGTCTTGGCCCTTCCTTTGATGCGTTTTCTCAAGGCTAAGCTATGACTGTGAACCTGTTTCGATCGGCGGCGGCTGCGTAGCGGGGCAAAGGCCGCCGCACGACGCGATTGAAGGCCCCGCGACAAGGTTTCCCTGCAGGCGAGCGCAAGCGTAACCCGCCGGCGAAATCGAGCGATATAGGGGAAAACCCGAAGGGCGCGCTAGCGTTTAGGTCAATTTCAGGGCTCTGTCGCTGAGCCAAAGAGGCCCCATGTCGGCACCACCATCGCCGCTGGTGTGAAAAAGACACTCCGCCTGGAATGCGGCGTGCACGGGCTGTAGGGCGCAAATAATTGGCCAAAGCGCGTCACGCCGCCCGGTGATGGACGTGATGCAGACCGCCAAGCACGGGCTTCCCGATGATCTCCCTGTGGCGCGCTCCGCAGATCGGCGGATCGACCGCGCATGGGGCGCGCTGACCGATCGCGCGGTGCGGGCGCTAGCGATTGAAATATTGCATATAGTCGGCCAACACAGCATGCAGATGGCGCTAATTGAAGATGAACACGTGGTCCAGGCATTCGCCGCGCAGCGATCTCACCCAGCGCTAGGCGATCGAATTTGCCTGCGGCGACCTGAACGGCGTGCGGATCTGGGGTGATCCCGAGGCTCCTCACCCGCTGGTCAAAGAGCGCACCATAAATTCTATGCGGGTGGACGGCGGTCGAAGGTCGGTAAACTGAGACTGCCATCAACTTCAGTTTACGGAGACACCCGATGCAACACGCAGACCACTCCCGTGACTTGCGGTCCGCCGTCCGCCCCGATGATAGATCGGTATTCGTGGCGCTGGAACTGAGCAGATCCCTTTGGTTGGTAGCTATCAACGCGCCCGGCAGTGACCGGATCAGCAAATATCGAATGACAGCGGGTGATGCTGCAGCGCTGCTGAATGTGCTGGCTCGAGTGAAGGGGCAAGCGGAACGGCACAACGATGGACCTGTGAGGATTGTTTCGATCTACGAGGCGGGACTGGACGGTTTCTGGGTGCATCGTCTGCTGGAAGCGAACGGTGTGGAAAGTCACGTGGTTGATGCCGCCTCGATTGCGGTGAACCGGCGCCACCGCCGGGCCAAGACGGACCGGATCGATGTCGAGATGCTGCTGCGCACGCTGATGGCCTGGGCACGGGGCGAACGGCGGATTTGTGCGATGGTGCACCCGCCGAGCCCGACGGAGGAGGACGAGCGGCGGCTGACGCGCGAACGCGGAACGCTGGTGACCGAGCGCGTGCGGCATGTGAACCGGATCAAGGGGCTGCTGGCGACCCAGGGTGTGTTTGATTATGAGCCAATTCACAAGGATCGACGCCAGCGTTTGGAGAAACTGTGCCGCTGGGATGGTGAGCCGCTGCCATCACACCTGAGGACGGAGCTACTACGAGAGCTCGATCGTCTGGAGCTGGTGATGTCACAGCTTGCCGCGCTGGAGGCCGAACGCGACAGCATTCTGCAAGCTGCCCAGCCCATGGCAGCCGGAGTTGCACACGAACCGACATCAAAGCCTGCCGTCGGTTCACAGCTGTTGCGCCTGCGGGGCATCGGGCCGGAGTTTGCGTCGGTGCTTGCGTTGGAGGCGTTCTATCGCAAGTTTGCCAATCGGCGGGAGATTGCGGCCTATTCCGGTCTGACACCGAGCCCGTGGCAGAGTGGCGGGATCGACGTCGAGCAAGGCATCTCAAAAGCCGGCAATGCTCGCTTGCGCAAGACGATGATCCAGCTGGCCTGGCTGTGGTTGCGACATCAACCCGGCAGCGATCTGAGCCGCTGGTTCCACCAACGGGTTGGAGACAAGCGCGGCAAGATCCGGCGCATTACCATTGTCGCCGTCGCTCGCAAACTGTTGGTGGCGCTGTGGCGTTACGTGACGCAGGGCCTCGTGCCAGCCGGTGAAAGTTGATGCGGTCATGGATCGCATGTTGAGAACGGGCCCGAGCCTCGGATCTGCCAGCTAAGGAAGATATCGCAATGGTACCATAAGATGACGCTTGACAAGGAACCACCCCATGTGAGCGCCCGTCGCGATCGCGGCTGAGAAAGGTGGTGGTTCCCGATCCGAGCCGCAGCATTCGACGATCTGTCGGCTTGCCCACTCCGCCGTCGGATGCCGCGTCGTCTCGACGCGGAGAACTGCCCGGCTGGCGTGATCGACAACGAAGAACACTTGAGGAACGCGCGCCAACCCGGGGACGGCTCCCCATCGCACGGGCGACGCCGCGCCCGTCGCGCCGGCGTTCGCCGTCCTCGCGCTCGCCATGCCGGAGACCCGGGCGCGCGAATTCAGCCGAAACCGCGAAATACGCGAGCATCGGACCGGGATGATCCTGACCATTCTGATTTTCGCCGCGACCTATGTCGTGGTCGCGATAGGACACTTGCCCGGCTTGCGGCTCGACCGCGCCGGTGCGGCGCTGATCTGCAGATCGGCATCAAAAAATGAAAGCGATCTGGGTGCGAAATTGCCAATTTCCACCGCCCTCTGGGCGTGCCGCGTTGTAATAGGCGCCGATCGCGAGATTCACCGGCAGCACGCCACCGAGCTTGATTAGACGACCGCCCTGGACGCCGACGGGGAATGTCCATTTGGCGCCGCCCGTGTCCCAACTGGCCGTTATGATTGGCACCGTACCAATGAACCAACCGCCGCCAAAATTGTAATTAAGGAATGGATTTATCGTCATGACGCTGTATCTGGTTCCAAATGGACCGGAGGTGCCCCCGAGCGAGAACACGTTATTCACGAGCGCGCCGTAGACCCACGGCGAGGCCATGCGCACCAACACAACGCTGGGACCCAAGCCCCAAACATTCGAGCCCAGCGTCTTACTGCTCATTGTTGGCAATTGGCTGATCGGACCAACACCCCATACCCAGCCGTTGATAGGGTTGCTGGGCGAGAGAAATGCCGAAAAAGTGGTGGGAGCGGTGCCAAAGGGGACGCTCGGCGCCGGCGAGAATGAAGGGCTCCAAACCAGCGGCAAGATCGTCCGGGTGATTAAATTCCAATCCTGGTTGAGATGGATTGGGATCACCGGCTGAATATTGAGGATGTCCTGGGTGCCGGAGTGAGGGCCCACATTGAAATTGGCGTTGTTCTGGAAGGGAACACTGATTAGATCGCCGATCGGGTTCTGCAGTTTTTCAGCAAGGGCGGTGGCCTCGTCTCCAGCTGACGAGAGTTGCGACGTCTGCGCGGCAGTCGCCGATGGCGGTGCTGGCTGTGCCATAGGAGCAGAAGCCGCCCCAATCACGACGGCGAATATGGCGCCGGTCATGGCGCAACGACGAAGACATGTCATGCGCCCGATCGCCGAGAGCCGCGGCGCACCGGCCACCCTCTCTTCTGCCGGAGGATGGGGTTTAACACCAAGGCGCCGGGGTCTGGCTAGGAACGAACCCGTGGCGAAAACAACATCGAGGACCGTGCGCTTCATTGGAGCCTTTGCTGGGACAGCCGCAGTCACAGCGTATCCGCCCCAGGATTGCGCTGCCATCGGGATAAACCCTGGATACGGCAGGCGATGAGCGTGTCGTTAGCGCAAGGCGGCCGCCCGTGACCCCGTCGGCGCCGGGGAGGTGGCGCGCGGCGCGACGCTGCCGGTAGCCACCGCGCTCGCGTAGCTCGTTCTGAACGAGACACAAGTCACCAATCTCGAACCGCTCAAGGGCCTCACCGCGCTCCACATTTATCATTGACCGTGCGAGCCGGCTCGAAGCTTAAATTACAGTTCCGCTGGTCTGCGTTGCTCGAACACTCGCGGAGCATCGAAAGTCTCCGAGATGCGGAGGCCGGCCAGAGTGCGGTTGGCCTGCACCTTGGAGCCGCGGCAGTCGTCTTCCATTGCCAACCTCAAGCCTTGCTGCAAGCCAACGAGGATGACAAGAAACGAATCACACAAAAGTAATGAACATCCAGCGCGAGCGTTAGAAGAGGGTTTGACGACTAAAGAAAGAAAGGGAAATTCGATCCCATTAGTATTGTTGCGGGACAACTTTCACAGTGCTGGGTTGCTGCGTTTAAGAAAATTGAAGATGGCGAAGATTTCATGTTGGCATATCACAATCACGTCATTCCGGCTGTATCGCTTGGCATTTATATGGACCCGTAGGGGAACCACATTTGATCTCGATCAGCCCACGTCGTATGTCGAATGATCGAGTCATGATCAAGCGCCGATCAATACAGCTGTCATGACCGACGCCAGCGATTAAGCGCCTCGTCGTTTGGCTCTCGGCACGTCTATTGCCCATAGGCAGGTGCAGCTGATAAAGACAGGTCTTGTTCGGCCTCATTGAATGGTCGGCTCCTCCTCCCGTTCCCGCGTCAACGCCTCGTTCAGGTGGCGGGCGAGCCTATCGAGAAAATACCGCACAGCCTGCTCGTCAGGCCCGGCGCTGTTCAGGATCGAAGCGGTGTTCATGTCTCGAATGCTCTGCGGCCGAGTCGCCCAGCACAACGACAGCGTCATCAAGGGAAACCGCGGGGGACCGACGGTGGCTTTGGCGCCATTACCCGCCGGTGCGCAGTTCCTGAACGTGATCGAGAGCGTATTCAGTGGTATGGCGCGCGCGATACTCGCGAACAGCGACTATCAATCGATCGACAAAGCCAGAGCAGCGATTGATCGCTATGTTCGGGAACGAAACGAAAAGTTTGCGTTGGCACCAAAGCGTGCTGGCGGCTCGATCTGGGGCACAGAATGCGAACCGCCCCAGTTCTTCCAATCCAACAACTGCAAAGATCCGCTCTGCCGCTGAATCGCAGGCGACGTATGGGACCAAGACTAGACGCTAGGGGATGACGGCGATCGCGAGCTCCGCAGACGCGTAACTCTCACACCTGCCGCGGCGGCGACGCGAAGACGCTGCCCGAAATTGAGTTGGCCGATCAAAGCGATGAATCAAAGCGAGAAATTATGCGGGTAGGGGTGGGGGCGATCGCATCACTCGACAACGCGCCAACCGAACCCCCTAGATCGCCGCCCTTCGCTTTTTTGGGCGGGGCGAAGAGAAAGCGGTTGGGGGCGCGACAAAGCAGCACTCGCTCTTTCGCCCTTTTCGATGCTGCCGCTTTTCTCAGTGTGAGATGGCTCAGCTGGAACTTATCTCCACTGCGTGGAGCACCTTCGGGACCGCCGTGATTATGCCGCTAACATTGATGCGGCATTGGTGATAAGCGCACCGTTCGCGAATCTGTATTGGTTTGATATAATCTGCTGCTTGCCCACGCGTCTGCCTCGCGCCGGTGAGTAGTGACGACATAGCGCCAAAAAAATCGGGATCGAAAGGGTTGGATCATGATAGCAAAGGTGATCCAGGGTTCGTTTCTCGGAGGCCAGGCGAAGCTCGCGACTTTGGGCCCACGGAGGGTCATGCCGCCCCCGATCCAGACCAAAGGTATGGTACGTCCGCTCGGTCCGCCGGCGCCAGCCTTTGCAGGGCGACCAGGAGCTGTGCAACTTCACAGGACGGGCAGCGCGTTTGAGGTCGAGGCCGGGCAGCTCGGGCTGGCGTCAGGCGGCGGCAAACCGTTGCCAGCGGCGATGCGTAACAAGATGGAGGCGGCGCTCAACGCCGATTTCGCCAATGTCCGGGTCCATATCGGGCCGCAGGCCGAGCGCATTGGCGCGATCGCCTTCACCATTGGCTCCGACATCTATTTCGCGCCGGGCCGCTACCAGCCCCATACGTTGCAAGGGCAGCAACTGCTTGGCCATGAATTAGCGCATGTCGTGCAGCAGCGCGCTGGCCGTGTGCGCAACCGGCTCAGCACCGGGCTTGCGGTGGTTCAGGACCACTCCCTTGAAGCCGAAGCAGACCGCCTCGGCCGGTCTGCCGCCATGCACAGGGTCGCGGCGCCGGCGAAGACGCGGCCTGTTCTGGCTCAAACTTCGGTCCCGAGAGATTTTCGAGTGGTGAATTTGCCGGGTCGGATCCGTATCGAGGCGCTTGGTCAGGACCGGTTCGGGTCGATTGGCGCCGTTGAGCTCCGGCGCGCCTCGTCCGGCGCAGCCGAACTATGCAACCTTCGCGTGGCGGAACCGTACCGTCGCCGGCATCTCGGGTCCGCACTGGTACGCAAAGCATTAAACACGGCAAGCTCGAACGGCGCGCATTCGGTCGTTCTGGAGGTTCGCCCCGGAGATGGGACAATCAAAGTGGACACGCTGATTTCGATGTACCAGAAACTAGGCTTCCGCGGTTCCGGCCGCTCTGCGACAGGAAATACCGTCATGCAACGCGCGGCCGCCGGTCAAACAACTTTTTCGCCTGGTGCAAGCCCTTGGCAGGGGCCTTGGCCTCGCATTGTACAGCGAGCAGAAAGTACTCCGGCTAAGTGGCCCGAGACAGAGGCTGGTAAGTACACGACAATGTTCTCATCGCATTTTGGGCAGATAGGTGAAGTGGAGAAGATATCCAGGAAGAATCCGAACGGAAACGAGATCAAGATGTACCACATGACTTCCTGGAAGAATTTGCAGTCGATAAGAAAAACGGGCTTGGATCCGAAATTGGGTGGAAAGCCAGGCGGGTCGGTCAGCATTACGGAGAACAAGGCCTTAAAGGCTGAATCTGAGAGAACCACGCTGGGCAAGATCGCGGCGGCAACCAGCAACGAGGTCACCGCCCCCTACATTCACCAAAAAGTCGCCTGGGCAGAACTCGTCGAGGGGGCGCCCAGCGCCAACTACGAGGTTCTGCTCCGCTTTAGCTGCGTGGTCGGACGACCATGGGCGGAGGACCCCGTCCATCACGGCGCGTGGCACACTAAAAAGCTGATCCCAGCAGCGAAGATCGAATGCTTGTACGACGAAGGGTGGATGCCAATACTGGACATTAATGAAGAGGCACTGCGGGCTATTGCCGATTACCCACCTATGGCGGCGCGCGTCGCCGCTGGCAAATCCAACCAGGGGCTGGCATTCACGAAAGCAGAGTTCATTGCAGCCTTTCCCCAGTTTAAATCTTTGAAATGGGACGATCCAGGCGCCGTTTGGGGAGCGTTGAAAGGATATAAAGGCTCGACGCTATACACGGTGACCGCAGGCGAGTGTATTTTTGCGGGAACCACAGGGCACCCGATCCGAGAACCGGAGAACTGGCTGTATGTATGCATTTCTACGGATGAGGTTTCGCCCAAGCTGGCGGATGCGCAGAAACGCTATCGAGAGAAGATACTGACTCCCGGATGGGGGCTCGATACGCTA
This sequence comes from uncultured Alphaproteobacteria bacterium, assembly GCA_963804725.1. Classification (GTDB taxonomy): domain Bacteria; phylum Pseudomonadota; class Alphaproteobacteria; order ATCC43930; family CGMCC-115725; genus JAATGI01. Next base: position 146,365 of record CAWDRN010000001.1, on the reverse strand, counting down.
TGAACTACAACATATGGAGGTTTGCGGGACGGCACCATAGACTCCGTATTCGACCGCGCGGCCTTCGGTCTCTCGGCACATGGCGGCGCCCGATATTGGCGGGCCGATGCTGAACTCTGGGCTGGCCCCTGAAAACCCCGAGTGATCTATCACCGCGCAGACCGGCCTTAACCACTGATATCGGCCCGATGCAACTGTTCTCCTTCTTCGGTCAAGTTTTTCCAGTGAACCGTGATGGATCTAGATTTAGACATGTGCCTCCGGAGAGAACCGACGATTTAGCGTAAGACTCGCAAAGCCTAGCCAGAGCCTTACGCGGCAGTCGACGTTGCGCTACACTCCGTTCCACTCCCCAAAATCGAGAGCGACAGGGGGCGAATCATGACGGTAAAGGCAATCCAAAGAACGGCGGGGGCCGGTGTTCCTGCACCCCCGCGGACGCGGTTCGGCCGCAGTACGACAGCCCAGGCAAATTCCTCTAGCAAAGAAGCAGCGCGCGGACCGGCCCCACCGGCAACTAAGTTCGGAGTGCTCGCCAGGGTGCAGACCAAATCGGCTGCGGGGTGGCTTGGGCGTGGAGCTGTGCGGCCTTTACCTCCGGTCACATCAGCCCGAGATGCAACGCTCCAACTGGCGAGGAAAAAGGGCGTAGCAGGCGGCGCAGGCGGTCTGGGCTATGGCAATGCAGCTGACGACATCGCGGCAGAAGACATGGATGAAGTCTTGGAGCGCGCCGGCCTCGAGAAGAAGGGTGGTGCGAAGGGACACTGGTTAGGCAACCAAGGCTCAGGCGAGAGCGACCAAACGAAACGCGAGAGGGCAAAGATGGTTGCCGCGAACCGCGAGATTAAAGCCGAGAAAAAAACGACGAAGGACTGTGCAAACTGGCACAGAAGTAAGAGGAATTACGGTAAGAAATGTCCATTTTGCGATGAGATTGTTGAAGACTGACCAGCCAGTGCCCAGGCCTTCACAGGCCGGTTTTCATGGGGCGTATGGATCAATGAAGGAATGGCCACACGGAGGTAGGGAAAGGACCGCGATATACACGGGACGCGTTAAGGCTCCTCAACCCAACATCTCTAGGCGCCATTTGTGCAACCACCAATTTAGTGAGTGGGAACGTAGAAATGGCACCTGAAGAAGGCTATGAGGATTTTTCAAGCGCGGCGTAACGGAATCTGCTCGTTACGACCAACCGGCGTCCGGCTTCGTGTTTCACCACTTCATCTTGGCCCGAACCTCGGCTGATTGGCCAGTGGATCATCGGCGCAGACACTGGACCCGCATCCAATTTGAAGCGGACCGTCGCAAAACCGTCCAAAGCCGTCCATGCGAGGGACCCTGAACCTAAGCTGAAGTTTGCGAGACCAAGGCGGGCAACAGATTGATAAGACTCGCGATTTTCGAAAAATGTTTTTTGCCTACTGGACACGACCTTTTTGCGGCTTAGACGCGTCTCAACGGCCGAATCGAATCACGATTCAGGCTGTCTGTGAATAGTAATGCCTCACCAACAAGGACACTTTTCGAAAGCCATTCCAGCTTAAGTGCTTCAAAAGACTCGGCCTTTGGCGGATCACGTCGACAAACTTCCGTCTAGCAGACGCCACTCGTGCAGAGGTCGGCGTTGATCGAGCTCGGATTGCCCGAGCCTGCGTCGATTCAGAAGAAAAGCCAGGCTCTGCCGGCGGAGCAGTCTATCTGCAACTCCCGAACTTGGGCTGTCCGCTCGTGAACCCAATCGTCCTTCATCGGCGATGGCCGGACTGCCCGCACGACCCCGAGCATTCATTCCACGTGAGACGCGCGTGTATCTGACGCGTATCATAGATTGTCTGCCGCCTCGAAGGAGAGACGATGTCGAACATGATCGCGATGGTAGTGCCGCATGCCGGTGGCAAGCTCGAACGCGTCGAGCGCCAGATTCCCAAGCCCGGCCCCAGCGAGCTCCTGATCGAAGTCCATGCCTGCGGCGTTTGCCATAGCGACTCGCTCACAGTTGAAGGGCATGTGCCTGGCATCCAATACCCTCGCGTGCCCGGACACGAGGTGATCGGCACGGTCGCCGCCATCGGCGACAATGTTCGCGGCTGGCATCGAGGCGATCGTGCCGGGGTGGGTTGGTTCGGCGGCTCGTGCGGCTATTGCGCGCGCTGTCGTCGCGGCAACGCGTTCGCATGCGAGAACATCCAGGCCATGACTGGCCTCACCCGCGACGGTGGCTACGCGACACATCTGGTCGCCGACGTCTCGGCCGTGGCACGCGTACCCGCGGATCTTAACGAGGTCGAGTCCGCGCCGCTCCTTTGTGCCGGACTCACCACCTTCAACGCGCTGCGCAATTGTGGTGCGCAGCCCGGCGATCTGGTCGTAGTGCACGGCATTGGCGGCCTCGGCCACCTCGGTATCCAATTTGCGCGGCGCTTCGGGTTTCGCACCGTCGCGGTCAATCGCGGGCGCGACAAGGAAGAACTCGCGCGGTCGCTGGGCGCACACGATTATGTTGACAGTGAGGATGGAGATGTCGCCCAGGCCCTGCAGAAAATGGGCGGTGCGCGTGCGATCATCGCGACGGTCACCAGCGCAAACGCGATGCAGGCGATCGTCGATGGACTTGGCCCCAACGGCGTGATGATGGTGATCGGCGCAGTCGGTACCTTCCCAGTCGACACACTTGGCCTGCTCGGCAAGCGCGCGGCGGTCAAGGGCTGGTATTCGGGGATCGCCACCGACTCCGAAGACACGATCGCGTTCAGCCAGCTCAACGGTGTGGGTTCGATGAACGAGATTTTCCAGTTCGAGGAAGCTCAAGCTGCCTACGCACGGATGATGAGCGGCAAGGCGCGGTTTCGCGTCGTCCTCAAAATGCGCTGAGGTCCAAGCGACGGTAAGGTTTTTGAGCCAGCCGGCTCTGAGGCCGTGCTTTCGCCTCAGAGAGCGGGCGCCGCTTAGCCCTAAGGGGCACGCAACCTGTCAAAACCCACGGGCGGCTACATGAGACGCTGCATGAGGTCACGAAATCCGAGCCCAAGGCACGATTGCAATCAGCCCCTCCGTTCCGTGGCGACGTATCAATGGAGGAACAAGGCGATTCCCGCACCGAAGGCAGGAAATGGGCGGGCCGAACTGCCGTCAGAGAAATGACGGCAGGACGGACCTCGTGGTGCCACGCCGCACTGTCTTAGGATTTATCCGATGACCACGGATGCCAGTGGATGACATCAGACGCTTGGAACCTGCTTCGTGGGTCGGTTCGGGGTGGTTAGCGGACCTCAGGTTATTCGTCACACCGACAAAGCGGCACGCAGTTTGTGCCCGACCTCACATACGCGTAACGGCGGCTCAAGCTATTCTGAAGAACTTGGGATGGAGATTTTGTAGCATGGCGAAGCTCGTCTTCGGATTGAACCAGTCCCTGGACGGCTACGTCGACCACCAGGAATTTGCGCCTGGTCCCGCGCTCTTTCGTCACTTCATCGAGCAAGTGCGCGACCTGACCGGCACTGTGTGCGGTCGCCGCATGTACGAGGTCATGTGTTATTGGGACGAAGACCGTCCTGAGTGGGGTGCAGAGCAACGCGACTTCGCGGCGGCGTGGCGGAGGCAACCGAAGTGGGTCGTGTCGCGCTCGTTGAAGTCAGTCGGCCCCAAGGCCACACTTGTCGAGGATGACGTCGAAGCGGTGATACGAGGGCTGAAGGCGCAGCTCGTTGGGGAGATTCAAGTCGGCGGTCCAGACCTAGCACGAAGCTTAACCGACCTTGGTCTTATTGATGAGTATCGACTCTACTTCCGCCCCGTCGTGCTTGGTCGCGGCAAGCCATTCTTTGCTGGCCCCCGGCCGCTGCTCCGCCTTGTGGCCAGCGACTTAATCGGCGAGGACACTATCAGGTTGACGTACGTTCCTGCCTAATCACGCAACTCGCCCGAAGGATCGCACCGACGCGGTCCGCTTTGGGGAGCGGCGCCCTCCAAACCGATGGGTACCACGCGACAGATTTGCACCACTAGTTTGATTTTTGCTGAGCCAGGATCAGGACCCATAAACTGAACGAAAAATTCGGATGACGACTTCGAGCCCAGGACGAACCTCAATCAGCCGGTTGGTGGCCTGCCAGTGTAAACCGCCAATTGAGCGTCGAAAGCCCGCTTGTATGCGGGCCGCGCTTCGCCGCGGTCGATATAGGCGGCCAGGTTGCGGTATTCGTCCAGAATGCCCGAAGATTTCAGCCTGAGGAGCACCGACACCATCATCAGGTCGCCCGCGCTGAACGCACCATCGAGCCAGTCGGCACCGCCCAGGCGACCGGAAAGTTGGGCCAGCCGGTCGCGGACACGATCCTCGACCAGAGGCAGGCGCTCCTCATACCAGGTCTTGTCGCCCTCCAGGAGCCTGGCGTTTTCGCGTTCAAGGATCGGCGGCTCCACCGTGTTGAGCGCGGCAAACATCCAAGTGATCGCGTGCGCCCGGGCCTTGGCATCGTTCGGCAGCAGGCTCGCATGGCGCTCGGCGATATGGAACACAATCGCCCCTGTCTCGAACAGGGCGAGATCGCCTTCCTCATAGGTCGGAATCTGGCCGAAAGGATGAAGCGCCCGATGCGCGGGTTCCTTCATCGCACGGAACGAGACAAGACGAACCTCGTAAGGTTGGCCCACTTCTTCGAGCGCCCAGCGAACGCGCGTATCACGCGCCAGCCCCTTGCCGCCATCGGGTGACCGCTCAAAGGCGGTAATGATGATCGTCATCGTGAGGCTCCTCCTTGGCGAAAATCATCGGCTGCGGGGCTGGTAGGCTGTCAAGGCAAACTCACCGGTGCTCGCCGTCTCTTCGTGAAACGACTGACATTGCCGCCGGCACTCCTGCCCTGTACCGGCCCTGGCCGGCCGGCAAAGGCCGGCGCCGGTGCACCGGGCGGTTGACGGGGTGACGCGAGTGGTTGCGCTGAGCCGGAGAATGCAGGCGGCGGCGGACCTGGCGGTCGCGGCAAGTCATGTGGCTGCCGGGGTGATGCCAGGGGTTGCGGACGGCCAGACAATGATGGTGATGGAAGACTTGGCGGACTTGAGGCCGTTATTGTCGGTCGCTGAGGCAGTGCCGGTTGCGTCGGGGTTGGCGACGATAGCTCCGGCTGGCGCTCAAGAACGATCCCTGGATTGCCTTTGCCGTCATGATCCAATCCCTGTCGATCTCGGTTTTGGAATGATGTGGTGGCCACTTGCCGGCGCAAGGCTGACGGACTACGGCGACAAGTAGTCTATCTCAAAACTCAAGTGGGCGAAGGACACTCATCTTGCCTGTATAATAGGGAACCCCGAGCGAGATCTGGCGGTGACGTGTTCAAAGTGCGCGCCCCCGCGGGGGAGCCATCTGCAACGTACCGTAATAGGCGTCGTTAGGAGGCGGCAACTTTCGTTTTTGACAAAGCGCTGACCAAGCTCCGGCCACTAACTGGCGCCCATTTCCGGTAAACCCGCCACATCGGCGGCAACGCCTGGATCGTATGCTCAATCGGTATTTCATCTTCTCACCGGGCTTCGGGACGAGCCCGACGACTTAATGCAGCTAACCTACAGGACTCGTTAGCTGCACCTTTATGTTGACAGGGTGGAAACACCCGAAGTCATCTCTATGGCATTTTAACTGGGGATCGTCGGCCATGAGGTTCGAAGACTACCGCAAACACGACGCCATCTCCCTCGCCGGGCTCATCGCGAAGGGCGAGGTCGGCGCCGAGGAGGTGCTGGAGACTGCAATCGCGCGGGCCGAGCAGGTCAATCCTGCTATCAGTGCCGTTGTGCACAAGCAGTACGAGCGGGCGCGCAAGGCTGTCGCAGCGGGGCTCCCCGAAGGGCCGCTGAAGGGTGTGCCCTTCCTGATGAAGGACCTCGGCTATGTCGAGGCGGGTGAGCGGACGACCTTTGGCAGCAGCTTGTTCAAGGATTTTGTCGCCGATCACGACGCGGCATACGTGTCGCGTTGCAAGAAAGCCGGCTTGGTGATCATCGGCCGTAGCACGAGCCCCGAATTCGGCCTGAACCCAAATACCGAGCCACGACTCTACGGCCCCTGCCGTAACCCTTGGAACCTCGAATACTCGGCCGGTGGTTCCTCTGGCGGCAGCGCAGCCGCGGTTTCCGCCGGCATCCTTCCCGCGGCGCACGCAACAGATGGCGGCGGTTCTATTCGTATCCCAGCGGCACAGTGCGGTCTGTTCGGGCTCAAGCCTTCACGCGGCCGGGTGTCCATGGCGCCCGATGCCGGCGAAGGCTGGGGTGGGCTGGCGGCTGCGCACGTGGTCAGCCGTAGTGTCCGGGACTCGGCCCTCATGCTCGATTGCACGACCGGACCCGAGCCTGGCGATCCCTACACCGCCCCGATGCCCCAGCGTCCCTTCCTCGAGGCCGTCGCTCGTCCGCCGCACAGGCTTAGGATCGCTTTGATGCTGAAGGACCATCGCAGTGCCAAGTTGCATCCCGAGTGCCTGAAGGCGGTGCAGCGCGGGGCGCAATTGTGCGCCAGCCTCGGGCACACGGTCGAAGAGGCAGATCCCCATCTCGACATGGTGGCGCTGCGACCGATGAACAACAGAATCGCCGCCGCCAACACGGCCCGGGCGTGCAGCATGAGGTGGAAGGCGCTGGGACGTGAGCCGAGCGCCGATGACGTAGAGGCGGTGACCTGGGCAGTGTACCAGCACGGTCTCCAGGTGAGCGGCATCGAGTACATCGATGCAATTGCTGCCGTGCATGCAGCGGGGCGCAAGATGGCTGCATTCCTCACGAGCTACGACGTGATTCTATCGACGACACTGGCTGGCCCTCCGCCGAAGCTTGGCTATTTCGATCAGAACGGGGATGTCGAGACCTTTGCGGAGCGCGTCACGGAATATCTCTCGGTGACACCGCTGCATAACGCGACGGGTACACCGGCCATGACCCTGCCCTTGCATTGGACTGCAGATGGTTTACCGGTCGGCGTCCATTTCGCGGGACGCTATGGTGAGGAGGCAACCTTGCTGGCGCTTGCCGCTGAGCTGGAAAGAGCGCAACCGTGGTTTGATCGGGTACCGGCACTGTAAATAACAAGGGAGCAGACTGGAGCGCCACCCGCGCGGGGCACCGCAAGGCGGCACCGGCCCCGCCGGACCGAAGCGTTGGTCCTTTGGTGCTACTCGCGAGGGATTGGCCGCGCCACCTGGCGAAAGATGGGGTCGGGTCAGGGACTGCTCCGAAATAAAAAGATGCTAGCCTGGATTTCTCAAACGCGGCTAGTTTTTGGTCTGATCGGGCCCGTCGGCGGCTGTTTTTGGAAGTTGGGATGGCTTTGCGCGGGGGTGTTGGAACGCTGTCATTTGCGGTTCGCGTAATACGAGTTGTGTTGTTGTGTCGCTCCCGCGATGCGAGTTGGTCCGAACGCGCGTCAGCGCTCAGAGAAACGGTGTTGGGGGTTTGGCGCCGCGTTCCGTTCAGGCGGAGCTGAAGGCACGCTGGAGATAGAGATAGGCGAGCTCGAACTCGACCTTGTTGGGGCACCCCGAGGCGATGGCGAAGTGGATGCGGCGCACGCTGGTGCGCACCTGTGCGCCGAGCTTCAGGAGCTTGAGGCGAATGGTCTGTACCGCGGCATCGGCAAACTGGGTATGGCGCAGGCCGACACGGCGCAGGGTGTCGACGAGTACGTACGCCATGGCCGAGAACGACAGGCGCAGCTGATTGGCAGCCATCGTCGCGGAAGAGGCGCGATCGGCAAACAGCTCGAATTGCTCGCCGATGCGGTTCTCGGCCTCGCCGCGGGCACAGTAGAGATCCTCGTAGAGAGTGCGCGCATCGAAGCCGGTTCGGGTGGGTTTGAGTGAGGTGACAACGAAGCGCGGATTGGCACCGTCCGGCGTATGCTCGGCCTTGCCGATGACGCGCCGCGCCCGGCTCCAGCTGTCGATCGTGCGATATTTGAAGTCGCGGAACACTCGCGCCGACTTGCCCGAGGTCAGGCACAAGCACTTGGCCTCGGCGAGCTCGACGACGAGGGCCGCCTCCAGCCGGCGATTGCGCGCCAGGCCGAACACGTAATCGACGCGGTTGGTCTCGCACCACCGCATCAGCGGATCGTTGGAGAAGCCGCTGTCGGCGCGCAGGATGATGTGCACCTTCGGCCATTTCTGACGGATCTGCGCGACTATGCGCGCCACCTCTTCGATCGCGCCGTCGCTGCCGGCGACGTTCGCCCGCCGCTGCCGCGCCAGCAGCAAGTGCCGGCCGCAGAAAACATAGAGCGGCAGATAACAGTATTCGTCGTAGTAGCCGTGGAAGAAGCGGCCGTCCTGCCCGCCGTAGAGCGGAATGTCGGTATTGTCGAGATCGAGTACGATCTCACGCGGCGCATGCTCATGCGCCTCGAGAAACAGATCGACCAGCAAGGCATCAACCCGCGCCCCGTCGCAATCGATCTTGTGATACTTCGCCCCATGCCGCTTCGCCGTATGCTCGAGACGATTGAGCGTGCTCTTGCCGGCCAGAGCCTCGCAATCCGACCGCAGCACCGGATGCAGCTTGCCGGCCAGCACCGCAAAGATCGGGTCCTTCCGCAGCTCGTCGTGATCGTTGAGGTCCTCGTAGCCCAGCACCAAGCCGAAGATGCGCTGGCCCACCAACGTCTCGACCCGATGCTCGACATAACGAGCATCACGCCGGTCGGTGAAGCACTGCGCAAACCGTTGCACCAGCTCGATGCCGCGATCGACTTGCCCCAGGAGCAGCGCACCAGCGTTCGAGGTGATGTCGCCGCCATCGAAACCCGCAACCACACGACGCCCCTCGACCGCTTCAAACTCGAACAGCTTCGCAGTACACTCTGTTGGCATCGGGGCGATCCTTGGACCAGAGAGAAATCATTGCAGCACAACGATTCTCTCAGAGTCTCAGCCCCGATGCACTTCTCGTGTTTGAGAAATCGAGGCTAGAGTGCCGCTCGCGCTCGCTTCTCTGCCTGAGAGTCAACAAGCCTATAGAAATAGGTCGCCATCATTAAAAGCATTACCGCATCCGATACAGTAGTTGGCGGCGGTTTGTGTTCATAAATGTTTCTGATATACAAGCTACCCTTGAATAGATCCTGCATGCGAGACCGCTCTGAGGAGTCGAATTGTCCTCCTGGCGGATCGCTACCGTTGCTCAAGGGGCCAGGTTCCTTCGCCGGTTTTTCCGGCTTTCCTGGCTTTCCCGGCTCTACTGGCTTTCCCGGCTCAAAGGCGTTTGCCATCAGGTCCACCATGTTCAGGTTCTGGTTAGCGAAATTCGCTTTTTCTTTTACATATTGTTCGAGCTTGCTAAATGCTTCCCTGACGGCGCGTTGAGGACTACCGCTCTTCAAGAGCTGATGGGCAGCTCCAATTTCGGGATGCAGAAATTCTTCGATAAATTGCCGACCGGAGTGTTTCACGAGATCGCCCAAGCCGGGGCACATGCTGGCGGCGAGCAGTTTCTTAGCGGCCTCAAGCTGGCCGAGGGCGGCGGCGCGGTCAGAGACGTCATTGTCCTTCTTGACCAGGACCCAGGCGCCAAAATTTTTCCGGTCACCCTTGTCGGGTCCGAGAAGAAAACCTGTCCGAATTCGGCCCTGTGAATCGGCAATGTGCAGCATAAACGAGCCAGCAGACGGATTGTCTTCCTTCGATTGCCAAGTGCCAGAGATATAGTAGCTTTTATGGATTTCGCCTATTCCTTGCCATGAATATTTCAGATCGTTGCATTTGCTTTCAAATGTAAAAAAGTGATCTTTCGTACGCTCAATTACTATTATTTCCGTTGCCCATCTGTTGTCGTGGGACGGGTCATTGGTCTGCCAAGTGGAATACCACTCGGTCTTATACCAACTCTCGGTGATTATGACCCATGGGCCCAGTTACGAAGGCCGTTGGACATGATAGTCCATGGCTGGTTGATGAGTTTGTTCCAGGCGAAGCAGCAATGGTCGACGATGTCGTCGTAGGATTGGAAGATGCGGTTTGAGAGCCAGTTGTCGCGCATGAACTGCCAGATATTTTCGACCGGATTGAGTTCGGGTGACCTAGCCTCGATTTCTCAAACACGAGAAGTGCATCGGGGCTCAGACTTCTCAGAGAATCGTTGTGCTGCAATGATTTCTCTCTGGTCCAAGGATCGCCCCGATGCCAACAGAGTGTACTGCGAAGCTGTTCGAGTTTGAAGCGGTCGAGGGGCGTCGTGTGGTTGCGGGTTTCGATGGCGGCGACATCACCTCGAACGCTGGTGCGCTGCTCCTGGGGCAAGTCGATCGCGGCATCGAGCTGGTGCAACGGTTTGCGCAGTGCTTCACCGACCGGCGTGATGCTCGTTATGTCGAGCATCGGGTCGAGACGTTGGTGGGCCAGCGCATCTTCGGCTTGGTGCTGGGCTACGAGGACCTCAACGATCACGACGAGCTGCGGAAGGACCCGATCTTTGCGGTGCTGGCCGGCAAGCTGCATCCGGTGCTGCGGTCGGATTGCGAGGCTCTGGCCGGCAAGAGCACGCTCAATCGTCTCGAGCATACGGCGAAGCGGCATGGGGCGAAGTATCACAAGATCGATTGCGACGGGGCGCGGGTTGATGCCTTGCTGGTCGATCTGTTTCTCGAGGCGCATGAGCCTGCGCCGCGTGAGATCGTACTCGATCTCGACACTACCGACATTCCGCTCTACGGCGGGCAGGACGGCCGCTTCTTCCACGGCTACTACGACGAATACTGTTATCTGCCGCTCTATGTTTTCTGCGGCCGGCACTTGCTGCTGGCGCGGCAGCGGCGGGCGAACGTCGCCGGCAGCGACGGCGCGATCGAAGAGGTGGCGCGCATAGTCGCGCAGATCCGTCAGAAATGGCCGAAGGTGCACATCATCCTGCGCGCCGACAGCGGCTTCTCCAACGATCCGCTGATGCGGTGGTGCGAGACCAACCGCGTCGATTACGTGTTCGGCCTGGCGCGCAATCGCCGGCTGGAGGCGGCCCTCGTCGTCGAGCTCGCCGAGGCCAAGTGCTTGTGCCTGACCTCGGGCAAGTCGGCGCGAGTGTTCCGCGACTTCAAATATCGCACGATCGACAGCTGGAGCCGGGCGCGGCGCGTCATCGGCAAGGCCGAGCATACGCCGGACGGTGCCAATCCGCGCTTCGTTGTCACCTCACTCAAACCCACCCGAACCGGCTTCGATGCGCGCACTCTCTACGAGGATCTCTACTGTGCCCGCGGCGAGGCCGAGAACCGCATCGGCGAGCAATTCGAGCTGTTTGCCGATCGCGCCTCTTCCGCGACGATGGCTGCCAATCAGCTGCGCCTGTCGTTCTCGGCCATGGCGTACGTACTCGTCGACACCCTGCGCCGTGTCGGCCTGCGCCATACCCAGTTTGCCGATGCCGCGGTACAGACCATTCGCCTCAAGCTCCTGAAGCTCGGCGCACAGGTGCGCACCAGCGTGCGCCGCATCCACTTCGCCATCGCCTCGGGGTGCCCCAACAAGGTCGAGTTCGAGCTCGCCTATCTCTATCTCCAGCGTGCCTTCAGCTCCGCCTGAACGGAACGCGGCGCCAAACCCCCAACACCGTTTCTCTGAGCGCTGACGCGCGTTCGGACCGACTCGCATCGCGGGAGCGACACAACAACACGAACTCGTATTACGCGAACCGCAAATGACAGCGTTCCAACACCCCCGCGCAAAGCCATCCCAACTTCCAAAAACAGCCGCCGACGGGCCCGATCAGACCAAAAACTAGCCGCGTTTGAGAAATCCAGGCTAGGCGGCAGCGGCATCAAGGTGATGTTTTCCGGGATGTCGAGCTTGTCGGAAAGGGCCAGCCGGCCTGATCGAGCAAGAGGACGGCGTGGGCGCCCAGTGCCACGGTTGTGGAGATCTCACTGAGATGCAGCGCCATGGCGACGGTATTGCAGCGGGGCAGGATCAACCCCGCCCCGGTTCCCCGTGCCGGACAGATCGCCCCGAAGATATAGGTCGACCGCGTCCGTTGATCGCGCGGCGCCGATGGCCGCGTTCCGCGCTTGGCCCAACGGCGGGTGATTTTGTTCTTCTGGCCGATCCGGGCCTCGTCTTGGAACCAGATTTCGATCGGCTTGCCCGCCGCGTCTCGTCGGGTGATCTGGTCCAGGCTGGCGGTGAAGTTGTTTTGAACGCCGCCATGGCCTCGGCATTCTGGGGATGATGTCGGGGACGCGCCGACAGCTTGCGGAAACCCAATGCCCGCAATTCCCGGCTCAGTGTTTGCTTGCTGATCGGAATGCGGAACTCCTCGAACACCCATTGCGCCAGATCGAGCAATCGCCAGCGCACCACGCCGTGAACTGCCGGAAGGGGGCCGCTCGCGACGATCTTCATCAGCGCTTGGCGCTGGACCTCGCTCAGCAAGGGTGGATTGCCCGGTGCCTTGCCATTCACCAGGCCGGGCGGCCCTTCGCCATTGAAAGCAAGCACCCAATCCCGAACCGTTTGCAGACCGACGCCGCCGATCCGCGCCGCCGTAGTTCGAGAGCCACCATCATAAATTGCCGCCAGCGCCAGAAGACGCCGCGTCTGATCGGCATCCTCCGAGCGCTTCGCCAACCGGCGCAATCGATCGCCATCATAATCCCCACGAAGCCGAACTGCCGCTGCCATGGCAAACCTCATCCCGTTTGCCATGGTGAAACAGGTTTCGCTCCTTTTGGGAATCCCGCGCGTGAGTTTCATTCACCAAGACGCGGTATTAATTGAGTTTTCCGCCCGGACCGCGGGCGCCACTGGCTCCACCATCCTCGAACCTCCTCCGGTAGTGCTCGCCTATCGACAGATGTTGCATCCTGAATAATCGCTGGACAATTGACCCGGCCGCACCTCCGTGGCGAAAAATGGGCCGCGCCAAGCAATATTCGCGCTGTCTTGTCGGCGGTCTAATGCCCAAGCCTGTCGCAGCGCAAGATGCGAAGCCGCTCGACGCTGCCGCGACCGCCAAGATCAAATCGGAAGTGTCGGATGCGCTCGCTAGCTGAGCTACTTGACAATCATGATCGCGCGCTCCAAGGGCTCGGGGAGAACGCTTTCACGGTCTCCTCCTTTGGCGTCCTGCCCAGCGGTGGCATCGTGCCATATCTGCATACCGAGGATATTGCCAAAAAGCTTTGGCGACCTGATGAAACAGTTGATGGCCAAAGGTTGGGACAGATCGACGCTCGACATTGCCAGTGTTTACGTCCCGACGGCGAATACGGCGTTGGCCAGTGACAGAACCACGCGGTACAGAATCGACGGCAGCGTTATGTTGGTTCTTGGTGAACATTATTGTAAGCCGAACCGAGGGGGTTGGCGCATCGAGGGATTGATCTTACACCAACCGAACAAGGTCGTGATGATCTTGGCACCGTCTAATAGGCAAGAGGGCACCCATGAGTAGGCTTGCGGGCAAAGTCGCAATTATTACGGGGGGCGCCAGCGGTATCGGCCGCGGCGCAGTGGAGCTTTTCGTTCGCGAGGGCGCACAGGTGATCGCGGCGGACATCCAGGACGACAAGGGGACCCTTCTCGTCGACGAACTTGGGCCGTCAGTTTCCTACTTCCACGCCAACGTTGGGGAAGAGCGCGAGGTCGAGGCGCTAGTGGCCGACACGGTGAAGCGTCACGGGCGACTGGACTGCTTGTTCAACAACGCAGGCCTCGCGGGAGTCAGCGGGCCGATCACAGAGACGCCGTTCGGCGAGGCGGAAGCGACCTTCCGGGTACTCTTCTGGAGCGTCGTCTTCGGAATGAAATACGCCGGACGGGTCATGCGGGATCAAAAATCGGGCTCGATCATATCGACCGCATCGGTCGCCGGCGTGGGGACGGGCCTGGGACCGCACATCTACAGCGCCGCCAAGGCTGCGGTGATCCATCTCACGCGGTCGGTGGCGAAGGAACTCGGCGAAAGCAACGTCCGCGTGAACTGCATTTGCCCGGGCGGGATCGCGACGCCTATCTTCGGGAAAGGGGCTGGGCTTGGAACGCAAGCGGCGGACCAAACTATCGAGACAGTGAAGGGGCTTCTCGCACACATGCAGCCGATTCCGCGCGCCGGTCTCCCCGAGGACATCGCGAAGGCGGCGCTGTATCTCGCCAGCGATGACTTCGACCTTCGTCAACGGACATGCGCTCGTCGTTGATGGCGGAGTGACGCACGGACGCCGCTGGTCCGAGGTAGCGGCGGCACGGCAGGCTTTTCGGACGGCGCTGGGCGTTCAGGACTGAGTTTTTCGGTAGGTTCCGAGCGGCCTCTCACCGAAGGGAATGCCCAGCCCTTTCAATCCGGTGGTGGCTACGTGGCCAAGCCGGCCGGCCGACGCGGGCTGCGCGCTACCATTGAAAAGCTCAACAATGGCATGGCCACGATCGATTAAGTGCGAGATCCGTTAAGCAAAATACATCCGCAGAGTCCTGACGAGTTGTCAGAGCGATGCTTTGCCGCTCGCGAGATATGGTCTTTGAGAATTCCGACAACCTAACCGCGTCACAATCCCGTGGGCCGGATAGCAGTGATATCTAAAAAGAGAATTCATGCTGATGACGCCGGTCTCGCCGGTTTGGCCGCCGCATTGAAGCTGGCGAAGCTGACCACATCGTCGTCCTGCACGAGGCGGCCCCTCAACCCGGTGGGCGTGTCACAATGCGGCCTGAGGTTGCCGCATCGATAACAGCCTCTTGAATCTCCGCACTGATCGAAAGCTCACCGTCAGGTGAAGAGGAGGCGCGCGCCCCGTTCGATCAGCCTTCGCTGCACATTGCGAAAGAGGTGCACGCCGGCGCTGTGAAAGCGAGAGATAGACTGTTTCGGATCCGACCAAAAAGAGTTTCCCTGGAATAGCCCTCGCTGCGGGCCAATCGGCAGTGTCAGGATCATCAGCCGCAAGCAGCATGAGGATCTCAACCTGCAAGGGATCTGTACCCTATCTTGGAACTCATCTACGAAATAGTGAGTGAACCGCCCCTGAAGATCGCGGCGAGCAGTCTTATCATCCCGAAGGAGGTTGCGGGTGCGGATCAGGAGGTCTCAAGAGTTCGCGACATCCCGCTTCTTGCTTTGCAGCCAAGAAGCGCGGTGAGGAGCCATGTCGCGCCGCCATTCGCGCCGAGTTTTGTCTCAGGGCCTATTGCCGAGCCCATTCGCGGTCATCGGACCTTCATCCCCGACGCGATTGCCGCGGGTCGTGCTGGACTATGATATGTGTGCAGTTAAGCAGTGAGGCTCCTATCCAAACGCAGGCAGAACGTCACGTTTGCGCCACCCATGCCAACGCAACGAACATCGACGCGGTAGTCCGCTCAAGACGCTCCCGAAAGAAGACTATTCGCTTTCGGCCACTTCGCGCCCAAGGTGCGAATGGGGTTGGGGCCGAGTGATCGTTTGATTCACCAATGCAATACCTAACCTACGGCCGATTGGCCATGGTGGATTATCGGCGCAGGCATTGGACTTGAACCCATTTTTACTTATGCTGCGGTCATGTCGCTTTTGCAACCTGATAACACGTTTGAACTGTGGATCGCGTGTTCGAATCACGCCGGGGACGCCACTTAAATAGATACTTCGTTGCGTTTCATTTCGCGACGGCGACACCGAAATCTTTTTTGTAGCGTATTGGTAGCACTAGGGTGGAGGCACGGAATATGGCTCAGCTAACTACAAAGCGGAACAACTTTAGTGTGCCCCCGTTCTATGGCTTGGCGCGGGTGGTGTCGGTTGCTGCCGTGATCTGCTCAGTCCTGTGGAACGACGCCCACGCTGAAAAGGTCTGCTTGCAGCAGTCTGACATCTCCAAATGGGAGGTGCTTGGTGTTAACCGGTTGGTTGCCCATAAAGGGTCACGTTATCTAGCGTTTGTAATTCTCGACCGTCGTTGTCCAGCGGTTAGACCTGGGCGCCCTATTACCCTCCGGTTCTTCAGCCCGTCCATATGCCCAAATGACCTTGTGAAAGTAAATGGCACAGACTGTCATCTGCGGGAGATAGAACCTGTGCGACAACAATGACTACAATTAAAGCAACATTGGTGTTGGTGCTTTTCTATTTCTCTTTAATGAACCTTGCTTCGCTCTCGTTGGTGACGATCGACAGATTTGGCGATGCGGTGTTTGCCGTGTTCGGGCTCGCGAATGCGGGTCCGGAGGATGCCGCCAACGCGCGCGGCTGCGCGGCCGCATGATCGGTGAGCGAAGCCGCCAGAACGAGCCGCCGCTCGCGATCGGCATCGGGCTCGATTGCGGCCTGGCGGTTATCGGCGACGTCGGCAACAAGCAAAGCAGCATCACGGTATCAGAGCGTGGTGGCCGTTACCGATTTGGCCGCTTATGCCTGTCGCTAGAGACGAAACTCCGTTACAGAAATCACCAAAGTCAGCAGTGCCGACATGGCAAGTACAATCACCGACCAAAGCATGTACCGGGCGCTTTTCCGGGTATAGTTCGCCGCTTCGATCGCGGCATCAGCTACCTCGCGCTGCATCTGCATTTGGCGCAGCATATATTCGGCCTGGACTGCCTGCTCGGCTTGCGACCCTGGTCCGACATTGGAGTGATAGTCGGCCAACGCCTCCGCGCTCATGTCCCCCAACAACTGTTCACGTCTCGACGGCATTCCCAACTTCCCAACTCCTAAAGCGATAGACCCCCTCTAAGTCGAGTTTATCAGTCGAGTCCAGCCTCCCGCACCGACTTGCCGACAATCGCTACGGAGATGGTCTCGAGCGGCCCATCCGACGCCGCACTAAGGCCGGGAGAGTTTTAATACACCGTAAAAAGGAAGCCCCGCACCCGTTCCCACGGCGCGGGGCTTCCACCACATGGTCAACACCAGCAGGGTGCGGACTCTGCGTATTAAGTTACAGCACTCGAGACGATGCCTCAAGTAAAATTAATGAAGCGTTTACAAACTCGAGTATCGGCTGGAGACGGATCCGCGATTCCTGCGGCGAATTCGAAGCTGCGCGCTCCACCATCCGCGCTGGGCGAGGCGTCCGCTTAGAGGATGTCGATTAGGACAGGCCCCCGATCTCCGGCAGCGAAATGACGACATCCCATGGGTTCCGCATCAAGTTGCCCATCGCCAAGTATCCTCAGGGATCACAGGGAAACGCCATGCATCCTGCTCTATGCCGGTGATGAACGCTGGAGATTATGCATGTGCCTGGACTCCAATTAACCCCTGTCGAGTTGCGTGTTAAGTTGCGATCCGGAGGAGGGGAGGAGCCGCCGTTATGGCCGAAACCCGGAAGCTGGCAGCGATCTTAGCCGCGACGTGGCGGGTTATTCGCGGCTGACAGCTGCCGATGAGGAAGGCACCGTTACCCGGCTGCGGGTCCTAAGGCATGAACTTATTGACCCGGTGATCGCTACCCATAAAGGGCGCACCGTCAAGACAACGGGCGACGGTAGACTCGTTGAGTTCGGCAGCGTCGTCGACGCGCTCCGCTGCGCAATTGAGGTGCAGCAGAAGATGGCGATGCGGAACGCTGACGTCGCACCAGGCAAGCGCATTGAGTTCCGTGTTGGCGTCCATCTTGGCGACGTAATCGTCGAGAGCGACGGCGACTTGATGGGCGACGGCGTCAATGTGGCGGCGCGGCTTGAGAGCATCGCGCAGCCGGGTGGAATTTGTATATCGGACGATGTGTATCGTCAGGCCCGTGACAAGGTCAACGCGGAGTTCTTAGACTTGGGCGAGCAGCGCCTAAAGAACATTGCGCGGCCGGTCAGGGCATTTGCCATTGCCCCAAACCCCGAACGGGGTCGCGGTACCATAGTTGGTGGAGGGCTGAACGCACCGGCAAAGGCAGCCCGGCCCCGCCTTTCCATCGTGGTTGTGCCGTTCACGAACATCGGCGGTGATGCCGAGCAGAAATTTATGGCGTCACGGAGAGCCTTACCACCGACTTATCGCGTATCTCAGGCAGCTTCGTGATCGCGCGTAACACCGCCTTCACGTACAAAGGCAAGTCGATTGACGTGAAGCGGATCGGCCGTGATCTCAATGTCCGCTACATCCTCGAAGGCTCGGTACAGCGCGGCGGAAATCGGCTAAGGGTCAATGTCCAGCTTATCGACGCCGAGAGCGGCAATCACCTCTGGGCCGAGCGCTTTGACAAACCATTGGCTGACATTTTTGATATGCAGGACGAGATCGTGGCGCGCCTTGCCAATCAGCTTGGGTACGAATTGATCGTTGCCGAGGCTCAACGCAGTGAAAAGCTGGAACCAAACCAGCTAAGCTCGCTCGATCTCACCATGCGCGGCTGGGCGCGCATCGCCGAATTTACGACCGAGAGATCAAGGCAGGCCCAGGAGCTTTTCCGAGACGCTATCCGCATGGATGACAAGAATGCGCAGGCCCATATCGGCTTGGCCTTTGCGATCGGAACAGAGCTTGTCAACTTGACCGCGGAGCGGCCGAGCGAGGCCACTGCTGAAGCCGAGGATGCAATCGTCAAGGCATATCAATTGGCACCAAAGGATCCGCGACTTCATAACGCGCACGGGCGATTGCTGCGGACCAAGGGAATGGGCTGGGAAAGCTTGCGCGAGCATGAATTAGCAGTTCAACTCGATCATAATTACGCGCAGGCATACGCCGAGGTCGGAATTGCGAAGGTCTTTGTGGGACGGGCCGAAGAAGCGGCAGGGCACATCGCCGAAGCCATGCGGCTAAGTCGGCGCGATCCTCGACAATACCTCAACTACTACCTGCTTGGATTGGCGGACCTCTATCTCGGGCATTTGGAAAGTGCGGCCGACCATTTTAGGAAAACCATTGAGCTCGGACGAAATTTTGGCCCGGCCTACATTTACTTGGCGGCAACACTGGCCCTATCGGGCGATGAAACCGGCACCAGACCGATCATCGCGCAAGGCTTGCGGCTTATTCCAAATTTCACGATAGAACGTTTTCGTGCCCAAATCAGAAGCCAGGAGCCGGTCTACCTTCAGCAGCGCGAGCGAGTGATGGAGGGATTGCGCAAGGCCGGGGTGCCGGACCAATGAGGAGGGTCATCGTAGTCCTCAAAGGGTAGTGCCGCCTGCGTTTTGAAAAGCGTGCGGCACGACGGCGCCACGAACAGGGCATTACGATTTCAATAACCTCCCGATCGGTGATGCGTCCCGATACGTGCCTCATCTCTTGGTCCTTCGGAGGACCGAGGTGACGCATCTCCGCGCGACCCGCTGTCGGCGTGACACCAAAAAAAAGGCCCCGCGCATAGCTGCGGGGCCTTAACACTTCGATACGCCACAAGTCGAAACGAAAACAACAGACGCAGAGCAGCGTCTGCGTGACATCTAACTTACCGGTAGTTTATTGATAGTTTATCAAAATTCCATCGTTCACTTGCGCGAACCGCGTGACCACCTCGGCCCGACGGTCGAGCGCGGCACGAATGGTGCTTTCTGGCCGCTGCTTGCCCGCGTCACATCGGCAATTGTGGAAATGACTTCGGCGGCCGCCCGGCAGGGCGGCACCTTCCGCTGCGACCTGCTCGATTTGGTCGCGCTCACGCGCGGCGGCCGCGATCACCGTTGCGCCGGCCCGGGCGAGGCCCAGCGCCATCGTGTGGCCGACGGCCACGTCCGCGCCCGTCGCGGTCGCCCTTGCCGCTAGTCGAATGATCGTTCGCCATGTCATCGTCGGTACTGCGACCGACACTATGCTGGCCGGTGCCGCACAAATTCGAAAGGAGTCCCGATGAACCACCATCTCGCTTTAACATCCGGTCGGGTTGCGGTGATTACCGGCGCTGCCAGCGGCATCGGCCTCGCGGCGGCGAAACGCTTCGCCGCATTCGGCATGAAGATATGTCTTGCTGACCTCGCCGCGGACGCGCTGACGAAGGCTGCGGCCGAGTTGGTGTCGGTGTCGCCGCTCGGAGAAAGCGGCGTAATTGCGGTGCCCACCGATGTGAGCAGGCTCGACCAAGTGCAAGCGCTGAAGGACGCAGCCTATGGTACATTCGGCGAGGTCGCTGTCCTAATGAACAACGCGGGCACCGCGCCGGGTGGCGGCCCGTGGGAGCATATCGATCGCTGGCGGCGCGTGCTGGAAGCAAATCTCTGGGGCGTGATCAATGGCGTGCAGACCTTCACGCCCGCGATGCTGGAACAACGGACGCGGTGCGCGATTATCAATACCGGATCGAAACAGGGCATTACGACGCCGCCCGGCGATACCGCCTACAATGTCAGCAAGGCCGGTATCAAGGTGCTGACCGAAGGTTTGGCGCACAGTCTGCGCAACGTCGAGGGCGCGCTCATAACCGCGCACCTTTTGGTGCCGGGATCGACATTCACCGGCATGACGCGTGGCACGCGCATGGAGAAGCCGCCAGGCGCTTGGGTGCCCGATCAGGTCGTCGACGTGCTGATCGAAGGCATGGCGGCCGGCGATTTCTACATCATCTGCCCCGACAACGAAGTCACGCGCGAGATCGACAATCGCCGCATTCTGTGGGCGGCGCGGGACATCGTCGAGAATTCGACCGGCGCTGTCGCGTTGGCACCCGGATTATAAGGATGCGTTCGCCCGCTTCTTGCGTGGCGACGATCCGGTCTAGGCCGAATTCAGCGGCGTTCCCATATCAAACTCCGTTGGGCCTATCGAGCGGAGGTGAATTATGGAGAGCGTGGATGCCCGTAAATCGGGGACCTTCAAGATCGGTGGCGCGATCGAGATCAATCGGCTGGGTTTTGGCGCAATGCGGATTACGGGAAGTGGCGTCTGGGGTGAGCCCGCGGATCGCGCGGAGGCGCTGCGCACGTTGAAACGGTTGCCCGAATTGGGCGTCAATTTTATCGATACCGCCGACTCCTACGGTCCCGATGTTTCCGAGCGGCTGATCCACGAGGCCTTGCACCCGTACCGCGGCATCCTGGTCGCGACCAAAGGTGGATTTAAGCGGCAAGGCCCCGGCCAATGGACGCCGAGCGGTGCCCCCGACTATCTCATCGGTCAGGCGGAAAAGAGCCGGCGGCAACTCGGTGTCGATCAGATCGGTCTGTGGCAACTGCACCGCATCGATCCGCGAACGCCGCGCGAAGCGCAATTCAAAGCCATCAAGTCATTGCTGGATAGCGGGGTCATCCAGCATGCCGGTCTCAGTGAAGTCTCGATCGCGGAGATCGAGGCTGCCGGCAAATTCTTTGAGGTCGCGACGGTCCAAAATCATTACAACCTGGTGACCCGCGGCCATGAAGCTGTGCTGGACTACTGCGAGAGGAACCAAATCGGCTTCATTCCGTTCTTTCCCCTCGCGGCCGGCAACCTAGCGCGTACCGGTGGGCCTCTCGATGCCGTCGCGAAGGCACATGGCGCGACGCCGAGTCAAGATCGCTTTGGCGTGGATGCTACGGCGCAGCCTGGTGATGCTCCCGATTCCCGGCACCTCGAAGGTCGCGCATCTGGAAGAGAATGTTGCGGCGGGAAGCATCAGGTTGTCAGATGCAGAATTCGCGGCGCTCGATCGCGCCGGCCGTGGGGTAAGAGCCTAACGGACAGCCTAGTAGCGGCGCTCACTGTCGAGGTGCGCCATTTGAGCGGCGACGTAGCGTCCGCCGGCCGCAGCGCCCTTAGGTACCGCCTTCTCGATGGCGGCGAGATCGGCCGGCGATAGCGCAATATCGAGCGCACCGAGCGCCTCCTTGAGCCGGTCGGGGCGCCGCGCGCCTATGACAGGAAGAATGTCTCTCCCTTGGGCGGTAATCCAGGCGATCGCGAGTTGGGCGACGGTTGCACCTTTGGCATGAGCGACCTTTCGCAGCCCATCGACGAGCGCCAGGTTCTTGTCGAGGTTGTCGCCTTGGAACCGCGGGCTGTGCGCACGGAAATCGCCGCTGCTTGCCGAGTCCTTTTTCCAGTGGCCGCTGAAGAGTCCGCGCGATAGCACGCCATAGGCGGTGATGCCAATGCCCAGTTCGCGGCAGGCGGCGAGAATGCCGTCCTCGATGCCGCGCGATATCAGCGAGTATTCGATCTGAAGGTCGCAGATGGGATGCTCTTTCGATGCTCGGCGAAGCGTCTCGGAGCCAACTTCGGAGAGGCCGATGTGACGGACATAGCCCGCTTTCACCATGTCGGCGATGGCGCCAACTGTGTCCTCAATAGGCACGTTTGGGTCGAGCCGAGCCGGCCGGTAGATGTCGATATGGTCCAACCCCAGCCGCTGCAGCGAATAGGCGAGAAAATTCCTTACCGCCGCGGGCCGCGTATCGTTGCCATGCCATCCATTGGCTGGATCACGAAGTGCGCCGAACTTGACGCTGATGACGAGATTGTCGCCTCTGCTGCCTTTCAGCGCCTCGCCTATCAGCATTTCGTTGTGGCCCATCCCGTAAAAATCGCCCGTGTCGAGCAGATTGATCCCGGCATCGAGCGCGGCGTGGATGGTGGCAACGCTTTCGGCACGGTCAGCCGGTCCATACATGCCCGACATGCCCATGCAGCCGAGCCCTAGCGCGGAGACCCGCGGTCCTGTCTTGCCGAGCTGGTGATAGTCCATCGAGCGCTCCTTCTGTGTCGCCCTCCCCAAATTCCGTCACTTATTTGGTGTGGCCGAGGGCCCAGACATAGTCAGACACGGCGCTGACGTCTTCCGGGGTCAGTGGCGCGCCGCCGAGGGGCGGCATGACGCCCGTGGAACGCTTCGGCGCCGGCACGCCTTTCTCGATGATGCTTCGAATTGATTTAAGGCTGCCATCACCCCACAGCCAGATGCCACCGGTCAAACCAGGGCCAATAGACGTTCCCTTCCCGTCTGTGCCGTGGCATCCGCTGCACGTCCCGCCGCTGACTTCGCCGTGAAAAACGCGATCGCCGAGCGCGACCTGCTCTGCGGTTGCTCCGGGTGGCACGGCGAGCGCCGCGACTTTCCGACCCGCATCCGGATGCGTCCCTTCCGGAGGAGCCGCCGACTTCGGCGGCGGCGGCAACCGCCGGGGACGGTACCGCCGCGATGGCCGGCACCGGGCCGCCGCGGTATCCGACGCGCCAGATGCGGCCGCGCACGTCGTCCGAAATATAGATCGCGCCGTCAGGCCCTTCCGCTAGGCCGGTCGGACGATGGGCGGCGCGGCCGGGATCCTTGTAAGCGCCGGCGAAACCGTCGGCAAACACAATGAAATGTCCGGCCGCTTTGCCGTTGGATAGGGGCTGGAACACCACGTTGTAGCCGCCTTGCGGCGCCGGCGCGCGGTTCCAGGAGCCATGAAATGCGATGAAGGCCCCGCCGCGATAGGGCGCCGCAATCTTGTTGCCGCGATAGATCAGCAGATCATTGGGAGCCCAATGCGCGGGGAAAGAAGCAACGGGCGCCTGCTTTGTCGCGCATACGCCGATTTTCTTGCCGCCATCGCCGCCATATTCGGGCGCCAGCACGAGCTTATTCTGGAAGCCGTCGAAATAACATTCGGGCCAGCCGTAATCGGCCCCGCGGTACAGGTGGACTAGTTCCTCGGCCGGCAGTTCCGGCCCTTCTTTGGCGTTGTAGAGCTTTGGCCAGTTCTGGAGGAGCTGGTCGCGCCCATGCTGGGTCACGTACATGCGGCCGGCGGCGTCGATGCCGAAGCCTTCGCCGTTCCGCAGCCCGGTCGCGAGCCGTTCCCTCGGGGAGAATTTCTGACCGGTTTTGTTGGCGTCGTAGCGCCAGGTCCCGGCCCGGGTCTGCAACTCTGTGCAGGGCTGGTTGCCGGGCACATTCGGCATCCGGTTCTTGGCCTGGCAGGAATTCGTGGCGGAGCCGAGATCGACGAAAATATTGCCCTTCGTGTCGATGATAAAGGGGTGCATCGGATGGTCGCCGGTCAGCGGCAGCCCCGATAGGACGGTTTGCCCAGCGCCGGTCGGGACAATGGCGTCGCGGGGAATTGCATACCGCATGATGCGATCACTCATCTCCGCATAGACGGAGCCGTTGTAGAAGGCGATACCGGTCCCGCCGGCGGAGCCCTCGGACGGTGTTTCGCCGAACCGTTTGATAATGTCCGCGTGTCCGCTGCCGGTGGAATCTTTCAGCGCCACGAGGAAACCGTCTTTGGGCGGCGTGTCATTGTGATAATAGCGGCCGCTCCATGTGTTCGCGTAGACCACACCATTCGGCGCGACGGCGAGATGCCGGACATGGCCTAGATTGTCGGCAAATACCGTCGCGCAGAAGCCCGGTGACAGCGTGATGCCGCCATTGTCGCTGGCGCACCCCGACGCAGCTGCTGCCGATTTATCGGCGCTCTGCGCCAAGGCTGAGCCCTCTGGTGTGCGCGGTAACAATTGATCACTGCAAGCGACAGGAGTAGGGCGGAGAGTAACGACGTGTTGCGTCTTCCATGATCGATCATGTTCGCTTCCCTGACGATCAGCGGCTTGGTGCGGCTCGACAGCCCTTTGCTGCGACGCCACTAGGTCCAGTGCCTTCTCGCGCCGAACTGTCAGATCTCAGCAATCGCTATGCCTCACAACATAGAGCGCTGAAGGATTGTTTCCGATAGGCCGATATTATTCGGCAGCCATGTCGCGACGGTTGTTGATAACGGTAAGCACCCCGGCGCTTGCCGCCGCGTTCGGCACAGTCGAATGGACGCCATACGCTCGCTGCGGAAGTGTTCAAGGTGACGCACGGCGACGCCGAATGTGCAAGAACGGCTGAACCCGGCGCGATGCGCGGTTCCGCGCGAGGAGGCGACCGCACGGCCCTTCACAAGCTCGCTGTTCGAGGAGCTTGGGAAAGGCATCTCCGCTTGCGCCGCCAATCGCTCTTCGATATGGCCGGCAACAAGGTCGTCCAGCTTCTCTATCGGGATTGAGCGGCCCTTGCATGCGGTCTCGCTCTGCCGCGCCTCAATGGAGCAGGTAGTGGTGATAGCGACGGCCACGACCCGATAACCGATCGGCGGGCGGTCACCGTGCCAGAACCCTTGCCGGGCATTCTCCTTCATCGCCCTCAGCGTGTGTTTGCCGTTCTCCTTGAACTGGTACTCGTCGAACAGCGCCATCGTCTGGCGCACCATGACGTGCATCGGGTCGTCACCAATTTCCTGGGTGATCGAGACCAGCTTGATGCCGTTCTTCGCCAGCTTGCGGACATAGAACTCGAGCTCGAAGTGGTCGCGGAAGAATTGGCTGAACGAATGAACGAGCACGATGTCGAACAGAGTGGGCTTCGCCGCAAACCGGCTTCAATCATTCGCTTGAATTTGGGACGGCGGTCGTTCGTCGCTGTCGAACCCGGCTCGACACAGGTCTCGACGAGCTGGTAGCCGCGCGCGGTGCAATAGGCTTCGCCCTGCCAGCGCTGATCGGGATGGAGATGTCGTGCTCGGCCTGCCGCGCCGTCGAGACGGGGCTGGGCATCGCAATGATGCAGCGGCTGTCGCGCCCGTTGCCATATTCCGGCCGACTTGCTCCTTCCGCCACCAAGGAAGGCGTCCCCCTCCGGGAAGAGAGCCGCGCCACTAATACCCAGCGCGCGGCGCAGCGCGACCGAGACACACGGCTCAAACGTCGTGACGCCTGATAGCTTGGATAGTTCATTAAAGCGGACAGCACGAGCATTGCCCATTGTGCCGATTGAAGTCCGACAAATGCGCCGACGATGCGCGCTCGTCTCTGGAAGTCCACTACGCGGCTGTGCGCGGCATTGCAGCGAAAGCCTATCTCCCTGCCGCGATCGAGCACTGGGCTCGGTTGCCGACTACCGTCCCGTTTGGGTCGTCGAGCGACGCTAGGCTGGCTCATCAAGCAAATTAGGGCCGCAAAATGCCGACGCACCGCGATCAACATCTTGCGCTGAAAACCGATCTGGACCCAATATGCTGGGACACGTATGCGGTGCCTTCAACCAGGGCGATAGCATGGGCAGACCAGCGACGGCGGTTTTCGATCACCGAATGATTGTCGGCACGGTTAGGGGCGATCTCCTCGATCGCCTCTTGGAACGCTACCGCGGCCTTGCTGCGGACGCGAAGACGGCTTTGCGGCTCAAGGCGATGATCGGCGGCGATACCAACAGGAGCCTCTTCGTGGCGTGCATGGCCGCCACCGGCACCAGGGGCCCCGATGGAAGGGTCTGGAGCCTCAAGACGGTCAATTCAGTCCTGGAGCAGTTGCGGTCGAAAGGTCTGGTCAACGACCAGATGAGCTGCGTCGTCCAACTACTCCATCCCGTGACGGTGGACGCGATGGTTGCCTCGGAAGGCAGACGACTGCTCGAAGCGGTCTTTCACACCTTTCCGGCCGATGGGCAGCGGCCGTACTACCCCTATTCGATCGGGGACGACGAGCATGTGCACCGGCGATTCCGCCTCGCGATCTATGCCGACAACGCTCCGGAATATAGGCGCCTGATGGACCTCTATGCCGCCAGTCCGCTGGCGGGTCATAAGCCGCATCCCTTGGCGGCTCTCTTCCGCGACACGCCGGTCGAGCCCTCCTGGCTCTCGAGCCGGGCGCTGGACATCCAATATGGCGTTTTTGCGGTCAAACTCACACTCTTCCTGGAGACCGGCCTGGCCTCCGCAGATCTTGCCGCCTTGATCGACCATTACCGCCGGCGCCAGGAGGACCCGAACTACGACGCCGTCAAATGGTTGTTGTTGCACTCGGACATCCTGGCCGGCCGGTTGGGCGACGCCCGTCGCAAGATCGAGGGCATGAATGACGACATCGGCCACGTCCGGCTGGGTTTGCTCGGGTCACTCGCGTTTGTGGAGGGACGCAATGCCGAGGCGATCGAGCGTTTCCGCGAGTTGCTCAGGCTTTACAAAAGGCATTGCGGCAGGCGCAAGGTCTTCTTCAACGCGTCGAACGGGCTGTTCTTTCTGCTGGCCTTACTCAAAGCCGGCGACGCGGCCCTCCATGGGGAAATCCAATCCAGCCTCGACGCCGTCGACCGGGAGAGCAACATGTACGGCGCCGGCTTCGACGCCCTCCAGGCGCTCTTGTGGGTGATGGAAGGGTTGGAACCGAAGGCGCGCCAAATGCTGGAGGAATTGCGCGCCGATATGCCCGGCGAGCCATTGTCCGCCGCCTGCGTCACGCTGGCCGAATACTTCCTCGATCCCGCCACGGCCCTCCATCATGCCAAGGAAACGGCAGCCCGGTTCACGGTGCTCAAGGAAACGTTGCCGTTGGTCGCCCGCGTCCACGCCGAAGTGCTGGCGCAGGTGACCCAGCCGGCCGCGCCCTACCACGCCTTCTTGAAGGTGCCACCAGGCGCGACGCCGACGATAGCCTTCACCGAGATTGTCCAGATCCGCATGCCATGGGAGCGGGCGTTCGACAGCCTCGCTGCCGCCTTGCATGCGGACTTGTTGGGGCTGGCGCCGGCGGCGGCTCGTTCTGCATCGAAGCGTCTCGTGTGGTTTTTGGATCCACAGTCCAAGAACATCGAGGTGGCGGAGCAGTCGGCCAAGGCACGCGACCGCTGGTCGGCGGGCCGGGCAGTCGCGATGAAGCGCCTGCAGGAGCAGGATCCGCGGCTCGACTACCTCACCGACCACGACCGGCGGGCGTTGCGCACGATCCGCAAGGACGTGCGTGGCTGGTACAATGAAGAGTTCTACGAGTTCGACCTTTATCGCACCATCCTGGCTCTGGTCGGCCATCCGCTCGTATTCGACGCCCGTCGGCGCGAGCAGAAATTGGAGCTGGTACCCTATCCGGTCGAGCTGGTGGTTACCGAGGAACGCGATGGCTACAAGATTGCCTTATCGCATGCCGCCGACCAGCCGGCGGTGTTCCTGGAGCCCGAAACCGCCAATCGCTATCGCGTGATCGACGTGTCCCAACCGGTGCTCAAGCTTCAGGAGATCCTCGGTCGCCGCGGCTTGACCGTTCCACGGCAGGCAAAGGAGCGCGTGGTGACTCTGCTCAAGGAGCAGAATCTGAGCTTGCCCGTCCGCGCCGACATCGCTGCGGTGGAATTGCCTTCCATCGAGGGACAGGCGACGCCTGTCCTGCAGATGCAGCCGTGGGAGGATGGGCTGAAGGTGGCAATGGTGGTGCGGCCGTTCGGCGCCACCGGTCCGTACTACCTGGCAGGCCACGGCGGTCCCTCGGTTCTGGCAGTGATCGAGGGGCAACGCCAGCGCGCCAACCGCGATCTCGCTGCCGAACGCTCCTCAGCCGATTCGGTGCTGGCCACTCTTCCAACCTTGCATCGAAGCAGCGCGCGAGGGAGCGAATGGCTTTTAGGCGATCTCGGGTCCGCCCTGGAGCTTCTGCTGGAGGTCAAGGCGTGTCCGCTCCCCGTGTTGGCCGAATGGCCGGAGGGGGAAAAGCTGCGGATCAGCGAGCCGGTAACGGCCGCCGCCATGGCGCTCAAGCTGACCCGCGCCCAAGATTGGTTCCAGATCGAGGGCGAGGTGCGGGTCGACGAAGACCTCGTGCTCGACATGCGGGACTTGCTCGGTGGCTTGGGGAAAGCACAGGGGCGCTTCGTTCCGCTGAGGGATGGTCGTTTCCTCGCGCTGACCCGAGAGTTCCAGGCGCAGCTTGAGCGCCTGCTGGGGGTCTCGGAGGAGGACCACAAAGGGCGACGTCTGACGCCGCTCGGCACGGTCGCGGTCCAGGATCTGGTGGAGGAGGCCGGTTCAGTCGAGGCTGACCGCCATTGGCGGGCGTTCGTCGATCGTCTGCGTGCCGCCACCGCCTATAATCCGGTAGTGCCTTCCACGCTCCAGACCGAGCTGCGTGACTATCAGATCGAGGGATTCCGCTGGCTGTCGAGGCTGGCCCATTGGGGCGCCGGAGCCTGCCTTGCCGACGATATGGGGCTGGGCAAGACAGTGCAGGCGATCGCGGTGATGTTGGAGCAGGCTCCCCACGGTCCCTGTCTCGTCCTGGCCCCCACTTCAGTCTGCCACAACTGGGAGGGTGAGCTCGCCCGATTCTGCGCCGGCGCTTTCGGTGAGGCGACTGGGCGCGACATCTAACCGGGCGGAGCAAGTCGAAGCCGTCGGGCCGATGGATGTGTTGGTGGCGAGCTATGGCCTCATGCACCTTGAGGCGGACCGCTTGGCGGATGTCGAGTGGCGCATGGTGGTGTTCGACGAAGCGCAATCGATCAAGAATGCCGCGACCAAACGCGCCCAGGCGTGCCAGCGGCTCAGGGCTGCATTCCGCCTGGCCCTGACCGGTACGCCGGTGGAGAACTACCTCGACGAGTTGTGGAGCCTGTTCAACATCGTCAATCCGGGACTGCTGGGATCGCGCGAGCGTTTCCAACGCCGCTTCGCCGGGCCCATAGAGCGAAGAGAGAGCGACCGCTATCATAGCATCGGGGTGCTCCAGTCGCTCCGCGCACTGATCCGCCCCTTCATCTTGCGGCGGACCAAGAGTGCGGTGTTGAGCGAACTGCCCCCGCGCACCGAGGTGACCCTGGAGGTCGATCTCCCGGCGGAGGAGCGCGCTTTCTACGAGGCGCTGCGCCGCAAGGCGCTAGAAGCGCTGTCCGGACCGAGCGACGGGCTTGCCGGCCAGCGTCGCATTCACATCCTGGCCGAGATTACCCGCTTGCGGCGGGCATGCTGCCATCCTGGACTGGTCGACCCGCAGACCGAACTGGCCGGAGCCAAACTCGAGACCATCCTCGACCTCGTCGACGAGCTGGTCCGCAACCATCACAAGGCATTGGTATTCAGTCAATTCGTCGGTCACCTGAAGCGATTGAGCGTCGCTCTCGACCAACGCGGCATCCGCTATCAGTATCTTGACGGCGGCACGCCAGCCAAGGATCGGGAGCGCCAAGTCGCGGCATTCCAGGCAGGCGAAGGCGCGTTGTTCCTGATCAGCCTCAAGGCGGGCGGCACCGGGCTGAACCTGACCGCCGCCGATTACGTGATCCATCTCGACCCGTGGTGGAACCCGGCGGTCGAAGATCAGGCCTCCGATCGCGCTCATCGCATCGGGCAGCAACGGCCAGTCACTGTCTACCGCCTGATCGTCCAGGACAGTATCGAGGGGAAAATCCTCGCTCTCCACCGCCGCAAACGCGACCTTGCCGCCGACCTTCTTGAAGGCAGCGAGATGAGTGGCCGACTGAGCGATGATGAGCTGCTCGACCTGATCAGGAACTGAGTTTGGTGGTTGCTGGCGTGAAATCGCCTCCCTTCGGGCCTTCGTCCGCACTTTCGCAGCGACGCCCCGTCCTCGCGCTGCCACTCCGGCTATTGGCACGTCACTCCCGCCGGCGGCGCTCAAGGGAGTTGGGTTATCAAGGCGAAGCAGAAGACGATTCGGCGGTGGCGAGACGAAAAGACCGTAGGCTATCGCGGAACTGGGTATCAGAGCGCCTAAAGGGCCGTCGCCTCATAGATGTCACGGCGACGCATATTGCCCATCTTCGTCGACTGTGGCACCCCATTCTGGTCATGGAGGATGCGTCGCTTCAGTGTGGCGCGATTGTTCCATCAACGGGGCGCTCCATCAATCTGCACAGTAGCGGTCATCCCAGCCACAAGAGCGATGCCGGCGGGGACTTCATCGATGTGAATGCGCACCGGAATTCGCTGCGCGAGCCGAACCCAGGTAAAGATCGGATTGACCGTGGCAACGCCCAGCTCGTTCGGCTGCGCGTTCGCGACGCTGATCGCGCGCGCGATGCTATCGACGTGACCACGAACCACGGCGTTATAGCCCATCAGTTTGATGTCTGCCCGATCGCCCACCTTGATCTGACTGACATTGGTTTCCTCAAAATAAGCATCCACCCAGAACGAATTGGCGTCGGTCAGCGATATGAGGTTCTGCCCGGCAGTGGCATAATCACCGCGCTGAGCGAGTAGATTGGTCACCCAGCCGTTGACTGGGGAATGGATTTCGGTCCGCTCCAAGTTGACCCGCGCCTGATCCAGATTGGCCAGAGCCTGTTGATACTGTGCCTTCGCGGCAACAGCCTGGGTCTGAAAGGTCTGCCGTTGCTCGACGGTAACGGCGATATCGCTCAGCTGGAGCCGTCGCTTTGCCTCCCGGTCGGTGTTCTGCATATTGACTTGGGCCTGTTGCGCCGCGGCTTCGTCGAGGCTGACCGCGATCCGATAGTTGGTCGGATCGATCACCATCAACAAGTCGCCCTTGTGTACGAACTGGTTGTCTGCCACCGGCAACGCGACAATTCGGCCGGAGACCTCCGGGGCCATCTTGATGACATAGGCCCGCACGGTGCTGTCGCGCGTCCACGGCGCTCCCATGTACGCATCCCACATCGCCACTGTGAGCGCCGCGGCTATGACGACAACAGTCGCGGTGATAACCAACGGCAAGATGCGCCGCCGGCGCACGACGGGGGCGCCTTTGGGAGCGGACTTGGACTGCTCGGCTGCCGTTGATGCCGGAACCTGCACGGTCTCGGATTGCTTGCGGGACTCGATTTCCGATGTCGCGACCTTTTGACGACCGCCAACGTCCATCATGTCTGTGTCGGGCATGTCAACCCCACTGCGAGACAGCTAGAACGATCGATGACAGGACGATCAAGTAGATCGCGACGACGAACAGGGCGGGATGCCACACATGGCTCAACAGGCCGAAACGAACGGCGCCGCGACGCAACGCCATGGTGACCACCCATGCGACCACCAGCATCACCGAGATCGGTGCGACAAAGACGCCGAACAGGTTGACTTCGGTAAACCTCATGCGGCCGCCAGCAGCTCGAAATAAGTGGCATGTTGCGCCAACGCGCCCGAAATCGCCAGGATGCGCGCACGCGCCCGGATGGCCGCCGGCGTTTGCTTCACGGCGAGCAGCTGATCGAGCCGCGCAAGATCGTCGCTTGCGCCGGCGACATCGCCCAGCGCCAGCCGCGCCAGCGCCGCGTTGAACGGCGGGTCGACGCCGAGGAGGCGGGCGCTGGGCCGCAGCCGAATGATCTCGGCGCCGACCAGAATCGCCGCCAGCAGACGGGCGCGCTGCAACGGGGTCGCGCCGTCGGGCAGTCCCGACATCCGGGCGATCCCCCGCCCATCCCAAGCGTCGACGGTCGGGATGACGCTGCGGCGCACAAGGCGCCTCAGATCGCGCAGCGCGAGGCCGAGCAAACGCTGCGCCAGGTAGGTTGGCGACAATGGTGGGATCAGGCGAAACGCTGAGGCGCCGATAATGCACCCGACAACAATGCCCAAAGCCGTGTTGTAAAAGGTCACGGTATCGTAGTTCATCACGTTCGTCGGCGCGAGGAGCGGCACTAGAAACGTTCCCATCGCGGTAAACAAGCCGATCTGCCAGGCTTGCCTCGCCTGCGCCAGTAACGTGCCGAGCGGCACCAGGCACCCCGCGAGCACGAGGCTGAGGCCGGCGAACGTCTCGGCTCCATACCCTGGCATCACGACAAACAGTACGATGGCCGCCACAATCAGGTCGACGATGACTCCCACAATAAAGAGGAGTGCGACGCCGTAAGCCTGCTCGGCGCGCGGCGCCAGCAAAAGCGAAACGATGGTGGCGAAGACGACGGCCTGTGAGCCGCCAGGCCAGGCGGTGACAATCCAGAACACCGCGGCGCTCGCGAGGGTGACAAAGGCGCGGCCCGCGTTGACGGCAGCCGGCAGCCAGTCGGGGATGTTGGGGCGCCGGACGCCGCGGCTCCTCTGCAGGCGGCGGGTCGGGTCGGCCATGAGTACGGCGAGCACGCCGAGCGCGCGCCCCAAATTGGCAAACACTACAGCGGTTTTGTCGGCGAGCAGCCGCAGCGCCGGCGTGTCGACCTCCATTTCCGTCAGCCGCCAGGCCGCGCGGCCGACGGTGCGGCGCAGCTGCAACGGATCCGCCAGCCATTTCTGCGAATTGCAGGCGCCGCGAAGCTCGATCGGTGCCTGCGCCAGCGCGCGGCCGGCGACCTCCCGGGCCTGCTCGCGCGGCAGCTGCGACAGCACCACGGAGACTGTGCGCCATGCGGTCAGCGCCACATATAGTCCGTCCGTTGCGCGTTGCAGCACCGGCGAGAAGTAGCGCAGCTCCGCCGATTCGCCGAATAGCTGGTCGATGACCGGGTCGAGCGCGATGACCCGGCGCACGAGCTCGCGTCGTTCGCTCTGGGTCTCGTCGAAGCGCGCGCCGGCCGAAGCCAAGGTCGCGATGAACCCGCGCGTAATGTCGGACAACATAGCGCCGACCAGCGCGACGAGACCGCGGCGCGCGCGTCCGAAATCGGTGAGCGCGAGGACGAGACCGGCACAGGCGATGCCGAGGCAGATCTCTGTCGCACGCGCGACCGCGAGTAGAAAACCTGCATCTGCATTTACCCCGCCCGTGGCCCCAAGCAGATCGGCGGCGACGATCGCGACCGTGAAGCCGGCAAGCGCAGCCGCATAGGATGCAAAGTTCCGAAGCAGCGTGGCGGCGAAGGCGCAAGCCGCCGCCCACAACGCCAGGCTGCCGAGAAACAGCGGGCGATTTTGCGGGAAGCACGCGATCAGCAGCACGCTTACCACGGCGCCGATGAGCGTCCCGATCATGCGGAACCAGCCCTTGCGCAGCGAGGCGCCGAGCTGCGGCTGGCATACGATTGCCGCCGAGGTGCCAGCCCAGAAAGGATTGTCGAGCTGGAGCCAGAACGCGACGTAGAACGCAAGGGAGACAGAAGCCCACAGGCGTAGTCCGAAAAGCAACGAAGGAGCCACCGCCCGCAACGCGTGCGCGAGCCGCGGCCCAACGGCGGTTATGCGCGATTGCCGCGCCGATTCAGCAACTGGAGAGGCCGTGCCAGTCATTGTCGGACACGTACGTCGCAGATGAGTGGCGTTGAATGCTCGCCCGGTGCTCGTCCGCAACCATCTCTGACGGCCGGCGAGTACCGCACAGTTGATTGAGCGTCATGGGCCTCGATCCTCGGCTCGTCCGATTGGGTCAATGGATGTTCTCCACCCGTCGGCAAACTGCCATCATACTTGCGTGTCGCTTCGCTAGGTGACATGCGCGCTCATTGACGTTCAAGGAATCGTCGACACCGTCCTTCAATAGATTTGTGTTTCTGCGATCATCCGATGGATTGAGATTAAAGCGGCTCGATACCCGGAAGCTGTAAAAGTTTGAGGGGATTGGCATGCTTCAAGCTGCCCACCGCCTTCCGGACAGTAAAAAGGCCCCGCGTAACAGGTGCGGGGCCTTCACACATAACTTCGATGCGTCTCAAGTCGAACCGGAAATAACGGACCGCAGAACATCTGCGCAACACACTCACCTTACTGGCAGTTTATTGATAATTGATTAAATTTTTACCAAATGGCTCAAGACGCCAATGGATCGGGCCCCGTTGGCCGGCCAATTGACTGTGCTACTGATAAGAAGCTGGCACAGTAGGGTCCAAATCGACCCATCCCCGAAGCCGCACCAAGCCCGTCAAGGTTGCATTCTAGGGAACTGCACTTGCGCCTCAGGATACGTTGACTTAAGCTCGACTCTATCTTCCGGGTTGCGGCGGGGATGCCATGATCCGGCGGCCAATATCATAAGTAGCAGTGGTTCCGTAAGCTGGAGGGGGCTGGCGACGGTGTTGGTATGATTGCGCAAGGGGCACTCTCGCAGATTGGGGTAAGCAATCCTGCCCGGGCGGGTGTCGCGCCATTTGACTTAGTGCGCCTGCGTGGATTGATGGCGGCGACCGAGGGCGATGCACGAATTGTTGTCGCGTTGATCGACGGGCCGGTCGCGGTCGGGCATTCAAGTCTTGCCGTCGATCGCATCCGTTCAGTGGCCGGCGACGCCGCCGGATGCCCCACACCCGGGGGCGCCGCGTGTGGTCACGGGACCTTTGTGGCGGGCATTCTCCATGCCAAAAGGGATAGCAACACACCGGGGATCTGCCCGGGGTGCACCCTGCTGCTGCGCCCGATCTTTGGGGACGCGGCGCCCGCCGAGGGTTGGGATTTGCCGAGTGCAAGCGGCGAGCAATTGGCATCGGCGATCCTCGAAGTTATCGAAGCTGGCGCGCGTGTCATAAATCTGAGCGTGGGTCTGATAGCGGCACCCCTGAGCGCTGAGCGCGCCATTGAAGAGGCGCTGCAGGAAGCGGCGCGCTGCGGAGCGGTTGTGGTTGCCGCGGCGGGAAATCAGGGGTTGGTCGGCGGCTCCGCCATAACCCGTCACCCTTGGGTCATCCCTGTCGTCGCCTGCGATCCGCAAGGCCGCATCCTGGCGCCGTCAAACCTTGGCGCCTCGATCGGACGCTTTGGGGTAGCCGCCCCCGGTCACAATATAACGAGCCTTTCAGGCGACGGTGGACAGACGAAATTGAGCGGCACGAGCGTGGCGGTGCCGTTTGTCTCAGGGACAATTGCGTTGTTGTGGTCGCTCTTTCCAAATGCGAGCGCAACCCGGTTGCGGCTTGCCGTCACGGCCAGTTCTTATCGGCGGCGCTCGGTTTCTCCACCGCTGATCGACGCGGCGGCCGCGTACCAGATCTTGACCCAATCGAGCACAAAGGTGACCTCGCTATGACTGATCCGATACCCGATGGCGAAACGCCGCCGCTCCCCGCGCATCGCATTCGCCTGCCAGGGTTCATCCGCGATGAGGAGGTCGGGCTCGGCGATGTCGTTAAGCGGGCTAGTTACGCTTTGGGTTTCAAGCCGTGCGGCGGCTGCGAAGGCCGGGCGGCGGCACTCAACCGCTGGATGGGGTTCACCCGGTAGCAGAGGCGAAATAACGAACGGGGGTATGCGATGTCGGAACAGGAGTCGGTGGAAGCTGTGGCCGCGATGCCGACTGGAGGCGCTGCCATCCCTAACCAGGCTGTGGTGCGGCCGGTTCAGACCGGTGCCATCGACTGCCCGACCTGCGGCGGTGGTTTGAGCGGCGCGTCGGCGCCGCCCTCGTACATTTACGCCGTCGGAAGGCTCGAAGCCCGCTTCCCGCTACTCGCGGTGGAGAAGGAGTTTGCGCAAGCGGCCGGACGGACTGAGACTGCTGGTCTCACCGATCGTCAAACGCTGCACCACATCCTTAGCCAACGCGAGTATCGTTATCTTGCCCGCCAGCTTTGCTGGGTCATGACCATTGAGGGGCTCGACACCTATATCGTGGCGCCGCGCGACCCGGGCGATCTCGAATTGCTGATTGAAGCCGTTCGCCCCAACCCGCGCCCGACGGATGTCGACATTGTGATCGGCGTCAAGGGACCGATTGCACCGCCAACTCTCTGCAACGGGCTGACCGTGCCCATTGTGGTGTTCGACCAGGTCTACTCGTTTGATGTCGACTCCCTGATCGCCTCGATCCCGCGTCCGCAAAATGTCGACACCGACCAGTTCAAAGCGACAGCGGAGGAGTTGTTCGGCCGGGTCGTGCAGATCGGCGACAATGCCGGTGCCACTGACGAGCACCGCGCGCTCAACTACCTCTCGGTACGTTATCCGGCGCTCTATGCCGCCGTGGCCGACGCGCAGGCGCGAAATTCGGCATTAAGCGCGGTCGACGTACGGTCCTCGGCGCTGAGTGGAACGCGGCGCATTGTCGAGGTCGTCTTTTCCTTCACCAACCGCGCCAGCGACGTCGTCGAGAAATCCTTCGCGCGTGTCGATGTGACAGAGGAGTTTCCATTTCTTGTGACCCGGTTGTCGCCGTATTTCGACCGGTAGACCCAGGTCTCCGCGAGAAGGGCAGCCTCACCATGCACCTGTCAAGGTTACGGCGTCTCCAGAGACCTGGGTTGGTCGCCGGGGTGGAGATCGCGGCGGTGGGAGGCTTCTGTGCCCCAGGTGCAAAATTCGTACGTGGTTGGAATCGTCATTCGTCTGGATATGAGAGGAGAAACACGATGAGCATGCCAGGATTCACCGCGGAAGCTTCGCTCGCGAAGGCGGAGCAACACTATTCTCAAACCGCTGGAGCAGGCTCGGGAGAAGCCGGAAGGGTTGTCCCTCAGGGCCTCCACGTTGTGAACGGCCATCTTTGGTATTGTTACGATGAGGGCGGCTTCAGCGGCTGCGTCGACCTCGGTAGCCATGGTCCCCGAACCCTAATGTAAACGACGAAGCGCCGCGCCATCCTGCCGCCCTCCCGGCATGGTCAGCAGGCGTCACAACGTCTGGATCGAATCCGCGCGCAGCAATGGCGTAGGAAAGGCGGCGCATCAGAAGGCCGGGCGCTAAGGCCACAGGCGTTGGACCCGGGGCTAGCATGTTAGAGGAGCGAGTCCCCGGGAATACGGTGTCGGATGCCGACGTTAAGATTGTTGGCGGCAATGCGGAGGCATTGCCTTCGTTGTGGATAGGCTGTCCCGATCAAAACCGCTCGCCGCGCGAGTTCGGCGATTTTGCGTCTTGTAAAGATCCTCGGAACAGCCTGGGTTGGCTCGAGGAAGCAGCGACAGCGACGCAGTATCCATAGGTTTTCCGAGAGCGAATTCGCTCAAGAGAAAGCTTCGCTGATGACACGAACTATCCAATCTCAGTTCCACAGCCGCCGTTCAAACATGAACTGCGGCCGCCATGTGGCAAACGTCTTCGCATAAGGTCTTGGGGCGTCTCCTCGTTTCGGCGGCGGTATAGTTGAGGTCCCGTGGCACGGCCCGGAAGGCTGATCCCGGCCTTACTTCTTCGCCACCATCCGCACAGTTCCGCGACTCGCGATGAAATTCCAATTATTCTGCGAGGTCTTCTTTCGCTGCTTTCCGTGGCTTTCCATCAGAATCCGCGTTATGATGATGGGTAGATTGATGGACAGAGATGGGTAGCGGTCATGGCAAGGACGGTCGCGCGGTTGACTGATCTGGGCGTGAAGCGGAAGAAGAAGGCCGGGTTTTATCCCGATGGCGGCGGCCTGTACCTGCAAGTCACCGGCGACGGCGATGGACGCATCGCGAAATCTTGGCTTTATCGATTCGCCTTGCGTGGCAAGCGTCGTGATATGGGGCTCGGTTCTCTCGCGGCTATAAGCCTCGCCGACGCACGCAGCGCGGCCGCCGAAGCTCGAAAACTGCGCCAGACGGGTATTGACCCGATCGAGCATCGGCGCGCTCAGCGGGCCGCTGGGGCGCTCGAGGCTGCCAAGGCGGTTACCTTCGAGGACCACGCCAAAACCTATATCGAGGCGCAGGAGGGCAAATGGAGAAGCTCAAATAGCAAGGTGCAGTGGGAAAATAGCTTAAACACCTATGCCTATCCAGTGATCGGGAAACAGCCGGTGGCAGCGATCGACGATGTCCTGGTGCTTAAGGTTCTGGAGCCGATATGGCAGACAAAAACCGAGACTGCCTCTCGGGTTCGCCAGCGGATCGAGGCGATCTTGGATAGTGCCAAAGCGCGCAAGTTACGCGAAGGCGAAAACCCGGCACGGTGGCGCGGACACTTGGAGCATATCCTAGCTGCGCCTTCGGAATTGAAGGACGCGCGGAGTGACGACGAAAAGCATCATGCGGCCCTGCCCTATGCCGAGCTGTCCGAATTTATGAAGGCATCGCGCGCTCAAAGCGGAATGGCAGCTAGGGCACTGGAATTTGCGATCCTAACGGCGGCACGTACCGCCGAGGTATTGGGCGCGAAGTGGAGCGAGTTGGATCTCGACGGCTGTATCTGGACGGTGCCCGGCGTTCGAATGAAAAGTGGCAAGGAACACCGGCGACCGCTTTCGAAGGCCGCAATTGCCCTGTTGCGTGATCAGCAAGGACAGGATGTGGAATATATATTCCCCGGATCACGCGCGCTGCATCCGATGCACCGCCATGCGCTTGCGCTCGTGCTGAACAAGATTAATCCCGAACTGACGGTGCACGGGTTTCGCTCGAGTTTTCGTGACTGGTGTGCGGAGCGAACCAGTTATCCGAGCGAAGTTGCCGAAATGGCCCTGGCGCACACCGTTGGCGATAAGGTCGAGGCAGCCTATCGCCGCGGCGATCTCTTCGAGAAGCGGCGCCGGCTAGCCAAGGATTGGGCGAAATTCTGCGCTACCGGCAAGACGTCAGGGAACGTGGTGTCATTGCGCAAGCAGGCGTAATCAAGATCGAGGCGGGTAGGGATTGCAACCCGACAAGGCCGGTACCGCACCGGCTTTCCGCCTCGACAACTATGCGGGCACCAGAATGCACAGTACGGCTGTTGTGTATTATTGGGAGGAAGCCGACGCCTATGTCGCGGCCCTCACAATCTGGGACGAGCGAGCCGAAGCGGCAGAAGCCAATCGTCGTTATTTTGCTGGGCTGCGCGTATTCGGGAAACAGCGGAAAGCCGAGTCTGATGAACTATTCAATCGCTCCATCCCGTATCCCGAAGCGCTGACCCTCGCCGGACCCGAACTATTTGGTGTGCGCTGGTTGCCACTTTCGTCACTGGACGAGATGATCCTTGGTATAGGACCGACACATCCTGAATACTCGGGTGCATTCCGGCATCACCAAGAACAGCAAGGCCAAATTCAATGGCTCGAACGCTTGTTCTTGAGAAATGATCTCGTGGTCGAGGTTCGCGGCGCCCGACGCGTGCTCCAACGGGAGCTTGAGGCTGTGATCGAGCAACGATCCAGCAATCCCTCAACACGAGAACCCGCCGCGTCAGCCGGTGAGGCACAGATTGAACGGACTCGTCCACCGGCGGGCGGCCCATCACATACTGCCTCACACGGAACGGGGCCGCGGCCGCATAAGCGTGAGAAGATTAAAGCGGCGATGTTGGATGATCTAAAAAGCGGCAAAACCACCACTTCGCAGCTGAGGGAAGATACCGAAGAAGTTCTGACTGCCACATACGGCGTGAGCCGCGAGACTTGCCGACTAGCGCGTGTGGCTGCGTTGGCGGAGTTTTCTGAAATAACTAATTCCGACAAATAGCGACAAATAGCGACCAGCAACAAATAGCGACAATCAAACAACCGCATCATCTTCTGTCTCGTTTCAACTCATTGCGCCGCCATCGGCGCGGAAAGCGAGACGGATGAATACCTCGACCTCAGTTGTAGTCCTGGCTGGCACTCCTTCCAAAGCGGCTACCGATGCAATTACGCCTGTTGCCGTAAAGCCACGCGCGGCGGCCATTATGCTCGATGTCAGCATTTCGACGCTCTACGAGCTTATGAGTGCTAGCGAGTTGCGCAGCTACAAAGACGGCGCATCTCGAAAAATCCTCGTCGATTCAATTCATGAGTATGTCAGGCGCCGCGTGGATGGCGAGCCGAGACCGCCCTTAAAGCCGGCCGCGTAATTCGACGCCCCCGAAACGAAAAACGGGCCTGTGGCGGCCCGTTCTCCAAAACTCTCTCTCTCATCCAGCACGCGCAATATATTCGCTTCCGTGCTGATTTCAATAGGCGGCGGCAATGTTATCGTCAGCATTTAATGGAATTGTCGCCACAAATTGGCGACGGCTCGAGAAAAATTCTTTACGAGGTTTTTGCGATCTAAGTCTGGCCCGTGGGCTCACCATAAAAGATTGCGCGCTCCACCAGCAAAATGGCCGCGAATGCATCGGCTTGCCGGGCAAGCCCCTGATCGACGAAGACGGAAGGCACCGGATCGATCCAGGTACGGGCCGAAGGCTCTACGTCCCGGTCATTGAAATCGGCAAAGAAGAGCGCAGCGGCTTCCAGCGCGAAGCACTGAAGGCCGTTCATCAGCTTTTGTTGGTGTCGCCATGAGCGACCAAATTCTCGCCGCCGCCCGTGCTTATGCCAAACGCGGCAGACCTAATCTTCCCATGCACCGGAAAACTCCCGGCGATTAAGGGGGGGCATGGTTGTAAGGATGCCACCGTGGACCCAACCCAAATTGATCGCTGGTGGGGAAAAGAATATCCGGGCGCCAATATCGGCTTGGCTACGGGCAACAGCTTGCTTGTTATCGATCTAGACTGAACTTCCCCCTGATTTTGAACGCAAGCCATTGATAAGATTCGGAACCGATCTTGTGTGCTGCCTACAGGGTACGGTTAGGAAGGAAGCTTGAGCCCGAGGAGTTGGAAAGCGCGTGTATGTAGAGGAGTAGGCTGGGTGAAGGTGATGACAGGCAGCGAGGTGTCATTGAAACGTATGGTATTGCGCGTGAGAGTAGCAAGATCTTGCAGAAGGGTATGAAAGCTGTGAACGGGCTGGCCATCTGCCGTGCGTTTTGTGGCAGCTTTGGCGCGAGCGCTCGGCGAGACCGCGGCCTTGGCAACGGGTGAAGTACGGTCGAGGGCGGCGCGTGCAAGATCATCGTCCTTGAACAGCATCGGCGCCAGATCACGCTTCATGTGCCACATGACATGGTAGGCGAGCATGCAGAGCAGGACGTGCCCGCGCACGCGCCTGGCCTTACGGTGATGAATGGGGCGCAGCTCCAGGTCATCGGATTTGAGATCCCGGAAGGCACGCTCGACATGGCTGAGGCTCTTGTAGCACAGAACCACCTGCTCCGCGGCCAGGAGATCCTTGGGCATGCTGGTACGGAGGACATAGATCCCATCAAGCGATTGCTCATCATTGATCGCGTCTGTCTTGCGCGTGAAGGT
Source organism: uncultured Alphaproteobacteria bacterium (assembly GCA_963804725.1). Lineage (GTDB taxonomy): Bacteria > Pseudomonadota > Alphaproteobacteria > ATCC43930 > CGMCC-115725 > JAATGI01. The sequence goes on along the minus strand of CAWDRN010000001.1, from coordinate 104,912 downwards.
GAAGCCTGTATCGGTAATCGTGGTGGTGAAGTGTTTGGCCATTTTCTTGGTGTTGATAACCGCCCCCACTTTGAGGGCGATTTTGTCCTTGCCGGTCAGCGGTCTGTTCTTCCGTTGGGTTTGCGCCTGGATTTTATGAAGCGCCTTTTCCGTGGCCGCCAAAAGCTCATTACGTTTCCGCGCGCGCTCGGTTTGAAGATCCGGATTGCGGCAGACGATCAGCCGTTCTCCCGGAAAGTCCTGCGCGGTGATTTCCGCCATGTCACGCTCGTCGAACAACGACAACTGTAAAGGGCCGCCCGCAACGGCCAGTTTGTGAATGGCCGGCGCTCGCAGCGCCGTAATCCAGTCGAAGGCGGCCGGCTCGATATCAGCCTTGAGGCGCGCGCTCGTGATCATGCCGCGATCGCCGACCATAATGACCCGTTTCAGATTGAAACGCTCCTTGAGCTTGACGATTTGCGCCGTAAGCGTCTTGGGATCGCCGGTGTTGCCCTCGAAGACCTCGATCGCCACCGGACATCCCTGCGGCGTGCACAAGAGCCCGTAGACGATTTGCATCCGGTCGCGCCGGTGGTCGCGGCTATGGCCAAACTGAGCCAACTCGCAGTGCCGTCCTTCGAGATAGCTTGAACTGACGTCATAGAGCACCAGCGTGCCATCCTTCAGGTGGCGCCGCGCCAGAGCCTCTTCGAGACGGTTCTGATGACCGGCTAAAAGATCGAGTGCCTCATAAAGCTCATCCTCATCAACGTCGCCCAGCTCCAGCACCGCCCCCAAAGAATGGGCCGCCGTACGCGCGCTGAGCTGGCGGGCCGTCGCCAGCTTGGGTGCCGGCTCAAGGATGCGCGCAACAATCATCGCCTGGATCAGCTTGCCTAGGCGGTCGGGCCGACGGGGGAGGAGCTCGTCGAGCTTCAATTTGCGCATGGCGCCAAGAACCGCAGCCACATGCCCATGGCCGAGCGACCGCTCGATCGCAAAAGACGGCGCACCCTTGGCCGCTGCCTTCGGCACCAGGGTCTCGCCGGCGAACACCCGCCGCAGCATCTCGATTTGCTCGGCCGGCAGATGCGAGAAATTGGCCAGTGTGCGCGTCTTGACCTTGTCGCCTTCGCGATAGCTTTCGCGCAGCAGCAGGGCCGGCGGTGAGTTGCGATTGGCGATCCGGGCGATGTACATGATTTGTTGAATCACGAGCCCTAAAAATAATCAAGCAGAATATCCATAAATTACATGCCTACATTTGGGCGCAAAATCCCCCTATCCCCTTGAATTAATTCAATACCGGCTAAAAAGTTCGGTCTAGATGAAAAGCATAGCATTTCTGGTCGCGACCATTTCGCCCAACTCGAGGAGGCGTTCGGTTATCTGCCCGACACTGCCGTACAGCTAACACCGACCGGGGGGCAACATACTCTGCTCGCCACCGATGCCGAGGTTGGAAATAAGACGAATGCCTTCGTCGAGGCATTAACGCAGCTTACCAAGCTTCCGATTATCAACGACAAGCCCGTCACCAACATCGATATCCGTGGCAACGGCGGCTACATTCTCGTTGAGCCTAGCGTTCATCCTGATACTGGAACCCCCTATCGCTGGCACCCTCACAAGGCACCAATCGCCCAGGCCCCCGACTGGTTGATCAAGCTACTAACCGCCACGCCGAAGCCAGAAGCGGCGCATCAACCACGGACATATGATGCGCCTGCGCTCAGTCGATATGGCGAAGCCGCTTTAGACGGCGCGGTTCGTAATATCATCAATGCGCCGCCCGGATCGCAACGGGACACCCTCAACCGAGAAGCTTTTGCCATCGGCACCCTCGTTGCGGCCGGTCACATCCCTGTCGATCTCGCGACTGTAGACCTCCAAAACGCCGCCTATCGAATGACAAGCTACGATTCGCATCGCCCGTGGCACATGCAGGAAATCGACCGCATCGTGCTTAGTGGCCTTCGTGACGGCCAGCTTCATCCCCGCCAATTGAAGGTGGCCTAACCATGGACACCATCAACGATGCCGCGTGGCAAGCAGAACGGGAAAAGCTGAAAGCCAAATACCGAGAGCAACCATCGTCTAGTAGCGATGGCAGACAAACGAACGGAGCGTATGAAAGCGGCCATGAGGCAGGACAGGAACCATGGTCAGACCCCGATCTCGGGGTTCTGACACAAGGCAGGCGAGACGCCCCACAATTGCCCATTCAAGCGTTCGGACCGTTCTGGAGCGATTGGATTGCACAGGCTGCCGAAGGGGCAAATTGCTCAATTGACTATTGCGCCATGCCTCTTATCGGCGCCGCGGCGGCATTGATTGGCAATACTCGAACGGTCTCTGCATGGCCAGGATGCAGCGAGCCGTGTATCTCCTGGATGTGTCTTGTCGGAGATCCCAGCAGCAATAAGAGCCCCGGCATTGATCCCACTCTGGATCTGATCCGCCGTATCGAGGTCGAAATGGCGGACAGTTTCGATGAGACGCACCGTCAATGGGAGACGGAGAGCGAAATCGCCAAGGCGAATTACGAAAGATGGAAGCTTGAAGTTCGCGAAGCGACTAAGGAGGGAAAGGTAGCGCCGACATTGCCGAAAGCTGCGGTCGAGCCGGATGAGCCGACACGTCCGCGTGTGGTGGTAAATGACTCTACACCCGAGAAATTGGGCGAGTTGGAGGCGGTGCATCCCAAGGGGCTAATGTTCTTTCGCGATGAGTTGGCCGGATGGTTCGGTGCGTTCGACCGATACGGCGGCAACGGCGCAGAGCGCGCGTTCTGGATTGAGGCTTTCGGCGGCCGTGAACACACCATCGATAGGGTCAAATCCAAGAAGCCAATTCGCATTCCGCATCATTCGGTTTCCGTACTCGGCGGTATCCAGCCGGAGCGTCTGGTCGAACTGCTCAAGGGTCCCGATGACGGGCTGCCCGCCCGCTTCTTGTGGTCTTGGCCCGAAGCAATGCCGCCGAAGCGGCCAATGCGCGCGCTTGATCGCACCCCGGCATTGGCGGCCCTACAAAAGCTTCGACGGCTCGAAATGGGCGCCGATCAATTCTGGAACCCGCAACCTCAGGTGCTTCTTCTGGCGTCCAAAGCAGCGGATCTCTTCCAGCAATGGAGGGAGGAGCATTACGCCGCTAGTCGTGACCTCTTAGGTCCGATTGCATCGGCTTATGGCAAAGCGCCCGGCCACCTTCTTAGGCTTTCGTTGACGCTCGAACACCTGTGGTGGTGCAGCGGCGCCGCCGGTAACGACTGTCCGCAAAGCATATCGGAGGCTGCCCTAGTCTAAGTTAGTTCGGCTCGCCTAATCGAAGACTATTTCAAACCCATGGCGGTTCGGGTCTATGGGGATGCCGCGCTCCCAGAGGCAGATCGCTTGTCGGCCATTGTTGCCCGGGTTATTGCACGAGAACACCCGGACACGATCAATGCCAGCCAGATAAGACAACGGAAGTTGTCGGGGCTTAGGGATGCCGCCAAAGTTAAACTGGCCCTCGATGCCCTCATTGAAGCGGGGTGGCTCAAGCCTGCGCCCACACGCGCAGGAGAGAGTTCCGGCCGTCAACGAGCCGATTTCGCCGTCAACCCCAAGTTGAGGGCTGCAAATTATGGCAAGTAAATGGGCCAGCGCTTCCGATGCCCCCCTCGAGGCACTTTTTATTTCTCGGGGCGTCCCAGATAGCTCAGTTAGCTCAGTTAGCCCCCCACCGGACCCATCGCCCACCCCCTGTGAGCGACCTATCTGTGCTAACTGGGCTAACTGGGATGGTCGGGAAGAGAAACGGGACCACATTCCCAAACCCGAACCTCGCGATACACAGAAAGGCGAACCACGCGCCAAAGTAGAGGCAGGGAGGGAGGGTTGTAACGAAGCATGAGTCAAACAGCCTTCCTTTCTCCAGCGACGGTGCAGAAAGGGCAGTTAGTGCAGATAGCTCAGATGATCTTGAAGAGCGCGTGGCAATCGTCGAGTACGACGCTGGCGTTCCTCGGGAATGGGCGGAGGGCTTTGCCGGGCTCGATCCTGATCACGCGCCTGGTGATGTACCTCTAAAGCGCTGGCGGCAGTTCGTCGATGCATGCGGCAAGTTTCTCGACAATGGATGGGCAGCCAAGGCGTCAGAGCTTGGTTGGGGGCCGCTGGATCTATTCGGTTGCGATCGGAACAAACCCTTCGCGCGCATCGACCATGCAGGGCTGCTCTGGCTGCTCAATGGCGACCGGCTGGTGATGCTTACCGCCGATCACGCGATCATCGAGACCGTGACGGGCGCACGCCAAACCTATCGCCGCCGGCCGATCAAGCTTGGTCAAGTCGTGCTGGCGTGGGAACTGGCGCCATGAATTCGCGGCGAAAGGGCAAGCGCGGCGAGTTGGGTTTCGCCGAGTATCTTCGCGCTCATGGCTTCCAGGCACGACGTGGGCAGCAATTCTCGGGAAGCAGCGATAGCCCGGACGTGGTGCACAGCATCCCGGGCGTTCATTTTGAAGTGAAGCGTACCGAACGCGGCAACCCGTACGACTGGCTAGCGCAAGCAATCAGGGACAGCGGAAACAAGCTCCCCGTCGTCGCGCATAAGCGCAACCGGCGAGACTGGATCGCCGTTCTGCGGATGGACGACCTTATGGGGCTGTTGCATGCCCGCGCAATCAACGAGGTTGGGGGTCATCAGGCGACTTCGGACTCACCAGTGGCGCTCTACGTCGACGGGGACGGCAACAAATGAGCGTTGCCGAGCGAAGCCGGCTGTATCGGCGGCGATTCAATCGGGGGCTAATGGTGGTCCCGGTTGTAGTCGGGATCGACGATCGCGAGGAACTGATCGCGATGGGGTATCTCGACAAATCACGAGACGGGGACAAGCCGTTAATTGCGAACGCCATTAAGAGACACATAGCCGATAGTCGCCGGCGGCAACTCAATCCGAACCGCATAGGATCGCCCCGCATCGGCTAGTACCGGCGCAGAGGTTTCGATAGGTTCAATGACGCGCTGCCTTCGACAGACGTTCGCCATGCCGCCTCACCGGCAGGATCGCGCCCACCCCGGCCGCTCAGGCAATGTTGGTCCCTTCTCAGAAGCGGACATTAGGTCGGCACGTGCGTTCGACCGGCATGTGCTAGCACGGGACGCTTCCCATCTATTCGGAAAATGGGTCAGATCCACTGATCTTCAATCTGTCGTGACCTCAATTGATTCCGTTTTTACCGGGGCGCAGGATCAATTGTCGTTGGCGAGTGAGGAGGGGTTCCATGAGTATCGACCGCGCTGAAATCGGCGACGTAGCGATCCGCGCCTACATGTACGCGTATCCCTTAATCCTGATGGAAATTACGCGCCGGGTCACGGTTAATGTCGCCGACGCTAGTCATTTCGGCAAAGTGCCGATGAACCAATTTGGAAACCTGCCGGCATTTCCAGACGCCACGTTCACGGATGTGGTGCGACCGAACGCGGATACGCTCTATTCGTTCATTTGGTTCGACGTGTCGAAGGAACCGCTGCTGATCAGCGTGCCTGATTCCGGAGGGCGTTATTATCTGGTGCCGATGCTGGACATGTGGACCGACGTGTTCGAGTCCGCGGGCAAGCGCACGACAGGGACAAACGCGCAGCTGCTTGCGATCGCCGGACCAGGCTGGCAGGGCAGCCTGCCTGCGGGAGCCAGGCTCATTCATAGCCCAACCGCAATAGGCTGGATCATCGGGCGCACACAGACTAACGGCAAAGCCGATTACGAGACGGTACATAAATTTCAGGCTGGATTAATCGCTACGCCGCTGAGCCGATGGGGCACGTCACACCGGCCTCCGCCAGGACAGATTAATGCCGATTGGGATATGAAGACGCCGCCAACCGAGCAGGTCGAAAAACTCAGTCCGGCCGCCTATTTTGGGCTGTTCACCGAACTGACTAAGCTCAACCCGCCGCATGCGAACGACTATCCAATCCTCAGTCAGATGCGGCGCATGGGGATCGAGCCGGGCAAACCGTTCGCGTTCGATCAGGCGTCACCCGAAGTTCAACGCGCTTTGACCGAGGCCGCGCCGGCCGCATTGAAGAAGATCAAAGCACAGTTTTTGAAAGCGGGCTTAGCGAACGAGGGATGGCGCACGAACCTTACGGCAGTCGGGACATACGGCGCGGATTATTTCACACGGGCCGGGGTCGCCTTCGCCGGTCTCGGAGCCAACACCATCGAAGATGCCGTCTATCCTACCGCAATCACTGACGCTGCCGGTAAGCCGTTCAGCAGCGACAATCGTTACGTTCTGCGTTTCAACAAGGACCAGATTCCACCGGTGCACGGCTTCTGGTCGCTCACAATGTACAATGAGAAGCAAGCCTTCGCAGCCAACCCGATTGACCGCTATGCCATTGGCGATCGCGATAAGCTTTCATTCAATCCCGACGGGTCGCTCGACCTTTACATCCAGCGTGAGTCGCCCGGCAAAGAGAAAGAATCGAATTGGCTGCCGGCACCCGCAAGCGGCCCTTTTACGATGAATATGCGTCTCTATTGGCCGAAGCCCGAGGTGCTGGACGGAAGCTGGATGCCACCAGGGGTGAAGCAGGTGTGATAGCAAGACGCACAAGGTCGGCTGTGGGTCAATTTACCGCCGAAACCCGTCAACCGCTTACGGCGAATCCTAGCCATCGGCGGAACGTCCACTTTTCTCGCCAGCGGAGCGGCAGCGGACTGTCGCAAAACCACCCAAGGCCGTCCATCTAAGGGACCCTCAGCCTACGGCATAAGGGTAGCGCACCCGTCAAAGACCTCTGTGCGGTACTAGCGGAATATCCGCTACGCGTGGCGTCAGGTTGCCGGTTCTCGGGGTATTCCTGTGAACAGGCGATTATCAATCAGGCGCGGACGCAGTCTATGAAGCCTAATGTGGTTGTCAGTCTCGATATTCCGGCCGAGGGCCGTGAGCTTTTGGTGAAATCAGGCCTGCTCCGGCGCGAGCTCGCTGATGATCCTGCAGCCGTAGGCCTGGCATTGCTCGATGCCGCGGAAGTACGCATTAGCGTGAACGACAAAAAGCTAGACCCAGAAGGCAACCAGTGAAACGGCTCCTAACTGCCATGATGGCTTTGGTTCCGAACAGCCGCGGCGTTGAGCGCGGCAGTTTGGGGAAGGCGACATGCGAATGGAATGGCCGAAGCTTTGAGGCTGTGTCGCGGTCTGGTGCCAGCTACGCCCTATGCCGGGAACTTGTCTCTGCCGGATGCCCGGATATGCCGATGGAAGTCCTTGGCGAGAATGGCAAGGCGCAATTGTCCGTCCGGTCGATCCATAGGGCGGCTGGGGTCACGATAGAGGAAAGCGCCAACAAGCCAATCCACGCCGGCAGGTATCGACCATTGCCTCAAGAAATGGCCGCCGCGTGCTGCGGTGAGGCCCAAAACAGGGGGGTATTTGCCTTCTGACGTACCTGAGGCGGCCTAGCCATGGAAAACGCGTCTATGGGCCGACCTGACCAACGCGGCGCCAACGTGAAGATATTGAGCGAGCGCGACTATCGCATACTCGCCGGTCTGCTCGGTGTTGGGTCTCGTATTGTCCTTTGCCACGAACGGCGCCCGCCCCTCGTTCTAATGACGAACGACCTATGGCTGCACCTCTCGCAAGACAGTAGGGCGCTGAGCAATACGCGAGCAGCTGCTCGAGGGCGTCAGGAGCGACGCCGAGCGAGGCTTACCGGTGAGCCAAGTCACGTGACATGAAGCAGCTTCCAAAACCGAAGGGTCGCCCGAGGCATTCAATGGGCGAAGATCTCCATTCGCGGACGCTACTTGGACAGTCGGTCTCACCATCCGCTGCAAACGGCGATGAAAGAGCGACCACGCGCCTCGACCTTCCAACTTTTGCGAGGTTCCTGAGTTCATGAGCACGCTGTTCGAGCTCGTACAAATCCTGGCGGTCAATCTTGCTAACAGCGGGAACATCAACATGGTTTCGTTCGATCGCGATATCCGCAACGGCGCTCGGCTCTATCGCGATATGGGCGACGACTATCGGGCGCGCATGTATGACATTTGCGCCGACAACATCGCCAAGATGGTGCGCATCAAGTCGGCATCGGAAAAGAAAGGCTAATAGAATGATCCCCCTCGCAATCGCGGGCGTTGCAATCAGTGCCCTTGGAACCGTCGCCAGTGGAATTGCTGCTGGGAAGCAGGCGAGCTATCAGTCTGAGGTTGCCAAGACTAATTCACAGATTGCGACGCAGAACCAGCAACGTGCCGCACAAGCCACCGCAACCCAAACCGAAATAACCGGCCAGAAGGCAGCCCAGCAACTTGGGCAGGTAAGGGCCGCGTACGGCGCAAATAACATCGATGTGAATAGTGGCTCAGCCGCGACGGTGCAGCAGAGCCAGCGACAAACCGGTTATCTCGAGCAGGAAAACACCAACTACGAAGGTGCCCAGCAGACTTATGGCTATGGCGTACAGGCTGCCGGCGAACAAGCTCAAGCCGGCTTGTATGGAATGGAAGCCGCAGAAGCTCCTATCGGGGCAGGGATTGGCGCTGTGGGTTCCGTACTTAGCCAAGCCCCACAGATACCAGCCAAGTTTTCGTGGATGGCACAGAATGGCGGCGGTTCATTGTTTTAACGAGTTTCCGAAGTAGAGGGATACAGAAATGGCTCGTGGACGTCCGAAGGGCATAGCGAAGACGGGAGGCCGGCAGAAAGGCACCCCGAACAAGGTCACGCGCGAAGTAAAGGAAATGGTTCTCGAGGCTTTGTCGATCGCCGGTGGTGTGGACTATCTTGTTGAGCAAGCCCAAAAGTCGCCCAACGCATTTCTTACTCTTGTTGGCAAGGTGCTCCCGCTTGAGGCCAAACTCGAGCACGATGCGGGACCTAACGTAGTAGATCTTCTGAGTATCATCCACGGCAGCGGGCTTCGATAAAATCCTGAGTCCGTTCTCCACTTTCCAGTGGGGGAAGAGAATGCGCCCATTAGCTAGTCGTCGCCATCGCATTCGTGACGGTACTCGTCGCAAGAAGCGTGCGCGCCGATGAAACCGATATGTATGCATCGCGTACGACGCAACTCTTTATGAGAATTGCAAATCTGACGTACCAATCAGAGCGATGGCGTGTGTTAGCTATATTCGAGGCATCTTTGATGCCTGGGGTGCCGTAGCGCAGATGTCATACGATTCCCGCGTTCCTATTGCGGCTCAACGATGGATGCGTCTGTCCGGCGTTTGTTATCCAAAGGCGGTTACCGTCGCTCAGTTGCGGCAGATCTTAGCGACCATCGCGAGAGTCATGTACACGCTCGCCCTCACCTGCCGCTGGACTGCGGCGGTTACCAGTTATAGTTGCCCTGCTGGCTGGAAGAGGACTATCAATCTTAGCGCTTCTAGAGATCTCCGGGATCTAATTCCACAACGGTTGAGGCTTCGCATTTGGACGAAGGAGTCTGCGGCGATCTGGCATGCGACATTGCAAGCAACGGGCTTGATCGGCGTCGAATGTTGGCTGCCGCGATCGGCTATGGCGTTGTGATGTCGAGCGTTGCTCGGCCCGTGATCGCCGCGTCCGGCGTACGCACCCTTGGTACCGCTCAACAGCTCCGGGCCGCCTACGACCATGTCATCGTCGGCGCGGGCTCAGCCGGTTGCGTGCTGGCGCACCGCCTCGGCCAGGCTGGGCGGCGCGTCCTCCTGATCGAAGCTGGCGGCCCGGCAACGCTGCCTGCTATCGCCAATCCGCCGGACTGGCCCGAGCTTCAGGGTAGTCAGGTGGATTGGCGCTACGCAACGGTCCGGCAGCCGGGGCTCGGAGGACGTATCGTTGCGTGTCCGCGCGGCAAGGTTGTAGGTGGCTCAAGCGCGATAAACGCGCTTGCCTATCAACGGGGCCATCCGGCTGCATACGATCGTTGGCCCGAGGGGTGGCGGTTCGCGGACCTCCTGCCGTACTTCAAACGCGCCGAGACATTTTCCGGTGGCGCCAGCGCTTGGCATGGTGGTGATGGTCCTCTGCATGTACTTTCGCTCGCCGATGTAACGAACCGCACTCCTTTGGCGTCGGCCTTTATCGCAGCCTCGCGCGATCTTGGTTTCCCGATGACGCCGGATCTTGGTGGGGCGATCACCACGGGTGTCGGCTGGAACCAGCTCAGTATCAAGGGGCATGTTCGCGACGACGCCGCGACAGCTTATCTCGGAAGCATGCAAGGTTCGGTGGTTGATCTTCTCGTCGACACGGAGGTTCTCGGCCTCGTGATAGAAGGCGGGCGGTGCACCGCTGTGCGGCTCGCCGAACGTCTCGTGAGGCCCGAAATCGAGGTGCTGCTCTGCGCCGGCGCCATCGATTCACCGCGCCTCCTCATGTTGTCGGGTATCGGCCCGGCCGACCAGCTAAGGACTCTCGGGATTTCGGTCACCTTGGATATGCCGGAAGTTGGCCGCCACCTCGAGGATCACCTGCTGCTCGCAGGCGTGGCCTATGCGGCGCGGCGAGATGTGCCGCTCTCGCACTACAACCACGCCGATGCGCTTCTCTATGTGCCGCACAACAATCCGGCTGAAAGCCCGGACCTCCTCGTCATGTGCCTTTCCTTGCCGTTCGTTTTGCCGAGCGTGGGCCCGCTAGCTTCACCCGCCTACGTCCTCGTGCCTTGCCTAATGCGCCCGCGTAGCCGCGGCAGTGTCACGCTCGCTTCCAACGATCCACGTGCGCCGGCGCTGATCGATCCGCATTACCTTTCCGAGCCTGAAGATCTCGATCTATTGACGCAAGGCGTGGTCCTCGCCCAGGAGATTGGAGCCGCCGCAGCCTTCGCCGAATGGCGGGCGCGGGAGATCTACCCCGGCCCTGGCCGAGCGAACGTCGCCGATCGGCGAGGTTTCGTTCGTCGCGCGGCGAATTCCTTCCACCATCCGGTCGGGACTTGCCGCATCGGGAGCGTGGTGGACGAAGCCTTACGCGTGAAGGGCGTGGCGGGCCTCCGCGTCGTCGACGCGTCGGTGATACCCTCGATGCCGCAGGCGATGATTAACGCTGCCACGATCGCCCTGGCCGAGAAGGCAAGCGACCTCGTGCTCAAAGGGTAGGTGCACATCGGCGCGCAACGTCAAAAGGTCACAGTCAGCGCCGGATCTCAATCAGCAGTACCCAGGCATTGGCCCCGGCAGCGAAGAAGCACAGCAGGATGCCGGGGACGAGCAGATAAAGCCCGCTCGTATCGCCCCGCCACACCAGCAGCAAACCGGCGAGGGCAATCAGCACGACCGCGAAGCGGCTTACCGCGATCATCACGCGGGTGCTCCGGCGATAGGCCATTTCGGTCTGCCGCAAATACCCGCGCTGCAGTGCCGCGGTAACCGCCAGCATCAGGATCGAGATGATGGCGATTTCGCCGCCGAGGAGACGCAGCGATTGTTCGGGCACCAGCCCTAGCGAGGCAACGATCAGCGTAAGCAACAAGATCAGCAGCGCTTCCATGCCACGATCGGCCATGCGGCCCAGCTCGAGGATGTGCGATTGATTGACCGAAACGCTAACGAACAGCAGACCGGCCAACGCCGCGGCAGCGCCCAACTCACCGACAAAGAAGTCGCTCCAATGTTCCAATGCCACCCCCGGTCTAGCGCATCTCTAGCATCGCCAGTACGGCCAGCGTAACGCTCTTTGTGGGTTATTGGCCGTGGCCGGTCTTCATGGCGCTCGTGTTCGGGCTCCTTTTCTACGGCGTCATGCTCGTCAAGAATTAGCGAGTAGATCAGCCCGCCGGCAGAATCGACGCCAAGGTCGATTTCTGACTCATGGGCGCGTTTTCTGGTTTTGCGCTAGTCCCGGTTAGGGGTGAGCACTTAAACGCGCTGTGTGAGTCCCCTAGCAAAAGAGGAAGTGTCCAAACTTCATACCCGGCGGATAAGCATCCTTCGCTGATTTGGAATTTTGAGATAAACTATGCTTTGTCCGTCGCCGGTCAGTCTGTAAGTGGTGACGACATCGCTCCAAAATCGGGAGCTATAGGGGTCGGACCATGACCGCAAAGGTGATCCAGGGTGCGTTTCTTAGCGGCCAGCCGAAGCTCTCAACATTGACGCAGGCGAAGTTGCCGCCCCCCATCCAAACTAAGGCCGCGGCGCGTTCACCCGGTCCGCCGGCATCGGCTTTTGCAGCACGTCCGCCCGGTCCGCCTGTACCGGCTTTTGCTGCGCGGTCAGTGGCTGTGCAACGGCACGGGGCGGGCGGGCCGTTCCAGGTCGAGCTGAGCCGGCTCGGTTTGGTCAACAGCGGCGGCAGGCCGTTGCCGGATGCGGTGCGCGGCAAGATGGAGTCGGCGCTCCGCGCAGATTTCTCCAATGTGCGGGTGCATACGGGACCGCAGGCCGAGCGCATTGGCGCCATCGCGTTCACCACTGGACATGACATCTATTTTGCCCCTGGCCGGTATCAGCCGGAGACTGTGCAAGGCCAACAACTGCTCGGCCATGAATTGGCGCATGTCGTGCAGCAGCGCGCCGGCCGCGTGCGCAACCCGATGGGCTTTGGCGTGGCGGTGGTGCAGGACCGGGCGTTGGAGGCAGAGGCGGACAGGTTAGGAATGAGGGCGGCGATGCATCGGGGCGCCGTGCAGGCAAAACGTGGGTCGGGCATGGTACAGCGATCGGCACCGGCGCCGATGCCTTTCCCCGTCTCGACAAGGCCAGGCCGCTATCGCATGACCGCGAACCCGGCGGACCGGTCCGGCAGGCCGCCAATCGGTGGCACGAAACCCCTGGCCTCTGCGACAAAACAGAGGGCATTCCGTCCCGGATCGCTTATTCAGCGCAACATCGATTCCACAAACTTCGAAAAGTCCGGTGCCATATCTCCTCTTTACTTTGTGGATCGTCACTCTCGGCAGGCGCTCTACGGGCGACAAGACGCGCCAGACCCAAAGCCAACAGGTCTGTACACGAAGACAGGAGAATATGACGACGGCGAGGGGCAACAGCTTCACAAGTGGGTCCCGAATGTTCGCTTCCTGACCCTGGTGGAGAGGGATGTCGATATCGATGGTGATAAGCTCGTTTATCGAACAAATTCGGGCCTTGAAGGGGAGGTGGACCTAAAAAGCCTCAGGGAATATGTGGAGAAAGTTGCAGTGCGTGAAGGGAAGCCACCGACACTTGGGGTACTTGGGAAGAATGATTGTGTGCAGTTTGCTGCCTTGCTCTATAACCTGATCGCACAGGAGGGGCTCGATTTCCATGAGGATAAGGAACGGCTGAAGGAGTCAGTTGAAAGATACACAGAGAAGTTTCCGCGGATCAAGGTAGGACAGATGATGAAGCACTTCTTCAGCCAGAAGGGCGCTACCTGCAACTATCACGGAGCGACAGTTGTAGCTATCGATGGTAAAGCTCTCGTGACGTTGGAGGCAAATGTGGACAAACCTGACCTTACCGCCCCCGAGTTTCATATCCACAAAGGCGTCTCCGCCTTCGTTCGCTCTAACATTGGGCAAGGGGCAAATAAGGGAGACCCGATCGAGATCCTGACCCATCAGAGCGGAAACCCAGAGTGGGACGAGGCCAGGCCGGCTTCTTTCAGGTATGAGGCACTTGTTGATCCAAGCAAGCACGGCATAGATAGGACTTTTACTTACTACTCGAATAACATTGGTGCGACTCGCACCCCCTACGGCTTCAACAGTAGAATCCATCAGGTCATCCGAAAAATATTGTCGCCGTCTAGCGATGGCTTTTGGAAGGAGCAAACTCCGTTTGGGACTGCGCCACCAGACGGGATTGTGTCGATGAGACAAATGATCAATACACACTTCGGTCATGCGATCCAAGTGGGTGCACAAAAAGGGCTCGGGCCGTGTCCTTCCTCGCGCAGCCGTCGCACGCACACGTTTTATGTCCTGCTCAGAAGATATGCCTCGAGCGTCGTGCAGGAACTGCCGGAGATCTGCGCACAATTCGAGACATTCCTCCAAGAAGTGATGAGCCATCGGGTGGCCTACGTTTACCCGGGGCATCAGTGGTGACCAACGTCCACGAACCCTAAAATCTGCATTCCCTACTTACGCCAACTGAGTGCGCTCTTTTCAATTTTACACGCCTCAAGCGCTCGCCAGCTTCGCGCCCTCATCGCTAATAGCCGTCGGCGACGGCGGTTAGCGTCTCCGCTTCTTCAACCTGACTCCCGCACCCCCGCCGTTCTCCGGAATAAACTCGACGCCGGCCTTTTCGAGGGCGCTGCGGATAGCATCTAGATTATTCCGATACGGCATCCTTGCGCCACGCTCGAAGTCCACGACAGTTTGTCGCGAGATCTTTGCGGCCTCAGATAGGTCGCCCTAACTCCAATCGAGGAGCGCACGCGCTGCCCGAGATTGTTCTCTAGTGATTGATTCCGACATGAAAGTTCAATCTTTTTAATTGACCTACATAGATCAATTATGATAATTGAGGTTTGTCTTTTTAACAAGCGGCCGATTGGCGTGCGGGAACACCCCAACCGGCCTAACCCAAGGCAAGGAGGAACCCATGCCCAAGGCTGTCGTCAATCTTACGCGAATTTCGCCATTCCATAACCTCAGTATCGGCGCGCTGGTCGATCAGCTCGGCCGCGCGAAGGCCGAGGCCCCCGAAATCAAATCCCGCGAGGAGGTGCTTCGTGCTGAATTGATTGCTCGAGGCATTACGGAAGCGGAGGGCATGTTATTCCGCGCCACCGTCACGGAAGCGTCCCGCTGGACCATCGACACTGAATGCGTGAAGCAGGAAATGGGTGCCGCTTGGTATCAGGCCCGCTGCAGGGTCGGCGCCTGCGTCACCGAGCGCGTGTCTGCGCGCATCGCCCTGCAAGTCGCGGCCTAGCCGCTTTCCCGCAATTCCATTTGGCGCGGGTTTCAGCGCCCGCGCCACCGAGGATCTTATGAGCAAGAAAGATATCGGCGACATTTTTACAGACTTAGAAAGTGCGATTATCGCCGTGCGCGGTGTCGCGTTAACGATGATGGCGCTCGGGGATCGTTCACCCGAGGGAGAGATTTTCGGCTATCTCGGCCGGCGTCTTGAGGAGCATCACTCAGAGGTGCGGGCTGCGTTCGATAAGCTCTTCGATCACAAATTGATCCGCGCGGTCCGGGCGGCGGATAGGACAGAGACGGGGGCGGGACAATGACCGCTCGGCGAGATGACAAAATCAGGGCGCTGTTTGATAGAGTCCCTGGCAGCCCATAAAGAATGGCTTGCCGCGCTCCGCGTCTATTCGCGAGCTGAAAATGCGGGAGATGAGACGGCGGAAGCGGAAGCAGATCGCTGTGCTAGACGAACGGGCGCCCATTTAAACAAACTTCTTCTGAAACTCGCCGCGATTCCAGCAACCTCGATTTATGGTGTGGCCATGAAACTGCGGCTAGCGGTGCGGTACGGCGAGAAGATGGGACATATCTCCGACAAAGCTGAGCAGCGACTTCGCGCGGCGGCGTGGCGGGACGCCGAGAGGTTGGCTGGTACGGGGAAAACAGCATGACGACCGTGATACCGTTTCCCGAAGAGAAACTGACGGTGTCGCCGGGCGCCCTGAAATTGATTTCCGGCAAGGACGCGGCTGGTCTTTTTGGCGTTGCGCTTGCTGGTTTGAATGTTGCCGCCTCTGTTATGGACGACTTTCGGGGAACGCCGTGTCCGCGGCAAATTCAGCAGAGCATCGTGAATAGCACGGGCTTAGCATTTGTGGCCCTCGCGATCATGTTTGGTTTCCAGGTCGAGGATGCAGATGGCGAAGTGAGAATCGGATTAAATCGATGATGCGCCGGCTCTACATCGTCCGGCGCGGTCCGCGAGGTGTATGGGCGTCTGCTGGCTTGGTTACATCGGCGCCTGACTGAATAAGACTCGGCCCATCACACCGACAGCCTTGTCCCCGCCACCGTGCGGGGCTTTTTGTTCTTTCGATCCGCGTGGCGTTGCCGCCGTATCCGACGCATGCCATGTTGGCCGAATGGCTGCACAAGGCCTATATCGAGTAAGGAACGGCTGGGGAAATCAGCACAGCGTTGTCATGAAGTATGATGGCGGCAAGGAATTTGAGGTATCTGAGACCCAATACCGCGACCGAGATTATATGCCGCTATTCGACGATCTGCCGTGGCAAGAGGAAAGTCCCGATGCCTAAAGGTCCCCAAGATCAGAAACGCCCCGGTGACGTGATCGGCAACGCTGTCCACCGCCGCAGCGCGGGCTCTAGACATTGCTATAGTCCCGGAGCGCCGCTCTGGCAGACAGGGCACTTACGTTGGTAAAAATCCGACCCATTGGCTCCATATTCGGTGCCGCAACTTTCGCACTGTAACTCCCACACACACTGATTGTGATCAGTGCCCGGCCGATCCGTCTTGACGATCAGCCGTTGATTGTTTCGGTTGATGTAACCCACTTCTGCAGCTGATTCCGCCATAGGGCGCTCCAATGCTTCCCTCTAAGCATATAGGAAAGCCGGGGCAAAAAACCTAAGGCGCTTAAGATAAAATAGATGCAGTTGGCCGTGAGATGTGGCGGACGAGATTGGGAGGTCACGCCTAAAGGTCCGCGAGTATCAGCGCCGCGGCGGGTCTGCCGTTTTTTTAGGAACGATCGTGAGCCGCGGGCGATTGAGGGGTATGAGCGCTTCAGCAAATCGGCTGCGCAATCGGCTTCTACTCGCCCTACCAGCTTCCAATCTCAAGCGGCTCATGCCCGAGCTTGAACAGATTCCCTGCCACCGTGGGCAGATCCTCATGGATGCCGATAGTCCGCTCGATCGAGTGTTCTTCCCCGACAGCGGCGTCGTTTCGGTGGTGGCGGTCTATTCGGACGGCAGCATCATCGAGGTAGCGAACATCGGTCGGGAGGGTTGCACGGACGTGCAAGCCGTCTTCGGCGCCAAGAATTCCTCCGTCCGGCTTCTCGTCCAAATCCCGGGGGGCGCGGCAACGATGTCGCGCGCGGCGTTCACACGAGCCATGGCGTCGATGCCCGCCTTCCGAACGCTCATGTACGCTTACGTCCAGGCCTTTCTCGAGCAGGTTATGGTATCGGTCGCGTGCAATGGCGCGCACACCCTCAAGCAACGGCTGGCGCGTTGGCTTCTCATGATGCATGACCGCGGCGACGACGATACGCTGCGGATCACGCAAGACCTGCTCGCCGAAATGCTGGGGGTCCAGCGGCCAACCGTCACGAATGCCGCCCGGGAATTGGAGGATGCCGGTCTGATCGCGCGCGGCCGGCGGGAAGTCGCGATACTCGATCGGACGGGACTCGAGCACGCATCTTGCGAGTGTTATCAATTGGTCCGGTCGCGCATCGCCGTTCACCTGCCCAGAACATACTCGACAGGCGCTTCGCCGCGTCGGTAATGTACATTACCGACAACATCCCTGGGCGGGTTCACAATTAAGAGTGGTGTTCGGCTGGCTTAATCCGATGGGGTCATTCCTGCGGATGCGAGCTGACTAGGCCCATGCGGGGTCGGGACAGCCGGAGTGGGATTGAAGAAATCGAAGCCGAGACGCTAACCAGTGATGGACGAGCAGCGAGCGGCCGGGGGCGTTACCTAATTCTGATGAACTGCGCCGTTCTCGCGGAGGCCGCGGTCGTCGATCGGCCGCATGGATGAGGGTATGGGACAATGCGCTGTTTCAAAATAGTGAATGGACACGTATCGGGTCCGCCAGTGGAACTCACGGCGACAACCGACAGCGCGGCGATTGCTGAAGCGAAGGGAATCGCTGTTGCAAGGAACTGGGCCGAGATTGAGGTTTGGGATCTGGATCGCGCCGTGTTTAAGTCTGGAACGCCGACCGTAATGGGCTCAAGCCGCCGCCGGAAATGAAGGGCCGCGCCAGCCGCGGGAGCGGAAGGTCGCTCGGGAAGCAGTGTGGCTCTTGGAAGCCGGTCGACGGCCAGCCAGGTGAACTATGAATCCGAATACGACCCCTTCGCAGGCTTATTGAGGGCATAAGTTGCCTGTCAATTCGATTGGCCCTTTTGCCAATCGCCCTAAGACAACGAATGGTCCGTCGTTTTGAAACGATAAGTTCGGATTCGCACGTATACCGTTTCCCACCGAGCACCAAAGTATGAATATAGCGCACTGGTAGATTGTTTTTTCCGGGAGGAGACACATGGCCACAACCGACAAGCCGAACATTCTTTTCATCATGGCCGATGACATCGGCTGGTTCAATGTCAGTTGTTACAACCACGGCATCATGGGCTACCGCACCCCCAACATCGACCGCATCGCCAAGGAAGGCGCGATGTTCACCGACTTCTATGGCCAGCAGAGTTGCACCGCTGGACGCGCGGCATTCATCACCGGACAGTCTCCAATCCGCACCGGCCTCACAAAGGTTGGTGTGCCTGGAGCCACACTCGGTCTGAGCGCGGAGGACCCGTCAGTCGGGCAATTCATGAAGAATTTTGGTTATGCCACCGGCCAGTTCGGCAAAAACCACCTCGGTGATCGCAACGAGCACCTGCCGACGGTGCACGGCTTCGACGAATTCTTCGGCAATCTCTACCATCTAAACGCCGAAGAGGAGCCAGAATATCCGAACTATCCGAAGGACCCGGCATTCCGCAAAAAATACGGGCCACGCGGTGTGCTCAAGTGCATGGCCACCGACAAGGACGACGCGACGGTCGATCCGCAGTTCGGCAGGGTTGGCAAGCAAACGATCGAAAATACTGGCCCGCTACCAAGAAAGCGGATGGAGACTGTTGACGAGGAGTTCATTGGTGCGGCTCTCGATTTTGTGGAGCGGAAGACTAAAGAGGCTAGCCCGTGGTTCTGCTATTTCAACCCGACGCGGATGCACGTCTTTACCCACTTAAAGCCATCGTCGGAAGGAAAAACCGGGCTTGGCCTCTATCCCGACGGCATGGTCGAACTCGACGGCTATGTCGGGCAGCTTCTCAAAAAGCTGGACGATCTTGGCATTGCGAACAACACCATCGTCGTCTTCACGACAGACAACGGCGCGGAAGTGATGTCATGGCCGGATGGCGGCGCGACGCCGTTTCGCGGCGAAAAAGACACCAACTGGGAAGGCGGCTGGCGCGTGCCCTGCGTCATGCGTTGGCCGGGCGTGATCGAACCCGGTCGGGTTATTAACGACATCTGCTCGTTGCAGGATTTCATCCCGACCTTCGCAGCCGCAAACGGCGAGGCCGAGCTGGTCGAGAAGGTAAAGAAGGGCTACCAGATCGGCGACAAGACATTCAAAGTTCATCTCGACGGCTTCAATCTGATGCAATTCCTTTCCGGCAAGGAAGACAAGTCGCCGCGCCAGGGCTTCATCTATTGGAGCGACGACGGCGACTGTATGGCAATGCGCATGGGTAGGTTCAAGATTGTCTTCGCCGAGCAGCGCACTGCCGGTCTTGATGTGTGGCGCGAACCACTCTCAGCCATGCGCCTTCCCAAATTCTTTGACCTACGCGCTGACCCTTTCGAGCGCGGCGAAGATAGTTTCAAATACAACGACTGGTTTCTCGAGCAGAACTTCCTCCTGTATAGCGCGCCACCGCTGCTAATGGGGTGGCTGGAGAGCTTCAAGGAGTTTCCGCCACGCGCCCGTGCCGCGAGCTTCAGCATCGACCAGGTGATCGAGAAACTTGTGCCGAAAAGTTAGAGCAGACCGCGTTGACCGAATGCGATCAATTATTAGCTCTAGATCCGTCTTTAGTTCTTCCTCTTGCTCAACGGTCATGGCGACATGAACGACAAGTGAGGCGCCTGATCAAGATTGAGCAATTGTCAGGTCTCACCGGGAACGCTTGGCGATATGGAGGTGAAGGTGATTGCGACGTGGTTGTATGGACTGAGTCCGGCAGTCCTGTATCCCGTCATCATCCTCCTCATCGCTGGGGCAACCGAGCTTGGCAGGCAGCTCGCCAAGCGGTTTCCGCACGATGAAGCCACCAGTCCGCACCTCGGTATGCTCCCTGGCGCGGCAATCGGCCTGGTCGGGTTGCTGCTGGCATTCAGCTTCTCGAGCGCCCTCTCACGCTACGAAGCACGCCGCAACTGGGTTCTGGAGGAGGCCAACGCGATCAGCAGCACGGTCAACTTTGCCCTGATGCTGCCGCAACCGGTGCAGAAGCCCATCCTGGATCTGTTGCGCGCGTATACCGAGGTTCGGATCGGCCTGGGTGTTCCGTACAATCCGGCGAAGTTCGACAAGGATATCGCCCGATCGTTGGACCTGCAGACCAAGCTGTGGCAGCAGGCTGTCGCGGTGACAGCCATGGCGCCGCAATCGTTGCCTGCCTACCGATTCGTTGCGTCGCTGAACGAGATGAACAATGTTCACGAACGCCGAATCACGGCTTTGCGCTACAACGTCCCGACGCCGGTGTTGATCACTTTGGTCACAGTCGCCATGGTGGCGATGGGGTTCACCGGTTATCTCTCCGGCGCCGCTGGGGCGAGGCGGCGCACGGCCAACCTGATCATGTCCGTCACGGTTGCGGTCCTGATCTTGCTGATCATCGATCTCAACGAGCCTGCCCGCGGCCTTATCCTGGTGCCGACCACCCCACTTAACGACGCGCTTCAGGGCATGCCGGGATAAGGAACGGCCGCATATACGTGACTAAGGTCGGGCACCCCATAACGTGAGGGGTTCAACCCTGGTGACTGTGGCGCGAAGGACTTGTCGTAGGATTTTCCCGCGTCGCGAGCGTCAGCCCTGCATTTGGGGCGACTGATCCGCGGCGGAAAGATCGCTGTGCTGGTTTGTAAATTAGATGCCAGCGGAACCGCCATATCGATCATCGCCATTCACGAAAGCGCTTCATTGCTTTCCATCCTTCACAGTGAAGCGGCCTACAAGCCTGAGTTCATGGCATTCCGCTAGAGTTTTGGGATGCTGGTGCTTTGGCTCATATTCGTGAACCTCTGCGCTCACTGCGTCGTGCATCTGCTCGATATGCGCCCGCAGGAAGGCCATGGCGTGATCGAGGTTGGCGCAAGGCACTTCGTGCTTAGCGCCGTCCTTGTCACGGTATATGGCGACGAATATGTTGCTCATTCCTGCCTCAACCGGACGCCAGGGCCACCACCGTTCGCGGGGATGAACAAAACACCGGCTCGCTCGAACGTTTGTTGTAACTTATCAACGGTCTTCTGCTGTAGCTCATCGCCGTGTTCAAACCGCATCACGGTGCGAGTTGCTACTTTGGCTTTGCGTGCCAAGTCGCGGACACCCCAGCCCAGGGCAGCACGGCCAAGCCGGCATTGCAGCGGAACGATGCTCATTCTGTGTTATTAGCACGCTGTAATAAGATGTCAGCACTCGGAAAAAGATTGATCTTATGCCGTGCCCGGAATTTGGAAGGTGGCCATGATATTACCCCGGCCGCCTTTGCTTTACGACGATCTCCACAAAGTGGGTGAGCTTTTGTCCCGTCAGTGGCTCGACCTTGATGACCGTGCCGGTGACTCTTCGGCGTCTCACCTTGAGGCCGACCACGTCGCCGACCGCCGGTGGACGCCCAATTTCGATGGATTGACGCAGCTTGGTGCCGTCTTCTGCCATGACAATGCGTCGATACATGCGCGAGGACTCTCGCACGGCGATCTTGACACTTTTCCGGTCGGCGCGCATGGCGAAAAGCTACAATGTGGGCAAATCGACGATTTCAACGTTGGCGGCATGAGAAGACTGATGCGAAACGCCGCGGAAGCGTCAATTCTGGTGCTGTCAATGGCCTGTCTTTCGGTCTCAGCATCACATGCAGCCAGCATCAGCGAGGCGCACAACAACCAGAATGGAGATCCCCTGCCCGGAATACTTGTAGAGGCCGACATCGAACCGGGCGATGCCCTTCGGCTGCAAGGCGCGGTGTACCAATTCGATGTTGTCTATAGTCCGCACGTTGCTCGCTTCATCTATCTCCGATCCAAAGGTGGCGATGTTGAAGAAGCCATGAAAATGGGAACCTTCATCCGGCGGATGCGGTTAGAGACAGAGGCTCCTACACAAATACAGGGCCATAGCGATATATTTAGTTGGGTGTCTCCCGCCGAGGAGAGCAACAACATTTGTGCCAGCGCGTGCTTCTTAGTTTGCGCAGGTGGAGTTCAGCAACACGGAAACCTGCTGGCACTCCATCGGCCATACCTACCCAAAGACACTGCCAGCAAGTTATCTGACCTCGATTATGAGACCGCTGAAAGGCGCGTTATGGCTAAAGTTCGCCAATATCTTCAGGATATGGAGGTGAACCACTTCTTCATTGATAAATTAATGTCGAATAGCTCGCAGGATGCTTACCACGTAGCACTCTGGGAGACTGACGAATATCATCTCTCTCAAGTCGTTCCATCACTTGAGGAAGCGGTCTTGAGCCGATGCCCATCAGTTACGAAGGAGGAAGCGCATCGGGTCGACTCCGGGGCAGCAGGACCGGAAGAACGAAAGCGAATTTTCGCGAAGCTCAAGGCTGCCGCGGATTGTAAAGATCGTGCACTAGACGATATGCGACTGGCAGCCTTTAAGCGGGAAATGGAGAACCTCACTCAGAAGTATATGCGGCGCGCGCCATGAATCTCCGCTCGGCCTATCGGCAGGCCGAGACGGCGCCCCGCCAGCCGATTACACGCCAAGAAGGTCGATCTCTGCCTTCATCAACAAGGTCTAGATACCAGGATGCCGTCCGGTCGAGCCATGTTTCAGATGCTGGCGTCTTTGCGGAGTTCGAGCGATCGATCATCGTGGAACGGGTTAATGCCGGCTTGGCGCGGGCAGAAGCCAAGGCAAGCGGGTTGGACGGCCAACGATCGCGCCAGCACACGACGACGCCTATTCCCTAACGATGCTGCAAGAAGCGCTCTATAAGCTCAATGGGAATGATCTGCCTGGCGCCGCTCGCTGCGCGAATGACGCGCTGCGTCAACTTGAGACGATCGTCAAATTCGCGCCACCGCTAGGAATGCCGGTTGAGCCTGCGCAGCAGGCGGAAGAGTCGCACGGCACGACAGATCCGCACAACGACCGCACAGCCCAGGGGGAGGTCGCGCAATGAAACCGCCCAAAATGGTCAGAGCGTCCGATACTCTGGGCCCGCTCGTTGACGTTAAGGCAGCCTCACATAATCTTGGGCGCGCACGCCGAGCGTGAGGATGACGATGACAGGGTCATCCACCGGTATCTGGGCGATCGCCTATACGAGGCAGCGGAAGCTCTCGATGCTCTTTATGAGCCGGCCCAGCGAGAGCCCGTGGCGCGGCCGGTGCCTGTTGCTGCCAAGGAGGACGGGTCATGAGCGTGAAATACTTCAAACCATCCTCTGGGCTGACGCGGAAACTATCTCCCCGCCTTGCGGGACTCATGGCGGCTGAGTCGAAACTAGATCGGGCTCTTGGTCCTGCAGATCGCCAGGGTGAGCACGCCTATCAGCAGGCCTATGCCCGCTACGCAAAGGGAGCGAAGGCGATTATCCGCTTTCGGGCCCGTTCGGCCTATGACGTGCTGGCGAAGATCGCGTTCCTCACGTACCTCAACCAGCCCTTGGAGCCGCGGCATCATGAAGACCAGCTGCTACTGGCGATCCGCGATGACGTGCAGCAGCTTGCCGCGGCCGCGGAAGGCGGTGCGGCGTGAGATTCGCCGCCATAGCCGCGCTCCTGGCGCTCACCGCGCTACCCGCGATGGCCGATGTAAACCCGTGCGAACTAGAGGCGTCGGAAGTCCAAAGGTTCGCCACCTTGCACATGGTGTACCCGGAGAAGACGAAACTAACCATCGTCCTCAACGAGTTGTCGGAGCACGGCGGGGCCGACGTTCTCGGTGACGATGCGAGGGAGCTCGGCATGGTGAAGGTGGCCGACTTCGCGTTTACATGGCTGGCCAAGCATCCCAATGCCGATGCAACTGGTCCGGACGAAGCAGCTAAGGAATATATTGCGGCCTGCAATGTGACCGGCCCCTGGGTGCTCAAGAAATAATCCCCCCATCGGCGCGCTCCTTGCCCCGGCACCCCAAGGCCGGGGCTTCTTTTACGCCGAGCCACCCGCGCACCAGGTGTCAGGTGCAATCGGCGCCACGCGATGCCAGTGGCAGGTAACTCATGGTTCATCACAAAGGTCATATGCGCGCTACATATTTTCGCGCGTTCGAAGCTTTCGTCGAAACTGATGGCGATCTCGACGCTCAGATTGAGCACGAGATCAATTACGAGCAGGTAATGATCACGGTGCGGCAGGCCTGCGGTATGATGTGGGGCTGTACCGACGTCATCCCCAACCTGGCGTATGACGAACTGCGGGATTTTCTCGGGAAGGATTTCGGAAGAACCTTTGCCAATGCCGCCCGCGCCTGAAGAAATGGGACAACCAATGACCGAACATCCTAGAGCGGCGAAGTTGGCGGCGCAATTAGCCGAGAATGTGGCTAGCGGTACGCTCCACATCACCCTGGCATTGAAACTATTCGGAGACGCCTTTCCTGATCTTGATGAGGAAGAGCGCGAGTTGCTGCAAAAGCCCATACACCACGCAACCATTAGGCCGGAGCGCCTGCCGCTTGCAGCCCTGGCTGAGCAGGCAAGGCTTCAGAAAGAGTCTGGCGCGAACCGCCTCGAGCAACCACGCAACAAACCCGATGCACGGAAGCGTTTGCTCAGGGCTTACAACGATCAGGCCATCATCGAGCAGGAGATCGTGATGCTGCGATCCTTCCTCGGTCGAGAGGCCGCTGACATCAAGCCGAAGAAAATAGAATTGTAACGCCTGGGCCCTGCTTCGGCGGGGCTTTCCTATGCGTGCTCGCGTTTCTTGGCCGGAGCTCTTTCGATGGATGGCATAAGAAACCACTCTCGCATCGACGCGTCGATCGGAACATCCATGGCGCGGGCGATGTCCTTCGCTTCCTCGGGAGTGAGATGCGCATCTCCGACGTGTTCGGGATCGTCGGTGAAATGCGCGACCTTTCGGGCGAAGTCGACAAGCCGATTGGGTACGACCCGGCTGAAAACCACCTGCTCGTAGTCTTTCTCGAATCCAACGAGGCGATAAACCGTTCTCATTCGCTTAAGGCTCCGCGGTGTCGGGTTGGACCGGCCTCGCCAGTCTGCCGTGAGGTATCAATTGTTAAACGTCCCCCGCACTCACTTATCCCACGCTCGCAGGGGAAGTCTTGGCCGTTTGCACTCGAATCCCGTGGCATTAGGTTAACAGCCATCGCCCGCGATCGTCGGGCCGGGACCCTGTGACTAATCGAGACTATCGCATCCCGCCCGTATGGATCGGCCCAACTCTGACCGATAACTTGGGCGATTTGGCACCTGCCGCACTTGGCTCGGGCCACGAAATCGGCGATGCGATAGTCCTCGCCCAGATCACGGCGCAGCGCCTCCAGGTCAACGGTCTTGCGGTGGTGGCAGCCAATGGCGTCGCAGACGATCGTAAGGTGCAGGCCGTCGGCGATGGTGGTGCCGAGCGTGCTGACCTGGGGTGGTCTCTTGCCGCCCACTCACCAAGTTATCCATGAAGAACGAGACGGGAACAAGGTCAAGGTCAGCCTAAGGAACCTATCCGCCTTGAGCGTTGTTGGTCATGGGACTAGGATGGTCGGTCCCACCAACTGACCGACCCTGCCACCGCGTCGGGAGACCCTGATCCTGGCGCTGCCGCCTGCGGCGCGGTGGCTATCAAGCGCTTCCTACTAGCTTAGGTAAGCGCGCTCCCAACTCGTTTGACATACCGCCACACGCTTCTATGCAACAAGAGCGGAGGCTACCAATGCGCTGCTATTTCATGCGGAAAGGGAACATTGTAGGCGTTGAAATACTGCCCGACGATATAAGCGACGCCGATGCCGTCGAACGTGCTAAGCAGCTATTCGAGGAACAGCGTCAGCAGGGGCGCTATGAGGGTTTTGAGCTATGGGATCGGGCCCGATTTATCCATCGCTGGCCGACTAACAGCTAGTCTTGTTGCTTGAAGACTTGCCCTTTTCGATCTCCCGCTTCGCGCGCTCCACGGCCCTTTCGTGATTTGACGAAGAGGTACAGCGGCGTCACGATCGGCATCTTCCACTAAGCAGAAATTACCCTAAGCAGAGTCTCGGGCCGCCGCGTCGAACACCTCACCGGCGGCCGCTTTTTTGCTCCGTCGGCTGCTCAGCCCGGCTCTCCCCGCGATGTGCGCAAGATTTGCTCTAGTCTGGCCATGCGCACGTTAGCCTTTTCTCGGGTGGGGAATTCATCCACGAATCGCCACGACCCGTGATCCTCGTTGAAAGCTTCGATGACGAACCTCTCGGACCCGCGCCCGGCGACACGATAGATGACCATGTTCGGAATATGGCGCTCGGCCATCGAGCGCCAAGCCGCGGTTTGTTAAAGCAATCGCGCAGGCCCCCTTGCGGTCTCCCGCCTGGTCCGCCCCACCGCAGGAAGCGGTTTGTCACGCTGACAGGAGGGTGCGCCAAACCTCGTGCCCGTCCGAATCCATCAGCCGGATCGCGTCGGGCTCGAACGGTCCAGTAGTCTTGATGTTCTTGATTACTGCAGCGAGCACTGTCTTCGCATCGTTGGCGTCGATTGCCCTGAACTCACCGGAATCAAGAATGATTGGCACTTTCGACGCCCGCTTTCGCCAAATGAACTCGTACCGCCATAGCATAGGTCAGGATCGCACGAACTCGATCGCTGGGCACTAGGGAGAGTCTGAATAAGTAGCTCGACTTAATGAAGCCACGCGAGCGGCCGTTTTGGTTTGAAACGATGTCGGCGCGGCTCGGCGAGTGGCTTTACGTTTGTCTGTGTGGCAAGGGTGCATAGCCGGATTGTGGGCGCGCTACGCGCCTTGCCACCGCAACAAGTGTCGCCGGGCGAGGAAGAGGTTGGCCAGCGCGCAGGTCACGAAGAGGCGGTTGGCATTCTTGTCCAGGCCACGATAGCGAACTTTGGCGAAGCCGAAGACCCGCTTGATGACGCCGATACTATGCTCGACCTTGGACCGGACCTTCGACTTGGTGCGGTTCTTGGCCCGTTCGATCTCGTCCACGATACCGCGATGGCGGTAGCGGTCGGTTGGTGAAGTCTTTTGCGTTGGGCGCATGCGCCTTGATCACGTCGGTCTGGCCGCGGTACGCCTGATCGCCCCAAACGCGCGTCTCCTCGCCGTGCATCAGGTCCGGCAATATTTCGCTATCGGCGACATTCGCGGCGGTCGCAACCACGGCGTGGATGATCTTGCTTCGGCTGTCGATGCCGACATGCGCCTTCATGCCGAAATACCACTGGTTTCCCTTCTTGGTCTGGTGCATGTCGGGATCGCGCGCCTTCTCTGCATTCTTGGTCGAGGATGGCGCGGCGATGATGGTCGCGTCCACGATCGTGCCCTTCGACAGCTTGAGCCCCTTGGCTTCAAGATGCCGATGCACCTCCTCGAACAGGCGGCTGCCCAAGTCGTGACGCTCGATGAGATGCCGGAAGCGGCACACCGTGGTCTCGTCCGGAACCGGCTCGCGGCCCAGGTCGATGCCGACAAATCCGCGCATCGCCAGCGAATTGTAAAGCGCTTCCTCCACCGCCGGGTCAGACAGGTTGAACCACTGCTGCAGAAAATAGATGCGCAGCATTCGCTCGACGCCCACCGGCGGCCGACCATTGCCCGGCTTCGGGTAAACCGGCTCAACCAGCGCGCACAGCGCTGACCATGGCACCACCTGATCCATCTCAGCGAGAAAAACAGCCCGGCGTGTCGTCTTCCTGTACCGCTCGAACCCAACCGCCGCCAGCGTCGCCTGCTTCATCGAGCCACCCAATATGCTTCCGCACACTGATCCCTATGAATTACACAACCCTCGTCGCGTCGACAACTTCTTCAGAGTTTCCCTAGACCACATGTCCGCCTGAGTACGGGGCGACCCGTCTCGGAATGTAGCGCGACAAACTGGATGAGAGGCGCTCTCACCTTGATTGTCGCGCCGCATCGGAAGTACCGCTGGCAGCGGCCTGATCGCAGGACACGCATGATCGCATTCAAAGGAGGCGCCAGCGAACCATCCGACACGCTTCTTCCGGGCAAGGCCGGGGACGCGGTCGCGGTCAGGAGAACCCTCGCATCCACTATCTGCCGGATCACCGATCCGACGCTGGTCCCTAGACCGAGGCAGCTCCGCGACGCATCAACGGTCATGCGGTTCCGACCCGCGCATCAGAGTATGATCAATCGTCGTCTCGACGACCGCGCCCCCTGCCTTGCCCGGCAGAGCCTGAATGCAACGCTTCCAACGAAGCCACGAATTCACTCGCCTGCATCTTGTAAGGGCGGACATGAGAGTGGATTGTCCGCGGCTTGTCCGGCCCGGGCTCGTCTAGCTCGCAGCCGGCAAGCTCGAGTTGGAGTGCCAGCGAAAAAATCAATTTCCGTGCGGCATCAACGGTTAACGACAGAAGGAAGCGCTTCCCGCCCAGACTATTCATCTGGACCCCGATGGTAGGCTCAACAGTAGGATCGACCGGGAAGGGGCGTTCCATGTGCCCTGTCGGGATCTTTGCAATCAGTGGCAGCCTGATGATCGGATGATCCTTAAATGCCGCCCAAAGCGCTTCGTTCTGATCAGGCTCTTCGCTCATGGTTGCCCTCTCAACGCGGTCATAAGATGTTACCGCGTTAGAGTGTTGGGCATCCAATCACCTCTCTGCCTTCGCCCGCTCCACAGCAGGAAGCAACTCCGCCCAATCGTCCGCGCTTTTGATTAGATCGGCCTGAAGGTCGGCAATCCGCGCTTCCCAGTTACGATGCCGCTACGGCTTCAATCTCCATGAGAAAATCCCGGCCATAGAGTTTTGATACCTCAATCAGCGTGATTGCGGGTGCCGCTGGCGGACTAACGGTCCCGAAGAAGCGGTTGCGGGCTTCTCGGTAGGCGGCCAAGTTATCCATGTCGCGCAGAAAGACTGTCAGCTTCACCAAGTTGGCCGCGGTGCAGTCAACCGCTGCCAGCGCTGTGGCGAGATTACGAAATACCTGATCGGCCTGGGCAACGAAATCATCCTTGCCAACCAACATGCCGTCTCTATCGAGCGCAGTCTGGCCTGCAATAAAGACAATACGGCTCGCTTGGACCTCCACCACCTGGGAATAGCCTGGTGGCGGACCGAGGTTCGGCGGGTTCAAGCGCCGTATCGATGTGGTTGTGTTCCTGGTCATACCGTTTCCTCTAATCGATTATGTTTTCGCGTCATAGTCCGGCGATCAGCTCCTCGCGGGGCGAGGGATGGCGCAGCCAGCGGCGAAATTTGGGGGAAGAGGGTTCATTTTTGATGCACGACGATGGGTATATTGATGGGGTACATAAGGAAGAGAAAATGCTACCGCATTGAAATACCTACGAATAATCATTTAATTGTCAGGAAGGCTGATCCGGGCCGGAAGCTGGTTCAAAGGCTGCATCGCCAATCCGAGTGTGCCGCCGGAAGGCGAGCCGATGCCCGCCGCCAACGCCCGTTCGCAATCATCAAGGCGGTGTGCTGCGATCGAGCCGTTGCACTAGTTGGATCGGGTTGCCGTCTGGATCGGCGACCCAGGCGGCTCGGAGTTTGCCATCGAGAAAGTCGTGGGCAGGAGAAAGCACCGACGCCCCTTTTTCTACCAGGGTGCGCAATGCCGCATCCGTGTCGTTGGTCCAAACAACAATTTCGATCCAGCGTCCAACGCCGCTTGGACTGAGACGGTGTTGCGCGCGCGCTGCCTCCAACGTCGCGATGCCCAGTCTGAACCCGTCCAGTGTCAGTTCGATATGAGAAGGTGGGCCCGCTGCCGGAGTGCGGAACGTTTCAACGAAGCCGAAGTCCGAATAGAAGGCCACCGCGCGAGCGAGGTCCTTGGAGTAGAGATTGATCATGGGGCGACCAAACGAAGGCATGGATCCGCTGCTCGGAAAAACTCGGCGGCAGAATATCGGCTCTCCGACTGAGGCGATAGCGAGCGACGCCGGAGCAACCAACAACCCTGTCACCGCAAGCTTAGCCTATCCATCCACCGGCTACGATCCATCGCCGGTGGTCGACTTTCAATTCGCGAGAGGGCGCGAACGGCTGAGCCCGTCGGCTCTCAAATCATCCTTCAACATCATTGAGAGGTGGACGTGCGCGATGAGGATGCGCCAGCTTCTCGGCGAACGGGCCCTATTACGAGGAGGAAAAGCGCCGGTAGGCCGTGTGCTTGAGACCGACAAACTGCTCCGCACCTCTTATCTTGTTGGCATCTTCAAGGGATTGAGTATCAAGCGGCTTCGGGGCTGAGCCACGTCGGCGAGGTCAGAGCGTTTGACGAGGTTTCGCTCCCAGGCAGCTCTATGAAACGGCGAATCTTCGCGATGTGCCTAGACGAGGATGTTCGTGTCGACTGCGATCACGCGCCGCGACCCTCATAGCTCAGATCGCGCAGCGTGTCCCACGAGGCGTTCTGCAGATCTACCTGTAGCCCCCGGCCTTTGAAGCTTGCCCGGCGCAGCCTGAACGGCGTACCGGGCCTTCTCTCGTTGACCACGCGGCGGAGCCCACGTTCCACCAGCGTCCGGAGCGTCACCCCTTCGCGCGCGGCGAGCTTGCGAACCTCGCGCAGCAGCGGATCAGAAATCTCTCTCGTCGTCTTCATGGTTCCCTTCAGTATGGGAAAGTAGATATGGGTAGCCATACCTTAGGCTGTCGAACCCTCGCGGGACAACTCCAAGGTAAGTTCGAGATAAGAGGGAGCGCCCGCTGCCGGAGTGCGCAACGTCTCAACGAACCCGAACTCCGAATAGAAGGCCACCGCGCGAGCGGGGTCCTGGGAGTAGAGATTGATCATGGGACGACCAAAGGAAGGCATGGATCCTCTCCCGGAAATTTCTGCGCTCTTTGATCGCTCGGCAAACACGGGGGTGGGGCTGGGCTCGCGGGGGCCGGTTTGCCGGCATTCAAGGCTTGCTTGCAAATCCTCTATCGGAGAATATATTATACGAAACAGGAGCAAGCCATTGGCGAGCTTAGCCTATCCATCCACCGGTTACGATCCATCGCCGGTCGTTGATCTCAGTTCGCGAGAGCAGCGCGAACGGCTGAGCCCGTCCGCCCTTAAGGCGTTCTTCAACATCATTGAGAGGTGGAAGGTGCGCGATGAGGATGCGCGCCAGCTTCTCGGGGGGGTTTCGAACGGGCCCTATTACGAGATGAAAAAGAGCCCGGAGGGCCGTGTGCTCGAGAGCGATAGGCTGCTCCGCATCTCTTATCTGGTTGGGATCTTCAAGGCATTGAACATACTCCATAGCAAAGAGCTAGCGGATGATTGGGTTCGCCTGCCGAATGCCAACCGCATCTTCGGTGGAGTTGCGCCTCTCGCCTACATGATGAAGGGCGGAGTACCGGCCATGCAGACCGTGCGTCGTTTGCTGGACGCACGTCGAGGCGGTAGGTGAAGGAACTGCCACCGGTATCGCTTGTCCGACGCAATGATACGCACCGTCTGATACCTTCCAAATACACCGAGGACGGCGCCAGCGTGCTCGCACGCATCGCCGACAATGACGCGCATCTCGCCGATATTTTTGATCTCGACAACGCGACCAATGATCGGTTGCTCGCGGAGAACGAACTGTTGCCCGGTATTGGCGTACACGAGCTCGTGTTCGGCCTTCCCTATTATCGGATTGTCAACGCGGCGTTCACGCATCCGCATCCGCTTGGCAGTCGCTTCAATGGCCCCGATCGCGGCGCCTGGTATGCCGCCTTCGAGCTCAAAACCGCGCAAGCCGAGGTCGCCTTCCACAAGACCTTGGAGCTTGCTGAAATCGGCCGCTTCGTCGACGACGTGACCTTTGACGACTACCCTGCGGACTTCAGCGCCGAGTTTCACGATATCCGCAATGCCTCCGCCTTTAGAGAGTGCCTTGATTCAAAGAGCTACGTGAAATCACAGGCGCTTGCCGAGCGGCTGCTCGAAACCGGCTCGCTTGGCGTTGTCTATCCGAGCGTTCGCCGTTCCGGTGGAACCTGCATCGGGTGCTTTAGACCGGCCCTTGTCATGAATGTCCGGAAGGGAGCCACCTATCGTTTTCGCTGGAACGGCGAAACGAGCCCAACAATCACAGTCGCTCGGTGACGTTGGCGACCAACCTGGACGGTTCGGATCCGGCTTGCCGAGAATTGCGCACACGCGCTTATGCCGGGTCGCCGCGATTGCTCACCGAGCTCTCGGCAAAGAAGTGGATTGGATGGCTTGGCGCCGCAACATTCGACTTCGACTAACGCGCCGACGTTCCTTTTCGGTTTTGGGCCTTCATCCGAAGCCGGCGACGCAACCACTCGGTGCGACGTCACGCTTCTGGCACGCCCGCCTGCCGAAATGCGTCAGCTAAGTGCTCAAGACGTTCGGCAACCTCGGCATTGGCCGGGTCAGGCATGGCCTTTCGCCATTCGCGCACGGTGAACCCCGGATCGAGCGCCAATCCTGCCTTTGCGTTCTCTTGCGCCTCGCTCGTCCTCCCGACCAACACCAAAGCACCGGCGAGATAGAAATGTGCGAGCGAATAATTGCGGTTTGTCTCCACCGACTGCTGCAGCCACGCGACCGCTTCTTCGTAGCTGCCGAGGGTCACTTTCGTAGCACCCGCAAGGAACATCCATTCATAGGCGTCGGTGTCGCGAGGGCTGAGGCGCAATGCTTCTCGAATATGGCCCTCAGTTTCGATGCCACGCCCCAACCACATCACCTTCGCCATGCCGATCATGAAGTGCGCTGCGGCGAAATTGCGATTGAGAGCCAACGCCTGCTCGCATTCGGCGATCGCCTGCATCGGACGATTGGTTGCGGTATAGACCGCGCCCAACGCAAAGTGAGCAGCAGCGTGATCAGGGGCGATGGCAAGCGCCCGCTTTGCCGCCGCTTCGGCCGCCACATAACGGCTGGCACGGTCGTCCGTATGAAAGATCATGCCGTAGGTGACATTGACCTTAGCCTCTCCGACCAACGCCTCAACGTTCTTGTTATCGAGTGTCAGCGCGCGCTCAAAAAAGCCATGCGCTTCAGTCAACTGTTCTCGGGTGGCACCCTTGTTGAACGCTGTCATACCCTGAAAACAAAGTTCCATTGAATCCGGATTGGCGCTGCGCTCGGCCCGGCGTGCCTCGGCGGCGACAAGTTGTGCATTTGTTGCAGCGGCTAATCGCGCGACTATCTCGTCCTGCATCTCGAAGAGATCGGTAACGGGCTTGTCGAACCGTTCAGCCCAAATATGCGCGCCTGTCTCAGCCTCGACCAGCTGCACGTTGATGCGCAGGCGATTGCCGCTGCGTTGCACCGAGCCCTCGAGCACATAGCGGACATTGAGTTGGCGTCCGACCTGCTTAATGTCGAGCGCCTTGCCCTTGTAGGTGAAGGCGGTGCTGCGGCCGATGACAAAGAAACCGCGGATCCGCGACAGATCGGTTGTGAGCGATTCCGTGACGCCATCGACGAAATAGTCCTGCTCCGGCTCACCCCCGATATTGTCGAACGGCAGAACCACAATGGAGAGACGCGGCGCCGAAGAGGTCGGCGTGGCCGGGACATGTTCGCCGTGCCCGGGCTGCTCACCGATCTCCCCTATCGCAAAGACGTGGACCGGCTTGGCGATGTTCTTGAGCTCCTTGTCGCCGAGATCGCTGAAGCGCTCTGCGATTTTGCCGTCAACCTGTTCATGCGCCGCACGAGAGAGATTGATGCCGCCCGGTTCAGCGATGGCTTCGAGGCGCGCCGCGATATTAACGCCATCACCCATCAAATCACCGTCCTCTTCCTCGATCACATCGCCGAGGTGAATGCCGACGCGAAAGAGGATTTGCCGCTCCGCGGGCAATGTGGCGTTGCGCGTGGCCATGCCGTCTTGCAACTCGATGGCACACCTGACGGCATCGACCACCGAACGAAACTCGATCAGGCTCCCGTCGCCGGTTTGCTTCACGACGCGACCACGGTAGGCCGCGATCACCGGTATAAACAACTCACTGCGTATGGTGCGAAGGCGGGCGACGGTTCGCTCCTCGTCTGCTGCCGCAAGCCGGCTATAGCCGGCTACATCGGCGGCTAGGATCGCGGCGAGTTTGCGCGTTTCGACCATCGCTAGACTGAGCTCGACTATAGCAAAGGCGCTTTTGACTTGGAAATCAGTCGGAATCGTTGGGAAGGGTCAATGCGGCAGCTCGCGGTGGTTTGGTGGCGAGGTCTGAGGCCCTTAATAAGGCGGCGCCCTGCGCGCGCGCTGGTGCCTTGCTGCCTCGGTCCACCAATCGAGATCGTCGGCGAATTGGGCGAAGGAACGTTCAAGCGAGGCGCCACGGGCGCCAATCGGCTCCCCCTCTGCGTCCAATGTCTCTTCAATCGGGCCTACCGTCAGGGTGCTGGAGATCACCACCATGCCCATCTCCGATAGGGTGTTGGACCAAGCAAAGCTGGAGCGGGTCCCGGCCAGCCGGCTGGCGGAGTAGCTGGCGATGGCGGCGGGGCGCCAGAACCATTCCTCGAGGAAATGATCGGTCAAATTCTTGAGGCCTGGCTGGACGCCCCGATTATATTCGCCGGTGACGAAGGTGAAGGCATCGGCCCCGCGGATCTTGTCGGCAAGCGCCTCCAGGGCGGGAGGGGCGGTACCGGGCGAATATTCCTTATACATCCGGTCGAGGATGGGCAGCCCTATGGTCTTGGCGTCAATGAACCCAACATCGTTGCCGCGGTCATGGAGCCTTTTGACCAAGAAATTGGCCAGTCGAATTCCCCTCCGATCAGATCGATAGGACCCGTAGAAGACAAGAACGCGCTGGCCGGCCATGTCGATCTATTCCTCTCGGTAGAAGTGCGCCGCAAGTCAGCATTTTCAGGAGAGAGTGGCAAGCGGCCAACCCCCGCGCAACTCGCGGACCAATGCCGGCGCCGCCAATGACAAACGCCGTGACGGTAGAATCCTAACCTCAACGGCGCATCTCACATTGTCGGCACCACCAGCCTCTTCGAGGTTGCGCGATTAGGCGGTTCGCACCAAATAATCGTGCGACCGATAAAAGGAGGGTTGAATGGCTGGCTCTACAAAGCCGCGCGTCGTTGGCTTCAACCATATAGCACTGGAAGTCGGCGATATCGAAGAAGCGCTGGCGTTCTACGGGCGCATCTTCGACTTTGAGTTGCGCGGCAAGAGCAAGACGATGGCTTTCATCGATCTTGGCGACCAATTCATCGCATTGCAGGCAGGACGCAAACAGCCCGCCGATGACGGCCGCCATGTCGGCCTCGTCGTCGACGACAAGGAGGCGGCGCGCGCCGCCCTTAAGGCTGCCGGTGTCAAGCCGCTCGCCGGTCCGTTTCTCGATTTCCGCGACCCTTGGGGTAATCGCATCGAGATCGTGGGTTATGACAATATCCAGTTCAGCAAGGCTCCAAACGTCCTGCGCGGCATGGGCCTGACGCATTTGACCAAGAACGAGAGTGCGAAAAAGGAGCTGGCGGAAAAAGGGATGGCAGTGGGGTAGAGCTGTTTTCCGATCAACACACGTCACGCGCGGTCACTGCTCCATTTCAATGTAGGAATAAGGTAACCTCAACCGGCGCTGCCCATTGCGGCGGCCAATAACGAAACGGCCAGACGGACTGCGTGATGCCCGGCCAAGAAGTAGTAATCGTTCTTGGTATTCTCGCAGCCGCGATCGCGTTATTTGCGCTAGGCCGGCCGCGCGCCGACATCGTCGCGGTGCTTGTGGTATTGGCGCTCACGTTGAGCGGTGTGCTGGCGCCGCACGAAGCGCTGGCCGGATTCGGCGATCCGGTCGTAGTGCTGATTGCGGCCGTGTCGATCGTTGGCGAAGGGCTCGTCGCAACCGGTGTCGCTTACCGGCTTGGCGAAGCGGTCATGAAGATCGGCGGTAGCAACGAAGCGCGCCTGATCGCCCTGGTCATGATATTGGCCGCATGCGTCGGCGCCTTTATGAGCTCATCCGCTATTGTCGCCATGTTCATCCCCGTGGTCATCACGATCACGCACAATACCGGGCTCAATCCGAAGAGAATGTTGATGCCGCTTGCCGTGGCAGCGCTTATCAGCGGCATGATGACGCTGATCGCTTCGACGCCGAACTTGATCGTCGACCAGGTCTTGAGGCAGCGCGGTATCGCATCACTCGCGTTCTTCAGTTGGACACCGTTCGGCATCGCCATCCTCGTGGTCAGCATCGTCTTCATCCTAATGTTCGGGCGGGGCTTGCTCAGCCGCCGGCTTGTCGCGGAGGATTCCGGAGCAAAGCAATCGAGTGCATTGGATTTGTTAAGAAGCTATGGCCTCGCCGATCAATGGTACCGGCTGCAGATTTGTCGGGGCTCGGCGCTGATTGACCGAACCATCGCGCGGACACAATTGCCCGACCGTTTTGGCATAGTCCTTGTCGGTGTCGAGAAACATCAGCATGCGACGATGACCTACCTTCCCGCGTCGCCGGGCATCGTGCTTGAGGCGAACGACGCGATCTTCGTGGTCGGCACGGAGGAACGGGCCAGCGCGCTAATCGCTTCCGAGAATTTGGCAATGTTGCCAGGCCTGACGGTGCAGCATCGTCGCGAGGCGTTGCATCAAGTGGGGATCGCCGAAATCATGCTGACGCCTGATTCCCACATGATCGATCGGACCTTGCGCGATCTCGACTTTCGCTCGCGCCATGGCGTCAACGTGCTGTCGATTCGACATCGGGGCCAACCGAGTACCGCCAATCTGGACGATCAGAAAATGGATTACGGCGACACGCTTTTGGTGTCAGGGGGGTGGGCAGAAATCCGCCGACTGCGCGATGACCGTGAGAACTTCGTCGTGCTCACGCTGCCGGTGGAATATAGCGAACTTATTCCGGCGCCCCGACAGGCGCCGATCGCGGTCGCTATCCTCGTCGCCATGATCTTATTGATGGCGTTGAGGGTGATGTCAAATGCCGCGGCGGCATTGCTTGCCGCGCTGGCGTTGCTCGCCACAAATTGCGTCGCGCTCGATGCCATCTATCGCAAAGTAAACTGGAAAACCGTGGTCGTCGTTGCCGGGACCTTGCCGCTGGGCACGGCGCTCGCCAAGACCGGCGCGACGGACCTGATGGTAAAGGGGCTCGGCGCCGCCCTCGATCCTCTTGGCCCTGTAGCAATGTTGTCCCTCCTATTTCTGGTGACGGCGGGGGTCGGGATGTTCATTTCCAATGCCGCAACCGCGGTATTGATGGCTCCCGTTGCCATCGATACTGCCCAACTCCTCCACCGCTCGCCGCACGCCTTCGCCATGGTGGTGGCAATCGCCAGCTGTGCGGGCTATCCGACGCCGGTGTCGTCGGCGGTGAACA
Organism: uncultured Alphaproteobacteria bacterium; assembly: GCA_963804725.1. Taxonomy (GTDB): domain Bacteria; phylum Pseudomonadota; class Alphaproteobacteria; order ATCC43930; family CGMCC-115725; genus JAATGI01. Next base: position 67,554 of record CAWDRN010000001.1, on the reverse strand, counting down.
TGCTGGTGATGGAGCCGGGCGGTTACGGCTTTAGCGATTACTTCAAGCTGGGCATGCCGTTGCTGTTTTTGACTATGCTTGTAACAGTTGGTTTGTGCGCCGCGTTTTATATGCCTTAGCCAAAGCTCGCGACGATGCACCCGGGGGAAAGACAATGACAACGGTGCGTGACGCAGTCGATCAGCCCGCCCGCCAAGGCACTTATAGTGACGGTCACCCCATGGACGACGTTCACTATCTCGAATGCAAGATAATCTTAAAACCAGACCGCTTCACGTCAGTGCAGAGCTTTCATGAGTTCGGCAAGGTGATCAGTCATACGGCGGCAAAATCAGCCGTTGGCTTTTCGACCCGCGGCGTGATTGGTAGGAGGCCGCAGATCAGGGAGATCGCGTTTTTGGACACTGCTGATTTCAAGCTCTACAACAACGCCTTCATTCTGCGCCGGCGCATCCGCTTCGAAGACGGCTTTCCGTTCGGCGAACCGGAAATCGTTTTCAAGTTTCGGCATCCTGATCTCCAGAAGGCCGCAGAAATGGATGTCCGGCCAAGCATCAGGGGTAGCTACAAGGTCAAGTTCAAGGCGGAAGCATTGCCGTTGCGTGACAAGATTGGCGGATTTCGCCGATTGTTCTCACACAATGTGGAATTCGGCTGGTCCGAGCTGCCAAAGGCCGATCGATTGTCGACGAAGACGTTGGGACGCATTTTCCCGGCGTTGCGGGTTGTCAAGCGGGCTGCCAGTGATCGCATCGAACTGGTTAACCAGACGATTGTTGAGGAGGTGCTGCAGGACCTGGGCGAGCTCGACTTCGGCAGGGGGATACGGGCAATGAGCAACGTTGCACTTTGGCGCCAACGGGGCGACCACATGCCTCTGGTCGGAGAGTTCGCTTTCCAGTGCAAATTCAAACGCCACGTTGGTTTTCACGACGAGGCGATGAAACGCTGCGAACGGTTCTTCAACACGGTTCAAATTAGGGCCAAGAAAGCGGTCCTGGTCGGCAGTACCAAGACAGGGGTCGTCTATCGCCTCAAGGGCAATCCACCGCAAGCCCATGAATGAGAGCGACCGTGATCGCGAGAAGCCGTCAGGCGAAGGCCTGATCGACCGCAACCGTTGCGGAGCGCGATAGTCAGGACGAGCGCTTCTGGCCCAGCAGGGTAAGCGCACTCACCCCCGCGCCGAAAGCTGCGATACCCGCGATGGCAAAGGCGACGCTGGAGTTGGCGATAAGCATGTCGCCGTGCGAAGCGAGCACCCCGCCGAGGAGGGCGATCGCGATCAGGCCGCCAAGCTGGGAGACCGCGCTGTTGAGGCCCGAAGCCGCTCCCGTGTGGCGGCTGTCGACCGCGCCGAGCACTGCGTTGGTCAGAGGCGCGGCGGCACAGGCCACGCCGAGTGCTGTCAACACAATCGCAGGAAATAACCTCGTCCAGTAGGGTTGACCCGGAATGACCCATGCCAACAACTGCAAGCCCAGGGCGACCATGATCGGGCCGATCGTCAACGGCGTACGGTCGCCGATTCGCACCGCCAGCTTTCCGACCGTCGGCGATACCGCCGCCAGCACCAGCGGAAAAGGCAAAATGGCGAAGCCCGCGGCAACGGCCGAATATCCGGCACTCCCAATCAGCACAAAGGGAACCAACAGAAAAAGGAGGGTCAGCGGACCGTAGAGCAGCAGCGTCAACACTGTCAGCCCAACAAATTGCTCCGATGCAAAGAGCGCCAAGGGCATGATCGCGCGGTCGCCGAGCCGGTGCTCGTGTGCGATAAACACCGCCAAGAAGGCAATCCCAGCGCAGAGCGCTGCCACCGAGAAGCGGGTCCAACCGCTCGGACCGGCGCTGATGGTGAGGCTCCAAATCAGCGCGCCGATGCCGGCAGTGGCGAAAATTGCGCCGCCGATGTCGAGCGGTGCGGTGACTTTTTGAGGGCGGTCGTTTGGCAAGGTCCAGGCGAATGCCAGCGTCACCAGCGCGATGGGAATTTCCATCAGAAAGATGGCCCGCCAGCTAAACACGTCGATGAGCCGCCCACCAATGACGGGCCCGACCGCGGCCGCGACCGAGGCTGCCGCCGCCCATATTCCGATGGCACGGCCCTTCGCTTCCCCCGAAAAGGTGGCGCCCAGGATGGCAAGGCTATTCGGCAACACCATTGCCGCTCCGATCCCCTGTAGGGCCCGGCCGAGTAGCAGCCAAAACAGATTGGGTGCGATCGCGCACGGAATCGATGCCACGGCAAAAATTGCCGTACCCGCGATCATCAGCGGTCGACGGCCGAAACGGTCGCCCGCCGCGCCGCCAATCAGCAGCAACGCCGTCAATGGCAACAGGTACATGTTGTAGATCCACGGCAAATTGCCGCCATCGACGCCGAGGCCTTGCGCGATCGACGGAAGCGCGACATTGAGCACCGAGCCATCAATAAAATCGAGACTCGAAGCCAGTATTGCCGTGACCAGAACGATGCGCTTCGATCGGCCAGGTTCGAGGTGCTGAGCCGCAACGATGGCGGCGTCGCAATGGGTTCGGATGACGGCGCTCACGCTGGGGCCATTCTATTTGTTGTAGGGCGACTACGGGATAAGTCGAGCCGGCCAAAATGTCGACCCGCTCTCCCTTACATCCCCGCTCTCCCTTACATCACGGTCTCGACCAGCAATAGGTCCGTCGGTGTGGCGCCGGTCTGAAGGCTGAGCGTGTCAGTGTCCCATACTCCCACACTGTCGCGGCGGCCGAGCTTTGCGATGCCGCAATCGGCTTCGCCTTCGAGGACAAAGGCGTAGACGCCATGCCGCCGCGAAGTGATCGGGTAGTCATAGGATTTTGCTGAATCGCTCGCTAACCGCGACACCCGCACATCCTGCGGGATGGGTAACGCGCCTTCGCTTTTGCCAATGAGCGTGGTGATTTTCCCGCGATTGGCGTTCCGATCGAAACCGCCGCGCACGTAGCTCGGCCGGCGAAGCAGTGCGTCAGGCAGGAACCAGATATAGATCACATGCAAGTCCTCGGTCTCGAGGTTCAGTTCGGAATGTTTGCCACCCGATCCGGCGGAGAACACATAAAATTCGCCGCGACTGAGCCGATCGATTTTTCCAACCGTATTGATATGGGTCAGTTCGCCGCCAAGCACGAAGGCACAGATGATGAAATTGTGGTGGCGATGAATGTTGTAACCGCAACCCTGACCACTGAAAATCTCTTCGCCGAACACGCGAACTTGACCGAAGCCCGGGCGCCCCGATTGATATTCGCGGAAATTGAAACTCGAGTGGCGGGTGAAGACGCCGTCAGGGTGCCCCGCGACATAGGATGACGCCTCGCCATCCGATAGCACTTTGATGAAACCACGATCGCTTGCACGAAGTACGAAGGACTCCGTCATCGTCAATCTCCACTAAGCTCGGTTAGGGCACCAGGCCTGTCGCTTGTGCCTCCGGTGCATAGGGAAGCCGGACCATTTCGAAACGGTATTTTGGGGTACCGCAGTCAGGGCAAACCCAATTGTCGGGAATGTCGCGCCAACGCGTCCCTGGCACTATTCCGTGCTCGGGCAGGCCGAGGGCTTCGTCATATAAGAAGCCGCATCCGAGGCATAGATAGCGGGCGAACGCTTCGTTGTTCATGCGACCCCCGAATGGCACCGATGCCGACCATGTTAGGCGATGCTAGTCCGATGGCAAAATCCGCTCCCTAACTCAAGGAAAAACGCCGCCGCGCAGGCGGTCCGTTCCGGGGTCCGGGTCGGCTTCCCGCGGCCTCGCAAAAGGGCCTCGCTCCGAGCTTCGGACGTTGAGGTGCTGCGATCGGCCTCAATGAGCAGCGCTGCGCTCGAGCGCCTTCTCGGCTGCCGCGTAAAGGTCGAGACGCGAGTAGAGACCGAAGGCTGATCCATTGTCGAGGAAGCTGCCGCCCGGACCTTCGGTCGCGGTCAGGATGTCGTCGGCCTCTGCAAGCGTGAGCGAGGGGAAGGCGATCGTGAGCAGATAACCTGCTTCCGGTGCGCGTTTGCCGACATCCTCGGTTGCGTTCGCATTCTCTGGATGGACAATCGGAAGATTGTAGGTCTGTGTCGCTTCGTAGAAGCGAAGGTTTGCGAGCGGTTGAGCGAAACGACCGTTATCCTTCACCGCGCAGGCGGCGATGGTGCCGCCGCAGTCAGCCTCGAAAACCTTGACCAGATCGGCGCGCGCCGCCGCCATCGTTTTCGGAAAATCGTCGATCTCAATGCCGGCGCGCTTCACGCCGACATAGCCCGCGCGATTGGCGAGAAGCTGCGCAAGGTCGTAGAGGGCGAGGGTTCGTCCCGCCAGGACGTCCATCGCGTAATGCGCGCCGAGAATAATGCGGTCGTTGCCGTACTCGGCGGCACGAGCAACCATCTGCGGATAGCGTTCCGGTATCAACATGGCGAGCAGCAATGCCTCGGTATAGGCGTAGGTGGTGTGGCCGCTCGGATAGGACGGGCTATCGACCTGATTTTGCGTCGGCCCGCGCAAATAAGCGATGTTGCCCGAATCGATACCCCAAAAATCCTTGCCCGTGATGGTCACGAATTGCGGCTCGGTTTGAAACGGGCGGGAGTTGCCGATAGGGTCGGCACCTTCGATGCCGGCAGGTAGACCATAGGCCCTACCAAAAATATCGGGCTTGCCGCCGATCCGTGTCAGGATCGCCATCGCGGCGGGCGAAGCAGGCGTCTTGCCGTCGGTCGTTGCGTTCGCGAAAAAATACTTTGCCACTGCCGCATCCGACTCTGCGGTCGCGACCGCAAAACCGATCACCTTGGCAATCGCCGCTGAAACATTGGTGAAACTCGCGGTTTTGCCGTCATCCGCACTCTTGTAGCTCGTTTGCGCGCGATAGAACGCGCCGAGCGTGCTGCCAAGCCCGTCGGCCAGATCGTCGGCATTTCCGAAGGTGATAAAGGCATCGCGAAGCGCCTGCTGCTGCTGTTGGGGAAAGGCACGCAAAGTGGGTCCTTGCTCGGCGCCGGTCTGGATCGCGCCGCTAATGGAGCGGTTGGCGCTCAAGGCCGCTCTTCCAATATCGGTGGTGTCGAGGATGCTAACCGGAGCCAGTCCCTCCAACGCAGTCAAGTTTGTTGCCGTTTGAGCTTGCGCGGCGACAATCCCCAGAACCAGGGCGGCCAGGGTCAGGATGGCATAGAACGGCTTCGGCGGTCTCATGGCTGCGGCTTGTTGCTCGAGACGGCAGGGCACCCATCTCAGGAATAGCGTATGGATCGCCTCAAGTTTAGCGCGGCGGCGGTCGCCAATCTTACTTTAGCGGCGAGACGCCGATCGGTTCCAGGATATTGTTTGTCACGTCCCGCCGGTTCGTGGCGAGGGAGCTGGCTTCCCGATCGGTGACGGGGACAGTCAACGCGGATCAACTGCCGAAGGTCTTGCCCTATTCGTCGGCTGAACCCGTCAGAGTTTGCCGAATATTATTTACGGCTCCTGTCACGGTCGCGCCACTGCGCTCAATGAGAGACGTCAGCTCCGTTCGCTCCGTCAACGCAAGACTGGTGCCCTCGATGTCGAGGTCGTCGACGCGAAGACCGCTGGCGGTTTGGCCCACGAGCCAACCTAGTTCAAACTCGCTGGTGCTAGCCGAACTTGGTCGGGGCCCCATGAAATAGATCTTGGTAACGACGTGAATTTCGTTGTTGACCCGGCTCGCCCTGACAATCTCCACCAATGCGCCGGCGAATTGGCTGATCCGCCCGGCAAAGGCCTGACCGAGGTAGCCGGGTAGAACGTTGATGAAATCCTGTCGTTCTCTTTCGGTTGCCGAATTCCAATAGCGCCCGAGGGTAAAGCGGGCGATTTTCTCTATGTCGAGATTCTGCCCGATGAGCCGCGCGAAGCGACGATCGCGCTCTGCCGCTGTGAGCAGCGGATCCTGGAACACGGCCATTCCCTTATAGATAAGGCCTTTGACGAACTCTCCAGCATAGCTTTCGATCGATTTGTCCGGCGCGAAAGCAGCCGCCAAGCCGCTGGCCGACAACATGATGGTGATAACCAGCCCCGTCATTGCCGCGGCCTTCAAGATGACGTGCCGAAGGTTGAGGGCTTGCTCCGCCACTCGCCACGCTCCGCGCGTCGGACGAAGGCACGCCGGTTTCAGCTCTATTGACCACCGCTTAACGCTGTCATGGGACGCCATCGTTCGCTCCAATCGGGGCAGGCCCACTTCGCGTCGGTTAGGACGGTCCGACGTGTCGTGTATCGATGCTCCGGAACAGAAAAGCTGGGTCGGCGACACCCCCTCGTCAATGGCTCGCACCCCCTTTGCCATACTCACGCAATTTGCAGCGACGGCATGGCTGTCACATATCTCTTTGCGACGTGACGAGATGCTCCGCCCGCAACCTGCGCTCTGGCCCGCTTGCCTCTTTCGCCTTTTACGATTGACCTCTGAGGTGGAATGGCGCCAACAAGAGCGACGCTGGAGCTCCCAATACGGCGCTTTGGGGGAACTTTCAGGCCCGTGGACGTGTCTTTTTTTAGGAGACTTCGCGGAGTGCTTCTGCCGATGCCGAATGCTGCTGGTGCTGCCGCTCCGGAGGAGTTGCCATGGCCGACGACGTAATGGTTCCGCGAAGCGCGGTCGGCCCGGCCCGGGGCCAAGCCGGTGTCGCTTCACCCACCCGTCAGAACGCAACAAAAAGCGTAAGTGGCACCGTGACGCCACCCAAAATCTACTACCTGCATTGTCTTTTGGCGGGACCGCTGTCCGAGTGGCGGCGCCACTTGGCGCGCAGCCGCGCCATGGGCTTCGATCACGTCGCGATCCCCCCACCATTTGCTCCGGGGGCGGCCGGAAACATCTACTTGACGGCCGACTTCGAGCGGCCTCATCCGCTGCTCGACCTCGACGACAGTGTCGATGTGGTCGGCGCCATCGCCGAGCTGTGCGGCGAACACGGGCTTAAGCTGGTCCTCGATATCGTGGTCGACCGCATCGCGGCCGATAGCGTCGTACTAGAGGGAGACTGGTACCGTCGTGCCGACAAGGCGGCGCTTCCCGATCCGCGCGCACTGGGCTCGGGCGACGCCGCAATTGCACGTTTTAAATCGCCCGACATTATGGAAGCGGTGGTGCGGCAATGGGCTGAACGGCTCCATCACTGGCAGCGCCAGGGAATTACGGCATTTCGGTGCCTGGGTCTCGACCGCGTGCCGGCCGAATTTTGGCGCCAACTCCTGCCGCGCGTGGCTGAGGGCAGCGGCTTCTTGGCATGGGCGCCGGGTCTGGCGCCCGAGCGTTTGGCCGATCTTGCTGGCGCCGGTTTTGACTATGTGTTGGCAAAGCTCGACGGTTTGCATCGGCTCGACGATTATGAAAGGCTGCGCCGCGTAGCACCGGTTGTCCTCATGCCAGAACTTCCCTTCGGTCCGAGATTGGCGCCACGCGGCGGTGCGCTGCGAACGGCGTACTGTCGAGCCATGGCCCTTGCCAATGCCGTTGGCGACGGCGTGCTCGTGCCGATGGGCTTCGAGTTCGCGGCTAGCCGCCCGCTCGATCCGATTTATTCCGTCCCGGAGGATTTTGCGGAGGCAGAGGGCAGCGCGGCATTTGCGCTTCAATCCGAAATCGCCGCAGCCAACGCAATGCTTGACCGCACCGCGGTGCACCCGCATGCCGGCCCGTGGCGCCGGTTGAGCCGGAATGCAATCCTGCGCACCGATGACGTCGATGCGCGCCGCGCAGAGGAGGCCTTGGTTGTCATCGTCAATAGCGATCTCACCAAGGAGCAGCCGCTTCCCCTCTCGTTGGCGCCATTGCCGCCGGCAGCTGGCGCGGCGTTTGCCGACGCGACGCGTCTCGACGGCGATGGCGCGCCCGATGCGCCGCTGGCCCCGGGCGAAACTCGCCTGATACGCGTCGTGCGGAATCAAGTAGTCACAGCGGCACCACAGGGCCGTCGCGCCGCCGAGCGCGCCACCAAGGCGCCGCGGATTGCGATCGAAGCCATCACGCCGTCGGTCGACGCTGGACGGTTCGCACTGAAGCGCATTGTCGGCAAGTCCATCGAGGTCGAAGCAGACATTTTTATGGAGGGGCATGAGTCGATTGCGGCATCGCTGTTGTGGCGGCCTGTGGACCAAAGGGAGTGGACCAGCGCGCCGCTCACTTTGATTGAGAACGATCGCTGGCGCGGCACCTTTTTGCCCCAGCGCGTCGGCCGTCATATCTATGCAGTCGAGGCGTGGTTCGATCACTGGGCGGGCATATGCCGCGCGATTGCGGCAAGGCATGAGGCCGGGCAAGATGTCTCGCTCGACATCAGGGAAGCGATTGACGTCGTCAAGGAAGCGAAGCGTCTCGATCTTGTGAAGCGGCTGTTGCAGGCCGATGAGGCAACTCAGATCGCCCTCCTTCTTTCCGATGAAACCAAGAGCCTGATGGCGGCAGCAGACGAGCGGCCTTTCCTGGCGCGAAGTGTGGACCTTGCTGTCGAGGTTGATCGCCCGCAAGCCGGATTTGCCAGCTGGTACGAAATGTTTCCGCGCTCTGCGACGGACGACCCGGCGCGGCACGGCACCTTTGCCGACGTCATTCGCCGCCTTCCCGAGATCGCGGCCATGGGCTTCGACGTCCTCTATTTTCCGCCGATCCACCCGATCGGTACGACCAATCGCAAGGGCCGAAACAATGCGCTCACTGCGGCACCGGATGATCCGGGGAGCCCCTATGCGATCGGTGCTCGCGAAGGCGGTCACACCGCGATCCATCCGTCGCTCGGCACGCTCGATGATTTTCGCCGACTGCGCGACGCTGCGCTTGATCACGGCATCGAAATTGCGATCGATTTTGCGGTTCAATGCTCACCGGACCATCCCTGGCTCAAGGAGCATCGCGCCTGGTTCCGGCATCGTGCCGACGGCTCGATCCGCTATGCCGAGAATCCGCCCAAGAAATATGAGGACATCGTCAACCCCGACTTTTATGCGGCGGCCGCGATACCGGCTCTTTGGCTGGCGCTGCGCGACGCGGTGCGGTTCTGGATCGACGCCGGGATTCGCACTTTCCGGGTCGATAATCCACACACCAAGCCCCTGCCGTTTTGGGAATGGTTGATCGCGGACATTCGTGCCCGCCGACCCGATATCGTCTTTCTCGGCGAAGCCTTCACCCGGCCCAAGCTCATGTACCGCTTGGCGAAGTTGGGCTTCACCCAGTCCTACAGCTATTTCACCTGGCGCAACACGAAATGGGAGCTGACCGAATATTTGCGTGAGCTCACGGAGGGACCCCCGCGCGATTTCTTCCGCCCCAATTTCTTCGTCAATACGCCCGACATCAACCCCTACTTCCTGCAGAATTCAGGGCGTGCCGGATTCCTCATTCGCGCGGCATTGGCGGCAACGCTCTCGGGCCTCTGGGGCATGTATTCGGGGTTTGAACTCTGCGAGGCGGCACCGTTACCCGGCCGCGAGGAATATCGCGACTCGGAAAAATACCAGCTCAGACCGCGCGACTTTAAGGCGCCCGGTAACATCATTGCCGAGATCGCGCAGCTTAACCGCATCCGCCGCGACCAGGTGGCGCTGCAAAGCCATTTGGGCGTCACCTTCTACAACGCCTTCAGCAACCACATCCTGGTCTACGGCAAGGCACAACGCCGCGGCGTCGAAGCGCTCGATGACATGATCCTGGTCGCGGTCAATCTCGATCCTCATCAAATACAGGAGGCGACCTACGAGCTGCCGCTTTGGGAATTCGGCCTGCCGGATAGTGGCTCTCTCTCAGTCGAAGATCTGGTGCGGCCCAACAATTTCAGGTTGACGGGGAAACTTCAGCGCATGCGTCTCGATCCGCATGACTTGCCTTATGCGATCTGGCGGCTTCATAGAGGGGGATAGTTGATGGATACGGTTTCACCGCAGGGCAAGATCGTCACCGGTTCGCCGTCGGGGAAGCTCGTCACTGGGTCGGCGGACGTCGAAACGTTCTGGTACAAGGACGCCGTCATTTATCAGCTTCATGTGAAGTCGTTTTTCGATTCGAATGGTGACGGTATCGGCGATTTTCCGGGCCTGATCTCGAAGCTCGACTACATCGCCCAGCTCGGCGTCACCGCGATCTGGCTGTTGCCGTTCTATCCGTCACCGCGGCTCGATGACGGTTACGACATCGGCGAATATCGCGGCGTCCATCCCGATTACGGCACCTTGGCCGACGTCAAGCACTTCATCGCCGCCGCGCACAAACGCAACATTCGCGTTATTTTCGAGCTAGTCATCAATCATACCTCGGACCAGCATCCGTGGTTCCAGCGCGCACGACGAGCGAAGCCGGGATCGTCGGCGCGCAATTTCTATGTGTGGTCGGATACCGACCAGAAATATGCCGGTACCCGCATCATCTTTGTCGATACCGAGCGCTCCAATTGGACCTGGGATCCGGTGGCCAATGCCTATTACTGGCACCGCTTCTACTCGCATCAACCCGACCTGAACTTCGACAATCTACAGGTCATACGCGCGGTTTTCAGCGTCATGCGATTCTGGCTCGGTCTCGGCGTCGACGGTCTGCGGCTCGACGCCGTGCCGTATCTGGTCGAACGCGAGGGCACCATCAACGAGAACCTGCCCGAGACGCACGCCATTCTAAAACGCTTGCGCGCCGACCTCGACCACCACTTTCCTGGCCGCATGTTGCTGGCGGAGGCCAATCAGTGGCCTGAAGATGTAAAGGACTATTTCGGCAACGGCGACGAGTGCCACATGGCATTTCACTTTCCGCTGATGCCGCGCATGTACATGGCGATCGCGCGCGAGGATCGGTTTCCGATCACCGACATTCTGCGCCAGACGCCCGAAATTCCACTCAACTGCCAATGGGCGATCTTCCTGCGGAATCATGACGAGCTGACGCTCGAAATGGTGACGGATCAAGAGCGCGATTATCTGTGGCAAGCCTATGCCTCCGACAAGCGCGCCCGGCTCAATCTCGGCATCCGCCGCCGTTTGGCGCCGCTCTTGGAGCGCGACCGACGGCGCGTCGAATTGATGACCGCCATTCTTTTTTCGATGCCCGGTACGCCGGTTCTCTATTATGGCGACGAAATCGGCATGGGCGACAATATCCATCTCGGCGACCGTGACGGGGTGCGCACGCCGATGCAATGGTCGCCTGACCGCAATGGTGGCTTCTCGCACGCCGATCCTGGCGCGCTGGTGCTGCCGCCAAATCAAGATCCGCTCTACGGTTACGAGACCTGCAATGTTGAAGCACAGTCGCGTGACCGCCATTCGCTTTTAAACTGGGCGCGGGTGATGCTGGCGGTACGCAAACAGCATCCCGCGTTCGGCCGCGGCGTATTCAAGCTGCTCTATCCGAAGAACCGCAAGATTCTGGCCTATTTGCGCGAGCATGAAGGCGAGACAGTGTTGTGCACCGCCAATTTGTCGCGCACGCCGCAGGCGGTCGAGCTTGATCTTTCCGAATACCAGGGACGCACACCGATCGAGCTTACCGGCAATTCGGTGTTTCCACCGATAGGCAAGCTCACCTATCTTTTGACGCTGCCGCCCTTCGGCAATTACTGGTTCATGCTCGCCAAGGAGCATGAATGGCCCTCCTGGCACACACCGGCACCAGAGCCGATGCCCGAATACGAAACCATTGTCATCCGCGACAAGCTCGCCGAGGTGCTGACAGGCGCGGCGCGCGCCAGCTTCGAGCACGAGACGCTGCCAAAATACCTGGCCAAGCGGCGCTGGTTCGCGCTGAAAGACCGCAAGATCGACGAATTCAAGCTGGCGGCACTGACACCGATCAGCGATGCCAAAAGCGAGCCGCTGTTGGCCGAAATCGAGACCAGCAGCAGCCGTGGCAACTCGCGCTGGCTCTTGCCGATAACGACATCCTGGGAGAGCGACGGAGCGGCGTTGCCGCAACAATTGTCGCTGGCCTACGTCAGGCAAGGACGCCGCACCGGGTTCCTGACCGATGCGTTTGCCATGCCGAGCTTCGCCCGTGAGATTATCGCGGCTCTCCATGAGCGGCGCGTGGTGCATGCCGGTGAATGCGAGCTCCACTTCGTGGCGACAGACCAGATCGACTCAGCGCCGGTGACGCCGGATGGCGACATAACCTGGCTTTCGGCCGAGCAGTCCAACAGCTCGCTGATCATCGGCGACCAGGCGATGCTTAAACTCTTTCGCCGCATCCTGCCGGGCTTTCATCCTGAAGCCGAGATGGGCCGGTATCTGACCGAAAACGGCTTTGCCAATTGTGCGCCCTTGCTCGGCGAAATCGTGCGCATCGCCGACGGCTCACGTTACACGTTGGGTATTGTTTTTGGCTTCGTCCGAAATCAGGGCAGCGCCTGGACCTGGACCCTCGACCAGCTGTCGCACGCGATTGACGAGCTGCGTCCCGAGCAACACGAAGAGCAAGGCGAGGGGGAACATCTCGCGCCCTGCGAAGCCTTCGCCGCCAATCTTGGCAAGCGGCTTGCCGAAATGCACATGGTCCTGGCGCGCCCGGCCGAGGATCCGGCGTTCGCGCCGAACGTGGCCGGGGAAGCCGAAACCGATGCCTGGATCGCTTACACGGAGCGAATGCTGACAAATGCGATCGAGGCGGTAGCAAACCGGACCGAGTGGGAGAGTGAGAACGACCAAGCCGCGGCAAAGGCATTGCTTGGTCGGCGCAAGGGACTGCTCGCGGCGATACGACAACGCGCGCGCGCCGCACGGAAAATTCCAATCACGCGCGTGCACGGAGACTTTCACCTAGGTCAAGTGCTGGTCGCGAGCGATGACGCCTATATCATCGACTTCGAGGGCGAACCGACGCGACCGACCGCCGAGAGGCGGGCCAAATCGAGCCCCATGCGCGACGTTGCCGGCATGTTGCGATCGTTCGACTACGCTGCGGCGTTGACCGAGCGCAAAGGCCAGGCGAGCCAGGCTCATATCGCGGAGGGTGCCCGCACGCGTCTGGTCGACGGCTTCCGCCGCAGCATTCCGAAGGTGTTTCTCTCGGCCTATCGCGCCGCGAGAGGCGCCGGTGGCGATCGCGAGCAGGCAGCGCTCGACCTCTTCTTGATCGAAAAGGCAGCCTATGAAATTGGCTATGAGGCCGCCAATCGTCCGAGCTGGCTGCGCGTGCCACTCATAGGCCTAAACATGATCGCTGATCGCATTCTCGATGGAGGCAAGGGTGGCTGAAGCTGCGGTGCTCGCGTTCCAGCCAAGTCTTGACGCCGCCACGGTCGAGGCCCTCGTCGAAGCCCGGCATGACGACCCCTTTGCCGTGCTCGGCCCACATCGCGGCCCCAATGGGCCGTTGGTTCGCGCACTCCTCCCCGGCGCGCGCCGCGTCGAGCTGTGGTCGCGCGACAAGAAGGAGCGTCTCGGCGCGCTCGTGGCGATTGACGCACGCGGCTTGTTCGAAGGGCGGATCGCGCGCGAACAACCCTATCTTCTGTCGATCGAATGGTCCGAGGCGGTTCAAGAGACGGAAGACCCTTATTCCTTCGGTGTCCTCCTCGGTGCTGTCGACCTCCATCTCTTCAACGAAGGACGACACCTCGAGCTCGGCATGAAATTCGGTGCGCAACCGATGAATGTGGACGGCGTCCCCGGCGTGCGCTTTGCCGTGTGGGCGCCAAACGCGCGTCACGTCGCGGTGGCGGGCGACTTCAATAGCTGGGACATAAGACGTCACCCGATGCGCCGCCGCCCCGAGGCCGGCGTTTGGGAACTGTTCATACCCCGTGTTGCCGTCGGCGCCCGCTACAAATACGCCATTCATGGCCCCGATGGCTTCCTTTTGGCGCTCAAGGCCGATCCGATCGCGCGGCAGACGGAGATGCCGCCCGCCACTTCCTCGGTCGTTGCCGATAACGCGCCCTTCCGCTGGCGCGACGAGGAGTGGATGGCGACGCGGGCCGAGCGCCAGGGTGTCGCAGCGCCAGTCACGGTCTATGAGGTCCACCTTGCTTCGTGGCTGCGGCCGCAAGCCGATCGGGGCGGCATCCTGTCGTGGCGGGAGTTGGCGGATCGGCTCATCCCCTATGTCGCGGCTATGGGCTTTAGCCACATCGAATTGATGCCGATTGCTGAGCATCCGTTCGGCGGCTCTTGGGGTTATCAGCCGCTCAGCCTGTTCGCGCCGACCGCCAGGTTCGGACCGCCGGAAGATTTGCAGCGCTTTGTCGACATGGCCCATCGCGCGGGCGTTGGCGTGCTCACGGATTGGGTGCCGGCGCATTTTCCGACCGATGTCTACGGGCTCGCCAGGTTCGACGGCACCGCGCTTTACGAGCACCTCGATCCGCGCGAGGGCTACCACCGCGACTGGAATACCTACATCTACAATTTCGGACGCCGCGAGGTCGCTGGTTTCCTGATCGGCAGCGCCATTTACTGGCTCGAGCATTTCCATCTCGATGGGTTGCGGGTCGATGCCGTTGCATCGATGCTTTATCGCGACTACAGCCGCCGCGAAGGCGAATGGATCCCGAACCGCTATGGCGGCCGCGAGAACCTCGAAGCGATTGATTTTGTGCGCCAGCTCAATACCGCCGTGGCCGAGCGCTGCCCCGGCGCCCTAACCATCGCCGAAGAATCGACCGCATTCCCACGAGTCTCGCGCCCGGTGTCGGAAGGGGGGCTTGGCTTTTCCTATAAATGGAACATGGGGTGGATGCACGACACGCTCGATTACATGGCGCTCGATCCGATCTATCGTCGCTACCACCACAACGCGCTGACCTTCGGTCTCCTCTACGCCTATGCCGAAAATTTCATCCTGCCGTTGTCACATGACGAAGTGGTTTACGGCAAAGGTTCGCTGATCGGAAAAATGCCGGGCGACTACTGGCAGAAGTTCGCCAACCTGCGCGCCTATTTCGGGTTCATGTGGGCGCACCCCGGCAAGAAGCTGCTGTTCATGGGCGGAGAGATCGCGCAGTGGCAGGAATGGAATCATGACAGCGAAATCGATTGGGCCACTGCCGAGAATCCGCATCACGGCGGCATCAAGCGCTTGATCCGCGATCTCAATCGAGCTTACCGCTCAGAGCCAGCGCTCCATGCGCATGACGCCGATCCCGCAGGCTTCCAATGGCTGATTGCCAATGATCGCGACAATTCCGTCTACGCCTTTCTGCGGATCGCGGCAGAGAATGCGCCGTCAATTCTTGCCGTCTCCAATTTCACACCGTTGCCGCGTCAAGCCTATCGCATCGGCGTGCCACGCGCCGGCTATTGGCATGAAATAGTAAACACCGACGCCGAGAGCTATGGTGGCGCCAATATCGGCAATGGCGGCGGCGTCCACACCAATGACGTGCCCAGCCATGACCAGTCCCAGTCACTTGCACTGACCATACCCCCGCTCGCCACGCTCTACCTCCGGCATGGCGGCTGATCAGCGCCGCTTTTCGTCGCGGCTCGAAACCGGACGACCTTATCCGCTCGGCGCCTCTTGGGACGGCGTTGGCGTCAACTTTGCTGTGTTTTCCGAGCGCGCGGCCGCAATTGATCTTTGTCTCTTCGATCCGAGGGGCCGTCACGAAATCGCACGCATGCAATTGCCGGAGCGGACCGATGAGGTGTGGCACGGCTACCTGTCGGGCGCACAGCTAGGGCAACTCTACGGGTTTCGCGCGCATGGCGCGTACGATCCGGAGAATGGGCTTCGCTTCAATCCACATAAGCTATTGCTCGATCCCTATGCGCGACGCATCGCGGGCGAGGTGCGGTGGAGCGATGTGCTGTTCGCTCATCGTGTCCAGTCCCGGCGTGCCGATTTAACGCCGGACCGCCGTGACAGCGCCGCGGCCATGCCCAAGGCGATGGTTGCCGACGATGCCTTCAACTGGGGCGATGACCGTCATCCCGACATTCCTTGGCACGAGACGATCATTTACGAGGCTCATGTTCGAGGCCTGACCTTGCGCCGTCACGACATCCCGCCCGAGGTGCGCGGTACCTTCGCGGCGTTGGGCCATCAGCACATCATTGACGATCTAAGACGCCTCGGCATCACCGCCATCGAGCTCATGCCGATTCACTACTTCGTTCAAGACCGGCATCTCATCGAAAAGAATCTGCGCAACTATTGGGGATACAACACGCTCGGATTCTTCACGCCGGAGCTGCGCTATCTCACGAACGGCTCGGTCAACGAAGTGAAGGTCGCGGTGCGACGGCTTCACGCCGCGGGTATCGAGGTGATTCTGGACGTTGTCTACAATCACACCGCCGAAGGCAACGAGCTCGGTCCAACCCTTTCCTTTCGCGGTCTTGATAACACCAGCTACTACCGATTGATCGACGGCGACCCGCGTCATTATGTCAACGACACGGGTACAGGAAACACCGTCAACTTATCCCATCCTCGCGTGTTGCAGTTGGTAATGGATTCGCTGCGTCATTGGGTGACCGACTACCACGTCGACGGTTTTCGCTTCGACCTTGGCACAACTCTTGGTCGCGAGGCGCACGGCTTCGCTCCGCGTTCCGGTTTTTTCGATGTGTTGCGCCAGGACCCGACCCTGGCGCGTACCAAACTCATCTCCGAACCATGGGATCTGGGCCCCGGCGGCTATCAACTCGGTAATCATCCGCCGGGCTTTGCCGAATGGAACGACCGCTTTCGCGACGGCCTGCGGCAATTCTGGCGTGGCGACCAAGGACAAAGGGGAAACTTTGCCGCGCGTCTTGCGGGTTCGGGGGATGTCTTCGACCGGATGGCGCGGCGGCCGTGGGCCTCGGTCAACTATGCGGCCTCGCATGATGGCTTCACGCTCGCCGACGTCGTGAGCTACGAGCAGCGCCATAACGAGGCCAACGGCGAAGATAATCGCGACGGGCCGGTCGAAAATCACTCGGCAAATTGGGGTGTTGAAGGTCCAACTGAAGACCCGGCAATTCTCGAGATACGTGGCCGGCTGCAACGCGCGATGCTGGCGACGGTGATGTGTTCGCTGGGCACGCCGATGCTGCTTGCGGGGGATGAATTCGGTCGCACGCAAAACGGCAACAACAATGCCTATTGCCAGGATTCGGAAATCTCATGGGTCGACTGGGCGAAGGCGAAGTCGCACGAAGGAACGGCGCTGACCGACTTTACGGCGCGCTTGATCGCGCTGCGGAAGGCACATCCGGTCTTGCGTTGCCGCAATTTTCTCTATGGCAAGAGCGAAGAAGCGCCCGGCATTTTCGACATCGCCTGGTTCGACGAGCATGGCAAGTTGATTTCGGTTGAGGCGTGGAATCAACCGCAAGAACTTTGCATGGTGCTGCGGCGCGCGGCGCGCAGCAACGGCAAGGTCGCGGTGGCGACGCTGTTGCTCAATCCCTCGGGCGAGGACAAGCACTTCCATCTGCCGGAACCGCACGTCTCGACGCGGCTCGTGCTCGATACCGGCGATCCGGCGGCGGCCGAACGCGTGCTCGAGGGGCCGGACCTCGAAGTCGGCGCGCGCTGCGCTGTATTGTTGCTTGCCGAATTGGACGGGCCGCCGTAATGCCGACGGTCGGTCGCGAGTATCGGTTCGGCCCGTACTGTCTGGGCCACGACCAAGTGCGGTTTCGTTTCTGGGCGCCGACGCAACAGCGGGTCGTGCTCGAACTCAAGGACCGACCTCTGATCGCCATGAACATGCGCGATGGAGGCTGGTTTGAAGCTGAAGCCGAATGCCCGTCGGGCACTCCCTATCGCTTTCGCCTCGACGACGGCACTGCGGTGCCCGACCCGGCATCGCGCGCCCAAGAAGGCGATGTCCATGGGTGGAGCCTCGTTGTCGATCCGAATGCCTATCGCTGGCAGCATCCGGAGTGGGCAGGAAGGCCCTGGCACGAGGCAGTGCTCTACGAGCTCCATGCCGGTCTCCTCGGCGGCTTCGCTGGGGTGCAGCAGATCCTTCCCAGACTTCTCGAACTCGGCATCACCGCTGTCGAGCTCATGCCAATCGCCGATTTTCCGGGAAGGCGCAATTGGGGCTATGACGGCGTGCTGCCCTTTGCGCCCGATGCCGCCTATGGCACGCCAGACCAGCTCAAATCGCTGATCGACGCCGCCCATGGCCTCGGGCTGATGATGTTTCTCGACGTCGTCTATAATCACTTCGGCCCGGATGGGAATTATCTCCATCGCTACGTGCCGCAGCTGTTTCATGCGGACCGACATACCGGTTGGGGTTCCGCGCTCGACTTCAAAGTGCCTGAGCTGCGCTGCTTCTTCACCGAGAACGCGATCTATTGGCTGAACGAATATCGCTTTGACGGGTTGCGCTTCGACGCAGTCCACGCCGTTGGCGAACGCGACTGGCTCGAGGAAACCGAGGCTCTCGTCCGCGGCGCAGTCGGCGCGGGGCGGCATGTTCATCTCGTCCTTGAAAACGACCACAACGACGCACGCCTTCTGAGAGAGGGATACGATGCCCAGTGGAACGATGACGGGCACCATGCGCTGCATGTGCTGCTGACCGGCGAGACCGATCGCTACTATGCCGACTATGCCGACCGGGGAGCGGAATGGCTGGCGCGTAGCCTCAAGGAAGGGTTTGCCTATCAGGGCGAGCCATCGCCCTACCGCAAGGGCGTGCCGCGCGGGGAGCCCAGCGCAGATTTGCCGCCGACCGCCTTTGTCCTCTTTCTTCAAAATCACGATCAGGTCGGCAACCGAGCGTATGGCGAGCGTCTGCCGGCGCTGGTGACGCCCGACGCCATCGAGGCATCGCTGGCGCTGCTTTTGCTGTGCCCGCAAATCCCCATGCTCTTTATGGGCGAAGAGGACGCGAGCTCAACGCCCTTCCTCTTTTTCACCGACCACCGGGGCGATCTGGCAGAGGCTGTGCGAAAGGGCCGCCGCCAGGAACTTGGTTTGGCCGCTACGGCCCCGGCACCTCCCGATCCCAATGCCGATAATACTTTCCTCGCTTCGATCCCCCTGCCGGACCCGACACACGCGGCGGAGCGGTTCGCCTTCATTAGGCGGTTGCTGACGATACGTCGCGAGCACATCGTACCTTGGCTCGAGGGGACGCGCGCCACGAAGTCCGAGGTAATCGGGCCATCGTCAGTAAAGGCGGAATGGCTGAGGGCCGATGGGCGTGCACTCGTCATCGCCACCAATCTCGGTGCCGAGCCGGTCAAGCTCGCGGCACCCGAGGGCGAGTTGTTGTTCGAGAGCAAGAGGGATGGCTTGCGTAACGGCACGCTCCTAGCCCGCGTCACCATCGCATGGCTGCGCGAACCGGCATAAGCGCTTGTGCGCTCCATGACTTAAGCGAGAGCGACGGCATTCCGGTCGACGGGATTACCTGCAACCGGGGCGGCAGACGCCATGTCTAAGAGTGATGGCGGGATCGGTCCGGGGCACGATCACGGAACCCATCAATTGGTGCAGACACCGGAAGGTATCGGCGGAAGTGTTTGCGCGTCTCCCCACATTGCGGAAAGAGCGTGGTGACCGATGACGCCGCGCGCGACCTATCGACTACAGCTCTATAAGGACTTCACTTTTGCCGATGCCACCCGGCTCGTACCCTACCTCGTAGACCTTGGCATCTCCCATCTCTACCTGTCGCCGATCTTGGCGGCGCGGCCTGGATCGGCCCATGGCTATGATGTCATCGACCCGACGAGCGTCAATCCGGAGCTCGGCGGCGAAGGTGGCTTGCGTCATCTAGTCGGCAATTTGCGGCCCGCCGAACTCGGTCTCATCGTCGATATCGTGCCCAACCACATGTACGCCGGCCCCGGCAACGAATGGTGGTTGGACGTGCTCCGCCACGGACGTGCGAGCGCCTATGCCAAGTTCTTCGACATCGACTGGAGCGGATGTCACGGAAAAATTTTATTGCCCATTCTTGGCCGTCCCTATGGCGAAGCACTCGCAGCTGAAGAGCTCAGGCGGGAAGGCGACGCAATCCGGTACTTCGACTATGTGCTCCCGTTGGCGCCCGGAACGTCGCCGGCCGATACGCTGCATGATCTACTGGAGCAGCAAAATTATCGCCTCGCCTGGTGGCGCACCGCCAGCGATCTGATCAATTGGCGGCGCTTTTTCGATATCAATGACCTCGTTGCCGTGCGTGTTGAGGATCCCGACGTGTTTGAGGCAACCCACGCCACCCTGTTGCGGCTTTACCGCGAAGGATTGATCGATGGTATGCGCATCGACCATATCGACGGCTTGACCGATCCCCGTGGCTATTGCCGGCTTTTGCGCGAACGCCTTTTTGGGCTCGAGGACAAGCGGCCCAAAGACGCCCCGGCGGGTCCGGCCTATCTCCTAGTCGAAAAGATCCTGAGCCGCGGAGAGCAATTGCCGAGTACCTGGCAGACGGACGGCACGACTGGCTACGATTTCATGAACCAGGTCAGCGCGGTGCAGCACCAGAAGTCAGGGGAAGCGATTCTGACCGACCTGTGGACGAACATCAGCGGACGGACGGCATCGTTTGACGAGGAGGCATATGAGGCCCGGCGTGAAATCCTTGAGGGCAGCTTTGAAGCGCCGCTCGAGGCGTTGGTCTCGAGCCTCGCCGCCATTGCGCAAGCCGATCCTCGGACACGCGATTTCACCGCGGCCGCAATAAGGCGTTGCCTCATTGAGCTGTTGGCGCATTTTGACGTCTACCGAACCTATCCTGACAAAGATGAGAGCAACGCCGAATTCCTTGCGCGCGCCATCGAGAGAGCAGGGCAAACCTCTATCGCGGATCGCCTGGTTCTTCAACCGCTCGGCCATTGGCTTGCCGCACCTCATCCTGACTTTATGCACGCCCAGACTCTGTTTCAGCAACTGTCAGCGCCGCTGGCCGCAAAGGCTGTCGAGGACACGGCCTTTTACCGTTATGGACGCTTGCTATCGCGCAACGATGTAGGCTTCGATCCGGCATGCTTTGCCGCCACGCCGGAGCATTTCCACAAAGTGATTGAAGCACGCCAATCGCGCTTTCCAGATGCCCTGTTGGCCACGGCCACCCACGATCACAAGCGCGGCGAAGATGTACGCGCGCGCCTCGCGG
Organism: uncultured Alphaproteobacteria bacterium; assembly: GCA_963804725.1. Taxonomy (GTDB): domain Bacteria; phylum Pseudomonadota; class Alphaproteobacteria; order ATCC43930; family CGMCC-115725; genus JAATGI01. The sequence goes on along the minus strand of CAWDRN010000001.1, from coordinate 46,526 downwards.
TATTGAGCGAGCTTCCCCAGGAATGGGCGGCGGCGGTGACAAGGTGCATGTCACTCAATGCCGGTATTCGCGGCACCATCAACGGAACTCCGGCACCGAGTCCCGGCGACGAAGCCATGCTCTACCAAATGATTGTCGGTGCCTGGCCGCTCGAGCTGGCCATGGGCGATGGCCCTGGATGCCGCGCTTATGCCGAACGGCTTTCGACGTGGCTGCGCAAGGCGACGCGCGAGGCCAAGCTCAAGACCGGCTGGATTGCGCCGGACCAGACCTACGAACAGGCGACGGATGATTTCCTCGGGGCGCTCTTTGGCGAGCGAACCGAGGCGCTCAATGTGTTGGCTGAGTTCGCCAGGCAAATCGGCCCCGCCGGCGCAATCAATGGTCTGGCCCAGCTCGTTTTGAAACTCACAACCCCCGGCGTACCCGATATCTACCAAGGCACCGAATTCTGGGATTTGAGCCTGGTCGATCCCGACAATCGCCGTGCGATCGATTATCGGCAGCGCCAAGCCGCGCTCGGCTTGTCGCTCGATCTGCGGCAATGCCTCAAGACTTGGCGCGATGGCCGGGTGAAGCAAGCAGTAATGGCGCGGATCCTAGATTTGCGGCGGCGGCTGCCTGATTTGTTCCACGCGGGTGACTACAGGCGTCTCGCGGTGACCGGACCCCACGCCGACCACATGATCGCTTTTTCACGTCGTGACGAGACCGCGACAATGGTGGTTGTGGTGACACGCCTTCCGACACATCTTCTTTCCGAGGACGATCGGCTCACCATTGCTGCCGAGCGGTGGCGTGGCAACGAGTTGATCCTGTTGGACGACGTCACGGGGCCCGTGACGGAAAACGTCTTCGGCCAAGGGCCGACGCACCTCGTGTCGCCCATGCCCGTAGCTGATCTGCTCTGTGATTTGCCGATTGCTGTGGCGGTTGGGCGCCGGAACTGAGGCTGGCGGCAAGAGGTTTGCCTCGCGACCCAGATACCTCGACCGTCGCCCGCAAATGCGACACTGATCCTTGGAAAGTCCGGTCGAGAACGGGCTCGGGGAGTGAAGCACCGAACGGTCAATGCCAATATTCCATTTATATCCTTTATATCAGCAGCTTATATCGTACCCTCGGCGCGCGACAGGCGGTTCGGGAAGTTCCGGAGGCATTCGGTAATCCAATGACTTTCCACTGATTTGTACGCCAAAATGGCGTACTTATTAAATCTGAGAATATTGGGGCGTCCTATGGGTCAAACTTCCGGAGTAAAACGCGATCGCATGCACCTGCGCTTGGATGCCAAGACCAAGCGCAAGCTTGAACAGGCGGCCGCCTATGAAGAAACGAGCGTGACCGATTTCGTGCTCGCGAACGCCGCGGCCGCGGCGGTACGCGTGATCAATTCGCGCGAAAAGATCACCCTCTCTGTGAAAGAGTGGGACGTCTTCTACGATGCGCTGGTCAACCCGCCGGAACCGAACGAAAAGCTAGAAGCCGCGCGCCGCTATCGCGAGCGCATCGCTGGATAAGCCGCCTTGGTCATCGAGCCGCTCGGTTGGCACCATGACCGGGCAGCCTTCTCCTGTGGGGAGCGGGCTCTTGATTCCTACCTTCAGCGGCGAACTTCTCAGGATATTCGGCGCGTGGCCCAGGTTTTCGTCGCACTTGGGGATGTGCCAGGGAAGATTGCGGGCTATTACAGCCTCAGCGCCGCGAGCTTCGAAAAACACGAATTGCCACCGGCCGTGGCAAAACGGTTGCGACATTATCCGGTGCCGTCTGCGATCCTTCGTCGCCTCGCTGTTGATGGCGCGTACCAAGGACGCAGGCTTGGCGAAACGCTGCTGCTCGACGCCATCCGCGGTGTCATCCGGGCGAGGACGACCCGCCGTCTATGCCATCATCGTCGATGCCAAGAATGATAGCGCAGTGGCATTCTACGAGGGTTATGGTTTTCGTGCTTTGCCAGTGAACACCGCCGCCTCTTCCTGCCGCTTGAGACCTTCGAGAAACTTGGGCTGCAGTCTCATTATCGGATCTGCCAAGGATCGACGAGCGGAACGCCGGTGGACTCGACGTCGCGCGTATCGCGTGTGACCAACGTGAGACCGTGCCTGATCGCGGTCGCTGCTATTAACGTATCGATCACCGGGAGCGTCCGGTTGGCGGACAACTCACCCCAGCGCCGGGCGATCGCGGCGTCGATGGGCAGCACGCGATCGGCGAAGGTCGTCTCGATACCATCAACCCAGACGCCAAGCTGATCGGCGGCACCAGGATCAGACCGGCGCTTGGCCACAATGCCCTTGCGTAATTCTCCGAGGGTTAGAACGCTGAGGAACAGCATTGTCGGCTCGGCAGCCGAGAGAAAAGCGATAACGCCGCTGTCGGCGCGTGCCTTGCGCGTCTCTGAAATCACATTGGTGTCGAGCAGATAGCCGGTCGCCACGGCTCAAAACTTGACGGCACGGCCGGTATCGTGGTCTCGCTCGATGCGGAAGTCATCCACCTTAGGGCCACCAAGCAAATAAGCTTTGAAATTTGGCTGATGCGCGGCCAGGGCGCGGTAGTCTTCGATCGACAACACAACCGCACGCTCCGAGCCGTGGCGGGTGATTGTTTGAGGTCCTTCGGTACGGGCGCGCTCGATCACCTCGCTAAGCCTCGTTTTGGCGTCCTGAATTTGCCATGTTGTCATTGTAAAAACCTTCTGGTCTATTCAACTAGAATATACCCAATTCTGGTTGAAAGGCGATGATTTGCGTGTTCCGGTCGGCGATGCAGCCTCCAATAAGGTCACCGGGGACTGTTGCGAGAAAATGTCTTCGGCCGAGGGGCAGACTTGCCGCCCATGCTGGTGGCTGACCCGCCTGCGATCGGTCGATTGCTGGGGGTTGGACAACGAAATTGAGGCCGGTGGAAAGAGGTTTGCCTGGCATCGATGCCAAAGAACCTCGATCGTCGCGGGTGATTCGCAAGTCGTCCACGAGAGTCCCGGGCGTGACGCAGACTTCGACTTGTTGCCATCGAACAATTCGATCGCGATCGGCAAAGCTCGCCTCAATGCACAGTAACCCGTAGACGATCGCCAAAACGTCATTGAAATCGACGTTGCAAGCGCCAGCCGCCGCGATTTTGGGGCTTGCCGATTGCCCTTTGTCCTAAAGAGTGGTACATAGGCTCTCCAGCGGAGCCGCTGGATGATCATCAGCTTTCGGGGCGATTGGCTACGAGCTTTCTTTGTGGAAGATACGCGGTCGCGACATATTCCCTCCGACCTCGTGAGCCGGCTCTTCCGCAAGCTCCAGATGGTCGACGACGCGACGACCGATCAGGATCTGAGGGGTGTCGCCTAGCAATCGCTTTGAGAAGCTGCGCGGCAACCTAGCCGGGTTCCACTCGATCCGCGTCAACAGCCAATGGCGGCTTATCTTCCGTTGGGATGGTAGCCGCGGCGAAGCGGGAAGGCGTCTACCTCGACGACCACAGCAACAGGTGAGGCGAACCATGCTGATAACGAAGCGCAAACCAGCGACCGTCGGCGAAATCCTTGTAGAAGAGTTCATGCAACCCATGGGGCTCACGCAGGCGGTGCTGGCCGAGGCAATGGGCGTGCAGCGCAAACACGTCAACGAGTTGTGCAACAACCGCCGGAATGTGACCGCAGCAACCGCGCTAATTCTCGCGCGCGTGTTTGGCAACAGCCCTGACTTCTGGCTCAATGTTCAGCGCCGCAGCGATCTTTGGGAGGTGATGAACAGTCCCCGTGAGCGCGAGCGGATCGAACGCGCGAAGCCAATCGGTGCCGCAGCGTGATCTCTGTGACCCGGGAAGGGAGCACGCCTTGGCGTAGAAATCGGCCGGTCCGCTCCCGGAAACTTCGCGCGATGCTGCGCGCATATCCCGACCACGCGTCAGCATTGGCTTTCTGTCGGACCATCTCTACATCCAGTTGGAGCCGTGGCACCACCTCGGCCGGCCCGCACGATACGGGGCCCGAGGCTGTCAAGCGACGGGAAGACGGATTTTCGGCATCATCGCCTAGGGGGCGAGCACCGTTCGCGATCGCGCGATTCGCCTTCACTCCCGTTCTTGCTCGCGATCCCGCTGGCGAAGCCTGACCTTCACACCAGAGATGGAGGATGGCTGGTCCAGCGATCGGAGAGCTTGCGCGAGCTGACTTCCAAGGCGCGCTGTGGTTTGCCGCGCGGTCGCGGCTGCGGCGATAGATGGCGCGGAATGGGGTGAGGGATCGAACCGGCCCGATGTGCCCCCAAAATGAGATCGTTTGGTGGCCGCCACAAAAAGCTGCGCGTTCTGACGCTCCTGGCTAAGCTCGAATCCCAACGCCTTGGCTTCCGTCTCCCAGGCCGTGAACAATCTGTCGGGCCCCGCTTCCCGCTTCGGGCGGCTGGTTCGCAGCTTCGCGATCGCCATGACCTTGGCCGTATTGTGGCCGTAGGCGCGCGCGGCCTTCTCGATTTCCAGACGCCGCTTCGAGAAGGACCGTTCAATATCGCGCGGGATAGCAGCTATTCGGAAACCGTCCTGCTCGCGATCCAGAGGATAGCCCAATCGCTCCAGTCCGGTCGCCAGCGCCGGTGCGTAAACAGCATCGGCACTCTTCTGCGCCCTATACAGTTCGCGGTCGGCGATGGCGCCCCAGCTCCCGTCCCAGCGGGGCGCCAGGTTAAAGATGAGGCAGTGGGTATGGAGGTGCGGGTCGGAGGCACGGCTCGTATGATGATCGAACTGCGCCATCAGCAACCCGGCCGTTCGCTCTCTTCGGCTGCCATGGCCACGGCGCGTCCAGGCCCATGCGCGCTCGAGGTGCGCCGTCGCCGTCATGACAGCGGATCGATGGGCGTGCTCGATTGCCTGACGCTCCGGCTCATTTGACAATGCCCACAGCACGGAGACGGATTTCGGCGCGCTGAAAATCATGTCCCAGCCTGCCGAATGCTGGCGCGTACGACCGGGCCGAACGAGACGTTCGCCGGTCTTCGGATCGACGCCGTTCAGCGCGGCGCTCGAATTCCGTCTGTGTCACAAGCCCGCGCAGGCTCAGCCGCTCGGCGCTTTCGCCGGCCCAGCGGCCGGGCGGCTCCCGCACGCGTGTGTCGTAGTCATCGCCGCGCAATATGGTCGTAATAGGCTAGAGCGGCTTTTGCGTTGCCACGAGCGATGACGTACGCGACCATGATCAGTGTATCTGCCGGATCTGATTCGCCAGGCCCGGAGTGAGGCGAGGCCGAGCCCGCGCTGGCGTCGTCGTGCCGTTGGTTCGTTTGGGCGGCTGTGGTGGTGGGGTCTGCGTCCAGTCCGCGGGCAGGATTGGCTCCCGGAATTTCGGCAGGTTGATATAGGGCAGGTCGAGCTCATAAATCGCATCTCCCAGTCCGATGAAGAGCACGCGAACGCCATGCTTGGTCGAGCCAAGGTGGGACCCGAGTTCCGAAGCCGTGATGACACGGCGGATTTCACGCTGAACGGTCTCCGTCACGCTGACGCGCCCGCCGGAGCGCGTGGTGCTGTGCATGCGGCGCTCGATTTCCTGATCGCCGATCAGCCGGCTCACATCTTCCGCCGCTTCGCTGGCGTTGATTCGCGTCATGAACTTAGTGCCGGTCATGCCGAACCACGATTTGGCTTGGTCCGGCCCATAGACGGCCCGGATTTGCGCCGTGTCTTGCGCGCTGATGACGACAGCGATGCCCTTGGAGCGGCCCAGCTCCAGGAAGGTCGGAAATCGCTTGATCGGCGGGAAGATGTGGAAATTCGTCGAGGAACAGCCAGACGCGGCGCGTCCTGCTTTCGGCCAAGGTGGGGCTGCCGACCGCGGAGGCGAGCAGCCCCAGCATGCTGCCGATCCAGATGCGTGACAGCTCGGGATAGCCGGGATCGTGTTGCAGGATCAGCGGACGGCGCGGCACCGGGTTGTGCAGCCAGTCGCGAATTGAGAACCGCCCGGCAGCGGGATCAGGCCATGCCTCTGCCAGCACCGAGACGATGCGCATATGCGTCTGAAAGGTCGTGAGGATGCTAAGCGTCGTCCTGCTGTCGGGCTGATTGAGAAGACGCAGCGCGTTCGGATTGTGGTTCCGCGCATGCTCCGTCAGCACATCCACATCGGCGGTCACAACGGCTTCAAGATCTGCCCAGCCCCAATCACGGCCCCTGGTCGCCTGGAGGTGGACGATGCAGGCGACGAAGATTTCTTGCGCGGCGTGCGACCACATGGGATCGGTGCTTGGCGGGATGAATCGAGCTGCCAGCTCGCGCGCATCCTGCTTGATGGAGCAATCCGATGCCACGTCCCAGACCAGCGATCGGCGATCGTGCGGGGCGACGAGGAGTGGCGCGCCTTCAGCCGGAAGGCCGGCCATCATGTCGCCTTTGGTGTCGAGCACGAGGACGCCATCGTCGCGGGCGATCGCTTCGATGATCAGGTGCAGCATCGTTTGCGTCTTGCCACCGCCAACGCTGCCCAGGATGAGGAAATGCCGGGTCTCGCGGTCACGACTGAGCGCGATCGACGGAAACAGCTCGACGCCGTGCCCGTGAATCCGGCACTCGCGGGCAGAGGCCCGTGCGAAGGCCTTGAAGCCGGCCGGGCCTAGATGTAGGCGCGAGCCGCGAGTGACCTTGGAGGACGAACGATCGGCACGAATGGAGAGAGCGAACCCGAGCAGCGCCAGGATACCGATCACGGCGCCGCCGACGACGGCGAGACTCCGAAGATCGAAAGCATCGAGAGCACCATACTCGGCGAGCTGATCCTGGCAGCTCCGCCAGTCGTCGGCGGCTACGCTGTCCCCGAAGAGCGCCCTGATTTGCGCCCTGAAGCACGCCTGGATTTCGACTGTGCTGAACCGCGCGGTGCTTCCGTCCGCGAGGATTGCCTGTGGCGGCCATCGACCGAAGCCGAGCTCATAGGCGCCTGCCATGATGGCAAAGCCTACAAAAGCCGCGGCGAAGGTGACCACCTTGAGGTGCCACATTATGGCACCTTCGCGTCACTTTCGAGGGTCAGCGCTTTGAGTAAAGCCTCGAACATGGCGAGCAGGTCGCATGCTGTTTGGTTGATCGACTGGGCCTTGGAGTGAATCTCACGCGCTAGTTGCTCCAAGGCGACGATCCGCCGTTCAATCAGCATCAGCCTGTCGGCGAGCGCTTTGTTATCGCCGCCTGCCAGTCCCGTCCGGATCAGGTCACGAGCAATCCCGGTGGCGCTCGCCGACAGGGTGTAGGCACGAGCCTGGAGCTGTTCGAAGTCGGCAGAAGCGAGCTCGACGGAAAGGGCCTTGGTCCCGTCAGCCATGATCACTCCCGTCGACGGCCGTGTTTCGCCGCTGGCGCCCGGCCAGCCAACGAAACAAGGTCCGGCGATTTAGAAATTCCACCTCATTGATCAGTTCCTTGAAGGACTGGTCGATCTCTACCCGGCGTTTGGAGGGCAGAGCATCAAGAGCGTCTTTCAGCAAGGCGGGCATAATTTACGATTCTATCTGCCGCCCCACTTCGTAGTCTAGTAATAATATAAGATAATATTGTAAATCGTGCCATAGAGTAATAAAGAGTACTTTAGCATGGTCTGGGATACTGTGGTTATTCAGTTTTTATTGCCGTTACGGATGTGCCGGAAAGAAGAGGGCTCTGAATTCTCGGATTTGCGCCTGATCGGGGGAAAGGCAATCGACATCCGATGAATTTGTCGACGGTGCGAGGCGGCGCTTCGGTGTCGCACGATCCATGGCAGGTCGCGTTGCCTCGCGCGACGACCGACTGAAGCGACAGTGCTTAGGCGGATTTCTGAATCTCTGACGGGGGGCGGCGGATCGCTAGTTGGCTCTGCTTCGTGACCGGAAATAAGTCCGATTAAGCGGACCTCGCGCCAATCACATTTCGCTCATTTTCCGGCCGGCAGGACGCCAGCCACCTTGCTGGTCCGGGAGAAACGTCTCCTCATCGAGGTCGGCACGAATGCCGCCGAGCATTGGCGCGGCTGCTCGCCCATTCTGTCCGCGAGGTCTCCTGACCCGTAAGAATCGCGGTTGCGGCGGCGCATTGAGGGCGCAAGCGCTGGAGATCAGCGACCCTCAATCGCGAGAGTGAATTGCTGGTGTGTTAATAATCGAGGTTACTGTCAACGAAGCTTTCCAGCGTACCCCACCGCAGAAGGGAGGGCGTGCACCTGGGTGTACCCCTCTAAGGGTGGGCACACGAAATTTTCAGCGGAAACAGGGGATTGTCATAGTCTTTCCCCATTATGAATTTCTTCGTCCGATCTGAATTTGACTGCACTGCGAACCCGTGGCGAGCCCCGGAGGCCTTGAGCGTTTGGCTTTTTCGGGCGGAGCGAGCATGCCGCCCGGAGAAAAACAGGACTTGGCGCGAGTGACACCGCGCGCCGGTTGTCCTACCAAAAATCGCTTTCACAGAATCGGTCCAAGATGGATATTACGGGCGTTGCGCCGGGCCGAAGGGTGCTGCGACAGCCCGGCGCAGTCTCCGCGCCTATGTTGCGGCGGTCTCTAGCGGTTGCACAGGGACGCGACGTTGGTCCGCAGTGACGAGATGGCTGGCTACTGATCGGCGGCGCTAAATCGCTGACGATAAATCGCTTAACAAGAACCAAGGAGATAACTATGAGAAAAATCGCATTGGCGATGCTCGTGTTGGTTTTTGCGAGCGGTGCGACGTTGGCGCCCGCGGTTGCCCAGAACATGTCGTGTGAAAGCAAGGCAATGGACAAGAATGGGAAGCCTCTTGCCGGAGCCGCAAAATCCAGCTTCATGAAAAAATGCCTGAGGGAATCCTGCGCTGAGAAGGCTGTCGGCAAGGACGGCAAGCCGCTAGCGGGCGCTGCCAAGAATAGTTTCATGAAGAAATGCGAGACCGCAGGATGATCAACCCCTCCTTCTCAGCACTGACAACTTCTTCAAAGCAGGAGCGGCAATGAGATCGATTCTTATCGTAATTCTGTGTTCCGCTTTGGCCGGACTATCGATGGGTCCTGCGTCTGCTGCGACGGCACAGAAATCTGCCAAAGAGTGCCGCGCCGAATGGCGCGCCAATAAGGCAGATAATCTCGCCAAAGGCATTTCGGAACGAGCCTATGTCAAGCAGTGTCGGGCCGGAGGTGGTACTGCAGCCGCGCCAACGGGAGCAGCGCCAGCGACCCAGACGACGGCCCCAGCGGCGGCACCAGTCACTTCCGGAAAGAGTACAGGTGGCACCACCGCAATGCCGAAGGCGACAGCAACGCCATCGGGCGCCAATCAATTTGCCGAAGAAGGGCAAGCGAAAGCGCGCTGCCCGTCGGGCACCGTGGTGTGGGTGAACCTAAAGTCGAAGGTCTATCACTTCAGCGGCACCAAGAGTTACGGGAACACTAAAAGCGGCGCCTATATGTGCGAAACCGACGCGAGTGCCGGCGGTTTCAGAGCCGCCAAGAACGAGAAGCACCCCACATAGGCTGATCGAGTGATGGAGCGGTGTCAGTCAAGCGACAACCGAAAGGAAGGCAGACATGGGACTTCTAGACATTTTGACGGGAGCAGTGAGCGGTGAGTTAGGTGAGGGCGATAAGGCGGCGATCCCAAATCTGATGTCCGCAGCTTTGGCGAACACGAATTTCGGCAACCTTCAAGGACTAGTGAGCCAGCTTCAGCAGAGTCCACTTGCCGGGCAGGTTCAATCGTGGATCGGTGGCGGCCAGAATTTGCCGATTACGGCAGACCAGTTGCGCACTGTGCTTTCCGATGATCATGTGCAACAGCTCGCCCAGCATTTCGGGATCGATACGAACGCCGTACTCGGCATGCTAGCGCAGCATCTGCCAACCGCGGTGGAACAGGCGAGCCAGCAAGGGACCGTCTCTGCATGATCAATTGGATTGCAATGTTTAGGCGCGTTGGTGCCATGAACTTAGATCGTCATGTCACGGCACCGGCGCCATCGTGCATCGTGCTGCCGATTATGGCGGCATGTTCGCTGCGCAACTGCGACGTTGGACCGAGTTAAGTTATACTAACTTAACTTACACCAAATCGATTTGCGCACGGTGGCCCGCCGCTGCCGCCAAATGTGTGTCGCGCGTCAGCAGTGGCGCGTCGAGCGCCTCGGCCAGCGCGACATATGTCGCGTCATAGGCCGTCAGATTGTTTCGCAAATCCCAGATGCGCGGCAGCAGGAAATCGTGCGGATATCGCCGTAGCGGAAGGTCCGCCAGGTCGGCGAGAGCCATGCGGCCGCGCTCGCTATTGATCTCTCCATTTGCGGCATAGCGCCGGAGCACCTGTGCGACCTCCACATCGATGAGATGCGGCGCGTGGAGCGTTTGACGAGGGGCGAACAGCCGATTTTCCACGGCTCTTGCCGCCGGCATACGGAGAAGGGCCTCCAGCAGGGCCGAAGCGTCGACGACGATCAAGTGCGGTCGCGCTCAGCGCGAACCGCTTCCGCCGGCGGCACCGAAGGCGCCGTTTCCATGCGGCTATGCAACCGCGTCCGCAATTCATCAATCGTCGGCCGTTCCGCTATTTGCCGGATCTCTTCGAGCAGATAGTCAGATAACGACATCCCAGCCAAGGCAGCGCGCGACTTGAGCCGGCGATGCAACGCCTCGGGAACATTACGAATTTGGACCATTGTCCCATGCGCATAGCATAGAAACATGTGCCACACATTGTCAAGGTGGTGCAGCTTCGCACGACCTGAGGGAGTCTGAGGCGAACGTCAGGCGGGGCTAACTTTCGGGTACTTGAAGTACGGGAAAGTTAGGTAACACTTGAAATCATCTGCCACTATGTTAACTTACTCGTACCTAAAGCACGGGAAAGTTAGCTTGGCGCTGCATCTCGTCGGTGAAACCCTGGACAAGGTCCGCAGCCACTATGGGGCTGAGACGGGCAAGCTCATCCAGCTCATGCGCGGCATCTATGTGGATGCCGACGACGATATCGACGCCACTGTGCTCAAGCATGCTATTCGCATTGCCAAGTATCTCTATCCGAAAGCTTACCTGTCGGCCGCGAGCGCCGTCCTGCTTTGCCCGACACAGGACGGAAGACTGTTCCTGGGCTCCCGACGCAAGCAACGCACCCGCATCCGCGCGCTCGAAATCATTCAGAGCGAGGCGCCCAGGAATCCTTCCGTCGGCGAGGCCATCGTGGATGACGGGATGGGGGAGTTCCACATTGCTGTCTCCTCGATCCGTCAGCGCCTTCTTGAGGCATTTCGACTGCGCAGCGAGCATGCCACATCCATCGACGACGAGATGCGTGCCGCCATCGCCACGCGACTGATCGAGGAGTATGGCAGTGCGCAGGGTGCGGCCGACGCCGTGTGGAATCTCGCGCGTGATAATGAATGGTATCGGGAAGGAGAGGCCGCAGAACGATATCTCTTGCGCCGCCCCGGCGTGGCACCCCCTAAAAATGAGGCGGCGCTGGATCTGATCGTTGCTTGGCATGGCGCTCCCGTGGGGCATTTGACACATGACGGGTTCGAGTGGCGGTGGAAGCCTATTGATGGCAAGGGACTACCCCTTATCCGTCAAACCACGCCAGGCAAACTACCGCCGTTCATCGTTTCGCTGCTGCCGGAAGGATGGCTCGACGAAGTCTTGAAGAACAAGGATGAGCGCGCGCTGTTGCGGTCCGGCAAGCGCTACCTGTCCAACATCTCGATCGTCGAAAATGAGGGAGAACTTGCAGCCCTCCCGCAGGATGTACTGCTGGTCCGGTTGGAAAAGTACGTAAAGGATGCCGTGTTTATCGGCAATTATGATGGACCGGGTCGCAGCCAGCTTGAAGGAAGCTTCGAACGGAATCTCGCTCAGATTTACGCGCGCGCCGACACGCCGCGCCTCTCAGGGGTGCAGATCAAGGCGCCGATGTATCTCGATGCTCACGGTGTCCTGTCGCCCGCCGCGGGAAGGCCCTTTACACACATCCTCAAGCCAGCCGGTACGAGCGGCTATGGTGCCGTCCCGATCGTCGAATGGGTTGCGATGATGCTCGGACGCGCGGCAGGCTTTGAGGTGCCGGCGATAGCGCTTGTTGCCATGCCCGACGGCATGCCGCCAGCCCTGGTTGTCGAGCGCTTCGATATCCGCGAAGGCCTCGATGACATGCGAATGCTTGCGCTCGAGGATATGTGCTCGGTACTCGATCTGCCGACATCGGCGAAATACGACAGCACGATCGAGCGTGTCACACGAGCGGTCCGGTCGATCTCGACAGCTCCCGAGGAAGATGTCCTTACCATCGTTAAGCGGGCGCTATTTGCGTGGCTGATCGCCGATGGCGACATGCACCTCAAGAACCTGGCGCTGCTTAAGGTCGCCGAACCGGGTGAAACGCAGTTCCGGACCGTTCGGATGGCGCCGCTTTACGACGCCGTAACGACGCGAATATTTCCAGAGCTCAAGCACGATCGCCTCGCATTGAAGCTCAACGGCAAGGATGACAATCTTCGCCGCGCTGATTTCCGGGCATTGGCAACGACGGTAGGCCTGAGGGCATCGAGCGCAGATGAGGCTATCGACCAGGTCTTATTAAGCATCGGTCGCGTTCTTGTCTCAATCGGGCTGCCAGACGGCATGGCTCCCACCGCCGACGGTCAAAAGATACTAGAGGAGATGCTTCAAATTTGCCGGGCGAGGATCGAGGCACTGAATAAGTAGGAAAATATAGCCATGACTTTGCACCGATACACTCGATCAATTCAGCCGCGAAGATCCCCGCAGACCTAGCGAAGTTAGTTAGAAGCGAGCATAGAGACGTCGTGCTCCTGGCGAATGTCTGTAATTTTCGGATCCTTCGCGGATTTTCCGGTTCAAGCTCGCGCCGGCGCCAGAACGGGAAGCCACGTTCTGGCAATTCGCGGGCAATTTCGTCTGGTCTACAATCTCGTCTTGGAACGTCGCCACAACTGGCGCGGCGATTCGAACGCCAGACCGGGTCAAAGTCGAACTACTAGTGTTGCACAACCTCGGAAGTTGATCGCGCTTCGCACTGAGTACAATTGAATGAATTGCAGCCATCTCGCCGACCTGCCAAGCGCAGACTTCGACGCGGTTCCCAGGCCAAGGCTTTGGACCATGCCGCAACCTGACCGTTCGCTTGAAGCCAATAGACCAGATCGGCCGAGGGCCGTTGATTGCCGCAAAAAGAAGGCCGCGTCGCCGCGGCCTTCGCAGTGGGTGTAAGTCGGGCTTAGTAGTCCATGCCGTCCATTCCGCCCATGCCACCGGCGCCGGGTGGCATCGCGGGCTTCTTTTCCGGCTTTTCGGCGACCATGGCTTCGGTGGTGACGAGCAGGCCGGCGACCGAGGCCGCATCCTGCAAGGCGGTGCGAACCACCTTGGTCGGATCGATGATGCCGGCCTTGACCATATCGACGTAAGTACCGGTCTGGGCGTCGAAGCCGTAATTGACGTTGTTGCTCTCGAGGATCTTGCCGATCACGATCGAGCCGTCAGTGCCGGCATTCTCGGCAATGAGGCGCGCCGGTGCCTGCAGCGCCCGCTTGACGATGTCGATGCCGACCCGCTGGTCGTCGTTCTCCACCTTGAGCTTGGCCAACGCCTTGGTCGCTTGCAGCAAGGCCACGCCACCGCCCGCGACAATGCCCTCCTCGACCGCGGCGCGGGTCGCGTGCATCGCGTCGTCGACGCGATCCTTACGCTCCTTCACCTCGACCTCGGTGGCACCGCCAACCCGGATCACCGCAACGCCGCCCGCCAGCTTCGCCAGCCGCTCCTGCAGCTTCTCGCGGTCATAGTCCGAGGTGGTCTCCTCGATCTGCGCCTTGATCTGGGCAATCCGGCCTTCAATGTCCTTCTTCTTGCCGGCCCCATCAATGACCGTCGTGTTCTCCTTCTCAATCCGGATCCGCTTCGCCTTGCCCAGCATGTCCAGCGTCACATTCTCAAGCTTGATGCCGAGATCCTCGCTGATCAGCTGACCCCCGGTCAGAACCGCGATGTCCTCCAGCATCGCCTTGCGGCGATCGCCAAAGCCCGGCGCCTTCACCGCCGCAACCTTGAGCCCGCCCCGCAGCTTGTTGACAACCAGCGTCGCCAACGCCTCGCCTTCAACATCTTCCGCCACAATTAGAAGCGGCCTCGAGGTCTTAACGACAGATTCGAGGAGCGGAAGCATCGCCTGCAAGCCCGAGAGTTTCTTCTCGTGCAGCAGGATGTATGCGTCCTCGAGTTCGGCATACATTTTCTCGGCATTGGTGATGAAATAGGGCGAGAGATAGCCGCGGTCGAACTGCATGCCCTCGACCGTGTCGATCTCGGTCTCGAGGCTCTTCGCCTCCTCGACCGTGATCACGCCCTCGTTGCCGACCTTCTGCATCGCCTCGGCGATCTTGCTGCCGATATCGCTCTCGCCGTTGGCGGCTACAGTGCCGACCTGGGCGATCTCGTCATTGGTCGAGACCTTTCTGGAACGCTTCTTCACATCCTCGACCACCGCTTCGACGGCGAGGTCGATGCCGCGCTTCAGATCCATCGGGTTGAGACCCGCCGCCACCGATTTCACCCCTTCGCGGACGATGGCTTGCGCCAGCACCGTCGCCGTGGTGGTGCCGTCGCCGGCGAGATCGCTGGTCTTCGATGCCACCTCGCGCAACATCTGCGCGCCCATATTCTCGAACTTGTCGCTGAGCTCGATCTCCTTGGCGACGGTGACCCCGTCCTTGGTGATCCGCGGTGCGCCATAGCTCTTGTCGAGAACGACGTTGCGGCCCTTCGGCCCCAGCGTCACCTTGACCGCATTGGCAAGAATGTCGACCCCGCGGAGCAGCCGCTCGCGGGCATCGCCATGAAATTTGACGTCTTTTGCTGCCATGATTTCCCTCTACTTCCGCGTCAGGCGGCTTTGCGCTTGGACGGCGCACCCTCGAGCACGCCGAGAATGTCCGACTCCTTCATGATGATCAGCTCTTCATTCTCGAGCTTGATCTCCGAGCCTGACCATTTGCCGAACAGCACCCGGTCGCCCGCCTTGACGTCGAGCGGGTGAACCTTCCCGCTCTCGTCGCGCGCTCCGGGGCCTGCCGACACCACCTCACCCTCTTGCGGCTTCTCCTTCGCCGTGTCGGGAATGATGATGCCGCCCGCGGTCTTCTCCTCCAATTCAATACGCCGAATCAGGACACGGTCCTGTAAAGGCCTGAATTTCATGGATCCTCCAGTTGGTAGATCGAACATTTGGGAAGACAGGTGTGGTGCTCTTGGCACTCTTGCCTGTCGAGTGCTAACACCTAGCGCCTACCGACGCTTCAGTCAAGCATCTCGGAGCCAAAAAGGAGCGGATCTTCACTTGGATCGCGGCCGCAAGCCGCGATTATCACCTCGTTTTTTGCGGGCTTCGGCCGGCAGTGGCGGACCGGGGGCGCCAAAAAGTGTTACATTTCAACATGGTAACATTGCTAGGCATGGCCTCCCGCAAGGACCATTGCCGAAGCCAGCTCAGAAAGCGCGGTCACTTTTGGGAGATGAACACCAACCGAAGGCGCACCCAACCACCCTACTTAAGGAGGGGCAGCGAATTCGGATCGAGCGGGGCCTCAACCGTTTTGAGGAAGGCGTAAATATCGGCCGCATCGCGATCGCTTAAGACTGCCGAACTATAGGGCGGCATGTCGCTCATGGGATGGCGCAGCTCGCTCAAGAATGCTTCGAAGGGCGGAGCCGGTGGCGCCAGGCGTGGCCCCGACACGCTCGATCCCTGTGCCTTGGTGCCATGACACTCGTAACATCCCTTCGCGATGTAGAATTTTTGACCCGAGGCAGCGGAGCCGGACGGCTCGGTCGCCAATGCGGTCGCCATGCCGAGAACCACGAAGAGGATGGCGCAGGCGATGAGACGCATCTGGCACCTAGCGCGGCTCGGCTACGACATCGACGAGCGCCGGCTCACCGCTCTTCACCACGGCGACGGCCTTCTTGAGCGCGGGGCCGAGTTCATCGGGGTCGCTGATCGGACCCACCGACCAGACGCCCAAACCGCGTGCCACGGTCCCATAGTCGATATTGGGATCGGTCAAGGTGGTCCCAATGTGGGCGCGGTCGACGCCACGATTGTGGCGATTGGCCATACGCTGTACGTGCATCAGCTCCTGGTGATAGGCGCGGTTGTTATGGACCACCGAGAGCAGAGGAATGCGATGGTGTGCCGCCGTCCAGAGCGCGCCCGGCGCATACATAATGTCGCCGTCGCCCTGGAGGTTGACCGCAAGCCGCCCCGATTCGCGATAGGCTAATGCCGCGCCGACCGCCGCCGGAAGACCGTAGCCGACGCCGGCGCCGCCGCCACCGCCGATATGGGAATAGGGCTTGTCCATCGCCCAGAGCCGCTTCGGCCAGTTGCCGAGGAATGTGGTCTCGGAGACGAGCGCCCAGTCGCTGTTGCGGACAGCTCCCCATACTTCCTGGCAAAGCCGGGCAGTACTGATCGGGCTTGCGTTCCACCCGTAGGCGGCATCATTCCGCGCTTGTTCGAGGAGCGCCGCGTGGATCGTGCGCAGCTTTTCAGCGCGCGCCGCATAGGCGGCCTTGCGGTCCGCTGGTATCGCCCGTCGCAGCGCTTCGATAAGGAACGGCATGGTGGCTTCGCCGTCGCCGGCGATGGCGACATCGACCGCCTCGTAACGCTGGAAGTCCTGATAGTTGGCCTTGACCAGAAAGTCAGTCATTCCGATCGCGGCTACCTTGACGTTTGGCTTGGTGCCGCCTGTCCAGCTGCGGAACAGCTGGTCGCGGAAGCGGTGAGTTCGCACCCCAAAGATCAACCGGCTCGATGGCCAGGATGAAATCCGCCGCGGCGACGAGGTTGCGCATTCGTGCGGTCTGGTTGAGGTAGTGCGTGTTTGGAAAGTTCATGCGGCTGCCGAGGTCGCAGACCGGTGCTTGAACCAGCTCGGCAAATTCGACCAACAGGTCCATCGCCGTGTGCGTCCGCGCATAACGATCGACGATGATAACCGGGTTCTCCGCTGTCGCGAGGAGCTCGACGGCCTCACGCGCGCCATTGAGATCGCCGATTGGCGCCATGATGCTTGTCCGTTTCGGCACGTCGATCGCTTGATTGTCCGCGATCGGACCTTCCTGCAGGTCGGTGTCGGCGACGATGAGCACAGGCGCCATGGGCGGCGTCGCCGCCAACGCATGGGCGCGGATCAGCGATTCGCCGAAACTGATAAGCGAGCCCGGCTGATCGTCCCATTTGGTGAAATCGCGAACCAGCGACGCGCCATCCTGCACACTATGTGCCCACTCGACGCCGGGCCGGCGCTTATCGGCATCGACCGCATTGCCGGTCATGAGAAGGATCGGCACGCGATCGCAATAGGCGTTGTAGATCGCCATCGAGCCGTGCTGCAGGCCAACCGTGCCGTGGACCAGCGCGGCCATGGGCCGCCCGGCCGCTTTGGCGTAGCCGTGAGCAATCGCAATGGCCGATTCCTCGTGGCAGCAGGTGAGAAATTCGGGCTGGCGATTGCCGCCGTAATTGATGATCGATTCGTGGAGGCCGCGAAAGGTCGAGCCCGGGTTGGATGCGATGTATTCGAGATTGAGGACCTTCAGAACATCGACCATGTAGTCGGAGCCGGTCCGCGTCGTGGTCAGCGGCATTTCAGCTGCAGGGGGCTGCGCCTCTGCTGCCGCGAGCTGTAACGAGGGCCGGCGTTTTGGTGCGGGCACCCGCGATGTCGCGGCCGTGGCCGTACCCGGTACCGTCGTCGCTGCCCCGGCTGCTGCAACAGCTGCCATGAAACGGCGGCGATCAACGGCAATCCCATCTTCCGTTTTGCTCTTCGATTGCTTCCTCATAGTGAGTTCCCTCGTGATGGGTGACGGGGATGGGAGTGCCGCAAATGACGATCGCCCCTTCAATCCGCGAGCGGATCGGGTCGAAGCTGAAAATGGACCGCGAGCGGCTTGCTGCCCTTGCCGCCTTCTTTAAGCCAGGGTGTCCGATCGCCGCTGGTGGTCCACAGTCCACGGCCTTTCCATCCGCCGTTCGAATCGTCGATGCGGCCATCAAGCCCCTTGGCATAAAAGCTGAGCGGATAGGGCACGCGCAGCACGATCATCTTGCCGTCCTTCAGCGCGATCAGTCCGTCATTCAAATTGCCGGTTGAAATCGGCACGTCGTTGCCCAAGCCGAAGGTATCGTGCTGGTCGACCCAAGTGTAGTAGCTGGCTTCAGCACTGTTCGGCCCGATACCGGCGAAGCCGGGACCCGGATACTGATAGAAAGTCCAACCTTCGGGGCAATGATCGCCGGTCGCCTTCGGGCCGTTGAGTGGTCCCTTGCATTTGCGCCGGTCGAAGCTGCCAAGATGGCCGCTGGCGAGGGACACCCAAACGACGCCTTTGCTGTCGATGTCGCCGCCGCGCGGACCAAAGCCCGGCAGCGGGATGTTGTAGACCTCGGCAAGTGACGTCTCGGGCGGATTGGAGCCGGGAACGACCCGCACGATTCCGCCAGGGCCAAAGAAGACGCCAACCGTGCCCCATACCGAACCATCAACAGGGCTTGGCATGATGGCATAGAAGCCACCCGGGATACGTTTGTCCTTGTGTGGGTCGACCGGCTGATTTGGTTCGACATAGGGGCCACGCTTGCCGGTGCCGACCGTATCGAGCACCAGCGCGGTCCAACCCTGCGACTTCTCGGCGTCGCCCGTCGCCAGGAATGCTTTGGTATTGAGCCAGCCGACGACCGGGCCGCCACCGCTCGTCCACAAGGTATCGTTGGCATCGAAGCCAAACTGCAAATGATGGTCCGAGAAGCAGGTGTCGATGAAGGTGTATTTCATCGTCTTTGGGTCGAGCATCGCGAGCTGACGCACGCTCCGGTCCAGCGGAAAGAGGTCGGCCGAGGGCGACCCTTTTTTGCAGTAGGCAGGGTTCGGCTGTCCGCGGACCGCGGCTGCCAGCCACAAGCGGCCCTGCGAATCAAACATGGAGTTGTGATTGTTGATGCGATTGCTCCAGATCTTTTCATCGCCCCAATAGGCCGATGGCTGCATCGGTTTGAGCTCCGCGGCGTGTCCCGGGCCGAGCGATTCCGGCATGTCGGGATCACGCACCGGTGCCTTGAAGGTGCTGACCGTGTTGGTCTTCGGATCGAGAATCGGCAGCACATCGGTCGAGTATTCGGGCGATCCAAAGAGGAGGCCGTAGGCGTTGACGGTCGGGTTGCGCTTATCCGTCGAGATCAGGTCGTGAAGATAGGTATGGTCCGTTCCCCATTCCCACACCGTGATCACGATATTGCGCTCGATGCCCCGCGGGCGCGGCGGCGTGGCGAAGGGCAAGGAGCCTTTGGCGACGGAATTGGTCCAAGCCGCAAAATATTTGAAGGGTGCACCGCCGAGCTCACCCGCGAGCGGGCCTACCATTGACGTCGCGGCCTGCCCCGATTGCACGCGGCGAATCCACCCTTCTTCTGAAGTCCCGAAATGACTGAATGGCGCGGGCAGCGTGCGCGTCGCCTCCTGGCCGAGCTGATGGCAGCCGATGCAATCGCGGTTCTTGAGGTCCGTTAGCCATTCCTGCTGGGTGACCTTTGCCGGGATGTCGCTGCTGCCGCCGAACTGGTTTTTGGCGGGAATTGCCAGCATCGAATACCAATAGATTGCCGGATAATAATGCGCCGCTGCCGCTGGGGTCGGTGCCGGTACCGCTGTGAGATCAAGCCGCATGCCGGGCGTGCCGTGCAGCTTGGGCGAGTCAACGAGCCCGTAGCCTCGTACCCAAACGCTGTAATTGGCCAAAGGCAAGTCGGGTAGGAGATAGCGTCCCTGGTCGTCGGTGACCACGATCTTGATGTACCGGGTCGGAAGCTCGGTGGTCTCGGCGATCACCCAAACCCCCGCCTCGGGTCCGCGCGCCCCGACCACGACGCCACCAATGTCCTTGCTGTTGATGCGAACCTGCGCATCGTTGTTCTGCTGCGCCCTCGTTTGCATTGGGGCTCCTGCCAGGGCCAGCGCGAGGACGGTCACGAACAGCGCAACAGTTGAGCCACGCTTCAACATCTGTCGTTTCCCCTTATTCGTGTTCTTGTCTTAGAAGGATCTTCGCTCGGAAGGTAGGACCCGACAAGCGCGGCAAAGGAAATGCCGCTATCCCGTAACGCGATATCGCGCTGCAGCAGCAGCGGGATAGAAGTCTTCAACTGGGACGGTGGCAAGAGAGACTTAAGTCAGCGTCATGCGACGGCTAGCGCGCGTTATGACATGACCATGAGTGCTGACGTCATTCCTCGTTGGCGACATCGTTTTTCGGCGAGCGTGAGCGCGAGTTCGTCGCGAAGCAGTACCGTCACAGGATTGGGCGCCCCGTGTTGTCAGCCGGGCGATCACAATTTGCGGAGTACAATTCCGTTCTGAACGCAAAGCCGAAACATAGAGAGACTAAAAAGCCACTGTAACTGCTGACGCGGCCACCCTGTGACTTCTCCACGAGAAGGAGATGAATGCGGCGCACAAAATAGATTTTCGTGTGCACGCATGGAAACATGCGTGTTGCGCTGGCAGTCTCTTGGGCGCTGCCGGTTGCAACGGTCGATTCCGCGCGCTCTTGTTCCCGCGACGGGGATGATCGCGCATTCTACCGAATAAATTTTAAATAATTTTATCGGCGGATTTGGCTGCTTAGGCTGTTGTAATTCCGTGTATGATACGGAGGTCGGCGAATGCGATGTTACTTTCGGTATCTCGGCCATATCGTGGCCGCGGAGCCGCTATCCAATATCATTGACGATGAAGACGCGATAAAGCAGGCAGAGGAACTTTTTCTTAATCGCTCAGAAAAGTTCTCCGAGATTGAAGTTTGGGACGGAGAGCGGCTGGTCTACCGCTTCGCCATCGAAGACCCCGAAATGGTCATGGACTAAACGGAATTCATCGCTGTTCAAGATTCGGCGGCGACGTCTGGTTGCGACTCGAATCGTGAAGTGTTGAAGGCCAGAAGGGCTTTCTGGCCGCCGAATTTTGATTGGCAAAAGACGGGCGCGCAGGGGTGCGGCGTTTCGTGCTCCGAGTGGCGTGTGACACGAGGGCTGGAAGTCCAATCCCGTCGTTCGGAATTTCTCAACATTTGGCTTAGATGGCGCAAGGTCGGCGTGTGCGGCGACAAGGGCGTGTGCGGGTAGAGGGGACCGCCGTAAGAAATCTCCCTTAGGGCTTAGGGTGAAAGAATGCGGAAAAGGAACCAGCTTCCGTGCAGGAAGATGTCGTCTCAGAGATTAGTCATCTCAAATGAGAACGCCTGTTGAGATGTTGAGAGAAGGAGAGTCTATCCTTGGCGCAGTTTGTCAATGGGCCGCATTGAGAGGGGTCCGGAGTCTTGGCATTTTGATGCGAAAATGAGTCCGGAGGATTTCGATTTCAATTGGGAGATCGCGTCACTGCGGCTGGCCGAGGTGGCGCGACGGAAATGCTGGTCCGTGCAAAATAGAATTGCGCGATTGGCACCGTCTCATCGTCAGAAGGACTGTGCGCCAACAAAAGATCTCGTATCACTTCTCCGTGATCACGCGATCACTCGATCGGGGCATTGGCGCTCACTCCATCATATTCGCGCTCTCGCTAAAAATTTCCTCTAAATTGTCGTAGCCAGGGTGTTCGAGTGAGTGGGGCGACGCCAAAGCTGTTTTTCAGTGAGTTGGAATAAAGGCGCTGGCGTCCATAAGTTGCTTTGGTAACAATGGCTGCGACTGAGGGAGCTCTCGGAGGTATTGCCAGATGAGCTTGCACACGAGGGCCTGCACTACCAGGTGGGTAGTTGCTTTCACCCTCCTCCTGTCACTCTTTGTCGCTAAGGAGGCGATGGCGCGCCCGCCGGCGGATTTTGATCCGAAGCTGGCGCCTTGGTACGAAAGCCTGCGCCAGCCTGGGACGGGCATCGGATGTTGCTCGCTCGCCGACTGCCGCAACGTTCATGCTCGATCGACACGGGACGGTTTCCAAGCCCTGATTCGTGACAAGTGGATCGACGTCCCGCCCAAGGTGATTCTCAATGTCTCCAACCCGACGGGCTTGCCGGTCGCTTGCTGGGTCAGGTCGCCTCAGGATGGAGGGTTCATAACGACGATTCTTTGCTTCGTTCCGGGACCGATGACGTGAATTTGTTTCTGAAGGGCACTTAATAAACCCATCGCTCTTGAAGCGAAGCCGATCTTCTCCTGGTTCGCCAGCCTAAAGCTCCCTCACATCGCTTTGCTGCCTCTGATCTTCGAGATTGAGCGACGGCGCGACGCTGTTGACAGCATCCCGCCGGTATAATGTGCTGTGCATGGCAACCCCATGAACCCTTGAACAACGGTATTGCAGAGGCACTGGGCCGCTGACACTCGAGTTTGGGGCGACCGAAATATCGCCACGCCGGACGCTTCCTCGCCTAAATTTGCGATGACTGAAGCCGATATTGAGTAGGTCGCTTTTCGAGCGCGGGTGGGTCGCCTCGGCCGTAGGTCATCGCGAATGAGCGCCCGTTATTCCATATTCCGTGGTCGCTGCGAGCGGCTCTCCCTTGAGTAACCTCGCGCGCTGCGCCACGGCGCTGACAAACGCAAGGAATATAAGAGAACGACGGTCTTCCATGCCAACCGTCATCGAATGTGGCGGAGCGCTTTCGCGCTTTCGACCAGGCGATTGCGGACGGCATAGCGGACGATGGCGGCGGTGGAGGTGAGGTTGAGCTTGCGCATGGCGGCGGCACGGTGGGTTTCGATGGTCTTGACGCTGAGGTTGAGGATCTCGGCCATTTCCTTGTTGCTGTGACCCTCGGCGATCAACTGCACGATCAGCCGCTCGCGTGGCGACAGCGTCGCCTCGATGTCCTTCCGGCGCTCGCGCAGCGACAATAGGATCGCCAACAGCGTCTCCGAGATTTTCGCGGTGAAGAACGGCCGGTGCGCGGCCAGCGATTTGACCGCCGCGATCAGGTTGCGCTTGGCGTCGGATTTAAGGAGATAGCCGCGCGCCCCGGCTTCGAGCAGTTCCCCCACCAGCGCGTCGCGCTCATGCATGGTGAAAATCAGCACTTCGATATTGGGATCGCGCGCGCAAATCTCCCGCGTCACCTCGACCCCGTTCATCACCGGCAGCGAATAGTCGATGATCGCGACATCGGGGTGGCTCTCGCTCGCTAGCGCCACCGCCTCCATCCCGTCCGCCGCCTCGGCAACAACCTCCCACCCTACCTCCCGCCTCGAGAATGGCGCGAAGGCCGGAACGAACCACATCGTGGTCATTGGAGGTAAAGGCGGGACGGAAATGCGTAGGTTTGCGAGAGGCAGCGCGTTCCCGTCCCTCCCGGCTGATCCCGAGGGGAACCTCCCCACAAGACCTTCACCGGTACTTGGACAGTATCGCAACGAGGGCCTGAGAACCTGGCTGAAGCGTTATTAGGCCAAGGTTTTCCATAGTTTTCTCAGGCAATTATCCTCGAACCGTCAGATCCAAGTAGAGGATCGAAGGTCACCCGCTTTAAGCCTTCCGACCACGAGTGGAACTGAACTTTGCGTCGCCGGCCAATAGCCGCGGTGTTGGCTTGAGGCATCAACCGGCGCCAGCTCCTCAAGAACATGAATTGCTCTGATCTTGGGCGAGTGCCATTCTTCATTTGATGCTGTGGCGGTATGAGTTTCTCAACACGAGAATTGCGCACGCCGACGCGATAATTCTCGACGGCGGCATGTTCGACGCGACCGATCTTGGAGAGGCGAGAGTAAAAATCGGTGAAGTGATGGACAGCATGAGCAAAACGGCTGACCCGGCAGGTCCTGACACAATAAGGCTCGTCGATTTGTCAGGCCGGGAAGTGTGGCGAACGAAACTTTAGGCCGCGACATCGCCAATAGGAAGCCAGTGTCTCCTTGGGGCAAGCATTCCCGTTCACCGGGAACCGTGCTTTGAACCTCCGGCGCATCGCATCGTTTTCTTGAAACCTGGCATTTCAGCGGCGGCTTATTCTGCGAGGTTGGGAGGGGATCGGCGCAGCAGATTGACGAAGGCTGTGTTAGGGCGGCGAAAGCAGCTTCGCTTGCGGCCTAGACTAGAACTCGGTTTGCTCAGGCATTGAAGGAAAGGAGCACTCGGAAAAATACCCGAACCGACCGACGCGATGCATCGACGAATGCTCGCCAGTCGGCTCAGGTGTCGAAACCCGCCACATATGAAGGATAGTCGCCCCTTCTAACTTTCTGATTTTTTTCGGGCTCGAGGAAGTCCGCTTTCTTCCTCCTGATGTTGCGGCGTATGCGCGCGCAAACCGTGGAGCTCCTCTCAAGACTTCGCATCGATCCCCCAATTCCTTATGCTCAAGTGGCAAATGGCACGTCGCCAGGCTGACGTACGAATTGAGAAGTTGCCGCATTCCCCGCGGCACTGCGGTGAGTGCTGTTCCCCATATCATTTGAAGACTTTGGCGCGCCAACCGCTCCCGAGCCATGCAACATCGCGCACCCCGGTTTTCTTGAAGGTGGTGCGAGCTGCGCCCCTCGCAACCTCTTCCGGTGCGTTGTCAGCTCAGGAGGCGCGCGGGCCGATGGAGCGGAGTTAAAACACCTGAAACTTGATTGGTATGCGAAGGAGAACGTTGGCATCTGGCGCCGCCTTGGTTGCCCCGATCTGAACGCCCAAATTGATCGAGACCCGCGGGTTGATCACGTAGTTGAAGCCGAGATCAAGATCGCCGATATCGAACGTTGAGCCGGCCACCGTCACGTGATTCTCTTTCGTGGACAGAAAGATCGTGTCTTCAAACGCCAGGCTGAACGACGCCCTTTCGTTGATGCCAAAGCCCATCCCCACGGAGGCGCCAAAGGCGTTACCCGGCTGGATAAAGACATCCTCCGGCGCAGTGATAAACGCGGGAGCGCTCGGCTGCAGGATCGCGTGCCGCGAAATTTGGTAGATGTCCTTTACGTTGATGAAGAATACCACAGGATCGGATGGGTAGATCGCCGTAATGCTCGGCTGAAAAGCCCAAAATCCGGTTCCGGTTGGCAGCGTGGTCGGCAATCCGGTGTTGACGTTGATAGGAACGCTGAACGGGTCTCTGCCCGTGTCGGATTTGACCAGCAGGTTGGCCACAAAATAGGGCCACCCGTTGGCACCGTCGTTGATCTGATAGTGGCCGCCGAATTGGAAGTCGCCGATGCCGAATCCGTTTGCGTTTTGTTGGAACACATTGCCGCTCGGTACCAGGCCCGAAAGGGTCGTCGTATCGGTGCGGAAAATGTAAGGGAGTTCAGCCTCGACTTCGAACCGGTCGGTAATCCCGAGACGGCCGCCTAAAGTCGACGTGATCATGCGATCGACGAGTGACCTCACGTTCTCAGAGCCGATGGTAATGCCGGGAACAACGTTCAGACCTTCGACCAGGAATTGGTTGTTGGAGGCGTATTGGTAGCCAATTTGCGGCTCGAAGGAGAAGACGCCCCTTGGGGTCAGGACGCCGCCTTGAGATGCCAGGGTCGTAGAGGCTAGCTCCGGTCGCAACTGTTGAGGCGGTGGCTGGCCAACGGGCGTTTGCTGAACGGGTTGGGGTTCGTTCGTCGCCGCATATTGAACGGAAGGAACGGGCGGTTCCGTACCGTGTTCGCTGTCGGTTACCCTCCTGGCACCGCCGGTTACGGCATTTGTGGTTTGGACCTGGCCCGGTGATGGCGAGCTTGGTAGCATCGCTCGCATCGCATTGATCTGTTCCTGCTGCTTCTGCAACTGACGCTGCTGCACTTCCATCTGGTGCATCTGCTTTTGCAACCGACGCTGCGCCTCGTTCAACTTTTGCTGCTGGGCGCGCAGCTCCTGCCACATTTTCTTTAGCGAGTTTGGTTGCGTGGCGTCGCTTTGGCTAGTGGTATCGTCACCGGCATAAACCGGTTCGTTCACGGAAAGTTGAACGACAAGTGGAATAAGGGCGCAACCCAAAATGCGACCTAGATACATTTGTATCCGTCCCCCAGCGCAACGATTCTCCGGTTGCGACCAAAAACAGCCTATCAAATAATCAAGACTCTCGCCAGGAACGAAACATCGGGTTGTATCTAAAATGGCTTGCCTTCAACCACCGATTAAGGAATCAGTTTTTAATCTTTGGGGGAAGATCGGGCAGACGCTTGGTTGCGTGCGCAACCAGGGCGAGAAGCTATTCTGAAACTGGCAAAAATAACCAAAAAAATGAAACGAAAGTGCGCGTCAACGTGAAACATAAGTAATGCCTTACTGTGCGTGGCCTGGGACGGGGGGCTGTCGTAATGGGCACTGAGTACAGGTCGATCATCCGGCCCGATGAAGCCGTGCTTGACGCCGGCGAGATTGGCCGCATCGGTTTGCCGGAATTGGCCACGTTGCTTTCGGAATGGGCAGCACGCGATCCCGCTTTGCGCCGCCGGTTGTGCGAACTCTTGGCTGCCAAACCACAACGTGTTGGCAGCCAGGCGAAGAAACCTCAACACATTCAAGATTTTACCACGGCCGACGCCAATTATTTGGTCGGCGCCAGCCCAGTGATGAAGAGCATTTACGAGGCGATTCGCAAGTATGCACCTTCGAACGCGCCCGTGCTAATCCTCGGCGAGACAGGTACGGGAAAAGAATTGGTCGCGCGTGCTCTTCATCAACGTTCGCCGCAGCGCGATGGGCCGTTTGTCGCGATCAATTGCGGCGCCATTCCTCATAATTTGGTGGGCTCCGAACTCTTCGGTTTTGAGAAGGGATCGTTCACGGGCGCGATGGCTCGTCGGATCGGGCGCGTCGAGGCGGCTAATGGCGGCACGGTGTTTTTCGATGAAATCGGCGATCTTCCACTCGAGACACAAATTCATCTCCTTCGCTTCCTGCAGGAAAAAACGATCGAACGAATCGGTGGCCACGATCTGATAACGATTAATGCGCGGGTGATCGCGGCGACCAACGTCGATTTGAAGAAGGCGGTTGGGCGTAGGGAATTTCGTGAGGACCTCTATTATCGGCTCAACGTTTTGACGCTATCGATGCCGCCTTTGCGTGATCGCGGCAGCGACATTGCGCTCCTGGCCAAGTTTTATTTGAAGCGCTTCGCAGAGGAGTTGGACCGCGAGGTAATGGAGTTGTCGCCTGAGGCGCTCGCGGTGATCGGCGCCCATCCTTGGCCGGGAAACGTTCGGGAATTGGTCGCTTGCGTCAGGCGCGCCGTGGTGATGGCCGATAGTCTCACCATTCTAGCAGAGGATCTCGGCATCCCGATCAGGTCCAAGACCGTTGACGGACCGGCACAAGGCCTCGGCCGAGCCCGGGGCGACGCCGAGGCTTCTCTCGTACGTCAGGCCCTCGAAAATCATCATTTCAATATGAGCCAAACGGCGAAAAAGCTGAACGTGTCACGCGCCACGCTCTACCGACTCGTCGAAAAGCATGGAATAGAGCTGGGGCGCGACCGCGTCCACGGGAGAACCTATCCCGACACCCACTAATCCTATGGGATGCCATTAACCCATGTGGGAGCGATTTTGTCTCCGGGTTGAGGTATGAGAGCCCCCGCAAAACGGTATCCATTGGCAACAGATGGACATGTATTAAGAGTGCGACATGCATCACGGACTAAACATCAGTTGTGCTCTCCATTGTTCAGGAAATGGCTGGAATCTGCCAATTTTCTTGTTCGTTTGCCGTGGCACACCGCTTGCGGAGGTATAGGCGTAAGTTCGGATATCCGCGGAAACCCCACGAGACATTCGACGACTTGGTGAGTGACCGAAACCCTTTAGTGGAGGAATGAGTATGAGATATCGTAGTTTAGTCGCGGCTTCGGCCCTCATCGCGGGGCTAAGCGGCGGCGCATTTGCGCAAGTCCCTAATATCCAGGCGCTGGACGCTGCCGTCGCGGCATCGAACCAGGTGGGAGCTTCGTTAGGCAATACCGCCGCCGGATCGCTGACACACCAGACTATTGGTACCGTCAATGGTACCGGTCTGTTCAACGTGCAGCAAAATGGTGGTGCGAACAGCGCAGTATCCGATACCAACACCCTCGGCGCGATCCTGTCGAGCGACCCGTCAGGACACGACGTATCGTTTGGTAACACCTCGCTCGCATTGAGCAACCAGGTGGCGGTGATTGCTGGCAACCATTCCGCAGGTGCCGCGAACACCACAAGCCAGGGTTCCACGTACGTCAATTCGTATAATGCTAGGGCGAGCCAGCATGCCTCCGGCTTTGAGCAGTCGGCTGGGTTTGAGCAGTCGGCCGGCTTCGAGCAGTCGAGGTCCCAGCAGCAGTCGGCTGGTGCGGCCCTCGTCGCTGCTGGCGAGGAATCAAGTGGTGGCCATCACGTTTCCGTTGGCCCCTTCAGTGCCGGCGGTGGCGGCCAGCAAGCGGCCGGATTCTTGGCAGCGGCCGGGCACGAACAGTCGTCCTCTCATGAGCAGTCGGCTGGCTTTGAACAGTCGGCTGGTGCGGAACAGTCGGCTGCCTTCAACGAAGGAAGCTTTGCCTCAGTCAATGCTTTCTCTGCTGGTGCTGGCTGGAACAACAGCTCGACCCCAGTTGCCTCTACCAACGCTATCAGCACCATCGGCGGCACTGGGCTTTTCAATGTTAGCCAGAACGTTGGTAACAACTCGGTACTGCAGTCGGGCAATACCGTCGCGGCAATGCTCCAAACCACCCATTAGGCGGTCGGAGTTTAGGCAACGCGTTTCCCCAGGGCCTACTTGGTCCTGGGGATAATGCGTTAACGGGAGGGCGCGATGTCGAGAGTGCGAGCGATTGCAGCGGGTTCGTTTATTGCCGGGATGGTCGCCTGCGGCCCAATGTGGGTGATACCCGCCTTCGCCGGCGACGACCTCGGGCAATTACTAGGGAACGGACAGATGGTGGGGTCGAAGGATCTTGCCGGTCAACGCGGCGGAGCCAATCCGCCAGTTCAACAAGATATGTCTGCCACTGTCGACGGGAATTCGGTAGGCGCTTTCACGCATACCGGTAGCAATCTCTTAGGTTCGATTAGTGGTTCGGATGGCCTGTTCACAGTCTTTCAAAACACTGGGAACAACGTCGCGATGCAGTCGGAGACTATACTTAACGTCAACATAAAATAAGACGATCTGGGGCCTTCGGAGGTGCCATGGAAAACGGGCGCGCTTCGGCGCTGCGCGTTGGCGGGCTGTTGTTGTTTTTGAGCGTGTTGGCCGGCGTCTCTCTGCCTTCAACTTCGGCTCAGGCCGGAGAGCTTTACTACTACGGGCAGGAGGGCGCTTACCGGGTCCATCTGACCACGCTCAAGGAACTGAAGTTCCGGTCGGTTATTCGCCAGCAATACGACTTCAGTTGCGGGTCGGCCGCGCTCGCCACACTAATGAACTTCCATTACGGCATTCCGGCAAAGGAAACCGATGTTTTTGTCGACATGTGGCAGCATGGCGACCAGCAAAAAATAAAGCGTGAAGGGTTTTCGATGCTCGACATGCAGGACTATCTGGCACGCCGTTCGATCCCGTCGAACGGGTACCGGTCGTCCCTCGATCGTCTCGTCAAGGCAGCGGTGCCGGCAGTGGTGCTGCTGCGGATTAACGGCTACCTGCACTTCTCCATCGTCGAAGGGGTCAGAGACGGCCGTGTGCTAATTGCTGACCCGGCGTTGGGGACCCGGGCAATTTCAGTTGATGATTTCAAGCAGGCTTGGAACGGGGTCTTTTTCGTAATTCTCAATCACATCGATGTCGGACGCAAATCGTTCAACCGCGAAACGGACTGGGCGGTACAGCCCCGGGCGCCCATCGATTTAGCCAGGAACATGCAGAATCTGGCGACTCTGCTGCTTTCGCTTCCTGGCCAGAACACAATGCCACAGTGACGCCGGAATGAGGGAGGGACATATGCGGTCATCACCATATCGGGTTGTCAGGGGGTACCTCAGCGGGACGGTTTTGGTGGCGTTACCGCTCGTCATCGCGTTATCGCCGGCATCGAGCTTCGCGACGCCCATTGGTGGGCCAACCGAATTGCTGGCATTCAATTCCGACCCAGCGCTCGACTCGCGCCGAACTGGACCGGCTGCGAGGCGGATTTTTCCTTTCCAATGGCAACATGATCAATTTCGGGGTTTCGGTGCAGCAATACGTGAACAATCAGCTGGCGAACTCGGTCTCGCTCAAGGTGGACAACAACTTCACGCTGACGCAGACCGGACCAAGCGGGACCACGTCGGTATTCTCGACGCCGCAAGGCGGGATCAAAAGCATGTCCTTCACGCCGTCCAAGTTCGGCTCAATGACCGGGTCGTTCACGCCGCCTTCCGGCGGAAATCCGCCCTCGACGCCAAACAATTTGCCAAATAACTTTTCGGGCGGCACGGGCGGGATGACAAATACCAACAATACCCCGCATTTGGGGGCGCCGACCTTTACGCCACCGGTCAGCAACACCAACTTGGTGACCACAAATACGCAGACACCCAATGTGACAATGAATTCGGGGCCGACCTCGATCACCATCACGCCTTCAGCGTTGAACGCGACGCTTTCGGCAGTTGCAAATGGTGGACTTACCAATTTAGGGGTGACCGTCAACAACGGCGCGATCCAAAGCGTGATCCAGAACGCCGCGAACAATCAGGCATTCCAATCCGTTACGACGCTGAATTTGACAACCCAAGGGTTTGCCAGTACGCTTCACAATGTAGTTACGATGAGCAACATTGCTGGTGTTATTCAAAGCAACGCATTGCTGATGCATCATTGAGGATATGGCGACTAGAGCAAGAGCGAGCAGACAGTGACGTCAAAGGAAGAATTGCCCATGCTTAATCTCAGGACTCAGAGCCGAGGAATTGGAAGCGGGCGGGGAAAGTGGAGACTTGCCCTACTCTCGCTGTCGGTGGTTTTCGCTGCTTCAGGCTGGTATTCTTCGGCAGTTGCGAGTGATGCCTCTGGGACGACCAAAGCGCACGCTGGGCAAGGCCGAGTGATTCTTGCCGAAGGCGACGAAGTGCTCTCGCGCCATCTTCTTGCGGAACAGAGGGGCTCCGGCGAACCCTCCAGCATGCCGAAAATGCCCATGGATCCATCCTCGCCAGGAGGGATCATTTTCTGGGACGAGCTGAGGCCGGGTCAAATTCAGAACCTCATAAATACGGGCCAGGGTGCCGGTCGGCTCGACTGAATAATTGCGGCAAAAATGTGTTCGGTTCGCGTAAGCCGCCGCGAAACGGGGTGGCTGTGGGCGCACATGTAATTCTACGCTGGTGCAGCGAATTCCCGGCAAGCCAGTGGATAAATAGCTTCCCGCCGATTGGCCGCCCGAAACAGTAGGCCGGCCCTCTCGTCGAACTCTTTCTCGCTTTTCGTTCCGCCCGCCTGCGGCTCCGGTCCCTTGAGTAAGCTGATGTCCGGACATCGCGAAATTGCTCGGAATCCGGGAAATAAGACGTGGAATGCTTCCGGGCGAGTCACCTGAAAGATCTATCCTTCAACTTATTGGCGATGTTCTCATTGGTAACCCTGATAGACAGCAATCCTCCAGGCGTCTAAATCCAGAAGAGAATGACCAAGTGATGACACGCTGGGATATCGCAGGTGACGCTTATTTCCCAACAGATTGGGGAATCATCACTTCGCCGCTTGTACTCGTATTGGAGTGACAAGCGAGGGAGCCGTTCGGCACCATCACGCCACGATATTGACCCTGTCGATTTCCGCTATCTCTGGGGAAATATCATGATGGTCGACGTACTGCGCGATCCCTTACGATTTCGGGTGCGCCTGCACGGCACGGAAATGGCGAAGCGAGCCGGGTATGACATGACCGGCAAGATGCTCGATGCACTGCCAGACTCCGAATATCGCGCGTATGTGATCGCGCGCTGTGAGGCTTTGGTCGAGACTGTAGCGCCCGATGTGGTGCACCATGATCGTATTCTTGACGGTCGCGTTTGGCGTTATGAAGCTCTTTGGCTGCCATTTTCCGACGATGACAAGACGGTCTCGATGTTGCTTTGCGCGCTCATTTATCAAGATCGCGAGCGATACGAAGCACAACGTCGCGCACGCGAAACGACTATTTGAGCCACTGCCGAGCGATGCCGGGAAGTGGCCTCGGCCATTATCGCCGCGCGCTGGTGTCAAGCGAAGTCCGAAAGCGGGCCCGTTTCATCTGACACCCGACACGTCGCGCGGACGCACGCTTGCCGAAACGATCGGGATGTAACGGGCTCGTAGCCGAAGCAACGAAGCAACTGAGCCAAAGGCTGAATAACGAATAACGATCGTCCCGCCTGCCTGTCTTTCCATCCGGCAGCCCTCCCACCTCAACGCAGTTGTTGCAACGACCCGTCTACTGCTCTTTCTAATCAATCCCGCTGAGATCTGCGCCTGACCATCAGGCCAATTCGCGGGGTTCAATGTGAAGACAATCTCATTCCCGATCGGAGGTTTATGCGCGCGGCGCGCGCATGCTACGCAGTGCGCTAGGGCCTGCGATCGCCGGCTTCCTCGAAGACGATGGCGTCGTCGAGGTGATGCTGAATCCCGACGGGCGGCTGTGGATCGACCGGCTGTCCGGCGGGCTCGATGACACGGGCCACCGCGTCACGGCTGCTGACGCTGAGCGTATCCTTCGCCTCGTGGCGCATCACGTTGGCGTCGAGGTCCATGCCGGTGCTCCGCGCGTCTCGGCCGAATTGCCAGAAACGGGCGAGCGGTTCGAGGGCTTGTTGCCGCCCGTAGTGGCGGCGCCGTGCTTCGCGATCCGGAGGCCCGCAGTCGCCGTGTTCACCCTCGGCGACTATGTCGACGCCGGCATTATGTCGGCTCAGCAAGCCGCATTGCTGCGCGCCGGCGTGCTGGCGCGCAAGAACATCCTCGTCGCCGGCGGCACCTCCACCGGCAAGACCACGCTGGTCAATGCGCTCCTGGCCGAAATCGCCAACACTGGCGACCGGGTGGTGCTGATCGAGGATACGCGCGAGCTGCAATGCACGGCGCCGAACCTCGTGGCGCTGCGCACCAAGGACGGTGCCGCGTCGCTCTCCGATCTCGTCCGCTCGTCGCTGCGGCTCCGTCCTGACCGCATCCCGATCGGCGAGGTCCGCGGCGCTGAGGCGTTGGACCTGCTGAAGGCGTGGGGCACCGGCCATCCCGGCGGTGTCGGCACGTTGCACGCGGGCTCCGCCATCGGCGCGCTCCGCCGCCTCGAGCAGCTCATCCAGGAAGCCGTCGTCACGGTCCCACGCGCGCTTATCGCCGAGACAATCGATCTCATCGCGGTCCTCGCCGGCCGTGGCTCGGCGCGCCGTCTTGTCGAACTGGCGAAGGTCAAAGGCCTTGGCCCGACGGGCGACTACATTCTCGTCCAAGAGGAGAACCGTAATGCGGCCCCACCGAGCGCGTCGTGCGGTCGCTGCGGGCTCCGCCATCATCCTGATCACCCTTGCGGCCGCGCCCGGCTATGCCGCCGGCTCCAACATGCCTTGGGAGCAGCCGCTCAATCAGATCCTCGAATCGGTGCAGGGCCCGGTCGCCAAAGTGATTTCTGTGATCATCATCGTCATCACCGGCCTTACGCTCGCGTTCGGCGAAACCAGCGGCGGCTTCCGTCGGCTAATCCAGATCGTCTTCGGCATTTCTATCGCCTTCGCCGCATCAAGCTTCTTCCTCAGCTTCTTTCAGTTCGCGGGCGGAGTGCTCGTGTGATGGAGCACGAGGGGCATATCGCCAGCTACTACGCACCCGTTCACCGCGCGCTCACCGAGCCGATTCTGCTGGGCGGCGCTCCGCGTGCGGTGGCGATCGTCAACGGCACGCTCGCGGCCGCCGTCGGGCTCGGGCTTCGGCTCTGGATCGTCGGCGGCCTCATCTGGCTGGTCGGCCATCTCGCCGCGGTATGGGCTACAAAGCAGGACGCGGCCTTCGTCGATGTGGTGCGGCGGCACCTCCGCTATCCGCCGCATCTCGTGGCCTGAGGTCTTCCTGATGATGAGTCTCGCCGAATATCGCCGCCACGCGCAGAGCCTTGCCGACCTCCTGCCGTGGGCCGCTCTCGTCCGCAAAGGCGTCATCCTCAACAAGGACGGCTCGTTCCAGCGTACCGCCAGATTCCGTGGTCCAGATCTCGACTCGTCGACCCCGGCCGAGCTAGTAGCGATCACCTCTCGGCTCAACAACGCGCTTCGCCGCCTTGGTTCCGGATGGGCGATCTTCGTCGAGGCGCAGCGGCAGCCAGCCTACTTCTATCCGGTCAGCGCGTTTCCCGACGCCGCCTCGCGCCTGGTCGACGCCGAGCGTCGCGCTCAATTCGAGGAGGAAGGGGCGCACTTCGAGAATATCTACTTCCTCACGCTACTCTGGCTGCCGCCCACGGACGACGCGGCCCGCGCCGAAGCCTGGTTCCTCGAGAACCGAGACCATGAAGGCACGGAATGGCGTGGAGCTCTCGAAGGCTTCGTCGATCGTACCGAGCGCTTTTTCGCGCTGATCGAAGGCTTCATGCCCGAAGTCGATTGGCTCGATGACGGCGAGACGCTCACCTACCTCCATTCTTGCATTTCGACGCGCCGGCAGCGCGTCCGCGTTCCCGAGACGCCGATGTATCTCGATGCGATATTGGTGGACGAGGATCTGACTGGCGGATTGCAACCTCGGCTTGGCGGTGCACATCTGCGCACGCTGACCATCATGGGATTTCCGTCGCAGACCTGGCCGGGTCTGCTCGACGATCTCAACCATCTGGCTTTTCCTTATCGGTGGTCGACGCGAGCCATCTGCCTCGACAAGAACGACGCCAACAAGCTTCTGGCCAAGATCCGGCGCCAATGGTTCGCCAAGCGCAAGTCGATCATCGCCATCCTCAAGGAGGTCATGACCAACGAGGCGTCTGTCCTGATGGACAGCGACGCCGCGAACAAGGCGCTCGATGCCGATGCCGCCCTGCAGGAGCTCGGCTCCGATCTCGTCGGCGAGGTCTACGTTACCGCGACCGTCTCGGTTTGGGACGAGGATGCCCGCGTCGTCGACGAGCGACTGCGCCTGGTCGAGAAGGCGATCCAGGGCCGCGACTTCACCTGCATGCGTGAGACATTGAATGCGATTGAGGCCTGGCTCGGTTCTCTCCCCGGCCACGTCTATGCGAACGTGCGGCAGCCTCCGATTTCAACGCTGAACCTCGCACACATGATGCCGTTCTCGGCCGTCTGGGCCGGACCGGAACGCGACGAGCATTTGCAAGCGCCGCCACTCTTTCTTGCGCGCACAGAAGGTTCGACGCCGTTTCGGTTTTCGCTTCATGTCGGTGATGTCGGCCATACGTTGATCGTCGGACCGACTGGCGGGGGCAAGAGCGTTCTTCTGGCTCTGATGGCGCTCCAGTTCTGCCGCTATGCCGGCGCGCAGGTATTCGCCTTCGATTTCGGCGGCTCGATCCGCGCGGCGGCACTCGCCATGGGCGGCGACTGGCACGATCTTGGCGGCGGGCTTGCCGATGACGTGACGACCCGGTCGCCCTACAGCCGCTCGCGCGCATCGATCACGCTGGCGAGCGCGCCTGGGCAGCCGATTGGCTCGCGACGCTGCTGGCGCGGGAATCGATCACCGTCACGCCTGAGCTCAAAGAGCATCTATGGTCGGCGCTGACTTCGCTCGCTTCGGCGCCGGCGGAGGAGCGGACCATGACGGGCCTCTCCGTGCTGCTGCAGTCCAATGCCTTGAAGCAGGCATTGCAGCCCTATACCGTTGCTGGGCCGTGGGGCCGGCTCTTGGACGCCGAGAGCGAGCGGCTCGGTGAGGCGGACGTTCAGGCTTTCGAGACCGAGGGCCTGATCGGCACCGGCGCGGCACCCGCGGTATTGTCCTATCTCTTCCACCGCATAGAGGATCGCTTCACCGGCCGACCCACGCTGCTGATTGTGGACGAGGGATGGCTTGCCCTCGATGACACCGGCTTCGCCCGCCAATTGCGCGAATGGCTGAAGACGCTTCGCAAGAAGAATGCCTCGGTCATCTTCGCGACGCAGTCGCTTGCCGACATCGACGGCAGTCCGATCGCCGCGCCGATCATCGAGAGCTGCCCGACGCGGCTCTTCCTGCCGAACGAGCGTGCGCTCGAACCGCAGATCGCCACCGTCTATCGCCGCTTCGGATTGAATGATCGCCAGATTGAGATCCTGAGCCGGGCGACGCCGAAGCGCGACTACTATTGCCAGAGCCGCAGGGGAAACCGTCTCTTCGAGCTAGGCCTCTCCGAGGTCGCGCTCGCCTTCACCGCCGCATCCTCCAAGGCCGACCAGGCCGCCATCACCGACGTCTTCGCTGCTGCACGGGCGGGATCGCTTCGCGGCCGCGTGGCTCCGCCGCAAGGGGCTCGATTGGGCCGCGGACATGCTCACCCCCAGCACGGAGAGCTCGCAATGATTCCGAATTCCGCTCGCGCGCTTCTTGTCGCCGGTATTGCTGCCATCGCGATCACAGCGGGAAGCGTGCCAGCGCTCCCCCAATACATCGTCTACGACCCGACGAACTTCTCGCAGAACGTCCTGACGGCGGCGCGCGAGCTGCAGCAAGTCAACAACGAGATCCAGGGCCTCGAAAACCAGGCCACGATGCTGATCAACCAGGCGAGGAATCTGGCGAGTCTGCCGTATTCGTCCGTCGCCCAGCTCGAGGCCTCAATTCTCCGCACTGAGCAGCTCCTGAGCCAGGCGCAGCGCATCGCCTACAGCGTCACCACAATCGATCAGGCTTTCACCCAGGTCTATCCGCAGAGCTATTCTGCCTCTACGCCGAACGCGCAGCTTCTTGCCGACGCGCAGACACGCTGGCAGAACGCGCGCGCGGCGTACCAGGACGCCATGAACATCCAGACCAGCGTTGTTCAGAATCTCGACAATGCCCGCACTCAGATCAACGCGCTGATCTCCTCGAGCCAGGGCGCCGCCGGTGCGCTTCAGGCTGCGCAGTCCGGCAATCAGCTCATCGGGCTCACGGCGCAGCAGCTCGCCGACGTGACCGCCGTCATTGCGGCGATGGCGCGCGCCCAGAGCATCGATGGCGCGGGCAAGCTTGAGACACAAGCGCAAGCCCAGCAGCAGATGCAGAATTTCCTCAATTACGGCGCCGGCTACCAGCCCGGCTCCGCGCAGATGTTCCACTGATGCGCAGCCGGCTACTCGACATTCCCGCGATCATCCGCGCGATCGGCTTTGCCCTCTTAGCGATGGCGATCGTCGCGGCCGCGCTTCACTTCCGCCAGAACCTACAGTCTTCGGCTACTCTTCCTCTCCCAGCCCGCCGCTCCGGCCGATCGGCTCACCGCAGAACTTGCACGCTGTCGGACGCTGGCGATGGCTGCAAAGGATGACGCCGGCTGCGAAGCGGCGTGGGCCGAGAACCGCGGCCGGTTTTTCACCGATACCGCCCGCGACCGCGCCTGCCCCCGCAGCCCTACCGCAGACCTCCGGACAAGTAGGCACGCCATGAACGGCACTGGGGTCATCGACAATTTCCTGGGCACCTTCACGCAGTACATCGATTCGGGCTTTGGCCTCGTGCAGGTCGATGTACGCTCGATCGCCGCTGTCCTGATCGCGATCGACATGACGCTCGCCGGCCTCTTCTGGGCGATGGCGCCAGATGAGGACGTGCTCGCGCGGCTCATCAGGAAGACCCTCTATATCGGGGTCTTCGCCTTCATCATCGGCAACTACAACAACCTCGCGCAGATCGTCTACAACAGCTTCGCCGGCCTCGGCATCGAGGCAGGCGGCGGCACGATAAGCGCCGCGCAGCTGCTTCAGCCGGGCAAGATCGCCGAAGTCGGCATCGATGCCGGCAAGCCGATCCTGACCGCGATCTCCGGCATGATGGGCTTCACCAGCGTCTTCGCGAACCTGGTTCAAATCATCATCCTGCTCGTCGCCTGGATGATCGTCGTCATCAGCTTCTTCGTGATGGCGATCCAGCTTTTCGTGTCGCTCATCGAGTTCAAGCTGACGACGCTTGCCGGCTTCGTGCTCGTTCCCTTCGGGCTCTTCGGCACGCACCGCTTTCATGGCCGAGAGGGTGCTCGGCAACGTTGTCTCTTCGGGCATCAAGATCATGGCGCTCGCCGTCATCATCGGCATTGGCTCGACGATCTTCGGCCAGTTCACTGGCACCCTGAACAATCCGCCGACGATTTCCGACGCGCTGACGCTGATCCTCGCGGCGCTTGTCGCTGCTCGGCCTCACCATCTTCGGTCCCGGTATTGCCAATGGCCTGATCGCCGGTGGTCCGCAGCTCGGCGCAGGCGCCGCTGTCGGGACTAGCCTCGCCGTAGCCGGCATCGGCGCGGCGGGCGTCGCGCTTTCCGGCGCAGGTATGGGCGTGATTGGCGGCGCTGGTCGCGCGATCGCCAGCACGGCGCGCGGCGGCGCCGCGCTCGCGGGTGCCGCGACCACGGCACATCGCGCGGGCGGCATATCCGGTCTGGTCGAAGCCGCGAGTTCCGCCCCTATGAGTCCATTGCGCCGCGCGACTGCTGCCATGCGCGAGAGCTTCGAGGCGGGCGGCCGGGACGTGACTGGAGAAGAGCCCCGCAGTCCGACACAAGCGGCGCCGCCAATTCGGCCGGCGCTTCAGAACCGCCGGGCTGGGCGCGTCGCATGAAGCGGAACCAAGCCATCAGCCACGCGGCAACTGCCGCCAGCCAAGCGTTGCGCTCCGGCGACCATCCGATCGGCCGGCGGCAACGTCGATCTTTCCGAGGGGGAGTGACCCATGTTCCGACGATCGACTGTCCGCTACGGCAAAACCCCGCGACCGGAGACGCCCTATCAGCGCGCAGGCCAGCTCTGGGACGAGCGGATTGGTTCGGCGCGTGTCCAGGCAAAGAACTGGCGTCTCGCCTTCTTCAGCGCGCTCGCGCTCAGTGGGGGTTTGCGGCTGGTCTCATCTGGCAATCGGCGCGCGGCACGATCACGCCTTGGGTGGTCGAGGTCGACAAGCTCGGCCAGGCACAGACCGTGGCACCAGCCATCGCCGGCTATCGGCCTACTGATCCGCAGATCGCCTGGCATCTCGCGCGCTTCATCGAGGAGATGCGCAGCATCCCCTGCCGATCCCATAGTGCTACGCCACGACTGGCTCGATGCCTACGACTACGTCACCGACAAGGGCGCGCTCGCGCTCAACGACTACGCCCGGACCAACGATCCCTTCGCTAAGATTGCGAAGGAGCAAGTCTCGGTGGACGTCGCTAGCGTCATCCGTGCCTCCGACGACAGCTTCCGGGTCGCGTGGGTCGAGCGTCACTATGTCGACGGTGTGCTCACCGCCACCGAACGCTGGAGCGCCATCCTCACTGTGGTGTCAGAGACGCCCACCGACGCCGATCAGCTGAAGAAAAATCCGCTCGGGGTCTACGTCCGTGCCCTCAACTGGTCAAAGGAGCTCGGCCAATGCGCGCCTTGTTGATGCTGATCATCTCGCTTGTCTCGCTTTCTCTTGCTGCCTGCTCGACCTGGAAGCCGCCTGAGATCAGTTACGACGATAGGCCGCATAGGGCCTTGCTGCAGCCCGATGCGCCGAAGCCCGTGCGGATAGTCGAGGTGCCGAAGCTCCTGCCGCTGCCGGGGCAGTTGAAGCCGATCCCTCGCGCGAAAACTGCTGCGCGGGAGGTTGACGATCCCTATGCGCGGATCGACCAAGCCAACCTGGCGGCACGCGTTCAGCCGACCCGCGCTGGTTATCTCAACGCAATCCAGGTCTATCCCTGGTCGGACGGCGCGCTCTACCAAGT
The DNA here is from genome assembly GCA_963804725.1 of uncultured Alphaproteobacteria bacterium. Classification (GTDB taxonomy): domain Bacteria; phylum Pseudomonadota; class Alphaproteobacteria; order ATCC43930; family CGMCC-115725; genus JAATGI01. The sequence goes on along the minus strand of CAWDRN010000001.1, from coordinate 6,744 downwards.
CTACGCGGCGCCCGGCGATATCACGGATATCGCGCTCGAGGCCGGCGAACAGCTCGCCGGCTCAGGCCCCGTCGCAGCGGGCGACACCGTGCGCTGGATCATTGGCGAGACCGAGAGCGGCGCAGGCGTGACGAAGCGCGTCCACATCCTCGTCAAGCCGACGCGGGCGGACCTTATGACCAACCTCGTCATCAATACTGACCGGCGCACCTATCACGTCGAGCTCCGCTCCGACGACAAGACCTACATGGCCGCCGTGTCTTGGATCTACGCGCAAGACCAGCTCATCGCACTGCGGCAACAGAATGCCGAGGCCGCTGCCGAGACGCCCATCGCCACCGGCGTCGACATTAACGCGCTCAATTTCCGCTACCGCATCGAGGGCGACCACCCGGCCTGGCGCCCAATCAGGGCATTCGACGACGGGCGTCAGGTATTTATCGAATTCCCGGCTGGCATCGCCCGGGGCGAGATGCCGCCGCTCTGGGTGATCGGCCCCGAAGGCGATGGCCAGCTCGTCAACTACCGCGTCGAGGGCGACCACATGATCATCGATCGCCTTTTCGCCGCCGCGGAGCTGCGGCTCGGCGTCCAGCATCAAGCGATCGTGCGCATCGTCCGCACCGATGGGGTGAGGAGCGATCCACTTTCGTGGATGCGAAGCTCTGGGTGCGCTTTGCAAGCGACGAACGCCCGAAGCGGCAGCGGAGCGCAAACGTCATGACGGACGGGCCGCACCAGGAGGAGGGCGCGCCTTCTGGCGGCAACAGTCCCGTCCATGAGATGCGCCTCCGATCGAGCCGTGCGCCGGTTACGCGTTTGTCGCGAAAGATCCTGATCGGCCTCGGGACCGCCGCCGCCCTCGAGTATCGCCGGCGCACTGTTCCTGGCCCTCCGGCCCCAGTACCAGACCTCCGGCTCCGAGCTCTTCAACACCAACAACCGCAACACGCCCGACGGTCTCGCCGCCCTTCCGAACGACTACACCGGGCTGCCAAAGTCGGCACCTCAGCTCTGGCCTCGTCCACCGGACGATCTTGGTAAACCGATCCCCAGCGCAAGTGGGCCGATGACTGGCGTGCGGGCTCAGGTTCCTCGCGACCCCGAGAAGCAACGGCTGGCGCAGGAAAAAGAGGCGGCCCTTACGAGCCGTCTCTTCGTCACAACGAATTTGGGTGCGCCCACGCCGGTGGCATCAGTGGCCGCGACTGCCGCATTTGGGTCTACAGCGGGCGCCGACGGCCTAATCTCCCAGGATGAGAAGCGCGGCTTCCTGAACGGCAACGTTGATCGGCGCACGACAAGTGTGGATCGAATTCAAACCCCGGCGAGTCCTTACATCCTTCAGGCTGGTGCTGTTATCCCCGCAGCGCTGATCACCGGTCTGCGCTCCGATTTGCCCGGTGAGATCACCGCGCAGGTGACGGAGGATGTCTATGATAGCCCGACCGGCAAAATCCTTTTGATCCCAGAGGGCGCACGTCTGATCGGCCAATACGACGCCCAGGTCGCATTCGGTCAGACGCGGGCTTTGCTCGTTTGGAGCAGGCTCATTATGCCGAATGGCAAGTCGATCGTTCTCGAGCGGCAGCCCGGAACGGATGCGGAAGGCTATGCTGGCCTCGAAGATGATGTCGATAATCACTGGGGCACGCTGTTGAAGGCTGCATTCCTCTCGACCATCCTGAGTGTCGGGTCGGAAGCCGGCATGAGCAGCAATAGCAATGGCTCTCTGGCAGAAGCGATCCAGCTAGGGATGTCACAGAGCATTAACCAGGCTGGGCAGCAGGTGATCAGCCGATCGTTGAATATTCAGCCGACGATCACAATACGCCCTGGCTTCCCTGTTCGTGTTCTCGTCACCCACGACCTCGTGCTCGAACCCTATCGCGGCTGAGGAGTCGAGGATGGCATAGCTCAAGCTCGGTGCCTCGAAGATGACCAGTCGGGCAAACTGACGCTGGAGTTTGGGGTGAGTTTGCACCGCGATCTCCTGTATGATGCGCTGTCTTTTCAGTCGCACGAGAACTTCCTCGACCTGTGATCGAACCTATGGTTCATCGCGACGCGACTTCGGCGGAAAGCCGTCCCTGCTTAGTCTGTGGGGGCCCTTCGCGAAGAACTGGCGGTTGAACGAGGTTACGTCATGCGTGATGATCTGGATCTCGATTGTGAGCTCGGACCTGGCAGCGAGTGACGGGCGGGCGGCCCGCATTGTCCTTGGAGGACGAGCTCGACAGTGGAGCCGCGCGTTCGTCTGGTAGTCTCAAGTTCGGGGAACGTGAGATAGTGTGTCCACCCGTCAACACCTCGTTGGTTGAACAGCATCAGCCGACCGCGAATCGCACATACCTGCACCAATTCCGTCACAGCGGGGCGCCTTGATAAAGACAACGTGCTGGGTGGCCGCGCCGAATGTCGAGCGAATCCTCCACAGCACGATTGTGCCTCGACGGGCTCATCATAATCGCTCCTTGCCGGAGAGGGTGATAAACAGACCATCGGAGTGCGGCGCTAGCCCGCTCCAGGCTTTCGCGCCGCGGTTGGTCGTCCGAGAGCGACGGCGACGGATTAGGTGCAGTTTGACTGTCCGTCGGTGCGTTAGCTAGATGCAGGGGGAAGAGCGATGTCATCGGTCCAGGATCGTACGATGGTGTCGAGAAAGACTGCATCGTCGGTTGCGCCGCTATCGACGATTGGTGCGAGGCGGGCGAGATAAGCGCGCGTCTGGGCGGGAAGGAGGCGACCCGTCGCAAGGTGATCTTCCCAATGCGCAGGGCCGGCATTGTATCCGCGAGAAAGCCGGGAAAACCGTAGCGATCGTGCAGCTCCCGCAGATAGGCGGCGCCCGCGATAATGTTGTCGTGCGCGTCGTAGGGATCGGCGCCGAGACCGTAGCGACGACGTAACACCGCCCAGGTTTCGGGCATAATCTGCATGAGTTCCCATTGCACCCTTCGGCGAGATGGCATGCACATTTCCGGAGCTCTCGGCGCACATGACCGCACGAATCCACGCAGCAGCGATGCCAAAGCGCTGGGAGGCCTCGGCGACGAAGGCAGCCAACGGCACATGAGCTACCTCGATCGTGAGCGGCCTCGCCCTTGCAGTTTGAGCGTGGGCTCCGATGCTGCTAAGCAGCGTCACGAGAACGAGGCCGACGCCGAAGCCAAAATGATGTCGATGCGTCGAAGGCGTTGGTTTCCTGTTGCTCGCAAATTTGGCGAAGCAGGAGGGGAGAGTGTTCAGGCAGCACACGAAACGCCCGATCAAGTGATAGCGCAGGGTCACGGTTTGTCATCCTCCCGCGTCCAGAGAGGATCCGCCCGACCGACGATCGCAGTGACGGAGAGCAGACCAAAGTATCGGCCATCGAGGGGAATCTTTGCAACTCCCAGTTCATCAGGAATACTTCGCCTTCAGCGACATGCCGGCACCCGTGCCACGCCGGCAGGTGCCTGCCGAGGCTGTCGCGATCAAGCGCACGGCCCATTACGACCCCGTCGACCGTGATCGCGCTGTCGGTGCGACATACGGTTTGGCCTGGAACGGCAAGGATTCGCTTCAACATCGGCACGCCGATCGGCAGGTAATGGCGCTCGTCCAGGAACCATGCGAGCGGGATCGGCGGCCTCACTACCACGAGCTCCGTGACTTGCAGCGTGCCTACGGGATGCACGGCGTAAAGGCCGATGGGGACGCTGGCGCTGGCGTTCCAGATCAACCTTGGTAGCGGATGCAAGAGCGCCGATGCGCCGACGCAGAACGCCGGGACATATGAGGCGATTACCCAGCCCAAGCGTATGAGGCGTCTATCCGGCGGCGAAGAGCCGGTTGTGGACGCGTCGCCAGTGATCGGGTGTGGCAATACCTGCCGCCGCGCCAGCGTCGATCTCCTACAACACGCGCTGAACCTTCGGCCAGCCATTAACTTGCAGAAGCATCTGTCCGCCGGACTGACGCAAAATAACGTCCGATAGGCTCCGCCACTGCACGTGCGAACTTGGCCCCGCACCGATAGTGCTGAAGTCGTCTGAGGTTGAGCGAATGAACGCGAAGACGGTGTCGAATCGGAAGCTCAGGACACGCTGTCGACGCTCGGGTACCATCTCCTCGACGGTGCGGCCCAACCGGATCCAGTGCTTGATCTTCTTTTGGAGCCAAGCCAATTCCACACAGGTCAATGCCGCCGCAGCGCGGCCGTCGCGCAACGCGCCATTGCCATGAGGGCCCTCTCTGGGTATCGCGGAATTCGCGCGAGCGACCAAATACTTCTGCAACGAATAGTAGCCTGTCGACGACGACGTAGTGACGGACGAGTTTGGGCATCAGTTGGATTACGCTCAAAGCGACGATGCCGAACAGGCGGTCCAGGTGGCGTCGCGTACGCTCCAGAGCTCCCCGCAGCTTGGCGCCGATCAGGGTCAAGCCCCTTCCTCGGCGGCGGGCTGAATTGCCGGCGAAGTGCCAAGCCAACCTCGTCTTGCCAACGCAATTCGGGCTGTCGTTTGCCCCCAAATGCGAAGTTCTGAGGGCTGGCGGTTCTTCGAGTCTTTCCGGGAGGTTGATCGTCGGCTCTTGGCCCTCTGATCATGGATTTAGCCCCTAATTCGTGGACTGATCGACAGATCTGGGTGTATGCGCGCCTGACACGCTCGTGAGTTGGAGGATCGGTGAGACGCATTCCGCTCAATCGCCCTTCGCACGCCGCAGGCTTTGGTTCTCTCGACGGAGAGGCGGAGAGGTGATCCCGTTGGTCGCAGATTAGCTGGCCACCGGTCGCATAATTAGGGACCGGAGTTCGCAGACTTTTGGGCCAGTCTACTCATCTACGGCCTCGTTCGCGCCATAAAGGGCAAACGACACGGGTTGCGTAGCGGGGCGATCATCGCGCGCCGCTTTCGGTTTCACACCGCGTCGGTGGATTGCCAACAACAGAGTAGTTAGCTTTTTCTCTGTTAGATTTTAAGTTAGGCGTGCCGTAAGCGATTAACTTCGCTTGAAAAAGCGGGCCTGCCGGTTCCTGATAGCACGGGAGTGCGGTCCCCGATGGCACGGAGCAGGCGGTTCCTGATGGCACGAGGCCTCCAACACCTTGTGCACAGCCTCCTGTGGATAATTGGGCAGGCGAAAGACCAGTACTTCGTGTCCGCCACGATGACGCTCGACAGCGAGGCGGTACCCCGGAAGAGGCTGCCGGCGTGCGATGTTGCGTAGCTCGTACGTGAAGCGTTTGTAGGCTGAAAGGCTGGCCGATTTGCCGTAAAGATGGCGGAAATCGAACCGCCAACCTGCGCGTTGTTTACCGGCGTGCTTCCGGACGATGCGGTAAAGCCAGCGCTCCAGGCCGCCTGTAAGCTTGAAATACTTGGCGATCGATCGTGAGCACGAGCGCGTCTTCGAGGACCGCTTTGTAGAACCACTCCGATACGATGAGATCGATGCCGTTGGCGCGACCGTGCGCGTCGGCGTGCTCTCGTCCACTCATTAAGCCAGGAAAAACGGCGCAATTGCCCCACACTGCTTTGGCGCAGCGTAGTGGCTATGGTGGTAGATTGGAGGCGATTGAGAGCGGCCTTGAGGCGGTGATAATCACGCGCACTGGCCCCACGCCCGATAAAGGTGAGGATCTTATGGGGAGTGGCAGCCATCAGGCGCGAGGTGCTCAGGCCAGAGTCACGAGCCTCCACGATCTGCGATGCCGCCCAGATCAGGATATCGGCATCCCAGATGGTCGCCATGCCGTGTTCAGCCATCGCTTCGACCCGGATGGCGACATCGCCGGTTCGATAGTCGATAGGGATGATGCGATGCGTTTTTCCGAGCGAGAAGAAGGGATGGGCCATGAGGTCCTGCACATCGCGGGGGGCGAGATCGCCCGGTAGCGTCCGAAAAAGTGCGAGCTGTTGCCGTTCGGATCGTGGATGGTCACGCGACAACATCAGCGCTGCAGCCCGCGTGAATCGCGCGCCCGCTCGAGTTCGGCTGGGGTGTGACGACGGGCCGGTAGCACAACGACCTTGCCAGGGTCGGAAGTTGACAGCTTAGCAGCGGCATTGACCCATTCCTGCAGGTCCTCGACGCGATAGACAACGCGTCCCCCGAGCTTCGAATAGCGGGCACCGGTGCCGTAGATGCGATGCTTTTCAAGCGTCCGGATGGAAAGGCCGACGAAGCGCGCGGCCTCTGGCGTACGCAGATAGCGCGGCGGCAAGCCTACGAGGTTGGTGGACATCGGATACCTCCGTGATCGACTTTGGCCGCCATCGGAAGACTGCGGCTGTTGGCGATCACGCTGGCGCAGATGGCGGCGCCCGCGGGATGGTGAAGATTGACTTCGAAAAAATACCATCCCCAGGGAATAGAAATTGACTAGACTCGGAGCAAGTCAAGGTAGCCACCAGGCATCATCTGGCGGCCAATGCGGACCAAACGGATTGTTGCATCACGAATAGACGCCGTTTTCCACGGCTCGGCCACTGTACGGGCCGAGCCAAACAAGGTCGTCGACACGCCACGGTACGAAACGCCGGCCTGCCATCCGTCAAGAGCACGTAGCGCCAAGACAAGGCGCTTCAATCGTTGCGGGCTTAGGTTAGGGTGGCTTGTCCATTGACTCCGCTGATATGATGATAAAACCCGATCGCCGCCGCAGCGCGAGATTCCACTGAGTTGTCCAAAGGGATGCTGGCCGCGAGCGGAGCATCTTTGGCGGGCGGGTTCGGGATCCAAATTCGGTGTTCT